>OZ242205.1:4800000-6892519 GCA_965206285.1 Vicinamibacterales bacterium
CGCTGCGCGAGGAGGGCCGAGACGGCCATGATCATGCCGGACTGGCAGTACCCGCACTGCGGCACCTGGTGATCGATCCAGGCCTGCTGCACCGCGTGCAGCGCGCCGTCGGGGGCCAGGCCCTCGATCGTCGTGATCGGCATTCCCTCGGCCGCCGAGACCGGCAGGGTGCAGGTCCGGACGGCCCGGCCGTCGAGGTGCACGGTGCAGGCTCCGCAGGCCGCGATGCCGCACCCGAACTTCGTGCCCGTCAACCCGAGCGTATCCCGCAGAACCCACAGCAGCGGCGTGTCCGGCTCGACGTCCACCGTGCGGGTCTCACCATTCACCGTGAGCGCGATTGCCATCACGACCTCCCGTCGGACGATGCCATCAGGCCATCGTAACGCCTATTCCTCCCGCAGCACCCTCGCGGCGGGTCCGTCGAGATACCCGGTCGGCGTCCCGCCTCCGGCCGCCTGCCAGCGCTCGATCGCCGTCCGCGTGCGGGGCCCGAACAGCCCGTCCGCGGGGCCGGGGTCGAAGCCCCGCGCCTGCAGTCCCCGCTGAATCAGACGCCGCGCCTCCCGGTCCAGCCCCAGCGCCCTCTCGGCCGCCTGCCCGCGCAACACCGCCGCCTGATTCTCCGCCAACGCCCGGAAGGCGCCGTTCGGATGGCGCTCCAGATAGGCCTCGAAGTCCACCGGATCCGCGCTGTCCACGATCGACCGCCAGTACGCACGCTCCCCCGGTGCCGCCCGCGGCGTCCGCACCGGGGTCTGCTCCGCCGACGGACGGCGCGCGTCCCCGGCCGCCGCGTCCTCGACGAGCGGGACGTCGTTCGCCGCCGCTACCGCTTCCCGCCGCGCGAACGAGAACCAGCCCGTGACGGCGTCGACGATCCCGCCGGCCACCAACTCCGATCCGTAGCGGCTGAGATGCATCCCGTCGCGGGCGTGAACGACCCGAAGCCTGCCGTCCACCTGGGCGCGTCCGACGGGGTTCCCGGCCGCGTCCGCGGTCATCGCGAAGGTGTCGACGAAGTACGCCCCGGCCCGCTCGCACGCGGCTCTCGTGACCGCGTTGATCCGGGCCATCTTGCTCTGGTGGAAGTCGTTCCTCATCGCCGGCATGCCCAGAATCACCACCGGCACATCGTCGTCCGAAAAGACGTCCACGAACGCCTCCACCCGGGCGCCGTAGACCGCGTCCCATTCGTCCGTGAAGAAGGGGGCGACGGCCCGGCCGGTATCGCGATCCGTCAACCCCTGGCCATCGTTTCCGCCGAACTGCCCGATGACGAGATCCGGCTCGAACGACGCCTTCAGCGCCCGCGCGTTCGCGTGCCAGTCGAAGTAGTCGGGGCGCGCGAGGCCCGTGGAGTGACGCCCCTGCCGCAGCACCTCCACGCCCCGAAAGACCTCGAACCGCCGCTCCAATGCGCGCCCGAGGTCGGTCTGGATCGAAGAAGCGCCTACGATCATCACCCGCCGCGGCGCGGGGACGGCGAGCTCGGGTTCGACCGGGGCCGCCGCCGCGGCCGGGGGAGGAGGCGGGGGCAGGCGGCCGCCCACCGTGAACGGCGCTTCGTAGAACGCGCGCCTGTGCACGTGCAGCACCGCCCGCAGATTCGCCAGCCCCGTCACCTCGCCGATTCCGGCGAGCGCTCTCGCGGCCTCGACCTGCCACCGCGTCCCTTCGCCGAGCACGAGATTGCGTTCAGCGTCGGCGTGAAGCTCGCGGCCGACGTGTGCGCCCAGGCCAAGCGCCAGACTCCAGCAGAGCGCCAGCATGGTCCAGGGCGAATGCGACGTTCCGCGGCGGGGGGGACCGGAAGGAGGTGTGCGCGGCATGAGTTCGGCTCTCCCGAACACGGTGCCACGGCCCGCTCGCCTGGCGGCGGCGGACGGCGACGGGTTCTCATTGTAACAGATGGCCACCCCGGAGGACGCTGGCGTCCGGCCCTGCCGCATCCTCCGCCGGCGCTCTTCTGCAGCCCGTGGTGGAACCCCGCGTTGCACCGGGAGCGGCAGCCTGACGAGGCGTGAGGAGGGCGCATCTTGGGCACATTGCCAGCGGGCCATGTCGCGAACGGCGCGGCGCCCGCTCGCCCGCGGGTTTCTCGCCGGCAACCGCACCCCGGAGTCGGAGGGCAGCGCGGACTGAACGCAGTCCGAAGAACAACGGATTCAGGCGGGATGCATCGCCGCTCGGATGCGCCGGGACTTCGTCACGGGCGGCTCGACCGGTGTCGCGAGTCCGGCGAATCAGAACCGGAAATAGGTGTTCGGCAGTACGCCGAGGGGACGTACCGCCAGCAGGAGGTAGAACATCGCCAGCCAGAAGACCCAGCGCAGCCCCAGCGGCAGCGCCTCGCTCCCGCGAACGAAGCGGGCGCGAACGGCATCGCCGACGAAATTGAGACAGAAGCCGGCCAGGGTCAACGGCAGCAGCAGCAGCGAGAAACCCGTACCCCGCAGACCCGGCGTGCACATCCGAACCAGGAACGTCCTGGCCACCGCCAGGTCCGAGCACACGAAGAACACCCGCGACGAGCTCGCCACGAGCAGGGTCCACGACCAGCCCCGCAGCCACTCCGTCGCGGTCAACCGCCGCTTCACGTCTTCACCGCGCGCCCGGCGCACGTCGAGCCTGAACTTGTGCAATGCGAGCGCGGCGCCGTGGAGCGCGCCCCACACGACGTAGCCCCAGGTCGCGCCGTGCCAGAGCCCGCAGAAGACCATGGTCGCAAACAGGTTGAACAGGGCGCGGCGCTGCCGGCAACGCGACCCCCCGAGGGGGTAGTAGATGAAGTCTCTCAACCACCGGCTGAAGGTCATGTGCCAGCGCCGCCAATAGTCTCCGACGCTGGCGGCCGAATACGGGTTGTTGAAGTTGTCGGGAATCTCGAAGCCGAACAGGAGTGCGCAGCCGCGCATCAGGTCCACGTAGCCGGAAAAGTCGCAGTAGATCTGCACCGTGTACCCGAACATCGCCATCCACAGCGCCGCCGCGGTGTAGTTCTCCGGCACCTGGAAGATATCGCTGACACCGAGATCGAACAGGAGCGAAGCGAGCACCATCCGCTTGAACAGACCGGACAGGATGAGCGAGATGGCGAGCGGCAGCTTCTCGATGCGGGCCGGCGCCGGCCTCTCGATTTGCGGCAACAGGTCGCGTCCCCGGCAGATCGGACCGATCAGCAACTGGGGAAAGAACGCCACGAACACCGCGAAGTCGACCAGGCTCTTCGCCTTCGGACCCGACTCGCGGTGCACTTCGATCAGGTAGGCGATGGTCTGGAACGTGTAGAACGAGATGCCGATCGGCAGGACGACCTGCGGGATCGGCAGGTTGGCGCCGAGCCCCGCGGCGAAGAACGCATCGTTCAAGGTCTCGGCGAAGAAACCGGAGTACTTGAACCACCCCAGCGCAACGAGGTTGGCCGCCACCCCGAAGGCAAGCCACCGGCTCCGCGGAAGCCCCGCCCGCCGGTCGATGACACCGGCGACCACGTGGTTGCCGGCGATGGAGAGCGCCAACAGCCCCACGAAATCCCACCGGTAGCTGCCGTAGACCCAGGCGCTCGCGGCGATCAGCAACAGCTTCTGCGCCGGGCGCGACCGCTCGAGTGCCCAGAAGGCGGTCAACGTCACGAGCAGGAACAAGAGGAACTCGGCAGACTCAAACGGCATCGAACGGCCAAGGGGTGAGACCCGGACGCGCCATCGCCCCGGTATCGTCGGCCAGCCGCGGGCAGAGAACACGGCCCTCGATCCGGTCGACGGCTCCCCACCTGCCAGTGTACGGCCAACCACACCCTTCCACGGACCATGACGCGGCCTCGCGCTGCCGAGGGGGCGTCGCGAACCACCGTTTCGCCGGTGTTTCGGGAGATTTGCGATTCGACTGTGGACGCCGGTGTTTTTGGGAGTAACATGGGCAGCCAGTGCGTCCGTAGATGGAGAGGGCAACCATGCTGAGCAGCTTGTGGTCATCCGGCGCCCCCGACGATCTGGTCGGCGTAATTCGCCGCGTGCGGAACCGGTGGAGGGTGCGCATCGCCCTGCGCGGTCTCGCGATCGTGCTGGCGGCCGGTCTCGCCGCGTTTCTCGTCTCGTCGTACGGTCTCGAGTTCTTCCGATTCTCTGCCGGGTCGGTCATCGCGTTTCGGGCCCTGACCTGGTTGACGCTGGCCGGGCTGGGGTTCCGGTACCTGTTCCGGCCGCTGGCACGGTCGGTGTCGGACGAGCGGGTGGCGTTGTATCTCGAGGAGCACGAGCCGACGCTCGACGCCACCGTGCTGAGCGCGCTGGAGGAAACGAAGCGCGGAGCCCGGACCGGGAGCCCCGACTATTCTCCGGCTCTCGTCGACCGGCTCGTGAGCTCGGCCGTGGAACGATGCCAGGACCTCGATCTGGGTTCGGCGGTCGAGCGGGAGAAGATCCGGCGGTCGTCGAGCTATCTCGCGCTCGTCTCCGCCGCCGCCCTCCTCACCTTTATTCTGGCCCCCTCGTACCTGCAGCACGGTGCGGCGGCGCTGATGGTCCCCGCCGGGAGCCTCGACGAGGCCAGCCCCTACAGCATCGTGGTGCAGCCGGGCGACGTCACGATCGCGCGCGGGGCGGATCTCACGGCGACGGCCGAGCTCCTCGGGTTCGAGACCAACGACGTCAACCTGTTCATGCGGAGCAGCCCCGACGCGCCCTGGGAGCCCGTCCCGATGATTCCGCAGGGCGCCCTCGACGGAGAACCGCCGCAGCTCGGCGCGTTCGAGACGGTCCTCTTCGACATCCGGGAGGAAACGGACTATTACATCGATGCCACCGGCGTGCGTTCGGAGACGTTCACCGTCGACGTCATCGACCTGCCGTACGTCGATCACCTGGAGCTCGAGTTCCACTTCCCCGCCTATACCGGGCTTGAGCCGCGTCTGATTCAGGACGGCGGGGACATCGCCGTCCTGCGGGGAACCGAGGTGCGCGTGCGGGTGTTTCCGACCATGAGCACCCCGGCCGGCCGGCTGGTGTTCGACGAGACCTCCGACGCCGCCCTGAGCCGTCGCGACGATGGGGTCCTGACGGCCACCTTCCCGATCCAAGAGGACGGCTTCTACCAGGTCGAGCTCGAAGGTCCGAGCGGCGAGCGGGTGGAGGCGTCCCCGCGGTACACCATCGACGTGCTCACCGATCAGGCGCCTTCGGTCATGTTCGTCAAGCCGGGGCGCGACACGACCGCCAACGCCATCGAAGAGGTGTTCCTGGAGGCCCGCGCCGACGATGATTTCGGCGTGCGCTCGCTCAGCCTGACCTACTCGGTGAACGGCGGCCCGGAGGAGACGGTCGAGCTGTTCGACTCGGAAGAGGGCGGGCTGCGGGAGATCTCCGCCGGACATACCCTGTTCCTCGAAGAGTTCGAGCTCGAGCCGGGTGACTTCATCTCGTACTACGGCAGCGCCGGAGACAACCAGGGAGACACCGCCCGGGTCGTCAAGAGCGATCTGTACTTCGTGCAGATCCGGGCGTTCCGGCGCGACTTCCGCGCGGCCCAGTCGCAGGGCGGCGGCGGTGGCGGCGGCGGTGGCGGCGGCGGCGACGCCCGCGCCCTGTCCGAGGCCCAGCGTCAGGTGATCTCGGCGACCTTCAACGTCATCCGCGATCGGGACACCTTCGACGACGAGGAGTTCCGCGAGAACCTCGTCTTCCTGACGTTGGCCCAGGGACGGCTGCGCGAGCAGGTGGAGACCCTGGTGCGGCGGATGAACAGCCGCGTCATGCCCGCCGACCCGGCTTTTCGCTCGATTCTCGCGGTCCTGCCGAGGGCCGCGGAAGAGATGCGGGCGGCGGAGAGCGCGCTCCAGGAACAGGACGTCGACGCGGCGTTGCCGGCCGAGCAGCGCGCCCTGCAGCAGTTGCAGCGGGCCGAAGAGGCCTATGACGAGGTTCGTGTCCAGCAGGGCGGCGGTGGCGGCGGTGGCGGCGGCGGCGGGCAGAACGCGGCCGAGGATCTGGCCGATCTGTTCGAGCTCGAGCTCGACAAGCTGCAGAACCAGTACGAGACGGTGCAGCGCGGAGAGCAGCAGGCCGCCGACAACGAGGTCGATGCGTTGATGGAGCGGCTCCGGGAGCTGGCGCGCCGGCAGGAGCAGGAAGCGGAGCGGCAGCGCCGGCGGGCGCGGGGCGGCCAGACCGCGCGGGCCGGCGGGGGCGCGTCGCAACGCGTGCTCGCCGACGAGGCGGAGGAGGCGGCCCGGCGGCTCGAGCGGCTGGCGCGCGAGCAGCAGTCGCCCCAGATGATGCAGGCCGCCCGGCGTCTGCAGGAGGCGGCCGACGCGATGCGTCAGGCGGCGGCGAACGCCGACAACGAGGGGTTCGCGGAGGCGGCGGCCGCCCTCGACCGCCTGCGCGAGGTGCAGCGCCAGTTGCAGGGGCAGCAGAGCGAGCGTCTCGCCCGGGACATCGAGGACTTCCGGCGGCGGGCGGAGGAGCTGTCCGCGGAAGAGGCGGAGGTCGGCGACCAGGTGTCCGGTCTCGGCGACGTCGCCGACCAGGAGCGTGTCGACCGCATCGCCCGCCTGACCGAACGCAAGAACGAGATGGAATCGCAGGTGGCCGACCTCGAGCGCGACATCGACTCGACCTCGGCCGAGTTCCGCCGCGAGGAGCGCGGCGCGTCGACGGAGCTCCAGGAGGCCGCCAACGGCATTCGGGAGAGCAAGCTCAAGGAGAAGATCCGCTACTCGCGCGGTCTCATCCGTGCCCGATCGCCGGCGTACGCCGAGCAGTTCGAGGCGGAGATCGGCAACGATCTACGCGATCTGGAGCAGCAGCTCGCCGAGGCGGGCGAGGCGGTCGGCAGCGCCGGGGGGACCGGGCTCGAGCAGGCCCTCGACCAGACGCGGGACCTCATGCGGGGGCTCGAGTCGCTCGAGCAGCGGATACGCCAGGGTCAGGCCCGCGCCGACCGCGAGTCGGGCGAGCCCGGTCAGGAGGGCCAGCCTGGGCAGGAGGGCCAGCCCGGTCAGGAGGGCCAGCCTGGGCAGGAGGGCCAGGAGGGCCAGCCCGGGCAGTCCGGCCAGCCGGGACAGGCAGGTCAGGACGGGCAGGGGCAGAACGCGCAATCGGGCGGTCAGCCCGGAGGCGCGGTCGCGGACGGCGCCGGCGGCAACCGTTTCGGGAGCCCGTTCGGCTGGGGCGGCCCCGGCGACGCCCGGCCCGGCGACTGGGCGTTCGACCCCCGGGACGTGCGGCAGTGGCAGCGCGAGTTCCGCGAGCGCGGGGCCGACGCGCAGGAGCTGCAGCGGTTGCTGCGGGCCGAGAACTTCGGGGAAGTGGGTGACCTCGCCGAGATCATCCAGGCGATGCGCAATCTCGACGATCCCCGGGTGTACGAGAGCGCCGAGGCGATCGCGAGCATGCAGTCGTTCGTCATCGAGGAGCTGAAGCGCTTCGAGTATCGCCTGCGCCGCGAAGTCGACGGCGACCGCGAGGACCTGTTCCTGGCCAGCGGCGACGAGGTTCCGGACGGGTTCCGCGATCTGATCGAAGAGTACTTCAGGGCGCTGGCCGAGGAGTAGACCCTGCCGTGAGACGGATTGCTGCGGCCGTCATCGCGGCGGTGCTGCTCGGCGGATCGACCGTCGCCGTCGCGCAGTGGGGCTGGAGGCGCATGCCCCCGCGCTATCCGTCTGCCGAGCCGACCCACCGGCTGTTCACGTTCGCGCGTGGGCTGTATCAGAGCACCCACCGCGAGCGGGGGGGCCAGGGCTGGCATACCGACTATCCCGACGCCGACATCAACTTCACGATCCGGCTCTCGGAGCTGACTCACGCGCCGGTGGGGGTCGACCGGCGCAACGATCCGGACCACATCGTGGTCCGGCTGAGCGATCCCGCGCTGTTCGACTATCCTTTCCTCTTCATGTCGGACGTCGGCACCCTCTGGCTCGATGCCGCCGAGGCGGAGGGTCTCGGCGCCTACCTGCGGAAGGGCGGCTTCCTGTGGGTCGATGACTTCTGGGGGCCGTACGCCTGGGAGCAGTGGGCGGCCGAGATCGGCAAGGTCCTGCCGCCCGGTCAGTACCCGATCGTCGACATTCCGATCTCCGATCCGATTCACCACGGGATGTTCGACATCGACGAGGTGCCGCAGGTGCCGTCGATTCAGCACTTCCGGCGGGTCGGGGGGATGAACACCTCGGAGCGCGGCTCGCTGAGCGACGAGGTGCACGTTCGGGGCATCTACGACGAGCACGGCCGGTTGATGGTGTTGATGACCCACAACACCGACATCGCCGACGGCTGGGAGCGGGAAGGGGAGGACTACGAGTTCTTCTACCGGTTCTCGGTCACATCGTACGCCGTCGGCATCAACTTCCTGCTGCACGCGATGACCCATTGACAGCCGGCCGCTCGTGGACCGTCGCGCCGCCTGCCGCGATCCACCCTCTTTGACCGTGAGCCGATCCCGTGACCATCACCCAACCACGTCTCGAAACGGTCGAGCAGCATCCGGATCGCACGGCCGACGCCGCGGTGATCTGGCTGCACGGACTCGGCGCCGACGGGCACGACTTCGCCGCGCTGCCGCCGCAGTTGGGCATCCCGTCCGGCGCGGCTATCCGCTACGTCTTCCCCCACGCGCCGGAGATTCCCGTCACCCTGAACATGGGCATGCGCATGCGGGCCTGGTACGACATCGTCAGCCTCGATTCACGCGGGCACGACGAGGCCGGCATCCGGCGGTCCGCCGCGGCCATCGAGGAGCTGATCGCCCGCGAGATCGAACGCGGCGTCCCCTCGTCGCGCATCGTGCTCGCCGGCTTCTCGCAGGGGGCGGCGATGGCGCTCTTCACGGGGCTGCGGTATCCCGATGCTCTGGGCGGCATCGTCGCGTTGTCGGGCTATCTGCCCCTGGCCGACGCGCTCCCGGACGAAGCCGCGGCGGCGAACCGGAAGCTCGACGTCTTGCAGGCGCACGGTCGGCACGACGAGGTCGTGCCCCACGCCCTGGGACACGCCAGCGCCGAACGCCTTCGCGCGGCGGGGTACCCCGTCGACTGGCGCGAGTACGCGATGGCCCACCAGGTGTGTCTCGAAGAGGTGCAGGATATCGGGCGCTGGCTCACCGGGCGACTGCACCGGGAGGGGGCAAGCTGATGGCGCGGGGCATGTGCCGCCATCTTCGCGGCGCGGGGGCCGGGATGGTCGCCTCCGTCCTCGCGGTGCTGTGCGTACCGGCAGTGCAGGGACAGGGAGGGCACGTGGCGCCGCCGGAAACCGAACGCGACGACGTGGTCGAGACGCTGCACGGCGTCCGGATCCAGGATCCGTACCGCTGGCTCGAAGATCAGACCGCGCCGGAGACCCGCACCTGGATCGCGGCGCAGAACGCCTACGCGGACTCGCTGCTCGAGCCCCTGCCGGGGCGGGGCGCGCTGAGAGAGCTCGCCGCCCGGGTGCTGGAGGTGGACGCCGTCGGTCTGCCGAACGAGCGTGGGGGGCGCTATTTCTACAGCCGGCGGCAGGCCGACCAGGACCTGTCGGTGCTGTACGTGCGCGCCGGCCTCGACGGCGCCGAACGGGTGCTCGTCGACCCGCATCCGATGAGCCCCGACAACACCACGAGCGTCAGCTACCTCGACGTCTCGCAGGATGGCCGCCTCGCCGCGTACGCGGTGCGGGAAGGCGGTGTCGACGAGGTGTCGATCCGGCTGCGCGACGTCGACACCGGCGACGACCTCGACGACGCGTTGCCCGCCGCCCGGTATGGCCAGGTGAACCTGACGCCCGACGGCGCCGGCTTCTACTACGAGCGCTACGGCGACGTGACCCCGCGGGTCATGTTCCACGCGCTGGGCACCGACCCGGGCGGGGATGTCCAGCTCTTCGGCGACGGTTACGAGCGGTACCAGATTCCGGTGTCCGTGCTCTCCGACGACGGACGGTGGCTGCTCGTGCACGTGATCGAGGGGTCGTCCGGCCCCACCGCGATCCATCTGAAGGACCTCGCCTCCGATGCGCCGTTCCGGACCGTCATCGCGGACGGTGTGAGCGAGTCGTGGGCCGAGTTCGCCGGCGACCGGATCGTGATCACGACGAATCTGGATGCGCCGAACAAGCGGGTGGTCCTGGTGGATCCGGAGAATCCCGCGGTGGAGCACTGGCGCGAGATCATTCCCGAGCGTCCGGACGTCGTCATCGAGGACGCCCGCGGGCTGGGCGGCCGGCTGGCCGTGTCCTACATGCAGGACGTGCAGCCGCGGGTCGCGATCCACGAGCTGTCGGGGGCGCACGTGCGCGACATCGCGTTCGATACGCTCGGCTCGGTGGGCGGCGGGGCGGGGCGCTGGACGAGCGACGAGGCGTTCTTCACCTTCCAGTCCTACCATCGGCCGAGCACCATCTACCGGTACGACCTCGCCACCGGCGTGGGAACGGTGTGGGCCGAGGTGGAGGTACCCATCGACACCGGCGCCTACGAGGTCACCCAGTCGTGGTTCACGTCGAAGGACGGCACGCGGGTGCCGATGTTCATCACCCATCGCGCCGGTGTGGTCCTCGACGGCGCCAACCCCACGCTGCTGGCCGGGTACGGGGGGTTCAACATCAGCCTGACGCCGGCGTTCTCGTCGCTGGCCGCGGTGTGGCTCGAGAGCGGCGGGGTGTTCGCCGAGGCGAACCTGCGGGGCGGCGGCGAGCTCGGCGAGGAGTGGCATCGCGGCGGGATGCTCGAACGCAAGCAGCACGTGTTCGACGACTTCATCGCGGCGGCCGAGCATCTGATCGCCGAGGGCTACACGAGCCCGGAGCATCTCGCGATTCGCGGCGGCAGCAACGGGGGACTGCTGGTGGGGGCGGTATCGAACCAGCGGCCGGATCTCTTCGGCGCCGTTGTCTGCACCTATCCGCTCCTGGACATGGTGCGGTACCACCAGTTTCTCGTGGCGAGCTTCTGGGTGCCCGAGTACGGGTCGAGCGCCGACCCCGGGCAATTCGCGTACCTGCATGCCTACTCGCCGTACCACAACGTCGACGCGACCGCGGCGTATCCGGCCACGCTCTACATCACCGGGGACGGCGACACCCGGGTCGCGCCGCTGCACGCGCGGAAGATGGCGGCGCTGATGCAGGCGACCCACGGGGCGGCCACCCCGATTCTGTTGCGGTATCACACCGAGGCGGGGCACTCCGGAGGGCAGCCGGTGTCGCAACGGATCGACGAGACGGTGGACACCATCAGCTTTCTGCTGTGGCAGGTGGGACGGGGGCGGGAATGATCGCCACGACTGCAGACCCGGACGTGTCGCGGGTCGGGAGGACGACCGTGCGCAGGTTGGTTGCCTTGGGTGGGGTGCTCGCGTGTATCGGTTGCGGGGGCGCGATTGACGAGCCGGGCGCCGGCGCCGCCGAGGTCGCGGCCGGGATCGGCGCGGAGACGTTGCTGGCCGGGATCGAGCGGTTGGCGTCGGACGAGTTCGGCGGGCGGTCGCCGGGGTCGGAGGGGGAGACTCTCACCGTCGCCTATCTGACGGAGCAGTTCGCCGCCCTGGGGCTCGAGCCGGGCAACCCCGACGGCACCTGGGTGCAGGACGTCCCGCTCGTCGGCATCACGCCGCTGCCGGGTGACGGACTCGTCGTCGCCGGGGGCGGTGAGATCCGGACCCTGGAGCCGGGCGCCGACTACGTGGCGTCGACGAAGCACGTCGTCGACGCGGTCAGCGTCTCGGACGCGGAGTTCGTCTTCGTCGGCTACGGCGCGCGCGCACCCGAGTACGACTGGGACGACTTCGGGGAGACCGACGTCAGCGGCAAGATCCTGCTCTTCCTGGTCAACGACCCGCCGCTCGAGGACGCCTTCGGCGGGCCTGCGATGACCTACTACGGCCGGTGGACGTACAAGCACGAGATCGCGGCCGAGCTCGGCGCGGCCGGATCGCTCGTCATCCACGAGACCGGCCCCGCCGGGTATCCCTGGGAGGTGGTCGGCAGCACGCCCTACGCGGAGTCGTTCGACCTCATCGCCGCCGACGACAACCTGAGCCGCGCGACCTTCGAGGGGTGGGTGCAGCGCGCGACGGCCGAGATGCTCTTCGAGCGGGCCGGGCTCGACTTCGAAGCGGCGAAGCAGCAGGCGGCGGACCGCGCGTTCCAGCCGATTCCGCTCGGCGTGACGGGAAGCCTGGAGATCGGGAACGAGCTGCGGACCATCGACTCGCAGAACGTGGTGGCGCGGCTGCCGGGGACCGAGGCGCCCGACGAGGTCGTGATGTACGTGGCGCACTGGGACCATCTGGGCCGGGACGAGAGCCTCGCCGGCGACCAGGTCTACAACGGCGCCGCCGACAACGCCACCGGCACCGCGGGGCTGATCGAGATCGCGCGCGCGTTCACCGAGGGGGAGCCGCCGCGCCGGTCGGTGCTGTTCCTGGCCGTCACGGCCGAGGAGCAGGGGCTGCTCGGGTCCCGCTACTACGGCGAGGAGCCGTTGTATCCGGCCGCCCAGACCGTCGCCGCCCTGAACATGGATGTCCTCAACCAGTGGGGGCGCACGCGGGACCTGACGATCGTCGGGATGGGGCAGTCCGGGCTCGACGACGTCGCGGGAGAGGTCGCGGCCCGGCTCGGCCGGGTGCTGAACCCCGACCCCGAGCCCGAGAAGGGGTTCTACTACCGCTCGGACCATTTCTCGTTCGCGCGGGTCGGCATTCCTGCGTTCTACGCCGATCCGGGGGTGGACTACCTGGACAAGCCGGCCGGCTACGGCATCGAGAAGCGGAACGAGTACACCGCCAACGACTACCACGCGGTGTCCGACGAGGTGAAGCCGGACTGGGACCTGTCCGGGGCGCTCGAGGACCTGACGTTCATGTACCACATGGGGGCGCGGCTCGCCGCCACCGACGAGTGGCCCGCCTGGAGCGCGACCAGCGAGTTCCGGGCGATTCGCGAGGCGCAGCGGCCGGGGGAGTAAGGGTGCGGAGGCGCAGGGGTCGGCTCGCCGTCCGTGCGCGCCGGCGGTGCCGGGGTTCGATTTGGCGGTCGGCCGGCGCAGGAGGAGGCCGGATCTCGCTATACTGGCCTGGGAACAGGTTGGCCGAGAGAGTCGGCCGAGGTTCATGAACGCCAGAACTACCACGCGAACTCGGAACTCTCAGGCTAACATGCGACATCTTCCAGGCTGGACTCGTCAAGCCCTTTCATGGCCCTGAATTCGACAAGTTGCCGTGGGCGTCGACTGCGATGACACATGCCCCGTCCGAGTCACCGCCCGCGCAAGCCGCCGCCATCGTCGACAACCGGAGCCGGCGCGTCGGGGATTTCCTTCGAACCTGGATCGATCCGGGCGCCCGGCTGTCGATCGTCTCCGCCTATTTCACGATCTACGCCTACGAAGCCTTGCGCGACGTGCTGGACGCGGCCGGCCGAGTGCGCTTCCTTTATGGCGAGCCGCGCGGCGTCGGCTCGATGGATCCGTCGGCGGACAACGCCAAGGTTTTCCGCCTGACGGAGGAGGGAGGGCTCGAGCTGACGCGAGTGCTGGCGCAAAAGGCGCTGGCGCGCGCCTGCGCCGCCTGGATCGAGGCGCGCGTCGACGTCAGGACCATCGCGCAAGCCAACTTCCTGCACGGCAAGCTCTACCACGTCGCGCGGCTGGCC
Source organism: Vicinamibacterales bacterium (assembly GCA_965206285.1). Lineage (GTDB taxonomy): Bacteria > Acidobacteriota > Vicinamibacteria > Vicinamibacterales > UBA8438 > JAJEEA01. Next base: position 4,813,638 of record OZ242205.1, read on the forward strand.
GGCGATTCCGTGGCCTTGGTGGGCAGCTCCAACCTCACGCGGCGCGGCCTCGGGCTGGGCGCGGCGCCTAACGTCGAGCTCAACCTGGAGGTTCGCAACGACGAGGACCGGGCGCCGCTCCTGCGCTGGTTTGATGACCTCTGGAACGACGACAGGCTGACCCGCGACGCAAAGGCGGAGGTTCTCGCGGCGCTCAGACGCCTCGGCATGGACTACGCGCCCGAGTTCATCTACTACAAGACCCTCTTTCACGTTTTCGAGGACCGGCTCGCGGAGCGCGGCGACCGCGAGGGACTGCTGGACGGCGTCCACCTTCACGACACCCAGATCTGGAACGCTCTGTACGAGTTCCAGAGGGACGGCGCGACCAGCGTCATCAACCGGCTGTTGCGCCACAACGGCTGCATCATTGCCGACAGCGTAGGGCTCGGGAAGACCTGGACGGCGTTGGCGGTCATCAAGTTCTTCGAGCTTCGCAATGAGCGGGTGCTGGTCCTCTGTCCGAAGAAGCTGAAGAAGAACTGGATCCGTTACACGTCCCGGGCGGCCGACCGCAACAACCCCTTCGAAGCGGACCGCCTGGGGTACACCGTGCTCGCACACACCGATCTGAGTCGTTACGAAGGTGAGTCGGGCGAAATCGATCTCGCGCGGTTCAACTGGGGCGCTTTCGATCTCATCGTCATCGACGAGTCGCACAACTTTCGCAACGAGGGGCGCGACCGGACGGACGAGGCAGGCAACGTTCTCCGGCGAAGCCGCTACAACCGGCTGCTGGAGGAAGTGATCAGGGCCGGCGTGCGCACGAGCGTGCTCATGCTCTCCGCGACACCGGTCAACACGAGCCTGCGCGACCTGCGCAACCAGATCTACCTGATGACCGAGAAGCGCCGAGAGACGTTCCGACAAACGCTCGGCATCGGGGACATCCAGACGCTGTTCGGCGTAGCTCAGCGCCAGTTCCAGCAATGGGAACAACAACGGGCGCGCCGCCGGCGGTCCGGAGGGCAGACGGACAAGGACGCCCTGCTCCGCAGCCTCGGCGCAGACTTCCTGGCGCTGTTGGATGCGGTCACCATCGCTCGCTCCCGAGACCATGTCCGCCGGTTCTATCCACAGGTGGAAGCGCGGATCGGCGGTTTCCCCAAGCGAGCGAAACCGCAGAACCTGTACCCATCGACAGACCGTGAAGGCGAGCTTTCGTACGACGACCTCCACGAGCGGATCGGAGATTTTCGACTGGCCGTCTACATGCCGTCGCAGTACCTGACGGATCGGTCTGAGCTGGAAGCCGAGAAAGCCAAGTACCGCTTTGACCAGAGCGACCGAGAGCATTGGCTCATCGGCATGATCCGGGTGAACCTGCTGAAGCGGCTCGAAAGCTCCGTGCATTCGTTCGCGCTCACGATGGCCCGCATTCTCGAGAAGATGAACGAGCTCGACTCGCGCATCGACGCGTGGCTGCAGGGCGGCGGCAGCGGGCAGATCAGGATGTTCCCCGACTCGGACGAAGAGGACGACGAGTTCACCCTCGGCACGGGAGGGCGACGGTACCGACTCGCGGCGCTGGATCTGGACCGGTGGCGGCAGGATTTGCGCGAGGACCGGCGCATCTTCGAAGAGCTGCACCGCCGAGCGCAACTGGTCACTGCCGAGCGCGACGCGAAGCTGGCCGAGCTCAAGGGGGCGCTGCAGCGGAAGGTCCGGCACCCGACATCCGACAAGGACGGCCGGCCCAACCGGAAGGCACTCGTCTTCACCACCTTCGCGGACACCGCCGACTACCTCTACGCCCACCTGGAGGGCTGGGCACGAGAGTCGCTCGGCGTCCACGTCGCGCTCGTAACCGGCGGCGACGGGAATCGAACTACGCTGGGCGCGGCCGACTTCTCGGAGATCCTGGGGCGGTTCGCGCCACGCGCGCAGCAGGACGCCGGCTCGGGCGACGAGATCGACATCCTGATCGCCACCGACTGCTTGTCGGAAGGGCAGGACCTGCAGGACTGCGATCTGGTGGTCAACTACGACATCCACTGGAACCCGGTACGCCTGATGCAGCGCTTCGGCCGGATCGATCGGATCGGCAGCCGCAACGAGCAAGTCGCCATGATCAACTTTTGGCCAACTGCCGAGCTCGACCGCTACCTTGACCTGAAGGTCCGCGTTGAGGCGCGCATGGCGCTGGCGGACGCGGCGGCGACGGGCGTCGACGACCCGCTCGCGGTCAGCACGAAGGACCTCACCGAGAGCGAGCAGGCTATCCGGCTCTCGCTGAGTTTTCGCGACGAGCAGTTGAAGCGGCTGCGCGAGGAAATCCTCGACGTCGAGGCGACGGACGACGGTATCGCCATGAGCGACTTCACGCTCGACGACTTCATCGCCGATCTGCTGACGTACATCCAGCAGAACCGCACCGCGCTTGAGGCTGCGCCGTTCGGGGTCCACGCCGTAGCCGAGCCACGCGCCGACCTGCTCGAGGCGCAAGCGATCCGTCCCGGGGCGGTTTTTTGCCTGAGACAGCGCCAGAAGTCCGGGGCGCGGACGCCGAACCCGCTGCAGCCGTACTTCCTGGCCTACGTGCGAAACGACGGGACCGTTCGCTACACGTTCAAGCAGGCCAAGCAGGTCCTGACGCTGTTTCGGGCGGTCGCCGCCGGGCGAAGCGAGGCGTTAACACCTCTGGTGGACGCGTTCGACCGCGAGACCGGGCATGGACAGGATATGGCAACATACGACGCGCTCCTCGCCGCCGCCCTGCGCAGCATCATCGGCACGTTCAGGGCAACCGAGCAACAGCGACTCGGCTTCGATCGCGGCGCGAGGTTGACGCGGACATCGGAGCGACCCAACCGGGCCTTGGACTTCGAGCTGATTGCCTGGCTCGCAATCATGGACCGGAATCATGCAGACGATGCAGACGGAACAGGACGCCAAAGCAACGCGTGACGCGGTGGCCGCTGCTCTGTCCGGTTTCGCCGACGAGCGTCCGCTTCGCGATCAGGCGGCAGCGTTGTTCAACGCTCTCGGCTACCGCAGCGAGCGGACGATCGACGCGGGCAACGTGGCGGCGTTCCTCGATCGGTTCGGCGGCCAACTGACCGGACGACGGCGCCAGATGTTCGACCGCAGGCGCGACTGGTTCGACGCTTTGGCCGCTGTCGAGATCGTGTTTCAGATTACCGACGACGAGATCGACGCACGACGGGGATTGTTCGACGGAACCGGGTTCGACGACGGCCGCATCAAGTCCTTCCTGTTTCTCGCGGCGGAATTGACCGGCGATCGATACAGCCGTACTCGTCTGGCCGAAACGACCCGCGCCGTCAATCTGCTCTTTGAGATGCCGGCCGTCATCCTGTTCCGGCACGGCCCGACCCTGACCTTGGCCGCCATCCATCGCCGCGCCCACAAAGCCGATGAGAACCGGGACGTGCTGGAGAAGGTGACGCTGATCAAGGACGTCCGCTTCGACATCCCGCACCGAGCGCATGTCGACATCCTCGTGGACCTCGTGCTGCCCGGCCTCGTGGTAATGAAGGGTGTCCGAGACTTCGACGGGCTGCACGCCGCCTGGGAGACCGTGCTCGACACCGAAGCGTTGAACCGGCGTTTCTACCGCGAGTTGTTCGAGTGGTTCGAGCGGGCGGTCGATGCGTGCGGCTTCCCTGATGACGGCGCCGGCGACGGCAACGGTGAACGGCACGTCATCCGGATGATCACGAGATTGCTGTTCATCTGGTTCTTGAAGGAGAAGGGCCTCGTCCCCGAGGAACTGTTCGCGGAGGACTTCGCTCGACGTGCGCTCAAGCGTCATGGCCCGGACCGCAGCGACTACTACCGTGCCGTGCTCCAGAACCTGTTCTTCGCCACGCTGAACACCGAGATCGACAAGCGCGCGTTCAGCAAGAAAGCCCACAGCACCCATCGCGACTTCAGCAAGTACCGCTACCGCAATCTGTTGACTGACCCGGACGACTTCATTGCCGGGTTGAACGCCGTCCCGTTCGTCAACGGCGGCTTGTTCGACTGCCTCGATGATTTCGACAGCACGACCGCCGGTGGGCGCCGTATCGACGCCTTCACCGACAACATCTCCAGAAGGGCCACGGCTTGGAGTTGAACGTGCCCGCTCGCCTGTTCTTCGACCGAAACGGGCTGTTCCCGTTGTTCCGCGGCTACAAGTTCACGGTCGAGGAGAACACCCCGCTCGACCAGGAGGTCGCCCTCGACCCGGAGCTGCTTGGTCGGGTCTTCGAGAACCTGCTGGCCGCGTACAACCCGGAGACCCAGGAGACGGCGCGCAAAGGCACCGGATCCTACTATACACCCCGCCTCGTGGTCGACTACATGGTGGACCAGGCGGTGACCGAACGCCTGACGGACAAGGCGCGGCCCGCCGACGGCGACCGTGATTTCTGGCAAGGCAGATTACGTTATCTGCTGGACTACGCCGACGCCTTTGACGACGCTGATGAGCTGTTCAGCGCGTCCGAGCGTAAACGCATCGTCCGCGCGGTCGCCGGGCTCAAGATCATCGACCCGGCGGTTGGCTCGGGAGCGTTCCCCATGGGTATCCTGCACAAGCTGACCCTGATCTTGCGCCGCCTCGACCCTGGAAACCGGCTATGGCAGTCCCTGCAACGGGACATCGCAGGTCGTCGCGCCACGGCGGCGTTCGGTACGGTCGATCAACAGGAACGCGATGCCGAATTGAAGGAAATCAGCGATACCTTCGAGCGCTATCAAGATACTGATTTCGGCCGCAAGCTGTACCTGATCCAGAACAGCATCTTCGGCGTAGACATCCAGCCGATCGCATGCCAGATCGCCAAGCTCCGTTTCTTCATCTCTCTGGCGATAGAACAGGAGAGGACCCCGGACGCCGCCGCCAACTTCGGCATCAAGCCGCTGCCCAACCTGGACACACGCTTCGTCGCGGCCGACACGCTATTGGCGTTGCACGGCAAGGCCGGAACTCTGACGTCGGACCGAACGAAGAACCTGCGGCGTGAACTGCAGGAGAGTCGTGAGCGCCACTTCCACGCCAACACACGGGAGAAAAAGCTGGAATATCGCAAAAATGACGAGAATCTGCGCGGCGAACTGGAAGCGGAATTGAGGCAGATCGGCATGCCCGCGTCCGACGCCGACAGAATAGCCCGCTGGGACCCCTACGATCAGAACGCCCGAGCGGACTGGTTCGACCCGGAGTACATGTTCGGCATCACCGCCGGCTTCGACATCGCCATCGGCAACCCACCGTACGTTCAGTTACAGAAGAGCCGTGGCGCGCTCGGACGGATCTACGGGAATGCGAGCTATGAAACCTTCGTCAGCACCGGCGATATCTACCAGCTCTTTCTGGAGAGAGGCTGTAGCTTGCTCTGCGATCGGGGTCTGTTGTCCTACATCACTTCCAACAGTTGGCTGCGGGCGGAGTACGGCAAGTCTACCCGCCGCTACTTCTCGGAGCGGCACACACCGTTGCGCCTGCTTGAGGTGGGCAAGGATGTCTTCGACAACACAATTGTGGACACCAGCCTCCTGCTCGTGCGCGAGGGGGGCGAGGGCGACAGCGGCGGCAGCGAGGAAACGGCCAGATGCGTGGACATGGATCGTCAATCCGCCAAGACGTTTCCGCCTCCCGACGACGTCTGGGTTCCATTGCGGCCTGAAGGTGACATGCCGTGGTCGTGCTTGTCGCCGGTCGAGCAGTCCATACTAGACAAAATGAAAGCGGCAGGTAGACCCTTGAAGGAGTGGGATATCGCGATTAGCCGGGGAATAGTAACGGGCTGCAACGACGCCTTCATCATCGATGGCACCCTGAAGGACGCGCTGATCGAGGCGGATCCGAGGTCCAGGGAAATCATCAAGCCGGTCCTGCGAGGGCGGGACGTTCGGCGGTATCGAGCAAGATGGGCCGGTTTGTGGTTGATTGATACCCACAATGGATATGGTGACGTTCCTGCCGTGGATGTGAGTGACTATCGGGCTGTTAAGATTCACTTGGACAGATTCTACGCCCGACTCAGGAAACGCCAAGACAGAGGCCGTACACCGTACAATCTTCGTGATTGTGCCTTTCATGCCGATTTCGGCAAGGAGAAGCTGTTCTGGATGGACATGTCGCCCAAGGGTAGGTTTGCCTATTCTGATCTGGAAATGTACTGCAATGACAAGGCGTTTATGCTGTCTATGAGGCCCGGAGGATCTGGAGGAGGTCTACTAAAATATCTTTGCGCTGTTCTGAACAGTACCTTGATCACGTGGGCGGTAAGGCATTCTGCGTTAACCACGGGGATGGGTTTGCCGCAGTGGAAGAAGTTTTCCGTAGAACGCCTTTCTGTACCAAGGATAGCCGCTGTCGAACAGTGCCCGTTTATTGACTTGGTAGACAGCATCGTGGCGGCAAACATGAATGGCGACCCGAAAACGGATTTGGATGAAGACCGCGTCGAAGCCGAGATCGATCGTTTGGTTTACGACCTGTACGGGCTGTCCGCGACGGAGATTTCCGCGGTCGAAAGAGCGACTTGAAGGGTATTGGGAGCTCCGCGAGGAGAGACGGGATTTCGCGACCGCCATGCGCCGATTCTCCTCATACGGCCCGATCGATAGCGACCAGCACTTCCACGCGCCGAGGACAGGGCTGGTGGACCGGGTTGTGGCCGCGCTCATGGGGGGCGGAGGTCCAGCGAACGGCGGGGGGTACATCACCGTCTGGGCGCCCCGGCAACGTGGCAAGTCGTGGATCGTCGGACAGGCGGTGCGGCGGCTGCGGGACAATCGGCGGCATCAAGCGGTCGACGTCGTCGCGACCAGCGTGGAACACCTGAAGACGGTGCGGGACGCCGGCGTGGTGATCGGGCGCATCGCGGCGGATATTGCGGGTGCGTTGGGGTTCGACGCGGGACCGATCCGTTCGGCGGACGAATTCGATGGGGTCTTCAGGGCGGAACGAGGGTCGAGGCGGCTCATCCTCGTGCTCGACGAGTTCGACGCCCTGCCCGCGGAAGCCATCGAGGGCATCGTGGGGGTGTTCCGGAAGATCCACGGTCATCGGCGGCTGCAGGCGGGGCGACCGGCCGGAGAGGTGGACTACCGGCTGCACGGCGTGGCCCTGGTCGGCGTGCGGGGCGCCCTCGGCGTCGACAGCGCCACTGGATCGCCGTTCAACGTTCAGCAGAGCGTGCATGTGCCGAACCTGACCGAGGACGAAGTCGGCGGCATGTTCGCCTGGTACGAACGGGAGAGCGGGCAGGCGGTGGAGCCCGCCGTGGTCGAGCGGGTATACCGCGAGACCGGGGGGCAGCCGGGCCTGACCTCGTGGCTGGGCGAGCTGCTTACGGAGACGTACAACCGGCGGGGTCCGTCCATCACGATGGAGGACTTCGACGCCGCGTACGCCGATGCGGTCGACGCGCTGCCGAACGCGAACGTGCAGCACCTGATTGGCAAGGTCAGGGAGGCGCCGTACCGGGACGTCGTTCTCGACCTCTTCCAGACAGGGGAGAGGCGGCCGTTCCACTTCGACGAGCCCCACGTCAACTTCCTGTACCTGAACGGCGTCATCGACCGCGATCCGGCGTCGGACGGCCGGCAGTACGTCAGGTTCTCCTGTCCGTTCGTGCAGAAGCGGTTGTTCAACTACTTCTCGTCGACGCTCGCCGGCTACACCGGGTCGGTGTTCACGGGGTTCGACGACCTGTCCGATACGATCACCGACGCCGGGCTCGACGTCCGGCGGCTCCTTCGGCGCTTCGAGCGGCACCTGCGGGCGAACCGCGGGTGGCTGCTGAGGGACGCGCCGCGGCGCCGCGACCTGCGGGTGTTCGAGGCGGTCCATCACTTCGTCCTGTACACCTTCCTGGATCGATTCCTCCAGCCGCGGGGCGGGCGGGTCTACCCGGAGTTTCCCGTCGGCAACGGGGCCATCGATCTGCTGATCCGCTACGCGGGCAAGGCGTACGGCCTCGAAGTGAAGAGCTTCACCGATGCGTTCGGGTACCGCCGGGCGCTCGGGCAGGCGGCGCGGTACGCCCGGCAGCTCGGACTGGACAGGGTCACGCTGGTGTTCTTCGTCGACGGTGTCGACGACGCCAACCGCGGCGCGTACGAAGCGGTTCACGTCGACGAGACGGGGGTGACCGTCGATCCGGTCTTCGTCGAGACGGCCTGATGCAGCCCCGCCCGCCAACGCGCTCTGGAGAATAGACGGGCGATTCGAGCGCAGGCGGAGTAAACTTGCGGTACCCGTTGGCCCGTGCATGGAGTGCGGAGAATCGACGGAGGCCGCTTCGCGAACTTGAGGCTGAGCGCCATGTCCAGAACTTGGCGATGCGTCGTCGCTGTGGCTGGCGTAACCCTGCTTGGGTACGCCGCTCCACCGCTGAGAGCCGCCTTCGAGCCGGAGTCCGAGTCGGTCCGCGCGGTCCTCGACCGCTACTGCGTGACCTGTCACAACGCGCGGTTGCAGACGGCCGGGCTCGCCCTCGATACGATGGACGCCGCTCGCGTGGGCGATCACGCCGCCGCGTGGGAGCAGGTCGTGCGGAAGCTGCGCACGGGGGCGATGCCCCCGGTGGGCCGGCCGCGGCCCGACCCCGCCGCCTACGCCGCCGTCGCCTCGACCCTTGAGACGGCCCTCGACCGCGTTGCCGCCGCCGACCCCGAGCCCGGCCGCACCACCGTCCACCGCCTCAACCGGCGCGAGTACGCCAACGCGGTGCGCGACCTCCTCGCGCTCGAGGTCGACGGGGCGGCGCTGCTGCCGGCCGACAACGCGGACCTCGGGTTCGACAACATGGCGGACATCCTCTCGGTGTCCCCGGCCCTGCTCGACCGCTACATCTTCGCGGCCCGGAAGATCAGCCGGCTCGCCGTCGGCGACACCGGCATCGAGCCGACCACCGAGACCTACGCCCTCCCCTCGATGCGGTTCCAGGACCGCCGCATGAGCGAGGACCTGCCGTTCGGGTCGCGCGGGGGCATCGCGATTCGCCACAACTTCCCCCTCGACGGCGAGTACGACGTCCGCATCCGGCTGCGGCGCCAGCTCTACGACTACGTGCGCGGCCTCCAGAACCGGCAGCAGCTCGAGGTGCGCTTGGACGGGGAGCGCGTGGCCGCGTTCGCCATCGGCGGCGCGCCGGGGACCCCGCCCCCGCGGACGTTCGCGGGCGCGGTGCTCGGCGATCGCGCGTGGGAGGAGTACGCCCTGCACGCCGACGAGGACCTCGAGGTCCGGATTGCCGCCCGGGCGGGGCCGCGGGTGCTCGGCGTCTCGTTCGTGCAGGGACGGTCGGAGCGCGACGGCGTGCTGCAGCCGCGGGCGACGGGGAAGGTCCTCGCCGTCGCCGAGCGCTGGAGCTCGACGTCGGAGGCGCCCGAGGCGGCGGTCGATCAGGTGAGCATCGCCGGTCCGTTCGATGCGACCGGTCCGGGGGAGACGCCGAGCCGGGAGCGGGTCTTCGTGTGCCGGCCCGCGTCCGCGAGCGAGGAGGCGGCGTGCGCGCGGGAGATCCTCTCGACGCTGGCGCGCCGGGCCTGGCGGCGGCCCGTGACGGGCCGCGACCTCGACACCCTGCTGGGCTTCTACGAGGCGGGGCACGGCGCCGGCGGCTTCGAGACCGGCATTCAGCGGAGCCTCGAGAGCATCCTCGTCGACCCCGAGTTCCTGTTCCGCATCGAGCGCAAGCCGGCCGGGGCGGCCCCCGGCAGCATCCATCCCGTCAGCGACCTCGAGCTCGCCTCGCGGCTCTCGTTCTTCCTGTGGAGCAGCATCCCCGACGACGAGCTCCTCGACGCGGCCGCCCGTGGGGCGCTACGCGATCCGGACATCCTGCAGGGTCAGGTGCGGCGCATGCTCGCCGACGCCCGCGCCCACGCCCTGGTCGACGGGTTCTCTCTGCAGTGGCTCGCCCTCGGCACGCTGCCGAGCGTCGTCCCCACGCCGGAGCTGTTCCCGGAGTGGGACGACAACCTGCGGGAGTCGTTCCGGCGCGAGACGGAGCTGTTCATCGCGAGCCAGATCCGCGAGAACCGCAGCGTCCTCGACCTCGTGCAGGCCGACTACACCTTCGTCGACGAGCGGCTCGCCCGCCACTACGGGATACCCGACGTCTACGGCAGCCGGTTCCGGCGGGTGACGTTCGGCGACGGCGTGCGCGGCGGCCTGCTCGGCCAGGGGAGCATCCTCACCGTCACCTCGTATCCCACGCGGACCTCGCCGGTGCTCCGCGGGCACTGGCTGCTCGATCACCTGCTCGGCGCACCCCCGCCGCCTCCGCCCCCGGACGTGCCGGACCTGCCGGACCGCGGGGAGGGCGGCCGGCCGGCGTCGGTGCGCGAGCGGCTTGAGCAGCACCGGGAGAACCCCGTCTGCGCCGCCTGCCACGCCCCCATGGACCCGCTGGGCTTCGCGCTCGAGCACTTCGACGCGATCGGCAAGTGGCGGGCCACCGGCGAGGGGGGCGACCCCATCGACGCGTCGGGCGTCTTTCCCGACGGCACCGGGTTCGAGGGGCTGGCCGGGCTCAAGGCGATGCTGGCGAGCCGGCACGAGCAGTTCGTGCAGACCGTCGTCGAGAAGCTCGCGACGTACGCCCTCGGCCGGGGGCTCGAGCACTACGACATGCCGGCCGTTCGCCGAATCATGCGCGAGGCGGCAACCGGCGACTACCGGTGGTCGGACCTCGTGGTCGGTATCGTCGAGAGCACGCCGTTCCAGATGCGGAGATCAGAATCATGATGATCAGCAAGAAGGCCCTTCCCCGTCGTACCGTGCTCCGCGGAATCGGGGCGACGCTCGCGTTGCCGCTGCTCGACGGCATGGTGCCGGCCCTGACCGCCCTCGGCCGCACCGCGGCCGCCCCGGTGCGGCGGCTGGGCGTCGTCTACGTGCCGAACGGCATCGTCATGGAGCAGTGGACGCCCGCGGCCGAGGGCGCCGGCTTCGAGATCACCCCGATTCTCCGCCCGCTGGCGCGGTTCCGCGACCGCCTGCTCGTGGTGTCGGGGCTCAGCAACAAGGGGCTCGACGACATCCACGAGACCGGCGCCACCAGCTTCCTGACCGGCGTGCCCCCGAAGCGCACGCAGGGCTCGCAGCTGGGGGCCGGCGTCTCGATGGACCAGCTCGTCGCGAGAGAGGCGGGCCGGCATACCCAGCTCGCGTCGCTCGAGCTCGCGCTCGAATCGGGCGACGACGTGGGCACGTGCGGCGGCGGCTACACCTGCGCCTACACCAACACCATCTCCTGGCGGAGCGCGACGACGCCGCTGCCCATGGAGACCAACCCGCGGACGGTCTTCGAGCGGCTGCTCGGCGACACCGGGGGCACCGACCCCGCGGCGCGGCTCGCGCGCATCGAGCAGAATCGCAGCCTCCTCGATGCGGTGACCGACAAGGTGGCGCACCTGCGCCGCGACCTCGGCCCCCGCGACCGGCACAAGCTCGGCGAGTACCTCGATGCGGTGCGCGACATCGAGCGGCGCATCCAGAAGGCCGAGGCCCAGGTCGACCAGCCGCTCCCCGACATCGCGGCGCCCCTGGGGGTGCCCGCCTCGTTCGACGAGCACGCGAAGCTGATGTTCGACCTGCAGGTCCTGGCTTGGCAGACGGACCTGACCCGCGTCATCAGCTTCATGATCAGCCGCGAGTACAGCGGCCGCACCTATCCCGAGATCGGGGTGCCGGAGGCCCACCACCCGACGTCGCACCACCAGAACGATCCGGACAAGCTGGACAAGCTGACCCGCATCAACACGTACCACACGACCCTGCTCGCGCACTTCCTGGACCGGCTGCAGGCGACCCCGGACGGTGACGGCACGCTGCTCGACCACGCGACGCTGCTCTACGGCGGCGGCCTGAGCGACGGCAACCGGCACTCGTCCGAGAACCTGCCCATCCTGCTCGCGGGCGGCGGGGCCGGCGCTCTCGACTGCGGGCGCCACGTGCGGTGCCCCGACCCGACCCCGATGTCCAACCTGCACGTGACCCTGATGGACAAGCTCGGGGTGCCGGTCGAGCGCTTCGGGACGAGCGACGGCGAGATCGCCGAGCTCTCGGCCGTCTGACGCAATGGCGCCGTAGGTCGTACCTCGTGTGGGGGGAAATCAGCTCGTAGGGCAGGTTCGCCCGCAGGCGCCGCTCTCTGGTCCTCAAGGAGACCGAGGGAGCCCGGACCGCGGCGTCAGGCGGGGAAGGCAGAGCGCGCGGGAGGCGAGGCATGCGCACCAGAAGCACGGGCCGAACCGGTGAACGTCGACGCGCAGGAGCGGCTTGCTCCCCGTGGGCGCGCCTGAACGCAGGTGGCGCCCACCCGGCCCGGAACACATCGCCCAACGGCTCTGCCGGCTGCCCGCCCGAATTTCCCGAGCGTCGGCGCCTCCTTGCAGGTGGAGAGCTGAGGGCGGGGTCCTCGGTGGTGATGATGCCCGAACCTCCCGAGCGTCGGCGCCTTGCAGGAAGCGGCGGCATTCGAGGCGGCGCCGTTCAACGGTGCAGACTCCTGCTCGCCGCGTGCCTCGTGGCCGCGGTGTCGTCGACCGCCCTCGCCGAACCGCCCGACCTCCGGCTCCTGAACGCGGTCCGCGACACCGACCGCCCCGCGGTGCGGGCGCTGCTGCACGAAGGAATCGACGTGAACGCGGCGCAGCCCGACGGGGCGACGGCCCTGCACTGGGCCGCCTACCTCGACGACCTCGAGACGGCGCGCCGGCTGATCGAGGCAGGGGCCGCGGTGGACGCCGCGAATGAGCTCGGGGCCACCCCGCTCTACCTGGCCTGCGAGAACGGCAACCCCGCGCTGGTCCGGGAGTTGCTGGAGGCGGGCGCCTCGCCCGACGCGGTGCTCCCCAGCGGCGAGACCGCGCTGATGACCGCCGCCCGCACCGGCAGCGCCGGGGCGGTGACCGCCCTGCTCGCCCACGGCGCCGACGTGCACGCCCGCGAGGCCACGGAAGACCAGACCGCCCTGATGTGGGCGGTGTCGCAGCGCCATGCCGGCGTGGTCGAGGTTCTGCTCGACGCCGGGGCCGACGTGCACGCGCGCTCGCGCGTCCGTCCCGTGGTCGTCGCGCACTCCCCGCGCACCGGCGTGCCCGGCGCCGTCGCCGTGATCGACGAAGGCGGGTTCACGCCCCTGCTGTTCGCGGCGCGCACCGGCGACGTCGCGTCCGCCCGGTTGCTGCTCGCGACCGGCGCCGATCCCGACGACACCGCCCCGGCCGGCACGAGCGCGCTGGTGGTGGCCACGCACAGCGGCCACGGGGCGCTGGCCGCGGTCCTGCTCGACGCCGGGGCCGACGCGAACGCGTTCGGCGCGGGGTATGCGCCGCTGCACGCCGCCGTCCTCCGGGGCGACGCGGCGCTGGTCGAAGCCCTCCTTGCCCACGGCGCGGATCCGCACGTCCGGCTCGAGCGCGGCACGCGCTATGCGCGCCAGGGCAAGCTGTTCTCGCTGGACACGACCTGGGTCGGCGCGACCCCCTTCTTCCTCGCGGCCAAGTTCGGCGAGGGCCGCATCATGCGCCGGCTCGCCGAGAGCGGCGGCGACCCCCACGCGGGCCTCGACGGCGGCGTGACCCCCCTCATGGCCGCCGCCGGCATGCTCACCCGCGGTTTCGGCCGCGCCGGCAAGGACCGCCGGGGCCGCGAGATGGACTCGGCCGAGATGGAGGTCGCCCTCACCCAGGACCCCGACCTCCGCCGCGTCATGGGCAGCGGCATCGAGGCCGTCAAGGTGGCGGTCGAGCTGGGCGCCGACGTCAGCGCCGCCGACGCCAACGGCGACACCGCCCTCCACCTCGCGGCGTTCCACGGCTTCGAGTCGGTCGTGCGCTTCCTCGTCAGCCGGGGGGCCAGACTGGACGCGGAGAACTATCGCGGAGAGACGCCGCTCGAGCGGGCGTTGAGCCCGCGCGCCCCCGCGCGCCTGACACGGAGCCTGACCGACTACTCCGACACGAGTACCGCGGACCTGTTGCTGGCCCTCGGTGCTTCGGAGTAGCGCACTCGCGGCCGTTCAATCAACGGAAAGGAAAGACCAGCCACTGCAGGCCGGTTGCGGGGGACGATCGGGAGACCGTGCGCTTCCGGGATCTTGCGCAGGTGTTTTCCCGGCCGGTCTGCATTTCTTTCCGCGCTCGGGGCAATCCCGGTCACGGCGTGCAGCGCCCGCGCGGCCCGCACCACGCGACTTCACCGAGGATGCGATCGCCGGCGGCTACCGGCCGCGGTGGATGGACCGGGTTGTCGCTGCTCAGGAGCCAGTGGCCTTCGGAGCGCTGCAGGCGCTTGACGAGCACTCCGGCATCGGAGCGCGCCGCGAACAGACGCCCGTTGAGCGGCTCGGTGCGGCCGGGATCGACGGCGACGAGATCGCCGTCGAGGATCGTCGGCGCCATCGAGTCGCCTGCCGCCTGGACGGAGAACAGGCGGTCGGGCCGCGCCCAGGGCGGCAGCGCCTCGGCCGCGACCACTATGGACAGCTCCGGCGACTCGTCGAACACCACCTCGCCGGTGCCCGCCGCGACGCGGACGTCGGTCGCGAATGGGATGAGGGTCACGGCGCTCTTCGCTACCTCGTCCTCCGGCTCCCGCCGGTGGGAGGCGATGTCGGAAACCAGTGCCGCCGCCGCCGCCGTCCGCTCCATCAACTCCTGCACGAGGGCGATGGCCTCGCGCAACTTCAACGCCACGGTGTCCTTGTCGATCGCCGCGATCACCTCGGAGAGACCGGCATTCGGCGGCAGGTCGAGGGCCTGTACGACTTCCGGCGGCAGCCCCGACTGGTCCGGGGAGGCGGCCCGCGCGGGGCCGAGATAGAGCTGCAGTCCGAGGACCGACGCAACCGATTTGAGGGTCGTGCTTCGCGCGGCCCGGCCGTCGACGAGGCTTCGTAGCTGCCCCATCGGAATGCCGGTGCGCGCCGAGAAGGGCCGCAGACCCTCCGTCCTTATTCGCTGCTGCACCGCGCGCCGGAGGTAGTCTATGCCGTCGCCGTAGGTCACCGCTGACACCATAGCAGGAAACCGGGTGGAACGGTAGCGGTTGCTGCATAAAGCAGGAAGGCGTGTTGGTGGGGGCACTGGCGCGCCCGGGCGACCCCTTGTGGCCCTTCTCACCCGGCAGCACGTGCCGGTCCCGGTGGGGTGCGCCGCACTGCGCGGTCTTCGCGCCTGCCGCCGGCATGTCGGCGTGGTGCGGCACGCCCAGGTACGATCGGATGGCCGCGTTCCGGCGGTCGGAGGGGTGAAGGTGGTCAGGGAATGCTCGGAACCGGGTCGCCCCGCAGGTCGGTCAGGTCGTGGTACCCCGAGGCGCGGGCGCGCCCTTCGTGGGCGTTGGTGTAGAACCCCGCGGTGTGCAGGGTGATGGTGATCTCCTCGGTGCCGACGTTCTCCCAGTACCAGCCGTGGATGCCGGTGAACGGTGCCGTGTACGCGCCGTGCCCGTCCTCGAGATCCCGAGCGTCGAAGCTCTCGGCGTAGCCGGCGGGCGCGCCGTCGGGCGAGGCGTGGAAGTTGTAGGTCACCGGTCCGCTGGCGTCCCAGGTGAAGAGCATGGTGCTGCCCTCGTCGAGCCGGTAGAAGTACTCCACCCATTCCGCCGGATACACGCTCAGCTCGATCTGGTCGACCCGGTACTCGCCCTCCTCGGGGGCGATGGGCTGGGCCTGCCCGAGAGCCAGCAGCCCGAACAGCCGGCCGGTGCCGAGGGGGTCGAGGCCGTACTCGGCCGGCAGGATCGCGCCGAACAGCACCGCGGCGGCGGTGAGCAGGGCGCTGCCGGTGGTGACGACGATCTTGCGGCGGGAGGGCGGCGGCACGTCGGTCATGAGGGAAACCCGAGCAGTCGGTGAGCGCGGTCAGGAGAACAGCACGAACCCCACCATCTGGATGCCCGCGAACAGGAAGCCGCCCACCATCAGAGCGGTGTTGGTGGCGAAGCTCCAGCGCGAGAAGCTGGGCCGATGGCGCCAGTACCCGAGCACCGCCACGACCCCGAACAGGGCGAGGATCTGGCCCATCTCGACCCCGACGTTGAAGCTCAGGATGTTGGCCACGACGCCGTTGTCCGAGACCATGAACTCCTGCAGCTTGGTGGCGAGCCCGAGCCCGTGGAAGAGCCCGAACACGAGGACCGCGACGCGCGTGTTGGGGGCCACGTTGAACACCCGCTTGAACCCGCCCACGTTCTCGAAACCCTTGTAGACGACGGACAGCCCGATGATGGCGTCGATGACGTAGGCGTTCACGCTGACGTCGGCGAGCACCCCGACGAGCAGGGTCAGGCTGTGCCCCACCGTGAACAGGCTGACGTACAGCACCACGTCGCGCAACCGGCGCAGGAAGAAGATGACCCCGACCAGGAACAGCAGGTGGTCGTAGCCGGTCACCATGTGCTTGGCGCCCAGGTAGAGGAACGGCCCGGGGGCCGGCCCGTCCACCGACTGCACGAACCCCGCGTTGGCGCCCTCCATCGGGTGCGCGTGGACCGGCGCGCCCAGGACGGCGGCGGCGAGCCCGACGGCGAGCAGGCTGGGTAGCAAGCGTCTGAGCATGGGCACAGTGTATGCCAAACGCGGCCGGTTCGGACCCGCGACTTCGGCGGCGCCCGCGGGCAGGGCACGCGCTGTATCTCCGGGTTCAGCGCCACCCTCTCCGCCGCCCGCCGCCAGCGCCGCGCGTCGGGACCCCAACGCCGCGCACCGGCTTCCGGCACGGCGTCTCCTGTGGCGCCGCCGCCCTCGGATTCGAGATCGGCTACGGTACAATCATGGATTGCACTCAGCGAGTGCAGTCTTTGCCGGGACCCGCAGCACCAGCAACGCCACGATTGAGCACCATGACCGACTTCCACTATCAGCCGATCTTCGAACGGGGCGCCGACGACACGCTTTACCGCAAGCTCACCGCCGACGGCGTCTCCACCGTCACCGTCAACGGCCGGGAGCTGCTTGCGGTGGACCCCGACGTGCTCCGGATGGTGGCCCGCACCGCGTTCGACGACGTCGCGCACCTGCTGCGGCCGGCGCATCTGGTCCAGTTGCGCTCGATTCTCGACGATCCGGAGGCGTCGCAGAACGACCGCTTCGTCGCTCTCGAGCTGCTGCGCAACGCCAACATCGCGGCCGGTCGGGTGCTGCCCGGGTGCCAGGACACCGGCACCGCCATCGTCATCGGCCACAAGGGCG
Organism: Vicinamibacterales bacterium; assembly: GCA_965206285.1. Taxonomy (GTDB): domain Bacteria; phylum Acidobacteriota; class Vicinamibacteria; order Vicinamibacterales; family UBA8438; genus JAJEEA01. The sequence continues at coordinate 4,830,845 of OZ242205.1, forward strand.
AGAGCGTGGTGACCGGCGCCGACGACGCCGCCGCGCTGTCGCGGGGCGTGCACGACGCCTACGACCAGCGGAACCTGCGCTACTCGCAGATGGCGCCGCTCGACATGTTCACGGAGAAGAACACCGGGTCGAACCTGCCGGCGCAGATCGAGCTGTATGCGGAGCCTGGCGACGAGTACGAGCTGCTGTTCATCGCCAAGGGGGGCGGGTCGGCCAACAAGACCTTCCTGTACCAGGAGACCAAGGCGCTGCTGAACCCGGCGTCGCTGCTGGCGTTCGCGGAAGAGAAGATGCGGTCGATCGGCACCTCCGCCTGCCCACCGTATCATCTGGCGCTGGTCATCGGCGGGCCGTCGGCCGAGTTCACTCTCAAGACCGTCAAGCTTGCCAGCACGCACTACCTCGACAATCTGCCCACGTCGGGCAACGAGCACGGCCGGGCGTTTCGCGACCTCGAGCTGGAAAGGCAGGTCTTCGACATCTGCCGGAACATCGGCATCGGCGCGCAGTTCGGCGGCAAGTACTTCGCCCACGACGTGCGGGTCGTCCGGCTGCCGCGGCACGGCGCCTCGTGCCCGGTCGGCCTGGGGGTCTCCTGCTCGGCCGACCGGCAGGCGCTGGCGAAGATCACCCGCGACGGGGTCTTCCTCGAGCAGCTCGAGGAGAACCCGGCCCGGTTCCTCCCCGAAGTGACCCCCGGCGACCTCCAGGGCGAGGTCGTGCGCATCGACCTGAACCGGCCGATGCCCCAGATACTGGCCGAGCTGGGCAAGTACCCGATCGCGACCCGGTTGTCGCTCAGCGGGCCCATGATCGTGGCCCGCGACATCGCGCACGCCAAGCTGAAGGAGCGGATCGACGGCGGCGAGGGCCTGCCGCAGTACTTCCGCGACCACATGATCTACTACGCCGGCCCCGCCAAGCGGCCCGAGGGACGCCCCTCGGGGTCGTTCGGCCCCACCACCGCGGGCCGCATGGACTCCTACGTGGACCTGTTCCAGAGCCACGGCGGCAGCATGGTGATGCTCGCGAAGGGCAACCGCTCGCGCCAGGTGCGCGAAGCGTGCGGGAAGCACGGCGGCTTCTACCTCGGCTCGATCGGCGGACCCGCCGCCCGGCTCGCCGACCACAGCATCAAGAAGGTCGACGTGCATGAGTACCCCGAGCTGGGCATGGAGGCGATCTGGAAGATCGAGATCGAGGACTTCCCCGCTTTCATCGTGATCGACGACAAGGGCAACGACTTCTACGCCGAGCTGATGGAGAAGAAGCCGGCCGCGTTCGTCCGGCGGTAGCTCCGACAGGTGTTGGGTGGCGCGGGTGTCCAGCTCGTGGGCCCTTTCATTTCGCCGCTCGGCTAGAATGGGAACGTGAAAGACCAATGTCAACCCGACGTTTCGATTTGGCCATCGGTTTCGTCGACTGGCACACTGCGATTGTGGCCTCAGGTGCTGAAGTGCGTACGAAACGGCCGGATGCCGCCGCCAGAATGGCCCTCGCGCATGTTGAGCGAATTGTGTCGGATTATCTATTGGCCTGTGCGGCCGGCTCGCGGTTCCGAGTGAGGTTGCGGCTTTATACGGGATGGCATGAGGGAAAAACAAGAACCACCCGTTTTCACGGTATCCAGAAGATAAAGGCGACCTACGCAAGTCAGCTACGAAAATACCACGACGGCCGAGTGGCCTTCTTGGGAGGGAACGACGGCCTTCAATTAGGTGCGCGGCTCGCATGTTGCCCCGATAGACTTGCTCAGAAACACGGCGTGCATCTTCTCGACACGCTGAGAGACCGCAACGGTAAGCCGACGGAAAAGATGGTAGATACCGCGCTCGTGGCGGACCTCCTTGGTCTCGCGAATCGCAAGGAGGCTCACCGATACGTGGTGGTGTCCGACGACGATGACATGCTGCCAGGCGTTTTCGCCGCTGAGGCCGTTGGCGCCAAGGTGGGAATGTTGAGCCGGCCTAGCTGTAGCAGTAGGTTTATGGCCCATGCCGCGGATCTTATTTCAGTGTACAGGAGCGCTGGATCATGAAGGAAGTTCTAGTCCAGGAGCTCGAAGACCTCCAGCTCTTCGCCGACCCCTTTGAAGAGTTCCAGAAATCCTTGACCGCCTCCGGGTGGACGGCGACGTTTGTCAGAAAAGGGGTGGAGATCGCGATTCAGCGCGAAGCAGGCGGAGCCATTCGCGTACTGCGCGGCCCAGGCCAGCGCCGGTATCGCAACCTGAAGGGACTGCTGGTCAGCGAGACTTTTGCCGATCTCGGTCGTTTGGCCAGTGCCCAGATGCACGTAACCAGTGACTTGACCGACCCGACGACGGGAAAGCCAAGAGAATACCTGCCGAACGCGGGGCAGATCCAGTGCGGCACCGAATCCGCGGAACTGACATTCGACCGCGTGTGCGAGAGACTTGAGGAAACAGCCGACCGGCTGCGCGTCTTTGTGGTCAACGGGGTCGCCGGCGTCGGGAAGAGTCACCTAATAGACCGTATCGTTCGCCGTCGAGCCGTGCCCATGTCGTACAAGTCGGGTGCGCCACTGCTTCTTCACGTCGAGAGTCGAGGGAAAGTGCTTACCTCGCTGAGCGATCGCATCGCGGGCACGCTAGCCGGCCTGCGCGCCAGTTTCGTCGAGGAGGAGCTTAGGCCCTTGATTCGACGTGGCGCGCTGCAGGTGGCGATTGATGGTTTTGATGAACTGTCGGACAGCCGGGGTTATGTTCGTGCTTGGGGTGCGCTAAGGGACTTCATCCGCGATCTTCGAGGCGAGGGTACGTGCATTCTGGCCGGACGCGATACGATGTTGGATGTCGATACCGTTCGGGAAGGCCTGGGCAACGTCGTTGACGACCGTTCTGTCACGTTCTTGCACGTTCAACATCCACGCACGGAGGACATTCGGTCCTGGTTGTCACAGCGGGAGCTGTGGCGGGGGCGGAATCAAGACTTGGCACTGGTTGAGGACCAGATGCGGGAAACTGAGTACTTGAGGCGTCCGTTCTTCGTTTCGCAAATCGCAGACCTCGGGCCGGATCGATTCCAAAATGCCCGGGGCGAGCCTGTCGTGGACCTGATGGAGCGCATTATCAGAAGAGAGGGCGAGAAGCTGACGGGTGTGGCGTCAGACATTGAAGCGGAGGTCGCGTCAGAGCTCTATCGCAGAGTTCTGTCGGAAGCCGCTCAAGTGATGGTCGACGACGAAACCAACACAATAGAAGTGGACCTGGTCGCTTTGTTGATAGAGGACGCTTTTTCTTCGCGGGCCGATCGAGAAATGACGAGTGCTCTGGTTCAGCGGGCGGGGGCTCTGGCACTCTTGGAAGAGGATGCGAGCGATAGGAATAGGCGATCGTTCCCCCACGAGACAGTGAGGTCGTATTTCTTCTCGCACAATGTGTTCGACGATTTTCCCGAACACGGGCCGTCGGTCGGGCTACATCGTACGCCTCTGGGTGCGGAGGATTTTCGAATATTCAATAGGGTCGCTCGCAGCAAGACTGTGGATGATCAGAGGCGACTTCGCAAGAGTTTGCTGGCTGCGCTACGAGATGCGAATGGTCACGACTATCTGCGAGCGAACGTTGGCGGGTTACTGTTGGCTTTCACGCCGCTGGCGGGACGTAGTGAAGGGGAAGAAGAGGAGAGGCTCGTACTGACGGATCTGGAAATGAACGACGCGTGGCTGGCGGATCTGGCGGGGACGCAACAATTGGTGCTGATGCGCTGCACCATTCACCGCCTGGATGTTAGGGGAGCAGATCTGGGAGAAGTAGATTTTTTCGATGTGCGCATATACGAATTGGTTGGCGACTCGTTCGTGCGGTTTGGTGTCCACGTGCCGAGGGTTGATGCCATAATCGAATCGCAACACCTCAGGGAGTCGAGGTGGTTTGGGCGGCCGTCAGAGTGGATCGAGCGAAGGTCGGCGGGGCGGAGTAAGGGAGACCCGGATGGAAGATGGTATCTGCTGGAGAAGTTTGCGCGAGTCTCGATGCGGCAGTACGCCATTCGGTCGGGTAAGGATAATGGTGATCCGGCGGCGAGGACGATTCTTGAGTCACTTTGGTGGCCGGATTTGAGGCGGGTTTTGGAGGCCCACGGTCGGCTGGAGATTCGAGAGCATCCGGACGCCTCGGGTCCGAGGTCGATGTGGTTTCATTTGGTTGCGGGTGCGGAGTTTTTGAACCCAGGGGAGGCGCGGCAGGAGAGCACGAAGGAGATACTGGAGGAGATCAACGTGGCGACGGGTGGGTAGATTCGGTGTCTTTGGTTAGCGGGTAAAGTCGAGAAAATCCGTGAAGTGGTGTGCAGCGTCGGGGCGCATGTGCCGATACATGGAGCATGGCCGGCGAGAAGGGCGGGCGCGACGGTTCGGGGGCGCCCCGGCGAGAGCAGGATTCGCGGGACCAGGGCATCGAGAAGCTTCAGCGGGAGAACGCCAAGCTGATCGACGATTTGGACCGCACCACCCGGGACCTGGACCGCACCACCCGGGACCTGGACCGCACCACCCGGGACCTGGACCGCACGACCCGCGACCGAGACCGCTGGAAGCGACGCAGCGAAGACCTCAAGAAACAACTCGATGAGGCCCGCCGCGCCGGCAAACGGCAGGCTGCACCCTTTGCCAAGGACCGGCCGCAAGGGACAGGTAAGCGGCCCGGCCGACGGCCCGGGGCGCAGTACGGCCGGCAAGGTTCCCGACGTTGCCCGCCGAAGGTCGACGAGACCCACAGGGCGTCGGCGCCGACGGCGTGTCCCGACTGCGGCGGCGCCGTCGAAGTGACCCGCCTCGCCTCGCAGTATCAGGAAGAACTCCCCAGGGTGCGCCCCATCGTGCGCCGCTTCGACATCGAGGTCGGCCGCTGCTCGCAGTGCCGCCAGCGCGTGCAGGGGCGGCACCGCCTCCAGACATCCGACGCGCTCGGGGCGGCCGCGGTGCAGTTCGGTCCCGGCCTCGCCTCGCTCGTCGTCGAGTTGCACACCGAGATGGGCGTGCCGCTGGCCAAGGTCGCCGGCCTGCTGCGGACGAGGTTCGGCCTGGAGGTCACCGCCGGCGGCCTCGTTCATCTGCTGCATCGAACCGCCCGCGACGCCGCGCCGGTCTACCGGGAACTCTGCCGGCAGGTCCGCAACGCGCCGGTGGTCACGCCCGACGAAACGGGCTGGCGCGTCAGCGTCGAGCCCCACTGGCTGTGGACGTTCGTCACCCCGGATACCACCGTCTACGCCATCTGCCCTGGCCGCGGGTTCGCCGATGCGGCCACCGTGCTCGGGACCGACTACGCCGGCGTGCTCGTGCGCGACGGCTGGCAGGTGTACCGGCGTTACAAGGGTTCGTTGCACCAGAGTTGCCTCAATCACTATGCCGATATCCGGATTATGCCGATGTCGGCGCGGACGCCGCCGTTGAAAGCGGTGTCTGGGCCGAGATTATCGGCATAATCGTTGCCTGACGGATAGAGACTCTTCTCTCTGGCCACACCACAGAGAGGAGGCTCTCATGACGGATCCGTCACTCGTCGGCGTCATCGGCTCGCTCCAGCCGTTCGCGGCGGGATTCGCGACCGAGCTTGCGCGGCAAGGCTACACGCCACGTTCCCTGCAGACGCAGTTGCATCTGATGGCGCATGTCAGCCGTTGGCTGCACGCAAGGGACCTTGACGTCGGCGATCTGCCAAGGTGGACGCAGCAGTTTCTGCAAGCCCGACTGGACGCCGGTTACCAGCGTCATCTGACGGGCAAGGCGTTGCGTCCGTTGCTGGCGTACCTCCGGGAGGAGGGCGCGACCCTCCTCTCGCCGACACCTCTTCCCACCGGGCCGGTTGAGGAGACCCTGGCCCGCTACCGGCGCTACCTGACCGTGGAACGGGGGTTGGGTGAGGCCACCGCCCGCGGTTACGTCGATGCGGTCCGCCCATTTCTGCACCGCTGTGTCTCCGTCGACGGCGTGACACTGGACCTCCAGGGACTCGGCGAGGCTGACGTGACGGCGTTCATGGTGGCGCGCTGCGCCGAGCAATCCTGCCGGCCCGCGCAACTGACGGCAACCGCCCTGCGCTCCCTGCTGAACTTCCTCCATGTCACGGGGGCGATTGCACGGTCGCTGATGACGGCCGTCCCGTCAGTGGCAGGCCGGCGACTGGCGAAGCTGCCACGGAGCCTTGATCCCGACGACGTCCAGCGCCTGCTTGCGACCTGCGATCGCCGAACCCTTGCAGGGTGCCGGGATTTTGCCGTCATCACCACGCTGGCTCGTCTTGGCCTGCGCGTCGCCGAGCTGGTCAACCTGCGGCTCGACGACCTGCGGTGGCGCGCTGGAGAGGTCGTCATTCACGGTAAGGGACACCGAGTCGAGCGTATGCCCTTCCCGACGGATGCAGGTAACGCGATTGCCGCGTACCTTCGCCAGCGTCCGACTCGCGCCCTTGGGCGCACCGTCTTCGTTCGCCTGATCGCTCCTCTGGGAAGGCTGAGCACCACCGCCATGACGCAGATTGTGGCGGCTGCCGCCAAGCGGGCCGGCCTCGGCCGCATCCGCGCGCATCGGCTGCGCCACTTCGCGGCAACCCAACTGCTCAGCGCGGGCGCCTCCCTGCCCGAGATCCAGCAGTTCCTACGCCACGCCCGACTGCAGACCACCGCGATCTACACGAAGGTCGATTACGACACCCTCCGCACCATTGCACGCCCGTGGCCGGGAGGTGCAGCATGATGGTTTTGCGTCAGGCCTTGGCCGACTATCTGACGATACGTCGGGCAATGGGTTACCGGTTGGCTCGCGCCGAGAAGCTCCTCGGACAATTCCTGACCTATCTCGAAGAACGCGGGAAAACGCGACTGAATACCCGGACCGCTCTCGCGTGGGCAACACTCCCTCCCGGGGATCCGAGCTGGTGGTGGAGAAGCCGGCTTGCCGTGGTACGCGGCTTTGCGACCTACCTGCACACGGTCGACCCGACAACTGAAATACCCCCCGCCGACCTGTTGAGAGCGCCTCCTCCCCGAGCCACGCCGTACCCCTACACCGACGCGGACATCGCGAACCTGCTGGCCGCCACTTCGACGTTGCGCAGCGCCCATCGGACGGCCACCTATCGAACCCTCATCGGTCTACTGGCTGTCACCGGGATGCGGGTCGGGGAAGCCATCGCCCTCGATCGGCACGACTTCGACGCCCAGCAAGAATTGATCACCGTCCACCAAGGCAAATTCGACAAGTCTCGTGCGCTTCCCTTGCACCCTACGGCCACCACCGCAGTCCGGCAGTATCTGCGCCGCTCGGACCGACCGGTGACCCCGCGCGCCACCGCCCTGTTCGTTTCCACTGCCGGCACCCGGCTGCTGTACTGCAATGTGCAGCACACGTTTCGCACGCTGGTGCGGCGGGCCGGGCTTGCACCGCACTCCGTTGCTTGCCGGCCACGGCTCCACGATATCCGACATCGGTTTGCGGTGTGCACGCTGATCGATGCCTATCGTCAAGGTCACAACCCGGAGGCCCGAATCGCGCGGCTGGCCACCTATCTCGGGCATGTCGACCGGGTGCGGCTCTTCTTCGTCGGCCACCCAGAGGGTTTCGGCGAGCGGCATGGCAAGAGTTACTTGACCCGTCGAAGGCGGGGTGAGGAGGGCGGTGGGGGCGGCTCGGTGACCGGCGGTACCGTCCCATCCGTGTAGCGCTGGGCGTGGTTCCGCTCGTACTCCCGCGCTTCGTGGAAGTCCCAGTACGCATCGAAGTCGCCGCTGGCTCGTAGCGCCCGGAGCTTCAGGACGGCCTCGGCGCCAACCAGGCGCCAGCGGGCCCCGGTCAGCTCCATCCGGTCGCGGACCAGGTGCCGGCACGCCCCTTCGATGACCCCGGTCGCGATGGGATAGCCCGCCGCGAGGTAGCGGTCGTAGTGCAGATACGGCGCGTATTTCACCAGGTAGTCGGCGCACTTGTCGACCGGCTTGCGGGTGTCCTTCGAGAAGCCGGCGACGGTCGCCGCACGCCGCATCGACGCCGCCACCCGGGTCGCCTTGCCTTCGAGAATGCTCCGCACGCGCGTCCAGGCCCAGTGAGTCAGCTCGGGGCTCCCCTCGCGATGGAACACCCGCCCCGCCTTCCAGACATACTCGACCACGTGGATGATGTCGAGGATCACCGTGACGTCCACGCCGTAGGCGGCGGCGCCCGCTTCCACGAGGTCGAGCTGCGGCTCGGCCCCGTCGACGAGCACGACCCAGCGCTTGGCGTGCTCGGGGTCCTGGCGCTCCGCTTCCAGCGTCGCCTCCGCGACCACCTCCCACGGCTCCCGTTCGAGACTCGCCCAGACCCGTTTCGCCACCGGGCGGGGCCGCACGGCCCGGGGCTTGTCTCCCGGCTGTCGGGGCATCAAGCTCTCCAGGAAGTCCTCCGGGCTCCGCACGAACGGCGCCGTCGTGTAGACGGCGGCCACCGTCGCCATGCGCTTCGAGTGCTTCTTCTCTCCCGGCTTGAGGCGGTGGAACCGGGAGAGCGGCTCCCGGTGCCGCTGGCGCCTCTCGGCCGCCTTCCGCGTCGCCTCGCGCAGGTCCTCGCGATGCAGCACCACGCCCTTGCCGTCGAAGGTCAGCACGACCACCGACCCCTCGGGCGGCGGCTCGCCATCCGCCGCACGGCGCGCCTCGTAGAAGGCGTCGAAGTCCTCAGCCGCGCGAACCACCAACTGTTCGGCCTGACGCTTCGGCACCTCCGCCCCGGTGCTGCGAGACAGATCGAGCAGCGCTTCGTCGAAGGACCGCGAGGCGGCCGCCGCCGCCACCCGGCGCCGCACCTCGAGCGAGTAACGCTCCCCCGGCAGGTTGAGCGCGGCATCGAGCGGATGCAGACTGTCGTGACCAGCCCGCGCGTAGCCCACCCGCTCGACCTGCACCGTGCCGAAGATCGTCTCCAGGTGGCGTTCGTGCACCCGGCGCTCCGAGCGCTCGACACCGTCGGCGCCCTCGACCGGACCGGCGGCCTCCCCCGGGCTGCGTTGCTCGAGGTGCCCTTGCAGGAGCTTGCGCATCAACTCCTGGCCCCGCCGGTGCAGCTCCCGTTCGAGGTCGCTCTCGCTCATCTGCTGTGCTTCGCGCGAAGAGAGGTACGCTTTGGCCTCGGCGAAGGCCACCTCGGCCGCCGCATACGGCGCCGGGTCGGGTCGAGCGACGCGGGGGGTGACGGCTCGCATCGCTCAGCTCTCCCGCAACCGCCGCTTCGCATCCCGGACCACAGGATAAACCAGGACCGTCTTGGGCGCCTCGCCGGCGCGGCGGCCGTACCGGTCCATCCGACCTCGACCGCTGGTGGCGCCCAACGCGACCCAGTTGGCGGCGCGGTAGCAACCCCCGTGGTGGCGGCGGGGGTCCACCAGCGTCTCCACCAGCCAGGGCTCGAGCTTGTAGTGGCGCGGCCAGTCCACTACCAACTGCCCGAGGCCGCGCGCCAGCACCGCGCTGGCGAGGTTCCTCACCGCGACCCACGGCAGCAACAGGAAGCGGCTGTTGTTGACCACGCGCTGGAGATTCCGCGCCCGAGTCGCGTCGTCCCAGCCGATCCAGCCGTCCCGGACCGCCATGCGCCACGCCGGGCTGGAGAACTGCAGGCAGCCGACCACCGCCAGGGCCGGCCTCGACGCAAACACCAGATAGCGCAGGTGGGCGCCGAAGGGGACCGTGTGCCCGAGGTAGTGGTAGCGCCCCACCAGCTCCCGGAACAGCAGGCGCTGGGCGGGCTCGCGCACCCGCTCGACCCGCAGCGGCTCGACATCGCGCACGCTGCCGACGAGCGGGCGCCCCGGCTCTCCCGCCGCCGTCCGGGGCACGCGGGTGACGGAGCCGGTCGCACGGCCCCGCCGCTTGTCCGGCAGCACCAGCGCACCGCCCGCGTCGAGCCGCTCCAGGAACTCGCGGCACTCCCGAGCCTTCAGCCTCCCGTTCGGGCGCCGCCACCGCAACAGCTCGCACACGGTGCGCGCCAGCTCCATCCGGCTCAAGCCCGCACAGTCACGCACAATCTCGCGGATCAGGGTCACCTCTCGTACGCTGAAGGCCCGTCCCGAGAACGTCGTCGTCGCCACGGCCATCGCAGAGGCTTCTCCCTTCCCACGACACCGTAGCAAAACGCCGCGCGAATGTCCAGGGGGGGGCGCCGGAGGGGACAGACCGAGCGCCCCGGCGCCGTGATCAGGTCGGGCTGGCCGCCCGAAAACCGGCGGGTGGGAGCGCTGTCCCCGCCCAAGGCGCACCGAAGAGGGACCGTCAGCGAGCAAAAACGCCTACAAATAGGCGAAAAAGCGCTCTACGAAGAAGAGCCACACCCATGTCGACCCGAAGAACACCTACTGGTACCTGTCGGCCGCGCCGGAGCTGATGCAGTTGGCGGCTGACCGCCTTGAGCGCCATCAGGGAGGTTCGGCATGAGCAGTCTCGCCTCCACGCTCCAGGCGTTCTTCACCGACCGGCTGCTTCAACAGCGCCACGCCAGCCCGCATACCGTCGCCGCATACCGCGATGCGTGGAAGCTCCTGGTCCGCTTCGCCGCCACCCACCTCGCCAGAGCACCCTCGCAACTGGAACTCGGCGATCTCGATGCGCCGCTCATCGGGCGGTTCCTGGTCCACCTTGAACAGGACCGCGCCAACTCTGTGCGCACCCGCAACGCCCGGCTGGCGGCCATTCATGCTCTGTTGCGCTACGCCGCACCGAACCATCCCGGGCAGGCCGCCGTCATCGCCCGCGTGCTCGCGATACCGCTCAAGCGCGGGCCGCGGCGGCTCGTGACCTTCCTGTCGGACGTCGAGGTCGACGCCCTACTCGCCGCACCGGACCGTACCACATGGACCGGTCGCCGCGACCACACCCTCCTCGCACTCGCGGTGCACACCGGCCTGCGCGCCTCCGAGCTCACCGGCCTGCATTGTGCCGATCTGCACCTCGCGCAGGGCGCACACGTCAACTGTCTGGGGAAGGGACGCAAGCAGCGAATGACGCCCCTCACGAAGCCGGTGGCCGCCGCCCTGCGAACATGGCTCACCGAACGCGTCGGCGCACCGGACGCACCGGTCTTTCCGACACGGACGGGCCAAGCCCTCAGCCGCGACGCACTGGCGCAGCGCTTGGCGACACACCTGACCGCCGCCACGCAAGCCTGCCCCTCTCTCCGTGAGAAAAACGTCACCCCGCATACGCTCCGCCACACCGCCGCCATGCGCCTACTGCACGCCGGGGTGGATACCGCCGTTATCGCGCTGTGGCTCGGACACGAACGGCTCGCTACGACCGACATCTACATCCATGCGGACCTCGCCCTGAAAGAACGCGCGCTCGACAGGACGACACCCGTCGGTGTCCAGCCCGGCCGCTATCGGCCATCCGATGCGCTCCTGGCTTTCCTCGAAGGGCTGTGATTATGCCGATAGTCTAGGCGCCGGCGTCCCGTGTGGCAGGGGCGCCTACGCCGACATCGGCATAATCCGGATATCGGCATAGTGATTGTTATGCCGATATCGGCATAACAATCACCTGCTTCAGCGTTGCAAGAAACTGGAGCAGAAGCACCCCTACAGTCCGTGGGGCTCGAAGGTCAAGGCCGTTCTCCAGACCGGCCTCGACCTTCGGGACCGCTGCCGGAACGGCGAGCTGACCCGACACGGTCTCGACTCGCTCCGCGGCCGGCTCGAGGCCCGGCTCGGTCGGCTGATCGACGCGCCGCCACCGTTGAAAGACGCCAAGCGCTTCGCCAAGCACCCCTTGCCAACGAATTCCCCGCCGTGTTCCTCTTCCTGCGGGACCCGTCGATCGACGCCACCAACTGGCGGGCCGAACAGGCCATCCGCCCCGCGGTGGTCATCCGCAAGGTATGCGGCGGCAACCGCACCCGCAAGGGCGCCGACACTCAGCAGGTGCTCTCGACCGTGGTGCGTACCGTCCGTCAGCGCCGCCTCGACCTGCCGATGCTGACGGCCGAGATGTTGCGCGCCCGCCAGCCCGCCATTCCCGAGGCTTTCGGGCTCCCGCCGCCGCCCGCGTAGGCGGGTGTGACGCCCGTACTGCGCTTTCACCGCACCGGTTCCCGCGGCTCGACGCCGCCGCGCCGCACGCACCGATTCGCGGACCCTCCGGGCAGGATGCCCGAGGGGCCCGAGCCCCGCGGGCGACTTGGTCGACCACGTTCACCGACCGACCGCCGGATGGCTCCGCCGCCTGTCACGTCAAGCCAACGGTGGTCGTCGCAACCGTCATGAACCCAACGCGTCAGCCGAACCAACCTCGGGCGCCGCTCCAAATCCCTGCCCCTTCAAGCTGATTTCAGCCCGTGCCGACCCGCTAAACGAATACGATTCGGTTAGCTGGAAGGGGGGCGATGGATGGCGCGTCGGGCTGGGGCAAGGGGAGGGCGTTCTTCGTGACCGCAGAACGAGGGGTTGGTTGGAGATTGGGCGCTTCTACGTGGGCGGGGCGTTTGACGGTGCGGGCGCTGGCGGAGCGCTTGATCGAGAAGTAGGGTGGAGGATCTGCTGCAGCACCTGTGCGCTGGTCCGGAGCGTGACAGGTCGCTCGACTACCGCGTGCAGGGCCGGTCGACGGCGGATCCGGCGAACCGAATCGTCGCCAGCGGGTACATGAAGACGTTGGTCGAAGAAGGGCGTCGGGGAATCGGTCATTGTCGTCTCGGGATCGTCCGGTGGCGTTCGTCCTCGCTCGTCCGAGAGCGCTGGGTCGTCAGGGTCCAGGGCTGGCTCCCGGGTCTTGAGTCGGCTGTACTCGTGCTGCCATTCCGCCCAGTGAGCCGGGGCGGGTACGGGCTCCATGGCATATAGGGGTCGTCGGATGGCCCGGCTTCGACATGTTCACGGAGAAGAACACCGGGTCGAACCTGCCGGCGCAGATCGAGCTGTATGCGGAGCCCGGCGACGAGTACGAGCTGCTGTTCATCGCCAAGGGGGGCGGGTCGGCCAACAAGACCTTCCTGTACCAGGAGACCAAGGCGCTGCTGAACCCGGCGTCGCTGCTGGCGTTCGCGGAAGAGAAGATGCGGTCGATCGGCACCTCCGCCTGCCCCCCCTACCATATCGCCCTCGTCATCGGCGGCCCGTCGGCCGAGTTCACCCTCAAGACCGTCAAGCTCGCCAGCACGCACTACCTCGACAACCTGCCCACGTCGGGCAACGAGCACGGCCGGGCGTTTCGCGACCTCGAGCTGGAGCGGCAGCTGTTCGACATCTGCCGGAACATCGGCATCGGCGCGCAGTTCGGCGGCAAGTACTTCGCCCACGACGTACGGGTCGTCCGGCTGCCGCGGCACGGCGCCTCGTGCCCGGTCGGCCTGGGGGTCTCCTGCTCGGCCGACCGGCAGGCGCTGGCGAAGATCACCCGCGACGGGGTCTTCCTCGAGCAGCTCGAGGAGAACCCCGCCCGGTTCCTTCCCGAGGTAACGCCGGACGACATCGGGGGCGACGTGGTGCGCGTCGACCTGAACCGGCCGATGCCCGAGATCCTGGCCGAGCTGGGGAAGTACCCCATCGCGACCCGGCTGTCCCTCAGCGGGCCGATGATCGTGGCCCGAGACATCGCGCACGCCAAGCTGAAGGAGCGGATCGACGGCGGCGAGGGCCTGCCGCAGTACTTCCGCGACCACATGATCTACTACGCCGGCCCCGCCAAGCGGCCCGAGGGACGCCCCTCGGGGTCGTTCGGACCCACCACCGCGGGCCGCATGGACTCGTACGTGGACCTGTTCCAGAGCCACGGCGGCAGCATGGTGATGCTCGCCAAGGGCAACCGGTCGCGGCAGGTGCGCGAGGCGTGCGGGAAGCACGGCGGGTTCTACCTCGGCTCGATCGGCGGCCCGGCGGCCCGGCTCGCCGACCACAGCATCAAGAAGGTCGACGTGCACGAGTACCCGGAGCTGGGCATGGAGGCGATCTGGAAGATCGAGATCGAGGACTTCCCCGCTTTCATCGTGATCGACGACAAGGGCAACGACTTCTACGCCGAGCTGATGGAGAAGAAGCCGGCCGCGTTCATTCGCTCGTAGGCGGCCCGGAGGTGGGTGGTGGTGCACTCGTTGGCAGAGTTCGAGGTCGCGGATGAGGCCCGCGCGTTCATGCTCGCGGTCGTCGAGGGGCTGTCCGATCTCGAAGAGGGACGCGAGCTGACGCTCCGTGACGTCAAGGCGCGGTTCGGCATCCGGTAGCGGACGCCCGTCCGTCGAGCCTCCGGCTACGCTTCGTCCATTCCGCGGCCGATGCGGAAGACGTGGCCGTCGGGGTGCCGTACATGCATCTCGCGGACGCCCCACGGCATGTCCGTAGGCGGCCACGTAATCTCCAAGCCCTGCTCGACGCAGTGCCGGTGGACGGCGTCGATGTCCTCGACCCAGATCGACATCCAGGCACCCTTGTCCGCGGCGTCGTCGCCGCCGGGGCCGAACGTCCTCTCCACGTCGCCTCGGCCTCGGCCGCCCTGACCGTCCTGGCACAGGAAGATCTCGCACTCGCCTGAGCAGACGCCGCCGAATGTCGGGGGAGTCCCCCAGTCCCAGCCCTTCTTCCACCCGAACCGCTCGAACCACGCGAAGCTCTCCTGGAGGTTCGAGACGTTCAGGATCGGCGTCAGCCCCTTGGCGACCATGGATTCTCCTCGCCATTCATGATACCGGGCTCCGTCGTCGTGGCAGGTCAGGAGCCACGGTGGCGTGCGATGCACATCTGTGCATATACTGGGGCGACCGTGGAGCTCGAGTGGGACCACCAGAAGGCGGCGGCGAATCTGCGGAAGCACGGGGTTGACTTCGCCGACGCCGCGACGGTGTTGCACGACGAACAGGCTCTGACGTTTCGTGACGACCACGCTGCCGAGCGTCGGTTCGTGTCGCTCGGCATGGATGCGCTGGGACGGCTTCTCGTCGTGGTCGTCACTTGGCGCGGCGACGTTGCGCGACTCATCTCGGCTCGCAAGGCCACGCGCCGGGAACGCGCTCAATACGAGGCAGGCTCATGAAAGCGGAATACGATTTCAGCGAGGGCGAGCGGGGCGCCCCGATCAAGGCGTCGCGGGGCAAGACGCGGATCACCATCCGCATCGACGACGACGTCCTGGCTTGGTTCCGGGGCGCGGCGCACGATGAGGGCGGGGCGAGCTACCAGACGCTGATCAACGCGGCGCTGCGGGAGCACGTCGCGGCCGATCAGGGGCACCTGGAGCGTACGTTGCGTCGGGTGATTCGCGAAGAGCTGCCGCGCGGACTGAAGGGAATCGCCGGACATCGCACATCGTAAGGCGTTCGAGATCGGCGCGACCTCGCCGTGCGGCGGCTTGGGCATCGCCGGCCAACGGTGCTATGGTGAGCCGTTCCTCACCGGTTCGCGCGAGACGTGACATGGGCATCCTGAAGATGGCGTGGCGCAACATCGGCCGCAACCGCCGGCGGACGGCGGTCACGGTCGGCGCGATGACCCTCGGCCTCTTCGCCATGGTCGTCTGGTTCGCCATGCTGGAAGGGATGCTGAACGACATGGAGGAGACCATCGTCGAGGTCGACGTCGGCGACCTGCAGATGCACGCGCCGACCTACCTCGACGATCCGTCCCTCTACACGGTCATCGACGACGTCGATGCGCTGCTGTCCAGGCTCGCGGCGGGGGGGTTCCGGGCGAGCGCCCGGCTCGTCGGGGCCGGGCTCGCCGCGGCCCACGACTCGGCCGGCGGCGCGTCGCTGCGCGGCGTGAACGTCGAGGACGACGCCCGCGTGAGCGTCATCGCGACCCGGCTCGCCGAGGGAGCCTGGCTCGACGACGACGACCCGGCGGGCGTCGTGGTGGGACGGCGCCTCGCCCGATCGCTCAATCTGGCCCTCGGCGACGAGCTTGTCGTCCTGAGCCAGGCGGCCGACGGCGGCATCGCGAACGAGCTCTACGCGGTGCGCGGCATCCTCGACAGCGTGAGCGACGGTGTCGACCGCGCCGCTGTCTTCCTCACCGAGGCGGCGTTCCGGGAGCTCTTCTTCATGCCGTCGGGCGCGCACGAGATCGTGGTGCGCAAGCCGGACCACCTCGAGCTGACCGCCGCCGTGGAAGCGGCGCAGGGCTTGGCCCCCGACCTCGACACGCAGTCGTGGCGGTCGCTGATGCCGACCATCGCGACCTACCTCGACTCGGCCCGCGCGACGATGGGGGTCGTCTCCGCCGTCATCTATATCGTCATCGCGATTCTCATCCTGAACGCGATGCTGATGGCGGTGTTCGAGCGCATCCGCGAGTTCGGCGTGCTGAAGGCGCTCGGCGTCGAGCCGCGCCAGGTGCTCGCCCTCATCTTCGTCGAGAGCGCGCTGCAGACCGGCCTCGCCCTGGTGGCCGGCATGGCCCTCGCGATCCCGACGCTCTGGTACCTGGTCGAGTTCGGCATCGACACCGGGGCGCTCGGCGGGGTCACGGTCATCGGCGCCACCTTCGCGACGGTGTGGCGGGCGTCGGCGTCGCCGGGCGCGTTCATCACCCCGACCATGACCCTGGTCGTGCTGGTGCTTCTGGCCGTGATCTATCCCGCCGTGAAGGCGGCCCGGATCAGCCCCGTCGAGGCGATGCGGCATCAGTGAGCCGGCGGTTCGCCACGGCGGCGGTCCGGGAGAACCGCAGGGCGGGAACGGCGCCGAGTCCGGCACGAGTCGCCGACTCCGATACGAGGTGCCCACTCCCGGAGGGTTGGCGAGGCGGCCATCGGAGCCGCAGGCTGCGATGGCCGCCTGGGAGAGCGAGAGGAAAGGACGGGCGCGTCATGAAGGGCAGCAGTCTCGCGAAGATGGCGTGGCGCAACCTGTGGCGGAACCGCCGCCGCACGACCATCACGCTCTCGGCCATCGTTTTCGGCATCTTCCTCTCCGTCGTCATGATGGCGATGCAGGACCGGAACTGGGCCGACATGATCCGGCTCGCGGCCCGGCTGGGCGCGGGTCACGTGACCTACCAGCACCCGGAGTATCTCGACAGCCCCACCCTGTCCCGTCCCGTGGGGGGGACCGGCGAGCTGAAGCGTCTGGCCGTGGGCAACCCGCGGGTCATCCGGGTCGTGGAGCGCATCACCGGGTTCAACATGCTGTCGACGGCGCGCGACAACATCGGCGCCGGCTTCATCGCCGTCGCCCCCGAGGAGGAGGACGAGGAGACCCTGTCCCTCCTCGAGGCGGTGGTCGAAGGCGAGTTCTTCGAGTCGTCCAACGACCGCGGCATCATTCTGGGCGAGAGGCTCGCCTCGAACCTGGACGTCGAGCTCGGGTCGAGACTCGTCTACACCCTGACCGACAAGGAGGGCGAGATCGTGAGCGAGCTCGCCCGGGTCAGGGGCATCATCCGCACCGGCTCGCCGAGCGTCGACGGGGGCATCTGCCTGCTGCCGATCGGCACGCTGCGGGAGGCGATCGGCTTCGCGCCCGACGAGGCGATCCAGGTCGCGGCGTTCATCGACGATCAGCGCGTCACCGACCGGGTGGCCGCGGATCTCGCCGGCGGGGCCCCGGCCGGCGTTGCGGTGCTGCCCTGGCACGAGCTGCAGCCGGATCTGGCGGTCTTCATCGCCATGAAGGTCGGCGGCGCGAAGGTCATGATGCTGGTGCTCGCGGTGCTCGTGGCCGCCGGCATCTTCAACACCCTCTTCGTCAGCGTGATGGAGCGCCTGCGCGAGTTCGGCATCATGCTCGCCGTCGGCTTCAGTCCCCAGCAGCTCTTCCGGCTGGTGATGCTGGAGAGCGCGTGGCTCGCTGTCGTCGGCCTCGCTGGCGCCGCCCTCGTCACCATCGGACCGTACCTCTATCTCGCCTCGACCGGCATCGACATGTCGGGCCTGATTCCGGCCGAGCAGATGGAGGTCGCCGGCGTCGGCATGTCGACGACGATGCAGGTCGGCATCTACGGTGAGAGTGTGGTCCTCATCGGCTTCTCGGCCCTCGCCGCCATCATGCTGTCCGGGATCTATCCGGCCTGGAAGGCGGGGCACGCCGATCCGGTGGAGACGATTCGGCTGGTCTGAGGAGTCTGGGCCGTGGAACGGTGCTGACTGCCGCAAGGTTGGCTGGGCGCAATCAGAGCCGGAAGTTTTCGTGTCAGCGAAACTTCCAACGCGACCGCAAGGTCGCGCGGCGGCGGCTTCCGGGTTGGGGACTCGTGGTGAGACCCGTTGCACCGAAACCGGCGCGGCGTCCGCGTGACGAGGTGCAGCTTCAAGTGCCGGCGGTCCGTCCGGCCGTGGACCCGGAGAGGTGATCCCTAGATGAGCGGTGACAACGGTACCGATCCCGTCGTGGAGCTGAAGGAGGTCACCAAGGTCTACCGGCAGGGGGATCAGCAGGTCGAGGCGCTGCGCGGGCTCACGATGGCGGTGGGGAGCGGCGAGTTCACTGCGATCTGCGGCCCGTCGGGATCCGGCAAGACGACCGCCCTCAACCTGATCGGCGCGCTGGACACGCCGACGTCGGGGACCGTCCGCCTGGAGGGCGCCGACCTCGGGACCCTGTCGCGCCAGGCCCTCAGTCACCTGCGCCGCGACCGCATCGGCTTCGTGTTCCAGGCCTACAACCTGCTGCCGATCCTGAGCGCCTACGAGAACGCCGAGATCGTGATGGCGGTGCAGGGGTCGCCGAGGCCGAGCGCCGGCCGCGGGTCATGGAGCTGCTGGCCCGGGTCGGGCTCGAGGGGCTCGAGAACCGGCGCCCGGCGGAGCTCTCGGGCGGCCAGCAGCAGCGGGTCGCCATCGCGCGGGCGATCGCGGCGGGGCCGGCCGTGGTGCTGGCCGACGAGCCGACCGCCAACGTCGACTCGACCAACGCCGACGCGCTGCTCGAGATGATGGAGACCCTGAACCGGGAGCAGCAGGTCACCTTCCTGTTCTCGACCCACGACCCCCGGGTGATGGCGCGCGCGCGGCGCCTGATCCGTCTCGTCGACGGCCGCATCGAGAAGGACGAGGTCCGCGGCTGACGGCAAGGCGCACGGTGAACTTGGCTCGGCCGGCAGGGTTGGTCGGGCGGCAATCGGAGCCGCAGGCGACGGTTTCCGGCCGGGAGCTTGCGCCGTAGACGTTTCGCGCCAGCGAACCTGCAACGCGTTCGCGAGGACGGCGTTCGATATGGCGTTGCCAACCGCACGCGGGTGCAGCCCGTTTCTACGGTTTCGCGCGCTGGGCACGCACGGCAAAGGTGGTTTCCGTCAGCGTCCCGCGGTCGTGCTGGAACGGCGCGGATCGCGGGAGGGTTGGTTGGGGCGGCGGAGCCGCAAGGCGGCGATGTCCGGGCCGGTGGACAGGTTTCCCCGACCTGTGACCGCCAGCCCCGGGCAGGTTCCTGCCGCGGGGCTGGCGGGGCGGTGAGACAACCGGGCCGGTCAGTGCCCCGGGATCATGATGTGGGAGGTGGTGGTGCCCACGGCCATGAGCCAGGCGCCGCCCTGGCCGGGATTGTCCGGCAGCCCGAGCGACTCGGAAGTGGCGCCGGGCACCGCGATCGTCGTGTGGCTCCTCGCGCTGGCCTGGTCCGGGCCGTTCGTCGAGGTGAAGAACGAGCCGAACTCCGGCGCGATACGGGTGCCGTCGGCCTCGGCCGCGTCCACCATCGCGCGCTCGGCCGCCGCGTCCTGCCCCGCCGCGGCCCGGAACTGCCGGCTCTGGGCGACGCGATCGAGATTCGCCACGCTGGTGCACTGCACCGCGAAGGGCTGCCGGCGGGCCTCGTCGGCCCGGCTGTAGCAGACCAGCCGGTTCGTGCCTTCCCTGATCGTCTCGTAGGTGTAGTCGGCGTTCCACTTGATGACCGCGGTGGCGTCACGGGCCCGGACCGGCGCGGCCGCGAGGGCCTGTTCGATGAGCTCGGCGTTCGATTGCGCCTGGGCGCCCGTTGCGCCGGCGGCGACGCCGAGGACGAGCAGCACGAATCGTTTCATGGCGGATCTCCCTTCGAGATGGACGAAAGTACGCAGCCGTATTCTGTTGATCATAAATGTTTCTTCGGCTGCCGGCGTTTCGTCCACACCCCTGCGCCCGGCGCTCTCCCGGAATTTTCACGGTACGTACCGGTTCGCCGCTGGCGTTTCCTGCGATTCCCCCGGATCCGAACGGGCCTGCGTTCCGTGTCCGCCCGCGTTCAGGCCCGACCCGCCGGTGGCGGCCACGACGCGGACGCTGGCGCGGGCCGATTGGGGGATGTAGACGGCCGGCGGTCCTGATACAGTGCGCTCATGCCACAGGGTCTTGCGACAGCGTGCCGCCGGAGACTCCCCGGCCCGGGGCCGCCGTTCCGTTTCTGCGCCGTCGCCGTCGGCTGTGCGTTGCTCGCCGGTTGCGCCGGCGGCGTGACCCCCGATCGGCCGCCGGACGCGCTGGAGCCGACGGCGGCCGGGTATCCGCGGGGTGCGCTGACCCTCCTCGCGCCCGCCAATCCCGGCGGCGGCTGGGACCAGACCGCCCGCCAGATCCAGCAGGTGTGGACCGAGTCCCGCATTCTCGGGGTGCCGGTGGAGGTGGTCAACCGCGGCGGCGCCGGCGGCACCATCGGGCTCGCCGACTTCGTCAACCGTGGCGATCCGCACACGGTGATGGTCTTCGGGCAGGTGATGCTCGGCGCCATCCGCACCAACCGCACGCCGCTCTCGATCGACGATACGGTGCCGCTCGCGCGGCTGCTCGACGAGTACGAGGTGGTCGCCGTGCCCGCCGGCTCGCCCCACGAGACCCTCGCCGATCTGATGCGCGACTTCCGGGCCGAACCCGAACGGGTGAGCTGGGCCGGCGGGTCGGCCGGGGGCATCGACCACATGCTGGCCGGCCTGCTCGCCCTGGCCGCGGGCGTGGACCCGACCCGCGTGAACTACGTGGCCCACTCGGGGGGCGGCGAGGCGGCGGTATCGGTCATGGGTGGACACGTCACCGCGGGCATTTCCGGCTTCGGCGAGTGGAAGGCCCACGCGGAGGGCGGGCGCATGCGGGTGCTCGCGGTGTCGTCGGCGGAGCGCATCGCGGGGAGCGACACCCCGACCCTGCGCGAGAGCGGGCTCGACGTCGTGATCGCGAACTGGCGGGGAATCCTGGCCCCGCCCGGCACCGACGACGAGACCCGCGCCTGGCTGATCGAGGCGCTGGCCCGCCTGCGGGCGTCGGCCGCGTGGCAGGACATCCTGCGCCGGAACGGCTGGGAGGACAGCTTTCTCGCCGGCGCCGACTTCGAGCGCTTCCTCGAGCAGGAGACCGCCACCGCCGACGAGATCCTGCGCTCGATCGGCCTCGCCGGGCCGGCGGGGTAGCCGGCCCCGTGCCCCGCATGACCCCGGACCGTGTGTTCGCGGCGGCGGCGCTGGCCGCGAGCGCCGGCTATCTTGCCGCGGGCCTGTCGATCGCCGCGCCGGCCGGCGGCTACGACCTCGTCGGACCGCGCACGTTTCCGCTCGTGATCGGCGCCGGTCTCGCCGCCAGCGCGCTCTGGATCGGATGGCGCCCGGACGGGCCCGCCGCGCCGGCGCCGGACTGGCGGGCGGCGGCGTTCTCGGCCCTCGTTTTTCTCGCCTACCTGGCCTGCCTCGGCCGGCTCGGCTATCCGCTCGCCACGACCGCGTTCATCGTGGCCCAGTCGCGGGCGCTCGGCAGCCGCGCCTGGCGCCGCGACCTCGCGGCCGGCGCGGTCATCGCCGGCGCGGCCTATCTCGCGTTCCGATTGCTGCTCGGCATCCGCCTGCCGGCGGGACCCTTCGCCTGAGGTGGATGCCCTGGCGTTCCTCGCCGATCAGTTGGCGGTCGGTTTCGGCGCGGCCCTCGCGCCCGCGAACCTGCTGCTGGGACTGATCGGGGTCACGCTCGGCACTGCCATCGGGGTTCTGCCCGGTCTCGGCCCCGCCCTCACCATCTCCATGCTGCTCCCGCTGACGTTCGGCCTGCCGCCGGTGAGTGCGTTCATCCTGTTCGGCGGCATCTACTACGGCGCGATGTACGGCGGATCGACCACGTCGATCCTCGTGCGGATGCCGGGCGAGGCGTCGAGCGTGGTGACCGCGCTCGACGGGTTCGAGATGGCCCGCCAGGGGCGCGCGGGCGCCGCGCTGGCGACCGCCGCCATCGGTTCGTTCATCGCCGGAACGTTCGCCACGGTGATGCTGATGCTCCTGGCCCCGGCCCTGGTCGAGGTCGCGCTCGGCTTCGGTCCCGCCGAGTACTGTGCGTTGATGCTGTTCGCGCTGACCGCGCTCGGGGGGCTGTCCGGGGAATCCCGCGCCAAGGGGGCGTTCGCGATCTGCCTCGGACTCGCCCTCGGGACCGTCGGCATCGACGGCCAGACCGGGCAGCCGCGCTTCACCTTCGGGGTCGCCGGGTTGCTGGGGGGGATGAACGTCGTGGTGGTGACGGTCGGGCTCTTCGCGATCGGCGAGGTGTTCTGGTACGCGGCCGCGCGGTCGGCCGCGTACGAGGCGCGGCCGGCGGTCGCGGGGCCGGTGCGCATGACGCGTGAGGAATGGCGCCGGTCCTGGCCGGCCTGGATCCGCGGCACCGTGATCGGTTTCTTCACCGGCATCCTGCCCGGGGCCGGGGCCACCGTGGCCAGCTTCCTGTCGTACGCGGCCGAGCGCCGGGTCGCGGCGCGGCCGGATCGGTTCGGCCGGGGCGCCATCGAGGGGGTCGCGGGGCCCGAGGCGGCCAACAACGCCAGCGCCGGCGGCAGCCTCGTCCCGCTGCTCGCCCTCGGGGTGCCGGGGTCGGGCACGACGGCGGTCATGCTCGCGGCGTTCCAGATGTACGGCCTTCAGCCGGGGCCGTTGCTGTTCACGCAGGACTCCACCCTCGTCTGGGGGCTCATCGCCAGCCTGTACGTCTCGAACGCCCTGCTGCTGGTGTTGAACCTGCCGCTCGTCGGGCTGTGGGTCCGGCTGCTGCAGGTGCCGCGGCCGCTGCTGTTCGCGGCGGTGCTGGCGTTCTCCACCCTGGGGGTGTACACCCTGAACAACAACCTCTTCGACGTGGCCGTCGCCTATGGGCTGGGCGTCGCGGCGGTCGTCCTGCGCCGCCATGCCGTTCCCCTGGCCCCGATCGTGCTGGCGGTGGTGCTGGGGCCGCTGCTGGAGCAGGAGTTCCGGCGGGCGATGGCGATCTCGGTCGGCGACCCGACGGTGTTCATCACCCGCCCGGTGTCCGCCGCGATCCTCGCGCTGACGGCGCTGACGGTGTCCGCCCCGTTGCTGATGCGCGTCATTCGGGGTCGAATCGGGGCGGAGCGCTGAGCCGACCGTCTCGGGGCGGAGCGTGAGCCGACCGTCCTTCGGGGCGGAGCGCTGAGCCGACTGGCGGGGGTGGAGCGCTGAGCCGACCGTCTCGGGGGGGGGGAGCGTCGACCCGACCGGCGGGGAGCGCCGTGCCAGCCGGCGGGGGCGTGAGAGGCGCAAACGCGGTCCCGGTGCGCCCCGCGGTCACCGGGAGCCGCCACCATCCTCGCGGGCGGGCCGGCCGAGGACTACGGGTCCGGCCACTTCTGGAACGCCCGCCTCATCTGCCGCACCGCCTGCAGCAGCCGCTGCCGGTTCTCGATGAGGGCCAGCCTCACGTAGCCCTCGCCCTCCGGGCCGAAGCCGCGCCCCGGCGACACCGCGACCTCGGCGTCGTCCATCAGGCGGCGCGCGAACTCCATGGAGCCCATGGCGCGGAAGCGCTCGGGCAGGGGCGCCCACACGAACATGCCGGCGCGCGGGGCGTCGAGGTCGGCCCAGCCGATGCGCCGCAGCCCGTCCACCAGCGTGTCGCGTCGTTCCTGGTACTTGGCGGCCTGTTCGTGCGCGAACTGATCGCACTCGCGCAGACCGATGATGGAGGCGATCTGGATCGCCTGGAAGATCCCGTAATCGTAGTACCCCTTGATCGCGGCGAGCGCGCCGATGATCGTCGGGTTCCCGGCGCAGTAGCCGATGCGCCACCCCGCCATGTTGAACGTCTTCGACATGGTGGTGAACTCGACACCGATCTCCATCGCGCCGGGGGTGGCGAGAAAGCTCGGAGCCCGGTAGTCGTCGAAGCAGACCTGGCCGTAGGCGAAGTCGTGCACCACGATCAGCTCGTGCCGGCGCGCGATGGCCACCACCTCCCGGAAGAACTCCGGCGCGACGCAGTGGGCGGTGGGGTTGTGCGGATAGTTGAGAAAGAGGACCTTGGGACGCGGCGCCAACTGGCTCGATATCTCGCTGACCCGCTTCAGGAACACCTCGTCGTCGGTGACCGGGACCCCGAGATAGCTGCCGCCGGCGAGCACGACGGCGTAGGCGTGGATGGGGAAGGACGGCGCCGGCACGAGCGCGGTGTCGCCCGGTCCCAGCAGGGCCAGGCAGAGATGGCTGAAGCCCTCCTTCGATCCGATGGTGGCGATGACCTCCTTGTCCGGGTCGAGACCGACGCCCCAGTGCTTGTCGTAGTACTTCGACACCTCGCGGCGCAGGTTGTAGAGCCCTGCCGCGGACGAGTAGCGATGGTTCCGGGGGTCGTTGACCACCTCGCAGAGCTTGTCGACGATGGGCTGCGGGGTGGCGTCGGTGGGATTGCCCATCGCCATGTCGATGACGTCGATGCCGGCGCGGCGCTTGCTCGCCATCAGCGCGTTGATGCTCCCGAACATGTACGGGGGCAGCCGCGACATGCGCTGGCTGAGATCGATGAAGCCGTTCCCGTCGTTGGTCATGGGGGTTGCCGCCGAAGCCTCCGGCGTGGTCACCGCGGACTGCCGTTCTCGTCGGGCGGCGGGTCGGTGTTCTCCGACACGACGACGTTGAACTGCCGGTAGTTCCGGTATCGCGCGGTGCTGACCAGGCGGCTGCCGCCGTCCTCCGAGACGCTGTCGCGCATCTCCAGGGGAACCCAGAGATTCAGCCGCGGCTCGAGCCCGAACGTCACCCGAGCGGTGGCCTCGGTCGCCGGCCGGTCGCCGCCGACCGCCGGGTGATGCAGATCGAGCTCGGTCTCGAGGACGCGGCCCGACTCCGGGTCGAGACAGAAACGGCCGCGGGCCGGCAGGCTGATGCCCTGGAAGCCCCGCGCCATCGTGGGGTACACGACCTCCTCGAAGCTGACCTCCCACGCGGTGTTCGCGCCGGCGCACCCCCCACGTCCCGTCCGCATCCGTTCGAAGCGGAACCGATCAGCATTGGCGGGGTGGAGGAAGAACAGCGAGTAGGTCGGCACGTTGAACGTCCGGTCCGTCGCCCCCAGGTTGTAGCGTGCGCTCTCATCGCTGATGCGGCGGGCCTGGGCGAGAGCGTCGGTCCCGTCGCCGAGAAACAGCGACGCCAGCCGGTCCCCCCGATCCTCCAACTGCCGGCCGTTGATCTCGACGACGTCGCGGAAGCCGACCCACTGGCCGTCCTCGTTCGCCCGCATCAACAGGAACTCCGACACGAGCTGCGAGTGGGCCGGGTTGGCGTTGAAGTCCCGGAAGTAGGTCTGGCGGTAGTCCTCCTCCATCACCACGTTCGACAGGTCGTCGACGTACTCCGCGACGTAGGCCGTCGCCCGGCCGATCACGTCATCGAGGCGGGGCGTGCTCTGCGCCCCGGACAGCGCCGCGTACAGCAGGGCGGCGATGGCCGCCCCGAGCACCGCCGTCCGCCGCCGCCGGTCCCGCCTGTGTCGCATGTGCTCATGCTCCGAATCCCGGGCATTATAGTACGGGGTTGCGGCTGGCCCTGCTGTCGGGCATGGCGATGGGGGCACGGCGCCTGCCGGTTCGCCGGTTTGCGTCGCGGCTGAAGACCGCCGTGACGTGCAAGGAGGCGGTTGCGGGCGGCTGGCCCCCGGCCGGCGATCCGCCCGTCTCCACCGTCCGGGTGCCACGTGACGGGACAGGCCCACGGTGGGCACGGTCACCGAGAGGAGAGAGGCATGCCGCCAACGCGGGACCCCGGACCGACTGACCAACTGCTGCGAGGTAGATACCATGGATAGACGATCGTTCCTGAAGCTCGCCTCCGCGAGCCCGGCGCTGGTAGCCCCCGTCGACCATCGAGGTTCAGGCGGCAACCCGGAGGGCTACTGGAGCGGGACCGGCATCGGCTCGCAGTCGCTCGACCCACGGACCGGTTTCACCTTCTATTCCCCTCTCGCCGAGGCATGGTACCGCGCCGGGGAGTACTTCGAGTGGACCTCGACGACTCCAAACAACGAGGGCCGTCGCGTGAGGGTCTTCTACCGGACCTTCGGAAACCGTGCCAACCCGGCGCTCGTGATACTCCACGGCTATCCCACGTCGAGCTTCGACTTCCGGGAGATGATTCCCTTTCTGGAAGAGGATTACTTCGTCGCGGTCCTCGATTTCCCCGGCTTCGGCTTCTCGGACAAGCCGCAGGACGGCTACTCGTACATGCTGGAGGACGACGCGAAGCTCGTCGATCACTTCGTCCGGGAGATTGTGGGGCTGTCCCGGTTCAATCTCCTGACCCACGATCGCGGCGGCAGCGTCGGCTTCGCCTTTCTGGGCAACTACCTGGCGAGTGAGGAGAAGGCCTACGAGATCACCTATCACTTCATATCGAACGGCGGGCTCTTTCTTCCCCTGGCCAACCTCAGCCAGGGCCAGTACGAGATTCAGCACGCCGTGCGAGGTCCCGAGCTGATCCGGGAGCAGCAGGCCCGGCCCCGGGCGACGGAAGGCACGCCGCAGCAGGTCGCCTACGCGGACATCCAGGCGTTCAACGACGGAATCGGCGCGCGTCTGTACGTCGGCAAGTACCTCCTGGAGAGGACCGCGAACGAGTACCGGTGGCTGGACAACCTCCGCGAGAGCCCGATCCCGACGGCGCTCATCTGGGGGCTTCTGGACACGGTGAACCCGCCCCGCATCGGCAATCACATCTGGTACAACTACCTCGACAAGAGACCGGTGGAGAGCAGCTACTGGCTGCTGCCGACGGCCAACCACTACCTGCAGCGGGACGAGCCGGAAGAGATGGCCGGGATCGTCCGCACCTGCCTGGAGGTGGGTATCCCGGCCCCGGAGGACGAGAACGCGTTCATGCGGACCCTGGCCCGGAACCGGACCGCAACGTCACCCGTCTACATGGGCCGCTCCATCATCGAGAACATCTACTTCCCGGGGGCCGTCGCGTACTCGCCGGACGGGTACAGCTTCTGAGGCGCCCGCCGGCGCGTCGGCGACGCCCGAGCTGCCGCCCCCTCGACTGCAAGCAGGCACAGGCGCTGTGATCGGTATAACGTTGCCAACTGCATCCAGGCGCAGCCCGTTTTCTACGGTTTCGCGCGCTTGGCACACGGCAAGATAATTTCCGTCAGTGTCCTAACCACCAGCGCCGCCGGCACGGTCGGCATGGAGGCTCTCGGGCGCGCCGTCGGCCTCGGGGACGTCGAGGCCGACGGCGCGCATGATCGCGAGGGCATTGCTGCGCGTCACCGGTCCCGGCTTCAGGCGGTAGTCGAAGCGCAGGTCGCCGCCGACGACGTGGTCGTCGAAGTGCACGTTGCGCGCGGCGGGGGCCAGCCCGTCGGCGATCTCGGCCAACGACAGGTCGTGGGTGGTCACGAGGCCGAGGGTGGGCAGCTCGAGAAGTGAGCGCAGAAGGCCGCGCGCGCCGTCGCGGCGATCGTGCGAGTTCGTGCCGTGGAACAGCTCGTCGAGCAGGAACAGCGTGGGGCCGGTGCGCGCGATGGCCACGATCTGGCTCAGCCGGAGCACCTCGGCGTAGAAGCGTGATCGGCCCGCCTGCAGGGAGTCCTCGATGCGCAGCGTGGCCCCCGGCGTCAGCGGCGACAGGCGCAGGCGGGCGGCGCGCACCGGCGCGCCCATCAGCGCGAGGACCGCGTTGATGCCGACCGACCGCAACAGCGTCGTCTTGCCGGACATGTTCGAACCGCTGACGATCAGCACTCGCGGGGCCGATCCGAGGGCGACGTCGTTCGGAACCGCGGCGGCGGCCGGCAGCAGGGGATGCGACAGCCCCTCGGCCTCGTAGACGGGCGGGCCGGCACCGCCGGCGATCTCGGGAAACGGGTCGGCGGGATGCTCCCAGGCGTAGGTGCCGAGCGCCGCGAGCGCCTCGAACTCGCCGGTGTCGCGCAGCCAGGACGCCACGCGGGCGCCGTGCCGCCGCCGCCATGCCTCGACCGCGAACGCGCAGTGCAGGTCCCAGAACAGGACCGCGGCGAGCGGCAGGAACATGATGTTGTGCTGCCAGTCGTGCCACTCGACCACCCGGCGAAGCTGCCGGGCGGCGTCGTAGGCCTCGCCGCCCGGCGCCGCGAGGGCGGCGTGCAACGCCTGCAGCCGCGCCGTCCGGTACGACTCGCGGCGGAGCACGCGGCACACCTGGCCGAGGACGAGCAGCTCGCGCGACGGCTCGTCCGCGCCGTGCATGATCCGTGTCGTGCGCGCGTGAAACCTGTACCGGAAGACGGCGGCGGCGACCAGTGCCGCGAGCAGCGGTCCGAGGGTGAGCGCGGCCTGGAGCCAGGCGAACAGAGCCGTCCCGACAAGCCCGGTGAGTGCGATCGCCGCGATGCGGGGCCAGAGGGCCTGCAACTGGCTCGCGCGCGAGGCCCATTCGGCGAGACGCGCCGGCCGCACGGCGGTCCGCAACTCCTCGGCGGCGGCGCTGAGGTCCTCGCGCAGGGCGAGGCGCGGCTGCAGCTCGCGGACCCCCGCCTGCCGCTCCGCGACCTCGTCGGGACCGGCGGGAGACTTGAGCCACGCGGCCAGCGTCTCTTCGCCGGCCTGGGTCCGCGCAGTGTTGAGGAGCTGGAACAGCGAGCCTTCGCCGAAGAGGTCGAGGTCCTGGGCGTACAAGTGCTCGGCATCGGCGAAACGGTCGCCCGAGGGCCCCAGTCCGGACCACCGATCCTCGATCCGCGCGATGCCGTGCTCGTACCAGGCGACGGCGCGGGCCGCGCGCGCCTCGGCCAGGAGCACCCGGTCGTGCCGGACGACGAGCACGGCGAAGGCGCCGGCCGGCGCGGCGAGCCACCACGCAGACAGCCAGCCGCCCAACGCGGCTGCTCCGGCGACCGCCGCTCCCGCCGCGAAGGTGACGAGGCGGGCGTGGCTCAGCCGGTCGGCCTGCTTCCGCCACGCCGCGGTGGCGCGCCGCCGCTGGGCGAGCAGGCGCCGGTAGGTCGCCAGGGGGTCCACTTTTAGTTAGAGGACTGTCTTGGAAGTGGGTTTACCGCCGCACCGGTGCCTCATGGGCAGAAAACGACCGCGACGCGGGCGACTCTTCTCCCGCCCAGCAGCACGATGCCGACCCGGGACAACGCCAGCATCGCCGGGCCGCAGGACAGTCCACCGGGAGCCCGTGGTGAGCCACCGCGGTGCACCGAGGCCGCCGAGGACGTCGGCGGGCTGCCCAGCGCCGGGCTGCGAGGCGCCCGGGCGATGAGGCGCGACAGGCGGCATCAACGGTGCGGCAGATGGCGGTCGAACCACTCCACCATGGCGCCGATGTAGTCGGCATCGACGCCGACCGTCGCGCCCGGGAACGTCGGTCCGTGACCGGCGCCGGGGACGCGCAGCAGGTCCACCGGGACCCCGGCCTTCTCGAGCGCGGCCTTCATGACCTCGGCGTTGCGGTAGGGCACGACGGCGTCCGCGTCGCCGTGGATGAGCAGCACCGGGGGATCGTCCGCGGTGACGTGGGTCACCGGCGCCGCCGCGACGAAGCGCCGGTACTCGACCGAGTCGGTCCGGTCCGAGCGGCGGAACCCGAACAGGGGGTGGTTGCCTCCCGCCGGCGAGAGGGTCAGGTCGGTCGGCGCGGCCCGGGCCACGACCGCCTGCACCTTCGCGCTCTCCCGGTTCACGGGGCTGGCGTCGCCGCCGTCGCCGTGCCCGTCGAGCATGCCGAGCAGGCTCACGAGATGGCCGCCGGAAGAGCCGCCCATCGCCCCGATGCGCTCCGCGTCGATGCCGTACTCGGCCGCGTGGTGGCGCACGAAGCGGACCGCCCGCTGCGCGTCCTCGAGATGGGCGGGATGCCGGAACCGCGGCGAGGCGCGGTGGTTGATGGCGAACACCGTATAGCCGGCGGCGGCGAGGGGGACGGCGTAGATGTCCTCCTGCCCGGTCTCCTTCAGGGGCGTGGCGTCGAGGCCGAGCTCGCGGGTCCAGCCGCTGCCGGAGATGAACACGATGCCGTACCCGTTCGGCTGCTCCGGATGGTAGACGTCCATCAGCAGCGCGAGCCCCGAGTACATGCCGAAGACCACGTTGCGCTCCACCCGCTCCTCGGCGCCGGCGAGACCGCCGGCCAGGACCATCGCGAGGACGCCGACTCCAATCAGTCGTCTCATTGATCTGCTCCTTCCCGGTCGAGTTCCGGGAAACAGGTCGTGTAGAAGCCTCGATCCCGGCTCAGTAACGCATCCGCCTTCGCGGCGGCGTGCGCTCCAATCGGAAAGTCGGTGAGGATCCGGTTCCGCGGACCGCCCGCCTGGCGGTATCTGCGCCAGCGGACCCCGGCTTCGAAGGCGGGGTCCGCTGGCGGCGAAGGCTCTCCGCGATTGGCTACAGCACCTCGTCGAGCGCCGCGCGATCCCTGAGCGGCTTCGGGATGGTGATCTGTCCTCGTTTCGGATAATGCACATCGACAAGTATGAATTACGGCGACATGAGCATCCTACCTCATGTGCATGCCCGCCTTCCCCTGCTGCGGCGCGCCGCGAGCAGCGGGCCGCAGCGCCGGCCGCCCGGCTACGGCTCGGCGTCGGCCAGGGTGAACACGAAGAGCCCGTGACCGCCCGCCTCGGGGCGGTGCTTGTCGGGTGTGAGCTGCCCCGAGATTCCGCTCCACAGCGAGGGGTCCGTCCCGACGGGAATCGCCAGATACTGCCGCCCGTCGACGGCGTAGGTGATGGGGAACCCCGACACCGAGCTCGGCATCCGCGTCTGGAACAGAATCTCGCCGGACCGCGCGTCGTGCACGTACAGGTTCCGGTCCCAGTCCCCGACGATCACCAGGCCGCCCCCCGTCGTCAGTGCCGCGCTGTCGATGGCGGTGCGGGTCTGGTGACGCCACAGCACGTTGCCGCCGACATCGATGGCGACGAGCTCGCCGACCCCGTCGGGCCGGGCCGGGTGCATCAAGTGCGTGCGGCGCGACAGGCCCACGCCGCCCCCGCCTTCGACGAGCTCCGGCCCCGGGCCGAAGGTCGTGCGCTCGCAGCTCACGAGCAGCGGCACGTAGAAGGCCCGGGTGTCCGGGTGGTAGGCCATCGCGCGCCAGCTCTTGAAGCCGGCCACGCTCGGGCAGAACTCCAGCTCCGCCCCTTCCTCGGGGATCATGCCGGGCCGGTAGGTGATCGCGCCGGTCTCGGGATGGACGTCGAGAATCGTCTGATACCCGAGATCGTGGGCGGCGAGGAACCGGCCGGTCACGCGGTCGAGCTCCCAGAGTATCGCCAGCTTGCCCATCTTGAAGAGCGAACGCCTCCCGTCGTGGTCGACGAGGAGGTTCTCGAACGTCTCGTCCATGTCGTGGGTCTCGCCGGGCAGGAGCTGGTTGTACCAGACGATGTTCCCGCTGTCCGGGTCGAGCGCGAGCACGCTGTTCGTGTACAGCGCGTCCCCGGCGTGCCCCCGCTGGAACCGCGCCCACGGCTTCGCCTGGGCCGTCGCCCAGTAGATGAGGTTCGTGGCGGGATCGTAGCTGCCGGCCGTCCAGCTGTCGCCGCCGATGCGGAACATCAGCGGCGTGTCACCCCAGGTGTCGCCGCCGGGCTCGCCCGGCCGCGCCACCGTCGACGTGCGCCAGACCTCCTCGCCGGTCAGCGCGTTCCGGGCCGAGATGAAGCACGGCATCTCCTTCGCCTCGTGGTACCGCTCGCAGCCGTTCGTGCTCGCCACCACCTTCCCTTGCACGATGATGGGACCTGCGGTGTAGCGGAACCCCAGCCGATAATCGGCGCCCGCGACGTTCCACACCACGCCGCCCGTCCGCGCGTCGAGGGCGACGATGTGCGCGTCGAACGTCGTCAGGTAGACCTTGTCGTCGTAGATGGCGAGGTTCCGGGTGGTGACGATGCCGGCCAGGTCCTCGGACTCGTGCTCGTGCCGGTAGCGCCAGCGCAGCTCGCCGGTGGCGGCGTCAAGGGCCTCGACGATGCCGAACGGACTGGCGACGTAGAGCAGGCCGTCGTGGACCAGCGGGTTCGGCTCGGGCCGTCCCTCGGACCCGAGGGCCCACGACCACGCGAGCTGCAGCCGGTGCGCATTGCCCGTGTCGATCTGGTCCAGCGGGCTGTAGCCCCACCCGTCGAGGGTGCGCCGCCAGTTGATCCAGTCGGCGGGGTCCGGATCGAGCAGCATCGCCTCGGTGACCGGCGTGAACGCCGGCTCCTGCGCTTGCGCCGGCAGTCCGTACGCGGCGACGGCGACAGTCAGCACCAGCGACCGCGCTGCAATTCGCATGTGTCCTCCTCGTGGACGCGGGAGACGGTTCCCGAGCCTCGACGTTCGCTCCTCGCGCATTATGTCCTGGGGTCGCAAATCCCAGGGGGGCCGGTCTTTCGTCATGCTGCGTTCCTCGCCCAGAACAGCCACCGTCGCTGACTACAAGGTGTTCCACGTCACTTGCGGTCGAATCCCGAGACGCTGTCGAACCTCCTGGTACACCGGAACACCCTCGCCGGCCTCGATCGTCACGGCCAATCCGTATCCGATCGCCTGGTCCAGCGCGCCGCCCTGCTCCCGGCAGAACACGCGGAATCGAATATGGCCGTCGTCGACGAACGAAACGGCAGCATCTCCGTCATAGCGGACGTGGAAGAGCGAGCCGCGCGGCGCGGACTTGTCCGACGGCTGCTCCGCGATGCGGCGAGCACGTTCCGCAGACGCTCAAAGGCCGGCTGCAGCCTCTCGCCTTGACGTGCCCGGGTGGACAACCGTGGGCCGCGGCCCCGTCGCGCTCCGCGCGGGCGTCGATCAGGTACGGGAATCGGAATCGGCAGTAGCGGGAACTCCGCCATCCGTTGCTTCTCCGCCTGCAGAGGCCCGCAACCGTTCCTCCCAGAGCTTCAGTTGTTCGGAGACAATCGCTTCGAGCCTCCTCTTGCCCATGGACAGCACGGAGCGGCGGCGGACGTCTCGACAGAACTCCTCAGCCTCCGCGTAGCTGATGGGACCGAGTCTCTTGGCGATCGTGGCCGGCGTTCGGCCGAGCGGCCTATCCATCGAGTTGGCGAAACGGGTGACGTAGGCAGTCAGTTCGCGCCGCGTCGGTGGATTGAGGGCCAGACGCACCTGAAAGCGCCGCCACGCCGCCCGGTCGAGCAGCTCGGCATGGTTGGTCGCCGCGACCACCACCGTATAGCTCGGCAGGTCATCGACCTGCATCAATAGCGAGGAGACGACGCGCTTTATCTCGCCGGTCTCGTGGACGTCGCCCCGTTCCTTGCCCACAGCGTCGAACTCGTCGAAGAACAGCACGCACGGGGTCGTCCGGGCGTAGTCGAACACGCGCTTGAGCCTTGACGCGGTCTCTCCCAGAAAGCTGCCGATCAGGGTCTCGTACCGCACCACGAAGAACGGCGCCGCCAGAGCCTCGGCAATCGCCTCGGCCAGGGACGTCTTGCCGTTGCCCGGCGGTCCCACGAGCAGAACGCGATGCCGGGGTTCGAGAGAGTGAGCGCGCAGGACGGACGCCCGGTGCTGTTCCTCGATCAACTCCTCGCAGGCCCGGCGGGCGAGGTCGGTGAGTACGAGATCGTCGAGCCGCTTCCGGGGCGTCAACTCAAGCAGAAACTGGCGTTGTTGCCGGCCGGGGTCGATGAAGGTCGCGGTGCCGGTAGCGCCGTTGACGCGCATGGCGTCGGACAATCGTTCCGCGAGCACGTTGTGACGCTTCGCCCGTTCTTCGGCGATGATCGCCTCGGTCACCGATCTGGCCCGTGCCGTGTCGCCGCTCGATCCCGCCTTGACGAGCGAAATCAGGAGGTCGCTCCGCGCCATGTTCGCTCCCCGGTCGTCTGCCGCCCCACGTGCGGGCTCAAGCCGGAGTACGCGCGTGGAGAGGTCAGTTTACCGCGAACGGACCGGGGGACGAGGCCACCCGTGCGAGAGCGAGTGGTCGAGCGCGGTCGAAGTCACGATCAGGCCTCAGCTTTTCACGCGTCCGCGAAGCCCTTGCCCTGCTCGGCGAGGCGCTTGAGCAGCGGCGCCGGCTCGAGCCACTCGCCGTGCTCGTCGTAGAGCCGGCTCATGGTGTCGTAGATGGTCTTGAGCCCCACCAGGTCGGCCCAGAACATCGGGCCGCCGCGGTAGCGCGGGAAGCCGTAGCCTTGCATCCAGATGACGTCGATGTCGCCGGCGCGCAGGGCGAGGCCCTCGTCGAGGATCTTCGCGCCCTCGTTGACGAGGGGATAGAAGAGGCGCGGGACGATCTCGTCGTCGCGGACGGCGCGGCGGGCGATGCCAAGCTCCGCCGACACCCCGGCGATGAGCTCGTCGATGACCGGGTCCGGAATGGGGACGCGGCTGCCGGGTTCGTAGCCGTACCAGCCGGCGCCGGTCTTCTGCCCGTAGCGGCCCATCTCGCAGATGCGGTCGGCGATCGGCGAGTAGCGCAGGTGGGCGGGCCTGGTCGCGGCCTGCGCCTTGCGGACCCGCCAGCTCACGTCGAGCCCGGTGAGGTCGCCCATCTGGTACGGTCCCATCGGCATGCCGAAGTCGTACACGACCCGGTCGATCTGCGGGGGCAGCGCGCCCTCCTCGAGCAGGAAGTCGGCCTGGCGGCGGTAGGCGTAGAGCATGCGGTTGCCGACGAAGCCGTCGCACACGCCGACGAGCACGCCGACCTTGCCGAGGGTCTTCGACAGCTTCATGACGGTGGCGATGGTCTCGGGCGAGGTGCGGGCGCCGCGCACGTTCTCCATCAGGGTCATGACGTTGGCGGGGCTGAAGAAATGGGTGCCGATGACCTGCCCGGGCCGCGACGTCGCGGCCGCGATCGCGTCGACGTCGAGGGTCGACGTGTTGGTGGCGAGGACCGCGTCCGGCCTGCACACCTGGTCGAGGCGGGCGAAGACCTCCTTCTTCAGCGGCATCTCCTCGAACACCGCCTCGATCACGATGTTCGCCGCGCCGAGGTCGGCGTAGTCGAGGGTCGGGGTGATGCGCGCCAGCCGCGCGTCCATCTCCGCCTGCGACAGCCGGCCCTTCGAGACGGTCGCGGCGTAGTTCTTCCGGATCGTGGCGAGCCCGCGGTCGAGCGCGTCCTGCGACGACTCGAGGACGGTGACCGGCAGCCCCGCGTTGGCGAGGCTCATGGCGATGCCGCCGCCCATCGTGCCGCAGCCGACGACCGCGGCCGACGCGATGGGCCGCACCGGGGTGTCCCTGGGCACGTCGGGAATCTTGGCGACGTCGCGCTCCGCGAAGAACGCGTGCCGCTGCGCCGCCGACTGGTCCGACTCGCGCAGGCGGTGGAACACCGCGCGCTCGTTCTTCAACGCCTCGGCGTAGGGCATCGTCAGCGCCGTCTCCACGCAGTCGACGCAGGCGTAGGGCGCGTCGAAGCCGCGGGCGCGCTTCGCCATCTTCTTGCGGAACTCGGCGAAGATCTCCGGCCGCCCGCGCGCCGCCTCCAGACGCTCCTCGAGCTTCGACGCGCGCCGCAGGGGCGCGCCGCTCGCCGCGAGCTCGCGCGCGCGCGCCACCGCCGTCTCCACCAGGTCGCCCTCGACGCACTCGTCGGCGAAGCCGAGGGCCACCGCCGTCTCCACCGGGTGGAGCTTCCCCCCGACGATGACCTCCAGCGCCGCCTCGACCCCAATGAGCCGCGGCATGCGCTGGGTGCCGCCGGCACCGGGGAGGATGCCCAGCGTCACCTCCGGCAGGCCGAGCCGGGTCCCCGGCGCGGCCAGCCGGAGGTGGCACGCCAGGGCCAGCTCCATGCCGCCGCCGGCCGCGACGCCGTGGATGGCCGCGACCACCGGCTTCGGCGACGCCTCGATCTCGTCGAGTATCGCGGGCAGGGACGCGGCCCCCGGGGGCGGCGGCGCGCTGAACTCGCGGATGTCGGCCCCCCCGCAGAACATGCGGCCCGCGCCGGCGATGACGATCGCGGCGACGGTGTCGTCCGCCTGCGCCTCGGTCATGCGCTCGCCGAGGGCGGCGCGCATGGCGAAGCTCAGGCCGTTGACTGGTGGGTTGGTCAGACGCAGCAACGCGACGTCGCCGCGGCGTTCCAGGGTGATCGAACCGGGCATGCGTGATCCTCCGGGCCGGCGGCCGCGCCGGCCGATCTTGCGGGCGGTCCGGGAGCCCGCGGCGAAAAGCCCCGCCGCATGGACCGGTGGCAACACGCGGTCTCACGAGGTGCTGGGGGCCGGGTTCAGGACAGCGATCGGTCGATACAGAGTTGCCGACTGCACCCGGGCGCAGCTCGTTTTCTACGGCTTCGCGCGCTTGGACACGGCAGCGTTATTTCCTTCGGCGACCCTTCAGGACAGCGATCGGTCGAGACACAGTCGCCGACTGTACCCGGGCGCAGCCCGTTATCCACGGTTTCGCGCGTTGGACACGGCCGGCAATTCCCTTCCGCGTCCTTCCTAGTCCAGCTTGGCCAGATCCGCCGGGCCGACGGGCTCGGCGGGGCCGTGGTAGATGGCGTTGAACAGCAGCTTGAAGGTGCCCCTGGTCTGGGTGCGGAAGGCGATCTGGCTGCCCATCGTCACCACCTTGCCCGCCCCGACGTCGAACGCCACGACATTGGCCCGGTTGCGGAGCAGCTCGTCCCCGAGCAGCCAGCCGCTCGCCACCATGTCCGCCTCGTCGGGATAGCGCGAGACCGCCTCGGCCGTGATGTCGAAGCTCGGGGTCAGCCGGTAGGCCTGGTCGAAGCGGAAGAACACCGGCCAGCGCTCGGGCATGCCGAACGCGACGGGATGCCGTGGATCGAACTCCTGCTTCAGCAGCGTCCCCGGGGAGTAGAAGAGCGATGTCGGCTCGACGACGCGGTCGCGCAGGGCGCCGAGCAGCTGGGCGGGGCTCTGGAACGCGTCGCGCAGGGCCTGCTGCGCGTTCTCGTCCTCGCGCGGCGCCGGGGACTGGGGCCCGGTCGGCAGCACCGGTTCTATCGGCAGGTCCAGCAGGGCGCGGGCCGCGCCGACGGCGCTCCCCAGGGCCACCAGGGTGCCGCCGTCCCTCACCCAGTCCGCGAGCTTCCGCCAACCCGTGTTCCCGACGCCGAACGCCCACCGCCACGACTCGT
Organism: Vicinamibacterales bacterium; assembly: GCA_965206285.1. GTDB lineage: Bacteria > Acidobacteriota > Vicinamibacteria > Vicinamibacterales > UBA8438 > JAJEEA01. The sequence goes on from OZ242205.1 coordinate 4,868,067, forward strand.
CGTGCCGCTCGGGGTCGAGGCCGCCCACGATGCGGCGCCGGGTCGTGCCCGACGGCAGGACGATGACGTCGTATTTGTCCGCGAGATCGCCCTCGAAGTCGAGCGACGAGACCTCGACGTGCCCCAGCTCGTACTGCTCGAACAGCCAGCGCATCCAGCCGCCGGGCATATTGTTGGCGGCCCGCCACAGGCCGACCCGGGTCGGCGACCGCAGCCGGAACCCCGGAACCTCGGGTGCGGTGTCGGCGCCGTGCACCGGCAGGCCGGTCTCGCGCGACACCGCCGCGAGTATCTCGGCCGCCTCGGCGGACGGCGGCGCCAGCCACGCCCCCGGGGCATGCTCGCGCCCCCCGCTCCGGAATCCCTCGGCCGCGCGGTACAGGGGCACGCCGGCCCGCTGCAGCCGGGCCGCGGCGAGGAACCCGGCATTCGATTCCGGTCCGACCACGTAGGCCCAGCCGGGCGGCGCCGGCATCGGCGCCTCGTCGGGGCGGATCTCCTCCAGACGCTCGAGGTCGGCCTCGACCGGCTCGTCGATCGGGTCGACGGCGACGCCCATCAGCAGCCCCAGCGTCTGCGCGGTCACGTCGTAGGGGGGAATCGGAGGACCGCCGGGGTAGTAGCGCAGGTCGGGGTAGACCTGCCGCTCGAGCATCGTCTTGGCGAAGGCGCCGGCCGGCTGGGCGAGCTGGATCACCCGGGAGCCGGCGGGATAGTCCCGGTCCCCGGCGGTGAACGGCGCGCGGGCGCGGTGAATCTCCACCTCGCCGGTGTGCAGCAGCTCGAGCAGCTCCCAGGTCGCGAACGGATCCCGCTGCCCGGCGGGAACGACGAAGGCGTAGGGAGCCTCGTCGCGGGTCACCCAGTCGCGGTGCACCCGGTAGTAGTTCTCCATCCAGGTGGTCCGGTTCCTCGCCACCTCGGTGAGCCCGGCGTAGACGGCGGTGAGCCCGTAGTCGACGATGTCGCCGAGCCGCCACACTCCGCGGTCGTAGGGCACCGGGAAGTTGATGCGGGCCTCCTGCGGCCCGAGGGGCACGTCCGCCCCGGCCGGATTCACGTAGGGATCCGCGAGCCGGGCGCTGGCGATCTCGGTCAGGATGCGCGGCTGGCCGTGGTAGAGCATGTACTGCCGCGCCGGCGCCCACAGGTCGTACTGCTGGCCGTAGACGACTCCGCCCTTGTTCTCGGCGGTCAGGGCGGCGGCCATCGCCATCCCGATGCGGGCCTGGCCCTGGAGCAGGAGGGGATGGATGTTGGGGTCGTGGGGGTCCTGGTAGGGCGGCACGAAGATGCGCGCCCCGTTGGGCCCCATCTGGTGCATGTCGTGGGTGACCTGCGGCTTCAGCTCGCGGTGGATGTCGAGGGCGAGCCGGGTCTCCTTCTGCGTGAACATGAACCAGTCGCGGTTGTCGTCGTGCCCCGTGTAGTGGTGGTACAGGTCGGGATAGGTGCGGTCGTAGTCGGTGCCCTGGGTGTCGTACCAGTGGTCGATGACGAGGTGCTGGCCGTCCGGGTTCTGCGAGGGCACCATCAGCAGCACCACGTTGTCGAGAATCCCGGCGATCTCGGGCGACTGTTCCGTCGCCAGGCGGTGAGCGAGCTCGATGATGGCCTGGGTGTTGCCGACCTCCGTCGAGTGGATCGTCGCGTAGAGGAAGTAGAACGGCACCCCTTCGCGGGTCAGGGCCGTCGCCTCGGCCTCCGACAGGCCGCGGGGATCGTTCAGCCGGTGGTTGATCTCGACGAGGCGGTCGAGGCGCGCGAGGTTGCGCGGGGCGCTGATCGTCGCCAGCACGTAGGGGTTGCCCAGGGTGCTCGTGCCCCGCTGCTCGTACGCGATCCGGTCCGAGCGATCCGCGAGGAGCCGCAGGTACTCGAGAATCCGAGGATAGCGCGCCAGCTCGCCGTCGGTCCCGATCTCGATGCCGAAGTAGTCGGTCGGATGCGGGATGTCCGGGGCCTGCGCGGGGGCCGCGGAGGTCGACGCGACCGACAGCACGACGATCCACAGGACGGTTCTGATCTGTTGCATGGCATTGCGTGGGGTCCCGCCGCGGGGACCGGGTGCGCCCGTCCGGGCGGGACTTCGAGTCTCGCCCTTCGGCAATTGTCCGGAAAGGACGATTTCAAACCACCAAAATACCACGATCCTCCGGCTTTGCCGGGCGCGACGAGCCGCGCGGGCGTCGCTCCACACGGGATACCGGTTCCTTGACACCGCGCGGACCCACCATCGACACTCGGAGGAGGGGCGGCGAACGCGTGGCCTTCGGCCGAACACACGGCTCGAGGATCCACGCGGCGGAAACGGAGCCGGCATGCAGCATGGGACGAGAGGCGCCAGCCGGCGCCGGACGATCGGCGCAACCCGCACGGCGGCAACGCTGGCGCGGACGGCGGGTCGGAGACCATCCGGAGCGGGACCACTGGAGTCCCCGCCGGAACCTGTCCAGCCGGCGAAGTCGTCGGCAACGCGGTGAGGACCCACTGGCCCCTGCGTCGGCAGGGATACCGAGAGTGCGGAGGCCGCGCATGACGGGGACCCGGCCGTCGCGGCCCGCGCGCATCGCCGCGCTGGCCGCCGCCGCGATCTGGGCGGTGTTGGCAGCCGACGCTGTCGCGCAGGACGACGCCGCCTCGGACCGGGCGGTGCTGGAAGCGCTGTACGACGCCACCGGGGGCGAGAGCTGGACCAACCGCACCAACTGGAAGACGGCGGCGGCGCCGGGCGACTGGCACGGTGTGACGACGGACGCCGGCGGCCGGGTCACGGGGCTGGAGCTCCAGAGGAACGGGCTGGCCGGCTCGATCCCGCCCGCGCTGGGAAGCCTGTCGCGCCTCGAGTCTCTGGACCTCGGCCGGAACGCGTTGCGTGGTCCGATTCCGGGCGTGTTGGGACGCCTGGTGAACCTCGAGCTGCTGATCCTCTCGCGGAACGACTTCACCGGCCCGGTCCCGGCTGCCCTGGGAAGCCTGGTGAACCTCGAGCTGATCTCCCTCGGCTCGAACACGTTGAGCGGTCCGATCCCGGATGCCCTGGGGAGCCTGGCGAAGCTGAAGGAGCTGTACCTCTATGACAACGAATTCGACGGCCCGGTCCCGCCGTGGCTCGCGAACCTGACCGCCCTGGAGACGCTGGTTCTCGCCTGGAACCCCCTGACCGGCATCCTTCCCCAGCCCCTGACCCGGTTGTCGCGACTCACGCAGTTGGACATCACGGATACCGCGACATGCGCACCCGCCGATGACCTGTTTCAGGCGTGGCTGGCGGACATCGACTTCCACGGGGACACGTGCAACCGCCCGCCCGAGCCCGTCGGCGCAATCCCGGCGCAGGCGTTGACCCGGTCGGGGCCCGCGAGCGGCGTGTCCGTGGAGGCCCACTTCAGCGACCCGGACGACGATCCGCTGAACTACGCGGCCACGTCGAGCCGCGCCGCCACGGTCACGGTCCTCGTATCCGGCGACGTCGTCTGGCTCGCGCCGGGAACCGCGGGGACGGCGACGGTGACGGTGACCGCGCACGACCCGGACGGCCTGAGCGCCACCCAGACGGTGGCGGTGACGACCGCCGCGTCCGACGGGCTGCACGGCGACCGCGAGGTGCTGGAGGCGCTCTACGACGCGACCGGCGGCGCGGGCTGGACGGACAGCACGAGCTGGAAGACGACGGCGCCGCCGGGCGAATGGCACGGCGTGACGACCGACAGCGCCGGGCGGGTCACGAAGCTGGAGCTGCGGGACAACGGCCTCGTCGGCTCGCTGCCGCTCGCGCTGGGGAACCTCCCGAGACTCGAAACGCTGGATCTCGGCGACAACGACTTGTCGGGCCCGATTCCGGACGCGTTGGGGAATCTGGCAAGTCTCGAGGAGCTGGACCTCGGACAGAACGACTTGACCGGCCCGATTCCGGACGCGCTGGCGCGCCTGTCGAGCCTCCACGGGCTGGACCTGTCCTGGAACGACCTGAGCGGTCCCGTCCCGGTGTGGCTGGGGAGTCGGCTCGGGTTGCGGTGGCTGTACCTCCTCGGGAACGATTTGACCGGCCCGATCCCGGACGAGCTGCGACACCTGGTCAACCTCGAGGGCCTGGCTCTCTCCTGGAACGACCTGAGCGGCGGCCCCGTCCCCACGTGGTTGGGGAACCTGACCCGGCTCCGGTGGCTGTATCTCTCCGGGCTCGAGCTGACCGGTCCGATCCCGCGGGAGTTGGAAGGGCTGGTGGATCTCGAGCAACTGTACCTCGACTGGAACGAGCTGACGGGCCCGGTCCCGGCGTGGCTGGGGGGCCTGGACAAACTCGAGGAGCTTTCTCTCGGGGGGACTGCGTTGACCGGGCCCGTCCCGGGCGCACTGCTGAGCCTGGAGAGCCTCGAGACGCTGGACCTGTCCTATGCCTGGGGCCTGTCGGGACCGCTGCCGACCGGCCTTCAGCGGCTGCCCGGTCTCGATGACCTGGATATCTTCCTCAACCAGACTTGCGCGCCGGCCGACTGGCAGGACTGGCTGGCGACGATCGAGTTCCGCGGGCGGGTGTGCGACGCGGGCTCGGACGCGACGATCGACGTGGCCGTGGTCTACACGCCGGCCGCGCGCGAGGCGGCGGGCGGCGCGGCCGCGATCGGGGCGGTGGTCGACCTGATGATCGCGGAGACCAACCAGGCCTACGAGGCGAGCGGGGTCGGCCACCGCCTCGCGCTCGTGGGACGGTCCGAGGTGGCGTACACGGAGACCGGCGACTCCGACGTCGATCTCGACCGCCTGGGGGACCCGTCGGACGGTCACCTGGACGAGGTGCACGCCCTCCGCGACCGTGTCGGGGCCGACCTCGTGCACCTGATCCTCGGAGGCGAGCTCGACGTTTGCGGCAGAGCCTATCTCGCCGGTCCCTTCGGCCTGACCGGCCAGGATTGCGGGGGACGGATCTTCGCGCACGAGCTCGGGCACAACCTCGGGCTCCGGCACGACCGCTATCAGGATCGAGACGCCGGGCTCACCCTGCGGCCGGATCCGGCGTACGGCTACGTGAACCAGCGTGCGTTCGCGGCGGGCGCCGGCCGGTCCCATCGCTGGCGCACGATCATGGCCTACAACACCCAGTGCGCCGACACCCATGCGATCTGCGGGCGGCTGCTCCGTTTCTCGAATCCGCGCCAGCGTTACGACGGCGACGCGTTGGGCGTCGCCTACGACGCCGGCGCGTCGGGCGTGACCGGCCCGGCCGACGCGGCCACGGTCCTCGAGGCCACGGGTCCGGCGGTGGCGCGATGGCGGGATCGCCCCGACGACGCCAACCAGCCGCCGGCGGCGGTGGGAACCCTGCCGGACCAAAGCCTGACGCGGCACGACAGGCTCGACGTGGACCTGTCGACGGCGTTCGTCGACCCCGACGGCGACGCGCTGAGCTACGCGGTGTCGTCGTCGGCGCCGTCGGTGGTGACGGTGCTCGCGGCGGGCGCCCGCCTGACGCTGACCGCGGTGGGCACGGGCGCGGCGACCATCCAGGTGACCGCGGCCGACCCCGGCGGTCTGAGCGTCACGCAGTTCTTCACGGTGACGGTGACGATGGGCGCCAACCGGCCGCCGGAGGCGGTGGGCGCCCTGCCCGATCGGACATTGCAGCTGCAGAGCACTCTGGAGGTGGACGTGACGCCGGCCTTCGCCGACCGCGACCAGGACCCGCTGACCTTCGCGGCGTCCTCGTCGGCGCCGAGCGTGGTGGCCGTACATGCGGCGGGCGCCCGCGTGACCCTCACCGCGGCCGCCCTGGGCACGGCGGCGATCCGGGTGACCGCGACCGATCCCGCCGGTCTGAGCGCCGCGCAGGCGTTCAGGGTGACGGTGACGCGGACGGCGCCGTTCACCGACGACCCGCTGCGGCCCGGGGTGACGCCGGTCAGGGCCGTCCACTTCACGGAGCTGCGGACGCGCATCGACGTCCTGCGGCGCGAGGCGGGGCTGGCGCCGTTCCCGTGGACGGACCCGGTCCTGACGGCGGGGGTGACCCCGGTCAGGCTCGCGCACCTGCTGGAGCTGCGGGCGGCGCTGGCCGCGGCCTACGACGCGGCGGGGCGGGCGGCGCCGGGCTGGACCGATGCGGCGCCGGTCGTGGGGACGACCCCGATCCGGGCGGTGCACCTGACGGAGCTCCGGGCCGCGGTGATGGTGCTCGAGTGAAGGTCCCGCCGTTCCACGGTGCAGCCTCCTGGCAAGGATTCGCCGAAAGACGTGACAAGGGCAGGTTGGTCGGCGTGAGTTGACACCAAGCGGCTGGAAGCGCGCCGTTCTCTGGTCTCCGCCCCGACCGTCGCGCCGAGGCCGCTCCCGGCGTCCGGTATCGCGCCTACCGCCACTGTCAGGTCGCCGGCCCGGGGCGGCCGCCTGCGGCGTTTGGCCCGCTGGTCGCCGCCTTGCCGCGCCGCTTTTCCGCCCGAACGACCTCCCGGCTTCCGTGCGGTTCTACGGTGCTGACGCCGGCTGCAGGAACTCGCGCACGAACGTGACGAAGGCGTGGGCGTCGGCGAAGGTCGACGCGAGCCCCAGGGAGACCCGGACCGCGCCCGGGCCGTTGCCCCCGTTCAGGCACCGGCCGAACTCTTCCCGCGTCATCCGATCCCCGCTGGCCGCGAAGCAGCGATCGAGCTCGCCGGCCGAGAGGCCGAGGGCCGCCTCCCCCGCCCCGGGGTTGCAGAAGCAGCCGGTCCGGAGCGAGATGCCGGCCCCGGCGGCGCGGGTCTCCACCGTGTCGTGCGGGATCATGCCGCCGCCCGCGTCGTGCAGATTGAACGCCACCGTGGCGCCCCGCCGGTCGGGGGTCAGCGGACCGTACACGCGGGCGAGGGGCCGGCCGTTGGCGTGGCGCAGGACCGCCAGGGCATCCAGCAGCCATCCCGTCAGGCAGCGGACCCGCTCGTGGATCCGGTCCAGCCCGACCTCCTCGAGAAACGTCAGGCCGGCATCGACGGCGGGGATGTTCGTGTAGTCGAGGGTGCCGTCCTCGAACGCCGCCGCCCCCTCGGCGAGGACGTGGCGGTCGCTCTGCACCGACGCCACCGTGATCGTCCCCCCGGAGAACCAGGGCCGGTGCAGGTTCCTCAGCGCCCGGTGCCGGGCGAGCAGCACCCCGACCCCGGTCGGATGCCCGAACATCTTGTAGAAGGAGAGGGCCACGTAGTCGGGCTGCACCCGGCTCAGGTCGAGCCGGTTGGTCGGCACGAACGCCGCCGCGTCGACCAGGACGTCCCAGCCTCGGGCCTGGGCCCTGGCCACCCACTCGAGGGGATGCTGCACCCCGGAGAAGTTCGACTGCGCGGGATAGGCGAACAGATTGTGCCGGCCCGCCCCGGCGCGGGCGAGAGCGCGATCGAGATGGGCCTCGTCGACCCGCAGGTCCGGCGGAACCACCGGGAGATAGGCGGTCTCGGCCCCGTGCGCCCGGTCGAACTCGCGGATTCCGTTCACCGAGTTGTGGTTGTCGAAGGTCAGCAGCAGCCGGTCGCCGGGCTCGAACGGATAGGCCTCGCCGACCAGCTTCAGGGCATGGCTGGCGTTGGCGGTGAACACCACCGCGTACTCGTCCGGCGATGCGTTGAAGAAACGCAGGACGTGGGCGCGGCAGCGCTCGATCCGCTCGTTGGCGAGCACCGAGGTCGGGTTCGCCGAGTGCGGGTTGCCGAGGACGTGGGCGGCAAGGAAGTCCGCGTGCCGCCGCACCACCGAGGCCGGATAGAGGCCCCCGCCGGTATAGTCCAGATAGACCTGCTCCTGGTCGTCCAGACGCCCGAACTCGGCGGCGCGCACGGCGTCGATGCCGCTGTCCGCGTACGCCGGCCAGGCGGCGAGGAACTGCTGGTAGTCGCGTTCGAGCGCGGTCGTGGTGGTCGCAGGTGCGTTCATGGCGCGTGTTCAGGAGCCCCGGGACAACGTGCAGTCTTGCCACGGGCTCCTCGGGCCAGCGTATCACCAAGCGGCTGGTATGCTGACAGGGAACGGGGGGCACATGCATACCGACAGGCGGATCCGGTTGTCGTTGGCCGCGTGGGGGGTCGTCGCCGCGTTCGGCCTCATCCTGATTGCCGGCGCCGGGGCGCTCGCGCAGACCCCGTCCGCGGAGCGGGCCGAGCGGCATCGGGTGCCGGCCGACTTCATGAGCTTCCGCGGCGCCGAGTGGCTCGAGCGGGCGGAGCGGGTCGACGAGGAACGGCCCGACCTCGTGCTCGACGCGATGGGGCTCGAGCCGGGCGACGTGGTCGCCGACGTCGGGTGCGGGTCGGGCTACTACGCCCGCCGCGTCGCCGGCCGGGTCGCGCCGGGCGGCCGCGTGTACTGCGTCGACATCCAGCCCGAGATGCTCGACATCATGCGCGAGCTCGCCGACCGCGACGGCGTGACCGGCATCGTCCCGGTGCCGAGCGAGCCCGACGACCTCGGGCTGCCGGCCGGCGCGGTGGACTGGATCGTGCTGGCCGACGTCTACCACGAGATGTCGGACTACGAGGCGATGCTCGCGGGCATGCGCGCCGCCCTCGCCCCCGGCGGCCGGGTGGCGCTGCTCGAGTACCGGATAGAGGATGGCACCGGCGACAACCTGAAGTCCGACCACGCGATGTCCGTCCGGCAGGTCCTCGCCGAATGGCTGCCGGCGGGCTTCGCGCTCGTCGACCTGCACGAGTTCCTGCCCGGACAGCACCTCTTCATCCTGAAGGCGGCGGGAGACGACACCGTCGCGGGCGGCGCCATCCGGAACGTCGAACTGTCGGCGGCGCTCGAGCAGGGCCTCGTCGAGGCCGAGGCGCGGGGAGGCGGCGAGACCGGCGTCACCGTGCGCGTCCGGAACCTCTCCGGCGAGAGGCTCGTGGTGACCATGCCGGTGGGGGTGTCCTTCCCGGCCGACGGCGGGCGGCGGGACATGGTCTCCCGGCGCGACGCCGCCATCCGGCTGTTCGACGACCGGTGGCGCGACTGGGCGGTGCGATCGGTGGGACGCCAGCCCGACCGGCCGGCGGCGGGGCCCGGCGACGGCCTGCGCATCGAGCCGCCGGCGAGCCTCGGCGTCCTCGAGGCGCTGATGTACGCGATGCAGGTGGGCACCTACCGGGTATCCAACTCGCCGCTGCTCTACATCCCCCGCACCCACGGCATCGAGCAGGCCGCGCTGTGGATTGCGGCGGCGGACCCCGGCTACGACGACATCGCCCCCGCCCTCCGGGACGAGCGGATGCCCACCCAGTACGCGGTGGCGTTCGCGCTCGTCTACTGCGACCTCGCCGGCATCGACGTGCGGTCGCGGCGCATCTGGGCGGACCGCGAACGCGTTTTCGGACCCCTTCGCGATCAGGGTCTGAACGTCTGGTATCAGATCAAGACGGGTTGACCGCCGGCGCCGCGGCGTCTGTCGGCGGAACCACCTGCCTGGCTGGGCCTGGACCTGCCGGTCGGGCGGGATCAACCGAGCCAGCGCGACCTTACGGTCGCGTTGGAAGTTCGCTGGCGCGAACTTCTACGGCGCAAGCTCCTAGCGAAGGGCCGCGAGAAGAATGCCGAGCAACCCGACCGTTACGGCCGTCTGCATCATCATCGCGCGGTAGATGTCGGCGCGCAGGTTCGCGATGACGGCGTCAAGACGCTCGGGCGTGACGTACTCGCCGTGTTCGGCCGCCTGCCGGACCGCGTCCGTAATGGCATCGGCGTGATCCGGGTCGATGCCGGCGGCGGTCAACGTGCGGGCGATAGCATGTGTGTCGAACATGGCGGGCTTCAGAGATCAAGACCGAGGGCAGTATATCAACCCGTGGCCACGTCACCCCGCGTTCGATTCGACGGTTGCATCGCCGGTTTCGCCGCCCGGGGATCCCGTGACGGACGACGACGAGCGGTCGTCAGCGAGCGTTGAGGGTCTCGGAACGCACCGTCAGGTCGTCCACACGATGGCGGTCGACGGCGACGCCGAGGCCGGGCCGGTCCCGGGGCACCGTCACCATGCCGGCCGCGTCCATCGTCCACTCCGGGGTCACGATGTCCGTCTGCCAGTAGCGGGAGCTGGGGCTGAGGTCGGCCGGCAGCACGAAGTTCGGCAGCGAGGCGAGGGCGACGTTGCAGGCGCGGCCGACGCCGCTCTCGAGCATGCCGCCGCACCACACCGGGATTCCGGCGGCGGCGCACCGGTCGTGGATCGCGCGGGCGACCGCGAAGCCGCCGACCCGGCCCGGCTTGATGTTGACGATGCGCCCGCTGCCCAGGGACAGCATGTCGTCCACCCGGTCGAGGCTCGTGATCGATTCGTCCAGGCACACCGGGGTCGCCAGCCGGCGTTGCAGGGCGGCGTGGCGCACGAGGTCGTCCTGTCCGAGGGGCTGCTCGATCATCATCAACCGGAACCGATCCAGCGTGGCGAGGTGGTCGAAGTCGGCCGTCGTGTAGGCGCTGTTGGCGTCGGCCATCAGCGGCGCCTCGTCCCCCACCGCCTCGCGCACCGCGGCCAGGTAGGTGACGTCGGCGCCCGGCTGCACCTTGATCTTCGCCTTGCGGTAGCCTTGCGCGAGCGAGCGGCGCACGACGTCGACGAGCCGTTGCGGGCGGTCCTGGATGCCGATGGAGATGCCCGTCGCGATCTGCGGGCGGGTGCCGCCGAGGAGCGCGGCCAGGCTCGCCTTGTCGCGTTCGGCGGCCAGGACCCAGACCCCCATCTCGACCGCCGCCTTCGCCATGTAGTGGCCGCGCACCGCCGCGTCCAGCCTCGGATGCACCGCGTCCGGCCGGTCGAGAGGCTCGCCGAGGGCCAGCGGGCCGAGCCACTCGCGGATGGCCAGCCACGCGGTGTCGATGGTCTCCGCCGAGAAGTAGGGGTGCTCGCCGGCCACGCATTCCGACCACGCGGTGAACCCGTCGGCGTCGCGGGTCTCGAGCAGGAGGATGCGCCGGAGGTCGGCGGTGCCGGACGAGATGCGGAACGGCTCGACGAGGGCCATCCGGATTTCGCGCAGGGTGATGGACTCGAGTTTGATGCTACACGCGGGGACCACCGTGTTCACCTGGTTGACCTCGGAGTTGGAATCGAAGTGGCGGCTGGGCGGATGCTCACGAGGGCTCCGCCGTGTGCACGAGATAGAACCACCGTCCGGTCGCGGTGTCGCGGTGGAGGCCGGCGACCCGGGCGTGCGGATCGTCGAAGTACGCCGTGAAGGCCCGGCGCAGGTGCTGCTGCCAGCGGCGGGCCGCCTCGGGGGCGGCGGCCTTCAGGTGCTCGATGTCGGCCGGCAGCTCCACCCGCACCCACGGCCCGCGGGCCGGCGGGGCCGGTTCGGCGCCGCTGGCGGCCACGGTGGCGATGGGCGCCGCCCGCGCCTCGAGGGGCGCCTCGGGCGGGTCGCCGTCGAGGATGCGCTGCACCGCGGGGTCGCGCATCCGCCACTCGACGATCAGGCGGTCGGTGTCGAGCCCCCGGTGCAGCACGCTGGCGGTGTCGCCGTACATGTCCGGCACGTACTCCACCGGTTCCGCCCCCAGCGCCACGAGGTTGAGGTGGGCGTTGCGCGACACCAGCGGATCGAACGACCAGTAGACGTGCTCCACGCCGACCGCGAGCAGCTGCCGGCGCTGGTGCAGCTTCAGCCGCCGTCCCAGACCCAGCCGGCGGGCCTCGGGCCGCACCGCGAGCATGTCCGACCAGTGCGCCGGGACGCCGTCGCGCACCCCGCTGATGCCGAACACGAACCCCACGAGCCGCCCGTCGGGCGCGAAGGCGCCGGACGCCACGCCGCCCACCCGCTGGCTCACCTGGAGGACGGTGGCGGGCACCACGTCCGCGAAGTCGCGGCCCCAGATGTCCTGCTGCAGTCGGACGCCCGCCTCGCAGTCGTCGCGGCTGCCCAGGGGGCGAATGATGATGTCGTCGCCTGACACGCGGGTTAGGATACCGGAGAAGCTGATTCTCCGGCCGTCCGCGGCGCGCTCGAGGCGGCGATGACGGCGTTCGCCGTGCGGGGCGGCGTGGAGAGCCTGGTGCAGTGAGACGGTCGCACATGGCGAGAGGCAACCGGCGGCGCGGGCGGCGGCGGTCGTGGGCGGCACGCCTGCGCAGGACCTGCCTCGCCCTCGGCGTCGTCGGACTGGTGGTCCCGTTGCTCGTCGTGCTGGCGTTCCGCTGGGTCCCGCCGCCGACCACCGCCTTCATGGTGCGGAGCGCCCAGGCGCGCTCGGACCCCGGATGGGCCGCGGCGGGCTACCGCTGGACCGCCTGGGAGGACATCGCTTCCCACGCCGCCCTCGCCGTCATCGCGGCCGAGGACCAGCGCTTCCCCGACCACCACGGCTTCGACGTCGACGCCATCCGGGCCGCCCTCGAGGAGGCCCGGCAGGGCGAGCGCCTGCGCGGCGCGAGCACCATCTCGCAGCAGACGGCCAAGAACCTCTTCCTGTGGCCCGGCCGCAGCCCGGTCCGCAAGGGGCTCGAAGCGTGGCTCACCGTGCTCGTCGAGCTCTGCTGGAGCAAGCAGCGCATCCTCGAGGTCTACCTGAACGTCGCCGAGTTCGGCGACGGCCTCTTCGGCATCACCGCGGCCAGCGAGCGCTTCTTCGGCAAGCGCCCCGCCGACCTCGGCCCGGACGAGGCGGCGCGCCTCGCCGCGGTCCTCCCCAACCCCGCCCGGCTGCGCGCCGACCGACCCTCCTCCTACGTCCGCGCCCGCGAGTCGTGGATCCGCGGCCAGATGGACGTGCTCGGAGGCGTCGCGCTCGTCGAGTCGCTCGCCGCCCGGTGACCGGCACTTGCCTCTGCCCTCTGCCTCGGCGCGGCTCGCCGACAGCGTCCGATGCGTGTTGAAGACGACGTGTGTCGGGCTGTATATGCATCATGTGGCATGCTATGGACATGAAGCCGATACAGGTCACGTTCGACGATGCCCTGCTCGAACGGCTCGATAGACATCCGACGGTCCGGAAGCGAGGTCGCTCGGCGGTGCTCCGGGAAGCTGCGGCCGACTATCTGACGCGCAAGGACGCCGAGGAGATCGACCGCCGCTACCGCGACGGATACCGCGACGGGGCGGCCGCGTCGGACGTCCCGGGCATCGACGAGGAGCTGAACGGATGGGCCGCCGAGGGAGCATGGCCGGAGAGCTGAAGGGCGGGCTTCGCCGCGGCGAGATCTGGCACTACAGATTCAAGGCGCCCGACAAGCACCGCCCGGTCGTCATTCTGACGCGCCAGAGCGTGCTCCCGCTGTTGCGCACCGCGATGGTCGCGCCCATCACGTCGACCATCCGGGGAGTGCCGAGCGAGGTGATCGTCGGCGTCGGCGAAGGACTGAAGCACGATTCGGCGATCAACCTCGATCACGTACAGACCGTCGAGCAGCGGCTGCTGCACCGCTACGTCGGGTCGGTGGGCGAAGCGACGATGCAGGAGATCTGCCGCGCCCTCGCCCTCGCGACGGGTTGCGCATGAGCTTGCGGATCGAGGGTGCGGCCGAACGTCGGGGCTGTGCAGCTCCTCGTCGGTCAGCCCGAGGGCGGCCCGCGCCCGGTCGAGCGCCGCTCCTCCGCTTCCGTCAGGTCGTGGTGGCTCATCGCCTCGACGTGCGCCCGCGAGTACGCGTCGAGCCGCGCCCGGTGCCGGAACTCGGGATCGCGGTTGACGGACGTTCCCGCTTGCGGATATACACGTGTATCTACCTCGGCGTTGCTCGCCGAGTCGAAACGAGGGGTCGCATGGAGACACGCATCGGGAAGTGGGGCAACAGCCTGGCCCTGAGGATTCCGCAGTCCGTCGCCGCCAGGGTGGGCATCACGTTGAACGCGGCGGTCGAGCTCACTCCGCGGGGCGAGCAGCTCGTGGTCTCGTTGCTTCGGCGGCCCGGTACGGAGCTGGAGGATCTGCTGTCTCGCGTGACCGAGGACAATCTCCACGGCGAGGTCGAGACCGGTCCTTCGGTGGGCGGCGAGGCATGGTGACGTCGCTGCCAGGCGTTCCCGAGCGGGGGGACGCGATCTGGATCGATTTCGACCCACAAGCCGGAAGGGAGCAGGCCGGGCGTCGTCCCGCCGTCGTGCTGTCGCCGGCCGCGTACAACGGCAAGGTCGGCCTCGCACTGCTCTGTCCGGTCACCAGCCAGGTCAAGGGATACCCATTCGAGGTCGGCATTCCGAACGGATTGCCCGTCGCCGGCGTCATCCTCGCGGATCAGGTGAAGAGCCTGGACTGGCGCAGACGCAACGCGACGCTGATCGCGGCGCTGCCGTCCGGCACGGTTGCCGCGGTCCTGCGCAAGGTCAGCGCGCTACTGATGCCGGAGAGATCGTGACGACATTCGACATGGCGACCACGGAGGGACTGCGAGACGCCTGCCGCGAAGCGGAGCGCGTGCATCCGTACGTGCCAGCGATGCAAGGCGGCCGCCGGAACCGGCCGGTATGGAAAACTCAGCGCGCGTTCGCCGCACTGTTTCCAAATGACATCATTCCCTACTACCACTATTCGCTCTACCAGCTCGTCGCTCACGGCATGGGGAAAAGTGGTATGAGCCGCCGCCATGTGCGGGCGAGCCGGTGGATCCTCGACCGGATGGCCGCAGCCATGCCGGTCGTCGGTGGAGAACTATCGACTGCAGCGCCGTAGCACGGCGTGCGCGGCTACCACGCGTTCTTCACACGATCTACGAGGAGAACAAGAAGCCGCGCGAGGGCTCGGCCGATTCGGCAGACCTGCCAGTGGTGCGCGGCCTGAGCCTTCGACGGCCGATCCGGTGGCGATCCGGTGGCCGAGCCGACCAGGCCTGCACTTGGCAAGATCATGGCGTACTTCGACTCCATCCTGAAGCGGGAGAAACTCGTCTTCGATTGGAATATGGTGGAGTCGCTTCACCTCGGCCTGTGGGCAAACGAACGGCGGCACTTCGCCGTGCTAACCGGCCTCTCAGGCACCGGAAAGACCCAGCTCGCCATTCAGTACGCCATCGCTGTGACCTCCGCCGGCAGTGAGTCGAGCGCGCAAATCTGCACGATCCCGGTACAGCCCGGGTGGCACGACCCGTCGCCGCTTCTAGGCTACGTCAATCCGCTCGGCGACAACCAGTACGCCCAACAGGAATTCCTGAGATTCCTGATTCGGGCAATAGACAACCCGTCGGAGCCGCACGTGTGAATCCTCGACGAGATGAACCTGTCTCACCCCGAGCAGTACCTCGCGCCGATTCTCAGCGCGATGGAGCGCGAAGGAAGCGAGATACCGCTACACAACGGCGATGCCGATGCGTGCGGCGTTCCCCTGGCCATCCCCTACCCCGACAACCTCGTGCTCATCGGCACCGTGAACATGGACGAGACGACCATGGGCATATCCGACAAGGTGCTCGACCGGGCGTTCACGATCGAGTTCTGGGATATCGCCGTGGACGCGTGGCCGGGATGGGACGCCAGTTCCCTGGCGAGGGAAGTGAAGGTGACGGTGAAGGGGCTGCTTGCCGCCCTCATGGCCGCGCTCAGCCCCGCGCGGCTTCACTTCGGCTGGAGGGTGATCGCCGACGTGGTGCGGTTCATCGAACGCCGGGAGGGCGAAGGCGCCGAGCTGTCAGTGGAAAAAGCACTCGATCTGATGATCTACGCGAAAGTACTGCCGAAGCTGCGCGGAGACGATTCTCCCCGCTCTCGGCACGCCCTGGAGCGGTGCCGGAGAGAGCTTGATGAACGGGGATTGCGGCAGTCCCATCGCAAGGTCGCCGAGCTCATCGAGGACCTGGACGAGACCGGCAGCTTCCGGTTCTGGCGATAGACGCATGTCCGCGGACTCCGGCGTCAAGCTGCGGGCTCGGAGCAAGGACGAGGACGAACTCCGCGAGCTGGATTCGGTCGACGCCAACCGTGGGTTCTCGGAGTTGCGGGAGACCACGTTCGTCGGTCCCCCGGCTCCGGAGTGTCGTCTGTTCATCGACGACGAACCGCTCGACAGCCTCGCAGACTCCGTGAACGAGTGGTCGTGGAAGCCCGGGTTCTACGCTGGTGAAGTTCGCGCCGAACTGCTGGACCGGGACGACCACTCCTTGGGGGTCTGGCGGCTCGACGTGAGCCCCGACCCCGACAAGACCGGGCGCGAGCTGTTCGCCCGGATGCTTCACGAGATCGCCGCTTTCGACGCGCATCTGGTGGTCGGCGAGGAGCCGGCCCGCTGGCGGTTGGGGGCGCTCGGCGAGACAGACGATCCGCTGGTGCTGTTCGAGCGGTTGCGGCGCTGGCGGCGCGACCTCGAACGGTCGTTGGCCGCGATTCGCCGGGAACCCGTGAGCGTGCTGCGGGCGCGCCGCCGGTTCGTCCCGCTCCGGGACGCTCGGCGCACGGATCTCCGCACCCTCCGCTCGGCCGTCCGGCAACCTGCGGCCCTGGCAGCCATCGCACGGGTCACGGCGTCGCCGTCGCCGTCGCCGGGCGACCGGGTTCGTGAGCCCATTCTGGACGTTCCGGCCGTGGAGCGCACGCTCGACTCCCCGGCGAATCGGTGCATCTTGTTCATGCTGCGGGCGCTTCGTCTCCGCTGCCGAGGGCTCGCCGGCCGACTGGAGGAGCTGGCCAAGAAGCCGGTCGAGGGAACCAGAACCGGCGTCGCCGGCCGCGCCGGTCGCTGGAACCAGATCCTCGGAGAGATGGAACGCGGATTCGCCGGGGCGGAGCACCGTCGGCCGTTTCGCGAGGTGCGCCGCCCGGAGATCACCGCGGCGGGGCTCAACGCGGTCGCGGCGCATCCCCTCTACGCGCGGTTCTGGCGCATCGGGTGGGAGGCGTTGCGGCGCGGCGTCCACCGGCTTGCCCCACAGGACCTGCTGCCGCTCAGTCCGACGTGGGAGATCTACGAGCGCTGGTGTTTCGTCGCACTGGCGGGAAGGCTGAGGGAATGGCTGCCCGACCATGACTGGAAGCCGCAGGGCGCGAGCGGCTCGGATCTCTCCCCGCACGATGCGCTCGAGCACGGCAGTTCGCAGCAGCATCGGGCGTCCTCAGTCTTCCGTCGTCATCGGTCTTCGGTGAGGGCGGACACGATGGCGCCGGCGCGGAGCGCGTCCGGCGTCGTCAGGCAGGTCGGCGTGGCGACCCCGTCTCTGGTCAGTACCAGCAGCTGGCGATCCTGATCCACCTCGACGTCCAGGATCTTGCCGAGGGGGAACGAGGTCACTCCCTCGTGAACCAGCGCCACGCGCCGGCTGGTCACGAGGAGCGCGCCTTCCTTGTCGACCACGTAGCCGCGCACCTTGTAGCGCTGTCCGTCGCGAGAGAACGAGCGCAGCAGGCGCCGCTTCAGCAGCCGGCCCTCGCTCTCCAGGTGGTACACCTCCCGGCCCGATAGCTTCGTCGCCGCCTCGACCACGGGCAGGTCGCCGTCGCGAATGGCCCGAAGCTCGCGGAGCCGCTCGACGAGCGCCAGCTCGTCGGCGAGATCCTCGTCGGTCAGCCCGAGGGCGGCCCGCGCCCGGTCGAGCGCCTGCTCTTCCGCTTCCGTCAGGTCGTGGTCGCTCACCGCCTCGACGTGCGCCCGCGAGTACGCGTCGAGCCGCGCCCGTTGCCGGAACT
The DNA here is from genome assembly GCA_965206285.1 of Vicinamibacterales bacterium. GTDB lineage: Bacteria > Acidobacteriota > Vicinamibacteria > Vicinamibacterales > UBA8438 > JAJEEA01. The sequence continues at coordinate 4,885,622 of OZ242205.1, forward strand.
CGGGATCGAGGCGGACGAGCGTCTCAATCTCGGCTAGCCGCTCGAAGGCGTGCGGATCCGTCGCGCCGTTCGCGGCAACGGCCTCGAGGAGGCCCAGGTACGCCCGCTCCTCGAAGTAGTGCGCATCGGTGGGGGTGAGCCGCGGGTCGCGGCGCGCCGTGTCGATGGCGGATCTCTCGTCGTCGGTGATCGGATCGGCGGCGGCAACGCGCGCATCGAGCAGACGGCCGTACGCGTCGCCGGCCGCCATCCGCTTTCCGCGCCCGGCGCCGAGGGCGACCAGAGCCGCGAGGGCGCCGGCCGCGACCACCGCGGGGTAGGGGGACGGCAGCAGCAGGCCGGCCGCGACGGCGCCGAGGGCGAGCCACCCGTACGTCGGCGGCGCCCTCCGGACCGGCGCGGCGATCGCGTCCGGCGCCTGTTCTTGCGCTTGGAGCGCGCCGTAGGTGACGCCGGTGTCCTCGGTCAGCTCGATGGGGCCGGGCGCGGCGGGACGCGCCGGGCGTGCGCGTCCGCTGTCCGCGCGTCCCGCCCCTGCGCGTCCGCCGCCTCCGCCGCCGATCGACTTCCGGTAGTAGAGGCCGCCGCGCCCGCCGTGCACGTACGCGCGCCCCGCCGACGACACCCCGAGGCGGGCGCCGGTCACCCCGAACGACGCGCCGATGCCGCTCTTCGAGAGGTTGAACCGGATCGGCCCCGCGCGAAACGACTTTCTGAGATAGAAGCCCATACCGTGTCCCCGAAGTCAGAGCGCAAGCACGTAGCGCGCGACTCCGTGCCCTACGACCGCTGTCCGTCACGCCTGTCGGCCCGGCGAAGGGTCCTGCCCCGCGTGGAGGTCACGAGCTGTTCGTCAGGAACTTCTCCAGAAGGAGCCAACGAACGTCGGGCTCGCGGCGTCGCGACTCAGGAGGCCCGGCCGAACGGGCGCGTCGCGCTCCAGAGCACGACCGCGGCGGCGGCCGCGTGCTGCAACATGAGGGTGACCACGGCCAGCGCCGTGACGCCCGGAAACGCCTCGCTGCCGCTGTCGGTGAGCATCCAGAGGTCCGGGAGCAGCGAGACCAGCAGGGCGACCGCGACGATGCCCCGGAACAGGGGGACCGGCCGCTCGGACAGCTGCTCGACCGCGACGGCGACCCCCAGCCCGGCGGCGACGCCGACGACAGTCAGGAACACGGTCGGCCCCGCCGTTGCGAGCGGCTCGAACTCGGGCGGAATGTCGAAGACCGCGAGCCCCCCCGCCCGCACGACCAGATTGGCCGCCACTGCTCCGAGTATCGTCCGCAGCCATACCGCCCACGCCCGAGGTCCTGCCGCCGCCAGTCGGTCCGCATCCATTGACAATCCTCCCTTGTCCCGTTCCGACGGCTGTCGGACGCTCGATCCGTCGATTCACGCTCGAGCGGGTCAGCGCGGCGCCACGAGGCGCTGGCGTTCCAGGTGGGCCATCATCTCCGTCGCGCCGAACGCCTCCAGAGTACCCCGATCCGGGCGCCGCAGGGGTCTGCCGTCGACTTCCTGGTTGGTCCGGTTGATCAGGATCGTGTTCTCCACGGGCCGTCCCATCGTCCAGTACTTCCACTCGTTGGCGTACAGATAGGTCCCCCACCACCGATGTCCCTGCGGGGCGACGTACAGCTCGGGCACGCCGTGCATCCGGATGTATCCCACCACCCGCCCCCAGAGCCGGTCCAGTTCGTCGGTCCAGGCGTCCTCGGTGCCGTCAGCCGTCCAGCTTTTCCAGAGGGTGTACCAGTGCGGGCACTCCGGCATCGTGCGCGCGAAGTGGTACGGCCTCGACTCCAGGATCGCCGCCACCTCGTCATAGCTCGTCTTCCAGCGGCGGACGCTCCGGCGCCACCGCTCGTCGAGCCGCTGGCGGCGGGACTCCAGGCGCCGGCGTTCCGCGCGGCGATCGAGGGCTGTCGGCGTCGGTGGGTGACTGGCCATGCTTTCTATTGTCTCCCCTCCATTGTCAGGACTTGTCAGGAGCCTGAATCAGATCTGCCGGGAGGTTCGTATCTGCTCAAGCTCTCGAACGAACCGCGGTTCGTCGGGCAGCCGTTCGATGGCCTTGCGATAAGCGTCCTCGACCTCTCGAACCGGCGCCCGCAACCAGTGGAGGGTCCGTGCGAGATCCCGCCACGCCCAGGCATGGCGGGCGGGCGATGCATCGAGCTGGACGACACGCTCCAGCAATGATCGCGCCTCGGTGAGAAACCTGCGGTTCTGGTCGCGGCGCCCCTGTCGGTGGGCTTCGGTGGCCAGCCACATCTTGGTCTGTGCGAACTCGTGCAGGGCGCGCGGATCGGTGAGGATTCCGTCCCCCGCACGCTCGAAGTACCGATGCGCGAGACGAGAATCGCGGGCGCGGCGGGCCAGGATGGCTGCGTCGATGGCGTCCTGGCCGAATACGAGGGCCTGAGGGCGCTTGAGCAGCTGCAGCGCCTTGTGTTCTTCCCCGGCCTCCACCAATGCCTCGATCAAGGTATTGACGACATGGGGAACCGCGCCCTTGGCTCCTTGCGCCTCGAACGTTTCCAGAACGCTCTCGGCCCGCTCCGTCTCTCCAGCTTCCGCGAACGCACGGATCATCTCCGACGCGAGAATCGCAGATCCCTGGTTGGAGGCCCACGCGGACTCGATTCGGCGAAGGGCCTCCGCGGACTCCCCCAGCGCCCGCAGGTGCGCCGCGTCCCGCAGGGCGGACAGGGCGCCATACTCGGGGTGGGCCGGCAGCGTGGCCTGGAAATAGGTGCGCTGCTCGTCGAAATCGAACCGCGGGACCGGCGATCCGTTGGCCTCCATCGCCTGGAACACCTTGGGCAGCCCGGAGAGCCTTCCCTCCGCGAGTCCCAGCTCCTTGAGGAGCTCCCCGATGCGGCGGTTGCGGGCGGGTGCGGGCGGCACTGCCGCGTTCGGAACCAGGTGCCGGGGTTCGATGCCCGGCACCGGTCCCGGATAGCTGACGACCTCGATGCGGCCCGGGTAGAGACAGACCTTCGTGGGCTCGGGTTGGTCGACGTCATAGCCCCGGTGGTAGACCGCGTTGACGAGCGTTTCGCGGAGGGCCGGCAACGGATAGCTGACCCAGCCGCGCACCTGGCTCCGGTCCCGCTGCTTCTGCAGGTGGAACGTCGAGAGATTCTCGAGGTAGTTCAGGCAATCGCGAAGCTGATCGACGAGTCCACCCTCGAAGGTGCGCTCCTCCTGGACGTCTCCCGCCCGGTCGGCGGCGAACTGGACGACTTCAATCTTTGCGCCGCGAAACCACTGCGTCGGCTCTTTCGAGAAGAAGAGCAGCCCCGCGTTCCGCGGTACCTCGTGATCGTTGACCCGCACCGTGATCCGCATGCGGCGATAGATGTCTCTCTCGTCGGGTTGGTCCAGAAGACCGCTACGGATGTCGCGCAGATGCTCGCGGACCTTCGCTTCGCGCAGATCCTCGACCTGGGCGTCCACCGCCCGGCGGTCGTCCCAGGGCACGCGGGCCGTCTGTTGAACGAGTCCGGGAAGCACGCCGCCGCGCTGTTCGGCGTCGACGGTCTCGGCGCCGAGGCGAACCCAGAACCGGCTTGGCCCGTTCCCGGTGGCGGGCGCGCGATGGGGTCTCGTCTCGCTGGCCGGAGCCCAGACGACGAGGATGATCCGATCGTCGACGGTTTCTGGCGACAGGATGGGCTGGTAGGGTGGATCGAGCCGGTTGCAGTTCCCGCGGATCCACTTTTGCGCCGCGTCCAGCTCGGTGGCGGACAGACCGGAGGGGGGCAGGGCCGCGCGCCCGTCCCGTTCCCCGACGCCGATGACGACATAGCCGCCGTTCAGGTTGTGATAATCGTTCGCGAACGCACAGATCGTCCGGAGCGCCTGCGGACCCGTTCTCTGCGGATCCCACGAGGCCTTGAACTCCACGCGCTCCGACTCGACGCCGCGGCAGCGGAGGAGATCGTCGAGGTTGATCTGGAGGATCGTGCTCATGGGATCGACGGCGGCCGTTCTCCTCTACAGCGGCCTCGGCCTGCGTCGGCGGTCGCTCGGACGCTAGCGGACCTCGTCGAAGGACTCGACCTGCAGCCGTCCAGCGCCGTCCGGCGGGGCGTTCCAGTGTCCGGTCACCTGCACCAGTCCGTCTCCCGCCTCGGTCTCCAGGGTCGCCGTCCCGTTTGCGGCGAGCGGAAGCGCGAAGTCGGTCGACAGCGCGAGGGCGGGGGCGCCGTTCGCGTGAGTGAGGTGTCCTATCGCGGTTACCGCCAAGCCGTCCGGGATGAAGCCGGCGTTGCGTACGGTGTTCCGTACGGCGGCAAGATCCACGTGGCGTCCGGACTCGACGGTGAGGACGATGCGTCCGTCGGCGGGTCGGACCTCGACGCCGACGACGTGATCCAGTCGCCCGAGCCTGCGTTCCAGCCCCAGGGCGCACGAGGGGCATGTCAACTCGACCTCGATGACTACCCGCACCATGCCCGGTACGTCCGGTGACTGTGCGTCCGCCGCTCCGGGGTTCGTCAAGGCCGGAGTGAACAGCAGCGCGGCCAGTCCCAACCGCAGCACCGCGAATCCGGTTGCTCCGACCGATCGAGTGGGCTTGCGCGTCGCCGATGCCATCGTCTGCCTCCGTGGTCGGGGCGAGGGTGTCCCGCCTCCATGGAATCAATCATACAGGCCGGCGGACGCCGGGCGGGGGACCGGAGTTCATCGACGGTACACGTCCCGCCTGTGGCCGATCTTGACGACGATGAGGGTTGCGTTTGCGTCGTCGACCTCGTACAGCACGCGGTAGCGACCCCGGCGGATGCGGTATTTCCCCTGCACTGAGAGCTTCTCGCACCCCGGCGGCCGCGGGGCGTCCGAAAGGCGTCTGATCGCCGAGATGATACGGGGGCGTTCCTGCGCTGGAAGGGCTTCCAGCTCCTTGACCGCGGAGGGCTTGATGAGGACCCTACAGCGCGCCACGCCGTTTCATGTCCTCGACCACCGCTTCGAAGTCCAGGTCCGGTTCGTCGCGCCGCGCGTCGAACTCGGCCTCATCGCCGGCGTCCTCCTCGAGCTCATGGCGGACGGCGGCATTCACCAGGTCGGAAACGCTGCGCTCGGTCTGCATGGCCTTCGACCGCAATGCCTCATGGAGACCCGCATCGAAATAGACGGTCGCTCGCTTCGAATTGGCCATGTCTGTTTCAAGCGTAGGCGTCACGACGCCGAATGGTCAAGAGGCCGGTTCGCTATCGGCCGGGAGATCCGACGGGGCTCGAACCGTGCGGACAGGGCTGGCCGCCCGGTCGAACTGCCGGCGGTGTTACACGGGATTTACCTGCGGCGCGGGCCATCCGCGGTACCCTCTGGGCATCGTCATGCTGTCATCGGATCGGTGTCCTCCGCGCGTCAGGGTGTTCCGCGTCGCGAACGTCCCGCGTATCCGCTCGGCTGCAATCGCGATTTGGGCGATGCTCGCCGCCGCGGCAGTGGTCCCGGTCTCGGCTGGACGCGCGGAGGCGGCCGGGTCCGGGTCGGGCGTACGCGCTGAGACGGAGCGGGTCGGGCAATCCGATTCCGCCGCCGGCTGCGCGCCGGCCCTCGCCCTGGGCGACGTCGGGATCGCCGCGGGCGGGCAGTTCCGCCTGATGGGGAACCGGTCGAACTTCGGCTTCCACGACCGGACGGCCGGCCCGGATCAGGCCCCGAACACCATCGCCAATCAGCGGTTCCGCACGTGGGTCAACGTCCACGACCGGACGTCGTGCCGCTACGGGGGCTACGCGCAGATCGAGATCGGGCACCTGAACCTGGGGAGCGGCCGCGAGTTCCCCAAGACGTTCGGGCCGGGCGGCGACCAGGTCGGGGTCGAGATGCGGCGCGGGTACCTCTGGTTCCGGCCGGCGGACGGGGCCCTGGTCCGGGCGGGCGTACTGACCTGGGAGGACCGCTTCGGCGAGCGGCCGACGTTCGCCGTTCCGTTGTGGTCGGTCGGCCGGCCGGGGACGGGCCGGGCCCCGCTGGCCAACTCGGACTGGGAGTTCAGCGTGTCCGGGATCACGGTGGAGGCCACCGCCCGCGACGCGTGGCACTACGCGTTGGGCGCCCTCCTGCTCGAACGGGACGCGCGGCCGGCGGGCGGGCAGGACGGGTCGTGGCTGCTGACGGCCGACGTGGATCGCGAGGTCGGATCGTCGCTCTGGGGGGCGAGCGTGTACTACCTGCGCGACGATGCTGGCTACTCCTACGGCGGGTTCGGCGGTCCGGCGCCGGGAAGTGGCGCGGCGGTCCAGCGCAGCCGCGACCTCTGGGTCGGCGGGCGCGGCCACGTCGAGCACGCTGGCGGGTCGACCGGTCTCTTCCTCATCCTGAACTCCGGCGAGATTCCCGCCCTCGGCTGGACCCACACCGGCTGGTCGGCCAAGGTCGCCACGACGCTGCCGGCGGGCCGTGGCGCGGCGCACCTGCAGTGGCTCTACTCGACCGGCAACGACGGCGACGACCCGGCCCGGTCGGGCGAGTTCCGGACCATCGCCCAGAGCGTGCGCGACGGCCTGGGGGCGCAGTCGTACTGGAGCTTCCTCGGGCTGACGTCGCCCCGCGGGCCGTCCGACGTGAACGACCTCGGCATCGGGCTCCAGAACGGCGGGCTCGGCCTCCTGACGCTGCAGGCGGGCTACGAGCACCCGCTGGCCGACCGGTGGACCGCTTTTCTCGGCGCCGGCTGGCTGCGCTCGGACGCCGCGCGCCCGCAGAACGGGTCGACGGCCATCGGCACCGAGCTGCTGGCGGAGGCGCGCTGGCAGATGGGATCGATGATGGCGCTCGAGTTCGGCGCGTCGGTGCTGCTGGCCGGCGACTACTTCAAGCCGGACCCGGTTGCCCCTCCCCCCGGGACCCTCCACCAGGTGTACAGCCGGTGGCAGCTCGCGTTCTGACGCCCTGGCCGGTCCATGGCAACGCCCCGCTGCATTCGAGCGGCCATGCATTCCGTCTGAACCGCGTCGATGGTCGGTTGAACAGGCCCGATATGCGCCCTCCTCACGCCTTTGTCAGGCTGCCGCTCCCGGTGCCATGCGGGGTCCCCACCCCGGGCTGCCGGCCTTCTTTCTGCCTCCGTCCCCTGCGCCGGTCGGCCCGTCCGGAGCGTGGATTCCTGCGCGTAAGGGATGGCGACACCATTCCCCGCCCGTTCCGCGCGGACGGGCCGTCAGAAGCCGATGACCAGCGCGGTCCGGAAGATGGTGTCGAGGCGGTCCTTGCGAATCCGGCGCGTGCCGAGGGTTATCGAGGCTCCCCCGTCCGCCACCGTCTCGAAGCGCTCGTCGCCGCTGCCCGGCACGCCGTCGGGGTCGACGACCTCGACGCGGGCGACCACCGCCACCGCCTCGGGCGCCGGCTCGTGCTCGTACAGCCACTGCAGGCCGACCCGGAGGGCGAGATGAGTGCTCAGGGCGGCGCTGACGGCGTGCGTCATGTTGAACGAGTAGTCGGAGGCGGCGGTCAGGTTGACGTTGGCGGTGAGCTCGTTCTCGTAGACGGTGGCCTCGCCGAGCCGCTGGCGGTAGTCCCAGCCGAGGCGGGCGCCGGCGAAGCGGGGGTCCTTGCCGGGGTCCCGGGTCTCCTCGCTCCGGTTGGTGTAGCTGGCGGCATAGCTGGTCGAGAAGCGCGCGGTGTCGCTGTCGGACCAGACGTTGCCGACGCCCGCGAACGCGGTGTAGCGGTTGAGGATGCCGGCGTCGCTGTTGCGGTCCCAGCTGCCGCCGGCGTTCCAGAAGAACCGCTCGCTGATCTCCGTCTCGTAGCGCCCCGAGACCAGGTAGTTCTCGACCTCGGTGTCCACGCCCGGCCTGACGAGGCGCGTCTCGGGGTCCTCCGGGGCGCCGGCGATCGGGAATCTCACCCCCGGGTCGACGAGGAGGAAGCGGTCGCCCGCGGTGCCCGAGCGGATGCCGCTCACCCGGATCTGGAGCCGGGACGACTCGCCGGTGCGGCGGACGGTGTCGCCGAACCCGAACGTTCGGGCGGTCGAGTTGCCGCCGGTGAGGGCGAGGCTCAGCTCGGTCTCGTTGGTCCAGCCGGGGGCGGGCTCCGCCTCGTCCTGCGCGAGGGCCGGCGCGGCGGTGCCGAGGCCGTGGGCGGCGGCGAGCAACGCGGCAACTCGCGCGGACCGCAGCACGTGTTCGATGCGGGGGTGTCTGGTCATGTCCGAACCTGGCCCGGAAATCGTCGCCTCCGGCTCCGATTACCGCCCAACCAACCCTGCCAGGAGTCTGCACCGTTCTACGGCGCAGACTCCTGGGCCCGCCAATCGTCGCCGCGCGACCTTGCGGTCGCGTTGGAAGTTCGCTGGCGCGAAACTCCTGCGACGCAAGGATTTACCGCCCAATCAACCCTGCCAGAAGTCTGCACGGTTCTACGGCGCAGACTCCTGGCCGTCGATCGTGCTCTGAGCCGGTCCCAGGCCGGTTCGCGCACTCCCCGGTAGAGCAGGGATGAGGGCGCCATGACAACGACGCCGCGAGTGAGCGGTGCTCGACCGGTGGAACGAGTGGGGAAGTCCGATGGTGGCCATTGGCGCGGTCTCGAAGGAACAGGACGTTCTCGACACTGATATCATTGAAGGCTGCGTTTTCGCCCGCGCCGCGAACGACGGGCGCAACATCGTACGCATGCATCGCTCACCCAAGCCGAAGCGCGGCTCAGCGAAGTCGAGGCGCAGCGTCCCCGCCATCCCCGTCCTCCTCGCGGCGACGATGCTCGCCTCGTCGGGGTGCTCGCTGCGGACGATGGCCGTCAACGCCATCGTGCCGGTGCTGGCCGACCCCGCCGTGTACCTGTCCGAGGAGGACCCGGAGCTGGTGCGCGAGTCGCTTCCGTTCCTGCTCAAGACCATCGAGTCGATCATCCTGACGGCGCCCGAGCAGGACGAGGCCCTGGTCTCCGCCTGTAGCGGTTTCACCCTCTACGGCAACGCGTTTCTGCAGGTCGATGCCGACGTCGCGAGCTGGGACGGCGAGTACGACCGGGAGATCGAGCTGCGCGACCGCACGTGGAGGCTCTACGTGCGTGCGCGTGATTATTGCCTGCGCAGCCTGGAGCTGAAGTACGAGGGCTTCGGGGACGACGTGCGGGAGGACCCCGCGGCGGCCCTGGCCGTCACCGAGGTCGAAGACGTCGAGGTCCTGTTCCTGCTGAGCGCGGCCTGGGGGCTGGCGATATCGAACGCCCTCGACCAGCCCGAGCTCATCGCCGACCTGCCGGTGGTGCGGGCGCTCCTCGAACGGGCCCTCGAGCTCGACGAGGACTACGGACAGGGTTCTGTCCATGGAGCCCTCATCACCGTCGAGTCGCTGCCGGCCCAGCTCGGCGGCTCGCCGGAGCGGGCCCGCGAGCATTTCGAGCGGGCGGTCGAGCTGTCGGACGGGCTCGACGCCGCGCCGTACGTGACCTTCGCGCTCGGCGTGTCGGTGCCGGAGGAGGACCGGGCCGAGTTCGAGGACCTGCTGAATCGGGCCCTGGCCATCGACCCGGACGAGGACACGAGCCTGCGGCTGCTCAACGTGGTGAATCAGATGCGGGCGCGGCTGCTGCTCGACCGCGTCGACGACCTGTTTTTCGAGTGAGATTGGCGAAAGTGAAGGAGAACCGTTCGATGAAATCGCGATCCCTGGTCGTGACCGTGGTCCTGGCGGCGTTGATGGCGGTGCCGGTGGTGCTGCTGGCGCAGCGCGCAACCCGCATCCAGCTCGGGTCGATCCTGCCCGCCAACTCCGTCTGGGACCGGTCCCTGAAGGAGATGGCCGTCGAGTGGCGTGACGAGACCGATGGCCGGGTGCAGCTCCGCGTGCAGAGCGGGGCGTTCCGCGACGAGGCGGCGCTGGCCCGCCGGTTGAAGCGGGGCCGGCCGCAGGCCGCCGTCTTCGGGTTGCCGGGGGACATTCACGAGGCCTTCAGCGTCCTGAACATTCCGTTCTTCTTCGAATCGGACGAAGAGGTGTTCCACGTGGTCGAGCAGTTGACCCCGACCTTCGAGCGGGTCCTGGCCGACGAGGGGCTGGTGCTGCTGAACTGGGGCCACGCGGGATGGGCGCACTTCTTCAGTGAGGATCGGGTCGAGACGCTCGACGATCTGCGGGGGACGAAGCTGTTCACGGCGGCCGGCGACGACAAGATGCTGCAGTGGTACAAGGAGAACGGGTTCGACCCCGAGCCGCTGGCCGTCACCGACGTCCTGCTCGGCCTGAACACCGGGCTCATCAACGCCCACCCGAGCCCGCCCTACGTGGCGCTGCTGTTCCAGTGGTTCGACAAGACCCCGTTCATGCTCGACGTGCCCCTGGCCCCGGTGCTGGGGATCACGGTGGTGACGGAACGCACCTGGGACGGGATCGACGCCGACGACCAGCAGGTGTTGCTGGCGTCGGCCAAGCGGCTCGAGCAGGAGCTGCTGCGCGACGTGGCCGCGCAGGAACGCGACTCCATCGAGCAGATGAGGCGGCGCGGTCTCACCGTGGTGGAGATCGACGACCCCGCGAAGGCGTCGTTTCGGGCGGTGGCCGACCAACTCACCGCGTCGTGGCGGGGCGAGATGATTCCCGCCGACGTCTACGACCTGGCGGTGCGCGCGCGGGACAGCTTCCGGGCCGGCCGCTGACGGGGCGGCCGACCAGCGATTCTCATGGGTGACAGCGCCTCCGCCGCCGGGGTCCGTGCGCGGATTGTCCGGGTCCTGGGCGGGGCCGAGCAGGCCGTCGCCAACCTCGCGCTGGCCGCGATGGTGCTGCTGCCGCTGGCCGAGATCGTCGTCCGGCCGCTCGTCGCCGGCGGCATCCCCGGCTCGATCCCGTTCGTCCAGCACTTCACGCTCTGGGTGGGCTTTCTCGGCGCCGCGATCGCCGCGCGCGAAGGCAAGCTGATCGCGCTCGCGACGGCGACGTTCATCCCCGAGGGTCAGGTCCGGCGCGGCACCCAGGTGTTCGCGGCCGGGGTGGGCGCCGCGGTGTCCATGATCCTCGCGGCCGGGGCCTGGGACCTGATGCTGCTGGACCGGGAGGACGGCACGATCATCGCGGCCGGGGTGCCGGTCTGGATCGCGCAGCTCGTCCTGCCCGTCTCGTTCGCGGTCATCGCCGGGCGCCTCGTCTGGCGGGCGTCGCCGGCCTGGGCCGGCCGCGCGGCGGCGGGGCTCGGCATCCTCGTCGGGCTCTGGCTCGGGCTGTCGGAGGGCATCCTTGCCGAGCTGCCGCGCTGGCCGCTGATCTCGCTGGTGCTGGCGGCGGCGGTGCTCGGGGCGCCCATCTTCACGGTGCTGGGCGGGGCCGCGGTGCTGCTCTACCTGGGGGACGGCAACCTCCCGGTGCTGGTCACCATCGAGACCTACTCCCTCGCGGTGCAGCCGCATCTGCCGGCGATTCCGTTGTTCACCCTGGCCGGGTTCATCCTGGCCGAGGGGAAGGCCTCGGAGCGGCTGCTCCGCGTGTTCCGGGCCGGGGTGGGCTGGATTCCCGGCGGCACCGCGATCGTCTGCGTCCTGCTGTGCGCGTTCTTCACGGTGTTCACGGGGGGCTCGGGGGTCACCATTCTCGCCCTCGGCGGCCTGCTGTTTCCGGCCCTCCTCAAGGACGGCTACCGGGACCGGTTCTCGCTGGGACTGCTCACCGCGTCGGGGTCGCTGGGCCTGCTGTTCCCGCCGGCGATGCCCCTGATTCTGTACGCGATCGTCGCGCAGGTCGCGCCGGACGATCTGTTCGTGGCGGGCATTCTGCCCGGCCTGCTGCTGGTCGGGCTGACTGCGGCGTGGGGCATGCGCGAGGGCATCGCCACCGGCGCCGGCCGGCACGATTTCGGGTGGCCCGAGCTGCGGTCCGCGCTCTGGAACGCGAAGTGGGAGCTGACGATCCCGTTCGTGGTCCTGGGGGTGCTCTTCAGCGGCTTCGCCACGCTGGTCGAGACCGCCGCCTTCACCGCGCTGTACGCCGCGATCGTCCAGGGGCTGATCCATCGCGACTTCACGCTCGGCCGCGGGCTGTACCGGGCGTTCAGCGAGTGCGTGGTGCTCGTGGGCGGGGTGCTGATCATCCTGGGGGTCGCGGTCGGCTTCACCGCCTATCTCAACGACGCCGACGTGCCCTTCCTGATCGTCGAATGGGCCGACGAGCACATCGGGTCGCGGCTCGTCTTCCTGCTCGCCCTGAACGTGTTCCTGCTGCTCGTGGGATGTCTGATGGACATCTTCTCGGCCATCTTCGTCGTGGTGCCGCTGCTGGTGCCGGTGGCCGAGCAGTTCGACGTCGACCTGCTGCATCTGGGCATCATCTTCATCGCGAACCTCGAGCTCGGGTTTCTGACGCCGCCGGTGGGGTTGAACCTGTTCCTGGCGTCGTACCGGTTCGACCGGCCCCTGCTGGAGGTCTACCGCGCCTCGTTGCCCCTGCTGGCCATCCTGGGGCTGGGGGTGCTCATCATCACCTACGTGCCGTGGCTGACCCTGGGGCTGGTGGAATGGCTGCGGTAGGAATCTCCGCCGCAGGGAATTCCAGCCCCTACCAGCCTGTGGCTGCGGGACTGTAAGGACGTTGAGGAAATTGACTTGCCGTGTGCCAAGCGCGCGAGACCGCAGAAGACGGGCTGCGCCCGGGTGCAGTTGGCAACCTTGTATCGATCACTGTCCTGACCCCATACAGGGGTCCATCGTGCTTGAGATCGTACCGCGGCGCAGACCCCAGGCTCGGACATCGCCGCTCCGCGGCGCCGCTGTCCGCCCAACCAGACCTGCAGGAGTCCGCCCCGTTCCACGCCGCAGACTTCCCGACAACCTCGTTCTTCCCGGCAGGGCAGCGTGAGCGATCCGGCTCTGGCGTTGCTGCGCGATCTGGTGGCGATCGATTCCGTCAATCCCGCGCTGGCCCAAGGCGGCGCCGGCGAGGCGGCCGTCGCCGAGCACCTGGCCGGCGTGCTGCGGCGGGCCGGGATCGACGTGGAGGTGCGCGAGGCCGCGCCCGGCCGTCCCAACGTGATCGGGATCCTCGAGGGGCGTGGGCCGGGACGCACGCTGATGCTGTGCGGGCATCTCGACACGGTCGGCGTCGAGGGGATGCGCGATCCGTTCACGCCGCTCGTGCGCGACGGACGTCTCTACGGCCGCGGCGCGCAGGACATGAAGAGCGGCGTCGCCGCGATGGTCGACGCCGCGGTCCGGCTCGCCGTTCGCGGCGGGCTGCCGGCCGGCCGGCTGGTGGTGGCGGCGGTCGCCGACGAAGAGCACGCCAGCCTGGGCGCCGACGCCCTGGTGCGAGACCATGCCGCCGACGGCGCGGTGGTCACCGAGCCGACGGACCTGCGGATGGCCACGTGCCACAAGGGGTTCGAATGGGTCGAGGTCGAGACCCGCGGCCGCGCCGCCCACGGCAGCCGTCCGGCCGACGGGCGGGACGCGATCCTGCGCATGGGCCGGGTCCTGCATCGCCTCGAGGCCGTCGATGCCCGGCTCGCGGCGGGGCCGTCGCACCCCCTGCTCGGGCCGGCGTCGCTCCATGCCTCGACCGTCGCCGGGGGCCGCGAGCTCAGCGTGTATCCCGACCTCTGCCGCCTGTCGTTCGAACGCCGGACCCTCCTGGGGGAACCCCCGGACGCCGGTCTGGCCGAGGCGCGGGGCATCCTCGACGCGCTGGCGCGGGACGACGCCGAGTTCGAGGGCTCGGCCCGGCAGATCTTCACGCGCGCGGCGCATGAGCTGCCCGTCGACCATCCGGTCTGCCGCACGCTGGCCGGGGTGCTGGACCGGCGGGGCGAGGTTCCGGACCCGACCGGCATGTCGTTCTGGACCGATGCGGCGATTCTGACCGGGGCGGGAACTCCGGCGGTGCTCTTCGGACCGCGCGGGGCCGGCCTGCACAGCCGCGAAGAGTACGTCGAGATCGAGTCCGTCCTCACCTGCCGCGACGTCCTGATCGATCTCGCCCGGGACTTCTGCTGACGGCGCCCTCGTCTTCTTGTCAAGACCGGGAGCTGTGACCTCATTGACGCTGGCGGCCGTTCGCAGTTCTTGAACACGTGCAGCTCCCATGCAGCGTGGCGAGACAGGCTTCTGCGAAGCCACCGCGGTCGGCGGCGAGGAGGCTGGCCCGCAGCCGGTTGTTCGCCTGCGATCGGTATCCGGGATCTTCGACGAGGAGGAAGGAGACCGCCGCTAGTGCGTCAGCCGGGAGCCGCCGCGGTCGTGCAGCAGGTGGTTCAGCGTTCGCCCGTAGTAGCGGAGGATGTGGCGGTCGCGGACCCGGAATCGGTCGCCCTCGACGACGATGATCCCTCGCGTCGCGAGCGGCTCGGCGGCCTGGTCGACGGCGTCGCGGCCGCAGTCGACACCGAGATTGGCGGGTACGAGGCGGAGCGCGTCGAGCAACTGGTCGATGCGGTCCTCGAGATCGCGCCGCCGCATGGACGGCCGGAGGGCGGTGGCCACCAGGGCCGTCGGCAACACCTTGTAGAGTCGTCCGATGGCGTCGCGGGTGCGGCGGGTCAGGGCCACGAGATCGCGGCGCGACTCGGGGTCGACCGTCGCGAGGGGTATGGGCTGCCCGAAGGTGACGAAGCTGCGCGTCCGGTAGCCCACGGCGTGGTTCACCATCTCGGCCACTTCCGTCGTGAAGGGCCGCTGGCTCCGTTTGATGCCCTGGCGAGCCAAAGTCTGGTCTTCGAGCACGAGGTCGTAGGCGATTGCCACCGGCACGATCACCACATCCGGTCGCCGGCCCTGCAGGACCGCCTGCAGCAGTCCCGTCTTCAGCGTCTTGAACTCGCCACTGTAGCTGCGTCCGCCCTCCGGGTAGAGGAACAGGTCGTGCCGTTGCACCAGCTCGGCCACGTACGCCCGCAGCGTCGCCAGATAGGCGGGATCGCGGGAGTTGCGGCGGATGGGGACGGCGCCGGTGACATAGCGGTTCAGCAGCCCCATGGCGCCGTTGAACAGATTGATGCCGGCGGTGATGACGGGGGGGCGGACCCCGTGGTCGTCGAGCACCACGAGCTCGACGAGGTAATCCATGTGGCTCTTGTGGTTCGACGTGTAGATGACCCGGTTCGATCGCGTGGCGGCCTGCGCCCGCTCGACATGTTCCGGGTGTTGCTGAATCTTGCGCAGAATCGGGTACAGCGGGTGCTTCAGGGCGCGATACACCTGGTATCGCTGGGTCGTCCTGAGCTCCTTGAGGTAGGACGCAATCCGTTCCTGGGCCTCGTCGCGGCTCAGCCTCGTACCGCCGCGGAGATACCGCGCCACCTCCTCTCGGGACAGCACCGCCTGGGTGATATCGATATCGTCGTCCACGCGCGCAACTATATCACCGGCCCGGTGCCGCCGATCGGTTCGGGAGGCGGCCGGGAGTCTGCGGCCACGGAGCCGAGCAGACTCACATGAGGGTTGGTTGGGGCGGCGGTTTTCCGGGCTGGGGGCCTGCGCCGTAGAAGTTCGCGCCAGCGAAACTACCAGCGCGACCGCGACCGTAAGGTCGCGCTATTGCGGCACGGTGACCCGGGCCGGGCGGGACAGTCGCACCGTCAGCCTCGACCCCGGCGGCAGGCTGGCCGGCTCGGCTTCCCCGTTCAGGGCGGCGGCGGTGCCGCCCGCGGCACCGATAGAGCCCCCGATGGCGGCGCCGCGCTCACCGCCGAAGATCGCGCCGAGAATCGACCCGGCCACCGCCGCGCCGCCGATCTTGGCGACGCTGTCGCCGCCCGGGGGCTTGCCCTCCCGGTAGATGGTCTCGGTGGACAGCGTCACCTCGGCGCCGTCGTCCATCACCACGGAGTGGAACCGCACCCCGAGCCGGGACGCCGAGCGCAGCCGGCCGCCCGATTCGACGAGGACCACCGATCCCCGCATGCGCGTGCCGGAGGGAATTGCTACCCGTGCGCCGACGTGTACGTCGCGGGTGACCCGGGCCTCGACGGGGTCCTCGAGTCTGGCGGTGCGGGTGGAGACGGCCGTCTCGATCTGGATCCCGATCACCGAGTCGGCCGCGATCTCGATCTCGTCGAACGACGGCCAGGGACTCGGTGCGACGGCGGGACGGGCGGCGCGCGCATCGAGGAAGCTGGTGCTGGCGAGCGGTGGGCGTGCCGGCTCGGGGCGCCGCGGCGGCGCCGCGCCCGCCGGCCCCCCGGCCCGTGCCCATCCCTCCACGACCGGGAGGCCGGCGGGCGGAAGAGGCGCCGCGGCGGTGGCGGCCCGTGCGCGGTCACCGGCCGGTCGTCTCGGCGCGGGCACCGGGGCGGGAGCCGGTTCCGGCTCCGGGAGCGTCGCCACCGGCGCTGCGACCGGCCGCGGCCGGAGGCTCGGCTCCGGGGCGACGGGTCTGGCTGCGGCCGGCGGCGTGCGTCTCGCCGGCTCGGTGGGCGCCGCCGCCGGCCGCGGGGCCGGTGGCTCGCGCCGGGCCACGGGCCGGGGCGCCGGCGGCGGGTCGGCCGCCACCGGCTCGACGACGACCTCCGTTTCGGCCGGGGCCGTCACCGGTGTGGGAGACGGTTCGCCGGCCGCGAGGGCAGGGTCGGCGGCCACGGTCGAGGCGATCCCGGAAGCAGGCCCGATGGCGTGCCGCACGCCAAGATAGGCGCCGACACCAGCCGCGGCGACGGCGGCGACCGCGATACCGACGACGACGATCGGTCTCATCATCGGGAATACGTCCTTTCTCTCGTGAATGATAAAGCAATTGTCGTGCCTGAACGCCAGATTCGCAGGCCGCGCTGCCGCGCCTGCCGGTACGCCGCCTCGACCGGCAGCCCGGTGGACCCCGCGTTGCGCCAAAAGCGGCGAGGCGCCCGGCTGACAAGGCCCGACTGCGCGACCTTACGGTCGCGTTGGAGGTTTCGCTGGCGCGAAGCCTCTACGCCTCAAGCCCCTGGGGAATGTATCGGACGGTATGCGACCGAGCTACGCGGTCAGACGGGGTGCATCGCCGCTCGAAGGCAGCGGGCCGGCCCGTCATCGGCGGGAGACAGTCGGCGGCGAGAAGGGGACAGTGTGGGAGACTTGAAGCGTGCCCGTGCGTGACCATCCGGACGTCATCGTGATCGGCGCCGGCATCATCGGCTGCGCCGTCGCCTGCGAGCTCGGACGGCGCGGGGCCGCCGTGCGGGTGCTCGAGAGTCGTGTCGTCGGGGGCGGGGCCACCCAGGCGTCGGCCGGCATCCTGGCGCCGTTCATCGACGCGGACCGTCCGGGTTCCCTCCGCACTCTC
Source organism: Vicinamibacterales bacterium (assembly GCA_965206285.1). Lineage (GTDB taxonomy): Bacteria > Acidobacteriota > Vicinamibacteria > Vicinamibacterales > UBA8438 > JAJEEA01. The sequence continues at coordinate 4,902,838 of OZ242205.1, forward strand.
GGCGCGGAGAGCCTCGAGCTGTGGGACGACTTCGTGGCCCGCGTGGTCGTCGACAGCGGCGGTGACATCCTGTACGAGCGGACCGGCACCCTGGAGGTCGCCACCGACGAACCGTCGATGCGCCGGCTGGAGCGGACCCGGTCCGCGCTGCTCGCGGCGGGGGTCGAAGGCCATCTGTTGACGGCGCGGGAGGCCTGCGCCGCCGAGCCGTCCCTGAGCCGGACGGTGGGCGGGGGCCTGCTGATTCCGTCCCACGGATTCGTGGGGGTGGCCGCGGTGACGTCGGCGCTCCGGCAGGCGGGGGTCGCGCGGCACGGAGTCTCGTTTCTGACCGGCCAGCCCGCGCGCCGCGTGCAAGTGCGTCCGGCCGGCGGGATGGCCGTCGAGACGGCGGTGGGGACGCTGACCGGCGACGCGGTCGTGCTCGCGGCGGGAAGCTGGTCGGGCGGCGTCGCGGTCGAGGGCGAGGCGGCGCTGCCGGTGCGCCCGGTTCGCGGGCAGTTGCTGCGTCTGGCCTGGACCGGCGATCCGCTGGCGAGGGTCGTCTGGAGCCCGGGCTGCTACGTGGTTCCGTGGCCCGACGGGTCGATGCTGGTGGGGGCGACGATCGAGGACGTGGGTTTCGATGAGCGCGCGACCGTCTCGGGGGTGGCGGCCCTGATCGAGGCGGTCGGCGGCGTGCTCCCCAAGGCCCGGAACGCCGGGTTCGAGGCCGTGCGGGTCGGCCTGCGCCCCGGCACTCCCGACGATCTGCCGGTGGTGGGATCTTCGCCGGCGGCGCCGCGGCTCGTGTACGCCACCGGCCACTACCGGAACGGGGTCCTGCTGGCCCCCCTGACCGCCCGCCTGGTAGCGGACCTGATGCTGGACGGCCGGGAGGACCCGCTGCTCGCGGCGGTCGCCCCCGGGCGGTTCGCAGCGGCGTGACGGGGAGTTCGGGGTGGGGAAACCGCGTGCGGTTTCGGTCCGCACGGGAGAAATGATAGTCTCTCGGCGGCGCGGGTGCAGGTGCCGCCCCGTATTTCCCCGGTTGGCGCCGCCCGTCGGGGCCGGGCGCTCTATTCGTTGCGGAGCGAGACAGGATGGAACAGGTTCAGATTGCCGCCCCGGTTCGCCGGTGGGCGGAGACGTTGCGGCCGGACGCGTGGCTGACGCAGCCGCTCGGCATTTTCTTCGCGTTTTCGACGTTCATCGTGTATTCCACCTGGGCGGCCTTTCAGGGCGAGTACTACCACTTCGGGCCGTATCTGTCGCCGTTCTATTCACCCGAGATCTTCGGAGATTCACCCCACAGCCTGCTGGGGCCGAAGCCGGGATGGTGGCCGAATCCGGTGCCCTTCTCACCGGCGTTCCTGATCCTGTGGGCGCCCGTCAGCTTCCGGCTGACCTGCTACTACTATCGTGGCGCCTACTACAAGGCATTCTGGCACGATCCCCCGGCGTGCGGCGTGGGCGAGCCCCGCTCGAGCTACTGGGGAGAGAACTCGTTCCCGCTGATCGTGCAGAACCTGCACCGCTACTTCCTCATCTTCGCGCTGCTGCTCCTGGTGTTTCTGACCCTCGACGTCTGGAATGCCCTCTGGTTCGAGGACCCGGCGACCGGGGCGGTCTCGTTCGGAATGGGGGTCGGGACGCTGGTGCTGGCGATCAACGTTGCTCTGCTCGGCAGCTACACGCTGGGGTGCCACTCGTTGCGGCACCTCGTCGGGGGGAAGCATGACCGGATCGCCGGGTTGCCGATCCGCCGTCCAGCCTACGACTGCGTGAGCTGCCTGAACAGCCGGCACATGCTCTATGCCTGGATGAGCCTGGTCTGGGTCGGCTTCTCCGACATATACGTCCGGCTGTGTGCGATGGGCATCGTGACGGATCTCCGACTCCTGTAGCGCGCGATCGCCGCGCCCGGCCTGGCCGTCCCGAAGAAAATGGTGGGCGCGGCGGCCGAGGCGGACGGCGGATGATGGACCATGGCCGACCCCGGCGCTGCCGGGTCGCCGCAGATGAATTTGCCGAATGGACAACGAATCCTACCAATCCTCGGAATACGACGTGCTGGTGATCGGGGCCGGGGGCGCCGGGCTGCGGGCCGCGATCGAGGCGTCGGCGACCGGGGTCTCCGTCGGGCTGATTTGCAAGTCGCTTCTCGGCAAGGCGCATACGGTCATGGCCGAGGGGGGCATGGCGGCCTCCCTCGCGAACGTGGACGACCGGGACAACTGGACGGTGCACTTCGCCGACACCATGCGCGGAGGCCAGTACCTGAACAGTTGGCGCATGGCCGAGCTGCACGCCCAGGAGGCGCCGGCGCGGGCGCGGGAGCTCGAGGCCTGGGGAGCGGTGTTCGACCGCACCAAGGACGGGCGCATCCTGCAGCGGAACTTCGGGGGGCACAAGTACCCGCGGCTGGCCCACGTCGGCGACCGGACCGGGCTCGAGATGATCCGGACCCTGCAGGACCACGGGATTCACCAGGGCATCGACGTGCACATGGAGTGCACGATCGTCGAGCTGCTGAAGGACGGGGACCGCGCCGTCGGGGCGTTCGGCTACGACCGCGAGCGCGGCCGCTTCCGGGTGTTCAAGGCGCGCGCGGTGGTGCTGGCCACCGGCGGCATCGGGCGCGCGTTCAAGGTGACCAGCAACAGCTGGGAGTACACCGGCGACGGGCACGCGCTCGCCTACCGGGCCGGGGCCGAGCTGATGGACATGGAGTTCGTGCAGTTCCATCCCACCGGCATGGTCTGGCCGCCGAGCGTCCGCGGCATCCTCGTCACCGAGGGGGTGCGGGGCGAGGGCGGGGTGTTGCGGAACAGCGACGGGAAGCGGTTCATGTTCGAGGACATTCCCGAGCCGTACCGGAGCTCCACCGCCACCGACGAGGAAGAGGGCTGGCGTTACACCCAGGGTGACAAGCAGTCGCGGCGCCCGCCCGAGCTCCTGACCCGGGACCACGTGGCGCGCTGCATCGTCCGCGAGGTCAAGGAGGGCCGCGGCAGCCCGCACGGCGGCGTGTTCCTCGACATTGCCTGGATCAAGCAGCGGCTGCCGAACGGGGCCGAGCACATCCGCAAGAAGCTGCCGAGCATGTATCACCAGTTCAAGCAGCTCGCGGCCATCGACATCACCGAGGAGCCGATGGAGGTCGGCCCCACCACCCACTACGTGATGGGGGGGGTGCGCGTCGACCCCGACAGCCAGATGTCCAACGTGCCCGGGCTGTTCGCGGCCGGCGAGTGCGCGGCGGGTCTGCACGGCGCGAACCGGCTCGGGGGGAACTCGCTGTCCGACCTCCTGGTCTTCGGCCAGCGCGCCGGCCGGTACGCGGCCGAGTACGCCCGCGCGCAGACGCCGGTGGAGCCGGCGCAGGACCAGGTCGAGGCGTTGGCGCGCGAGGCCCTCGCGCCGTTCGAGCGCGCCGGCGACGATGCCGAGGGGCCGTATCAGGTGCAGTTCGACCTGCAGGACATGATGCAGTCGCAGGTCGGCATCGTGCGCACGCAGGCAGAGATGCAGAAGGCCCTCGACAGCTTCGAGGAGCTGCACGCGCGCGCCGGGCGGGTCGGGGTGCAGGGCAACCGCGAGTACAACTCGGGATGGCACACCGCGCTCGACCTGCGCAACCTGCTGATGGTGTCCGAGGCGGTCGCGCGGTCGGCGATTCTCCGCAAGGAGAGCCGCGGCGCGCACTTCCGCGAGGACCATCTGGAGAAGGACGCCGAGCAGGGCCGCCTGAATACCGTCATCCGGTCCGGCGAAGACGGCGAGATGCAGGTGACGCAGGAGCCGATTCCGGAGATCCGGCCCGACCTGCAGCAGATCATCGAAGACAACAAGTGACGGCCGGGCGCGGGGCTTCCCGCGCTCGTACAGCGGAGACACCGTACATGAGTAGCGCGACATTCCGGATCTGGCGGGGGAGCTCGGAGGGCGGCGAGTTCCAGGACTACACCACCGAGGTGTCCGAGGGGATGGTCGTCCTCGATGCGGTGCACCAGATTCAGGCCGAGCAGGCGAACGACCTCGCCGTGCGCTGGAACTGCAAGGCCGGCAAGTGCGGGTCGTGCTCGGCCGAGGTCAACGGCAGCCCCAAGCTGATGTGCATGACGCGGCTGAACTCGCTGCCGCTCGAGCGCCCGGTGGCCATCGAGCCGATGCAGGCGTTCCCCCTCATCCGCGATCTCGTCACCGACGTCTCGTGGAACTACGAGGTCAAGAAGGGGATCAAGCCGTTCGCGCCGCGCGAACCGGACGCCCCGGACGGCACCTGGCGCATGAACCAGTACGACGTCGAGCGGGTGCAGGAGTTCCGCAAGTGCATCGAGTGCTTCCTGTGCCAGGACGTCTGCCACGTCCTGCGCGACCACCGGCTGCACGGCGAGTTCATCGGACCCCGCTACTTCGTCCACGCGGCCGCCCTCGAGATGCACCCCCTCGACACCGCCGACCGCACCACCGAGCTCGCCGACGACCACGGCGTCGGCTACTGCAACATCACCAAGTGCTGCACCAACGTCTGCCCGGAAGAGATCACCATCACCGACAACGCGATCATTCCGCTGAAGGAGCGTGTTGTGGACAAGATGTACGATCCTCTGACGAAGCTGCTGCGGATGTTCAGGTCGTAGCCCGGGCGGCAGCCGGCTGGCCGCGCTCGCGCCCGGTCGGCTGACGCCGGCGACGTTCCCCTTTCCGACAGGAGACACCGCCCGAGGAGCCTCAGGTGGCGAAGAAGAAGGATCAGAAGAAGGGCATCTTCTGTTTGGAGACCCATTGGTGGGGCGTCAAGGGCAAGACTACCGTCGAGCCCGTGCTGCGACTTCTGGAAACCCTGGCCGGCTACAACGCACCGTACCGCCACTACGACGTCGGAACGCGCGAGGAGTTCGATTTCTATCTGAAGAAGTGGCGCGGTACGACCTTCAATGATTTCCCCATTCTCTATCTCAGCTTCCACGGCGCTCCCGGTGAGCTGCATGTTGGAGAGGGACGCGGCAAGTCGCTGTCGCTCGACGACCTTGCCGAGCGGCTGGAAGGCGGCTGTCGGGGACGCGTAGTTCATTTCGGGTCCTGCGGTACGGTCGACGTGCACGGTCGTGAGCTGAAGAAGTTCCTCAGTCGTACCGGTGCGCTGGCCGTCTGTGGATTCAAGCAAGAGGTCGACTGGCTGGAGTCGGCCGCATTCGACATGTTGGTGCTGGGGAGGCTCCAGGGCGCGTCGTTCCTGCGGACCAGCAGCATGCGGAAGTTCGACCAGGAACTCAAGCAGTCTGCACCCGGTCTGTACAGGCAGCTGGGGTTTCGGATGTCGTACCCGGACTGATCGGTGCTCGACGATGGGTGATGGGCAGTGCCCGCGTAGCGGCGGAGGGCGAAAGCGGTCGGCTGACCTGCTGGTCGTGGGATCGGCAAGACGTTGCGATCGCTCGTAAATGCTCATTGAGAGGCTGCGTGCCGGTGCGCTACATCTGGAACTATGGGAAGGGGAACCACCGGACCGCGCTCGCGTCGATGGTGCAGGCCGCGGACAACCTGAGCCTGATCTGCCCATACATTCGAGCAGAACAGATCGAGGACCTCCTTGGTCATCGAGAGCTGCGGTCCCTCAGGGTGATCACGCTCTGGGACGTTCGCGCATTCCTCCTGGGCGCGTCAGAGCCTAAGGCACTCCGCCGAGTCCTTCAGCTGGGTGGCGAGGTCCGCACGATGAACTCTGGCCTTCATGCCAAGGTGTACATCGCTGACGGGTCGGCGCTGGTGACGTCGGCGAATCTCACGGCCGGCGGGTTGACGAACAACCTCGAATGCGGTGTGTCCTTCCAGAGTCGCGAAGCCGTTGCTGCACTGGCGGGTCGCTTCAATCTTGAGTGGCGCCGAGCTGCACCAGTTACCGAGGAACATGTCATTGCGCTGTGCGCCGAACTCGATAGAGAGAGTACTCGCGTGGGCGAAGTACTTGAGCGTCTGCAAGAATCGGAACGGAAGCTCTCTCGGCAGCCGCTAGTTCCGCCGACGGTCTGGACACCGAGGGCAGATGAGATCGTCGTGGAACTCACACCGGATCAGGTCGGTTTCCTGCAGCGGCCGTTGCGAGGGCAAGGTGGCTATCAATCGTTGCTCGGTCGGCTTCGGAGCAATGTGGACGGAAACCGCCTCAGGTTGACGCGGGCCGACTGCGAGAGGGTGGTCCGGTACGCCACGAGCTACGGGGAGGGTGGGTTCCAGACACGCCTGCGGCCAATCGTTCAGCTGGCCGAGCTGTTCATCAGTGACTGAAGGACCACAACGCATGGACACCGAGACAGAGTTCCGCAACACGTCGCACGGGGTGGAGACCGTGATCTACCGCCGTGACTGCGTCGACGGAATGCGAGAGCTGCTCGAACCAGAGTCCATTGATGTTGTCGTGACGTCACCGCCGTACAACCTGGGCATCACGTACCGATCCTATGACGATGCGGTGCCGCGGGCAGAGTATCTGAATTGGATCGCGGTCTGGGGCGAAGTTGTCGAACGCGTGTTGAGTCGCGGTGGCTCGCTCTTCCTGAATGTGGCTGGCAAGCCTTCAGAACCCTGGGGTCCATTCGAGGTTCTCGACCGCCTGCGAGAGCGCTTCGTTCTGCAGAACACGATCCACTGGATCAAGTCGATAGCCATTGATGCGGATCTCGTCGGCGTGGCCAGCGGCCTGACCCAAAACGTTGCCATCGGGCACTACAAGCCGATCAACAGCAAGCGGTACGTGAACGACTGTCACGAATATATCTTTCACCTGACGAAAGCCGGTGACGTGGAGCTGGATCGACGCGCGATTGGCGTCGAGTACCAGGACAAGTCCAATGTCGCCAGATGGGAGGCCGCGAAGGGCGACTTGCGTTGCCGCGGCAATACATGGTTCGTGCCTTACCGGACCATTCAGAGCCGTGATCGGGAGCGGCCCCACCCGGCCACATTCCCGGTGCGGATACCGATGATGTGCACCCGTCTGCATGGAATCCAACGCGTGAGGCGAGTCCTGGATCCGTTCCTGGGCCTTGGACACAGTGCGCTGGCGTGCAAGGCACTGAGACTCCCCTTCGTGGGGTTCGAGTTGGATGTTGGCTATTTCTCCGAAGCGCGTCGGTTGATTGAGATCTTCGATCCGGCAACGACGGACGGACACCGCTCGAATCAGTTGGCCCTGTTCTAAATTGGCGGTTTGTCGTCGTGGTGAATGCGGTTCGTGGGTTGCGGCGCCGTCGGCGACCTTGCGGGGTGTGGCGGAATCGCCTCAACAGTAGCGGAGACACTTTCCCATGGTTCGCGGATGTTCAGTTCCTTGGCCGCCGGCCCGCCGGCCGTCGCGGTGCTCACCGTCTGCTTCTCGGAGTTTCCTCAACCGCTGTGGGTAGGGCGGGCGGCGCGAGGTCGATGCCTTCTGCAGCACCAAGAATACCGGCAACCGTTCACAATTGCCTGCCCGCAAGGTGCATGGACCCGAAGGCGGGCGTGAATCTGGTCCAGGTGATGAGCTAGCGCGGCTCATTCCGCGGGCGGCTCGGGGCGTGGCCGCCACAGCACCCTCATCGCGTAGTCGAGGTCGAGCCGCTCGCCCCGCCACGACGGCGTCGCCGTGTCGGCGTCGATCTCGATGCCCGCCGCCAAGCCGTCGTTCGTGGGCTGTAGCGCCGCTCCCGTCCACGCCGGCGCCGGCGGCGCCTCCGGCCGCGGGCGGCCGTCCGGCCCCAGGAACTGCACGCCCCCGTCGGCGTCGACCGTGACGCGGAACCCTTCTTCGTGGACCGCCCGGTGGTGCCGGCGGCACAACAGCACCAGGTTGTCGAGCGCGGTCCGGCCGCCGTCGGCCCAGTGCTTCAAGTGATGAGCATCGCAGCGGGCGTTGCCGCAACCCGGGAACCGGCACTGCCGGTCGCGGGCCGCGAGGGCCCGGCGCAGGGCCGGCGAGATGGTCCGGGTGCGGCGGCCGACGTCGAGGATCTCGCCGCCGGGGCCGTGGCGCATGGTGACCGTGGCCGCGTCGCAGGCCAGGCGCCGGGCGGTTTCCGCGGGGACGTGGATGCCGCCCGCCTCGTCCAGCACGGTTTGGCGGCCGGCGGCCGTCGTCGGCCGTGCCCCCGGACATGGGCCGGACGTGCGGCGTTGTCGCCGTTGACGGGCGCGTCCTGCCCGGCCCGGCGTTGCCGCGCGCATCGGCGACCCGCCGCCGGGACCGTCCGACGCCGCGCGCGTTGCCGCTGGCGTTCCCGCGGGAACGCGACCGCCGCCTCCCCGCGGCGCCGACCCCGACGCCGCGCACCGGGACGTTCCCGCGGGAACGTCCCGCGGTTCCGCCAGCGTCTCCGCGTCCACGTGCAGCACCACCTGATACCGGTCGCCGGCCGTCCCCCGGTCGAGGCTGGCCAACGCCGCTTCGGCCACCGTCCCGATGGCGTCCGCCTGCCGTTGCGCGAGCGTCGGTTCTTCTACGTCGGCCGGGGCACCGGCCGGCGCATCGGCCGCTTCCTCTTCCGCGCCGGCCGACGCGTCGGCGGCGTCCTCCTTCGCGCCGCCGTCCGACCCCCGCGCGCGCCGCGCCTGGTCGCACGCCGCCTCCAGCGCCCGACGCAGCACCGCCCCCACCTCCGGCGTCAACCGCCCGCGGACAACCACCATCCCGTCCTCGTCCACCCACGTCCGCAGCCCCCGGCTCGCCTGCTGCCACCGTTCCTCCGCCTGCTCCGCGTTCCGGTCGATGCGCCGCCACGCCCGCGCGATCCGTTCCACGTGCGCCGCCGTGCCCGCCAGCGCAACATCGAGCAGGGTCTGCTCGTTCTCCGGCGTGGCCACCCGCGTGACCGCGCGCACCTTCGAGTAGGAGACCTTGCCGCGGCGCATGGCGTCGCTCAGCTTCGGCAACTCCCCGAGGGCCCGCGCCACTCGGACGTGCTCGCGGGCCGCCCCCAGCGAGAGCCCGGTCCGCCAGCCCAGCCACTCGGCGCACGACCGGCAACCGTGCCAGCCGTCCCGCTCGTCGAACTCGCGGATGAGGACGAGCAGCTCGCAGGTGGCAGCCTGGATGCGGGCCGACAGCTCGGCGATGCGGTCGCCGAGCCGTGCGAGTTGCGCGCCGCGGTCGCCGGACGCGTTCGTCGGCTCGCGTGGCTGCGACTCGTCCGGAGGCTCGGCGGAAGGTGGAGGTTGCGTGTGGGATACGGGCGTGGCGCGGCTGTCGTCAGCAAGCATGAACTATTGTAACCCTCCATATTTAAACGGCTTACAACGCCCACAGCTGACCGATCGGCGGTCCGATCGAGGTTTGTCGCGTCTCGGGGCGAGAACGCGCGGCGTGCGACCGGAGAGACCTTAAGAGGGGCGATCCTGGCGGCGTGCCCGACTCGCGCCGACAGGTCCTGAAAAAGCTGTCAAGTACAAAACGCAGGGCGGGCAAGAAATACACTCGCCCGCGACGGCCGTGGCTAAGAGGCAAGGAGCCGCGGGCGGCGGGGTCAGGCGTTTTGCGCGATTGCGGGCGGCGCGTACCGCAGCCGATCGGCCGCGTGGTTCAAGGGGCGGCACATTCAGCCCACCCGTTGCGCCGCACCTGCTTCCGCGCATGGGCCGCGATCGGCCCAAGGGGTCGGCTGCTCAGACACCGGGGCCTCCTGGCCTCGTTGGCGTGCGTCACCGCGACCGGTGAGGAGGAAACACGGTCTCGATCCCACCTCCTGCTCAGGGGGAGCCGCTTCTCGCGGCGCTGATGACGGCGTCGCGATTGCCCCTCTCCCAGAGGTCGTAGACCGCCTCATCGGAATAGCCGGCGATGCGTCCGAGGATGATGAACGCAGGGAGCGCGTGCCCTTCGCTCTTCCACCGCGCCATCTCGATGAGCGGCGCGAGCGCCTGTTGCCGCAGCGCCGAGAGAAGCTCGGGGTCCCGACCCGTCGACAGCGCCATCAGCGCGAAGGACGCCTTGTTGCGGTCGGACCACACCGGCGAGCGCAATAAATCGATGAACGGTTGCGCGGGAACGCGCGGGACCGGCAGACCCGTGCCGGGCAGCATTTCGGCGAACACCCCCAGCGCCCGCGACGCGTTGTTCCGCACCGCGGCGGACGGGTCGCTCATCCCGTTCACCAGGTCGTCGACCACCGCCGGCTTGTCGGCCGCGTAGCCGAGGACCTGCGCGGCCAGCGCTCGATGGGCGGCGTCCGACGAGCTCCGCAGGACCCGACGCAGCTCGGGGAGATCGCGCGCCGCGTAGAGCACGAATCGTTCCTGAATGGCGCGTGTCGCGGGGTCGTCGACCAGGGAGTGGCCGCGGGACCGGTCCTCTCGGGCGTCGCCGCGCAGAACCGCGAGCCGGAGCGCGTTCTCGCCTTCGTCGCCCGCCCGGACGATGTCCGCCGCCAGGCGTGCGTCGCCCCCGGGCTCGGCGCGAAACCGCATGGTCGCCGCACCCCGCTCCTCGATGCCCACGAACACGATGGCGCGGCCCCTGTCGCAGCAGACGGGCTGGATCCGGGCGCGAGCGAGGTCGGGCGACCTCGCGAGGCGCTCCTCGGACTCCGTCAGGAACGCCGGTTCTTCCCTGTTTCCGAACGCGATGGTGTCGCCTTCCGACCTGCCCGGACCTGGCGCGCCGGCACGCGGCTCAGCCCGTAGAGGTCGATGATGCCAATCTCGAGCTCCTGGCCGTTCACCGTGCACGGCGTTGCCAGCGTGCAGGTCCGCGAGACCCTGCGCCGGTTCCCGCCGCGGTCATAGAGCCCTCGCCCGGACCCCGGACGACGCACGGTTCGTCGACTCGATCCCGGGCGCCTGCCACCCCCATGAACGGGCGCTCCGCGGCCTGCGTCTGCCGTGTTCCTCATCCGGCCGGCGCGGGTCGGGGGTCGAAACGCGTCACGGCGACGCACACCGCGACGTTGACGAGCAGGGCGACGACCCCGGCGTGGACGTTCCAGGGTTGCGGCTGTCCGGCGGCGAGGAGACCGGCGTAGACGATCGTGCCGGTGACCATGCCCGCCAGCGCCGCCCGGGTCGTCAGCCGGTCCCAGCTCACGCCGAGGATGAAGAGGGGGGCGACCTGCGCGAGAATCTCCATCTTGAGCTCGGTGAGGCCCCAGAGGGTGATCCGCGGGTTGAGGGCGACGGCGACCAGTCCCGCGATGAGCACCCAGGACACCCGTTTGCCGGCCCGCGTCAGGCGCGCCTCGCTCGCCCCCCGCAGGACGGTGGTGCCCAGCACGTCCTTGGCGAGCATCGACGACAGGCTCAGCAGCACGGAGTCCGCCGTCGACATGATCGCGCTGACCACCGCCACGATCACGAGCAGGCTCAGGGCGTAGAGCAGGGGCGAGCTCGATCCCCACTCGGTGAGCAGGAGCGGCAGCACCTGGTCCCCCGCGATCGGCCCGGCCGCGGCCAGCCGTTCGATCGCGAGGACGCCCACCAGGAAGACGGACCCGGTTGTCACCATCGGCAGGAACACCATGATGCCGAACGAGCGGCGCAGGGCGGCGCTGTCGCGCGCGGCATAGATGCGCTGCACCGCGTGCGGATACACCGCGCCCGAGAAGCCGATCAGGGCCAGCGTGCTGAACCAGTTGCGGCACACTTCCCAGCCGGGCACCGCGACCTTCTCCGGGGCCTCGACCGCGATCCACGCCGTCACGCTCGCCATGTGCGCGGGGGTCGGTGACGCCGCGACCAGCAGCCCCGTCAATCCCACCATCAGCATCACGCCCTGCACGAGGTCGGTCCAGGCGACCGCCCGCATGCCTCCGACGGTCTCGTAGATCAGCACCACCAGGGTCAGCAGCACGACCCCGGCCCAGTAGGGGACGGCGCCGCCGGAGAGACCGGCGGTGATATGGCCCATCGCCATGAGCTGGGCGAGCAGGTAGTTGGCGATGGCGGCGACCAGCAGCAGGTTGGCGAGGAGGGTGAGGGCCGGCGAACGGAAGCGGTGGGCGAGCCAGTCGCCGGGAGTGACGAAGCGGTGCCGCCGGGCCAGATGATGCAGCCGCGGCGCGTAGAGCAGATACGCCACGATGATCGCCATCATGAAGCCGACGCTCATCACCCACGAGAAGCCCAGGCGGAACGCCTCGCCGGGATAACCGATCAGGGTGTTGCCGCTGTACTGGGTCGCGTAGAGCGTCAGCAGCAGCACCGGTCCGGTGAGCTGCCGGCCCGCGAGGTAGAAGTCGGCCAGCGATTCGCCGGTGCGCCGCCGCCGCGCCGCGTACCCCACCCCGAGGACGGCGGTCAGGTAGAGCCCGACGGCCAGCACCGCGCCGCCGCCCAGGGACTCGGTCATTCGTCGGGCCAGAGGCGGTGCACCACGAAGGCGGTGAAGACCGCGACCCCGGCCGTCGCGGCGAGCGAGATGACCACCCAGTGGGGCAGCCCGAGCCAGATGCGCAAGGGTGCGTCGGCCGGCAGGTACCAGGGGACCGACGCCCCGAAGAGCACGAGGTAGACCGGCCAGATCCAGGCGGGGAAGTTGCGGCGCCGTTTGTCCGCCGGGCCGGGCCGCGCGGTGGAGGGCGTGTCTGCCATCGCCCCGATCATCCGCGTCCGGCGCGCGGATAGCAACCTCCCGCGTCGCATGCCCGCCCGCCCCGTCGCGTCGAGGACGGCGCCGAGGGCGTGCGTCGGGATGGGACGCCGGCAGCGACCGCCGATGTGGTGATATGGTGTCGCCTTCGGCCGATCTCTCGCAGAAGGAGTGCTTCATGCCCGTGACGCGACTCGATACGGTGCGCGCCGTCGTCTTCTGGCTCGCGGCGGGTCTGGCGGTTCCCGGTGTGACCGCGGCGCAGGATCAGCCGCCGGATCAGCCGCCGGAGGAGGAGCAGGAGCAGACGGCGGAACCCGCCGAGGAGGAAGCGGAGACCGGAGACGCCCGGCCGCGGCGGGGCCGCGACCGCGACGGCATTGAGCCCTACGACGAGGTGATCACCGAGGAGGCGGAGACCGACGAGGGAGTGTTCATCGTGCACCGCCTCGACGACAAGGTGTTCTACGAGATCCCGGTGGACGAGCTGGGGCGGGAGTTTCTCTGGGTCAGCCGGATCGCGCGCACCAGCCAGGGGGTCGGCTACGGCGGACAGGCGCTCGGGAACCGGGTGGTCAAGTGGGACCGCCGCGGCGACCGGATCCTGCTGAAGAGCGTGTCCTACGCCATCGTCGCCGACGAGTCCCGGCCGATCGCGCAGGCGGTCGAGGCCGCGAACAACGATGCGATCCTTCGGGCGTTCGACATCGAGGCGCTCTCCGAGGCGGGGGCGCCGGTGATCGACGTCACCGGGCTGTTCAATACCGAGGTCCCGGAGTTCAGCGCCCGCTCGCGGCTGCAGGCGCGCGGCTTCGCCCGGGACCGGTCGTTCGTCGAGTCGGTGGTTTCGTTTCCGCGGAACATCGAGGTCAGGGCCACCCACACCTACACCGCGCCGCCGCCGTCCGGTTCGGGCAACCGACCGACCCCGAGGTCCCGCCGCGGCATGCGGCCCGGCAGCGCGACGGTGGTGCTGCACTACAGCATGGTCAAGCTGCCCGAGCAGCCGATGATGCCGCGCCTGTTCGACGAGCGGGTCGGCTATTTCTCGGTGCGGCAGATCGACTACGGCCGCGAGGAGCACCGCTCGCCGCGCCGGCGGTACATCACCCGCTGGCGGCTCGAGAAGCAGCAGCCGGAACAGGCGTTGGCCGATCCGGTCACCCCGATCACCTACTGGATAGACCCCGCCACCCCCGCGAAGTGGGTGCCGTACATGAGGCAGGGCATCGAGGCGTGGCAGCCGGCGTTCGAGGAGGCCGGGTTCAGCAACGCGGTGGTCGCGCGAGAGGCCCCCTCCGCCGAGGAGGACCCCGACTGGAGCCCCGAGGACGCCCGCTACTCGGTCATCCGCTGGCTGCCGTCGACGGTCGAGAACGCCTCCGGCCCCCACGTGCACGACCCGCGCACCGGGGAGATTCTGGAGTCGGACATCCAGTTCCATCACAACGTGATGAACCTGGTGCGCGACTGGTACTTCGTGCAGGTCGGGCCGCTCGACCCGCGCGCCCGGACGCTGCCGCTGCCGGACGCGCTGATGGGCGAGCTGCTCGCCTACGTGGTGGCCCACGAGGTGGGGCACACCCTCGGCTTCCAGCACAACATGAAGGCGAGCTCGCTCTACCCGCCGGATCGGCTGCGCGACCCCGACTGGGTGCGGGAGATGAGCCATACGCCGACCCTGATGGACTACGCGCGCTTCAACTACGTCGCGCAACCGGAGGACGGCATCGCCCCGGAGGACCTGATTCCGAAGATCGGCCCGTACGACAAATGGGCAACCCGGTGGGGCTATGCCCCGATCGCGGATGCGGCGACCCCGGACGACGAGCGGCCGACCCTCGACGCGTGGGCGCGCGAGCAGGACGAGACGGCGTGGTTCCGTTTCTCGACGCCGGGTGCGCGCAACGCCGACCCCGGCCAATTGACCGAAGCGGTCGGCGACGCCGACGCGGTGGCGTCGACGGCGCTCGGGCTGAAGAACCTCGAGCGCGTCGCGGCGATGCTGCTCGAGGCCACCGCCGCGCCGGGGGAGCCGTACGACGACCTCGACGGGCTGTACGCCCGGCTCGTCGGCCAGTGGACCCTGGAGATGAACCACGTCGCCGCGGTCGTGGGCGGGTTCACGTCGCAACAGAAGCACCACGGCCAGGACGGGGTGCGGTTCGCGGCCATCGCGCGGGACGTGCAGGCGAACGCGGTGGCCTTTCTGAACGACCATGCGTTCATGCCCCCGGCGTTCCTGACCGACCCGGAGATTCTGCGCCGGATCGAGCCGGTGGGGGTGCTCGACCGGATTCGGGTCAGCCAGACGCGGGTGCTCGGCACGCTGCTCGGCCGCGGCCGGCTGGGCCGGCTCGTCGAGCAGGAGGTGATCGACGGCGACGCCGCCTATCCCGCCACCGCGTTCCTGGCGGACGTGCGCCACGGCGTGTGGCGCGAGCTGGACGCCCGCGAGATTCGCATCGACGCCTATCGCCGGAACATCCAGCGCGCGTATCTCGATCTGCTCGAGGGGCGGCTCGGCGGCCCGTCGCAGGCCGCCGGCGACGCGGGGCCGTTCCTCCGCGGCGAGTTGCGCGCGCTCGATGCGGCCATCGGGCGGGCGGAGGGCCGGATGTCCGACCGCGCGACCCGCCTGCACCTCGAGGACGTGCGCCATCGGATTGCGCGGACCCTGGATCCGTCTGCCGGTCCGGCCGGGGCTTCGGGGCGAACCGCGAGGCCGACGCTGGCGGATGACGCCTTCGAGTGGGGCGACGGCCGCCTCGACCCCTGGAACCGGCTCGTTGGCGACATCGAGTGGTGCTGGCCGGACTACGCCGTCCGCCGTGTCCGCTGAGGCGAGCCTGGGAATCGTTGCCCGCTCGGAGAACCCGTCATGGAATGGCTGTTCACCCCCGAGATCTGGATCGCCCTCGTCACCCTCACCCTGCTCGAGGTGGTCCTGGGCGTCGACAACGTCATCTTCATCTCGATCCTGTCCGCCAAGCTGCCGGACCACCAGCAGAAGCTGGCGCGCCGGGTCGGCCTGGGGCTGGCCATGCTGTCCCGCATCGCCCTGCTGCTGTCGCTGAGCTGGATCGTCCAGTTGACCGAGCCGCTCTTCGCGTTGGCCGGGCGCGAGGTGTCCGGCCGCGACCTGACGCTGCTCGGGGGCGGGCTGTTCCTGCTTGCGAAGTCGACCTACGAGATCCACGAGAGCCTGGAGGGCGACGAGGGGCATCGATCCCGGAGGAAGACGGCGACCTTCGCCAGCGTGATCCTGCAGATCCTGGTGCTCGACATCGTCTTCTCGCTCGACTCGGTGATCACCGCGGTCGGGATGGTGGAGCAGATCGGAGTGATGGTCGCGGCCATCGTCATCGCGGTGATCATCATGCTGATCTCGGCCGAGGCGATCAGCGCGTTCGTCAACGAACGGCCGACGGTCAAGATACTCGCGCTGAGCTTCCTGCTGCTGGTGGGGTTCTCGCTGGTGGCGGAGGGGTTCCACCAGGAGATTCCGAAGGGCTACCTGTACTTCGCGATGGCGTTCTCGGTGTTCGTCGAGCTGATCAACAACCGGATTCGCCACGTGTCGCCGGTGCACCTGAAGAAGCCGATCACGTCGTGAGCCACCAGGCGCCGGCGCCGACGAAGACGCCGAGCAGGGTGTCGGCGGTGTAGTGGTAGCGTCCCACCACGGTGGAGACGGCGATGGCGCCCGCCACGGCCAGAAGGGGGGCGAGCAGGTCGGGGAGTAGCTCGGCGGTCGCGAGGGCGGCGGCGACGGCGGTGGCGGTGTGGCCGCTCGGGAAGGTGTTGACCTGGATCGACGCGCGATCGAGGACGGCTCGGTTCACCCGCCGGAGCGCGAGGCCGCGCCCGTCCATCGGTCCCGGCGGCTCGAGGCTGCGGGGCGGGCGGGTCTGAATCCAGGGCAGCAGGCCGTAGCAGGCGAACGCGGCGGGCAGCACCGCCGTCCAGTACTGGTCGGCGTTCCCCCGCAGGCCGGCCGCGTAGATCAGGGCGAAGGTGGCCGGGACGAACGGATAGGCGCACAGATAGGCGAGCTCCAGCAGTTGGAGGACCGGCGCCGGCGTCCGCCGCACCGCCGCGTCGAGCCGAAGGGCCGCGAACAGGCGCCGGTCGAGCCGCAGCAGCCGCGCCTCGGCCGCGGGCATGGGGCGCCGGAAGAAGAGCCCCGCCATCCAGTAGCCCTGGAGCAGGTAGATGCAGGGCACCCAGTCGCGCGCGACCCGCATCGGGAGCTGCAGGCGCAACTGGGAGAGCACCAGCACCAGTCCGATGCAGACCAGCCCGACCGCCATCACCCGGTTGCGCCGGGTCGCCGACAGCGGCTGGAGGCGGGCGAGGACGAGGAGATAGGCGAAGAAGCCGCAGACGATCCACTCACTGGCGCGCACCGATTCATCGTGGCAGCCCGGCGCGGGATATGCAAGTCGCCGGGAGCCCGTGGCGGCGCCCCGGCCGCATTCGCCGGCCTCGGCGCCGCGCGGTTCGCCGCGGCCCCCCGGGGCCGATCCGCGAACGCCGGACCGCCGTCGGTTCAGGCCCGATCGGCGGCGACGGCGGTCGGCTCGTCGAGGGGCGCCGCCTCGGCCTCGGGACGCTCCCGGGCGGCCGGCGACTCCGGCAGCCGGCGGAACAGCCGCACGACCAGGACAAGGGATACCGCGAACAGGGCCGCGCCGAGGAGGAATGGCGCTCCCGGCAGGTGCACCGGCGCGCGGTCCGAGGTGAAGTAGCTGAAGAGCCCCGCGGTGAAGACGAGCGGCGCCGCGATCGCGGTCAGGCTGATGAGCGACGTCAGGGCGCCCTGGATCTTCCCCTGCTCGGAGGGGGGGACGGCGCCGGCCACGAGCCCCTGAATCGTCGGGTGCGCGACGCCCCCGAGCGACCCGAACACGATGATGACAAGGACCATCCAGCCCGCCGACGCGAGGCCGTAGCCGAGAAACGACAGCATCGAGACGGTCACTCCGAAGAGAATCGCGCGGCGTTCGCCGAGGCGGGCGACCGTCGGCCGGATCAGCAACCCCTGCACCAGCACCGCCATCACCCCGACCAGGGCCAGGGTCAGGCCGTTGGCCTGGGGGTCCCACCCGTACCGGTAGCCGGCGTGCAGCACCCAGACGTTCTCGAGGCCCCGCTGGGCCAGCGACAGGAAGATGAAGACCACCGCGAGCCCCGCCACCAGGGGATAGGCGCGCAACCGCTTCAGGCTGCCGAACGGGTTCATCCGGTCCCACGAGACGGGGCTGCGTTGCCCGGGGGGCAGCGACTCGGGCAGCACGAAGAACCCGTACAGCCAGTTGACGAGGGCCAGCCCCGCCGCGACGAAGAACGGCAGCCGCAGCTCGATGCCGCCCAGCAGCCCCCCGAGGGCGGGACCGAAGATGAAGCCGAGCCCGAAGGCGACCCCGACGAAGCCGTAGTTGCGGGCCCGGGTCTCGTGGGTCGACACGTCGGCGATGTAGGCGTTGGCGGTGGTGATGCTGGCCCCCATCACCCCCGCGACGGCGCGGCCGACGAACAGCCAGCCGATCGACGGCGCAAAGCCCTGGATGAGGTAGTCGACGCCGAAGCCGAACAGCGAGCCGAGAATGATCGGCCGCCGACCGTAGCGGTCGGAGAGGGCGCCGAGCACGGGCGCGCACAGGAACTGCATCAGGGCGTAGAGCGCGATGATGACGCCGTAGTACACCCCCGCCTGCGAGTCGACGCCGCCCGTGAACTCCCTTATCAGCTCGGGCAGGACGGGGATGATGATGCCCAGCCCGAGGATGTCGATGAACAGGGTCACCAGGATGAAGATCATCCCGGCCTGACGATTCTGTCGTCCGAAGGCCATTCGCTGTCGGTCTCCGGCCGCTCAGCCGCGCGCCGGCTCGCGGGCCGGATCGGATTCGAGCTTCACGATCGAGATGTTGGCCCACCCGTAGACGGCGGCCACCAGGGGGTTGATGAGGTTGAAGAAGCAGAAAGGGGCGTAGGTGAGGGTGGCGACCCCGAGGGTGCCGGCCATGTACGCGCCGCAGGTGTTCCAGGGGATCAGCACGGAGGTGAGGGTGCCGGCGTCCTCCAGGGTCCGCGACAGGTTGCGCGGGTCGAGCCCCCGCCGCTCGTACTCGGCCCGGAACATCCGCCCCGGCAGCACGATGGCGATGTACTGGTCCGAGGCGAGCACGTTCGTGCCGAACGAGGTGAGCAGGGTCGCGGCGATGAGGCTCCCGGCGCTGTGGACGGCGTGGAGGATGCGCCGCGCGATCGCCTCGAGCTGGCCGGTGGACTCCATGACCCCCCCGAACATCATGGCCGACATGATGAGCCAGATCGTCGTCAGCATGCTGCTCATCCCCCCGCGGCTGAGCAGATCGTCGAGGGCGGCGTTCCCGGAGTCGAGCGCGAACCCGTTGAAGAGGGCGATCCAGCAGCCCTTGACGACGGCGAGGGACCTCGGGAGGTCCGGCTCGGCCACGAACGCCACCACCGTGTCGCCTTGAAAGAGCGCCGCGCAGGCCGCTCCGGCCAGCGCGCCGACGAGGAGGGCCGGAAGCGCGGGGACGCGCCGCAGCACCAGGGCCAGCACCAGGGCCACCGGAATCAGCAGGTGGGGGCCGAGCGCGTACTGTCTCTCGAGCGCATCGAGCACCACGTCCAGCTCGGCGGTGGTGGCGGGGGCCGGCGCCGCCAGGCCGGCCACCGTGAACAGCACCAGGGCCGCCGCGATGCTCGGTCCCGTGGTCCAGACCATGTGCCGGATGTGGGTGAACAGGTCGGTCCCGGCGACCGCCGGGGCCAGGTTCGTGGTGTCGGAGAGGGCCGACATCTTGTCGCCGAAGTACGCGCCCGAGATGATGGCCCCGGCGGCCAGGCCCAGGTTCAGCCCCTGCGCGGTCGCGATGCCGACGAGGGCGATGCCGATGGTGCCGGCGGTCGTCCAGGAGCTGCCGGTGGCCACCGAGACGAAGGCGCAGATGATGCACGCGGTGGCGTAGAACACCGACGGCGACAGCACCAGCAGCCCGTAGTAGATCATCGTCGGGACGACCCCGGCGAGAATCCACGTGCCGATGAGGGCCCCGACCACGAGCAGGATCAGGATGGCCCCCATCGAGACCGAGATGCTCCGGCGGATGCCCTGCTCGATCGCCGGCCACGGGTGCCCGTTGCGCATCCCCACCACCGCGGCGGCGGCGGCGGCCAGAATGAGGGCGATCTGGTTCGGACCGCTCGACGACTCGTCCCCGAAGAGGTAGACCGACCCGGCGAGCAAAGCGATCAGCAGGCCGAGCGGTCCCAGAGCCTGCGCAACGGTGGCGGGTCGGGGATGGGCGGCGGGGTCGGCCATGCGGATCCAGTCGGGGGCTCATGCTACCACGCGGGGGGCCGCTCGCCCGGGCGGTCCCGGGTGCCGCGCGACCGACCCCAACGGGCAGAAGGATGACCTGCAATCAAGGTCGGCCATGACCCCGGCTCATCCCCGCCGGGACAACGCGTTGCGGAGCTGTCGTGAAGCGCTCGACTCACCGCTCACGCTCTAACCGTTCCGCCCGCCTGTAGGCCGTGTTCTCTGCCTCATCTTCAAGACGCTCGACGATCAAGGACAGGTGAAGTTGCTCGGGAACTATCTTCGCCTTCCCCCGTGTCGTCGCAGTCTTGCCGACCTGACGGGCAAATCGATACTTCGATACATCCTCGATGCCCCGTTTCTCCGCGTATTCGCGAAGGGTACGCAGGTTTGGAAAATTACCCTCCGGATCTGGTATCCCGCCAAGCCGGTCACGCGCCACCCCCACGTACTCTTCGCTTTTGTCTATCCCAACATACCGCCGACCAAGTCGCTTCGCGACAACAACCGTCGTTCCGCTTCCCATATAGGGATCAAGCACCACATCGTCCCCCGCCTCCGTCGTCGCTAGCACGATACGCTCAATCATATCCTCAGGAAACTGACATGGATGAACCGTCTGCTCTTCGTGATTGTGTTTTACATTACGAAAAGCCCATACATCTCCGGGGTTCTTTCCAACTGGGTCGCAAGAAAGCTCCCCGTGCTTGGCGCCTTTCCAATACTTCTTGTTCTGATACTTCTGAGGAACCCGAATAGGCTCCAGATTGAACCTATAGTTGTCTGATTTAGTAAACCAGATAAGCGACTCGTGCCGGCAGGAAAAACGTCTCCGTGCGTGCACCCCATGCGGACGAATCCAAATGACCCGGTTTCTCGGAATCATACCGAGGCCTTCCAGAATCGGAAATACCTTTACGTCCAAGGGCACATGGACACCCTTATCAACGTGTGCACCCACTTGCCAAAACACGGAGCCCGTCGGCCTAAGTAGACGATAGACCTCCCTAAGGACCGCTGTTTGGTTTGCCAAATATGCATCAAGGGACTGCCGAGTTTCGTAATCCTTTCCAATATTGTAGGGAGGCGACGAAACCACGAGATCCACAGTCTCCGCGGGCAACGTTCTGAGTGTCTCAAGCGCATCCGCGCAGATGATTTGACCAAGATCGCGGTTCATTGTGGAAATGCTCCCCTCGTGCAGCGCCATTCGCCGACGCTTCAAAAGTACCAACCCCAATGTCGGCTCCGCCCGGGGCAAGACGCCCCTGGACCCGGAACCCGCCTTCACGGGGCGGACATCTCTGGACGCCGCCGCCCCTCGGCGCGGTTCAGCGGGCCGGTCGGCCCGACCCTAGTGCGACCGAAGCCGCCCTTGCGACCCCAATGATACTTATAGTCGGTCGCCAAGCCGCTGTCAAGGCCGTACCATGTAGCGGCGATGCCACAGATTCCGGAGCTTCGTGCCCTCGGGGCTTCCGTACGGGCCAGACGTCGAGAACTGGGCCTTTCCCAGGACTCGCTGGCCGCCAAGACCGGTTTGCACAGGACGTACATCGGTGGCATCGAGCGTGGCGAACGCAATGTGTCTCTGCTCAACATTTGCGTTCTGGCGGCGGCGCTGTCGACGTCCGTGTCCGACCTCGTCGCGGATGTCCCCACACACATTCCGAAACGCGGGGAGGCGCCGTGAATGTCACGTTCGCCGATTTCTGCGGCTTCGGGCAGAGCGGTAAGGATACGGAATGGCGCCAGCTGCGGAACCTGCTTCGGCGCCTTTCTGTCTATCTTAAGCAGTCCGACCAAGCGGGGAAAGTCGGAAGCTTGATTTTCGACCCAGTTGGCACGAATAGGGCCATTAAGTCTGGCCTGAAAAGGCTCGGTTGGGAAACAAACGTCCCGATTCCGAAGCAACATTCGGCGTTGGGGACAGACGTGGATTATGGCATTAACGGCGTGCTCGCGGAAGGGCAGTTCTCGAATTATCCGTTTTTCCTCAATAATGTATTTCGGACCAATTTCTTCTGCAAGAAGGGAGTCGTGTTCGATGGCATCGGGCGGGTCGACGCGAGCATAATCATCACAAAGGTTCGTGCGCTGCCCGCCTCAAACTCAACGCTCTACTACGAGCAGGCGCTGGACCAGATGAGGTTTATGCTAGAGGCCGAAGCTCTAGCTACTCCAACCCGTCTGATAGGTCTGGCTGTGGACGTTGGCACGCCTTTCAGTGCCAAGCTATCCACGTACAAGGAACGGCGATATTCTCGCACGGTGGTGAGACGTACTGCGGTCCGCTGTGAATTGCACAAAGGACCGCGCAGTAATTCAAGGTGCAGAATCGTTACGCTATAGGCCCTGGTTAGAGTGGCTCCGCGCTGCGTCCGCCTCACACACCCCACCACCCTCGACACACGTCCAGCATCGCCTCGGGCTGACCCCCGTTAAATATGTAGGCATCAGCCTCGTGCCGAAGAGCCACCACTTCTTGCTCCACCCTATGCGCGCGGGCCCGTCGGAACTCCGCGACGGACGCGTGGCGACCCGTTGCGATTCGAAAATATCGAAACGCATCGTCACGCGCACAATCAATGAACATAATGACTACGTTCTGCAGCCGCCGGCGTAGCGCCGCCAATGTGTGCTTGTGTCTAACGCCGTCGACCACGGCGCGTCCCGGCAGCCTACGAACCGCGGCCTCGATCTCGTCCACAAGGCGCTCGACACCTCCATCCGCGGCAATCAACGCGGCTGCCTTGCGCTGAAACTCGGACCGATCACCGGAACCAAAGTCGGCAATCCCCATGACGTTGGCCACGCAGTCGCGCGTGGACACAACTCGGAACCCGGCGTCCTCGCTCAGCAGCTTCGAAAAGGTGCTCTTCCCCGTAGCGATCTCTCCCGTAACGACCACATCGTCGCCCCCGCCGGGCGGATGACGCGGCCGCAGCACGGTCGCGAGTCGCACGCGCCCCTCCGGAAACCGTTCCCTGAGGACTAGCTGGGACCAAAATTCAAATTCGTGGAACCGTCGCCACGCTTCCTCAGGGCTTAGGAAACGCAGGTCATTGACCGCTCGCTCTCGACTGCTCCGGCTCTCGGCAAAATCGTCCGGAAGCCGGCCTTCCACTACAATGCCCAGATGGCGGATCGCCTCCGGCGACGATTCATCACAGATCGCCCCCACGACGCTAAGGTTTCTCGCCACGGTGCCGCCCAACTCTTCAGCAATCTCTCTATAGGCGGCCCGCATTATGCCCGCGTCCTCCAGGCCGAAAAGATTGTCGGCGTCCTCGAGCAAGACGTGACCGCCGAATCCCAAACACCTCGCACCCCGTATCAATGCTGGGGCGCTCGAGTATTGCCCACGACGGTAGGTCAACACGCGGCCGGCCCGGTCCCGGAGAACGGCGTACACCACGAGTTGGCGGGCGTCTACTCGACCTTCTGCAAGCCGCCGCGATCGAAAGGTAATGGCGTGGCGCCGTGCCAAAACAGCCCGGATGGTCCGCCAGTCTCGCCTTATGCCGAATTCGCGCGCGTGGGAAGGGATTGTTTCTCGCGGTATACACACGACCGTCTCTTGGGGCAGTTCCTTTTCGAACGGTGGCGCAAAGTACTCCGGAAGCTCCCACTCCCGAAGTGCAAAGCGATTGGGGCCCACTCGTTGAAAAATGGAGTCAAACCCCTTTGCGCGCACGTCGCTCGACAACCGTGCCCTCATCGCTGTCGCGGGAAATTTCGCGGCGCTGTGGAGGACGGCTTCATCGGTGGCAATGCGTACTATCTCTTCCGCACGAAGAGGCTTGCGCTGGGTCTGCAGCACGACGGCTGCTATGTCGATATACTTCCAGCCCCAATGTCGTGCGGCCTTCTTCCGAACTAGCGCCACAGGATGTTCGGTCGCTGCACGCGAATGTGGTCCAGGCACCTGCGCATCGCCTTCGTTGACTGTGATAGTGCGGTTACCTTGTAGGCGACGCCCAAGTCTGCGTCGTCTGCAATTTCCGCGTATGTGAGTTGAGAATCAGGGCGACTCGGATCGTCCGGCACAAAAACGGTGTCCCAGTAGAAGTGCCGCGATCCCCGTGGTCGGTCACTCAGGCGGCCGTGAGTACAACCCACGAACGTCTGTACCTTCATGCCGTCGCAGTAACCCACGACCGCCTGGGCCATCGCGCGCCGAGTACGCAGGGATACGGAAGTGAGAAATAACTCGGGCCCGAGTGACAAGGTGCCATTCCTCAGCGGGCATTCCACATTGGCTTAGTGAGCCCGCCGGGATATCTGCTGCTGGAAAAGTCGTCGAAGATCAGGCCGGCATGCTCTACGATGCACGGCACCTTCACGAGCTCGTAAGCGCAGACCGCCTCGTGCTCAACCATCACTCGAAGGTCGATCTCTAAGCGCTCGTCAATGGAGTTGGGTCGAATGTCAAAGTCGAAAAGCTCCCGGATAGGTCGGCCGTCGTCCAGGCACAATTGAGACCGGAGAATCTCGATTTCCTCTCGCTTGTTCTCGTTAGATGTGACGTAGACTAGTGTCATTGTAGTTACTCCTCTAGCCCACGGAGCACGGCAGCCGTCTGGTCGGCGAGGGCCGCGCCGCTTACGCCAATGACGTGAATGTTTCTAGCCCTGTATAATCTGGTCTCGAAATCCGAAGGGTCGGGAGCGACTATATAGGCCCTGCGGCCTGTCGGGTTGGCGGCCAGCCCGCCGAAGTGTTCGTTTATAAGCCTAAAGAGGTAGGCGACGTTTGGGTCACGGAAGCTGTATCCCAAGAAGAGAACGGCCCGTCCAAGAACGTCGGACCGCAACCGCAAGTCCATCGCCGTCGTAAATGCGAGGCGCCTTTCGTAGTCAGACTCGGTAATAACCATGCTGGCAGGGTTATTTAGATCGCCGTGGAATTTGACAACTTGTGGCCGGGTGGAATTAGCGCCGGCAATGTCTGTTTCCGTGGCGACGGTGCAGGCCTTGCGGCCGGCGAGGTTAAGGGCGCGCTCGATGAAGTCGTCATAGTTGGTGGTGTAGTATAGCTCGCACCGTTGGAGGCGCGCGAGGACCGGAAGAATCGGAGACGCTTGGAGGGCGGAATTGGGGGCTTGGGTGTTGAGGAGAAGCCAGTTGGTGAGTGGTGCAATATCGTTGTTGACAACCTTGAAGTACTCGAGCAATTGAAGGTCAGTACCGCGGGTGCGAATTAGGGCGGGCAGTTGAAAGCCCAGTTGTCGAGCGGCTTCGTCTACCATCTCACGCCACGATGGCCCCTGATGGGATCGGCCGTTGGATGTCCAGTGAACGGATCTGGATACTCCGGCACCTATGAACGGAAGTAGCCGCCCGTTGGAATAGAGTTGGCGGAGTTCAGGTGGAGTAATCATGCGCCGGCTTCCGCGCGATGAGTCGCGTCATTGAGTGGGTGTGGGGAATTTCGTTGTGAGGGTGAACTTCGTGAAGGTCGCTGTCTGTGGAGTGGAGGAGCTGCCAAGTGTCGTAGAGACGAACATAGTCGTCGTGAGCCAGGAGGACGGGCGCGAAACGGGGATGAGCAGACAGGTCTTGACTGCGACCATTAAACGCGCAGATCACGTTGAAGCCGCCTGCCGTCGTCGCATACTGGATGACTTCGACGATTTGTCGTACTTCGGATTCAGTTGCGAGACAATGAAGGAGTCCGTACGCGAGAATGACGTCATACCTGTCTGATGGAAGCGTGAGGTCGCGGACGTCGGCGTGTTCCCAGGTGATGTTGTTGAGGTTGGGCCATGCGGCGATGGCATTGCGTAGCGCCAGCGGGGAGACCTCGACGGCTCTAACGATGGCGCCACGCTTCGCGACGAAGGCGGCATTCTTGCCTTCTCCACATCCGACATCGAGCACGGAAAGGCCGTGCCAAGAAGGGAGAACGCGGGTGAGTTCGGAGACAAGACGGCCGGGTCGGCGGCCCCAGAAACAGGGACAAGAGGCGTACCCGAGATCATAGGGGGAGTCCATTGGCTCTGGTCGTTTGGAGGGGTGGGGGGTGCGGGTGGACACGGTGGGCATGGTTGTGGGAGAACGGGGCGGGTAGCGGCGGGTCGAGAGGGGAGAAGAGGGGTTCATGGCGTACTCCTGAGCGAAGTCTATCCTGTGCAAACAGCATGGGCAATTGTCGAAGTGTCGGGGGCAGTGTGAGGGGGGCAACTGCAGCGGTCTGGGGGGCGTCGCGGAACGGGGCCGGAACGGGCTGGCGCCGAGGCGTTGGGGGCAAGGGAATCATCTCTTGGCATCATAAAGGCGGTGTTCTTTGGGGATCGGGTTCCGCGGGGACGATCAGGACGAAGGTCGGCGCTCACCGTTCCCTGAAGATGTCGAGCGGCAGCAGCGCCGTCACCCCGACGTTGGGGGCGTCGACGAGCTGGCCGATGCGCAGGTCGACGGCGACGCTGGCCACGACGTAGGCCTGTTCCGGCGTGAGGCCATAGGTGGCGGTCATGTAGTCGATCATCGCGAGGAGCGCGTTCCGCGCGGCCAGGGAGACGTCCTTCGACAGGTTCCGCAGCCCCGCGATGCGTTCCGAGGCGCCGAGATAGCGCATGTCGGGGGGAATCTCGCCCACCGCCTTGAGGGGAAAGCCGGTGGTGGCGTAGAAGCGGCGCGACGGGATGTCGAGGACGCGGGCCGGTCCCTCGAAGTGGGGGCCGCGGGTCAGCGCGGGCCCGTCGGTGACGAGCCGGGTGGTCACCGTGAAGTCGGCGTCCATCTCGATCGCGGTTCCCGACACCTCGCCGTCGCCCTGGGCGAAGTGCGGGTCGCCGATGGCGAGGCCGCAGCCGGCGACGTAGCACGGCAGGTACACCGTCACGCCGACCTGCAGATAGCGGATGTCGAGGTTGCCGCCGTGCTCGCGGGGCGGGAGGGTGCGCAGGCATTCGTCCGGGTGGGACCCGTTGGGGCCGCATACCGCGGCGGGCGACGCGTGCAGGGCGTGGGGAGGGAACCCCGCCCCGCCGAGGGCGCGCAGCTCGGCTTCGCGCGACAGCATCGCCGCGTGCTGCTCGGGGCCCGGCAGCACGGTGAGGATGCCGGGGAAGCTCGCGTTGGGCACCCGCACGCCGGGCACGTCGTCGCTGACCGCCTCGGTGCGGTCGAGGCGCCACGCGGCGCGAAACGCACCGGTCACGTGGTCGGAGATGAACCCGATGGGGCTGACCGAGGTGTAGCCGAACCGCCCCGGGGCGATGTCGAGCAGGGTCACCGCGAGCACGTCGCCGGGCTCGGCCCCCTCGATGTGGACCGGACCCGTCAGCGGGTGCACGGTCCCGATCTGCGGATCGCCCTGGCGGGGATCGTCGTAGGCGCTCGCGGGATCGAGGTCGAAGTCGCTGGCGTTGCGGGCCCGGAAGACGATGGTCTGCCCGGGTTCCGCGCGGGCCGCCATGGGAATCGCGGGGTGGAGCCGGTTGATGCAGGCGGGGTCCTCGCCGCAGTGGCGTCCTTCGCCGCCGAGCACGAGGATGCCCTCCTGCGCCGACGACGGAGCCGCGGCCGCGAGCAGGTACGCTGCGGTCCACGCGGACAGCCACAAGCGCGCTCGGGAGAGTCGATGCGGTCGTCGGGGTCGTGTCGGTCGTGTCGCCATTGTCGCCATGGTCTGGTTCCCTTCGCGTCCCCGTCATGCGCCGACCCGGTTGCTGCGACGCCGGGGGGACGCGTCAGCCGGCCGCGGCAGGAAGCCCCGCGGCCTCCGACCCGTGATGTCTGGCGCCTGAACGGCGTCCTCCTCGGTCACAGGGGTTCAGCAGGTTCCCTCGTCAAGCCCGTCAAGCCGTCGCCTCGCCGGCCTCGGTGTGAGGCGCGGTCTCGCCCCGGGCCGCCGGCCCGTCTCCGGTCTCGGTGCGACGCAGGGTCGCGCCCCCGGCCGCCAGCCTGTCGCCGGCCCGCGGTTGCGGGGACGCGGGCACCGCGTCAGTGTGCTCCGCCGCGCGTGCATGCGGGGTCGAGGCCGGCACGGCGCGGGTCTCTGTCGCGGCCGCGCCCGACTCCCGGCTCTCTTCCCGCCCCGGCGCGTCCGGCAGCGGCAGCAGCTTCAGCGCGGCGGCGGTGTCCGCGACGGCCGCGTCGACGGCGGCGGCGGCGCGCGCCGACTGCCGCAGGGTGCGGGTCGCCCAGGCCGCGAGCAGCACGGCCGCGCCGGCGACCCACGGCCAGTACAGGGTCGGGCCGGCGGCCGCGCCGCTCAGCCCGGCGCCCGCGAGGCCCGCGGCGACCAGCCACAGCTTGGGAGTGGGTCGCAGCCGCCGGGCGAGGCGGACGAGGCACCGTCCCTCGCGATGCTCCTCGACCAGCACCCGCAGGTGCAGCCGCGCCCACCGGTTCAGGCCGACGCTGATGTCGCGGTCCGCCTGCCAGCCGTCGTCTATCTCCACCGTCCGCACCTCGCGCGTGCGCTCGAGGCGAGCCGTCAGATGCGCGAGCAGCGTCTGCGCGGCGATCCATGTCTCGCTCCAGAAGCGCAGGGGCGGGGTGTGGCGCGATGTGCCGGCCCACAGGTCCCGGATGGCGCCGGTCGCCGCGGCTGGGGGGCGCCGTCCGTTCGCGGGAGCGCGGAGGACCTCGGGCGGGGACATCGCGCCCCGCAGACGTCCCCACGCGCGCGCGAGGGGCTGGATGAAGTAGAGCCCGGCGATGCGCGAGCGGTAGAGGATGCGGTTCAGGCGCCGCGGCCGGCGGACGAGCGGCGGCAGTCCCTCGATGTCGGTGACCAGGGCGTAGCGCACGCAGCGGGCGACAGTGGTCCCGAGGGCCCCCGTACCGACCGTCAGCAAGGCAAGGGCGAGGCCGATCTGGCTGGTCAGCAGGGTCGCCGCGCCCAGCCCGATCAGCGCCGCGGCGGCGACCTGCCAGCGGGCCGAATGCGGCATGAACGCGAACGGATAGGTGTCGATGGAGTAGACCGACGGGAACGGCGCGGTGCCCCACGTGCCGCTGTTGACGCGGGCCCGGGTGAGCGAGCGGTGAAAGGGCAGCGGACCGTAGATGCGTCCGCGCCAGCCGATGTGCAGGCCCTGGAACTGGTCGGGATGGTGCGGCTTCAGCCAGGACTCGCCCTCCCCGTACCCGACCTGCTGCCGCCAGTAGGCGCGCAGCGACGCCCGGTGGCGGTGCCAGACGAGGGCCGAGGGCGCGAACCCGATCTTCCAGCCGCGCGCCTGCAGGCGCCAGCAGATGTCGACGTCGTCGCCCGCTCGCAGGTAGATCGGGTTGAACCCGCCGACCGCGAGCAGCGCATCCCGCCGGAACGCCATGTTGCAGCCGGGCACATGCTCGGCGATGCGGTCGTCGAGCATGACCTGGGTCGGGCTGCCGGGCGCGCGGGCGATGCACTGCGCCATCGGCGGGTCGTCGGCGGGGACGAGGTTGGGGCCGCCCGCGCCGACGACGTCCGAGGCCAGGAACGGCCGGACGAGATGCGTGAGCCAGTCGGGGTCGGCCCGCACGTCGCCGTCGGTATAGGCGACGATCTCGCCGGTGGCGTGCTCCAGCCCGACGTTGCGGGCCGCGCTCAGCCCGCCGTTGGGGATGTCGAGCACGGTGACCGACGCGTGACGTCGGGCGATGGCGCCGGTGGCGTCGCGCGACCCGTCGTTGACGAGGATGACGTCGAAGTCGGGATAGGTCAGGTTCTCGATCGACGTGAGGCACTCGTCGATGGTGGCGGCCTCGTTGTAGGCGCAGACCACGACGGAAATCTTCGGCCACGCGCGCCGCTCGGCCGCGGGGAACGGCGCGTCCGCGAACGCCTCGGCGGCCGCGCGCAGCGCGGGCTTGGGCTTCCGCTCCGCGTCCACGAGGCCGAACGCCCAGTCGTCGACCGGCTGTCCGCCCCGCCACCACTCGTCGGTCCACGCGAACACGACGGCGCCGCAGGCGCCCTCGGAGAACGCGGTCCGGAGCTGCATGGCGGTGATCGCGGCCTGGCCGTCCTCGCCCTCCCGCCGGCTGTCGGCCCCCGCCTCCGCCAGCAGCAGCGGGCGGTGTCCGGCGAGATGCTGCAGCCGGGCGAGATAGCGCCGCAGGTCCGGCTCCGCGTGCAGGTAGACGTTGAACGCGCAGACGTCGAGAAACGGCAGCGACAGGTACTCGGTCGGCGGGTAGTTGACGTAGGTCAGGAGCGCATTCGGGGCCGCCGCCTTCACGTCGTGGTAGAGCTCGCGCAGGAAGCGCTCGACGCGCGCCTGGCCGTGCCAGCGGACGATCGGCGCGGGAATCTCGTTGCCGAGCGCGAAGACGAGCGCGGCCGGGTGCCCCGCCAGCGCGCGGACGCGGGCGATGATGTCCCCCCGGATGCGGCGGCAGAGCTCGGGGTCGTCCAGGAACGCGATGTGCTGCGGCCAGGCCAGGCCGATCATCATGCGCAGCCCGTGCCGCGCGGCCGCGTCGAGCAGGCCGGGACCGGGCGTGGTGTAGGTGCGGACGGTGTTGAGGCCCGCGTCGCGCATCCGGGCGAAGTCGTGCGCGGCGGTCTCCGGCTCCGGGAACTGGTGTCCCGCCGCGTCGGGCGCAAAGGTGCCGTAGGTGACGCCCTTGACGAAAAAGCGGTCGCGCCCGATCGACAGGAACTTGCCGTCGACGGCAGCTCGCGTCCCGGGGGCCGGAGTGGTCATTGGGGACGGCACGGGGATCGCGCCGGGTCCCCCGCGCGGGCTGGGGACGCCGGCGCCCGGTCTGGCGTCACGAAGCCATCACTCGCTCTCGCGGATCGTCGGATACTCGATCCCGAGCTGCTCCAGGTAGGTGTCGTACCGCGACGGGTCGTAGTAGTACTGCTCCAACCGCGGCTTGAACGTCTCCATGATCTCCGCGTTCAGCCAGATCGCGGGATCGTCCTGCGGCCGCAGGAACGAGGTGTACTCGGCATCCGCCTTCTGGACGCTCTCGAAGTAGGTGCGGGCGTCGTCCACCAGCCCGGGGGCCAGCAGGATGTCGAGCAGGGTGCGGGCGAAGACCTTGGCGCCGGCCGTGGCCCCCTTGTGCGCGATGGGCGTGGCCATCGCGATCGCCTTGTTCCAGTTGTGACCCTGTCCGCCGGCGATGTTCGACGGGAACCGGAGCGAGACGGTCGGCACGACCCACGAGATGTCCCCGATGTCG
The DNA here is from genome assembly GCA_965206285.1 of Vicinamibacterales bacterium. Classification (GTDB taxonomy): domain Bacteria; phylum Acidobacteriota; class Vicinamibacteria; order Vicinamibacterales; family UBA8438; genus JAJEEA01. Next base: position 4,933,868 of record OZ242205.1, read on the forward strand.
TCCGAGCCGCCGCCGCGCCGTTGCGAATCGGGGATGTCCTCGCGGCCGCGCAGCTCCTCGCCGACCTCGGTGGCGAGCCCGCTCTCCTCGGCCCCGAGCATCTTCTGCACCGCTTTCGCCATCCGCTGATCCGCCTCGCTCCATTTCGGCAGGCCGACTTCGAGCATGTTGGCGTGAACCGTCTCGGCGAGCGGCCGGTTCATGTGCTGCGGCCAGGCGGCGCCGAGAACCCGGGACTCCACGGTTGTGCCGGTCATGAGGGTGGCGCCCTCCGCCATCTGATCGCCGAGCTCCCACATGCGCATGATGCTGGGATAGTCGGTCTCGCGGAAGAAGTACCAGACCGCGGCCGTCGGGGGCACGACGTTCGGCTGATCGCCGCCGTCGGTGATGACGTAGTGCGAACGCTGCTGAATTCGGAGATGCTCGCGGCGGAAGTTCCACCCGATGTTCATCAGCTCGACGGCGTCGAGGGCGCTGCGCCCGTCCCAGGGAGAGCCGGCCCCGTGGGCGCTCTCGCCCGCGAACAGGTACTCGACCGACACCATGCCGTTCCCCCCGCTCTCGCCCCAGCTCACCGACATGTCGCTGCTGACGTGGGAGTAGAGGACGATGTCGACGTCGTCGAAGAGGCCCGCCTTGACGTAATGGGCCTTGGCGCCGAGCTGCTCCTCCGCGATGCCGGGCCAGATGACGAGGGTGCCGGGCAGGTTCTCCCGCTGCATGATCTTCTGGACCGCGAGGGCCGCGGTGACGTTCAGCGCCTGGCCCGAGTTGTGCCCCTCGCCGTGGCCGGGCGCGCCGGGGACGAGCGGATCGCGATAGGCGACGCCGGGCTTCTGCGAGGCCTGGGGAATGCCGTCGACGTCGGTGCCGAGGGCGATGACCGGGGAGCCCGAGCCCCAGGTGGCCCACCAGGCGCTGGGAATGCCCGCCACGCCCTTCTCCACCGTGAAGCCGTGATCCTCGAGGATGCCGGTGACGTAGCGCTGCGTCTCGAACTCCTGAAAGCCCAGCTCGTTGAAGCTGTAGATCATGTCGACCATCTGCTGGGTGAAGTCGCGGCGGCTGTCGACGTCGACGACCACCTCGTTCTTCAGCTCGTCGAGCCGCGCGGGCTGCGGCAGCGTGGCGGCCGCGGTGGTCGGCGGCTCGGGCTGCGGCAGGGAGAGCAGGACGAAGGCGCCGGTGACGGCGGCGGTGGCCCAGGTGAAAGATGCAAAGCGCATGGCGGGTCTCCCGAAGTTGCGGTTCCAGTTCGACGAGGCGGTGCGGTGCGGTAACGACCAGGCGCCGAATACGCGATCCTATGGCATTTCGTCCGGTTCCGCATCAGGGATCCGCGCCCCGGCCGCGCATGGGGTCCGTTGCTCGCTCCCTGGCCGCTGGTGAGAGAATGGATCCGAGAAAGGAGCCGCCTTGCGCTACGCCGTCACGACGTTCGGGTGCCGCGTCAACCAGGCCGATTCCCTGCAGATGGAGCTGCAGCTCCGCGCCCGCGGGGCCACCCCGGCGCCCGTTGCCGACGCCGACGTGGTGATCGTCAACAGTTGCTCGGTGACCGCGGCCGCGGATCAGGGCGTCCGGCAGACGCTGCGGCGGGTGGCGCGGGAGAATCCGGCCGCGCGGGTGGTCGCGACCGGCTGCTATGCGACCCGCGCCGGCGACGAGATCGCGGGGTTGCCGGGGGCGCCCGAGGTGGTGCCGAACGACGACAAGGAGACGATCGTCGACCGGCTGCTGCCCGGCGGCGGCACCACCGCCGACCGTTTCGGGGACGGTCCCGGCGCGTGCGGCGCCCTGATCTCGCCGGGGAGCATCGGCCGCGTGGCGTTCATGCTGCGGGTGCAGACCGGGTGCGACGAGGCGTGCGCCTACTGCATCATTCCCACGACGCGCGGGCGCGGGCGCAGCCTCGACCCCCGGCATGTGCTGGCCACCATCGGCCACGCGGCGGACAGCGGGTTCCACGAGGTGGTGCTGAACGGGGTCCATCTCGGGTCCTACGGGCGCGATCTGGACCCGCCGTCGTCCCTGACGGCGCTGCTCCGGGCCGTCGACGGTCATCCGTCCGACGTGACCTGCCGCATCAGCTCGCTCGAGCCGATGGACTGTCCGGCGGCGCTGATCGATCTGGTCGCCTCCAGCGGGCGGTTCGCGCCGCACTTCCACCTGCCGCTGCAGCACGCCAGCGACCGGCTGCTGCGGCGCATGCGGCGCCCCTACACCCTGGACCGCTACCGGCGGGTCGTGGACCGGGTGCGCGACCGGCTGCCCCACGCGGGCATCGGCGCCGACCTCATCGCGGGGTTCCCCGGCGAGGGGGACGCGGACGCGGCCCGGACCCTGGACTACGTCGCCGCGAGCCCCCTGACCTATCTGCACGTCTTTCCCTACTCGCCCCGCGAGGGCACCGAGGCCTGCGGGCTTCCGGACCGCGTGCCGGGGCCGCTGGTGCGGGAACGGGCGCGGGCTCTCCGCGACGCCGGCGCCGACCTCGCGCGCCGGTTCCGCGAGCGGCAGGTGGGCACGGTGCGGCCGGGCCTGACCCTCGACGGGGGCGGGGTCGTCGCGACCGACAACTACCTCAAGGTGTCGGTGCCGCCCCGCGGCGGCGCCAACCAGCGGGTCCAGGTGCGGATTACCGGGGCCGACCCCCTCGCCGGCGTGCGGGTGTGACCGCGCGCCGGGCGGATTGGTCCCGGCATGCTCCTTGCGTCACTCCGGGTGTCCCATGCGCGGGGCATGGGTGGCTGCGCGACCCGGGTGTGCCCATGCCAGGGTGTGCGATACTGGCGGGGCTGGTCGTGGACAAGGGGCGTGACATCGTGAACACCGAGCTCATCACGCTCGTCGTCGGCATTCTGACGCTGGCCGGGGGACAGATCACGGCGGTGCTGGTTCTCGTCGGCCGGATGGACCGGCAGACAGATCAGATGAACCAGCGCTTCGACGGCGTCAACCAGCGCTTCGACGACGTCAACCAGCGCTTCGACGACGTCAACGAGAGCGTCAACCAGCGTTTCGACGGCGTCAACCAGCGCTTCGACGACTTCAGCGAGAGCGTCAACCAGCGTTTCGACGGCGTCAACCGGCGTTTCGACGCCATGAGCCGCGAGTTCGCGGATCTGCGCGAGCGGATGGCGCGACTGGAAGGCGCCCTGGAAGGCTTCATCGCCGGCCGTCGTGACCGGGACGTCGCCTGATTGCGAGCCTGCGGCGTCCACAGTATCCGCAGGGGGCACACCATGAGAATGTCGACGTTGTCGGTCGTCTGCCTGGCCGCGGGGCTGATGGCGGCCGCTCCCGCGCGCGCCCAGCACGGCGCCGCCGACGGCGAATGGCGTGTGTATGCCGGCGACCAGGGCAGCACCAAGTACTCGCCGCTCGACCAGATCGACGCGACGAATTTCGAGGACCTGCGCATCGCGTGGCGCTGGCAGTCGGCCGACGGCTCGATCGATCTCGAGGCGTTGCGCGAGAGTCAGGGGCCGGTCTCGATCCTGGGGTTCCAGGTGACGCCGCTGATGATCGACGGCACCCTGTACCTGTCGACGGCGATGTATCAGGTGGCGGCTGTCGATGCCGGTACCGGCGAGACCCGCTGGGTGCACGACCCGCAGGTGTACGCGGGCGGGCGGCCCACGCATGGCTACGGCTCGCGCGGCATCGCCTACTGGGCCGACGAGGCGAGCGGCGACGAACGCATCTTCTGGGGCACCAGCGAGGGCTGGCTGCACGCCGTCGACGCGAAGACCGGACGGCCGGCGACCGGGTTCGGCGACAACGGCCGCGTGGATCTGACCGAGGGCATCCCCCGCGCGACGCGGGGGGACACCAACTACCAGGGGCGCAACCTGCTCGGGGTCAAGTCGCCGCCGGTGGTCCTGCGCGACATCGTCGTCACTCCGACGATCATCTCCGACTTCGTCATCCGCAAGGAGGCGCCGCCGGGCTGGGTGAAGGGTATCGACGCCCGTACCGGCGACACCCGGTGGGTCTTCCGCACCGTGCCGCAGGCGGACGACTTCGGGGCCGACACCTGGCTGAACGAATCGTGGCGCTACTCCGGGAACGCGAACATCTGGCCCCCGATGAGCGCCGACGAGGAGACCGGGTACGTCTTTCTGCCGATCGGCACCCCCACGAGCGACTACTACGGGGGGCATCGTCTGGGCGACAACCTGTTCGCCGAGAGCCTCGTCGCCGTCGACATCGAGACGGGGCAGCGGATGTGGCACTTCCAGGCGGTGCATCACGGCGTGTGGGACTACGACTTCCCGGCTGCACCGACCCTTGTCGACGTCACCGTCGACGGGCGGCCCGTGAAGGCGATCGCCCAGGTGAGCAAGCAGGGTTTCACCTACGTCTTCGACCGGGTGACCGGCGACCCGGTATGGCCGATCGAAGAGCGTCCGGTCGCGACCGACACCGACCTCGAGGGCGAGGTGCTGTCGCCGACCCAGCCGTTTCCGACGAAGCCGCCCCCGTTCGAGGAGCAGGGCATCGGCATCGACGATCTCGTCGACTTCACCCCGGAGATCCGGGCGCTGGCCGTCGAGGCGGTCCGGAACTTCCGGCTCGGCCCCCTCTTCACGCCCCCGATGCTCAGCGTGGAGGGCGGCCTGCAGGGCACGATTCAGCGGCCCCACATCGCGGGCGGGGCGAGCTGGAGCGGGGCCGCCGTCGACCCCGAGACGGGGCTGCTGTACGTGCCCTCCGAGAACCGCTTTTCGGTTTTGAAGTACTACACGCCCGACCCTGCGGAGGGCGGCAACCTGCGCTATACCCAGGCCGACTTCGACAGCGGCGCCCAGCCCGTCCTGCCTCAGGGCCTGCCGCTGCTGAAGCCGCCGTACTCGCGCATGACCGCCATCGACCTGAACACCGGCGACCATGCGTGGATGCAGCCCAACGGCGACGGCGACCGCCTGCGCAACCATCCGCGGCTGCGCGATCTCGATCTGCCGCCGCTCGGCGGCGAAGGCCACGGCGGCCCGTTGCTGACCCGGACCCTGCTGATCAGCGCGCTGTCCGCGGGCGGGTCCGACGGTGGGCCGAGGCTGGTGGCGCGCGACAAGGCGACGGGCGAGATACGCGGCTCGCTCGACCTGCCGGCCGGCGCCATCGGCACCCCGATGACCTATCTGCACGAGGGGGCGCAGTACATCGCGCTGACGGTCGGCGGCGACGTGCCGGAGCTGATCGCGTTGCGCCTGCCGTAGAGGCTGCGGCGACCGCTCGACCTGCGGTCGCGTTGGGAGTTTCGCTGGCGTGAAATTCCTGCGCTATAGCGCTTGGCGCGACCTGTCGGCGCGAGCGCTTTCGCTGGCGCGAAACTCCTGCGCTGTAGCGCTTGGCGCGACTTGTCGGGGCGAGCGCTTTCGCTGGCGCGAAACTCCTGCGCTGTAGCGCTTGGCGCGACCTGTCGGCGCGAGCGCTTTCGCTGGCGCGAAACTCCTGCGGGGCAAGTCCTTTCGCTGGCGCGAAACTCCTACGGCGCAAGCACTTGGCCGTCCAGCCGGGCGGCCGCCTGCTGCGCGGGTGATCGGCGGGGACCGCCTTCGAGAATGAGCTGGCCGCAGGCGGCGCGGATGTCCCGCCCGCGGCTCTTGCGGACCGAGATGGTCATCCCGCGGGCGGCGAGGCTGCGCGCGAAACGGTCCACCTGCCGGTCCGACGGCCGGGCGAAGGGGATGCCCGGTGCGGCGTTGAGCGGGATCAGGTTCACCTTGGCGCGCAACCCGCGCAGCAGGGCGCCGAGCCGCTCGGCGTCGGCCGCGGTGTCGTTGACGCCGTCGAGCAGCACGTACTCGAACGTGATCCGCTCTCGGTGCTTCAGGGGAAAGCGGCGGCAGGCGGCGACGAGGTCGGCGAGCCGCAGGGTTCGGCTGGTCGGGACGAGGGTGTGACGCACCTCGTCGGTCGTGGCGTGCAGCGAGACCGCGAGATTCGGGATCCACGGCTCGCCCGCCAGCCGCTCCAGCCCCGCCAGAATGCCCACCGTCGACAGAGTGACCCGCCGGGGTGTGAGCGCGAGCCCGCTCGGGGCGGCGAGCATCCGCAGCGCCTTCATCGTCGCCTCGTAGTTGTGCAGCGGCTCGCCCATGCCCATCAGCACGATGTTGAAGCGGCGGTCCTGCAGGTCCAGCTCGCGGGCCAGCACCCGCACCTGCCCCGCGATCTCGCCCGCCGTCAGGTGCCGGGCCAGCCCCATCTGCCCGGTCAGGCAGAATGCGCAGCGCATCGCGCATCCGACCTGGGTCGACACGCAGAACGTCATCGCCGGCGTGTCGGGAATGAACACCGATTCGATGCTGCGCCCGTCGGCGAGGGCGAGCACGAACTTCTGGGTGCCGTCGCCGGAATGCTCGCGGGCGGCGATGCGCGGGGTCGAGAACGACAGGGTGCGGCCGAGCGTCTCGCGCAGGGGCCGGGAGAGGTCGGTCATGCCGTCGAACCCCTCCAGCCCCCGGCGGTAGACCCAACGGTAGATCTGCCGGCCGTGGTAGGCCGGGGCTCCGAGCCGGGACAGCGCCTGCTCGAGCTCGTCCGGATCGAGCTCTGCGAGGTCGGGGGGCGCGTCGGCCATGCATCAACGGTACCATGTCGCCGCCGACGGTTGATGCGCGAGCGGTTCCATGTTACACTCCGGCCGTCGGAGCCATCACGTAATTATCTCTGTCAAAACGATTTACGTTAGGAGCCCGTAGCGAAACGGCGGGGGGCTTCGGCGGCGGACGGACTGTATCACCCATGATTGTCTGCGAGCAGTTCGACAACGGATTGCGCCTGCTGACCGAGCCCATGCCCAGTGTGCGCTCCGTCAGCTTCGGAGTCTGGCTGACCCGCGGGTCGCGCCACGAGCGCGCGGCTCACTCGGGCATCGCGCATCTCGTCGAGCACATGGTCTTCAAGGGCACGGCGACGCGATCGGCGCAGGACATCGCGCAGGAGATCGACTCGATCGGCGGCCAGCTCGATGCGTTCACGGCCAAGGAGTGCGCGAGCTACTACGTCAAGGTGCTCGACGAGCACCTCCCCCGCGCCGTCGACGTGCTGGCTGATCTGCTGTTGCATCCGGCGTTCGACCCCGACGAGGTCGCGCGCGAGAAGAAGGTCGTGCTCGAAGAGATCAAGATGGTGGAGGATACGCCCGACGATCTCGTGCACGAGCTCTTCACCCAGCGCTTCTGGTCCGGGCACCCGCTGGGACGTCCGATTCTCGGCGTGCCCGACACCGTCGGCCCGATCGACAGCGCCACCCTGCGGGACTACTTCAACCGGGTCTATACCGCCGGGAACCTGGTGATCGCGGCGGCCGGCAACGTCGAGCACGAGGCGGTCCGGAGCTTGGTGGCCGAGGCGTTCGCGGACGTGCCCGCCAACGGCGAGACCGTCTCGATTACCCCGCCGGCGCCGGTGCTCGGGCTGACCGTGCGCGACAAGGCGATCGAGCAGTGTCACGTCTGCCTGGGGGTGGACGGGTATCCGCAGCAGCACGACGATCGGTACGTCTGCTACCTCCTGAACATCGTGCTCGGTGGCTCGATGAGCTCCCGGCTCTTCCAGAACATTCGCGAGCGGCGCGGGCTCGCCTACGCCGTCAGCAGCGGCATGATCTCCTACCAGGACGGCGGCGCGCTGACGATCTACGCCGGCTGCGACGCGGACGCGGTGTGCGAGGTCATCGGTCTCGTCGTCGCCGAGCTGCAGGATCTGCGTAACAATCTCATCTCGGCAGAGGAGCTGCGGCGGGCGCAGGACCATCTGAAGGGCAGTCTGGTCCTGAGTCTCGAGAGCTCGTCGAGCCGCATGTCGCACATGGCGCGCCAGCAGATGTACTTCGGCCGACAGTTCACCCTGGAGGATACGCTGCGCGGGGTCGAGGCGGTGACCAGGGACGACGTCCGGCGCGTGGCGCGCGACCTGCTGCCGCCCGGAGCGATCTCGGCGACGGTGCTCGGTCCGGTGAACGGAATTCAGCTCGGTGACGATCAGCTTGTCCTCGCCTAGGTGCTTGCGCCGTAGAAGTTTCGCGCCAGCGAAACTTCCAACGGGACCGCAAGGTCGCGCTGGCCCGGAGAGCGTCGCCTTACGGTTCCGCTTGCTGTCCAACCAACCCTGCAGGAGTCTGCGCCGTTCTATGGCGCAGACTCCTGGTCTGTCGCAAGAGCCCTGTGCCACAGGGGTTCCTGGGAGTCTGCTCCGATCGGTGTGATGCCTGTCCTGCTGACGGTCCTCGGCAGCGGGAGCGCGGGGAACGCGACGCTGCTGCAGTACGGCGAGGCGCGGGTGCTCATCGACGTCGGGCTGAGCTGCCGGGAGACGGCCCGCCGGCTCCGCGCGGTCGGGGTGGCGCCGGAGTGGGTCACCGCCGTCGTCATCACCCACGCCCACGGCGATCACACGCGGGGCGCCGCCCTGTTCTCTCGCCGCTACGAGATACCGGTGCATGCGACCGCGGCCACGCGCGCGGTCTGGCCCGACGCCGGCGTCGGGTCCTGGGGCGGCCTCGATTGCGACGTGCCGGCGGACATCGGCGGCTTCCGCATCACTCCGTTCGAGGTGTCCCACGACGCCGACGCCGAGACGGTGGCGTTTCACATCGAGACGGCGGCGGGGGCTATCGGGTTCGCGACCGACATCGGCATGACCACCCGCGCCCTGCGGACGCGGTTTCGACGGTGCCGCCTGCTCGTGATGGAGTCGAATCATGCAACCGACCTGTTGCAAGTCGGCCCGTACGCGGCGTCCACCAAGGCGCGCATCGCCGGAGAACGCGGGCATTTGTCGAACGAGGCGCTGGCCCGGTTCATCCGCGAGGATCTCGGGGCCTCCGTCGAATGCCTGGTGCTGGCGCACCTCAGCCGGGTCAACAATTTGCCGGAGCTCGCCGCGCTGACCTGCCGGGATGCCCTGGAGGCGTCCGGCCGGTCCGATGTCCGGGTCGTCGTGTCCCACCAGGATCGCGTGACCGAGACGGTGCGTCTCGATGTCCGGCCGGCGCGCTTCGGTTCCGACCTCTCCCCGGGGCGCCAGATCGCCCTGCCGCTTCAGGTGTCCACAACGTCATGATTCCACGCTATACCCATCCCGAGATGGGGCGCATCTGGCGCGACCAGCGCAAGTACGAGACCTGGCTGCGGGTCGAGGTCGCGGCGGCCGAAGCGATGGCCGCCACCGGGCTCATTCCCGAGCCGGCGGCGAGGGATATCGCGGCGTGCGCCGGCGTGCGGGCCGAACGTATCGACGAGATCGAGCAGACCACGCAGCACGACGTCATCGCGTTCACGACCGCGGTGGCCGAGCAGGTCGGTCCGTCGGCTCGCTGGCTGCATTTCGGGCTCACGTCGTCCGACGTGCTCGATACGGCGCTGGCGCTGCAGATGGGGGAGGCGTGCGGGCTGATATTGGCCGACCTCGACGGGGCGATCGAGGCGGTGGCCGAGCGGGCTCGCGAGCATCGGGACACCCCGATGATCGGACGGACGCACGGCGTGCACGCCGAGCCGATGACCTTCGGGTTGAAGCTCGCCCTGTGGCACGCGGAGCTCCGGCGGGCCCGGACGCGGCTGGAGCGAGCCCGGGAGGTCGTGAACGTCGGGAAGATCTCCGGGGCGGTCGGCACCTACGCCCATCTCGACCCCGAGATCGAGCGGCGGGTGTGCGATGCGCTGGGATTGACCCCGGCCCCGGTGGCGTCGCAGGTCGTGCAGCGCGACCGTCACGCCGAGCTGCTGGGCGCCCTCGCGATTGCCGGCGCCTCGATCGAGAAGTTCGCCCTCGAGGTGCGCGGCCTGCAGAAGACGGAGATCGGCGAGGTCGAGGAAGGGTTCGCCAAGGGGCAGAAGGGGTCGTCGGCCATGCCCCACAAGCGCAACCCGATCGGATGCGAGCAGTTGACGGGCCTGGCGCGGGTCCTGCGCGCCAACGCGATGGCCGCGATCGAGAACGTGGCGTTGTGGCACGAGCGCGACATCTCGCATTCCTCGGTGGAGCGGATCATCATTCCCGACAGCTTCATCGTGCTCGACCACATGTTGCGGCGGTTCGCCCGGATCGTGCGGGGGCTGGTGGTGCATCCCGAGCGGATGCGCGAGAATCTGGAGAGGTCGCGCGGCGTCGTCTTCTCGGGCACCGTGCTGCTGGAGCTCGCGCAGCGCGGCGTGTCCCGCGAGCAGGCCTACGCCTGGGTGCAGCGGGCGGCGATGCGGTCGCACGACGAGCGGCTCGACTTCAAGACCCTCCTGGCGCAGGACCCGGAGGTGACGGCGGTGCTGTCGCGCGACGATCTGGATCGGGCCTTCGACCTCGAACGGCAGTTGCGTCACGCCGGTCCCATCGTCGATCGCGTGCTGGCCGGCGTAGAATCGGGGTCTTCCGCGGCGGCATTGGACCTTGCAGCCCGTGGTGGAACCCCGCGTTGCACCGAGACCGGCGACGGGCCTGCCAAGGCGTGACGAGGTAGTGGGCATATGGGACCGAGGAGCAACGCAGTGAGGCAGGATGCATTGCCGGTCGAATGCAGCGGGGCCTTCTGCCACGGGCTGCCGGGGGGGCCGACGGCGTGAAAGCGAGAGTGTTCGTCACCCTGAAGCCCTCGGTGTTCGATCCGCAGGGCCGGACCATCGTTGCGGCGCTGGGGTCGATGGGGTACGGGTCGGTGCGGGACGTGCGGCAGGGGAAGTACTTCGAGCTGGACGTCGACGCGGAGACGCCGGCGGCGGCGCGTACCCTCGTGAGCGAGATCGCCGACCGGCTGCTGGCCAACCCGGTGATCGAGAGCTACCGCGTGGAGGTCGACGACCATGGCACGGAGCCGTCGTGAGGCGGGACGCGCCGTACGGTTCCCGCCGGCGCCAAGGCGCCGGGGCGGTGCGGGAATGCGCCCATGAAGTTCGCCATCATCCAGTTTCCCGGGTCGAACTGCGACCACGACGCCTACCACGCGGTCAGGCACGTGCTGGGGCAGCAGGCGGAGTTCGTCTGGCACAAGGAGACCGGCCTGCGGGGGGCCGACGTGGTCGTGTTGCCGGGCGGGTTCTCCTACGGGGACTATCTGCGCACCGGGGCGATCGCCCGGTTCTCGCCGGTGATGCAGCGCGTTCGCGAGTTCGCCGAGGCCGGCGGGCCGGTCATCGGCATCTGCAACGGCTTTCAGGTGCTGCTCGAGGCCGGGTTTCTCGAAGGCGCCCTGCTGCGGAACCGGGGGTTGAAGTTCCTGTGCCGGCACGTCCACGTCCGGGTCGAGCAGACCGACACCCCGTTCAGTTGCGGGGCGTCGGTCGGGCAGGTGCTGAAGCTGCCGATCGCGCACGGTGAGGGCAACTATCACGCGGCGCCGGATACGGTCGCCGCGCTCGAAGCGAACCGGCAGGTCGTCTTCCGCTACTGCTGCGCGGCGGGAACGGTGACCGGCGCCGGCAATCCCAACGGGTCGCTGCACGAGATCGCCGGCGTGTGCAACCGGCGCCGCAACGTCGTCGGGCTCATGCCGCATCCCGAGCGCGCCTGCGAGTCGGTGCTCGGGAGCGAGGACGGCCGGGTGGTGCTCGAATCGGTGGTGACGGCGATGGCCGCGACAGGTGCCGCGTGATCGACCAGGCCACGATCGACGCGCACGGGCTGACCGCGGATGAGTATCGGCGGCTGGTCGAGATTCTCGGCCGCGAGCCGGCGATCACCGAGCTGGGAATCTTCTCGGTGATGTGGTCCGAGCACTGCAGCTACAAGAGCTCGCGCCGGCACTTGCGCCGCTTCCCGACGGACGGTCCGCGGGTTCTGCAGGGGCCGGGCGAGAACGCGGGCGCGGTCGACATCGGCGACGGCCTGGCCGCGGTGTTCAAGATCGAGTCGCACAACCATCCCTCGTTCATCGAGCCCTATCAGGGCGCCGCGACCGGCGTCGGCGGCATCATTCGCGACATCTTCACGATGGGGGCGCGGCCCATCGCCCTGCTCGACTCGTTGCGGTTCGGCGCGCTGGAGGACGAGCACGGCCGGCCCGCCGCGGATACCGTCCGCCTCGTCGACGGCGTGGTTGCGGGCATCGCCGGGTACGGCAACAGCATCGGCATTCCGACGGTGGGCGGGGAGGTCGCGTTCGAACCGGGATACGCCGGCAACCCGTTGGTCAACGTGTTCTGTCTGGGGGTGGCGAAGACCGACCGGCTCGCCAAGGGGGTGGCCTCGGGTGCCGGCAACCCCGTCTACTACGTGGGGGCGAGGACCGGGCGCGACGGCATCCACGGTGCCACGATGGCGTCGGCCGAGTTCGACGACCGGTCAGCCGACAACCGGCCCGCGGTGCAGGTGGGCGATCCGTTCATGGAGAAGCTGCTGCTCGAAGCCTGTCTCGAAGTCATACGGACCGACGCGCTGGTGGGCATTCAGGACATGGGCGCGGCGGGGCTCACCTCCTCGACCTGCGAGATGGCGGCCCGGGGCGGGACCGGCATCGATATCGACGTCTCGCGGGTGCCGCAGCGCGAGACCGGCATGACGCCCTACGAGATCATGCTGTCGGAGTCGCAGGAGCGGATGCTGCTCGTGGTCCGGCAGGGACGCGAACCGGAGGTGGAGCAGGTCTTCGACAAGTGGGACCTGCACGCCGTGCGCATCGGCGAGGTCACCGGCGACGGCCTGCTGCGCGTCCGCGACCGCGGTCGGGTGGTGGCGGAGATTCCGACCCGGGAGCTGGCCGACGGTGCGCCGGTGTACGACCGCCCGACCCGGTACCCCGCCTATCTCGACGAGGCGCAGCGGCTCGACGTGTCCGCGTTGCCGGTTCCCGCCGACCTGACCCGGACCTGGCTGGATCTGCTGGCGGTGCCGGCGATCGCGAGCAAGCGCTGGGTCTATCGGCAGTACGACCACATGGTGCGCACCAATACCGTGGCGCTGCCGGGCCTCGGCGCCGCGGTCGTGCGCATCAAGGGGACCGGCCGCGCCCTCGCCGTGTCGGTGGACGGCAACGGCCGCTACGCCTGGCTGGACCCGCGGGAGGGCGGCCGGCTCGCGGTGGCGGAGGCGGCGCGCAACGTGGCCTGCGCCGGGGCGGCGCCGATCGGGGCGACCAACTGCCTGAACTTCGGCAACCCGGAACGCCCCGACATCATGTGGCAGTTCGCCCAGGCGGTGGACGGCATCGCCGAGGGGTGCCGCGCCCTCGGCATCCCGATCACCGGCGGCAACGTCAGCCTGTACAACGAGACGGACGGTCAGGCGATCTATCCCACGCCGGTGCTGGGGGTGGTGGGCCTCCTCGAGGACGCCGCGCGGGTGCTGACCCGCATCTTCCCGGCCGCGGGGCTCGACGTCGTCCTGCTCGGAGATCCGGCGGGAGGGCTCGGCGGCAGCGAGTACCTGAAGCGGGTGCACGGGCTGGTGCGGGGACGCCCCGCTCCCGTCGATTTCGACCGCGAGGCGGCGCTGCAGCGTCTTGTGGTGGATGCGTCCCTCCGCGGGATGTTATGTTCGGCCCACGACTGTGCGGAGGGTGGACTCGCGGTGGCCCTGGCCGAATGCAGCATCGAGAGCGGCGGGGTCGGCGCACGTGTCGACCTGCCGGTTCCGGCCGGCTCGAACGATCGATTCGATGTCGTGCGGACCCTGTTCGGAGAATCGCCGTCCCGGATCATCGTCTCGGTGACGCGGGCCGGACAGGCCGAACTGCTCGCCCGCGCACGCGAGCTCGGCGTACCGGCGGCGGTGATCGGCCGGACCGGGGGCGATCGGGTGACCGTCTCGGTGTCCGGGGGCGTGGTCGCCGAGGTGGCGATCGAGGCCGCCGAGCACGCCTGGGCCACCGGGATGGCCCGTCATTTCGAACCGGCAGCAGTGTAGCCATGGACGACGACAAGTTCCACGACGAATGCGGCGTCTTTGGCATTTTTGGACACCCGGAGGCGCCGGCCCTGACCCGTCTCGGGCTGTATGCGCTGCAGCACCGGGGCCAGGAGAGCGCCGGCATCACCACCAGCGACGGCGAGCGCCTGCACTCGACGCGGGCCATGGGGCATGTGTCGGAGGCGATCGACGAGGCCTCGCTGGGCGCGCTGGCCGGTGACCACGCCATCGGTCACGTGCGGTACTCGACCGCGGGCGACAGCCGGATCGTCAACGCGCAACCGATCCTCATCGACTGCGTGCACGGCGAGATTGCCCTCTGCCACAACGGCAACCTCATCAACGCAGCCGAGCTGCGCGACGATCTGGTCCGGCAGGGAAGCATCTTCCAGACCAGCAGCGACACCGAGGTCGTGCTGCATCTCTATGCCCGGTCGGCCGCCGATACCGCCCCCGAGGCCATCGCCGAGTCGATCCGGCAGGTGCGGGGCGCGTTCTCGCTGGCGCTCCTGACCCGCGACCACCTGATGGCGGTGCGCGATCCCTACGGGTTCCGCCCCCTGGTGCTGGGCGCCCTCGGCGACGCTGCCGTGGTCTGCTCGGAGACCTGCGCCCTCGATCTGATCGGCGCGCAATACGTGCGGGACATCGCGCCGGGCGAGCTGCTGGTCATCGGTCGTGACGGCCAGCACTCCTTCCGGCCGTTTCCGCCCGCCCAACCGTCGCAGTGCGTTTTCGAGCACGTATACTTCGCGCGGCCGGACAGCGTGGTGTTCGGCCGGAGCGTCCACGAGGTGCGGACCAACTTCGGGCGGTTGCTCGCGCGCGAGATGCCGGTGGACGCCGATGTCGTGGTGCCGATACCCGACTCCGGGATCTGTGCGGCCATCGGTTATGCCGAGGCGGCGGGACTGCCGATGCGGATGGGGCTCATCCGGAATCACTATGTCGGCCGCACGTTCATTGCGCCGCAGCAGGAGATTCGCGGGTTCCGCGTGCGCGTGAAGCTGAATTCGGTCCGGAGCGTCCTGGACGGCAAGCGGGTCGTCCTCGTCGACGATTCGATCGTACGGGGGACGACCAGCCGCAAGATCGTCGGGATGATTCGCGCCGCCGGCGCCCGCGAGATACACATGCGAATCAGTTGTCCTCCGACCGTCTCTCCCTGCTACTACGGTATCGATACCCCGCGGAAGTCCGAGCTGATCGCGGCCAACTACGCGGTCGACGACATCTGCCGCTACGTCAAGTCGGATACGCTCGCCTACCTCGGCCTGGAGGGGTTGCGCGAGGCGGTCGGGGAGCGGAGCGGCGACTATTGCACGTCGTGCTACACCGGCATCTACCCGGTCGAGGGTCCGAAAGACGCTGAAGCGTACATGCAGATGGCGTTGAAGCTGCCGGACGTGTCATGACGACCCGGGCCGGGCTCGACTACCGGTCCGCGGGTGTCGATATCGACGCCGGCGCGGAAGCCGTGCGCCGGATCCGGGCTCTCGCGCGGGGGACGTTCACCCCCGGGGTGCTCTCGGACATCGGTAGCTTCGGCGGCCTGTTCCGGCCGGACCTGACGGGTCTGACCGAGCCCGTCCTGGTGTCGAGCGCCGATGGGGTCGGCACGAAGCTGAAGGTCGCGTTCCTCGCCGGCCGGCACGACACCGTCGGATACGACCTCGTCAATCACTGCGTGAACGACATACTCGTGCAGGGCGCAACGCCCTTGTTCTTTCTGGACTATCTCGCGACCGGCCGGCTCTCGCCGGACGTCACCGAGGCGGTGGTCCGTGGGATCGCGGCCGCTTGCGCCGAGAACCGGTGCGCCCTCCTGGGGGGTGAGACCGCGGAGATGCCGGGGTTCTACGCCGACGGCGAGTACGACCTGGCCGGCTTCGTCGTCGGCCTCGCCGACCGGGGTCGCCTGATCGACGGCCGCGGGATCCGGCTCGGAGACCCGGTGATCGGCTTGCCGTCCACCGGCCTGCACACCAACGGATACTCGCTGGCCCGCCGCATCGTGTTCGACACCCTGGGCCTCGCGGTGGACTCGGCCCCGGAGGGACTCGACGGACGGGTCGGCGACGTGCTGTTGCGGCCGCACCGTTCGTACCTGCGGCCGGTGTCGCCGCTGCTGGCCGAGGGGGCCGGAGTCGTCAAGGCGATGGCCCACATCACCGGGGGCGGACTGACCGACAATCTTCCCCGCGTGCTCCCCCCCGGGGTCGCGGTGGAGATCGATACAAAGGCCTGGACCCCGCCGCCGGTGTTCACCTTCCTGCAGCGGCACGGCGAGCTGACCGACGCCGAGGCGTTCCGGACGTTCAACATGGGTATCGGCCTCGTCATCGTCTGTGCGCCCGATCGGCGCGACACGCTGCTCGCAGAGTGCCGCCGGCACGGGGAACCGGGGGCGGCGGTCATCGGTCGGGTCACGGCCGGCGACGGCACGGTGCGGTACGCATGACCGGCAGGGGCGCCGACTCGGGCGGCGGCGCCGGAAGCCGCCGACTCGGCGTGTTGATCTCGGGGCGGGGCAGCAATCTGCAGGCGATCATCGATGCGATTGCCGCGGGGCGGCTCGTCGCCGAGGTTGCGGTGGTCGTCTCCAACCGCCCGGACGCCCCGGGGCTCGAGCGCGCCCGCCGCGCCGGCATCGAGACGGCGGTTCTGGACCACACCGCGTACGCCTCGCGGGAAGCCTATGGCCGCGAGCTCGCGGCCGTGCTGCGCCGGTACGATGTCGCCCTGGTCTGTCTGGCCGGGTTCATGCGGCTCCTGAGCGCAGCGTTCGTGTCCGCCTTCCCCAACCGCATCCTGAACGTCCATCCGTCGCTGCTGCCCGCGTTCCCCGGTCTGCACGGCCAGGAGCAGGCGTGGCGCCATGGCGTCAGGGTCGCCGGCGCCACGGTGCATATCGTCACCCCCGAGCTCGATGCGGGCCCGATCGTCGAGCAGGCAGCCGTGTCGGTTCGCGACGAGGACACCCCCGACTCGTTGTCGGCTCGAATCCTGATCGAGGAGCATCGCATCTATCCGGAGGCCATCGGCGTCGTGCTCGACGGCGGGTGGCGCATCGAGGGCCGCCGGTTCGTGCGCGTCGGCGGTTCGCGCGCCGCTGGCTGATCCCTGTACTTCGGGTAGACTGGTCGGATGTCTTCCATGCCGGGGACCCTCGCGGAGCAGATGGCCTACCTGACGAAGGGGGCGGTCGACGTCGTGCGCGAGTCCGAGCTCCGATCGAAGCTGGAGCAGGCGGCCGGGAAGGAGCGGTCCCTGGTGGTCAAGGTCGGCTTCGACCCCACGGCGCCGGACCTGCATCTGGGGCACACGGTGCTGATCCGGAAGATGAAGCACTTCCAGGATCTGGGCCACACGGTCGTCTTCCTCATCGGTGACTTCACCGGACTGATCGGCGACCCGACCGGCCGGTCGAAGACCCGCCCGCCCCTGACGAGGGACGAGATCGAGCAGAACGCCGACACCTACCGGGCCCAGGTGTTCAAGCTGCTCGACCCGGACCGGACGGTCGTCGAGTTCAACAGCCGCTGGCTCGGGGCGCTGCGCAGCGAGGACTGGATAGGGCTCGCCGCCAGCTACAACGTCGCACAGATGCTCGAGCGCCGACACTTCCGGCAGCGGTACGACCGCGGGCAGCCGATCGCGATCCACGAGTTCCTGTATCCACTCACGCAGGCCTACGATTCGGTGCATCTGGTGGCGGACGTCGAGCTAGGGGGCACCGACCAACTGTTCAACCTCAACGTGGGTCGGGACGTCATGCCCTCGTTCGGGCTCCCGCCGCAGGTAGTGATGACGGTGCCGCTGCTCGTGGGCCTCGACGGCGTGGAGAAAATGTCGAAGTCGGCGGACAACTACGTGGGCATCACCGAGCCTCCGGACGAGATGTTCGGAAAGCTGATGTCGATCTCCGACACCCTGATGTGGAGCTGGTACGAGCTGCTGACCGACCTGCCGGTGGCCGCGATCGAGCGGCTGCGCGCGCGGGTGGCGGCCGGCGACCTGCACCCCAAGCGGGCCAAGCAGGACCTGGGGCGCCGCGTCGTCGCCGATTTCCACTCGGATGACGCCGCGGTTGCGGCCGAGCGCGAGTTCGAGCGGCGGTTCAGCGGCGGGGCGCTCCCGTCCGAGCTGGAGGAGCAGGCGGTGGCGGTGCCCCCGGCGGGCGCCCGGCTGTCGGCGGTGATGGTCGAGGTCGGCTTCGCCGCGTCGAACAGCGCCGCGACCCGGCTGATCGACCAGGGGAGCGTGCGGGTCGACGGAGAACGGACCGTCGACCGGGGGGCGCGGTTTCCGACGGACGCCGGCCCGTTCGTGCTGCAGGTGGGCAAGCGCAAGGTCGTCAGGGTGATTCCGCGACCCGCGGGGCAAGAAAACGCGTCGACGTGAAAAAAGTTGTTGACAGACCGCAGGGTTGTGCTAAGCTTGCAGGGCTTCAACAGCGGACAGACCGACTGGGGGGGCGGCCGGGTCGGACCCGGTGCCGGTTCTTTGAAAACTGAATAGGACGACGAGAAGCACACTCGTCGAGTATCAGCCTGACACTCAGAACTGAACAACGTAGAGCCATTAAAACGGCTCTCGTGTTGAAGTTGTCCGACGGTGGCCCGAGAGGGCGGCCCGAGGCTACGCCTTTAACTTGAGAGTTTGATCCTGGCTCAGAATCAACGCTGGCGGCGTGCCTTATACATGCAAGTCGTACGCGAAAGTGACCTTCGGGTCGCGAGTAGAGTGGCAAACGGGTGAGTATCGCGTGGGTGACCTGCCTTCGAGTGGGGGATAACCCTCCGAAAGGGGGGCTAATACCGCATAATATCCCGCTCTTGGATGAGCGGTGATCAAAGTCGGGGATCGAAAGACCTGGCGCTTGAAGAGGGACCCGCGTCCGATTAGCTTGTTGGTGGGGTAGCGGCCTACCAAGGCGACGATCGGTAGCCGGCCTGAGAGGGCGGACGGCCACACTGGGACTGAGACACGGCCCAGACTTCTACGGGAGGCAGCAGTAAGGAATTGTTCGCAATGGGCGCAAGCCTGACGACGCAACGCCGCGTGGAGGACGAAGATCTTCGGGTTGTAAACTCCTGTCAAGCGGGAAGAACAGCATGCGGGTTAATACCCCGTGTGCCTGACGGTACCGCTGAAGGAAGCCCCGGCTAACTCCGTGCCAGCAGCCGCGGTAATACGGGGGGGGCAAGCGTTGTTCGGAATTACTGGGCGTAAAGGGCTCGTAGGCGGCCAGCCAAGTCGGACGTGAAATCCCTCGGCTCAACCGGGGAACTGCATCCGATACTGGTTGGCTTGAAGCCGGGAGAGGGATGCGGAATTCCAGGTGTAGCGGTGAAATGCGTAGATATCTGGAGGAACACCGGTGGCGAAGGCGGCATCCTGGACCGGTCTTGACGCTGAGGAGCGAAAGCCAGGGGAGCAAACGGGATTAGATACCCCGGTAGTCCTGGCCCTAAACGATGAATGCTTGGTGTGGCGGGTATCGATCCCTGCCGTGCCGGAGCTAACGCATTAAGCATTCCGCCTGGGGAGTACGGTCGCAAGGCTGAAACTCAAAGGAATTGACGGGGGCCCGCACAAGCGGTGGAGCATGTGGTTTAATTCGACGCAACGCGAAGAACCTTACCCGGGCTTGAAGTGCGAGTGACCATCGGTGAAAGCCGACTTCCGCAAGGACACTCGTAGAGGTGCTGCATGGCTGTCGTCAGCTCGTGTCGTGAGATGTTGGGTTAAGTCCCGCAACGAGCGCAACCCTTGTTCGCTGTTGCCATCAGTTCGGCTGGGCACTCTGCGAAGACTGCCGGTGACAAACCGGAGGAAGGTGGGGATGACGTCAAGTCAGCATGGCCTTTATGTCCGGGGCTACACACGTGCTACAATGGTCGGTACAGAGCGTCGCGAACCCGCGAGGGGGAGCTAATCGCACAAAGCCGGTCTCAGTTCGGATTGTAGGCTGCAACCCGCCTGCATGAAGCTGGAATCGCTAGTAATCGCGGATCAGCATGCCGCGGTGAATACGTTCCCGGGCCTTGTACACACCGCCCGTCACATCACGAAAGCTGGCTGTACTAGAAGTCGCCGAGCTAACCCGCAAGGGACGCAAGCGCCTAAGGTATGGTTAGTGATTGGGGTGAAGTCGTAACAAGGTAGCTGTAGGAGAACCTGCGGCTGGATCACCTCCTTTCTAGAGAATCCAGACGGCGTAGTGCCGCGCTGGCATCCTCAGATCGATCTGATTCTCGTTCATGTCCGGCTCTGCGAGTATCGGGGGCCGGCGTCGCGACGCCGAATAGTCAGGTTCGGTGTTGTGGAGTGTGTGTCGTCCTGTTCAGTTTTGAGAGAATCGGCATGTCGATGTGGCGCCGAACGTGGTTGGCGCGAGCGAGCATGCGGCGTTCTTTCGAGGGAGGGCCTGTAGCTCAGCTGGTTAGAGCACACGCTTGATAAGCGTGGGGTCGGTAGTTCGAATCTACCCAGGCCCACCAGGCTCAGGCTGAGCACCGTGATGGCTTTTGGGGAATTAGCTCAGCTGGGAGAGCGCTTGGTTTGCAACCAGGAGGTCACCGGTTCGAGCCCGGTATTCTCCACCAGAACCGCTCTCGGTGCCGGACGGGCCGGCTGAGCGGTTCAAGGCCGGATACGGCCCAGGGTTTTTTGCCGGATTGCCAGGGATTGCGTCCTTTGAGGCGGCACCCGATGCTTCCGGTAGCTCTTTGACAACTGAATATCCTGCAAACGGTAGTTTTTTCCGACCACAACCCGTAGTGTGTGTTTAAGTGTTCCGGTGGCGTCGGGTTCTTTCGGTTGGGGACGTTTCCCGGCCGAAGGGATCGAGCGGCATCGGTTCCGAGGGTTTTTGAGGTCAAGCTACTAAGGGCGTACGGTGGATGCCTTGGCGCCAGGAGTCGATGAAGGACGTGGCAAGCTGCGATAAGCTTCGGTGAGCCGCAAACAGGCGTTGACCCGGAGATTTCCGAATGGGGAAACCCACCTTGGTTAATACCGAGGTATCCTTGGCTGAATACATAGGCCAAGGAAGACAACGCAGGGAAGTGAACCATCTCAGTACCTGCAGGAACAGAAAACAACAGTGATTCCGTCAGTAGCGGCGAGCGAACGCGGAACAGCCCAAACCGTCGTGCATGCACGGCGGGGTTGTAGGGCCTGCCAGACCTTAGGGTCGGCGAGTCAAAAACCAGCGCGTTAGTCGAACGGTCTGGAACGACCGGCCATGGACGGTGAGAGCCCGGTAGACGAAAACGTGCTGGCTCGCTGGGTAGGTTCCTGAGTATCGCGGGACACGGGAAATCCCGTGAGAATCTACGAGGACCATCTCGTAAGGCTAAATACTCCCTGGCGACCGATAGTGAACCAGTACCGTGAGGGAAAGGTGAAAAGAACCCCTGCTAGGGGAGTGAAATAGTACCTGAAACCGTATGCCTACAAGCAGTGGGAGGGCTATGCTGGCGCTTAGGCGCCGGAATGCCTGACCGCGTGCCTTTTGCATAATGAGCCGGCTAGTTACTCTCAGTGGCGAGGTTAAGCATTTAAGCGAGCCGCAGCGAAAGCGAGTCTGAACAGGGCGTTCAGTCGCTGGGAGTAGACGCGAAACGAGGTGATCTACCCTTGGCCAGGGTGAAGCGCGGGTAACACCGCGTGGAGGCCCGAACCAATATCGGTTGAAAACGGTTTGGATGAGCTGAGGGTAGGGGTGAAAGGCTAATCAAACCTCGTGATGGCCCGTTCTCCTCGAAATAGCTTTAGGGCTAGCCTCGGGAGGTTGGCGCTGGTGGTAGAGCACTGGATGGACTAGGGGGCCCACAAGCTTACTGAATCCAACCAAACTTCGAATGCCAGCGACTCATATCCCGGGAGTCAGACAGTGGGGGCTAAGCTTCATTGTCGAGAGGGAAACAGCCCAGACTACCGGCTAAGGTCCCTAAATCTGTGCTAAGTGGGAAAGGATCTGGAGACGCCGAGACAACCAGGAGGTTGGCTTAGAAGCAGCCATCCTTGAAAGAAAGCGTAATAGCTCACTGGTCAAGCGGCTCTGGGCCGACAATGTAACGGGGCTCAAGCACAGTACCGAAGCCGTAGATTGTCATGCCCTGCGGGGCATGGCTCTGGTAGAGGAGCGTTCTCTGGGCAGAGAAGCCAGATCGAAAGAACTGGTGGAGCGCAGAGAAGTGACCCTGCCGGCATAAGTAGCGATAAGAGAGGTGAGAATCCTCTCCGCCGAAAGCCTAAGGTTTCCTGAGGAAGGTTCGTCCGCTCAGGGTTAGTCGGGTCCTAACGTGAGGCCGAAAGGCGTAGCGGATGGACATCAGGTCAACATTCCTGAACTACCTGGAAGACGTTATTACGATGGGGGGACGCAGGAGGCTAGCCCAGCCTACGACTGGAAGTGTAGGTTCAGGCATGTAGGGGGATCCGCCAGGAAAATCCGGTGGATCGTGAAACCCTGAGGTGCCATGGCGAGGCCGCAAGGCCGCAAAGTGGGTGACGCCACGCTGCCGAGAAAAGCCTCTAAGGAGTCTTCCGGGTACCCGTACCGCAAACCGACACAGGTAGGCGAGGAGAAAATCCTCAGGCGCGAGTGTGAACCCTCGTAAAGGAACTCGGCAAACTCGCCCCGTAACTTCGGAAGAAGGGGTGCTCCATTAGCGTGATACGGCGTGCCCGTTGAGCGCGAAGGAGTTGCAGTTAAGAGGCCCAGGCGACTGTTTACTAAAAACACAGGACTCTGCTAAGTCGAAAACGACGTATAGGGTCTGACGCCTGCCCGGTGCCGGAAGGTTAAAGGGAGGGGTTAGCCGCAAGGCGAAGCTCTGAACTGAAGCCCCGGTAAACGGCGGCCGTAACTATAACGGTCCTAAGGTAGCGAAATTCCTTGTCGGGTAAGTTCCGACCTGCACGAATGGCGCAACGATCTGGGCGCTGTCTCTACGAGGGGCACTGCGAATTTGTGGTACCGGTGAAGACGCCGGTTGCCCGTGGCAAGACGGAAAGACCCCGTGCACCTTTACTACAACTTAGTAGTGAGTGCTGGCGTGTTATGCGCAGGATAGGTGGGAGACTTTGAACCGGGCCTCTTGGGGTCCGGGGAGTCAACGGTGAGATACCACCCTTAGCACTCTGGCGCCCTAACCTCGTTCTGTTATCCAGAGCAGGGACATTGCTAGGCGGGTAGTTTGACTGGGGCGGTCGCCTCCCAAAATGTAACGGAGGCGCGCGAAGGTTCGCTCAGGCTGTTTGGAAATCAGCCGGAGAGTGCAAAGGCATAAGCGAGCTTGACTGCGAGACCTACAAGTCGAGCAGGTGGGAAACCAGGCCTTAGTGATCCGGTGGTTCCGCATGGAAGGGCCATCGCTCAACGGATAAAAGGTACGCCGGGGATAACAGGCTTATCTTGGCCAAGAGTTCATATCGACGCCAAGGTTTGGCACCTCGATGTCGGCTCATCGCATCCTGGAGCTGTAGCAGGTTCCAAGGGTTCGGCTGTTCGCCGATTAAAGCGGTACGTGAGCTGGGTTTAGAACGTCGCGAGACAGTTCGGTCCCTATCTGCCATGGGCGCAGGAGATTTGAGGGGGGCTGTCCCTAGTACGAGAGGACCGGGATGGACGGACCTCTGGTGTACCAGTTGTCGCGCCAGCGGCAGCGCTGGGTAGCTACGTTCGGAAGGGAGAAATGCTGAAAGCATCTAAGCGTGAAACCCTCCCCAAGATGAGATCTCCCTGAGCTTCGGCTCCTGAAGGCTCCTGGAAGATTACCAGGTGATAGGCCAGGTGTGTAAGGCCCGCGAGGGCTTGAGCTTACTGGTACTAATCAGCCGTGAGGCTTGACCTTATCTTTACCTCAATTCCACACAACGTGTTTGGGCGGAGGGAGCTACCGTTTGCAGGATATTCAGTTGCCGGCTGGACGCCCGGCGGATGTCCGGGGTCCGGCGTTTTAACAGTTCTTTGACAATTCGGGTCGGGGCGCGTCCCGGCCCTTTGTGTTTCCCGGTGGCGATAGGAGAGGGGTCACACCCGTTCCCATGCCGAACACGGCCGTTAAGCCCTCTACCGCCGATGGTACTGCACGGGTAACTGTGTGGGAGAGTAGGTCACTGCCGGGATTTATTTTGGATGCCCGGGATCGCGTGCGGTCCCGGGCATTGGTGTGTACGGAGGCGGGTTTCTGCGGCGACGCGGGCCCCGGACGACGGTCGGCGGGATGGAGTCGAGAACCGGGACTTCGGCGGTGCCGGGCGTACGAGAGCGCGGGTTGCAGCGTTGATGAAGCGGCGAGCGGACGTGACGACACGACAGACGGCAGCGGCCACAGGCGGCGGCATACCGGTGGAGCTGGCCGGGGAGCGGAGGATCCGCTACCGGAACAAGCTCTACTATCGGTTCAACCATTGGCCGATCTGGATATTCGTCTTTTTCATCCTGCCGGGGCCGCTCACGTTCGACCTGTTCGAACGGGGATTCGACCAGCGGATGGCGATCTGGCTGGGAGCGGTGCTGCTCGGGACTGGGCTCGCGGGCGTGCGGGGCCGGCTTCCGGGGTGTGAAGCTCGGCCCTACATCATCCGGTTCACGGAAGACCGCCCCAACCCGCTTTATCGGCGGGTGTGCTACACGTTTGCGTGGAGCGCGGTGATTTCGTTCGGGGTGCTGAACCTCGCGGGCCTGGTGGTGGCGGTCGTCACCGGCGTCTGGGGCATGCGGCAAATCTACGATGCAGGCTATTTCCCGCTGGCGGGGGCGGTGTGGGTATTGGGCGCGCTGGGACGGCTGCCGCGGGTGAAGCGGTCCACGAAGGGCGAGGGGCACGAGCGGCGGTACTTCTACGGGTCGGTCTGGGCGATGTGCATCGGGCAGCCGGTGCTGTGGGGCCTGTGGTCGTTCCTGCCGTACGGCCGGGTTGGCGATGTCCTGAAGCTGTGCGTGTTCGTGGGTGTTCTTCTGTGCGTGGGATGGCTGTCCTACCGGGGGAAGCTGCCGCGCACCCGTCCCATCGTTCCGGGGGAGCTTGCGGTCTCGGACTGAGCGCGCCGCCGGGCGCCAGGGGCAGAGCAGATGCGATGGTCTCAGGACCGGGACTTGAGCAGATGCCAGGCATACCGGAGCGTCACGATGGCGATGGGTACGCCGACCAGCGCCCAGGCCCAGCGGTAGTCCTCGGAACGAGAGTAACCGTAAGCGATCAGGGCCAGAAGCAACAGGTTGAGGCAGACGCCGATCGCGGTGTGCTTGTCGGCGACCGGGTCGCCGTCGGGCGACGGGGACGGTGTGCTCATGGGGTGGATGACTGGCTTCGGATTCGAGCTGGGAACGGGACGCCGTGGATTGTAGCGCGTTCCCGGGAAGGGGGCCCGCTCGGGAGTCCGGCAGCCGTCCGCGGCGGGACGCGGCGTCGCTGCCCGAGGCCGGCGAAGGCGCCAGCGGGCTGTCAAGACGCCCCATGAGACAAGGCGTGAGGAGAGATCACGCGGACATAGGTGCGTCCGGGACAACGCAGTTCCGCGGAACGGCGCCACCAGGCAGGATTTGCATCGCCCGTCGACTGCCGCCGCGGGCTGCTAGAATGGCGGGATGACGCGCATCCGTATCTGTCTGCTCGCCGTCGTCGTCGTCGCGGCCGCGGCGGCGCGCGGTGATGTCGTGGTCGGGCAGCAGCTCGAGTTCGACACGTACTTCCTGGACAAGACCATGCGGGTGGACTACGTCCATTCGGGTGGGCTGGGGCAGGAGATCTTCGCGCTCGACCAGGTGGTTTCCGACGGGCCGTGGGCCGGCAGCCGCACGCGGTTGCTCGACGACCTCAATCTGGGGAAGTACCGCTTCGAAGTGATCGACCGGCGCACGAATCAGGTCCTGTACTCGCGGGGGTTCGCGTCCATCTACGGCGAGTGGGAGACGACTCCGGAGTACCGGGAGGTGCATCGCAGCTTCCACGAGTCGCTTCGGTTCCCGTGGCCGCGGGTGCCGGTGCAGGTGGTGCTCAAGCGCCGGGACGCGGACAACAGCTTCCGCGAGCGCTGGTCCACCGTCGTCGACCCCGCGTCGCGGTTCGTCAACCCGGTCGACCGCGACCCCGCCGGCGTCGTCTGGCCGCTGTTCGAGAGCGGTCCGCCCTCGGAGAAGGTCGATCTGCTCGTGATCGGCGAGGGGTACACGGCGGCGGAGATTCCCAAGTTCCACGCCGACGCGACCCGCCTCGTGAACGCCCTGTTCGAGGAGGAGCCGTTCCGCAGCCGCAAGAGCGACTTCAACGTCTGGGGGCTCGACCTGCCTTCGGCGGAGTCCGGGGTGACCCGGCCCCGCGCCGGCGAGTTCCGCCGCACTCCGTTGTCCGCGCAGTACAACATCTTCGATTCCGAGCGCTACGTGCTCACCTACGACAACCGGGTCCTCCGGGACGCCGCTTCCGCCGCGCCGTACGAGTTCATCGAGATTCTCGTCAACGAAGAGCAGTACGGGGGCGGCGGGATCTTCAACTTCCAGGCGACGGCGGCCGCCGACACGGGATTCGCCGAGTACGTGTTCATCCACGAGTTCGGTCATCATTTCGCGGGGCTGGCGGACGAGTACTACACCTCCGACGTCGCCTACGAGACGGGAGCGGCGTTTCATCCCGAGCCGTGGGAGCCGAACGTCACCGCGCTGCACGATCCGGAGCGGGTGAAGTGGGGTGATCTGATCGAGGCCGACACCCCGCTGCCGACGCCGTGGGACAAGGCGGCGTTCGAGGCCGGCAGCGTCGAGGCCCAGCGACAACGCGGCTCGCTGCGGGCCGAGGGCGTCGCCGAGACGGTGATGGATCGGTTGTTCACCGAGCAGATGGAGCGGGAGACCGCGCTGCTCGCCGACATGCCGTACGCCGGGCGGGTCGGGGCGTTCGAGGGGGCGTCCTACGAACCGACCGGGTTGTATCGCTCCGAGGTCGACTGCATCATGTTCACCCGCAATCCCGTCGGCTTCTGCCGGGTCTGCAGCCGGGCGATCGAGAACGTGATCGATCAGTACGCCAGGCCCTGACCGGGGCGGGTCGCAGAGGGGACGGTTGCGATGCCTGTAGATGCGCAGTTCCTCGCCGAGCTCGAGCGGATCGTCGGACCCGACCACCTCGTCCGGGACGAAGGCGAGCTGTCTACCTACGAGTCGGACGGGCTGGTCTCGCATCGCTCGCGGCCCCGGGCGGCGGTGCTTCCCGAGACGGCCGAGCAGGTGCAGGCGGTGGTGCGCCTCTGCCACCGCGCCGGGGTGCCGTTCGTGGCGCGGGGGCAGGGCACGGGGCTTTCGGCCGGGGCCCTGCCGCATCCCGACGGGGTGCTGATCGTCATGACCCGCATGAACCGGGTGCTCGAGGTCGACATCCCGAACCAGCGCATCACGGTGGAGCCGGGCATCATGAACCTGGAGGTCACCCGCCGGGTGGCGCCCGACGGCTACTACTACGCGCCCGACCCGTCGAGCCAGGTCATCTGCTCGATCGGCGGCAACGTGGCGGAGAACTCCGGGGGCGCCCACTGCCTCAAGTACGGCTTCACCGTGCACCACGTGGTCGGGGTCGAGGCGATCCTGCCCGACGGCGAGATGATTCACCTCGGGGGCCCGGCCCTGGACAGTCCCGGCCTCGATCTCCTCGGGGTGCTGGTGGGGTCCGAGGGCACGCTGGCGGTGGTTACGAAGGTGACCCTGCGGCTGCTGCGCCGTCCCGAGTCGGTGCGCACGTTGCTCGCCGCGTTCGATTCGACCGACGCGGCCGGGAACGCGGTCTCCGACGTCATCGCCGCCGGCATCATCCCCGCCGCGATCGAGATGATGGATCGCACGACGATCCGCGCCGCCGAAGCTGCCGTCAGCCCCGGGTTCCCCGCGGCGGAGGCGGTGCTCATCGTCGAGCTCGACGGTCCGCAGCCGGAAGTGGCGGCGCAGTTCGAGCAGATCGAGGCGATCTGCGACCGGAACCAGGGCTGGGGGGTGCAGGTGGCGCGCGACGAGGCGCAGCGAGGCCGCATCTGGCGGGGCAGAAAGGCGGCGTTTGCAGCGATGGGGCGCGTCGCCCCCAGCTACTACGTGCAGGACGGGGTGATTCCCCGCAGCAAGCTCCCGGAAGTCCTCCGCCGCATCCGTGACCTGGAGCAGCGGTCGGGGCTCACCATCGGCAACGTGTTCCATGCCGGCGACGGCAACCTCCATCCGCTGGTCTGCTACGACGACGCGGTGGAGGGACAGGCGGAGCTGGCCGAGGAGGTCGCCACGGAGATTCTCTCGTATTGCCTCGACGCCGGCGGATCGCTGACGGGCGAGCACGGCATCGGCGCCGACAAGGCCTGCCACATGCCCAAGATGTTCGACGAGGCGGACCTGGCGACGATGCGGCTCCTCCGCCGGGCGTTCGATCCGGCGGAGCTCTGCAACCCGGACAAGCTGCTGCCGACCCCCCGACTGTGCGGCGAGGTGCCGGGGCCCTATCGCGCCCATCCGGCGGAAGCGGCCGGGGTGGCCGAGCGGCTGTAGGAGTCCGGCCAGGGTGTCATGACCGAGGTCGTGGAGTTGCGGGACGCGCTGATCAGCCAGATCGACGACTGCGCCGGGGGGGCGGTGGCCCGGCCCGGGACCGAAGCCGACGCCGTCGACGCCGTCGTGCCGGCGATCGTCGCCGAGCCGGGGTCGCCGGATGCGGCGGCCGCGGTGCTGGGATGGGCCGCGGACCACGGACGTTCGGTCGTGGTTCGCGGCGGCGGGACGAAGCTGGGATGGGGGCCCCCTGTGGACGCGGTCGACGTGCTGCTGTCGACGCGCGCCCTGAACGCGGTGGAAGCGCATCGCCATGGCGACCTGACGGCCACGGTGCAGGCCGGCGCGGTACTCGCCGACGTCAACGCCGCGTTGGCCGCACACCGGCAGTGGCTTCCACTGGATGCGCCCCACGCCGACCGCGCGACCATCGGCGGCATCGTGGCCGCGAACGACAGCGGGCCGCGGCGGCAGCGTCACGGCGCGCCGCGGGACCTGATCATCGGCATGACCCTGGCCAGGGCCGACGGGGTCAGGGCCAAGAGCGGCGGCATCGTGGTCAAGAACGTTGCGGGATACGATCTGGCCCGGTTGCTGACCGGGTCGTTCGGCTGTCTCGGGGTCATCCTGACCGCCACCTTCAAGCTGGCCCCGTCGGCCGAGGCGTCGCGCACCGTGCAGGCGACGCTCTCCGCGGCGGGGCAGTTCGCGCAGGTCGCGGCCGGGCTGCTCGCCCAGGGGTCGACCCCGACCGCGGTGGAGCTCGCGTGGCCGCCAGCGACGATGCTCCTGCGGTTCGAGTCGATCGCCCCGGTGGCCGTGCAGCAGGCGGAGCAGGCGGCGGCGCTGGTGCGGGACGGCGGCGGCGCCGCCACGGTGCTCGCGGATGCGGACGAGGCCGCGGCATGGCGCCGGCACGAAGCCCGGGTGTTCGGGGGCGAGGGGACAATCGCCAAGCTCGTCGTCCTGCCGAGCGACCTGTCCGCCACCCTGGCGTGGCTCGACGAGGCTGCGCGCGGGCCGTCGCTCGATTGCGAGGTCGTGGGCCGGGCGGGCCTGGGGGTGCTGTATCTCCGCCTGACCGGCGCGGCATCCGCGCAGGCGTCGCTCGTGCGCGGGTTGCGCGAGCGCATCTCCCCCGGCCGCGGCAGCGTGGTCATCCGGCAGGCCGACCGGGAGCTGCGGAGCCTTGTGGACGTGTGGGGACCGATTGGCGACGGCTCTCCGCTGATGCAGCAGGTCAAGCGTCAGTTCGACCCCCGCGGCATCCTCAATCCAGGGCGCGGACCCGGCGGTCTGTGAGCAGGCGGTCGGGAGGCGAAACCCGCGAACCGGTGTCCAATTAGTATCCGATCGCGGAAGGCGCGAGGGCCTTGGCCCAGCCGGTACGGCCCTGGCAGAGTTGTTCGGACTTCACGATGAGAGCCGGCTGGGCCCCTTCCTCGGCGTTGACATCCCCGGCCGGCTTCGCGGAACCAGCCCGGAAAGCGTCGCCTCCGCGCCAGTCTACGCCGGCAAAGACGTGCCGCTGATGGAGGCGTCCACCAGCTCCACGAGGTGGTAGGTGGCCGGCCGGCGTCCGGCCGACTCGAGACGCTCCGCGATCTGCAGCAGACAGCCCGGGTTGCTCGACACGATGGCCTCCGCCCCGGTGCTTCGGATATGGCGCGCCTTGCGGTCTCCCAGCTCGCGCGCCGCTTCCGGCTCCACCAGGTTGTAGATGCCGGCCGAGCCGCAGCAGATGCCCGCCTCGGGGATCTCGCAGACGGTGAGATCGGGAATCGCGCCGAGCACGCGCCTCGGTTCCTGGCTCACCCCCTGCGCGTGCTGCAGGTGGCAGGCGTCGTGGTAGGCGATCCGCAGCGGCACCGGATGGCGCGGCGCCCGGGGTTCGAGCTCGTCGAGCAGCTCGGAGATGTCCTTGCATTTGTCGGCGAGCGCGCGGGCGCGCTCGGCGTAGACCGGGTCGTCCCGCAGCAGATGGCCGTACTCCTTCAACGTCGAGCCGCAGCCGGCGGCGTTGACGACGAGGGTGTCGATGTCCGCCGCCTCGGCTTCGAAGGTGTCGATGAAGCGGCGCGCCATGTCCGCGGCGTCCCCGTCGAGGCCAGCGTGGAGCATCAGGGCGCCGCAGCAGCCCTGCCCCCGGGGGACGACCACCTCGCACCCCTCCGCCGCCAGCACCCGGATGGTCGCGCGGTTGACTTCGTCGAAGAAGACCCGTTGCACGCATCCCAGGAGCAGGCCGACCCGCCGGCGCGGCGTCCCCTCCGCGGGGGTCCGGGCCGGCACCCGGGTCCACCCGCTGCTCAACGAAACCGGGGGCAGCAGCGCTTCCATCGCGCGCAGGCGGGCGGGCAGCAGTTTCAGGAGGCCGCTCGCGCGGACGAGACGCTGCAGCCCCGACCGCTGATACGCCCACAGCTTGCCGATGCCGAGGCGCATGCGCCCGGGGTAGGGGAACAGCGAGAAGATCAGGCGCCGGAACAGCCGGTCCGCCCATGACCGCACGATCTGCCGCTCGATCTGCGGGCGCGTGGCCTCGAGCAGCTTGTCGTACTGCACGCCGGACGGGCAGGCGGTGACGCACGCCATGCACCCCAGGCAGGTGTCGAAGTGGCGGGCGAAGCGGTCGGTGACCGCGGTCTCGCCGTCGAGCCCGCCCTTGATGAGGACGATGCGGCCCCGCGGCGAATCGGTCTCCCGGCCCCACAGCAGATAGGTGGGGCAGGTCGGCAGACAGAACCCGCAGTGCACGCAGTCGGCGGCCAGCGCCGGGTCCGGCGGGGCCTGGGCGTCGAAGGCGGATCTCGTGGCGGTCGAGGCGGCGTCGTCGAAAGCCGATACAGTGGTCACCAGTTCGAGACTCTCTCGTCGTTGCGGGCCGGCGGCGGGAGCCGGCACCATGCGGTGGCCGCATCGTACCCGACCGCCGGCGTGAAGGCCAGTGCCGTGTCCGGGCACCGGCGGGATGGGGGAGCCGCGCTGGTCGCCGTCGGCCGCCCGCGGGTGCACGGCGAGCATGGAATCGGCCGGACCGCAGTATGATCCCCGGGCCACGGCGCGCGCGGTAGCAACCCTGGGGGTCTGCGCGGCAGAACGGCTGCGGACGCCTGGAGGGTCGGTTTGGCGCCGAGCGGAGCCTCAGGGTGGCGATTGGCGGGCCAAGTGGAGGTCCGCGTCGCACCGAGACCGGTGAGGCGGCCAGCCCGACGAGGCGTGAAGCGCAGCTCGCGGAACAACGGGGTCAGGCAGGATGCGCCGCCGGTCGAGTGCAGCGGGACCCTTGTCGGGTGCGTGCGCAGCGGCGGAGCAGACGAGAGCAGACGATGACGAGAGCCATTCGCATTCATGAGCACGGCGGACCGGACGTGTTGCGGTGGGAAGAGAGCGACCCCGGTTCTCCGGGGCCGGGTCAGGCCCTCATCCGCCAGACGGCGGCCGGGTTGAACTTCATCGACGTCTATCACCGGACCGGCCTGTATCCGGTGCCGGCCTGGCCGGCGATCATCGGCAACGAAGGGGCGGGCGTGGTGGAGGAGGTCGGCGGGGGGGTGACGGAGGTCGCGGTCGGCGACCGGGTCGCCTATTGCATGAGCCTGGGCAGCTACACCGAGCGGCGGGTCATCGAGGCCGCGCGCCTCGTCCGGCTGCCCGACAACATCACCGACCGGCAGGCGGCGGCGATGATGCTGAAGGGATGCACCGTGCAGTATCTCGTGCGGCGCATCCATCCCGTCGAGCCCGGCGACACGATCCTGCTGCACGCCGCCGCCGGGGGGGTGGGGCTCATCGCGTGCCAGTGGGCGAAGCACCTGGGCGCGACGGTCATCGGCACCGTCGGCAGCGATGCCAAGGCCGAGCTCGCGCGGGCGTACGGGTGCGACCACCCGATCGTGTACACCCGGGAGGACGTGGTCGAGCGGGTCCGGGAGCTGACCGGCGGGGCCGGGGTGCCGGTCGTCTTCGACTCGGTCGGGAAGGACACCTTTGCCGCTTCCCTCGACTGCCTGCAGCCGCGGGGGCTCATGGTCAGTTACGGAAACGCCTCGGGGGCGGTGGCGCCCTTCAGTCCGGGGTTGCTGGCCGCCAAGGGGTCGCTGTTTCTGACTCGGCCGACGCTGGCCAGCTACATCGCGACGAGGGGGGAGCTGGAGGCGACCACCCGCGAGCTGTTCGAGGTGGTCGGCAGCGGCGCCGTCAAGGTCGACGTGAGTCTCGCCCTTCCGCTCGAGGAGGCGGCCGAGGCGCACCGCCGGCTGGAAGCGCGCCAGACGACCGGGTCGACGGTCCTGGTCATGGAGGGAGAGTCATGATGAAGACGATGCGCATCTTCGCGGCGGGTCTCGTGGTGGGCGGTCTCGGCGCTGCCGCGTTGGGTACGGTCACGGCCCAGCCGGATACGGGGCGGCGGGCGGTGAACCTGCCCGGCCGGACGGCGGCGAACCCGTTGTTCAGCGACGCCATTCAGGTTGGCGACACGATCTATCTGGCCGGCCGGCTCGGCCTCGACCCCGAGACCGGCGCCCCCCCGGCCGATCCGCAGGACGAAGCCCGCACCGTGCTGGACCAGATTGCCGCGGTCCTCGACGAGGCCGGCATGACCATGGACGATCTGGTCAGCGTGCAGGTGTTCTGCTCGGACGTGGCCCTGTACGACGACTTCAACGCCGTCTATCGCACCTACTTCACCGGCGACCCACCCGCGCGGGCGTTCCTGGGCGCCGGCACCCTGCTGCGCGGCGCGCGGTTCGAGGTGATGGGCATCGCGGTGCGAAGCTGACGGGCATGCGGGGCGTCGATCGCCGGCGGCCGGCGGATGGCCGCGGCGCGGCCGGCGCGCCGATCGCGCCGGCCCGCGTGCGGGGGAGGAGGCAGCGCATGCGCGGAACCGTGGGGACGGCCGCCGTGAACCCGGAGGCCCGTGGAGAGACCCCGCGTTCGACCGGGACCGGCGCGGCGCCCGCGGGGCAGGGCGGCGCGCGGGCGCCGGTCGGGTACGCGCAGCCCGCGAGCAGCCCGGTCCAGGTGGGATGCACGGCCGGTCGCCGGGAGCGGGGCCCTCGCGGCGGGATCCTGGCTCTCATCGCGGCCCTGGTCGTCGTGTCCGGCGGCGGGCGGCCCGGGCAGGCGGGGCAGGTTCCGCCCGATCTCGGATGGGTCCGCATTCCCGCCGGCACCTTCGAGATGGGGTGCGTCGAGTCCGATCCCGACTGCCTCGACATGGAGCGGCCCCGGCACTCCGTCCGGTTTCCCCTGCCTTTCGAGATGATGGCGACCGAGGTGACGGTCGAGCACTACTCCCGGTTCGTGCGCGACACGGGATACCGCGCCCCGGGCGCGCCGGACTTCGAGCAGACCGGGCGGCATCCGATGGTGTTCGTGAGCTGGGACGACGCGGCCGCCTTCTGCACGTGGGCCGGCGCCCGGTTGCCGACCGAGGCCGAATGGGAGTACGCGGCGCGGGCGGGCCGGTCGGGGTCGATCTACGCGTGGGGCGATGCGATCTCACGAGACCGGATGAACTACGGCGCCGAGCAGTGCTGTGCGGGCGCCACCGGCGGGGCCGACGTCTGGCTGAACACGGCGCCGGTGGGGTCCTTTCCCCCGAACGAGTTCGGCCTCTTCGACATGGCCGGGAACGTCTGGGAGTGGGTGGACGGCTGGCTGGACGACGACTACTACGCGACGTCGCCGCTCGTCGACCCGCCGGGGGCGGCTGCCGGCTATGCGCGGATCGCCCGCGGCGGATCCTGGCTGAACTTTCCGTCCGCCCTCCGCACCTCGGTCCGCCTGCCCTTCGCGCAGACCGGCCAGACCAGCAACGTCGGCTTCCGCTGCGCGCGCAGAGCGGGCGCCGCGGCGGCGGAGTAGCACGCGCGGACCAGCGGCGCCGGCGAGCCCGCCCTTCTCCTCCGCGGGTCTTGCGCCGGCCGGGGCGGGCGTGCCATTCTCTGGGGAGATCGGGCGCCGCTGACAGGGAAACTCAACCAGGAGTGAACGATGAAACGTGCTGGCCAGGGAAGCTCAAGGCGGCGGTTCATGAAGGAGGCGGTGCTGGGCGCCGGGGCGGCGACGGTCGGGGCCGGCACGACGGTCCTGGCCGGGGCGGCCGAGGAAGACGTCAGCCCGATCACCGTGCCGGCCGAGTTCGAGACGGCGAAGCACGCCTCGCTGCCCGAGATCGACTTCCCGATGACCGGCGCCCAGGTGTTCGCCCGCGCCTGCAAGGCGGAAGGCGTGGCCGCGCTGTTCTGCTGTCCCGGCAACTACTCGGTGGTGCATGCGATCTCCGACACCGGCATTCCCACCTACGGCGGCCGGCACGAGGGGTCGCAGTGTCACGCCGCCGATGCGTTCACGCGGGTCACCGGGGAGATCGCGGCGACCTCGGGGACCGAGGGGCCCGGCTTCACCGACATGATCTGCGGGATCGCCGCCGCCAACTCGGCGCGGTCCCCGGTCCTGGTGCTCGCCAGCAACAAGACGATCTTCGCCGAGGATACCGAACGCGGCATCCAGGACGCCTATCAGCAGCCGACGACCGAGGGCATGCGGAAGTACGGAAAACGGCTGATTACGCCCGCCCGCATCCACGAGTACGCCGGCTACGCATTCCGGCAGCTCCGTAGCGGCGTGCCCAAGCCGGTGCATCTCGATTTTCCGGCCGAGATCGCCAACGCCCGGTTCCGCGACCCTAGCGAGATCGAGTACTTCTTCGACAAGACGCAGTACCGCACGGAGACCCGGCCGCATCCGGATCCCCGGGCCATCGATCGGGCGATTGCCCTGCTCCGGGACGCCGAGCGCCCGGTCATCGTCTCGAGCAACGGCGTGTTCCACAGCCGCGCCTGGGCGGCGCTGCGGCGGTTGGCCGAGCGGGCCCACATCCCGGTTGTCGAATCGGGCGCCACCAAGGGGCAGTTCCCCGCCGACCACGAGCTGTCGGCGGACACCGCCCCGGGGGCGCTGGCGAGCGCCGATCTCGTCCTGCTGGTCGGCCAGTACTGCATGCCGACGCTGGGCGAGTTCGCCTTCGGGCCGGACGCCCGCTACATCCGCATCGACCCGTGCGCGGAGGACATCGGCCGCAACCTCCCGATCGATCTCGGCATCGTCAGCGACGAGCGGGCCGCCCTCGAGGCCCTGGCGGACGGCATCCCGCGCATGCGGCACGAGGCGTGGGTGGCGGAGGTGGCGGCGGCGAGGACCGCGTTCGAGGCCCAGAACGCGGAGTACTACCAGACCGGGCTGGGCTACGCCGACGCGGTGCATCCCTCGGTCATCGGGAAGGAGCTGGCCGACTTTCTCCACCACGGCGCGCTGCCGCCCGACCGGACCACCATCGTGCAGGGGGGCTACGGCATCGCCCGCTACACGCGGCGGTACCTCCGGGCGTTCCGCCCCGGGCAGATCATGAACGGCGCCTATCAGTACGGCGCCATCGGTCCCGACGTCGGCTACACCGTCGGGGTGGCCGCCGCGGTCCGGCAGGGCACCGGCCCCCAGGCCGACTACCAGGGGCATCCGGTCATCGCGATCACCGGGGACGCGGGCTTCGGGTATACCGGCATGGAGATGGAGACGCTGTCCAAGTACCGCCTGCCGGCGGTGGTCATCGTCTACAACAACAACGCCTGGGGCACTTGGCAGGGGCAGCGCAACAACCAGGTCGGGTTGCCGGTGCACCTGTTCCAGGAGAACCTCCGCTACGACAAGATGGGCGAGGCGCTCGGCGCGCACGGCGAGTACGTCACCCGACCGTCCGAGTTCCGCCCCGCCCTGGAGCGGGCCTATCAGGTCGCTCTCGACGAGAGCCGCCCGTCGGTCGTCAACGTGCAGGCGAAGAAGGAGTTCTGGTTGCGGGACCAGTACGCACCCGGCTTCCTCGGCAAGATCGAGCCGGGCGTGATGTCCTACTACCACTAGGAAAAGGCACCGTGGGGTTGGAATCGGGGCGCGGCCCTGCGCCGACGCGTGCACGGTCGCGCAAGATGGAGACGAGGGCATTCGAGCCGGACGGCGGGAACGCGGAGAAACCGCGGCGGGTCCGCCGGACCGCGGAGCTCTCGCTGGGCGTCGTGCGGCAGGAGCTTCAGGCGTATGCCGACCGGCGGGTCTTCGGGGGGTTCAGCGAGCGCCCGCCGGTGGCGGGCCGGTACCGCTTTCGCTTCTCCTGGCTGGGGACGGAGCCGCTCGCGTTCGACTACACACCGGCGAGCGGGACGTTCGTCTTCCGGGCCCTGCTGCCCAACGTCCCGGCGCGGTCGGTCCTGTACGCGGACCTCGCGGGGTTCGTGGCGGGGCGGGCGTCGACCCGGCTCCCGCCGCACCGGCGCGTCGACCGGCGCCGCGCCCGCGTCCGGTGTATCGCCGCTCGGGGCGCGCTGTCCGTCGAGCTCGTCGCGACGCGGAACTTTCATGACTATGGCCTGAATCGGGT
The DNA here is from genome assembly GCA_965206285.1 of Vicinamibacterales bacterium. Taxonomy (GTDB): domain Bacteria; phylum Acidobacteriota; class Vicinamibacteria; order Vicinamibacterales; family UBA8438; genus JAJEEA01. The sequence goes on from OZ242205.1 coordinate 4,970,701, forward strand.
CGTCAACCTCGTCCACGAGATCTTTCTGTACCTCCAGGAGTACCAGCCGGAGTACCTGTGGTCGAACTTCGCCGCACCGGAAGAATGAGCGTCCCGGAGAATCAGCAATGACCCGATCCGTGCGTCCGGAGTGGTTCGCGGTGCTGGCCGCCGGGGTTCTCGCCGGCGCCGCGACCGCGCAGACGCTCCACCCGATCGAACCCCACCGGCACGCCGAGGGACAGGCGCTGGAGAATCCGGTGCCGCCGACCGCGGACTCCGTCGCCACCGGCCGGCAGCGGTACGTGTTCATGTGCCGGGAGTGTCACGGCAACACCGGCCTCGGCGACGGAGACATGGCCCACGCGGGGGGAGACATACCGGACTTCACCGACGACGTCTGGCTGCACGGTCCGAGCGACGGGGAGATCTTCCTCGTCATCAAGGAGGGGGTGACGGCCGACATGCAGCCCTACGCGGACCGGCTCGACGACGAGGAGATCTGGCACCTGGTCAACTACCTGAAGACGCTCGCCGACCGTCGGTGAGCGGTTCCGCGGTTCGTTCCTGCGAAGTCGGCTCGCTGCCTCGCTGACACGATGCCCAGCCCAATCGTCTATCGCCCGATGGAGCCCGCCGACGCCGAAGCGGTGTCGCGGTTGATCGCCGAGTCGTTCACCAAGTTCATCGGTCCGGAGTACACCGACGAAGGGCGGGCCGAGTTTCTGCGCCACGTGGAGTCGGCCGCGCTGGTCGAGCGGACGCGGTCGAACCACTTCGTGCTGGTGGCGATGGCGGGTGAGCAGCCCGCGGGGGTGATCGAGCTGCGTGACAACGACCACGTGTCGCTCCTGTTCGTCGACACCCGGCATCAGCGGCACGGGGTCGCGCGCGAGCTGCTGGCGCGCGCGCTCGCCGTCGCCCGTCCCGCCAAGCCCGGTCTCGATCGGGTGACCGTCAATTCCTCCCGTTTCAGCGTACCCGCCTACGAACGCCTGGGTTTCCGGCAGACCGGACCGGAGCGCACGGTCAACGGCATCGTGTTCATTCCCATGGCCCACCAGCTCGACGCTGGCCGGGAGTCTGCGCCGTAGAACGGTGCGGACTCCTGTTGATTGGGCGGCAATCGGAGCCGCTGGCGACGATTTCCCGGCCAGCGCGACCTTGGTTGAGACAGTGATCGATATAGAGTTGTCAACTGCACTTGGGCGCAGCCCGTTTCCACCGTTTCGGGCGCTTGGCACGTGTCAAGGTAATTTCCGTCACTGTCCTTACCGTCGCGTTGGAAGTTCGCTGCGCGAACTTCTACGGCGCAAGCTCCCAGGGGACCTGCGGGGCGGGGTCGCTGCTTTCGGCCGGCGCCCGGCCGGGCATCGTCCACGGCGACCCGTTGGCGGGAATGGACTCCACCCCGACCCCGTACCGGAACACGAGCCGGCCGCCGTGCAGGGCGGTCGCGGTCAGGAGCCCCAGCCCGATGACCGAGAGCAGGCAGGACACCGCGATGACCCACCGGGCGGTCGTCCGCCAGATATAGGACATCGCGAGCCGTAGCGAGGCGAAGAAGACGAAGAACCAGGTCGTCCGGTCCGCCCACCCGAAGTGGGTCGTGACCGCGAGGCCCGCTTCCGGGGGGACCCGGATGGCCGCGGCCGCGCTCAACCCGCTGAAGTAGGCGGCCATCGCCGTCAACGCCCCCGCGCAGAAAAGCCAGGTGGCGGTGTCGCGCGTCGCCCTGTGGGCCGGCCGGCGCAGGCTGAGCAGATCGGCGGCCACCGCGGCGACCAGGACCGCTATCGGAAAGTGGACGAGGAACGGATGTGGGTTGGGCGCCCAGTCCGGCATGGCGGGGCCTGCGATGCGACGATCCGATTCCCGATGATACACCGCCGGACCGCGATGCCGGTCCCCGGCCGAGTCATCGCCGCGCGACCGGCGCGGCGTCTGCGAACCGGTTGGGGTGCGGCCGTCCCGCCCCACCGCGGCGGGTTTTCCCGCAGGATCGACAGCGCCCGCGTCGTGGTAGACTCTGCAAAACCGCCTCTATTTGTACTTTCACGGAGTCTCGCCGATGTCCGGCCATTCCAAGTGGCATTCGATCAAGCACAAGAAGGGCGCGGCCGACGCCAAGCGCGGCCAGCTGTTCACCCGCATCATCAAGGAGCTGACCGTTGCAGCGCGTGACGGCGGCGGCGACCCCGACAGCAACCCGCGCCTGCGGACGGTCATCGCCGACGCCAAGGCCGGAAACATGCCCGCCGACAACATCAAGCGGGCCATACGCCGCGGGACCGGTGAAGAGCCGGGGGTCCACTACGAGGAAGTGACCTACGAAGGCTATGGTCCGGGCGGCGTGGCCCTGATGGTCGACGTGCTGACCGACAACAAGAACCGCGCCGTCGGCGAGGTTCGGCACCTGCTGACCAAGCACGGCGGCAATCTCGGTTCCTCCAACAGCGTGGCCTGGCTGTTCGACAAGCGGGGGTACGTGCTGGTGGACCGGGAGGCGGTCGACGAAGAGGTGCTGATGACTGCGGCCATCGACGCCGGCGCCGACGATCTTCGGGATGACGGGGAGCACTGGGAGATCATCAGCGCGCCGGAGTCGTTCGACGCCGTTGCCGAGGCGGTCCGGGCCCTCGGGGTCGAGCCGGTGTCGGCGCAGGTGGCGATGCTGCCGCAGAACTTCGTGGTCCTCGAGGGAAAGCCGGCCCAGCAGATGATGAAGCTGATGGGCGCGCTCGAAGACCTGGACGACACCCGGCACGTCTGGTCGAACTTCGACGTCAGCGAGAAGGAGATCGAGGCCTCATTGGCGTGAGGATCTTCGGGATTGACCCCGGCTCTGAGCGCACCGGATACGGATGCATCGATTCCGACGGCAGTCGGTGCGAGCTGGTTGCGTGCGGAGCCATCACGGTGCCCTCCGGTTGTCCGTTTCCGGACAGGCTCGCCCGAATTTTCGACGCGCTGGCGGCGCTGCTGGCCACGCACCGGCCGGCCTCGGTGGCCGTCGAAGAGGTGTTCCACGGGCGCAACGCCCGCAGTGCGCTGAAGCTCGGTCACGCCCGGGGGGTTGCCCTGCTCGCCGCGGCCCGGGCCGGGCTCCCGGTGGCGGAGTACGCGGCGGCGACGGTCAAGCAGGCGGTCGTGGGCTACGGCCGCGCGGACAAGCAACAGGTGCAGCGGATGGTGGCGCTGCTGCTCGGCCTGGACGAGCCGCCCTCGCCGCACGATGTGTCGGATGCGCTCGCCGTCGCCGTCTGCCACGCCTACGCCGGGACGACGGCGGCGGCGTCCGGAGCGGCGGGCGACGGCAACGCCGGGGTCAGGACCTGGCGCCGATTCCGGGTGCCGGGGTGACGGATGATTGCGCGGCTGCACGGTCGTATCGCCGAGAAGCACCCCCATCGCGTGACCGTCGACGTGCACGGCGTCGGTTACGACCTGCACATCCCCCTGTCGACCTTTTACGGCCTGGGCGAGCCGGGGTCCGAAGCGGTGTTCCGGGTGCATACGCACGTGCGCGAGGACACCTTGGCGTTGTTCGGCTTCGCGACCGCGCTGGAGCTGCAGGTCTTCGAGCGGTTGATCGCCGTCTCCGGGATCGGCCCGCGGCTGGCGCTCGCGGTGCTCTCGGGCATCGAGCCGGTGGAACTGGTGCGGGCGGTGAGTCGGGGCGACGTGCGGCGGTTGACCGGCATCCCCGGCATCGGCAAGAAGACCGCGGAGCGGATGGGGCTGGAGCTGCGCGATCGGCTGCCGGCGGTCCTCGAAGCCGGGCCGGAGTCCGAGGCCGGGCCGGGCGTGGCCCGGAGCGATCTGGTGTCGGCGCTGGTGAACCTCGGCTACGGCCTGCCATCGGCGGAACGGGCGGTCGATGCCGCGCTCGGCGCGGGGGACGATGGGTTCGAGCCAGTGCTCAAGCGGGCCCTGAAGGAGATCGCCCGATGACCGCGGACGAGACGCCGCCGCGCGTGGTCAGCTCCGTCCGGCTGGGCGACGACGAGCAGTTCGAGGCCGGACTCCGCCCGCGCAGCCTCGGTGCGTACATCGGCCAGGAGCGGTTGCGCGAGAACCTCGAGATCTCCATCGCCGCGACCCGGCAGCGCGGCGAGGCCCTCGATCATGTCCTGCTCTACGGGCCCCCCGGGCTCGGCAAGACGACCCTGGCCCATGTCGTCGGCTACGAGCTGGGGGTGCCGGTCCGGTCCACGGCGGGGCCGGTGCTCGAGAAGCCGGGCGATCTGGCCGGCATTCTGACGAACCTCGCGCAGCACGAGGTGCTCTTCATCGACGAGATTCATCGGATGAGTCCGGTCGTCGAAGAAATCCTGTATCCGGCAATGGAGGACTACGAGCTCGACATCGTCATCGGGCAGGGGCCCGGGGCGCGGTCCGTGAAGGTGCCGCTGAAGCCCTTCACGCTGATCGGGGCGACGACCCGCGCCGGACTGTTGACCTCCCCGCTGCGGGCGCGGTTCGGCATCGTGCACCGGCTCGACTTCTACCGCGACGTGGATCTGCAGGAGATCGTCCGCCGGTCGGCCGGCATCTTCGACGTGCCGATCGAGGACGCGGCGGCGGTCGAGATCGCCAGCCGCTCGCGCGGCACGCCGAGGGTCGCCAACCGGCTGCTGCGCCGCGTGCGGGACTTCGCCCAGGTGCGCGCGGACGGCCGGATCACCCGCGAGGTGGCGCTCGATGCGCTGAAGATGCTCGACGTGGACACCAACGGTTTCGACGAGGCCGACCGCCGGCTGTTGCACGCCATCATCGACAAGTTCGGCGGCGGCCCGGTGGGACTCAACAGCATCGCGGCCGCGATCAGCGAGGAGAAAGAGGCCATCGAGGACATCTACGAGCCCTTTCTGATTCAGATCGGATTTCTCGACCGGACACCGCGCGGGCGCGTGGCGACCGCCCGCGCCTACGACTACTTCGGCGTGCCGGCGCCGAGCCGCGGGGGACGGTTGTGGTAGAGGAGAACACGCCGGGGACCATCCGGCGCACGCATCGCCAGGACGCCGTGGTGAGACCGCGGGTTGCATCGGGACCGCCGGTCGAACGCAGCGGGCTCTTGCCACGGGCTCCTGGACGGGACACGAGATGAGCAACTCCACCGCCGCCACGCCACCCGGAGGTCCAGTCGCCTGCCGGCCGGTCCGCATCGCCTCGCTCGGCACGTACGTGCCGCCCCGCGTCATGACCAACGAGGATCTGGAGAAGCTGGTCGAGACGTCGGACGCGTGGATTCTGAAGCGGACCGGCATTCGCACCCGCCACATCGCCGACGCCGACGCCGCCACCTCCGATCTCGCGGTGGAGGCGGCCAGACGGGCTATCGACGCAGCCGGGTTGACGCCGCGGGACATCGGGTTCCTGGTGGTCGGCACCACTACCCCGGACATGTTCTTTCCGAGCACCGCCTGTCTCGTCCAGGACAAGGTCGGCATCGCCGGGGCCTGGGGGTTCGACCTCGGTGCCGCCTGCTCCGGCTTCACCTATGCGGTTACCACCGCCATGCAGATGGTGGCGAGCGGGGCCCACGACCACGCGCTGGCCATCGGGGCCGACGTCATGTCCCGCATCATCGACTACCAGGATCGCTCCACCTGCGTCCTCTTCGGCGACGGGGCGGGGGCGGTGGTGGTGTCGCCGGCGGTCGATCCGGACCTCCGGATCATCGATTTCGCCCACGAGGTGGACGGAAGCGGGGCGCCGGCGTTGCGCATGCCGGCCGGGGGCAGCCGGATGCCGGCGTCGCGGGAGACCGTCGACCGGCGGTTGCACTACGTGCATCAGGACGGCGCCGCCGTCTACAAGTTCGCGGTCCGAAAGACCCGGGACATCAGCCGGCGCGTGCTCGAGCGCAACGGGTTCGAGCCCGGCGACCTCGACCTCTTCGTGTCCCACCAGGCCAACCGGCGCATCATCATGGCCGCGGCCGAGCAGCTCGGTCTGCCGGACGAGAAGGTCATGGTCAACATCGACCGGTACGGCAACACGACCGCCGCCACCATCCCCCTGGCCCTCGCGGACGGGCTCGCGCAACGGCGCCTCAAGAAGGGCGACCTCGTGCTGCTCGCGTCGGTCGGCGCCGGGTTCACGGTTGGCGCCGTGCTGCTGCGGTGGGCCTGCTAGACGCTTGCGCTGTAGAAGTTTCGCGCCAGAGAAACTTCCAACGCGACCGCAAGGTCGCGCAGGATCGACCGTCCCCGCGCCATGCGCGTCTCCGACTTCGACTTCGATCTTCCCGCCGACCGCATCGCGCAGACCCCGACCGCCGAGCGGCAGGCGGCCCGCCTGCTCGTCCTCGATCGCACGACGGGCGGCCTGCAGCACCACACCGCCGGCGCCCTTCCGGCCCTGCTGACGCCGGGCGATCTGCTCGTCGTCAACGACACCCGGGTGTTTCCGGCCCGGCTGCTGGGACGGCGCGTGCCGAGCGGGGGGGCGGTCGAGTGCCTGCTGCTGTCCCGCCGCGCCGACGGGTGCTGGGAGGCCCTCATGCATCCGGGGCAGCGCCTCCGCGCCGGCGCCCGGGTCGTCTTCGAGCGCGATGGCCGGCGGCTGTGCGGAGAGGTGCTCGCCCGCCGGTTCCACGGTCGCCGCACCATCCGCCTGTGGACCGGGGACGGTTCCGCCGTCGACGAGGCCATCGACCGCGTGGGGCACATCCCCCTGCCGCCGTACATCCGGCGCGGAGACACGCCCGTCGATGCCGAGCGGTACCAGACGGTCTACGCAGCGGTGCGGGGATCGGTGGCGGCGCCGACCGCCGGACTGCATCTGACCACCGGCATGCTGCAAGAGCTCCAGCAGCGCGGGGTCGGCGTCGCGCGGGTGACCCTGCACGTCGGCTACGGCACGTTCGGCCCGATCCGGGTGGAGCAGGTCGAGGCGCATCGGGTGGAGCCCGAGCCGTACCGCGTGCCCCCGGAGACCGCCGAGGCGGTCCGCCGCGCCCGCGCGGCCGGCCGGCGGGTGATCGCGGTGGGGACGACCACGACGCGAACCCTCGAGAGCGCGTGCCGGGCCGGCGACGGGGAGCTGCGCGCCGGCGAAGGCGTCAGCGACCTGTACCTGTATCCCGGGGTCGCGTTTCACGTCGTGGGCGGGCTGCTGACGAACTTCCATCTGCCCCGGTCGTCGCTCCTGATGCTGGTCAGCGCGTTTGCCGGGTGGGAGCGGATCCGCGAAGCCTACGCCGAGGCCCTGCGGGCGGGTTACCGGTTCTACAGCTACGGCGACGCGATGCTCATCCTGTAGGAGTCGGCGCCTCCGGCAGGAGGCGCGGGCTCCTGGATGGTTGGTTGGGCGGCAATCGGAGCCGCCGGCGACGATTTCCGGGTGAGGAGTCCGCGCCGAAACACCCCGTTGCGCCGTCGAATGCAACGGGGCTCTTGCCACGGGCTCCTGGGGCGGACGCCCGTTTTCGAGGGCGCTCGCCGGAGTCCCGGCGGTCTTGATACAATAGGTCCCACCAGTTACGCCGGTGTAGCTCAGTTGGTTAGAGCACGCGGCTCATATCCGCGGCGTCCGGGGTTCAAGTCCCTGCACCGGCACCATCTCTCCCGGCCATTTGGGGAGCCCGAATCTGACCGTTCCCAGGCTGGCCCCCGGGATCCGCGCGTGTCACTCACCGACCGTGTAGCGGCGTCGGTCGAGCGGCAGGCGTTGATCCCGCGCGGTGCGCGGGTCGTGGCCGCCGTGTCGGGCGGCGGCGACTCGGTGGCGTTGCTGCATCTCCTCGCGGAGCTGACCGCGCGCGCGGTCGTGACGCTGGCCGGACTCGCGCATCTGAATCACCGGTTGCGCGGGCCGGAGTCCGACGAGGACGAGCGCTTCTGCCGGGACCTCGCGAGCCGGTTCGGCGTGCCCTGCCTGGTGGAATCGGTGGCCGTGGCCGATGTGGCGCGGTCGCGGCGCGTCTCCGTCGAGCAGGCGGGGCATCAGGTGCGCCACGCGTTCTTCGGCCGGGCGGCCGGGGAGCTGGGCGCCGATCGGGTGGCGCTGGGCCACACCGTCGACGACCAGGCGGAAACGGTGCTGCTCCGGCTCATCCGCGGGGCGGGCGCGGCCGGGCTGTCCGGGATGCGGCCGCGGGCCGGTCTCCTGGTTCGGCCGTTGCTGGCGGTCAGCCGGGCCGAGCTGCGCCGCTATCTCGCCCACCGGGGGATCGCGTTCCGGGAGGATGCGTCGAACGACGACCGGCGCGTGCCCCGGAACCGGGTGCGGCACGAGCTGTTGCCGCATCTGCGGACGTACTCGCCGAAGATCGTCGATGCGCTGGCGCGTGAGGCCGACATCGCGCGGGAGGACGAGGCCTGGTTGAGCCGCCGGGCAAACGAAGCGGCCGCGGATCTCGTCTCAAGTAGCACGGGCGCGATCGAGATCGACGCCGCCGGCCTGACCGCGCTGCCGCCGGCCCTCGCCCGCCGTGTCGTGCGCGAGGCGCTGGCCCTGGTCGCCCCGGGGCGGGCCGCGGTCGGTTTCGAGCCGATCGAACGGGTGCGGCGGGCGGCCGCGGAGGGCCTCCCGCCGGCCGATCTGCCGGGGTGCCGGGTGGAGCGGGCGGGCGGCATCGTGCGTCTCGTCGCCCGTCGAGGGCGCGGCGGCCGCCAGCGGCGGCCCGGCTTCGCCTATCGCCTGGAGATTCCCGGCGAGGTCTCGGTGCCGGAAGCGAACGTGACGGTCCGGGCCGAGGTGGTCGAACCGGGCGCCCTGGGCGCGTTCGGCCGGGGCGCGGCGGGCGATGCGACGGCGGCGGTCGTCGCCGTGCCCGCCGCGCCGCTCGTGGTGCGAAGCTGGCGGTTCGGGGACCGGTATCGGCCGCCGGGTCTCGGGGGACGCAGCCGGAAGCTCCAGGACCTGTTCGTGGACCGCAAGGTGCCCCGGGCCGACCGCACCCGCGTTCCGATCGTGCTCGACGCCGCCGATCGCGTCATCTGGGTGGTGGGGTTCGGAACCAGCCACGATTTTCGTCCCTGCGAGGGAAGTGAAAGCGTGCTAATCTTGAAGGTCAGCTGTTTGGGGGGAACTCTGTGAACTCGACGACACGCAGCCTGCTGTTCTGGATGCTTCTCGTGGTCGTGGTGTTGGCGATCTGGAACCTGTCATCCCAACTCCGGACCGGAGACCAGCCGGTCGCGTTCAGCGAGTTCATCCGTTGGGTGGAGACCGGCCAGGTCGAGCGGGTCGAGCTGTCGGGGAACGAGATCACCGGAACCACCTCGAGCGGCGATCAGTTCCGCACCTATGCGCCGCCGCAGTACGAGGGACTGGCCAACCGGCTCATCGAGCGCGACGTGGTCATCGAGGCGCGGGAGGCGGCCGGGAGCCCGTGGGCGACGCTGCTGTATTCCTGGGCGCCCTTGCTGCTCGTCATCGGCTTCTGGGTCTTCTTCATGCGTCAGGTCCAGAGCGGCGGCAACAAGGCGCTCTCCTTCGGCAAGAGCCGGGCGAAGCTGTCCTCGAGCGCGCAGAAGAAGGTCACCTTCAAGGACGTCGCCGGCGTCGACGAGCCCAAGGAGGAGTTGCAGGAGATCATCGAGTTCCTGCGCGAGCCCCAGAAGTTCCAGAAGCTCGGTGGTCGCATTCCCAAGGGCGTCCTGCTGATGGGGCCTCCGGGAACCGGGAAGACCCTGCTGGCGCGGGCGGTGGCCGGCGAGGCCAACGTGCCGTTCTTCTCCATCAGCGGGTCCGATTTCGTCGAGATGTTCGTCGGCGTCGGGGCGTCGCGGGTCCGGGACCTCTTCGAGCAGGGGAAGAAGAATGCCCCGTGCATCGTGTTCATCGACGAGATCGACGCGGTGGGGCGGCACCGCGGCGCCGGCCTCGGCGGGGGGCACGACGAGCGCGAGCAGACGCTGAACCAGTTGCTCGTCGAGATGGACGGGTTCGAGTCGAACGAGGGGGTCATTCTCGTCTCGGCCACCAACCGCCCCGACGTGCTCGATCCGGCGCTGCTCCGGCCGGGCCGGTTCGACCGCCGCATCGTGGTGAACCGTCCGGACGTCAAGGGGCGCGAGGGCATTTTCGGGGTCCATACGCGCAAGATCCCGTTGGCCGACGACGTCGACGTGCACGTGCTCGCGCGGGGGACCTCCGGTTTCTGCGGGGCGGACATCGCCAACCTCGTCAACGAGGCCGCGCTGAACGCCGCCCGGTACAACCAGAAGACGGTGGCGATGCAGGACTTCGAGTTCGCCAAGGACAAGGTGATGATGGGGTCGGAGCGACGCTCGCTCATCATCAGCGATGAAGAGAAGCGGGTGACGGCCATCCATGAAGCGGGCCACGCCCTGCTCGGGGTCGAGCTGGAGAACGCCGACCCCGTGCACAAGGTGACGATCATTCCCCGAGGCATGGCCCTGGGCGTCACCCAGCAGTTGCCCGTGGACGACAAGCACAACTACTCGTCGAACTACCTGAACGACCAGTTGGCCGTGCTGCTGGGGGGACGGATCGCCGAGGAGATCACCAACACCACCGTGACCACCGGGGCCGGCAACGATCTGGATCGGGTGACGGATCTGGCGCGCCGGATGGTCTGCGAGTGGGGCATGAGCGAGACCGTCGGGCCGCTCACTTTCGGCCGCAAGGACGAGGAGATCTTCCTGGGGCGCGACTTCGCCCAGCACAAGGACTACAGCGAGGAAACCGCGAGACGGATCGACCAGGAGATCAAGCGCATCGTCACCGACAACTACGACCGGGCGCGGTCGGTTCTCGAAAGCAAGAAGAAAGAGCTGCTGCGCATCGCCGAAGAGCTGTTGGTGCGCGAAGTGCTGTCGGGCGATCAGGTCGGGCGCATCATCGCCGGCCAGGCGCTCGAAGAACCGGTGGCTCCCGCCGCCCCGTTCGTCTCGGACAAGCCCGCCAGCCCCGAGGCGGCCCGGCCCCCGGTGGTGCCGCCGCTCGGCAAGCCGCTGCCACAGGAATAACGGGACCCGGCGACCCGTCTCGCCATCCGCGGGTCGCCAGCACCCTGCCGCATCGGGCAGGGAATCCGCCGCTCCGTCCATCGAGACAGGTTCCAACCCAACCCCGAGGGCCTGTCCTCGCCGCGAGGGATGATCGCGATGCAGGTTCGCCGCCGCTACACGTTGCCGCTGCCCGGCGCCTCGCCGCTCGCCCTCGGCGAGCGGACGCTGGTGATGGGGGTGGTCAACGTGACCCCCGACTCGTTCTCGGACGGCGGCCGGTGGCAGGATTCGGGACGCGCGGCCGACCATGCGCTCGAGCTGGAGGCGGCGGGCGCCGACCTGCTGGACGTCGGGGGCGAGTCGACGCGGCCCGGCGCCGATGCGGTGCCGGCCGCCGAGGAGCTGCGTCGCGTCGTCCCGGTGCTGAAACGGCTGGTCGGACAGGTCCGGGTGCCGGTGTCCGTCGATACCTGCAAGGCGGAGGTCGCGCGGGCCGCTCTGGAGAGCGGGGCGGTGATGGTCAACGACGTATCCGGCCTGCGGCACGACCCCGCCCTGGTCGGAGTGGCGGCGGAGGCCCGCGCGGCTCTCGTGGTCATGCACAGCCGCGGGCGTTCGCGCGACATGTATCGCGACGCGTGCTACCGCGACGTCGGAGCCGAGGTTGCACGCGAGCTGCAGGCGTCGGTCGCGGCGGCCGTCGAGGGCGGCGTGGACCGGTCGCGGGTCCTGGTCGACCCCGGTCTCGGCTTCGCCAAGCGGGCCGGGCAGTCGTACGACGCTCTCGCCGGGCTCGGCTGTCTGGCGGCGCTCGACCGGCCGATTCTCGTCGGGCCGTCGCGGAAGTCTTTTCTCGCCGGCCCTGCGGATCGTGGGCCCGCGGATCGCGACTGGGGGACGGCCGCCGCGGTGACCGCGGCGATTCTCGAGGGCGCGCACATCGTCCGGGTGCATCGGGTCCGCGAGATGCGGCAGGTGGCCGAGGTCGCGGACCGATGCCGGGCCGCCCACGAGGCCCGGGAGGGCCGCCGGCCGGCCGATACGGGAACCGCGGCGGGCGCGCAGGCCCCCGCGTTCGTCGCATTGCCGAGGTCTGTGTGATCGAGCGACTCACCAGCCTGTTGCAGCCGAGCCGGATCGGGTGGTGGGATCTGCTGGACATCGCGATCGTGTCGCTGCTGATCTACGAACTCCTGAAGCTGCTTCGCCGGACCCACGCGGTCCAGATTCTCATCGGCGGCGGGCTGATCATGGTGCTCTACTACGCGGCCCAGTTCACGCCCCTGCAGACCCTCAACTGGCTCATCGGCGACATGTTCGGCTACGCTGTATTCGCGGTCATCGTCCTGTTTCAGGGCGACATTCGCCGCGCCCTCGCCCGTCTGGGGCGGGCGCCGTTCTTCCGCTACGTGAGCCGGCCCGCCGCGACCGACCAGACCATCGAGGAGGTGGTGGTCGCGTTGCGCATGCTGGCCGAGCAGAAGACCGGCGCGATCGTGGCCATCGAGCGGGAGATCGGCCTGCGCAACTACGTCGAGAGCGGGATTCCCGTGGACGCCAGGGTCAGCTACGACCTGCTGGTGACGTTCTTCAGCCCCGGCTCTCCGCTGCACGACGGGGCGGTGCTGATCCAGCAGGACCGGATCGCCGCCGCCGCCTGCTTCCTCCCCTTGAGCGTCGACACCCCGGTCGCCCGCAACCTCGGAACCCGCCATCGGGCGGCGGTCGGGCTGAGCGAGGAGACCGACGCCATCGTGCTGGTGGTGTCCGAGGAGACCGGGCTGGTGTCGCTGGTGGTGGACGGACAGATGGACCGGGACCTGGAGCCGGAGCGGCTGCGGTATCGTATCGAGGCGCTCATGCAGCGGTGGCCGTTCGGGCGAAAGCGCCGCGAAACCGCCGGGGTCGAGTCATGAAGACGCTCCGAAAGCTGGGGCTCAAGCTGTTCTCCATTGCGCTGGCGGTGGGGTTGTGGCTCACCGTCTCCGGCGAGCCCATCGCCGAGCGGGGCGTGCGGATCCCGCTGGCGTTCGAGAACCTCCCCGAGTCGATGGAGATCCTGGGCGATCCCCCGCAGCTCGTCGACGTGAGGTTGCGGGGCTCCAGGGGGACCCTGCGCCGTCTCGACGCGCGGGACATGGTGGCGATCATCGATCTCGAATCGGAGCACGCCGGCGCGAGGATGTTCGACATGACGACCGGCCGGGTGCGGGCGCCGCTCGGGGTCGAGGTGACCCAGGTCAGCCCGTCGACCATCTCGCTGACCCTCGAAGCGTCGGGAAGCCGGGTCGTGCCGATCATCCCCGAGGTCCGGGGCGCGCCGGCCGCCGGCTTCGTCGTGGGGACCGTCGAGGTCGAGCCGGCCACCGTCGAGGTGGAGGGGCCGGAGAGCCGGTTGGGCGATCTGGCCGAGGCGATGACCGAGCCGATCGACGTGACGGGCGCGTCGGTGCCGCTTCGACGGATGGTCACGGTCGGGGTCGACGACTCGACTCTGCGGCTGGTCACGCCGGGGTCCGCCCGGGTGACGATCGCCATCGTCCGGGCGCCGGGCGGCAGGGGCGGCAACCGCTCCGCGTCGGACGACGCCCGGAGCGGCTGGGACGCCCGGGATTGAGCGGCTCTCGCACCGGGCGCGACGGGACACCGATGACCTCCAGTCTGTTCGGGACCGACGGGGTGCGCGGCATTCCGGGCAAGCCGCCGCTGGATCGGCCCACGCTGGTCCGCCTCGGGGCCGCGGTCGCCGGAACCTGCCGTGGCCGATCGGGTCCCCACCGGGTGCTCATCGGCCGGGATACCCGCGAATCGGGCGGATGGATGACGGGCGCGCTGGCCGAGGGCGTGGCCCGCGCGGCCGCCCGGCCGGTCGACGCGGGGGTGCTGTCCACCCCGGCGGTGGCGTTCCTGACCCGGGATGGGGGATACGGCGCCGGTCTGGTCGTCTCCGCCTCGCACAATCCGTATCAGGACAACGGGGTGAAGGTCTTCACCGCCGGCGGCGAGAAGGCGGACGCCGATGACGAGGCCCGGATCGCCGCGTCGGTCGCCAGCCCGGACCCGGCCCCGACGGCGGGGTCGTCCCCCCCGATGGAGCGGGTATCCATCGCCGGCGCGTACGTCGAGCATACCGCCGGGATCCTCCGGACGGTACCGATTCCGGCCGGGTTCCGGATCGCCGTCGACTGCGCCAACGGCGCCACCAGCCGGATCGCGCCGGCCGTGCTCCGCCGCCTCGGTCTGGACCCGGTGGTCCTCCACGATCGACCCGACGGGCGGAACATCAACCGCGGCTGCGGTTCGACCGACCCCCGCCATCTGGGGCGGACCGTCGTCGAGCAGGCGTGCGACCTCGGCGCCGCCTTCGACGGCGACGGCGACCGTGCGGTGCTGGTCGACCACCGGGGCGGGCTGGTGACCGGCGACGCGGTGCTGCTGGTGGCCGCCCGCTGGCTTGCGGCGCAGGGCCGCCTCCCCCGGCGGGGGGTCGTGGCTACCGTGATGAGCAACATCGCGCTCGAGCACGCCCTCGCGGCCGACGGCATCACGCTGCATCGCTGTGCGGTCGGCGATCGGCTCGTCCGGGCCGAGATGCTGCGGCGCGGGGTCGCCCTGGGGGGAGAACAGTCGGGTCACGTCATCTTCGCCGATCACCTCCCGACCGGAGACGGGCTCGCCACGACCCTGATGATCCTGCGGGCGGTGTTCGAGACCGGGCGGAAGCTGGCCGATCTGGCCGCCGATCTGGTGCCCCGGCCCCAAGTGCTCGTGAACGTCGCGGTGCGCCGGCGCGCGCGGCTCGAGGAGGTGCCGGGGGTGTCGCCGCTCATCGAGACCGCGGCCCGGCAGCTCGCCGGCGCCGGCCGCGTGCTGATTCGCTACTCGGGCACCGAGCCGTTGCTGCGCATCATGCTCGAGGGATCCGACGAGGAGCAGATTCGCGGCCTCGCGGAGCAGATTGCGGACCGGGTGCGGGCCGAGATCGGCGTCGAGTCGGGCGTTCGCCGATGACCCGAGGGGGCGTCTGCGCCGGCGGCGCCGGCAGCGCCGGCCGCCGCCGTCTGCGCCGTCTGTGGACGGCGCTCCGGCGCGTTGCTATGATCGACGGGTTGCGGTGGTTGGCCCGGACAGTCCGATGAATCGAAACGAGCTGTTTTCCGTCGTCGTGTCGCTCGCGCTGGCGGCCGGACTCATGGCCTGGATCATCTGGAGCCAGCGTCCGCCCGAACCGGTTGCCGAGGTCGTCCAGGCCGCCCCCGGCCCGGCCCCGGCGGAGGCGGCGCCGAGCGATGACGCCCCGGAGCCGCTGCCGATCGACGAGGATCGCGCCGCCGCCCTGCGCGCGGCCGCCGACGAGGGGCCGGACGACGTGCAGGTCCGCATCGACCTGGGCAATCTCTACCACCAGGCGCGGCGTTTCGACGACGCGATTCCGTGGTTCGAGGCGGCGTTGGCCCTGAGCCCGGACCTCGTCGAGGTGAGCACCGATCTCGGCGTGGCGTACTACTACGCGGGCTCTGTCGACCGCGCGCTGGCCCAGTTCGATCGCTCGCTGGAGATCGACGCGGCCCATGCCGGGACATTGTTGAACATCGGCATCGTGCGGGCCTTCGGCCGGCAGGATCTGGCCGGGGCCATCGAGGCGTGGGAAGAGCTGCAGCGGCTGGCCCCCGACAGTCTCGAGGCGTTTGCGGCGGCCGATGCCATCGAACGTCTGCGCGCGGTGCATCCGTGACACGCCCGCGGCATCGTCCGGCCCGGGCGTCTGCGTGAAGCGGCGCAGACGCCCGGGCTGGTTGGGCGGCAATCGGAGCCGCATGCGAGGATTCCCGGCGAAGGCGTCCGCGCCGTGGACAAGGTGCGGACGCCGGAGGGGTTGCTGGGGCGGCGGCGCCGCCAAAGCGGCGGCAGAGCCGCAGGACGACGATTCCCGGGCTTGGTGACGACATGGCCCTTGGCTGGCTCATCCGGTTCCTGTTCGCGGTGGTCGTGGTGCGGATGGTCTGGAAGTTCTTCAGCGGACTGCTGGAGGGCGCCACCCAGCGCCCGCAGGTCCCGCCGAGTCAGGGCGTGAAGCTGGTGCGCGACCCGGTCTGCGGCACCTATGTCGATCGATCCCGGGCCGTCAGCGTCCGCGGCAGCCGCGAGGTGCACTACTTCTGCTCGGAGGACTGTCGCACCGCATACCGGCAGGGCCGTCGCGGATCCGCCGCCCGGGCGTGACGCCGGCAGTGATGCAGGGCAGCATGCGGAACGACGAGCGGTTGCGCGCGGACATCGTCGAGATCGGCCGGCGGCTCCACGATCGCGGGTTCGTCGCGTCGAACGACGGCAACATCAGCGTCCGGATCGGCGACGACCGGCTGGTGACCACCCCGACCGGCGTGTCCAAGGGGTTCATGACCCCGGACATGATGGTGACGACGGATCTGTCCGGCCGGAAGCTGGCCGGCGACCGCAAGCCGTCGTCCGAGTTGCTGATGCATCTCGCGGTCTACGAGCATCGGCCCGAGATCAGGGCCGTCGTGCACGCGCATCCGCCCACCGCCACCGGCTTCGCGGTGGCCGGCATCCCCCTCGACCGCGCGGTCCTCGCCGAGGTCGTCACCACCCTCGGCAGCATCCCCATCGCCGACTACGGCACCCCCTCGACGAGCGAGCTGGCCGACGCGGTGCGGAAGCACATCCGCGCCCACGACGGGTTGCTGCTGGCGAACCATGGCGCGCTGACCATCGCCGACGAGCTGTTCGCCGCCTACTACAAGATGGAGACGGTGGAGCACTTCGCGCGCATCAGCCTCGTGGCGCGGCAGTTGGGGCGCGAGCTTCTGCTGTCGCGGGAAGAAGTGGACCGCCTGCAGGGGCTGCGCGACCGCTACGGCATCGCCGCGCCGGCGCCGCTCTGCCCGCCGGAAGCAGGCGGGGGCGAAGAATGTCAGGTGCTGGAGGCGCCGTCGCGGCCCGGCGGCGAGCGGCTCGTCGACCCGGACGCTCCGCTCCCGGCGTCCGCCGTTGCGCCTCGGCCCGGCCCCGGCCGGTCGGCTGGTGGCGACCAGGAAGTTCGACTAACATACCGCGAGTTGACGGCGCTGATTGCGGACGCCGTCACGCAGTTGCGTTGAGAGCTGCGGGAGGCGTGTGATGGGCGAGGCGCTCGGCATGGTGGAGACGAAGGGGCTCGTCGCGATGATCGAGGCGTCGGACGCCATGGTCAAGGCCGCCAACGTCACCCTGGTCGGCTGGGAGAAGATCGGCGCCGGTTTCGTGACCACCCTCGTCCGCGGCGACGTGGCCGCGGTGAAGGCGGCGACCGACGCCGGGGCGGCGGCGGCCCGCCGGGTCGGCGAGCTCGTTTCGGTGCACGTCATCCCGCGGCCCCATGCCAATCTCGAAGACGCCCTGCCGATCGGCAAGAGCACCGGCCCGTAGCGGTCCGACGCCATGATTCTCGGGAAAGTGGTGGGGACCGTCGTCGCGACCCGCAAGGACGAGCGTCTGGTCGGCAGCAAGCTCCTGCTCGTGCAGCCGGTGCGGCCGGACGGATCGGAGCACGGCGCCCCCCTCGTGGCCGTCGACACCGTGGACGCGGGCACCGGCGAGCAGGTGCTGGTGGTGAGCGGCAGCTCGGCCCGGATGGCGGCCGGGCTCGCCGATCGTCCGGTCGATGCGGCCATCGTGGGGATCGTCGACACCGTCGACGTCGAGTGACGCACGGACTTGAGGATGACGGAGATCGAGTTGCGTTTCGACCACCGCAACAAGAAAAACTGTGCCTACTACAGGCCGGTCGACTACAGGCCGGTCGACGACGATCCCGATCGCGGACCGTCCCTGCTCGTCAACCAGACTTTCGTCTCCGAGTACTTTCGAGGGATGGATCCGGAGAATGCAGGACCGACGTTGATAGTGCGAGACGTTTCGACACGGTCGACGTCGACTGACGCACGGCCTCCGAAGATGACGAAGATCGAACTGCGTTTTCACCACCTCGACAACGGCAACTTCTCCTACTACAAGTCGGTGGACGACGACCGCGATCGCGGACCGTCCCTCTTCGTCAACCAGACTCTCGTCTCCGAGTACTTTCGAGGGATGGATCCGGAGAATACGAAGGCGACGTTGATCGTGGGTAACGCCTCGAACGGGCGCACCGGAGTCGGAGAGTTCGGAGAATAATGCAGCTCGCCCGCGTCATCGGCAACGTGGTCGCCACCCGGAAGGACCCCGGGCTGGCCGCGGCGACGTTGCTGGTGCTGCAGCCGTTGTCCCCGGCCCGCGAGCCGGTGGGGGCGCCGCTCGTGGCCGTTGACTCGGTCGGCGCGGGGGTGACCGAGGAGGTGTTCTTCGTGCGCGGCCGGGAGGCGTCGCTGCCGTTCCTGCCGCGGCGGGTGCCCGCCGATGCCTGCGTCACCGGCATCTGCGATCACTGGAGCACCGGCGCGGACCGGTCGTCGGGCCAGGCGCCGCGGCCGGGAACGTCCCGGCAGGAGGAGTAGAGGGTGCAGCTCGCGCGCATCGTCGGGTCCGTCGTCGCGACCCGCAAGCAGGCCTCCCTGACCGGCGCCAAGCTGTTGCTCGCCCAGCCGATCGGCGCCGACGGTGGTCCCGCCGGCGGCACCCACCTGGCGATAGATGCGGTGGGCGCGGGTCCCGGCGAGATCGTGCTGCTGGTGCTGGAGGGACGCGCGGCCGGCGCCGCGCTCGGCCGGTCCGGCGCCCCGGTCGATGCCGCCATCGTCGGCATCGTCGACCCGCGCGACCCCGCCGCGTCCTGATGCCACCGTCTCCGGAGAGCCGGCATACGCAATCGACGAACAACGCAGCTCGGGGCGATGCATCGCCGCTCGAATGCAGCGGGGACTCTCGCCACGGGCTGCAGGCCCGCGCTTTCGACCCGTGATGGACCAGACCCCGCCCGGCGTCCTCGTGACGCGCCGCATGCCCTCTTCCGTGCTCGCCCCGCTCGAGGTGGCCTGCGCCGTCGACCGGCACGACTCCGCCGACCCCCTGGCGCACGACGTGCTGTGCGGGCGTCTCGCCGGCAAGCAGGGGCTGATCTGCATGTTCGATGACCGTATCGACGACGCCGTCCTTGCCGCCGGCGATCGGCTGAAGGTGGTGGCCACGGTCGCGGTCGGGTTCGACAACATGGACGTCGAGGCGGCCGCCGCCCGCGGGATCGTCGTCACGAACACCCCGGACATCGTCACGGGGGCGACGGCCGAAATGACGTGGGCGTTGATTCTCTCGGTCTCGCGCCGCCTCGGCGAGGGCGACCGCACCATCCGCGGCGGCGGGTGGCACGGCTGGACGTTCGATTTCCTGCTCGGATCCGAGCTCCGCGGCAAGCAGCTCGGCATCGTGGGGGCGGGGCGCATCGGCCGCGCGGTGGCGTCCATCGCCCCCGCGTTCGGCATGCGGGCGGTCTTCGCGGCGCGTTCCGGGGGCGCTTCGAGCCCCACGCGCGCCGACCAGCCGGTGCTGTCGCTCGACGAGCTGCTGCTGACGTCCGACGTCGTATCCCTGCACGTGCCTTTGAACGCGGACACCCGCCACCTCGTCAACCGCCGGACGCTGGTGCGCATGAAGCGCTCGGCGGTGCTCGTCAATACTTCGCGGGGCGGCGTCGTCGACGACGAGGCGCTGGCCTGGGCCCTCGACGAACGCCTCATCGCCGGGGCCGGCCTCGACGTCTTCGAGGACGAGCCCCGGGTGCATCCGGGGCTGGTGGGGCGGGACAACGTCTGCCTGACCCCCCACCTCGGAAGCGCCACCCGGGAGACGCGCACCGCGATGGCCCAGCTCGCGGTGCGCAACGTCGTCGAGGTGCTCGCGGGGCGGCCGGCGTTGACGCCGGTCGACCGGCCATGACCGTGGTGGGCCGGCCAGCGGCGGGGGGCCGAGGTGGGAACGGCGTGCCGCACGGGGACCGGGAAGAATGTCGTCGAGGCGGCGGAGGGACGACCGCCGGCGATCCTCCTCGATCGGCCGCGACGGGTCGGGCCGGACAGCGGCGGGGGCCCGCGGTGGAACGGCGTGCTGGACCGGGACCGGGAAGACGGCGGATGCCGCGATGCTGACCGTCAACGAGATCTTCTATTCGATCCAGGGCGAGTCCGACCATGCCGGCCGGCCGTGCGTCTTCGTGCGCCTGACCGCGTGCGACCTGCGCTGCGTCTGGTGCGACACGCCCTACGCGTTCCACGAGGGCCGCCGGCGCGAGGTCGACGAGGTCGTGGCCGAGGTCGAGGGCTACGGCTGTCCGCTCGTCGAGATCACCGGCGGCGAGCCCCTGCTGCAGGCCGACGTCTATCCCCTCATGGACCGCCTGCTCGCGGCGGGCGCCACCGTGCTGCTCGAGACCGGCGGGCATGTCAGCCTCGAACGGGTGCCGGTCGGCGTCGTCAAGGTCATGGACGTCAAGTGCCCCGGCAGCGGCGAATCGGACCGCAACGCCTGGGACAACCTGGCCCGGCTGGCCGACCGCGACCAGGTGAAGTTCGTCATCGCCGACCGCGCCGACTACGAGTATGCCCGCGATGTCGTGCGCCGCCACGGGCTCGACGCCCGGCCCGCGGCGGTCCTGTTCTCGCCGGTGCACGGCGTCCTGCCGCCCGAGCAGCTCGCCGAATGGGTGCTCGCCGACCGGTTGCCAGTGCGCCTGCAGGTTCAGCTGCACAAGTATCTGTGGGGTGCGGAGACGCGCGGCGTGTAGCACTTCATGACCGATTCACCGCAGCGTCCCGCCGTCGTGCTGCTCAGCGGCGGCCTCGACTCGTACACCGCCGGGGCCATCGTCCGCGCAGACGGGTTCTCGTTGTACGCGCTCACCGTCCGCTACGGCCAGGTGCACGCCTGCGAGCTCGAGGCGGCCCGCCGGGTCGCGCGCGCCCTCGACGTCGCGCGCCACCTCGAGATCGAGGTCGACCTCGCCGCGTTCGGCGGCTCGTCGCTGACCGGCGACGGCGCCGTCGAGAAGGACCGGCCGCCCGAGCGCCCGGGCATCCCCTCGACCTACGTGCCCGCCCGCAACACCGTGCTGCTGTCCCTGGCCCTCGGCTGGGCCGAGGCGCTCGGGGCTCGCGACCTCGTCATCGGCGTCAACGCGCTCGACTACTCCGGCTATCCCGACTGTCGCCCCGACTACCTTGCCGCGTTCGAGCGGCTGGCCCGGCTGGCGACGAGGGCCGGCGTCGAGGGCGCGCGCTTCCGCGTGCACGCGCCGCTGCTCAAGTGGACCAAGGCGCGGATCATCGCCGAGGGCGCGTCGCTCGGGCTTGACTACGGCCTCACCCACAGCTGCTACGTTCCCGCGCCCGACGGCCGCCCCTGCGGCCGCTGCGACAGTTGTCAATTGCGCGCCCGGGGCTTCGCCGAGGCCGGGCTGACCGATCCGCTGGCGGTGTGAAGAGGGCAACGGCGGGCCCGGGCGTGCGTACGCCCGGACCGTCCGACAGGGCGGGTTCCTGCTAGGAGTCTGCGCCGTAGAACGGCGCGTTCTACTCATGTGAACGTCCGCCCCCGTTCCTGAACGTCCGCCCGTGTTCGTCCGTGTCAACGCTCGGTCACGGTTTCCGCCCGGATTCATTGGTCTAACCGCCGGCCGCCCCCGCCATCCGAACGCCCGCGAACGTCTGCGTACAGTGCCGAAAAACTTGTTGCCGTTCTCCTAATATTGTGCAAGGATATATGCACGGTCAAGGGAGAGACGACATGACAGGACGCAAGCACACGGCACGCGACATTCCGAAGCTGACCAAGGGTATCCATTGCTTCGACCCCACGTTGTACCTCCGGGTTCAGGCGACCGGCGCCCGCTCGTGGATTCAGCGGATCACGGTCAACGGCCGGCAAGTGGATCGCGGTCTCGGCGGCTGGCCCCTGGTCCGGCTTGAAGAGGCGCGGTTAATCGCCCTGTCGAACCGCCGCGCCGCCCGCGCCGGCCGTGACCCCTTCGGCGCCCGCGATGCCAAGCGGACCGCCGCAACCGCCCCGACGTTCGGCGCCGCCGCGTCGAGCCTCATGGACACGTTGACCGGCAAGGCGGCGACCACGATCAAGACGTACCGTTCAGTCCTGAACAACCTGTCGCGGCTGACGGTCAACGGCCGGCAAGTGGACCGCCCGGTTGCGTCGATCACGCGAGCCGAACGTTGACCGGCAAGGCGGCGACCACGATCAAGACGACCGTTCAGTCCTGAACAACCTGTCTGACTGACCGCCCGGTTGCGTCGATCACGCGCCGAAGTGATCGACGCGCTCAAGGGCATCGCCAGCCCGTCAGCCCGTGGCAAGGCGATCAAGATCGTCCGCCGCGTGCTTGACCGCGCCGTGGTGCTGGAGTGGGCGCCGTCGAACGTGGCGGATAACGGCGGGCTCGCCGCCGCGGTTGGCGTCACGGCCGCCGCGCCGTCCCATCATGCGGCGGCGCCGCATGCCGACTGCCCCGCCATTTTCGGGCGCCTGACCGCGACCGGAACCGCCGCGGCGGATGCGCTCGCGTTCATCATGTTGACCGCCGCGCGGCTGACCGAAGCGACCGGCGCCGAGTGGTCGGAGTTCGACCTTGACGCGCGGCTGTGGACCGTGCCGGCGGACCGCATGAAAGCGGGCCGCGTGCATCGCGTTCCCCTGTCGGATGCGACCGTGGCGATTCTCGAGCGGCGCCGGGGCCAGCATGGCGGGCTCGTGTTCGCGGACCGCCGCGGGGCTGTGCCGAGTCAGAACGCCGTCGGCAAGCTGGCGGCGCCCGCCACAACCCACGGCATGCGTAGCAGCTTCACGGACTGGGCCGCGGACGTTGCCGGCGCCCCCGGCGAAGTGGCGCAAGCGGCCCTGGCGCACGTGACCGCAAACGGCAATTCAACCGCACGGTGCTACGCCCGCACCGATCACCTTGACCGTCGCCGCGAGCTGATGACCGCTTGGGCCGCATACCTCGCCGAGTAGCCGCGCTCCCGGCGCCGCCCCCGAACCCCGCCCCGGCCGGCGGGGTTCGGCACGTACGGGCTCGGTTGTCCCGAGACAACCGTTTGACAGGCTTTGTCCGATGGCGTTAGGGTGACGTCAAAGGGTGCAACCGCTGGGGGGCGCGGCCGGGTCGCCGCTCCCCTGACGCCAGCGGGATCAAACCATGCCGGGCCGACCCGCCCCCCGCCCGGCATCCGGATCAGCGCTGAGGGCCGAAGGGCCGACCCTGGATCGCGTCGAACGCGACAGAGGTACGCCCGATGCCCGATGCCCCCGCGCCCGTCCGTATGCTCTCGATTGCCGACCTGCAACGCAAGCTCGGCAACCTGTCGCGAACGTCCGTCTGGACGTTGCGGCGCTTGCCCGGCTTCCCCGTCCCGATCCGTCTCGGCATGGCGCAGCGCTACGTCGAAGCGGAGGTTGACCGCTGGTTGTTGTCGCAACCGCGAACCGCCGCCCAGACCGGCGAGGATACCCCCAGTTCAACGAACGGACCCGCCCCCGACCAGAGAGACCGCGGACGGGACCGCGGCTGTCTGAGACGAAGGGAAGAGACGAATCGACGGTCGAATCGTACATGCCGTCCGGCGCGCTGG
The DNA here is from genome assembly GCA_965206285.1 of Vicinamibacterales bacterium. Classification (GTDB taxonomy): domain Bacteria; phylum Acidobacteriota; class Vicinamibacteria; order Vicinamibacterales; family UBA8438; genus JAJEEA01. The sequence goes on from OZ242205.1 coordinate 4,994,177, forward strand.
CCGCTGCGCGGGTAGCCGAAGAATCCGAACGTGAGGGCCTGGAGCTGTTGGCCCAGGTCGTCAGAGGCGAGGGCGGGCCGCTGGCCGTCGTGAAAGCAGCGGGCTGGAAGCGCGCGTGACCCGGCCCCGTACAGCGAAACGCCCCGGCGGCGCTGGCAAGCGACCGGGGCGTTTCTGGACCTGACGAAATGAACAATCAGAATCCTATCACGAACCCCCCCGGCGGCAAGATGCGGACCCCGCCCGACGTGCTCAAGTGGCTCCAAGGCGCTGCCCTGGCCGATTCGGGAGCTGCCAGACGCGCAAGCAAGAGCGCGTGGAAGGACGGAAATCTACTACCGGCCCCGGCCGGTGAGGACGAAGCACGGATGCGGCATCCGAAGTGCTTCGGATTGCCGGACGGCGCCCCCGCCACGAAGCCGATCAGTCCGGCCCCGGCGCCAGCGGACGGCGCGCCGGACGTGCTGGTGGGTATCGTCCCGCATGAGTTCGTCCGGCTGTGCGACTCCGAACGCCAGATCGCCGACCTGATCGCCGAACGTGCGGCCGGTCGGCTCGCGTTCGTCTTCGAGGAGTCTTCATGGCTCGTATGGCGGGCCGGCCCCGGCTGGCGCCCGGTCGAACCCGCAACGTTGCTCGCGGCAGCCATGCTCGCGGGCCGCGAAAACATGGGCCACGTTGACCGTGACGGGGTGCAACGCATGCGCCCGCAGACGGGCGGACGGGCCGCAACCGCGGCCGGTGTCCTTCGCGCGCTGCCGGGGCTGCCGGGTATCGGGACTCACACGGAGGACTGGGACGCCGATCCCGCGCTGGTAGGACTGCCGTCCGGTGAGGTTCTGAATCTCGCGAGCGGTGATATCCGGGCGCCGCAACGTGAGGATCGAATCCGGCGGCGCTTGGGCGCCATGCCGGCAACCGATGCGGAGTACTCGCGCTCGCAGTTCGCGGCCGTGCTGAATCACTGCATCCCGGATCAGGACGCGCGGACGTTCCTGGGGCGGCGACTCGGCGCCGCCCTACAGAACGCTGAAGGGCTGGATCACTTGGTGGCGCTCAACGGGCCGGGCGGTTCCGGCAAGGGTTCGATCCTCGCCGCGGTCCGGGCTGTGTTCGGCGAGTACGAATCCGGTATCCCAACCGGCGAGATCCTGACCGGGGGCCGTCGGTCACACTCGGCATGGAAAGCGCGCCTAGCAGGCTGTCGGCTGCTCACAATCGACGATCTACCGGTGGGCCGCGACTTGGATACGGCCGTGGTCAAAGAGCTGATCGGCGGGCGCCTGAACGGGGTTCAGCACATGGGGCGGGAGTTCTTCGACGTGATCCTGCATGCGCCGATCCTCACAGCCGGGAACGCCCCGCCAAGCGTGCCGGGCATGGACTCGGGAACCGAGCGGCGCCTTGTGCCGATCCAGTGCGGACCGCCAGTCACCAACCCCGATCCGACGATCCGCGAGTCAATGCGGACCGCGGCCGAACGCGGCGCGTGCCTGCGATGGCTGGTCAACGGCGGTGTCGAGTACCGCGCCGCGGGCTGTGCAATCCCGGACGCGGCCCGCGAAGCTGCGGCCGAAGTCGGACGGGCCAGCCCGATCGGTGAATTCACGGCTGAATGGGTGGCCCGCCATGGTGCCGAACGGCGCCCAATCGGCGAGGTCTATCGGGCGTGGCAAACGTTCATGCTGTCGAGCGGTAGACAGCCCGGCGGGAAAAACAAGTTGTCCGGTGAGCTGTTCGCGGCGGGCTGGTACAGGCCGCGTACGGGTAAGGCCAGAATGATCGCGCCGCCAATGAACGCCAGTGAACAACCGGCGGCGATTGGTAGTGACGCAAGTGACGCACCCGCTAACCCCCCACGCACAGGATCGCGCGAGGGGAGCGGTACCGAAGTGCGTCACCTTGCGTCACTTGCGTCACCTTCACCATCTACAGGAACGCCACCCGATGACATGCCGGCTGGTGCGCTTGACGGATTCGATCAAGGCGCCCGCCCCGCTGACCGACCGGCCGGAATTCCAGACATGCCCCCCCCTGACATGACCGAATCAGACCAACGACAGATCGATTCCCTGGAGGCTTGGATGAGGACACGCGGTACAAGCTGGCACGTCCCGAACCCCGATCCGGATTCGCCAGTGCCGGGACGATTCGCCCTGGCAGCCCGAGACCCGGACGCGCCGGACTGGGCGCGGCGGGTCGCGGTGAAGATGGGCCGTCGCGCTCTCGCCAAACAGTGGAGGGCCGAAATGCTGGCAGCCGGTCTCAATCCCGACGACCGGCCGAACCCCTGGACGGAAACGGAATCATGACCTACAGACACCCCGAGAAGTGCATCGACTGCGGCGGGTTGTACCCGACACACACAGTCGAGGGCGGCGCGGTCTGCGAAGACTGCAAGGCGCGGCGAGTCGAGCAGCACGGCGACGACTGGAAAATCGACCGGCGCCCGCCGGAGTAGCCCGGCATGGTGATTCACCTATTGGCCCGGCGAGACGACCGGCAGGGGACGGTCTGGGTTTGCCGGCGGAATGCGGTGCTGCCGCACTACGACCGCGAAGACCCATACCGCTCTACGCAAGACGCAACGCAGGTGACGTGCGAGCAGTGCAGCAAGGCGCTACGCGGTCCGGCGATGATGGTCGACGGCTGGCTCTACCAGGACGACGGCGGCTGCTGGCGTGTTCGCTAAGCGGCCCCGCTGAGCGGCCCGTTGAGCGCCTGAGCGGCCCTGAGAGCGACGAACGCGGCTGGTCCGGTGCTCTGCATCCTGACCGGCCGCGCGTCGCGTACAGGCGATCCTCACGCGCTGCACAGGTGCATCACAGTGCATCACCGGCCCCCCGCCCCCGCGGGGACCCCTGCCGCACACTTTCGCCTTGTTCCGCGGTGATTGGGCCTTTCCTTCGCAATACGCGAACGATTTTACCCCGGATTCATTGGTGTTTTTTGAATCGTACCCCTGCGGCGCGTATCGTTCGGTCCGTCACACTTTTGCTTTTTCCGGTCCGGTGTACGATCGGATCATGGGCAGACCCCGGCAATACGCGACGGCCGCGGAGCGCTCCCGTGCATGGCGGGCGCGGCACCGCCTGGAGCGGGCCGGACTGCCCCCCGAGCGGCCCCCGCTCGGCGACGATGCGCGGGCCGTGGTCACGTGGGCCGCGGCGAGCCTGCGAATCCCGGCCGGTCATCCTGCGGCCGGCCGGCCGTTCGTGCTGGCGCCGTGGCAAGTCGCCATCGTTGACGACGTGCTATCGCATCGTGAAACGCTGGCGTGCATGGCCCGCAAGAACGCGAAGAGCGCGTTGATCGCGGTGCTGTGTCTGGCCCATCTTGCCGGACCGTTGCGGCGCCCCGGCTGGCGTGCTGGCGTGCTCTCGGTCTCGCGGGCCAAGGCGGGCGAGCTGCTGAGACAGGTTGAAGAGATCGCCGCCGCGTCGAGTCTCGGCGGGTTGACGGTTCGCCGTACGCCCTGGCCCGGTCGCATCATCGGCGACGGCGGATCGACGCTGGAGATCGAAGGAGCCGGCAATCAATCAACGGCCGGACACGCGAGCGGGTACGACCTTGCCATCGTTGACGAACTGGGGTTGCTCGCCGAGAAACATCGGGCGCAAGTGGCGGGATTCCGATCTTCGGTCTCGGCTCGCGACGGGCGTTTCCTGGCGATCACGATTCACGGGCCGGGGCCGTTCGTGCCTGAAATCCTGGCCCGCAAGGGCGCGGCCGGGCTGGCGGTTTGCCACTTCGCGGGCGATCCGGATCTGGCGCTTGACGACCCCGAGAATTGGCGGCTCGCGAATCCGGGGCTCGGCACGATCAAGGCGGTGTCGTACATGCGCGACGAATCGTAGCGTGTGATCGATACGCCGTCCGATCAGGCGTCGTACCGGGCGCACGATCTGAATTTGCCGGGCGCCGCTCGCGGCGAGCTGATCGCGTCTGTGGATTCGTGGCGCCGGTGCGAGGTTGCGCCCGATGACTTGCCGGCCCGTTCGGGACCGTGCTACGTCGGGCTGGATCTCGGCGGGCATAAGTCATTCACAAGCGCCGCGTGCTATTGGCCCGACGGCGGGCGCCTTGAGGTTGTGACCGCCTGCGGCGATCTGCCGGGGCTCGCGGCCCGTGCACGTGCTGACGCGGCTGGCGCCCTGTATGAGCGCGCCGCCGCGTCCGGGGTGCTGTGGGTGCTGAGCGGGCGCCTGACGCCAGTGGGGCCGTTCCTGGCGCGTCTACGGGCGCATCTCGCGGGCGTGACTGTGGCGGGGGCGGGGGCTGATCGGTTCCGTCATCCCGAGCTACGGCAGCATCTCGCCGATCAGGGTCTCAACTGGCGCGTGACGTGGCGGGGTGGCGGCGCCCGGTCCGCCGAAGATGCAGCACAAGACATCCGGGCGTTTCAGCTTGCCGTTGACGGCGAGACCTTGCGGGCGGCGCCGAACATTCTACTCGCGAACGCCATCGGCGAATCGCACGTTGTACGGGACGCCAGCGGGCACGCTACCAAGCTGGTACAGGCTCGCCAGCGGGCGCGAATCGACAGCCTGCAAGCTGCGGTGATCGCGCTCGGTCTCGGCGGCGCCGCGAGCAAGCGCCGGAGTACCGGTAAGGTTTGGGTCGCCTGACGCGGGGTAGTCGCAGGACAACCAACATGCCCCGTAACGGCCCGCCTGTCGAACCGGGACGCTGGCGCCCGCAGCACGGCATGAGAGCCTACCGAGCGCTGCGGCGGCGCATCCTGAATGAGCGCGGCTGGCGGTGCGAGGATTGCGGCCGGGCCGGGCGCCTGGAGCTGCACCATAAAATCGAGGTCGCCGACGGCGGCGACGATAGCCCGGACAATCTCAAGGTGTTGTGCAAGGGCTGTCACTTCGCCGAGCACAAGCGCGGGCCGGGGCCGGACCGATCCGCATGGCGTGCCGAGATAGCCCGGCGCCTTGCCGAGTAAGACTACCCCACCAATAGGCTACCTCTAAAGTTTCGTCACACGCGGCCCCTATTGTTTCGCCGTGTTCGGGGTATACAATCGCGATCATGAAGGACTCACAACGGCTGCAATTGCGGGCATCCGAGATCCGTACTCGGCTCGCAGAGATCGCGGGGCTCGCGGACGATGCCCTGACCGACGAGATCCGATCCGAATCGGACAAACTCACGACCGAGTACCGGGATACCGAGACGAAGCACCGGGCCGCACTGGTTGCGGAGTCCGCCGAGCATCGCGGGCTGACGACTGCCGGCAACGTCGTACCGTGGGATGCGTTGCTCGGTCCGGCGCCGCCGACCGAGCTGCGAGCCGATGCGGTGAGTCCGGCGCCCGCCAGCGGAAACCCCGTGAATCAGGCCGAGATCATTCAACGGGTTTTCGCTCGGTCCGCCGTGGCGCGGCTCGGTGTCTTCATGCCGTCGGTGGGCGTGGGAGTGGCGTCCTATCCCGTGCTGACCAGTGGCCAGTCCGCCGCGTTCGTGGCGAAGGACGGCGCGAAGGACGCGGCGGCCGGGGCCATCACGCCGAACGCCCTTTCGGGCGTGCGGTTGCAGGCTCGCGTGCAATTCCGCATCGAGGACACCATGACCACCATGGGGCTGGAAAGCGCGTACCGCGAGGATCTGAGTTTGACCATGGCCGATCAGCTTGACGCGCAATTGATCGGCGCGGGCGACCCGCGGGTACGCGGTTTCTTGGCAACCAGTGCGAACGGCGGGCTCGCCGACTATGCCGACCCCGGCGCCGTGGTCACGTTCGCCACGGCCGCCGAACAAGCGGCGCGCGGTGTCGACGGGAAGTATGCCGGCTCGGAGTCCGAATGCACCTGGGTGCTCGGGACCGAGAGCTACCAGAAACTCGCCGCGCTCATCCAGTCGAACGATTCCACTTCGGCAACCGAGCGGCTGCGGCGCCTGCTGCGTGACTTCATGGCGTCCGCCAACGTCCCGGCCGTGTCGAGCACCATCCAGGAAGGCATCCTCGCCAAGATGGGCGGCGACATGGCGATGAACGCGGTATGCCCGGTTTGGGAAGGTCTGCGGCTGATTCGCGACGAAGTGACGAACGCGGCCGAAGGTCTCATCCAGGTAACCGCCGTGGCGCTGCACAACTTCAAGGTGCTGCGGCCGGACGGTTTCGTCCGTACGAAACTGAAGCTGTCGTAATGGCCAGTCTCACCCTAGCTAGCGGTTACCGGGGGCGCGCCCGTCGATTTGGCGGGCGCGCTCCACTTGACCCGTGGCGCTTCCTATATCGTGGAGGTGGTGATCGGCAATCCGCCGGTGCGGCTCTTCGAGGGCGGCGCCAGTGCGCCGGGCTACCACGTCATCCTGCCGGGCGCCGTGGGGCGCGTCGGCGTGAAGCCGGCCGCGTCTACACCGATCTGGATCTGGAGCGAGAAGCCGTCCCGATTGGTGGTGACGAATGAGTAACTTTCGCGCCGCCGTCGAGCTGCGGGACGGCGGCGAGGGTTCCCCCGGCCGGCTAACTGGCGTGCTCATGCGCTACGGCGCCCCTGGCCAGCACGGGCGGGAATCCTTCGCGCCGGGCTCGCTTCGCTGGCCCGACAACGGTATCCGGATCGACCTGGAGCATGCGAGCAGTCCGGCCCGCGGCAGCGTGCAGGCGCCCATCATGCGCGCCGTCCCGGTAGTCTCTGCGGACGGCACCGAAGTAAGGATCGACGCGCCGCTGCCGGATACGAGCGCGGGCCGCGATCTGGCTATCCTCATGCGGTCCGATCCGCCGGTGTACTCGGGGCTGTCGGTGGAGTTCAAAGCGGCCCGCCAGTCCTACACCGGCGGGCGCCGGATAATCACGGATGCCATCCTGCGGGGCGCCGGTCTGGTGGATACGCCGTCGTACCCGGATACGTCCGTCGAGGTTCGGGACGCCAAGTCAGACCGCCCACCCCTGCGGTCTATCTGGTCATGGCTGTAACCGTTGATGCCCTGGCGGATGCGCTCGGGGTGTCTCGCGGCGCGGTGACAACGATCAAGGTCACGGCGGGCGGTAGCGGTTACACGTCGCCGCCGGCCGTTGCCATCGGCGCCCCGCCATCCCGTGGAACGCAGGCAACCGCCACGGCGACGATAGACGACGATGGCGCGGTGACGATCACAGTCACGTCAGGCGGTAGCGGTTACACGTCGCCGCCTGACGTGACTGTCGGCGCCCCGCCATCCCGTGGAACGCAGGCAACCGCCACGGCGACGATCGAGGGCAACAACGAAGCCGCGCGCCTGCTGTCGATTGCGGGCGCCCTGGTCGACGCCTACCTACGCGACCCTGACGATACGCTGGAATGTCCCGAGGGCATCCGGGACGAAGCGGTGATCCGCACTGCCGGACACGTGCAGGGCCGCGCCGGGTATGGCAAGGGCGACGGGCGCATGAAGATCGGCACGTCGATACAAATCGATATTCGGACCGCCCGGTCCGCCGTCCGCCAGTCGGGCGCCGCGGCCCTACTGTCGCCGTGGACGCTGAGGACGGCATGACGGCATCCGTAGGAGTCCTGACGGGCGAGTGTAACGACTGCCGCGCCGTCGAGCGCGTCTATCGAGACGAGCACGGCAAGGCGCGGTGTCTGGTCTGCGTGCATCGCCGCTGGAGTGTCAGCCAGCCATGATCGAACTCGGTATTGCGGACGGGCCGGCGCCGGAAGTCCGGGCGGATGCAACCGATCTGTACATCGACGCGCTGATCGGCGCCGTGGGCGCGACCACGGTAAGCACGTGGGCCGCTGGCGCCGTCGAGATCGCCGCGGGGCTGTGGTCGCGGGCGCTGTCAACGGCCGCCGTCGAGGGCGCCCCCGTGGGACCGCGTATGCTCGCCGAGATGGGCCGCGACCTGGCGCGGCATGGTGAGGCCGTCTATCTCCTGGATATCGCCGCAGGGGGCCGTCTGCGGCTCCTACGGTGCGATACCCGAGACACGTGGGGCGAGGGGCCGGACCCTTCGGATTGGTGGTACCGGCTGACCGTGACCGGCCCGCGCTCGCATCGCACCGTGACGGCGCCCGCCGCGAGCGTCGTACACCTGCGATACGCGACCGAAGCGCACAGCCCGGCCCGCGGTGTCTCGCCGTTGCAGTACGCCAGTCTGACGGGGCAGCTTGGCGCCAACCTGGAGCAATCTCTAGGGCATGAAGCGGGCGGCGCCGTGGCGAACCTGATCGCGCTCCCGGAGGGCCATAACAGCCCGGCCGGGCTGACCGAAGCGATCCGCAACGCGCGGGGCCGCACGCTGCTACCGGAGACCGTAGCGGGTGGATACGGCGATTCAGCGGGGGCGCCCAAGAAAGACTTCCAACCGTCCCGATTGGGCGCGAATCCGCCCGCGGGGCTCGTGCACCTGCGACAGCATGTCGAGAGCAGCGTACTCGCGTGCTTCGGTGTCGGTTCGCCGCTCGGTCCGGCCGGGCTGAATGACGGAACCGCCGCACGTGAGGCGGCGCGGCGACTGTGGGGCCTGACGATTCAACCGCTCGCCGCCGTGATCGGCGAGGAGCTGACACGCGTACTCGAGCAGCCGGTGACGCTGGATTACGGGCGGCCGTCCGGTATGGCGGATCTCGCGGCGCGGGCTCGCGCCGTCGGCGCCCTGGTCAAAGCTGGCGTCGAGCAGTCGGACGCCCTGGCGTTGACCGGATGGGACGCCGAGTGACCGGAGTAAAGCTGCGGTTGCCGACACCTGACGCCATCGCCACGGAGGGCGCACATTCCGTGCACCGGCGGATGGTGGGGCATCCTGACCGCCCCCGCGGCCGGCTGGTTCACGATTCAGCCCGCGGCCCGGCGCGCAACCCTGACCGGCGCCGTTGTCCGCAGTGCGGGCGCCGCGCGAAGCACTGCCGGTGCGGATAATGCCGTGTGGCTCGCACGCGATATCGAGGCGGTTCGGTTGTGGTCAATTGTCGCGACATGGCGATTGGTACGATCCAGGCGCGTTACGCAGCACAGAGACGAGTTCGCCGCCGATAAGGGGTTCCGTGTCGTCGAGCCTGCTCGTACGTCAGACGCGAGCCAGCGGTTGCGGACAGCCCGCCGAACCGAAACCGTCTGCATCGCCTGCGGCTGCCCGGACTTGGTTACCACCACCCTCTGCGAGCGCTGCCGCGCCCTGAACAACGCCCGCGTGAACGCCAGATCCAAACGGCTCGCCGCCGCTGGATTTTGCATCAAATGCGCGAAGAGGCCCCGCGTCGTCGGTGGGACTCGGTGCGAGGTCTGCCGAGACAGCCGGCGAGTGCGCGACCGTGCCTGATTGGAATGACGGCGGCGGCGGGTACTCGGTGGCGGCGGACCGAGATACGGAACTGCCCGATGCGCCGCCCATCAAGCCGTGCATGATCTGCGGCCGTCGGTTCTACTGCCGCATGCCCCGGCCGCTGTGCCTGACTTGCCGACTGGCGCCGCCCGCGGTCCGCCCCGCCCCGGTAGACCCCGCCATCCGCAACCGCTCGCGGCGCCCGCTGCCGGCTGGTGGTCGCCGCGCTCGCGAGCGCTACCGCGCCGCACAGCGGTGCACGCTGTGCGGCGGCGAGCGTGACCGCCCGGATCGGGTCGCTTGCGAACCTTGCCGGCGCCGTCAGGCGGACGCACAGAACCGACACCGAGCGGCGCATCCGCCGGACCGTGACCGCCTGCGGGCTGACGTGCGGGCGCGGCGCCGTCGACACCTCGCCGCGGGGCGGTGTCCCGAGTGCGGCGGCGACCGGGACCGGCCGGACCGCAAGCTGTGCGAGCGGTGCCGAAACGCTGCCGTGGCGAAGATGCGAGCATGCCGGGCGCGGCGACGCGCGTAGCTTGACATTACCCCACCGATAGGGCGAAGCTGCCAGACGGCGCCGGAATGGGCCGGCGCTGCGAACGGGGGGCGATCCATGCCGAAACGATGGGGTGCCCGCGGGAGATCGATCATGGCAGCGAAAACCGATCAGCGCCGCAGTTGCCCTCCGCCGCGACTCTCAAGACGGGAATCACTCGTGCGGCTCGCCAAGGCGTTGACGAGCGCCAGAGTCGCCAGCGGCGTGATCAGCGGCGTGGTCGTCAGCGTGATTAACAAGACCTGGCTCACCCCGCCACTGAGCGGCGTAACACACCGCGTCGACGCCGGCGGCATAAGCATCAGTTTCCGCCTGTCCCAGCCAACGGTGACGGTCGTACGGGCACCCGTCGTCTGGCGGGCGTAGAGGGCCGACGTTCGGGGACATGGCAAGTCATGACGTGGGGCGTATCGGCGGCGCGGCGCCGCCCCGGCGAGCTGCTGACCCGCGGCGACGTGTGCCACGTGCACGGAACTCGAGCCGCTGCCGAGCGGTGCGGGGCGGCTGTCGAGGGGGCGCCGGACCTGGTACGGCTGGAGCGGTGCACTGAGCGCGTCTGGCGCGTGCTGTGGAGCCTTTCGGACACGGCGGGGGGAAAGCTGCGGGCGGCGCCATCCGTGGCCCCTGCGGCGCCCGTGGGGGCCTTCAACGGGCCGCGCCTGACCGCCGCGAGCCTGACCGACATGGAACGGATCGAAGCTGCCGCGGTTGCGCTCGGTGTCGACATGCGGCGGACCGGGGGCCGGCCGTGAGGACGTGAACATGACGGTAGATTGGCCGACGATTGCGGTAATGGTCAGTATCGGCGGGCTGCTGTGGCGCCAGATCGCCGTGCTGTCCGTTGACGTGCGGGACGTGGATCGGCGGCTGGCGCGCCTTGAGGGTTGGATCGAAGGCGAGCGGGCCGGGCGGGCGGCGCAAGCCGAGAGCGGGACGGTGGCGCCATGAGCGGGCCGGGGCCGGTCACGCGACAGGATCAGATCGACGCCAAGCTACGCGAGCGACAGGTTGTGGCCATGGAACGTCAGGCGTTGGCCCTGGAACGGATCGCCGACGAGTTCAAGGTGATCAACCGTCACTTGATGTTCGTCAGTGACGTGATCGTGAACACGGATACCCTGCTGGCGCAAATCGCCGAGGGCGAGCCCGCAGACACGACCGGCCGGCCGTCCGCCGACGTGCGTTGATGTTCGCTGCCGTTCGCCAGACTGGCATGGTAACGGTTTTGTGAATCCGTCCCGCTAGGGTTCCGAAAAACGCCCGGATTCATTGACGGAATCGCCAATCATCAACAGAACGGCGCGGACTCCTGGAGGGTTGGTTGGGCGGCAATCGGAGCCGCAGGCGACGATTTCCGGGCTAGGCTTCGAGGACCGCGTTCATCGAGATGGTGGCGTTCAACAGCCTCGAGATGGGGCAGCCGGTCTTGGCGTTGTTCGCCGCCGTGTCGAACGCCGACTGGCTCGCGCCCGGGACCCTCGCCGTCACCTCGAGGTGAATCGTCGTCACCGTCGGGCCGCCGTCGAGCATCTCCAGGGTCACCGTCGCGGTGGTCGTGACGTGGTCCGGGGTCAGCCCTGCCTCGCCCAACTGGGCCGAGAACGCCATCGAGAAACAGCCCGCATGGGCGGCCGCAATCAGCTCCTCCGGATTCGTGCCGGCGCTTCCCTCGAACCGCGTGGCGAACGTGTACCCGGTATCCGACAGCTCGCCGCTGTTGCTCGAGATCGCGCCGCTTCCGCCCTTCAGGCTGCCCTTCCAGACGGCCGATGCCTTGCTTTCCATGTGTCCTCCTGAGACTCCGGCGACCACGCCCCGCGGGGCGTGCACACCGGACGCGTGTCCGTCGGTTCGCGCCCCGGCGCGCAGACGCCAAGGCGGACAGACTCTAGATCGTTCGGTCGCAAAGCGCAACCGGTGCAGCCGGCGCATCGGCCCAGGACGCCGGGGCGGCGCCGCAGCGGCGGCTATCTCAGCAGGACCGGCAGCCTGGCGATCCGGCCATCGTCGACGGTGACGACGAGCGCGTGCACGCCGGTGTCCCAGCTCCCGTCCGGCGAGACGAAGAACACGTCGCCGCGAACGCCGCTGCGCGCTTCAATCAGGAGGACCCGATCCGGAATCCTGTCCGACCCGTCTACCCCGAACTCGAACCGTTGGAAGCCCCTGTCGATTCTGCTCCGGGGAAAGGCGAAACTCATCGTCTCGGGCCAGTTCGCCCGCTCGTCCAGAAGCCGGTCCACCCCCTCCATGTCGCGGAGGCGCTCGCGCTGCGTCGCCGGCGGCACCGCGGTCCCGTCCGGCCGGACCAGCAAGATGTCCTCCCGCCGGATCCTCAGGGTCTGGGACGCGGCGAGATCGAGGGTGACGACCAGCCACGGCGAGTCGTGATGGCGCTGCGAGTAGCGGTACGAGGCGGCTGCCAGCAGGACGCCATCGTCGTATATGACGAGGTGGGGCTCCCCCAAGCGGGCGGGGAAGCGGGTGTTGGGGAAGTAGTCCTGGCTCAGGCGGAAGGGCTGCGCCAGCGCCGGCGCGCCGCACGCCAGCGCGGCGAGCGTCGTGAGGAGAATTCTCCTGGTCAGGTACGTGGCGACGACAGTGCGCATCGACATGCTCCCGTCTCCTTCCCCGGTTCTTCGACCCTTTCCTCACCGGCCGGCTTCGTCCGGCAGGCCCTCTACGTCGGGCTCCAGCAGGGCGCCCAGGGTGTTCTGGAACATCGCGAGCTGGGTGTAGTTGCCGACGATCAGTACGACCTCCCGCAGCTGGTCCTCGGTGTAGCGCTCCGCGAGCTTGTCCCAGGTGGCGTGGGAGATGAAACGGCTGGTGTGCAGCTCGTCCGCGGCCCGGAGGAGGGCCCGGTCGAAGTCCTCCCAGCCGGGGGCGTCCGGGCCCGCGGTGATACGCCGGATCTGCTCCTCGGTCAGCCCCGCGCTCTGGCCCATGAGGTTGTGCCGGCCCCAGATGTAGTCGCCGCGGGACAGCCACGCGGTACGCAGGATCAGCAGCTCCTTGTCACGGAGGGGAATCGCGTAGTTGTTGACGAAGTGGATGGTGTAAGCCCAGTAGTTGCGGCAGGTGTCGGTTGCCTCCGGGCACAGTTGCCGCAGGGGGCTCGCCTCCCCCGGATCCTCGGGCAACGCGATCCGCGGGCCGGTCAGTCGGTCGTGCGGCGCCACCCGGGTCACGGGGTGCTCCTGGGCCGCCTCGAGGGGCGCCGCGGTCACGGCCACGCCGCAGACGAGAATCACGCCGGTCGCAAGGCTGGTCCATCGCATCGCTGCCTCCCTGGTTTCAGGCTCGATCTCCACGACCCACGGCCGCGGCCACGTCGCTGCAGGCTGCCCCGGACACCGTTGTCTTGCGGCTCCGTTGCCTGCCCAGCCGATCCTACAGCAGTCCGCGCCGTTCCACGGCGCGAGCTGCTGGCACGAGGCCGACGGTCCGTGGCGCATTCGACCGCGTCGTGTCCCGCGTGGACCGGTTGCGCCCCGGACTGGCCGGGTTCGCGGTCGCCGGTTCCCCATGGGCGCCTGCGTCGCGCCCTGCTGCGCGGGCGCCTCGCCGGTCTCGGTGCACGCACCGTTCGCCAGGGGCTCCCGTGGCCGCGGTCGGCCGGAACGCGGGGGAACTCCCGGCGTTCGTCGTCCCGCCCCTGGATCGTCCCGCCGGGACCCCGTATGATGGCCGCACAAGCAGAGGGCGGCGCCGCTGGCGCCGCCGCAGGACGCGCAGGGATTCCGCGGTCGCCGGTCCGGCGGCCGCGGGTCCATGGGAGATTGATCATGAAGAAGACGGCAGGACTGCTCGCGATCTTCCTGGGGCTGGGGCCGAACCCGGGCCTCGCCCAGACGGCGGAAGATCTGCTGAACGATGCGCAGACGCCCGAGGACGTGCTCGTCCACAGCATGGGGTACGACCGCAAGAGCTACAGTCCCCTCGACCAGATCGACAAGTCGAACATCCACCGGCTCGTGCCCATCTGGAGCGCCAGCCTGATGAACCAGTCGGGCGAGCTGGCCGCGCCGGCCATCTACGACGGGGTCCTCTACGCCATCAACGGCAGCTGGACCTTCGCCATCGACCTGGAGACGGGCCGGCAGATCTGGCGCACACCGGTCGTCCTGGAAGAGGGGTCGCGGCGGCGCAGCAGCTTCAACCGGGGTGGGCCGGTGATCTACGAGGGCCGGCTCTTCCGGGTGACCGTCGACAACCACGTCCTCGCCCTCGACATGGAGACCGGCGAAGAGCTGTGGAACCAGAAGTTCGCCGATGGGGCGGAGGGCTACTACGCGACGGGCGCTCCGATCGTGGCCAACGGGGTCCTGATTTCGGGGATGTCCGGCGGCGAGTCCACCACCCGCGGCTTCCTCGACGGCTGGGACCCCGCCACCGGCGAGAAGCTGTGGCGCCGCTACACGATCCCCGGACCGGGCGAGCCCGGTCACGAGACGTGGCCCGCCGGTACCGACGCCTGGATGTACGGCGGCGCACCGACCTGGCGATCCGGCTCGTACGACCCCGAGCTCGACCTCGTCTACTGGGGGACGGGTAACGCGGAGCCGTACGATCCCGCGCCGCGCGGCGCGCTGGACAGCCTGTATGCATCCAGCGTGCTCGCCATCCGCCCGAAGACGGGCGAGATCCACTGCCACTACCAGTACACCCCCAACGACGTGTACGACGTGGACGGCATCGACGAGAACGTGCTCGCCGAGCTGGAGGTCGACGGCGAGATGCGCAAGGTGATGATCCAGGCCAACAAGAACGGCTTTCTGTACACGCTCGATCGCACCGACTGCTCGCTGATCGCCGCGCACCCCTACACCTTCGTCAACTGGGCCACGCACGTCGACCTGGAGACCGGCCGGCCCGTGCTGACCGACATCTACCGGAATTTCCTGGTTGGCGAGCAGGTCTACATCTGGCCGTCCCGCGGCACGAACGCGGTTCCCATCGCCTTCAACCCGAACACCGGCCTCATCTACTCGACGACGTGGAACGTGCCGCGCATCCAGCGGCTCCTCCCCGAGCCGCAGGAACGCGTCATCGGGGCGAGCTCCACCGGGGTCACCAACCGCTTCCCGGAGGTCGAGCCGGGCGATCTGCTCGGCCACATCGTGGCCATCAGTCCCCTGACCGGCGAGAAGAAGTGGGAGATTCCGATGCACGACTTCCCCAGCTCGGCCGGGGTGCTGGCCACCGGCGCGGGGCTGCTGTTCAGCGGCAAGATCACCGGTGAGTTCATCGCCCTCGACGAGGAGACCGGCGAGACCCTCTGGGAGTTCCAGACCGGATCGAGCGTCAACGCGACGGCGGTCACCTACACGCTGAACGGCCGGCAGCAGATCACGGTGGCGTCCGGGCTCGGGGGCGGGCTCGCCAACCGCTACGCGCGCGGCCTGGTGCCGACCGGCGGCTCGATCTGGACGTTCGCGCTTATGCCGGAGTAGCCCGGGAATCCCCGCCCGCGGCTCTGCTTGCCGCCCGACCAATCCTCCAGGAGTCGTCGACTCCTGGAGGAGGCGGCACCGTTTCCACGGCGCGACGCCTGGCCCGGCTGTTGTCGTCGCGCCGCGCCGCTGTTCGCCCGACCTGCGGCCGTTTGCGTCCCGGCGGGCCGTACGGTTACGGGGCCGCGGTAGCGCTGTCTCCGCGGAGGGGGGTGAGGGCCGCGATGGCGTCGTCCCAGCTTCGGGTGTTCAGCCGGGAGGCGCCGGGCTCGTCGCCGCTCACGGCGAACACGTCGTCGCCGGTGCGGCCGACGATTACCCGTTCCTGGTCCGCGTCAGCGTCGAAGGTGACGGTGACGGCGGCGACCGGCGCGTCGAGGCCGGTGCCGTCGCGGGACGGCTCGAACGACTCGGCGCGCAGGTTGGACAGCTTGGCCAGCAGGTCGTCCATGGCGCTGCGCTCGACGTCCCCGGTGTCCGGCGCGGTCCGGCGCCAGGCGTCGGTCTCTTCCTCCCCGGCCGCCGCCTCGAGCGCGAACGCCCAGCGCGCGCCGTCGTGCTCGATCTCGAGCGCGGTGGCGTTGAACGGACGGAACGCGAACAGGTTCTTCCGCCGGTACTCGCCGGCGTCCTGCTTGAGCTCCGCGGCCAGCGATTCGTCGACGGTGAACACCAGCTCGCGCGCCGCGTCCCGGGCGTAGACGGTCCCCGCGGGGGTGGTGTCGCCGAGGAGCAGGGTCGCGGCCGAGCTGCCGAGCCCGACCGTCACCGTCAGCCGCGGGGTGTCGAGCCCATAGGGCTCCAGGCCGTCCAACGTCACCGCCTCCTGTTCGAGGGCGGCCATCTGGCCGGTGCTGAGCCGGCCGACGAGGCCGTCGGTCACCCCCGGGTCGGCCCGGGCCTCGATGGGGTCGACCAGCGACCACTCCCCGTCGGTTTTCCGGAGCCGGACCGCGAGGTCCTGCCCGGCGATCTCGAGCGAGTCCACCTGGTCGCGGGTGATGTCCAGGATGGACTTGTCGCGGAGGTCGAACGTGGTCTGGTCGAACGTCGTGTCCAGAAAACCCGAGATGAGGAAGACGCGGCTCGAGTCGGCGACGGTCGCATAGAGGTCGTTGCCGGTCGGCGTACGCTCGCCGATCTGCAGCCGGGCGTCCTCGCCGGCGGTCGTGGTGAAACCGACCTCGATGCTCGGCGCGGCCAGCCCGAACGGCTCCAGGTCCGGGGCGTCCTCGGGCTCGGCGACGACGCGCTGCATCTCGAGGTTGGCGAGGCTCGACGAGAGCGAGACGACCTTGGTGACGTCGACGTTGGCGCGGAACGGCTCGACGAGTTGCCACCGGTCGCCGTCCTTCTCGATGACGGTGCGGTCGCCGTTGCTGGAGGTCACCGACAGCGAATCGATGTCGTCCGACTCGACCTCGAACACCGGCTCCAGCGGATCCGGCGTCCCCCCCGTCGGCCGCCCGGACTCGACGAAGTAGATATAGGCGCCCAGACCAAGGGCCACGACCAGCAGAACCAGCGTCGAACGCACTCCGCGCATGTCTTTCGGCCTTCCGCGATGGATCAGCGTCTGCTCATCCAGGTGTACACCCCGACGCCCAGGATGGCGGCCGGCAGCAACAGCACCGAGAGCCAGAAGATGCGCCGCTGGGCGCTGGCGGTGAGGGTCAGCCGGCGGTCCTCCGGTTCGCGGGCGCGAATCGAGATGAGGTTCTCCTGCTGGGCCAGCCAGTTGACGGTGTTCAGGAACATGTCGCGGTTGCCCTGGATGCCGACGACCGCGTTGCTGGCGAAATCGGAATCGCCGATCACGGCGAGACGGGTCTCCGGCGGCGCCGGGGCGTCCCCGCCTTCGGGGTCGGACTCGTCGTCCGGGGCGTCCGCCGGCGAACCCTCGGCCGCGTCGCTTTCCGCGCCCGTCTCCCCGGCCGCGCCGTCGCCGGCGTCCGCGGGGGCCGGGGCGGGGGCGGAGACGGCCATGCCGATCGCCACCGGGCCGGGGCGGTCGCCGCTCTCCTCGTCGAGCTCGACCTGGCCGGTGACCAGGCTGTCGATATCCGCTTCCTGCCAGCTCTGCGGGCCGGTCTCGATGAACGACTGCGGGATCCGGCCGTCCGGGCGGCCCGCCGCGGCCGAGACCGAGCGGGCCAGAGGATACGCGGTCAGCAGGTTGAACCGCTCGGTGATCGGATGAAGCGGGTAGTTCGCGGCGACCGGCACGGAGGCGTCGGCGCCGAAGAGCTGTCCCACGCCGCTCGCGTCGACCACGACGTCGGCGCCCACCTCGATACCCCACGCGCGGACGAGGCCGAGCAGACCCTCCGGCGCCGGTTCGTTCCCGGTGACGGGCGGATCCAGCAGCAGCAGCAGCTTCCCGCCGCGGTCCAGGTAGGCGCCGAGCGCGTCGATCTCTCCGGGCAGCAGATCCGTCTGCGGTCCCGCCGCGACGACGACGGTGGCGTCGTCGGGTATCGCGCCCTGCTGCGCGAGGACCAGGGAGTCGACCTCGAAGTTGTCGAGCTCGAGGGCCGCCGAGACGGTGCTGTAGCCGTCCCGGTTGGAATCGGCGTGCGTCTTCTCGCCGTGGCCTTCCAGGAAGTAGACGGTCTGCTCCGCGCCCTCCACGACCTTGATCAGGGCATTCGTCAGGTCCTGCTCCGCGTCGGAATCGACCCGTTCCACCCGGTCCTCGTACTCGAACACGATGGTGCCGTAGCTCTGCACGTCGTACTGGCGCGCCAGCATCGGCTGCCGGTCCGCGTCGATGTAGTCGATGGTGACCCGACTCGACTGGTAGGCGTAACCCTCCAGGCGGTCCTGAAATCGGGGAAAGTCCGGCTCCCGGGCGAACACCAGTATCCGTATCGGCGCGGCCAGGGTGTCGAGCACCTGCCGGGTCTGGTCGGACAGGGAGTACTGCCCGCCCGCGGTCAGGTCCCAGCGCTGGTTCTGCCGGGCGAGCACGTAGTTGAGGGCAACGACGATGGCCACCACCAGGAGGATGCTGGTGCCGGCGAGGGCGCCGTAGCGGGTCTGGCGCCGCCCGAACGACCGGCCGACCTCGCGCCAGTGCCCGGCGCCGTAGAGGACGATGCACGCGAGGCCGGCCAGGGCCAGCGTCCGGCGCAGCGACTCCTGGTCGGGGCTGACCAGCCACGCCAGCACCGCCGCGAAGACGAGCGTCGAACCGATCCAGCCGAGGAAACCGAAGATTCTGTTCAGCATCGGGCGTCGGGGCAGTCGGGCCTCATCCGTTCCAGCGTTCCTGGTCCATCGACTTCGCGGTCAGGAACAGGCTGAGTCCGATGAAGCTGAGGTAGTAGGTCACGTGTTTCGTATCGATGACGCCTTTGGAGAAGTCGTCGAAGTGCTCGAGTATCGAGAGGTACGACAGCACCGCCTGGGTCGTCGTGCCGGAGGCGTCGCCAATCCAGTTGATGATCCAGAAAAGCAGCAGCACCGCGAACGTCGCCACCCCCGCCACGATCTGGTTCTTCGTCGTGCTGGAGATGGCGAGGCCGACCGAGATGAACGCGCCGCCCATCAGGAGCAGGCCGAGGTAGCCGCTGGCGATCGGCCCCCATTCCGGGTCTCCGTACCAGAACAGCAGTCCGATGTGCAGCAGGGTGAGGGCCAGCATCAGGCCGTACAGCACCAGCGCCCCGAGGAACTTCCCCATGATGATCTGGAGGTCGCTCAACGGCGACGTCAGCAGCAGCTCCATGGTCCCCGAGCGCTTCTCCTCGGCGTAGGACCGCATGGTCAGCATCGGGAGCAGGAAGAGCAGGATGACCGCGGTATTGCCGAACAGCGGCCGGATCATGAACTCGTTGATGTTGATGACCTGCGGGCCCATGCCGAATTGGCCCATGCTGAGCTGGACCATCACGTTGACGCTGGCCACGTAGAACCAGCCGAACAGGAGGGCGAAGAACACCAGCAGCACGTAGGCGATCGGCGAGACGAAGTACGCGCGCAGCTCCTTCTGGGCCAGGGCCAGGATGTTAGCCATTCGTGTGCTCCTCCGCCTCGACCGGATCTGCGCCCCCGGGCGCGCCGCCGTCGGGCGCGCCGCCACCGGGGTCGTCGCCCTGGGGCTCGACGCCGGGGGCAGTCCCGTCCGGCTCCTCGGCCGCCTCTTCCGTCGTCAACTGCAGGAAGATGTCCTCCAGGCTCATCTGCTGCGCCCGCAGCTCCAGCAGGCCCCAGCCGTTGGTCACCACGGTGCGGGCCACGTCGCGCCGCACGTCGTGCCCGGGGGCGATCTCGATCTGGAATTCCGATACGCCGTCCCGCTGGTCGGCCACCGACACGGCGGCGACGCCGTCGACCGCCCGGATGGCCGGCTCCGGGTCGTCGCCGCCGCCGTCGACCTGCAGGTACAGGCTCTGGGAGCCTTGCAGCCGCGCCGTGAGATTGCCGGGGCTGTCGACCGCCACCATCTTGCCGCGGTTGATGATGACGACCCGCTGGCACGTCTGGGAGACCTCCGGCAGGATGTGGGTGCTGAGGATGATGGTGTGGTTGCCGGCGAGCTCGGCGATCAGCCGCCGCGTCTCGATGATCTGTCTCGGGTCGAGCCCCGCCGTCGGCTCGTCGAGAATCAGCACGTCCGGGTTGTGGAGCAGGGCCTGGGCCAGGCCGACCCGCTGTCGATACCCCTTCGACAGGGTGCCGCAGTAGCGCTCGGCCATGTCCGTGATGCTGGTGCGCGCCATGGCCGCGCCGACCTGTGCAGCCCGGTCGCCGGCCGCGACCCCGTTGATGCGGGCGACGAACTGCAGGTACTGGCCGACGGTCATCTCGGGGTACAGCGGCGGCGTCTCGGGCAGATAACCGGTGCGGCGCTTGGCCTCGATCGGCTGGTCGAAGACATCGAAGCCGGCGACCCGGGCCCGGCCTTCCGTGGCCGGCAGATAACCGGTCAGGATGCGCATCGTCGTGGTCTTGCCGGCCCCGTTCGGGCCGAGGAAGCCCAGGATCTCTCCGGGCTCGACGGCGAAGCTCAGGTCGTCCACGGCCGTGAACGAGCCATACCGCTTGGTCACATGCTGCACTTCGACCACGATGCTCTCTCCCGAGACCGATCACGCGCCGCCTCGACCCGCACCTGCGAACGGGGGCCTGCGAAAAGGGCCGGCCGCGCCGAATGATAGTGAATTAGACGCAGAGCCTGGGAGAAAAGACGTCCGGCCAGCCCAAGGTGCGCAGATTATTGTAGTGTCCAGTCCGCCCGTTCGCAACCGGCCTCCGGCCGGCACGGGCTCCTGGCCGGCAATCGTCGCCTTGCGGCGCCGCCGCCCCGACCAATCCTCCAGGACTACCGGGCCGTGGTGAAAGTCCCCGCTGCATTCGAGCGGCGATGCATCCCGCCCGGACTTGCGCTGTTCGTCGGACTGCGTGTAGTCCGCGGCTGCAATATGCCCGATATGCGCCCTCCTCAGGCCTTGTCAGCCGGGCGTCTTGCAGCCCGCCGGCGCACTCGCCGCTCCCGGTGCGACGCGGGGTTCCACCACGGGCTCTACCGCGCAGATTCCTGGGCACTTTCCCGATCGTGATGCTGGTCGACATAGTCGTCGATGGCGGACTGGTCGCCCGCGTCCACCCGCTCGAACTGCAGGCCCATGCCCACGCGGGGGTCGCTCCAGGCTACCCGGCACAGGGCCTCGATGTCGAGGGCCGACCCCGGCAGCCGGAACCGGGTGTGGACCTTGCCGGGGGGGCGCAGCGGGTTCATGGTCCGCACCGCGAATCCCCCGGTGCCGATGTTCAGGGTCACCGCGGTGGCGATGGTCTGGTCGACGCGGTAGGAGACCGGAATGGCGAGGACGACGCGCGGGCTGCTGCGGCGGTTGAAGCTGTCGGGAAACAGGTGGGGCGCCAGCGAAGGCAGGACGTCCTGCGCGTCGCAGTGCTCGTTCACGTAGCCGGCGACGCCGAGCGGGGCCAGGGCCCGCACCTCGGCGGCGCTGTCGACCGATCCGCTGAAGAGGACGATCGGAAGCCGGGCCGCGCACGCCCGTACCTTACGAAAGAGGGCGTCGTCGTCGCCGTCGGCCAACCGGAGATCGAGGAGCAGGAGGTCTACCGGATCGTGCGCGTCGCCGAGCCGATTCAGGAGCACCGGGGCGCGGGCCGCCCCGAGCGTGCGATGACCGGCCTGGTGCAGGGGATCGGAGAATCGAGCGCGGACTCGGTCGTCGCCGGTGGCGAGGAGCACGGTGCGCGAACCGGTAGTCGACACGGCCATGGCAGACATCGTACAGCAGCCGCCCGAGGTGAGCGCGTTGCCCCGCTCGAATGCGGCGGCGCCTCTTGCCCCGGCGGGCTGCCGAACCCCCCGGATTGACAGATTTCCCGGTTCCTTTGTAAGCTGTGCGTCTCTGGTCTGGTGTATCTGGTAGCTGTCGCGTGTGGTCGGCATCCCGCATCGGGACGGCGGCATTTCCGCCGCCGATATCAGAGGCGGCCAGGGAGCACACGGCGGGACCGGACGGATGAATGGGGTGATCGCCGGCATGCTCCACCGGCGGAATCGCCACGGCGACGGTCGCAACAAGAGGCTCCCAGTCCCCTGGGAGACCGTCTCCCACGGTGCCGGGGCGCTGAGAACAGGAGACGCCAAATATGAAGTGGTCAAATGGTCGCCTGATTGCTGTCTGCCTGAGTCTGGTGCTCGGGCTTGGCGCTGCAGGATGCGCAGACAATCCGCCGCCTGAGCCGCCTCCGCCGCCGCCGCCGGCGCCGCCGCCGCCGCCGCCGCCTCCGCCGCCGCCGCCGCCGCCTCCGCCGCCGCCTCCTCCGCCGCTGACGGAGGAAGAGCTCTTTGCGCGGATGTCGCTGGAAGAGCTCAACGACTCGTCACCGCTCGCCCCGGTGTTCTTCGAGCTGGATCAGTCCACGCTGATGCCCGCGGGACAGGCCACCCTGCAGCGTAACGCCGAATTCATGCAGCGGTGGACGTCGACGCAGATCCTCGTCGAGGGACACTGCGACGAGCGCGGGACGAACGAGTACAACCTGGCTCTGGGCGAGCGCCGGGCGGCCGCCGTCCGCGACTATCTGGTGAGCCTCGGCATTGCCGCGGGCCGGGTTCAGACCACGAGCCGCGGCGAGGAGTCGCCGTTCTGCACCGAGTCGACGGACGGCTGTTGGGCGCAGAACCGCCGCGGTCACTTCATGGTCACGGCGAAGTAGATTCGGGGCGGCGCACCGGCCGGCGTCGTCCCGCGGTTGCGCGGATGTGAATGAACGGGTGTGTGCGGGTTCCGTGCACGCCCGTTCTCCGCGTACCGCCGGATTCCCGCGCCATGCCTCGCGGGAATCCGGCGGTACGCGGCTCCGCTTCCCGCCCGACCCACCTCCGGGAGTCCGCGCCTCCTGTCGGGGTCCGCGCCGTTCTGCGGCGCCTACTCCTGCTCCTCGTCCGCCGCCGGCGCCGCCGGCGGCCCGTGACGAGAGGCCCCGCGGGGTTCCGCCGCGGGCGGCCGGGGCAGGGAGGCCAGGGTCCGCAACAGCTCGGCGACCCCGATGCGGGCTCGGGCCACCTCGACGTCGTTCGCGAGCAGCACCGGAATGTGGTGCCGGTACCGCCGCAGAAGCCCCTCGTCGAGCGAGATGTCCACCTCGGTCAGCTCGCACTCCATCTGGCCCCGCACGCGGTCGATCACCGCCTTCATTTCCTCGCACAGATGGCATCCCGCACGGGTGTACAGAGTCAGGCGCATGGTGCGTTCCGGACCGGGAGCTCGAGCGAGCCGATGACGTCGGTCAGCCCGGTCAGGCCGTGACGCTGCAGGTAGCCGGTCAGTCCCGCCAGCAGCTTCTTCCAGATGAACGGGTCGACGAAGTTCGCGGTGCCCACCTGGACGGCGGTGGCGCCGGCGATGAGGAACTCGAGCGCGTCCTCGGCGTTCATGATGCCGCCCATCCCGATGAGCGGCAGCGATACCGCCTGGCGGCATTCGTGCACCATGCGGACGGCGATGGGGCGAATCGCGGGGCCGCTCAACCCCCCCACCACGTTCGAGAGCCGGGGGCGCCGGGTCTCCACGTCGATGGCCATGGCCAGGAACGTATTGACCAGCGACACCGCATCCGCGCCCGCGTCGCGCGCCGCGACCGCGAACGAGGCGACGTCGGCCACGTTCGGTGTCAGCTTCGGAATGAGGGGGAGGCGGGTGACCCGGCGCACCGCCGCGACGACGTCGTGCGTGCCCTGCAACGACGAGCCGAACATCATGCCGCCCTTCTCGATGTTCGGACAGGAGATGTTCAGCTCGATCGCCGCGACCCCCTCGGCGTCATCCAGAATGCGGGCGACCTCGGCATACTCTTCGATGCTCGAGCCGCAGATGTTGACGATCACGACGGCGCCGTGCTCGCGCAGCGGCGGCAGCTTCTCCGCCACGAAGCGCCGCACTCCGATCCCCTGCAGGCCGATGGCGTTCAACATCCCGCTCGGGGTCTCCACGATGCGTTCCGGGGGGTGTCCCTCCCGCTCGTCGAGAAACAGCCCCTTGACCGCGACCGCGCCGAGGGCGCCGAGATCCACGACACCGGCGTACTCGACCCCGTAGCCGAAGCAGCCGCTGGCCGCGATGAAGGGATTCGCGAGCGTGAGTCCCCCGATGTGGACCGACAGGTCGACACTCATCCGGTACCGAGTCCGTCCCAGACCACCATTCCCCCGTCGAAGACCGGTCCGTCGAGGCAGGAGCGCACGAAGCGGGGGGCCTCCCGGCCGCGCCGGACCGGCACCACGCAACTGTAGCAGCCGCCGAGACCGCATCCCATCACCTGCTCCAGCGACACCTCGGTCCGGCGTCCGTGGGCGTGCGCCAGATCCGTCACCGCGCGCATCATCGGCGTCGGTCCGCAGGCATAGAGCCGCAAGGGGACCGCGGGGTCGATCCGGCGCAGGGCGCGTTCCAGGGGCAGGGTGACCAGTCCGTGGTCGCCGCGGCTCCCGTCGTCGGTGGCCAGCTCCAGCCGGATCCCGCGGCGCCGGAACGTGTCGAGGTGGAACAGCTCGCCGGCGGAGCGGGCGCCGTAGAACAGCGTCGACTCGACGCCGCGGGTGCGGAGGGCGGCGGCGAGACCGTGGAACGGGGCCAAGCCGACGCCTCCCGCGACCATCCACGCCCGCTCCGGCGGGGCGGCGGGGGAGAACGGCCGGCCCAGGGGGCCGAGACAGCGCACGGTGGCCCCCGGCTCCAGGCCGAACAGGGTGCGGGTGGTGACCCCGACCTGCTTGTTCAGCAGCGACAGCCCGGTAACGCGCCCGGTGTCCCGCAGCACCTCGAAGACCGAGAACGGCCTCCGGAGCAGCGGATGGTAGCCGCGACCGGGCTTGACCATCACGAACTGCCCCGGCTGCGCCCGTATCGCGATGTCCGGAGCGGCGAGGGCCAGGACGTTGTAGTCGGGCGACAGGCGGGCATTCGACAGGACGACCGCGTCCACATCGACCGGCATGACGGGGGGATCATATCCGAACGCGGCCGGGCCTGGGCCGCCGGCGGGAGCACGCCGCGCGGTTGCGCACCCGCGATGCGGGACGCTACAATGCGTGGATTCCCGGCAGCCTGCGGCAGAACCCGCGTCGCACGGAAACAGGCGAGGGCGCCAGCGGGCCTGTAAAGGCGCCCGTGCGACGAGGCGTGGCGAGGGAGCATATCGGGCATAGGGTGACCGCGGAGCAACGCAGCTCCGCGGAGCAACGCAGCTTCGTGGAACAACGCAGTCACGCAGGATGCATCGCCGGTCGAATCCAGCGGGGCCTTCCGCCACGGGCGGCTCGCATGATGCCGGCTCCTGTGACGCCGCGAAGAGCCTGCCGTGAGCGGTGACCGGTTGCGATCCCAGCCCATCGTTCGGTGCGCCGCCACCCGTCCTGCGGAGGTTTCGTGCCGGTGGTGATGGCGGCCGAGCAGGTCGCGCGCACGATTACCCGAATCGCCCACGAGGTGGTGGAACGCCACCGTACCCTCGACGATCTCGCGCTGGTCGGCATCCGCACCACCGGCGCCCCGATCGCGCGCCGGCTGGCGGCGGAGCTGCACGACATCAGCGGGGTCCGCGTGCCGACCGGCGCCCTCGACATCACCCTGTATCGGGACGACCTCATGCGTCAACAGGTCGGGCCGCAGCCGATCCTGCGCCGGACGGACATCGACTTCTCCATCGACGACCGCCGGATTCTCCTGGTCGACGACGTGCTGTATACCGGCCGCACCATCCGGGCGGCT
This sequence comes from Vicinamibacterales bacterium, assembly GCA_965206285.1. GTDB lineage: Bacteria > Acidobacteriota > Vicinamibacteria > Vicinamibacterales > UBA8438 > JAJEEA01. Next base: position 5,019,710 of record OZ242205.1, read on the forward strand.
CTCGACGCCCTCATCGACTTCGGGCGTCCCCGGGCCATCGAGCTGATCGTCCTGGTCGATCGCGGGCACCGCGAGCTGCCGATCAAGCCGGACTACGTCGGCAAGAACGTCCCCACCGCGGTGGGCGAGAGCGTCCAGGTCCGCCTCCGGGAGGTCGAGGGCCGGGACGAGGTGGTCATCCACGATGGCCCCGACCGCTGAACCCTCCCGCCGCGCCGCCGATTCGCCGTTGGGGCTCGACGTGCCGGTCCGCCTCCGGACGAAGGACCTGCTGAGCATCGGGGATCTGTCGCCCGACGAGATCCTGCTGATTCTCGATACCGCCGAGGCCATGAAGGAAGTCGGCACGCGGTCGATCAAGAAGGTGCCGGCCCTGCGCGGGCACACGGTGGTGAATCTCTTCTTCGAGCCGAGCACCCGGACCCGGACCTCGTTCGAGATCGCCGAGAAACGGCTCAGCGCCGACACCGTGAACATCGCGGCCAGCGGTTCGAGCGTCTCGAAGGGCGAGACCCTCGCCGACACGGTCCGCAACCTGGAGGCGATGTCCCCCGACATGATCGTCCTGCGGCACGCGTCGGCGGGGGCGGGGCATCTCGCCGCGCGCCTGTGCGGGGCGCGCATCATCAATGCCGGGGACGGCATGCACGAGCATCCCACCCAGGCCCTGATCGACGCTTTCACGATCCGGGGGCACAAGGGCGGGTTGGCGGGGCTCAGGGTCTCCATCATCGGCGACCTGCTGCACAGCCGGGTGTTCCGGTCGAACCTGCGGCTGCTGCGGGCCCTCGGCGCGGATGTCTGTGCGTGCGGGCCAGCCACGCTGATGCTGCCGGACATGGAGCGGCTCGGCGTGCGCGCGACCACCTCGGTCGACGACGCGGTCGAGGGCGCCGACGTCATCATGCTGCTCCGGGTGCAGCTCGAGCGCATGCGCGGCCACTTCTTCCCGTCGCGGCGCGAGTATTTCCAGCGCTTCGGCATGACCATGGCCCGCCTGCGGCGCGCCGCGCCGGACGCCATCATCATGCATCCCGGACCGATGAACCGCGGGGTCGAGATTGCATCGGAGGTCGCCGACGGATCCGGCTCCGTCATTCTGGAGCAGGTGGCCAACGGGGTCGCGGTCCGCATGGCGGTGCTCTACCTCTTGGCCGGGAGCCGCCGGGGGGAATCGGGCGCCGCCCCCGGCGGGCCGGCGCTCGCCGACGAGGACGGGTGAGATCGGGGGTCGAGCCAGTGCGCGAACGGACGACGATTCTGAAGGGGGGGCGGGTCGTCGACCCCGTCGCCGGCCGCGACGGCGTCGCCGACGTGATGATCCGGGACGGCCGGGTGGCGCGGATCGGTTCCGATCTGGAGGTGGAGCCGGGAGCCACGGTCATCGACGTGCCCGGCGGATGCGTGTTGTGCCCGGGATTCGTCGACATGCACGTCCACCTGCGGGAGCCGGGCGCCGAGCACAGGGAGACGGTCGCGACGGGGGTCGCGGCCGCCGTCGCCGGCGGCTTCACCGCGGTTGCCTGCATGCCCGACACGGAACCGGCGAACGACGAAGCCGCCGTCACCGGGCTCATCCTCGCCCGGGCGGCGCAGGCCGGCCTCGCCCGGGTGTACCCGATCGGGGCGGTGACGAAGGAGCGCGCGGGCCGGCAGCTCGCCGGGATCGGCGAGCTGCGGGACGCCGGGTGCGTCGCCGTCTCCGACGCCGGTCGCCCGGTCGCCGACGCGATCCTGATGCGGCGCGCCCTCGAGTACGCGGCGATGTGCGGCATGCCGGTCATCGACCACTGCGAGGACGCCGCGCTGACCGCCGACGGGGTCGCCCACGAGGGCCGCACGGCGGCCCTGCTGGGGTTGCGCGGCATGCCGGCGGCGGCCGAGGAGATCAACGCCGGGCGGGACGTGGCGCTGAGCGGACTCACGGGGGCGCCGGTCCACCTCGCGCACCTCAGCACGCGCGGCGCGTTGCGGGCGGTCCGGTCGGGGAAGGCGCGCGGGGTGCCGGTCACCTGCGAGGTCACCCCGCATCACCTGACCCTGACCGACGAGCGGCTGGCGGAGTACGACACGAACTGCAAGGTCAACCCGCCCCTGCGCGGCGCGGCCGACCGCGAGGCGCTGCTGGCGGGTCTGGCCGACGGCACCATCGACTGCGTGGCCACCGACCACGCTCCGCACCACTTCGACGAGAAGCTCGCCGAGTTCGACCGCGCGCCGTTCGGCGTCGTCGGTCTGGAGACCGCGGTGTCGGTCTGCCTCGACCGGCTCGTCCATGCGGGGCGCGTGTCCTTGAGCCGTCTCGTCGGGCTGCTCTCCGCGAACCCGGCGCGGATCCTCGGGGTGGAGGGCGGCGCCCTGACCGAAGGAGCGCCGGCCGACATCACCGTGCTCGCCCCGGATCTGCCGGTCACCGTGGACGCCCGCGCGTTCCGCTCCCTGGCCGCCAACACCCCCTTCGACGGCTGGTCGCTGCGGGGCGGCGTCGCGGCGACCCTGGTCGGCGGGCGGACCGTCTACGTGAACGGCGCGGTCGCCGGCGCCGGCGCCTTCCGCAAGGCCGCCGCCGCAGGCGGCGCGGGCGCCCCGGCCCGCGCCTGATGCCCTCCCGGCGCGTGCCGCCCGCCGCCCTCCGCCGTCTCGCCGCGCCGCTCGACCATCTCTACCGGTCTTTCAACCACCCCGAGTCGGCGGTCGACCCGATAGACCTCGTCCGGCGCTTTCCCGCGCCGGCGGATCGCGAGGTGGTGGGGTTCTGCGCGGCGGGGCTGGCGTTCGGCCGGGTCGCCGCGGTGCTGGACTCCATCGAGGCGGTGCTGGCCGTGCTCGGACCCCGTCCGGCCGCGTTCGTGCGGCGGTTCGACCCGGCGCGGGACGCCGCCGCCCTGCGCCCGCTCGTGCATCGCTGGATTCGCGGCGTCGACGTCATCGCGCTGCTCTGGGTCCTCAAGCAGATGCTCGCGGAAGCCGGGTCGATCGAGCGCTTCTTCCTCGCGGGGGACGACCCGTCCGCGCCGGACGTCGGGCCGGGGCTGGACCGGTTCGCGGCGCGGGCCCTCGCCTTCGATCTCGCGCCTGTCTATGGCGACGACGCTCGGCGCCGGGTGGCGTGGTTCTTCCCGCGCCCGGCCGGCGGCAGCGCCTGCAAGCGGCTCAACCTGTTTCTCCGGTGGATGGTCCGCCGCGACGCCGTCGACCTCGGAACGTGGTCGGGACTGCCGCCGTCGAGACTGATCGTGCCGCTGGATACCCACGTGATCCGGGTCGGACGGTGCCTCCGGCTGACGCGCTACCGCAGCCCCGGTTGGGCGATGGCCCGCGAGATCACCGACTCGCTGCGGCGGCTCGACCCCCGCGATCCCGTCCGCTACGACTTCGCGTTGTGCCACCTCGGCATGATGGACGCCTGCGGGTTCAACCGGCCGCAACGCGACGACCGGTGCCCGTTGCGGGGGGTGTGCCGGCCCGGCGGGCGCCGCCGTCACCGGTCCGCCGGACCCCTGGTGCGACGCTGAACTCCGACCGCTCCGAGCCTCAGGGCGCCCCGCCCAGGGGAACCTCCTGGACCGCGTCGAAGTCCACGAGCGACCGGATGTAGTCCAGAATGGCGCTCTGCTCGCTGTTGCGCGCCGTCGCCAGGTCCCGTTGCGCCTGGAACACCAGGAAGTTGGTCGACAGACCCACCTCGAACTTGCGTTGCTCCGCCTGGAGTCGGCGCTCCGCGAGCTCGCGGGACGCCCGGGTGGCGTCCACCCGCTGCAGGTTGGTGCGCACGCCCCGGGCCGCGTCCCGGACCTCGGTGGCGATGCGCAGCTCGAGGCTCCGGCGGCTCGCTTCGCTCCGGGTCCGCTCGAGCCGGTGGCGCTCGAGGCTGGCGTCGGCCGCGCTCGTGCCGAGGGGGTAGGCGACGGTGACCCCGACCTGCCAGTCCGGAAAGTCGTTCGCGAAGACATCGCCGAGAACGTTGCCGAACGACTTCCGCTCCGAGCCCACCACCGTCCCGGGGAACCCGCCGGTCCGGACCAGCCGTTCCCCGCCCAGGCCGGTCATTCCGTAGTCGACCTGCAGGTTCACCTCGGGCAGTCGCTGGTTGCGGTAGTACCGGATGTTGGTGTCGGTCGTCTCCAGGTTCTTGTCGAGGGTGTCGAGGTCGGTCCGGTTCAGGAGCGCGTTGCGGACGGCGGCGTCGACGTCGATCTCCCGAGCCAGCAGCACCGGGCTGTCGCTGGGTTGCAGGCTGATCCTCCAGAAGTCCGGGGCGTCGGGGTCGAGTATCAGGGCCCGCAACCGGTCCTCGGCCCGCTCGACGTCCGCCTCGGCCAGAATCACCGTCTCCGTGTTTCTCGCGACCTCCGCCTCCGCCGCGACGATGTCGATGGGGGCCATGGTGCCGACCTCGACCCGGGTGCGGTTGTTGCGCAGCGATTCCTGCGCGAGCTCGAGCGACTGGCGTTGGACCTCGAGGAACGACCGGGCGAACACCAGCTGCCAGTAGGCGATGCGGACGGTGCGCTCGGTCTGCACGACGGTGCGCCGGAGATCGATGTCGGAGAGGTCGCGATTGGCGCGGGTGACCGCGATCTGCTGGCGGAAGCCGTCGATGCCGAAGTCGCGCAGCAGCGGCTGGGTGTAGTTGAGGGCCAGATTGGAACGCAGGATGGGGTTGAACGACGAGAAGATGTTCGTCGTGCTCGCCCGCGAGCCGAACCAGCGCGCCGAGTACTGGCCGCCCTTCCAGGGCACCTGCTGCACCATGTCCACGCTGTCCTGCAGCAGGCGGTCGGTCACCCTGATCTCGCCGCCCGCGAAGATGTTGGCGGCGGGGCTGTCCCGGTTGTTGCCCAGGATCGTGGAGGACAGGGTCGGGGCGTACACGGACCGCGCCTCGGCCACGACGGTGTCCTGAATCAGCGGGTTGATGCGCTCGACCCGCAGGTCGAGGTTCTGCTCCAGGGCCAGGGTCACCGCTTCTTCGACCGACAGGCGGCGGACCGGGGGGGACGCCTGGAGGGCGGCCCGAGGCAGTATGACGCCGCCCGTGGGCGCGGCGGCCCGAGGCGGGGGGGCGGCGGGACGCCCGACCCCCGATTGGGCGAGGCCGGGAGCGGGTTGCGCGCCCGGCAGCGCGAGCGCCATGAGCAACGTAAAGAGCCGTCGTCGACTGCGCATCTGCATCTCCTGAGACACCGGAACCGTCCGTTCGGCGACCCCGCGGACAGGATGCCCGCCCCGAAGGATGCCCGCCCCGAAAAGAGCCGCCTTCTGTATATGACGTTCAGAAGGGGCTCAGGTTCTTCCGATGGGCAGGCTCGGTGCGGACAGCCGCGCGCGGATCGGCCCGGGCGGCAGGCCGGGCGGGGGCCGGGGCGGGAACAGCGTCGCTCAGACCTCCGTCAAACGCACGACGTGCGTGATGGCCTGCGACAGCCGTTCCCAGTTCGCCGATTCCTGCTGGAGGTACCGCCGCCCGGGCGGCGTCAGCGCATAGGTCTTGGCGCGGCGGTGGTTCCTGGTCTCCCGCCACTCCGCCGCTATCCAGCCCTGCTGCTCGAGCTTGTGCAGGGCGGGGTAGAGCGATCCGTCGCTGACCTGCAGAACCTCGCCCGAGACCTGCTTCAGGCGCTGGCTCAGGGCCCACCCGTTCAGCGGCTCGAGGTCGAGGATCTTCAGGATCAGCAGGTCGAGCGTTCCCTGCACCAGGTTCGACGGCTTGGTCATGCGCGCTGCCTCGGTTACCGAGTAGTCACCGTAGCACGGCGCCCCTCGACAGGCAAGGGGAGGAGTCCGCGCGTGCGGTGGGTGGGCGGGAGACCCCCGAAGGAGGCAGCGGGAGAACGGGTTGTATACTCTGAGAACCCGCGGGCGTTGCGTTGGCCGCGGATTTCCCGTCGATATTCCGATTTCCCATCCCCATGGATACGAGCTCCGTACTCGACCTGTTCAGGCGGCGCGAGGGTCTGCTCGAAGGGCACTTCGAGCTCTCGTCGGGCCTGCACAGCGCGGGATACGTGCAGTGTGCGTGCGTCCTGCAGCACCCGGAGGACGCGGCGGCGCTCGGCCGGGCGCTCGCGGAGCGGGTTGCACGTCTGAGGCCGGGGCTGGTCCTGTCGCCGGCCCTCGGCGGGGTCGTGGCGGGCCACGAGGTCGCCCGGGCCCTGGGCGTGCGGGCGCTCTTCGCCGAGCGTCGCGAGGGCCGGCTTCTGCTGCGCCGCGGATTCCGGATCGCTCCGGGAGAACGGGTGCTCGTCGTCGAGGACGTGGTGACCACCGGCGGGTCCACCCGCGAGACCATCGAGGTCGCCGACCACGCGGGCGGCGCGGTCGTGGCGGCGGCGGCGATTCTCGATCGGGGTGAGACCCCCGCCGGCTTCGAGGTGCCGTTCGAGGCGCTGGCGCGCTGGCCGCTGCCGGTCTGCGAGGCGGAGCGCTGTCCGCAGTGCGCCCGCGGCGAGCCGATCACGAGCCCCGGCTCGCGGTCCCCGTCACGACCGTTTTGATGCGCACCTTCAAGCTCACCGTGGCCTACGACGGCACCGCGTACGTCGGCTGGCAGCGGCAGGCGGCCGGGGTGTCGATTCAGGGATGTCTCGAGGCGGCGTTGGGTGACATGGCGGGGGCCGCGGTAGCCGTCGTGGGCGCCGGGCGGACCGACGCCGGGGTCCATGCCCTCGGACAGGTGGCGGGGGTCCGGCTCGACGTTGGCATCGATCCGGCGGCGCTGGCGCGCGCGGTGAACGCCAGGCTGCCGGCGGACATTCGCGTCGTCGACAGTGCGGAGGCCGTCGAGGGGTTTCATGCGCGCTTCGACGCCGTCGGCAAGTCCTATCGCTATCGTCTCCTCCACGGTCCCGTGATGAGCCCGTTCCTGCGGCGGTACGCCTGGCACGTTCGGGAGCGGCTCGACGTCGGGGCCATGACCGAGGCGGGCCGGGTGCTCATTGGCGAGCACGACTTCGCCGCGTTCCAGGCCGCCGGCAGCAGCGTGCGAACCACCGTGCGCATCCTGTTCGAGCTGACGGTTCGCCGGGTCTCCGGCGGCGCCGGGACCGACGGGGACGCCGGCGGCGCGGAAATGACCGTCATCGACCTGCGGGGCAGCGGCTTTCTCCGCCACATGGTCCGGACCATCGTGGGGACCCTGGTCGAGGTCGGCCGGGGACGGCGGGACCCGGGGTGGGTCGAACGGACGTTGCGGGGTGCGGACCGCAGCGCCGCGGGACCGACCGCACCGGCTCGGGGCCTGTTCCTGACGCGGGTCGGGTATCCGCGGTGACGGCGATCCCGACGAGGCGTCGGTTCACGCCGGCGTGTGACGGGTTGGTTCTACACAGCACTGCCATGCATACTCGTTCCAGGCATAATCCGCGGCTCCGGCCCACCCGTGCGAGTCGGGGCGGCGGCGCGGGCCGGTGGGCCGCCGGGAAGCGGGCAGGCCGGCTTGAAGGAGACGCGGGCGGTTCGTATCATCAAGATTGGGCGATTTTGGCCCCTGGTCCCGTCGGATCAGGTGTGCCGCGCCCGCGAATACGCGGATGAGTCTCGAAGAGCTGTTGACCTGGGCTCCGGCCGGTTCGCGCGAAGCGTCGCTCGCCCGACAGGTGGACTTCGATCGTCTGCCGGCGCACGTGGCCGTCATCATGGACGGCAACGGCCGGTGGGCGGCCGAGCGGCATCTGCCCCGGGTGGAGGGCCATCGGGCGGGTGTCGATTCTGTCCGGGACGTGGTGGAGGCGGCCGCCCGGTTGGGGATTCGGGTTCTGACCCTCTATGCGTTCTCGGTCGAGAACTGGAAGCGGTCCCCCGCCGAGGTGTCGGTGCTGATGGCGTTGCTCAAGAAGTACATGTGGCTCGAGCTGAAGACGCTGCTCGACAACGACATCCGGTTCCAGGTCATCGGATGCCCGGACAAGCTGCCGGCCGACGTCCGGCGCGAGCTCGACGTCGGGCAGGAACGCACTTGCGGCAACCGCGGCATGTTGTTCAACATCGCCGTCAACTACGGCGGGCGGGCGGAGATCGTCGCGGCGGCGCGGCGGGCCATCGAGAACGCCGTCCATCCGGCGGACCTCGATGAGCGGCGCTTCGCGGAGTTCCTGTACACGGCCGGACAACCCGATCCCGATCTGCTGATTCGCACCAGCGGCGAGATGCGGGTGAGCAACTTCCTGTTGTGGCAGATCGCGTACTCGGAGATCTGGGTGACCGACACGCTGTGGCCCGACTTTCGGGCGCGGCATCTCCTCGAGGCGGTCGTCAACTACCAGAAGCGCGATCGGCGCTACGGCGGGGTCACCCAGCCGGTGGCGGCGGGACGCTAGTGATCCGGCGATGAAGCGCGTCCTGAGCGCCCTGACGCTGCTGCCGGTGGTGATCGCGGTCATCCGGTTCCTGCCGCCGGCGGGCGCGCTGGTGCTGGCGGAGGCGGCGGCGCTGCTGGCCCTGTGGGAGTACATGGCGCTCGCCGCCGCGTTCGGCGCGCGCGTGTTCCGCGGGGTGGTGGTCGCCGGCGTCGTCGCCGCCGTCGCCGCCATCGCCTGCGAGGCGACGCCGGCGGTGCTGCTGGCGGCGCTGCTCGCCGTCGGCGCGGCGAGCCTGTCGGCGGGGCGCCGCGGTGACCGGGTGCTGATCGACGTCGCCGCGTCGGCGTTTCCGCTGCTGTATCTCGGCCTGCCGCTGGGGGCGGTCGTGGCGGTGCGGACGTCGGCGGGCGCGGGGGCGCTCTTCTTGCTGCTCGGGCTGATCGTGGCGAGCGATACGGCGCAGTACTACGGCGGGCGGTGGTTCGGCCGCACGCCGCTCGCCGCTGCCATCAGCCCCGGCAAGACGGTCGAGGGGGCGCTGTTCGGGGTGGCCGCGGGGGCGGGGGTGATGGCGGCGGCGGGTCCGATCGTGTTCAGTGCGCTGAGCTATTCGCCGGTGGTGGTGCCCGTGCTGCTCGGGGCGGGCATCGCCATCCTGGGCATTGCCGGCGACCTCTTCGAGTCGCTGCTCAAGCGCGGGGCGGGCGTCAAGGACGCCTCGGCCCTGATTCCCGGGCACGGCGGGATGCTCGACCGCATCGACAGCCTGCTGTTCGCGGGGCCGGGCTTCTACCTCATGCTGCAGCTCCTGTGAGCCCTGGGCAGAATCCCGCGTTGCGCCGGGACCGGTGACGAGGGGGCCGGTTGGGCATCGGGCCGCGAAGCAGGACGCAGCTCCGCGGAACAACGCGGTCGGGCAGGATGCATCGCCGGTCGAAGGCAGCGGGCCTCTTGCCGCGGGCGTCCACGACGGGCATCCAGGCGACGCGCAGCGTCGTCGCGGCGGACCGGCCGGCCGGGCGGGACCCGGCGGCGGAGAAGGGCACGTGAAGCGCATCGCGATTCTCGGGTCGACCGGCTCCATCGGGGTCAGCGCGCTGGCCGTCGCGGCGGCGCATCCCGATCGCATCGAGGTCGTGGGTCTGGCCGCGGGCGCCAACACGTCCCGGCTTGCCGAGCAGGTCGAGCGCCATCGGCCGCGGGTGATCTCGGCCGCGGCCGATGGCGGCCTCGCCGCGGTGCAGGCCGCGGTGTCGGCGTCGGCCCGGGCGGGCATCGAGCACGCCGCGAGCGGCGCCGACGGGCTGCGCGCGGTGGCCGCGCATCCCGGGGTCGACCTCGTGCTGTGCGCGACCACCGGGACGACGGCGCTCGACGCGGTGTTCGCGGCGATCGCGGCGGGGAAGACCATCGCCCTCGCCAACAAGGAGGTCCTCGTCATGGCCGGCGGTCTCGTCATGGCCGAGGCCCGGCGCCGCGGCGTCGCGGTGCTCCCGGTGGACAGCGAGCACAACGCCATTCACCAGTGCCTGCACGGGCGGCCGCCCGGCGAGGTCCGGCGGCTCCTGCTGACGGCGTCCGGGGGGCCGTTTCGCGGCTGGAGCGCGGGGCGCCTGGACGGCGTGCGGCCGGCCGACGCCCTCGCCCATCCGACCTGGCGCATGGGCCGCAAGATCACCGTCGACTCGGCGACGTTGATGAACAAGGGGCTCGAGGTCATCGAGGCCCGCTGGCTGTTCGGGACGCCGGCGGACCGGATCGACGTGGTCGTGCATCCGCAGTCGGTGGTGCATTCGCTGGTCGAGCTCTGCGACGGGTCGGTGATCGCCCAGATGGGGGTCACCGACATGCGCCTGCCCATCCAGTACGCGTTCTCCTATCCCGACCGGTGGGACAGCCGGTTGCCGTCGCTCGATCTGGCCGCCTGCGGCCGTCTCGAGTTCAGCCCCCCGGACCTCGAGCGGTTCCCGTGCCTGGGGCTGGCGTACCGGGCGCTGCGCGGCGGCCCGGCGCTGCCGGTGGCCCTCAACGCCGCGAACGAGGTCGCGGTCGAGGCGTTTCTCGCCGAGCGGCTGGCGTTCACCGCGATCCCCACCGTGATCGCGGAAGCGCTGGACGACGCCGAGGGGGAGGCGCCGGCGGACCCGATGACCCTCGACGACGTGCGGCGCGTGCATGCCCGCGCCACCCGGTATTCCCGCCTCCGCATCACGGAGTTACAATCGAGACGATGACCAGTATTCTCGCGTTCCTGTTCGTCCTCGGCGTGCTCGTCTTCGTGCATGAGCTGGGGCACTTCCTCGTCGCCCGGCATCACGGCGTCCGTGTCCTGACGTTCTCGCTCGGCTTCGGCCCGAAGATTCTGCAGACGAAGCGGGGCGACACGGTGTACTGCGTCAGCGCGATCCCGCTCGGCGGCTACGTCAAGATGGCCGGCGAGACCGTGGAGGACGTACGCGAGGGCCGGGAAGACGAGTTCCTGTCCAAGACCAAGTGGCAGCGTTTCCAGGTCCTTATCGCCGGGCCCGCGATGAACGTGGTGCTCGCGGTCGTCGTCATGACCGTCGTGCTCCTGCAGGGGGCGCAGGTTCCGCTGTATGAAGAGGGTCCGCCGGTCATCGGGTCGGTGGTCGAGGATTCTCCGGCGGCGGCGGCCGGCATCCTGCCCGGCGATCGCATCCTGAGCGTTGCCGGCCGGCCGGTCGACACCTGGGAAGACCTGATGTTCGTGATCAGCTCCCGGGCGGACCGCGAGATCGAGGTGGCGCTGCGCCGCGACGGCGGAGTGCGGACGGTGCTGGTGACGCCGGTCGGCCTGACCGAGTACAACCTCGGCGACGTCGGCGTCGGACCCGACGTCTCGCCCCAGGTGCAGGGGTGGTCGTCGCAGACGACGGCCGCCCGCGACGCCGGCGTCGAGATCGGCGACGCGATCGTGGCCGTCGACGGCCGAACGGTCACCCAGCAGTCGTTGATCGAGGCGATCAACGCCAGCGCCGGCGCTCCGCTGGTGTTGCAGGTTCGCCGGGACGGCGCGACGCGGGAGATCACGCTGGCGCCGGAGCCGGTCGGCGACGCGTGGATGATCGGGGTCAGCCTCAGCCCGTTCGAGGTGCGTATCGTCGAGCCGGGACTGTTCCAGGCGTTCACGCTCAGCCTCGAGCAGAACTACGAATGGTCGCAGTTGATCTTCCGGACCCTGTGGGGGTTGGTGACGCGCGAGACCCCGGCGTCGCAGCTCGTGGGACCGGTGGGCATCGCGCAACTGTCCGGCGACGCGGCCCAGATCGGATGGGTGACGCTGTTCGGACTGATGGCGATGATCAGCCTCAACCTGGGCATCCTGAACCTGCTGCCGATCCCGATCCTCGACGGCGGTCACATCTTCGTCATCGCGATGGAGGGCATCGCCCGCCGGGACTTCAGCGTGCGGCTGAAGGAACGGATGCTCCTCGCCGGCTTCGTGGTCCTGATGACCCTGATGGTGACGGTGATCTACAACGACCTGACACGCGTTGCCTGGATCGAGCGCCTGATGATCTGGCGCTAGCGCGACCGCGCGACCGCGCGACCCTTCGGGTCGCGTTGGGAGCTTCGCTGGCGCGAAACTCCTGCGGCGCAAGAGCACGGTGACCACCGCCTTCGGGTCGCGTTGGGAGCTTCGCTGGCGCGAAACTCCTGCGGCGCAAGAGCACGGTGACCACCGCCTTCGGGTCGCGTTGGGAGCTTCGCTGGCGCGAAACTCCTGCGGCGCAAGAGCACGGTGACCACCGCCTTCGGGTCGCGTTGGGAGCTTCGCTGGCGCGAAGCTGCGGCGCCGCCGGATATTCCGCGAAGACCAACTGTAGACCTTTCCAGTGACGCACCCACGCGCGACCTTGCGGTCGCGTCGGAAGCGTCGCTGGCGCGAAACTTCTACCGCGTAAGCCCCTAGCTCGCCTTGCGGCTCAACTCTCCCCCCGGCCAATCTCCTCTGCGGGCGCTCCGCCGGGAGCTCCGTCCGACGATCCGCCTCGCGGCGCCGATCGTGGTCGCCGAGCTCGGATGGGTCTCGATGGGGCTGGTCGACATCGCGATGGTGGGCCGGCTGGGTCCCGCCGAGATCGGGGCGGTGGGCGTGGGGAGCGTCCTGTGTTTTGCGGTGGTGGTGTTCGGCATCGGCATGCTGCTGGGGCTCGATACCCTGGTCGCACGGGGCTACGGCCGGGGGCGCCTCTACGAGTGCCGGCGGTGGCTCGTGCAGGGGGCCGGCCTCGCGGTGCTGCTGGCGGTGCCGCTGACCCTCGTTGCCGGCGTGGTGGCCGCGACCCTCGACAGATGGGGACTGGACCCCGCGATTCAACGGCTCGCCGCCCCCTACTTCTCGATCGTCCTGCTGAGCGTGCTGCCACTGCTGCTCTATACCGCGTTTCGGCGGTATCTGCAGGCGATCGGTCTCGCGACCCGGGTGACTGTGGCGCTGGTCACCGCCAACGCGATCAACGCCGCCGCCAACTGGGTGCTCATCTTCGGTCATCTGGGCCTGCCCGCGCTCGGGGTCGACGGCGCGGCCTGGGCGACCTGCATCTCGCGGGTGTATCTGGCGCTGTTTCTCGCGGTGGCGATTCTGCGCCACGCGCGCCGCCGTCCCCGCGACCCGTGGCCGCCGCTGCGCCTGGAGCGGCGCCGTCTTCGCCGCCTCGCCGCGCTGGGCCTGCCGGCGGCGGTCCAGGTGTTCCTGGAGTTCGGAGTGTTCGCGGTCGTCACCGCCCTCGCGGGGCGGCTGGAGGCGACTACCCTGGCCGCGCATCAGATCGTCCTGAATGCGGCCAGCGTGACCTTCATGGTGCCCCTCGGGGTCGGCGCGGCCGGCGCGGTCCGCGTGGGTCACGCGGTCGGCCGGCGCGACCCGCCGGGGGTCCGGCTGGCGGGGTGGGCCGCGCTGGTCCTGGGCGGCGGGTTCATGGGCGCCGCCGCGCTGTTCTTCGTCCTGGCCCCGCACGCGATCCTGGGGCTGTTCACCACCGACCCGGCGGTGATCCGCGCCGGCGTGACGCTGCTGCTCGTGGCGGCGTTCTTCCAGTTGTTCGACGGGCTGCAGGGGGTGGCGACGGGGGTGCTTCGGGGGGTCGGCGACACCCGGACGCCGATGGTCTGCAACTTGGCCGGACACTGGATGATTGGCCTGCCGACCGGGTACTGGCTCTGTTTCACGGCGGGCTGGGGCGTCGTCGGTCTCTGGGTGGGGCTGTCGATCGGGCTGACCCTCGTCGGCGCCGTGCTCGTGACGATCTGGTGGCGCCGGTCGCGCGCCCGGTAAGGACCGCGATCGTTACAGGGTTGCCAACTGCATCCGGGCGCCGCCCGTTTGCTACGGTTTCGCGCCCTTGGTACATGGCAAGGTGGTTTCCGTCAGTGTCCTGAACCCTGAGCTGTCGCAGAGAAAAGTTGCGTCGAATTCAGCGGGGCGTCTCAGAGCACCCGGTCCTGAATCGCCTGCGCCAGCCCCGCCTCGTCGTGGCCGGCGGTCTGCGGCCATCCGCGGCGCTTGAGCTCGGCCACCGCGTTGCCCATCACGACGGGGTGCCCGGCCAGCTCCAGCATGTCGAGGTCGTTGAGGTTGTCCCCGACCGCCATGATCCCGGCCGGCAGGACGCCGCGCCGGGCCGCCCAGTCCTCGAGCGCCGCGCCCTTGGAGCAGCCCTCGGCGGTGACGTCGAGGAGCGAGAAGTCGCGCTGCTCGTACTCGGTGAGGGTGACGGTCAGGGCGCCGGCGCTCGGCAGCGCGCGCACCCGGCCGGCCAGCGTGCGCATGTCGGCGACCCCGCCGGTGAACGCGATCTGCACCGGATCGTCGTCGAGCGCCGTCTCGAGGGGCTCGACCTTCGTCATGTAGATGCGGTTGCGGTCGTAGTACCACTGGCGCTGCGGGTGCGACCAGTCGATCCGCTCATAGACGTACTGCCTGTCGTCCGGCCGGTCGAAGATGAGGGCGACGCCCTCGCGGATCGGCCGGGTGTCGGCGACGAGCGCGCGGGCGAGGTCCCTCGGCACGGGGCGGCGGGCCAGCGTGTCCCCGTCCGGCGTCTTGACGAGGGCGCCGTTGTTGACGATCAACGTCACGGGGGCGTCCAGCCGCGCCGCGACCGGGCGGGCATGGTGGAACGCGCGCCCGGTGGCCAGCACCACGTCGATGCCGCGCGCCGCCGCGGCCTGGATCGCCTGCCGATTCGCATCCGGCAGACGGCTCGCGGCGTCGAGCAGCGTCCCGTCGATGTCGACGGCGATGAGCCGGACCGGTTCGGGCTCCGGCATCAACCCGCCGGTCGCTCCGTGTAGTGCTGCACGACGTAGTCGTCGACGAGTCGGCGAAACGCCACCGCCAGCTCGTCGTACGAGCCGCGCAGGGTCGTGGTGTGGCGTCCGTCGACATAGACCGGACACGTCGGTTCCTCGCCGGTGCCGGGCAGGCTGATGCCGATGTTCGCCGCCTTCGACTCGCCGGGGCCGTTGACCACGCAGCCCATCACCGCGACGCGCATCTCTTCGACCCCCGCGTGGCGGGTCTTCCAGACCGGCATGCTGTCGCGCACGTGCTGCTGAATCCGCTCGGCCAGCTCCTGGAACGTCGTGCTGGTGGTGCGGCCGCAGCCGGGGCAGGCGGTGATGCTCGGGGCGAACGACCGCAGCCCCAGCGACTGCAGCAGCTCGCACGCCGCGTAGACCTCGTCGCGCCGGTCGCCGCCCGGCCGCGGGGTCAACGAGACCCGGACCGTGTCGCCGATGCCCGCGTCGAGGAGGACGCCCATCGCCGCCGCCGACCAGATCTGGCCCTTCAGGCCCATGCCCGCCTCGGTCAGGCCGAGGTGGAGCGGCTGGGTGGTCTCGGCCGCGAGGCGGCGGTAGATGGCGATCAGGTCGCGGGGAGACGACACCTTGCAGGAGATCACGATCCGGTCGGGGCCGAGCCCGGCGTCGATGGCCAGCGCGGTCGACTCCACGGCCGAGACCACCATGCACTCGTTGACGATCTCCTGCGAGCTCCGCCCCAGTCGCCGGTCGGTGTTCTCCTGCATCCTGGCCATCACCAGGTCCTGGTTCAGCGACCCCCCGTTCACGCCGATACGCACCGGCTTGCCGTTGTCGCGGGCGATGCGGCAGATCGTCGTGAAGTGGTCGTCCCGCCGCGCCCCGGTGCCGACGTTGCCGGGGTTGATGCGGTACTTGTCGAGGGCCCGGGCGCACGCCGGATGCCGGGACAGCAGGAGGTGGCCGTTGTAGTGGAAATCGCCGATGAGCGGCGCGCGGCAGCCGCGATCCTGCATCCGGCGCTTGATCTCCGGGACCGCCCCGGCGGCCGCCGGGTTGTTGACGGTCACCCGCACCAGCTCCGAGCCGGCCTCGGCCAGCTCGACGCACTGCGCCGCCGTGGCCTCCGCGTCCGCGGTGTCGGTGATGGTCATCGACTGCACGACGACGGGGGCGCCGCCGCCAATCTGGACGTCACCCACGAGAACCCCGGTGGTGCGGTGCAGTCTGACGGTGCTCATGGGTTCGTGTGATCGGGAGGCCGGGAACACGTGCCGAACGATGGCGTTGCGCTGTTCCGGACCGGCATGCCTATCCGGGCAACCGGGGGATGGCGGCCACCGCGCCGACGATGGCCCCGGCCTGCAGGAGCATGGCGCGGTACATCCGCGCCTCCAGCGCGCCGAGACGTGCGTCCAGCGTCCCGGTCGTCACGTGGTCGCCGGGTTCGGCAGCCTGTCGGATCGCGTCCGTGATCGCGCTCGCCTGGTCCGAATCGATGCCGGCGGCGATCAGCTGCCGAGCGCTAGCGAGGGTATCGAACATCGGATTCAAGCGTAGCACACGCCCCCCTGCCGCCGGGCGCGGCCCGCCGGGCCCGTTGCCGGCCGTGGATCAGCGCGTCGCGGCGGCCCGCGGGGGCCGGCGGCGCATCCCCTGGAGCGTCGCGCGGGCCGCGGCCACCGCCTGATCGACGTCGCCGGGGGTGTGGGCGGCCGAGAGGAACCAGCCCTCGAACTGGGACGGCGGCGGATAGATCCCGCGGCCGATCATGCCGCGGAAGAACCGCGCGTAGGCGGCGGTATCTGCGGCGGTGGCGCTCTCGTAGTCCCGCACCGGCGCGGCCGTGAAGAACGGCGTCAGCACCGAGCCGAGGACATTGACCTGCAGGGCGATCCCGGCTTCCCCGGCGGCGTCGGCGAGGCCGGCGGCGAGGCGAGCCCCCAGATCGTCGAGGCGCGCGTACAGATCGGGGGACAGCTTCGACAGGGCCCAGCCGCCGGCGGCCATGGCCAGGGGATTGCCGGACAGGGTGCCGGCCTGGTACACGGGTCCCGCCGGGGCCATCTGCTCCATCAGGTCGCGCCGCCCCCCGTAGGCGCCGACCGGCAGTCCGCCGCCGATGATCTTGCCGAGGCAGGTGAGGTCCGGGCGCACCCCGAAATGCTCCTGCGCGCCGCCGGCCGAGACGCGGAAGCCGGAGATCACCTCGTCGAAGATCAGGATCGCGCCGTGCTCGTCGGACAGGGCCCGCAATCCCTCCAGGAATCCGGCCTCGGGAGGCACGACGCCCATGTTGCCGGCCACCGGCTCGACGATCAGCGCGGCCACCCGGTCTCGTTGCCGGCGGAAGAGCCGTTCCACCGATCCGAGGTCGTTGTAGCGCGCGACGAGGGTGTCCGCGGCCACCGCCGGCGGCACGCCCGGGCTGGTGGGGACCCCGAGCGTGGTGGCCCCGGACCCCGCCTGCACCAGAAAGGGATCGCCGTGACCGTGATAGCATCCGGCGAACTTGACGACCCGGTTCCGGCCGGTCGCGGCGCGGGCGAGCCGCAACGCGCTCATCGTCGCCTCGGTGCCCGAGTTCACGAACCGCACCCGCTCGAGGAACGGCATGAGCCGCCGCACCGCGGTCCCCAGCTCCACCTCGGCCGCCGTCGGGGCGCCGAAGCTGGTGCCCTGTGCCGCCGTCTCGGCCAGTACCTGGATCAGCTCCGGGGGGGCGTGCCCGTGGATGAGCGGCCCCCACGACATGACGAAGTCGATACGGGAACGGCCGTCCTCGTCCTCGATGCGGGCCCCGTGCGCCCGGCGGATGAACGGCGGGGTGCCGCCGACGGCGGAGAAGGCGCGGACGGGGCTGTCGACGCCGCCCGGCAGAATCCGTTTGGCGCGGGCGAACAGGCGTGCGGACTGGCTGCGGCCGGCGGTGCTCATTGGCGGGGAACGATATCACGGGCGGCCGGCGCCGCGGGTTGATCGGTCGAAGGCGGAGTGCCAGAATGGCGTGTCCGGTTCCGGAGCCTGCGCCGCGGAGACGGTGCCGGCTCCGGGCACGGTCGTTCGGGCGGTAGTCGGAGCCGCAGTCGACGATTTCCGGGGCCGGGAGTGTGCACCGCAGGACGGTGCAGACTGCCCGCAGGGTTGGTTTGGGCGGCAGCGGCGCATGGCGACGTCGGCGCCGCAGTCGACGATTTCCGGGGCCGGGAAGTCTGCGGCAGCAGGACGGTGCAGACCGCCACAGGGTTGGTTTGGGCGGCGCCGTCGCATGGCGGCGTCGGAGCCGCAGGCGGCGATTGCCGGGCTGCGGAGACTTCGACAGGAGAAGACGGATGATCAGGTGGTTGACCGTGTGGGGTTCGGCGGCGGCGTTGGCGTTCGTGTTGGTGGGCAGCGGTGCGGTCGAGACCGCGTCGGGCGTGGGGGCGGCGTTCCCCGCGGCGATGCAGGAGACCACCAGCTCGACCCTCGACGGCGTGTTCACGTCCGCCCAGGCGCGCCGGGGGCGGCGCGTCTACAACCAGAACTGCGCGTCCTGCCACGGGCAGGGGCTGCGGGGCGGCGAGATGGCGCCGAGCGTCGCCGGCAGCGACTTCATCGTCTTCTGGACCGAGGTGCCGGTGGGGGTCCTGTTCGAGCGCATCAAGGTGTCGATGCCCGAGGACGGGCCGGGACGGCTGTCGGACGAGGAGTACACCGACGTCGTGGCCTACATGCTCGACCGGAACGACTATCCGTCCGGGGACACCGAGATGCCCGCCGACAAGGCGGAGATGGACAAGATCATGATCGTCGCCGCCGAGTGACGTCCGCCGGGGCCGGGCGACGCCGGCCGCAGGAGGCCGGCGCGGCCCGGCCGGGGCCGCTCACCCTGCCTGTCCCGCCAGCGTCCGCGCCGCCTGCCGGGCGTAGTAGGTGATGAGGATGTCGGCGCCCGCCCGGTGGATGGCGGTCAGGGTCTCCAGCATGACCCGCGGCTCGTCTATCCAGCCGAGCCGCGCCGCCGCCTTCGCCATCGCGTACTCGCCGCTCACCTGATAGGCGGCGGTCGGCCGCTGGAAGCGGGCCTTCACCCGGTGAATCACGTCCAGGCAGGGCATCGCCGGCTTGACCATGACGATGTCCGCGCCTTCCTCCAGGTCGAGGGCCACCTCGCGCAGCGCCTCGTCGGTGTTGGCGGGGTCCATCTGGTGGGTCCGCCGGTCTCCGAACGCCGGCGCCGAGTCGGCGGCGTCCCGGAACGGGCCGTAGAACGCGGAGCAGTACTTCGCCGCGTAGGACATGATGGACACGTCCTGGAAGCCCCGGATGTCGAGTCCGGTCCGGATCGCCCCGATCCGTCCGTCCATCATGTCGGACGGGGCGACGATATGGGCGCCGGCCTCGGCATGCGACGCGGCCGCCTCCACGAGGTGCGCGACGGTCGCGTCGTTGAGAATCGTCTCGCCGTCGAGAATGCCGCAGTGGCCGTGCGACGTGTACTCGCACAGGCAGACGTCGGTGATGACGGTGACGTCGCCGAGGCGGCCGCGTATCGCGCGGACCGCGGTCTGGACGGGGGCCGCCGGATCGGCGGCGGCGGTTCCCCGTTCGTCCTTGGAGGCGGGCAGTCCGAACAGCAGCACCGCCCGCACCCCGTCCCCCCGGGCGGCGGCGGCCTCGTCGACCGCCTCGTCGACCGACAGCTGGCAGACCCCCGGCATCGACGACACCTCGCGCCGCACTCCCGCGCCCTCGCACACGAACAACGGGTAGACGAGCATGTCGGCCGACAACCGGGTCTCGCGCACCAGATCGCGAATCGCGGCGGTTCGGCGCAGTCGGCGGGGCCGGTGAATCAGCTCGCCGGCGTCCCCGCGCGCCGGGGTCCCGGCGGCGTGCGCGTCGGAGACGCGGGTGTCGGTGGTCGTCATCGGGCTTCCTCCTCGTCGGACTCGGCGCGGCTCGGGGTCGTGCCGCGGGCGGCGAAGCGGTCGGCGATCGCCTGCAGCATCGCCGGCACCGTGGACTCCGCCGGCATGATCGTGGTGGCGATGTCCAGCCGGCTCGCCGCCTCGGCCGTCACCGGGCCGATACACGCGATCTCCACCGGCCGCAGCAGATCCGCCGCCTCCTCGCCGATCGCCCGCGCGAAGTTCCGGACGCCGGACCCGCTCGTGAACGTGACGATGTCGACCGCACGCTCGCGCAGCATCCGGCGGATGTCCGGACCCTCGGGGTCGAGGCCTACCGGCACGGTGCGATAGGCGGTGACCGCGGTCACGTCGGCGCCGGCCCTCAGCAGCTCCGCCGGCAGCACGTCCCGGGCCAGATTCGCGCGCGGCAGCAGCACCCGGACGCCCGCCAGCTCCCCCTGCCCGCGCAGCGCGCGGGTGACGCCTTCGGAGCGGTACTCCTCCGGCACCAGATCGATCCGCAGTCCCTGGCCGGCGAGGGCCTCGGCGGTGGCGGCGCCGACCGCGCAGAGGCGCACCCCCCGCAGGTCGCGCACGCCCCCGGCACCGTCCGACAGGCGCCGCAGAAAGTGGGCCACCGCATTGACGCTCGTGAAGACCACCCAGTCGAACGTCCCGATCCGGGCGCACGCCGCGTCGATCGGTCCCGCGTCCTCGGGGGGGACGATCGCGATCGTCGGAACCTCGATGGCCTCGGCCCCCAGCTCCTCGAGCCGAGCCACCATCTCCGCCGCCTGGGCCCTCGCGCGGGTCACGACGACCCGCACCCCGGCGAGGGGAGGGGGCGCGAAACGTGCGGCCCGGGTCGTCCCGGCGTCCTGTTTCATGACCTCGCGCGTGCGCGGCCGCTCTCCCGGGATCCCGCCGGCGGCTCCGGACGCCATCGTAGCATCGATTGCAGGTAGAGTATGCAGAGTCCGGCCGGGGGGGACCACGCCGAGAACGGCGCGGGTTCCAGGAGGATTCGTCGGGCCGCAAGGGGAAGTCCAGGCGGCGCTGCTGTCCCCGCATGCCGGTTCCCCGAGGTACCCCGAGATGGGCACGATCTCGCTGGCCAACGTGGCGCGCGCGCTCGACACGATGCTCGACGGTCAGATGACCGCGCAGGCGCGCATCGCCGCGCAGCTCGCAGCGGCGGAGGAAGCGGCCGGCCGCGGCGCGCCGCGGCTGATCGAGACGCTCGACGCGATTGCCGCGAGCACGGTGCTCGACGAGATCTGGATCTCGGACGAGCGAGGCGTCGTCCATCTCACCAACGTCCGGGACGAGACCGGGGCGCCGATGCCGTTCCGGTTCCAGGCCGATCCCGCGGTGCAGCCCCAGGCTTCGGCGTTCCACCCCCTGCTGGCGTCTCCCCTCGACGGCGACGACGTCGTCGCGCAGGCCGCGCAGGTACGGGAGATCGACCACGAGGTCTACAAGTACGTGGGCGTCGGCGGCGTCGACCGGCATCGGATCGTGCAGGTCGGCACCGCCCTGGCCTTCGAGGAGCAGGCGCTGGGCGACGCCTATGCCTCGCCCGTCATGACCGCGGTGCTGGCCGCGTTCGGCGAGCCCGAGTTGCTGAGCAGCTCCCATACCAGCCGGCTCGCCGAGATACGGGCCGTTTTCGAGGGGATTCTCGGCCTGCAGATGGTCGTGCAGGCCGTTCTCGTGGACGCCTTCGCCGCGGGCGCCGAGGCGGCGGGCTGGCCCGCGGCGGAGATCGACGGCAGGCTGCGGCGTATCGTGCGCTCCAGCCCCACCGGCGAGATTGACGTCCTCGCACCGGGCGGCGACCCGGTCTACACGAGCCGCCCCGCGACCGCTGCCGGCGGGGCGCCGGCCGGCCCGGCCGGGGACGGCGCTCCGGGGCCGCTCCCGGACGAATCCCGGCGCGTCGCGGAACACCCCATCGCCTCGCGCGCGCCGGACGGCGCCCTCTACAAGTACGTCACGGTGGCGGGTGCGCGCTCGGCCCGGTTCGTGCGGGTGGGGTTTCCGATCGACGACCGCTCACTGGTCTCCCCCCGGTTCGAGGCTGGCGCCTCGGCCGACTGACTCGGGAAAGCGACCGCCTGCCGGTCCGCCTGCCGGTCCGCCTGCCGGTCCGCCTGCCGGTCCGCCTGCCGGTCCGCCTGCCGGTCCGCCTGCCGGTCCGCCTGCCGGTCACGCCCGGCCGGTCACCGGGCGGTGTCCGCGTCGTCGCCCGCGGCAGCGCGTTGCGCGGCTTCCAGAATCGGGCCGGCGCCGTCCGCGAGCAGGTCGCGGGCGACGGCCGCTCCGAGCGCCTGCGCCGCATCGGCGGACATCGCGGCCTCACGGCGAAGGCGCTGCGCCCCGTCGAGGGAGGCCACCATCGCCCGCAGGCGCAAGCGCTCTCCGTCCGGTTCGGCGAGGGCCCCGATCGGCACCTGACACCCGCCGCCGAGGGCGGTGACGACGGCGCGTTCCGCCGTGAACGCGGCCCGGGCCGCCCGGTCGTCGATGGCGGCGAGGGCGGCGCCGGTGTCCGCATCGCCGGCGCGGGTCTCGACCGCGACTATGCCCTGTCCCGGGGCGGGCAGGCAGACGTCCGGGTCGAGCGGCATCGAGATGCGGTGCGCGAGGCCCAGCCGTTCCAGCCCGGCGACGGCCAGCACCAGCAGGTCGCAGTCGCCCGCATCCAGCTTGCGGAGCCGGGTCCCGACGTTGCCGCGCACGAGCCGGAACTGCGCGCGGGGCCACGCGCGGCGCAACTGCGCGACCCGCCGGACGCTCCCGCTGCCGACGCGGGGGGCGGGGCCTTCGTCGGGGTCGTTCCCCGCCGCCGACAGCTCGGGCAGCCGGGCGGCTCCGGCCGGCTGCACGACAGCGTCCCGCGGGTCCGCCCGGGGCAGGACCGCGGCGATCGCGAGCCCGTCCGGCAGCTCGGCCGGCATGTCCTTGGCGCTGTGCACGGCGAGGTCGATGTCGCCGCGGATGAGCGCCTGCTCGATTTCCTTGACGAAGACGCGCTTGCCTCCCACCAGCGACAGATTGGCCTCGTGGAGCCGATCGCCCGTGGTGGTGATGACCACCAGCTCGCACTCCCGCCCGCTCCGGCGCCGAACGCCGGCCGCGACCGCGTTGGCCTGCCAGAGGGCGAGCTCGCTCCCGCGGGTCCCGAGCCTGAGCCGGTTCACGACGCCACCGGGGTCTTCGAGGTCGCGGCGGGATCGCGATCCTCGTCCGTCTCGCCGGCGAGGGAGGAGGCGCCGGACCGGTCCTCGTCCAGATCGAAGAGCCGGGTCACCGCTTCGGCGTACCGGGCCGCGGTCGCCGCGTCGCGGGCCGACTTGAGACGTTCGGTCGGCGTCAGGAGCAGCTTCTGGACCAGGACCCGCGTGATCTCTTCCACCCGGGCCCGGGCCTCGGGGGGGAACCGGCTCAGCTTCGGCTCGAGGCGTTCGAGCTCGGCCTGGCGGACCGCCTCGAACCGGCGGCGCAGGGCGACGACGGTCGGGATCGCCCCGCGCGAACGGAGCCAGACGAGGAACTCCTCCGTCGCATCCGAGACCATCGCTTCGGCCCGCGAGGTCTGTTCCTGCCGCCGCGCCAGATTCTGGCTGACGATGGTCCGCAGATCGTCGATGTTGTAGAGGAACACCTGCTCGAGGTCGCCGGACTCGGGGTCGACGTCCCGCGGGAGTCCGACGTCGATGATGAACAGCGGCCGGTTCCGGCGCGCGTGCATGACCTGCTCGATCGAGGCCCGGGTCAGGATCGGCGTGGGGGCGCCGGTGGCCGTCACGACCACGTCCACCTGCAGCAGCGCCTCGTCGATGGTCGACCAGTCCACTGCCACTCCGTCGACCCGGTCGGCCAGCTCCGAGGCTCTGGCCAGGGTCCGGCTGGTGACGGTGATCCGGCGCACTTGCTGCGAATGCAGGTGCACGGCGGTCAGCTCGGCCATTTCGCCGGCTCCCACCACCAGCACCGAGAGTCCCTTGAGGTTGCCGAAGATCTTCCGGGCCAGGGAAATCGCGGCGTAGCTGACGGACACCGCTCCTTCGCCCAGGCCGGTGTCCGCGCGTACCCGCTTGCCGACCGCGAACGACCAGGGGAAGAGCTTGTTCAGCAGCGTGCCGGTGCACTGCTCGCCGGCCGCGGTGGCGTAGGCGTCCTTGACCTGCCCGAAGATCTGCGGCTCGCCGACGACCAGCGAGTCGAGACCGGCGGCGACCCGGAACAGGTGCTGCGCGACGTCGCCCTCGGTTCGCGCATACAGGTGCGGGGCCAGCTCGCTTTCGGGGACGTCGTGAAACCGGCTCATGAAGCCCGCGAGATCGTCGCGCGCGCGCCCGGTGTCTTCGCAGGCCACGTAGATCTCGGACCGGTTGCAGGTCGTCAGCACGACCGACTCGGTCGGGGACGGACACCGGGCCAGCTCCCGGAGCGCGGTGACGATGCCGCGTTTCGAGAAGTCGACCCGCTCGCGCAGATCGACCGGCGCCGTGTGGTGGCTCACGCCGAGCAACAACAGGTTCATGCGGACTAGAAGTTGTGGCTCTCCGTCAGGAAGTACCCCACCGGCACCAGGTTGACGAGGACAATGGAGAATCCCAGCGCTGACAGCCAGGCCGCGCGGCGGCCGCTCCATCCGATGGCCCGGCGTGCGTAGAGCTCGAAGGAATAGATGGCCCAGCTCAGCAGCACCACGAAGATCTTCGGGTCGGAGAACGACATGGCGAGCACCCGCGGGTCCGAGGTGTCGGGCTGGAGCCGCAGCGCCCAGGCCACGCCGACGGCCAGACCCGCCGTCAGGAACAGCCACCCGATGCCGACCGCGCGTCCGTTCATCGCGTCTATCACGTGCAGCGAGGGGAGCCGCGCCGCGAAGAACCCGAGCCGCTTCGCCTTCAGCTCGCGGAACAGCAGGACGTAGGTGATGCCGACGACACAGGCGAGCGCGAAGGCGGCGTAGGCGAACAGCAGCGAAACCACGTGCGCGGCGAGCAGGGGGCTGTCGAGGAGCGCGGCCGGCTCGCTCACGGTGCCGCTCAGGGTCGAGATCGCCTGGAGCACCACGAGCAACGGGGCGATGAAGACGCCGAGGGCGCGTTCGTCGGTAGTGACCTCCGCATAGAGGTAGGCGACCGCCAGCATCCACACGAACGCGGAGATCGCCGAGGCGGTGCCGACGAGCGGGAGGTGACCGACCTCCACCGTCTGCATCCCGATGACGAACGTGTGGATGAGGGTGGCGCCGGCCAGCGAGGCGGTCGCGAGCCGGCCGGCCCGGGAGTTGCGGCGCACGAAGAACACGGTGTAGACGACGCCCGCGACGACATACAGCAGAAGCGGGAGGAGGGTCATGGGGTCGTGGACCGTTGCGGCCGAGAGGGGAACCCGACTGCCCGGGCGCGGCCGGCGCCGGGTGTCCTCGCCCGGCATTCGTCACCGGGACGGCTCCGCTTGCCGCCCAGTCAATCCTGGTTCATGGTCGGCGCGTAGTAGCCCTGTTTCGTCCGTGCAGCCACGTTCGGCTGGTCGATACGGACGACGAGTCGCCGCCACTGGCCGTCGCGCAACGGGTTCTTCGAGCTGTACCCCAGCGAGTACTGACTCGAGAGCTCGTCCGATATCTGCGCGTAGATGGCGGAGAGGTCGTCCACTTCATCCGGGAAGAAGGCCCGGCCGCCGGTCTCCTGCGCCAGCTGGCGCAGCACGAAGTCGGCCTCGCGGAACCCGCGCCGCGTGCGGATGTCCCGCGAACGCAGTCCAATCGAGTAGATGACGGTGTCGGAACGCTTCGCCAGCTCCAGGACCTCGTCGAAGTCGACGAGGCTCGACGTATCCTCGCCGTCCGAGAGCACGATGATGGCCTGGCGTCGGATATCGCCGGCGGGGGTGGTCGCGATCTTGGTCAACTCCTTGAGCGAGATGTAGATGGCGTTGTACAGCGAGGTC
Source organism: Vicinamibacterales bacterium (assembly GCA_965206285.1). Lineage (GTDB taxonomy): Bacteria > Acidobacteriota > Vicinamibacteria > Vicinamibacterales > UBA8438 > JAJEEA01. Next base: position 5,045,163 of record OZ242205.1, read on the forward strand.
GAGCCGCCCGCCGACGTCCGCCGGATCGCCGCCGCCAGGTCGTCCAGCGCGTTGGTGAACCCCTGGCGGATCTCCACCCGGCTGTCGAAGTCGATGACGCTGGCCAGGTCTTCCGGGCGCAGCCGCTCCGCGAATCCGATGGCGGCCTGCTGCGCCGTTTCCATCTTCTCGGTCATGCTCGCGCTCGTGTCCATGAGCAGCGAGAGCGCGATGGGCAGTTGCGTCCGGGTGAAGAACGTGATGTCCTGCAGCGCGCCGTCCTCGTACACCTGGAACCGATCGACGTCGATGTCGGTGACGTACCGGCTGTTCCGGTCGGTCACGGTAACGTTGAGGGAGACCAGATCGACGCCGGCGCGGAACGCCGGCTCCTGGGACGCCGGCTCCTGCGCGCCGGCGGAGGCGGCCGCGATCAGGCCCGCCAGCGCCGCCGCGGCCGGACCGCGGAGCGTCCGATAGCCGGGGCGTCGAGCCCCGGAGCGGCCGCGGCCGGCGCGTCGCGCGGGGCGCGAGCACGGCGCCGCGGGGCCGGTACGACGGGAAGCGCCGGTCGACGGTCGCAGCTCGGTCATCGCGGGCCCTCTCCTGTCCATCTCACCGGGGTCCCGTGCGCCGTCAGATCCGCCCGGCGCATCCGCACCGAGATCGACTCGGGCGGGATCAGGCTGGACGGGCGCGAGTACACCAGGTGGTATTGATTCGCCAGCAGCTCGGCCAGCGCGCCCATCCTATCGGGCAGTGCGGTGCTCAACAGCAGGTCGTGCCGCTGGCCCCCGGTCGCTTCCGGCAGCTCGGCGAGCGCCCGGTCGCGCTGGTAGAGATCGACGCCGCCGGGCAGGCCGAACTGATTCGCGCGGAGGGCGGTGTTCGCCCGCTCCATCAGCACGATCACGTGGGTGGCCACCGCGGACTCCTCGAGCGCGTCCTGGATCCGCCGGGCGTCGTAGCGGCTGTAGTCGAGCCCTTCCGTGGCCACCACGACAATCACCGGCCGGGCCGACTCGCGCCGTTCGAATCCGCGGGCCGTCTCCATCAGGGCGTCGAGAAGATAGGCGGCGCTGTCCGAAAACGAGAAGATCCGGCCGATGCCTTCGCGAAGGCGGTCCAGGCGCCGGGTCGATTCGACGAGGACGCGCGGCGGGCCGCCGAAAGAGACGAGGGCGACGTCGTTGCGTTCCGCGAGGACCGGGACCAGCCGCTCGAGGCCGTTCCGGATGTCCCGGATCGCGAACGCCGCGGACGCGCTCGTGTCCACGAGCACCGCCACCTGCATCGGGCTGCGGGCCGGCTCGACCCGCAGGACCTCGCGCTCGACGCCGTCCTCCGCGACCGCGAACTCGTCCGCGCTCAGGTTCGACACCGGCACGTCCTGCTCGTCCAGCACGGTCACGAACAGGGACCTTTCGTTGTCCTGTCCGTGGAGCGGCGCCGCCAGCACGATCAGCAGACCGGCGGCGGAGACCGCGAAACCCAGGCGGTGAAACCCGGGTGGTCCGGGGCGGGCCGTCCGGGCGGGCGCAGGTCGATCCATGGGGACAATCCTCGAAAGTGATTCGATACCGGAAGTATAGCCGGTTTCCGCCGGGGGGGCCGACCTGTCGATCGCCGGCGCCCGCCCCGTGGCCGCCGCCGCCGGCCCGTGGTTTCTTGACACCCCTGCGGCCGCGTGCTATAAATTTCCGGCTTTCCGCGACCGAATCCTGCCGCCCCGAGCTCTCCGGCCACATCCAGAGGCGCGCACGTAGGAGGGAGCGGGGTGTCGGTTCATCCGGTCGTCAACGGACTGTACACGGGGTGATATCCCATGATCGAGGCGTACGTTCCGATCCTCTTGTTCCTGCTCGTTGCGATCGGCTTCGCCATCTTCACCTTGATCGTCTCGTCGCTGATCCAGTCGACGCGCTACAACAAGGTCAAGCTCGAGCCCTACGAGTGCGGGATCGAGCCGGTCACCGACGCCCGTGATCGCTACAGCGTCCGCTACTACCTGATAGCGATGCTGTTCGTGATCTTCGACGTGGAGACCGTGTTCATGTTCCCGTGGGCCGTGATCATGGACGAGTTGGCCCTGTTCGGGCTCATCGAGATGCTCGTTTTCCTGTTCATCCTGGTCCTCGGCTACGTCTACGCGTGGCGCAAGGGTGCGCTGGAATGGGCTTGAACCATCGTCCGGATACATCTGTCGCGGGTGGCCCCCCGCGCGGCAGGTCCTAGGAGTCTGCGCCGCGGAAGCGGTTCAGACGCCTGGCAGGGTTGGTTGGGCGGAGCCGCAGGCAACGATGGCCGGGCTGGCAGATCCGTTCCGCAACACCGGTTCGCGGGGGCGACGCGGAGTTTCCTGGACTATGGCAGAAGCACCGAAATCGGGTGAACCGGCGGCCGAATCGCCGACCGCGCCGCCGCCTGACTCCGGGCCGGCGGCCGGGTCGTCGCCGGCCGTGACGGACGGCGCAACGAGCAGCGCCGCCGCTCCGGAACCGGTTGAACCGGCGGCCGAATCACCGGCCGGGCCGGGCGCCGCGTCGAGTGCGGCTGCCGTCCCGGAGCCGGCCGCTTCAGAGCCGCCGGCCACCGCCGCTCCGAAACCGGCCGCGGCCACGCCGCCGCCGGCCGCTTCAGAGCCGCCGGCCGCCGCCGCTCCGAAACCGGCCGCGGCCAAGCCGCCGCCGGCCGCCGCCGCCGGCCGCCGCCGCGCCGAAGAAGGCAGTCGGCGCGCCGAAGCCCAAGCCGAAGCCGAAGCCGAAGGCGCCGCCCGAAGCGCCCAAGGGACCGGTCGACCCACCGCCGCCCGAAGATCTGGGGAGGCCGGCGTTCCTGACCGCGCTCGAGGCCGCGCTGCCCGACCGGATTCAGGGGCTCGCCTACTGGGTCGGGGACTGGACGGTCCTCGTCACGCCGGACGCGCTGCTCGAGGTCGCCGCCTTCCTGAAGGACTCGGACGAGGGGTCGTTCGACTACTGCTCCGACCTCACCGCCACGGACTGGCCGCCGCGCGAGAAGCGTTTCGATGTACTGTATTGCCTGTATTCCACGCGGCTCCGGCAACGCGTCCGGGTCAAGGTCCAGGCGGGAGACGGCGAGCCCGTGCCGTCGGTGACGGGGTTGTGGCCGGCCGCGAACTGGCTGGAACGCGAAGTGTGGGACATGTTCGGCGTCAACTTCACCGGACATCCCGATCTGCGCCGGATTCTCATGCCGGACGGATGGCAGGGGCACCCGCAGCGCAAGGACTATCCGCTCGAGGGTCCGGGCGAGCTGTTGCTGGAGAGCCCGATGGAGTGGTTGCGTCTGCGCAACGCCCGGGACGAAGCCGAGATCGAGTAATCGCATCATGACTGGCCAGGCAGCAGCAGCGCCCATCTTCGATACCGACGAGCTCGTCCTCAACATGGGTCCGCAGCACCCCAGCACGCATGGCGTGCTCCGGGTGGTGCTGCGGCTCGACGGCGAGCGGGTGGTCGACGCCGACGTCGTCATCGGCTACATCCACCGCGGCATCGAGAAGCTGTGCGAGAACCGGGACTGGACGCAGATCATTCTGCTGACCGACCGGATGGACTACGTGGCGGCGGCCACGAACAATCTGGGCTACTGCGAGACCGTCGAGAAGCTGATGGAGATCGAGGTGCCCCGCCGCGCCCGCTACATCCGCACGATTCTCGCCGAGCTGCAGCGCATCGCGAGCCATTGCCTCTGGCTGGGCACCCACGCCATGGACATCGGGGCGATGACCGTGTTCCTCTACGCGTTCCGCGAGCGCGAGCTCATTCTCGACCTGTTCGAGGAGTACTGCGGCGCGCGGCTGACCTACAACTCCATGCGCATCGGCGGGCTTCCGCTGGACATTCCCACCGGCTGGGACGTCAAGGTCCGGGAGCTCTGCAAGATCATGGATGAGAAGATCCCCGAGTACGAGGAGCTCCTGACCAACAACCGGATCTGGCTGGAGCGCACGCGGAACATCGGCGTGATCTCGGCCGAGGACGCGATCGGGCTGGGGCTCTGCGGTCCCCCGTTGCGCGGGTCCGGCGTCTATCGCGACGTCCGCAAGGACGAGCCGTACGCCGCCTACGACGAGCTGGAGTTCGACGTGCCGCTCGGCACGCGGGGCGACACCTACGACCGGTATCTGATCCGGCTCGAAGAGTTCCGGCAGTCCATCGGGCTGATCCGGCAGGCCCTCGACGGATTGCCGGAGGGGCCCATCATGGGCAAGGTGCCCCGGCTGATCAAGCCCAAGGCGGGCGAGACCTACCATGCCATCGAATCGCCCAAGGGCGAGCTCGGCTACTTCATCGTGAGCGACGGGCGGGCCACCAACCCCTACCGCATGCGGGTCAGGCCGCCGTCGTTCTGCAACCTGCAGGGTCTGCGGCCGCTGGTCGTCGGACACCTCGTGGCGGACGTGGTTGCGCTGATCGGCACGATCGACATCGTGCTCGGCGAGGTCGACAGATAGATGATCGACACCATCGTCATCCCGTTGTTCAAGATCGCCGTGTTGCTGAACGCGGTGCTCATTGCGGTGACGTTCATGACCCTGCTCGAGCGCAAGGTCATCGCCTGGGCGCAGTCGCGGCTGGGACCGATGCGGGTTGGACCCTACGGGGTGCTGCAGGCCATCGCCGACCCCATCAAGCTGATTCTCAAGGAGGACATCACCCCGGCCCGGGCCGACCGGATGCTGTTCACCCTGGCCCCGATCCTGTCGCTGGTGCCGGCCCTGGTGGTGTTCTCGGTGGTGCCGTTCGGGGGCGACGAGCTGTTCTACGTCACCGACATCAACGTCGGCCTGCTGTTCATCATCTCGGTGACCTCCCTCGGGGTCTACGGCATCATCCTCGCCGGCTGGGCGTCGAACAGCAAGTATCCCCTGCTCGCGAGCCTGCGGGCGTCGGCGCAGCTCATCAGCTACGAGATCGCGGTGACGATGACCCTGGTCAGCGTCATCCTGACCGCCGGCACCTTGAGCATGGTCGGCATCGTCGAGGCCCAGCAGGAGTCGGGCCTGTGGTTCGGGTTCGTGCAGCCGGTGGCCTTCGTGCTCGTGCTGATCGGCGGGCTGGCCGAGACGAACCGGGCCCCGTTCGACCTCCCCGAGGCGGAGCAGGAGCTGACCGGCGGCTTCCACACCGAGTACAGCGGCATGCGGTTCGCCCTGTTCTTCCTCGCCGAGTACGCCAACATGATCGTCATCTCGGCCGTCGTGACGATCCTGTTCTGGGGCGGCTGGCTGCGGCCGTTCCCGAACGTCGAGGCGCTGGGCCTCCTCGACCTCATCCCCGGCTGGATCTGGTTGTTCGGGAAGATGTTCGTGTTCCTCTGCCTCTTCATCTGGATCCGGGCCACGCTGCCGCGCTATCGCTACGACCAGTTGATGCGGCTCGGATGGAAGGTCCTCATCCCGATCGCCATCGCCAACATCGTGGTGACCGGCGTCTTCAAGGTGCTGCTGTAGAGCCATGGCCGAAGCAATCGCCTTCTACACGCTCGCGGTCCTGATTCTCGGGTTGGGAGTGGCCGTCGTCACCACCCCGACGACCGTCCACAGCGTGGTGTTCCTCGTCCTCAACTTCCTCTGCGTGGCGATACTCTACGTCGTGCTCCGGGCCGAGTTCCTGGCCGTCATCCAGGTGCTGGTCTACGCCGGCGGCATCGTCGTGCTGTATCTCTTCGTGGTCATGCTCGTCAATCTGAAGCGGGCCCCGGAAGCGCACGAGGACCCCCGGCGGCTGGCCCGGCTCGGGCTCGGGCTGTCGGGCGCGGTGCTGCTCGAGCTGGCGGGCATCGTGGTGTACAGCTACGGCCGCATCGTGCCGGCCTCCGCCCCCGCGGCCCCGGTCGAGGGCATCGCGGGCAACACCGAGGAGCTCGGCTGGCTGCTCTACACCGACTACCTGATTCCGTTCGAGGTGGCTTCCGTGCTGCTGCTGGTCGCGATGGTCGGGGCCATCGTATTGGCGAGACGAGAGTCGTAAATGATGGAAATCACGTCGGCGCACTACACGTTACTCTCGGCTGCGCTGTTCAGCATCGGGGTGATCGGCGTCCTCGTGCGGCGCAACGTCATCATCATCTTCATGGCGATCGAGCTGATGCTCAACGCCGTCAACATCAATCTCGTGGCGCATGCCCGGTACCTCGAGAATCTCATCGGGCAGGTCTTCGTCGTGTTCGTGATCGCGGTGGCGGCGGCCGAGGCCGCGGTCGGGCTGGGAATCCTCCTGGCGTTCTTCCGGAACAAGGAGACCGTGAACATCGACGAGATGAACATCATGCGCTGGTAGCGGCCGGACGCGCTTCCTCCCGACACCCGAATCACAGTAGACGATGGAACTCATCTGGCTCATTCCGTTGCTGCCCGGTATCGGCGCCGCCCTGAACGGGGTGTGCGGCGTGCGCTATTTCAGCAAGCAGACCGCGGCGGCCATCGCGTGCGGCACGATGGGTCTGGCGTTGCTGCTGTCCATCGTCGCGTTCGTGGAGCTCCTGGGGGCGGAGCACCGCGAGCACGTCGTCGAGCTGGCCCAGTGGATTCCGCCGATCGCCCTCGAGACGGCCTCCGGCATCGGCGCGTTCGAGGTTCCGTGGGCGTTCCGGCTCGATCCCCTGTCGGGGATGATGCTCCTGGTCGTCACCGGCATCGGGTCGCTGATTCACGTGTACTCGGTCGCCTACATGGACCACGAGCCGCGGGGCGGCTACGTCCGGTTCTTCTGCTACCTGAACCTCTTCTGCTTCTTCATGCTGACGCTGGTGCTCGGCAGCAACTTCCTCGTCATGTTCGTGGGGTGGGAGGGGGTCGGGCTCTGCTCGTATCTGCTGATCGGCTTCTGGTACCACAAGAAGAGCGCGACCGACGCCGGCAAGAAGGCGTTCGTCGTCAACCGGATCGGCGACTTCGGGTTCATCCTCGGCATCTTCCTCGTGTTCTTCACGTTCGGCACCCTGGACTTCCGCGCGGTGACCGAGGCGGCGGCGGGGATGCCGGTGGAAGAGGGGACGTTCGGCGTCATCTCGCTCATCTGCCTGCTGCTGTTCATCGGCGCCGTGGGCAAGAGCGCCCAGATTCCCCTCTACGTCTGGCTGCCGGACGCGATGGAGGGCCCCACGCCCGTCTCGGCCCTGATTCACGCCGCGACCATGGTCACGGCCGGCGTGTACATGGTCGGCCGCAACGCGGTGCTGTTCACCCACGCGCCGGAAGTGATGTTCATCGTGGCCGTCATCGGGGCGCTGACGGCGCTCATGGCGGCGACCATCGGGCTCGTCCAGACCGACATCAAGAAGGTGCTGGCCTACTCGACGGTCTCGCAGCTCGGCTACATGTTCCTGGCCACCGGGGTCGGCGCCTTCGCGGCCGGCGCGTTCCACCTCATGACCCACGCCTTCTTCAAGGCCCTCCTGTTCCTCGGCAGCGGCTCCGTCATCCATGCGATGAACGAAGAGCAGGACATGAAGAAGATGGGCAACATGAAGGCGTACATGCCGGTGACCTTCGCCACGATGGGGATAGGGACGCTGGCCATCGCGGGCATACCGCCGTTCTCGGGCTTCTTCAGCAAGGACGAGATTCTCTACCGGACGTTTCTCGACAACACCTGGCTCTGGGGACTGGCCGTCGTCACCGCGGGGATGACCGCGTTCTACATGGCGCGCCTGATGTTCATGACGTTCTGGGGCGAGTACCGCGGTCCGTCGTGGGGCGGCGGCGGCGAGCACGAGGCGCACGGCGAGGCGCACGCCCACGCTTGGCACGGACCGCACGAGTCGCCGCGGCTCATGACCGCGCCGTTGCAGGCGCTGGCGGTGGGCGCGGTCATCGCGGGGTTCATCGGGGTGCCGATCGCGCTGGGCGGCGCCAACCGGATCGAGCATTTCCTGGAGCCGAGCTTCGTGGCCGAGGCGGCGCACGAGGAAGAGCACGCGGAGGAAGCGCATGCGTCCCATGCCGTCGAGCTGGGGCTCATGGGGCTGTCGGTGCTGATTGCGCTCGGCGGAATCGCGCTCGCCCATCATCTGTACGTGCGGCGGCCCGAGCTGTCGGAGCGGCTGGCCGCCGATTTCGCGGGCGCCCACCGGGTGCTGACCAACAAGTACTACGTGGACGAGGCGTACGACGCGACCGCGGTCAAGGGCACGATGAGCGGCGCGCGGGGGTTGTGGACCGTCGACCGCAACGTCGTCGACGGGGCCGTCAACGGCACCGGCTGGATGACCCGGGCGGCGGCGTGGGTGTCGCACGTCGTCGACAAGCACGTCGTCGACGGGCTCGTGAACCTGGTGGGCAGGATCTGCGCCGAGGGCAGCTACGTGTTGCGGCGCGTGCAGACCGGTCTGATACAGAACTATGCGGTCGCGGCCCTCTTCGGCGTCTTCGCGTTCGTGACCTTGTATATCGCCGTCCGCTATTTCGGGTAGTGACCCGGCGGGCCGTCTGATCGCGTCCGGACGATCGACGAATCGAAGACCGAAGGTACCAACGAGCGAGGGCGCCGGGCCCGAGACCGTATCGAGAAACCGCTCATGAGCAACAACCTGGACTATCCGCTGTTGTCGCTGATCATGTTCACGCCGCTGGTCGGGGCCGTGATCCTGCTGTTCGTGAACAAGCACAGCGAAGACACCATCCGCTGGATCGCGAACGTGTTCGCCGGGCTCGGCTTCCTCGTGTCGCTGCCGCTGTGGTTTGCGTTCGATGCGGCTAGTCCCGATTGGCAGTTCGTCGAGCGGGCGGCGTGGATTCCCTCGATCGGAGCCGATTACTTTCTCGGCGTGGACGGGTTCAGCGCCCTCCTGGTGCTGCTCGCGACCCTGATGGGGGTCATCGCGGTCCTCTCGTCCTGGACCGCCATCACCGAGCGGGTCAAGGAGTACTACATCTTTCTGCTGCTGCTGCAGACCGGCATGATCGGCGCCTTCGTCTCCCTCGACTTCCTGCTGTTCTTCGTGTTCTGGGAGGTCATGCTGGTGCCGATGTACTTCCTCATCGGCATCTGGGGCAGCGACAACCGGCTCTACTCGGCCATCAAGTTCTTCCTGTTCACCCTGGTCGGCAGCGTCGTCATGCTGCTCGGCATCCTCGCCGTCTACTTCTACCACCATGAGGTCACCGGCGTTTACACCTTCGACATCACGCAGTTCCACGCGCTGAACATGCCGTTCGGCCTGCAGTGGTGGGTCTTCCTCGCGTTCTTCCTGGGCTTCGCGGTCAAGGTGCCGATGTTCCCGTTCCACACCTGGCTGCCCGACGCCCATACCGACGCCCCCACCGCGGGCTCGGTCATCCTGGCCGCGGTGCTCCTGAAGATGGGCACCTACGGGTTCATCCGGTTCTCGCTGCCGATCCTGCCCGAGGCGACGCAGGCGTTCGTGCCCTGGGTGGCGGGGCTGTCGATCATCGGCATCATCTACGGGGCGTTGGTGGCGATGGCGCAACACGACTGGAAGCGCCTGGTCGCCTACTCGAGCGTCAGCCACATGGGCCTGGTCATGCTCGGCATGTTCGCCCTGACCCCGGTGGGCATCACCGGCAGCATCGTGCAGCAGATCAACCACGGCATCTCCACCGGCGCCCTCTTCCTCCTCGTCGGGGTGGTGTACGAGCGCCGGCACACCCGGGAGATCGCCGAGTACGGCGGATTGTCCAAGGTCATGCCCGCCTACGCGGCGGTGTTCCTGATCATGACGATGTCCTCCATCGGGCTGCCGACCCTCAACGGCTTCATCGGCGAGGTGCTGATTCTGCAGGGCATCTTCGTCGTCAACAAGTGGTGGGCCGCCGCCGCGGCGACCGGCATCGTGCTCGGGGCCGCGTACATGTTGTGGCTCTACCAGCGCACCATGTTCGGCACCGTCGACAACCCGAAGAACGAGAACCTGCCGGACCTGAGCATCCGCGAGTGGGCGACGTTCACGCCGCTGCTCATTCTCGCGGTGTGGATCGGGCTCTACCCCAAGCCGTTCATCGACCGCCTCGACACGTCGGTCGACCGCGTGATGGTCCGCGTGAACAGCGCCTACGCGCCGGTCAACGCGGAGGACTCCGGGGTGGAGGCGTCGCCGGCGCTGCTCGTCCGGGACGGTGGGTCCGGTGACGTCGAGACACCGGCGCGCGGGGGCGCTCGATAATGCCGCCAGGGTTTTCCGCATCCGACTTCTACTACATCCTGCCCGAGCTGCTGCTCATCGGCGGGGCCCTGGTCGTCCTGATGCTGTCGGTGGTGACGCCGCGCCGGGACGATCTGCTGCTCGGGGTGTCCCTCGCCACGGTCGCCGTGACCCTGTACGGGGTGGCGTCGTTCGCCGGCCTCGACGAGACCGCGTCGCGGGGGCTGCTCGCCATCGACGGCTTCGCCGCGTTCTTCAAGGTCGTGGTGCTCCTGTCGGCCGCGCTGACCCTGCTGATGTCGGCGCCCTACCTGCGCGTCGAGGGGCTCCGGGCCGGCGAGTACTACTTCCTGGTTCTCTGCGCCACCCTCGGCATGATGTTCATGGCGAGCGGGGTGGACCTGATCACCCTGTTCATCGGGCTCGAGACGATGGCGGTGTCGTTCTACGTGCTCGCCGGTTATCTCAAGCCCAATCCCCGATCCAACGAGGCCGCCGTCAAGTACTTCCTCCTCGGGGCGTTCTCGCTGGGGGTCCTGCTCTACGGCATGTCGCTCCTCTACGGGGTGACCGGCACCACCAGTCTCGCGGGGACCGCCGCCGCGCTCGCCGAGCAGGGTCCGAGCCTGGTGCTGGTGCTCGCGGTGGTCCTCGTGGGCGCGGGCATGGGCTTCAAGATCGCCGCGGTGCCGTTCCACATGTGGGCGCCGGACGTGTACGAGGGCGCGCCCACCCCGGTGACCGCGTTCCTCTCGGTGGGGTCGAAGGCGGCGTCGTTCGCGATGCTGATCCGGATCTTCCTCGAAGGGCTCCCGTCCCTCGCCGCCGAGTGGACGTTCCTGTTCTATCTCCTCGCCATCGTCACCATGACGGTGGGGAACATCGCGGCGCTGACGCAGAGCAACCTGAAGCGGATGCTGGCGTACTCGTCGATCGCCCACGCCGGTTATCTGCTGATCGGGGTCATCGCCGGCACCGAGCGCGGCGTGGCCGCGATGCTCGTCTACCTCGGCGTCTATCTCTTCATGCAGCTCGGGGCGTTCGCGGTGGTGGCGGCGATGCGGCGCAGCGACGTCATCGGCGACGAGCTGAAGGACCTCACGGGGCTCTCCCGGCGGAGCCCGATGGTCGCCTTTGCGATGCTCTTCTTCATGCTGTCGCTCGGGGGCATTCCGCCCACCGCCGGGTTCATGGGGAAGATCTGGCTGTTCGGCGCGGCCATCGACGCCGGCTTCGTCTGGCTGGCCGTGATCGCGGTCGCCAACAGCGCGGTGTCGCTGTACTACTACCTGCGGGTCGTCGTGTTCATGTGGATCAGCGACGAGACCGCGCCCGCCGCTTCGCCGATCGTCATCGGGCCCGCGATGACCGTGGCCCTCGTGGTCGCCCTGTTCGGCACGGTCCTCTTCGGCGTGTATCCGCAGTTCCTCTTCGAGCACGCCGAGGCGGCGGCTCGCACCCTCGAGGGCATGGGCGTCGGCGTGGCCCTGCGCTGACATCCGACCGGTACTCCTGGACCGTCAACTCTCAGCTCTTGGGCGGCGGTTGCGAGCGGCTCTGGGGGCGGCGCGGACCATGGTCATCCGCGTCCAGCCTGATTTGGCGGGGCGCCCGTCCAGCTTCGCGATCGCAGTCCACGATCAAACTCTTGCAGGTCATTCAGAAGATCGAGCCGAGACTTGATCTAAGAGAACGCGAAGGGAGCGGGTCTGCAGGTACGTCCTGGAGGCTTCCTTGCGACCTTGGATTCAGGGATCGAGGTCGTTCGAGGACTTCTATGCGGCGGCGCGTCGTTGGGCGCTACGGAACGAGTGCTCGCTGCCGAACGAGCTGGAAACCTGAAGAGTCGTCGTGGCGGGAGCGTGCTCGCCGGTTCGGTGCCGCAGCCGTCGCGCGGTTTCGAATGGGGCGCCCTCTCGGCGTGGACTTCCGCCGGGAGGGGCGCCCGGGTCGCCCCGTACTCCGCTCGTCTGTTTAGAGCTAGTCCTGTGCAGCGATCTGGCCGAGCGATTCTCGTATCAGGACGTCGTTGTCTTCGGCGGTCAGGTTCTTCCGGATGAGCTTCGACGCGATCTGCAGCGACAGGTCGACGGTCTCCCGCCGGATTTCCTGCATCGCCCGCGCCGTCTCCTGCCGAATCTGCCGCTTGGCGGCCGCGACCTGCGCCTCGGCTTCGGTCTTGGCCTTCCGCCTCGACTCTTCCTGGAAGGCTTCGGCGGCGCTGCGGGTCCGGGCGAGGATGGACTGGGCCTCGGCTCTGGCCTCCGCGAGGACCTTCTCCGACTGCTGCTGCGCCTGCGCCAGCGCTTGCCGGGCCTGCTCGGCCTCTTCCAGCGACTTGCGTATCGTCTCCTGGCGCGCATCGAGCGCCTGCAGCAAGGGGCCCCAGGCGTACTTGCGGAGCGCCCACAGCAGCACCAGGAACGTGACGATGGTCCAGATGAACAGCCCGGGATCTGGCTGGACCAGCGGATTATCCATGAGACGCTCCCTCCGACGATGTCACCCGTCGCGTTCCGGGAAATACGGCGGTCACCGCATCAGCACGACGACGAAGACGAATACCTCGGCCAGAATCGCCACGCCTTCGAGCAGGAAGAGCGGGAGTTGCACGGCCCCCGTGATCTGTGCGGCAGCCGACGGCTGGCGTGCGATGCTCTCGGCCGCGGCCGCCGTGAACCGGCCGATTCCCAGACCCGCGCCGATGACGATCAACCCGAGACCGATCGCGACGCCAGCGATGTACAACAGTTCCATTGCCGTTGACCTCCGTGTGAGTGTGCCGTCGTTCGAAGAAGTGAATACTAGTGATGCACGTTGATGGCCATGCCGATGAACACCGACGTCAGCAGGGTGAATACGTAGGCCTGAACCAGGACGACGATGATCTCGAGGGCCAGGATGCCGACCGCCAGGGGTACCCCGACGAAGACGCCGATTCCCACGCTGAGCACCGGGCTTCCGAACTGCTGGTTGAAGATGAACACCAGCGACAGGATCGCGAGGATGGCGATGTGTCCGCCGCTCATGTTGGCGGCCAGCCGCATCGTGAGCGCGAACGGCTTGACGAACATGCCCATGACCTCGATGGGAATGAGCAGGATGTAGATCGGCCACGCCAGTCCCGACGGCACCAGGTTCTTCCAGTGCGCGACGAAGCCGTGAGCCATCGTGCCGGCCGCGATGATCGAGAAGAAGGTGATCGTGGCCAGCGCCGCGGTCACGTTGTAGTTGGCCGTCGCGGTGGCGCCGCCGTGGAGCACGCCGTTGAGCAGCGACTCCTCGGAGGTGTGCAGGACCGCCCGGTCCAGCAGGCCGAGCACCTCGAACACCGGAACCAGCCCGATCGCATTCGCGGTCAGGATGAAGACGAAGAGGGTCAGAATCATCGGCGTCCAGGTGTTGACCCACTTGGCGCCGACGTTCGGCAGGACGATCGTGTCGCGGACGAGTTGAGCCACCGCTTCGAGGGCGTTCATGAAACCGGTGGGAACGGGACGTTCCTGCGCGAGATACCGCCGGGTCGCCAGAGTGAGCAACGCGAACAGGAAACCCGCCACGAGCCACAGCATCAGGACGTGCTTGGTCACCGAGAAGTCGATGCCGGCGAGGTGCGGCAGATGCAGGATGGGGTGATCGAGCGGGCTGTTCGCGATGTGCTCGATGATGACCTCGCCCGCGTCGAAAGCCTCACCGGCGCCGTGTCCGCCCTCGGCGGCGGCGGCGTCTGCGTCTTCGGCGTGCTGTGCGGCGTTCATCATGATGTCCGGTCCTGCAGGTGCGGGTTGCCCGGCGTCCGCGCGTCGGCGTTCACCAGCAGGGTCTTGAAGTACAGCGCCTCGGTGATGTGGAGCGCCACGAAGTAGAAGGTGAAGCTGAGCGTGAAGGGCACGGGCTCTACCTGAAGCCACCCGATGACGATGGAGACGTAGGCGGCGTAGAACACCAGCTTCACGGCGAAGGCGGCGGTCATCCGACCCGTGAGCCGGTTGACGTCGGTACGCACCGTCCGTTCGACCAGGCGTATGGTCGCCAACCCGACCACGAGCGGCGCGGCCATGCCGAGAAACGCCGGACCGACTGCCTCCGGCGCCGCCAGTGTCGCCACCGCTCCGCAGGTGAGCACGCACGCCGCCGCCAGCGCTGCGGACAACCTCATGGCTTCCAGATCGTTTTCGCCAGCTCGTAGAACCCGACGACCATCCCCGTCAACAGGCCCGCGAGCATGAACCAGGGTGCGGTCTCCGACCACCGATCGATCAGGTGCCCCAGTCCTCCCAGAAGGAGAATGGCCCCGATCAATGTGTACCCGGCGGAGGCGGCCGGACCCGCTCGCCGAACGTTTTCCTGCAAGGCCTCGATCGATCTTGCGAGAAAATGGTCGTTGGGGTCGGGCATCGTGACGAGCCGACAACGAGAATGCGCGGCTGTGTCTCTCAGTCCGCCATCGCTGTCAGGTCCACGATTGATGCCCGGAGGATGGCCGTTTCCACACCCTATACAAACGCATAATCATAGCAGGAGGAGCGCATCTGTCGCAATAGGCCGGTTCGGAAGCGCGGTCGCCCCCGCGGGCTCCCGGAGCGCGGCGCGGCCGCGCCGGCCGGAGCCGGATCAGTACGCGGCGGCCGCCGTGATCGCCTGCAGGATGTCGTCGGCCTGCGGCAGGATCGCCTCTTCGAGATCGGGGTGATAGGCGACGGGGCAGTCGAGGGCGCCGACGCGCTTGACCGGCGCGTCGAGTTGGTCGAAGAGCTCGTCGGCGATGCGCGCGGCCAGCTCCGCCCCGAACCCGCACGTCAACTGATCCTCGTGCGCCACCACCACGCGGTTGGTGGCGGTCACCGCCGCCGCGATCGACGACCAGTCGCAGGGCGCCAGCGTCCGGAGGTCCATCACCTGCACGCCGATGCCCTCCTGCGCCGCCTTCTCCGCCGCCAGCAGCGATCGCTGGACCAGCGAGCCCCAGGTGATCACCACGACGTCGGTCCCCTCGCGCCGGACGCTCGCCCGTGCGAACGGAATCTGATGGTTCGGACCGTGATAGGCGCCCTTGCTGTAGGTCTGGCGATAGAGGTGCTTGGGCTCGAGAAACAGCACCGGGTCGTCGCAGCGCAGGGCGGTGCGGAGCAGACCCGCCGCGTCCGCCGCATTCGACGGGTAGGCGATGCGCAGACCCGGGCAGTGCGCGAAGATGCTCTCGCCCGACTGGCTGTGATACAGCGAGCCCCCGCGCAGATAGCCGCCGATCGGCACCCGGATCACGAGAGGACACGAGAAGGCGTTGTTCGACCGGTACCGCAGCATCGTCAGCTCGTCGCGGATCTGCATCATCGCGGGCCAGATGTAGTCGAAGAACTGAATCTCGACCACCGGCTTGAGTCCGCGGATGGCCATCCCCACGGCCCGGCCGACGATGTTGGCTTCGGCCAGCGGCGAGTTGAACACGCGCTCTCTCCCGAAGGTCCGTTGCAGCCCCAGGGTGGCCTTGAACACCCCGCCCTTGCCCTGTACCGCGGACAGCGCCTCGGCCCGGCTGCAGTCGGCCACGTCCTCCCCGAACACCACGATTCGGGGGTTGCGCTCCATCTCGTCGTTGAGGGTGCGGTTGATGGCCGCCACCATCGTGATCGGCGGGCCCTCGGGGGCGCCGGGGACGTCGAACCGTTCGGCCGCCGGATCCACGTCGGGCGAGTACACGTAGTGCAGCACGGTCGACGGGTCGGGCGGGGCCGCGGTCACGGCGCGGTCGGCCGCCGCCTGAATCTCGTCGCCCACGCTGGCCGCGATCCGGGCGAGCCCGTCGGCGTCCGCGAGCTGGCGGTCCGTCAGGAAGGCGGCGAACCGCTCGATCGGGTCGCGGGCCTGCTCGGCCTCGCGTTCCGCCTCGCTCTTGTACTGACCGTCGTCGTCCGACTCCGAATGCGAGTGCAGCCGCACCACGCCGGCCCTGATCAGGACCGGACCGCGGCCGCCGCGCGCGTAGGCGAGAGCCCGCCGCATCGCCGCGACGCTCGCGAGCACGTCGGTGCCGTCGACCCTGATGACCTCGATCCCCGGGAACGCCGACACCAGGCGGGCGATGTCGCCGCCCGGGGTCTGGATCTCGACCGGGACGGAGATGGCGTACCCGTTGTCCTCGATCAGGTAGATGACCGGGAGCCGCCGGGTGCAGGCGGTGTTCAGCGATTCCCAGAACTCGCCTTCGCTGGTGCCCCCTTCGCCGAGCGACACGTAGACGACGTCACCCTCCGAGCAGGCGCCGCCGGAGGCCGTCACTTCCGGGAACCGCAGATGGAACTGACAGGCTTCGGCGCATCCGACGGCGTGGAGACACTGGGTCGACACCGCGCTGGAGGGAGAGACCAGATTGAGGGCCGGCTTGCTCCAGTGCGCCGGCATCTGGCGCCCGCCCGAGGACGGATCCACGGCGGCGCCGACCGCCGCCAGCAGCATCTCGTAGGGCGTCAGGCCCAGCGCCAACGCCAGAGCCCGGTCCCGATAGTACGGGAAGAACCAGTCGCGGCCCGCCGTCAGCAGCGTTCCCGCCGCGACCTGGATCGCTTCGTGGCCCGCGCCGCTGATCTGGAAGAAGCTCTTGCTCTGCGTCTTGAGCTGGAGCTCCTTGTCGTCCAGCCGGCGCGACAGCAGCATCGTGCGGTAGAACCGCAGCAGATCATCCCGCGACAGCCCCTCGTACAGCCGTTGTGAGGTCGCGGCAGTCGCGTTCCCCGAGCCTGTCGAGCGCTTCATGGTGCAATCCTGCGTGCCAAAGGAGGGATCGACACAGCAACTGGCCCGCATTGGCGGTAAATTATAGCATCGCGGCGGCGGCCCGGAGCCATGCCCGGCCGGCCGCGCGAGCGACCCGGAGCCCGCCGTGGAATCGCGGGGGCCTGGCCACCACGGGCTCCCGGCCATTGCCGAATGAGAAACGAATTCAGCGGGGCGGTGACGGCGTGGGATGACCTGGAGCTCGAGAAGATCACGGCGCTGGTCTCGCGGAAGCGGGTCCGCGGCGACCGCCAGGTCCTGGCGCAGGTGTACCTCAAGCGCGGGGCCCTCGTGCCGCTCCATGCCCATGACAGCGAGCAGATGATCTACGTGCTCGACGGGATGCTGAAGCTGCGCGTGGCGGGCGAGGACGTCCTCGTGCGGGACGGCGAGGTGGTGCGCATTCCCGGGCGGGCCCCGCACCAGATCGAGGCCCTCGCGGACACCTTCGCGCTGGCCGCCCGTGGCGGAACCCCGGGTCCCGCCGGGACCGGCGAGGGCGGCGGCGGGCGGTAGGGCGCCCGTGCGGCAAGGCGTGACGAGGGAGCATGCCGGGCCCGGGTGACCTCGGGGCAACGAGCCCCGCGGAGCAACGCAGACCCACGGAAGCAACGCAGCCGGGCAGGATGCTTCGCCGATCGACGGCAGCGGGGCCTCTGCCGCGCGCTGCTCGACGGGGGCGGTCCGGCGGCGGTCGAGGGGTCGGCGGGGGCGGTCGGGAAACGGCGGCGGGGAGCCGATCGCCCGCCGGACGGCGTCAATGGATCGTGCCGTCCCTGTCGTCGCGGCCCGGCAGCACCCGGAACTTGCGGCGGAGGCGGCCCATCTTCCACTGCAGATACCGGTACTTGATCTCCGCCCGCACCCCGAATCGGCCGAACCGGGGCAGGCCCGGCCCCCGGCCCCGCTTGAGATACAGGTAGCCGACGATCAGCCCGCTGAGGTGGGCGACGTGCGCGACGCCGGCGCTGCGCGGCACCGACAGGAACGCGATGGTCCCGAGGATCATCACGAAGTACCGGGCCGGGATCGGGAACACGAAGAACACCAGAATCGGCGCGTTCGGGTAGTAGACGGCGAACGCCATCAGCAGCCCGTAGATCGCCCCGGAGGCTCCGATGGTCACGCCGAGATACGTCGGGACGCTGAACGCGAACGGCAACAGGCCCGCGATGATCGTCGCGACCCCGGCGCCGATGCCGGTGACGAAGTAGAAGCGCAGGAAGTAGGCGGGTCCCCAGAGGCGTTCGAGCTGGACGCCGAACATCCAGAGGACCAGCATGTTGAACAGGACGTGGCTGATGCTCCCGTGCAGGAACATGTAGGTGGCCGGCTGCCAGAACCGCAGCCCCGTCACCACCGCCTGCGGGCGCAGCCCGAACACCCCGACGAGCAGGTTGCCGAGGGGGGGGATCACGGCGCCGGCCACGAAGATGCCGACGTTGGCCCACAGCAGCATCTTCACGGCCGGGGTCATCGGACCGGGACCGAACGCCATGCCCGACGGACCCTGCCGGTAGTAGTGGCCGCGCATCTTCCCGCGATCGTACCACGCAGCGGCGGGCGATGCCGCGGCGGATGCGATCCCCGGGGCCCGGGCCGGGAGTCCGCCCCGTCGAGCGGCGCCGCTCCCTGGAGGAGGCGCCGACTCCCGGCAGGTGTTGGTTGGCGGCAGGCGCGCGGCAGGGCGACGATTCCCGGGCGGCCCGGGCGGCCGGCGGAGTCGATCCCGGGCTGGTCCCGCCTGCGCCCGCGTGCGGATCATGCGAGCGGGAAGCACCTCGGCCGGAGGTTCGTTTCAGGTCAGCGACGGCCGTCGCCGCCCGAGGGCGGCCGGGTGACCCGCAGCCGGCCCAGGATCTGCTCGCGGGCCTGATCGAGCTCGGCGATGCCGAGGAGCCGGGCGGCCGCGGCCAGCACGGCCAGCCCCAGCGCGATTTCGCCGCCGAGGACGAGTCCGGCGGTCAGGAGGCCGCGGTCCGCCGCGATCTCCGCGACCAGGCTCTCGGCCGCGCCGACGGCCGCGCCCATGGCGCCGGCCGCGAGGCAGGTGCGCCAGAAGCCGTCCGCGAGGCGGCGGGCCTCGATCCCCCCGAGCCGGCGATGGAGCAGCACGAGCAGGACGCCCGCGTTGAGCCAGGCCGCGATCGTCGTGCCCAGCGCGAGTCCGGGGTACCCCAGGACCCGCACGAGGACGAGATTCAGCACGATGTTCAGGCCGACGGTCAGGACGCTGACGAGGGCCGGGGTCAGGCTGGTGCCGAAGGCGTAGAACACCGGGGCGGTCAGCCGGACCGCCGCGTAGCCGACGATGCCCGGCGCGTAGAACACCAGCGCGCGCGCCGTTGCCGGGGTGTCGGCCGGCGTGAATACGCCGTGCTCGAAGACGATCCGCACGATGGGGGTCGCCAGGACCGCGAGACCGACCGCCGCCGGCACCATCACCGCCGAGGTCAGGCGCAGCCCCTGCGAGACGGTCCGGCGCACCGCCGCCACGTCGCCGGCGGCGGCATGCCGGGACACTGCCGGCAGCGTCACCGTGGCGATCGAGACCCCGAGCACCCCCAGGGGGAGATACATCAGCCGGAACGCCAGCGTGAGCCAGGTGACGGCGCCGGTGCCCTCGCCGGTGGCGAGGATGGTGTTGACGAGCAGGTTCAACTGCAGCGCGGCCCCCGCGACCGTCGCCGGCCCCATCAGTCCGACGACCTCCCGGAGACCCCGGTCGGCCGGGTCCAGCACCGGCCGATAGCGGAATCCCTCCCGGCGCAGCGCCCACCACTGCACCGCGATCTGCCCCGCCCCGCCGGCCACCACCGCCACCGCGACCGCCGCGATCGGGTCGAGCCCGCTCTCGGGCATCAGCGGCACGACGGCGACGGCGCTCACGATGAGGCAGACGTTGTAGGCGGCCGGCGAAACCGCGGGGATGAAGAACCGCCGCAGCGAGTTCAACATGCCCATGCAGACGGCGGCGATGGCCACCAGGGGGAGGAACGGCAGCACGATGCGGGTGAGCTGCACGGTCAGCTCGAACTTGCCCGGCACGGCCTGGTAGTCGCCCGCGAACAGGCGGGTCAGGGGCTCGGCGAAGACGATGCCGGCCACCACGAGGCCCCCCGTGACCACCGCGAGCACGTTGATCAGCTGGGCGCCCAACCGCCAGGCCGCGGCGCGGCCGGCCTGCGTCAGGCGCCGCGTGAAGACGGGGACGAACGCGGCGTTCATCGCCCCTTCGGCGAACAGCTCGCGCAGCAGGTTCGGAATGCGCAGCGCCACCAGGAAGGCGTCCATCGCATCGCCGGCCCCGAACCGGTAGGCGAGCGCCTGGTCCCGCACCAGTCCCAGCACCCGGCTGGTCATGGTGGCGAGACCCACGATGGCGGCCGAGCGGGTCAGCCCGTCGCCGGTCGGGGTGGGGGGCGTCATCGTTCGGGGACGCATCGGGGCGGAATCAGGTGGCGAACCGGAAGTTGATGACGTCGCCGTCGCGGACCTCGTGGTCCTTGCCCTCCAGCCGCACCTCGCCGTGCTCGCGGCAGGCGGCGTGCGAGCCGTCCCGCGCGGTCAGCGCGTCGTAGTGGACCACTTCCGCGCGGATGAACCCCCGGGCGATATCGCTGTGGATCTCGCCGGCCGCCTCCTGCGCCGCGGTGCCGCGCGGGACCGACCACGCCCGGCATTCGTCCTTTCCCACCGTGAAGAACGAGATGTATCCCAGCAGCCGGTAGCTCGCCCGGACCACCCGGTCCAGCCCCGAGTCGGTGAGGCCGATATCGCCGAGAAAGGCGGCCCGGTCCTCGGGCGGCAGCTCGGCGATCTCCAGCTCGATCTTCGCGCAGACGGGAACCGTCTCGATCCCGCTGCCGGACAGGGCGTCGGCGAGACCGGCCCGCTCGATGGCCCGCGCCGGATCCGCCACGTCCGCCTCATCGAGGTTGAGCACGAGGAGCTGCGGCTTGGCGGACAGGAAGCTGAAGCCCCGCAGCCGCTTGGCGTCGACGGGGTCGAGGGCGAGCGCGCGCAGCGGCAGGCCGTCCTCCAGGGCGGTCCGGCAGCGTTCGATCACCCGCAGCTCGTCCTCGAGCTCGCGGCTCCGGCCCTTCTTCATGTCCTGGTGGATGCGCTGCTGGCGCCGCTCGGCCACCCCGAGATCGGCCAGAATCAGCTCGTCCTCCATCTGCCGGGCATCCCGGGCCGGATCCAGGTCTCCGGCCGCGTGCGGGACCCGCTCGTCCGAGAACATCCGCAGCACGTGGAGCAGGGCGTCCGCGTTGCGGAACCCCGTGACGTCGAGCATCGCGGCGGCGGAGCCGTGGCCGGCGAGCTCGCTCACCTCGACCGTGGCCGGCACGTGCCGCCGCGGGTCGAACAACGCCGTCAACCGATCGAGTCGGGGATCGGGCACCTGCGCGATGCCCACCTGTGACGCCGCCCGGCGAGGCGGGGCCGGCCCCGCCTCGCCGGGCGATTGCGTCAGCAGGTGGAACAAGGTGGTCTTCCCCGTCGATGGCAGTCCTATGAGCCCGGCCCGCAACATGGTTCCCGTCGCCCTCCCTCCGCTCTGGCGTCTCCGGTCCGTATCGGGCTCGGCGCCCTCTCGGGCGGGTAAACGAAAATAAAGCGTAAGTCAAAGATTTCAAGTGACTTGTTGACAGTGGAGTGGTCGTTCTCTATAGTGGACTTCGGTGGAGCGAAGTGGAGTGAAATGGGACTTCGGGGCAACTATTCAGTCAAGATCGACGAAAAGGGACGGCTGAAGATTCCCGCCCTGTTCCGCACCGCCATACAGGATCGGTACGGCACCCAGGTGTATGTGACCTCTCGCAAGGACAAGGGCGTGGTCGTCAACATCTATCCCATGCCGGTCTGGGAGGAGATGGAGCGCAAGCTGGCAACCCTTCCGGCGTCGCTGCCCGAGCTCGCGCGCTACGTCGACCTGGTGAACTACTACGGCCAGCCCGGCGAGATCGACAAGCAGGGGCGGGTGTCCATTCACCCCCTGTTGAGGGAGTCGGCGGCGATGGCGGGCGACGTGGACGTCCTGGGTCAGCTCGACCACCTCGATGTCTGGAATCACGAACGGTTCTCCACGCGCATGGCCAACGAGCCGTTCACGGACGTCGATGCCCGGAAGCTGTCGGAGTTTGGCATCTGATGTCGACGATCCTACACGAGCCGGTCCTGCGGGCGGAGACGATCGAGCTGCTCGCTCCGGCGGATCGCGGGCTCGTGGTCGACTGCACGGTGGGGACCGGTGGACACGCGGCGGCGTTGCTCGAGGCGGGGGCGGCCCGGGTCCTCGGACTCGATCGGGACGCCGACGTGCTCCCGCTGGCCCGCCGCCGCCTGGCCGCGTGGAAGGACCGCGTGGATCTGGTGCACGCCGACTATCGCAGCCTCGGCGACGTGCTGGACCGGCTGGGGGTCGATCGGGTGGATGGCGCGCTGGCCGACCTCGGGTGCTCCTCGACGCAGCTCGAGACCGAAGGGCGTGGATTCAGCTTCCGCCGCGACGATCCGTTGGACATGCGCATGGACCGGACGACCGGCCGGACCCTCGCCGATCTGCTCTCCGGGGCGACGCCCGAGGGGTTGGCGGACGTGATCTACCAGTACGGCGAGGAGCGTCATTCGCGCCGAATCGCCCGCGCCATCGTCACGGCGTGGGCCGGGGCCGGCATCAGGACCACGGCCGAGCTCGCGGGGGTCGTCCGCCGCGCCGTGCGATACCGGGGCCGGTCCCGCATCGACCCCGCGACCCGCACGTTTCAGGCGCTCCGCATCTGGGTCAACCAGGAGCTCGACGGGCTCGACGCGTTCCTGCGTTCGGCGGTCGGGCGCCTGAAGGCGGGGGCCCGCCTCGCCGTCATCAGCTTCCACTCGCTCGAGGATCGGATCGTGAAGCACACCCTGCGGGAGATCGAGCGCGGCGGCGAGCTCGCGATCCAGATTCTGACCCGCAAACCGGTGCGCCCCGCCGGGGAAGAGCTGCGGCGCAACGCCCGCGCCCGCTCCGCCAAGCTGCGCGCGGCCTGGAGGGTGTCGTGAATCAGCAGAACCTGGACTTCCGCGTCACCCGCGATATCCGCAACGCGCCGATCGTCCGCGAGATCGATCGCCGGCGGCAACGCGAGCTGTGGCGGTCGCTCGCGCTCGGGGCCTGTTTCGTGACCGTGCTCCTGTTCACCGCGTGGCAGAACTTCGAGCTGCTGCGATACGGCTACGAGATCGAGCAGATGGAGCAGGAGCGATCCGAGGAGCTCGATCTGAATCGGCATCTGCGTCTGGAGATAGAGACCCTGCGCGCGCCCCGGCGGATCGAGCGCATCGCGACCACCGAGCTGGGTCTGGCGCCTCCGACCCTCGGCGAGGTGCAGGTCATCGAGCGTCAGGTGGCGTCGCCGCCGCCGGACCGTACCGTGATGGCCAAGCGGGACTCGGGTGCGCGGCTCGTCCCGATGGCCGCGCGTTGAGAAGGGCGATGGCAGTGAACCCCGGCGCGGCGGGCGGTTGGCAGCGGGTCCTGCACTCGCGGGCGCGGATCGTCGCCTGCGTCATGGTGCTGTGGGGGATCGCGATCGCCGGGCGGCTCGTACAGCTCCAGGTCGTCGACTACGACTTCTACGTCGAACGCGCCGAGAACCAGCACGAGCGCACGATCGAGACGCCGGCCCGGCGCGGGGAGCTCCGCGACCGCGACGGGCGCGTGCTCGCCTACGACGTGGCCGCCGACACCGTCATCGCCGAGCCGCGGGACGTGGAGGACGCGCCGGGAACGGCCCGGAGCCTGTGCGCGGTGATGGAGTGCACGGCGGACCGGCAGGAGCGGTTGCAGTCGATTCTCGACCGGGACAGCGCCTTTGCCTACGTGGAGCGGCAGATATCGTCGCGCGTGGCCGAGCGGATACGGGACCTCGGTCTCGACGGAATCGACTTTCTGAAGGAGAACCGGCGCTACTACCCCAACGGAAGCCTCGCCGCGCACGTGCTGGGTCATGTCGGCGTCGACAACCAGGGGCTGCACGGCCTGGAATCGCTGTACGAGACGACGCTCGCCGGTGAACCGGGAAGAGTCCTGGTGCAGCGGGACGCGCAGGGACAGGCATTCCGGCGCGTCGAGCGGCGTCCGACGGCCGGGGTCTCGCTCGAGCTCGCCATCGACAGCTATATCCAGCACGTCGCCGAGCGGGAGCTTCGCGCCGCCGTCCGCGAGCACGATGCGGAGGGCGGCAGCGTCGTGATCCTCGACCCGCGCACCGGCGACATTCTCGCGCTCGCCAACGAGCCCACGTTCAACCCGAACGCGTGGAGCGGCGCCGCCTCGGATGCGCGCAGGAACCGGGCGACCCAGGACGTCTACGAACCGGGATCGACGTTCAAGATCGTCACCGCCTCGGCCGCGCTCGAAGAGCAGGTGTTCCATCCCGACGACGTCATCAACGTCAGCCCCGGCGTGATCTACTACGGGCGGAGACCGATCCGGGACGTGCGCAACTACGGGGCGCTCTCGTTCGCGGACGTCATCGTCAAGTCCAGCAACGTGGGGACCAGCCAGATCGGGGTGGCCCTGGGGGCGGACCGGCTCAACCGCTACGTGCGGCGGTTCGGCTTCGGGCAGACGCTCTCGCGGGACTTCCCCGGCGAGAGCCGCGGGATCGTGCACGAGGCTTCGCGGCTTCCCGACGTCGCCCTGTCCCGGGTGGCGATGGGCTACAACATCTCCGTGACGCCGCTGCAGATGGCGATCGCGATGAACGTGGTCGCCAACGGCGGAGAGCTGTTGGCGCCCCGTCTCGTCCGGGCGGAGCTGCGCGACGGCGTCCGCCAGGAGGTCCCGGTGCGGGTCGTCAGGCGGGCGATCACGGCGCGGACCGCCGCCACGCTGACCCGAATCATGGAAGACGTCGTCACCCGGGGGACGGCCCGCGCGGCCCGGATACCGGGGTACACGGCGGCCGGCAAGACCGGCACCGCGGAGAAGCTCCTGCCCGGCGGCGGCTATTCCCGGACCAACCACGTCGCCTCGTTCGGGGGGTTCGTGCCGTCCACCCGGCCGGAGCTCACCATTCTCGTCGTGGTCGACGGCGTGGCCCGGTTCGGCGGCTCGGTTGCCGCCCCGGCGTTCCGGCGGATCGCCGAGGCGGTTCTCCCGCATCTCGGCGTCGCTCCCAATCTGGATGCGCCGCCCCCGATGCTCGTATCGGCGGAACCGGCGTCGTTCCCGGTCATGCGGCGCCTCCCGGAGCCTCCGCAAGAACCGGCCGGGGCGGCCCCGGCGATCGCGGCGGCCTCCGGAGTGATGCCCGATCTGCAGGGATTCAGCGCGCGTGCGGCCGTCGCCGCCGCCATCGATCTGGGCCTGTCGACCCGCCTCAGCGGGCGGGGAGTCGTGGTGACGCAGGCCCCGGCCCCGGGCGATGCGATCGCCCCGGGGCAGGCGTTGATGCTGACGCTCGAGCGCCGCGCGGGGGCAGGGTCATGACCGTCGGCGAGCTGATGCCGCGGCTGTCCGGCCGGGTTGTGGAGACGGGTCCTCGGGTTCCGCCGGTCGACGCCGCCGTGCTGGCGCGGGACGCGGCGGCGGTCGCCTTCGACTCGCGTCGGGTCGAGCCGGGGGCCATCTTCGTCGCGATGAAGGGGCAGCACGTCGACGGCGCCAGCTTTGCCGCCGAGGCGACCCGGCGGGGGGCGGTGCTGGTGGTTTCGGAGTCGCCGGCGCGGCCCGAGGCCGAAGGGTGGTGGGTGCAGGTGACCGACGCGAGGCTCGCGCTGGCCGAGCTGGCGGCGGGGTTCAACGGCGACCCGAGTCGCGACCTGACGGTGGTGGGGGTCACCGGCACCAACGGCAAGACGACCACGACGTACCTGCTGGCGTCCATCCTGGAGGCGGCGGGCCGGCGCTGCGGCCGCATCGGAACCGTGTCCTACCGGACCGGGGACGCCGATGCGGCGGCGCCGCATACGACGCCCGAGGCCCCGGAGGTGCAGGCGCTGTTGCGCCGGATGGTCGAGCATGACCACACCGCGTGCGTGATGGAGGTGTCCTCGCACGCGTTGTCGATGCGCCGGGTGGACCGAACCACGTTCGCGGCCGCGATCTTCACCAATCTCACGCGGGATCATCTCGACTATCACGGCGACATGGCGGGCTACTTCGACGCGAAGCGCCGCCTGTTCGACATGCTGCCCATCGGGGCGCCGTCGATCGTCAACCTGGACGACCCCGCCGGCCGCCGGCTCGCGGGCCTGGTCGGCCATCCCGTGACCTATGCCGTCGACGAGGCGGCCGCGGTGCGGCCCGGGCGGCTGGAGTCGACGCGCGCGGGAAACCGGCTCGACGTGAGCACCCCCCGCGGGCGGCTGCAGCTCCGCTCGCCCATCCCCGGCCGGGTCAACGTCTACAACGTGCTGGGCGCGGTCGCCGCCGCCCTCTCCCTTGACGTGCCCCTGCCCGCCATCGAGCAGGGGGTGGCCGGGCTCGACGGCGTGCCGGGGCGCTTCGAGGTCGTGTCCGCGCCGGACGACGACGTATGGGTGCTGGTCGACTTCGCCCATACCGACGATGCGCTGCGGGCGGTGCTCGGGGCCGTGCGCGAGTTTCGCGCCGGGCGCCTCATCAGCGTCTTCGGGTGCGGCGGCGATCGCGACCGTCCCAAACGTCCGTTGATGGGGGCGGTGGCGGCCAGGCTCAGCGACCTGGTGGTGCTGACCTCCGACAACCCGCGGTCCGAGGATCCGGATCGCATCATCGATGAGATTCGCCGCGGCGTCGTCTCGACGTCGGGCGGCGCGACGGGCTGCCGGCACCTCGCGGTCGTCGATCGCCGCGCCGCGATCGAGCGCGCCATCGCCGAGGCCGAGCCCGGTGATGCCGTCGTCATCGCCGGCAAGGGGCACGAGCGCGTGCAGGAGATCGGCGACGCGCGGCTGCCGTTCGAGGACCGTGTGGTGGCCCGGGAGGCGCTCGCGAACCGGCGGCTCCGGGGTGCGGGCGTCGTGAAGCCTTGAACGGAGATCGCGCCGTGGCAGGTCGGGCCGCCGGAACGGGACAGCCCGGGTGTGGCGCAGGAGATGGGCGAATCATGGTCGATGACGTTGGGCGATCTGGCCGGAGCCGTCGGGGGCCGGCCGATCACCGGTGCGGGCGGGACCCGCGCCACCGGCGTCTCGATCGACTCCCGCTCGCTCTGTCGCGGCGATCTCTTCATCGCGATCCGCGGGGCCCGCTTCGACGGACACCGCTTCGTGGCGGATGCCCTGGAGCGCGGCGCCGCCGGAGCCCTCGTCAGCGATGCGGCGGCGCTCGGAACGCCGCCGTCGCCGGGGATCGTCGTCGATGACACGTTGCACGCGTTGCAGACGCTCGCCCGCCATGTCCGGCGAGGCTCGGGCGCCCGGGTGGTCGCGGTCACCGGCAGTGTCGGGAAGACCACGACCAAGGAGTTGGCGGCGGCGCTGCTCTCGACGCGCTACCGCGTGTTTCGTAATCGCGGCAACCTGAACAACCACATCGGGTTGCCTTTGTCGTTGCTGGAGTTGCGCGCCCGGCCCGAGATGGCGGTAGTGGAGCTTGGCATGAGCGGTCCCGGAGAGATTCGTCGCCTCGTGGACATCGCCGAACCCGACGTGCGGGTGTGGACGAATGTCGCCGAGGCGCACGCCGCGTTCTTTCCGTCGATCGAGGCGATTGCCGATGCCAAGGCGGAGATCCTGACGGGGGCGGGGCGAGACGCCGTGGCCGTGGCCAACGCGGCGGATCCGCGGGTCATGCGCCGGGTGTCCGGCTTTCCGGGGAGGGTCGTGACGTTCGGAACCGATGTCGAGGCGGACGTGACCGCAAGCGGGGTCGAGGACCTCGGGTTGGACGGCATGCGGGCGCGTCTCCGCAGCCCGGCCGGCTCCGCGGCGTTGCGCACGCGGCTGCTCGGCCGCGGCAATCTCGCCAACGTCCTCGCGGCGATCGCGGTCGCGACCACCCTCGAGGTGCCGCTGGCCGCGGCGGTCGAGCGGGCGGCGACGGTGGAGGCCCCGCCGCATCGCGGGCGGATACACCGGCTGGCGGGCGGCGTGGTGGTGATCGACGACTCCTACAACTCCAGTCCGCTGGCCGTGGAGACGGCGCTGGCGGCCCTGCCGCGCGGCACGAGCGCCGGACGCCGGGTGGCGGTGCTCGGCGAGATGCTCGAGCTGGGCGCCCGTTCGGTCGATCTGCACCGGGCGGCCGGCCGGGCCGCGGCCGGGTTGGGGCTCCTGCTGACGGTCGGCGGGGACCCCGCGCGGGCCCTCGGGCGGGCCGCGGTCGATGCCGGCGCCGCCGCCGCCAGCGTGCTCCACTGCGACAGCAGCGAGGAGGCGGCGGCGCGCGCGGCGGCATTGATCCGCGACGACGACGTCGTGCTCGTCAAGGGGTCGAGGGGCGTGCGGACCGATCTGGTCGTGACGCGGCTCTGCGCGGAGCGGGCGGCCGGAACGGAGGGGACGTGATGCTGTATCACCTCCTGTATCCGCCGCTGAACGTCGTCCAGTACATCACCGTCCGTACTGCCGCGGCCGGCACCACCGCGTTCGTGATCAGCCTCGTCGTGGGCCCGTGGCTGATCCGCACCCTCCGCGAGTTCCAGATCGGACAGATCGTGCGGGACGACCTGACCGGGCACCAGTCCAAGGCGGGCACCCCGACGATGGGGGGGCTGCTCATCCTGGCCGCGGCGACGGTCCCGACGCTGGCGTGGGGCGACCTCACCAACCCCTACGTGTGGATCGCCACGCTCTCCATGATCGCGTTCGGGCTCGTCGGCTTCCTGGACGACTACCTGAAGATCGTCCGCCGCACCCACAACGGGCTCCGCCCGCGCTACAAGCTCATCGGCCAGGGCGTCGTGGCCCTGGCCGTCGGCCTCGCCCTGCTGTGGATGAGCGGCCGCGAGCTCTACGACACCGAGCTCATCCTGCCGTTCTTCAAGCAGCTCACCCCCGACCTCGGGTGGCTGTACGTCCCGTTCGGGATGCTGGTGATGGTGTTCTTCTCGAACGCCGTCAACCTGACCGACGGGCTCGACGGCCTGGCCATCAGCCTCTTCATCGTCGCGGCGGCGGCGATGACCGCGCTCGCCTACGTAACCGGCCACGCGACCTTCGCCGAGTACCTGCTGCTGACCCACGTGGCGCCGGCGGCCGAGCTCACGGTGTTCTGCGGAGCCCTGGTCGGAGCCGGCCTCGGCTTCCTCTGGTACAACTCGCACCCCGCCGAGCTGTTCATGGGCGACGTCGGGTCCCTCGCGCTGGGCGGCGCCCTGGGGACCGTGGCCATCCTCATCAAGCAGGAGCTGCTGCTGCCGATCGTGGGCGCGGTGTTCGTCATCGAGGCCGCCTCCGTCGTGATTCAGGTCGGGTCGTTCAAGCTCACCGGCCAGCGGGTCTTCCGGATGGCCCCGCTCCACCATCACTGCGAGCTGATCGGGTGGAGCGAGCCGAAGGTGATCAGCCGGTTCCTGATCGCCGCCGTGGTCTTCGCCTGTTTCAGCCTCGCCACCCTGAAGCTGCGATGAGTGCATTTTCCGTGCGGGGCTCGACGGTCGTGGTGGTGGGGGCAGCGCGCAGCGGCGTGGCGGCGGCGCAGCTCCTCGCGGCCCGCGGCGCGCGCGTGGTCCTGACCGAGCGGCGCCCCGAGGTCGCCGAGCCGGTCCGGCGCCTGCAGGACGCCGGCATCGAGCTCGAGCTCGGCGGACACCGGGCCGACACGCTGGCGCGGGCGGATCTCGTGGTGCTGAGCCCCGGCGTGCCTCCCGGGCTGGCGGTCTTCGACGAGGTCCGGCGGCGGGGCGTTCCCCTCATCGGCGAGCTCGAGCTGGCCTGCCGCTGGTTGCGGGGGCGCGTCGTGGCGGTGACCGGGACCAAGGGCAAGTCGACGACGGTGGTGCTCGTGGGGCGGATGCTCGAGGCCGGCGGCTGGGACGTGTCGGTGGGGGGGAACGTGGGGACCGCGCTCAGCACGCAGGTGGACGAGTCCACCCCCGGGATGGTCCACGTGGTCGAAGCGTCCAGTTTTCAGCTCGAGCTGACCCGGACGTTCCGGCCCTCGATCGCGGTGCTGCTCAACCTGCACGGCGACCATCTCGACCGGCACGGCGGATACCCCGCCTACGCGGCGGCCAAGGCGCGCATCTTCGCCAACCAGACCGCGGCCGACACGCTGGTCGTCAACGCTGACGACCCCGAGGTCCTGCGCCTGGCGCGCGCGAGCCGCGCCCGGCGGGTCGCCTACGCCCTGAGCGAGCCGATCGACGCCGGCGTCGCGGTGGCGGGCGACACCATCGTGCGTCGAACCGCGGCCGGCGACGATCCCCTGGTGCCGCTCTCGGCGGTACATCTGATGGGCCGGCATCTGCTGAGCGACGTCCTCGCCGCGAGCGCGGTGGCGAGCCTCGTCGGCGTGTCCGCGGGCGACATGACCCGGGCCGTGGATCGGTTCACCGGGCTCGACCATGCCCTGGAGCCGGCCGGCGAGGTGGCGGGGGTGCGGTTCGTCGACGATTCCAAGGCGACGAACGTGGCGGCGGCGCGATGCGCCATCGAGAGCTGCGGCGATCGCCTCGTGGTCATCATGGGCGGGCGTTTCAAGGGGGGCGATCTCGGGTCGCTCGTCCCGTTGCTCGAGCGCCGGGCCGATGCGGTCGTCGCCATCGGCGAGATCCGCCGGCGAATCCGCGAGACGTTCGAGCCGGCGGTGCGGGTCGTCGAGGCCGGGTCGCTCGATGACGCCGTCCGCGCCGCCTATGGACTCGCGGTCCCCGGGGGCACGGTGCTGCTGGCGCCGGCGTGCGCGAGTCTCGACATGTTCCGGGACTACGCCGAACGCGGCCGGGTGTTCGTGCAGGCGGTGGCCCGCCTGCGGGAGGAGGTCGGAACGAAGCGTGAGCAGTGAGCAGTCATCAGTCGTGTCGCGGCGGGGGAGAGTCGACCGCTGGGAACGCAGGCTGCCTCGGTCTGCGAGGTCGGTGTCTTCTCCTCGCGCGCGGCTGATGACTGCTGACCGCTCACGCTTCTGGATGTCGGGTCGAAGCGGCCCGGACTTTAGGGCTGCGTCGGGAATCCGCCATCGCGGGCTACGACTATGGCGCGAAAGCTGAAATCAGACAAGGTGCTGTTTCTCGCCACCCTGCTGCTGGTGTGCGCCAGCGCGGTGATGGTCTACAGCGCTTCGGCGGTCCTCGCCATGGGCCGTTTCCAGCAGCCGCCGTACTTCTTTCTGCTCAAGCAGATGCTCTGGGCCGTCCTCGGCATCGGGTTGCTCGGCATCGCCATGCGGGTCGACTACCGCCTGTTGCGGCGGCCGCTCGTGATCCGGAGCGCGCTGGCGGTCTCGGTCGTGGCCCTCGTGGCCGTCTTCTTCGGACCCGCGATCAACGGGACGCGCCGGTGGTTCTCGATCGGAGGCGTCGGCATCCAGCCCTCGGAGCTCGCCAAGGTCGCGGTCATCCTGTTTGCCGCCGCCGCCCTCGAGCGGCGCATGGAGTCGATGGACCGGGGGGTCTTCCGGGCGTTGGGCCCGGTGGTCCTCGTCACCGGTCTC
Source organism: Vicinamibacterales bacterium (assembly GCA_965206285.1). Lineage (GTDB taxonomy): Bacteria > Acidobacteriota > Vicinamibacteria > Vicinamibacterales > UBA8438 > JAJEEA01. The sequence goes on from OZ242205.1 coordinate 5,076,622, forward strand.
GTCTGCGGCCTCATCGTGCTCGAGCCCGACTTCGGGACCGCGTTCACCCTGTCCGCGATCGTCGGCGTGATGGTGTTCGCGGCCGGCCTGCCCTACCGCCATCTGGCGGGCGCGACGCTGGTCCTCGCTCCGGCGTTGGTCGCGGTCATGATCAGCGAGCCGTACCGGGTCCAGCGGCTGCTCACGTTCCTCGATCCCTGGGCCGATCAGTACGGCCACGGATACCAGATCATCCAATCGCAGATCGCCGTGGGCACGGGGGGGCTGCTGGGGCAGGGGCTGATGGCCGGCGTGCAGAAGCTCTTCTACCTGCCGCATCCGCACACCGACTTCATCTACGCCGTGATCGCCGAGGAAACCGGACTCGTCGGGGCGTTCGTCGTGCTGCTGTGCTTCGGGGTCATCCTGTGGCGCGGACTGGAGATCGCGACGGCCGCGCCGGACCGGTTCGGGGCGTTCCTGGCGCTCGGGATCACGATGATGGTGTCGTTTCAGGCCTTCTTCAACATCAGCGTCGTGCTGGGGCTGTTGCCGACCAAGGGCATTCCGTTGCCGTTCGTCAGCGCGGGCGGTTCGTCCATGCTCGTCAACCTGCTGGCGATGGGCATTCTGCTGAACGTCTCGCAACACACGTCGCCGCGGCGGGCGCCGGTGGTGCGGCCGGGATGACGCGGCGCGGCGACGGCAGGACGGCGGGTGGGCGCATGCCCGCCGGCGAGGTGGTGAGATGCGCGGGAGACCGTTGGGGCCATGTCCGGACCGCACGTGCTGATGAGCGGGGGCGGCACCGGCGGGCATCTCTATCCCGGCATTGCGGTGGCCCGGGAGATCCGGCGCCGGCACCCGGCGGCGCGGATCGTCTTCGCCGGCACCGGCCGCGGCGCCGAGGTTCGGACCGTGAACGACCAGGGATTCGAGCACGTGCTGATTCGCAGCGCCGGGTTGAAGGGCACGTCCTGGCCGGCGCGGATCCGCGGGTTGTCCCTGCTGCCGCTGAGTGCCTGGGACGCGTGGCGGGCGATCGATCGGGTCGCTCCCGATCTCGTCATCGGACTGGGCGGCTACTCGGCCGGGGCGGTCGTCCTGCTGGCGGCGTTGCGGCGGATTCCCACGATGGTGCTCGAACAGAACGTGACGCCCGGAATCACCAACCGGCTGTTGGCGCCGGTGGTCCGCGCCGCGGCCGTGTCGCACGACGTGACCCTGCCGCGGTTTCGCGGCAAGGGGTTCGTGGCCGGCAATCCGGTCCGGACGGAGTTCTTCGAGCCGGCCCCCGGGAGGCCGTCGCCGCGGCCCGTGCATCTGCTCGTGCTCGGGGGATCGCAGGGCGCCCACGCCATCAACGTGGCGATGATGGCGGCGGCGCCGGCCCTGGCCGCGGCGGACGTCCCCCTTGCAGTCACGCATCAGACCGGCCGGCGCGATCAGGACGCCGTGCAGGAGGCGTACATACGGGCGGGGGTGTCGGCGCGGGTGGCGCCGTTCTTCGAGCAGATGGCCGACATCATGCGCCGGGCGGACCTCGTCGTCAGTCGCGCCGGCGCGACCACCCTCGCCGAGCTGGCGGCGGCGGGGCGTCCGGCCGTGCTCGTGCCGCTGCCCGGCGCCGCCGACGGCCACCAGCAGGCGAACGCCGAGGTGTTGGCGGAGCGGGGGGCGGCTGAGATGTTGCTGGAAGCGGGCCTGAGCGGAGGGCGGCTGGCGGCGCGGGTGCTCGCGCTCGCCATGGATGACGAACGGCGCCGGCGGATGGCGGCGGCGGCGAGAGCTCTGGCCAGGCCGCGTGCGGTGTCCATCATCGTCGACCGGGCCGAGGGCCTTATCGGAGAGGCGAGCGACGCGTGAGCAGGTGGAGAACGTGAGCGGGTGGAGAAACAGCTTTCCGGGGAGAACCGGCGGTCGCAGTTGGCGGTCAGCCATGGTCTGCCCCCGGATACCCGCCGCGTGCACTTCGTCGGGGTGGGCGGTGTCGGCATGAGCGGTGTGGCTGAAATGATGTGCGGTCTCGGCTACGAGGTCAGCGGCTCGGACCTGACGGCCTCGGCGGCCACCGAGCGGTTGCGGGCGCGCGGGGTCGCCGTGGAGATCGGCCATGACGCCGGCCGGGTCGCCGGCGCGGACGTCGTGGTCGTCTCGGCCGCGGTGCCCGACGACAATGCCGAGATCGTCGAGGCCCGGCGGCGCCACCTGCCGGTGGTGCGGCGGGGCGTCATGCTGGCCGGGCTTGCGGCTCCGCGATCCGCCATCGCGGTCACCGGGACGCACGGCAAGAGCACCACCTCGTCGATGGTGGCGGTGATGCTCGCCGAGTGCGGACAGGATCCGGCGGTGGTGGTGGGGGCTCGGGTCGAGGCCTTCGACAGCAACGCGAGAATCGGGAACGGACCCCACTTCGTGGTCGAGGCGGATGAGAGCGAGCCGTCGCTGCTGGCGCTGCGGCCCCGGATCGCGGTCCTGACCAATCTCGAGGCGGAGCATCTCGACTATTACGGTACGTTCGACCGGCTGCAGGACACCCTCGCGCGTTTCGCCAACCAGACCGACCAATCGGGCTCGGTGGTGATCTGTGCGGACGACCCCGGGGTGGCTGCCCTGCGGGATCGCATCGAGCGGCGAGTCGTGACCTACGCGCTCGAGGATGCGACCGCCGACGTGGTCGGTCACGCACCGGTGTGCGGCCCCGGCGGGTCACGCTGCCAGGTGCGGTACACCCGGCTGGGGCGGCGCGAGACGGCGCCGTTCGAGGTCCCGGTGCCGGGACCGCACAACCTGCTGAACGGGCTCGCCGCCTTCGCCGTCGGGGTGGAGGTCGGCCTGGAGCCGGATGCGATCGGGGCGGCGCTCCGGCGGTTCACCGGTGTCAGTCGGCGGTTCGAGGATCGCGGCACGGCGGCCGGCGTCCGGATCGTCGACGACTACGGCCACCACCCGACCGAGATCGCCGCGGTGCTGGCGACGGCCCGCCAGCAGCCCCACGACCGGCTGGTGGTGGTCTTCGAGCCCCATCGCTATTCGCGGACGGCCCGGTTCCTCGATCGGTTCGCCCAGGTGCTGGCGACCGCCGACGTCGTGGTTCTCGTCGACATCTTCGCCGCGGGGGAGCGTCCGCTCCCGGGCATCACGACCGAGCGGCTCGTCCGTGCGGTGCGCCGGGAGACCGACCGGCCCGTGCACTACGTGCGCACCCTCGACGAGGTCGCGCCCCTGGTGGCGGATCTGTCGCAGCCCGGCGATCTGGTGCTCACGCTGGGGGCAGGGCCGATCGGCGGGGTCGGCGCCGGTCTGCTCGAGGCGATCGAGGCGGCGGCCGGCGGGGCCGGGGGGGGATGACGGTCGTGCCTGGAGACGTCCTGTCCATCCGTTCCGCTCCGAACGACACCGCTCCGGGGGCCTCGCGCCTGAGGCGGCTCGCCGCCGGAGTCAGGCGGCAGTGGGTGGGTATCGCGCGCGGCCTGAGTCTGGCCGGCGGCCTGTGCTTGGGGGGATGGATGGCGGCGACGGGCTTGCCCGCCGCGTCGTTTCTGGCCGTCGACAACATCGTCGTGCGCGGCAACGAGCAGTTGTCGGACGGGGAGGTGCTTGCGCTGATGTCGGGTCTGCGAGGCGCCGGCATCCTGTCGGTCGATCTGGCGGAGCACCAGCGGCGTCTCGCCGCGTCGCCCTGGCTGGCCGGGGTCACCCTGCGCCGCCGATTGCCGTCGACGGTCGAGGTCCTCGTGCGCGAGCGCCGCCCTGTCGCCCTCGCCCGGTTCGGCGGCCGGCTGTTTCTGGTGGATGCGTCGGGCGTGGTCGTCGACCTCTACGGCCCGCGCTTCGCGCAGCTCGACTTCCCCATCGTCGATGGCCTGGAGGGCGGGGAGGAAGATGCGGAGATCGTCGACCCGGGGCGCATGGCGCTGGCCGCCCGGCTGTTGGCGCAACTGGCGAGTCGGCCGGACGTGCTGAATGCCGTTTCCCAGATCGACGTCGCCGATCCCCACGACGCGGTCGTGCTGCTCGATGACGACGTGGCGCTGCTGCATCTGGGAACGGACCGGTTTCTCGAACGGCTGCGGCTCTACGCCGAGCTGGCGCCGGTGCTGCGCGAGCGGGTCCGGGACATCGACGAGGTCGATCTGCGGTTCGACCCGCGCGTGTACGTCCGGTCGGCCGGTCGGCCGGTGTCGGGCCCGGGGCGGCGGGTCGCCGATTGGTCGGCGGCCGTTCCGGGTGGTGCCTTTGCGTCGCGTCGATGACGGGGGTTCCATGGCACGAAAGGAAAATCATCTCGTCGGTCTCGATGTCGGCACGTCGAAGGTGGCGGCCATCGTGGCCGAACCCCTCGACGATGGCCGTATCGACATCACCGGGGTCGGAGTCGTCGAGGCGCAGGGCATCAAGCGCGGGGTCGTCGTCAACGTGGATGCCGCGGTCGAATCGATCAGGAAGGCGATCGAGGAAGCCGAGCTCACCGCCGGCGTCGAGATCGATTCGGTGGCGCTCGGTCTCTCCGGGGCGCACCTCAGGGCGTTCAACAGCCGCGGCGTCGTTGCGGTGGCGGACCGGCATCGCGAGATCACCCGCGGAGACGTCAGCCGTGCGATCGATGCCGCCAAGGCGGTGACGCTGCCGGCGGGACGCGAGATCGTGCACCTCCTGGCCCAGAACTTCATGGTCGACGGCCAGGAAGGGATCAGCGCGCCGGTCGGCATGACCGGGTCCCGCCTCGAGGTCAACGTGCACGTGGTCACCGGCAGCATCTCGTCGACCCAGAACATCATCGCCTGCGTGAACCGGGCGGGGATGGAGGTCGCCGACATGTTCATCGAGCAACTGGCGGCGAGCGAATCGGTGCTGACCACCGCCGAACGGGACCTGGGAGTGGCGCTGGTCGACATCGGCGGCGGCACGACCGACCTCGCCATCTTCGAGCGCGGCAGCCTCTGGCACACCGGCGTCGTCACCCTGGGAGGCGACCACTTCACGAACGATATCGCGGTCGAGCTGCGCATGCCGATTCACGACGCCGAGAAGATCAAGCGCCAGAAGGGGTGCGCCCTCGACTCGATGGTCGACGAGCAGGAGCGCATCGAGGTGGCGAGCGTCGGGGGGCGGCCGCCGCGGGAGATGTCCCGGCGGGTGCTGTCCCGAATTCTGCAGCCGCGAGCGGAGGAACTGTTCCACAAGCTGTGGGACGAGATACGGCGCGCCGGCTACGAGGATTCCCTGCATTCCGGCATCGTGCTGTGTGGCGGCGGGGCCCTGTTGGAGGGGATGCCGGAGATCGCGGAGCAGATCTTCGACCTGCCGATCCGCCGCGGATGCCCCGTCAACGTCGGGGGGTTCAGCGATCACGTCAACAGCCCCGCGTTCGCAACCGGGGTCGGACTGGTGCAGCACGCGCACCGCCGCCAGATGCTGGAGCAGGTGCGTGCGAGTTGGTGGAACGGCGATCGGAGTCTCACCGGTCGCCTGAGGGGGTTGTTCCGGTTCCTGGGGCGGGCCCGAGGCCGCATTTGGGCATGACCCGGTCGTTCGGACGACGGCGGCTTCGGGAATCCGCCGTTCCGGCAGTCGGTGCGATGGGCGCGGTGCCGGACCGGCGGCACGTTGGCGGAAGGACAAGGGGGGGTAGATGGAATCTTCTGGGCTGAAAGATGCACGCGGTGACGAGGTCGCTCGCCAGGAACCGGCATCCGACAAACAGGGCCCGCGCCTCACGATCCACGACCCGGTCGACGCGTTGGGAGCGCGCATCAAGGTCATCGGGGTCGGAGGCGGGGGAAGCAATGCGGTCAATCGCATGGTCCGCTCCGGTGTCACCGCGGTCGAGTTCATAGTCGCCAACACCGATGCTCAGGCGTTGAGCCACAGCGAGGCGCCGCTGTGCATCCAGATCGGCGCCAAGCTCACGAAGGGGCTCGGCGCGGGGGCGGCGCCGGCCGTCGGCCGGCAGGCGGCCCTCGAGGACACCGATCAGATCATCTCGGCCCTCGACGGGGCGGACATGGTCTTCGTGACGACGGGCCTCGGCGGCGGCACCGGCACCGGGGCGGCGCCGGTCATCGCCAGCCTCGCGAGCGAGCTGGGGGCGCTGACGGTGGCCGTCGTCACGAAGCCGTTCAAGTTCGAGGGGCGCCGGCGCCAGCTCCAGGCGGAGCGCGGTCTCGCGGAGCTGCGCGAATGCGTGGACACGATGATCACGATTCCGAACGAGCGGCTGCTGATCACCACCGATCGTTCGACGACGCTGCCCGAGGCGTTCGCCTCCGCGGACGATGTGCTGCGCCAGGCCATTCAGGGCATCTCGGACCTCATTCTGAAGCCCGGACTCATCAACCTCGACTTCGCGGACGTCAAGGCGATCATGTCCGGCGCCGGGCTGGCGGTCATGGGGACCGGCATCGGTCACGGCGAGACGAAGTCGATCGATGCGGCGAACGAGGCCATCTCCAGTCCCCTGCTCGAGGACGCGACCGTCGAAGGGTCCCGCGGGGTCATCATCAACATCACCGGCGGCAACGACCTCTCGCTGGCCGAGGTCCACGAAGCGACCTCCGTCATCCAGGAATCGGCGCACGAAGACGCGAACATCATCTTCGGGGTGGTCATCGATCACGATATGGAGGACGAGGTCAAGCTCACGGTGATCGCGACCGGCATCGATTCGAAGGAGGCCACGTCGAAGCTGGACCGGAGGGCCGCCGACACGCCGGTCGATCTCCAGCAGTACGCGGACTGGAAGGACGATGCGAGCGTCGAGGCGCCCGCGGAGACGCCGTTGCGGCGCCGGCCGGTGATCACGCTGCCGGTGCCGGACCGGATGGAAGCCGGCCGGAACGGCGACCCGCGGGAGCCGGAGGCCGATTCCGACCTCGAGGTACCCGTCTTTCTGCGCCGGCGCGCGGAGTAGCGGCAAGCCGGGCCGTCGGGCTGCGGTGGGTCATTACGCCGACCCGTCCTCCGGCGGCTCCTCTGCGGGTTGGTCGGGGACCCGGTTGGGGTCGTGATACAGCACCCGCAGGCAGCTCTCGCAGCGAATCAGCTCGGTGCGGAGCAGGATCTGGTTGAAGACCTGCGGGCGCAGTCGCACGTTGCACACCGTGCAGTGCCCGTTCCTGGCTTCCACCACCGCCAGCCCCTGCCGCTGGCCGGCTATGGATTCGAAGAGCCGGAGGCTCGCCGGGCTGATGCTCTCGGTGAGTCTGGCCCGTTCGTCCGAGGCGCCCGTCAGCTCGCGTTCCATCCTGACGCGTCCGGTTTCGAGCTCGGCGCGTTCACGCTCGCCGGCCGCGGCCTCCTCGCGGTCCGCGCTCTCGGCCGCGTCGACGGCGGCGTCGAGCTCGTCGATCTGCAGCATCTGCTCGAGAATGGTGTCTTCGAGCCGGGCCACCTCCTCCTCGGCGCTCCCGATTTCGTGCTGCATGGCCGTGTATTCCTTGTTGGTCTTGACGGCCATGAGCTGATCCTTGAACCGGGACAGCCGGCTCTGAACCTCGCCGAGGCGCTTCTCGACTTCCCGCCGGCTCTTCTGCGTCTCCTCCCGTTCGCGCCGGGCGGCGTCCACCCGGGCCCGGGTCGCGTGCAGCCGGTCGTCGAGCGCGGTCATGCGTTCGGGGATGGCGGCGACCGTGCGCCGCATTTCGAGGGTCGCGGTGTCGAGTCGTTGCAGGCGTATCAACCGATCGAGATCGGGCAGCATCGGGTGTCGCGTCTCCACGGATGGTGTCGTCGGAACCGGGATCCGGGCAAAAAAAACCCCGCCGTGAAGGCGGGGCAGGCACACCACGCGGCGCTCGTCGAGCGTGTTGGCGAGACGCGCAGCGTTCCGGCGGTCATGGTCGACTCGTTCAGGTGGTGGGCCCACCAGGATTCGAACCTGGGACAGACCGGTTATGAGCCGGCGGCTCTACCGCTGAGCTATGGGCCCGATCAGGACGGCGCATCGCCGCAGCCTCCTACGTGCCCTCGAGAAACGCGCGCAATCGCCGGCTGCGTGACGGATGCCGCAGCTTGCGCAGCGCCTTGGCCTCGATCTGCCGGATGCGCTCCCGGGTCACCGCGAAGTTCTGGCCGACCTCCTCCAGGGTGTGCTCGCTGCCGTCGCCCACGCCGAAACGCATCTTGACGACCCGTTCCTCGCGCGGCGTCAGGGTGCGCAGCACGCTCTCCGTCTGCTCCTTGAGGTTGAGGTTGATCACCGCGTCGGCGGGAGAGACCTCCTGGCGGTCTTCGATGAAATCGCCCAGGTGGCTGTCCTCTTCTTCTCCGATCGGCGTCTCGAGTGAAATCGGCTCCTGGGCGATCTTGAGCACCTTGCGGACCTTGCCCACCGGGATGTCCATCCGTTCGGCGATCTCCTCCGACGTCGGCTCCCGTCCGAGCTCCTGCACCAGTGCCCGCGAGGTGCGTATCAACTTGTTGATCGTCTCGATCATGTGCACGGGGATCCGGATCGTTCGGGCCTGATCGGCGATGGCCCGCGTGATCGCCTGGCGGATCCACCACGTCGCGTAGGTCGAGAACTTGTAGCCGCGGCGGTACTCGAACTTGTCGACCGCCTTCATCAGGCCGATGTTGCCTTCCTGAATGAGGTCGAGGAACTGGAGACCGCGGTTCGTGTACTTCTTGGCGATGGAGACCACCAGCCGCAGATTGGCCTCGACGAGCTCCTTCTTGGCCATCTCGGCGAGCATTTCCCCGCGGAAGATGGCGCGGTGTATCTGCTCGATTTCCGGCACCGGCTGCCGGAGCTCTTCCGCCCCGGTGCGCAGCCGGGTCCGGAGCTCGCGGTGTCGGCGCGTGAGCCGCTTCCGGTCCTCGTCCCGCCGGGGCGTCTTGGACTTCAGTTGCCGATCGAGATGCTCGATATCGCTCTGGATCTCCCGTATCGCCTCCACCGCTTCCTTGGCGCCGTCCACGAGCCGTCGCTTGACGCCTTCCGTGAAATCGACCCCGCGAATCAGCCGGGACAGCGCCACCCGGGCTCGCAGCACATTCCGATGGAGTCCCCGGTACTTCCTCTTCTCGCGCCGGGAGATCTCCCCGAGCAGCGTTTCCCGGCGCGCGACCTCTTCCCGAGCCCTCCGTATGCGCTCGATCTGAGCCAGCACGCCGCGGGCGAGGCGGTTTATCTTCTCTTCGGTGATCTCGTCGTCCTGGAAAACGACGATCTCGCGAATGGTGCGCTCGCCGCTCTTCATCTGGTCGCCCATCCCGACGACCTTCCGAACGATGAGCGGCATCCGCGAGGCCGCCTTCATGATCGACAGCTTGCCGCGCTCGATGCGCTTGGCGATCGCCACTTCCCCTTCCCGGGTCAGCAGGGGCACCGTGCCCATCTCGCGCAAGTACATCCGGACCGGGTCGTTGGTCTTGTCGATCGCGCTCGGCGTCAGGTCCAGCTCCATGTCCGAGCCTTCGCTGCGGCGGTCGAGCAGCTTGTCATCCCGGTACTTCTGCTCCGAGTCCACGACCTCGATGCCGGCGTTGCCGAACGTCGTGAACAGCTCGTCGAGCTCGTCGGATGTGGTGATGTCGGGCGGGAGAAGCTCGTTGACCTCGTCGTAGAGCAGGTACCCCTTCTCCTTGCCGATCTGGATGAGCTGCCTGACTTCGTCGTACTTCTCTTCGAGCGACAAGAGCATTCCTCCTCGAAAGGACCTTCAGGATCTCAGGACTCCAGCTTCGTCGACAGTTCCTGCTTCTTCTGCAGGAGTAGATCGAGCTCGGCGAGGGCCGACGGGGTGCCGATCTGCTGGCAGCGAGCGATCTCGTCCTGGACTGCGGCGCGCTGGCGCCGGTACCCCAGAAGCTTGATCTCGTACCCGCAGTCGACGGCCGCCGCGGGCGGGCGATCTCTGGCTCCGACCCGCGCCATCCAGTCTGCCTCTTCGGTAGTCAGACGCTCCCTGAGCGTCTCGAAGACGGCATCGCCGGGCCAGCCGGCCAGCGATCGAGCGGCGGCGAGAATCGGCTCGGTCGCCAGGCCCGCGATATCGTCGTCGTCCAGCCCTGCGATGATCTCCATCGCCGCCGCCGTATCCCGCACCAGGGCCCAGATCAGGCCCTTCTCGAACGGCTTCGGCTTCCGCCCGAGCGATAGGCGGCGTTCGTCGACCGCCGTCCGCCGGGCCACCGCCGCCTTGCGGATCTCCCGGCGCGCGACGTCCTCGAGAATGCCCGCCCGATGCGCCAGACTGTCGGCGAACTGATCGCGTTCCGCCGCCTCCGGGATGCGCGCCGCCACCTCCAGCATCCGCGTCACGAACTCGCGCCGGTGGTCGCCGCGGGTCAGGTCCCGCCGCGACGCCTCGCGATCCAGCACGTACTTCAGATACGGCCGGGACCCGCGGATCGTTTCTCTGTACCGATCGACCCCGTGGTTCCGAATGCAGGTGTCGGGGTCCTCGCCGTCCGGGAGCACTGCCACGTTGACCTGCAGCCCCTGGGCGAGCATCAACTCGCCGGAGCGGGCCGCGGCCTCGGCGCCCGCCGGATCGGGGTCGAAGCTCACAATCACCCTCGACGTGAAGCGCCGGAGCAACCGAACCTGCTGTTCTCCCACGGCGGTGCCGCAGCAGGCCACCACCGGGGCGACACCCGCCTGCACCGCCTGCGCGAGATCGAAGTACCCCTCCACCAGGATCGCGTGCCCGGCCTCGCGAATGGCGCGCTTCGACAGATGGAGCCCATACAGTGTACGCGCTTTCGAGTAGATAGCGGTCTCCGGCGAGTTCAGGTACTTCGCCGGCTGGTCCGGATGCAGGGCCCGTGCGCCGAAGCCGATGATCGTCCCGCTGTCCCGGGCGATCGGAATGACCAGCCGGTTCCGGAACCGGTCGACGAGCGGTCCTCCCTCCCGGGCGATCGCCAGGCCGCTCCGCACGAGGAGGTCGTCCGACCAGCCGCGCGCGCGCAGGTGCGTGTTCAGGCGGTCGCGGGCCGGCGGCGCAAAACCCAGCCCGAGCCGCGCGGCGGTGTCCGGGGTGATGTCACGGGCGGCGAGATGGTCCCGGGCCGTCCCGCCCGCCGCCTCGGCCAGACACGCCGTGAAGAACTCCGCCGCCGCCTCGTGGATACCGAGGAGCGCCTCGCGTTCCGCCTCCGCCGCGGCGTCCCGATCCGTGGTGGGCTCGGGAACCTGGACGCCGATGCGTTGCGCGAGGTGGCGCACCGCGTCCTGGAAACCGAGCTTCTCCTGGAGCTCGATGAACTTCACGACGTCTCCGCCCACGCCGCATCCGAAGCAGTGGAAGAAGCCCTTGTCCTGATGGACATGGAACGAGGGGGTCTTCTCGGCGTGAAACGGGCAGAGGCCCCGGTGGCTGGCGCCTGCCTTCCGGAGCGGGACGTAGTCCTGCACGATCTGCACGATGTCCGCTTGCGACTTGAGATCGTCGATGAACGATTGGGGAAACAGGCCCATGTCCGCAGGTCAGTCCTTCAGCTCGGCAATCGTGACCGCGCCGCCCCCGTCCTCGGGCGCCGCCGCCGATACCCGCCGGACGCTCGGATGGGTATCGAGAAGCCGGGTGATCGAGCGCCGCAACTGGCCGGTGCCGTGCCCGTGCACGAAGCGCACGGTACGGGTCTCGCTCATCAGGGCATGGTCGAGGTGCTTCTCCACCCGCGACAGGGCTTCATCGACCCGGCACCCGATGACGTTCAGCTCCTCGAGCGCCCCGGCCGGCTCCTCGACGTGAATGGCGACCTGGCTGCGAGGCCGGCGCGGCGCGGTTCGGCGCCCGCTCGCAGCCCGCAGCGCGGTGAGCGGCACCCGCAACCGCTTGCCGTTCACCTCCACCTCGGCGTCCTGACCGTGGAGCGACCGCACCGCTCCGTCGACCCCGAGGGTCGCCACCGTCACCCAGGCCCCCACCTCGACGTCGAGCGGCGGCGGCGGCGGCGCCGCCGGGGCGGGCGCGGGCGCCGGGGCGGGAACCTCGAGCCGTCGGACGACGCCGTCGAGCGCCGTCTGCGCCTCGGCCCTCAGGGTCCCGCTGTCCCCCGTCGACAGCGCCCGTTCCCGGTTGTCGATCCGGCCGGCGGCCTCCCGCTCGAGGGAGGCGATGCGTTCGCGCAGGCCGCCGACGATCCCGTCGACCTCGTCCCGGGCGGCTCGGAGCCGCTCGGCGAGCGACTGTTCGAACCGCTTCCGCGCGGCCTGCTCCCGCTCTTCGAGCTCGCGCTCGCGCCGGGCGAGCCCGGCGGTCTGCGTGGTCAGCGACCGCTCGCGTTCCCCGAGCTCCTCGCGAAGCTGGTCGAGCCGCCGGCGGTCCGTGTCGATCCGGGCCAGATGCTCCGCGAGCTGGGCCTCGCGGGCGCTGCGCCGATGCGCGGCGGCGGCGATGATCTCGGGGGCGAGGCCCAGCCGGCCGGCAATCTCCAACGCCAGGCTGCGGCCGGCCGAGCCGTAGATCAACCGGTAGGTCGGTGCGAACGTGTCCGGGTCGAAGCCGAACGCGGCGCAGGCGACCCCGCTCGTGGTGGCGCCGTAGGACTTGAGCACGTCGTCGTGGGTGGTCGCGATGACGTGCGCGCCTCGTTCGCGGAAGTGCTCGACCACCGCGCATCCCAGGGCCCCGCCCTCCGCCGGATCGGTGCCGGCGCCGACCTCGTCGAGCAGAATCAACCCCGGGAGGGCCAGCCGGCGATCCATCGCCACGATGTTGCTCAGATGTCCCGAGAAGGTGCTCAGGTTGGCGGCGATCGACTGCTCGTCGCCGATGTCCGCGAAGACGGACCGGAAGACCGGGATCACGGAGCCGGCGGCGGCCGGGACGTGCAGTCCGGCCTGCGCCATGAGGGTGAGCAGCCCGGCCGTCTTCAGCGCGACGGTCTTCCCGCCGGTGTTCGGGCCGGTGACGATCAGGGCGCGGTCGGGCGGTCGGAGGACGATGTCGACGGGAACCGGTTCGGCCGGTCCTTCCGCCGGCGCGGGCGTCTCCAGCCGGCTCGTCACCGCCCGCATCAGCAGCGGATGCCGGGCCGCCCGCAGCTCGAGGGTCTCGTCGGTCGCGAGCTGCGGCTCCACGCCGCCGATCGCGGCCGCGAACGCCGCGCGCGCCTGCACGACGTCGAGATCCGTCGCGACGGCGAGGGTCCGGCGCAGGTCGGCCGCGCGCCGCCGGAAGGCCGACGACAGCCCCAGCAGCACGCGGCGGACCTCGTCCTTCTCGTGCTGCTCCAGGGCGACGATCTCGTTGTTGACGTCGACGGTGCTGAGCGGCTCGAGGAACAGGCTGGCGCCGCTCGTCGAGCTCCCGTGCACGATGCCCGGGATGGCCGTGCGATGCTCCGATCGGACGACCAGCACGAACCGCCCGTTGCGATCGGTGATCACCCGGTCCTGCAGGTACTTGGCGGTCTCCCGGTCCCGCAGGAACGATTCGAGATTCCCGCGCAGCCGGTTGCGCTGCTTGTGGAGGCGGCTGCGAATCGTCTTCAGCTCCGGGCTCGCATCGTCGTTGACGTCGCCGGCGGCGTCGATCTTCCGGTGAACGTCCTCGCACTCCCGTTTCCAGGCGGCGCAGCCGTTCACGATCGCCGCCAGCGCCGGATACGGCCCGCCCCCGGCATTGCGAACCGCCTGACACGACCGTTCGACCGACTGGAGAAAGCCGGCCAGCTTCCGCAGATCGAGCGGGGCGAGGGGCTGCGCCTCGATGGCGAGCCGCGCCAGGATTCCCGCGAGGTCGCTGGGCGCTTCGAGGGGGATGCCCTCGTTGTTGGCGGCGAGAAACCGGACCCCTTCGGTAGTGTGGGCGAGCGCGGTTCGGACTGCGTGCCGGTCGGTGAGCGGCCGCAGCTCCGCGAGCCGGCCGGCTCCCAGCGGTGTCAGGGCATGGCTGGCGACCACCTCGACCACGCGGTCGAACTCGAGGGTCTTCTGGGTTCCTGCGTGCATCGCTGCAACGGCGCCGGTTCTCAACGGACGCTGGCCCGGCTAGGGCTTCCGAGCGACCCTGGCCGCGATGCTCGGAAGGTCAGAAGCGGAAGTCTGAAAAGAGGAAGAATATCACGGCGCCGACGGCGTGCTCAACCTGGCACCCCGTGGCGGAAGCCCCGGCTGCGTGCGCCGCTCTTCGGGGCAACGCGCGGTTTCACCACGGGCTGCTGCGCGACCGCGCGACCTGACGGTCGCGTTTGAAGTTTCGCTGGCGCGAAACTTCTACGGCGCAAGTTCTACGGAGCAAGCTCCTAGAGATGGTTGATCAGGCTGGCCAGGGCGGCGGCGCCGAAGCCGTTGTCGATGTTGACCACCGCGACCCCCGTCGCGCAACTGTTCAGCATCGAGAGCAATGCGGCGATGCCCCCGGCGCCGGCGCCGTAGCCCACGCTCGTGGGCACCGCGACGACCGGCGCCGCGACCAGCCCGCCCACCACGCTCGCGAGGGCGCCCTCCATCCCCGCGACCACCACGATGACCCGGGCCTCCTCCAGACGCGCCCGTTCCGACAGCAGCCGGTGCAGGCCGGCGACTCCGACGTCGTAGAGCCGCTCGACGCGGTTGCCCATGACCCCGGCGGTGACCACCGCTTCCTCGGCCACCCGCTGATCTGCGGTGCCGCCGGACACCACCAGAATCGTGCCGCGGCCGGTCGGCTCCGGGTGCGCGGTACGGCTGATGATGCCGGCGCCCGCGTGGAAGACCGCGTCGTTCACGCGTTCGCGGACCGCGTCGAACGCGGCGGCGTCGGTTCGCGTCACCAGCAGGGTCTGGTTCGCCTCGACGATCCGGGCCGCGATCTCCGCCACCTGGTCCGGGGTCTTGCCGGCGCCGAAGACGACCTCGGGGAAGCCCTGGCGGATGGCCCGGTGGTGATCGACGCGGGCGAACCCGAGGTCCTCGAACGGCGCGCGCCGCATCGACGCGGTCACCTCCGCCTGCGCGGCGTCCACGTCGAGCGCCCCCCGGCGCACCTGCTCCAGAAGAGATCGAAGCCGCTCGGGTTCCATAGCCACGATCATACAGACGCCGGCCGGGGGACGGGCGGCCGGAAGCGTCGGTTGCGATCATACAGACGCCGGCCGGGGGGCGGGCGGCCGGCCGGCGGCGGCGGTTGCGGTCTGCGGCCGGGACGATTATTCTTCGGGACCGATGATCAGGCAGCCGGCGGCGGGACTCGACGAGGTCGTCGCGGCCACCTCGCGAATCTGTTATCTCGACGGGCAGCGCGGCGTGCTGGCCTATTGCGGGCACGACATCCACGATCTGGCGCGCCACGCCACCTTCGAGGAGGTCTGCCACCTGCTCTGGCACCGGCGGCTGCCGACCCGGGCCGAGCTCGGCGACCTGCAGACCGATCTGGCGCGGCATCGCGCCCTCCCCGAACCGGTGATCCGCCTGCTGCGGTCGCTGCCGCCGGGAGACCTCATGGATGCGGTGCGCACCGGAGTGTCGGCGCTGGCGCATCACGATCCGGATGCCGGGGACGATTCGGCCGGGGCGTCGCGGCGCAAGGCGGTGCGGCTGACGGCCCAGACCGGCACCCTGGTGGCGACGCTGGGAAGGCTGGCCGCGGGGGGCGCGCCGATGACGCCGGATCCGGCGCTGGGGCACGCCGCCAACTTCCTGTATCTGCTGACCGGGGACCGTCCGGGCGCGCTCGCCGCGCGCGCGTTCGACGTGGGGTTGATCCTCCACGCCGACCACGAGCTGAACGCGTCGACGTTCGCGGCGCGGGTGGCCGCGGCGACCCTCACCGACCTGCACTCCACCATCGTGGCGGGGGTGGCGGCGCTGAAGGGACCCCTGCACGGCGGGGCGAACGCCGCCGTCATGCGGATGCTGCTGGCGATCGGCGACGATGCCGACGACCGGCGGGTCGACGACGCCATCCGCGGCATGCTTGCCGGCAAGCGGCGGGTGCCCGGCTTCGGCCATCGGGTCTATCGCACCGAGGATCCGCGCGCGACCCATCTGCGCCGGATGTCGCGGGACCTCGGCGAGCAGTCGGGCCGGCCCGGCTGGTTCGCGATCTCCGAGCGCATCGAGAAGCTGATGAAGGAAGAGACCGGGATCGACGCGAACGTCGACTTCTATTCCGCGTCGACCTATCACGCGCTCGGGATCCCCATCGATCTGTTCACGCCCATCTTCGTGGCGAGCCGGGTGGCGGGCTGGACGGCGCACGTGCTGGAGCAGTACGCGAACAACCGCCTGATCCGGCCGCGGGCGGAGTACGTGGGGCCCGAGTATCCGCAGGCGTTCGTGCCGCTGGCCGAGCGGCGGGAGGCGGCGCCGTAGGAATCTGCCCGTAGTGCGGCGCCGCCCCCCGCCGGCCCCGACCCCCCTGGAGGGTTTGGCCGGGGGCCATCGAGTCGCAGGCGACGCGTTCCGGCCGGGACTTGCGCCGCAGAAGTTTCGCGCCAGCGAAACTTCCAACGCGACCCGCAGGGTCGCGCGGTCGCACCGCCGCAGGTCGCGCCAGCGAAACTTCCAACGCGCCGCAGGGTCGCGCGGTCGCGCCGCCGCATTCCCCTCGACGGACTATAATGACGGCCCATCCATGGATCAGCGCTACATCCGCAATTTCTCCATAATTGCGCATATCGATCACGGCAAGTCGACGCTCGCAGACCGGTTCCTCGAGATCACCGGCGCCCTCCGCCCCCGGGAAATGGAGGCGCAGGTGCTCGACTCGATGGACCTGGAGCGGGAGCGGGGCATCACCATCAAGGCCCACTCGGTCCGGCTGAGCTATACGCCGGAGGGGGGGGTGCCGCACGTCCTCAACCTCATCGATACGCCGGGGCACGTCGATTTCTCCTACGAGGTGACGCGGGCGCTGACCGCCTGCGAGGGCGCGGTGCTGCTGGTCGACGCCTCGCAGGGGGTCGAGGCGCAGACGGTCGCGAACGCCTATCTGGCCGTCGACCAGAGCCTCGAGATCGTGCCGGTGGTGAACAAGATCGACCTGCCGGGGGCGCAACCCGACGATACCATCCGGCAGATCGAGGAAATCGTCGGGCTCGACGCCGCCGACGCCCTCCTCGTCAGCGCCAAGGAGGGCGCGGGCGCCCGGGCCGTGCTCGATGCGGTGGTGGCTCGCGTGCCGCCGCCGGCCGGGGAACGGGACGGTCCCCTCAAGGCGCTGATCTTCGACTCCTGGTACGACTCGTACCGCGGGGTCGTCGTGTTGATCCGCGTGGTGGACGGGGTGATCCGGCCGAAGACGAAGGTCCGCCTGATGGCGCGGGGGCAGCACTACGAGGTCGAGCAGGTCGGGGTGTTCTCGCCCAAGCCGCTGGTCGTCAGCCAGCTCGAGGCGGGCGAGGTCGGCTTCGTCATCGCGGGCATCAAGACCGTCAGCGACGCGCAGATCGGCGACACCCTGACCGAGGCGGCCCGGCCCGCCCGAGAGTCCTGCGCCGGCTTCACGGAAGTGAAGCCGATGGTGTTCGCGGGGCTCTACCCGGTCGAGGGCCACCAGTACGGCGACCTGCGCGAGGCCCTCGAGAAGCTGCGGCTGAACGATGCCTCGTTCTTCTTCGAGCCGGAGACCTCGACCGCGCTGGGGTTCGGATTCCGGTGCGGGTTCCTCGGCCTGCTGCATCTCGAGATCATTCAGGAACGGCTCGAACGCGAGTTCGACATGGATCTGGTCACCACCGCCCCGGGGGTGCTCTACCGGGTGACCACCACCGCCGGCGAGACGTTCGAGGTCGACAGCCCCGCGAAGCTGCCGGACCCCGGGGTCATCGCCGCGCTCGAAGAGCCGGTCATCACCGCGATGATCCTGACTCCGTCCGACTACGTCGGCGGGATCCTGCAGCTCTGCCAGGAGAAGCGCGGAGTGCAGAAGGGGCTGGAGTATCTGGCCTCGAAACGCGTCATGATCACCTACGAGCTGCCGTTCAACGAGGTCGTGCTCGACTTCTACGACAAGCTGAAGACGCTGTCGCGGGGCTACGCGTCCCTGGACTACCACGTCACCGGCTTCTGGACGTCGCCCCTCGTCAAGCTCGATCTTCAGGTGAACGGCGACCCCGTGGATGCCCTGTCGGTCATCGTGCACAAGGACACGGCGTACGCGCGCGGCCGGAGTCTCGCGGTCAAGTTGCGGAAGCTCATCCCGCGGCAGATGTTCGAGGTGGCGATACAGGCGACGGTGGGGGGGCGTATCATTGCCCGGGAATCCGTCAAGGCGCTCCGCAAGAACGTGCTGGCGAAGTGTTACGGCGGCGACATCAGCCGGAAGCGCAAGCTGCTCGAGAAGCAGAAAGAGGGCAAGCGCCGCATGAAGCGCGTAGGCCGGGTGGAGATTCCGCAAGAGGCGTTTCTCGCGGTGCTGACGGTGGATTCGGAGTAGACAGGCAGATGGCTGGAGAGACGTCGTTCAGGAAGTCGACCGCGCGGGAGTACTTCGAGTCGATCGTGATCGCCGTGATCCTGGCCCTGTTCGTGCGCACGTGGGTCGTCCAGGCCTTCAAGATCCCGACCGGCTCGATGGAGGAGAACCTGCTGATCGGCGACCACCTGCTGGTGAACAAGTTCGTCTACGCGCCAGCCGCGACCGGGCTGGAACGCGCGCTGTTGCCCCTGGGGGACGTCGAGCGCGGCGACGTGCTCGTCTTCAAGTTCCCCGAAGATCCCGAGCGCGACTTCATCAAGCGGGTCATCGGCCTGCCCGGCGAGACCATCGAGCTGCGGCAGGGGCGGGTGTTCATCGACGGGAACGCGATCGACGAGCCCTATCTCGACGCGATGCGGCCCGGCGGCCGGCTCCCGCCCGACTTCCGGGGCACCTACGGGCCGACCACGATTCCCGAGGGCCATCTCTTCATGATGGGCGACAACCGCGGCGACTCCGAGGACAGCCGGTACTGGGGGCCGCTGCCGGCCGGCTACGTCAAGGGCCGGGCGTTCATGCTGTACTGGTCCTACGAGTCGGAGAGCGACTTCTACGCCGAGGTCGGCGTCGGCGCGACCCTGCGCCGGCTGGGGTCCGCCGCCACCCACTTCTTCACCCGCACCCGCTGGGACCGCCTGTTCATGGCGGTGCCCTGAGTCTCTGCGCCGTACAACGGTGCCGCCTCGCCGGAGGCGGCCGGGCGTCGGGGCTGGCGGGAACCGCGGTTTGAGGCTGGTGCTCGGCGCCGGCCGGGGTGGATTCCCGCGCGCCATGCAGATTCCGGCCTCGAGGATCGGGCGAAACCCCGCGGCAGACCGAGAACCTCTTCAGTCGCTGTTGCCGGAGGTGGGCCGGAACAGGGCGCCTTCGAGATGGGCGACGCGCTCGGCGAGGCTGGCGACCCTCTCCGCGAGGTTGCTGAAGTCGCGGCGCAAGTCCCGGATCTCCTGGCGCATGTCGCGCAGGTCGGAGCGGAGCCAGGCGGCCAGGGCGACGATCAGGGCGGGCGTCAGCCAGGGAACGAACGCTTCCATGATTCTGATCCTAGCAGCATGTCCACCTGCCGGCCAATCCACCGAGTTCTCTCGGAAGACGCGGAGTGGGCTGCGACCGCGTCCTCAACCACCGCCGGGGCGCGTCCGCCGGCCGAAGATCGCGGTGCCGACCCGGACCATGGTGGCGCCCTCCTCGATCGCGGCCTCGAAGTCGTGGCTCATCCCCATCGAGAGCTCGTCGAGCCGGACCGATGCGGGGGCCCCGGCCTGCAGCTCGTCCCGGAGTGCCCGCAGGCGGCGGAACCAGGGCCGCGCCGCCTCCGGGTCGTCCGACCACGGCGGCAGGACCATGAGCCCGCGGAGGCGGACGGCCCGGCAGCCCGCCGCGGCCTCGACGATGCGGCGCGCCTCGTCCTCCCGCGCCCCGTGCTTGGTCGCCTCCCCGGCGAGGTCGACCTGAGCCAGGACCTGCGGCGAACGCCCCGCGTCGGCCGCGGCCCGGTCGAGCCGCCCGAGCAGGGCGGCGCTGTCCACCGAGTGGATCCAGTCGAAGGCGACGGCCTTGCGGGCCTTGTTCGACTGCACGTGCCCGATGAGGTGCCAGCGGACCGGCAGCGCCGGGGTCGCGGCCTGCTTCTCCAGGGCTTCCTGCACCCGGTTCTCCCCCAGGTCGCGCAGGCCGGCCCCGGCCGCGGCCTCGACGTGGGCGGCCCCGAACGTCTTCGACACCGCGATCAGGAGGATCTTGCCGGGCGCGCGTCCCGCTGCCTCCGCCGCGCGGTCGATCCGGGCGCGGACGGCGGCGAGATTGGCCGAAATCGTCGCTTCGAGTTCCATGTTCGGGAATCCCGCCGAGACCGTCGAGGCCGGCCGCGATTGTCCGGGAGGAGCCGGGCGCGCCCTCGGCGAATGCCCCGGTGCATTCGACCCGGGATGCATCCTGCCTGCCCGCAGTCGCCCCTCTGTCCGATACGGCCTTCTCTTCAAGGCGGGCCGGCGCCGGCCCGCCAGCCCGGAAATCGTCGCCTGCGGCTCCGATTGCCGCCCAACCAACCCTCCAGGAGTCCGCGCCGTTCTACGGCGCAGACTCCTAGCGGCGGAGGGCGGCCGCCCTCCGCCGGGCCACGCCCGCGTGCTCGCCGTTGGGGGCGGCGCCGAGATACCGGGCGAACGATCGCCGCGCGCCCGCCGGATCGCCGTTCGCCTCGTAGGCGAGCCCCAGCCAGTAGTGGGCGTCGGCCAGCGTGGGGTCGGTCTCCGACGCTTCGCGGAACAGGCGCAGCGCGTCGCCCACGTTGCCCGAGTCCCAGACCGCGATGCCGCGGGTCAGGGTCTCCCGGGCCGCTGCGCGTCCCGCCGCGAGCCGTCGCACCGCGATGCGGTTCGCCTCGCCCCGCGCGGCGGCGGCGGCCTCGGGGCGGTTCTGGCGGGTGAAGATGTCCGCCAGCCCGTAGTGGGCCGGGGCATAGTTCGACCGGATGGCGATGGCCCGGCGGTAGGCGGCCTCGGCGTCGGCGTAGCGGTTCAGCCGGCTGTGCGACACCCCGATGTTGAAGTGGCAGTCGACGCAGGCGGGGGTGACCTGCAGCACGATCTCGAACTGCACGATGGCGTCGTCGTAGTTGCCGTCCCGGTTGGCCCGGACGCCGGCCGCGAACGCGGCGGCCGCGGTCTCGTCGTCCCGCAGCGTGCGCAGCCAGGGGGCTGCGGTCCGCCCCGCCTCGAGGACGAAGCGCACGTCCACCGAGCTCGCGGAATGCACGAGCACGCGGAAGATCTGATCGCCGAGATCGGTCTTGCCGGCGCTGACGCTGTACTGCCCGGGAGCGAGGTCGACCTCGCTGAAGCGGCCGTTCATGTCGGTGACGGTCTCGATGCCGGACTCCTGCGCCTCGAGGGACACCAGGGTCACGGTGGCCCCGGCCACGGGCCGGCCGTCGCGGGTGGTGACCCGGCCGTGTATCGACCCCATCGACCGGGAGCCCGCGGCAGAAGCCTGCGCTGCTCCGAAGGCCGCGGGCTCTCCGGCCGCGGCGGCCGGACCCGTCAGACAGAAGGCGGTCCCGAAGAGGGCCGCGAGGAGCCGGTGGCGACGGCCCCGCCGCGCGGTCTCGCCGCGGGCTTCCGGCCGCGAGTTTCTGGAAGCTGGCACCCTGCCCCGAGTTTACACCGTTCGCCGCGCCATGAACGTTCTGACCTGCTCCAGGTCGTGCACGATGGGCGTGGGAGGCAGCGAGGCGAGAAAACGGCGTCCGTACCCTTTGCTCCGCAGCCGGGGGTCGAGAACCGACAGCACCCCGCGGTCCCGGCGGTGCCGGATCAGCCGGCCGAGCCCCTGCAGGAGGGTGAGAACCGCGAGCGGCACCTGGTACTCGTCGAACGGACTGCCCCCGAGCCGGGAGATCGACTCCATCCGCGCCGCCGTGATGGGGTCGCCCGGCGGCGCGAACGGCAGCTTGTCGATGATGACGCAGCTGAGGGTGTCGCCGGCCACGTCCACCCCCTGCCAGAAGCTCGACGTGGCCAGCAGCACCGCGTTGGGGGTCGTTCGGAAGTTGCGCAGCAGCACCGGGCGCGGGGCGGTCCCCTGCACCAGCAGGGGGTAGGGGCTGGCGGGGGCGATCAACCGATGCACCTCGCGCAGGTTGGCGTAGCTGGTGAAGAGCACGAAGGCGCGCCCCTCGGTGGCGTCGAGCAGGGCCCGAATCTCGAGTGCGGCGTCGCGGGTGAACGCCGGCGAGCGGGGCTCCGGCATCTGTCGGGGCAGATACAGCACCGTCTGCGCGGCATAGTCGAACTCGGACGCGAGCTGCAGCTCGACCGCTTCCCCGATCCCCAGGCGCGATCGCTGGTACTCGAAGGAGCCGTCGACGGCGAGGGTCGCCGACGTCAGGATCGTGCCCTGCAGGCGGTCGAGGAGCAGCTCCCGGATGATGGACGACACGTCGATGGGGGACGCCCGCAGGAACACGCCGCGGCGCCGGCGCTCCAGGAAGTACACCAGGCGGTCGTCGCCGGCGTCGAGCACCACGTCGACGTCGTCGCCGAGCTCGTGCGCGCGGCGTCCCAGCGCGAGCAGGTCCTCGGTGGCGTTCGCGAACGACTGCACGGCCGTCTCGAGGGCCCGCACCGCGCTGGCGAGCTGCCGCCCGGGCTCCGCCACCGGCTCGAGGACGGCTGCGCTCAGGCGGGTCCGCTCGGCCCCCGCCAGGTGCATCTGGACCGCCGTGAAGAATCGCGCGCCCCGCTCGTCGATCGTATCCAGCGCCCCGTGCAGGGTCTGGGCGGTCTCGGCGTCCTCCTCGAGGTCGCGGGCCACCCAGCGCCTGCCGTCGGAGACCAGCCGCTCCAGCCGGTAGTTGCTGACGGCGATGCCGAAGTACTGCGTCGCCACGTCCTCGAGCTGGTGGGCCTCGTCGATCACCGCGTAGACGTACGACGGAATCACCTCGCCGTAGGCCGACTGGCGCACCGCGGCGTCGGCGCAGAGCAGGTGGTGGTTCACGATGACGAGGTCCGACTCGGCCGCCCGCTGCCGCATGCGGGTGATGAAGCACTCCGCGTGCTGCGGGCAGTCGGCGCCGATGCAGTTGTCCGACGTGGCGGAGATCTCGCTCCAGAAGGGAAGGTCGTCCGGCAGGTCCTCGATCTCCGAGCGGTCCCCGGTCTCGGTCCGGACCGCCCACTCCGCGATGGTGTCCACCTGGTCCCGGCCCGGGGCGAGACCGAGGGGGTCGTCGTTCCGATAGGCCTCGAACCGGTGGAGGCAGAGGTAGTTCCCCCGGCCCTTCATGTAGGCGGCGGTGAACTCCACCCCCAGCGCGGTGCGGAGGGCGGGGAGGTCCTTCTCGTAGATCTGGTCCTGGAGCTGCTTCGTGCCGGTGGAGACGAGCACCCGGTGGCCGCTGAGGATCGCCGGCACCAGGTAGGCGAGGGTCTTGCCGGTGCCGGTGCCGGCCTCCGCCAGCAGGACCCCGCCGTCCTCGAAGATCCCGGCCGCCGCCGCCGCCATTTCCTGCTGGCCGGCCCGGGGCTCGAACGACGGCAGCGCCCCCGCGAGGGCGCCGTCCCCGGCGAACGCCGCCTCGACGTTGTCGACTAGGCGTTCGGATAGAGCGGGAACTCTTCGCACAGGGCTTCGACCCTCGACCGCACCTCGGCCGCGACCCCGTCCGCCTCGGGCGCCGCGAGCACCCGGCTGACGTAGCCGGCGATCGCGTCCATCTCCGGTTCCCCCATGCCCCGCGTGGTGACCGCGGGGGTCCCGATGCGGATGCCGCTGGCCACCATCGGCGGATGCTGGTCGAAGGGAATCGCGTTCTTGTTGACGGTGATGCCGGCCCGGCCGAGCGCGGCCTCGGCGACCTTTCCGGTGATGCCCCGCGAGAACACGTCGACGAGCAGGAGGTGGTTGTCGGTGCCGCCGCTCACCAGCCGGAAACCGGCGTCCCGCAGGGCCGAGCCGAGGCGGACGGCGTTCCGCACCGTCTGCTCCTGGTACTCGTTGAACGCGGGCTCGGCCGCCTCCCGGAAGCACACCGCCTTGGCCGCGATGACGTGCATGAGGGGGCCGCCCTGAATGCCCGGGAACAGGGCCCTGTTCACCGCCTTCGCGTGCGCCTCGCGGCACAGCACCAGGCCGCCGCGGGGACCGCGCAGGGTCTTGTGGGTGGTGGTGGTCACGATGTCCGAGTGGGGGACCGGGCTGGGGTGCAGCCCCGCCGCCACCAGGCCCGCGATATGGGCCATGTCGGTGACGACGAACGCCCCGACCTCGCCGGCGATGCTCCCGATGCGCGCGAAGTCGATGACCCGCGGATAGGCGCTGGCCCCCACCATGATCAGCTTCGGGGTGTGGGCGTGAGCGAGCCGCGCCAGCTCGTCGTAGTCGATCCGCTCGTCGTCCCGCCGCACTCCGTAGGGCACGATGTCGTAGAGCTGGCCCGAGAAGTTCAACGGATGGCCGTGCGTCAGGTGCCCGCCGTGCGCGAGATTCATCCCCAGGACGGTGTCGCCGGGGGCGATCAGCGCGAAGTACGCGGCCATGTTGGCCTGGGCCCCGGAGTGAGGCTGCACGTTGGCGTGCTCGGCCCCGAAGAGGGCCAACGCGCGCTCGATCGCCAGCGACTCGGCGACGTCGACGTGCTCGCAACCGCCGTAGTAGCGGCGTCCCGGGTACCCTTCGGCGTACTTGTTGGTCAGCACCGAGCCGGCCGCCTCGAGCACCGCCCGGCTGACGAAGTTCTCCGAGGCGATCAGCTCGAGGCCGGTGTTCTGGCGCGTGGTCTCGTCGGCGAGGACCGCCGCGATGCCCGGGTCGGTCTCGCTCAGGGGGCGCTGGCGGGTGCTCGGAGAGCGGTCGATGACAGGATGCATGCCCTTCGTTCCCGGCGCGGGTGTTAGAGATGCGGGGCGGCGCCGACAGCCCTGTATTGTACTACGTAGGGCCGGCGGTTCCCGGTTCCCGCGCGATGCCGGCGGGCGGTACTGCGTGCTATAGTCGCCCCATGGGGAAGAACACTTCCATCCCGTCGCCACCGTCCGCCCGGTACGAGGACGCCTTTCCGAGCTCGCGCCAGGTCCTGGTCGACGGAGACCGGGTGCGCGTGCCGATGCGGGAGATCGCCCTCTCCGGCGGCGAGGCGCCCCTGCGCGTCTACGACACCAGCGGACCCCGGGGCTGCGACGTGCGGCGCGGCCTCCCGCGGTTGCGGGATGCCTGGATCACCGGTCGCGGCGGCGTCGCCGACCGGCCGGGTCCGTCCGGCTCCGAGTCGGCGGCGGGGCTTCCGGGCGCGGGCTGCCGCCCCCGCCGCGCGACCGCCGGGGTCACCCAGCTGCACCACGCCCGCGGGGGCACGGTCACCGAGGAGATGGAGTTCGTGGCCCTGCGCGAGGGCTTCGCTCCCGAGTTCGTCCGCGACGAGGTGGCCCGCGGCCGCGCCATCATCCCCGCCAACATCAACCACCCCGAGATCCAACCGATGGCCATCGGGCGCAACTTCCTGGTGAAGATCAACGCCAACATCGGGAGCTCGGCGGTGTCGTCGTCGATCGAGGAGGAGGTCGAGAAGCTGCGCTGGGCGACGCTCTGGGGCGCCGACACGGTGATGGACCTGTCCACCGGCCCCGACATCCACGAGACGAGAGAGTGGATCGTCCGCAACTCGCCGGTGCCCATCGGCACCGTGCCGATCTACCAGGCCCTCGAGAAGGTCGGCGGCCGGCCGGAAGACCTGACGTGGGAGATCTACCGCGACACCCTCGTCGAGCAGGCCGAGCAGGGGGTGGACTACTTCACCGTGCACGCCGGAGTGCTGTTGCGCTACATCCCGATGACCGCCCGGCGCGTGACCGGCATCGTGTCGCGGGGCGGGTCGATCATGGCCAAGTGGTGTCTGGCCCACCACCAGGAGAACTTCACCTACACCCGCTTCCGCGAGATCTGCGAGATCATGCAGGCCTACGACGTCTCGTTCTCGCTCGGCGACGGCCTGCGTCCGGGGTCCATCGCCGACGCCAACGACGAGGCGCAGTTCGCCGAGCTGAAGACGCAGGGCGAGCTGACTCGCATCGCCTGGGAATACGACGTGCAAGTGATGAACGAGGGACCGGGACATGTTCCCCTGCACCTCATCAAGGAGAACATGGAGCGCCAGCTCGACTGGTGCGACGAGGCGCCGTTCTACACGCTGGGGCCGCTGACGACGGACATCGCCCCCGGGTACGACCACATCACGTCGGCCATCGGGGCCGCGGTGATCGGCTCGTACGGCACCGCGATGCTCTGCTACGTCACCCCGAAGGAGCACCTCGGCCTGCCCAACCGCGAAGACGTGAAGGCCGGGGTCATCGCCTACAAGATCGCCGCGCACGCCGCGGACCTCGCCAAGGGGCATCCGCGGGCCCAGGCCTGGGACGATGCGCTGTCGAAGGCGCGGTTCGAGTTCCGCTGGCAGGACCAGTTCAACCTGGCCCTCGACCCGCAGACCGCCCGCGCCTTCCACGACGAGACCCTGCCGGCGGAGGGAGCCAAGGTCGCCCACTTCTGCTCGATGTGCGGCCCGAAGTTCTGCAGCATGGAGCTGACGCAGCAGGTGCGCGACTACGCGGCCGGCAAGGGTATCGGGGTGGCCGAGGCGCTCGATGCCGGCATGCAGGAGAAGTCCGCGGAGTTCCGGCAGGAGCGCGAGGTCTACGTGCGGACCGCGAAGCAGGGTTGACGCGCGACCGCGCGACCTTCGGTCGCGTTTGGAGCTTCGCTGAAACTCCTGCGCGACCGCGCGACCTTCGGTCGCGTTTGGAGCTTCGCTGGCGCGAAGCTCCTGCGGCGCAGGCCGCCCTAGCGTCTCGATTGCGGGGGCGCGGGGACGATCTGTATGATGGTCCTGAACCGGGCGGGCTCGCCGCCGGCCGGGTTCGGATACCCCTCCGAGCCGTTCCCCGCATGGTCCTTGATGGTCACGCTCGGGGGGAAGGCCATCTCGCGTTCACGAAAGCGTCCGACCTCGAAGATATGCGTCGCGGGAGCATCGAATACCCGGTCCCCGCGTTCGCGGAGGAGGTTGCTGTAGTAGCGCACCATCGCCTCGAACGCCAAGTTGGTGCCGAAGAGGTAGTACCGTTGTTGGCGGCCGGCGTCGTAAGAGGCGATGAACTGCGCCGCGGGGTAGATGGGAAATCCGAGCATCTCCTCGGTGGGCGCGTCGGTCGTTCCGGCCGCCGCCGGGGTGGCTGCCGCCGGGGTGGCCGCCGCCGGGGTGCTCTGCACGGGCTGGCGGGTCTCGCCGCGGTCCGGTTCGGACTGGCCCGGGCGGGGGAACGGCCGCGGCACGGGCCCGCGTTGCGGCTCGCCGGCCGGCGAGCCGCCGACGACCGGTGATGCCGCCATCAGGGTTACGAGACAGCCTCCGACGATCGTGCGCATGCGCATGCCGGACATTATGCGGCTCGGCCGGTTGCCGCGCAACCCGGCCGCCCGTCCCGGCGGTCGACGCGTGGGGCATGCCGCACGCGTCGGCTCGCCGGGGCGGATCGGCGTCGGCCCCGCCCCGTTCGACGGCCGCGCCGCCCCTCCGAAAGGAGGCGCTGCCTCTCCGAGGGATTGCTCAGGACAGTGATCGATATAGAGTTGCCAACTATACCCGGACGCAGCCCGTTGTCTGCGGGCTGGCGCGCGTGGCACACGGCAAGGTAGTTCGCGTCAGCGTCCTTGGGCAGTCATCGACATGAAGTTGCCGACTGCACCCAAGCGCAGCCCGTTGTCTGCGGGCTGGCGCGCGTGGCACACGGCAAGGTAGTTCCCGTCAGCGTCCTCGGAACCTGGACTACGGTTGAGTGACATGAGCACAGGACCTGGCGTCTCACCCACCGCGGCCGAGCAGGCCCTGCTCGCCTACTGCCAGTCTCACCGCGAGTGGGTCATCGAGACCACCCTGGCGCTGGCGCGTCTGGAGTCTCCCACCAGCGACAAGGCGGCGGTCGACCGGTGCGGCCGCGAGCTGCAGCAGCGCCTGGAGGCTATCGGGGGAACCGTCGCCCGGCTGGCGCGGGCGGAGGCCGGCGACCATCTCCGGGCCGAGTTCGGGAGCGGCGAGAGCCAGGTGCTGATGCTCGGCCATTTCGATACCGTGTGGCCGGTCGGACAGATAGCGCGCATGCCGCTGGAGTTCAGGGACGGCTGCCTGTTCGGACCCGGGGTCTTCGACATGAAGGCGGGCATCGCGGTGGGCCTGCTCGCGGCCCGCGCGCTGCAGGAGGCGTCACCGTCCGCCGGCCGGCTCGTCATGCTGTGGACCTCGGACGAAGAACGCCGGAGCCGGACCTCGCGCGCCGTGATCGAGGAGGAGGCGCGCCGGAGCCGGGCCGCCTTCGTGCTCGAGCCGGGGTTGCCCGGCGGGGGGGTGAAGACGGCGCGCAAGGGATGCGGCGAGTTTCGGCTCGTCGTCCACGGCGTCGCCGCCCACGCCGGGGTCGAGCCCGACAAGGGGGCGAGCGCGGTCCACGAGCTGGCGGCCCAGATCGTCGGTCTGCAGCGGGTGCGCGACCTGGGGCCGGACGTGTCCCTCAACGTCGGGATGGCGGCCGGCGGCACCCTTCCGAACGTCGTGGCGGAAGAGGCTCACGCGGTCATCGACACCCGCGTGTCGGCGGTGTCGGACATGGACCGGGTGATCGAGTTCGTCCGGAACCGGACCCCCACCGTGCCCGGGACCCGCATCGAGGTGACCGGCGGGTTCGACCGCCCACCGATGGAACGAACCGCGTCGGTGGCGCGTCTCTATGAGAGAGCGCGTGCGATTGCCGGCCGGTTGGGGCACGACCTGCGCGAGGGCGCGACCGGCGGGGGATCCGACGGCAACTTCACGGCCGCGGTCGGCACCCCCACCCTCGACGGGCTCGGGGCGGTCGGCGCCGGACCGCACGCCCTGCATGAGCACATTGAAGTCGACTCGCTGCCGTGGCGGGCGGCGTTGCTGGCGGCGCTGGTGGCCGACGTCGGGGCGTCGGCCTGAGCCGCCGGGCGATACAGGCCCGGCCCCGGCGGTGCGACGAAAGACGGAGGAGGGCTGCAACCCATGGGCAACTCGGTGAAGACGGTTCTGCTGCTGGGTCTGTTGAGCGGGCTCCTGCTCGTGCTCGGCGAGCTGCTGGGCGGCCAGGCCGGCCTGCTGTTCGCGTTCGTCATCGCCGTCGCCATGAACTTCGGCTCCTACTGGTTCTCGGACCGCATCGTGCTGCGCATGTACCGGGCCGAGCCGGTGGGGCCCGAGCATCCGCTGTACCAGATGACGGAGCATCTGGCGAGCCGGGCGGGGCTGCCCGCCCCGAAGGTCTACGTGATTCCCGACGACTCGCCGAACGCGTTCGCGACGGGCCGGAATCCGCAGCATGCGGCGGTGGCCGCGACCCGCGGCATCCTGCGCATGCTCGATCGGGACGAGCTCGAAGGGGTGATCGCCCACGAGCTGGCCCATGTGAAGCACCGCGACATCCTGATCGGCTCGGTGGCCGCGACCATCGCCGCGACGGTCATGATGGTCGCCCGCATGGCGCAGTTCGCGGCGCTGTTCGGGGGGCTGGGGGACCGGGACGACCGCGGGGGCAGCAATCCCATCGCCCTGCTCGCGACCATCATTCTCGCGCCGCTTGCGGCCATCCTGATTCAGTCGGCGATCTCCCGCTCGCGGGAGTTCGCGGCCGACCGCGGCGCGGCCCGCATCGTGGGAAGTCCGCACGGGCTCGTCCGGGCGTTGCGCAAGATCGACGCGGGCTCCCGGCAGGTGCCCCTCGACGCCAGCCCCGCCACCGCGCACATGTTCATCGTCAAGCCGTTCTCTCGCGGTGGGGTGATGTCCCTGTTCAGCACCCATCCCCAGACCGAGCAGCGGGTCGAGCGCCTGCTCCAGCCGCGGTGACCCCTGGCGTCCGACCGGCCCGGGCGCGGCCGCTTCCGGTTCACAACAGTCTCGACTGCCGGTGCGCCGGCGGCGGCTCGAGCGGGGCCTCCTCCCCGCGAGCCGGTTTCGCGGCGCTCCGGGGGCCGGTGCGCCGGTCCGGCAGGCGGTGCCGGCGCCGCATCAGCTCCAGCACCCGGTGCACCTGCTCGCGGTAGCGCCGGGGCGCGTACTTCCCCGCGTACAGCCGATCGATTCTGGGGGCGAGCTCCGGGAACTCCCGGTCGAGGAACCGCAGGAAATGGTCGCGGGTCCCCCCCTCGAGGTGGAGGACGGCGGCGCCGCAGAACCGCGCCCCGTGATCGGCGATGGCCTTGATGGTCCGCTCTATCCGGGCGGGGTGCGAGGTCAGCCCCGGCACGATCGGCGCCACCAGCACCCCCGCCTCTATGCCCGCGTCGGTCAGCTCCCGCACCGCCCGCAGCCGTTGCAGGGGGTGGGCGGTGCCCGGCTCCAGGGCGTTCCAGGCGTCTTCGTCGACCGTCGGCACGCTCACGTGCACCGTGCAGTCCGTCCGTTCCGAGAGGTCCCGAAGCAGGTCGATGTCGCGCACGACCATCGGTCCCCGGGTGATCAGGCCCACCGGCGCGGGGTTCTCGACCAGGGCTTCGAGCACGCGCCGGCTGAGCCGGTAGCGGCCCTCGATCGGTTGATACGGATCGGTGGCGGTGCCGAATCCGATGAGCTCGCGGCGCCGCGGCCGGCCGAGCTCCCGCCGCAGCACGTCCGCGAAGTTCACCTTGACGAGGATGACCGACGCGAACTCGTCGCCCGCGTCGAGCTCCAGGTGAGGGTGGTACCGGCGCGCGAAGCAGTAGTGGCAGCCGTGGGTGCAGCCGCGATACGGGTTCAGGGTCCATTCGAACGGCATGCCCCGCACCCGGTTGAGGGCGGAGCGGCAGGTGACCTCCTGGTAGCGCGCATCGTCGGCCCGGCGAACCGCGGTGGGCAGGGCGGGGGCGAGAGACCGGTCGCCGGCGCGTCCCTCCCGAATCAGGTCCGCCACCTGACGCGTGGTCGGCCGGCGGGGCGACAGATCGAACAGGGTCGCGTCGCCGCCGCCGGGCGGCGTATTCGTATTTTTTTCGCCCATCGGCGCATGGTGCACCGTGGGCGCCCTGCCGGTCAAGGGGGCAGTAATCCGCGGCCAGGGGCCGCCGCTGCATTTCGACCGGCGATGCGTCCTGCCTGACCCGACGTGCGCCCTCGCCGCCCCTTGTCAGGCGGGCGTCTCACGGCCCGCTGGCGCTCTCGCGGGACTCGGCGCAACGCGCGGTGTCACCCCGGGCGCGCCAGTGGGGGAGGGTCGCCGCCGACGACCCCCCGCCAGTAGTCGAGCAGGTCGGACAGGGTCTCCGAGAGGGGGCGCCGGGGCGCCCAGCCAAGCTCTGTGGTGATGCGCGACCGATCGCCGAGGAGAACCGGGTTGTCGCTGGGCCGGGCGCGGGCCGGGTCCTGCCGGATCGCGATCGGCGCCGTCGCCAGGGCCAACAGGGCGTCCAGGACGTCGCCGATGCGGTGGGCCGCGCCCGAGCACACGTTGTAGGGCCGGCCCGGCGTCCCGCGGGCCATCAGCATCTGGTACGCCCGCACGGTGTCACGCACGTCCGTCAGGTCGCGGCGCGCCTCGAGGTTGCCGACCGAGAGCACCGGCTCGGCGCGCCCCGCTTCGATGCGGGCAATCTGTTCCGCGAAGCTCGAGGCCGCGTAGGCAACGGCCTGTCCCGGACCGATGTGGGTGAAGGACCGGGTCAGGACGACGGCGAGACCGTCCTCCCGCACCGCCGCGAGTCCCAGCCGCTCCTGCTCGAGCTTGCTCGTCCCGTAGGGGCTGACGGGGTCCAGCGGCGCGGTCTCGGCGAGCGCGGCGGCCGCGGGCCGATACACGAGCGCGGACCCGGGAATCAGCACCCGGGGAGCGGTGGGCAGGCCGCGCAGCGCCGCCAGCAGGTGTCCGGTTCCCTGCACGTTTCCCCGCAGGGTCGCCTGCCGGTCCGACCACGAGCCGCTCACGTTCGCGACCCCCGCGCAGTGGTACACCCGGGTCGGCGGTCGCTCCGCTATCGCCCGCCGCACCGCCGGGCCCTCGAGCAGGTCGATGTCGCGCCAGACCGCCGCTCCCGCGGGCAGGGGCCGGGGCGGCGTCGCCGCGGCCGGAGCGCGGCCCGCCGCCGGGCGCCGCCACGCCAGCAGCGCGGCGCCCGGCTCGGTGCGATGCAGCAGGGCGAGCAGATGGCTGCCGGCGAAGCCGGCCGCGCCGGTGACGAGGATGGTATCGGGCACGTTCCCAGGCAATGCCGCTAGTGGTGTGTCACAGAAACAATCTTGCGGTTCAGGTTCCGTAGGCTCGAAGGGCAACCCTCAATCGGATACCAGGAGAATCGCCGGTCGTGGTCCTGTCGGCCACGGGCAGCGATGTGTAGAGCCATTACGGGGACATGCCGCTAGTACTGTCGCGCTCCGGTTCCGGAAGTGAAGGCGCCCAGCAGGTTGGCGAACGTGCCGAGCCCGGCCAGCGTGAACGAGACGTTGAGACGCCGGTCCTGGGGCGCCCGGATGCGGAACCCGAGGTTGCGCAGGTTGTACTCCTGGTACTCGACGCTGAAGCCGCAGCACTGCGCGTTGTAGTAGGCGAGAATCCGTTGCTGCACCATGCGCTTGAGCTGGACGTCGTAGTTGAACTGGTAGATGCCTCCCCACTTGTTGTCGCGCGCCCGGAAGTTGGTGAACGAGTTGATCGCGTGGTCGAGGAAGTCCCGGTTGTCGAACCCGGAGAGACCCTCGATGAACCTGCGCTGGCTCCAGCCCGCGGTCTGGTGCAGCCGGTCGCTCAACGCGATGTCGGCGTCGGCCCGGATGGTCCGCAGGGCCATGAACTGGGTGTCGTACTCCGCCCGCAACGTCCCGTTCATGCCGTCGGTGATGGCGGCGCGGACGGTCAGGGCCAGCGGCGACAGGCTGCTCGGCGCCGTCTGCTGGAAGCTGGTCAGGAACTGCTGGTCGAACTGTGAGGCTCTCTCGTCGGTATAGTAGGTCTGCTCGATCCCGATCGTCAGGAACTCCTGCGCCCCGCTCTCCCCCCGCCGCGCGTACAGCCGGTTGTCGATCCCGTACCGGAGCCGCGTCGTGTTGCCCACGATCGAGTCGGTGCTGTCGATTCTCACGATCCGGTCGAAGTTGTCGACCGCGGTGGTGCGCTGCACGGTGACCCACGGCTCGATCAAGTGCTTCATCCGTTCGGAGTAGCCGGTGTTCGGCGTGTCCCAGATCTTGACGAACACGGGACCGGTGATCTCGGTCTCCATCTCGAACATCGACCGCGAGAGAGGCGCGCCGATCTGTTCCTCCGTCTCCGGGTCGATGCTCTCCCGCCAGTGGGTCCGGCGGTACTCGACCGACGCGTTGAGTGTCAGGAACGGCCAGGGGGTGAACGGCGCCCGCACCAGCGGGGTGACGTCGAACCGGGTCAGCCCCGAGTCGGTCTCCTGCTCGCCGAAGCTCTGCTTCTGGAGCAGGTTGGCGTACTCGCTGGTGAAGCCGTAGTAGACGGGCAGGGTCCCGATCTGCCGCTCCGACTGGCTGAAAGAGAGGCGCGGTGCGGCCCCGTGCAGCGACGAGTCGTCCACCCCGAAGAACGTCTCCCGGAAGTCGGCGGTCCCGTTCAGGGTGTACGCGTTCCAGGAACCGGTCACGTTGCCCCCGAAGGTGCGGGAGCTGTTGGTCGCGGCGAAGATGTCCCGCTGGTAGGTCTGCTGCACCTCCACGTCCGAGAAGAAGTCGACGTTGCCCCGCGCCTGGATCGCTTCCGTGATGGACTGCTGCAGTTGGCTGCGCAACCGGAAGCTGCGGCGGGCCGGCAGGGTCGCCTCGCCGCCGCGGAACAAGTCGGGGGTCTCGCGTTCGTTGAGCAGGTAGGCCTCTGCGTCGCCGCGCGAGCCCTGCCCGAGCACGTAGCGGTACTCGCCCCCCAGGCCCTGGCCGGTCGCGGTGAGCCAGTCGTGGAACACGGTGGCGTCGTGGCTGCGGTTGATGGCCCAGAAGAACGCGCTGCTGATCGAGCTCCCCTGGACGGTCGAAGCGCCGTAGGTCGGCATCAGGAGGCCGGTGGCCCGGTCGTCGTCCTGGATCGGGTAGTGCATCCACGGCAGGTAGAAGAGAGGGACGCCCTTCACCAGCAGCAGCATGTTGCGCAACCGGGCGTACTCGCTCAGGTCGATCTGGACCGAGCTGGCCCGCACCTCCCAGCGGGGGGTCGGCTGGATGCACGAGGTGAAGCCGCCGTCGGTGAGACGATAGCCGCGCGGGCCGAGCTTCTCGATGAGCGCTCCCCAGAACCGCATCTCCGGTTCCTGGGTTCCGAACATGCTCAGCTCGATGTCCTCGACCAGCTCCGTGGAGCCCGACGCGTTGTAGAACGTCCCGGTCCCCGTCTCGTAGTCGAACTCGGCCCGCTCGGCCGCCACCCGGCCGCCGTCTCCCGCGTACACCACGTTGCCGGTGGCCACGAGCAGCGACTCGTCCGTGTACATGTTCGCCTCGTCGGCATGGAACCGCCACCCCTGGCCGTCGATCTGGACCTGACCGACGAACAGCCAGTGATTGTGCGAGATCCGCTCCAGCCGAAACTGCCGTGACTCGGAGATGCCGGGGGGGAGGTCCTGCGCACCGGCGGCGCTGGCGGTCACGAGGCCCAGCGCGAACGCGAGGAGCCCGGGGCGGGAGCCCCGCCGCGTGCGACCGGCGATGCGTCCCGGCCGGACTGCGTTGCTCCTCGGACTGCGTTCAGTGGGCGGTCGCATATGTCCGATATGCTCCGTCGTGGCGCCTTTGCCGGCCGGGCGTCTCGAGCCCGCCGGCGCACCCACCGGTCTCGGCCCGCGGTCTTGCCGCGGGCTCCTGGGCAGAGCAGGCGGTTCATGGAGAGGACGGGCGCGGAACGACCCGCCCCGGGCCGGCTGGCGCGGGAGCCGCCCACCCCCGAGAATACCACGCGCCGGTCCGTTCACGCAGGCTCCGGCGCCGCCGGTCCCCCCCTTCGCGCAGGGCCGCGAGCAGCTCGCCAACGAGTAAAGACG
The DNA here is from genome assembly GCA_965206285.1 of Vicinamibacterales bacterium. Classification (GTDB taxonomy): domain Bacteria; phylum Acidobacteriota; class Vicinamibacteria; order Vicinamibacterales; family UBA8438; genus JAJEEA01. The sequence continues at coordinate 5,111,487 of OZ242205.1, forward strand.
GGTCGCGTAGGAGTTTCCCTGGCGCGAAACTCCTACGGCGCACGCCCCTGGCGGAGGGCCGCGAGCAGCTCCCCCACGAGGAAGATGGAGCCCGTTGCGCAGACGGTCCCGGAGGTGCTCCAGGCGGTTTCCAGCGCCCGCCGGGGGTCGTCCTCGACGGTCACCGGAGGCGCCGCCGCCCGCCGCCGCACGCGCTCGGCCAGGGCCCGGGCGGGGGTCGCCCGCGGGGTGCCCGGCGCGGTGCAGACGATGCGGCTGGCGCAGGGGGCGAGGTGGTCGAGGATGCCGTCGGCGTCCTTGTCGCGCATGACCGCGCACACGATGGGCAGGCGGTCGGGAAACGCGTCGCGCAGATGCCGGGCCAGCGCCGCCGCCGCCGCCGGATTGTGGGCCGCGTCGAGCAGGACCGCGCCGCGTCCGGGGACGCGGACGAGGTCGAGGCGCCCCGGCCACGCCACGTCCGAGAGTCCGCGGACGATGGCGTCGGCTCCGACGGGCAGGCCGGCATCGGCGAGCGCCTCCAGCAGGCGGATCGCGCCGACCGCGTTCGACCACTGGTGGGCGCCGGCGAGACCCGGGCGGAACGGCGGATAGCGGTGATGCGGGGTGGTGACCCGGATCCGAAGCGTATCCGGTCCCGCCGCGACGGCGGTGTCCCGCCCCGCCGGCATGAACCGCGCGCCGCGCCGCCGGCAGGCGCTCTCGATCACCGCCAGCGCCGCCGGGGCGGTCTCGGTGGTGACGACGGCCATGCCCGGCTTGATGACCCCCGCCTTTTCGGCCGCGATGGCCTCGATGGTGTCGCCGAGGTGCTCCTGATGGTCGAGCCCGATGCTGGTGATGACCCCCGCCACCGGCGTCACCACGTTCGTGGCGTCGAGCCGCCCCCCGAGACCCACCTCGATCACCGCCAGGTCGACCCTCGCGCGCCGGAACCACGACAGCGCGATCGCCGTCGCGGCCTCGAAGAACGTGGGCGGATGGGGCAGCCCGCCCGCCCGCACGAGCGCCTCGGCCTGCCGGAGGACCCGCGCCGCCTCCTCGCGCATCGCCGGCTCGCCGATCGGGGCGCCGTCGACGGCGAAGCGTTCGGTGATCGACACGAGGTGGGGCGAGGTGTACCGGCCGGTGCGATACCCGCCCGCGCGCAGGGCGCTGTCGATCATCGCCGCCACCGAGCCCTTGCCGTTGGTGCCGGCCACGATGATCGCGGGATAGGCGTCCTGGGGGTCGCCGAGCGCCGCCATCAGGCGGCGGATGGTGTCGAGCCCGGGCCGGATGCCGAAGCGCTCGAGCCCGAGCAGCCGAGCCAGCGGATCCGATGGATCCGGCGGATCCCGCCGGTCCGGCGGCCGCGGGGGGGGATTCGCGGGGGGGGCGTCGTCGAACCGATCGTCCGGCTGCATGGCGGGGCCGGCGCGACCGGCCGGGTCCGCGCCGGGCGCGCCGCGGACGGACCGAGTGGCCGGAGACCGCATGATATCGTATACACGCCTTGGGGCAGCCGCCGCGACGGCGCTTCGGCCGGGCCGCCTCCGGGTTCGCGCGCGGGTCTCCGCCGGGGGTTCGCAGGACCCCTGGCTGTATCGGTGTCAGCATCCGTGCCCCTTCCACGACGCATCTCCATTCCGATCGTCGTCGCATGCATCGCCCCCCTCGCCGCGGGCTGCGCGTCGACGCCGTCCGCGGTGCAGGCGCCGGTCGTGGTGACCGATACCGACAAGCTGGCCTGGATTCTCGAGCTCGAGGATCAGCGCCGGCTGCGGGATCGGTCGCTGCCGCCCCCCGTCGCGGATCCCGGCGGGGGTGAGGGGCGCGGCGAGGAGGGGCCGGCAACCGGCCTCCTGCCGGCTCCGGTCCCCGACCTGCTCCGGCTCGCCGGCGATCCCGGGCCCGCCGTTCGCTATCGGGCGGTCCGGGCCATCGGCCGGGTCGGTCTCCGGGAGGGCGTGCCCGTCCTGATTGCCGCGCTCTCCGATCCGGAGCCGGATATCCGGGGGATCGCCGCCTTCGGGCTTGGCCTGCTCGGCGATCCGGCCGCGGCGGAACCCTTGATCGCCGCCCTGCAGGATCCGGCGCCGGCGGTGCAGGCGCGGGCGGCGGATGCGCTGGGCCGACTGCCGGCGCCGGATGCCGTCGACGCCGTGCGGGCGATGGTCGCGGCGCACGTGACCGTGGCCTACGACGTCGATCCGGACGAGCCGGGATACCCGTTGAGCCCGCGCGTCGAGGCGTTCCGGTCCGGGGTCCACGCGCTGGCCGCGCTGGGAGACTTCGACGCCCTCGCCGCCGTGGTTCTCACCGAGTCCGGCGACCCGCTGCTGTGGTGGTGGCCGGTGGCCGATGCGCTGGCGCGGGTCGGCGATCCCCGGGCGGCGGGGCCGCTCGGCACGCTGGCCGGCGTCGGCGGCACCCTCGGGGTCGCGGTGGCCGCCCGCGGGCTGGGCGAGCTCGGCGACCCGTCGGCGATTCCGGTGCTGGTCGAGCTGCTGGATCCGGATCGGCGCGATCCGCGGGTCGTGCTGTCCGCGGTGCAGGCGTTGGGCGCGATCGGCGACGCGGGGGCGGCGCCCGCGTTGCTCGAGCTGCTGCGGACCCCGGACATCGAACCGAACCTGCTGGCCGCGCTGGTCGATGCCCTCGCCGCGGTCGGGGCGCCCGACTCGGTCGCGATCGCGACCGAGCTGCTCGCGCATCCTGCCCCGGTGGTGCGGGGGGCGGCGTTGACGGCCCTCGCGGGGTTGGACCCCGACACGTTCCTGCTGTTGCTGTCCGGCCTCCCGCGCGACCCCCGCTGGCAGGTTCGGGCCGACCTCGCCCGGGCGCTGGCGTCGGTGGAGCCCGACGTGGCCGCCTATCGCCTGCCCCTGCTTCTCGATGACGAGGACCGGCGCGTGGTTCCCGCCGTGCTGCGGTCCCTGGCCGCGGTCCGCGCCCCCGGCGCCGTCGCGATGCTGGTCGAGCATCTGTCCGACGGGCACGCGGCGGTCCGCGAGACCGCGGCCCGGTTGCTGGGCGAAGCGGGGGACCGCCGCGCCGTCGCGCCCCTCGCCGGCGCGTACCGGGACGAGCTGAACGCGGCGTCGCCGGCCGCGCGCGCCGCGGCCGTCGACGCGCTGGCCCGCATCGGGGACGGTGCGGCGACAGAGACGCTGCGGGAGGCGCTCGACGACCCGGACTGGGGGGTCCGGGTCCGGGCCGCGGAACGTCTCGCCGGGCAACCCGCCGCGGACGATCCGGCCCTCGCGATCCGGTCGGCCCCGTTGCCGGCGCCGATCGAGACCTACGAATCGGACGAGTTCCTGCGCCCGTCGGTGTCGCCGCACGTGTTCATCGATACCGACCGGGGGACCATTCAGATCGAGCTTGCGGTCAACGAGGCGCCGCTGACCTGCGGGCACTTCATGCGCCTGGCCCGGTCCGGCTACTACGACGGCATGCCCGTGGACCGGGTGGCGGCCGGCCGGGCCCTCCACGCGGGCGATCCTCGCAACCGGGCTGAAGGGGGGGCGGGGCCCCGCATTCGCGCCGAGCTCGGCCCGTCGCCGTACCTGCGGGGAACGGTCGGCCTGGCCCTCGACGGGGCCGATACCGGGACCGGCCGGTTCTTCATCACGACCTCTCCGCAGCCTCCACTCGACGGCCGGCACACCGTGTTCGGCGCCGTGATCGGGGGCATGGACGTCGTCGACCGGTTGCAGCGGGGCGACATCATCCGGTCCGTGCGGGTCTGGGACGGCCGGACGCCGTTCCGGGAGTCTGCGCCGTAGAACGGCGGCGCCTCCCGCCGGGAGGCGCCGGCTCCCTGGCGGGGTTGGTTGCCGTGAAAGTGAGGGAGGGCTGGCTCCGGCGCCCGCCGCCGGGGAACCGCGTCCGGTTCGGTTCCCGGCGGGCCGGCGCGGCCGTGCTCAGGGGGCGCCGACGCGGGATTCCCGCTTGTCCGCGTGTCGCTCCAGCGCCAGCGCGATCAGCCGGTCCAGCAACGCCGGGTAGCTGACGCCGGCGCCGGCCCAGAGCTTCGCGAACATGCTGATGGTCGTGAACCCCGGGTGGGTGTTGATCTCGTTCACGAACAGCCGGCCGGTGTGGTCGAGGAGGAAGTCGACCCGGGCCATGCCCGCGCAGTCGATGGCCCGAAACGCCTCGATCGCGAGGCGGCGGACCGTTTCCGTCTCGTGCGGAGCGAGCTTCGCGGGGACGATGGTCCGCGACCGGTCGTCCAGGTACTTCGCGTCGTAGTCGTAGAAGGCGCCCGACGGAACGATCTCGCCGGGCACCGACGCTTCGGGATGGTCGTTGCCGAGCACCGCGCACTCGATCTCGCGGCACGGGGCCACGCCCTCCTCGACGATGATCTTCCGGTCGAACTCCGCCGCGAGGTCGATTCCCGCCGACAGCGACGCGTCGTCGGTGGCGCGCGAGATTCCCACGCTGGAGCCGAGATTGGCCGGCTTGATGAACAGGGGAAACCGAAGCCGCCCCGTGAGGTCGACGATGAGCCTCGCGCGGCCGGTCCGCCAGGCGCGGCGCAGCACGGTGGCGTGCTTCACGGTCGGCAGGCCGGCCGCGGCGAACAGCGCCTTCATCACCGCCTTGTCCATTCCCGTGGCGGACCCGACCACCCCGGCCCCCACGTAGGGGATGTCGGCCAGCTCCAGCAGTCCCTGCAGCGTGCCGTCCTCGCCATAGGGTCCGTGCACGATCGGGAAGATGGCGTCGAGGTTCAAGGTGCCGGCCAGCATCTGTTCTCCGTCGCTCCCCGGGGCGGGCGGACCGGCGCCGCGGCCGACCACCATCAGCGTCCCGTCGCCGGGGTGGGCGATGGGATGGACTTCCCGGCCGTCGGGAACGGCGTGCGGCCTCGCCGTCCGGGCCTGCTCTATCGTCTGCGCGGCCGACTCGACCGCGGGGGGGTGGTCGGCCACCGACCAGCGCCCGTCGCGCGAGATGCGGATGGGCACGGGGTCGTAGCGCGCCCGGTCGAGGTTGGCGAAGATGGCGGCGGCCGAAGCCAGCGACACCTCGTGCTCACCCGAGCGGCCGCCGTAGATCACCCCGATGCGAAGCCTTCTCACTGCAGATTCCTGGTCGGCCATGGGGGCAGGAACCAGCGTAGTATACGGCAGCGCCGGGAGCCCTGGGCGATGCCGCCATCCGATACCCGCTTCTCTTTTCGAGTGACCCACCGCGATCGGGGGGCGCGCGCGGGCGAGATCGACACCCCGCACGGGGTAATCCGGACCCCTGCGTTCGCGCCGGTGGGCACGCGGGGGGCCGTCAAGGGATTGACGCACCGCGACGTCCTCGGCCTGGGGGCGCAGCTCGTCCTCGCCAACACCTATCACCTGCATCTGCGTCCCGGCGCCCGGCTCGTGGCGCGGGCCGGCGGCCTGCACCGCTTCATCGGCTGGGACCGGCCGATCCTGACCGACAGCGGGGGCTACCAGGTGTTCAGCCTCGCCGGCCGCCGGGACATCGACGAGGACGGCGTCTGGTTTCGGTCGCATCTCGACGGCAGCCGGCAGCGGCTGACCCCGGAGAGCGCCACGGACATCCAGGCCCGGCTCGGGTCCGATATCGCCATGGTGTTCGACGAGTGCACGAGCTACCCGGTGTCGGAGTCGGAGGCCGAGGCCTCGATGCGGCGGACCCTGCGCTGGGCCCGCCGGTGCCGCGCCCGTTTTCTCGCCATCGGCGACGATCCCGCGAGCCTCCACGGCGAGGCGACCAACCCCGGTCAGGTGCAGTTCGGCATCGTGCAGGGGGGCGTCTACGGCCGCCTTCGGGAGTGCAGCGCGCGGGAGACGGTGGCCCTCGGGTTCGACGGCTACGCCATCGGCGGCCTGAGCGTGGGCGAGCCGGTGGACGTCATGTACGAGGTGGCGGCGGGCACCGCGGCGCTGTTGCCGGACGACCGCGTGCGGTATCTGATGGGGACGGGGATGCCGGACGACCTCGTCGAATGCGTGGCCAACGGCATCGATCTGTTCGATTGCGTGCTGCCGACCCGCAACGCCCGCAACGGCCAGCTCCTGACGCGCGAGGGGCCGTTGTCGATCAAGCAGGCGAGGTTCGCCGAGGACGCGCGCCCCCCCGATCCGGGGTGCGCCTGCTATACGTGCCGGCGGTACTCCCGGGCCTATCTGCGCTATCTGCACGTCGCCGGCGAGATGGCCGGGAGGACCCTTAACACACTGCATAACCTGCACTTCTACCTTGACACGATGCGCCTGATGAGAGAAGCTATCGCGTTTGGCACGTTCGAAACGTTCCGGCAACGCTTTCAGGAGACTTTTTCTCGTCGACCCCGTCCGTAGCCGATTCGCCCGAGCGGTGAGAGCGGATCGCCGGGTGCAAGGCCGCGGGGTGACGGGTCGCAGGGTGGAGAAGTCAAGGTAAGTCAAGGTAATCAAGGTAAACAGCACCGATGCTTGAATCCGGTCTCCCGACGCTGTTCGCCCAGGCCACGCAGGGCGCCCCCTCGGTGTTGGTGCAGTTCCTGCCGTTCGCGCTGATACTCGCCATCTTCTACTTCGTCATCCTGCTGCCGATGCGGCGGCGCCAGAAGAAGGTGCAGGAGTTCCGCGCCGCCCTGAAGGTGGGCGACCGGGTGATCACGACCAGCGGCATCTACGGCTCGATCACGAAGCTGAACGATCGGTCGGTTCAGCTCCAGGTGGCCGACAAGGTGCGCGTCGAGATGTCGCGGTCGGCGGTCGGGGGCTATCAGGGGCAGGATCCGGTGGTCGAGGATTCGGGGTCGATGTAGCGCGGCGGCGTTGGTCGGGCCGGGAGTCCGTGGCGGATTTCCGCGTCGCACCGAGGCCGGCGAGCGTGCCGGCGGGCTGCAGGGCGCCCGTGGGACAGCCGTGGCGAGAGAGCAGACGACGAGGCGGATCGAGTCATGAGGAAGAATCTGCGCTGGAAGGTGTTGACCATCGTCGCCGTGGCCGTCGCGGCCGGACTCGCCGTCTATCCGCCCGAGGATCAGGTGCGGCTCGGCCTCGACCTCCGCGGCGGCGTCCATCTCGTGCTGCGGGTCCAGACCGACGACGCGCTACGGATCGAGACCGAGACCAGCGCCGAGCAGTTGAGCGAGCAGGTGGGCCTCGCCGGCATCACCCTGCTCTCGGCCGGCGCGACCAGTCCCACCGAGATCCGGGTGGAGGGCGTGCCTGCCGATCGGGACCAGGAGTTTCGTCGAACCGCGGACGAGCTGCTGCAGGTCAGCTATGACCGCGAGTCCGGCGCCGGGGGCGCCTATAACTTCCGGATGCAGCCGGGCGTCGAACGTTCGCTCCGGGAGGAGTCGGTGCGTCAGGCGTTGCAGACGATCGAGCGCCGGGTGAACGAGCTGGGTGTCGCGGAGCCGATTGTCGCCCCCTACGGGGTGGCCGGCGACCAGATCCTCGTGCAGTTGCCGGGCGTCGAGGACGTGGCGGGGGCGAAGGAGATCATCCGCTCGACCGGCCTGCTCGAGCTGAAGCTGGTCGAGGACGGCCCCGCGATCTCGCGCGAGCTGCTGCTGCAGGCGAGAAACAGCATCGTGCCGCCGGACATGGAGGTCGTGTCGGGGGCCGACGAGTCGCTCGGCGCCGCCGTGGGCACGACCGTCTACTACCTCGTGCGGCGGGTGGCGCCGGTGACCGGGCGCGATCTGCGCAACGCCCGGGCGACGATCGACGAGTTCAACCAGCCCGCGATCAGCTTCTCGTTCAACCGGGAGGGGGCCCGCAAGTTCGGCAGCTTCACCGGGAGCAACGTGGGGCGCAACCTCGCGATCATCCTCGACAGCCGGGTCTACTCGGCCCCGGTAATCCAGGAGCGGATCGCCGACGAGGGCCGCATCACCGGCACCTTCACGAGCGGGGAGGCATCCGATCTCGCGTTGATCCTGAGGTCGGGGGCCCTGCCCGCCTCCCTGACGTATCTCGAGGAGCGGACGGTGGGACCGACCCTGGGGGCCGATTCGATTCGCGCCGGGGTCATCGCGTCGATCTCCGGGCTCCTCGCGGTCGCGCTGTTCATGCTGGCCTACTACCGGCTGTCGGGCATCAACGCCATCGTCGCGGTCGGCATGAACCTGCTGATCCTGCTGGGCTGCATGGCCTATGTCGACGCCGTGCTGACCCTGCCGGGCATCGCCGGGTTCATCCTCACGATCGGCATGGGGGTCGATTCCAACGTGCTGATCTTCGAGCGCATCAAGGAGGAGCTCGGCTCCGCCAAGGGGGTCCGGGCGGCCGTCTCGGCCGGGTTCGACCGCGTGTTCCTGACCATTCTCGACACCCACATCGCGTCGCTGATCGCCGCCGCCTTCCTGTTCCAGTTCGGTTCGGGACCGATCAAGGGGTTCGCGACGACCCTGTTCTTCGGCCTCGTGTCGAATGTGTTCACCGCGGTGTTCGTGTCGCGCACCATCTTCGAGACGGTGCTCACCCGCCGCCGGGAAGCCTCGTTGAGCATCTGACTGCCCGAAGCCCGCTCTGCCCTGACGACATCGCTGCCCGCCGGCGCCGCGGCGGAATGACCATCCAGGACACAACGCGCGTATGCCCATCTTCAAGAATCCGAATTTCGACTTCCTCAAGTGGCGCTGGCCCGCCGTGGGCCTCTCGTGCCTGATCATCGTCGCGGGCGCGGTGGCGGCGGTGCTGCAGGGGGGGGTGTCCCTCGGCATCGACTTCTCCGGCGGCACCAGCGTCATCGTGCAGTTCGACGGTCCGGTCACCGAGGATGCGGTGCGCGGCGCCGTGGGCGGGGCGATCGGCGAGAGCGTCGTCCAGCAGTACGGCGACGACGCCGCCAACGAGATCATGATCCGCCTGCCGCAGGGCGGCCCCGAGGTGGGCACGAGCCTGGAAGACGGGGCGAACGCGGTCGTCTCGGCCCTGGAGCAGAGCGCGATCGGCGGCTTCACGGTCATCGGGCAGGAGCTGGTGGGCCCCGTCATCGGGCAGGAGCTGCAGCGCCGCGGGGTCAACGCCTTCGTCTTCGCGATGCTCGGCATCCTGGCGTACGTCGCCTTCCGCTTCCGGTTCAGCTTCGCGGTCGGCGCCATCATCGCCGTCGTGCACGACATCCTGGTGACCCTGTCGCTGCTGACCTTCTTCGGCTTCGACCTGTCCCTGAACGTCGTGGCGGCCATGCTGACCATCACCGGATACTCGGTGAACGACTCGATCGTCGTGTTCGACCGGGTGCGCGAGAACCTGCGGCGCATGCGCCGGGACTCGTTCGACGAGCTCGTCAACACCAGCATCAACCAGACCCTGAGCCGCACCGTCATCACGTCCGGCACCACCGCCTTCGCGGTCCTCGCCCTGTTCGTCTTCGGCGGCGAGGTGTTGCGCGGCTTCGCCTTCACCATGTTCGTCGGCGTGATCAGCGGCACCTACTCCACGATCTTCATCGCGGCCGCGGCGGCCATCGTGATCAGCGAGCGGCGGTCCGCGAGACGAAGCCAGGCGGTGCCGGCCTCGGCGGCCTCGAAGCCGAAACGGCGCAGCAGCCGGAAGCCGAGAGTCCGCGCCTGAGGGCTCCTGAGGCCATGTCCGCCGCCGGCCTCGACGCCCCGTGACCAGTGCCCAGGCCGTGTGGCTCGGGGTCGTGCAGGGACTGACCGAGTTCCTCCCGATTTCCAGCTCCGCGCATCTCATCCTGGTTCGCGAGCTGTTCGGCTGGGACGCGGGGCCGGCCGAGATCGCGTTCGACGTGGCCTGCCATCTCGGCACCCTGCTCGCGGTGCTCGTGTACTTTCGCCGCGATATCGTCGAGCTCGCGGCGGCCGCCCCCGGCGCCCTCGCCGGCCGCCCCGGCGACGCCGCGCGCACCGGGCGCCTGATTCTGCTCGCAACCGCCCCGGTGGTTCCCGCGGGCCTGCTCCTTTCCGGGCAGATCGACGGCCTGCGCGTGCCCGCGGTGGTGGCGGTGGCGTTGGCCGCCGGCGCGGCGGCGATGCTCTGGGTGGATCGGGGCGGATCGCGCACCCGGCGGGCCGCGTCGCTCTCCGTCGTCGAGGCGATCCTTCTCGGCTGCGCGCAGGCCGCCGCGCTCGTGCCGGGCGTCTCGCGGTCGGGCGCGATCATCACCGTGGCGTTGCTGCGGGGGCTGTCCCGGGCCGAGGCGGCGCGGTTCGCCTTTCTCGCCGGCATTCCCGCGATTGCCGGCGGCGGGGTGCAGGCGGCCCGAATGCTCGGAGGCGATGCTATCGCCGCGCACGGGCCGGTCCTGCTCGTCGGGCTCGTCACCTCCGGGGTCGTCGGCTATCTGGCGGTGGCCGGGCTGCTCCGCTATCTCGCCCGGCACTCGCTCGCCGCCTTCGCGTGGTACCGGCTGGCGGTGGCGGCGGTGCTGGTCATCGGATTGTCTTTGGGACGGTAGAGCGGCGGCCAGGAGCGTGCGCGACCGTCAGGTCGCGCAGGCGGTTCCGCTTGACAGCGGCACGGGCGGCTGCTAGCTTTTCGGCTCCCCTGAACGGCCGCTCCGTCGGCAGCAGTGGATTTCGGGGCACGTCACCCGCGGCGTCGGGTGGGGCCGCCCCGCGTTGGATTCGCCCTCAAGCTGGAAGGTACGAAACTCCAAGGTCAAGATGGACAACTCACTCTACGTGCTCCTCGGGGTCGGCGCGCCGGTTGCCGCCGCCCTCTTCGCGCTCTCCCTGATCCGCACGATCAACGCTCAGGATGCCGGCTCCGAGCGCATGCAGCAGATCGCGGCGCTGATCCGCCGCGGGGCGATGGCTTTCCTGCGGACCGAGTACAGCGTCCTGGCGGTGTTCGTCGTCGTCATGTTCGGCGTTCTCGTCCTGTTCCTGCCGGGCAACTCCTTCCTGGTCGGCGTCAGCTTTCTCGTCGGCGCGCTCCTGTCCGCGACCGCGGGGTGGATCGGCATGCGCACCGCCACCGGCGCCGCGGTGCGGACCACCGCGGCGGCGCAGATCAGCCTCGCCGGCGCCCTGCGGGTGGCGTTCTCGAGCGGTGCGGTCATGGGCATGACCGTCGTCGCCCTCGGCACCCTGGGCATCGCCCTCCTGTACTGGCTGTACGGCGGCCTCGACGGCCGGGGGCCGTCCGCGATCGGGTCGCTGCTCGGGATGTCGCTCGGGGCGTCGTCCATCGCGCTGTTCGCGCGGGTCGGCGGAGGCATCTTCACCAAGGCGGCCGACGTCGCCGGCGATCTGTCCGGCAAGGTCGAGGCGGGCATTCCCGAGGACGATCCCCGCAACCCCGCGACCATCGCCGACAGCGTGGGCGACAACGTCGGGGACGTGGCGGGCATGGGGGCCGACCTGTTCGAGTCCTACCTGGGCAGCATCATCTCCTCGGTGGCGCTGGCGTGGGCCCTCACCGCGGCCACCGCGTCCGATCTGTGGGGCGTCGGCGAGAGCGGCTTCCTCGCCCTGCAGGCCGATCTCGCGGTGTTTCCCGTGCTGCTGGCCGGCGTCGGCATCGTCGCGTCGATCCTGGGGACGTTCACGGTGCGGACCGACGACGAGAGCAAGGTGCAGGGGGCGTTGCTCCGCGGACTGGTCGTGGCGTCGATCCTCGTCATCATCGGTGCCGCGGTCCTCATCAACGCCACCACCGTCCCCTGGGCGGTCATGGGTTGCGTGGTGTTCGGGGTCGTGGCGGGGGTGGTCATCGGGAAGCTAACCGAGTACTACACCGGCAAGGACAAGCCGCCGGCCAGCCATATCGCCCAGCAGTCGGAGACCGGCCCGGCGACCAACATCATCGCGGGCCTCGGCGTCGGCATGATGTCCTGCGGCTATCCGGTGCTGGTGATCTGCGCCGCCATCTTCTTCAGCTATCAGCTCGGCGAGCTCTACGGCATCGCCATCGCCGCCGTCGGCATGCTGTCGACGCTCGGGATCAGCCTCGGGGTGGACGCCTACGGGCCGGTGGCGGACAACGCCGGGGGCATCGCCGAGATGAGCAGGTGCGAGCCGTACGTGCGCGATCGCACCGATGCCCTCGATGCGGTCGGCAACACGACCGCGGCGATGGGCAAGGGCTTCGCCATCGGGTCGGCCGCCCTCACCGCCCTCGCCCTGTTCTCGACGTTCCAGGCGACGGCGGCCGACAACGTGGCCCGGGCCGGCGGGGCCGGCGCGTTCGATCCGCGGCACCTGAGCCTCGAGCTGACGAACCCGAACGTGCTGATCGGCATGTTCATCGGGGGCATGCTGCCGTTCATCTTCTCGGCGATGACCATGAATGCGGTGGGCCGGTCGGCGAACGAGATGATCGAGGAGGTTCGGCGGCAGTTCCGGACCATCCCCGGGCTGCTCGAAGGGAACGCCGAGCCGGACTCGGCGCGGTGCGTGGCCATCTCCACCCGCTCGGCCATCAGGGAGATGATTCTGCCCGGCCTCCTCGCGGTGACCGCGCCGGTGGCGACCGGCTTCGTGCTCGGGGTGGCCGGCCTCGGCGGGCTGCTCGCGGGCGCGCTCGTGACCGGGGTCCTGATGGCCCTGATGATGGCCAACGCGGGCGGGGTGTGGGACAACGCGAAGAAGCTGATCGAGGAGGGCCACCACGGAGGCAAGGGTTCGGAGCCGCACAAGGCGGCCGTCATCGGCGACACGGTGGGCGATCCGTTCAAGGATACGGCGGGGCCGAGCCTGAACATCCTCATCAAGCTGATGACCATCGTTGCCGTGATTTTCGTGCCGCTCGTCGTCGCCTGGATGCGCTAGATCACGGCGTCGGCGGGCCGGCGCAGGAGGGAGCCGCGCAGGAGTTTCGCAGGTGGGTTTTTGCGGGAGGAGTTTCGCGGGTAGGTTTTTGTGGGAGGAGTTTTCGCGGGTAGGTTTGCGGGAGGAGTTTCGCGCCAGCGAAACTCCCAAGGCGACCGGAGGTCGACCGGTCGCCCGGTCGCGCAGTTGCGTTGACACTGTTTTGGTGTCTGCATATAATGCGTGCTTCTCATCGTGGAGCGATCATCCCCGAAAGGGGCGCAGGAGGTTGCCTGTGGCTGCAGGTCAGATATTCGGTGAAATCGCGAATCCGTCGATCAAGATCGGTGCCCAGAAGTGGTACACCGTGCCGGTCTCGATCATCGCGCACGTGGCGGCTATCGCCGCCGTGTTGATCGTCCCGTTGCTGGCGGCGGAGGCACTGCCGCAGGTGCCGTCGATGATGGCGTTCGTCGCAGCGCCGCCGCCGCCGCCCCCGCCGCCGCCGCCGCCCCCGCCGCCGGCCGCGCAGGCGGTGGAGGTGCCGGTCGTCGACGTGAACCCCAACGCCGCGCCGATCGAGGCCCCGGCCCAGATTGCGCCGGAGACCGGCTTCGACCTGTCGAGCGTGCAGGGGATCGATGGGGGCATCGCCGGCGGCGTCGTGGGGGGCATCGTCGGCGGGCTGCTCCAGGCCCCGCCCCCGCCCCCGCCCCCGCCCGAGCCGGTACGCGTCGGCGGCAACATCCAGGCGCCGACGAAGGTGACCAACGTCGATCCGCGTTATCCTCCGGTCGCGCAGGCCGCGCGCGTCCAGGGCGTCGTCATTCTCGAGGCGGTGATCGGGCCCGACGGCCGCGTGACCGACGTGAAGGTGCTGCGTTCGGTGCCGCTTCTCGACGATGCCGCCCTCGACGCGGTCCGGCAGTGGGCGTACACGCCGACGTTGCTCAACGGCGTGGCGGTTCCCGTCATCATGACGGTCACGGTGAACTTCCAGTTGCGGTAGCAGGTGCGCGAGGACGTATGTGTGGCCGCGGCGCGCCGACAGCCGGCGCGCCGCGGCTCGAGAAATTGAAACGCAGGTAGGAGGCACAATGGATCTTCTGGAGCTCTGGGAACAGATGGGCTTGGCCGTCAAGTCCCTCATGGCGGTGCTGGCGCTGATGTCGATGTGGTCGATGGGCGTCTTCTTCGAGCGGCTGTTCACCTTCACGCAGGCCGGCAAGCAGTCGAAGGCCTTCGCGCCGCAGGTGGCCAAGCACCTGAAGGACAGCCATCTGAAGGACGCCATCGCCGTCTCGCAGTCGAAGAACTACAAGTACAGCCATCTCGGAAAAGTCGTTCTGGCCGGGCTGCAGGAGTACCAGTTCCAGAAGGACGCCGGCGTCGACCTGAACCGCGACGACCTGATCGACAGCGTGCGCCGGGCCATCCAGCGCGCCGCCGCCCTCACCGCGGCCGACCTCAAGAAGGGCATGGGGGGGCTGGCGACCATCGGGGCGACCGCCGTGTTCGTCGGCCTGCTCGCGACCACCCTCGGCGTCATCAACGCGTTCCAGGGCATTGCGGCCACCGGATCGGGTGGTCTGGGCGCGGTGTCTGCCGGTATCGCGGAAGCGCTCGTCGGAACCGCGGTCGGGCTGTTCGTGGCGATTCCCGCGGTGTGGTTCTACAACTACCTCACAGGGCGTATCGAGTTCTTCAACGTCGAGATGGACAACTCGTCGTCCGAGCTCGTCGACTATTTCATCAAGAAGGCCGACTAGGGACGCGGTAACCGTACCGGGGGCCGGACACGTCCGCGCGGCGCGCGGTCGATACCCGGTCCTCCGGTGACACCCGAGCGGACCGAGGAGACTCACCCATGGGAATGCAAGTAGGCGAAAAATCGGGTGCGATGAACTCGGAGATCAACATCACGCCGCTGGCGGACGTGATGCTGGTGCTCCTGATCATCGTCATGCTGATCGCGCCCCTGTTGCAGAAGGGCGTCGACGTGACCCTGCCCGAAGCCGGGAACACGACGGACAAGCCCGAGAACGACTCGCAGACCGTCCTCGCGGTGACCGCGGACGGACGCTTCTACGTCGAGAGCGTCCAGACCACCGAGCAGGAGCTGTTGACGGCGCTGCAGAGGGAGTTGGAGCGGAAGTTCGAGCAGATCGTGCTGATCAAGGCCGATCAGGATGCACAGTACGCGGACGTCATGTCCGTGCTCGACCGGCTGCAGCGGGCGGGCATCGAGGACATCGGCCTGATTACCGAGCGGAAGGTGGGCGGCGGCGGGTCCGCCGGAGGAGGCGAGTAGTCCATGTCCAAGAAGCATCACGGGGCGGACGCGGTCGTCTCCGCCGAGCAGCCGCACTCCACTGCAGACATCAACATCACGCCGTTCATCGACGTGTTGCTCGTGCTGATCGTCATCTTCCTGGCGGCGCTGCCGCTGTCCCAGCGGGGACTCGACATCAATCTGCCGCTCGAGACCCAGGGCGCGACCGAGGCGGCGGCGGACTCCAGCCAGATCGTGCTGCAGTACACGGCTGACCGCGTGATCTCCATCAACCAGCAGCCGGTGCCGATTCAGCGGCTCGAATCGGAGCTCCGCGGCATCTTCGAGCAGCGCCGCGAGAAGACGATGTTCATCGCCGGGGCCGGCAACCTGCGCTACGGCGAGATCATCGAGGTGATCGACGCGGCCAAGGGCGCCGGGGTCACCAAGGTGGGCATCGTCACCGAGGCGATGCGCCGGGCCGGCGGGGCCGACGCGCTGTAGCTTGGCGGGCGTCGGCGCCGTCCGTCTGTTCGGGGATAAAGGGCGCGGCCATGCGCGGGCATGCCGCGCCCTTTCGTTGCCCCGAATCTCACCACGAAGGCAGGGACGCAGCTTCGGCCAGCCGGACGGCGCCCTGCCCGGTGCAGCAGCCTCCAGGCATCTCGCAGCGCCGTTGGGAAATGACCCCCGTTTTCAGGCCCAATCCGTCATTGGAAGAGGCTGCTCTCTTGACTTGACGTTTTGGGCGCCACTATACTGATCTGCCTTTCGTGGGTTCGGCAGGGCTCGTGAACGACGCGGCCGGAAACGCTCGCAACCGGATGTCTGTTCGAACCGGAACGAAAGCGCGGCAGTCGGTGTCCAACCATCGACAACAGCCTCGCAGGTTGGCGCAGGGAAGACGTCACGACCGACGGTGATGAAGGGGACCGCTATGCACATCCGATCGCTCGCCATCAGACTCGCTCTCGTTATCCTCGTGGCTCTATCGACGACATCCTGTTACATGCTGGACCAGCTCCGCGCGTTGCGGGTCATCAAGGATGCCCACACGCAGTATCAACGGTCCGACTACGAGAACGCGGCGGAGCTGTACGAGGAAGTCCTGGCCAACGACCCCGGCCTCGTCGAGGCCTATTTCTATCTGGCCAACAGCTACGACCAGCAGTTCCGGCCGGCCTTGCGGGGCGAGCCGGAGAACGATCGGCTGCTCGATCTCGCTATCGAGAACTACATCCTGTCGGCCGAGCGTCAGACCTACCTGGAGCTCCAGACGCTGTCGCTGCAGTATCTGGTGGCCGCCTACGGTCCCGACAAGGCCAACGATCCGGCCTCCTCGGAACCGGTGCTGCAGACGATGATAGAGACCGATCCGGAGAATCCGGAGAACTACTACGCCCTGGCCAGGCTCTACGAGGATTCGGGACTCTACCCCGAGGCCGAGGACGTGCTGTTGCAGGTCACGACGACGCGGCCGGAGGATCCGACCGCGTATCTGCAGTTGGCGGGGTTCTACCGACGCAACGAGCAGTTCGACGAGACGATCGACGCGGTTCGTCGTCGCGCCGAGCTCGAGCCGGACAACCCGGAGGCGTACTACACCATCGCGACCTACTACTGGGAGAAGGCGTTCCGCGATTTCACGCTGGACGACGACCAGGAGATGGAGTACGTCATGCTCGGCCTCGCCGAAGCGGACAGGGCGCTCGAGCTGAATACCGACTATATCGAGGCCCTGACGTACAAGAACATCCTGCTGCGGATGCAGGCGAACCTCACGAGCAACGTCCGCGAACGGACCGATCTGATCGACGAGGCGGACGAGCTCCGTGATCGCGCCCAGGAGCTGCAGGATCTACGGACCGGCGCCGCCGGCGGCAACTAGACCGCCGGGCCGGGGAATCCCGGCTTCCGCTCTCCGGGCCGGGTGCGGTCTTCCAGGAAGACCGCACCCGGCTTCGTCATGTACGGGGTTGCCACAGAGTCGCTCGATGATCAGCTTCGACACCTTGATCGACAAGGCCCGGGCCTCGAATCCGCATGCGGACACCGACCTCCTCCGCCGCGCCTACGACTTCTCCGCGGCCGAGCACGCGGGCCAGAAGCGGCGGTCCGGCGAGCCATACCTGATCCATCCCCTCGAGGTCGCCTCTCTGGTTGCGGACATGCGGCTCGACGACGTGGCGATTGCGGCGGGGCTGCTCCACGACGTCGTCGAGGACACCTTGACCACGATCGAGCGCGTGGGCGAGCTGTTCGGATCGGACGTCGCCCACGTCGTGGAAGGGGTGACCAAGATCAGCTCGATCTCCTTTTCCTCGAGCGAGGAGCAGCAAGCGGAGAACTTCCGCAAGATGCTGCTCGCGATGGTCGACGACATCCGCGTGATCCTCGTGAAGCTCGCGGACCGGCTCCACAACATGCGCACGCTCGACCACCTGGCGGAGGCGCGCCGCCTGATCATCGCCCAGGAGACCCTCGACATCTACGCCCCCATCGCCCACCGGCTGGGCATGAAGAAGGTCAAGGACGAGCTGGAGGATCTGGCCTTCAAGCACCTCGATCCCAAGAGCTACGAGACGACCCGGGCCTGGGTCGAGCGGCGCCGGAAGGCCACCCGGCGGGCGGTCCAGGGGTTGCGCGAGACCCTCGAGCAGACGCTGGCCGACCACGGCATTCCCTTCGAACGGATCGAGTCGCGCATCAAGCGGCTCTACGGCATTCACCAGAAGATCAGGCGGCAGCGCATCCCTCTCGAGCAGGTCTACGACCTGATCGCGCTCCGGGTCATCACCACGTCGGTGCGGGACTGCTACGCGGCGCTCGGCATCATTCACCAGACCTGGTCGCCGGTGCCGGGCCGGTTCAAGGACTTCATCGCGATGCCCCAGGCGAACCGGTACCAGTCGCTCCACACCTCCGTCGTCAGCGATCGCGGAGTGCCGTTCGAGGTGCAGATCCGGACCGAGGAGATGCACGCGGTGGCCGAGAACGGCATCGCCGCGCACTGGAAGTACAAGGAGGGGCGGATCGGGGTGAAACCGGACGAGGAGCACTTCGCCTGGCTGCGGCAGCTGCTCGAGTTCCAGCAGGAGCTGCGCGATCCGGGAGAGTTCATCCAGAACCTGAAGGTGAATCTCTACCCCGACGAGGTCTACACGTTCACCCCCAAGGGCGAGGTCAAGGCGCTGCCGCGGGGCGCCACACCGATCGACTTCGCCTACAGCATCCACACCGACGTCGGGCACCAGTGCGTGGGGGCGCGGGTGAACGGCCGGATGGTGCCGGTGCGCACGCGGCTGGCGAGCGGCGACATCGTCGAGGTGGTGACCGCGCCCGGACACACGCCGAGCCGCGACTGGCTCAACACCGTCGTGACCTCCCGCGCCCGCAACAAGATCAAGCACTTCATCCATGCCGAGGAGAAGCTGCGCGCCATCGAGCTGGGCCGGAAGCTGTTCGACAAGGAGCTGCGGCGGTTCAACCTCAGCGCGAAGTCGGTGCTGGAGCCGGAGTCGGTGAGGCGGGTGGCGGAGGACTTCGGATCGGCGCGGAGCGACGACCTGTTCGCGGCCATCGGCTACGGCAAGGTGCCGGCGCGGTCCGTGCTCGACAAGCTGGCGCCGCGGGAGATGGAGGAGCAGTCCGCCGCCTCGTCGTCGATCGGCACCGTCGTTCGCAAGGTGCCGCGTCCCGGCGAGGACAACGTCAAGGTCAGCGGGTTCGACGACCTGATGGTCTTCCGCGCCCGGTGCTGCAACCCCATACGGGGAGAGAAGATCGTCGGCTACGTGACGCGGGGCAAGGGCGTCTCGGTGCACGCGGCCCGATGTCCCAACGTCCTCAATCTCCTGTACGACCCCGAGCGGCGCATCGACGTGGTGTGGGACAAGATGGTCGACGAGGACGGCTTCGTGGTCCAGCTCGGCATTCAGGTGGAGGACCGGCAGGGGATCCTGGCCGACGTCACGTCGAAGATCGCGGGGCTCAGGACCAACGTGCTCAAGATAGAGGCGACCGCCGCCGATCACCACCACGGACGGATCAGCGTCACCGTCGAGATCACCGATCTGAAGCACCTGCAGCGCATCATCAAGGTGATCCGCGGCGTCTCGGGCGTCCTCGAGGTCGAGCGGATGATGCGCCAGGGATAGCGGAGCCGCCGCGCGACCGCGCGACCTTGCGGTCGCGTTGGGAGTTTCGCTGGCGCGAAACTCCTGCGGCGACGATTGCCGGGCCTGCGCGACCTTGCGGTGGCGTTGGGAGTTTCGCTGGCGCGAAACTCCTGCGGCGACGATTGCCGGGTCAGGCTGGCTAGGCGTAGGGGGTCGGGGACGGTCCCAGATCGGCGATGGCGTCGATCTCGACCTCGACGCCCTTGGGCAGCGCCGCGACCTGCACGGTCACCCGGGCCGGCGCAGGGGCGTCGAAGTAGCTGCCGTAGGCTTCGTTCACCTGGGAGAAAGCCCCCAGATCCGTCAGGAAGATGGTCGTCCGGACGACCTGGTCGAACCCCGCCCCGGCCGCGTCGAGGATGGCGCCGAGGCTCCGCATGACCCGGTGGGTCTGGGCGACGACGTCACCGTCGATGACCTCGCCGGTGGCCGGGTCGATGGGAATCTGACCCGAGACGAACAGCAGCGATCCGGACCGCACGGCCTGCGAATAAGGGCCGATGGCGGCCGGTGCGCCGTCCGTCCGGATGCCGTGGCGGGGCATCTAGGCCGCCTTGACGACCCGGTTCGACCGCAGGCAACGGGTGCAGACGCGGATGCGCCGGACGCCGCCGTTGATCACCGCCTTCACCCGCTGGATGTTGGCCAGGAATCGCCGCGGTGTGACGTTGTGCGCGTGACTGACGTTCCGCCCGAAGGCCGGGCCTTTCCCACAGATGTCGCAACGTTTTGCCATGATCTCGATCCAGCTGTCTCCCAATCCGAACCCGGAATTATAACAGACACCCGGGCCGTTCAGGGAACGATGACGAGCGGTTCGTCGCCCGCTTCCTGGCCCGGGCCGGACTCCGCCGTCCCGGCCGGGGGCGGTGATGCCCGCACCATGCGGCTCACGAGATCGAGATAGGCGCGGCCGCCGCCCCCGAGGGCCGATTCGGCGCCGGCCGCGGCGCGTTCGATGCGGCGCAGCACCTCCACCAGATCGCGTTCGCCGGCCTTGGGGCCGCCCACCGCCGCCGGATCGTCGAGCAGCGGCTTGAGCTCCCGCGACAGGCGCTCGGCGAACGGTGACGACGCCTGATGCTCGTAGATGATGCCCTTGCTCGCGGTGTCGTAGGTCTTCGCCAGGGCCTCGGCGGTCTCGCGCACCGTGCGATCGTCGAGCGGCACGTCGCCACTTCGTGCTATGCCATGCAGCAGGTTCTGCACGAAGAAGAACAGCTTGTACTGGTGCGGCTGCAGCTCCGCCACGATCGGCAGCAGAAAGCGGACGTCGCGTTCCTGTTGGCGTTGCACCGCCGCGGGGGGGTGGCTCTGCGCCGACGCGAGATACCGGCAGTCGGACGGGCACCGGATCTCCGCCAGCCGTTTCGTGGCGCAGCAGACGGTGCAGATCTCCTGCTGCAGCGCCGGACACGTTCGCCGCGCCCGGCGCCGCCGGCACAACGGGCAGGTGGATGCGCTCATGAGTCTTCAGGCGGTCTGGTCCGGGGCGCCTGCCCCGCAGACGCCCCGCCGCTCCGGTGCAGCGCGCGGGGCGCCACGGGCTCCTCGCCCCGCTGCCGGAACGTGGGTCGCGAGGCCGGCACCGCCGTTTCCCGCCGCCGGTCCCCGTGCTTCGGGGGAAGCACTTCCCGGACGCATTCTACTATTTCTCCTGCAACCCTGGGGCTCGCGGCGCGCTCCTGCAACCCCAGGGGCTCGCGGCGCTCCTGCAACCCTGGGGCTCGCGGTGCGCTCCTGCAACCCCAGGCGCTCGCGGCGCTCCTGCAACCCTGGGCTCGCGGCGCGCTCCTGCAACCCCAGGCGCTCGCGGCGCTCCTGCAACCCTGGCCGCTCGCGGCGCGCCCCTGCCACACCGGCGCCCGCCGCGATCCGCGGGCCGGCGGCCGGTCCGCGGCGCCCGCCGCAGGCCCCGGCGTCATCGGCCGGCCGGCTTCCGGGCCCCGCCGGCGCCGGCGATGCCCTCATCTGGTGACAATGCGTTCGATATTTGAAACTGTACGGCGCGAACCGTCGTCTAAGATTTACGAACGAGGTCTCAATGGCACCAGCAGCCCGTTGGAATTCCAGCTCGAGTGGCTTCGTTTTTTGGGGTCAGGGTGACTGTGTACCGGTTGCGAAGTCTTGGCATTGAATTTGCTGAGAAAGTGATCGGGGGGCGAAGGAGTTTCCCCTGAGGGGCTTGCTGCCGGCGCACGGAGCAGCCTTTTTTGGAGGCATCGAACTGTCACGATGCGTGCAACTCCAGCCGGGCTTGGGAGGGGCCGTACAATGAACACGCATGGAGAAGGAATGTCCGACGCGCGCTTCGACGAGCTGCGACGCATGCTCGAAGAACGGTGCGAGGAGATCGCGGGTGCGGTGAAGCACAAGATTCGCGACGTGCGCGCCGACGCCACGCGGTCGGGGGGCCACCGCCTGACCGACGCCAGCGGGATGCCGGAGGCGGACATCCAGGGCGAGATCGAGTTCGCCCTGCTTCAGATGAAGACCGAGACGCTGGCGAAGATCACCGCCGCCCTCGATCGCCTGGAAGAAGGCACCTACGGGTACTGCTACGAGTGCGGTGAGGAGATCGCCGGGCGGCGGCTGCGGGCGTTGCCGTTCGCCGAACGTTGCCGGGAATGCGAGGAAGTGCACGAGTCGCAGCTGAACCGCGAACGCATGCTCGAGTGCCGCAGCAAGGCGGTGTCGATGTTCGGCGCGCCGTCGTTCTGATCGCATGGAGGCGCTCTCGGGGCGCTCGCCGAGGGCTCTCGAACGGGAGCCCCCGCGCGAGCGTTCGGTAGAGGCGGGAGAATCGTACGATGAGCGACGAGCCTGAGCTCCTCGACGGGCACGGTTCGGGCGGCGCCGGGCCGGTGTCGATCCCGCCCGAGCTGCCGGTGTTGCCGTTGCGCGACACGGTGCTGTTTCCGAATTCCTTCATGCCCCTCGCGGTGGCCCGGGAGAGCTCCGTCCGCCTGATCGAGGAGGCGATCGCCGACAGCCGTCTCGTCGGGGTCTTCACCCAGCTCGATCCGGGCACCGAAGAGCCGGCCCAGAAAGAGCTGTACCCCATCGGAACCGCCACCCACATCCACAAGATGTTCAAGCTGCCCGACGGCACCCTGCGCCTCATCGTGCAGGGGCAGTCGCGCCTGCACCTGGACGAGGTGCTGGCGACGAAGCCGTACATCCGGGCCCGCGTGCGGCAGGCCGACGATGTCCTGCGCGAGTCGGACCACCTCGCGATCGATGCCCTGCAACGCAACGTCAAGGGCAACTTCCAGCAGGTGGTGTCCCTGTCGCCGCTGCTGTCCGACGACCTGCACGCGCTGGCCCGCAACGTCACCGAACCCGGCAAGCTGGCCGACTTCATCGCGTCCAGCCTGACCACCATCCAGACCTCGGTCCGGCAGCAGGTGCTCGGCACGCTCGACGTTCGCGAGCGGATGGAGCAGCTGAACCGCATGCTGATCAAGGAGCTCGAGGTTCTCGAGCTGGGCTCCAAGATCCAGTCCGAGGTGCAGTCCGAGGTCGGCCGGAGCCAGCGCGAGTATCTGCTGCGCGAGCAGATGAAGGCGATTCAGAAGGAGCTGGGCGAGGGCGACGAGCACGCCAAGGAGATCGAGGAGCTCAGGGAGAAGGTCGAGGCCGCGGGCATGCCCGAACCGGTGCAGAAGGAGGCGCTCCGCGAGCTCGACCGGTTGTCCCGCATGCCGGTGGCGGCGGCCGAGTACACGGTGTCGCGGACCTACCTCGACTGGCTCGTGGTGCTGCCGTGGGACGCGCGGACCGAAGAGGTCATCGATCTTCCGCGCACCCGGCAGGTGCTCGACGACGACCACAGCGGGCTGGAGAAGGCGAAGGACCGCATTCTCGAGTACCTCGCGGTGCGCAAGCTGAACCCGAGCATGAAGGGTCCGATTCTGTGCTTCGTCGGCCCGCCGGGGGTCGGCAAGACCTCGTTGGCGAGGTCGATCGCGCGCTCGCTCGACCGCAAGTTCGTCCACGTCTCGCTGGGGGGCATGCGCGACGAGGCGGAGATTCGCGGGCACCGCCGCACCTACATCGGCGCGCTGCCCGGACAGATCATCCAGGGGTTGCGCCGCGCCGAATCCAAGAACCCCGTCTTCATCCTCGACGAGATCGACAAGCTGGGCGCGGACTTCCGCGGCGATCCCTCGTCGGCGCTGCTCGAGGTGCTCGACCCCGAGCAGAACAACACGTTCCGCGATCACTACCTCGACGTGCCGTTCGACCTTTCCGAAGTGCTGTTCATCACCACCGCCAACATCCTGGACCCCATCGCCCCCGCGCTGCGCGACCGCATGGAGGTGCTCGAGCTGCCCGGCTATACCGAGGACGAGAAGCTGCAGATTGCCCTGGAGCACCTCGTCGGGCGCCAGATCGAGAACCACGGGCTGACGGCCGAGCAGATCGCCTTTTCCGACGAGGCGCTGCGGGCGGTCATCCACGGGTATACCCGCGAGGCCGGGGTGCGGAACCTCGAGCGCGAGGTCGGCGCGTTGTGCCGCAAGGTGGCGCGCCGCCACGCCGAGGGGAACGACGAGGCGATCGAGATCGTCCCCGACACCGTGACCGGCATGCTGGGGGCGCCGCGCTTCCAGGACGAAGAGGTGGCGGAGCGGACCCGCAACCCCGGCGTGGCCCTGGGGTTGGCGTGGACGCCGGCCGGCGGCGAGGTGCTGTTCGTCGAGGCGACCCGGATGCCCGGCAAGGGGACGCTGACCCTGACCGGGCACCTCGGGGACGTCATGAAGGAGTCGGCCCGCGCCGCCCTCTCCTGGTTCCGCGGGCAGACCGCTGCCTACGGCGTCGACCCCGACTTCTACCAGGATGCCGAGATCCACCTCCACGTGCCGTCCGGCGCGATTCCCAAGGACGGGCCGTCGGCGGGGGTGACGATGGTGGCGGCGATGGCGTCGGAGCTGACGGGCCGGCCCGTGCGCGGCGACGTCGCGATGACCGGCGAGATCACCCTGTCGGGCCGCGTGCTGCCGGTCGGGGGCATCAAGGAGAAGGTGCTGGCGGCCCGCCGCCACGGCGTGACCGAGGTGCTCCTGCCGAAGCGGAACGAGAAGAACGTCAACGAGGACCTGAGCGAGGACCTCCGCCGCGACATGACGATCCGCCTCGTGTCCACGATCGACGACGTCCTCGAGCTGGTCCTGCAGCCCCCCGCCGCGCAGCCCGCGGTGGCCGGGACCGGCCACGAGGCGCCGGGCGTGCACGGCACCGTTCAGTGACGGCCCGCTCGCCGGGCGATCCGTGCCGCCCCGCCGGGGTTCGTCCACCACGCCGGTGACCGACCACGAGATTCCCATCGGTGAAGCGTGCTACGCTTGCCGGAATGGAGGCCTTCACGCCCTGGCTCACACCCGCCCTGTTGGTCGCGCTCGTCGCGTGGCTCCGCTCCGAGCTCATCAGCCGGACGGAAAAGCTCGACAAGCGGTTCGACGGCGTCGACAAGCGGTTTGACGGGGTGACGCGCGAGATCGCCGATCTGCGCGAACGCATGGCCAGGCTCGAAGGCGCGCTGGAGGGCTTTCTGGCCGGCCGCCGTGATCGCGACGCCGCCTGACACCATCGCCGGCCGGTTGTGGCGAAAGTCCCCGCTGCATTCGAGCGGCGATGCATCCCGCCTGACTGCGTTGTTCGGACGGACTGCTTGCAGTCCGCGGTTGCATATGGCCCAATATGCGCCCTCCTCACGCCTTGTCAGGCGCGGGCGCACTTTGCCCGCTGGCGCACTCGCCGCTCTCGGTGCAACGCGGCGTTTCACCACGGGCTGCTAGCGCGACCTTACGGTCGCGTTGGAAGTTCGCTGGCGCGAGCTTCTACGGCGCAAGCTCCTAGCCGTCGTCGCGCGCGCCCCGCTCCCGCAGATCGTCGAGCACCCCCTGCAGGTCTACCGGCAGCCCGGTCTCGAACTCCACCCGGCGGCCGTCGCGCGGGTGCGTGAACGCGAGGCGCCAGGCGTGGAGGAACGGCCGTTCGAGGGCTGCGAGCTTCCGGTGGTCGGCTGCGAGATGACGGCGGATCCCCCCGTAGATGGCGTCGCCGGCGATCGGGTGGCCGATGCTGGCGAGATGCACGCGTATCTGGTGGGTGCGGCCGGTGGCGATGGCGATGGTGGCCAGCGTCAGGCCCCGCAGCCGCTCGGCGCCGGTGATCCGGGTGACGGCCGAACGGGCGCGCCGGGCCCGCGTCGAGATCTTCTGCCGGTGCACGGGGTCGCGGCCGAGCGGGGCGTCGATGCGCCGGCCGGCGTTGAGGAGGCCCCACGCCAGCCCCAGGTACTCCTTGTCGACCTCGCGGTCCGCGAACTGGCGCGACAGCTCGGCGTGGGCGGCGTCGTGCTTGGCGACGACCATCACCCCCGAGGTGCCGCGGTCGAGCCGGTGCACGATGCCGGGACGCTGCTCGCCGCCGATCCCGCTGAGCCCGGTGACGTGGTACAGCAGGGCGTTCACCAGGGTTCCGCGGTCGTGGCCGGCCGCGGGGTGGACGACCATGCCGGCCGGCTTGTCGACCACCACGAGATCGGGGTCGTCGTGCAGGATGGCCAGCGGCAACGCCTCCGGCGCCGGCGCCGCCGGCGCCGCGGCGGGAACCTGCAGCTCGACCTTGTCGCCGGTGCGCACGGCATGACTCGCCCGGACCGTCTTCCGGTTCAGGAGCACGTGGCCCTCCCGAATCAGGCGCTGGATCTGCGCCCGCGATCGCTCGGGCACGACGGCGGTGACGAAGTGGTCGAGGCGCGCACCGTCGTGCGCGTCGGTCACCTCCAGGTGCTCCGTGTCCGCGGGGGGCATCGGCGGTGGGGGGGTGGTGCTGGTCAGACCGGCGCCTCGTCGGTCTCCGGGTGACGCGGTGTTCTCACCACGGGCGCCGGCGCGGCAATCGCGACCAATGCTCCAGGCTTCTGCACCGTTCTACCGCGCAGACGCCTGCGCGTTACTCCCGCGCGGGCCGGAGGCGCCGGCCGCCGAAGCGCCGCGCCGCCCGAGGTAGACGAGCATGACGATGCTCGCGGGGACGATCAGGGCGGAGACGAACTGCGAGGTCGGGAGAGCGTCGAAGACCATGCCCCGCGGGTCGCCGCGGAAGAGCTCGAGGACGATCCGGGCCACGCCGTACAGCAGCAGATAGGTCCAGAAGGTCCGGCCGGGAAACGCCCGCCACCGGCGCTCCCCCGCGAGCAGGACGCCCAGGATCAGGAGGACCGCGACGGCCTCGTAGACCTGGGTCGGATGCAGCGCGATGCCCAGCGGGGTGCCCACGTTGGCGGCGGCCAGCGTGCTCGTGAACGTGATGCCCCAGGGCGCCTCCGTCGGCTGTCCGTAGCAGCATCCGGCGAGCAGGCACCCCATCCGACCCACGCCCTGCGCGAGGGCGATGCCCGGCGCGAAGAGGTCGCAGGTGGTCCACAGGGGCAGCCCGCTCCGGCGGATGTACCACCAGCAGACCGGCACCGCCAGCAGCAGCCCGCCGTAGAAGACGCCGCCCGACGAGACCAGGACCCTCAACTGGGACGGGTCGCCGGCGAAGCGGTCGAAGTCCACCACCACCAGCATCAGCTTGGCCCCGACGACGGCGCTGATGATGCCGATGATGCCCAGGTCCACGATCCGCTGGCCGTCCAGGCCGGCGCCGCCGGCCCGGTGGAGGGCGAAGCGCAGGGCCAGGACGTAGGCCGCGGCCAGGATCACGCCGTAGCTGTAGACGTTGAAGAAACCGAGGTCAAGCAGAAGTGGATACATCGTCGGGACTCCGGATCAGGTCCAGAATCAGCAGACTGGCCCCGATCGTGATCGCCGAGTCGGCCACGTTGAACGCCCAGAAGTGAACGCTTCCCCAGTAGACGTCGACGAAGTCGACCACGTAGCCGACCGCCGCCCGGTCGATCAGGTTGCCGACGGCGCCGCCGACGATCAGGGCGAGGCCGGCCCGAGCCAGGGCCGCCCGCGGAGGGATCTGCGAGGCGTACCAGCCGACCGCGGCGAGGGCGAGCAGGGCCATGCCCGTCATCAGCACCCGCTTGTAGGCGAGGTCCGCGAGGTTCAGGATGCCGAATGCGGCCCCCGTGTTGCGCACGTGCACGACGTTCAGCATGCCCGGTATCACCTCGACGGCGTCGTGGAGCGCAATGCCCGCCCGCACCATCTGCTTGGTGATCTGATCGAGCACGACGACGGCCACGCTGACGACCGCCAACGCGTTCCGCGTCGAGAACCGGGGGGCGGCGGCCACGCCCGGCGGCGTTTCGGAGCTCACCACGGGCTCCTCACCGGGAAACCGTTCGGTTGCCGCTCCGCTCTCCGCCCGAACCCTGCCGGGCCTCCGCTCCGTTCCACGGCGCAGGCTCCCGGCCCGTAAATCGTCGCCCGCGGCTCCGATTGCCGCCCGACCAGCCCTGCCGGGAGTCTGCTCCGTTCCACGGCGCCCACTCCTAGGCGACGGTCGCGGCCATGTCCGCGAGCGCGTTCGTGCACCGGTCGCAGACCGTCGCCTCCGACGGGTCGGCGGCGCTGTCGCGGGGCATCACCCAGCGCCAGCACCGGGGGCACTTGGCGCCGTCGGCCCGGCCGACGGCGATGCGGGCCGCGCCGTCCGCGTCGCGGTGAACCGCGCCGTCCGCGTCGCGGTGAACCGCGCCGTTCGCGTCGCGATGGACCGCGCCGTCCTCCCCGTCGCCGGCGGGGGCGCCGGTGCGCAGCGACACCGCCGAGGTGATGAACAGGGTCGCGAGGTCGTCGCGGTACGCCTCGAGCAGGTCCGCCATCCCGCCCTCCGCGGTCAGGGTCACCGCCGCCTCCAGCGACGTTCCCACCACCTTGTCCTGCCGCAGCTTCTCCAGCTCGCCGTTGACCGCGTCGCGCAGGTCCAGCAGGCGGGCCCACCGGGCGATCAGGTTCGCGTCGACGAGCGACTCGGGCTCGGCGGGAAAGTCGGCGAGGTGCACGCTCTCGGCGTCCGCCCCGGGGAGGTGGCGCCACAGCTCGTCGCAGGTCACCGGCAGAATCGGCGCCAGCAGCCGGGTGATTCCCCCCGCGATCGCGTGCAGGGCGGTCTGCGCCGACCGGCGGCCGTGGGCCCGCGGTCCCAGCGTGTAGAGCCGGTCCTTCGAGATGTCGACGTAGAACGCGCTGATGTCGACCGTCAGATAGTTGTTCACCGTGTGCACCACGGTCTGGAGCTCGTATCGCTCGTAGGCGCGCAGCACCCGGGCCGCCACCTCGCCGTAGCGCGCCAGCGCATACCGGTCGACCTCGAGCAGCTCGTCCCGGGGCACCGCATGCGCCGCCGGGTCGAAGTCGTAGAGGTTCGCGGCCAGGATCCGCAGCGTGTTGCGGATCTTGCGGTACGCCTCGACGATGCGCTCCAGGATGTGGGCGCCGATGCGGACCTCCTCGCGGTAGTCGACCATCGCCACCCACAGCCGCAGTATCTCGGCGCCGCTCTGCCGGATGATCGTCTGGGGCTCGACGGTGTTGCCGATAGACTTCGACATCTTGTGGCCGGACTCGTCCACGACGAAGCCGTGCGTTATCACCTGCCGGTAGGGGGCGGCGTTGCGGGTGCCGAGGGCCACCAGCAGCGAGCTGTGGAACCAGCCCCGGTACTGGTCGCTGCCCTCCAGATAGACGGTGTACGGCCACTCGAGCTCCGGGTGGTCGCGGAGCACCGCTTCGTGGCTGGACCCCGAGTCGAACCATACGTCCAGAATGTCGCGTTCCCGCTCGAACTCGGCTCCGCCGCACGCGGGGCACCGCAGGTCCCGGGGGACGAACTCGCCGATGTCCCGTTCGTACCAGGCGTCGGCGCCGTGCTCGGCGAAGACCGCGGCCGCCCGTTCGGTCAGCGCCGTCGTCAGCACCGCTTCCCGGCACGCGGTGCAGTAGACGGCGGGAATCGGAACCCCCCACGATCGCTGGCGCGAGATGCACCAGTCGGGCCGGTTCGCGAGCATGCTGCGGATGCGTTCCTCGCCCCACGCCGGGAACCACTCGACCTGCCGGATGGCCGCGAGGGCCCGTTTCCGCAGCTCGCCCGTGTCCATGGCGATGAACCACTGCCAGGTGGCGAGGAAGATCACCGGGTGATGACAGCGCCAGCAGTGGGGATAGGTGTGGTCCACCGTGTCCCGGTGCCAGAGCCGGCCGGCGCCGGCCAGCGCCGCCTCGACCGTGGGGTTGGCGTCGAACACCTTCTCGCCGCCGACGACCTCGACGTCCTCGTCGAACCGCCCCGACGGTCCGATCGGCGCATAGATGTCCAGCCCGTAGCGGACCCCGGTGGCGTAGTCGTCGGCGCCGTGTCCCGGCGCGGTGTGGACGGCGCCGGTGCCCTGCTCCAGCGTCACGTAGTCGGCGAGCACCCCCGCCGAGTCGCGGTCGTAGAGCGGGTGGCGGAAGGTCAGGCCCTCGAGGTCGCGGCCCTTCAGGCTGGCCAGCGGCGGGCCGAAGTCGCGCCCGATCGCGGCCGCCACCGCGTCCCGGCGTTCCTCCGCGATGACCACCACGGCGGCGCCGGCGTCGGCGTGCGCGCCGGCGTCGTAGACCCCGTAGTCGACGCCGGGGTGGAACGCCACCGCCAGATTCGACGGAATGGTCCAGGGGGTGGTGGTCCAGATCAGCACCGAGACCGGGCGTCCCGCCACCGCCGGGGCCTTCTCCGCGAAGGCCGCCGCCGACGCCGGCCGCATCGGGAACTCCACGTAGATGGACGGCGACGTGTGGTCCTCGTACTCCACCTCCGCCTCGGCCAGCGCGGTGCGGCAGTGCAGGCACCAGTGGACCGGCTTCTTTCCCTTGTACACCACCTGCTGCTCGACGAACCGGCCGAGGGCGCGCACGATGGTCGCCTGGTAGTCCGGGGTCATCGTCCGGTACGGCCGGTCCCAGTCTCCCAGCACCCCGAGGCGCTGGAAGTCGGCCGACTGCCGCTCGACGAACTTCTGAGCGTAGCGGCGGCACGCGCGCCGGAAGTCGGCCACGCTCATGTGGCGTTTCTTCCCCCCGAGCTCCTGGTCCACCTTGAGCTCGATGGGCAACCCGTGGCAGTCCCAGCCCGGCACGTACGGCGCGTCGAAGCCGGCCATGGTCCGCGACCGCACGATGACGTCCTTCAGCACCTTGTTCAGCACGTGCCCGATGTGGATCTTCCCGTTGGCGTAGGGGGGACCGTCGTGCAGCACGAACTGCGGCGCCCCCGCCCGTCGCTCGCGGATGCGCGCGTACAGCCCCATCTCGTTCCAGCGCGCGATCACCGCCGGCTCCGTCGTCTGGAGGTTGGCGCGCATCGGGAACCCGGTGCGGGGCAGGTTCAGGGTGTGCTTCCAGTCAGCCATGCGTAATCCCGCCATTGTAGTGCATGCGGTCGGGGTTCATCGGCGTGGAACACGCGGCCTCGGCGTCGGTATAATTGCGCGGTGCCGATCCCGTCGACTGCTTCCGGCAAGGCCCGGGTCTCCGCCTGGGCGCCCCCGGATCCCTGCGAAGCGGTGCTCGACAACGGCCTGAGGGTCCTCGTGCACGAGGTGCGCACCGCCCCCCTGGTGTCGGTGTGGTGCTGGTACCGGGTCGGGTCCCGCGACGAGCCCCCCGGCCTGACCGGCGCCTCGCACTGGGTCGAGCACATGAACTTCAAGGGCACCGCGAACATTCCCGCGGACGAGTTCAAGGAGCGGATCGACCGCTTCGGGGGTTTCTGGAACGGCTATACCTGGATCGACCAGACCGCCTACGTGGAGACCGCGACCCGCGACGCCCTCGACGCGATGCTGTTCCTCGAGGCCGAGCGGATGGACCGGTGCCTCTACGACGCCGACGCGTGCGAGGCCGAGCGCACCGTCATCGTCTCCGAGCTTCAGGGGGGCGAGAACGACCCCGAGCAGCTGCTCGACACCGAGGTCACGGCCACCGCGTTCAAGGCCCATCCCTACCGCCACCCCACCATCGGGTGGCTGGGCGATCTGCACGCGATGACCCGCGACGACCTCTACGGCCACTACCGGCGCCACTACACGCCGGGCAACGCCACTCTCGTCATCGTGGGCGACGTCGACGCGGCCGAGGCGTGCCGCGCGGCCGAGCGGCGCTTCGGCCCGATCGCGGCAGGGACGGCGCCGCCGCCGGTGCGGACGACCGAGCCCGAGCAGACGGGGGCGCGCGAGCTCGAGATCGTGCGCGACGGCACGACCGCCTACCTGAAGGTCGCCTGGCACGCCCCCGCCGTCACCGACCCCGACTTCGCCCCCATGCTCGTGCTCGACGCCGCCCTGACCGGGGCCAAGGGGCTGAACCTCTGGTCGAGCTTTCGCGGTCCCGCCCCCCAGCGGCGGGCCCGGCTCTACCGGACCCTCGTCGACGGCGGGCACGCCGCCGCCGTGAGCGGGGCGTTCGTCCCCACCGCGCACCCGTTCCTGTTCATGGTCTCGCTGACCGCGAGCGCGGGCGCCCCGGTCGGCGCGTTGCGCGAGAAGGTGCTGGCCGAGCTCGACGACGTGCGCGAGAACGGGCTGTCCCTCGAGGACACCGAGCGCGCGAAGCGCCAGCTCCGGACCCGGCTCGTCCTCGAGAACGACAGCATCACGAACGTCGCCCACCAGATCGGCTTCTTCGAGACCGTCGCCGGTCCCGGGGTCCTCGCCGGGCTGCCGGGGCGCATCGCGGCGGTCACCCCCGACGACGTCGCCCGGGTCGCGTCCCTTCGCCTCGCGCCGGCCAACCGGACCGTCGGCGTCTTCCGGCCCGCATGACGAGCAGGGGAGCCGGCCTCGCCCCGGTGCGCGTCGAGCTCGCCAACCGCCTCACCCTGCTCGTGCGGGAGAACCCGACGCAGCCCGCGGTCTCCATCAGCGTCGCGGTGTCCGTGGGCGCCGCCGCCGACCCGCCGGGCGGGGAGGGCACGGCCTGGCTGCTGTCGCGCCTCCTCGACCGGGGCGCGGGCGGCCGGTCCGCCGGCGAGCTCGCCGACCTGCTGGACCTGCGCGGGGTGTCGCCGGCCGTCGGGGTCACCCGGCACACCACCACCGTGGCCTGCGACTGTCTCGCCGAGGACGTCGACACCGTCCTCGAGCTCGTCTGCGACATGGTGCGGGCGCCCGCCTGTCCCGACGACGAGGTGCAGCTTTGCCGCGGGCAGCTCGTCACCCGGCTGCGGCAGGACGAGGACCGTCCCGCGACCCGCGCCGTCGAGGCCGCGATGGCCCTGCTCTACGGCGGCGCCCATCCCTACGGCCGGCGGCCCCGGGGGACGGTCGACACGGTGGCGGGCATCGACGCGGGCCGACTGCGGGAGTTCCACGCCGCGCGCTTCGTCCCGGAGCGGACGACGGTGGTGCTCGTCGGCGATATCGCGGCGTCCGCGGCCGAGGCGGCGGTCGCGCGGGCCACGGCCGACTGGCGGGCCGGCGAGGGCGCGGCCGAGCCTCGTCTCGCCCCGCCGCCCCCCGCCGCCCGGCGCCGGCAGGTGATCCCCATGCCCGCCAAGGCGCAGGTGGACATCGCGTACGGCTTCACCGCGATCCCCCGGACCGATCCCGCGTTTCACGCCTACCGCATCATGAACATGGTGCTGGGCGAGTACGGCATCGGCGGCCGGCTCGGCCGGAGCATCCGCGAGCGGCAGGGCATGGCCTACTACGCCGGCAGCGCGTTCGAGGCCAGCCCCATCGCCGGCCCTCTGCTCGTGCGCGCGGGGGTGGCCGCCGGCAACGTCGACCGGGCCATCGCGTCGATCGACCACGAGGTGGACCGCCTCGCCCGCGACGGCGTGACCGAGAAGGAGCTCGCCGACGCGAAGCGGTACCTCGTCGGCTCGCTGCCCCGGTCGCTCGAGACCAACGCGGGCATCGCGCGGTTCCTGCAGAGCTGCGAGCAGTTCGACCTGGGCCTCGACTACGACCTCCGGATGCCGGCCCTCGTCGAAGCGGTGACCGCCGGCGAGGTCGCCGAGGCGGCCCGGCGCACCCTCGTCACGGACCGCGCCGCGATCGTCGTCGCCGGCCCCTGCGAAGCCGGGTAGAGCCAGCGTCGGGCCGGCCCCGAGTCTCCCCACCTTCCCGCAAGCCGTCGTACGCGCCGGGAGCCGGTCGGCGCACGCACACCGGCGCACTCCGAGGCCGCCCGCGCCGCCGGCCGCCCCTCGCGTCGACAGGCGTCGACCGCCAGCATGGCTGTGCCGGCTGGCGTCGACCGTCCCCGCCCGCTTCGAAGCGACCGGTCATGTAGTATGGTGACTACATGAAAGTCGGATTGCGTGAAGCCAACCAGCGGTTCTCCCGGACGATGCAGGCCGTCCGGCGCGGTGAAGAGGTCCTGCTGACCGAGCGGGGACGCCCCATTGCCGTCATCAAGCCGATCGCTCGCGGGGAACCCGAGGATGACGCGGCGGCGTTGCGCGACTTGATCGATGCAGGGCTGGTCGTGGCGGCCCCCGAGCCGGGGCCCATGCCCGCGCCGGGGTGGCGCCCCGTCGCGGTGACCGGGAAACCGATCTCGGAGACCATCACCGAGGATCGAGGCGATCGGGCTTGACCGTGTGGGCCTACTGCGATTCGAGCGCACTGGTGAAGCGCTATGTCCGCGAGCCGGGGCGACGGAAGCTGCTGGATCTGCTGCGAGACCGTTCCTGTGTATCCTCAGGGGTGACGCCGGTCGAATTGCGGAGCGCCTTCAGGCGACGCGTGCACGAGGCCACACTCGACGTAGAGCGGTTGCCGGTGCTCCTCGACCGACTGGCGGCGGACCGGTCGCATTGGACGCTCGTGGCGGTTGGTCCGGAGGTGCTGACCGCGGCCGAGGCGCTCGTCGCGACGCATCCGATACGGACGCTCGATGCGATTCATGTGGCGTCGGCTCAACTGTTCTTCGCCCGCATCTTGTCGCCGCCGCTGTTCCTGAGTGCCGATCGGCGACAAACCGACACTGCGGGCGCGGTGGGGCTCACCGCGAGGTTCATCGCCTGAGAGACAGGACGCCCGGCATCCCGATGCGGCCGGCCTGACCAGGGGAGTGTGCGCCGTGGAACGGCGCCGACTTCTGCAGGGAGGCGCCGACTCCCTGGAGGGTTGGTTGGGCGGCAAGCCGAGCCGCAGAAGTTTCGCGCCAGCGAAACTTCCAACGCGACCGTCAGGTCGCGCCGACTCCTAGCCCGGCGGCCAGTTCAGATTGCGGCCCGCGAGCAGGTGCAGGTGGATGTGGAACACCGTCTGGCCGGCGCCGCGGTTGCAGTTGAACACCGTGCGGTAGCCGTCCGCGGCGTGGCCGTGCTCGGCCGCGATCTGCGCCGCGCGCAGGACGAGGCGGCCGATCAGGGCGTCGTCGCCGGCCTCCGCGTCGTTCAGGGTAGAGATGTGCCGGCAGGGGACGACCAGCACGTGGAACGGCGCCTGCGGGTTGATGTCCTCGAACGCCAGTACTTCGTCGTCCCGGTAGACGATCTTCGCGGGAATCTCGCCGCCCGCGATCTTGCAGAACAGACAGTCGTCGGCCATGTCATCGGCTCCCGGTGATGCCGGACGAGTCTATCACCGGCGGTCCGCCACCCGGTTCCCGCGGTGACGGGCTGCCCGTGGGGGAGGGCTCGGGCGCGCGCCTCCTGGTGCGACCCGGGTTCTACGTGAGGCCGCCGCGCTCCGGGTCGGGCTGCATGACCACGGCGCGGGGAATCCCCTGCAGGTCGGGGTGCACCGCGACCGCCCGCATCCCCGCCCCGCGCGCGAGGTCCGCGGCGTCCCCGCTCTGGCCGGCCCCGATCTCCATCACCAGCCATCCCCCCGTCCGCAGGCGGCCCGCCGCCACCGCGGCAAGCCGCCGCACCGTGTCGAGGCCGTCCGGGCCGCCCCGCAGTGCCGCCGCCGGCTCGTGGCGGGAAACCTCCGGGGTCAGGGTGTCGATGACCGCGTCGGGAACGTAGGGCGGGTTCGAAACGATCAGATCGAAGGGACCCGGCAGGCCGTCGAGGAGGTCCGCCTGGTGGAAAGTCACCCGGTCCGCCGCGCCGTGCCGCGCCGCGTTGCGCTGCGCCACCGCGAGCGCCTCCGGGGAGATGTCCGTCGCCGCCACCCGGGCGCGGGGCAGCTCGCGGGCCAGCGCGATCGCCAGGCATCCCGAACCGGTCCCGACGTCGGCGATGGTCCACCGCGCGGTCCGATCCCCGAGCCTCGCCAGGGCCGTCTCGACCAGCAGCTCCGACTCGGGCCGGGGGACGAGCACGGCCGGGGTCACCTCGATGTCGAGTCCCCAGAACTCGCGCGACCCGGCTATCCTCGCCACCGGCTCGCGGCGGCAGCGCCGCGCGATCAGTCGGCCGAACCGGTCCCCGAAGCCGGGCGGCGCCGGCTCCCGCCAGCGGGCCAGGTACGTCGCGCGGTCCCAGCCCAGCGCGTGGCGGGCGAGCACCTCGGCGTCGAACGCGGCGTCCCGCGCGTCGATGCCCGCCTCGGCCAGCCGCCGGGCGGCCTCGGATACCCGTTCCACCAGCGTCATGACGACGGCGCAGGCATGCGCGCCGCGCTCCGACCGGCGAGTCGTACGCCTATAGTGAAGTCGCGAAACTGCTGCTCGCTGAGACCCGCGTCGCGCACGATACCGCCCATCGTGTACGCGTTGACAGGATTGTGCCTGGGTATGGTCAGGATCCGGCTGCCATCCGTCATGACGACGTGCCGGCCCTGCCGAGCTGCGCGAAAGCCTGCCTTCTCGAGGGCGCGTACCGCATCCTGGTGGTTTACACCGGGGATCTTCGGCATCGCTCAGACAGCAACTTCAATCTCCCGAATCGTGGTGCCCTGGAGGAGCTCGTCGCGCGTAGCCAGGTACTCCCGGATGGCCACCCGGATGTTCTGCACGGCCTCCTGCTCCGTCGCCCCCTGGGACCAACAGCCAGGAAGCCCGGGAACCGACACGCTGTATCCCTCGTCGCTCCGCAAGAGTGCGATCCGATACCTCATGGTCCTCGATTGACTCCCGGCTGGAGACTACTGCCCGCGGCCCTGCTCCGGCAGCGCGAACACCCACATCACGCCGCTGCCCTGCGGCAGGGTGGTGCCGGTGAACCGCGCGTACGAGGTGGTCTGGCCGATGCGGCCGCCGGCGCCGACCGCGAGGTACTGGCGCCCGTCGATCGTGAAGGTGACCGGGGCGCCCGAGATGTCGCCGTTCAGGCGGGTCTCCCACAGCAGGTCGCCGCTCTCGGCGTCGAGGGCGAAGAACCGGCGGTCGGCGGTGCCGCCGAAGACGATGCCGCCGCCGGTCGCGAGGGCCGACGCGGTCATCGCCGCCCCGTTCTCGGTGCGGTACTCCCAGGCCCGATCGCCGGTCACCGGATTGAACGCCACGAACTCGCCGATGTAGTCGTAGCCCGGGACCATCTTGACGCGGCTGCCGATGCCCCGGAACACGCGGCCCGGCCGGAACTCCTCGGAGACGAACGTCACGTCCATGCAGCTGTTGTTGATGCCGGTGTAGTACAGCCCGGTCTCGGGGCTGAAGCTCGGCGAGTTCAGGTTCCGGGTGCCGTGGAAGTGGGGGCAGACCTCGAAGATCTTGTCCGAGTCGACGTCATCCAGGGTGGGGATCTGCGCCGGGTTGAAGATGGGGCTGCCGCTGTCCGTCCACCCCTCGATGATGTTGTCGTAGCCGGTCCGGAACGCGTTGATGAACCGGCCGGTCTCCCGGTCGAGCACCACCCCCCAGCCGATCTTGCTCGTCTCGATCAGCGCCTTGCGCTCGACGCCGCCGATCACGAGGTCGACGAGCATGCTCTCGTGGGTCGCGTCGAGGTCCCAGTTGTCCGACGGCACCACCTGGAAGTACCACTCGATCTCGCCGGTGTCGAGGTCGAGGGCGAGGATGCTGTTGGTGTAGAGCGCATCGCCGGGGCCCCGCAGGGTCGAGGCCCAGGGAGTCGGCTGCCCCGTGCCGAGGTAGATCAGGCCCAGCTCGGGGTCGTAGCTGATGGTGTTCCAGGTCAGCCCGCCCAGCGGCGCGATCTCCCGCTCGGTCCACGTCTCGTAGCCCGGCTCGCCCGCCCGCGGCACCGTGTAGGTGGTCCAGATGTGCTCGCCGGTCTCGGCGTCGTGCGCCACCACCTGGCCGCGCCCGCTCCGGTCGCCCCCCGCGAACCCCAGCACCACCTTCCCGTCCGCGATCAGGGCGGGATGGCTGTGCCCGATGCCGGTGCTGTAGTCGCCGGTGCTCACCTCCCAGCGCTGCTCGCCGGTCTGCGCGTCGAGGGCGACGAGGGCGGCGTCGGCCGTCCCCCAGTAGACGATGTCGCCGTAGACCGACACCCCGCGGTGCCGGCCCAGGGCCTGCGACTGCTCGATGTCCTCGGGGTAGTCGCGGGCGTGGACCCAGGCGACGTCGCCCGACACCACGTCGAAGGCGGTCACCTGGCCGCTGCCCTCCGCCACGTACATCAGCCCGTTCGCGACCACCGGCGTCGGCACCCAGCGGCTGTTGTCGCGCATCGACCACGCCCACACGAGGCGCAGGTCGCCGACGTTGTCCCGGTCGATCTGGTCGAGGGGGCTGAACCCGGTCACGTCGTAGGTCCGCCGGTAGCTCAGCCAGTCGCCGTCCTCGGGGTTCAGCAGCCGCTCCTCGGTGATCGGCTCCCACGCGGTCTCGGCCGGCTGCCCCAGCGCGGGGCCGGCCAGCATCAGGCTCACGCCGATCGAGCACGCCAGCACGCTTCGCCGGCAGTCAGAAGTTCGCATCGCCCTGTCTCCTTCTTCCGCGACCGGCCTCCACCGCGTTCGGGCGGCCGGCGCGGCTCGTCGGCATGCTGCGGATCATCGCCCATGCCCGCCACCGGCGCAACCGCACGCGTTCCCGCGACGTTGGCGGGGTCGGCCGAAATCGGCTACGATGGCAGACATGGATGCCTCGGCACTGGAAGTCCTGACGGCGTTGCTCTCGCTCGTCAGCGCGGTCGGCGTGCTGGTCGTCAACAGCAAGGTCGATCGGCTGACGGGTCGGGTGGACGCGTTCGAGGGGACCTTGCACATGGTGGTGGCGGTGGTCATGGGCCGGAAGCCATCCGACAGCGATCCTTCATAACGTTCCCGGGGCCAGGGCGGCCGATCGCAACGCAGCAACGGTCACCCCTTGACGCACACGACCTGCTTCAGCGTGTGGACGACGTCCACGAGGTCGGACGAGTTGGCGATGACGGTGTCGATGTCCTTGTAGGCGCCGGGAATCTCGTCGAGGACGCCGCGGTCCTTCCGGCATTCGACCCCGGCCGTCTGCCGCTCGAGGTCGGCCACCGTGAAGGCGGACTTCGCCTGCGACCGGCTCATCCGCCGCCCCGCCCCGTGGGCGCACGAGTCGAGCGCCTCCTTCGACCCGCGCCCCCGCACGATGTACGACCGCGCCCCCATGCTGCCGGGAATGATCCCCAGCTCGCCGCGCCCCGCGCGGATCGCGCCCTTGCGGGTCACGTAGACCGCCTCGCCGAAGTGCTCCTCCTCCGCCACGTAGTTGTGGTGGCACTCCACCGCCGCCCCGTCCACCCGGAAGGGCGGCAGACGGGTCGCGAGTGCGGCGAGGATGCGCGCCATCATCAGGCGCCGGTTCTCCAGGGCGTAGCGCTGCGCCCATTTCACCGCGTCCGCGTAGTCGGCGAAGTGGGCCGACCCCTCCTCCAGGTACGCGAGGTCCTTCGCGGGCAGGCGGGCGAGGTGCCGCTCCATGTCGCGCTTCGCGAGCTGGATGAAGTAGCGGCCGAGCGCGTTGCCGACGCCGCGGCTGCCGGAGTGCAGCATCACCCACACCCGGTCCGCCTCGTCCAGGCACACCTCGATGAAGTGGTTTCCGCCGCCGAGGGTCCCGAGCTGCCGCGGCCACTTCGCGCGCACGTCCCGGACCCGCGACCCGACCCGCGGGTGGCGGTCCACGATCCGATCGAGGCCCGGGCGCAGCGCGTCGAGCGCGGCGCGGTCCGCGACCGGCTCCTGGTGGGCGGCGAAGCCGACCGGCACCGCGTCCTCTATCGCCTCGCGCACCCCGCGCAGCGAGTCGGGCAGCCGCGCCGCGTCCAGGGTCAGCCGGGCCGCGGCCATCCCGCAGCCGATGTCGACGCCCACCGCGGCGGGAATCAGCGCGCGCCGGGTCGGGATGACCGATCCGATGGTGGCCCCGATGCCCACGTGCACGTCGGGCATCGCCGCCACGTGCCCCACCACGACGGGCAGCCGCGACACCGCCGCGAGCTGCTCGATCGACTGGCGGTCGACGTCGTCGGTGAA
Organism: Vicinamibacterales bacterium; assembly: GCA_965206285.1. GTDB lineage: Bacteria > Acidobacteriota > Vicinamibacteria > Vicinamibacterales > UBA8438 > JAJEEA01. Next base: position 5,150,888 of record OZ242205.1, read on the forward strand.
GATCCTGACGGGAACCCCGCCCCGGTCGATCACCTGCCGCACCGGCATGGTCTGGTTGTCCTCCGTCGCCAAGGGAACTCATCGGCTATCATGTCATCATGGTTCGGACGGAGCTCCGATTGACCAGAGCGCAGTCTGGAACGCACCGCCCCATCGTGGATCGTCACAAGCTCGCCCGCCGCGCGCTGGCTCTGGCCGGCCGGTACCGGTCCGGATGCCGCGATCTGGCCGAGGACCACGACCAGCACCTCGACGAGGCCTTCGACTCGCTACGTTCTGCGCCGACACGTCCGGCTGGCCAGGATGATTCCGCCGAACCGCATGACAGCCGCGTGCGCAAGCGACCAGGAACCCATAAATATGGTAACCTGTAAAACCATATGAAGACCACCGTCGACCTGCCGGACGAGTTGCTGGTGGCCGCGAAGAAGCGCGCCGCGGAAACGCGCTCGACGTTGCGTGCTCTGATCGAGCGCGGTCTGCGCCACGAGTTGAGCGGGCCGCGGGGCCGCGGGTCGAGGCATCGGTCCGGCATCCGGTGGGTGACGGTCGACGGCGGCCTGCCGCCCGGGGTCGACTTGGCGGATCGCGCGTCGATGAGCGACTGGATTCGCCGGCATCGATGATCGCCCTGGACACCAATCTGCTGGTCTACGCCCACCGGTCGGCCGCCCCGGAGCATCGGGTTGCTCGCCGGGCCATTTCCCGTGCGTCCGCGTCTTCGGTCGGGTGGGGTGTCAGCCTTCAGGTCGTGGGTGAGTTCTGGTGCGTCGTGACCCATCCGGCGGCTCAGGGACGGTCCTCCACGCCGGGTGAGGCGCGACGCTTCATGGCGTCGCTCGCGGTGGCCGGAGCCGAGATCTGGATGCCGGGCGCCGGATTCGCGACGCGGCTGGCCCAGATGGCGGTCGAGGTGTCCGTTGCCGGCCCGCGCATCTTCGATCTCCAGATAGCCTTGACGGCGTTCGAGGGAGGCGCCACGCAGCTGTGGACAGCCGATCGTCGCTTCGTGTCCGTGCCGGGTCTTTCGGTTGTCCACCCGATCGAGGATTGAACGCCGGTCGTTCCCACATATGGCGCTGGCGAGCGCCGCTCCCGCCCCCTCACCCCCCCGACGACCACCCGTAGTTCAGCCGCAGGTAGTAGAACGCCCCGTTGATGCCGAACGGGGTGTGCGCGCTGTAGGGGTTGCCCTTGGCGCGGGCGATGGGGTTCTCCTCGGGGTACTTGTTCAAGACGTTCCGGCCGCCGAGGGTGAGGGTCGTCGAGTCACCGATCGGGTACGCCGCCTCGAGGTCGACGACCGCGTCGCCGTGGTACACGTAGAGGTCCCGCGCATCGAACCACTCGTCGTAGTAGCCGAGGCGGGCCAGCAGGCTCCAGCGGCCGAGGGCCTGCCGGACGGTGGCGTTCCACCGCGTGCCCGGAATCGCCTCCTGCAGCTGGCGTATGCGCGTCTCGTCGAGCACCGAGGGGTCGAAGCGGGTGACCGCGGTCGCGGTGCGGTTGAAGAGCAGGCCGAAGGTGGTCCTCCCGCCGAGGCGCGGCGGGGCATAGGTGGCGACGAGGTCGAGGCCCTGGGTGACGGTCTCGAAGTGGTTGGTGAAGAACCGGAAGCTCTGCAGGTTGCCGGCGCTCGTCACTCCCTCCGCGAGCAGGCCGTCGACCTCCCCCGGGCTCAGCGCGAACAGCTGCGTCAGGGCCAGCCGGTCCGCGAGGCGTATCCGGAAGTAGTCGGCGGTCAGGCTGAACGGCCCCGCGTCGATGACCGCGCCGGCCGTGAAGTTGACCGAGCGCTCGGGCTCGAGAGGCTCGCCCCCGCGCAGCCGGGCGACGCGCGAGGTCGACGGAATCGTGCCGTTGTTCACCAGGTCCATCAGGGTGGGGTCGTACTGGGTGCTGACGTTGAACGCGTTCTGCTGGCCCGGGGTTGGCGCCCGGAAGCCGGTGCTGGCGCTCGCCCGCACGGCGGCGGCGGGGGCGACCCGGACGCGTCCCGACAGCTTGCCGTTGACGGCGGCGCCGAAGTCCTCGAAGCGCTCCAGCCGGAGGGCGCTCCCGAGGGTCCACGCGTCGTCCGCGCCCCGCACCTCGAGGTCGCCGTAGACCGCGGCGTTGGCGCGGCTCCAGGTCCCCGCCGCGATGGGGCTGAACCCGGGAAAGCCGTTCGACCCCGCGCTGAAGCCCTGCGCCGCGTACGGGCCGATCTGCCACGACGCCTCGTCGCCCAGCCCGATCTCGAACCGCTCGTTCCGCCACTCGGCCCCGGCCGCGAGGTTGACGCGGTCGTTGACGGGATAGCTGAGATCGACGTTCAGGCCGACGTCGTCCTGCCGGTACGCGCCGGGGTCGAACGTGGTGGGGCTCGCCGGCCCCAGCGAGGCGTTGACGGTGTCGTAGATGGAGAAGTCGGCGGTGCTCGACCCGACGTTGGCGCTCGCGTCCCACAGCAGGCCCCCCGCGAGCTGGCCGCGCACGCCCGCGACCACCGACGCGTCGAGCACGTCGCCCCCGAACCGCGGGGTGAAGCCGCCGGGAAAGCGTTCCTGGAACGAGAAGCAGCTCGGGTCCGCGAAGACCCGCGCGAGGGCCAAGGGGTCGGGCCGGGCCGCCGTCACCGGCACCGGGGGGCAGCCGGCGGTGCCGTCGGGCACCCCGTCCCCGGCGTCGAGCACGTCGCCGACGAGCAGGCTCCGCCCCCCGTCGGCGCTGAACACCGCCGACCGGGTGTTGGGGTTCCGGAAGAAGAAGCCGCTCTCCACCGTGCGGCGGGTGTAGTTGGCGTAGCCGTAGGCCTGCGCGCCGTTCGCGAACAGGTGGCCGAAGTTGCCCCACAGCTTCAGGTTGTCGTCGACGCTCGGCGACCCCCAGATCTGGGCGGGGTCGGCGACCGCGTCGTTGCCGGCCGCGATCAGGGCCGCGGCGTCGTCCCGCTGCACGCTGCGGTCGGTGGCGCCGCTGTTGCCGTACTCGAGGCTGAGGTTGGCGAAGCCGGTCTCGCCGAGGGGCAGCCCGGCGTTGCCGGCCACGGTGTACGTGCCGCCGTCGCCCGCCCCGTAGCCGCCGGTGTGCAGCTCCAGGCTGCCCCCCGACCGGTCGTCCTTCAGCAGGAAGTTCATCACCCCGGCGATCGCGTCCGAGCCGTACTGCGCCGCCGCCCCGTCCCGCAGCACCTCGACCTGCCGCAGCGCGATCGACGGAATGCTCGAGATGTCCGGGCCCTGCGACCCGTCCGCGACGCCGTTGCCGATCCAGGTGATGACCGCGCCGCGGTGGCGGCGCTTCCCGTTCACGAGCACCAGCGTATGGTCGGGGGCGAGCCCGCGCAGGGTCGCGGGGCGGATCAGCCGCGCCCCGTCGCCGACCGGCTGCGGATTGACGTTGTAGGACGGCACCAGCGTCCGCAGCTGATCGGCGACGTCGGTGTCGCCCTGGCCGGCGAAGTCCTCGAAGGGGATGGCGTCGATGGGCACCGCCGACGCGGTCACCGAACGCGGCTGCGCGCGGCTGCCGACCACCACCACCCGGTCCTCGAGCTGCACCGGCATCTCGACCGCGACCGTCGCGACCGTCCCGGCCCCCGCCGCCACCCCGTCGCGCACGACGGTGCGGAACCCCGGCAGGGTGAACGTCACGTCGTAGGGGCCGGGCGGAAGCGCCGCGATCGCGAACCGCCCGTCCGCCCCCGTGACCGCGGTGCGAACCTCGCCGCCGCCGGCCGGCCGCGCCTCCACCGCCACCCCGGGCAGCGCGAAGCCCGTGGCGTCGGTGACCGCGCCGTCGATGGCCGCCGTCTGGGCCCCGGCCGCGCCCGCCGCGAGGGCCGACCCGAGGGCCGACCCGAGGGCGAGAACCGTCGCTGCGATGCGGATGCGCGCGCCCCTCATGATTCGCGAATGGTAGCCGGTCCCGTCCGGTTCCGGGTCGGTGGCGCGAGGATGGCCTTCGGAGGACCCGCGCAGGTCGCGCGTGTACGTCGCCTTCGAGTGGTTAGTCGGCGGCGGCGGCCGCGGCCTTGATGGCGTCGATCACGAGGGCGCGCAGGTCGCGAACCTCCTCCTGCAGCGCGTCGATGCGGGCGTTCACCGCATCGATCTGCGCCGCGACCTCGGCTCGCAGGTCATCGATGCGGGCGTTCATGCTCGCGCCGAGGTCATCGATGCGGGCGTTCATGCTCGCGCCGAGGTCATCGATGCGGGCGTTCACGCTCGCGTTCGCTTCCTCGATGCGGGCGTTCGTCGAGCACGACGTGCCGATGATGGTGACGCAGAGAGCCGCCACCGACAGCAGGATCGTGATGCGGTCCGCACGGCCCATGTCGACAATGTAACACTGGAGGGGTCTTGCGGCAAGTTGCGCGGCCGTGGGCCGGCTTCAGGCGCAGCCGCGCCCGCGGCGCCCTCCTTGGTCGGGTGACGTACTCGACTGTTTGCTGATACGGCAGCGAGCCGCCTTCGGGCGTGGGAGATCCCTCTCGCGAACTTCCTTTGACCGGCAAGCCTCGGCCCGACGTTTCGGCCTAGGAGAGCGGGAGCCGTTCCATGGTATTAGAATAGAGCGGATCATTCTCGCGTACACGCTTCAGGCCGCCTCGGGCTTTCGAGATTCTGTGCGGCAGCTAGGACAGGTCCAGATGACGAGCAAGATGCAGCGCACCCGCTGGTTCTCCCTTGTACTGCCCCTCGCCGCCGCCGTCGCGTTCGCGCCCGGCGCCGCGAACGGCCAGGACGTCTCCATCAGCCGCGCCCTCAGGAATGCGACGGGCCTCGTTCTCCCCGCCGTGACGGTGGGCGAACGGAGCCCGGCATTGGCGCCGGCGCTGCTCGCGCGGGGCGCCGCTCTTGCCCAGGACGCCTCCATTGAGGGCGTGGTCGTCGACGCCACGGACCTCGTGCTGCCGGGCGTGACGGTAGACGCCCGCAACCAGGCCATTGGCGCCGGCGCTGCTCGCGCGGGGCGCCGCTCTTGCCCAGGACGCCTCCATTGAGGGCGTGGTCGTCGACGCCACGGACCTCGTGCTGCCGGGCGTGACGGTAGACGCCCGCAACCAGGCCACCGGCGACGTCGCGACCGCCTTCACCGACGGCACCGGCCGGTTCGTGTTCGGCATGCTCGCCCCCGGGCTGTACGAGGTGACGTTCACGCTGCCCGGGTTCAGCACCGTCGCCCGCGTCGGGGTCGAGGTCATCGCCGGCGCCGCGACCACCCTCGACGTCGAGATGGAGGTGCTGTTCCAGGAGACGGTGGCGGTCGTCGGCACGAGGTCGGAACCGCGGTCGGTCACCGCTTCGCCGGTGCCGGTCGATGTCATCCGCGCCGAGGACTTCCTCAGCCAGGGCGATGTGGACCTCACCAACCAGTTGCGGACGGTCGTCCCGTCGTTCAATGTCAATACGCAGCCGATCAGCGATGCGGCCACCCTCGTGCGGCCGGCCAACCTGCGCAACATGGCGCCTGACCACACCCTGATTCTGGTCAACGGCAAGCGCCGCCACCGCGCGGCCGTCATCGCCTGGCTGGGCAACGGCATCGCCGACGGCGCGCAGGGACCGGACCTGTCGGCCATACCGTCCATCGCCCTGCGACAGGTCGAGGTGTTGCGCGACGGTGCGGCGGCCCAGTACGGTTCGGACGCCATCGCCGGCGTCATGAACTTCGAGCTGAAGAACGCGCGCTCCGGGGGCAGCCTGGAGTTCCGGACCGGCCAGTTCTTCGACCAGAACGACGGCGACCCGGCGACGTGCGGCCCCATCGGCCGCTCGTGCAACGGCATCGGCGGCCGCGCTGCGGGCTATACGTTCGCCGGCAACACCGGTCTGCCGCTGGGTCCGGAGGGGTTCATGAACCTCAGCCTGGAGTACGGCGGCACGCAGCCGACCAACCGCGGGGTACAGGATGGCGGCACGGTGGCGGTGATCACCGGCGGCAACACCAACGTGCGCGACACGTCGCGCGTCTGGGGCTCGCCGCTGATCGAGGACGACCTGAAGCTGTTCGCCAACTTCGGCACGGGGGGCGATCGGGCCGAGCTCTACGGCCACGCCAACTACGCCAGCAAGACGGTCACCGGCGGCTTCTACTTCCGCAACCCCAACAACCGCGGGAGCGTGTACTCGATCGACGGCGGCGAGTCGCTGCTGGTGGGCGACGTGCTGGCCGCCCAGGGCATGGGGTCGGCGAACTGCCCGACCGTCGCGATCACCAACGGCACGCCGGACCCCGCCGCTTTCGCTCAGGTCCGCAACGACCCGAACTGCTTCACGTTCCACCAGTCGTTCCTCGGCGCGCCCGACGGTCTGCCGGGCGGCTTCACGCCGCAGTTCGGCGGCGACCTCCGCGACTACTCGGTGGTCACGGGCGTGCGCGGGACCACGATGACCGGGCTCAACTGGGACGTCAGCGGCAGCCTGGGTCAGAACCACGTGCAGACCTTCATCTTCGACACGGTCAACGCCTCGCTCGGTCCCGACAGCCCGACGAGGTTCGAGCCGAACCTGCTGCAGCAGACCGAATCCAGCCTCAACGCGGACCTGTCGTACGCCGCGAGCGACATGATCAACGTCGCCGGGGGCCTCGAGTGGCGGAACGAGCAGTACCACCTCGGCGAGGGCGACCCCGCGTCGTGGACGATCGGCCCGTATGGCCCGCAGGGCTTCAGCTCCGCCTCCAACGGCTACAACGGCACCCGGCCCGAGAACTCCGGCACGTGGGATCGCGCGAACGTCGCGGGGTACGGCGACATCGAGGTTCACGGCGTCGACAACGAGTGGAACCTCGGCGCCGCCGTCCGCATCGAGGACTTCTACGACAGCTTCGGCACCACGATGAACAGCAAGGTGTCGGGGCGGTACGGGTTCACCGACATCTTCGCGATGCGCGCCGCGGTCAGCAGCGGGTTCCGCGCCCCGACCCCCGGCCAGCAGAACGTGCTGAACGTGACGACCGAGTTCGATTATGAGCTCGGCGACCTGATCAACAACGGCACCATTCCGTCCACCTCGCCCGTCGCGGCGTTGCGGGGCGGCGTGCCCCTGCAGCCGGAACACGCCATCAACTACTCGCTCGGGTCGGTCGTCGACACCGGTCCGTTCACCTTCACCGCCGACTACTTCCGCATCAACGTGTCCGACCGGCTCACCATCACGAGGAACTACAACCTCGCGCCGGACGAGGTCGCAACGCTGGTCGCCGGCGGCATCGCCGAAGCGGGCAACCTGGCCGCGTTCCGCTTCTTCGTGAACGACTTCTCGACCAGCACCCAGGGGCTCGACATCGTCGCCACCTGGACTCCGCCGGCGATCGGGGGGCGGACGACGTTCAGCGGCATCTTCAACTTCACCCATACGAAGGTGACCGAGTTCAGCGAGGAACATTTCGACGCGGACCGGGTCACGTCGCTGACCCTGGGGCTGCCGAGATCACGCTGGAACTTGGGGGTCAACCACGCTACGGACCGCTGGACCCTGATGGCCCGCCTGCACTACTACGGCTCCTACTGGGATCGGGAAGACGCGCGCTCGGCGCTGGGCAACGCCCTGTCGTACATGTACGACCTGTACGCCGGCAGGCCGCTCGTCGACCTGGAGATCGGCTTCCCGTTCGGCAACGCCAGGCTGTCGATCGGCGCGCAGAACATCCTCAACACCTACCCGGTAGAAAATCCGGGTGCCGTGGACGGCGTGGGCAACCGCTACGGCCAGTTCGGGCCGTTCGGCTTCAACGGCGGCTACTACTACACCCGCATCGGCTACGGGTGGGGCTCGTAGCGGGGGTTGGTCGGGCCGCAAATCCGATTTCCCCGCCGGCAGTCTTCGCCGCAACGGCGCAGACTGCCAGCGGGGTCGGCAGGGCGGCAATCGGAGGCCGCGGCGCGGCCTTGCGGTCGCGTTCGGAGCTTCACTGGCGCGGAGCTCCTGCGGCGGCGAATTCCGGGCCGGTTCTCGACTTGGAGAACGACCGGAGAGACGCCTTCGCATCCGGAACGGCGATATCGGGAGAGCGGGGTCGGCGGATGTGATTCCTGACCGCGCTCGCGGTCCGTGCCGCGGGGCGGCGCGGACCCCCGCCCCCTCGGCCGCGGCGCGGGGCGCCTCCGGCCGCGGTCTCCGCGCCGCGACTCGCGGGTGGCCTGAAGGGAGGCAAGGGGCCATGCAGCGAAAGCGATTCCCGCTTGCCGTCGTTCCGTTGGCGCTCGCCGTCGCGGCGTTCGCCCCGGCGGCGGCCCTCGCCCAGGACGGCGCCATCTCCGGCACCGTCACCGACACCACCGGACTCGTCCTGCCCGGCGTCACCGTCGAGGCGCGCGGCGCCTCCGGCGGCCCGGTCCTGACCGACGGCGCCGGGGCGTTCACCCTCGGAGGGCTCGAGGCCGGGACCTGGGAGGTCACGTTCACCCTGCCCGGCTTCCAGACCGTCGTGCGCGGCGGTGTGGCGGTGGGCGCGGGGGCCGCGGCCACCCTCGACGTCGAGATGGCGGTCGAGATCGAAGAGCGGGTGGTGGTCCTCGGCAGCCGCGCCCGGCCGCGGTCGGTCACCGAGTCGCAGGTTCCCATCGACGCCATCCCGTTCCAGGACATCGCGACCCAGGGCCTCAACACCCTCGACTACCAGCTGCGGACGCTGATTCCCTCGTTCAACGTCGCCACCCATCCCATCAGCGACGCCGCCACCCTCGTGCGGCCGGCCAGCATCCGCAACCTCGCCCACGACCACACGCTGGTGCTGGTCAACGGCAAGCGGCGCCACCGCTCGTCGGTCATCGCGTGGTTCGCGGGCGTGACCGACGGCGCCCAGGGCCCGGACATCTCCACCATCCCCACCATCGCCCTGCGGCAGGTCGAGGTGCTGCGCGACGGCGCCTCCGCGCTGTACGGCTCCGACGCCATCGCCGGCGTGCTGAACTTCCTGATGAAGGACGACGCGGCCGGGGGCAGCCTCGAGCTGAACACCGGCACCTACCGGGCCGGCGACGGCGACGCCTACAGCTTCGCCGGCAACGTCGGCCTGCCCCTCGGCGCCAACGGGTTCGCCAACCTCAGCATGGAGTACGGCAACGCCGACCCCACCAACCGCAGCGTGCAGCGGGCCGACGCGGCCGCCCTCATCGCCGCCGGCAACACCGACGTGGAGAACCCCGCGCAAATCTGGGGCAACCCGACGATCGAGGACGAGCTGAAGCTCTTCGGCAACTTCGGCCACCTCGCCGCCAACGGCGTGCAGCTCTACGGCCACACCAACTACGCCAGCAAGAAGGTGACGGAAGGGTTCTACTTCCGGAACCCCAACAACCGGGACAACATCTACAGCCTCGACGGCGGCGAGACGCTGCTCATCGCCGACGTGCTCGACGCGCGCGACGGCATGCTCGACGGGTCCGCCAACTGTCCCGTCGTGCGGGTCACCGACAACGTGCCGGACCAGGCGGCCCTCGCCCGGGTCTTCGCCGATCCCGACTGCTTCTCGTTCCGGGAGCTCGCGCCCGGCGGCTTCACCCCGCGGTTCGGCGGCGTGGTCACCGACATGTCGGTGCTCGCGGGGCTGCGGCGCATCGCCGACAGCGGCCTGACCTGGGACGCGAGCGCCAGCTACGGCGCGCACCAGTCGGACTTCTTCTTCCAGAACACGGTCAACGCCTCGCTGGGCCCGGACACCCCGCGCGACTTCGACCCCGGGCTCTACAAGCAGGAAGACGTCAACCTCAACTTCGACGTCTCCTACGCCGCCTCCGACAGGGTGAACATCGCGGCCGGCACCGAGTGGCGCGACGAGAAGTTCACGATCGGCGCCGGAGGACGGCCGTCGTGGGAGGTCGGGCCGTTCGCGCCGCAGGGCTTCGTCTCCGGCTCCAACGGCTTCCCCGGCTTCCCCGACTACACCGCCGGCGACTGGAGCCGCAGCAACGTCGCGGTCTACGGCGACCTCGAGCTGCGGGACCGCGACGACCGCTGGTCGTTCGGCGGCGCGCTCCGGATGGAGCACTTCGACCTCTTCGGGGCGACCACGAACGGCAAGCTCTCGGCCCGCGTCGTGCTGAGTCCCGTCGTGGCCCTGCGCGGCGGCGTCAGCACCGGCTTCCGGGCGCCGACGCCGGGCCAGCAGAATACGCTCAACGTGCAGACCACCATCGACCCCGAGACCCTGCAGCTCGAGGACCTCGCCAACGTGCCGTCCACCTCCGAGGCCGCCATGGTGCGGGGCGGCGTGCCGCTCGAGCCCGAGACGTCGGTCAACACCACGGCCGGCGTGGTGGTCGACAACGGCCCGTTCACGCTGACCGCCGACTACTTCCGCGTCGATGTCGCCGACCGCCTCTCCCTCTCGCAGTTCTTCCCGGTGATGGAGGACGATCGGGCGCTCCTGCTCGCGGACGGCATCACCGCGGCCGGCACCCTGGCCTTCTTCCGGTTCTTCATCAACGACTTCGAGACCCGGACCCAGGGCGTCGACATCGTGTCCACTTATACCCCGCCGGATCTCGGGGGCGACACGGTGCTGAGCTTCACCTTCAACTTCACCGACACCGAGGTGACGAAAGAGTCGGACCTGCTGGGCCCCGGCGACGTGTTCGGCATCGAGCGCGGGGTGCCGAGGACCCGCTGGAGCGTCGCCCTCAACCAGCAGCTCGGGCGGGTTCGCCTGCTCGGCCGCCTGAGCTACTTCGGCTCGTGGGTCGACCACTTCGACGCGCGCTTCGTGCGCGGACCCGACTCGCCGATCCTGAACGGCCGCTCCATCGTCGACCTCGATCTCGGCATCCCCCTCGGCGAGGGCGTGACCCTGTCGGTCGGCGGGCAGAACATCGCCGACACCTTCTCGGACCGGATGGACCTGTTTGCCGGGGCGTTCGGCCTTCCCTACAGCCAGTTCACCCCCTGGGGCCTCAGCGGCGGCTACTACTACGCCCGCGTCAACTACCTGTGGGGGCGGTAGCGCGACCTTGCGGTCGCGCCAGGAGCTTGCGCCGTAGAAGCCGACCGTCGCCGCGGCCGCCCGGGAAGTGAGCCGGAAGCCGCCGTCAGGCGAGGCTGCCGGCCACGGACCCCACGAACGCGAGTCCGCCGAAGAGGAACACCAGGAACATCAGGAAGACGAACGGTATCAGCCACGCGACCACCCACGTCAGGATGGCGAGGCCGACCGGCAGCCGGGCGACGCGGTGAATGGCGGCGATGCCGGTGGCGATCCAGTACAGCAGGCCGACGAACGAGCCGACGAACGGAATGAGGCCCAGCGCCAGCGGCGCCTCGGCGAAGCCCAGCGCGCGAAACCAGGGGGCGAAGCCGGGCGACTCCGGGTTGAACAGCTTCGCGGCGATGCTGACGAGACCGGCGGAGACCGCCGTCTGCACCAGGGACAGCGGGATGACGATGAAGAACAGGGCCATGCTCGTGATGCTGCCGAAGAGCAGGCTCGACACGGCGATGACCACGATCGCCTCGAGGGCGGCCTGGCCGTCGGCCGCGACCTCGGGGTAGACGTCGGTCTCGAAGTTGAAGACGCGCTTCACGCGGTTGAAGAAGCTCGAGGGCGGGCTCGGCGGCGGCGCCGCGCGGTCCGGCGCGGCGGCCGGAACCGGGAGCGCGCTCGGCGCGGGGGGAGCCGTTGCGGGCGTGCCGAGGTCCGGCGGGGCGGCGGGCTCCGCGTCCCCGGTAGCCGCGGCCGGAGCCGCGGGCGGCGGGGCGGCGGGCTCCGCGTCCCCGGTAGCCGCGGCCGGAGCCGCGGGCGGCGGGGCGGCGGGCTCCGCGTCCCCGGTAGCCGCGGCCGGAGCCGCGGGCGGTGCGGGCGGCGCGGCGGCGCTGGCCGGTGGCCCCGGCGCGGGGGCTTCGGCGGCCGGCGGCCCCGGCGCGGCGCTGGCCGGCTCGGCGTCCCGAGCCGCGCTCTCGGCTTGCGGAGCCGGAGGCGGGCCGGGCGATGGGCTCTCGGCCGGCGCGGGGTTCTCGGCAGACGTGGAGGAAGCGGGTTCAGGACGTTCGGGCGTGTCGCTCATGCGGATGTCTCCTCAACGTCGTGACGGCCGGCCGGGCCTCGACTCGGTCTGACGGAGTGCGCCGGAACGATGTTTCGAACCGTATCACACCCCTCGCCCGCCAAGAGGGGCGGGGACGGCGACCCCGCGTCCGGCCGCCGCCGGGCCGACCCTCCGGCGGGAGTCCCCGGAGGTGCCCCGCGGCGTAAGGACAGTGATCGATATGGAGTTGCCAACTGCATCCAGGCGCAGCCCGTTTTCTACGGTTTCGCGCGCTTGGCACACGGCAAGGTAATTTCCGTCAGTGTCCCAAGGGGCGCCCGGCGGCGTCAGGGCGGCGTCGGGGGCGTCCGGCCGTCTCGGGCGTCCGGCGGCGTCAGGGGCGTCCGGCCGTCTCGGGGGGCGCCCGGCGGCAGTTCCTGGAGGTGCCCGGCGGCGTCCCGGGGGCGCCCCCGCGTGGGGTCCCGGTGCCGCGGAACGACCGCGCCGCACCGTCCCGCGGGAGTATCACGGACGGGTGCACGACAAGAAAGTGAGGACTTGCCGCCCTGGGGTATTGAGCGAGCGCTGATCGGCCGAGTACTCGGGTGGGGGATCACGGACGATCGCCTTGACATGGGGGCGGGTTTGGGGTGTACCTGAACGGTGCCGCGCCGGATGTGGGCAGAGACGGGGCCGGGGGCAGGGATGGCAGCGCAACATCCCGGTCGACGGCAGTCCGCATCTGCCCGACCACGTCCGCCAGCGGTTCGGCGATTCCCGCGGCCACTGGGAGGGTGATACGCTGGTGGTGTCCGTCGCGAGCTCTCCCCGAAACGCGACTACCGCGGCTCCCGCGAGAACCTGCATCTCGTCGAGCGCTGGCGGCGGCTCGACGCCGCCAGCCTGGAGTACATCGTGACCATCGAGGATCCGACGACGTGGACGCGCCCGTGGACGGTCCGGCAGGAGTTTGCGATGCAGGACGGCCGGGCGAACCGGATCCACTACGAAGCCCGGCGCCACGAGGGGAGCTACGGGCTGCCGGGCCAGCTCGTGGGGAGCCGCATCGAGGAGCAGGCGTTCGCCGAGGGGCGCGGTCCCGACCCCGCCACCCGGGACAACGCCACCGGCGGCGGCACCGCCGGCGACCCGCTGGGACGCTGATTGCCAGACGCCATGACCACCGAGCAAATCACCATCCTCAGCGGATTCCTGGGCCTCGCGGTCGTGCAGGTCACCTTGACGCTGATTGTCGTGGGCGCGTTGCGCCGCCGCACCGAGCAGACCGGCGAGCGGGTCGACTACCAGGCGGGCCGGGCCGCGCACCAGGTCGATCAGCAGACGGACATGATGAGCGGCCGCATCGATCGGCAGAGCGACCGGACCGACAAGCGGCTCGATGACCTCGGCCGGCGCATCGACGCCATGGTGCACGAGCTCGCCGCCGGCCGCGAGCGGATGGCCCGATTCGAGGGCGTCCTCGACGGCTTCCTCGTCGGCCATCGCGACGGGGGCGAGGAGCTGCCGGCCCCGCGTCCCACCGGCCCGGCTCGCCGACCTGTCGAGGCGGCCGTCTCGCCCCGCCCGCCTGCCGGGGCCGTCGCTCCGGCTCGCCGACCTGTCGAGGCCGCCGCCCCGCGCCCGCTTGCCGAGGCCGCCGCCCCGCCCGGCCCGCTTGCCGAGGCCGCCGCTTCGCGGCCCGACGCGTCCGGTACGGCATCGGCCCCCCCCGCGCTCGCCGCCGACGCATCGGCCCCCCCCGATCCGATCGACCCCGCGGTCGCGGTGGACGGACCAGTCACCTTGGAGGAGCCGGAACAGCCGGCCACGGCAGGATGATTGCCGGCGGCGCCGCGGGGGGCTCGTGATGACGTCGTTTCGCGCGTTCCGGGTCGAGAAGACCGATGGCCGGAAGTTCGAGCGGAGCGTCGTCGAGCGCGACACCGCCGACCTTCCGCCCGGCGACGTCCTGATCGACGTGGAGTACTCCTCGCTCAACTACAAGGACGCGCTGTCGGCGGTCGGCAACCCCGGCGTCACCCGCACCTATCCGCACACCCCGGGCATCGACGCGGCGGGCACCGTGATCGAGTCGTCGTCGAACCTCTTCGCGCCCGGGGACGCGGCGATCGTGTGCGGGTACGACCTCGGCATGAACACGCCGGGCGGCTTCGGCCAGCGCATCCGGGTCCCCGTCGGCTGGGCGCTGCCCATGCCCGAGGGCCTCGACGTGCGGTCGTCGATGATTCTCGGCACCGCGGGGTTCACCGCGGCGCTGGCCGTCGACCGGCTGGAAGCGGCCGGCATGCGGCCCGCCGCCGGCCCGGTGCTGGTGACCGGGGCCACCGGCGGGGTGGGCTCGGTGGCCGTCGCCCTGCTCGCGCGGCTCGGCTACCAGGTGCACGCCGCCAGCGGCAAGGTGTCGTCGTATCAGTTCCTGATCGACCTCGGCGCCACCGACGTGATCTGGCGCGACGAGCTGCTGCGGGGCTCCGATCGGCCCCTGCTGAAGGCGGTGTGGGGCGGCGCCATCGACACCGTCGGCGGTCCCATCCTCTTCAACGCGGTCAAGTCGCTCCGCTACGGGGCGAGCCTCGCCGCCTGCGGCCTCGTCGCCTCGCCCAAGTTTTCCGCTACCGTGTTTCCGTTCATCCTGCGCGGCGTCAACCTGCTGGGCATCGACTCGGTCGAGCTGCCGCTGGCGCGCAAGGCCGATATCTGGCGCAAGCTGGCCGGCCCGTGGAAGCTGGACCGTCTCGACGCCCTCGCCTTCCCCCTGACCCTCGACAATCTCTCGGTCGCCATCGACCGCATCCTCGCCGGCGAGGTCGTCGGCCGCGGCCTCGTCGACCTGCGCGCCTGACGCCGGCCCCGGGATTTCTCCCGGTGGTTGGGAAGGAGGAGGTGTCACCCACCTTCGCACTTGGTACTCGCGGCCATAAATACGACAACCGCGGGCAGGCGCGGGCGAGTGGATAGGGTGACGCGCCGCCTCGTCGATGCCACGTGAAATACGTTACCGAACTTATGACCCAGGGTACTTTAGGACACTGACAGAAATTACCTTGCCGTGTGCCACGCGCGCCAACCCGCAGACAACGGGCTGCGCCTGGGTACAGTTGGCAACTTTATATCGATCACTGTCCTTGCCTGGCCTGCAAGGCGTCGTGGACCCGAAAGCCGGCGGTGGACCCCGTCGAGGCCATGAACCGGCGCGGCTCATTCCGCGGGCGGCTCGCGGCGCGGCCGCCACAGCACGCTCATCGCGTAGTCGAGGTCGAGCCGCTCGCCGCGCCACGACGGCATCGCCGGCGCCGGCGCCAGCGTCGGGCGCGTCCCGCCCGGCCCGGCGTTTGCGTGCGCATCGACGATCCGCCGCCCGGACCGCCCGACGCCACGCCCCCGGACGTTCCCGCGGGAACGTCCCGCGGTTCCGCCAGCGCCTCCGCGTCCACGTGCAGCACCACCTGATATCGGTCGCCGGCCGTACCCCCGGTCGAGGCCGCCCGCCAACGCCGCCTCGGCCACCGTCCCGATGGCGTCCGCCTGCCGCTGCGCGAGCGTCGGCTCTTCCGCGCCGGCCGACTCGGCGGCGGCTTCCCTTTCCCCGCCGCCGTCCGACGCCGGCGCGCGCCGCGCCTGGTCGCACGCCGCCTCCAGCGCCCGCCGCAGCACCGCCCCCACCTCCGGCGTCAAACGCCCGCGTACGACCACCATCCCGTCCTCGTCCACCCACGTCCGAAGCCCCCGGCTCGCCTGCTGCCGCCGTTCCTCCGCCTGCTCCACGTTGCGGTCGATGCGCCGCCACGCGCGCGCGATCCGTTCCACGTGCGCGGCCGTGCCCGCCAGCGCCACGTCGAGCAGGGATTGCTCGTTCTCGGGCGTGGCCACCCGCGTGACCGCGCGCACCTTCGAGTAGGAAACCTTGCCGCGGCGCATGGCGTCGCTCAGCTTGGGCAGCTCCCCGAGGGCGCGCGCCACCCGCACGTGCTCGCGGGCCGCCCCCGGCGAGAGCCCGGCCCGCCAGCTCAGCCACTCCGCGCACGAGAGGCAACCGTGCCAGCCGTCCCGCTCGTCGAACTCGCGGATGAGGACGAGCAGCTCGTGGGTGGCGGCCTGGATGCGGGCGGACAGCTCGGCGATGCGGTCGCCGAGCCGCGCGAGCCGCGCGCCGCGGTCGCCGGGCGCAGTCGCCGGCTCGCGGGGCGGCGGCTCGTCGGGCCGGCCGACGGGAGGTGGGAGATGCGTGGAGGATGTCGGACGGAGCAGGGCCGTTTTCAGAGGACATGAACCATTGTAACCCTCTATTTTTCAACAGCTTGCGGAAGTCGTCAGTGGCCGATCGGCGGTCGGATCGAGGTTTGTCGCGTCTCGGGTGAGAACGCCCGGCCTGCGGCCGGAGGGACGGTCAGAAGGGCGATCCTGGCGGCATCCCCGACTCGCGACCGACCTGCCCCGAAGAGGCTGTCAAGCACAAAATGCAGGGCGGGCAAGAAAAAACGCCCGCGGTGCGCATTCCGGTGAAATCGATCACCCATTCCGACGGAAATCGATCACCCATTCCGACGGAGACCATCATCGTCGGAGCGAGCAGCGCGGGACTTGGGTAGCGTCCATCGGCGCGCGCGATGGCGAGCTCGCTCAACAGTCGGGACACGCGCACGTGTGGCCGTTGCGGCAGGCGCTGTGGGCCAGCGCGCAGGCGAGCCAGCTCTTCCCGATGCCGGTCGGCCCGCAGATGAGGACGTTGAGATGTTCGCGGACCCAGCGCCCGTCGGCGAGGGAGAGGACGAGCTGCCGGTCGAGGCCGCGGCGGTGTCGGAAGTCGATGTCCTCGATGCAGGCGTCCTGCTTGAGCCTGGCGCGGCGCAGCCGGTTGGCGAGCTGCCGCGAGTGGCGCTCGGTGAGCTCGCGGTCGACGAGCAGGCCGAGCCGCTCCTCGAACGACAGGGCGTCGACCTCGGGGGCGTCGAGCTGCTCGGCCAAGGCCTTGGCCATCCCGGCGCAGCGGAGCTGCTGGAGCTTGTCCACGGTTGGATGAGTCAGCATCTGGGAGTCCTTTCAGGCATCACTGGTAATAGAGGGAGCCGCGGATGTTGTCGTGGTCGACCGGTTCGGCGCGTTCGAGGGGTTCGGCGTGGGTTTCGTCGAGCCGGTGACGGAGGATCGATTCGACGCCGCGGTAGCTGCAGCTGTCGATGGCGAGGGCCCGTGCGGCGGCCGCTTCCAGGCGCGCGTCGCCGTAGCACTTGGCCAGGCGCTGGAGCCCGATGCAGGAGCGGTAGGCCTGCTGGGGATGACGCCGGGCGAGGACGGCGGTGATCAGGGCGGTGGTGTCCGGTCCGATCTTCTCGGCCCAGCCGATGAAGCGGTCGGGTGTCCAGTCGCCCATCCGGCGGTGCTTCTCGGGCATATGCTCTGCCGCGGTGGTGTGACGCCCCTTGACCGGCGAGCGGACGTGGCTGGCGACGCGCTGGCCGCGATGGAAGCACTCGACGGTGCGGGCCGTCAGTCGGACGTCGAGCTGGCGGCGGACGAGCGCGTGCGGGACCGAGTAGTAGTGCCCGTCGACCTCGACGTGGTAGTCCATGGACACGCGGACGGCCTTCCACTCGGCGAAGACGTAGGGGCTGTCGGGCAGCGGGCGCAGTGCCGGCCGGTCGAGCTGCTCGAACTGCGAGCGCCGCGACCCCGGGAGCTTGCGGAACCGCCGCGTGTCGAGCCGTTCGAGCAGCTCGGCGATCGCGGCGTTGAGCTCGACCAGCGAGAAGAACGTGCGGTGGCGCAGGGCGGCGAGTATCCACCGCTCGACCACTTGAACGGCCACCTCCGCCTTCGCCTTGTCCCTTGGGCGGCGCACCCGTGCGGGCAGGACGGCCACGCCGTAGTGGCGGGCGAGGTCGTGATAGGTCGGGTTCAGGTCAGGCTCATACTGCTGTGGTCGCTGACGTAACCGGTTCGACAGCCACTCCCGCAACGGCCTGACGTCAGGTTCCGGCTCGATCAACCCTTCATGAGGTCGCGGCCTTGGTGGTGGTTGGTCAAGTGCAGATATCACCCGGGAATTCGTTGTACGTGCGTCCGTTGAGCAGGCGGCCGGTCATGTGCTTACGTACCCCTCCCCACTGCTTGAAGAAAAACGGTACCCGGGCCACGTGACATTGATGCTGGATGTTTGTCACCCAGGTAGCCTGCACCGGTCTGGCGGATGGCCCGCTTTCTCCGCCGACGATCACCCAGTCGATACCCCTCAGATCGACGGTGCCGAGATCCTCGAGCAAGGGTTCGATCGACGCAAAGCGGACGACGGCTGGAGTGTGGCGTAGTGCGTCAAGCCTGGGCAGGCCGTGCTTGCGGTCCTCGACGCTCACGCCGAACCAGACGTTCGGAAGCGTGCTCATCCATCGCAGAACGCCATTGAGCAAGTGCTCCATGCGCTGATGGCGCTTGGTCAGCACTTGAAAGATGTGCCAGTCGGCTTGGCGCATTACCGTGCCGACCGATGCGATGTACTCGATGGGAACGGCTTCGTGAAACAAGTCGCTCATGGAGTTGACGAAGATCTTGCGAGGGCGGCGCCACGACAGCGGTTGGGCGAGCTTGCCGGGCACCAGCCGAAGATCGAACCCTTGCTCGTAGGGATGTCCCGCGACGCCGCGGAAGCGTTCCGCGAAGGTCTCAGCGTAGCAGTGCGTGCAGCCGGGACTGACCTTGGCGCACCCTCGAACCGGATTCCACGTTGCGTCGGTCCATTCGATGTGAGACCGTTCACCCATGGCGGCGAAGATAATACGAAATTCACTGGTGGAAGTCAATACACGGGAGGAGTGCAACTTCCTCGGCGGCCGTGAAGGAGAACCGCGCCGTGGGTGCAGACTGCGGAGCCCGCTACGGAGGAATCCCCGGCGCCGTGCTATGATTCCGGCTTCCGACGCTTGCCGCTGGTCAAGGGAAGTGGGTGCGAATCCCACACGGTCCCGCCACTGTAAGCGGGGAGCGAACCGGTAACAGGCGATCTCGGCGCTCGGTCGAGTCGCCCGCCACTGTGCCCCGGGCATGGGAAGGCGCCGCCGGTTCGTGACGATCCGCAAGTCAGGAGACCTGGCCTTCAGGCTTTCGTCCTTTCCGCTCGCCCCCGCGGGTGAGCATGGCGCGCGAGACGCCGAAAGGAGACCATGTCTTCCCGTCCTTTCTGTACCCGTAGCTCATCCAGGCGTACCTGGCGGCGGTACGTCCGTCCGATCGTCCTGGCCGCGGCCGCCGTCGTCGCGGCGGCGGCGGCCCCGGCGGCGGCCGACACGCTGTCGGGACGCATCCTCGATCCGCAGGGCGGCGCGGTGCCCGGCGCCCGCCTCCGCCTGCTCGACCGCGCCGGCGGTCAGGTGCGGGCGGCGGCCAGCGCTCCGGACGGCGGCTACGCGTTCGCCGGCATCCCCGCCGGCGGCTACGTGCTCGAGGCGCAGGGAGCGGGCGGCGCGCTGTCGGGGGCCGCGGCGGTGGCCGTCGCCGGCGACCGGCGTCTCGACCTGACGGTGCAGGTGTCCGGCCTCGCCACCGAGGTCGTGGTGACCGGGTCGGGCGCGCCCCTCGTGGTGCGGGAGGCCGCGAAGACCCTCGACGTCATCGATTCGGACGAGATCGCCCGGCGCAACGAGCGGTCGGTGGCCGGGGCCCTCCGGACCGTTCCCGGCGTCCGCGTCCAGACCCTGGGGGCGCCCGGCAGCTTCACCGTCGTCAGGACCCGCGGCCTCCGCAACCAGGACACCGCGGTGCTCGTCGACGGCATGCGCTTCCGCGACGCGGCCAGCCCCCAGGGCGACGCCACCGGGTTCCTCGCCAACCTCTCGACCGTCGACACCGACCGCATCGAGGTGCTGCGCGGCTCCGGCTCGTCGCTGTACGGCACGAACGCCGTGGCCGGGGTCATCAACGTCACGTCCCGCACCGGGGGCGGCCCCGCGCAGGGCGAGGTCCTCGTGGAAGGGGGCGGGCTCGGCACGTTCCGCGCCCTCCCCGGGGTGCGGGGCGGGCTCGCCGGCGACCGCCTCGTCTACAGCGCCGCGGTGTCGATGTTCGACATGCGCGACGGGGTCCGCGGCGCCGACCCCTACCGCAGCGTGTCGCCCCAGGGCATGGTGCGGTACCGGCTCACCCCGACCCTCTCCGCCACCGGGCGCCTCTGGTACGCCCGCGACCGGCTGCAGACCACCGAGAGCCCCGCGTTCCCCGCCGAGGTGCTCGCCAACTTTCCCGCCGCCGGCGTCGTGCGCGCCGCCGCCCTCCCCGCCGCCCAGCTCGCGCGGTTCGAGCGGGGCCTGCCGTTCGACGCCGGCGCCGCGACGTTCGTCCCCAACCAGCGCGACCCCGACGCGTTCCGCACGTCGTCGTTCCTCACCGGGAGCGCCCTCGTGCGCCACGTCGCCGCCCCCGGGGTCACCTGGCAGGCCGGCTATCAGGCCGTCGACACGAGCCGCGAGCACGCCGACGGACCCCTCGGGGGCGGACCGTTCGAGTCCGCCGCCCGGAGCAGCTTCAACGACGGCCGCACCGACACCGTGCAGGCCCGGCTCGACGCCGCGCTCGGGTCGTACAACGTCCTGACCGCCGGCTACGAGCTCGAGCGCGAGCGGTACCGGGATGCGAGCTCCGACCACCCCGGCGCCGTCGCCATCGACGCCCGCAGCCAGGCCGTCTACGCCCAGAACCGCCTCGCGCTGCTCGACGGGCGCCTGCAGGTCACCCTCGGGGGCCGCGTGCAGGCGTTCGCGCTGCCCGAGCCGATGTTCGCGGCCGCCCCCGGCTCCTCCGGGGGGGCGGCCGGCCATCCCTACGGCGGCGCCGGCGCCCGGGAGGCCCCGGCCGCCCGCACCGGCGACGCCTCGGTCGCCTGGTTCATCGCCGGCAGCGAGACCAAGCTGCGCCTGCACGCCGGCAACAGCTACCGCACGCCCTCTCCCTACGAGCGGTTCGGCGGCTGGTTCTCGTCGTTCTCGAACGCCTACGCCTACATCGGCGATCCCCGGCTCGAGCCCGAGCGCGCGGTCTCCGTCGACGGCGGCGTCGACCAGTGGCTCTTCGACGCGAAGCTGCAGGTCAGCGCCACCGTCTTCCACACCGACCTGCGGCAGACCATCCTCTACGACTTCGCCAACTTTCCCGCCGCCGCCGACCCGTTCGGCCGCGCCTACGGGTACCGCAACGGCGGCGGCGGCCGGGCGCGCGGCGTCGAGCTGAGCGCGCACGCCGCCCCGGGCCGCCGGGCGACCCTGCGGGCGTCCTACACCTGGACCGACTCGCGGTCCGAGACCCCCACCATCGGCAGCGATTTCTTCGGCGTGCCGGGGGTCTCCCCCCACCTGTTCAGCCTCGCCGCCACCGGCTGGATCGGAAGCCGCACCACCGTCACCTTCGACCTCGTCGCGGCGAGCGACTACCCGTTGTCGCCGTTCGGGGCGGGGGGGCGGCGCCTGGTCTTCGCGGGCCCCGTCAAGGCCGACCTCGTCGTCCGCCGCGATCTGCGCGTCGGGTCCGGCCCGCGGCTCGACGTCTACGGCCAGGTCGAGAACCTGCTCGACCGCGACTACTACGAGAACGGCTTCCTCACCCCCGGCGCCTGGGCCATCGCCGGCCTCCGCGTCCGCTATTGAGCCGGGCGGGCGCCTTCGCGGCCTCCGCGCCGGCGTCTTCGGTCAGCGCACGCAACGCCGGTCATTGACACGCCGTTCGGGTGGGTGGAAGCATGGAGGTCCGCTTGCCGGAACACGCTGCATGACCGACACGCTCTATCGATGGTTGTCGCTGCTCCTCCCGATCATCGCCGCCGCAGCCGGCGTGTGGAGTACGATCCAGTTCACCCGTCTGGATGGGCGAGCGGACGCGATTGACGTGGGGGTGAATTCCTGCGTCAACACGCCCGGCCTGCACGGCCCGGTGGAGGCAGGCCATTCGTGATCACGCGAATCGAAGTCGACGGTTTCAAGACATTCGACAGTTTCGCACTCGACCTGCGTCCATTCACGGCGGTCGTGGGCCCGAATGCGTCCGGCAAGTCGAATCTGTTCGACGCGATCAGGTTCGTGTCACGTCTCGCCCAGACCGACATCCGAGAGGCGATGCTGGAATTGAGGGGACGGCCGGAGGAGTTGTTCCGCCGCACATCCACCGGGCGCTCCGACCGCATGGCTTTCGCCGTCGAAGTACTCCTTGAACCCCATGGCCTGGACGCGTTCGGCAAGTCCTTCGAGCTACGGACGCAACGCGTTCGCTATGAGCTGGAGATCGCCGTGCGGACGGGCGCCGACCGGCGTCTCGAGGGCGTGTATGTTCAACGGGAACAGTGCTCGCCGATACGGCGGCGAGAAGAACGCGCCTCTTTTGCGTGGAATGGCGGATCCGTCAGGTACGGTCAACAACGGAAGCCGTTCATCGCGACGCGTTCCGGATCCGGCAAGGAGTCGGACGTCATCGAGATTCGACAGGACGGTCCCGGCAAGAGAGGGCGTCCGCTGGCGTTGTCGGCCACGGAGGCCTCTCGCACGGGGCTGTCCACGGTGACGACCGCCGAGTTCCCGCACCTGTATGCACTGCGCACGCTATTGTCGTCGGTCCAGTTTCTGCAGATCGACCCTCGGGCTTCCCGGCGTGCGACCGACCGGCTTGCCCCGCGGCGACTGCTTCCCGACGCCTCGAATCTCGCCACCGTGCTCGCCAAGCTCATGGAGGAGACGAGGACTGACGAGCGGCCGAAGGGGCTTCTGTCGGATGTCGTCGCGGATCTGTCATCGCTGATTCCGTCGGTGGCCGATCTGGACGTTCGTGACGATCCCGGTGATTCGGAGTACTCGTTCGCGCTCAGGCTGGGCGATTCGCTGTCTTTCAGTTCCCGTGTGATCTCGGACGGCACGCTTCGTCTTCTGGCCCTCGTGACCATCCTGAACGATCCCCGGCACGGAGGTCTGCTCTGTTGGGAAGAACCCGAGAACGGGGTGCACGAGGCGCGCATACCGGCGCTGATGGAGCTCATCCGGAGCGCGGCTTCTGCCGGCTCTCAGGGACCGGCGCATGCCGGTTTTCAGATCCTCGTGAACACGCATTCCCCGGTCGTGATGTCTGCGCTGAAGGACCACGAGGTCGTCGCATCGGACGTCGTGTCCACGTTGACGCCGGAGAACCAATCGCGAACGTCCCGAACGCGGATGAGAAGCGGGGTGTACTCCGACCCGGAGAAGGGGCTCACTCGTTCCGAGGTCGAGGACATCCTGCGGCGGCACGTCGAGACCGCGTGACATGTATCTGGCCTATGCGTTGTTCTGCGAAGGGGCTTCCGACTACTCGTACTTCGAGGTGCTTCTTCCGCGCGTCATCGAGTCGATCGTCCTCAAGGCCGGCAAGGTGCCCGTCGACGTACCGGAGCGGCCCAGTGTGCGTCTCGGCAGGAGAGGCCGATCGGTGGATGATGTGGCGGCGGAAGCGTGTCGCGCTCGTGCGGCGTTCCACGTTGTGTTCGTACACGCGGACACGGGCGGACGCAGTCAGCTCGCAAGGGTCGACCATCGCAGCACCGCTTACTGCGAGAAAATGCATGAACTGTTCGAGTTGCATCCGGAGCGATGCGTGCTCCTGCGGCCCGCATCCATGACCGAGTCCTGGGTGTTGGCGGATCCGCAGGCCGTTCTTGACGCGCTTGGATACCGGGGCGTCCCGTCCGACCTCGACCTGCCGGCTGGTGCGGAGCAGGCAGAGGCTCACCCGAACCCGAAAGTGTGCCTTGGCTCGGCGCTTCGTTCGGTTCGAGGTTCCCGCAGGTCTCGCGGCGATACGCTCCTGCCCGCCATCGCCCAGCGCCAGTCGATTGACGCCCTGAGACGATCGAGCTCGTTTCAGGAGCTCGAATCGAGTCTCGATACCGCTCTGCGTGATCTGGGAGTCATCGAGGGGTAGTAGCGCGGCCCCGCGGCTCACATCCCGCTCTGGAACGGGCCGTACCCCGCCAGCTCCCGCTTCACCACCGGGGCCATGACGTACAGGCCGAGCAGGTTGGGGATGGCGACCACGAACACCAGGGCGTCCGACAGGTCGACGAGGGCGCCGAGGTCGAGGCTGGCCCCGGCGACCACGAACAGGCAGAAGAACAGCTTGAAGCCGAGGTCCTGGCGCCGCCCGTCCCCCGCGAGGTAGGTGAACGCCTTCAGGCCGTAGTAGGCCCAGGCGATCATCGTCGAGTAGGCGAACAGCATCGCGGCCACCGCGAGGGGGACCGGCGACCACGGCAGCACCGACGCGAACGCGCGGGTCGTCAGCTCGATGCCGTCGACGCCGGCCGCGGCGAGGGCGGGGTCGTAGACGGTGGTGATGATGACGAGGGCGGTCATCGTGCAGATGACCACCGTATCGATGAACGGCTCGAGCAGCCCCACGAACCCCTCGCTGACGGGCTGCGCGGTGCGGGCGGTGGCGTGGGCGATGGCCGCGCTGCCGAGCCCCGCCTCGTTCGAGAAGGCGGCGCGGCGGAACCCGATGACCAGCGCCCCCAGCATGCCCCCGGCGATCCCCTCCGGCGCGAACGCTCCCTGCCAGATGGCCGCGACCGCCCCCGGCAGCCGGTCCGCCTGCAGGACGAGGACGAGGAGGGCGAGCGCGACGTACAGCGCCGCCATCCCCGGCACCAGCCGCACCGTGGTGTTGGCGATCGAGCGGATGCCCCCGATGATGACCACCGCCACCAGCGCCGCCAGCACCACGCCGACCAGCCACGTCCGCTCCGCGAAGGGGCTCGCGGCGCCCCCGGTCAGGTCGACGAACATCGCCGTCGCCTGGTTCGACTGGAACATGTTGCCGATGCCGAGGCAGCCGACGACCATGGTGGCCGCGTAGAAGAGGCCGAGGGCGCGGCCCAGCCGGGGCAGGCCCCGTTCGCCGAGCCCGCGCTCCAGGTAGTGCATGGGGCCGCCCGACACCGAGCCGTCCGGCGCCGTCCGCCGGTAGAGCACCCCGAGCGTGCACTCCGCGAACTTCGTGGACATCCCGAGCAGGCCGGCCGCGATCAGCCAGAAGGTGGCGCCGGGGCCCCCCGTCGAGATGGCCACCGCCACCCCCGCGATGTTGCCGATGCCCACGGTGCCCGACACCGCGGTGGTCAGGGCCTGGAGCTGCGAGATCTCGCCGGGGTCGTGGGGGTCGGAGAGGCGTCCCGAGATCACCCGCACCGCGTGTCCGAACCCCCGGACGTTGATGAACCCCAGGTAGACCGTGAAGAAGAGCCCCCCGGCCACCAGCCACGCCACCACCAGCGGCATGTCCGTGCCGAGCACCGGCACCGGGAAGAAGATGAACCCGGCCACCGCCTCGGCCAGCGGCTGCAGCGCCCCGTTGATGATCTCGTCGATGCCCACGGTCTGATGCGTCTCGCCTTTCAGGTCCGCGTTCGGGGAATCCCGATCGCGACGGTTGGAGCCCGCAGTCTATCGCGGCGGCCCGTCCCGCGGCTCGTCGCAGCCGTCCCGGGCCGGCGTCCTCCCGCCCGGAGACGGTTGCGCTCGGCTCCGGCCGCCGCCCCGGCGACCCTGCCGGCGGGCTGCGCCGTTTCCGCGGCCCGGACTCCCGGGCGAGCTCGGGGGCGCGGCGGCGCGCTCAGAACTGCCAGCGGACGCCCGCCTTCAGGGCGATGGGGTCGAGGGCCGCGATGACCCGCTCGTCGTCGCCCACCCGCAGCGAGAAGTTGGTCACCGCGTTCGAGTTCAGCAGGTTGTAGGCGTCGGCCATCAGGGTCAGCCGGCCGCGCCCACCCGTCGCCACCGCCTTCTCCACCCGAATGTCCACCAGGGTCACGTTGTCCGAGCGGTTGGCCGAGATGTCCGACAGGAAGACGGGCTGGTTGGTCCCCGTGCCGGGGACGTCCACCCGCTGAATCAGCGCGTAGGGCCAGCCGCTCTGGTGGCGGATGTTGGTGGAGAGGCCGATCCCGGCCGGCAGCGTGTAGCGGGCGAGCAGGCGGCCCGCCCAGTTCGTGGACCGCTGCCGGAAGCCGACGTCGAGGCCGTTGGCGTTGGGGTCGAGGAAGGCGTGGCGCACCCACGCGGTGCCCCCGGGGTTGGCGGCGGCGTGGGCGTCGGCGAGGTTCAGGTAGTAGCGCCCGTAGTGCCCCTTCAGCGACGGTCTGCGGGGCCAGCGCGAACGTCACGCCGAGGCGCGGGGCGAACGTGTTCCAGACGACGTTGGTCCGGCCCGCGGTGGTCCCCGTCGGGAAGACGCCGTCGAAGAACGGCGTCGAGGTCGCGTCCAGGAAGTAGGTGCGCTGCTGCTCGTAGCGGACGCCCAGGTTCATCGACAGCCGGTCGGTCGGCCGCCAGGTGTCCTGGAGGAAGACGGCGTGGTGGCGGTTGCGGTCGTCCGAGCCGATGGCGCCCTGGGCCGGCATGCTGTAGAGCATGATCCGGTCGACGTTGAACGGACGGTCGTTCGCGCTGTCGTCGAGATAGCGGATGTGCCCCGAGTTGGCGTTCGACCCCACCTGGCTGCTGTCGACCTGGAAGTCGTACCCCAGCTTGAAGTCGTGGCTGCCGGCGACGTCGGGCACGTAGTGGTTCAGGGTCAGGGTGGCCTGCGGCTTCCACCGCGCGAAGGTGAACGGCGGCGGGCCGGCGGCGCCGGGGAACCACCCGGCGCCGCTCAGGCGGCCGGTGGCGCTGTCGAGGCGCGGCGGGTGCAGGGCGGGGTCGACCTGCGGCACCATGGGCCACCCGAAGCCGAAGTGCTTCGCGGCCGCGGTCATGAACGTCCGGTCCGACCACACGCGCTGCCACTCCGCCTTGTAGGCCCAGCTCCAGCTGTCCTGGGCCAGCACCGAGTCGGGGCCCACGTCGGCCGACAGCCCCCGCTTCGGCTTCTGCTTCAACCCCCGCTGCATGTACCCGATCAGTAGTAGTCGAAGTAGAAGCCGGTGCCTCCCGTGCCCTCGGTGGTGTCGACCCCGTCGGCGAGCACCCGGTGCTGGCCGCGGATGCCGAAGCTCTCGTACTCGGTCTGCTGGCTCTTGTGCGACCCCCCGACGTCGAAGCCGCGCATGCGCACCCCCGCCGTCTGGCCGAGCACCGCCCACACGTCGGTGGCCGACGGCACCTCCTGCAGCTCCTCGACCCCGAAGTCGTTCACCAGCGCGGTGGTCTTCACGTCGACGACCGGGGCCGCCCCCGACACATCCTCGCTCGCCTCCTGTCTCTTCCCATCGTCTGCCGGCCTTGCGCAGCAGGAATTATGCCAAGAAACGAGGCCACCTCTCCAAGCCAGCCGGGGTCGGCCCCGGCTCGGCGACGTCGGTCCGGAAGGCGCGGACGATGGCGGCGTCCCTTGCCGGGTCCGGCGACGCGTGTTATCTTGAACGCATGGCTGCGGACTCGAAGACGCTCGCGGGGTGGCTGCCCGGCCACGACGCGAGGTGGGTCATCGCGACCGTCCTGGTGGTTGCCGGCCTGCTCTGGGTGCAGTCGGATGGCCTGAGCAGCCGTATAGACGACCTGAGCAGACGTTTGGACGATCTCCGCGCCGACGTCACCAGCCAGATAGCCGAGCTTCGCATCGACCTGCGCCGTATCGACGATCGGCTGCGAGCCGTCGAGATCGCGGTCCAGCCGGCCGCGCCGACACCCGGCGAGTAGGCGGTCCGGGTCGTGGCGGCGTCCCTTGCCGGCGTCCGGCGACGCGTGTTATCTTGAACGCATGGCTGCGGACTCGAAGACGCTCGCGGGGTGGCTGCCCGGCCACGACGCGAGGTGGGTCATCGCGACCGTCCTGGTGGTTGCCGGCCTGCTCTGGGTGAAGTCGGACGGCCTGAGCAGCCGCATAGACGATCTGCGTCGAGACGTCACCAGCCAGATAGCCGAGCTTCGCATCGACCTGCGCCGTATCGACGATCGGCTGCGAGCCGTCGAGATCGCGGTCCAGCCGGCCGCGCCGACACCCGACGAGTAGGCGGTCTGGATCGTGGCGGCGTCCCTTGCCGGGTCCGGCGACGCGTGTTATCTTGAACGCATGGCTGCGGACTCGAAGACGCTCGCGGGGTGGCTGCCCGGCCACGACGCGAGGTGGGTCATCGCGACCGTCCTGGTGGTTGCCGGCCTGCTCTGGATGCAGTCGGATGGCCTGAGTGGCCGCATGGACGATCTGAACGGCCGCATGGACGATCTGAGCCGCCGCATGGACGATCTGCGTCGAGACGTCACCAGCCAGATAGCCGAGCTTCGCATCGACCTGCGCCGCATCGACGATCGGCTGCGAGCCGTCGAGATCGCGGTCCAGCCGGCCGCGCCGACACCCGGCGAGTAGGCGGTCCGGGTCGTGGCGGCGTCCCTTGCCGGGTCCGGCGACGCGTGTTATCTTGAACGCATGGCTGCGGACTCGAAGACGCTCGCGGGGTGGCTGCCCGGCCACGACGCGAGGTGGGTCATCGCGACCGTCCTGGTGGTTGCCGGCCTGCTCTGGATGCAGTCGGATGGCCTGAACGGCCGCATGGACGATCTGAACGGCCGCATGGACGATCTGAACGGCCGCATGGACGATCTGAACGGTCGCATGGACGATCTGCGTCGAGACGTCAACAACCAGATAGCCGAGCTTCGCATCGACCTGCGCCGTATCGACGATCGGCTGCGGGCCGTCGAGATCGCGGTCAGGCCGGCCGTGCCGACACCCGGCGACTAGGCGTTTGCGCCGTAGCAGCTCGCGCCAGCGAGCTTCCAGCGCGACGGTGAGGCCGCGCCCTCTCCCCACAACCTCGAACCCAGGTCCCGCTGCCCTCCTACGCGAGCCGCGCGAGGATGTCGTCGACCGTGCGGCACGAGGCGGCGAGCATGGTGAGGGTCGGGTTCTGGGTGCCCACGCTGGGCATCGACCCGCAGCCGGCGAGGTACAGGTTGGGGTGGTCCCAGGTCCGCTGCCAGGGGTTCACGACCGAGCGGCCGGGGGCCGAGCCCATGATGTGGGTGCCGCAGATGTGTCCCGCGCCCTGGTAGTTGTAGTCCTCGCCGTCGTGGCGGAACCCGGTGGGGGCGCCGGCGCGGGTCACGGTGTTGTCCGCCGCGCCCAGCCGCGCCCAGACGCGGGCCGTCGCCTCCCGCGCCGACGCGAAGCCCGCCCGCACGTAGTCCGACACCCCGTAGGCGATGCGCGGGCGCGGAATGCCGAGGTTGTCGGTCCACGTGTCCGACAGCTCGACCCGGTTCGACGGGTCCGCCTCCTGCTCGACGAGGAACGCGATGCGGATCTGGCGCGTCAGCACGTCGTTCACGGCCTCGGCGTAGGGCCGGCCCGCGAGCACCCGGCGCCCGGGGTTGGCCCCGCTGTCGTCGGCGCCGTAGACGAAGTCGGCCCCCGTCACGTAGGGGTCGCCGATCGGCCAGTTCCAGCCGGTGTTGCCCAGCTCCAGCCGCCACGCCGCCCGGCGGCGCCGGAACGGGCCGTCCCGCAGCGTCTCGATGCCCGACGTCGACAGCGGCCCCCGGTAGGGGTAGACCGGGGTCCCCGCCGGCATCAGGCCCCACGCGAGATAGACCGGGTGGTCCATCAGGTGCCGCCCCACCAGCCCCGACGAGTTGGCCACCGGCCGGCCCGTCACCCGCTCGGTGTTCAGCAGGATGCGGGCGTTCTCGATGGCGTGGGCGGCGAGCACGTAGACGGCGGCGGCGGCCACCCCCTCGCCCGTCCGCCCGGTGGCCGCGGGCACGCCGTCGTCCTCGTAGGTCAGGTAGTGCAGGCCGGTCACCGTCCCGCCCTCGTCGATGCGCACGTGGTCGACGACGCTGCGGGCCATCAGCTCGACCCGGCCCGTGGCCAGCGCCTCCCGCAGCGTCGCCCGCGGGTCGTACTTGGCCCGCACCGGGCAGATCGGCACGCAGCTCGTGCTGCCGCGGCAGGGGCCCCGGTTCCCGTACGCCTCGGCGTTGCGGCCGGCCGGCGTCGACGTCACGCGGGCCGGGCCCGGGGCGTCGCCGGCGAGGGCCGCCCCGTCGAGCCGCGCCCGCACCACCCGGTCGCTGTAGGAAGGCGGTATCGGCCCCATCGGGTAGGCGTAGCCCGCGCCGTAGGGGATGCCGTTCACCGCCTCCTGCTCGGCCCGGTCGCCGGCGACCCCGATCAGGTGCTCGGCCTGCCCGTAGTACGGCTCGAGGTCGTCGTAGCCCAGCGGCCAGTCGAGGCCGCGGCCGTAGGTGGACCGCAGCGCGAAGTCGGCGCCGTCCATGCGGATGGCGGTGCCCATCCAGTGGTTCCCGGTGCCCCCGGCCAGCCGCTCGGTCGAGCTCGCGAACGGCAGCGACCCCGCCGCGTGCTCGAAGTAGGACCGCGCGGGGTCGTCCCACGCCGTCACCAGCGCCTCGATGGTCGGCCGGGGCGCGTTCGTGCGGCTCGGGTCCAGCGTCCCCGCGTCGGGCGGGTAGGGCGCCGACGGCGACTTGAAGGTGCTCAGCACGAAGCGCTCGACGTGGTCGCCGTGCAGCGCGTCGAGCCCCGGCCCCGCCTCGAGGACGAGCACCCGCCGGCCGGCCCGGGCCAGCAGCAGGGCCATGTTCGCGCCGGCGAAGCCGGACCCGGCGATGACCACGTCGTAGCGCGGCGTCTGCGTCTCCTGCATGGAAGTCGTGCGCCCCTCGTCACGCCTTGTTGCACGGGGGCGTTCTACAGCCCGCCGGCGTCCCTGCAGCCTGCTGCGCCGCTACAGCTTCCCGGCGCTCCCTTGCGGCCCCGACGCTCTTGCAGCCCGCTGGCGCCCTCGCCCGTCTCGCTGCGACGCTGGTTCTGCCGCCAGGGTCCTCAGGCGCCGTCGAGGAGCTCGTCGAGGCCCGGCGGCGCCTCGGCCCACGCCCCAGGTGCCCCCGCCACCCCCATCGGCCGCGCCTGGGCGAGCCGCCAGATCCAGCCGTTGCGGTAGGCGCGCACCGACACCACGAGGTCGGCGTGGTGGTCGGGGTCGATGACCGCGGCCGAGGCCGGCATCCGGGCCGTCTCGGTCCCGCCGTACCACACGCCGTAGAGCCACATCAGCATCGTCAGTCGGGCGAGCGCGCCGACACCGTCCGCCCGGGGCCGCCCCCCGTCGGCAAGCAGGCGCCCGGCCGCCTCCAGTTGCGCCGCGCCGCTTGCCGAAGCCGCGCCGCCCGGCGCCGCCACACCGCCCGGCGCCGCCACACCGCCTGCCGCCGCCGCGCCGCGCGGCCCCGCCTCGCGCCAGGCGACGAGCAGCGCCGCGGTGGCGGCGGGGGCGGCCTCGCGGCAGAGCCCGTGGAACGTGTCCGCCAGCGGGGTCTCGCCCGCGCGGGCCTCCGGCTCGAGCCGCGCCGCCTCGACACCGAGCAGGGCCGACGACAGCCGCAGGTAGTCGGCCGGCGCCGGCTCCCCGGGGGGCTGCTCCCCCCGCGCCCACAGCGGCAGGCCCCCGGCGACCAGCAGCGAGCCCGCCGCGCCCGCGCCGCGGATGATCGATCGTCGGGTGAGGGTCATGTTCAGGGCATGAGCCGGACCAGCGCCGCAAAGGCGCCGAGGGCCAGCACGATGCGCCAGGTCAAGGTGGCCTTCAACTCCGATATCTCGGCGCGGAGGTCGGTCTTGGTGGCGAATCGCTCAAGCTCGACCTTGGTGGCGAGTCGTTCCAGCTCGGCCTTCGTGGCCAGGGGCTGGATCGCTGCTTCGAGGTCGGCCTTGGTGGCGAATGGTTCGAGCTCGGCCTTGGTGGCGAGCGGTTGGAGGTCGGCTCGGACGCCGGCGATCTGCTGCTGGAGCTCGGCCTTGGTGGCGAGTGGTTGGAGGTCGGCTCGGACGCCGGCGATCTGCTGCTGGAGCTCGGCCCTGGTGGCCAGCGGCTCGAGGTCCGCCTTCGTGATCGGCTCGCCGACGGCTTCGCTCAGGGCGGCGACGATGGCCTTTGCGTGGGTCGCGTCGATGCCCGCGTCGGTGAGGGTTTCCGCCGCGTGCAAGGTGTCGAAACCGATCATGCCGCCTTGCCTCCCACCGCCGCCGTTCGGCTCCGGGTAGTGTCTCGGTTTGATTCAAGCGGTCCCCGCCACCGGAGCCGCTCGGCGAGGTCGTGCATGAACGTGCAGGCCGTCCCGACATGACGGGCGCCCACCAGCCAGGAACACCGCCAGCTTCGAATCGGCGCTCCGTTGACACATGCCTGATCGCATACTAGCATGCGTCCTCTGAGGGGTGGAGTGCGCCCGCCGGCCCGACGGGGCGGCCCCGTTCCCTGTGCATCATGCCGAAGACCTGTATTGCGTCGTTCGTCACGGTAGTGCTCGCCCTCGGTTTCGCGGCCGCGGTGGCGGCGGCCGGGCCGGCGGCCGCCGCCTCGACCGGGGCTGCCGCCTCGACCGGGGCTGCCGCCTCGACCGGGGTCGAGGCGGGGCAGGCCCCGGCGGAAGCGCCGGCCGACCTCGGCGCCCACCGGGCGCTGCTCGACCGCTACTGCGTCACCTGCCACAACCAGAGCGTGGTGACCGGGGCGGGGACCGCGCGGTCCCCCCTCGTCGGGCAGCTCCGCGCGGTGGGGCTGACCCTCGACACCCTCGACCTCGCGGACGTCGGCGGCCACGCCGGCGACTGGGAGAAGGTCGTCCGCAAGCTGCGGGGCGGCGTCATGCCCCCGGCCGGGCGCCCCCGGCCCGAGGCCGCCGCCCTCGACGGGTTCCTGGCGTGGCTCGAAGGCGAGCTCGACGGCGCGTGGGCCGCGACCCGCGACCCCGGCCGGTCCGCCACCTTCCACCGCCTGAACCGCACCGAGTACCGCAACGCCGTCCGCGACCTCCTCGCGGTCGAGCTCGACGCCGGCGATTTCCTGCCGGCCGACGACTCGAGCTTCGGCTTCGACAACATCGGCGGCGTCCTGAGGATGTCGCAGTCGCTGATGGAGCGCTACCTCGCGGCCGCCCGCACCATCAGCCGGCTCGCCGTGGGCAGCCCGCCCCCCGCCGTCTCCGCCGACACCTACGAGGCGGCGCAGGACCTGCCGCAGCACGGCCGGGTCGAGGCGCTGCCCTTCGGCACCCGCGGCGGCCTCCACATCGAGCACCTGTTTCCGCAGGACGCGAGCTACGACCTCCGCATCGAGCTGACCGGCACCCGGCGGCTCCGCGAGAGCCACGACCTCGAGGTGACCCTCGACGGCGAGCCCGTGGACCTGTTCACCCTCGGCCCGCCGTCCGACGGGGCCCCCGACAACCCTTACGCGCAGGCGTCCGTCATCGACCTCCGCCTGCCCGTCGCGGCCGGCCCGCGCGAGGTCGGCGTCACCTTCTTCGCGCAGCCCTCGGCCCTCGTCGAGCAGGTCCGCGAGCCGTTCCCGAACCCCCGGGTGGCCGGCAACACCGGCGGCCTCGCGGGGCCGCAGCCGTTCGTGCGCAGCGTCACCATCACCGGCCCCTACGACGCGGCCGGCGCCGCCGACACCCCGTCCCGCGCCCGCATCTTCACGTGCCGCCCCGCCGGCGCGGCGGGCGAGCCGGGGTGCGCGCGCGACATCCTCTCGGCGCTGGCCCGCCGCGCCTACCGCCGCCCCGCCTCGGGCGGCGAGCTCGGCGTGCTCCTCGACTTCTACGAGCAGGGGCGGCAGAACCGCGGCAGCTTCGAGGACGGCGTCGAGCTCGCCATCCGGCGGCTCCTCGTCAGCCCCGAGTTCCTCTACCGCATCGAGGCCGACCCCGCCGGGGCCGCCCCCGGCGCGCCGTATCCCGTCTCCGACCTCGACCTCGCGTCGCGGCTCTCGTTCTTCCTCTGGAGCAGCATCCCCGACGAAGCGCTGCTCGCGGCGGCCGAGCAGGGCCGGCTGCGCGACCCCGACGAGCTCGAGCGGCAGGTGCGCCGCCTCGTCGCCGACCCCCGGTCCGACACCCTGACCACGAACTTCGCCGCGCAGTGGCTGCAGCTGCGCAACCTCGAGACCACCGTGCGCCCCGGCGACCCCTTCTCGGTCGCCTTCGACGAGTCGCTGCGCCAGAGCATGCTGCGCGAGACCCGGCTGTTCGTCGACAGCATCGTCCGCGACGACCGCAGCATGGTCGAGCTGCTGACCGCCGACTACACGTTCCTGAACGAGCGGATGGCCGAGCACTACGGCGTGCCCGGGGTCACCGGCAGCCACTTCCGGCGCGTCGCCCTGCCCGCCGGGAGCCCCCGGCGCGGCATCCTCGGGCACGGCAGCGTGCTCACCCTGACCTCGCACGCCATCCGGACCTCGCCGGTGCTGCGCGGCAAGTGGATTCTCGACAACCTGCTCGGGACCCCGCCGCCCGACCCGCCGCCGAACATCCCGGCCCTGAACGACCGGAGGACCCAGGCCAAGCGCCCCACCGTGCGCGCGCGGATGGAGGCCCACCGCAACACCCCGCGTGCTCGGCCTGCCACGCCATGATCGACCCGACGGGGTTCGCGCTCGAGAGCTTCGACGCCATCGGCCGCTGGCGCGTCGTCGACGAGTCGTTCAACCCCATCGACCCGTCCGGGGTGCTGCCCGACGGCCGCGCCTTCGACGGCGTGGCCGAGATGCGCGACGCCCTCGCCCGCGACCCCCGGCAGTTCGTCACCACCGTGACCGAGAAGCTGATGACCTATGCCCTCGGCCGCGGGCTCGATCACCGCGACATGCCGACCCTGCGCCGCATCGTGCGCGAGGCGGCGGCCGACGACTACCGGTTCCAGACCATCCTGCTCGGCATCGTCACGAGCGACCCGTTCCTGATGAGGAGATCGCAGTCATGATCGTCACCCAGAAGTCGCTGTCCCGCCGCACCGTGCTGCGCGGCCTCGGGGCCACCGTCGCCCTGCCCCTGCTCGACGCCATGGTGCCGGCGCTCTCGGCCGCGGCCCGCTCGGTGACCGCCCCCGCGCCCCGGCTCGCGTTCTTCTACGTCCCGAACGGCATGCTCCCGCGGAGCTTCCACCCCGCCGGCGCCGGCGGGTCCGGCTTCGACCTCACCCCGGTGCTCCAGCCCCTCGCCGCCTACCGCGACCGGATGACCGTCGTCACCGGGCTCAGCAACTCGGGCGTCGTCAGCCCCAACGAGGGCGGCGGCGTCCACACCCGCGCCCACGGCGGCTGGCTCAACGGCATCCTCCCCAAGCGCACCGAGGGGGCCGACATCCGCGCCGGCAAGACCATCGACCAGTACGCCGCCGACAAGCTCGGGGCCGACACCTCCCTGCGCTCGCTCGAGCTCACCACCGAGTCGAACTACCAGGTCGGCAACTGCGAGAACGGCTACAGCTGCGCCTACCGCAACTCCACCTCGTGGCTCACCCCGACCACCCCGCTGCCCCACGAGCGCGACCCCCGGGTCGTCTTCCAGCGCCTGTTCGGCGACGGCGGCAGCGTCGAGGCCCGGCTGGCCCAGATGCGCACCGACCGCAGCATCCTCGACTCGGTCACCGACAGCATCAACCGGCTCGAGAAGCGGGTCGGCGCCCAGGACCGCGGCACCGTCGGCGAGTACCTCCAGTCCATCCGCGAGATCGAGCGGCGCATCCAGCGGACCGAGGACAACCAGGCGTCCACGCCGCTGCCCGCCGTCGACCAGCCCGCCGGCGTCCCCGACGACTACGAAGAGCACGTCGGGCTGCTGCAGGACATGCTCGTGCTCGCGTTCCAGGCCGACATCACCCGCGTCAGCTGCATGCAGATGGCCCGCGAGACCAGCGGCCGCACCTATCCCACGATCGGCGTCCCCGAGGCGCACCACACCGTCTCGCACCACCAGCAGGACCCGCACAACATCACGCAGTACACCAAGATCAGCCAGTACCAGATGCAGCTCTTCGCCCGGCTCGTCGAGAAGATGCGCAACGCCCCCGACGGCGACGGCACCCTCCTCGACCACGCCATCCTGCTGCAGGGCGCCGGCATGGGCGACGGCGACCAGCACACGCCCTACAACCTGCCGATCACCCTCATGGGCGGCGGCTGCGGCCAGCTCGCCGGCAACCGCCACCTCGTCTACGACCTGCACACTCCGTTCATGAACCTCGGCCTGACCCTCCTCGAGAAGGTCGGGGTGAAGGTCGACAGCATCTCCGACAGCACCGGGCCGCTGACGGGGGTGTAGGAGCTTGCGCCGTAGAAGTTCGCGCTGGCGAACTTCCAACGCGACCGTCAGGTCGCGCCAGGAGTCTGCGCCGCAGAGCCTCGGGTACTTCAGGCTCCCCGTGGGCATCGGGTTCTTCGTCCCGATGTCCACGGCCGTTCACGTGAGCGTCACTGGTATCTTGGCCTCGCGGTGTCCCAATCGTACATCGCCGTGCAGCAGCTGCGGACCAATCGCCAAGTATCTCAGTCCCCCCATTCGTCCAGCAGTTGCTGGATCTCATCGGCGGTCATGTTCGCGCTTTGGTTCTTCGCGTACACGGCGATTCCGACCACACGCTCATCGTCGACGAGCACGATGAGGCGCCCCTGGTTTCGATTCCCAATCCGAAAGCGGGTCTTGAAGATCGGGAGCCCGCCGAGCCCTGGGATCTGGTCGCGCGGGGACGTGCGCTGGCTGGCGAGCCCTTGGAGTTGTCGCTCGACCGTGTCGGCGACGGATCGATCCTTCTTGAGGAGCCGGCCGATAGCGCGTCGGCAGTCTCGCGTGCAGGAGATTCGCCTGCTCACGCCGTCTCCAGCGAACGCTCCACGAACTCGCGGAAGCGTGTGCTGGAGGCGAGAGCCGTCGTTTCCTGAAGGTCGTCTACGTCATCAAGGAGGGCGTCAACCCAACGGACGGTGAGTCGATACGCGTACGGGCTATCAGGAGAGACCGCAGTGTCGCGCACTTGTTGCAGCTCGCTCAGTAGCTCGCTCAGTAGCTTGGAGGTCTTGCCCCACTCCTGCGCTGTCCCGACGTCGTCCGCGGCGTACTCGCGAATGCGCAACCTCAGCAGCTGCAGCTTGCTGTTGACCGTGAAGAAGGCACGCCACGCCGAGAGCACGTTCACCCACGGCCTGATGCGACCGTGCGCACGCAGGGCCGACTGCAAAGCCTCCGTTGCACTTGTTGCCTGCGCGCCGACGAGGTCGATGTCGGGCATCGCTGGAGCAATCATCGGATCTCCCGGTCTCGGCTCGCCTGGCAGCGAGCTACTTGGGTGGCTCAACGGGCCACAGCCCCAGAATACGTCGAAGGACGAAGTGGCGTCCACCGGAATCCGCCGAATCCGGGGGGCGGCGGATGCGGAGTTCGGCGAAGAGGTCCCAGCTCGGCGTCTGTCCGGCGTCCCGCAGCTCGTCGTGGCGTCGGTGCTCCAGCTGGAGCCAGATACCTTGGAGTTCGAACTCGGCGTCCTGGTGCGCCCACGGGAAGCGAGCTCACGGGCTTGGCGTCGTCCCACGCCAGCCGACGGTCGTCGTCGAGTCGTTGGCGCGCTGCTGGTCGTCTTGTGCCACGGATTGGCGCGCTCCTCGTCGTCACGACGAGAAGATGTCGTCCAGGTGGAGCTTGAGGCCAGCGAGCACCGGGGAGCGGAGCGTCTCTTCCCGGCCGAAGGTCCGGGTGGTCGCTAGCTCGCTAGCTCGCTAGCTTGCCCGCTTGCTGGCGGTGGGCGTGGTTGCCACGTTCGTGTGCTCCCGTGCCCTGATGGTCGCGCAACTCATCATACATCGGAGGCCCCGGCTCGTGCTGAAGCTGTAGAGCGTGTTCCGGGACACGCCCGTGATTCCGTTGACGCCAGTTGTATTTCGTCCTTCTGGTGTAAGTCCGACTGCGACCGTGGGCGATACTGCGCTTGGACGTTCGTCCAATTCCGCTGGTGCGGTATGCAGTTGTCGCGAGATTGGTCGCAGCAGTTCGCTCGTGTCGAACAGCGTCAGGGGTTGAGTGCCTCGCATCGTCCTGCTTCTGCCAGGTGCTCCGCGAATTCGCGTTGTCGTTGTTGCCGTTCGGTCCGTGTTTCTGGCGTGGTGTCGATCTCATCGTCGCCGTAGTAGCTTTTGTCTGCCCGGGCTTCGATTTGCTCTTCTTTCGCTTCTGGCCCAAGCACGTCTCGCGCTGCCTTCCGTAGTGCCCATGGGCGAAAATGCTCTGAAACCACTGATAACAAATAACTTAACCAGAAGTTTTGGACACGGCGGCATCCGAACCCACCTCCGCGGCATCCGAACCCTCTGCCGCTCGCACTCGGAGATCCGGTCCCGCGCGGTGCGCGCGCCGGCCGCCGACTTCCCGCATCCACCCCATCAGCCGCGCCGGCCGCCAGACCGTGCTGGACGAGGCGGGCGGCATCCATGTCTCCGCCGAGACCGCCCGGCGCATGGCCTGCGACGCGGCCACCGTCAGCATGCGCCACGGCCCCCGCGGCGAGATCTCGTACCGGACGACTCCGTTCTCTGGTCGCGGCTGGTTTCGTACCGGACGACCCGTTCTTCCGGGGGAAACACGCCGGCCGCGGTCCGGAATCTGCGTGTGACGCGATCCACCGAGCCGGCCTCTCCGGAGCTCGATACGGCACGTCCGATGCGATGGACGTGGACGTGGACGTGGGACGAGCCGGCCTCTGACGGTGACCACCCGATCGCCGGTGCATACGCCAAGCGGGGCAGGACGCGCCCGACGCTCGCGACGGCGCCGGACGTCCGGCCCGTGTCCGGGGGTGCGGCCGGCGACGCCCGCATCCGACACGGCGGCATCCGAACCCAACGCGGTGGCGTCGACCTCGACTACGCGATGAGCGTGCTGTGGCGGCCGCGCCGATCAGCCGCCCGCGGATTCCCGCCCCTCGTCGCGTTTTTTGCTTGACAGCCTTTTTCGGGGCGCGTCGGGCGCGTCGGGCATGCCGCCGGGATCCGCCTTCTGACCGCCTCTCCGGCCGCAGGCCGCGCGTTCTCGCCCCGAGGTACGACAAACCTCGATCTGACCGCCGATCGGCCACCAACGGTCACTGTAAGCCGTTGAAATATGGTGGGTTACAATGGTTCATGTCCGCTGAAAACGGCCCCGCTCCATCGACATCCCGCACGTATCCTCCGGCTTCCGTTGGGCTCCCCGACGAGTCGCCGCCCCCCAACCCCGCGACCGCGGCCCGGCGAGCGTGGCGCGAGAGCCGAACGCCGCGGCGAGCGCAGGGCTGGTGCCGAGCCCCCCGACGGGTCGCCGCCTCCCAACCCCGAGCGTGGCGCGAGAGCCGAACGCCGCGGCGAGCGCAGGGCTGGTGCCGAGCCCCCCGACGAGTCGCCGCCCCATGAGCCGGCGACGGCTTCCGGCGAGCGTGGCGCGAGAACCGAACGCCGCGGCGAGCGCAGGGCTGGTGCCGAGCCCCCCGACGAGTCGCCGCCCCATGAGCCGGCGACGGCTTCCGGCGAGCGTGCCGCGGGAACCGAACGCCGCGGCGAGTGCAGGGCTGGTGCCGAGCCCCCCGACGAGTCGCCGCCCCATGAGCCGGCGACGGCTTCCGGCGAGCGTGCCGCGGGAACCGAACGATGCGGCGAGCGCAGGGCCGACGAGTCGCCGCCCCCCAACCGCGCAACGGCTCCCGGCGACCGCGGCGCGCGGCTCGCGCGGCTCGCGCGGCTCGGCGATCGCATCGCCGAGCTGTCGGCCCGCATCCAGGCCGCCACCTACGAGCTGCTCGTGCTCATCCGCGAGTTCGACGAGCGGGACGGCTGGCACGGTTGCCTCTCGTGCGCCGAGTGGCTGAGCTGGCGGGCCGGGCTCTCGCTGGGGGCTGCCCGCGAGCACGTGCGCGTGGCGCGCGCCCTCGGCGAGCTGCCGAAGCTGAGCGACGCCATGCGCCGCGGCAAGGTCTCCTACTCGAAGGTGCGCGCGGTCACGCGGGTGGCCACGCCCGAGAACGAGCAATCCCTGCTCGACGTGGCGCTGGCGGGCACGGCCGCGCACGTGGAGCGGATCGCGCGGGCGTGGCGGCGCATCGACCGGAACGTGGAGCAGGCGGAGGAACGGCGGCAGCAGGCGAGCCGCGAGCTGCGGACGTGGGTGGACGAGGACGGGATGGTGGTCGTCCGGGGGCGTTTGACGCCGGAGGTCGGGGCGGTGCTGCGGCGGGCGCTGGAGGCGGCGTGCGACCAGGCGCGGCGCGCGCCGGCGTCGGACGGCGGCAGGGAAGAGGAAGCCGCCGACGCGCCGGCGGGCGGGGACAGGGAAGCCGCCGCCGAGTCGTCCGGTGCCCCGGCCGGCGCGGAAGAGCCGACGCTCGCGCAGCGGCAGGCGGACGCCATCGGGACGGTGGCGGAGGCGGCGTTGGCGGGCGGACTCGACCGGGGGACGGCCGGCGACCGGTATCAGGTGGTGCTGCACGTGGACGCGGAGGCGCTGGGGGAACGGCCGGACGTTCCCGCGGGAACGTCGGGGGCCACGGCGTCCGGGTCGGCGCCGCGGTCGGGCGGCGAGCGCGTTCCCGCGGGAACGCCCGGAGGCGCGTCGTTCCTGCGAAGGTCGGGGCCGCGGAGGCGCGGGGAGGCGGCGAGCGCGTTCCCGCGGGAACGTCGGCGGCGCACGCGGCGGCGGCGGTCCCGGCCGCGGAATCGCGCGGTCCGTGCACGGAAACGCGGGGAGGCGGCCGGGCGGGACGCGCCCGGCACTCGCGACGGCGCCGGAACGTCCGGCGGGCCCGGCCGGTCCGACGGCTCGCGCGGCGGCGACGACGCCCGCATCGCGGCGGACACCGCCGGCGTCCGAACCCACCCCGCCCGCCGCTCGCGCTCGGAGATCCGGTCCCGCGCGGTGCGCGCAGCGACCGGTGACCACCGCAT
Organism: Vicinamibacterales bacterium; assembly: GCA_965206285.1. GTDB lineage: Bacteria > Acidobacteriota > Vicinamibacteria > Vicinamibacterales > UBA8438 > JAJEEA01. The sequence goes on from OZ242205.1 coordinate 5,191,552, forward strand.
CCACCGCATCCATCCCATCGGCTGCGCCGGCCGCCGGCCGCCAGACCGTGCTGGACGAGGCGGGCGGCATCCATGTCTCCGCGGAGACCGCCCGGCGCATGGCCTGCGACGCGGCCACCGTCACTATGCGCCACGGCCCCGGCGGCGAGATCCTCGACGTCGGCCGCCGCACCCGGACCATCTCGCCGGCCCTGCGCCGGGCGCTGGCGGCCCGCGACCGGCAGTGCCGGTTCCCGGGTTGCGGCAACGTTCGCTGCGACGCGCACCACTTGGAGCACTGGGCCGACGGCGGCCGGACCGCGCTCGACAACCTGGTGCTGCTGTGCCGCCGGCACCACCGGGCGGTGCACGAGGAAGGGTTCCGCGTCACGCTCGACGCCGACGGGGGCGTGCAGTTCGAGGGTCCGGACGGCCGCCCCCTGCCGGAGGCGCCGCCTTCGCCGGCCTGGGCGGGACCGGCGCTCCAGCCCACGAACGACGGGCTGTCGGCGGCGGGCATCGAGATCGGCGCCGACACGGCGACGCCGTCCTGGCGCGGCGAGCGGCTCGACCTCGGCTATGCGATGAGCGTGCTGTGGCGGCGGCGCCGCGAGCCGCCCGCGGAATGAGCCGTGGACGCCGGTGTCGGCAGTCGCAACCCGAGCTACGCGGCGGGGTTCTGGCGGTCCTGCCAACCGGTGATTCGGCCTTCCCGCGTGGCGAGCGACTGTCGGCCGGTCGACGTCGGTCACGCGACCGGCCGACGACGCCGACCGTCCTGGCGCGGCGAGCGGCTCGACCTCGGCTACGCGATGAGCGTGCTGTGGCGGCCGCGCCGCGAGCCGCCCGCGGAATGAGCCGTGGACGCCGGTGTCGGCAGTCGCAACCCGAGCTACCCGGCGGGGTTCTGGCGGTCCTGCCAACCGGTGATTCGGCCTTCCCGCGTGGCGAGAGGCCGGTCGACGTCGGTCACGGCCGGCCGACCGTCCTGGCGCGGCGAGCGGCTCGACCTCGCGCGATGAGCGTGCTGTGGCGGCCGCGCCGCGAGCCGCCCGGGGAATGAGCGTGGACGCCGGTGTCGGCAGTCGCAACCCGAGCTACCCGGCGGGGTTCTGGCGGTCCTGCCAACCGGTGATCCGGCCTTCCAGCGTGGCGAGAGGCCGGTCGACGTCGGTCACGTGCCGGCCGACCGACCGTCCTGGCGCGGCGAGCGGCTCGACCTCGGCTATGCGATGAGCGTGCTGTGGCGGCCGCGCCGCGAGCCGCCCGCGGAATGAGCCGTGGACGCCGGTGTCGGCAGTCGCAACCCGAGCTACCCGGCGGGGTTCTGGCGGTCCTGCCAACCGGTGATCCGGCCTTCCAGCGTGGCGAGAGGCCGGTCGACGTCGGTCACGCGCCGGCCGACCGTCCTGGCGCGGCGAGCGGCTCGACCTCGGCTACGCGATGAGCGTGCTGTGGCGGCCGCGCCGCGAGCCGCCCGGCGGAATGAGCCGTGGACGCCGGTGTCGGCAGTCGCAACCCGAGCTACCCGGCGGGGTTCTGGCGGTCCTGCCAACCGGTGATTCGGCCTTCCCGCGTGGCGAGACGCCGGTCGACATCGGTCACGCGCCGGCCGACCGTCCTGGCGCGGCGAGCCGCTCGACCTCGGCTATGCGATGAGCGTGCTGTGGCGGCCGCGCCGCGAGCCGCTCGAGCTCGGCTACGCGATGAGCGTGCTGTGGCGGCCGCGCCGCGAGCCGCCCGGGGAATGAGCGGTGGGCGCCGGTGTCGGCAGTCTCAACCCGAGCTACCCGGCGGGGTTCTGGCGGTGCTGCCAACCGGTGATTCGGCCTTCCAGCGTGGCGAGCCGCCGGTCGACGTCGGTCACGTGCCGGCCGACGTCGGCAAGGGCGGCGGCCAACCGCGTTTCGAGAGTCGACAGACGGCGGTCGAGACTGGCGATCTGACGCCACAGGAATCCGCCTACCGCGAGCATTACGCCGACTGTGAGGTATTCGCCCATCGGATGTATTCGCGAGTATACCATGCCAACCTGACGTTAACGGCGGTCGCCTCGCGTGCCGGCACGCGTCGTCACTGCCCTTTGGAGGGTGAGGGAGGCGGCGGCTGAGGCGGCGGCTGAGGCGGTGGCGGGTGGCGGCGGCGCCGGCATCGGCGGAAACTCCGTCCGGTGATCAGGCATGGCGCACTACCCGTGCGGCCGCTTCGTGGCATTGCATCAGCACGCGCGCATTGATCTTCGACTTCAAGAGCGGACGCGTAGCGATCACGGATCGTTCCTTGAGCGCCCTGAGCCGCTCGGTGGCATCGTCCTCGGTCGACCCTGTACGAGTCGATATCGCGCCACAACTCGCGATACTCGTTGAGGATGCGGCTGAATTCCTCCGCGGCGGCTGCATAGGTCGAGGCCTGATCGTGAAACCGCACGATGACGGTCAGCGAGGCCAGGACGGCCGTGGCAAAGGCGAGGTGCGGCGCTACCGCCGGTACCCGCTCCGCCACCAGACTGGCCCAGGCCGCGCTCGCCATGACGAGCAGCAGCACACGCACGCTGTCGTCCGCACGCTTGTTCCAGGCCGCACGAGAGAGGAAGTACCGGTGGCTCATGTCAGCCGCAAACATGGCGTTCCACACGAGTTCGCGGGTCGTCATTGCTCGCTTCCCCCCAACGCAGCAAGGTACTACACGCTCGACTTGACCGGAAGCGTCGATGTCCTCTGCAGGGCGGCTCGATGCCCGGCCGCGCTGTGCCGCGCTGCATGGATCGAAGGCCGACAACAACACCGAGGGGCTGGCCGGACAACACCGAGGGGCTGGCCGGAACACCGAGGGGCTGGCCGGACAACACCGAGGGGCTGGCCGACAACACCGAGGGGCTGGCCGGACAACACCGACCGCGGGGCTGGCCGAGGGGCTGGCCGGACAACACCGAGGGGCTGGCCGCCGACACCGAGGGGCTGGCCGCCAACACCGAGGGCTGGCCGCCAACACCGAGGGGCTGGCCGCCAACACCGAACACCGAGGGGCTGGCCGCCAACACCGAGGGGCTGGCCGCCAACACCGAGGGCTGGCCGCCAACACCGAGGGCTGGCCGCCAACACCGAGGCTGGCCGGAACACCGAGGGGCTGGCCGACAACACCGCGGGGCTGGACAGGGCGGGGGCGAAACACGCGGGAGAGGATCCTGCGACGACGACCTCGAGCGCGCGACCTCCGGCTCACGGTTCGGCGCGGGTCAGGCCGGCAGCCCCAGCCCCTCCACGTCCGCCGCCGCCAGCAGCCGCGAGTCCCGGCAGACGAACGTGAGCGGGCCCGCGAGCTGCTCCTGCACCAGGAGCGCCGCGCCGAGCTGGCCGGCATCGGCGGCGCGCAGGGGGTGCCGCGCCAGCAGCGCGTGCGCTCGCGACCGAACCGCGAGCACCTCGGTCACTTCGTCCCAACGATCGGCGAGGTCGGCGAGCCGTTCGAGCACGGCGCGGCGCTGCGGCCGCGACAGCAGCCCCTCGCGCGTCCGCCGCTCGACGGCGCTCGCAATCTCGGTGCGCGTCCAGACCCACGTGACGATGTGGTCGTCGTCCGACAGCCACCCGCGAACGAGGTCGCTGTCGGGTTCGGCGACGATCAACGGAACGAGCGCCGAAGCGTCCCAGTACCTCAAAACCGGTCCGCCCGCTCCTCGGCCAACGCCTCCGAGAGACTGACGGGCAGCGCCAGCGGCGGCGATTCCAGTATGGCCGCCGCGCCTCCCTTGCCCGGCCTCAACACGCCCGCGCCGATCAGCCGCTGGCGGATTCCCGCTTCGTCTCCCGCCGCCGCGGGCACCAGCCTGGCGACCGGCGCGCCCCGGTCGAGCACCTCGACCTCGCCGCCGCGGCGCACTTCGCGGAGATAGCGCGACAGGTTCGCTTTCAGCTCGGAAACCGATGCGGTCGTCATGGTGACCAGTATGGTCTCTAGTTCAAGGCCATGCAAGTCACTTGCCGCCAGAGGTCAACCGGCGCCAACTTGTCGAGCCCGGGGACATCGCCGGTCCGCCAACCGGGGGGCGTCCGGACACGCGCAGCAGAAAGAACGTCGCGCGCCGGCGCATCTCAAGAAACAACTTGTCGAGCCCGGGGACATCGCCGGTCCGCCAACCGGGGGGCGTCCGGACACGCGCAGCAGAAAGAACGTCGCGCGCCGGCGCATCTCAAGAAACAACTTGTCGAGCCCGGGGACATCGCCGGTCCGCCAACCGGGGGGCGTCCGGACACGCGCAGCAGAAAGAACGTCGCGCGCCGGCGCATCTCAAGAAACAACTTGTCGAGCCCGGGGACATCGCCGGTCCGCCAACCGGGGGGCGTCCGGACACGCGCAGCAGAAAGAACGTCGCGCGCCGGCGCATCTCAAGAAACAACTTGTCAACTTGTCGAGCCCGGGGACATCGCCCGGGGACATCGCCCGCCAACCGGGGGGCGTCCGGACACGCGCAGCAGGAAGAACGTCGCGCGCCGGCGCATTTTCCCTTGACAACATTCTGACCGCAGGTTGTTCGCAGTCCCGGATGCGAGCTGCCCGGGCGCTCAGACCGCCCTGTCGGGTCGCTGCGGCCCTGCGGCCGGCGAGAACGATCGTTGAAAAAAAGGGGTTTACAATAACCGACCCCGGCGCCCCGATCGGCGCGCACAAGCGCTTTCAACTCGTTGAAAAAACGGGGTTTACCAGGAAGCGGATTGCGCGGGCGTCCCCCCGTCCGGACCCCTTGGCGAGGCCGCGCGTCTCGGCGACGAAATCGCCGAGCTGTCCGCCCGCATCCAGGCCGCCACCTACGAGCTGCTCGTGCTGATCCGCCGATTCGACGCGCGCGAGGGGTGGGAGGGGTTCACGTCGTGCGCGCACTGGCTGAGCTGGCGCACCGGGCTCGCCCTCGGCGCCGCCCGCGAGAAGGTGCGGGTGGCGCGCGCGCTGGGAGACCTGCCGCGGCTGAGCGAGGCGATGCAACACGGACGGGTCTCCTACTCGAAGTTGCGCGCCATCACCCGGGTGGCGACGCCCGACAACGAGCGCCGTCTCCTCGACTTCGCCCTGTCCGGCACCGCGGCCCACGTCGAACGCCTGACGCGCGCCTGGCGCCGGGTGGACCGGCAGGCGGAGGCGGCCGACGAGCAGCGGCGGCACGCGCGCCGGAACCTGAGCACGCGGGTCGACGACGACGGGATGGTCGTCATCGGGGGGCGGCTGTCGCCCGAGGTCGGCGCCGTCGTGCGGCGGGCGCTGGAGGCGGCGGCCGACCGGTTGCGGGCGGACGTGTCGGGGGAAGAGGCGGCTGAGACCAGCTTCGGCCAGCGGCAGGCGGATGCGCTGGGGCTGTTGGCGGAGAGCGCGCTGGCCGCCGACCTCGACCGGGGGACGGCGGGCGACCGCTACCAGGTCGTGCTGCACGTCGACGCGGACACGCTCCGGTCCGAGGCCGGGGACCGCGAGCCGGACGGCTCCGCGGAGACGCCGCCATCCGCTGCTGATGGCGATTCCCGCGCTTCCGCGGAGACGCCGCCATCCGCCGCGGATCGTGAGTCCCACGTCTCCGCGGAGACGCCGCCCGGCCCTGCTGATGGCGATTCCCGCGCCCGCGGAGACGCCGCCATCCGCCGCGGATCGTGAGTCCGCGCTTCCGCGGAGACGCCACCCGGCGTGGCCGGCCGCAGGTCCCGCGTCTCCGCGGAGACGCCGCCCTCCGCTGGTGATCGCCCCCCCGGGGACTCGGCCGCGATTCCTGCTCCGCCGGCGGACGCGACCGCCGGCTCGGACGTCTCCGCGGAGACGTCATCGCGTCCCCGTGGCGTCGAAGGGCGTGCAGAGGCGAGCGGCAGCGCGGCCGCGGCTGATTCTCCCTCTCAGGGTCCCGGCCAGGCCGCGCTGGAAGACGCCGACGGCCTCCGGGTGTCCACCGAGACCGCGAGACGGATGGCGTGCGACGCCGCGAGGGTGGTGATGCGGCACGCGGCCGACGGCTCTGTCCTCGACGTCGGCCGCAGGACCCGCACCATCCCGCCGGCGCTCCGGCGCGCGCTGCGGGCGCGGGACCGGCAGTGCCGGTTCCCCGGCTGCCACGCCCGACGTTGCGATTCCCATCACATCCAGTCCTGGGCCGACGGCGGTGCGACACGGCTCGACAACCTCGTGCTGCTCTGCCGCCGGCACCACCGGGCGGTCCACGAGGAGGGCTTCCAGGTTCGACTGGGCCCGGCGGGCGATGCCGAGTTCCGCTGGCCCGACGGCCGGCCGTTCCCGGACGCGCCGGCGGCGCCGGCTTGGTCCGGCCAGCCGCTGGCGCCGACCGATGCCCATCTGGCCGCGGCCGAGATCGCCATCGGCCCCGACACGGCGACACCGGACTGGCACGGAGAGCGGCTCGATCTCGGCTACGCGATCGGCGTCATGTGGATGCCGCGCGGCAGCGGCTCCGGTGCGAATGCAGCCAGCGCGCAGTCGTACTGAAGGCCAGCGATCGATATGGAGTTGCCAACTTCATCGAGAAGCAGGTGAACGTCGTCGACCGGTAGCATTCCTCCGATCTCCTGGCCGGCGAGCGCAACCTGCGGGCGTCGTTCGGACTCCGAGGTCGCGCGATTTGCAGCCCAGCTGCACACGGTGGTCCACCTCGCGTGCTGGTCCGCGTCGTCGACCGCGCTTTTTGCAGGGTGGGGGATAAAGGAGGCGGCGGAGGTGACGGTGGTGGCGGCGCGAGCATCCGGACGATGAGGTCAGCGAAGCCAGGACCGCCGCGGCAAAGGCCAGGTATGGCGCTGCGGCCGGTTCCGGCGCGACCGGGCTGGCCCGATTTCCTTGTGGGACCGCTGAAGACGGCAGCGCGGTCGGTTGATTCGTTGATGTCGTTGAGTAATGATGCAAGTCACCAAGCTCATTGCCGTTGAGGAGCGCGACGTGGCTCAAGTGGAACTGGTGCGGGGATACGTCTTCGGCGAAGAGCCCGATTCGCCGCTCGACCGCCGTCTCGTCGTGCTGGAGGAGTCCGAGGGAGCGGCGGCCCTGACGGAAGATCGGTTGAAGGCGGTGGCCCAGGCGTGGTCCGACATGGCCCGGGCGTGGTCCGACATCCGTGATCGGGTCGCGAAGGAAGAGCCCGATTCGCCGCTCGACCGCCGTCTCGTCGTGCTGGAGGAGTCCGAGGGAGCGGCGGCCCTGACGGAAGATCGGTTGAAGGCGGTGGCCCAGGCGTGGTCCGACATGGCCCGGGCGTCGCCCGGCCTGCGTGATCGGGTCGCAAGGCCGGCTCTGCTCGTGTCCAGCGACGACGAGGAGGAGCTGCAAGCCGTCCAGGCGTTGGTGGTTCTGCTGCAAGGGCGGCTTGAGGCCCGGGGGGCCGCGGAGCTGGAGCGGTTGATCGACGTGGCCATGCCGGCGGTGTCCGGCCGGCCGCATCCCGCCGTTCTCGATCAGGCCCGCCGGAACGCCGACTTCCGCGCCGGCTTTCTCGCGCGGTACGACGTCCTCGACGCCGGACAGGTCCACGACCTGTATGGATCGAAAGCCGACAACTCCGCGGCGCTGGCCGGGCGCTGGCGGCACGCGGGGAGGATCTTCGGCGTCGAGCGCCAGGGGCGCATTCTCTACCCCGCGTTCCAGTTCGACGACATCGGCAAGCCGAAGCCCGTCGTGGCCAGGGTCCTGGAGGCGCTGGGGAAACGGGGCTCGTGGCAGGTCGCGAGCTGGTTCACCGCGCCGAACGGCTGGCTTCCCGATGATCGGCGCCCGGTCGACGTCATCGACACCGATCCCGACGCCGTGGCGGCGGCCGCGCGCGAGGTCACGCGCTCCAATCTGTTCTGAGGCGGGATGGAGCCGCTTCCGGAGGCGCCGCCTGCCGACGCTCTCGACCCGGCGACGACAACCTGGAGCGCCGGACGGCGGCTGTTCAGGGTCCATGACGTCTCGCCTGCCAATGCGTTCAACCCCGGATACGGGCGGGGGCGCTTTCATCCCATCCGCAACCGCCGGGGCGAGTCGATACCGACCCTCTATGCCGCCGACGAGATCGACGGCGCGTTGTCCGAGAGCGTGTTTCGCGGCGTCACGGGTTCCGGCGGGAGTATTCGGCGCGCCGACCTGGGACCCTTCCGCCTCTCGCGGCTCGTTCTCGAGACCGACCTGCGGCTCGTCGACCTGACGGCGTTGGCGTTGCGCCGTCTCGGGTTGACGCGGGAACAACTGATCCATGCGCCCGAGCGGCTCTATCGAGAGACGGCGGGTTGGGCCGAAGCCCTGCACGAGGCAGAGTCGAGCGCGCACGGGCTGACGTGGGTCTCGCGGCAGTGCGATACCGCCCGGGTCGTCGTCCTGTTCGGCGACCGGGTCGACGCATCCCGGCTGCGTCCGGACGGGCCGGCGGAACCGCTGCACGGCGGACGCGGTTTCCGGCGGGTCTGCGAGGCGGCGGGGCGCGCGAACATCGCCGTCATTCAGTGAGTGGCGGGTGGACCATCAAGCGCGACATGATCCAAACCACCTTGGAGTGCTCGACGCCTCCGATCTCCCGGCCGTCGAGCGCAACCCGCGGACGTCGCTGGGGCTCTGACGTCGCGCCCCCGGGTGTGTCGCACCCACGCCAGGGCCGGCCAGGGTTGCCGGGGGAGGCGGGGGAGGCGCTGGCCGCCAGGCTGGACCGAGGGAGGCGGGGGAGGCGCCCCCGGCCCGTGCTAGAATCGAGCCCCGCGTCCTGAGTATGGGCGGTCGGAACGAGAGGTGGTCGTCATGCATGTCAGCAGCAGCAGAAGGTCGTATGCGTCGGCGTCGCGGGTGGCCGCGGTCCTGCTCGTCGCGGGCCTGGGCGCCGCGGCCGCGGGGGAGGCGGGCGCCCGCCTCGATGCGCCGCTCGTCGAGGCGGTGAAGGCGGTCGACGTCGACCGGGTGCGGGCGCTCGTGGGCGACCCCGCCGTCGACGTGAACGCGGCGGGGCCCGACGGGGCGACGGCCCTGCACTGGGCCGTGCACCGCAGCGACGCCGCCCTCGTCGACCTGCTGCTCGGCGCGGGGGCCGACGTCTCGGCCGCCAACCGCTACGGCGTGCAGCCCCTCTCGCTCGCGGCCGAGAACGGCGCCGCGGGCATCGTCGAGGCGCTGCTCGAGGCCGGGGCCGACCCCAACACCACCCTGCGGGGCGGCGAGACGGTCCTGATGACGGCCGCGCGCACCGGCGACGCGGCGACGATTCGCGTCCTGCTGGTGCGGGGCGCCGACCCCAACGCCCGCGACGACTTCCGGGGCCAGACCGCCCTGATGTGGGCGGCGGCCCGCAACAACGCGGCCGCGGTGCATGCGCTGGCCGAGCTCGGGGCCGACGTCCACGCGCAGACCGAGACGGCCGAGCGCGCCCCCCGGGGGAACCGGCTGTTCTACGCGCCGCCGCCGACCGGCTTCACCGCCCTCACGTTCGCGGCGCGCGGCGGGCATCTCGACGCGCTGCGGGTGCTGCTCGAGGCGGGCGCCGACGTCAACGACACCCTGTCCGACGGGCAGAGCGCGCTCGTCGTGGCGGTGGCCAACGCCAACTGGGAGCTCGCCGACCACCTGCTCGACCGCGGCGCCGACCCGAACCTCGCGGGGGCCGGCTGGAACGCCCTGCACCAGTTGCTGCGCACGCGGCGCATGAACACCGGGTTCGGGTTCCCCGGTCCCATCCCCGCCGGCCGCGTCGACAGCATCGACGTGCTGAAGAAGATGATCGCGCGGGGCGGCGATGTCGACGCGCGCATGACCACCAACGGCATGAAGGACGGCCAGCGCAACCGGCTGAACCGGCTCGGCGCGACCCCCTTCTTCCTGGCCGCCAAGGTCACCGACACCGAGGCCATGCGGGTGCTCGTCGACGCCGGCGCCGACGCGGTGACCGCGAACGCCGACGGCACCACCCCGCTGATGGTCGCGGCGGGGCTCTCCATCTGGAACCCCGGCGAGGACGGCGGCTCGCTGCCGGGGCAGGAGGACGAGGTGCTCGAGGCGGTCAGGATGTGCGTCGAGCTCGGCAACGACGTCCACGCCGTGAACTACCGGGGCGAGACGGCCCTGCACGGGGCCGCGTTCCGGGGAGCCAACAACGTCGTCGAGTATCTGGTCGAGCAGGGCGCCGACATGGACGCCCGCACCGGGCTCGGCTACTCGCCGCTCGCCATCGCCGACGGCTTCAGCTACTCCGACTTCTACAAGGCCCAGAAGCACACCGCGGCCCTGCTGCGCGACCTCATGGAGGCCCGCGGCATCCCCGCCGGCGGCGAGGGGCACGTCATCCCCGGCACCCTGTGCTACGACTGTCTCCAGACCCGCGGCGACCAGATCGCCGACCGGGTGCGCTGGGAGGCCGAGCTCGAAGCCGAGTTCAACAACGCGCAGCAGGAGCCCTGAGAACGCCGTACCGGGGGAACCTCGCGCGTCCTGGGAGACTTCTCGTTCCGGGCGCGTGCGTGGTACGCTCTCTCCATGGACTTCATCACGCCCTGGATCACGCCAGCCCTGCTGGTGGCTCTCTTCGCGTGGCTGCGGCTCGACATGCGCGAGCAGCGCCGCGAGGTCCGCGAGGAGATCCGGGGATTGAACAAGCGGTTCGACGAAGTGAGCAAGCGATTCGACCAGGTGCAGCACGAGCTGGGCGACCTGCGAGAGCGGATGGCCAAGCTGGAAGGGTCGCTGGATGGTTTCCTCGCCGGCCGACGCGACCGCGACGTCGCCTGAACCCGCCCGGGTTCGCCCCGACACGGGAACCGCACGGATCATCCCCGGCACCCTGTGCTACGACTGTCTCCAGACCCGCGGCGACCAGATCGCCGACCGGGTGCGCTGGGAGGCCGAGCTCGAAGCCGAGTTCAACAACGCGCAGCAGCCGTAGTCACACGGGGATCGTCTCGACCCAGCGTCGTTCGGCCTCTGCCAGGAGGTCCGCTATCCCGGTGTCGAAGGTGGCGAGCCGGCCGCCGTGTTGCGCGGCGAGGCCGAGCAGCATCGCGTCGGTAATCTGTCGGTAGCCCTGAATGCGCGCGAGGATTCCCCGCGGGAGCGCGGTGATGGAGTGCTCCATTGCCCAGAAGGCATGCGACTCCAACCGTCTGAGGCGGTCGAGCAGCGCAATCGCGTCGGCAGGGCTCACGGACTCCTTGCGGACGGGTTGCATGACACCCGTACGAGTCCGGCTTCCGTCAGCGGGCAGGTCGCCCAGCCGTTCCCGCGGACCTTGGCGAACCACGACTTCGCGGCTTCATGGTGCACGTGGTTGGGCCAGGTGAGCGCGATGAGCACGTTGACGTCGAGCAATCGAGTCACGGCCACTCGCTGAGCGCCTTCTGCACGTCCTCGCTGGTGATGGGCGCCGCGCCGGCCGCAACCCGGAATACGGGGACCCCGTCGTCGTCCTGGCCGCCGGCGCCGGTCTGCCTGAAGCCGCGCCGAGCCAGGTCGGACACCGCGCTCCCGAGGCTGACGCCCCTCCGCGCGGCCAGCGCACGTGCGACGGCCAGCACGTCGTTGTCGAGAGTTATCGTGGTGCGCATGACAGCATCATAGCATCATGCCATCGCGCACGAAGCCGGCGGCTCAGTCCTCGGCCGCCTCCTCCATCAGGGTCCCGAGACCGGCCACGCGGATGCGTTCCGTCAGGGGATAGGCGCCATCGCCCGGATAGACGACGGTGAGCCGGTCGAGGTCGAGGGCCGCGATCTCCAGCGGAGTGTCAGCGGCGAAGCGCGGCAGTTCGGGCTTGCCGTTCTGACCCCGGCGAATCGCCTCGACGGCCGCCTCCCATTCCTCCAGGGTGTCATCGTCTCGGGCGTTGAAAAACTCCGTCACGCGGCGCTCGAACTCCCCGGCTTGCGCGTCCTCGGCCATGTCGATGAAGACGTTCGTGAGCGCGGTCCGCAGCGCTGCGTCCGCAACATCCAGGGTGGCTGCCTCGACGGCGAAGGCTCCAGGATTCACCCCGTCGAGCCAAACGTCGTCGTCACCGATTGTTGCCAGCACGCGACCCAGCAACGTGACCTCGGCCAGGAAGCCGCGACCGACGATGGGACCGCGGTACGAGAAGAACAAAGGCCACACGCTGGTCTCGCGGATCGTCATCTGCGTCCTCCGGCACGCACGCCACCGTCGCCCAAGCTCCGGTAGACGGCTGTGATCAGCCTGGGGCCTCCTCGCAGGTCAGGGGGCGCCCAACAGAATCGTGACACGAAGCGATGGCCGCGGCAAGGCGGGACGGCGCGGCGCCGAGAGGATTGGCCGCCGACCTCGACCGAGGCACGGCGGGCGACCGCAGTCCTGGGCCGACGGCGGTGCGACACGGCGCCGACGGCACCACCCCGCTGATGGTCGCGGCGGGGCTCCAGCCTCTGCTACGACTGTCTCCAGACCCGCGGCGACCAGATCGCCGACCGGGTGCGCTGGGAGGCCGAGCTCGAAGCCGAGTTCAACAACGCGCAGCAGGAGCCCTGAGAACGCCGTACCGGGGGAACCTCGCGCGTTCTGGGAGACTTCTCGCCCCGGGGGCGTGCGTGGTACGCTCTCTCCATGGAGGGCATCACGCCCTGGATCACGCCAGCCCTGCTGGTGGCTCTCTTCGCGTGGCTGCGGCTCGACATGCGCGAGCAGCGCCGCGAGGTCCGCGAGGAGATCCGGGGATTGAACAAGCGGTTCGACGAAGTGAACAAGCGATTCGACGAGCGGTTCGATGAAGTGAACAAGCGATTCGACCAGGTGCAGAGCGAGCTGGGCGGCCTGCGAGAGCGGATGGCCAAGCTGGAAGGGTCGCTGGACGGTTTCCTCGCCGGCCGACGCGACCGCGACGTCGCCTGAACCCGCCCCGGTCCAGGCCGAGCTCTAAGTCGGGTTCAACGCGCAGCAGCCGTAGTCACCCACCGAGCGCCTTCTGCACGTCCTCGCCGGTGATGAGCGCCGCGCCCGCGGCTCAGCCCTCGGCCTCCAGCGCGAAGCCCTCCCACGAAGCGCCCAGCCCGGGGTGCGCGCGCAGGGCGGCGGGGTCGGGGTCCCGCAGGTTCAGCAGCGCGTGCAGGATTCCGGCGTCGCGGAAGTAGATCTTCGGCGACTTGACCTGGCGCTTGCCGACGTTCGCGTACCACGGTTGCAGCGCGCGAATCATGAACGTGCCGTCGAGGATGTCGAGGTACCGCCGGACGGTGGGGGCCGAGACGTCGAGCGACCGCGCCAGCTCGGACGCGTTGAAGATGTTTCCGTGCCAGTGCGCCAGCATCATCCAGAATCGGCGCAGCGTGTTGGCGGCGAAGTCGATGCCCAGGGCCGGCACGTCCCGTTCCAGGAAGGTGGTCACGTACGCCTTCCGCCAGACCAGGCTGTCGGCGTCCGACGGCGCGAGATACGACGGGGGGAAGCCGCCGCGCAGCCACAGGCGCGCGGGGTCCGGGGCCTCGAAGGCGGTGAACGGGGGCAGCTCCAGGTAGGCGATTCGGCCCGCGAGCGTCTCCGACGACTGGCGGATGAGGGCGCGGGACGCGCTGCCGAGAATCAGGTAGCGCTGGCGGCGGGGGCGCCGGTCGATCAGCACCCGCAGCAGCGGAAACAGCTCGGGGCTGCGCTGGATCTCGTCGATGACGATCAGGCCCTCCAGCCCCTCGAGGGCGAGCTTGGGGTCCGCCAGCCGGCCGGTCGAGGTCGAAGTAATGAATCTCTCGGTCCGCGCGGCCAGGTAGTCAGGTGGTCGGGGTCCTCGAGGTCGAAGTAGTGAATCTGCGGCTCGGTCCGCGCGGCCAGGTAGTCACGCGCCAGGGTCGTCTTGCCGCACTGGCGCGGGCCGAGGATCCCGACCATGGGATGGCTCCGGAACAACGTCGCGATGCGCTGCAGGAAAACCGGTCTGTGCAACAGGAACCCCGAAAATCGAAAACCTCACTTTCAATTTTCTCATTTCGGCGGGAGCCGTCAAGGCGTGACGACGAGGGTGCGAGCCGGAAGCCGTTCGTACATGTGGGTAAAATAGCGGTGGTCTTACCCACATGTAGTACATAAATGCCGGTCCTGCGCTGTGCTCCCGCGCTAGCGGGGCTGGCGCACGCGGAGCTCGCGGTCCAGCCTGACCACCGCGCCGCCGAGGCCGCCGGTGGGGCGGCGGGTGTAGCGCATGTCCGCGATCGAGACGTGGTACCCGTCGGCCGTCTCCTCGACGGTGTAGGCGGGGAACCGCTTCCACACGGCCATGCCCCACGGCCGGCCTCTTCCACACGGCCATGCCCCACACGTGGGAAGCGGTCAGGGCCGCCTCGACGATCGGCCCCTCGGGGCCGCGGGGGACGGGGTCGGCGGTCGGGCGCAGGGGCGGCGAGGCCAGCCAGTCGAGCTCGTAGAAGCGGTAGACGTCGGGGTAGACGGCGACGATGCCGCGGCGGAACGGGTTGCCGGGCACGGGAATGGCCAGCACCTCGACCGGGGCCGCCCCCGCCTGCCGCGCGAGCAGCGCCGTCATCTGCCGCTCGGCCGCCAGCGACGCCGCCGCCATGCCCCCCGCGTAGAGGGCCACCGCGGCCAGGCACGCGGCCGCGACGTGCGGCAGCCGGCCCCGTCCGCCCCACGCCAGCCGCAGCCACACGATGGCCGCGAGGCCCGCGCCCCACGCCGCGGCGGTGAGCGGCGGGGTGTCCGCGAACCGGCCGAACCCGATGACCGTCCCCGTCACCAGCGTCGCCGCCCCCGCCAGCAGCAACCAGCCGGCGCCGCCCGCCCACGTCGCCGAGTGGGCCAGCACCACCGTCAGGCCGGCCAGCAGCCACACCCACGGGTCGATGATGAACAGGGCGTCGCCGTAGAACCACGTGCCGTCGAACGGCATCAGGAAACGCACGCCGTACGTGTTCAGCCAGTCGAGGGCGGGGTGGCTGAGCACCGCCACCGACGTCAGCCGCAGCAGCGGCCCCGCCCGCGCCGTCGGGGCTCGCCCCCGCCACCGCGCCACCAACCGGTCGAGCAGCAGCAGCCCCGCCGTCAGCACCAGCGGAAGCACCACCATCGCCAGCACCCCGTGCGTCCACCCGCGCCGGAACCCCAGCGACAGGTCGCGGCTGATGAACATGGTGACGGCGTCGATGTCCGGCGCGTTCGCCGCGAGCACCCCGGCGGGGGCGGCCAGCGCCGCCGTCCCGTTCCGCAGGCGCGTCTCGGCGAGGGTGGCGCCGACGAGGGTGTGGGCGAGGGGGTCCATGGCGGGGGGCGGCTATCCGGCGGCGGGGGCGGGGCCGGACAGGTCGGTCTTCGCCGGCGCGCCGAGCAGATGCCGGTACAGGTCGTCCAGGCGCTGGTCGACCTTCCCGATGCTGTCGCAGATGGCCGCGTGGGCCGCCTGGCTCTGCTTTTCTGCCATCTCGAAGCGTTCACGGCTCGCGTTTTCCGCCATGTCGAACCGTTCCGTCCACCGCCGGTCCATCGCCTCGAAGCGTTCGCGGTTCAGCTTTTCCGCCATGTCGAAGCGTTCGCGGTTCAGCTTTTCCGCCATCTCGAAGCGCTCGCGGTTCAGCTTTTCCACCGCGTCGAAGCGTCTGTCCACCGCGTCGAAGCGTCTGTCCACCGCGTCGAAGCGTCTGTCCACCGCGTCGAAGCGGTTTCCCTGCACCCTCCACAGCGCCACGAACAGGGCGACCCCCGTCCCGATGGCCGTCAGCCCCGTCCCGATCACCGTCAGTATCGTCGCGTCCATTCGTCGTCCGTCCCCTTCCCGCCGGCGGACCGCGAGGGCCCGCGTCGGCCGGGAACGCTTCTGGCAATCCGCGTGGCTATCCGGCGGCGAACCGCCGGGGGCTATCCGGCGGCGAACCGCCGGGGGCTATCCGGCGGCGAACCGCCGGGGGCTATCCGGCGGCGAACCGCCGGGGGCTATCCGGCGGCGAACCGCCGGGGGCTATCCGGCGGCGGGGGCAGGGCCGGACAGCCCGGTCTTCGCCCCCGCGCCGAGCAGATGCCGGTACAGGTCGTCGAACCGGCCGTTGAGACCGTCGAAGCGCTCGTGCAGGGCCGCGGTGTCGGTGCGGGTCCGCTCGTCGAGCTTTGCGATGCTCTCGCAGATGGCCGCGTGGGCCGCCTGATTCCGCTGTTCCGCCATGTCGAACCGCCGGTCCATCGCCTCGAAGCGTTCGCGGTTCGCGCTTTCTGCCGCCCCGAAGCGTTCGCGGTTCGCGCTTTCTGCCGCCCCGAAGCGTTCGCGGTTCGCGCTTTCTGCCGCCTCGAAGCGTTCGCGGTTCGCGCTTTCTGCCGCCCCGAAGCGTTCGCGGTTCGCGTTTTCTGCCATCTCGAAGCGTTCGCGGGTCGCGTTTTCCGCCATGTCGAACCGTTCCGTCCACCGCCGGTCCATCGCCTCGAAGCGTTCGCGGTTCAGCTTGTCGGCCATGTCGAAGCGCTCGCGGCTCAGCTTTTCCGCCATGTCGAAGCGTCTGTCCACCGCGTCGAAGCGGTTTCCCTGCACCCTCCACAGCGCCACGAACAGGGCGACCCCCGTCCCGATGGCCGTCAGCCCCGTCCCGATCACCGTCGGTATCGTCGCATCCATCGTCGCCATCCCCGTATCGGTGCGGGTCCGCTAGTCGAGCTTTGCGATGCTCTCGCAGATGGCCGCGTGGGCCGCCTGATTCCGCTCTTCCGCCATGTCGAACCGCCGGTCCATCGCCTCGAAGCGTTCGCGGTTCGCGCTTTCCGCCATGTCGAACCGCCGGTCCATCGCCTCGAAGCGTTCACGGTTCGCGCTTTCTGCCGCCTCGAAGCGTTCGCGGTTCGCGTTTTCCGCCATGTCGAACCGTTCGGTCCACCGCTGGTCCATCGCCTCGAAGCGTTCGCGGTTCAGCTTGTCGGCCATGTCGAAGCGCTCGCGGTTCAGCTTTTCCGTCATGTCGAAGCGTCTGTCCACCGCGTCGAAGCGGTTTCCCTGCACTTTCCACAGCGCTACGAACAGCGCGACCCCCGTCCCGACCACCGTCAATGCCGTTGCATCCATCGTCGCCATCCCTTCGAGCCGGTCCCCGCTGACCGCCGGCGCCCAACGCGGGCGGGTCAATGCGGATGAACGCAACCCGCGTGCCAACCGGCCCGCCGGGGGCTATCGTGCAGGGCCGCGGTGTCGGTGCGGGTCCGCTAGTCGAGCTTTGCGATGCTCTCGCAGATGGCCGCGTGGGCCGCCTGATTCCGCTCTTCCGCCATGTCGAACCGCCGGTTCATCGCCTCGAAGCGTTCGCGGTTCGCGTTTTCCGCCATGTCGAACCGTTCGGTCCACCGCTGGTCCATCGCCTCGAAGCGTTCGCGGTTCAGCTTGTCGGCCATGTCGAAGCGCTCGCGGTTCAGCTCATGTCGAAGCGCTCGCGGTTCAGCTCTTCGGCCATGTCGAAGCGTCTGTCCACCGCGTCGAAGCGGTTTCCCTGCACCCTCCACAGCGCTACGAACAGCGCGACCCCCGTCCCGAGGGCGGTCAGCCCCGTCCCGAGCACCGTCAGTATCGTCGCGTCCATTCGTCGTCGGTCCCCTTCCCGCCGGCGGACCGCGTGAAGTCGAGCCCGCGCTCGAGGTTCTCGCGCAGCAGGGTCCGGTCGAGGTCCCTCTTGTACGCCTCGGTGACCGGGTCGGGGACGGTCCGCGGTTCCGGCGCCATGTCAAGAAGTCTATACCGGCCGGCCGGCGGCCAGAGCGCCGAACAGACCCTGGCGGCTCGCCGGCCCCGTCTGGCCTCCGCCGCCGTCGACCGAGCGCCCCCGGGGCCGCCGCCCCCGCCGCGGCACGCTAAAAAGTGGTCCGCGACCGCCTTCCGCCCTTGCGCCGGCTCGTTTGGGCGTGATACGCTCTCGCACCGGCCGGGCTTCTTGGCGTCCCGGCCGGGACCGCGCGTCGTCTGGTCCGGTTTTTCCGGCTGCGGGCGGCTGTTCTTTGGGGTTGCGCCGGCTGGTACTGCATGTTACGCTTGCGCGTTTTCGACGCCTGAATGGCGTGGGAGGGCTAAAGGGCATTATGCGGAGCGGACGATAGGGTGGTCGACACGGGGGGCCGGGGGCGGACTGATCCGATGCCCCCGAAAGCCTGCAAGTCGTTGACATCGTGGTGATTGGTGGGCTTGGGTGTGAGTTTACCCCCCATTATCTCCACCGGCGCGGTTTGGTTGGCGGCGGACGCGTGAAGCCCCGCGCGGACGAACCAGGGAGCCGACCCGGGGGGTGCAACAGCGACAGAGTTCGTTGCGGGAGGCGGAAGACAGATGCGGAGCGGTAGTCGACACCGGGGGGAGGCAGGGGGCGGATGGTCTGGTTTCCCCCCGCTGCTGGCGACACGAGGACGGATTCACAAGGGAGATGGCGATATGCGTATCGGAGCGATTTTCGCGAGAGGTAGTTGCAGGGCGTTGAAGTGGATGGTGGTGTTGGGCTTGCGCTTTCCGTGCTGGGGAGTGCCCAGGCGGCCGCCCAGGCGCCGACGATAGAGACGGCCAGCTATGAGGAGGACACGAGTAGGGAGCTGGACATCAAGATGAGACCGGAACGTGTTTTTCTCCGGCACGAACCCAAACGACCGGCTCGCCGGGGACTTCACGCTCAGCAGGGGGCTCTATCACGACCGCGCTAGTGCCTATTCGCATTGACGGCTTGCAATTGGACATCACGAGAGCTGATGATGCGTTTACCCTCGTATTCAGGGAAGACCTCAGCGCACAGGGGGGTACCGACGCGACGCTCCGCTCCTCTTGGAGTACATGCAAGCTGATGAGACAACTGAAGCGGACGTTCAGATTCTCTCGGAGACGCGGGACGAGTTGGCCGACCAAGCTAACATTGTGGTAGCCGGTCCGGATCAGGCCGCTGTCTTGCGGTTCACCCTCTCGGCTGCAGACAGAGAGAGACCTTCAGAAGGCCCGGAAGACAGGGACCATCTATGCGACGGAGATAAGGCAGAGTGGGGCAGCCGACGTACAAGGAGCCTATCACACTGCCGCGGGCCACTGGGGTCTCCTCCGCCACCACCGTCACGTATGCTATAGCGGCAACGTCCGCGGCAGCCGCTACCAGACTCGGTCTGGCGCTGCCGGCCCCACGACCCTCCGACGGCACCGAGGCGGAAAACGAGCTGGCGTCACGGCAGCTAACGTCTACTGGGACCGCCCCTGAAACCGGGGCTGCCGATGGTTGTCGGGTCTTGGCAGCTGGAGGTTACGGCCACGGCCGGCATGCCCTCCTGTTTCGGACGTCATCATCTTCACAATCAACGTGGCGGAGGAGCCGGATACGCCCGCTTGAACCGACCGTGGCCGCGGCCGGCCCCAGCAGCCTGAAGGTGACGTGGACGACACCGGCGACGCAAACAACTCCCCAATCATTGGATACGAGCTGCAGTACAAGTCCGCAGACAGCTGGAGCTGGCCCGCCGACAACGACGTCACGAGAATTGCCCCCACCACAACCTACACGATTTCAGGGCTGGCTCCTGGCGCGTACGATGTGCAGGTGAGGGCCGTGAATTATCTCGACGGATTGAATGCGCCGATGTACGAGGCAAAGAGCGCTTGGTCGCCGGTCGGCGACGGCTCGACCGGCGCGGGGCCAGGGAAGCCGACACTGACCCTGGACGTGGACTCGACCATTCCAGAGGATCGAAACATGATTCCGGTGACGGTTACGGCCACCGTGCCGCCTTCTGCCGACTGCCACGAGATCACTCAAGGTCACGCTGACACTCAAGGGGGGGCCTTCTGGGACTCTCCCGGAAGACGCCGCCGAGCTGCCAAACACGGAACGGACTCCCCAGTGACTTGGCTTGGGATGCTGAAGCCTGTCCGTCGACTAAGACGACTGCTACGAGCAAACCTGCGCCAGAGAGTGCTCGACGCTCACCTTCGCCTCGAACCTGTCGAGTGAAGGGACGGCATATCTGGACGACCAATCCTGACTCCGATGCGGAAGACGAGACATTCCGCATCTCTGCTTCTACCAAAACTGACGGCTACTTTCGAGAAGGCCGGTACGAAGGTCAACAGGTCGTCGTGATTGACGACGCCGAGGAGCAGGTGTACGAGCTGGAGCTTCCCGTTGCGCTGGAAAGCAGCGGAGAGATCAAGGAAGGACACGGCGACGAAATTGTGCAGATGAATCTGGTAGTGTTGCCAGCCAGAACCGTTCCAAAGAGCTTCTTCGTGACTCTGACGTCGGCACAGGATGCTGCTTCGGACTACAGCCTGACCTCTCGTGGTGTGAGCAGTGGTGGTCCGACCGCCGTAAGTCTGCGGACTCGACGTTGCCGGCGGGCGACACGAATGCGGGCGTGATGCTCACGTCGGCCTCGAACGACGGCGACCGGGTGGACGACACCATCACCCTGCAAGTGTTCGAGACGTCTGCCACAAGTCCGACGACCGCGGGGGAGCAGGTAGGCGACGACGTCATGCTGAAGGTGTTGGACCAGCACAAGCTGCCCGAGGTCACGATGGGTCCCACCATCATGGTGGACGGGGCGGAAGTGACCAGTCTGAAGGAGGGCGAAACCGGTACGGTCACGCTGATGGTGGATCGCGGCGACGCCCACCGACGCCATCCCCGATGGCGAAAAGATCACGGTCTCGTTGACGCACGGGGCCGCCAGTTCCGCCAGCGCTGCCGACTACAGCCTCTCGTCCGAGACGAGTGACCCGCAATGCACGCGGACGAGGAGATGCGGCACGTTCATGCTGGAGGTGCTGGCAGACGACGAGATCGATGATGCAGAAGAGCTGGTGCTGCACCGCCGCGGTGACGGGTGAAGCGATGTATGGCGACGCACGCCGACATGGTCGCCTCCGAGGATTCCATCACAATCAGCTTCATGGACGGCACGACGAAGCTCGTCTATCCGAAGACGGATGAGGAGATCCAGGCCGTCATCTACCCGGCGAAGGAAGCCGGAATGGGTGACGACATGATGTTCAACCCGGGCGAGACGATCGAGATTGCCTCGCCAGGCTCGCTGTTCAACAGCGCGGAGGGAGTCACGCTCTCGTACACGGCCGAGTCGACATGGAGGACGTGGCGACCGTCGCGGTCAGCGGCAGCGGCATGGTGACGGTGACGGCGCAAGACATGGCCGGGGTGATGGCGCACATCACCATCACCGCTCACGCGAGCATGGCGGCGTCGGGGGCGAAGGGTCTCCCGCAGACCGATCCGAGCGAGGCCAGCATCATCTTCCCGGTTGAAGTGGGCCTCGAGGCGCTGAGCTTCACCCTGTCCGGCCCCGAGGACATGAACCTCGTCGAGGGCATGTCGGCCATGGTGACGGCGACGGCCAACCGGGCGGTGACCGCGGACGTGACCATCAACCTCATGCGTGACCGGGCCATGAGCACCGCCGGCGAAGACGACTACATGGCGGAAGCCATCACCATCGAGGCCGGCATGATGATGGGCACCACCATGGTGATGGCCGTCGAGGACGACATGGCGGAGGAGATGGAAGAGCTGGTGCTCTATGGCATGGCCGCTGACAATGCGGGCGAGGTCACGGGCAAAGTCACGCTCTACCTCTGGGATGCCGCGGTACCGGCCCTGCCGCTCATCGCTCAGCTTCTGCTGGGGCTGTTCCTTGCTATCGGTGGATACCGCCGCTATCTGAGGAGGTAACGTTCGGCGTCGTCGTCTCGTGTTCGTAACTCTCCCTTGCCCCCTCTCCCCGCGACCGCCCCGGGGGGGGAGGGGGCATTTCGGGGTTAGCAGCAGCACTCCCGGAGCACGTTCGCCGGTTTAGACCCTGGCGCCGAGGCCCAAGAGAGCCAACCGCCCTCCCCAGGCGGGTACGACATCACAGGAGCCCAGATGCCTCTCGAGATCCCGAAATCGCCCGTCCAACACCTCCGCCACCGCGCTTCAGGATTCTCGATTCCGGGCCGGTTGCCCTGTTTGCTCGCCGTCGTCCTCGGGCTCTTCGCTCATTCGGAAGCCTTGGCGCAGAGTCTTGACGACAGCCTGACGATGACAGGGGACCGGCGGGGACTGTCACGCCAACTGACTCCAGGCTAGTGACCTTCCCTGAGGAGTGCCGCTTCAGCTACACGGTCGCCCCGACGACAATCGCCCTATGAGATTCAGCCTCCCGTTGACCGCCACTCCAGGTGAGGTGGTGGCGACCGACGAAGTCACCATACGGCTCGACTGAGGCGTACGAAGTACCTTGACGATGCGGATCCCACGATGGAGGGGCGACACCAGGGCGTACCTGTCGCCGGGGACGACACGCATCACGGTGACGGTGACGAGACGACGACGGAGCCGACCGGGAGACGGGACTACACCATCACCGTGACGCGGCCAGCTGGCACCACCCTCGAGACCCTGCTCCTTCTCTGGGCGTGGATACGGCCTCGACCTCCACTTTGAACGATGAGGGTTTCGGCTCCACCTACGCCTCCGGTGGGGCGCTGACAGCCGACGTTCGACTCGGAGACCCGCTAATTGACGGAGGCCATCGTAACCGAAGGGCGCGACGGCGGAGGAGCGGTTGACGTACCATGCGACGCTCCCGACGGCGGAAGAAATAACGTGGGATAGGGCGGCCTCCGGGTTCTTCCCAGCGCAGCGAAATCTGGCGGTACCGGGCTGAACCGCATCACCGCCACCGTGACGCCGACGGCACATCGACGCGCAACTACACCATCACCGTGACGCGGACGACCACGCCCGGCGCGCCCCGGAGCTTGAGGGTCACCGTCAGCGTCGAGGACGGAACAGTGGTGGCTGTCGTGGACCGCACCGTCTTCCGACGGTGGCAGGACATCACTCGTTACGAGTTCGGATGAAGGATGAGGACGAGTTCCGATTGGGTGCCCATCGGCAGACGAACCGACGAAGACCCCGTCGCAGACGACTCGACCACGACGCTTTCCGTCGGAACCATCGCCAGCCGTCGGCATGGTCGGCACCGCCACCGGCAGTCGCCTCGTCAACGGCATCACCTACATCTTCCAAGTACGAGCCGTGAACGGGAACGGCGGCGGCAACGTGCGTCCAACACGGTTGAGGCCACGCCTGCCCGCCCTCTCCCGGCACCCGTGTGGACGAGCGATAGATTCCCCCCCCGCCGGCGAACCCCGCCGCGTCGTCGCCGGCAACCGGCGCGTCACACTGTCGTGGGCGCATACCCGATGGACCCGAACCGTGCCGACGCCATGGAAGACCGTCCGTCAGCAGCTACGAGTACCGGCGGAGAGTCGTGGGAGGCTCCTATGGGGGCTGGATGACCATTGCCGACGCCGACCGAGTCCCACCACGGTCCTACACCGTTACCGGCCTCAACAATGGCACGACCTACGGCTTCCAGGTACGAGGAAGGAACAGCGTGGGCGGACGGCGCCCGTCCACCAGAGTCCGCGAAGGCATGCCGGAGGCGAGTGTGCCCGGCGCGCCCACGAATCTGACGGCCACGGCGGGCGACGAAGCAGGTGACTCTGTCGTGGACCGCGCCCTCCGACAACGGCGGCGAGCCCATCACCGAGTACGAGTACCAGGTACCGAACGAACGTAGTCACCGCCGCCGCCACCGACGACTGGATCGCCACCGGCGGCACGGGCAGACGACAGTGACCGTCTACGGCCTCACCAACGGGACGACCTACTATTTCAGGTGCGAGCGGTGAACGACTTGGATTGTACCGAGCCGGGCCGAATGGTTGGTTGTTGAGGGTCAGGAGTCCCTTGAAGTATCCGCCAGCCGTTCGGCAAGCCCGTTACGGTCGTCACCTCAGGCCGCCGAGTCCGACGAGGACCGTCGGGTCACGCTGACATGGAGCACCGACCTCCGACCCGGACCCTCGCCCGCCGACGAACTTAGCGGGTTCCAGTATCGGCAGAAGGCAGGCGGCGGCTATGGGAGCTGGATCGACATTCGCAACAGCGACGCGTCCACCAGGACCCATATCGTCAGGCGGTCTCACGAACGGTACGACCTACACGTTCCAGGTGCGAGCGGTGAACAGCTCGGGCGGCGGGTTGGCATCCAACGAGCGGTCAGCGGTACCCTCCACCACCCCGGGCGCGCCCACGTTGACGGCCACGGCGGGCGACGAGGAGGTGAGGCTGACGTGGACCCCCCCGCGGACGATGGCGGCAGGCGCATCAGCAGTACGAATGCCGAATGAGGATCGGCGCCGGCGCAACTTACCCGCCTGTTCCGAATGCGTCCATCATGCGCGACAAATCGCTCGGCGCGTCCGCGACGTCCCTCACCCTCACTGACGATGATGTCGTCGGACGAAGTAGATAAGACCTACACGTTCCAGTGCGAACGTACGACCTACACGTTCCAAGTGCCAGCCGTGAACGGCAACGGAAACGGAGACTGGTCCAACGAGGCCAGCGCCAGGCCCACGGACGGGTCCGGAACCCAGCGAACCTTCACCATCTCCGCGACCATCGACGGCAAGTCATGGGCCAAAGCCGGCGAGGATTCCACGCTTCGCGCGACGGTCGAGGTGAATCCGAGGTACACGGCGCCGAGCACCTCGCTGTGGGTCGACGTCATCGTGGGAGCGGATTCACGCACTGGCAGGAGACAGTGGAGTTTGGGCCGACGAACAGCAGGCGGGACGCCTCGTTCAGCAGTCAACCCACCCCAGGGGTCGCCCGACATCACTATCGCGCTGTTGGGCGCGCTGTCGGGCACCGCCCCGCCCGACACCGACCTTTCCAACGCCTTGGCGGTCACCAGCGTGGAGATCCGCCCCGCCGACACCCCCGACCCGCCGACGGGGCTGGAGGCGACGCGGGGCGACGGGGAAGTGACGCTGTCCTGGGCCACCGTCGAGACCGGGCGACCGTCGCTACGACTACGAGTACCGGCAGAGGCGGCAACCGGGTTCCTATGGGCGCTGGACGGACTTCGCGGGAGAGGAGTTCCGAGCTCCAGAATCGTGCATGACCGTGACCAGCAATACGGTCACCGGCCTCACCAACGGCGGGACGTACGCCTTCCAGGTGCGGGCCGTGGACGTGGGGACGTACCCCCCCCGCGGGCCGAGTGACCCCTCCGACGAGGTCAGCGTCTCGCTGTCGGGGGTCGAGACCGGTGGGCTCAGTGCCCCGCGCAACTTTGCCGCCGCCCCCGGCAACAGCCAGGTGACGCTGTCGTGGACCGCACCCGCTTCAGACGGCGGCGCAGCCATCAGCGGGTACCAGTACCAGCTGAGGGCGGGGGCGGGCGCCTATGGCCAGTGGACGACCATCCCCGGCGGCGGTCCGTCCACCCGGTCCTACATCGTCACCGGCCTCACGAACGGGACGCGCTACTTCTTCAGGGTCCGTGCCGTGAACAGCGATGGCGCCGGCCCCCCGTCGGCCGAGGAGTCCGCCACGCCGTCGCTCACCGTCGACACGACCCTCCGCGCGTTGAGCCTGTCGACGGTTACGCTGGCGCCGGTTACGGTTACGCTGACGCCGGCCTTCACGCCGGCTACCCGCACCTACACGGCCGCCGTCGGCAGCAGCGTGACGCAGGTGACGGTGACGGCGACGCCGAACAAGGCGGGCGCGACGCCGACGATCACGCCGGCCGACGCGAACACCACCGCGGCCGGTCACCAGGTGGCCCTGGTGGTCGGTCCCAACCCCATCCGGGTGACGGTGACCGACGGCACGAACGCCGGCGTCTACACCATCACGGTGACGCGGGCCGGGAGCGTGCCGGCCGCGCCGACGGGCCTCACGGCGACGGGGGCGAGGGCGGCGAGGGCGCGGTGACGCTGTCGTGGACGGCGCCGACCGGCGGCGGGGCCGTCAGCCGGTACGAGTACCAGCAGAGGGCGGGGACGGGCGCCTATGGCGCCTGGACGCCCATCCCCGGCAGCGGTCCGTCCACCACGTCGTACACCGTCACCGGCCTCACCGACGGCACGGCCTACACCTTCAGGGTCCGTGCCGTGAACAGCGTGGGCGCCGGCGCGGCGTCGACCGAGGCCACCGCCACGCCGACCACGGGGAGGCTCGTCTGGGCGAAGTCGGAGCAGGAAGTCGCCGCCGTGATCGCCGCCGCGATGGCAGCCGGGTTGGGCGACGACATGACCTTCGACGCGGGCGAGGAGATCGAGATCCTGGGGAGCGCCCTGTTCAACGCGGCCGAGGGCGTCACGCTCTCGTACGACGGCTGTGTCGAGCAACAGCGACGTAGCGTCCGCGGGCATCATCGACACCGTCACGGTGACGGTGATGGCGAGAGCGGGAGGAATGGCGGATATCACCATCACCGCCATGGCCAGCCTGCCGTCCGGCTTGACGATCAACCCTCAGACGAATCCGCGCGAGGCGAGCATCACGTTCCCGGTCGAGGTGGACATCGAGGCGCTCGTGCTCGAGCTGGTCGGACCCACGGACATGAACCTCGTCGAGGGCGGCAGCGACCACGCCAACGGCACCGCGGGCCGCGCCACCGTGACGGTGCGGGCCAACCGTCCGGTCACCAGGGAGGTGACCGTGACGCTCCTGGCCGACCGCGCCATGGGCGACGCCACCGCCGACGACTTCGAGGCGGCCCCGATCGTGCTCGGGGCTGGCGCAACCGCGGGCTCGACCGTGGTGACGGCCGTCGACGACGGCACGGCAGAGGACCGGGAAGTGCTGGTTCTCTTCGGCATGGCGGCTGACAATGCGGGAGAGGTCCAGGGCGAAGTCACGCTCCACCTCTGGGATGCCGCGGTGCCGGCCCTGCCGATCATCGCCCAGCTCCTGCTGGCGGCCTTCCTCCTGTGGGTGAGCGGCAGGCGCTACCTGCTGCGTCGGTAGCGTCGTTCGGCGTCGGCGTTCGTTACTCTCCCTTGGAAGCCCCTCCCCCCTCGAAGCCCCGAGGGAGGGAGGGGCTTTTTTCACTTGCGGACGGCGCGAGCGTCAGCCCCGCAGACAGGCGGTCGCGCCGCGTCACGGCGCGAGCCCGAGCCGGCGCAGCGCGGCGGCGGCGGGGTTCGCGGGATGCGGGTCGAGGGCGTGGGACTGCCGGTAGCGCGCCGCGGCGGTGGCGGCGTCGCCGGTCAGCTCGGCGAGACGGCCCTGCTCGAAGGGAAGCTGCGCCGATTCGCCCTTGCCGAGGGCCTGGCCGTGCAGCGCCTCGGCCCGCGTCAGCCAGGCGGCGATGCGGTTCGCGTGGACGGCGTCGTCGTTGTCCACGTTGTCGAGCAAGGCGATGGCCATCCCCAGCAGGCACGTGTAGCAGTCCTGCGCCCGCGCGAACAGCGGCGCCAGCGGCTCGAGCAGCCGCGGCGAACCCGACAGGACGACCAGCCCCAGGTAGCGCCCGTAGTGCGACAGCAGCCCGTTGCGCCGCGTCTGCTCCCAGCGGTCGGCGGGCCGCCGGTCGAGCAGCTCCAGGAAGTACCGCTCGCCGGGCGGATGGCGCGACAGGTCGACGGTGCCCTCGGTGCCCTCGGCGAGCACCTCGAGCAGGAAGCCGTGGTGCCCGACGCCGCGCCCGCTCGGACGGACGTCGGCATCGGGAGACAGGAACACCGGCCGCTCGGTGGCGCCGACGAAGCGGTCGAGCGCCCGCGCCCGCTCGTCCTCGGGCCGGCGGGGATCGTACAGGCGGTTGGCGAACACCAGGCCCTGCAGGCTGTACAGGGCGACGTCGGGCCGCCGTTCTTCGACGTAGCGGTAGTAGCCGAGGGGGCCGATGGCGGCGTCGCCATAGCCGAACAGCACCGCATCGGGCGGCAGCAGGTCGAACACCGTCTCGGCGTGGCGTTCGGCGAAGTCGCTGCCGGAACGGTCGTTGGCCGGCCAGCCCGCCGACGCCGACGCGGCGACCATCGCCGCCCCGGCCAGCGCGGTCGCCGCGCCGCCGAGCCGCGGCGCACGCAGCAGGCCGGCCGTCCCCGCGGGCCGCCGGGCCGCGGCCCGGCCCGGCACGCGGTCGAGCAGCCACTGCATGCCCACGGCCAGCCACAGGGCGGCCACCCCGTAACAGATCAGCGGATAGGGCCGGAACACCGCCACCCAGAGCACATCGAAATCGAACCCCAGCAGCAGTATCAGCACCACGCTGTTGCCGAGCCCGGCCACGACCCCCGAGCCCGCGGCGGCGACGGCGGCGAGGCCGCCGCGCCGGGCCAGCGTCCCGAGGCCTACGAGGGCGAGGGCGGCCCCCGGCAGGGTCGTCTGCCGCACGAGGTCGGCCGCGAACCACCCCAGGAACGCGGCGCGGTCGCTCCAGCCGGCGCTGGGGCTGACGTCGACGCCGCTGTAGCCCTGCCGGCCGATGTAGAACCAGAAGTCGCTCCAGGTGTCGATGGCGCCGTAGAAGCTGACGAGCGGCGCCTGCTGCGACAGCCACACCATCCACCCGTAGGGCAGGGCGGCGGTCACGAGCGCCGCCCCGAGCAGCCGCGGCAGACGGGGCAGCACCGCCCGCCAGCCGGCAGCAGGGCCAGGGCCAGGCCCGGTGTGGCCAGCACCATCAGCGGCCAGTGATTGGCGAGGCCCGCTCCCCAGGCGACGGCGGCGCACCACAGGGGCCACCCGGCGCGGGTCGCGGGCCCCCAGCAGCACCAGGGCGTAGGCGGCGAAGAACAGCAGCGCGTTCAGGGTGTAGACCTCGGCGATGATGGCCTGCGACCAGAACTGCTCCGAGACGCCGAAGAGCCACGCCGCGATCAGGGCCGGCGCCGGCGACGCCCGCAGCAGCCGCGCGCAGCGTACACGGCGCCGCAGGCCAGCGCCCCGAGCACCGCGCTCGACAGGTGCCCGAGGACCGCGGGGTCGCCGAACGGCAGCCGCGTGAACAGGTGGACGATCAGCGTGTAGAGCGGGTAGCCCGGCGGGTGGGCGACGCCGAGGTGCACGCCGGCCATCAGGAACAGGCCGTCGTCTTCGAGCACCACGGTGCGCGGCAGGGTCGCCGCATAGAGCGCGAGGGGGCCGATCACCGCCGCGGCCAGTCCCGCCGCGTCGGCCCGGCCCACGCCGGCCGGCGTCGCGCCGGCCGCCGCATCGCCGCCCGGCGGCGGCACCGGGCCGGGGGAAGCCGCGCGAGCCCGCGACGGTGCGCCGGAGCCGCGCACGGGCCCCTTCCGCCGGGCCCTGGCCGTCATCTGCGTGGCCTCGACCGACGCCATGCCCGGGCGGCCACGTGCGCGTACAGCCGGCCGCGGCGGCGCAGGCAGTCGAGCTGCCGCGTCGGCACCACAATCGAGACCGCTCCGCCTCTTTCCATCGCCGCGTAGCCTATCAGGAATCGCCGGCCGGGTCGGGCGGCGGCGGGGTCAGTTGGTGCGGGGGGTGGGCGTTCAGGGAGTGAGCCCGAGCCGACGGAGGGCGTCGCCGGCCTGACTCTCGGGGTGCGGATAGAGGGCATAGGCCCGTCGATATCGGGCGGCGGCGGTGGCGGCGTCGCCGGTCAGCTCGGAGAGACGGCCCTGCTCGAAGAAAAGCAGCGCGGATTCCTGCTTGCTGAGCGCCTGGTCGTGCAGCGCCTCGGCCCGCGCCAGCCAGGCGGCGATCCGGTTCGCGTGGGCGGCGGCGACGCCGCCATTCGACAGCATCATGGTCGCCATCCCGGTCAGACAGGCGTAGCAGTCCTGTGCACGCTCGAACAACGGCGCCAGCGGCTCCAGAAGGAGCGGGTCCACCAGGACGACCAGCCCGAGGTATTGCCCGTAGTAGTTCAGATGGTGGTTGCGCTCTACCTGTTCCCAGCGGTCGGTGGGCTGGCGGTCGAGCAGCTCCAGGAAGTACTGCTCCCCGCGCGGGTCGCGTGTCAACTGGACGCTCGACGTGCCCTCTCCGAGCACCTCCAACAGGAAGCCGTGGTGCCTGAAGCCGCGC
Source organism: Vicinamibacterales bacterium (assembly GCA_965206285.1). Classification (GTDB taxonomy): domain Bacteria; phylum Acidobacteriota; class Vicinamibacteria; order Vicinamibacterales; family UBA8438; genus JAJEEA01. Next base: position 5,221,320 of record OZ242205.1, read on the forward strand.
TCTCCGGGGCGGATCCGGGAATCGGGGAACAGGAACACCGCCCTCTCGGTGGACCCGACGAAACGGTCCAGCACGCTCGCCTTCTCTTCATCAGGCAGACCGGGATCGAACAGGCGGTTGGCGAATACCAGGCCTTGCAGGTTGTACATGGCGACGTCGGGCCGGCGCTCTTCGACGTAGCGGTAGTAGCCGACGGGTCCGCTGTAGTCGCCGTAACCGAACAACACCGCGTCCTGCGGCAGCAGGTCGAACACCACCTCGGCATGCCGTTCGGCGAAGTCGCTGTCGGAGCGGTCGTTGGCCCGCCAGCTCGCGGACGCCGACTCGACCACCAGCGCCGCGCCCGCCAGCGCCCCCAGCGCCATCGTCCAGCCGGCGAGCCCGGGCGCGCGGGTACTGGCCGCAGCCGCGGGAAAACGGGCCGCAGCCCAGCCCGGCAGACGGTCGATCAGCCACTGCATGCCGGCGGCCAGCCACAGAGCGACCACGCCGTAACCTATCAGCGGATAGGGCCGGAACACCGCCACCTTGGACACATCGAAGTCGAATCCCAGCAACACAATCAGCACCACGCTGTTGCCGAGGAGGGCGAGGAGACCGGAGCCCGCGGCAGCCACCCCCGCGCGGCCGCCGCCGCGGGCCAGCGCCCCCAGGCCCAGCAGCGCAAGCGCGAATCCGGGCAGGGTCGTCTGCCGCACGAGATCCGCGGCGAACCACCCCAGAAACGACCAGCGGTCGCCCCAGCCGGCGCTGGGGCTGGTGTCTACTCCGCCGTAGCCCTGCCGGCTGACGTAGAACCAGAGCTCGCTCCAGGTGTCGATGGAGCCGTAGAAGCTGATGAGCGGCGCCTGCTGAGACAGCCACACCATCCACGCGTAGGGCAGGGCGGCGGCCACGAGGGCCGCCCCGAGCAGCCGCGGCAGCCGCGGCAGGACCTCGCGCCACGCCGGCAGCAGGGCCAGCGCCAACCCCGGTGTCGCCAGCACCATGAGCGGCCAGTGGTTGGCGAGACCCGCCCCCCAGGCCACGGCGGCGCACCACAGGGGCCATTGCCGGCGCGGGTCGCGGGCGCCCAGCAGCACGAGGGCGTAGGCGGCGAAGAACAGCAGCGCATTCAGCGTGTAGACCTCGGTGATGATGGCCTGCGACCAGAACTGCTCCGAGACGCCGAAGAGCCACGCCGCGATCAGGGCCGGCGCCGGCGACGCCCGCAGCAGCCGGGCGCAGCAGTACACGGCGCCGCAGGCCAGCGCCCCGAGCACCGCGCTCGACAGGTGCCCGAGGACGGCGGGGTCGCCGAACGGCAGCCGCGTGAACAGGTGGACGATCAGCGTGTAGAGCGGGTAGCCCGGCGGGTGGGCGACGCCGAGGTGCACGCCGGCCATCAGGAACAGGCCGTCGTCTTCCAGGACAACGGTGCGCGGCAGGGTTGCGACGTAGAGGGCGAGGGGGCCGAGCACGGCCGCGGCCAGCGCCGCCGCGTCGGGCCGGCCGGGGGAGAACGGGGCGGCCCCGTTCGTGGCCGGGCCGGCGGCGGGAGCCGAAGCGGGGGCAGCGGTGGGCGTACGCCGCCGTGCGCCGGGCGTTGGTACGGGCTTCCTCCGCTTCGCCGTCATCGCCGTGGCGCAGACCGGCGCGTGACCTTGCCGGCGAGGACGTGAAGGTAGAGCCGGCCGAGATGGCGCAGGTAGTCGAGCCGCTGGCGCCAGCCCAGCTTGCTGTGGCCACGGAGGCGATCGTCGAACGCTATCGGCACCTCGCGCACCCGCAGCCGGCCGCGCACCATCAGCTCCAAACCGATCTTGTAGCCGATGGGCCGGAGGGTCGCCAGGTCGGGCAGGACCCGGCGGTCGACGGCAAAGAAACCCGCCATCGGGTCGGAGCAGGTCACCAGCGGCGCCGCCAGCAGGGTGGCGATGCGCGAGTTGAGGGCGCGGGACCAGCCCCAGTCGCCGGGCGTGGACGCGTCGCCGAGATAGCGGCTGCCCACGACCAGGTCGCAATCGGCGTTCAACGCCGCGAGCAGGTCGGGGATGCGCTCGGGCGGATGGGACAGGTCCGCGTCCATCACCACGATTCTATCGAACCGGCTCCGCGCCATCCCTTCGAGCACGGCGCGGGACAGGTCGGGCGGTACGCCTCGCCGCACCTCCATGCGCACCGGCAACTGCTTCGCCAGCTCGGCCGCGACGACCGTGCTGCCGTCGCCCGAGTCGTCGTCGACCAGCAGCAACTCCCACGCGATGCCGGTTCCCGCCAGGGCGCCGGCGATGCGTTCGGCCAACCGCCGCAGGTTCGCGGCCTCGCGCAGCGTCGGCACCACGATCGACACCGTCGTGCCATCCATCGGTGGTCCGAGTAAGGGCGACAAGCGTCGTCGTGGCTATCGGGCAGGCGACTCCGGAGTCGGCAGGACGGCGCGGTTGATTCACTTCGTGTCGGTGCTCGGTACCGCAAGCGTAGCATGCGCGGGCCACGGCCCGGAAGCGCGGGCCGGAAGCCGCGGCAAAGATGACGGCGATCCCGGCTCTGCCGGTTCAATATGGCGATGGTCCCCCATGATATTCTGTTCGGCGTGCCCGACGAGAGCATGCCCTCGTATCTGGCAGAATTCTTTTCTACGGGGCGAATCGTCCGCGTTCAATATGCCGATGGTCCCCCATGATATTCTGTTCGGCGTGCCCGACGGCTCGCCTCGCCGGCGTCAGGCCGTGCCCCCAATTTCCGACAACTCGACCTGCGGCGGGCATCGCGAGCTGCTGAAGGCAAGCGGGAGGCGCAGGGATGCTGGCCGATCTGAAGACGAGGCTTGCCGACCTCGAGAGGGCGGCGCGAGCGGCCGAGGGCCGGGACGAAGACCTCGCGGGCATGGTCGCGGGACTGAACCGGGCCTTCGGGGCCCTCTGCCGGGTTCTCGAAGAGGACCGCCCCGGCACCGCGGCGCGACTGCTGGCGGCGCTCGAAGAGGCGGCGGACGACCCGGAGGACGGCTACAGCGAGCGGGTGACCGAGAAGATGCGGTCGATGCTCGGGTGCATTCAGGAGTTCCTGCTGGACATCGGCAACTTCACGAGCCCGAGAATCGCCAGGATCAAGTGGTGAACGAACCCCTCGTGGCCGATGCGCGACCTTCGCCGGCGGGACGGCCCCGGGGGTGCGGGTGTCGTTCTGGAGGGTGACGGTGGCTGATCCCGATCGGCCGGAACAGGTACCCCGTCCAAGGAAGGGCTCGCGGACCTACCCTCGGGGCAGCCGTCTTTCCGACATGGAGCGGCTGCTGGAGAGAAACGAGACAGAGCTTCAATCGCGCCTGGTCTGGCGGCTGGTCATCGCCGGTATCGTGATCGCGGTCGTGATCGCGGTCGTGGTGGTCGCGACGCGCTGGTTCCTCGGCAGATGAGGAACACGAACAGGGGCGAACTCCGCGGGGCCGGCAGGGGCGTTCGACGGTTCAATGGCCCCGACGACACGCTTGCCCGGCGCAGACCTTCCGAGCTCCCCCACCGGCGTCTACCCCGGCGGCGCCCCCGCCGGCGACGGTGAGGCGGCCGGCCGCGCCGCGGCCCGGGCGACCTTGCGCTTGCGGGCCCGGCCGGCGAGGTAGCCGGCCCAGTCGTCCATCAGCCGCCGGCGGCGCTCGAACAGGTCGGACCGCGCGTAGGCGGCCTCGACCGCGTTCCGCACCATGTGGGCCAGCGCCGCCTCGACGACCTCGCGCGGGTGGTCGGTCTCTTCCGCCGCCCAGTCGCGGAAGCTCGACCGGAAGCCGTGCGGCACCGCCGCGATCCCGAGGTCCTTCAGCAGCTTCGACAGGGCCATGTCCTTCAGCGGCCTGCCCCGCGACGTGGGGAACGCCAGGGGGCCGCCGGGGCCGAGGGCCCGCGCCTCGGCCAGCACCTCCAGCGCCCGACCGCACAGCGGCACCCGCTGCTCGCGCTTCGCCTTCATCCGGGTCGAGGGGACCGTCCACACCGCCGCCGCCACGTCCAGCTCGCGCCACTCGGCCCCCCGCACCTCGCCCGAGCGCGCCGCTGTCAGCACCAGGAACTCGAACGCCAGCTTGACGACCGGCCGCGCCTGCGAACCCCGCACCGCCGCGACCGCCGACGCCACCTCGCGGTGGGGCAGGGCCGGAAAGTGCCGCGTCCGGTGCTGCTGGCGGCCCAGCACGAGGTCGACGCGGCCGCACGGGTTGGTGGTCCGGTACCCCATCGCCACCGCCCACTCCATGACGAGGCCGATGCGCTGCAGCACCCGCCGCGCCGTCGTCGGCCGCGGGTGCCACACGTGCCGCAGCGTGTCGATGACGTCGGCGGTGGTCACCGCCGACACCGGCATGCGCCCGATCGCCGGGAAGGCGACCCGGGTCAGGCCCGACATCCAGTCGCGGCCGTACCTGGGGTTGCGCCAGCCCGGGCGCATCTGGGCCCAGACCCGCTCGGCCGCCTCGGCGAAGGCCGGCTCGTCGGCGGCCCGCATCGCGGCGAGGGGGTCGCCGCCGGCGCGGGCGAGCTTGCGGTTGGCGAAGGCCTGGGCGCGGGCCTCGTCGAGCGACACGAGGGGGAAGCTGCCGAGGCCGATCTCGCGCCGCCGGCCCCGGACGGCGATCCGCTGCACCCAGCTTCGACTGCCCGACGGCTGCACGTCGAGGTACAGGCCGTGGCCGTCGCAGTAGCGGCCGGGGTCGGCGACGACGCGCACGAAGTCGGTCGACAGGGCGTTCTCGGGATGCCGCCCGCGCGGTTCCGGCTCCTGCTCCTTTTTTGCGTACAGCACTAAACCGTTCATCTTTTTCTCCTCCTGAACTAAATCGGCGCCGAAGTTTTCCGCCGGTGCTCCGTCCCTCGCACCTGCGCTTGCCCCTCGGGTGCGGGCGGCAGCATCGCGCAGGCCCCCCGGGGGGGCCTGAAGAGTGCCACGAAAAACACTCCATGCTATATATAACGTATGAAGGTCGGGATCCGAACAGGCGGGCGTCGGGAAATTTCCGTCGCGCTGCGGGAACGTCCAGCTACCGCGCGGCGGTGCCGGTTCGCTCGACGACGGCAGACCGGTGAGCGCGGGCCGCCGCGGCGATGACGCCGCGTGAGGAGTCGTCTACGCGACGCCCGGCCGGAGTGCGGATGCGGCGGGCGCGGGGGCCGGACCGTCCGGGAAGCGGGACGGCGCCTGGCGGGCTGCCGCGGGCGGGAGCTCTCCGGCCGCCGCGTGCTCGCCGAGGGCATGGTGCATCATGGTGAAGAGGAATCCTGGAAGGACGGGAAACGCGTTCCGGCTCGGCCCGGTTTCCGCGGCGCCCGCTTCGGGCCGGCCGCCGCGGAGACGAAAAAGCCCCCCTCCCCCCCGGGGCTTCGGGGGAGAGGGGGCAAGGGAGAGTTACGAACGCCGCCGCCGAACGCTACCGCCGCAGGTAGCGCCGGTATCCGCCGAGGGCCAGGAAGGCCGCCAGCAGAAGCTGCGCGATGAGCGGCAGGGCCGGGACCGCCATATCCCAGATGTAGAAGCTGACGGTGAGGTCGCCCATGACCTCCATGCCTTCGGCCACTGCCGAAGAGCACCAGCGCCCCTCCATCTCTTCCATCATGTCGTCTTCGACCGCCATCACCATGAACTCGAGCCCATCATCTCGCCGGCCATGATGGTGATCATCATCGGCATCGACCATGACGTCATCCATGTGCCGGCCATGCTGGCCGCCCGTCACGCATGAGCATCACCTCGGTGTCCATGTCGACCCCCCGATTGGCCGTCACCGTCACCATGGCCGACATGCCCTCGGTGAGATTCATTCATGTCCTCGGGTCCCGAGATCAGGGTGAGGTGAGCGGCTCGATCCTCGACCATGACCGGGAACAGAACCTGGGCCACGTTCGGCCGCGTCTGGCTGAGTATCTCGACGCCGGACGGCATAGTCGCGGTGGCGGTGACGGTGATCTTGGCCGGCATCCCCTCCATCGTTGCCATCATCGGCCATGACCGTCACCATGCTCGCCGCTCGCTGACGACACGGCCACCGCGTCGCTGTCCGAGCCGGCCACGAACGAGACGCTGACGCCCTCCATGCTGTCGAAGAGGTCGGAGCCCATCAGCATGATTTGGCCGGACAGTTCTCGCCCGGGTTCAGGCCGTGGTCACCCATGACCTCCATCTTCGCCGCCATGAGGGCCGCGTAGACGTCCTCCACCGGACTTCGCCTCGACCAGCTTGTCCGTGGGCATGATCATGATCGAGGACATTGCCCATGGTCGCTCATGCTGGTCTCCTTGCCGTTGTTCGCCGTCTCTTGCCCTTCGCCACGATGGCGTTGAACACGAGCATTTCCATCGCCGACATCGTCGGTCCAGTCCTCCAACGACCATCAGCTTGACGTCGGCCGGTCGCTCGCCCTCCCCGCTCGGCGGTTCGACCTTCGACAGTCGATAGTCTGCCACGGTGGCAGAGGTGCTGCCGCGTTGGCCGGCATCAAGCCACCTTGAAGCACCTCCTCGTCGGAAATGATAGGGGCCTTCTCGGTCTTGGCCTCCGCTTTCCACTCGTGACCGTCAGATGTAGACCGGGTCGCCTTCCTCGCCACATCGGACATGGCCTCTTTCTTGGGCTTCTCGCCTTGTCGTCGACCATGAACGCCTCCGCGGTGATCAGCCGCGGCAAACCGTGGATGTCCGCCACCTTGATCTCCAGGCTCGTGTCGCTCCTTCTCGACGATTCCCCAGCCTTGACCGCTGTACGCGTCACCGTGATGGTCCTCGTCCCATCCTGTTGCCGTCAGCCTCCGCATTCGGAGGCGATTGTGGTGGACGGCCGTCACGCGACGTCTCATGCCGAACATGGCGTCGCCAGCAGGGTGTTGCGCCAAAGTGTCATGATGCCGCTCGGCCTAACCGTACTTGGTCACGATCGTTGGGGCTCAGCGCCGCGTCGTAATGGTGAGGTCGACTCGTGATGGCGCCAGGCTTCGGCCTTCAGGGTCACCGCGGTGATGGCCTCAGCCCCCCTCCTTCGATCGTGCTCGGCCGGGGTCGGCAGTTCACTCGACGTACTTCTGCTCGTCGGTGTCGTTGATGGTGATGGCCGAGACTTCGCTTCGGACGTCGAGCGTCAGTGCGAGAACGGACATTACCGACGCCCTACCGGCAGCGAGACACCGTGACGGTGAACTTCCAGAGTAAAGGTCTCGTCCTCCGCGTCGAGGTCGTCGTCTGCCATAGCACGATCTCGCCAACGTCGGAACTTGAACGGTCTTGATGCCCGCCCGTCGCCTCGCACGCGGACCGTCCGTTCATCGCCGTCAAGTACCCCAGGATTGCCCCGCTATCCTCAGCCGACTCACCCTGTGGTAACGCTCGCGGCCGGTCCGCCGGAGCGATATCGTCAGCGCTTGCCCGGCGTCGGCACGACCCACACTCCGTGCCCGACGAGGGCCACCGTTACTCTCGACGCTGTTGTTCCTTCCGCACTCGATACCAGCGGCTGGGCACGCTCACGAATAGACCGTCGGGCGTCGGTGCCGATCTCACCGCTCGTCTTTCCCCCCGTCACTTCAAACACTCGTCATTTCGGTTGACGCTTCAGGTGGCTGCGCGGCGGCCGACCCGGCCCCCAGCGCGAACACCACGCCGAACAACGCCATCCACTTCAGCGCCGTACAACTGCCTCTCGCGAAAATCGCTCCCATACGCATTGCGCAATCTCCCTTGTGATTCTTCCTTTACGCCATGGCCACGGGGGAATGGGCTCCGTCGCCCGCCCCCGGCCTCCCCCGTGTAGACCACCCCTATCGTCCGATCCGCATGCAGCGGCCCTCCTAGCGCCCTCGCCGCGAATTGCACATGGAACTGGTGACAACTACACGGCGCATCACGATGAAGCCTCTGCCCTCGACAAGCTGCCCGCTGCGGTCACGGGTTCGCATGCAAACGGGGGAATCGGATCAGTCCGCCATGTCGGGGCCCCACGGGCGCCGTTCCGTCCTGTCCGTGGAATTCGGCAAGTGGCTGACCTGAAAGGACTTGTGTGTTCCCGAACGCGTCTCCGGACGACGCGTTCCATCCCTCGGGCAAACGGCGGCTCTTCCGCCGGAAACGGGGGGAAAGTAGGCGGGTGGCCGTTTCGTGCGCAACGAGGCCGGACGCCACTGCGACGGCCCTGGGTTGTAGCGCGCTGCGCAGGCGGCTCCGGCGCCGGCAAACGAGCTCTTCCGCGCCAAAATCCAAGGAGAAAAGATGGGTGGTCTGTTGCGGTACGCAAACCGAGAGCAAGAGCCGAAGCCGCGCGGGCGGCATCCCGAGAACGCGCTGTCGGACGACTTCGCGAGCACCGTCGCCGAGCCCGGCCGCTACTGCGACGGCCACGGCCTGTACCTCGAGGTCCAGCCGTCGGGCAGCCGGAGCTGGGTGCAGCGGCTCGCCGTCGGGGGCCGGCGGCGCGAGATCGGCCTCGGCAGCTTCCCCCTCGTCTCGCTCGACGAGGCCCGCGCCGAGGCCTTCGCCAACCGCAAGCTCGCCCGCGCCGGCGGCGACCCCCTGGCCGAGAAGCGCGCCGTCGCCGAGCCGACCTTCGCCGAGGCGGCCGAGCGGGTCTGGAGCCAGATGCGGCCGGGGTGGCGCAACCCGCGGTACGGCCGCGACTGGATGTCGGGCCTGACCCGGGTCGCCTTCCCCGCCATCGGCCGGATGCCGGTGTCGGCGGTGACCACCGCCGACGTCATCGACACGCTGCGGCACGTCTGGCACCCGCGGCCGACGACGGCGCGGCGGGTGCTGCAGCGCATCGGCCTGGTGATGGAGTGGGCGGTGGCGATGGGGTACCGGACCACCAACCCGTGCGGCCGCGTCGACCTCGTGCTGGGCCGCCAGCAGCACCGGACGCGGCACTTTCCGGCCCTGCCGCACCGCGAGGTGGCGTCGGCGGTCGCGGCGGTGCGGGGCTCGCGGGCGCGGCCGGTCGTCAAGCTGGCGTTCGAGTTCCTGGTGCTGACGGCGGCGCGCTCGGGCGAGGTGCGGGGGGCCGAGTGGCGCGAGCTGGACGCGGCGGCCGGCCGGTGGACGATACCTGCCACGCGGATGAAGGCGAAGCGCGAGCACCGGGTGCCGCTGTGCGGTCGGGCGGTGGAGGTGCTGGCCGAGGCTCGGGGGCTCGGCGGCGGGGGCGGGCTGGCGTTCCCGACGGCGCGGGGCAGGCAGCTCAAGGACATGGCCCTGTCGGGGCTGCTCAAGGACCTGGAGATCGCGGCGGTGCCGCACGGCTTCCGGTCGAGCTTCCGCGACTGGGCGGCGGAAGAGACCGACCACACGCGGGAGGTGGTCGAGGCGGCGCTGGCCCACACGGTGCGGAACGCGGTCGAGGCGGCCTACGCGCGGTCCGACCTGTTCGACCGCCGCCGGCGGCTGATGGACGACTGGGCCGGCTATCTCGCGGGCGAGGGAAAACGGGTCTGATGTCGGAGGAATCTGCCTGCCGCGAGCATGCCGGGCGTCGAACCGGCGGGCGGAGACCCGCGAGAGCTCGCGCCGCGACCCCGGCGCCCTCAAAGGCGAGGGGTGGCGACGCCGACCGCGGTGACCGCGAACCCGCGGCGCATTTCCCGCGCGGATGACCGTCACGGGCTCTCGACAGCGCGAACTTCCTGCCGCCCTCGACGCTCGGTCCCGTTTCCTCTACGCGACGCGCTTGCCGGTGATGGCCTCACGCAGGCCTTCGAGCAGGCCCTCGAGGTGCGCCATCCGTTCGCCGAGTAGACCCATCTGTTCACCTTGGGCGTCGATCCGCTTGCGCAGATCCTCGCCCTGAGCCTCAATGCGGGCGTGCAGGTCCTTCCCCTGGACGCGCATCTCGTCGCGCAGACTCCGGAACGACGCGCCGATCGCGACCAGGATCGCGATCGTTCACCGCTACCGCCAGCTCGGCGCGGTGCTGCTCGAGGGGACGTCGCCGACGCTGTCGGCGCTGCGGGCCTACCGCGAGCACCGCGCGGCGGGACGCCGCGGCGTTCCGCCCCATGCGCCGCTCGACTTCGCGCCGGCGGCGCTGCAGCCGCTCATCCGCCATGACGGCGTGACGGACCGCCGCCGCTGGAAGAGCGCGTTGTTGCACCAGTCCTATGCAACCCGGTCTTCTACGGCCAGCCGGCGCCCCACCACCCGCAACGCCCGCTCGATCTGGCTGATGTGAGAGCGGTGGTCGGGATTGAGAAGCCGGCGGACGACGGACTCGCTCAGCCCCAGCCGTTCCGCGAGGGCGGTCTTGGTCATGCCCTGCTCGCGCATCGCGGAATAGAGCGCGAGCTTCGCCGCCACCAGCGGCGGAACCGCGACCAGGACCTGACCGGGCGCGGCCGGACTCGGAACGGGAATGTCCCACCGCTCGTGCACGTGGCCGGCGAGCGCGACCGCCAGGGCGTCTTCCGCCATCTCCAGCGCCTCGGCCCGATCGTCCCCACAGGTGTTGGCGCCGGGAACGTCCGGGAACGACACGACGAAGCCGCCGCCCTCGTCCGGCGTGAGGACGCACGGGTACACGTAGCGCATCAGAATACCTCCCTGTCCATGCCGAGGCCCGCCAGCAAGCCCGAGGCCAAGCCGGCGAGGAAGCGCCGGGAGATGTCGGCCGCGGAGAAGAAGGCGGTATCGGAGCGCAGCCGCCGTCGGCCGAGGAGGACCAGCAGTACACCGAGCAGGCCGAGGCCGGCCAGCGGCAGTGCGGGCACGGGCTCCACGGCGGAGTTGTTGGTCGCGGTCGCGGTGAAGGAGGCCATATCGTTACCGGCCAGGTCCTGGAGCGCGACGTCGTCGTCGCCGGGGGTGGGATCGGTGTAGGAGACCACGACCTCCTGACCCCTGGTGACGGCGCCCGACAGGTAGAGCTGCAGGCGGCGGCCGATGCGCCCGAAGGCCCCGTAGGCGTACCCGTCGACGGAGACGGGTTGCCCGTCGGCGGCAATGGCGAGCGCCGACGCGAGCAGGCCGAGAAGGGAATCGACCCCGGCGAGGTCCTCGTCGAAGGCGAGGGTCACCTGGTCGCCGCCGGCCGTCACCTCGGCGCCGACGAGGGAGGGCGGCGTCGTGTCGGGCATCGTCGAGTCGACGAACTCGAAGCCGCCTCCGCAGACCACCACGCCGTCCGCCCCCGCCGTGAACGTGCCGGTCGTCCGAGAGTCGAACGTCAGGTCGGACATCTGGGGAATCGGCAACAGGTCGACCCTCAACGTGAGGGTCCCCGTGTCCGCGCCGGTGCCCTGGTACTCGTAGCTGCCCTCCAGCCCGCCCGTCTCGAACCGGCCCGGGCCGATGAACCTGAGGGGGTCGATGCCGTTGCCCTCGTTACAGTCCGGCGCGTCCGGCACCAGGGTCCAGCCCGTAAACCGTTGCTCGAAGTGCGCTTGATCCCGCGGCGCAAGCTGGGCGGACGCCGCGCCCGGAAGGACGACGACGATCCCCACCGTGACGACCAGAGCTCGCATTCAGGGCCTCCACACCAAGCCCCCGGGAACGGGAAGCGGGGGCGCGGCCGCGGCTGCGTCCTCGCAGCCGCACCATTGTACGCCGACCGCGACGCCCCAGCCGCCGGGCCCCAGGGAACCGGGCAGGCCGCCGCGTTCGACCAGGTCGGGGGGGCGCAGGAGTCAGCGGCTCGGGCGTCACCTCGCACGACACACCGGTCTGACCTGCGACCCAGGGACTGCCGCGGTTCTCCGGGCTCCACGGGGTATCGGGTCGGCGCGGGTCGTGTTTCGGCGCGCATGATGCTCGCGTTTCTGTGGCGGGTCGGCTAAAATCTTGGCCCTCGCCATGCCCCTTCGTGTCACGCCGGTCGCTCGACGTCTCCCGGTACGCGAGGCCGAGTGGGAGTACGCAGCCCGGGCGGGAACGACGACAGCGTACAGCTGGGGCCCGGAGATCGGCCGTAACCGTGCGAATTGCGAGGGCTGCGGCAGTTGCCGGGACGACGATCGGACGGCGCTCGTCGCGTCGTTCGCGGGCAATGCCTGGGGATTGCCCGACATGTCCGGCAACGTATCCGAATGGGTGGAAGATTGTCGGCATCCGAACTGGAACTGCGTGGGCGCACCGCGTGACCGCGCGGCGTGGACGAACGGCGGCGACTGTAGCCTGCGTATGCTCCGCGGCAGCTCCTTTATCTGGTGGGCCTCCCAGCTCCGTCTTGCCAACCGCAGCTTCATGCGCCTCGACCTCCAGGACCGCTCCGTCGGTTCTCGCGTTGCGACGAGGTTCGATTAGCCGGCCACCGCAGTTAACTCAACACCGATGCCGAACGGGAGTCGGACCCGCTTCGCTGCCGCGGGTCCGCAGGGTTGTGCCGCTCAGTCTTGAACCTTGTCGGCTGCCTTCGCGAGATTCTTTTCTACTGTCCCCTACCCCGCATCACACGGACGCGACACCCCACGAGGAGAGGTCATGAGCGCACCTGTCAAGCGCGTCGTCATTGTCGGCGGCGGCTCAGCCGGCTGGATGACCGCCGCGTATTTGTCAAGAGCCTTGCAGCAGACCGCCACAATCACCTTGGTGGAGTCGCCCACGGTATCCACCATCGGCGTCGGCGAGGCGACGATACCCAACTTGCAGCGCGTCTTCTTTGACCACCTCGGCATTCCCGAGGAGGAGTGGATGCGACACTGCAACGCCTCACTGAAGACAGCTATCAAGTTCGTGAACTGGCGAGCGCCCGCCGTGAACGGGCTCGACAACCACTTTTACCACACGTTTCGGGTCCCGCCGACCGTCGACGGCGTTCCCCTGTCGCACTATTGGTTCCAGCGCCTGGACAGTGGCACGCAGATGTCATACGCAAATGCCTGCCTGATTGAGCCACCCATGCTCGATGCCAAGCTCTCGCCGGTCCACATGGACGGCCGACCGGTCACCAACTACGCGTGGCACTTCTCCGCCGATCAGCTGGTCCAGTATCTGCAGCGCTTCTCCACACGTCGCCAGGGTGTCCGTCACATTCGTGACGATGTCGACGGCGTCATCTTGAACCACCGCGGCTTCGTCTCCACCCTGAAGACGCGCCGCGGACAGCTGCTCCACGGCGACCTGTTTGTAGATTGTACCGGCTTTCGCGGTTTGCTAATCAACGAGACCCTCGGAGAGCCGTTCGTCGATATGAACGACTACTTGCTGTGCGACCAGGCCATTGCCGCGCGCATACCCCACGACGACGACCGACACGGCGTCGAACCTTACACCTCCGCAATCGCCATGCGAAGCGGCTGGACGTGGAAGATTCCCATGCCCGGATGCTTCGGTAGCGGATACGTGTATTCCAGCAGATGCACAAGCCAATCCGAGGCCACCCGCGATTTTTGCGAGCTCTGGGGTCTCGACGAACAGAAGATCGACCTCCGCAACTTGAGTTTCCGAGTTGGACGAAATCGGCGCTCTTGGGTGAAGAACTGCGTGAGCATTGGCCTCTCTTCCTGCTTCCTTGAGCCCCTCGAATCGACCGGGTTGTATTTAATTTATGCATCTCTATATCAATTGGTAAAGCATTTTCCCGACACCTCGTTCGACCCTGTGCTTGCCGACCGCTTCAACCACGAACTCGAGGTAATGTTTGACGAGTGCCGCGACTTTATCCAGGCGCACTACGTGATTTCGCCGCGAGAGGACACTCCCTTCTGGCGGGCGAATCGCCATGAGCTCCGCATGTCATCCAATTTCATGGAGAAGCGCGAGACCTATGAGGCCGGCCTGGCCTTGAGCACGCCGACGGCTAGCGCCGATGCGTACTACAGCAACTTCGAACTTGAGCTGAAGAACTTCTGGACGAACCACAACTACTACTGCATCTTCGCGGGGCTCGGGCATTACCCCCGGCGGGTTTTGCCGGTCCTCCGCCATAAGTCAGAGTCCCGTGCCACGGCCGCTTCGTTGTTCAAGGAAATCGCGAACACGCAGAAGAAGCTACTCCGAACGTTGCCGCCCATGGTGGACTGGCTTCGCCACCTGCACCGAGAGCACAGCACGGCTGACGCTCTGCCGCACATGAGTGGAATCCCCTCCCCGTGACTGGCGGGCATGGACCGGCGTTGGGAGGCCTGCCGCCGAGAGCTGGTTGGCTACGGTCGGCGTTCGGCGGCGCCGGACCCGGCCGGCGCAACAAGTTCCTCAACCTGCCGCCCCGCCCCTCGTCTGACCGGACTCAACTGGCTGCTGGCGGCGCTCGATGTGCGTCAACGCGGCCATCGTGAGAAACCCCGACCGGGTGGTCCCGGCGAGCTTGGCGGCCTCATCGATTCGCTCCAATGCGCGGCGTGCCATCGAGATGTTCAGCCGAACCGTCTCGCGGAGTGCGTCCAGGTCGGCGAGGTTGATCTTCACGGCTCCGACCATCTGGCCGGGGGCGAGCTGCGGCACCGTGTCATTTGGTTCCGGAATGGGCTGCCCGTCCTCCACCATGACGTCCAGATGGCCGAGGATCGCTTCGTGGACGTTCGCGAATGCTTCCTCCAGGGTGTCGCCTGCCGATACGCAGCCCGGCAGACATGGCACGGTCACGCCGTAATCGGTGCGGCCCTCTTGCGTGTGTAGCACGATCAGAAACTGCATTACCGATCCCTCCAGTCCCAGCCCGCTTGGCGGTAGATGTTCCGCAGCGTGTCAATCATGATGTCGCGGCGCGGGTGCGGAAAGGTCACGACGCCGGGCTTGGTCGGGTGGGTGAAGTGATGGTGGCTGCCCTTGACACGCCGAACTATCCAACCAGCCAGCCGGAGCCGCTTGATGACCGCCGCGCTATCCATGTGTAAGTATTACACATTTCGCCCGCCGGCCGGGCACCTGGTCACGCCGGCCCAGGCCGATGTCGAGCGGACCGGCGAGCGCCTGTTCGAGATCACCCGCGACCCAGCGATCACCGGCGGGTCGAGCGTCACCGGCGCCCGCGTCTGGCACCCGCGAGCTCGCCGGCGCCCCGGCGAGGAGCTTCGGCGATCCTCGCCGGTCGATCCAGCGCCGCGGGACCCAGCCGCTGCCCGCCGGCTCCCCGGCCCCGGCTCCCGCTCTCCGGCGACGCGACCGGGGCTTCCGCACCGTCCGCCCCCAGCCGGTGCGGGAAAGGGTGCGGGAAGCGTGGTCAACAGGTGCGGAGTTGGCTGCAGCCCTTCGTGCTCGACGGCGTGCTCTACCACGAGAGCGACCTCGACCTCGAAGAGAATGGGGCTAGACTGGAAGGACACATGGCCACTCTCGACACCCACGCTATCGCCCGTACCCTGACCGACGCCGGCGCCGACCCGAAGCTCGCCGACGCCATCACGGCCGCCGTCCGAGAGGCAGCCGACCACGGAGACCACGTGACGCCCGACCAGTTCAAGGCCGGGCTCGCCGAGATGGAGGCCCGCCTGACATGGCGGTTCGCCGGTGCCATGCTCGCGCAGACCGGCGTGATCCTCGCCGCCGTCATCGGCGCCGCCGTCGCCATCCTGCGCATGCTTGGCTGACTTCCACGGCGCACCCCAGCCGACCGCTGTTCACCATGGGTCGGCTTCGAGGTCGACCGAGGGGTGACGGACCCGAGTCGGACCCAACCCCCGGTGCCCCGACGACCTACCCCCGGCCGCCCCGGCCGTTTGTCGAGCTGATCAGGCCTGCGCTCTCAAGTCGTCTCCCTCGTGGCCAGACCCCCGCTCCGAACGGCCTTGCCGGTAACCGGCGACGAACCCGCGGTTCGGCGGCGGGCGCTCGAGCTCGGCCGACGGCAATCCTCGGCGATCCGGAACCAGACCTGGTCGCCGTCGGGATTCGCGGCCGTTCGGAGCATGCTGGTCGCACCGCCGACGTCACGGGCGGACGCCCCGCTGGGGGCAGCCCTGGAGTCCCGCCCCCGAATGCGCGCTGCCCGACGATTCCGGCGGGCTCAGGGGGCCAGGGCACCGCACTCAGTCTCTTCTTCTTCTTCGCACAGCCGTTCGTACGCCTCGTGCTCCGCGAGGCGCGCTCGTTCGTTGGCTTCGAGGTGTTCGAGCACCAAGCGCACTCAGGTCTGCACGGGATCCTGCGCGGCCGTGGTGGGGAATGGCAGACGCGCCGATGCGCCCCCCTCCTGGTTCTGAGAGGAAACGTATCACGGGGCTGACGGCGGCGAGGCGTGCTTCTCGGGGCAGCCGACACCCGTCGACCGCGCCGGCGCCAGCCCGGGCACCGCGGGTGAGCCCCCCGCCGGACCGCGCAGCGCCGACAGCCGGTTCTCCGCCAGCGCCCGAAACACCCCATTCGGGAACTGCTCAAGATACTAATTTAGCGGTCGAACCCGGTGCTGGTCGAGGCCTTGGTCGACGCTGGCGCGGACCGGCTCGCGCGCCTCAGAAATAGAACCTACCGTAGGCGTCTCGACACTTCATCACCGTTGACAAATTGGACATCCTCGACGGCGCCGTTCGGGTAGCGGACGACCCAGTGGCCTTGCCGTTGCAGCCCCACACCCGAACGACGCAGCCTGAACCACCACGAGAGCTGCACTCGGCCAGCGCCGCCTGACGCGCTCCATCCGCCGAGGCGTAGGATTGCGCCCAGCCCACCGCCGTGCTGTCGGCATCCTTTAAGACATGTGGCGGCCCGCCAGGCCCGCAACCAGGGTGGCGCGCTTCCGCGACCCCGACCGCCTGAACCACCACGAGAGCCCTCGACGCGCTCCATCGACTTGCGCCCAGCCCACCGCCGTGCTGTCAACAAGACATGTGGCGGCCCGCCAGGCCCGCAACCAGGGTGGCGCGCTTCCGCGACCCCGACCGCTCCCTCGACGGCTTCGACTTCGCCTTCAACAAGAAGATCAACCGCGCGCTCGTCTTCGAGTTCGCCACCGCCCGCTTCGTCGCCCAACGCGAAGACGCGCTCCTGCTCGGGCCGCCCAATGCTCCGCTCTCCGAAACCTGTCGTCCCGGACTCACTCCGACGGCTACGTCCGTAGAAACGACCGCGCCCGCCTCCGCAAGCTCGAACAGCGTCGATGTGATCAGGGCGTAGCCGCCCCACTGTCTAGCGGGGCCGATGACGCCGCGCCGCTCTCGGGCGGCGCGGCTGTTCGGTTCCTGCCTCGCGGGAGTTGGTAGCTATGAGGGGGGAATTAAGATCAGGCGCGACCTGCGCCGCTTCGGCACGGAGGGCCGCGAGGTCACAGAGGGATGCGGGACTACGACCACGACGATCTCGTCGTCGACGTGGCGGACGCGCTGACCCTGCACCAGGAGGTGCAGTGGGACCGGTGCCAGAGGCTCGCCACGCCCGCCAACCGGTGGGTGATCGAGAACCTGCGCGCGTTCAGCGGCATCTTCTCGGGCGGCCGGTCCGGCGCCGGCGATGCGTGGCCGATCTGGGCGGGGTCGCCGTCGGCGCCCGCCGCCGCCGGTTTCGTGCGCCTCGCCGTCGGCGCCCTCATCACGTACGCCGCGTTGCAGGTGGCGGCGGCGCTGGCGCTGGTCTCGTGGGGATGGGACGTCCTCTACCGGGAGAGCGGTCAGCTGCACGTCTTCATGACCATCTTCCTGGTCGGGCACGCGGTGACCGCGTGCCTGTTCCTGTTCGGCGGTCGCCGCGACCGGCGGACGTGGCTGCTCGGGGCGTACTTCCTGCTGAACGCCACGCTGGTGACTCCGCTCCCCACCCTGGGCGTCCTGCAGGGCGCTCCGCCGACCGAGCCGTTCGGCTACCCCAACTTCGGGCAGCCCTACGTGTATCCGTTCCAGTTCGCGCCCGCGTTCCTGTGGGCGTTCGCCCGCGAGTGCCCTCGGGGGCGCCGCCGGACCCGCCTCCACGACCTCGCGCGCCGGATGGTCGGGGTGAGCGTGGTGGCCGGCGGCTGCTCGTGGGTGTGGGCGGTGGCGTGGCTGGCGTTCGCGCAGACGGGCCGCGTGGGCGCCGACGCCTACTGGCTGAGCTTCGACGGCGGGATCGCCGCCTTGAACCTGCTGTCGCTGGCCGCGGTCGTGGTGGTCGTGCTGCGCGCGCACACGGCGCCGGCCGACGAGGCGAGGCGGGTCGCGCTGTTCGGCTGCGGGTTCCTGATGGCCCTGGGGCTGGGAACCCTCAACGACGCCGCCGGCGTGTTCTCGCCGGGGGGCTGGCTGGCCGACCTTCGGCGGTCCCCGGCCGTGCTGTCGCTGGAGACGCTGCGGTTTCCCGGCATCGTCCTGCTCTGGTACTCGGTGCTCGCGGTGCGGGTACCGCATCTGCGCGAGGCGATCCGGGCGGCCGGCCGGCGGCTGCTGTTGCGCGGCCGCCTGCTCGAGGCGGCCGCGGTATCGGCGGCGGTGGCGCTGGGGTGGCTGGTGGCGAGCCGCCCCGAGCGCGCGGTCGGCGCCGCCCTGGGCGATCCCCGGTTGCAGGCGCTCGCCGCGGCGGCCGCGGTCCTGCTGCTGCTGGCCGCGGTCCGCGAGCGGGTCCTGGTGGGTCTCGACGCCTGGCTCTTCCCCGAGGCCACCGACCAGCGGCAG
Organism: Vicinamibacterales bacterium; assembly: GCA_965206285.1. GTDB lineage: Bacteria > Acidobacteriota > Vicinamibacteria > Vicinamibacterales > UBA8438 > JAJEEA01. Next base: position 5,239,768 of record OZ242205.1, read on the forward strand.
GCGGTGGCCCACGCGGCGGCGGCGCTGGCCGGGGCGGGGGAGACGGCCGCGGTCAGCCGGACCGTGAGCCGGACGGCCCGGCGCGGCTGCGGCTCGCCGGCCGCCCTGCTCGTCGCGGCCGACGCCACATCGGCGGCTCGCGACCTCGTCGCGCCCGACGCCACATCGGCGCCCCTCGCCCGCGCCTCGGCCATCGTCCACATGCTGGAGACGGCCGGGGGGTCGCTGCGCGTCCATCCCGACGACAAGACGTCGTTGTTCCCCCTGCTGCCGCCGGACGAGGCGGCGTGGGTGGTCGAGACGGGCGCCGACGCGGTGGTGCCCGTCCCCGGCCCGGGGGCGGAGCTGCTCGGGGTTCTCGTGGTGGGCCGGCGTCTCGACGGCCGGGTCGTGCGGCGGGTCGACCTCCCGTTTCTCGAGGCGCTGGGGGCGGCGGCGGGGCTGGCCGTCGCGCGTCTGCGCCTGCTGCGGGCGCCGGGCGCCGCGCCGCGGGAGGCGCCGGCGGCCCGCGAGTGCCCCGAGTGCGGCTCGGTGACCGAGGCCGGCGAGCTGCCGGCGTGCGGCTGCGGAGCGGCCAGCGTCGAGGCGGAGGTGCCGAAGCTCCTGGCCGGCAAGTACCGGCTGACGCGCGGTCTCGGCCGCGGGGGGATGGGGGCGGTGTATCTGGCCCGCGACCTGCAGCTCGAGCGCGACGTCGCGGTCAAGACCCTGACGGGGATGTCGGTCGCTCGGCTGATGGCGCTGAAGCCGGAAGCGTGGGCGATGGCGACGGTGACGCATCCGGCGGTGGCCCAGATTCACGGCGTGGAGTCGTGGCGGGGCCGGCCGTGCCTGATCGTCGAGTACCTGCCCCGGGGCACGCTGGCCGACCGGCTGCGGCGCGGGCCGTTGCCGCCGTCGCAGGCGGTGTCGGTGGCCGAGGTGCTGGCCGACGCGCTGGGGGCGCTGCACGAGACGGGGTATCTGCACGGGGACGTGAAGCCGAGCAACGTGGGTCTGACCGCGGCGGGGTCGCCGAAGCTGCTCGACTTCGGCCTCGCCCGCGCCGCGAACGACGATGCCGCCCGCGGCGGGACCCTGCGCTACCTGTCGCCGGAGGCGCTGTCGGGCCACGCGGCCGAGGAGGCGGACGACGTCTGGTCGCTGTGCGTCGTGCTGTACGAGATGGCGTCGGGCGAGCATCCGTTCGCGGGCGGCGACGCCGACGAGGTCGCGGACGGCATCAGGCGCCAGCGCCCCGGCCGGCCCGCCGGGCCGCCGTCCGCCGGGGCGTCCCGGTCGGCCGCGGTCCTCGGGTTCGCGGCGTCGGTGCTGACCGCGCCCCGGCCGGCGCGCCCGGCGACGGCCCGCGCGTTCGCGGCCGCGCTTCGCGGCGTGCTGCCGGCCGCGGGCGCGCCGGCCGCGGCCCGAGGGTCGCGGGTCTGACCCCGAACGGGCCGCCGAAGCTGCTCGACTTCGACCTCGCGCGGACCGCGAACGGCGATGCCGCGCGCGGCGGCGCCCTGCGCGACCTGTCGCCGGTGGCGCTGTCGGGCCTCCCGGTCTCGCTCCCGGTCGCGAACATCGATATTCTGGGAGCCTTCGCTTCTGGCAACCTGCTCCGGACCCCTCTGTTTGGTGGGGTTCGCGAACGCTCGTTTCGGTTACGTTCTCGACAAACGGGGAAGCCGGAAAATGAAAGGCGCTGTCAATGGAACGGAACATGTTCGACCGCATCGTGGCGTTGCTGCACGAGGCATCGTTCGACGACGCCCGCTGGCCCGCCGCCTCCGCCCTCATCGATGAAGCCTGCCGCGCAACGGGCAACGCCATCGTGTTCTTCGACGGGCGCTCCCACGAGGACATCCGCATCTTCTTTGCCTGGTTCTACTACCGCGGGCGACGCGACCGCGGGCTGGAGCGCGAGTACTTCGACGTCTACTACCCCCTGGACGAGCGCATCCCGCGTCTGCGGCAACTGCCCCACAGCCGGCTGGTCCACGCCACCGACCTCTTCACCGACGACGAGCAGAAGACCTCTCCGGTCTACAACGTCGCCATGCCCCGCGGTCACTGCCGGGACAGTCTCAACGTGCGTCTCGACGGTCCGAACGGCTCGAGCATCGTCTGGGTCATCAACGATCCCGTCGACGCGAACGGCTGGTCGCCGGCCCAGACCGGGTTGATCCGGAATCTCCTGCCCCATATCCGCCAGTACGTGAGCGTCCGGCAGGCCCTGGCCGGGGTCGGCGCCCTCGGCGCGTCCCTCGCCGAGATGCTCGACGCCACCGGGTCGAGCATCATCCAGCTCGACGGACGCGGGCGCATCGTGGGGGCGAACGACGGCGCCCGGGACGTTCTGCGAACGGGCGACGGACTGATCGACAAGGGCGGGTTCCTGGGCGCCCGGTCGTCGGCCGACGACGCCGATCTTCAGCGGCTGCTGACCCGCTCGCTGCCGACTCTCGGCGGTCCGGGCGCGAGCGGGTCGATGACGGTCAGGCGCTCGTGGGGCCGGCCCCCGCTGGTGCTGCACGTCAGCCCGGTGGGCCGGCGCGAGACGGACGTCCCCGTCTGGCCGGTCGCGGCGCTGGTGGTGGTGGTCGACCCGACGCGGCGCACACGGGTCGATCCGGCTCTGGCCGCGTCCGGCCTCGGCCTCACGAGGATGGAGGGCCGGGTGGCGGTGCTGTTGGCCGAAGGCAGGACCGTTCGCGAGATCGCGGCGGCGACGGGCCGCCGGGAGAGCACCATCCGCTGGCACCTGCGGCACATCTTCGGCAAGCACGGCATCTCGCGGCAGGCCGAGCTGGTGCGGCTGGTGCTGTCGGTGGCCGGCGTGCCCGACGCCCCTCGCGGAAGCCATTGACGGCGGCCTGCCGCCGCCGACGTCGGCCGCGTCTCGTTTCGGTTACGTTTTCGACAAACGGGGAAGCCGGAAAATGAGAGGTGCTGTCATCGAACGGAACATGGGGCGAGGGTTTCCCGTGCCCTTGGTCTCGGCGGCCAGATGAAGAGGCGGCATCGTCATGAGCGACCAAGACGTGTTCGAGCGCATCGCTTTCGGCAGCTGCCCACAGTCGTCCGGCGCACGTCACCGACCTGTTGTGGGAGCCGTCGGGCCCGTCGAGATTGGGAGGGACACCAAGCCAGTTTCTCTGGGATATTCGTTGCCAGCAACTATCCAGGGTCCCCGGCCCTGACGGTGGTCAGCCTGCTGCGGTTCCCCGGCATCGTCCTGCTCTGGTACTCGGTGCTCGCGGTGCGGGTGCCGCATCTGCGCGAGGCGATCCGGGCGGCCGGCCGGCGGCTGCTGTTGCGCGGCCGCCTGCTCGAGGCGGCCGCGGTATCGGCGGCGGTGGCGCTGGGGTGGCTGGTCGCGAGCCGCCCCGAGCGCACGGTCGGCGCCGCCCTGGGCGATCCCCGGCTGCAGGCGCTCGCCGCGGCGGCCGGGATCCTGCTGCTGGTGGCCGCGGTCCGCGAGCGGATTCTGGTGGGTCTCGACGCCTGGCTCTTTCCCGAGGCCACCGACCAGCGGCAGGCCGTGGCCCACGCGGCGGCGGCGCTGGCCGGGGCGGGGGAGACGGCCGCGGTCAGCCGGACCGTGAGGCGGACGGCCCGGCGCGGCTGCGGCTCGCCGGCCGCCCTGCTGGTGGCGGCCGACGCCGGGTCGGCGGCTCGCGACCTCGTCGCGCCCGACGCCACATCGGCGCCCCTCGCCCGCGCCTCGGCCATCGTCCACATGCTGGAGACGGCCGGGGGGTCGCTGCGCGTCCATCCCGACGACAAGACGTCGTTGTTCCCCCTGCTGCCGCCGGACGACGCGGCGTGGGTGGTCGAGACGGGCGCCGACGCCGTCGTGCCGGTGCCCGGTCCCGGGGCCGAGCTGCTCGGCGTTCTCGTGGTGGGCCGGCGTCTCGACGGCCGGGTCGTGCGGCAGGTCGACCTGCCCTTTCTCGAGGCGCTGGGGGCGGTGGCGGGGCTGGCCGTCGCGCGTCTGCGCCTGCTGCGGGCGCCGGGCGCCGCGCCGCGGGAGGCGCCGGCGGCCCGCGAGTGCCCCGAGTGCGGCTCGGTGACCGAGGCCGGCGAGCTGCCGGCCTGCCGCCGCTGACCTCGGCCGCGTCTCGGCCGGACTCCCGCACATTCCGGGCCGCGTGCTCCGGACTCCCTCTGTTCGGCGGGTCTCGGAAAGCGGCCCGGCCGCTGTCACATTCCAGGCCACGCGCTCCCGACTCCCTCTGTTTGGTGGGTCTCAGGAAGCGGCCCGGCCGCTATCTTCCAGACGAACGAACCGGGCGGAGCGCGAGGCGTATCGGGCGTGTCCGGTCTGCCGGCGACGCCGCTTCGCGGTACCGCACACCGCCGACCGGGGGCGCGGCTGTTCGGCTACTGCCTGGCGGACGTTTAGCTGATTGAGTGGGTACTTTCTTCACGGCACGCACGGTGCGCGCCTGTGCGCCGTTGCGGCAAGGAAGACTGCGCGAGGTCGAGGAGGATGAGGGACTACGAGCGTGACGATCTCGTCGTCGACGTGGCGGACGCCCTGACCCTGCACCAGGAGGTGCAGTGGGACCGGTGCCAGAGGCTCGCCACGCCCGCCAACCGGTGGGTGCTCGAGAACCTGCGCGCGTTCAGCGGCATCTTCGCGAGCGGCCGCTCCAGGACCGGCGATGCGGGGCCGGGCTGGGCGGGATCGCGGTCGGAACCGTACGCCGGGCCCGTCGTGCGCCTCGCCGTCAACTCGCTCATCGCGTTCGCCGCGCTCGAGGTGGCGGCGGCGCTGATTCTGGTCGCGTGGGGATGGGACCCCTTGCGCCGGGAATTTGGCGATGTCTTCGTCTTTCTGGCGATTCTGCTGGCCGGGCACGCGACGGCCGCGTGCCTGCTCCTGTTCGGCGGCGGTCGCGACAGGCGGACCTGGCTGCTCGGGGTGTACTTCCTGCTGAAGGCCACGCTGGTGAATCCGTTCACGCTCACCGCGATGCTTCGGGGAGAGCCACCCACCGAGCCGTTCGGTTACCCCGACCTGGCGCCCCCCTACGTGTACCCGTTCATGTTCGCGCCCGCGTTCCTGTGGGCGTTCGCCCGGGAGTGTCCCCGGGTGCATCGCCGGACCCGGCTCGACGACCTCGCGCGCCGGATGGTCTGGGTCAGCGCGGCGATCGGCTGCGTCATTTGGATTGCCTTCATCGCGTGGTGGGAGCTCCCGCAGGTCGGCTACGCCGATCCGGCGGTCTTCTGGATCGGCTTCGACGCGTTGTTCGCCGTCATGAACCTGCTCGCGCTGGCGGCGGTCGCGGTGGTCGTGCTCCGCGCCCACACGGCGCCGGCCGACGAGGCGAGGCGGGTCGCGCTGTTCGGCTGCGGGTTCCTGATGGTCCTGGGGCTGACCACCGTGGGCGACGTCTACGAGGCCTTCTCGCCGGGGGACGTGATATCCAACATTCAGTTGTCTCCCGCGGTGGCGGTGATGCTGCTGCTGAGGTTCCCCGGCATCGTCCTGCTCTGGTACTCGGTGGTCGCGGTCCGGGTGCCGCATCTGCGCGAGGCGATCCTGGCGGTTGGCCGACGGCAGCTGTTGCGCGGCCGCCTGCTCGAAGGGGCCCTGGCCGTGCTGACGTTGGTGCTGGGGTGGCTGGTTGCGAGCCGTCCCGAGCGCCCGGTCGGCGCGGTCCTGGGCGATCCCCTGCTGCAGGCGCTCGCCGCGGCGGCCGGGGTCCTGCTGCTGCTGGCCGCGGTCCGCGAGCGGATCCTGGTGGGTCTCGACGCCTGGCTCTTCCCCGAGGCCACCGACCAGCGGCAGGCCGTGGCCCACGCGGCGGCGGCGTTGGCGGGGGCGGGGGAGACGGCCGCGGTCAGCGGGACCGTGAGCCGGACGACCCGGCGCGGCTGCGGCTCGCCGGCCGCCCTGCTGGTGGCGGCCGACCCGGGGTCGGCGGCACGGGACTTCGTCGCGCCGGACGGCGGGATGGCGCCCCTCGCCCGCGCCTCGGCCATCGTCCACATGCTGGAGACGGCCGGGGGGTCGGTCCGCGTCCATCCGGACGACAAGGCGTCGTTGTTCCCGCTGCTGCCGCCGGACGACGCGGCGTGGGTGGTCGAGACGGGCGCCGACGCGGTGGTGCCGGTGCCCGGCCCGGGGGCGGAGCTGCTCGGGGTTCTCGTGGTGGGCCGGCGCCTCGACGGCCGGATCGTGCGGCGGGTCGACCTCCCGTTTCTCGAGGCGCTGGGGGCGGCGGCGGGGCTGGCCGTCGCGCGTCTGCGGCTGCTGCGGGCGCCGGGCGCCGGGCCGCGGGAGGCGCCGGCGGCCCGCGAGTGCCCCGAGTGCGGCTGCGTGACCGAGGCCGGCGAGCTGCCGGCGTGCGGCTGCGGAGCGGCCAGCGTCGAGGCGGAGGTGCCGAAGCTCCTGGCCGGCAAGTACAGGGTGACGCGCGGTCTCGGCCGCGGGGGGATGGGGGCGGTCTATCTGGCCCGCGACCTGCAGCTCGAGCGCGACGTCGCGGTCAAGACCCTGACGGGGATGTCGGTCGCGCGGCTGATGGCGCTGAAGCCGGAAGCGTGGGCGATGGCGACGGTGACGCATCCGGCGGTGGCCCAGATTCACGGCGTGGAGTCGTGGCGGGGCCGGTCGTGCCTGATCGTCGAGTACCTGGCCCGGGGCACCCTCGCCGACCGGCTGCGGCGCGGGCCGTTGCCGCCGTCGCAGGCGGTGTCGGTGGCCGAGGTGCTGGCCGACGCGCTGGGGGCGCTGCACGAGACGGGGTATCTGCACGGGGACGTGAAGCCGAGCAACGTGGGTCTGACCGCGGCGGGGTCGCCGAAGCTGCTCGACTTCGGCCTCGCCCACGCCGTGAACGACGATGCCGCCCGCGGCGGGACCCTGCGCTACCTGTCGCCGGAGGCGCTGTCGGGCCACGCGGCCGAGGAGGCGGACGACGTCTGGTCGCTGTGCGTCGTGCTGTACGAGATGGCGTCGGGCGAGCATCCGTTCGCGGGCGGCGACGCCGACGAGGTCGCGGACGGCATCAGGCGCCAGCGCCCCGGCCGGCCCGCCGGGCCGCCGGCCGCCGGGGCGTCCCGGTCGGCCGCGGTCCTCGGGTTCGCGGCGTCGGTGCTGACCGCGCCCCGGCCGGCGCGCCCGGCGACGGCCCGCGCGTTCGCGGCCGCGCTTCGCGGCGTGCTGCCGGCCGGGGGCCCGCCGGCCGCGCCCCGAGGGTCGGCGTGACGGCCGGCGGGACTACCGTCACGCCGCCCGCCGGCCGGCCGTGTCGATGGGCCGGCGGCCGCGGTCTCGTCGTCTTCGTAGCCCGGAGTTGTGTTTCCCAGGCTAACTGATGGAAAATACGCACACACTTTCCAATGCGTCGGGAACACTGTTGGTGCCAGCGTTGTGGTGACGTCTCCTTCTCGAAAGCTCGCCGGCGAACGTCATCCTGGTGACTCCAGCTCGGAGTGGCGTCTCCTGGAGAGGATCCACGAGGGGAGCCGCGCCACCATCGACGCGTTTTTCGGGCGCTACCGGTCGTGGCTCCGGGGATGGGCGCGAGGCCGCCTGCCGGTGTGGGTTCGCGGCGCCATAGACACCAGCGATCTGGTCCAGGACGCGCTGCACCACACGTTCGAGCGCATCGAGAAGTTCAAACCGAAGCATGCCAACGCGTTGCAGATCTACCTGCGCCGCTCCGTCGAGAACCAGATTCGCGACGAGCTGCGGCGCGCCGTGCGCCGGCGGGCCAGCATCGCGCCGGACGAGGTCGTCCGGTTGTCGGACGACGCCGCGCCGCAACACCGGCAGATCGTCGATGACGAGACCTGGAGCCGCTACCTGAACGGTCTGGCGCGCCTGACCGCCCGCGAGCGGCGGTTGATCGTCGGCCATGGCGAGCTCCAGTACAGCTACCAGCAGCTCGCGCTGATCGAGAACATGCCGAGTCCCGACGCGGCCCGCATGGCGCTGCGGCGGGCGATGATCCGGCTGAGCAGCCTCGTCCGGGATCCGTGACGGGAATCAAGCTCCGCCTCCGAGGGCGCCTCGAGCCCTCGGCGCAGAGCGCCTGGCTGGCAGGATTGCGGGAGAAGACCCCACCGTGCTCGCCGCCCAGGCGCCGGCCTGCCGCGACGAGGCGGATCTGCCGGCCCGCCTGGAAGCGCGGCGGTGTTGAACCTTGCCGAACCCGTGGTTGAAGGGATGTTCTATAATCGAAATCGGGGACGCCCGCAAGGGCCGCGCAACATCCTGCGAACGGACCCGGACGCCGCGTGATGCGTCGGCGGCGATGACGCTGACCACGATGAACAGCGACACGAAGTGGATCATCGGCACGGTCGTCGTGCTCGCCGGGTTGCTGTCGGCGCAGATCGCCGGCGTGAACGCCCGCATCGACGACGTGCATGCCCGCATCGACGACGTGCACGCCGACCTGACCGCCCGGATGGACCGTCTCGACGCCCGGATGGACCGTATCGACGCCCGGATGGACCGTATCGAGACGCGGCTCGACGGCTTCGACGAGCGGCTGCGCAACGTCGAGATCGCGTTCGGCAAGGTCGACCAGAGACTCCTCACCATCGAGCGCGTCATCCTGCCGCCGCAGACGCCCGGCCCGTAACCCGACGGCGAGGGTGGTATCATCGCGAATGGCTTCCCGCCCCGCCGCGGCGGCGGATTCCGCCGCCGCGGCGCCGGCCCCCGGACCGCCGCCGGGCGTCGCCCGATCCGACCTCGCGGAGCACCCTCCGGAGCTCCCCGGCTGCCGTCCCGTGCGCATCACGCGCGCCGCCATCGACGACCACGAGGGCCGCTTCGAGTACTGGGACGCCGCGACCGAGACGGCCTGGGTGGCGCGCGAGCCGACGACCGTCTATCACGAAGGCCCCGGCCAGCAGCTCGCGGGATTGCTGAGGTGTATCGCGGCGGTGCGCGGGGCGCCGATCCTGACTCTCGGCACGGCCGACCTGTTGCTGCGCGACGCGCGGGGCGAGCGGCAGCGCATCATGCAGGCGGACCAGACGGTCTGGCTCGACCCGGTGGAGACGCGCCCGCGGGGCGCCGCGGTCGAGGTGCGGGCGGACCACCTGCCGGACGTGGTGCTCGAGGTGGACTACGCCACCGACGTGCGCCGCGGCAAGCTGGGCCTGTACGAGGCGTGGGGATTTCCCGAGGTGTGGGTCGAGGTGCCGGAGGGCGGCTCGCCCCGGCGCCGGCCGGGCCTGACCCTTCATCGGCGGGCGGCGGACGGCTATCGGGCGGTGGGGGCGAGCGTCGCCCTGCCGGGCTGGACGGCGGCCGAGATTCACGTCGCCCTGAACGAGGCGACGCTGTCCGAGGCGACGCGCGCGGTGCTCGAGCGCGTCGGCCGCGCGCTGGGCGCCGCCGCGGGAACCGGCCCCGACGACGATCCCTGGCTCGGCGCGCAGCGCCGCGAGGCGCGTGCGGAGGGTCGTGCGGAGATCGTTCGCTCGATTCTGCGGAACCGCGGTCTCGCCGTTTCCGAGCGCCTGACCGCCACGATTGCAGGAGAAGCCCCCACCGTGCTCGCCGCCGAGGCGCTGGCCTGCCGCGACGAGGCGGATCTGCTGGCCCGCCTGGAAGCGCGGCGGCGCGCCGGCCGTCGCGCGAGCGAGCCCTCGGGCGATTGAAGTCACGGCCCGCCCGCTCACGGTTCCCGCCGCCATTCTGCTTCGTCTCGAGCCCCTCCGCCCGCCGTATATTTGTGATAGCATGACGCGGTTGTGTATACGGAGCGGGACGCCGGGGCCGTCGGGGCGCCGGCGCCTCGTCCGCCGACCGGAGGCGTATGGTGGCCGAACGACCGATCGTCATTCTGCACGGGTGGAGCGACACGTCCGAGACCTTCAAGCCCTTGGCGCGGCTGCTCAGGGCGAGGCTGGGGCGCGAGGTCTCCATCGTCTCGCTCGCCGACTACGTCAGCATGGAGGACGAGGTGCGCTTCGACGACGTCGCCGAGGCGATGGACGTCGCGTGGCGCCGGCACGGGCTGCCGCGGCGGAGGGGCGGCGTCGACGCCATCGTGCACAGCACCGGCGGCCTCGTGATCCGCGACTGGCTGCAGCGCCACTACACGCCGGCGCGCGCGCCGGTGAAGCATCTGGTGATGCTGGCCCCCGCCAACTTCGGCTCGCACCTCGCCCACAAGGGCCGGTCGTTCATCGGCCGGGTCTACAAGGGGTTCATCGCCAAGAAGCCCGAGGGCCGGGCGTTCGAGACCGGCACCCACATCCTGAGGGGGCTGGAGCTCGCCAGCCCCTACACGTGGGAGCTGGCCGAACGCGACCGTTTCGGCCGGGGCGGCACGATGTACCAGCCCGGGAACGTGCTGTGCACGGTGCTCGTCGGCAACCGCGGCTTCCGCGGCATCTCGTCGATCGCGAACGAGGACGGCTCGGACGGGACGGTGCGCGCGTCGACGGCCAACATGAGCTGCGTGCGCATCGGGGCGGCGTTCCCGGCGAGGCCGGACGAGGGCGGGGCCGGACCCGGCGTCGAGTACACCCTGGAAGCGTCGTCGGGCGCGACGGCGTTCGGCGTGGTCGAGGGCCAGAATCACGGCACGATCACGCTGTCGCACCGCCGGCGCCCCATCGGCGAGGCGGGGCGGGACACGCCCGACGGCGACCTGCTGACGAAGATCGTCGACGCGCTGAACGTCGACGACGACAGGTTCGACGCGTGGCGGCAGGAGCTGGAAGACGGCAACCGGGCGCTGCTGCCGAAGGCCCCGAGGCGCGACGCCAGGAACCACGGGTTCCAGAACACCGTCGTGCGGGTGCGCGACCAGTACGGGGTCGGCGTCGAAGACCACCTGCTCGAGTTCTACGAGGAGGACCACGACCACGGGGACCTCGTCGCGAAGCTGTTCCACGAGTCGGCCATCCGGAAGGTCCACAAGTACTCGGGCGACGCCTCGTACCGCAGCGTCTACGTCGACTGCACGCGCCTCGCCCGCACCATCGACAAGGTGCACGAGGCCCTGAGCCTCAGCATCACCGCCTATCCCGAGCTGGACGAGCGCACGCCGGTGGGGTTCACGACCCTCGGCAGCGGCGGCGTGGGCGGCGTCCGCATCCCCCGCGACCACATCGCCCGGTTCTTCGCGCCCCACCGGACCGCGCTGGTCTCGCTGCAGCTGACGCGGCAGCAGTCGGAACGAACGTTCCGGTTCCACGACCATCGGTCGGCGTAGACCGGCGGCCGCGCTGCGCTGCTGCGCCGGGTGTGGCAGGGACGGGACTCTGCCGACGCGCGTCTGGTTCGCGCCTTCGTCAAGAGCCTGCGCCGCAAGCTGGGCGACGACGCGACGCGGCCCGCCTGCATCTTCACCGAGCGCGGGGTCGGCTACCGCATGGCCGGACCGGGTCAGGCCTCGCAGAGCCCCGTGCCACCTCGGATTTGACCAATACTTTACAAGTTCACATGAATGGCGCCATTCGCCTGCCCGAAGTTCACTGCAAGTTCACAGTCGACGTGTAAGGTCGGGTTGTCCCCTCGGGGGAGCTTGTAGGGTACGGCGTCTACTCGTGTTCACTGCAAGTTCACAGTCGACGTGTAAGGTCGGGTTGTCCCCTCGGGGGAGCTTGCAGGGTACGGCGTCTACTCTTTGAACATTGGCAATCTGCTCGCAACGGAGGTGATTCCTTGATATCTCGCCCCCCCCTGAACTACCTGGTGCCCTCGCCGAACGTACCGAGCTGGAGCTCTGAACCCTTCCGGTCCGGTCGCGCCTCCGTTGCGGCCACGTTCCTTGTCTTTGTGTTGACGCTCTCGGCCGGCACCCCCGGCTTCGCGCAGAACCCCGCTCCCGCGGTGGAAGACATGTACCTCGTCTCGTCGCCAGCGGACGGCGTCTATGTCCTCGGCAACGTTGTCGAGGTGCACGTGCGGGTCAATCGGGTGGATTTTGTGGTCACCGGGCAGCCCCGCGTGGCCTTGACGATAGGCGCAGACACGCGGTACGCGGAGTTTCAGAACATCTTCTCGTACCAGGGAGAACGGCGGTACCTGAGGTTCGATTATGTCGTTCAGGCCTCGGATCGCGACGACGACGGCATCAGCATCCCCGCAAACGCGCTGACCCTCAACGGGGGCTCGATCAAGGACGCCGACGGCAACGATGCCGACCTGAGCCATGGCGCGGTGCCCGACGACTCCGGGCACAAGGTGGACGGAAGTGTCGACCCTTCTGTTCTCCCTCCTACCGTGGCCCGGGTCCAACTCAGCAGCAGCCCGCCAAGCGGGGACACGTTCGGCCCGGGTGCACAGGTCAATGCGACTGTAACCTTCAGCAAGCCTGTGGTGGTGACCGGCGATCCGAGGCTGGTGCTACAGATGGGCGACCAGGCTCGCTCTGCCGATCTCTTCTCGGTCTTCGGCGGATCGGCTCAGCTTCCGCTACTTCGTGAAGGCGTCGGATCGTGACGACGACGGGATCGGCATTCCCGCGAATGCGGTACGGCTCAACGGAGGCTCCATACGCGATTCGGCGGGAACGATGCCGACCTGACTCATGAGGCGGTTCCGGATGACCCCCAACGCAAGGTGGACGGACGTCTGGACGCTATCCCCACGATAACGGATGTGTTCCCGGGGTCTCGGCCGCGTGATGGGGGCGACACCTTCGGCCGCGGTGACTCCCTTCGCGTCAGGGTGCACTTCTCTGAACTCGTCGACGTCACGGGCGCCCCGCAGCTCACCATACAGGTGGGAACGCAAGCCCGGCAGGCGGACCTCCATTACCGGCGAGGTACCATCCTCTACTTCGAGCATATCGTGCAGTCCTCCGATGTCGATGCGGACGGGTACAGTGTTCCCGCCGACGCCCTGAGCCTCAACGGGGGCTCCATCAGGGATGCCGACGGCAACGATGTCGACTTGACCCATGCCGCCTTGGCAGCCGACCCGCAGTACAAGGTGAACGGCGCATCCGGCGTCCCGACAGTGGCATATCTGTTTTTTTCGCGTTCGCCAGCGAGCCAAGCCACTTACGTGGCCGGCGAGAGGATTTTCGTAGTTGTTGCTTCACGCGGGGGGTGCATGTGACGGGCACGCCGCAACTCACCATACAGGTGGGGGCGCGGGCGCGGCGAGCGGACCATCTTCCGTGGGTACGGGCCGCCCAGTTGCTGCCGCAGGGAAACGGCGTCCATCTACCCGTGGAGCAAGACTACACCCTCTTGTTCGAGTACGTCGTGCAGCCGTCGGACGCCGACGACGACGGCATCAGCGTTCCTGCGAATGCGTTGACCCTCAACGGCGGTTCGATACGAGCTGTGGACGACAATAGCGATGCCAGCCTGAGCCATGACGGCTTGGCCGACGACCCCACGCGCAAGGTCGACGGCACCCGGAGTGACGACCAGGCGCCCACGGTTGTCCCTTGTTCGTGGAGCCGCCGGTACACGGCACGTTTCGCCGCGGTGACGCGATCGTCGCGCGAGTGGGGTTCAGCGAGGGCGTGACGATGACCGGCGCGCCGCGGCTCGCGCTCCGCATCGGCGCGGAGACGCGCTTCGCGACGTTCCGGGAGAGGTATGGCACGACTACCTTGTTGTTCGATTACGTCGTGGATGAATCGGATCGCGATGACGATGGCATCAGCATCGCCGCGGATGCGTTCGATCTGAACGGCGGGACCATACAGGACAACGCCGGCAACGACGCCAGTGTGGATCTCGGCTATCGCGCGTTCAACGATGACCCGAACCTCAAGGTGGACGGCGGGCTGACGCCGGTGCCGGCCCTTCCCCTGGGCGGGGTTCTCGCGCTCCTGTTCGCGTTGCTCGGCGGCGGGTGGCGGCGCCTGGCCCGGCAACCGGAGCGTCGACGGTAAGGGCGATCCGGCGCGCACCGTGCGCTTGTGTGCCGCTGCGGGTGTCGGGTCCCGCCGCGGCGGCGCCTGCCCCCGGACTGCCGTCCGGGGGCGCCCGGTCCGACCTCGCGGAGTACCCCCCGCGCCGAGGGCTCGAGGCGCCCTCGGCGGCGGAGCTTGCTGCACCCTTCTCGGTCGAGCCGCGGCGGATGGGTCTCGGAGCCGGTTTGGATCTCGACGACATCGGGGGACTGCTCGATTTCCTGACCGCGACTTCTCCCGTTTCACGACCCTCGGCAGCGGCGGCGTGGGCGGCGTCCGCCATCCCCGCGACCACATCGCCCGGTTCTTCGCGCCCCACCGGACCGCGCTGGTCTCGCTGCAGCTGACGCGGCAGCAGTCGGAACGAACGTTCCGGTTCCGCGACCATCGGTCGGCGTAGACCGGCGGCCGCGCTCGCTACGCCACGGCGACACCGGCTGTCCCCGCTTGCCGAAGTCGCCCTCGGGCAAGACGCTCCCCCACCACCGCCGCCCTCTCCGACCCTTCGCCCCCGCCTCGCGCCTCGCCCCGATCGAGTCCGCCTCGGCAGCGTCGTACGAGGCTCCGTGACGACGACGGGGTTGTTCAAATCCCGCCTCGCGAGCGTTTCCAACAGTAGAGAGAGTTTGTCGAACCGCGGTCCACGGTGCGCCCTGCGTACCGCCGCGGGTGACGGGAGGACGGCGCGAGGCATGGAGAGCGAGCGACGGGAGAGCGACGATTGTCGCCCGCCGGGGGTCCGGATGATCCGGCGATGACGACTGCCGACGAGCTGCGACGAGAGAACGAGGCGCTGCGGGACCGCATCTCGCGGCTGAGCGCGCACCAGGACGAGCGGCGGGCCCGGGTAGACCTGGATCCGCTGGTCGACACTTCGCCGGTAGCCGTCGCGGTCTTCGATGCCGGGACGGGCGCCCTGGTGTCGTTCAATCAGGAGACGAGGCGAATCGTCGAAGGGCTGTGCCCGCCGGACCGCCCGCTGGAGGAGCTGCTGCAGGCACTCACGCTCCAGCGCGCGGATGGACGGGAGGTGTCCCTCGCCGAGCTTTCGCTGGCCTGGCAGTCGAGGAGCGGCGAGACCGTGCGGGCCGAGGAGATTGCGCTCTCGGCCCCCGGCGGCCGGAGCGTCAGGATGCTCATCAGCGCCACGCCCATCCGTTCCGCGGGCGGCGAGGTCGAGTCCGTGGTCTTCACCCTGCAGGACCTGGCGCCGCTGGAGGAGCTGGAGCGGTTGCGGGCCGAGTTCCTGGGCATGGTGAGCCACGAGCTTCGAGCCCCGCTGACCTCCATCAAGGGTTCGGCCGCGACCGTCCTGGGCGCCTCGCCGGCCCTGGACCCGGCCGAGATGGTGCAGTTCTTCCGGATCATCGACGAGCAGGCCGACCACATGCGCGGCCTGATCGGCGACCTGCTCGATGCGGGGCGCATCGAGGCGGGCACGCTGTCGGTCGTGCCCGAGCCGGCGGCGGTGGCCGGCCTCGTGGAGCAGGCCCGGCACACGTTTCTGAGCGGAGGGGGCAGGCCCGCCGTCCGCATCGACCTGCCGCCGGACCTGCCCCGCGTGGTGGCCGACCCGCAGCGTATCGTCCAGGTCCTGAACAACCTGTTCGCCAACGCGTCGAGGCACTCTCCCGAGTCGTCCCCCATCGACGTCGCGGCCGCGCGCGAGGGCGTTCACGTCGTGATCTCGGTGTCGGACCAGGGCCGGGGCGTGTCGCCGGAGCGACTGCCGCACCTGTTCCGGAAGCACGCCGCCGGCGGCCGCCGGGAGCCCGGCGCCGCGGGGTCGGGCCTGGGCCTGGCCATCTGCAAGGGTCTGGTGGAGGCGCACGGGGGGCGCATCTGGGCCGAGAGCGGGAGATGGCCGATCTGCCGGTCATCTTCATCTCCGGGTACGGACGGGACGAAACGATTGCCAGGGCCCTGGAGACGGGAGCGGCCGACTACCTCGTCAAGCCGTTCTCGCCGACCGAGCTGACGGCGAGAGTCCAGGCAGCCCTGCGGAGGGAGGCCGAGCCGGAGCTCTTCCGGCTGGGCGACCTGGCCATCCACTACGAGCAACGCGGAGTCACCGTGGCGGGCCGCCGGGTGGAGCTGACGGCGACCGAGTACGAGCTGCTCCGCGTGCTCTCGCTCAACGCGGGCTGGGTCCTGACCCACGATGCGCTGCTGCGCCGGGTGTGGCAGGGACGGGACTCTGCCGACGCGCGTCTGGTTCGCGCCTTCGTCAAGAGCCTGCGCCGCAAGCTGGGCGACGACGCGACGCGGCCCGCCTACATCTTCACCGAGCGCGGGGTCGGCTACCGCATGGCCGGACCGGGTCAGGCCTCGCAAGACGTCGACCATTGAGAAACGCAACAGTTTCTTGGCAGATTCACGAAAACGGCACCAGTGCGCGCTGAAAGTTCACCGCAAGTTCACAATTGCCGTGTATCGTCGCGCATGAGGGTTGTTTCGTCCCTTGCCGGAAGCTGTGGACGGCCGGTCGCTTTGCCAGTCGTTCGTCGGCGACTTTGGCGGGGGCAGAGTGGGATGCGCGCGACGGCATTCCTCGCCCCCCGCGCGAGCGGTGTGGAGCTTCCGGGGCGCGTCATGGCGAGATCAGTCAGGAGCATTGGAATGTCCAGGAGATGGATTCACAGCCCTTGCGCGGGCTTCTTCGTAGCGGTCTTCTGCATCGTGACGCTCGCAGCCTGCCCGGATCGCCCCCGGGTCGCGCCGGTTGATCGGTTTTTGGCAGCGGGCGTCCTGTATATACCGGCTGAACAGCCGTTCGCCATCAGCTTGGTGCCGTCGGTTCCCGTGCCCATCCGACTCGGCACGGAGCTCGGCTTCAGCGTGTCTTCGAGTACCGCCGGCTACTACAGTCTCTACCTGATCGATCCGGCGGCCGAGGTCTGGGTACTGGCGGAGAACTTGCCGCTGCCCGCGGGGAGCGTCACCTACCCATCGGCGCCGGCGCAGAACTTCACCCTCACCGCGGCCGAGCCGCTGGGCGTCAATCGTGTGATCCTGCTGGTTACACGGGACCCGATCAGCGGTTTCTCCGGCGACAACACCTTGAGTTCGGCGGTGAGTCTGGCGATCCGCAGCAACCCGTTCGTGGCGCGGTTGAACGGCACCACCCGCGCATTGCCGCAGTTGGATTGGGCAATCGATGAGATCGCGGTCTCGATTGTCGCGTGACGTACGGTAGCGACTCGACGCGGGAGTGCTCAAATGGCAGAAACGGGGATGTTGATGCAGCGACGTATGTGTGGTCGGCTGATCGTCGCGACGCTGATGGCGTTGTCGGTTCCGTGCTACCAGGCGGGCGGAGGGGCGTCGGCGGAATTGCGGCAATCCGACGTCATCGAGAACTATCGGGCGCCGTTCTCGATCAGCCTGGTGCCGGCGGTTCCCGTGCCCATCCGGATGGGCACGAACCTCGGCTTCAACGTGTCCTCGAGCACCGCCGGCTACTACAGTCTCTATCTGATCGATCCGGTCGGTGAGGTCTGGGTACTGGCAGAGAACATGCCGCTGCCCGCGGGGAGCGTGACGTACCCGTCGCCGCCGGCGCAGAGCTTCACCCTCGCCGCGGCCGAGCCGCTTGGCGTCAACCGCGTCATCCTGCTGGTCACGCGAGATCCGTTCGGCGGCTTCTCCGGCAACGCCACCCTGACCCGGGCGGTGAGCCTGGCGATTCGCGGCGGCGCCTTGGTGTCGCAATTGAATGCCGTGCTTGCCACCCTGCCGACGTCGGACTGGGCCACGGACGAAATCACGGTCCGCGTCGTCGCGTGATCGTCAGCCACGGGTAAGGCACAGAGCGGAAACTACAGACTACAGGAGGACGAGCCATGCAATACGGAACTCTCGGCGCAGTGACGGTGTCGGCCCTGGTGTTGTCCGGCGGCTTCTCCGGTGCCCAGGAGGCCGAGCACCGCCCGCTCTCGCGGACCTTGTCGGTGGAGCAGACGGCCGTCTATGAGGTGAAACCGCCGGCTGGGGCGCAAGGTGACCTCGACGTGGTCGCCTGGGTCGATCGCGGCGATTACACCTACGCCAGCGGCGAGGACGTGAAGCTGTTCGTCAAGACCAGCAAGGACGCGTACGTCACCGTCCTGAACGTCGACCCGGCTGGCCAGACCACCATTCTGTTTCCCAACGAGTACCAGTCCGAGAACCTGGTCCGGGCCAATCGCGTGCTCGAGGTGCCCGACTCCGCTTCCCTGTCGCGCATCGTCGTGACCGGTACCACGGGCACCGAGCTTCTCAAGGTCGTTGCATCGACCGAGCCCATCAGGCCTTTCGAGGCGCTGCAATTGGGGGCGGCCGGGCCGTTCCAAGTGGTGCGCACGCGCGCGCAGGGTGTAGCGCGCAGCCTGGCCGTCGCGATGCTGACTCCCGAAGCCACGCCGGTCGGGCAGCGGCCGGCAGGGCAGCCGCCGGTCGCGCAGACGGCCATACCGGTGTCGTTGAACGAGTGGGCGATGTGCCATCAGACGATCTCGACCATTGCCACCCCGTCGCCGGCCCGCCAGCGCACCCGCAGTCTGCAGGTCACACGGACGTCGGATAGCGGCGGATCCGTCAGTTGCGAGGAGTCGGGGCGGTGAGAGGCGGGGTTGCGGGAGTAGTGGTGTTGGTCACCGCTGGCGTCGCCGGCGTCGGCGCCGACGCGCTCGCGCAGTCGCGCGTGCGCCGGTCCATCGACGGGCCGGTGACCCGCGAGTCGATTGTCCGATCCTTGAGCGTCGTGCCGGCCACGGCCGGCGATCCCGACGTGCCGGCGGAAGTCAGCGTCATGCTTCGGATCGGCTTCGAATTCGACTCGGCGGACCTGACCGCCGCATCGAGGCGCGATGTCGATCGCGTGGCCGAAGCCCTCGCCGACGCGCAGATGACGGGGGTGTCGGTAACGCTGGAGGGTCATACGGATGCCACCGGAGACGCCGGCTACAACCTCGCGCTGTCCCAACGCCGCGCGAACGCGGTGGTGACCTACCTCGTTCAGCGCGGCATCGCGCGCGAGCGGCTGCGGCCGGTCGGCTACGGCGAGGATCGGCCGCTGCCGGCGCTCGCGCGAGACGACGATCGGCAGCGGCGGGTGGAGATCGTTCGCACGTTCTGAGCGACTCCGCCGGTCTCCGGCCGCCCCGTGGCGGGACCGCGCGTCGCACCGGGAAGGCGAGCGCGCGGGGCCTTTCGCCGCGGGCTGCGAGGGTCGCGGGCATCCGGGTCAGGTCTGAGTCCAAGGAAGGCAAGCCATGCATGGTTGGGGTGTCTCGACGAGGGCGGGTCGATGGGTGCTCGCGCTGGCCGTCATCGTGTTGCTGTCGCCAGCGCGCGCTCCCGGGGGCCAGGCCGCTGAAGGCGCGGAGCGGCTGGCGCTGGTGATCGGGAACAGCGCGTACGTGTCGGTCAGCCCGCTGCCGAACCCCAAGAACGACGCCGCCGACGTGGGCGCGGCGTTGGGGCGGCTGGGGTTCGACGTGACGACCCTGCTGGACGGCGACCGCGCCGCGATGGACGAGGCGCTGCGGACCTTTGCGCGGCGAAGCGTCGGGGCGGGAACGGCGCTGGTGTTCTATGCCGGTCACGGCATGGAGATGGACGGCGCGAACTACCTGGTTCCCGTGGACGCGCGGCTGGAGAGCGACACCGACGTGGAGTACGAGACGGTGCAGCTCGACCGGGTGCTGCGGGCCACCGAGGGCGCGGCGCTGCGGATGGTGATTCTCGATGCCTGCCGTGACAATCCGCTGTCGCGGGGAATGCGGCGGGTGCGCGCCACGCGCAGCATCAGTCGCGGCAGCTTCGGAGATCTCGACGAGCAGCAGCTTCTGGACGAGACGCTGGTGGCCTACGCGGCGGCGGCGGGTACGACGGCGGCGGACGGGTCGGGCCGCAACAGCCCGTATACGGAGGCTCTGCTGACGTATCTGGAACGGCCGCTGGAGATCAGCGCCCTGTTTCGACGGGTGCGCGGGCGCGTGCTGGAATCGACCGGGGGTCGGCAACGGCCGCACGAGTACCAGTCGCTGCTGGGCGACCACTACCTGAGCGCTCCCGCGGGCGCGCCCGGCGCCATGGACCTGTACTACGCGGACGCCGGGGCGAGGCCGGGGGCGTCGGCCTCGCGAGTCCCGAACGCCGGGCTGAAGTACCGCGTCCTGCGCCGGGGCGGGGCCGGCGAGGCCGTCGAGGTCGCTCCGGACACCGTCTTCCGGTCCGGCGACCGCATCCGCCTCGGGTTCGAGCCGAACATCGACGGGTTCCTGTACGTGATCCAGGAGGGGACGAGCGGCCGGTGGTCGATGCTCTTCCCGCACCCTCAGATGCAGAGCGGCCGCAACGACGTCTCGCGCTTTACCGAGGTCGAGATTCCGCCGGGCGGATGGTTCCGGTTCGATGACAACCCCGGCACCGAGCGCATCATGGTCTATCTGAGTCGGGAGAAGGTCAGCGCGCTACCCGGGGCCGACGGCCCCGTCGTCAGGGTCGAGTCGGTGGCCCGGTCGACGGTGGACGACCTGACCCGCACCATCCGGCCGCGGGACCTGCTGTTCGAGAAGGACGAGGTCGTGCCCGCCGCGCCGGGCGCGGCCGTGCAGGCCGTCTACATCGTGAATCAGGACGAGGTCGGCGGCATCGTGCAGGAGACGCTGGAGCTTCGGCACCGATGAGCGGGGCCGGACGCGCCGTCGGTCCCGCCGCCGTCGAGGCGATGCGTCGGCGGCGGGGGGTGCTCGCCGGGTCGGGAGGTGGAGAGATGGCTCGCGCATCAGCTCGGAGAATGGTGGGTCCGTACGGGGGCACGGTCGCGCTCGCGACCGCGCTCTTGGCGGCGCTGGCGGGCGATGCGGGGCAGGCGTCGCCGCCGCCGCAGCAGGACCAGGTCCGTGGCCGCGATCTCGTGCTGGACGCGCCGGGGCCGGAGCCGGGGCCGCCGCCGACGATGCCGCGAGGCTACGCGCTCGTGGTCGGCGTGGGCGAGTACCGCAATCTGGACGAGTCCAGGCAGCTGCGGTACGCGCAGAGCGACGCGGAGGCGATGTACCGCGTGCTCATCAGCCCCGAGGGAGGCCAGTTTCCGCCCGAGAACGTGCGGCTGCTGACCGGCTCGGCGGCGACGCTCTCGAACATACGGCACGCGCTCGAAGAGTGGCTGCCGTCGGTGACGACACCGGCCGATCGGGTGGTCGTGTACTTCGCCGGCCACGGCCTGGTGGAGAACGGCCGGGGGTATCTGGCCCCGGCGGACCTCGACCCCGACCGGGTCGCCGAGACCGCGTATCCGATGGCGACGCTGGGCGCGGTCATGTCGAGCCGGGTCCCGGCGCGCTGGAAGGTGCTGCTCACCGACGCGTGCCACTCCGGCAAGGTCAACGCGGAGACGACGAACGAGGCGCTGGACGCGCACTTCAGCAGCCTGCCGCAGAACTTCCTCACCCTCACCGCGACCCGGGAACGGGAGCAGAGCTACGAAGATCGCGATCTGTCGACCGGCTACGGCTTCTTCACCTACTTCCTGACCCAGGCCTGGCAGGGGCACGCCGACAACGACCCGTGCGACGGGCGGATCACGGCCGACGAGGTCATCGAGTACGTCCGAACCAACGTGCGTCAGTACGCCCGGTCCCGGAGCCTCTCGCAGACGCCGACGGCGCGGGGCGACTACGACCCCGCCATGCTGCTCGGCGTCGGAACGGCCTGCCTCGGCGCCGTCGACCCGGAATCCCCCTCGTTGCTCGGGACCGCGATCGTCGAGGTCAACCTGGACGATGTGGACCTCTACATCGATGGCGCGCTGGTCGGGTCCCTTTCGAGGGGCGAGCCGCTCAGGATTCCGGGTCTGTCGTCGGGCATGCACGAGTTCATGGGGGTGCGGGAGGGCTACGAGCCGTACGCCAGGCAGATCATGATCGCCCCGAGCCAGGAGGTCACCGTCAGGCTGCGGATTCGTTATGTGCGCCGGGTCCGGCCGTCGGCGCTCGACTTGGGCGCGCGGGGCGAGCGCCTGCTCTCCACGGAACGCTCGTCGCTGAATCCTCTGAACATGCTGCCGGTGGGGCGCTCGCAGAGCCGGGAGGATCTCGAAGACGCCCGGGACCTCTTCATGGCCGCCCTCGAGGAGGATCCCGGCTACAGCCGGGCCCACCACCAGCTGGGACAGGCCCACCACCTGCTGGGCGACCTGCGGAAGAGCATCGATGCGTACCGCTCGGCGCTCCAGATTGACCCGAGCTACGTGGACGCCCGGGTGCATCTGGCCGGGGTGCTGCTGGAGTCCGGTGACCCGGACGCCGCCATTCGGGAGCTGACCGACGCGGCGCGTCTGGAGCCGACCGACGAGCTCTACGCCATGCTGGCCCGCGCGTACTGGGACCTGGGGGCCTGGGAGCAGTCCGTGGCGGCGGCGCAGGAGGCCATCGCGCTGAACGACTCGATTGCCATGGCCCATCTGTGGAAGGCCGACGCGCTCCGGCACCTGGCGGCCGACGGCGGCGGGCCGGTGACCGGCCGGCAGGCCCTGTATCGTGAGGCCCGCGAAGGCTACCAGAGATTCCTGGCCCTGACGAACTTCGAGTCGTCCTTCGCCGAGAGGCTGGGCTTCATCTTCGGCGTGGCCCGGCGCCGTCACGCCGATCGCGAGGATGCCTGGAGGAAGCAGCGCACCGCGGGCTATCTGGGACTCTGCATCACGGAGAACAAGACGTACAACCCGCTGCGCGCGCGCGAGTACTGCACGCGCGCGGTGGGCTACGGCGAGGACGACCCCATCGCGCACTTTCTGCTCGGCAACATCAATCGCGATCTGTTCAACCTCTACCGGTCGTGCGACTACCTCACGGCGGCGGCGCGCAGCTACGACCGCATGCTGTCCATCAACGAGTATCTCGCCGAATCCGGCAACGCCCGCAACTATCTGGAACAGATTACGGGCATCCTTCCGCGGCTCCGATGTTGAGGGGCGGCGATTCCGTCCTCCAATGCCGGTCATTCGACGAGATGGAAAGGGACGTACATGTACCCGAAGGCGTATGGAACGACATGCTGCGGTTTGAAGCTCGCGAGTCGCCTTTTCGCGGCGATGCTGGTTGCGGGATTGGCCATTGGCGCGGCCCGGGCGCAGGACGACGAATTGCGCATCGTCGTGCTCGAAGGTGAGGACAACGTCAACATCATTGCGCAAGGCACCGCGGTGCCGACCCTTGTAGAAGTGCGGGACAGCAACGATCTCCCGGTGGTCGGGGCGTCCGTGTTCTTTCTGTTGCAGGGCGGCAACGCCACCCTCAACGCGGGGCTCTCGCAGGTTGCGGTGACGACGAATGCGCTGGGGCAGGCCGCCGTCGCCGTGAACCCGATCTCCACCGGGGCGGTGCAACTGTCGGTCAACGCCACGTTCCAGGGCCAGGCGGCGACGGCGGCAATCGTCCAGACGAACTACGCCACCGCGGCGCAAGCGGCAGCGGCGGGGGCCGGGACGACCGGCGGGGGCGGGGGTGGCGGCGGCGCGTCCGCGGCGGGCGGCGCCGGCGGTGGTGCGGGCGGCGGACTGGGCGTCGGCGCGATTGCCGGCATCGCCGGCGCGGCCGCGGGGGGCCTCCTGGTGGTCCAGGAGCTCACGCAATCGGAACCGTGCACTTTCTCGGTGTCGCCAACATCCTTCACGGTGGATGGAAATGGAGATCTTCTTTTCGTCGACGTTAATGCGGACCCGCCAGAATGCAGCCCGGCGGAGTGGACCGCGAGCAGTGGCACCGCGTTCATCTCTGTCAGTCCAGGCAGCGGCAGCGGATCTGGATCCGTGACGTTGACGGTGGGCCAGAACGGGATGCAATCCCGGACCGGCAGCGTGACCATCGCCGGACAGACGGTCAGTGTCTCGCAGGAGCCCGTCGCAGCACCCTGCAATGCGCAAGTCAGACCTGGTGGCGACACCCCTGAGACGCATCGCGTCGGTCTCGGGCGATTCAGTGGCAGGTTCGATTTTTTGTACAACACTCAGAGTCTGGAAGACCGCATGATCGTTCGCTATGAGGGAAGCACTCTCTTCGACACCGGCTGCGTCGGTACCGGAGGCACGCTCACGCAAACCTTGTCATTCTCGGGTCGAAGTTCGATAGTCGAGGTGGAGGTCATCCCCAACTGTGCAGGCGGGTCCGGGACCGGTTGGTCATTCAGCGTGAGCTGCGCGAGGCCCTAGTGGTGCGTCACGTCTCAATCTTCGGACACGGGCATGGGATTAACAGCGCGCCATCGTTGACGAATCACAGCATCGCACACCCGAACGTTTAGTCGTGGCGCAGCACTAGTTGCCGGGCGGCTGTCAATCGGCAAACGGGGAAGCGTTGACGCGGCGTGGTACGCCATTGCGAATCCCTGACAAGCCCTTTGTTTACCGGGGTGAGTTCTCCGAGGTGGGGATCTCCGTGCCAGATCCCTCGTCAACAGACAATGGGACGGCTACGCCCTGATCACAGCGCTGTTCGAGCTTGCGGAAGCCGGCGCGGTTCCCACGCGAGCGGCGCCGACTTGCGAGATGCCGGAAAGGCGGTGAAGTGACGGCGACGAAAGGACAACGACCGGCCGTGCGGGTCTTGGTGGTTGCGGCGCTGCTGCTCTTGGCGTCGGCCGATGTCCGGGTCCAGGATGCCGCGCCGCTGCTGACGCTCCCCGAGGCGGTTCGGGCCGCCCTGGCGAGCAACGACCGGGTGGCGACATCGCGCGAGAGCGTCGAGCAGGCGCGGCTCGGCCGGACGGTTGCGGCGTCCGCTTTCGCGACGCGGATCACGCCGAACCTGCTCGGGTCCCTCGGACAGTCCGACGTTCGCAACCAGACCTACGGGGTCGGGGCGTCGAGGCGGTTTCCGACCGGGACGGAAGTCCGGATGGACGTGGGGGCGTCGACGTTCCGCAACCAGATTGGCAGCTTCTACGCCGCAGATACGACCCTGCTCGTGAGCCAGTCGCTGCTTCGAGGCTTCGGGCCGGCGGTCGGCCGCCGGCAGATCGAACGATCGGAGTATCAGATCGCTGGCGCCGAGCGCCAGCACGTCCTTGCGGAACAGCAGCTCGCCATCGACGTCGCCGGCGCCTACTACCGGTTGATTGCCCAGCAGGAGTTCGCGGTCGCCGCGCGGGCCACGGTGGACAACGCCCGGGGCCTGCTCGCCGCCTCGGAGGCGAAGCTGCGCGCGAACCTCGTGTCGCAGCTGGACGTGTTCCGGGCGAGGCAGCTCGTGGCGGAGGCGGAGGGTCAGCTCTTCGACGTCGAGAGTACGGTCGAGGACCTGAAGGACCAGTTGCGGTTCCTGATGGCGCGGGACGCCGACTACGAGTTTCGCGTTGTCGCGGAGATGGACGGGAGGGTCACGCCGATGGCGCCGGCGCTGGCGGTGGCGCTGGCGTTGGAGAACCGCAGCGAGCTGCGCGATGCCGATGCGGCGGTCGACGAGGCCGAGCGCGACGTGCGATTCGCGCGGCACCAGCTCTTGCCGCAGCTCGACGTCAGCGTGGCCCTGACGCGGCGCGAGACGGCGGACGACCTGCGGAACGCGTTCGGTGTGGACCGGTTCGAGCCGATCACGTTCTTCTCGGCGTCGACGCCGCTGGATCGCACCGCCGAGTCCGCTCGGGTCCAGACCGCGGTGATCGAGCGGGGCCGGCGCGCCCGGGCTCGCGACACCCTGCGGCGTCAAATCGCCCAGGAGGCGCGGCGCGCGGTTCGTCTGCAACAGCGGCTGGAGAACCGGCTCGGGAGCGCCGACGTGAGCGTGGAGTTTGCAGAGCGGGAGGTGGAGCTGGCCTCGCTCCGTTTCCAGCGGGGCCTTTCGAACAACCTCGATGTGGTCAACGCACAGGCGGGACTGCTGAATGCGACCAACCGCCGGCTGGCCGTGCTCGCGGATCTCGCGGTGGCCCGGCTCACCCTTCTTGCCACGGTGGGGACCCTCGACGTGCGCCGCGACATCTGGTAGCCGGTCATGTCGAGGACGTGGCGGTGGGGGCTGGCGACGGGCGTTCTTGTCGCGGTATGCGCCGCCGGCCTGATGGCGGTGTGGGGCCCGGGGGACGACGGGCTCGATCTGGCGTGGACGGTGGACCGCGGGAACCTCGTCGTGGAGCTCGTCAGCCCGGGAACGCTTCGCGCCGCGGGGTCCATCACGTATCGTTCGCCGGTGAACGGCCGCGAGCTGGAGATCGTGCATCTGGCGCCGGAGGGCATGCGCCTTGGGGAGGGCGACCTGCTTGCGCGCCTGGAGACCCGGGACCTCGAGGCGGACCTGCGGCAAGCCCGGGACAGCGTGAGCGACGTCGAGTTCGCGCGGCAGGTGGCGGATCTCGAGCTGCTCGAAGCGACGGCGGAACACGAATCGATGGTCGACGGCGAAGGGGCGCTGACCCTGGAGGAGAGTCGGACCAGCCTGACCCTTACCGAGAAGAAGGTTGACCGGCTGCGGCGCGAGGTCGCGAACCTGGAGCCGTTGCTCGATCAGGGCTTCATCACCCGAGACGAGTTCGAACGCTCGGTGGCGGAGTTGGAGACGGCGGAGGCCGATCTCGCGATGGCGCGCCGCCGCGCCGACGTGCTGCTAGAGCAGACGCACCCCCTCAGCCACCGCCGGGCCGAGCTGCTGTTGGCGCAGAAGCGCGCACAGCGGGACGGGGTCAACCGGCGGCTGTCCGCCGCGCGGCGGCGGGTGGCCGAGATCGCCGCGTTGATTGAGCGGTGCACCATCTACGCCGACAGTTCGGGGCTGGTGGTCTACGAGGAGTTCATGGCGTCGTCGCCGCGCCGGAAGGTCAGGCTCGGCGACCGGGTGACGCCGAGCCAGGGGATCGCGCGGGTGGTGGAAGTGAGCCGCATGCTCGTCGACACCGCCGTGCCGGAGCGGGCCGTCCATCGTGTGCGGCCGGGGCAGCCGGTCACCGTGCTTCTCGAAGCGTTCCCGGACCTGCAGCTGTCCGGTCGGGTCATGGCCATCGGCGTCCTGGCGCGCACCACGCGTGACGGGATGGCGGAGACCAAGCGGTTCGACGTCACCGTCGAGCTGGAGCCGACCACGGCCGAGCTGCGGCCGGAGATGACGGCCCGCGTGGACATCCGGGTGGGCGAGCGGCAGGACGTGGTGCGCCTGCCCGTCAGCGCGCTCTTCGAGCGCGACGGACTGACCTTGGTCAACCTGCGCCGCGGCGGCCGGGTCGAGGCGACGCAGGTGGAACTCGGAGAGCAGAACCCGCGGTTTGTCGAGGTGCTGGCGGGTGTCGCGGAAGGAGAGCGCGTGATGCTCGTCGGCGAACCGGCCGGCGGCGCCGAGGGGCCGCGGGACCGGGTCACGTCGCTGGTGCGGGCGGAGGGACGGTCCCTGCCGTCTGCGAGATGAACCGAGGGCCCGGATGGACGCGGCGCGCCGACAGCCTCGCCATCAGCCTGGAGGCGTTGGGCCGATACCGGCTTCGGACCGCGCTCAGCACGCTCGGCATCGTGCTGGGCATCGCGTCCGTCATCGCCATGTTGTCGGTCGGCGAGGGCGCTCGCGAAGACGTGCTGCAGCAGGTGGAGCAGCTCGGCCTCGACAACGTCATCGTGCGTAACCGGGGCTTCGGCGACGAGGGGCTCCGCTGGGAGGATGCCGGCCTGTTGCGCGACCTGCTGCCGCGGGTGAGCGCCGTGAGCCCCCTGATCGACCGCGGCGTCGTCGTGACCGGCCCGCTGGCCGGCCGGCGCACCTCGCTGTTGGGCGTCGAGGCGGCGTACGGGTCGGTGCTGGACCTGACGGTCGAGCGGGGCCGTTTCCTGATGCCGCTCGACCGGCGCGCCCTGGCGCCGGTTTGCGTGCTGGGCGCCCGGTTGCGCCGCGTGCTGTTCGGGTACCGCGATCCGGTCGGTCAGCGGGTGCGAATCAACCAGGGCTGGTGCGAGGTGGTCGGTGTGCTGGCCGCCCGTTCGACGGGGGGGCGGGCCGGACGCACCGCGGCGGCTCGCGACCTCGACCGCGTCGTGATCGGTTCGCTCGCCGGCCTGCTTCCCACGAGCGGGCCGGTCGCGCCCGGCCAGAGGATCGACGAGCTCTGGATTCAGGTCGCGGACGGCGATGACGTGCCGGCCGTCGCCGGGGCCATCGAGCGGACGCTGGCCCGCGCGCACGGCGCCGCGCCCGCGGTCGACGTCGTCGTGCCGCGGGACCTGCTGAATCAACGCATGCGCACGCAGCGGACCTTCAACGTGGTCGTTGGCAGCGTCGCGGTGCTGTCCCTGCTGGTGGGGGGCATCGGCATCATGAACATCATGCTGACGTCGGTGCTGGAACGGACGCGGGAGATCGGCCTGCGGCGCGTCGTGGGCGCGACGGCGCGCGACATCGTGGTGCAGTTTCTGACCGAGAGCCTGATCGTGACGCTGTCGGGCGGCGGCATCGGCATCGTCGTCGGCGTCGCCACGTCGTTCGGCATCACCGCCTACGCCGAGTGGAGCACCAGCGTCTCTCTGCTCGCCGTCGCATTGGCCTCCGGCGTCTCGGCGGTGGTCGGGCTCGTGTTCGGCATCTATCCCGCCTTGCAGGCGGCCAGGCTTCAGCCGGTCGACGCGGTCCGGTACGAATAGAGGGGATCCTTCGTCGGAAGAACCGGAGTCGCCGCCACGTCGGCGCTCGTTGCCTTGCTCATGCGGTTCTCGGCGGAATGAACCCGCCTGAAGCCGTCAGAAGTGATAGACTATCGGCTTTGCCGAGCCGGCCGATAGCCCGGCCGGAGCGTCGGCCCGCGGGACGAGGGGAGGATGCGTCCCCGCGGGACAGGTTGCCGGTGAGGGACAGCGCGTGACTGCACACCACTTCGTGGGCGAGGGCGGCTACTCGGAGGGCCTGCGGGCCGCCGAGGACGACGCCGCGGGTCTGCTGCGGGCCGTCACCGCCCAGGTGGACGCGGCCGGCCTGCAGGTGATGGCCGAGCAGGCGGTGCCGTTTCCGGGCGGGGGCGCCACCCTGGTGTGGGTGCTCGCCGAGTCGCATCTGGTGCTGCACCTGTGGCCGGAAGAGGACCACGTCACCATCGACCTGCACATCTGCGACTTTCGCGCCGAGA
This sequence comes from Vicinamibacterales bacterium, assembly GCA_965206285.1. Lineage (GTDB taxonomy): Bacteria > Acidobacteriota > Vicinamibacteria > Vicinamibacterales > UBA8438 > JAJEEA01. The sequence goes on from OZ242205.1 coordinate 5,268,690, forward strand.
ACGAGACGCGGGCGCGGCGGCTGCGCGATGCCCTCGACCTCTTCTGCTTCGCGCCGGGGTCTTCGGGCTGGACCGAGCTCGCGGTCGGCGGCCGGCAGTTGGTCAGTGCCTGACACGGCGCAGACTCCGGGAGAGCCGATCAGGCAGGAAGCCGAGCCGCGGGACGGCGGCCTCCCCGCCGGGTCCGCCGCCGCCGACGAGCAGTCTCGCTACAAGGGCTTCTGGGCCGACGTCGGCGAGAACTTTCCCGACCTCGGCGGCGCCCGGTCGACCGCCCAGTACCGCTTCGACGAGCGCTGGTTGCTCGCCACCTATCTGCCCGCCCTCGCCGGGCAGCGCATCTTCAAGACCGATCTGTGGGACGAGGCGAAGAACACCCGCATTCTGCGCTGGGCCGCCGGCGAGGGGGCGCGGGCGTTCGGCGTCGACATCTCGCCGGCCATCGTGGCTGACGCCCGGCGGGGCTTCGCCGACGCCGGCCTCGAGCTGCACGGGGTGCAGGGCGACGTGCGCACCCTGCCGTTCCGCGACGGCAGCTTCGACGCCATCTACTCGATGGGCACGGTCGAGCACTTCGACGACACCGAAGGCGCCCTCCGCGAGATCTGCCGGGTGCTGCGCCCCGGCGGCACCGCGATCATCGGGGTGCCGAACCGCCGCGACCCGTTCCTGCGCCCCCTGTTCGTCGCCCTGATCTACCGCATCGGGCTCTACGGCTACGGCTTCGAGAAGTCGTACTCCCGGCCCGTCTTCCGCCGCATGCTCGAACGGGCCGGCTTCGAGGTGACCGCCGAGACCGGCATCCTGTTCATCCCCGGCTGGCTGCGCATGGCCGATCTGGCCTGCCACACCTCGAGGCTCGCCCCCCTGCGCTGGTGCGCCCGGCTCACCGGCGCCCTCTGCGCCCCCTTCGACTGGGCGTCCCGGCGCTGGCCCCGCCTGCGCCGCCACGGCTACCTGCTGGCCTCGGTCGCGGTGCGCCCCGAGGCCGACGGCGGGGCCCCGGGCCGTGAAGCGGCGCGGTGACGGCGGCAGACGCCTACCGCGACCCCGCGACGGTCCGGAGTCGTCGCCGCAGCACCTGAAGACGAGCCTGGCTCGCTCGTCCGGCGGCAGGAACAGCGTCATCCCCTTCCTGTATTCGGTGGCGGAGGCTCAACCCTGCCAGATCGAGCCGTCGGCGGCACGAACGGTCAAGTTCCCGTGGCACGATTGTCTTCCGCTCACGGAGCCTATCACGTCCACGTCGGTCGTAGGCCGCATGCCGGCCGCCGCCGGGTCGGTGATCAACAGTCCCGTAACGCAGCCGCCCACGAACACGACCTCGTCAAGCAAAGGCTCCAGCACTCGCGCGGCGGCTTCCAGCAATTGGAGGTTGGGATCAGGCATGGCGAGGTCTTCGTACGCGCTCGATGATCTTCTGCTCTGCGAGGCTTCTCTCTCGTGCACGACCATCACGCAGGGCGTCAATGAGAGCCAGCAGCTCGTAGAGTCCGGGGTCCGCACGCGCAGCAAGGGGTACCATCTTGTGGAGCGGGGCGAGCGAGACGCCGCGGTGCAGACCGCTCGCTAGAGGCCAGACTGGCGGGGGATCAGTCCCTCCGGAGATCTGACGGTTCAGCGGCGGCGCGGCGTATGAGGTGAGCATTCCGCGCGTGACGGTGCCCCGGATTCCCGGAAACGTGTACTTCACCCCGTGCACCAGGAATTCCTCGGCGGCCCGGTGGTTCGGCCTGCTGTCGCGGGCGTCGTTGAAGACGAGCCGCGAGTTCGCCAATCGGATGAGGGCGGCGTGGACCTGGGACGCGCTGAGGAACAGATCGATGGCCATTCGCACGAGCGATGGGCGCGGCTTGGCATACAGCAACAACTTGGCCAGTACGACAACGTCCTGCGGAAGGAGGGACGACGGGCTCATGAGTGTTCCATGTTCCAGATTCTGGAATATAGGCTACCATCGTCGATCACTCCGCCGCAAGGTTGACCAGCGTCGGGTTTCCTTGCGGTTCCTCCGAGGCCAAATCGGGGCGGCCTCCGGAACATCGGTGGTACAGTGTCCTGCGGCCGGGGAGCGCGGCACGCCTGGGGGAGGGCAGACACATGCCGAGGTGCCGATGGCGTCCGTGCGCGACCACCGTCGGGACATCGGCGGGGTGCGGCAGCTTCAGAACGAGGTGAACAACTTCCACCACCGGGTCGTCGACTACATCAGGCAGCCGGCGGGCTTCCGGTTCTTCTTCCGGATGCACCCCGGCAGCGGGGTCCCCGACCGCATCGCCCGCCTCGGCCGGCAGCAGCACGCCTGGGGCGACCTCTACTTCGTCTCGCCGGACGGGACGTGGCCGGCCGGCGTTCACGCGCTCGTCCTCCGCGACGGCGACGACGTCATCGCCCGGCTGCCGGTCGTGCTCGAGTAGCGGCCGGGAATGCCGCGGCAGGCGCATCGCTCGCCGGCGGGGGCATGATGCGTTCGAGGGCGGCGAGCCGGTGATCGCTCCGGCCCGGCGCGACTTGCACGGCGCGCAACCGCATGTCCAGGCCGTCGAGGCGTGTTTCCCGCCGGTCCATCCGGGCCGTGAGACGTGTTTCGAGCCGGTCCACCCGGGCGGTTGAGCCGGTCCATCCCGGCGGTGACGACGACAAGCAAGGCGATCGGGTGAGCGCCCGAAACCGCTATACTAAACGCTAGCCAGGAGAGAAACCGACCGATGGACGCTGCCAAGACAGACGCCGCCGACCACGAACCTGCCGCCGCCCGACCCGCCGCCGCCGGGGGCGGGCTGCGCTTCGCGGTGACCATCGGGGCGTGGTTCGTGGGGCTGTTCGGCCTGATGCGCCTCGGGTGGGTCGAGAACGCCCTGCTGACGCCGTTCGCGCAGCTCCAGCAGCGGGTGGCCGAGCAGCTGACGGGGGTGACGTCGGGCCTGCTCTACGCCGACGCGAGCTGCAGCGGCGGCGACCCCATGGCCCTGTGCATGGGCGCCATCTTCGCGTACCCGGCGGCGTGGGGGTCGCGGCTGCGCGGCGCCGCGGTGGGGCTGGCCGCCATCACCGCGCTGAACGTGATGCGGCTCGGCTCGCTGTCGATGGTGGCCGAGAACCGGGCCCTGCTCGACGCCCTGCACCTCTACGTGTGGCCCGGCATCCTGATTCTCGCCGCCGCCGCCTACGTCTACGGCTGGATGGACCGGCAGGGGAGCCGCCCCGGCGGGGCCGGCCGTCCCCCCGCCGCGGGCGCGGCCGCCGGCGACTTCTTCGGCACGGTGCCGGTGCTCGGCGGGGCGACCCGCCGGTTCCTGGTGCTGACCGCGGTGCTCGTCGCCGCCTACTTCGCGGCCGCCCCCTTCTTCTACCAGAGCAGCCTCGTCCGCGTGCTCGCGGGCTGGGTGGCGCTGAGCGGCGGGGCCATTCTGACCGCCGCGGGCACCGAGACCACCGTCATCGGGGCCGGCCTGCACACCGCGCACGGCGGCTTCCTCGTCACCCAGGAGTGCGTGTTCACGCCGCTCATCCCCGTCTATCTGGCCGGCGTGCTGGCCGCGCCCCTCGTGCCGTGGCGCCGCGCCCTCGCCCTCGCCGCCGCCCCCGTCATCTTCCTCGCCATCGGCGTCGCCCGGGTCCTCGTGCTCGCGGCGCCCGCCGCCATCGTCGGCAACTACGAGGTGGCCATTCACGGCTTCTCGCAGACCCTCGTCTCGGTCCTCCTCGTCGCCGCCGCCGCCGTGTGGACGGCGGGCAGCGGCCGGCCGGGGGCCGCGCGCGCCCTCATGGCGGTCGGCACGGGGCTCGCCGCGGGCTTCGCCGCCGCCCCCGTGCTCGGCGCCCTGCTCGGCGGCGGCGCGGCCGGGCTGCAGGCCCTCGCCGGCCACGGCCACCCGTTCGTCGACGAGCAGGGCGCCGCCGCGGTGCTGCCGGCCTTCCAGATGGGCCTCTTCGCCGCCCTGTGGGCCGCCGTCGCCGGCCGCGCCGCGTGGCGCCGCGCCCTGCTCGGCGCCGGCGTCCTCGCGGCCAGCCAGGCCGCCCTCGCCCTGCCCGTCGGCGAGCTGGCCTTCCACGTCGGCTTCGACCCCCACGTCAGCCTCATCCGCGCGTGGACCGTCGTCGTCCCCGTCGCCCTCGTCTGGACCCTCGCCCCCCGCCCCGCGGGCGTCCCCCGCTGGCTCGTCACGACCACGCCGGTGCCCGCGTCCGGGTGATCTTCGCCGCCTGACGAAGAGCCGATATCAGCGCGCCGGCGAATACCGGCCTTGGACAGAGGTCGGCGACGTTCGGGTCTCCGTGCGAGCCCAGAGCACCATGGTAGGTGCATACCATGGTAGTATTCCGGGCATGAAGGTGGACAAGATGAGCGTCTCGTTCGAGTCCGCTCTCGGAGACGAGATCCGCAGGGCCGCCCGCGCGGCCGGCGGCGGCCTCTCGTCGTGGTTGGCGCAGGCCGCGGCGGCCAGGCTCCGCGCCGACGCGTTGCGCGAGTTCCTCGATGCGTGGGAGACCGATGAGGGCGAGCTGACTCCCGACGAGCTGGCGCGGGCCGAGGCCGAGCTCGGTCTTCGCGCGGGCGAGCCGGCCGCGTGAGCGCGCTGGTTCTCGACGCCGGCGCCTTCCTGGCGGTGGAGCGCGGCGACCGCCCCACGATGGCTCGTCTGCGCGCGGCCCAGTTGCACGGTCTCGACCTGCGTACGAGCGCCATCGTCCTGGGACAGGTGTGGCGCAGCCGCGAGGGTCGCCAGGCCCGTCTCGCGCGTTTCCTGCCCGGGGTCGATGTCCGCTCCGTGGACGAGCAGATGGGCCGCCGCGCCGGCGTCCTCCTCGCCCGGGCGGGAACCGACGACCCGATCGACGCGACCATCGTCCTCGCCGCCGAGACCGGCGATCGGATTCTCACCAGCGATCGATCGGACATCGAGCGCCTCGTGGCGGCGTCCGGCACACGCGCCGCGGTCGTCGCGTGCTGATCTCGCTCCTAGGGTGCTCCCGCTTCGCGTCCTGCGATCCACTCGAGAAGCGCGTCGTTGATCCGCGTCTGCCACCCGCGCCCGCCGGCCTTGAAGTGGTCGATCACGTCCGGCGAGAGACGGATGGTGGTCGACACCCTCGGCCTGGCGATCGGTGGTCTGCCGCGGTGGACGGCGGCCCGAGCGAACTTGTCCGGCCAGCCGTCCCGGGAGAGGTCCGGAGCCGCGTCCCAATCAGAATCTGGGGCCGTAGAGCGTTCGCTCTCGTCCATTGGCTTTCGATCCGTTGGGAGCCGTCGCGCGGCGTCCAGACGAGAACCACCATCGTGTCTTCGAGGAACCCGATGGTGATGAAGCGATCTTCGCCATAGTCCCGGCGGTCGTCCTCGACGGTCAGGGTCGCACCCGCCAGCACTTCGCCGGCCCGGGCCATGTCCAGGCCTCTGACCTCAAGCGTGGCCGGGCTTTTCCGTGCCGAACTCGATCGGCACGATTTATGTTACTACGATAAATCCGGCAGGCTCGTTCGGGGGCGCCGCCCGCCGCAGTTGATGGACGCCGGCCGCCCGTCTGGACGGCGAGCGCGGAGCGGGGCGCGGGGGTGCCGGTGAGCGGGCTACTCGCCGGCCGAGAGCATGGTCCGTTCGAGGGCGGCCATCCGTCGATCGACCTCGCCCAGCGCGACTTCCACGGCGCGCAACCGCGTGTCCAGGCCCTCGAGACGTGTTTCGATCCCGTCCACCCGGGCGGTGAGGCCGGCGTTCTGGGCGATGAGGATGCCGCCGAGGGCGACCAGGAGGGCGCCCAGCGTCCCGATGATCCACTTTGCGTCGTTGCTCGGCATGTCGCTGAGAGGGCGGCGCGCCCCCGCCACGGCCCCTGGAATCGCCTCCGCGCGGGAACCGTGATCGGCAGGTCCCTGGCGCGACATGCATCCGAGATGAAGAGCGGCATGCGCGGCCAGCCGGATGGAAACGGACGGCGGGCGATCTGGCAGTCCAATGCAAGCCGGGTCGCGCGGGTGCGTCAGGAGGCGGCCGCGCATGGCCGGCGCCTCACGAGGCCTCGGCGCCCTGCTTGGCGGCGGAACCCAGCAGATACCGGTACAGATCGTCGAAGCGCTGGTTCAGGGTGTCGAAGCGCTGGTGCAGCGCCAGGTTATCGGTGCGCGCCTGCTCCTCGGACTTGTCGAGACGGTCCCCGAGATGCTTCAGGTTCTGGCAGATGGCCGCGTGGGCCGCCTCGTTCTGGCGCTCCGCCGCCTCGGAACGTTTCCCCATCGCCTCGAACCGCTCGCGGTTCAGTCGCTCCGCCGCCTCGAACCGCTCGCGGTTCAGCCGCTCCGCCGCCTCGAACCGCTCGCGGTCCAGCCGCTCCGCCGCCTCGAACCGCTGGTCGACCGCGTCGAAGCGTTCGTGGTTCTCCCGTTCGGCCACCTCGAACCGCTCCGCCCACTGCTTGTCGGCCGCCTCGAACCGCTTGTCGGCCGCCTCGAACCGCTTGTCCATCATGGCGAACCAGCCCGCCTGCACTCTCCAGTTGGCGGCGAACAACGCGATGCCGGTTCCGATTACCGTCAGCACCACCGGGTCCATAGTGGCTTTCTCTCCTTGGGCGGTCCGCATGACCGCCGTCGCCCTCACTCGAACTCAAGAGCAACTCGCGTGCCAATCAGGCCTGCGTCGGCGTCGCGCGAGCCGCGCCGGTACGGCGCCGAACGCAACGGAGTCAGGATACCGCAGGTCGGCGATGAGACCGCCATGTGCGGGGAGCACGCCTGGGAACGGCCAGCGGGGAGCCGGCATCCAGTGACCGCAACGGCGCGGGGCCGAATGGAGCAATTGCGCCAGCGAGCGTACGGGAGGGTAGCAGTTCTTGCAGTCGGGAGGGGAGGAAGCGCGGCGTGGCGCGGGCCGCGCCGACGTCCCGTGACGTCGGCGCGGCCGGTCCGTGGGATAGCCGGCGCCTGGCGCGCCGGCTGACTGATCCGCCACTGCGCGACCTTGCGGTCACGTTGGGAGTTTCGCTGACGCGAAACTCCCAACGCGCAAGTGCCTACGCGAGGACGCCGTTCACGATCTCGCCGTGGACGTCGGTCAGGCGGAAGTCGCGGCCCTGGAACTGGAAGGTGAGCCGCGTGTGGTCGATGCCCAGCAGGTGCAGCATCGTCGCGTGCAGGTCGTGGATGTGCACCGGGTCCTTGGCGATGTTGAACGCGAAGTCGTCGGTCTCGCCGTAGACCGTGCCGGGCTTGACGCCGCCGCCGGCCAACCAGATGGTGAACGACCGCGGATGGTGGTCGCGGCCGTAGGTCTCCTCGCTCAGCCGGCCCTGGCAGAAGATGGTGCGGCCGAACTCGCCGCCCCAGACGACCAGGGTGTCGTCGAGCATGCCGCGCTCCTTCAGCTCCATCACCAGGGCCGCCTGCGGCTGGTCGACGTCCTTGGCCTGGGTCTGGATGCGCCGCGGCAGCTGAGTGTGCATGTCCCATCCGCGGTGGAAGAGCTGGATGAAGCGCACGTCGCGCTCGGCCAGCCGCCGCGCGAGCAGGCAGTTGGCGGCGAAGGTGCCGGGGATGCGCGAGTCGGGCCCGTAGCGCTCGAAGACGCTGTCGGGCTCGTCCGACATGTCGGTCAGCTCGGGCACCGACGCCTGCATGCGGTAGGCCATCTCGTACTGGGCGATGCGCGTGGTGGTCTCGGGGTCGCCGAACTCCTGGCCGTCGAGCTGGTTGAGCTTGCCGAGGTCGTCGAGGAAGCGGCGCCGGAGGCCGCGGTCGACCCCGGGGGGGTTCGACAGGTAGAGGACGGGGTCGCCGGTGGAGAGGAACTTGACGCCCTGGTACTCGGAGGGGAGGAACCCGCTGCCCCACAGCCGGTCGTAGATGGGGTTGCCGCCGCGGTTCGTGACCATCGCGACGAACGTCGGCAGGTCGCTGTTCATGCTGCCGAGGCCGTAGGACATCCACGCCCCCACGCTGGGCCGGCCCGCGAGCTGGGCCCCGGTCTGGAAGAAGGTGACGCCGGGGTCGTGGTTGATCGCCTCGGTGTGCATGGTCTTGATGAAGCACAGCTCGTCGGCGATCTTGGCGGTGTGGGGCATCAGCTCGCTGATCCACGCCCCCGACTGGCCGTGCTGGTCGAACTTGAAGACCGACGGGACGAGGGGGAAGCCCGCCTGGCCCGAGGTCATCGGGGTCAGGCGCTGTCCCTGCCGGACCGAGTCGGGCAGGTCGGTCCCGCGCAGGTTGGCGAGCTGCGGCTTGTGCTCCCACAAGTCGTGCTGCGACGGCGCGCCCCCCTGGAACAGGTAGATGACCCGCTTGGCTTTGGGCGCGTAGTGGGGCAGCCCCGGCAGGCCGCCGACCGGCGCCGGCGCCTGGGCCAGCATGTCGTCGCCGAACAGCGTGGCCAGCGCGGCCGTGCCGATGCCGGTGCCGGCCAGCTCGAGAAACCGCCGCCGCGTGAGCAGATGCTGCAGTTCGGATTGCGGTGCCATCGGTCAGTCCTTTGTTATGGTGCGGTCGAGGTTCATGATCATGCTGGCGACCATCGTGTAGGAGGCCAGCTCCGCGATGTCGAGGGTCTCGTCGCGCGGGGAGTCCCCGACGTTGACGAGCTCGAGCGCCGCCTGCCGATCTGCCTGGTAGCGGCCGAGGTAGTCGTTGAAGCTGTCCGTCAGCACCTCCTCGACCTCGGGCCGCGGGCGGTGCTGGGTGGCGAGGCGATAGGCGTAGGCCACCTTGTCCTCCGGCGTCTCGCCCCCCTCGCGGATGATGCGTTGCGCCAGGTGCCGCGACGCCTCGACGTAGGTCACGTCGTTCATCAGGTTCAGGGCCTGCAGCGGCGTGTTGGTGCGGTCGGTGCGGACGATGCATGTCTCGCGCGTCGGCGAGTCGAACGCGAGCATCGACGGCGGGGCCAGCGTGCGCTTCCAGTAGGTGTAGAGGCTGCGCCGGTAGAGGGCGTCGCCTTCCGACGGGACGTAGGTCTGGCTGGCTCCCGCCTCCCACAGGCCCGCGGGCTGGTAGGGCTTGACCGACGGTCCCCCGAGCCCGGGGACGAGGAGGCCGGACACGGCCAGGGCCTGGTCGCGGATGAGCTGCGCCGGCAGCCGCATGCGCGGTCCCCGCGCCAGCCGCCGGTTCTCGGGGTCGGCCTCGAAGGCCCCGGGGGCGATGGTCGAGTCCTGCCGGTAGGCGGCGCTGGTGACGATGGTCCGCATCAGCTGCTTGACGTCCCAGCCCGAGTCGACGAACGTCGTCGCCAGCCAGTCGAGCAGCTCGGGGTGGCTGGGGTAATCGCCCTGCAGGCCGAAGTTCTCGCTCGTCTTGACGATGCCGGTGCCGAAGAGCATCTGCCACAGCCGGTTCACGGCGACCCGGGCGGTGAGCGGGTGCTCGGGGTCGACGAGCCACTGCGCGAACGCGAGCCGGTTGGGCTCGGCCCCCTCGGGCAACGGCGGCAGGATCGCCGGCACGCTCGGGTCGACCCGCTCGCCGGGCACGTCGTAGGCCCCGCGGATGAGCCGGAACGTCTCGCGCCGCGGGCTCAGCTCGTCCATGACCATGATCGTCGGGAAGCTCTCCCACATCTCCGCCCGCTGGTCCTCGAGGTCGCCGACGTGGCGCCACGCCTCCTGGACCTCCTCGGCCGCGTACTGGTCGAGGAAGGCGAGGCGGAGCTTCTCGGCCTGCCCCGTCGTCCGGTCGGCGGGGGCGATGCGGGCGATGTCGGGCAGCGACTCGGCCGTCGCCACCACCGCCGCGTGCTCGGGGGTGAGGGCCTCCATGTAGATGCGGACGTCGTCGATCCAGCCCCGGAACCGCGGCCGCGATTCGGTGCCGCCGGAGCCCTCCGGCGGCGGGCCGCTCGCCCCGATGCGCAGCGGCTCGTCGCGCGCCCGCATCGGGTTGTTGATGCCGTCCATCAGGTGGACCAGCTCCTGCGGCTCGCCGTTGAGATAGACGCGGAAGCTGTCGGGGACCCGCTTGCCGGTGTAGGTCACCAGCACGTGCTGCCACTCGTTCAGGGGCAGGTCGTCGACGGTCTCGACCCGCACCCCGTCGTCGGACCAGCGCTGGGACAGGTTGACCCGCACCTTGCCGTCGATGAGGTACAGCCCCCAGCCCCGCTCGCCCTGGTCGCCGGCCAGCGCCCGCGACACGATGACCCCTTCGGGGGCGCTGGAGTGGACCCACGCCGACAGCGTGAACGGGTCGTCGTAGGTGAAGTTGGCGATGTCGCCGGCGTCGATGAAGCGCTGGCCGTCGAAGCCGTGCGCCTCGCCGATTCGGCCCGGCACGAAGCGCGGCGTGCCGTCGACGAGCTTGACGTTCACGGGGAGCTCGACCAGCTGGGGCTCGGGCTCGCCGCGCAGCCCCGCCGTCACGTTCGGGGAGACGTAGACCGGCTCGGACGTGTAGACGCCCGCGTAGTCGCCGTCGAGGGGGTAGTGCACGAGGAGCTTGTCGCGCAGCACCCAGTCGACGCGCCCCGCGTCGGCGAGCGAGCCTTCCCACGCGCGGCGGGCGTCCGCCGCGTCGGCCTCGAGGCCCGCGAACGTCTCGCGCGCTTCCTCGATCTCGACGTCGAGCCAGCCCAGCTCGGTGAGCTGATCGTCGGTGGGGGCGGTGATCATCGGCGGCGAGTTGCCGTACTTGAACGCCTTGCCCCGCTCGGGCACGTTGTTGAAGTAGGCGAAGACCTCGTAGAACTCCTTCTGCGAGACGGGGTCGAACTTGTGGTCGTGGCAGCGGGCGCACCCCAGGGTGAGGCCCATCCACACCGTCCCCGTCGTCGACACCCGGTCGACCACGTTCTCGACCAGGAACTCCTCGGGGATGATGCCGCCCTCGCCGTTCTGGCTGTGGTTCCGGTTGAAGGCGGTGGCGATGCGCTGCTCGAGGGTCGCGTCCGGCATCAGGTCGCCGGCGATCTGCTCGATGGTGAACTGGTCGAACGGCATGTTCGCGTTGTAGGCGTCGATGACCCAGTCGCGGTAGCGCCACATCGACCGCTCGGCGTCGGTCTGGTAGCCGCTCGAGTCGGCGTAGCGGGCCGCGTCGAGCCAGTCGACGGCCATCCGCTCGCCGTAGGCGGCCGACCCCAGCATGCGGTCGACGGCGTTCTCGAAGGCGTCGGGCGAGTCGTCGTTGAGGAACGCGGCCAGGTCGGCCTCGAACGGCGGCAGGCCCGTCAGGTCGAAGCTCGCCCGGCGCAGCAGCGTCGCCCGGTCGGCCTCGCCCGCCGGCGTCAGCCCGTCGGCCTCGAGCCCCCCGAGCACGAAGTTGTCGACGGGGTTGCGCGGCCACTCGGCGTCGGCCACCGGCGGCACGGCGGGCCGCTCGGGCGGGGTGAACGCCCAGTGCGACTGCCACTCGGCCCCCTGGTCGATCCACAGCCGCAGGGTCTCGATCTCGTCCGCGCTCAGCGCGTCCTCGTCGGTGCCCGGCATGACCGGGGTGTTCAGGCCCAGCCGGTAGGGCATGCGCACCACCGGGTCGGCGGCGCCCACCCGGTGGATGAGCAGGCTCTCGTCGGCGTTGCCGGGCAGGATGACCGGGCCCCCGAACTGGCCGCGGTCCGCGAACGGCCCCTCCGCGACGTCGAGCCGCAGGCCGCGCTGGCGCCCCTGCGCGTCGGGCCCGTGGCACGTGAAGCAGTTCTGGGACAGGATCGGCCGGACCTCGCGGGCGAAGTCGACGATGCGCTCGGGCACCGCCGGCACGTCGGCCTCGGCGAGCTCGGCGCCCCACGCGGCGCCGCCGTCGATCCACCGGCGCACGAGGTCGATCTGCTCGTCGGTGAGCGACCGCCCCGACGCCGCCGGGGGCATCTTCACGACCTGATCGGTGCTGGTCAGCCGCTGGAACAGCGGGCTCGCCTCGGCGTCGCCGGGCACGATGACCCGGTCGATGAACGCGTCGGTGTCGAGCCGCAAATCGGCCTGCCGGGTGCCCTCGCTCGGGCCGTGACAGGCGAGACACGCCCGGGTCAGCACGGGCCGGACGTCCCGGTTGTACTCGAGCGGCTCGTGCGCGGGCCCCTGCGCCGCAGCGGCGCCGACAGACCCGCCGAACGCCACCGCGACAACGGCCAACGGAATCAGAACGCGAGGTACAGTCATCTTCATTATGGGCATCCCCTCAAGAGTTGCATGGTAGGACTCCGGCCCGCGACATGCAAGCCTTTATTCGGGTACGCGGGCTCCGTGAGACAATGCTTGCTCACCCTCGGCGAGGAGCCATGCTCGACACTCGCGCCATCGCGCGCCAGCTCACCGCCGCCGGCATCCCGGTCGATCATGCCGACGCCATCACCGACGCCATCCGCCAGGCCGCCGAGTCGCCGGCCGACATGGCCACGAAGGCGGATCTGGCCAATCTCCGCGCCGACATCTACCGCGCGATGCTGATACAAGCCGGTGCCATCGTCGGCGCCGTCGTCGCCATCCTTCGAGCGCTCGGCAGCTGACCGACCCCCGCGACCCCCGCCCCGGGGACGCCACGTGCGTTGCGTGACCCTGCGGTACGGACCTTGAGTTGAACGAGTGACGTTCAAGTACGAGATCATCCTCTGCTGGAGCAGGGCTTGACGGAATCTTCGTCGCCGAGGTGCCCGAGCTTCCCGGGTGCATGGCGCATGGCGACACGCAGGAAGCGGCGCTCGACGTTGCCGTAGCGCCCGCGCCCGGGCGACGAACTCCTTCTCACCTGGGGACCGCCCGGTGCGGTGATTGCGTTTCGGTTGTTCCCGCGTTATGTTCCCTCTTCAGGGGGGGGCGAGATGAAAGCCGTCAGTGTCCGCGAGTTGAAGAACAACCCGTCGGCGGCGCTTCGCGATGCGCGTGAGAATCCCGTCATGGTGCTGAACCGGCACCGGCCGGAGGCTCTGCTGGTGCATCTCGATGACGACTCGCTGCTGTCGGAGCCGGGAATCCGGCGGGCGCTCGCCACGGCGCTGTATCGCGACCAGAGCCTCTCGCTCGGTCAGGCTGCGAGGTTCTCGGGGTCCGGCATCGCGGACTTCATCCGTCACGTGTCGCTGCTTGGGATTCCCGTGGTCAGGGGAACCTCGGACAACGTACGAGAGGATGCCGAGGCCGTCTCCTGAAGTGGGCGTTCCGGCAGAGGAATGCGAGGACAGGCGAGGCCGAAACATGACCGCGTTCGCACGAGTCGCGCCGGTGCTCGCGGTTCTCGTGGCCGCGGCCCCGGCCGTCGGATCGCAGGGCGGCGATGCGCTGCCCGCCGGGTTCGTCCGCCTCGGCGAGGCGATCCCCGGCATCGTGTTCGACGTTCGCTACTACGGCGACGACAACTTCGTCGGCGCGCCGGTGGACGGCTACGAGGCGCCGGCGGCGATCCTGACGCAGGCGGCGGCCGAGGCGTTGCGGCAGGTGCAGGCGCAGTTGGGGGCGAGCGGGCTCGGGCTGAAGGTCTTTGACGCCTACCGGCCGCAGACCGCCGTCGACCACTTCGTCCGCTGGGCCGCCGACCCGTCGGACCGCCGCACCAAGGCCGAGTACTACCCGGACGTGCCCAAGTCGGAGCTCTTCGCGGGCGGCTACATTGCCGGGGCGTCGGGCCACTCGCGGGGCAGCACGGTGGACCTGACGGTCGTCCGGCTGTCGGACGGCGCCGAGCTCGACATGGGGACGCCGTCCGACTTCTTCGGCGCCGAATCGGCAGTGGACCACGCGGGTCTCACCCGCGAGCAGCGCGCCAACCGCCGCCTGCTCGCCGACGCGATGCAGGCGCACGGCTTCGAGCCCTACGCGAAAGAGTGGTGGCACTACACCCTCGACGCCGAGCCGTATCCCGAGACGTATTTCGGCTTCCCGGTGCGCTGAGCGGCGCAACAGTTGGCCAGGCAGTGGAACAACGCGTAATAGGTCGTGTTGACGGCCGCCGGAGGTTGGTCTGACGAGGTCGCCTCGCCGATGATGTCGTCAGGTCGAGGGAGGTCTTGAGGAAATCGAGCGGGTTCACGCCTTCAGGCTCCGCTCAAGCTGGGGCCATTCGGAGGGTGCACGTCAGGATTGTGATCGGCTGAGGGGATTTCTGGGGGCCGGATGCAAGCACACCGTCGGCGCCCGACTCAAGCGAGCCGGCATGCATTGGACCGTGGCCGGCGCCGACGTCATCATCGCCCTGCGGCGCTGCAGGCTCAGCGGCCGCTTCGAGGATTTCTGGGAGCGAAAGCGCGTTTAGTTAGATTCTATCCGCGATGAAAGGTGCCCTCCTCCAGCACATCTCTACAGGCCTGCAGTAGATCGCTTCTACGCGAACTGGCAAAGAAACTCCCGACAATCCCGCGCATCGGATTCAACCCAAACGCAGGGTTGGTCTTGATGCCGATAGCTACGATTCGTTCCTTCGCCTCCTGGTCCGTCGCAACAACCGTACCTTCATCCTCCAGAACGCGATCAACTTCCAGAGCCACGGCGAGAGGACACCAGGCGCCACTCACGGGATCGTAGTTGCCCCCATCGACGACCATGGGACTACCGCATTGCACGCGTCCTGCAAGCAACGTCAACTGGTGCCGGTTGAGTTGCTCAAGCCCCTTTCTCAACGCCAGATAGCGCGGATCACTATTGGAGCCTTGAGGTTTGTTCATCACGTCACAAGTCCTCCATTTTCGTCTCTCGGTCCGCCCTCTACTCCATCATCAGCATCGCTATAATACTACCCAAGACGCTGATTGTGATACTGACCGTCCCTGTGACAATGTACGGCGCGACCCTCATGAATCTCTCGGCCCACCCACTGGAAATCCCCTCTGGGTCCGGTCGACGAGTCTGTACTTCACAGACTCCATCGGTTTGACCGAAGACGACCGCACAGAAGGGGGCTCTCGGCTCGAGCGGTATACTCCCGGTGCCGGCGTTGAACACGGTGATATAGAGTGTGTCGCTGTAATTCGGATCCACCTTCAGATTTGAAACGATGAGCCCCTTGGACGCCAGAGAGGCCCGAGAACATATAAACCCCATCACCTTGGGTCCAGTTGTTATATGCTCTCTCGTTTCGAGAACAACACAGGTATTTGGCTTGAGGACGAATCGCCTGTCCACCTTGTGGAGAGTCGCGCCGCCGTCTCTGACGTGAAGGCCCTTGATCGATAGATCGCGACTCATTCCGCCCTGGGCGGTGTGCTCGATGGCTTCCAACGTGCCATCCGGCTTCTTCTCCCCAATAGTTACCCCGTGCGTTTCCCACTCAGATGTTCTGATGAACGTCAAGTTTTCCCTTCTCCCCTCAGCGGCATAGCCTCACGCTGGTCCGTGGTTACAGGCCGGTTTGGAGCAGACGCGAGGAGTCGTCCGACCATTCCCCCCCACCCGGTACTGCACGACGACGCTCGCATGGTCGCATGGACGTAGCGTGTCAGGACGCGGGGTCCCGATCGCGATTGCTGCGAATCACCACACTGCTGTCGATGGAGGAACGCAGACGTCGCCGGAGCGTCCTCGCCCGGGCGAGGAATCCGTCGTGACGGGGCAGTAGTGTGTTGCGCTGCGGGCCCCGGTGCTCGGGGGCCGATACTCGAGCGCGCGTGGCCGCGCTGTGCTTGAGGGCAAGGATCACTCGGTCGGCCACTTCACGAATCTTCAACTGTCCCATGCGCGAGCCTTGCTTGAGGCGATATCACTGCAGTCAAGTGTGAACACCGTTGTGGTTCTTGTCAAGGGCCGATCTCGGGGCTGGATCGCCTGCGGGACGCTGGAAGGTGGCGGGCCGCGCTCGGGCTGTCCACCGGGAGCAGGAAGTCGGGATAGCCGTTCCAGCCGCCGGCCACGTCCTCCAGGCGCCCCCGGTAGACGACGTCGGCCCCGCGCCGCGCCGCGTCCCGGCGCGAGGGTGCGGCGTTTCGGCGCGAGAACGGCGTGCCGGCCGGGATGATCGTCTCGAGGCTGTGCCCGTCGGCTGCGAACCGATCCGGAAGACGCTGCTCGTGCTCGATGCCGCGTTGTTCGGCGCGCGGCGGCTGCTTGGGATTCCCGTGGTCAGGGGACCTCGGACACCGTTCGGGAGGATGCCGAGGCCGTCGACGCAGGGCGGAACGGCTCGTCCTGGCGGACGCGAGTCCGTTGATCGGGCTCGCTACGACCAGTGCCTCGTTGAACCTGCCCATCGCTTCGAGGAGCTCGGTGGAGGGCATGACGCCCGCTTCGCTGCCCCTGGTCGCTTTGATTAGCACCATGACGCGCATCTGTCTTGTCTCCTGTTGTCGTTGCCGCGTGTGACCTGGGCTGGTGATGGCGATGGAGTTGCCAACTCTATCGCGGCGCACCGCTTGATTCCCCCTGGGCAGGTCTGTGAGGCGCCAAAGGCGATTCTCCCCAAGGTCCCTACTCCAGCAAGCCGGCCAGGGCCGACGCGGCCTCGAGGCCGGTGTCCGACTCGGAGAGCCGCTCGCGTTGCCGGTTCGTGAGCCATTCGGCGCGGGTGCCGGTGGCGCCGCGGGTCACCGCGAGGACGTGCTCGATCTGTTCGGCGACGGCGCGCACGTGGGAGATCACGCCGACCATGCGGCCGGCGGCGGCCACGGTGCCCAGGGCCTGGACGGCGGCGTCGAGGTTGTTGCGGTCGAGCGAGCCGAAGCCCTCGTCGAGGAAGAGCGACTCGAGGCGGCCGCCGCTGCGGGCCATCATCTCGACCATGCCGAGGGCGAGCGACAGGGACGCGATGAACTGCTCGCCGCCGGAGAGGCTGGCGGGGGAGCGCGGCCGCCCGGAGTCGGCGTCGAGCACCTGCCACTGCTCTTCGGCGTCGCCGGGGTCCACGAACGCGTACTTGCCGCCGCTCATCTCGCCGAGCATCCGGGAGGCGTGGACGAGGAGGCGCCGGGAGCGCCGCAGCGTCAGCCACTTGAGGAACGCGCCGGGCTTGAGGGCGTCCTCGAGATCGCCGAGCGCCCGTTCCCTTTCTTCGACTTCCGCGAGGAGGGTCCGAAGGCGCAGGACGTCATCGACGACCGCGGCGAACTCCTCTGCCGACCGCCGGGCGCGGCGTTCCTCGAAGCGGGCGTCCTCGGCCCTTGCGCGCGCCCGGTGGACGACCGCGTCGGGGTCGCGGACGCCGATGTCCGCGTCCAGCCGATCTGCGAGCGCCGCGAGCTCCACGCGGGCGGCCTCCGCCCGGGCGGAGGCGCCGCGTGCGTGCTCGTCCGCGGCGCGCGCCACGGCCGCGGCCGTGGCTTCGAGCGCGCCGATGTGAGACTCCAGCGCGGCGACGTCCCGGGCGGAGACCGCCGCGGGGACGCCGGCGTCCACTGCCAGCCGGCGGACGGACTCGACGAGGACGTCGCGGTGGGCATGGAGCTCGCGGACCAGCGCCTCGATGGGCGCGTCGACCTCGCCGGCCCGCCGCCTCGCCAGGGCCGACCGCGCGGCCCGCGCCTCGTCGAGCTCGCGCCGCAGACGATCTCGTTCGGTGGCGCGAGCCGCGAGGACCCGGGCGCGTTCCCGCGCCGCCTGCGTCTGCGCGCCGGCGGAACGGGTGTCCACCTCGTGCAGGTCCGCGGCGTCGGCCGGGAGGCCGAGGGCCGGCCGGAAGGGGTGGGGTATCGCCCGCAGCGCCGCCTCCAGGCGCTGCAGGGCCTGGGCGGCGTTAGCACGCGACTGGTCGGCGAGGACGCCGGCATTGGCGGCGGCCTCCCGGGCCACGCTGGCCGCGGTGTCCTCCCGGGCCGCGTCGACCCGCAGTCCGTCGGCGACGCGATCGTGCGCGGCGAGCCGCTCCGCCGTCTCCGTGCAGGCGGCCTCCAAGGGAGCGAGGAGGGCGTCTCGCGGGGGGAAGGGAGCATCGGCGCCGAGCTCCACCTGCCGCGCGAGGTCCAGGCGCGCCTCTCGCAGTCGGGTCTCGAGCGCGTCGACCCGGGTTCCCGCTTCGGCGCCCTGACGTTCGAGGCCCTCTCGCTCCGCCCCGAGGGCCGTGACCGCCCGGGTCGCCTCCCGAGCCGCCGCGTGCGCGGCGCTTGCGACCTGCTCCGCGCCCGCGAGCCCGGCCCCCTCGGGCGCTTCCCAGCCGGCGGGCAGGCCGCGGCGGCAGATTGGACAGTCGTCGCCCGGATGCAGGTGGCGGGCGGCGGCCGCCGCCGACTCCGAACGCCGGGCCGCGGCAAGGTGCTCGTCGGCGCCGTCGGCCTCGCGGGCCGCGCGGCGCTCCGTCTCCTGCGCCGACTCCAGCCGCTGCGTGCACGCGGACTCCTCGGCCCGGAGCCCTTCGAGCCTCTTCCCGGCCTCGTCGCGCTCGGCCCCACGTTCCGCACACCGGGCGTGCTGCCGCTCGACGGCGTCCCGGCGCTCCCGCGCCGTCCGCGCCGCTTCGTCCAGCGGAGGCCGCCGGGCCGCGTGCTCGGCCGCCTCCCGCTGCGCGGCGGCGGCGCTGTCCGCCCCGCGCCGGGCGTCCGCCTGCCTTGTCGACGCTTCCTCGACGTTGTTGCGGAGGGCGGCCGCCGCGTCCTCGGCCGCCGTCGCGAGGGAGCCGAGGCTCTCGAGCGTCGTCAGGGCCGCCGCGACCTCCTCGGAGGTGGGGCCGTCGTCGGCCGGAATGCGGGCCAGCTCGGCCTCCAGGCCCGACTGCCGCTCCGTCAGGGCCGCCTCGTCCTGCCGGAGCTGGAGGTCGAGCGCGGCGACCGGCTCGAGCCTGCCGGCCGCACGCCGGGTGTCGAGCGCGCGCAGCCGGCCGGTGACGGCCGCCGCCGTCTGTTGCGCCGTCTCCGCGGCGAGCACGGCCTCGCGGGCGGTGGAGGCGGCGCGTTCGTCCCCGGAAGCGGCGTCGGCGTGCCGGTTCGCCGATTCGTGCGCCTCCACCAGGCGGGCGAGATGCGCGGGCGGGTCTTCGGGATGGGCCGAGGCGGCCTGCTCCAGCCGGACCCGCAGCGTCTCGGCCTCCCGGCGGGCCGCGCCGGCCAGCGCTCCTGCCGCCTCGAGCTCGTCGGTGCGCCAGACCTGGCGCAGGATCCGGCCCCGGTCGGTCGGCCTGTCCTCCACGAGGAGCCGGGCGAAACGGCCCTGGGGGAGGACGACGGTGCGCAGGAACGCGTCGCTGTCGAGCCCGAGCAGGGCCTTGATGCGATCGTTGACGGGCTTGACCTGCTCGACCTGCTCGACCGCCTCGCCGTCGGTCCCGATCCGGCGGAGCTGCGCGGCGGGGGATCCGACCTTGCCCTGCCCGTCCCGGCGCAGCGCGCGGGCGGCCTCCCATGTCTCGCCGGACACCCGGAACCGGAGCACGACCCGCAGATGCAGGGACGTGTCGTTCATCAGCTCCTGGTTCGCCTGCGCCGTGAACGTCGTCTGCCCGTAGAGGGCGTAGGTGATCGCCTCCAGGATGGAGGACTTGCCGGCCCCGGTGTCCCCGACGATGGCGACGTGGTCGCGGCCGGTGAAGTCGATGGACACCGGCGACCGGAACGACCGCAGCCCTTCGATGGCGAGGTGCAGGGGGCGCATGTCAGCTCCGCCTCCCGTCGGGTTCGAAGGCGAGGCGGTCGAGCGTCTCCTGGGCGCGCAGCGCGAGCGGGGTCAGCCCGAAGTCGGCCGCGGCCTCCTGCCCGGCGCTGCCGAGGGCCTGCGCGAAGAGCGCGCCGACCGTTTCGTGGGGCGCCTTGACGCCGCGCGCCGCGGTGGAGCGCCACTCGGCGAACAGCTCCTCGAGCGCGGGATCGGACTCGTCCCCGCGCGCGGGGTCTATCGCCTTCACGGCGCGGTTCGCGATGGCGTTCGTCAGCTCGAACACGGCGCACTGGGGCGACCATTCCGCGAGCCGGTCGGCGAGGTCCGGGATGGGATCGTCGGAGACGACCCGCGCCTTCAGGATGCAGCCGTCGAGGCCGCCGTCCGCGGCCCGGCGCTCGAGGTCGGCCAGGGTGCCCGCGAGCTCGGTGAGGGGGCGCCCGCCCGGCAGGTCGCGCGTCTCGGCCTCGACGCCGTCGCCGATGGTCACCAGCACCGCCTGCTTGGCCTGTTGGCGCTCGCCGAAGTCGAGCGGAATCAGGGAGCCGGCGTAGCGTCCCCGCGCCGCCCCGCCCGGCAGGAGCTGGGGGTCGTGGATGTGCCCGAAGGCGCAGTAGAGGGCGCGCTGGAGGCCGTCGACGTGGGTGGCGTAGTCCTCGCCCACGGTGATGCGCCGCTCCGACCGGCCCGGCCGGGCCCCCTGGACGTGGAGGTGGGCCGCGTAGAGGACGATGCCGCGGGCGCCCGCTTCCCCGTGCGCCTCGTCGAGCAGGCGCCGGTTCAGGGTCTTGACCCCGTCCGCGTAGCCGCCCTCGAACCGCGCCGGATCGTCGGTGGCGTACTGCGCGATCGCCCCCGGCGGGATGAACGGCACGCAGGCCACCGCGACCGGGGCGTCCGCGATGTCCGGAAACCGGAGCACCCGGGGCGCGGTGACCAGCCACAGCCGTCGCGGGGTCGCGGCCCCGGCGAGGTCGTCGATCACCCGGAGCAGCATCGCCGAGTCGTGGTTGCCGGCGATGACCACGGTCGGGGCCAGCGTGGCGAGCCGTCCCAGCGCCCTGACGCCGAGCGCGAGCGCCTCGTAGGGCGGGCGCGAGGCGTCGAAGAGGTCGCCGGTGTGCAGGATGAGGTCGGGGCCGGCGGACTCGGCGACGGCCAGCAGCCCGCGGAGCGCCGCGAGGTGGTCGGGGGTGCGGTCGTGCCGGCCGAGCCTGGCGCCGAGGTGCCAGTCGGAGGTGTGGAGCAGCTTCACAGGTCGACCTCGGGGCCGGTCAGCGCGCCCAGGTTGCTCAGGATGCGGTCGGTCTTCTGCCGGTCCGCGGCCTCGTCCGGCGCCGCCTCGTCGGGGTTGGTCGCGAAGGGCGGGAACGGGAAGCGGACGGGGATGGGCTCGGGGACGATGGGCTGGGAGACGACCATCGTGCCGGGCATGAAGCGGGTCGCGCGCTCGCGCAGGGCCGGGGTCAGGAAGCGGTAGGCGTCGGATTCGCTGGCGTCGAGCCGCCCCGCCACCTTGAGGGAGGCGTTGCGCGGCAGGGCCTGGGCCACCGCCGAGGCCGCCTGCTGCGCGCCGATCAGGAGCACCCCGAGCGAGCGGCCGCGCTCGGCGATGTCCACCAGCAGGTCGCGGAGCGGCGAGAAGCCGTGGGCGGGGGCGTACTTGTTCAGCTCGTCGAGCACCACGAAGCGCAGCGGGGTGCGGCCCGTCCCCTGCTTCTCGCGCCAGACGCGGTCGAGGAGGGCGCCGACCACGAAGCGCTGGGCGTCGTCGTGCAGGGTCGAGATGTCGACGACGTGAAGCTTCGCGTTCTCGGACGAGACGGGCTCGAGGCCGCCGCCGATCAGGGGGGCGATGTGGCGGCGCAGCTTCAGCAGCCGCCGCAGGAACGCCTGCCGGGTGCCGGCCTGCGCGCGGCCGAACCACGCGTTCATCAGGCTCTCGTCGTCGGTGGCGACGACGCCCTCGAGGAGGTCGATGAGGTCGCCGAAGTCGCGCAGGACGTGCCCCGCTCCGGCCGGCGCCGCCTCCGGGTCCCGCTCGGCCAGCCGGTCGGGGTTGAAGCCGGTGTTCGGGGGGACCATGTCGACGATGACCACCGCCCCCGACGGGTCGCCCTCCAGCCGCCGCAGCCGCCGCAGGAGCTGGATGCGGACCTGTTGCTCGACGAAGCCGACCTGGGTCGAGCGTTCGTCGTCGGTCGTGAAGCAGAACTGCAGGAGCTGCTCGCGAATGAACTGCTCGGGCGTCCAGCCGTAGGCGTTGACGTCGGCGGTCTTGCGCGTCTGCACGTCGGCCACGGTGGTGTGCGACGTGCCGGACCGGCGCGGCGCGTAGAGCCGGACGGAGCGGAACGGCCCCGGGTCGTCGACGCCGAGGGCGCGCCACTTCTCGATCTCCTGGGGCCGGCCCGCGAACTCCGCGTTGGGGCGGTCGACGTGCAGCAGGTCCTCGCCCTTGGTGTTGAAGACCAGCGCCCGCACGCTCTCGCGCCCGGCCCGGCCGCCGAGCAGGTCCATGCCCTGCTCCGTCTCGAGGAGCTGATAGAGGAGGAACAGGGCGTAGGAGGTCTTGGTGGCGACGCCGGAGATGCCCGAGATGGACACGTGGCCGCCGGAGCGGCCGTCGACGAAGCGCATGTCCGCGTAGACCGGGGCGCCGCCGAGGTCGAGCCCCACCGGCAGCTTGCCGCGGATCATCTCGTCCTCGAAGAGGGCGATCGCGCGGTGCGGGCCGGCCGCGCGGGCGGCGGGGGCGCCCGCGTGCGGCGCGACGAAGAGCTCGGGCACCACCCGCAGGACGCGGACCTCGGCCCGGCGCACGTGCTCGGCCGGCAGCGTCGAGTCGACCACCCGGCCGGTGTCCGAGGGCAGGTCCGCGCCCTCGAACCGGGACCGCAGCTCGGTCACGATGCCGTAGTGGGTGACCTGCCGGCCGTCGGGCAGATCGGTGGTGACCGCGAGCAGCTCGTCGAGCTGGATCACCACCTCGGGGTCGAGCACGACCTGGAAGGTGCGCGAGTCGCTCTCCACCGACCCGTCGACGAGCCCGATGCGTGCGCCGTCTTCCGTCATGCCGTCGCCTTCCTCGCCCACGCCGTCCATCCCTCGCGGCGGCCGAGAACATGGAGATACGCGCCCTTCGATCGCGCGTCGCCCTCCTCGCCCACGCCGTTCATGCCTCGCGGCTGCGTTCGAGCGATGCGCCCGCCGTCGTCGCTCATGCCGTCGGTCCCTCGCGGCTGCGTTCGAGCGATGCGCCCGCCGTCTTCGCTCATGCCGTCCGTCCCTCGCGGTTGCGTTCGAGCACCGCCTCGCGCACCGCGCGCAGGGCGAGGCGCGCGTCGCCCTGCAGGTGGTGCAGGTGCCGCTCGAGGCCCGCGATCGGCGTCAGGTTCACCGGGGCCCGCGCGTCCCGGTGGAGGGCCGACGCGAAGCCCGGCAGCCAGCCCGCCGCCCGGCCGGCCGCCTCGACGGCCGCGTCGCGGCCGATGCCCGACGGCATCTCGACGCGGGCGATGCCCGACCACGGGCTCGCCCACGGCCCGGGGTCGCCCACCCGCAGGTAGCAGCCGTACAGCGCGTCGCCCATCGCGAAGAGGCCGGACCGCTCGCCGGCCGCCAGCTCCGGCACGCGGACCCACTGGTCCGGGGCGAGCATCCGCCGGTGGTGCGTCTTCACGTAGCCGATGACGGGCAGGCCGCGGCGGTGCCGGATGCCGTGCAGGGGGCCGTCGAGC
Source organism: Vicinamibacterales bacterium (assembly GCA_965206285.1). Taxonomy (GTDB): domain Bacteria; phylum Acidobacteriota; class Vicinamibacteria; order Vicinamibacterales; family UBA8438; genus JAJEEA01. The sequence continues at coordinate 5,291,854 of OZ242205.1, forward strand.
ACCGTCAGCCACCCCTCGCTCGACAGCGCCTCGGCGATGTCCGCCTCGGCGTCGCGCATCAGGCGCTGGAGCTGCTGCCGCGCCGCCTCGGCGTCGTCCCCGTCGACCGCGTACGGCTCCCAGCGCCAGCCGTCCCGGTGGTCGGGCAGGGGGACGGGATGTCCGCCCGTGAAGATGGCGGCGCGTCCCACCGTCACCCGCTCGAAGCGGGCCGGCCCGTCCTCGCTGACGAGCACCGCCCCCGCCGCCCAGCTCCCCGCGAGCCCCGTGCTGACGTCGCCGTCGGGGCCGGTGCGGGTCAGGCGCGCCTCGGTGCGCATGGTGCCGTCCACGAACGCGACGCGGCGGGGGCGGTCCCCGCCGGGCGGGCGGTGCGCCGCGAACACCCCGCCGTCCTCGACCAGCTCGCACTCGACGGCGTGCGGCGAGTCGTCCGCCGCCTGGAACCCGGCCCCGTAGGCGGCGTCGAAGGCCTCGACGCCGATCGTGCCGATACGGTCCGGCGGGTCACTGGGGCTCTGCATCTGCTTCGGGGCCATGCGATCGCGGTCTCGACGCCTGCGAGCATCCGACGACGCCGTGACAGATCATGACACTGCGAAGCCCGATCGGTGTCTCGTGAGACTTGAAGAAGGAGAAGAGTGGTGGCCATACTGGGAGATGGTCACCACCACCGTCAAGCTGAAACGAGGGACGGCCGTCCGTTCCCCGGCCGCATCACAGCAAATCTGTTGCATGTAATCATCGGTGTTGTTAGCCTGTGGTCTCGTGCCGATGACGCCTCGCCAGTTCAAGCGGTGGTTGAGTCGGCACGGATGCACGTTCGAGCCCGGTGATGGCGGTCATCTGGCCGTGCTGCGCGGCGACAGGAAATCCACACTGCCCATGCATGGGAAGCGCGACATGCCGCGGGGCACGATGGAAGCGATCAAGAAGGACCTCGGCCTGAAGGGGCGGACGTAGGGGGGCGGCTTCGATGTTGCGCTATCCCGTGTCGCTGACCACGGAGGACGGCCAGGAGTTTCGCGCCAGCGAAACGCCCGACGCGACCGCAGGGTCGCGCGTGCTGGTGGACTTCCTCGATCTCCCTGCGCACACGTACGGCGACGACGAGGCTGAGGCCCTCGCACGCGCGGTCGATGCGCTGACCACCATGATCGGGGCGTACATGCGGCATCGGCAGCCGATTCCGGCGCCGTCCGAGCCCAGGCACGGGGGGGCAACCGTGCCATTGCCGCCGCTGCTGGTCGCGAAGGTCGAGCTGTACAACACGATGCTGGCGCAGCAGGTCAACAAGGCCGAGCTGGGGCGGCGCCTCCACTGGCACCTGCCGCAGGTCGACCGGGTGCTCGACGTGCGCCACGCGTCGCGTCTGGATCAATTGGAGCAGGCCCTCGCTGCCGTGGGCAAGCGGCTCGAGCTGCACGTCGTCGAGGAGAGAGCACGCGTACGCCGAGAGATCGGCGGAAGCCCCCGCCGCCGCCCGCCGGTGACATAATCGGGCGGAAATCCGTACCCAGAGGAGGCGTCATGCCCGCATCCGGTTGCCCGTCGCGCCCGTGCCGCTCGTCGTTGCTGCTCTGCGCCGCCGCCCTCGCGGCGGTCACCGCGTCCCCGGCCCTCGCGCAGCCGGACCGCATCCGGCCCGTCACCGACGCGGAGCTCGAGAACCCGAGCCCCGACGAGTGGCTGATGTGGCGCCGCACCCTGAACGGGTGGGGCTACAGCCCGCTGGACCAGATCGACCGCGGCAACGTCGGCGACCTGCGGATGGTGTGGAGCCGGGCCCTCGCGAGCGAGGGGCGCCAGCAGGGAACGCCGCTGGTCCGCAACGGGGTGATGTTCATGCCGAACCCGCGGGACGTCATCCAGGCCATCGACGCGGTGACCGGCGACCTCATCTGGGAGTACCGCCGCGACCGGCCCGACGATCTGGGCGACTACATGATCGGCAGCCTCATCGACACCAACCGCAACATCGCCATCCACGGCGAGCTGATCATCGACACCACCATGGACGACCACATCATCGCCCTCGACGCGGAGACCGGCGAGGTGGCGTGGGAGACCGAGATCCTCGACTACAGGGTGAACCCCGCCAACCAGACCTCGGGGCCGATTACCGCGGGCGGGAAGGCGTTCTCGGGGCGGAGCTGCGACCCGCGGGGCGGGCCGAACACCTGCGTCATCACCGCCCACGACGCGGCGACCGGCGAGGAGCTGTGGCGGCGCCGGCTCATCCCCGGGCCCGGCGAGCCCGGCGACGAGACGTGGGGCGACGTGCCGTTCGAGGAGCGCGGGCACGTCGGCTCGTGGATGGCGCCGAGCTACGACCCCGAGCTGAACCTGGTCTACGTCGGCACGTCGGTCACCTCGCCGGCGCCGAAGTTCATGCTGGGCGGCGTCGATCTGGCCCACCTCTACCACAACTCGACGCTGGCCCTCGACGGCGACACCGGCGAGATCGTCTGGCACTACCAGCACCTGAACGACCACTGGGACCTCGACCATCCGTTCGAGCGGCTGCTCGTCGACACCGCGGTGCGGCCCGACCCGTCCGCGGTGGCCTGGATCAACCCGCGCATCCAGCCGGGCGAGCGGCGCCGGGTGGTGACCGGCATCCCCGGCAAGACCGGCATCGTCTATACGCTCGACCGGGAGACCGGCGAGTTCCTGTGGGCGACCCCGACCATCACCCAGAACGTGGTCAGCGGCATCGACGGGGCCACCGGGGTGGTGACCGAGAACGCCGAGCTGGTCTTCACCGCCGTCGGCCAGCAGGTGCTGGCGTGCCCCCACGCGAGCGGCGGCAAGGACTGGGAGGCGGGCGCCTACTCGCCGCGCACCAACACCATGTACATGCCCCTGCGCAACGTCTGCGCCCGGATGATGGCCGAGGACCCGGACACCCGGACGAACCGGCTCTACGCCATCGCCTGGCGGCCCCAGCTGGCCCCCGGCTACGACGACGTGGGGAGCGTGCAGGCGATCTCGGCCGAGACCGGCGAGGTGGTGTGGAACCACCAGCAGCGGGCCGCCACCATGGCCCTCGCCGCGACCGGGGGCGGGCTGGTGTTCGGGGGTGACGTCAACGGGCGCTTCCGCGCCTTCGACGACCGGACGGGGGACATCCTGTGGGAGATCAACCTCGGCTCGCCGGTCTCCGGCTTCCCGATCTCCTTCGCCGTCGACGGCCGGCAGTACGTGGCGGTCAGCACCGGCTACGGGCGCTTCCTGGACCTGACCCCGGAGCTGCGCCCGAGCAGCGGCAACAACCTGTTCGTCTTTGCGCTGCCTGAGTAGGGGGCGGCAGCAGGCGCCGGTTTCAGAGGGCGGGCACGACGTCGGTGCGCGCGAAGTCGTCGAAGAGAATGGCGAGCAAGATGCGGATTCTACCGTTTTGTGCGGCCGCCCTCGGGCTGAGCCTGGCCGCCGGTCCCGCCGCCGGCCAGGAATCTCCGCCGTTGACGACGGCGGACGGCGAATGGCCGAGCTACGGCGGTGACGCCGGGCACACGCGGTACTCGCCCCTCGACCGCATCGACGCGGGGAACTTCGGCGACCTGGAGATCGCCTGGCGGTTCCGGACCGACAACCTGGGGCCGGGGCCGGAGTTCAAGCTGGAGGGCACTCCCCTGATGGCGGGGGGGCGGCTGTACGCCACCGCCGGCACGCGGCGCGCGGTGGTCGCCCTCGACCCCGTCACCGGCGAGCTGCTGTGGATGCACGCCGAGCGCGAGGGGGCGCGGGGGGACGCGGCGCCCCGCCGCCTGTCGGGGCGGGGCCTCGCGTACTGGACCGACGGGACCGAATCGCGCGTCCTCTACGTCACCCTCGGCTTCCGCCTCGTGGCCCTCGATGCGGCGACGGGCCGCCCCGTCCCCGGCTTCGGCGAGGGCGGACGCGTGGACCTGAAGGCGGCCGCGGTCGTCGGCGAGGGCCGGCGCATCGACCCCGTCAGCGGCGAGATCGGGCTGCACGCGACCCCGACGGTGGCCCGCGACGTGGTGATCGTGGGCGGCACCTTCGCCGACGCCCCCGCCCCCCGCACCCACAACAACACCAAGGGGCTGGTGCAGGCGTTCGACGTCCGGACCGGCCGGCGCCTGTGGACGTTCGACACCGTCCCCGGCCCCGGCGAGCCGGGGGTCGAGACGTGGCTGAACGACTCGTGGGGCGTCAACGGCAACAACGGCGTGTGGACCCAGATCTCGGCCGACCCCGAGCTGGGCATCGCCTACCTGCCGGTGGAGACGCCGTCGGGCGACTACTACGGCGGCCACCGGCCCGGGGACAACCTGTTCGGCGAGAGCCTCGTGGCGGTCGACCTGCTGACCGGGGAGCGGCGGTGGCACTTCCAGCTCGTGCACCACCCGATCTGGGGCTTCGACATGGCGAGCCCGCCGATTCTCGCCGACATCACCGTGGACGGGCGGCCCGTCAAGGCGGTGGCCCAGCCCGGGAAGCAGGCGTTCCTCTACGTCTTCGACCGGGTGACCGGCGAGCCGGTGTGGCCGATCGAGGAGCGGCCGGTGCCCGCGGGCGACGTGCCGGGGGAGTGGTACGCGCCGACCCAGCCGTTCCCGACGAAGCCGCCGCCCTACGACCGGCAGGGCTCGTCCCTCGACGACCTCATCGACTTCACCCCCGAGCTGCGGGCCGAGGCGGTCGAGCTGGTGTCGCGCTACCGGCTCGGGCCGATATTCACGCCGCCCGTCGTCAGCCGCCCGGAAGGCCCCGTCGCGACCCTCGGTCTCGGCGCGGGAAGCGGCGGCACGAACTGGCCCGGCGGCGGATACGACCCCGAGACGCACGTGCTCTACGTGCCGTCGCGCACCGCGTTCTACTCGTGGGAGCTGATTCCGACCCCCGACCCCGCGGTGTCGGACATGCGCTACGTCAAGGGGACCGCGAAGTACGGGGTGGGGCACGGCGGCCTGCGCGACCTGCACGTGCGCGGCCTGCCCCTGGCCAAGCCGCCCTGGGGCCGGCTGTCGGCGATAGACCTCGACCGGGGCGACATTCGCTGGCAGGTCCCGCACGGGGAGACGCCGGAGCGGGTGAGGAACCACCCCGCCCTCGCCGGCGTGGACATCCCCCCGACCGGCGAGTCGTGCATCCACCTGATCGGCCCCCTCGTCACGAAGACCCTGGTGGTGATGGGCGAGTGCGGCTATCACCCCACCCCCGGGGGACGCGGGGCGCGCCTCCGGGCCTACGACAAGGCGACCGGCCGGGAGGTCGGCGCCGTCGTCATGCCCGCCCCGCAGTCGGGGTCGCCCATGACCTACCTCGCCGGCGGCCGGCAGTACATCGTCCTCGCCGTCGGCGGGCGCACCCACCCCGGCGAGTACCTCGCCTTCCGCCTGCCGGAGTGAGCCGGCCCGGGCGGGCGCCGACCCGACCGCCCCCGCGATACGGCAGGGTTGAAATCTGGTTCACAATCGGATCATGATCCTGAACCATGATCCGACTCAACATTCACGAGGCCAAGACCCACCTCTCACGCCATCTCGCCCGTCTGGAGGCCGGCGAGACCATCCTGCTGTGCCGGCGTAACGAACCCATCGCGGAGATCCGGCCGCTGCGTCGCGCCTCGGCCAAGCCACGGCCCTTCGGGTTGTCCAAGGGGGTGTACACGGTTCCGCCCGCGTTCTTCGAGCCGCTGCCGGACGAGGAGATCGCGGCCTTCGAGGGTGAGACGGCGTGAGGCTCCTGCTGGATACGTGCACGTTCCTCTGGTGGTCGACGGGCACCGGGACCGTGCCGCCGAGCGTGAGGCGACTGGTTGCGGATCCCGACAACGAGGTTTGGTTGAGCGCGGTGTCGACCTGGGAGATTGCGCTCAAGCACGCCCTGGGGCGGCTCCCGCTTCCGGATCCGCCGGCGCGTTTCATCCCCATGGAGCGCGAGCGGCACGGGTTCGCGAACCTCGCGCTGGATGAGGCGAGCACGCTGCTTCTTCCGCGTTTGCCGGGGCTCCACAAGGACCCGTTCGACCGCATGCTCGTGTGTCAGGGGATCGAGCACGGGCTGACGCTGGTCACCCCGGATCGACTCGTCACGCAGTATCCCGTCCGCTGCGTCTGGTAGGAGTACCGCGCGCCACGCGCGAGGGTCAGGCCTGCCCGGCCGTTGCGCGGGCGGCTCGCAGCCGGGCCAGCCCGTAGACGATCCCGAGGGCCGGGACCACCGAGAACGCCAGCGCAAGCTCCCAGTCTCCCCGCACCGCGCCGGCGGCAATCATCTGCGCCATGCGCAGGTCGGCGAGCACGTTGGCGGTCAGGAGGGCCACGGCGGCGAGGATCTTCGGGGCGGCGAGGCGGGGCCGCAGCACCAGCAGGAGCACCGCCGCGGCGCCGAGGGGGTGCAGGAGGACGAGCAGCAGCCGCTGCCAGAGGTCGCCCCCGTTCGCGAACGCGCCGACGAGGGCCGTGAGCCCTGCGAAGAGGGCGTGAATCACGGCCAGGACCAGGATCGGAATCCTCGACCAGGTCATGCGGGCTCACTCGCCGGCAGCCGCTGCAGGGCGGCGATGCGCCGCAGCACCGGCGGATGCGAGTAGTGCAGGAAGACGTCGAGGGGGTGCGGCGTCAGGTTGTTGAGGTTGTCGGCGGACAGCTTCTTCAGGGCGCTGACGAGCGGCGCGCCGCTGCCGGTGGTCTCGGCCGCGAACCGGTCGGCCTCGAACTCGTTCTTCCGCGAGAACAGGTGGACGAGGACCGACAGGACGAGCTCGACCGGGGTGAAGAGCAGGCTGAAGAAGAGGAGTCCGGCGTAGACCGACGGCTCGGCGACGTAGAACGCCGCGAACAGGCCCTGCTGCTCGAGGAAGAGCGACAGGATCCACAGCATCGCCCCGAGGTGGCCGATGGACAGCGCCATCCCCTGCCAGATGTGCCGCTTCTTGTAGTGGCCGATCTCGTGCGCGACCACCGCGACGAGCTCGGGGACCGTGTACTGGTCGACGAGGGTGTCGAACAGGCCGATGCGCTTGTGCTTGCCGAAGCCGGTGAAGAAGGCGTTGGCCTTCGACGACCGCCGTGAGCCGTCGATCACGAAGATGCCCCCCAGCGGGAAGCTCGCGGAGCGGGCGTAGCCCAGGATGGCGTCGTGGAGGTCGCCCCCGTCGAGCGGGGTGAAGGTGTTGAACAGCGGCATGATCCAGGTGGGGGCGATGAACTGCACCGCCAGCATGAACGCGGTCGCCGCGATCCAGCACCAGAGCCACGCCAGCGGCCCCGCCCACTCGAAGAACGCGAGGATGACGGCCAGGAGCAGGCCGCCGAGGACGACGGCGAGCGCCGTGCCCTTCAGCAGGTCGGCGATGAAGGTCCCCGGGGTCGTGCGGTTGAACCCGTACCGCGCCTCGACGACGAAGGTCGACCACGCCCGGAACGGGAGCCCGAGGAGGGTCGACGCGAGCGCGAGGGCCCCGATGTACGCGAGCCCGGTGACCACCGGGCCCTGGCCGAGCCCGCGGACCGCCGCGTCGAGCCACGCGAAGCCGCCGCCGAACCAGAACGCGAGCACCACCGCGAGGTCGAACGCCCCGCGGAGGAGGCCGAAGCGGGTGCGCGTTGCGGTGTAGCGCCGGGCCCGGGCGTACTTCTCGTCGTCGAACACCCCGGCGAACTCGGCCGGCAGGGTCGGGCTGAACGCCCGGCTGCTGAGCAGTCCGGAGACCGCGCCGAGGAGGTATTCGCCGACGAGGGCGACGAGGATGACGAGGGCAAAGGTATTCATGGTGTCAGGAGGAATCTCATCGAGGACGCCCGTCCATTATCGCCGAAGGGCGCCGCCGACGTTGATTTGGCAGCCGGGTTCGATCCATGCTGAAAGGTCGAACATTGATTTGACGGCTACGGGATTCTACCAATCACACACGAGGAGACAGGTCATGCGGAAGGTACTGATGATGGCGGCGGCGTTGGCGGTGTTGGCGGTTCCGTTCGCGGCCGGCGCCCAGGGCAACGAGGCGCCGGGCTGGGAGCATCGTCTCGATTTCGGGGGGGACGTCGACACCGTGCTCCATTTCCGGAACATGGGCGACGGCGTGCACGCGACGACGACGGGCAGCGGGTTCGCCATCTTCTGGCAGCCGGAGAGCATGGCGTCGGGGGACTTCTCGATCAGCGCCACGTTCACGCAACTGGAGCGATCGGGTCACGCGAACGCCTACGGGATGTTCCTGGGGGGCGCGGACCTGGACGGTGACGGCCAGCAGTATACGTACTTCATGCTCCGGCAGGGCGGCGAGTTCCTGATCAAGAAGCGCATGGGCGAGGACCTGCCGACCCTCGTCGACTGGACCGCCAACGACGCCGTCAACGATCTCGATGCGAACGGCTCGTCGACGAACACCCTCACGATCGAGGCGGGGGGCGACATGGTGCGGTTTCTCGTGAACGGCGCCGAGGTCTCCAGCCAGCCGCGGTCCGCGGTCGACACCGACGGCGTCACCGGCCTGCGGGTCACCCACCTGCTGAACGTGCACGTCAGCGACCTGAATCTCGGCAACTGATCGCCGCGCATTCGCGGGGCTCGGCCGCCGGGGCCGGAGCGGAATCTCCGGTCCCGGCGCCGTCCCCGGCAGCCCGTGGTGAAACCCCGCGTTGCGCCGGGAGCGGCATCGCCCGCCGGTCGAAGGCGGCGGGGACTCTTCGCCACGGACTGCCAGGCCCCGGCTCCCGCCGGCCCGCCCGCCTCCCGCCGGCGTCAGCCGGATGCGGCCTTCTCGACGTTCTTCATGAAGACGTTGTCTATCGCGAGGCGGTCGTCGGCGAGGTCCCACAGCTCTTCGGCGTAGGTGAGCTGCGGGCCGTGCACCAGCCAGACCAGCACGCCCTCCTGCTGGGCCGCTTCCACCGCGGGGAGGAGGTCGCCGTCGCCGGAGATGACCGCGGCGTGGTTGATCTGCCGCTTGGCGGCGAGGCTGGCGATGTCGAGGCCGACCATCAGGTCGACCCGCTTCTGCTGGAAGATCGGCTTCCCCTGGGCGTCGATGCCCCGGTGCATCAGACGGCCCTCGCGCACCTTGTAGCGCGGGAGGCGCTGCAGCGCGTAGAAGAAGCGCTTCTTGCTGCTGAACCGCCGCTCCTCCTCCTCGGTCGGGGTGCCGCTCTGATACGGGAGGCAGTCGTAGAAGTAGGTGCGGAGCAGGTCGAGCGGCTCGTTGGTGCGCTCGCCGATGGTGTTCCTGACCTCGGTGCTGAGCTTGCCGAAGTCCACCCACGTGCGGAAATGATGTTCGGCGAGATAAGACAGATAGCCGCCGTCTATGAATATCGCCAGTTTGGCCAATGGGCACGTCCGCTGCAGATGAGGTCGAACCAATGCACGCGACCGGGGCGCGGGGCGGCCCGTACCCGGCGCGGGTCGAAGCGGCCCGCCGGACCTCGCTTCGACGCAGGTATCAAATAATACGGTGGCGGATCGATTTCAGCTTACCTGCCGTTTCCGAAATGTCGGCGTGACGGCGGCCGGGCCGCCGGGGGGTCAGCTTCCGGCCCGCTCGACCAGCCAGTACGTGAACCAGCTCCGGATCCGTTCGAGCCGGTCGACGAGCAGCCAGGGCTCGCCCGTGCGCGAGAGGCCGTGGCTCGACCGGGGATAGCGGACCAGCTCGGTCGGGACTCCGCGCTTCTTCAGGGCCATGAACCACTTCTCGCCGTCGCCGATCGGGGTGCGGTAGTCGTTCTCGCCGTGGATGATCAGGGTGGGGGCGCGGACCCGCTCGACGTGGGCGATCGGCGACAGCCGGCGGTAGAGCTCGGGCTGTTCCCAGGGGGCGCCTCCGAACCCGAACTCGAGGAGGTCCTGGGCGTCGGACGAGCCGTACAGGCTCGTCCAGTCGGCGATCGACCGGCTGGTGACGGCGGCCGCGAACCGGTCGGTGGTGGCGGTGAGCCAGTTGGTCATGAACCCGCCGTAGCTGCCTCCGGACACCCCGATGCGCCTGGGGTCGATGTCCGGATACGCCTCGAGCGCGGCGTCGACGCCGGCCAGGAGGTCCCCGGCCTCGATCTCGCCCCATCCCCCGGTGATGGCGTAGGTGAAGTCGTGCCCGTACCCGGTGGACCCGCGGGGGTTGGCGTACAGCACGAAGAACCCGGCGTTCGAGAGGATGTGGAACGTCCGGAAGAAGGTGTTGCCGTAGGCCCCGTGCGGCCCCCCGTGGATCTTCAGCACCATCGGGTAGGACCGGCCCGAATCGTAGCCCACCGGCTTGATCAGCCAGCCTTCGACCTCGACCCCGCCGTCCCCCGGCCAGCGCAGCGGCTCGGCCGGCTGCAGGCTGAGGGGGGGCAGCCAGGCGTCGTTGAACGCCGTCACCCGGCGCTGCCGGCTGCCGTCGCCAAGGTTGACGAAGACCTCCGCCGGGGCCGTCGGGTGGGTCACGGTATAGGCCATGATCAGCCCGTCGCGGGTCGTCGAGAGCGACCCGATCTGCCGGTCTCCGCTCGTGACCTGCCGGATGAGGTCGCCGGTCTCGGTCACCTCGAAGAGATGCCGGTTGCCGCGGACCCCGGCCAGGAACCGGATGCCGTCGCCGCGCGGGGTCCAGGCGGGGGCTTCCGGCCGCATGTCCCAGTCGCGGGTGAGGTTGCGGGGGATGCCGCGCAGGGTCCCGTCGGGGTCGATGTCGACGACCCGGATGTCGGTCGGCTCTCCACGCCCGCGGGCGTGGAGAAACGCGAGCCGCCGTCCGTCGGGCGAGACCGCGGGGTCGGTCTCGCGGCCGGGGTCGGTCGTGAGCTTCCGGGGCTCGCCGGCGTCGCGGCCGACCACGAAGATGTCGCTGGCGGGCTCGGTGCTCTCGTCGTCCTCCCCCTCGTCGCCCGTGAAGTAGAGGCGCTCGCCGTCGGCGGACCAGACCGGGCTGCGCACGTCGAACCCCGTGTCGGTCCGCTGCACCGGCTCGCCGCCCCCCGCCGGCGCCACGAAGAGCTGGTGCCGGGGGCGGGCCGACGGGTGGGGCAGGAGGGCGGGGGTGCCGTCGCGCTTGTACCGCATCGCGGTGATGACCCGGCCGTCGAACCGGTTGGGGTCCAGGGTGCGGGTGACCGCGTCGGGGGCGACCCAGCCGGCGCGCTCCCCCGCCTCGTCGGCTTCCGGGGCCGAGGTGTACGCGATCCACGCCCCGTCGGGCGACCACACCGGGGCGCCCGCGACCCCGTCGATGCGGAAGGCCTCGCCGCCGGGGAACGTGACCCGCGCGAACCAGGTGTCGCCGGCGCCGTCGGCCGCGTCCCGCGGCGACTGGAAGCCCAGTATCCGGCCGTCGGGCGACCAGCGCGGACCGCTCGCCTCGCGCGTCGGATCGGTGAACCGGAAGGGCTCGCCCCCGGGCTGGCCGCTACGGAGCGCCTGCATCCAGATCTCGCGATGCCGGCGGTTCTCCGCCTCGATGACGGTGGTGACGGTGAAGGCGACGAGGCCGCCGTCGGGGGATAGCGCCACCTCGCCGACGCCGATCTCGGCGTAGTAGTCCGCCGGCAGCAGGCCGCGCGTCTGCGCCGCGGCCGGCCCCGGGACGCCGATGGCGCCGGCTGTGGCGCAGAGAATGGCGAGCCGGAGCACGAGGGTGAGGGTGCGGGCGGTGGGCCGACCACGCATGGTGTTCTCCCAGCACAAGCAGTGTAGCACTGCGGCGTGACCACGACGAGCGGGCTGGCGTGGAAGATTCCGGGGCGGGTCGGCGACTCGCCGATTCTCGGGGCGGGGCTCTACGCCCGATGGCGACGACCTGCGCCAGCGAATCGACGCCCAGGGCGAACAGACGGGCCAGCGAATCGACGCCCAGGGCGACGACCTGCGCCAGCGAATCGACGCCCAGGGCGACGACCTGCGCCAGCGAATCGACGCCCAGGGCGAACAGACGGATGGCCCACCTCGAGGGCCTGCTCGATGGCCTCCGCGACGCCATCACCAAGCGAGTCGCGTGAAGCCGAAGGCCCGAGCCCTACTGGCCCCCGCCGGCGGCCTCCTCGGCCCGCGAGCCCGTCATGATGTTCATCATCCCGTAGTTGCCCTCGTGGCACGCGAACTCGAACATCGGGCCGTCCGACCGCGCGTAGGGCAGGGCCCCCGACCACGGCCGGGTCCACGTCTCGGGGTCGTCGATGGTGAACTCGTAGTGGAGCGTGTCGGGGCCGGTGCGCGTGAAGCGCTCGGTCACCCGCGCCGTCTCGCTGAGGTTGCCGCGCGACAGCGAGTGCTCGGGCCGGGCCCACCGCCGGATGAACGGCTGGCGCAGGTTCGTGGTCTCGACGACCAGGGTGTCGCCGTCCCAGCGGCCCCGCGAGCTGCCCGCGAACTGGTGGACGCCGGACGGGAGATGCGGGCGGTCGTCGAGGAAGATGACCCGCAGATCGTGGATGTGCTCCTGGAGGATCACCACCCGGTCGGGCGTCTGCAGGAAGTGGTAGTTGTTGTTGTACCCGGTCGGGATCGACGGGATCCCGCGGTACCAGAGACACCGCTCGCTCAGCCCCATCTGCTCCGGCCCGTCGGCGGGGACCCGGCCCTCGCGGATGTCCGCGATCCGCACCGCCTCGGGTGAGGTGATGCGGGCCAGCGCCTCCGCGGTCAGGGGCGGCAGCCGCCCGTCCGCCGGATCCGTGATCAGCGACGTGCGCGCCGTCCCCACCACCGACGTGCTCTGCTCCGTCCAGAAGCTGTTGTAGGCGCCGACGTTGCCGCCGGCCGGCAGCGGCTCGGCCCGCACCTCGCTCGGCGCGTTCTCCTGGTCCACGCGTACCTGGGCCTGCCGTTCGAGCGCCGCCACCTCCTCGGCGCTCAGGAACGGCTGGTCGGCGCGGTCCGCGGGGCGTTCGAGCGGGGTGATGGTGGCGTTGTTCCAGAGGCCCTGCAGGTCCGGATGGCCCCACGGCGTTCGCGGCGACGCCGCCCCGGTTTGGGCGGTCGCGACGGGCGCGGCCAGCAGCACGGCCGCGAGCACCGCGGCGAGGGCGCCCGGCAACGTGAACAGTCGTTGGCTCATCTCGAAAACCTCCTTGCAGTCCGATTCCCGCGCGCCGGATCGAAGACCAGAATACACCCCGCGGCCGGCGAGCGCGAATGCCCGAATGTCGACGGCTTGTGCGCCGCAGAAAGTTCCGCGCCAGCGAAACCTCCACCGCCACACCGCAGAATCGCCGCGAGCAGTTTCGCGCCAGCGAAACTCCCCCCGCCACCGTAGAAATCGCCGCGAGCAGTTTCGCGCCAGCGAAGCTCCCCCCGCCACCGTAGAAATCGCCGCGAGCAGTTTCGCGCCAGCAGTTAGAAATCGCCGCGAGCAGTTTCGCGTCAGCGAAAACTCCCCCCGCCACCGTAGAAATCGCCGCGAGCAGTTTCGCGCCAGCGAAGCTCCCCCCGCCACCGTAGAAATCGCCGCGAGCAGTTTCGCGCCAGCGCAACTCAGCGCCACCGTAGAAATCGCCGCGAGCAGTTTCGCGCCAGCGCAACTCCCCCCGCCACCGTAGAAATCGCCGCGAGCAGTTTCGCGCCAGCGCCGTAGAAATCGCCGCGAGCAGTTTCGCGCCAGCGCAACCCCCCGCCACCGTAGAAATCGCCGCGAGCAGTTTCGCGCCAGCGAAACTGCCAACGCGACCGCAGGTCGCGCAGTCGCCGCACTTGCCCTCGGGTCCGGGACGCTGCGATCATGGGTCGATGCCAATCACGCTGCGACGCAGGGTCGCCGGGGCCGGGCTCGTCCTCGCGACCGGGCTGGGGCTGGCCCCGGCCCTCACCGGGAGCAGCCAGCCGATACGGGCCGGCCGGGCGATGGTCGTCTCGCAGGACGCGATCGCGTCGGCGGTCGGCGCCGAGGTGATGCGCGAGGGGGGGAACGCCGTCGACGCCGCGGTCGCCACCGCGCTCGCGCTCGCCGTCACCTATCCCACCGCCGGCAACATCGGCGGCGGTGGCTTCCTCGTCTATCGCCCCGCGGAAGGCGACCCGGTCGCCTACGACTTCCGGGAGACCGCGCCGGGCCGGTCGTCGCCCACGATGTTCCTCCGGGACGGCGACTACGACCCCGTGCTGCACCACAATTCGCATCTCGCGGTGGGGGTGCCGGGCACCGTCGCCGGGCTGCATCTGGCCTGGACCGAGCACGGGACCCGGCCCTGGCCGGCGCTGGTCGAGCCGGCGGTGCGGCTGGCCCGCGAGGGCTTTGCGGTGTCCGACGCCCTGGCCCGGTCGCTGGCCGGGGTGCTGCCGCGGATGGCCGCGTACCCGGCGTCGGTGGCCCAGTTCTCGACGGACGGGGAGCCGTACCGGGCGGGGGAGGTGCTGCGGCAGGGGGACCTCGCCCGGACCCTCGCGCGCATCGCCGAGCAGGGGCCGGACGGCTTCTACCGGGGGGAGACGGCGGCCCTCGTCGAGCAGGAGATGCGGGCCAACGGCGGCATCATGACCCGGGCGGACCTCGCCGCCTACCGCGCCGTCCGCCGCACCCCGATCGCCGGTGCCTACCGCGGCTACGAGGTGCTCTCGATGCCGCCGATCAGCTCGGGGGGCGCCGCGATCATCCAGATGCTCAACATCCTGGAGCACGACGATCTGGCGGCGTCGGGGTTCGGGTCGGCCGCGACCGTCCACCTGATGATCGAGGCGATGCGGCGCGCCTACGCCGACCGGGCGCGCTACCTGGGCGACCCCGCGTTCAACCCCGCGATGCCCATCGAGCGCCTGACCTCGAAGGCCTACGCGGCGGAGCTGCGGCGGACCATCGACGCCGAGCGGGCGTCGGTGTCCTCGCCCGACCGCTTCGAGTGGCCGCGGGAGGGCGGCGAGACGACCCACCTGTCGGTGGTGGACGGCGCCCGCAACGCGGTGTCGCTGACCTACACCCTGGAGCAGGGCTACGGGTCGAAGATCACCGTCCCGGGGGCGGGATTCCTGCTGAACAACGAGATGGGCGACTTCAACGCCGGCCCCGGCATGACCACCGACCGCGGGCTCATCGGGACCGCGCCGAACCTCGCCGAGCCCGGCAAGCGCATGCTGTCGAGCATGAGTCCGACCATCGTGACCCGGGACGGGCAGCTCGTGCTGGTGACCGGGAGCCCCGGCGGGCGCACCATCATCAACACCGTGCTGCAGACCATCCTGAACGTCGTCGACTTCGGCATGAACGTGCAGGAGGCGGTGGACGCGCCCCGCATCCACCACCAGTGGCTGCCCGACGTGACGCGGTACGAACGGTGGGGGCTGTCGCCCGACACCCTCGCCCTGCTGCGCGGGGGGGGCCACACGCTGGTCGAGACGCGGGTGCAGGGCGCGGTGTCGGCGATCTTCTACAATGCGGCGGACGACGTGCTGGAGGGGGCCGAGGATCGCCGCCGCACCAGCGCCGCGGTGGGCTTCTGACGGGCCGGCGTGCCTCGGCTGAACGGTGCGGAGCCCGGTAGAATCGACAGGGCGGGAAGCGGAGCCGCAGGGACGATTTCCGGGGCATGAGTCTGCACCGTGGAAGGGTGCGGATTCCTGAAGGACTGGTAGGGCCGGAACCGGGGCGCCGAGGCGACGATTTCCGGGCCTGCGGACAGGAGATGGGAATGGCGATTGCCGAGGCGTTGTTGCCGGAGTTCGACCAGGAGGCGGCGGGAGTGCGGAGGACGTTGGAGCGGGTGCCCGCCGACAAGTTCGACTGGCGGCCCCACGAGAAGTCGGGGACCATGATCTGGCTCGCCGGGCATCTCGCGAACCTGCCGTCGTGGGCGCCGCTGACGATCGGACAGGACGAGCTGGATCTCGCTCCCGGGGGCGAGTCGATGCCCCAGGCCCCCGAGCCGGCCTCGGTGGAGGAGCTGGTCGCCACCTTCGACCGGCACGCCGCCGCCGCGCGGGCCGCGATTGCCGGGGCGAGCGACGAGGAGCTCATGAAGCCGTGGTCGCTGCTGAGCAACGGCCAGGTGCTGATGACCCTGCCCAAGGCCGCCGTCATCCGCAGCTTCGTGATGAACCACCTGATCCACCACCGCGCCCAGCTCGGCGTTTATCTGCGGCTGAACGACGTTCCGGTGCCGTCGATCTATGGACCGTCCGCGGACGAGAACCCGATGGGGTTCTGAGCGGAACGGCCGGCGGACCGGCAGTGGATTACACCTACCATCCGCGGATACTCGAGGAGCTGGCCGGGTTCGGCCTGCGCCCCCGGGCGTCGACGCCGCCGTCGCTCGCCAAGGAGTTCGTGAACGACCTCTACCGTCACGAGCTGCGGCGCCTGAGCAGGCGGCTCCGGAAGCGGGAGATCCCGAAGGAGGGCTACGCGGATCGGGTGGTGGCCCTCCGCAAGAAGTACTTCCTGCTCTCGATTCGGCTCGACCTGTGGGCGCGCGCCGCCGGGAGCGGGGAGAGGGGAGCCCGCCCGGGCCCGGATCAGGCGATCGTGACTTCCGGGGACAGATAGACGTCCTGGATCGCGTTGAGGAGGGCGATGCCCTCCGCCATCGGCCGCTGGAACGCCTTGCGGCCCGAGATGAGCCCGGTGCCGCCCGCCCGCTTGTTGATGACCGCGGTCTTCACCGCTTCCTTCAGGTCGCTCTCTCCCGACGAGGCGCCGCCGGAGTTGATGAGCCCGGCCCGGCCCAGATAGCAGTTGGCGACCTGGTAGCGGGTGAGGTCGATCGGATGGTCGGTGGTCAGGGTGTCGTAGACCCGCTTGTGGGTCTTGCCGAACCCGAGGGCGGGGTAGCCGCCGTTGGTCTCGGGCAGCTTCTGCTTGATGATGTCGGCCTGGATGGTCACTCCGAGGTGGTTGGCCTGCCCGGTCAGGTCGGCCGCGGTGTGGTAGTCGGCCTCGGCGGTCTTGAACGCCGGGTTGCGGAGATAGCACCACAGCACCGTGAACATCCCGAGCTCGTGGGCCTGGTGGAACAGCTCGGACACCTCCTGGAGCTGCCGCCGGGACTCCTCCGACCCGAAGTAGATCGTGGCCCCCACGCCCATCGCCCCCATGTCGAACGCCTGCTCGACGCTCGCGAACCGGATCTGGTCGTAGGCGTTGGGGTAGGAGAGGAACTCGTTGTGGTTGACCTTCAGGATGAAGGGGATCTTGTGCGCGTACCGGCGCGACACGGCGCCGAGGACGCCAAGGGTCGACGCCACCGCGTTGCACCCGCCCTCGAGGCCGAGGCGGACGATGTTCTCGGGGTCGAAGTAGGCTGGATTCGGCGCGAACGAGGCGCCGGCGGCGTGCTCGATCCCCTGGTCTACGGGCAGAATCGACACGTAGCCGGTGTTCGCGAGACGCCCCGCGCCGAACAGCGCCTGCAGGCTCGTCAGCACCCGCGCCGGCCGGTCCGACGGCGCGCAGCAGCGGTCGACGAAGTCCGGACCCGGCAGATGCAGGTCCGAGGCCGGAATGGTCCGGCAGCGATGCTCCAGCAGGGCCGCATCGTCGCCGAGGAGGCCGGCGATGGCGTCCAGCCCCGACGCCGCACGTTCGATGGTTCCGATAGTCACGCGGGTATTCTCGGCTGCGCCGCGGGAAATTTCAAGGCGGGACGGCGGTCGGGACGGCGTCGCCGGCCTCGACCGGCGGTCCGTGCGACCCCCGCGTCCCGGTGCTCGAGAGCCCGGGCCGGAGCCCGCGCTGCCGTTCGAGCCAGGCCGGACCGTTTGCCGCGGGCTGCTCGGGCCTGGAGGTATACTGAAAGGCTTGTTCCCTTCCGAACGTCCACTCTATAACCAATTGGAGCATTCGATGCGCGAGCACCTTCTCTTCACCTACAAGTTCAACCTCGGTCACCTGGAGTCGCAGGTCAAGGACCTGACCGATGAGCAGATGGTTCAGCAGCCGCACGGGGTGGTGAACCACCCGGCCTGGACCCTGTGCCACCTGGCGTCGGCGTCGAACCACACGGGGGTCGCCCTCGGCCTGGAGTCGACCTTCCCCGCGGACTGGGAAGCGGCGGCCAAGACCGGCGGCCTTCCCGTCGCCGACGCGTCGAAGTATCCGTCGAAGCAGGCGCTGCTCGGCGAGCTGAAGAAACAGCACGAACGGGTGGCCGAAGCGGTGGCCAACGCGGACCCGGCGGTCTTCGCGAAGGAGTACCCCGACGAGAAGACGCGCAAGGTCTTCCCGAAGATGGGCGACTTCGTCGACTACCTGCTGTCGGCCCACGAAGCCGGCCACATCGGCCAGCTCGCGGCGTGGCGGCGCGCGATGGGACTGGTGTCGACAGCCGGCTAGGAGCTTGCGCCGTGGGAGTTTCGCGCCAGCGAAACTCCCACGGCGATCGCAAGGTAGCAGCTAGCGCCCGGTGATCCAGCCGAGGATGGATCCGAAGTCGGCGACCGGCACGCCGAACCCTTGCGGCGTCCAGTGGCTCATCATGTCGGCGTGGCTCGGGCTGCCGAACGGGACCAGCCCCGTGTGGAGGTCGAAGCCTTCCAGAGGGTTGAACTGCGGCGCACGGCCGTAGACGTCGACGTAGAAGTCGAGCTTGAGGCGCGAGCGCGCCTCCTCGCTGCTGGGCAGGACCTCCAGGCCCCGCTTCACGCGCGCGAGGTTGATCGGCAGCTCGACGGCCGGCAGCGGGGCCGGCGGGCTGCCTTCCTGGCCCGCGGCCGGCGCCGCCAGGGGCGAAACGAGCAGCAGGACGGCGATCGCCGTCGTCGCGCGCTTGATCATCGGTGGATTCTCACCCGAGCGGCGCGCGGGTGGTCGCCGCCGCCGCTCCCCCGACTGTACCACCGCCGGATTTCACCGGCAACCGCGGCCGGGCCGCCCCCGGGCGGCCGCGCCAGCCGGACGGAGGTGCGGCGGATGCTGCTCCTCGCGACGGCAGGTGTCGTTCGCCCGGCGCCGCCGCGACCGGCGCCGAGCTGCACCGCCACCCGGGGCCGCCGGCTCCTGTAGAATGAACGCCGGCACAATCGAGGACCCACCGTCATGACCGAGAAGACAGATGCGCCTCCGGCGCCCTCCCACCCCGCCGGCCGCCCGGCCGCGATGGCTTCCTTCGTGCCGGACCTGCTGGAGCACGGGGCGCCCGTGCGGGGCGTCCCGCAGACCCTGGACAACCGGCTGTTCGTCCAGTTCCAGGCGTTCACCGGGTGCGCCGACACCGCCCCGTTCGTCAACCTGGTGCGGAACAGCGGTCTCGAAGCGGCGGTCTACGCCAATCTGAACGATCCGCGCGGGGTGGGCCTCGTGCTGATGTCCGAGGATCCGGTACTGTTCGCGGAGGCGGCGCGGGGGCTGCTGACCGGGCCGTACTTCCGGACGCTGACCCCGCTGCCCGACTTCACCATGCTCGGCCGCACCTATTCGAGCGGGCGCGAGGCGGACCTCGAGGACTTCCTGCTGCACCGGGTCCGGCGCCACGTCCTGAATCCGGCCCATCCGTGGGGCATCTGGTATCCGCTGCGCCGCATCGGCGCCTTCAACCGGCTGCCGCGCGGAGACCAGGGCCGCATCCTGATGGAGCACGGGACCGTCGGGCGCGGCTACGGAGAGCGGGGCCTGGCCGTCGACGTCCGCCTCGAGTGTCACGGCCTCGACCGCGACGACAACGAGTTCGTGATCGGCCTCATCGGCCCCGAGCTCTACCCCCTGTCGAAGCTCGTCAAGGACATGCGGCCCACCGTCCAGACCTCGGAGTACATCCGCGACATGGGCCCGTTCTTCGTCGGCCGCGTGGTCTACCAGGCCCCGGTCCCCGAGTCCGCCCGCGCCGCCGAAGCCGGATACTGACCCCGGCGGTGGCGCGACCTGCGGTCGCGTTTGAAGTTTCGCTGACGCGAAACTTCTACGGCCACAGATTTCCGGCGGAGGCCGCGGCGGCGAAGCGGGGAACGGGCCAGACGTCGATGCCGTCGCGGGAGCGGAAGGCGGTCTGGCAGCGAGTCCAGTATCCATCGTGGAGGGGGCGCTCCGGAAGGCGCCGCCGCATCGGACCACGGGGGGGGTGACCGACGAGTGGCCGACCGCGGACGGCGGACGAAGCCCGCCGCGGGATGGCGTCCGGCCGCCGGGCGCGCCCGGGAGCGCTTGGAGAACCGTGTTCGGCGCCGCGGACAACGGTGCCCCCTGCCACCGGCTGCCCGGCGGAACGGGGCCACGCCCGCGACGGATCTGTGGAATAATAGGCGGTCGCCGTCGTCGACATCGACGCGGGCGCGGGCCGGTCTACGGCCCGGCGTTGAGACATACAGGCAATCGTGCAGTGGGGTTCGGCCGCCGTGGGCGGCCGCCGTCGACCGCCAGGAGGACTGTTGTGAGAATCACCACACTCGTCGCCGCGTTCGTGTCGAGCTTGGCCTTGCTGGCGGCGCCGGGCGGCGCCGCGGCCCAGGGGACGGAGGCCGCCCCCACGTTCGCCAACGACGTTGCGCCGATTCTGTACCGGTCGTGCGTGAACTGCCACCGGCCCGGCCAGATCGCGCCGATGTCGCTGATCAGCTATCGCGACGCGCGGCCGTGGGCGCGCTCGATCCGGGAAAAGGTCGAGACCCGCGCCATGCCGCCCTGGCACCTCGACCGGCGCCTGGGCATCCAGGGGTTCAAGAACGACCCCTCGCTGACCGACGAGGAGATCGCCACCGTCCTGGCCTGGGTCGACGCCGGGGCGCCGCAGGGCAACCCCGCCGACACGCCGGCCGCGCCGGAGTTCGCGCCGGCCGACGCCTGGCAGATCGGCGAGCCCGACCTCGTCGTGCAGTTCCCGACCCACACGGTGCCGGCGGCCGGCCCCGACCTGTTCGGGAACATGTTCACGGACATGGGCCTCGAGGAGGACCGCTACATCACGTCCATCCAGACCCGGCCCATCGGTGACAAGGCCCGGCAGGTGGTGCACCACGCCCTGTCCTACGCGGTCGAGCCGAGCGAGGACGAGGCCGACATGAGCGGCGGGCTGTTCCTCGTCGAGTACGCCTCGGGCAAGCAGGCCGAGATCTATCCCCCCGACTCGGGGCTGCTGCTGCCGGGCGGGAGCCAGGCGCGGCTCAGCTACCACCTGCACTCGATCGGCGAGCCGGTCGACGCGGACGTCGAGCTGGGCATCAACTTCCTGCCGGTGGGCGAGACGCCCACCCACATCCGCTACTCGCGGCAGCTCGGCGGCTCGCAGGGGGTGACCACCGGCGTCCTCGACCTTCCCGCCGGCGAGGTGTCGCGCTCGGACGGCTACGCCCGCTTCAACCAGGCGGCGCGCATCACGATGTTCCAGCCGCACATGCACATGCTCGGCACCTACCAGTGCATCGAGTTCATCTATCCGACCCAGCCGGTGCGGGCCGAGACGGTGAACTGCGCCGGCTTCGACTACAACTGGCACATGAACTACAACTACGCCGACGACGTCGCGCCGCTGATTCCCGCCGGGACCATCCTGCACGTCTCGAGCTGGTTCGACAACTCGGCCGCCAACCGCGGCAACGTCGACCCGAGCAACTGGGTGGGCAACGGCGGACGCACCATCGACGAGATGGGGTTCGCCTGGATCGGGTGGCACGACATGACCGACGAGGAGTACGAAGCGGCCGTGGCCGAGCGGCAGTCGGCGCGTGAACGCACCGACGACGAGTGATCGCGCGGCCCGCGGCATCCGTTGGCCGGCGTCCCCCCGCCCGCCGTGCGGGAAGGCGCCCGTGGAGAAGAAACCGGCGCGGGGGCGGGAACGCCTCGCCCCCGCGCCGGCCTGTTCGAGTACAGCCATGTTGAACCGGTCGAGACTACTCACGCCGTTGCTGGTGCTGGCCGTGGTCCTGGGCGCCGCCGCCGAGGGGCGGGCCCAGGCCGACCCGCAGAACTTCCTGTTCAGCTCGGGGCAGTCGATTCAGCCGTTCTTCGACGGCTGGTCGCACCATCCCGACGGCGGCTTCGACATGCACTTCGGGTATCTGAACCGGAACTACGTCGAGGAGCAGCACATTCCGGTCGGCGCCGCCAACCGGATGTCGCCGGGTGAGCCCGACCAGGGGCAGTCGACCTACTTCTACCCGCGCGCCAACCGCCGGGTGTTCAGCGTGACGGTGCCGGCGGACTGGGGCGAGCGGCGGCTGGAGTGGCAGATCACGGTGGGCGACGAGACCCACCGCGCCCTCGGCTGGCTGCAGCCCGAGTGGGAGATCTTCGCGAACCCGGCCGCGGCGCGGGCCGGCGGAGAGGGGGACAACCAGCCGCCGGAGTTGACCGTGACGGTGCCGGCGGGCGTGGTCAGCGGTGAGCCGGCGACGCTGGGCGCGGCGGTGAGCGACGACGGCCTGCCGCCGCCGCGGAGCCGGGGGGGCGGCACCGGCCTTCCCCCGGCCTTCGAGCGGGTTTCCGACCAGCCGACCCTGCCCGTCAACGTGCCGCAGCTGCAGGCCGCGGCCCGCAAGCGTCCCGTCCGCACATCGGTGGAGCAGGTCACCGTCACGTGGACTCAGCTCCGGGGGGCGGTCGGTGTGATCCTGGAGCCCGAGGACGACGCCCCGGACGGCTCGGCCGTGGTGACCGCGACGTTCCCGTCCCCCGGCGAGTATCTGTTCCGGGTGGAGGCGTCCGACAGCCTCGCCACGGTGACCGAAGAGGTCTCGATCACCGTGCGGTAGTCCGGTAACCGTCGCTTGGCGGCTCCGCCTGCCGCCCAGCCATTCGCGGTGTGTCACAGGAACAGCCTTACGGTTCAGCTTCCGTGGGCCCGACACGGCGGTCCTCAATCGGCGCCCGAAAACCGCCGGTTTCGCGGTCTTGTCGGTCCCGGGCGGCGATTCAAAGCCATTTCGCAGTCGGGCGGGGCCTGCCGCCGCGGTCCGATCCGCCCTCCACGATGTCCTTCCCCGACCTGCGCGCGTTCCTGCATCGTCTCCGACGCGACCGGGACCTGGTGGAGGTTTCCGTCCCCGTCGAGCGTTCGCTCGAGGCGGCCGAGATTCACCGCCGGGTGGTCGCCGCGGGCGGCCCCGCGCTGCTGTTCACCAACGTCGCGGACGCCGACTTTCCGGTCGTCACGAACCTGCTCGGCACCGCGCGGCGGGCCGAGCTGGCCTTCGGCGAGCGTCCCCAGCGGCTGATTCGGCGTCTCGTCGAGCTGATCGACACCCTGATGCCCCCCACGCCTTCCCGGCTCTGGGCGGCCCGCGACGTCGGGGCCGAGCTGCTCCGGATAGGGCTGCGGCGGGGACGGCGCGGACCGGTGAGCGAGGTGGTGACGCGGGACGTGCGCCTCGATCGCCTGCCCGCGCTGACGACCTGGCCCGAGGACGGCGGCCCGTTCATCACCCTGCCGGCGGTGTTCACCGAGCACCCCGACCGCCCCGGCCACAATCTCGGGATGTACCGCCTGCAGATCCACGATGCCCGCACCACCGGCATGCACTGGCAGATCGGCAAGGGGGGCGGCTTCCACTACGCGGCGGCGGAGGGCCGGGGCGCCGCCCTGCCCGTCACCGTCTTCCTCGGCGGCCCGCCGGCCCTGATCCTGGCCGCGGTGGCGCCGCTGCCGGAGAACGTGCCCGAGCTGATGCTCGCGTCGCTGATCGCGGGCGAGCGCCTGCGGCTCGTCGAGGGCCTGGGGCCCCACCCGGTGCCGGCCGGCGCCGAGTTCGCCCTCATCGGGTCGGTTCCCCCGGAGACCCGCCGGCCCGAGGGGCCCTTCGGCGACCACTACGGGTACTACTCGCTCCGCCACGACTACCCGGTCTTCGAGGTCGACCGGATCGCGCACCGCCGGGACGCCATCTTCCCCGCCACCGTGGTGGGCAAGCCCCGCCAGGAGGACTTCTTCATCGGCGACCTCCTGCAGGACCTGCTGTCGCCGCTGTTCCCCGTCGTCATGCCCGCCGTCGAGCAGCTCTGGTCGTACGGCGAGACCGGCTACCACTCGCTGTCGGCGGCCGTCGTCCGGCAGCGCTACGCCCGCGAGGCGATGGCCAGCGCGTTCCGGATTCTCGGCGAGGGGCAGCTCTCGCTCACGAAGTTCCTGCTGGTGACGGACCAGCCCGTCGACCTGCGCGACTTCCGGGCGACGCTCGAGCACGTGCTGGCCCGGACCAATCCGGAGACGGACCTGTACGTGTTCTCGAACCTGTCCATGGACACCCTCGACTACACCGGGCCGGCCGTGAACCACGGCTCGAAGGGCGTCTGGCTGGGGCTCGGCGACCCCGTTCGCGAGCTTCCCGGCGAGTTCTCGGCGGCCGAGCTGCCCGCGGGCATCGACGACGTACGGGTCTTCTGCCGCGGGTGCCTGGTGGCCGGGGGAGCGCCCGCGGCGGCCGACCCGGACCTGCCGGCGCGGGTGGCGTCGCACGTCGCGTTCCGCCGCTGGCCGCTGGTGGTCCTGACCGACGACGCCGAGCGCGCGGCGCGCAGCACGATGAACTTCCTGTGGACGACCTTCACCCGCTTCGAGCCGGCCGCCGACGTCCACGCCGCGTCCACCCGGGTGGTGCGGAACCACCTGGCGCGCACCCCGCCCATCGTCATCGACGCGCGGCTGTCGCCGTCGTTCCCGGCCGAGCTCACGTGCCGTCCCGACGTGGCCGCGACCGTGACCCGCCGCTGGCGCGAGTACTTCCCGGAGGGGAACGTCGAGATGGGCGACGCCGAGCGCGGCCACCTCGACTGAGGGGCGTCAGGTCGGGTGCCTGAGGCCCCTTCGCTGGACAACGGAGGATGGCAGGGGGTACGCTCGCCGAGGTGTTGACGACACGCGGGAGGCGGCGGTCGATGCCCAAGCCGATCCGTACTGCGGTGGCAGCCGGGAGCCTGTGGCTGATGGCGGTCATGGCCACGCCGGCGGCGGGCCAGCAGGACGTCGAGCGCGAGAACCTCACCGACATCCGCGACGTGAACGTGGTCGTCGCGGACCTCGCCGATGACGCCGAGGCGGCCGGGCTGACGCGGCGCGGGCTGCTCGACGCGGTCGAGCGGCGCCTCGAGGAGCGCGGCGTCCGGCTGGGCAGCTCGCGGCAGGCGGCCGACCTGTTCGTGAACGTCACGACCCACCGCGGATCCACCGGGCTCTACGCGTACTATGCCCGCGTGTCGGTGCAGCAGCTGGCCACCATCGAGGGGAACCAGCTTCGGGCCTACGTCGACACCTGGGACATGGCCAGCCTGGGCACGACCGGCGGGGCCAACCTGCCGAGGGTCGCGGAGGTCGTGCTGCAACTGGTGGACCTGTTCTGCGACGACTACTTCGAGGTGAACGAGCCGCGGCGGTGACGCCCGTTCCCCCGGTTCGCGCGAACTTCGGCGACGTTCCCCCGGTCGAAGAAAGCAGGCGCGGTCCTCGTGCCTTCTCGCCGCCGTGAGTGGTCCCATGTTATCTGTCGCACGGCGTGCTAACATATGTACATGACGCCGGAGATCGTCTCGGTGGTGTTGACCGGCGGCGGCGTGCTGCTCGGCGTGTGGCGGATGCTCGCTCACTATGAGGCCCGCAACGACGTGGCGCACGCGAAGCTCGGGCGGCGTATCGACACCGTGAGCTCGGAGCTGGGGCAGCGCATCGACACCGTGCGTGCAGAGCTCGGCGCCCGTCTCGGCTCGGTGCACGCGGAGCTGGGCGGCCGTATCGATGCCGTCAACGGGCGCATGGACACCGTCAACGCGCGCATGGACACCCTGCTGCACGAGCTGGCCAAGCGGGGGTAGACCCCTCCTCCACGCCCTTGGGGCGATTCGCCCCATTCACCTTTCTTCGATTCCATACTCGGCTCGGTTCGCCGCCGCTCGCGGGGAAACAGGCGGGTCCGCCCCGCTCGGGGGAATAGGTGGTCCGCCGCCGCTCGTGGGAATAAGCGGGCGGCCCCCCCGGTCACTGTGATCAGCAGACGGCGAGCCGCGGACGGCCCGCCGGACCGGGTCGCCGGCGTGAGCCGGCGGGGCATGCCGCCCGGTTTCCTTCGTAACCGCATGATGGGTCGGGCGCGCGGCGACGCGGGCCGAGACCGAGTGGAGACGACGATGAAGGCGCTGAACTTTCGGAAGACGACGCGGATGGTGGCGGCCGGCGTGCTGGTGACGGCCGGGACCCTCGTGGTCGCGGACATGGCGTGGAGTCAGCCGGACGGGGGCCGGCGCGGGTGGATGGGCCGACGCGGGCCGGGCGGACCCGGCGGGCCGGGCGGCGTCCTGACGGTCCCGTTGGGCCCGCTCGGTCTCAGCGAGGAGCAGCGGGACGTGGTGCGCGGCGTGCTGGAGGAGGGCCGCGACGCGCTGCAGGAGGCCGGGGAGCGGGTGCGGGCGTCGCGGCAGGCGCTCCGCGACGCGGTCGGGACCGGCGGCGACGTCGACGAGGACGCGATCCGGGCCGCGGCGGCCGAGCTCGGGACGGCGGAGGGCGCGGTGGCGCTCGCCAGGGCGTCGGCCCGGGCGCGGATCTGGCAGTCGCTGACGCCCGACCAGCGGACCGCGGCCGACGTGATGCGGGCGGCGCGGGAGCAGCGGATGGAGCAGCGCCGCGAGCGTTTCGCGGAGCGCCGCGACCGTCTGGCGGAGCGCCGCGGACGCTGGGAGGAGCGCGGCGAGCAGCGCCAGGGACGCCGCGGCCGTTGGGAGGGCCGCCGGGGACGCGGGCGGGACTAGGGCTGGGGGCGTTGGAAGTTCGCGCCAGCGAAACTTCCAACGCGACCGTGAGGTCGCGCAGTCTGCCGGCGGTCTTCGGGCCTCGAACGGCGCAGTTCCCTGCGGGGGGCTGCGCCGTTTCTCTTTCCGGGCGGTGGCGTTTGCGCGGGCGTCGCTCGCCCGGTGCGAGCGCGGCCTGGGCATTGCTCCCCACGGCCGGACGCGGGGGGAGGGCGCCCGGCGGGTTGCCCGCCCGTCGCGTCCGGCCTCGGCGCTGCTCCCCCTGGCCGTCGCGGGCGTCGGCCGCTCCGTCGCGGGCGCCCGGCCTCGGCATTGCTCCTCCCGGCCGGTGCGGGTGTCGGCCGCCCGTCGCAGGGCGCCGACTCGGCCGCGCCGCGGGTCACTGGCCCGAGCCGGCGAGGTCCGCCTTCATCTGCTGCCACGCCTGCCGCGCTTCGTCCACCGAGCCTTCGTCCTCGATGGTGGTGATGTCGCCCGGGTCGCGATCGAGGATGACCGCCCGCAGCACCCGGCGCATGATCTTTCCGCTGCGCGTCTTCGGCAGCATCGTCACGAAGTTCAGCTCGCCCACCACCGCGATCGGACCCAGCTCGCGCCGGATCGTCTCTATCAGCGCCCGGCGCAGATCGTCCGAGGGCGTCTCGCGCTGCTTGAGGAGGACGAAGGCGGAGATCACCTCGCCGCGGGTCTCGTCGGGCCGTCCCACGACGCCGCACTCGGCCGCCGCGGGATGCTTCAGGCAGGCGCTCTCGACCTCGATGGTCCCGATGCGGTGGGCGGCGATCTTGATGATCTCGTCCGCGCGCCCCCCGAACCACAGGTAGCCGTCCTCGTCGACGTGGGCCGAGTCTCCGCTGAAGTAGACCCCGGGGATCTTCTGCCAGTAGTCGCGGCCGTAGCGCTCCGGCTCGCCCCAGAGCGAGGCGGTCAGCCCCGGGAACGGGCGCTTGAGCACCATGATGCCCTTCTCGCCGGTCTCGCACGGGGCGCCGTCGTTGCGCACGATGGCCGCGTCGATGCCCGGCAGGGGCAGGGTCGCCGACCCCGGCTTGATTGGCAGCATGGCGAGCCCGTAGGGGTTGCCGAAGACGGGGCCGCTCGTCTCGGTCTGCCACATGTGGTCGATGACGGGGATGCGCCCCCCGAGGACGGTGTTCTGCAGCCACTCCCACGCCGGCGGGTTGAGCACCTCGCCGGCCGAGAAGATGCGCTCGACCCGGGCATGGTCGACGCCCTGGAGCGGCGCGTCGCCGTAGCGCATGAGGGCCCGGATGGCGGTGGGCGACGTGAAGATGCCGGTGGCCCCGATCTCCTCCACCACCGCCCGCCACGTGCTGTCGGGCTCGGGGTAGTCGAGCGCCCCCTCGAACACCACCGTGGTGCAGCCGACGAGCAGGGGGGCGTACACCATGTAGCTGTGGCCGACGATCCAGCCGATGTCCGACGTCGCCCACCACACGTCGGTCGGCCGCATGCCGAAGCACCAGCGGGCCATGCTCGCGATGTGCACCTGATAGCCGCCGTGGGTATGGACCGCGAGCTTCGGCTTGGCGGTGGTCCCCGACGTGGCCAGGATGAACGCCGGCTCGTTCGCCTCCATCGAGACCCAGTCGCCCGAGTGGCCGGCGCCCCCCGCGAGGAAGTCGTCCCACGACGTCTCCCGGGCCGGGTCGAGCGGCGGCGTGGGGTCGGCGCGCTGCAGCACCACCACCCGCTCCACGGGGTGCCCCGGCCCGCGCAGCGCGTCGTCGACGATCGGCTTCAACGGGACGTCCCGGCCCTTCCGGTAGGTGATATCGGCCGTGAACACGACCCGCGAGCCGCTCGCGTTGATGCGGTCGGCCAGGGCCTGGGCCCCGAACCCCGCGAACACCACCGAGTGGATGGCCCCGATGCGCGCGCACGCCAGCATCAGGAACACCGCCTCGGGACAGGTCGGCATGGAGAGGGTCACCCGGTCGCCCTTCTCCACCCCGAGGGCGCGCAGCGCGGCCGCGACCCGGGTCACCTGGAACTGCAGCTGCGCATAGGTGCAGACCATCCGTTCGTTCCGCTCGTTCAGGTACACGATGGCGGCGCGCCCGCCCTCGCCCGCCGCCACGTGATGGTCGACCGCGTTGTGGGCGAGGTTGGTGCGGGCGCCCACGAACCAGCGGAACGTCGGCGGGTCCGGCGCGTAGACCTGGTCCCAGGTCCGGAACCACGGCAACCGGCCGGCGGCCCGTTCCCAGAAGCCTTCCGGGTCTCGGCGCCCGTCGTCAATCCAGCGCTGCACGATCGGGGGGATGAGCTGCATGGTCTCGTTTCTCCGTTAGACTCGTTCGCCAAATGCCACGCCACGTCACCGTCGGGCTGCACGCCACCATTGTCGCGGTGACCGGCGCCGAGCCCCGGGTGCTGACGGTGTCGGGCGGCGCCGCCGACGACGGTGCCCCGGCCCTGCCGTTCGGTCCCCTCGACCCCGACCGCCACCGCACCCTCGAGCTCGGCCTGCGCGCCTGGGTCCGCGAGCAGACCGGCATGGACCTGGCGCACGTCGAACAACTGTACACGTTCGCCGACCGGGACCGCGGCGGCGCGGCGGACGAGCGCGCCCGGGTGATCGCGGTGGCCTACCTCGCCCTGGTGCGCGAGCGCCATCTCGCGGCGGGGCATCCGGCGGCGTGGCAGGCGGTCTACCGCTTCCTGCCGTGGGAGGATCGCCGCGACGGCGAGTCGGCGCTGCTGCGCGACCGCATCCGGCCCGCCCTCGACGCCTGGATCGCGGCGGCGCCTCCGGGCGAGGGGCGCCGCGAGCGCCGGGGCCGCGCCGACATCACGTTCGGGTCGGGGGCCGCGGGGTGGGACGCCGAGCGGGTGCTCGACCGCTACGAGCTGCTCTACGAGGCGGGGCTGGTCACCGAGGCGGGACGCGGCGGCGGCCCGGGGACGGCTGGTGCGGCCCCCGGCCCGGCGGGGTTCGGGGCGCCGCTCGCGCTCGACCACCGGCGCATTCTCGCCACCGCGCTGGGGCGGCTGCGCGGCAAGCTCAAGTACCGGCCGCTGGTGTTCGAGCTGCTGCCGGAGGCCTTCACCCTGCTGCAGCTGCAGCGGACGGTCGAGACCCTCGCCGGCGTCCGCCTCCACAAGCAGAACTTCCGCCGGCTCGTCGAGCGCGGCGCCCTCGTCGAGGGCACCGGCCGGGTCGAGCCCGCCACCGGGGGCCGGCCCGCCGAGCTGTTCCGCTTCCGCCGCGAGGTGCAGCACGAACGCCCCGCCCCGGGGGTGGGGCTGCCGGGCCTGCCGGCCGCGGGCTCCTAGGAGTCTGCGCCGTGGGACGATTTTCGGCACGATCGGCTACTGCATGTAGTGGTCATGCACGTCTGTGTCCACTTCATATTGGGGTCTATTTTTTCTGCGGCGCAGACTCCTAGCCCGGAAATCGTCGCCGTAGGAGTTTCGCGCCAGCGAAACTCCCAATGCGACCGTAAGGACGGTGACGGAAATTACCTTGCCACGTGCCAAGCGCAGGAAACCGTAGAAAGCGGGCTGCGTCTGGGTGCAGTTGGCAACTTTATATCGATCACTGTCCTGAGGTCGCGCTGCGGCCTCCGATGCCCCCCAACCGACCCTGCCGCGAGTCGGCGCCTCCGGCGGGAGGCGGCACGGTTCTGCGGCGCAGATTCCCGGTACGGAAGCCTCGTCTGGTGGTTCCGCTCGCCGCCCGTCCAACCCTTCAGAAGTCCGCGCCGTTGAACGGGGTCGATTCCTGGAAGCCCCGCCGGCGCGCGGATTTGACAGCCTCTTATGCTCAAGACTAGAATAACAGCTCGTAATCCTCATTGTGAGCATAATCATTGTGAGCATAATGGACAGCGACCTGCAGACCGTTCCCGAATCCGATGCCCCGCGGCTCGACTACACGCCGGCGGTGGCGGCGCGCACCGCGGCCCTGTACGAGCGGGTGCGGTCGGTGATCCCCCCGATGGAGTGGCCGGTGCACGCGCCCTACGTCGACGCCATCCGGCGCCTGAAGGAGGAGCGGGGGGCGGTGGTGCTCGCCCACAACTACCAGACGCCCGAGATCTTCCACGGCGTCGCGGACCTGTGCGGCGACTCGCTGGCGCTGGCCCGGCAGGCGGCGGAGACCGACGCCGACGTCATCGTCGTGTGCGGCGTGCACTTCATGGCCGAGACCGCCAAGATCCTCAGCCCCGGCCGGACGGTGCTCATTCCCGACCTCGAGGCGGGCTGCTCGCTCGCGTCGTCGATCACCGCGGCCGACGTGCAGCGGCTGCGCGACCGTCACCCCGGCGCGCCGGTGGTGACCTACGTCAACACGTCGGCGGACGTGAAGGCGGCGTCGGACATCTGCTGCACGTCGTCCAACGCCGTCGAGATCGTGGAGTCGCTCGGGGCCGAGCGGGTCATCTTCCTGCCGGACGAGTATCTCGGGCGCTATGTGGCGAGCCGGACCGACGTCGAGATCGTCCTGTGGCAGGGCCGCTGCGAGGTGCACGAGCGGTTCCGGGCCGAGGATCTGCGGGACTACCGGTCGAGCTGGCCGGGCGTGCAGATCTACGCGCATCCGGAGTGTTCACCGGACGTGCTGGCCGAGGCCGACTACGTCGGCTCGACGGCCGGCCTGCTGCGGCACGTCGAGACCGTGCGCCCCGAGCGGGTGGTGCTGGTCACCGAGTGCTCGATGAGCGACAACGTGGCGGTGGCCCACCCCGAGGTGGAGTTCATCCGGCCGTGCAACCTGTGCCCGCACATGAAGCGGATCACCCTGCCGAAGATCCTGACGTCGCTCGAGCGGTTGCAGCACGAGGTGACCGTCGACCCGGCCGTCGCCGGCCGCGCCCGCCGCGCCGTCGAGCGCATGCTCGAGGTCGGCCGCGGGGCGGGGGGATGAGACCCGGCGCGGCGCCGCTGCCGCCCGTGCAGTATGAGGCGCTCGTGCGCCGCGAGCTCGCGGTCGACCTGGGGTCGGCCGGCGACATCACCACCGACGCCGTCGTGCCCGCGTCCCGCCGCGCCGCCGCGCGCATCGCGGCCCGGCAGCCCGGGCGCGTCTGCGGGCTGCGGTGCGCCCTGTTCGCCTTCGAGGCCCTCGGTCCGGTGCGGCACGCGGTGGAGCACGACGACGGCGCGGACGTGCCGGCGGACGCCGTGCTCGCGACGATCGAGGGGCCCGCCCGGGCCCTCCTCTCGGCCGAGCGGACCGCCCTGAACCTCCTCGGCCACCTGTCGGGCATCGCCACCGCCACCCGGGACCTCGTCGACCTCGCGGCGCGGTCCGGCCGCGCCGGGGTCGTCTGCACCCGCAAGACCACCCCGGGCCTGCGGGCCCTCGAGAAGTACGCGGTGCGGGTGGGCGGCGGCGCGAACCACCGCTTCGGCCTGCACGACGCGGTGCTCATCAAGGACAACCACCGCCTGATCGCGGGCGGCGTCGCCCCCGCCGTCGCCCGCGCGCGCGCCGCCGCGGGGCACCTGGTGCGCGTCGAGGTGGAGGTCGACACCCTCGAGCAGCTCGAGGAGGCGCTCGACGCGGGGGCCGACGCGGTGCTCCTCGACAACTTCTCGATCGCGGATCTGAACAAGGCGGCGGCGCTGGCCCGCGGCCGGGCGGTGACCGAGGCGTCGGGAGGGATCACCCCCGAGACCATCGGGGACGTCGCCGCCACCGGGGTCGACCTGATCTCGGCGGGCTGGATCACCCACAGCGCGCCGGCCCTCGACGTGGGGCTGGACTTCGCAACGCCCTGATTTGCGGCCGCGGCCCGGCGCCGCGCTGCCTGGCGATGAATCGCGCCAGGTGGGGGGCCTGACGACGCCTACCGCCGCTGCCGCCGGTGCAGATACGCCCCCCCCGCGAGGAGAGTCGCGAGCAGGAACGGGGCCAGGGGCGGCGCGACAGTGCGGCGGTCGCGGGATCGCGCAGGAGCTCATCGGGAGCGTTCGCGGCGGCGCCGCGCGATTCGCTGCGGGCCTCGACTGCTTCGTGCGCCAAGTCCCCCGGGCCGCCCTCACTCTCGGGGTTGCGCCTGCCGTTCTGCGAGCTGCACGAAGCGGTCGGCGGCATCGACCGCGGCCGCCGCCTGCGACGCGCCGAACGCCTCGAACGGCACGCCCCCGGCGAGGCCGTTCGGGTAGCGGGTCGGCACGTAGTACTGATCGAGGATGCCGGCCAGCTCCCGCAGGTCGGCGAGCCCGGGGGCGCGGTCGACGTAGCGCGCGATGAGGGTCACCAGCGAGTGGCCGAGCACCGTGCGCTCGCCGAGCCCGTAGGCGACCGCCTTGACCGCCTTCTCGGACGCCTGCTGCGCGATGAAGCACGCCTGCGCGTGGAACCCCTCGCGCAGGGCGACGCGGGCGAAGGCGAGGTCGTTGGCGGCCTGCCGCCGCCAGCGGTCAGCTTCCTCTCGCGCGTCCCACATAGACCTGTCTCGCCTCGGCGAGCGCGTCGACCAGGAACGGCCGCTCCTCGGCCTGCATTTGCGCGAACTCCTCGGGCGTGTAGACCAGCAGGTCGACGCCGACCTCCGCGTCCACGATCGCCGGCAGGTAGTCGCGGAACCGGTCGACGAACGGCCGTTCGGTCGGCGCCACCACGATGACGTCGATATCGCTGCCCGCCCCCGCCGTCCCCCGGGCGTGCGACCCGAAGAGCCACGCGCCGTGGGCGCGCTGCGCGCCCAGCAGGGGGCGTAGCGCGCAGAGGAAGCCGTCGAGCTGCGTCATTTCGTCATTCTGCGCTCGGTGCGCCCCTGAGGATGGCATCGGCGCGTGGAGCGCTACAAGTGAAAGAGCCCCTTGAACCACTTGACGAACGGCCCTGACTCGGGTCGCGTGGGGTCCAGAACTCCGTGCTTCACGGCATCGTAGAATCGAAGGCCGGGTTCATCCTGCCACGCGAGCCAAGTGTGAATCTCAGCCTTCGTCCGGTGGACAGGCTTGAATGGAGCATCCTGCTGTTTCGCCTCCGAAACGCAATGCCGGGCCAGTTCGTACAGAGGACCCGACTCTTCCGGAATCAGTCCGACAAGCCAGTCCTCCAGCATCCCGGTGAACCGGTTGTTCGGCATGATCCAGATGCCGAACCGGGGACCGCCGGGGCGGACGACCTCCAATCCTCCGGCGGGAATCCGGTCCGGCAGGTCCTTGAACTCACTGCCGCACCACGCTCTGAGATCGTCCCACCGGTTGGCGGCGTCACCGTTCGCATCGACCACAACGCCCAGAGCCTCGAGTCCCGAGGCCCCCAATTCGGCCTTGAGGACTTCCGGCTTCAGGATCTCGTCGACGCTACCGCGCGCATCGACGAACACGGGGGATTCGGGAGGACTGGGCCACGGAACACCGTTGGCTTCCATCAGGCCGGCGATTACGCCCCTGTCCGTCTTGCCCTCCACGAGGAGCTTCCTGGGACGCCGTCTCGAAGGCAACTCACCTGACCTCTATGTTCCGTTCGGCGGCGGCCACGATGGCCCGGTCGATGAAACTGACCGCTTCTCCGCGGCTTCGTTCGATTCTCTGAATCGTGACGCCGCCCGCACCGGATTCCGCAATCGCCGCCAGACTCTCGTAGCAGTCGCGGCTGTGCGTCGTGGCGAACACCTGGACTGACAGAGCGGCTGCCCGTTCGCTGACCATGCGCCACATGTCTTCCATGACGGTATGGTGAAGACCGGTGTCAATCTCGTCGACGAGCAGCACTCCGCCGTCGGCGTTCGAAATGGCGAGCGCGAGCCCGAGCATTCGCCACATGCCGTCGCCCAGGCTTCCTATGGGGATGCGGTCTGCGACCTCGCGAAGCTTGAGCACAACCCCTCCCGGCGCGTCGCGATAGAGAAACCGCCGGTCGTCAGCGACAGGGGCAAGGCGCTCGACGGCCGGTTCGACGATGCGGAGCGCCTGTGTAATCGCGTCGTCCTTGTCCGTGAGGACGAACTTGCTGTACGTCCGAACAACATCCGCCGCCGTCATGCCGGCGGTCCTGACGAACTGAACGGCTTGGCTCGAACCGTTTCGCGCGCGAGCCAGCCGTCTGGGTCCGAACAACAGTCCCTCATCGGTGACGAATGCCCTGTAGTCGTCCTCCGCATTCGACCAATCGATGTG
Organism: Vicinamibacterales bacterium; assembly: GCA_965206285.1. GTDB lineage: Bacteria > Acidobacteriota > Vicinamibacteria > Vicinamibacterales > UBA8438 > JAJEEA01. The sequence goes on from OZ242205.1 coordinate 5,326,496, forward strand.
AAGGACGAGGCGCTCGTCTTCGTCTCCCTCTCGTGCGACATCTCGTTCGTCGTGTCCGGAACCGGATCGGTCCTCGACGTACACCGTCACACTGTCGTTCCAATCGGTGGCGGCCACGTCGCCGATTCGGTCCGCCTCGATGCGAATCGCGTCGTCGGCCAAGCCGGCGATACCAACCGGCGTCGCGGTGTTGCCGGGACGCCCTGCCTTGCTGCGAATCACGTCGGGCAACCGGTGATTCGGGAAGAGGTGCGACACGTCGAGAGGTTCTGGCCGAGGTCCGAGAGACCCGCGGGCGTCTCTTTCGCCCTCGTAGCCCCATTCCCCCCGGCGGCCCACGATGGCCGACAGCACGTGCGGGTCGCCCGCCGACTTGAGCAGCTCGATGCACTCCAGGATCGAGGTCTTGCCGCAGTTGTTCGTTCCGACGAGCAGGTTGACGCGGCCGAGCCCCTGCATCCGGAACGAGTCGAGGCCGCGGTAGCCCTTGATTCGTATCGATGAATACAACGCAGTCTCCGGGAAATCGTACGCTCCGCAGTCTCCGGGAAATCGTACGTTCCTCAAGTATGACACGCCCGATCATCCGCCCCCGCACCCCTCGAGTGCCTGCAACCGGCGCCGTGTAGGCCGATGTCCGGCCGGACACAGCGTGTCTCGCGAGCCGACCCCTCGTCCTGTTCGCGCCCTTCGGTCGGTGACGAGCCCCACCGCCTCCAGACGGTGACCCGACCTGCCCCGGAGCACGGCGGCCGTGTGTCCGGGAGCGCCGGGCCGGCCCCGTCTCGTGTCGTCTACCGTCGAGGCGGGCACAATCCGTTCGGAGCCTCCTGATGCGAGCGGGCCGGTTCCCCGGCGCGTGGACCCCTGCGTATACAATGGATCGATGCGTCTCGTCTTCGAGCAGGTTCGGACCGGCGGCGACCGGAACTTCGGCTATCTGATCGGCGACCGGGAGGCGGGCCGGGGGGTGCTCGTCGACCCCTCGTACTCGCCGGCGGTGCTCGTCGAGCGGGCGGCCGCGCAGGGTCTGGCGGTGACCCATATCGTCAATACCCACGGTCATCCGGACCACACCGAGGGGAACGCCGCCGCCGTGGAGCTGACGGGGGCGCCGGTGGCCGCCCACCCGGCGGCGCCGGAGCCGCCGGGGGTCGCGCTTGCCGACGGGGGGGAGCTGCCGGTGGGGTCGCTCACCCTGACCTGCCTGCACACCCCCGGCCACTGCGACGACCACCTCGTGCTGTTCGAGCCGGAGCACCGCCTGCTCGTCACCGGCGACCTGCTGTTCGTGGGCAAGGTCGGCGGCACGCAGACCGAGGCCGACGCCCGCACCGAGTGGGCGAGCCTGCAGCGCCTGCTCGACGCGGTGCCGGACGACACCACGGTCTGGCCCGGCCACGACTACGGGGCGCGGCCCAGCTCCACCATCGGGCTCGAGCGGCAGACCAATCCCTTCCTGACCTGCAGCAGCGTCGACGCCTTTCTGCGCCTGCGCGTCGAGTGGCCGGAGTACAAGAAGCGCATGGGTCTGAAGTAGCGCCCGCCCATTGGCTTCTTTCGGCGGTCGCCGGGGCCCGCGGATGTCGCCATGACGAGAACCGAGCGAACGAACGTGAGGGCCGCGGCCGTCGGATGCCGGGCGTGGTGCTGGGGGGCGGTGCTGGCCGCCGCCGTCGCGTGCGGCCCGGACGGCTCCCGGTCGGAGCCGGCCGCGGTCTCCGCACGCGAGGCGGCGCCGGCCGCCGCCGCTGCCTCGACGCAGTCGGGCCGGGCCACGACCCCGGGCGGCACCGGCGGCGTCAACGCGCCGGAGACCCTCGACAAGCCCTACGTCGTCCTGGTGTCGTTCGACGGGTTCCGCCACGACTACCTGGCCCGCTACGCCACGCCGAGCTTCGACCGGGTCGCGGCCCGCGGGGTGGCGGCGGAGGCGCTCGTGCCCGTCTATCCGTCGTTGACGTTTCCCGCCCACTACTCCATCGCCACCGGCCTGCGTCCGGAACGCCATGGCCTGGTGGGCAACCGCTTCTACGACCCCGCGCGCGGCGGCGAGTACAGCTACCGCGACCGGGTGAGCGTCGAGGACGGCACGTGGTACGGCGGCGAGCCCCTCTGGGTCACCGCGGAGACCCAGGGCATGGTCGCGGCGGCAATGCTGTTCGTCGGCACCGAGGCGGACATCGGCGGGGTGCGGCCCACCTTCTGGACCCGCTACGCCGACCGCGGCTCTCACCGCGAGCGGGTCGACGAGGTCCTGGACTGGCTGGCCCTGCCGCCGGAGCGCCGGCCTCACCTCGTCACGCTGTACTTCTCGTCGGTCGACGGGGCCGGTCATCGCACCGGCCCGGCGTCGCCCGCCGTCGCCGAGGCGGTGGAGCAGGTCGACGCCGACCTCGGGCGGCTGCTCGACGGCATCGACGCGCTACCCCACGGCGACGCCGTCTCCGTCGTCCTGGTCTCCGACCACGGCATGGCCGCGACCGAGGCGGTGATCGACCTGGGAGCGATCGCCGACCTGCGCGGCGTCCGCGTCGTCGGCAGCGGACCGGGCGCCAACCTGTTCGTGGCGGGGGGCGAGGCGGGGGCGCGGGCGGTGCGCGACGACATCAACGACGGGACCGGCGGGAACGCCCTGGCCGGGGGGCGCGCCTACCTCCGGCGCGAGGTGCCCGCGGCGCTGCAGTACCGCGCCGACCCGCGGATCGGCGACGTGGTGGTCGTCGCCGAACCCGGCGTCATGTTCGAGCGGGGCGGCTCGCGGCCGCCGGCCGGGATGCACGGGTGGGACCCCCGTCATCCCGACATGCACGGCATCTTCCTCGCGTCGGGACCGGAAATCCGGCCCGGCCAGCGCATCGGCCCGATCGAGAGCGTGGACCTGTACCCGTTCCTTGCCGGTCTCCTGCGCCTCGCCCCCAATCCCGACGTGGACGGCGACCCCGCCGTCCTCGCGCCGGTGCTCGCGCCGAACCGATAGCGGACGTGGTGACCAGCCCTGACCGCGGGATACCGGCTACGCCCGCTTGCGCCGGGGCTTGGCCGCCTTCTGCTCGGCGGTGGCCCGCGCCGGCTTCTTCTTGGCGGCGCTGACGCTGTCGAGGCTCTTCCGCAGCGCGGCCATGAGGTCGACGACCTTCGTCGGCGCCTCCTCTTTCCGCACCACGAACTCCTCGCCGGCAATCTTGGCGTCGATGACCGAGCGCAGCTGCGCCTGATACTGGTCCTCGAACTCGCCGAAGTCGATCTCTCCCTCGAAGTTCCCGATGACCTGGCGGGCCAGGGCCACCTCGGCGTCGTTGGGCTCGTCGGGCACGCGGTCCAGCTCCTCGATGGCGCTCATCCGGCGCACCTCGTTGGCCCGGCGCAGGGTGAACATGACCAGTCCGTTCTCGCGCGGCTGGATGGCCACGGAGTACTCGCGGCCCGAGAGGGCCAGCTTGCCGAGGCCCGCCTTGCCCCGCAGCGCCTCGCGGATCACCCCGAAGGCGCTCGACGCCACGTCGCCGTCGGGGGCCAGGTAGTACGGCTTCTCCACGTACATCGGGTCGATCGAGTCCATGTCGGCGAACCGCTCGAGGTTGATGATGCGGGTCGACTCGGGGCGGGCCTTGGCGAGGTCCTCCTCGTCGAGCACCACGTAGCGGCCGCGCTCGAACTCGTAGCCCTTGACGACCTCGGTCTTGTCGATCTCCCGGTCGCAACTGGGGCACCAGCGCTTCTGCTGCAGCCGGGTCTGGCACTCGCCGTGGAGCTGGTTGAAGCGGAGGGCGGCTTCCGCGCTGGTGGCCGGGAACACCCGCACCGGCACCGTCACGAGACTGATCTTGATGTGGCCCTTCCAGGTGGGGCGTGCAGCCATGCTGATATCTCCCTTGCACCGCGGACACCGCCGGCGGGGGCTTCCATCTTATCGGCTCGGGGAGCCCGTGGCAGAACCCCGCGTTGCACCGGGACCGGCGAGGGGCAGGGATGTATCGCCGGTCGAAGGCGGCAGGGCCTTCGGCACGGCTTCCTGGCCATCGCTGCCTCACGGCGCTGTCGTCCGCCCAACCAATCCTGCGGGAATCCTGGCCGTTCCACGGACGCAGACTTCTGGGGAGCCCGTGGCAAGCTCCGCGTTGCACCAGGCTTGGCGAGGCACAGGATGGATCGCCGGGACGGCGCCGGGTCAGCACCGGCTCTTCGGTTTCGGGCGGCCGGCGGGTATCCTGGTCGACCGATGGGGGAGCGAACCGGGTCTGACGGGGTGCCGGCCGGGCGGGCCCGGCGGCGCGCGCCCCGGGCTGCGGCAGAGCGCGGGCCGTCGTGGCGCGCGGACACGGCCGCGTTGCGGCCGATGCTCGCGGTCTCGGTGGACGAGTCGGCGCACGACCGGCTGCTGGGGCGCGGCGACCTCGTCTTCGAGCGGAAGTACGACGGCATCCGCGCCCTGATCGAGGTCTCGCCCGCCCCCGGAGGGCGCCGCGGACCGGGGGCGGAGGAGCCGCACGTCCGTATCTGGTCCCGCCTGGGCAACGAGAAGACCGCGCAGTTTCCCGAGGTCGCGGGCGGGCTGGCCGCGCTCGCGGCGGGGCTCCCCGGCCCCGTCGTGCTCGACGGCGAGATCGTGGCCGTCGACGCGGCGGGCGGTCCGCTGCCGTTCGAGCGCATCCAGGGCCGCATGCACCGGCGCGGCCGGCCCTCCGCGGCGGCCACGCCCACCAGCGCCGTCTTCATCGCGTTCGACCTGATTCGGGACGGCGACGAGGACCTGCGCCCGCGGCCGTTCACCGAACGCCGGGCGCGGCTCGCCGAGCGTCTCGACCCGGATGCAAGGGGGGCGGTGCGGGTCGTTCCCAGCCAGTGCGGCGGCGGCGTCGACCTGTGCGACGAGGCGCTGGCCAACGACTGGGAGGGGTTGATCGTCAAGGACCCCGCGTCGCGGTACCTGTCGGGCCGCCGCAACCCCGCGTGGCGGAAGCTCAAGCTCGTCCGCCGGCAGGAGTTCGTGGTCGGCGGGTGGACCGAGGGCCGGTCGTCGCGCAGCGGGTTCGGCGCGCTGCTGGTCGGCTACTATCCCGGCGGGACGCGGGCAGAGCCGCCGGCGCGCGGGCGCGCCCCCGCGGCCCGCGCATCGGCGGCCGGCCGGCGGCGCGGGTCCGACCGGCTGATCTACGCGGGCCACGTCGGCTCGGGGTTCAGCCAGGCGGATCTCGACGCCATCGGCGCCCACCTGCAGGCCATCGCGGCCGACGAGTCGCCGTTCACCGCCGTTCCCCCCGCCAACGAGCCGCCTCACTGGGTCGACCCGAGCCTCGTCGTCGAGGTGAAGTTCACCCGCTGGACGGCCGACGAGGTGCTGCGCCATCCCGTGTACCTCGGGGTGCGGGCGGACACCGCGCCGCGCGACGTGCGCCGCGAGGACGATCGGGGCCGCCGCGCGCCGGTCGCGGCCGGGACCTCCGCCGCCGCCCCGCCCCGCGCGCGCCGCGCTCCGGACTCGCCTCCGGCCGGGACCTCCGCCGCCGCGCCGCCCCGCGCGCGCGGCGTGCGCGCCGGCGGGTCCCGCCGGCCATCCTCCTCCGCGTCGGCGCCCGCGCCGCCGAAGTCCGCCCCGCCGCCGAAGCCCGCCCCCGACCCCGCCATCGACGCGCTCTGCGACCAGCTGCGCGCGCTCGAGGCGGCCAGGAAGCGCGGCGTCCTCGCGCTGCCCGACGGGAGCCGGGTTCCCGTCGGCAACCTGCACAAGGTGTTCTGGCCCGAGCCGGGGCTGACCAAGGGCGATCTGGTGCGGTTCGACCTGCGGATGTCGCCGTACCTGCTGCCGGTCGTCGCCGACCGCCCCCTCGTCATGAAGCGCTTCCCGAACGGGGTCGACGGCAAGTCGTTCTACCAGCATCGATCGCCGGAAGAGCTGCCCGAGGGCGTCCGCGTGGTGACGGTGCGCGAGAGCCCCGGGGGGGAGGACACCGGAGTCCCCTACCTGATCGGCGGCAGCCTGCAGACCCTGGCGTGGATGGCGCAGCTCGCGGTGATCTCGCAGGACCCGTGGTTCTCGCGACTTCCCGACATCGAGGAGGCGGACTGGGTCGCCCTCGACCTCGACCCGATGCCGGAGGCGCCGTTCAGCCGCGTCGTCGAGGTCGCCCGCTGGCTGCACGACGAGCTGGCGCGGCTCGGCACACCGTGCCTGGCCAAAACCTCGGGCGCCTCCGGGCTGCACATCCATATTCCCCTGCCGCCGGGGACGCCGTACGAGGCGGGGATGATCTTCTGCCAGATCCTCGCCACCATCGTCGCCTCGCGCCACCCGCGGGCCGCCACCGTCGAACGGATGGTCCGGCGGCGCGCGGCCGACGCCGTCTACATCGACTACCTGCAGAACATCTACGGCAAGACCCTCGCCGCCGCCTACAGCGCCCGGGCCAGCCCCTTCGCGGGGGTGTCGGCGCCCCTGACCTGGGACGAGGTCCACGACGGCCTCCGGACCGGCCTGTCTCCGCGGGACTTCACCCTCGCGAACATCTTCGGCCGGCTCGCCGCGGTCGGCGACCTGTGGGCGGGGCTGCGGGCGGGCGAACCGGCGGACCTGCGCGCGGCTCTCGCCGGCCTCGAAGCGGGCTGAGGCGGCGCGTCTGAGAGGTCAGCGCATCGAGTGTCGGACGCTTGGCATCCGGGACTCAGGAATGCGCATCGACTGACGCTTCGCCACCGGGCGTCGGCCCCTGACCGTGGCTTGTCCGCTGCCGACGTGCCTGGGCCAGCTCGTAGGCCGCCTGCATGCGCATCCAGTGGTCGGCAGTCCCCCAGCCGATGCTCTCGAGGGCAAGGGCCATGTTCGCGGACACTCCCGCCCTGCCGTTCAACAGCCGAGACAGGGTCCCGCGCTCGCAGCTCAGCCGAACCGCTGTCTCGCTCGCGGTCCAGCCGGCTTCTTCCATGCTTTCGCGGATCAGCTCGCCCAGGTGCGGGGGGTTCAGCATCGGGCCTACGCGCTCGTCATCAGTGCCGGTCATGGTCGACGCTCCCCTTGTCATCGTGAGTGATAGTCGATCAGGTCCACATCCACGGCCTCCGCGTTCTCGAAGCGAAACACGACACGCCAGTTCCCGGATACGCGCACACTCCACTGCCCGGCCCGATCCCCTTTCAGCGGGTCGAGCCGGAAGCCGGGAGCGTCTGCACTGCCCGGACCCGTCGCCTCTTGCAGTCTGAACAGAATGCGCCGCAGCCGTGGCACGAAGCCCGCTGGCACCCGCCCGGGGTCGTCGCGTTCGTGCAGCGCCCGCAGGCCCTTGTGCTTGACCTTCATCGATCGACTGTAGCGTATAGCGCCTCACGCCGCAACTTGGCGTAGTGTTCACGCATTTTCGTGCGTTGAGTGCTGCGCCGTGACCGTCGTTTACGGTCTACGCTGTCCGGCACCGGTTCGCGGCCGGGTTGCGTTCGTCCTGCCGATTGAAGGGGAGAGAAACGATGCGTCAAGTGTGCTGGGCTCTCGTAGCGGTGCTGCTCGTGATGGGGCCGGGGGCGGCATCCGCCCAGACGGTCGATGCCGGCCGGGGCGAGCTGCCGCTGCATGTCCCGTCGAGCTATGACGCGGACTCCCCGGCGCCGCTCGTCGTGCTGCTCCACGGTTACACCTCGAGCGGCACCGGCCAGGACACCTACATGCAGGTCAGCGCCCTGAAGGCCCACTTCACCCGGCTGGTCGTCGAGTGGCTGCTGGGGCATCCGAAACCGTGACGGGCGCCGTCGCGGCATCGACGGGGAGCCGTGATACGATGCGGCGGTCGCCGGCAGCCGGCCGGATTCCCGCCGGCGCCCGCGGCGACGCCCCCATTGCGCGCCCGTAGCTCAGCTGGATAGAGCGCCGGGCTTCGAACCCGTAGGTCGGGGGTTCAAATCCCTCCGGGCGCGCCATCTTTCTCGTTGCGACCTCGTCATCCCGCGCATCGGGTATTCCAAGGCGGGGCGCGGCATGTCCGGCGCTGCCGCGGCCTGCGCGACCTTGCAACGCCGGCGGCTCCTCCGGCGCGGGGTCAATAAACGGCTACTCTGCCGGCGGCGTCTCTGTAGACGGCACTGTTTTCTCTGCGTCAGGGGCCCCACCATGGAGCAACCGTCGACCTCCCGCATCGCGTTGACCCGCACCGCGACCGTCGTGGTTCTCGTCTGCCTTGCGTCGCCGCTCGCGCGAGGCCAGGTCGAATCCGCGCCGGCTCTGGCCGTCGTACCCTTCGCCGATATCAGCGGGGCGCCGGGCGACGCGTGGATCGGCGCGGGAATCGCCGAGTCGGTCTCCGCCGCCCTCCACCGCGGGGCGCCGGCCACGCCGGTCGTTCGCGGGCGGGTCCTGAAACCGGTCCGCGAGCTTCCGTCCGGCGCGGGCGCCGTCACCGACGCGAGCCTGCTCGCGGCCGGCCGGTCCGCGGGGGTAGGGCGGGTCCTCGGGGGCGCATACCAGCGTGTCGGCGCTCGCCTGCGGATCACCGCCAGGGTGCTGGACGTGGCGACCGGCCGGATCGTGGCGCGAACCGTCGTGGACGGCGACGCGGGAGAGCTGTTCGATCTGCAGGACCGCGTGGCCGCCGATCTCCTGGCCGCCCTGGATCCGGGACGCGCCCCGGCGGCTCCGAGGGCCGCGGCCGGAGGCTCGGGCATCCCGTCGGTGACGGAAGGCGGTATCGCGGGCGGGCGGGCGCTCCCGGCCGGCCGTCCACTACCGCCGTTGGCGCGCGGCCCCTCGGCGGGCGCCGCACCGCCATCGGCGGCGCGCGGCCGATTCGGCGCCGGTCCCGATGGGTCCGCGGAGAGGACCGCGCCGCCGACCCGCGGGGCGGCCGGCTTCGGAGCGCCGGGCGTGATCGACGGCCCGCCGCCTCCGCTGCCGCCGGACGTCATGCGCCGCGACGAGCGGCAGCGCGCCACCATCCGCGCCATCGAGCTGCCCGCGGGAATCCAGCTCGACGGCCAGCTCGACGAGCAGGTCTATTACACCGTGCCGGCGATCACGGGATTCATCCAGCAGGCGCCCGACGAGGGCGCCCCCGCCACGGAGAAGACCGAGGCGTGGATCCTGTTCGACGCCGACAACATCTACGTCGCGGGCCGGGTGTGGGACTCGGCGCCCCCGAGCCAGTGGGTGGCCAACGAGATGCGCCGGGACACGCGGCAGCTCCGGCAGAACGACACCTTCGCGGTCATCTTCGACACCTTCTACGACCGCCGGAACGGGGTCGCGTTCTACACCAATCCCTTGGGGGCGCTGGCCGACTTCGCGATCACCAACGAGGGCAACCCCAACAGCGACTGGAACCCGATCTGGGACGTCCGCACCGGCCGCTTCGAGGGGGGCTGGACGGTGGAGATGGAGATTCCGTTCAAGTCTCTCCGCTACCGGCCGGGACCGTCGCAGGTCTGGGGCGTGCAGCTCCGGCGCAACGTGCGCCGCAAGAACGAGTGGGCCTACATCACGCCGCTGCCGATCTCGGCCGGGTCCGGATCGGCCGGCATCTTCCGGGTCTCGGACGCGGGGTCGCTCGTCGGGCTCGACGCCCCGAGCGGCAGCCGGAACCTGGAGATCAAGCCGTACGGCATCGGCGGCATCAGCACCAACCTCGCCGCGTCGGAGCCCACCGTCAACGCCCGCGACGGAGCCGGCGGCCTCGACGTGAAGTACGGCATCACCCAGAACCTGACCGCCGACTTCACCGTCAACACCGACTTCGCCCAGGTCGAGGTGGACGAGCAGCAGGTGAACCTGACCCGGTTCAGCCTGTTCTTCCCCGAGAAGCGCGAGTTCTTCCTCGAGGGCCGCGGCATCTTCGGCTTCGCCCGCGGCGGCGTCGGCGGCGGCTTCGGCGGGGCCCTGCGGCGGGGCGGGCAGGGCGGCGGCTTCTTCGGCGGCGGCAACGCGCCGACCCTCTTCTACAGCCGGCAGATCGGCTTGCAGAACCGAACCGTGGTGCCGATTGTCGGCGGCGGCCGGGTCACCGGCAAGATCGGCGCGTTCGACGTCGGGGTGCTGAACATCCAGGCCGACGACGACGAGCTGGCCAGGGCGGAGATGACCAACTTCACCGTCGTGCGGCTCAAGCGCGACATCCTGCGCCGCAGCAGCATCGGCGGGATCCTGACCAACCGCTCGATCTCTCTCCTCGGCGACGGCGCCAGCCAGACCTACGGCGCGGACGCGACGTTCTCCTTCTACGAGAACGTGAGCCTGCTGGCGTACGCGGCCCGCACGCGGACCCCGGGGTTCGAGGACGAGGACCTGAGCTACCAGGGCCGCTTCAACTACGGCGGCGACCTCTACGGGTTTCAGGCCGAGCATCTGCTGGTCGAGGACGACTTCAACCCGGAGGTCGGCTTCCTCCGCCGCGACAACTTCCGGCGCACCTACACGACGGCGCGCTACAGCCCCCGGCCCCGGTCGCTGGCCGGCATCCGGCAGTTCCGGCTGGAAGGGAGCTACGACTACATCGAGACCGCCGACCTCGGCATCCTGGAGACGCGCCAGTCGCAGCTGGGTTTCTCCACCGAGCTGGAGAACAGCGACAGGTTCGGCGTCTCGGTGGCCGACAACTACGAGTTCCTGCACAGGGAGTTCACCCCGGGGCCGGACGAGGTGGCCTTCCCGGTCGGCGCCTACCAGTTCTTCGACCTCGAGGGCACCTACTCGCCCGGCGCCCAGCGCCGCCTGAACGGGACCTTCACGGTGCGCGCCGGCGACTACTTCAACGGCAGCATCCGCTCGGTCGAATTCCGCCAGGGGCGCTTGGAGGTGACGCAGCGGCTCTCGCTCGAGCCGAGCGTGTCGGTCAACTGGATCGACTCGCCGCAGGGGTCGTTCCGCACCGACCTGCTCGTGTCGCGGGTGAACCTCTCCTTCACGCCGCGCATGTTCTTCAGCGGGTTGATTCAGTACAACTCGGGCACCGACACCGTCAGCAACAACCTGCGGCTCCGCTGGGAGTACTCGCCCGGCAGCGAGCTGTTCGTGGTCTACACCGAGGACCGGGTGACCGACCCCCTGCGCCCGGACCGGTTCTCGGAGCTCCGCAACCGCGGCTTCGTCGTCAAGGTGAACCGGCTCTTCCGGTTCTGAATTCCATCAACGCCGGAGCCCGCACCGGGAGCCCGCGCCGGCCGTCGAGGCCAGTACGCGCAGCCCGCGCACGGCGTTCATGCGCCGAAGGGCGGACGCGCGGAGGTTGTGGCGGCCGCCGTTCCCCGCCGCGACTTCCGGCGAGATGCAGCGCTCGTGCAGGCCGCAGCGCACGAAGCGGACGACGCCGGTCGCGCCGAGGACGTGCGCGCCGGCCACGAGGGCGGCCTGGTCGAGGGCGACGCCGCCGACCGTCCTGCCGATCAGGTCCCCGACGCAGGGTTCCAGCCTGAGCCAGTTTCTCGCCGTGAACTGCAGCATGGCCGTGTCCTGCGCCGGGCGGTTCCTCCGGAACTCGTCGTCGGAGTCGATGCCCCACGGGTTGTCCACCCAGTCGCCGCAGGCATCCTTGAACCCCGCATCGACAAGGGCGGCGTGGGTCATCTGGTAGCAGCCGAGGGCCGAGCCCCCGGAAGGTCTCGCGAGGCAGTCTCCGCCGGTCTCGACCTCCTCCACCAGGGCGAGATACCGGGGGAAGTCGGCTCCGCTCCACCGCGACAGCGCAACGGGACGCGGGGCGGCGCGCGTGTCGACGACGGCGGACGGCGGCACGGGGAACGGTCGCGGTACGGGTGCGCCCGCCCGCGCGGCCCCGCACGCCGCGGCAGCGAGGGAGATCGCGACCGGGATGGCGGCCGCCGCCAGGCGCACCGCCACCGCCATGGACCGGGCCAGGGCGTGCCCGCGGCGAGCGACTCGCCGCGTCGGGAAGGCGGTGCGCGGGGCCATGCGCCGCAGAGTCTCGATGTCCGGATCGCCGGACGTATCCTGGACGGACCCCTCGTCGCTCGAGAAGACCGGCCGCGCGATGCTCGACATCAGGCTGTCTATCGACCGATCGACGTGAGCCGGCCAGATCGGCCGGCGGCGCGGGTAGCCGGTGACGTCGGACGGAGCGCGGAAACGGTCGGGTGGTACCACGGTGTCGCGAACCGCGGCGCGCCGGCGCGAGGAAGCCGCCGACCGCACCAACGATGGCATCCAACCCCGCCGACGCCCGCCGGGACGTGCGCTACGAGCCCGACGAGCGCCCCCCCAACGTGCTCTCCCTCGGGCTCGGGCTGCAGTACGCCATGATCTCGCTGACCTGTTCCAGGAGCTGACGGGGCCGCGCCGCCAGCGCCTGCGGGTCGCGTTGAGCGTCGACGCCTAGCCGAAGCTCGACGCGTTCCTCGCGAAGTTGGGCGCCCGCCGGCGGTGGACGGAGAGCTCGTCGAGCGGGTCCGCGCGGTCGGCGAGGAGACGCTCCTGCTGCTGATCGAGAAGGGGGCCGCGCCGCCGGGCCGCGCCTGCTCGCGGTCGCGCGCGGCGAGGGGGACGCGGCGGTGCTCGAGTTCATCGCCGCCACCGCCGCCGCGAACCTCGAGGACCGGATGGCCCTGCTCGGCCAGCCGGCGGCGGGCGGGCCCGTAGAGCAGGAGGTTCCCTGCGGCTGCTGCGGCACTACGCGTCGTCGGTGCGCCACTACCAGTACCAGGAGACCGACGTGGTCTCGGTCCGGGTGGAGTCGGCCCGGGCCTGAGCGGCAACGGGGAAGGCGTCGTGTACCCCCTGAGACGAACCCCGGACCTGCAGCTTGAGGCGAGATTCAGCCCGTCCGGTCGTATCCGGGTGTCCAGCGTTCCTGCACCCCTCAGCATGCGCTACCGGCGAGCGCTCTGCTCAGCCTCCCGCAGGGCCCTGGCCAGAGAACCGACGGTCGTTGACGGGTTGCCGTACCTATCACCTTCTTCCGCGCGTCTCCGCAGCTGGGATGTCGCGCGATTCTCCGCCGCTTCGACAGACTCCTGTATGGCCTGAAGCCTCTTCTGCAATTCCCTACAGGTGCTCGGCCGGTCGTAGTCCTCCTCGTGCAAGATCAACCAGAGCTCGAAACAGGGATTCGAGCGACAAACCCCGACCTCATGTTCCTCACAGATCGCCGCCGCTTCGTCCAAACGGGGATGGTCGTCCACATCGAATACCGCCCAGACCTGATCCCCTTCTGAAAAAGAGTCTCTCCTTTCAGAAGCAACCGAATAGAGATTCTCCGCTTCCTCGGCAGCCTTTTGCGCGACCGTAAGGGCTACACCGACGCCCTCCACGATCTTCAAACTGACAAGCGTATTTGATAAGGCGTCCTCCAATGCCAGGAAGTAGGACGGTTCTGTCTTGCCTCCTTCACAGACAAGAACAAACCGCCGCTTCGGCTTCCTTCGAGGACCGCCACGCCGCAGGTTTGCGATCTTGCGGTTGTGACGTTTAGTTTTCGCCAAAGGTCGACACCGGGTTCGCGAACGGTACCGCACCGTAGCGACCCTGGAGATATCCCTTTTTCAGATTGTCTCCGGCGCGGGTCTCGATGTCGGTCAGGGGGTACAGGTGGGTTGCTCCGGCCTCGTCCTTCTCTGTGAGCCACACTTCGTCTCTGCGAAGCGATGGAGACATCAGGAGGTTCGTATCGTGGGTGGTCGCGATGAGTTGAGCTCCATTGGGATTGTGCTTCCGTGAGCAAAATCGTTTCAGTACCGCCTCGCTCGCTTGTGTGTGCACGCTGGCGTTGATCTCATCTATGCAAAGTACCGTTCCTGCGTCGAGGGCCTGGAATGTAGAACTGAGCACGACAAGCAACCGTCGCGTTCCGGCGCTTTCCGCCTCCAGTTCGAAATAGATGATTTCGCCGTCGTCCGCATGATGACCAAGTTCGAGAGCGACGACTTCGTCATCCTCATTGTCGGAACTCAGCGCGTCGGAGCCGAATGCGTCCCTAATCGCAATGGCCAGTTTTCCCTTGAACTCTCGAACTGCTGGCGACAGCTCCCTTCGGTGCGCACGGTAGCCAACAACGCCAGTACGAATGTCCCTGAGGAAATCGACAACCCGGGGATCTAGAGCGCTCCCGGTTGGCAATAGGTTTGCTATCGCCTCTACCGGGGTCGCCAGTGTCTGAACGCCACCCATGGATCGAAAGTAAGCAAACACCTTCGAAAGTTGCACATGGTCGTTCTGGGCGCCCGCGGACACGAATAGGCTATTTGGTCGCGCCAAGTCGGCCACTACTCGGTTTTGTCCCTTTAACTCGCGTCCGAAGCGAAACTTGTCACCGGTACGGTCAAACCACAGCTGAGGTCGTGCGCCGGGAAACACATACAGCCATTCTTGTTCGAACGCTTTCTCCGAGGCCTCGAACCCGTAGTGATGCCGAATACCGTCGACGACGAAGTCGATTTCAAAACGTGATGGAGCGTGATGGCCCGCGTTGTCCAGCTTGAACGGTCGGACGGGGACACCGCCGCCGGGTTCTCCCTTAATGTGGGAGTACAGCACCATGCGTCGCATGAAGCGTATTGCCTCGATGAGATTGCTCTTGCCGGATGCATTGGCGCCGTAGATCAAAGCGAGCGGCAGGACAGCTCCTCCAGGCGCGGCGGAACAGGGGATCAGTTCGTCGTTCTCCTTTTGCAGCGCGGAAACGGAGAACAGCAGTTCCTGTCGGTCGCGGATCGACAAGTGATTTGAGACGCTAAAGCGCAGGAGCATGGTTCCATAGCATATCAAGTGCGGCGTGGATCCGCACAGATCGAAGGTGATGGGAGCGGGAGTGCCGGGTGGAGGCGCTCGGGCGGCGCGGGTGACGGGGGTGGCGGAGTGGCGGAGTGGCGGCGACGCAGATTGCAGACGTCGGTTGCAGAGAGGTGGCGCATTCACGAAGGGGCCGGTGGTGGTCCTGCGTGAGCGCGGGGCGGTCGGCGCGTGGCTGACCGATTCGGGGTGTTGCGCGAAGGAATGGCGAAGGTTTGGCGGGGTGATGGTTGGGCGGCTCGCGGCGGTTCAGGAGCGGGGGAGCATCTGGGAAGGGACACGGACGGCGGGGGGCTGGGCGGGGGTGCTCCGTGGGGATGGGAGGGGGCATGATCGGAGCCGGCCGACGGCGAACGGCGCGGATTGGGGTGGGTCATGGGGTAAAAGAGGGGATAATGGCAGGTCATACGGCAGGCTTTCAGGTGAGGTGGTGATGGGCCGTTCACAGGACGGATACGCTCGGCGGCGGTTGGGGGCGGGGTTGGCGGCTATCGTTGTCGCGCTGGGGATGGCTGCCGCGGGCGCCGCCCAAGCGTCGGGGCTCGGTGGCTACACCGCGGCCCAGGCGGAGTCGGGCCGCGCGATCTACGAGCGGGAGTGCGCGGCCTGCCACCAGGCCAACCTGCAGGGCAGCTTCGAGGCCCCGCAGCTGGCGGGAGAGAGCTTCCTGCGGTTCTGGGCGGACCTGAGCCCGGGCGATCTCTTCGCGCGCATCAGGGACTCGATGCCCCCCGGCCAGGAGGGCGCGCTCAGCGGCGAGGAGTACATCGACGTGGTGGCGTACCTGCTGGAGGCGAACGGCGCCCCGGCCGGCAGTACGGCGCTCACGGAGACCGCGGCCGGCGCCATCGGCGCGCTCGCCGACGGAACGGCGGCGGCCGTGGCTCGTGCGGAGGCCGGCGCACCGGCGGCGACAGCGGCGGCGCCGGCAGCCGCGGCCCCGTCCTCCGCGCCGGAGGCCGGCGGCGTCACCGCGGCCGGCACCGTCGCCGACTACCGGCCGGTCACCGACGCGATGCTGCGGGCTCCGGACGACGGCGACTGGCTGATGATCCGGCGCAACTACGAGGCATGGAGCCACAGCCCCCTCGCCGACGTCGACCGGGCGAACGTCGGGGAGCTGGAGCTGGCGTGGGTGTGGGCGATGAACGAGGGCGGGTGGAACGCGCCCTCGCCGATCGTCCACGACGGCGTGATGTACCTCGCGGGCATCGGACCGGTGGTGCAGGCGCTCGACGCCGCGACCGGCGACCTCATCTGGGAGCACGCGGTGGAGGTGGCGACGACCGGCTACTCGGGCATGAGCCGGAACCTCGCCATCTACGACGACAAGCTGTTCATGGCCACCCCCGACGCCCGGCTGATCGCCCTCGACGCCCGCACCGGCGAGCGGGTGTGGGACACCGTCATCGCCGACCACGCCGAGGGCTTCCGCAACACGAGCGGGCCCGTCGTCGCCGGCGGCACCCTCGTGCAGGGGCTGAGCGGGTGCGACCGGTTCACCCGGGAGAGCTGCTTCATCAGCGGCTACGACGCGGCCACCGGGGAGCGGCGGTGGCGCTTCAACACCGTCGCCCGGTCGGACGAGCCGGGCGGCAACACTTGGGCCAACGTGCCCGACTACCTGCGCGGGGGCGGCGACACGTGGATCACCGGCAGCTACGACCCCGGCCTCGACCTCGTCTACTTCGGGGTGGCCCAGGCCAAGCCGTGGGTCGCGCTGAGCCGCGGGATGACGGTGGAGGACCCCGCTCTCTACACCAACTCGACCGTGGCCCTCCGGCCCCGCGACGGAGACCTCGCGTGGCACTTCCAGCACGTGCCGGGCGAGACCCTGGACCTCGACGAGGTGTACGAGCGGGTGCTGGTCGACGTCGGCGGCCGCAGGACCGTCTTCAGCGCCGGCAAGCACGGCATCCTCTGGAAGCTGGACCGGGAGACCGGCGAGTTCCTCGGGCACCGGGAGACGGTGTACCAGAACGTGTTCGACCGCATCGATCCCGAGACCGGGGCCGTCACCTACCGGCAGGACATCGCCGACGCGCGGTTCGAGGAGCTCGTGCCGGCCTGCCCGAGCACCGCCGGCGGCAAGAACTGGCACCCGATGAGCTACCACCCGGGGGCGGGGCTGCTGGTCCTGCCCCTCGCGCAGTCGTGCATGGAGCTGGCCGCCCGCGAGGTCGCCCTCGAGCTCGGCTCGGGCGGGGTCGGGATGAGCTCGCGGCCGTTCCGCGAGATGCCCGGCACGGACGGCCGGCTGGGCAAGCTCGCCGCCTACGACGCCGAGACGCTGGAGGAGGTCTGGAGCATCGAGCAGCGGCCGACGTTCCTGACCGGCGTCCTGACCACGGCCGGGGGGCTGGCCTTCGCCGGCGACCTCGACCGCCGGTTCCGGGCCTTCGACGTGGAGACCGGCGAGGAGCTGTGGCGGGCCCGCCTCGGGACCTCGGTGCAGGGCTTTCCGATCAGCTTCCGGGCCGGCGGGCGGCAGTACGTCGCGGTGCCGACGGGGCTCGGGGGCGGCAGCCCCCGGCTGATGCCCCGCAACCTGGCGCCGGAGGTTCGTTACCCGCAGAGCGGGAACGCGCTCTACGTGTTCGCGCTTCCCGAGGAGGCGGAGGCGCTCGCGCGGCCCGCCGCGCCCGACGCGGCGGCGGAGGTGCTCGCGCTGCCCGACGGGGAGCCGGCCGCGGCGGCGGTGGCGCTCGCGCTTTCCGAGGAGGAACCGGACGTGGCGGAAGAGGTGCTCGCGCTGGAGAAGCGGATCGAAGAGGCGGTCCTGCGGGCCGACGTCGCCTTCCTCGACGAGGTCTGCGCCGACGACTTCACCTATACGCACGGGGACGGCTGGACCACCGGCGGCCCCGTCCTCGGCGTCGACCGGAAGCAGGAGTGGCTCGCCTCGCTGTCCGGCCGGTACTCGCTGCGGGAGGTCGACTCGCGGCAGGTCGAGGTGCATGGCGACGTCGCCATCACCATGGGCCGGGTGCGGGCGCGTAGCGCCGGCCCCCCGGAGGCCCGGCGCAGCTTCAGCTTCTGGTACGTCCGCGTCTACGCGCAGCGGGACGGCGCGTGGAGATATCTCTCGCACCGCACGGTGAACGGTCCCGTTTACGAGAACTGACCCGGCCACGCCGGCCCCGGTGGCGGGTCACCGGGAGCGGTCTGCGGAACTACATCGCGGTGAGCGGATCCGGCACTGGCCCGCGCCGTGGAGAACAGGAGCACCCCATGTCGATGAGGACGAGTCGGCGTATCCGGACGATTCCCGCCATTGTCGCCATCCTGCTCGGCGCGAGCGTCGCCGCCCCCGCCCAGCAGGGCGCTCAGGACGGCGAGTGGCGGTACTACGGCGCCGATTCCGGCAGCACCAAGTACTCGCCGCTCGACCAGATCGACGGCGACAACGTCGCGGACCTCGAGATCGCGTGGCGGTGGCGGTCGGACAACTTCGGCCCCCGTCTCGACTTCAACTACCAGGCGACGCCGTTGGCGGTCGGGGGGGTGCTCTACACCTCGGCGGGCTGGCGCCGCAACGTCGTGGCCATCGACGGGGCCAGCGGCGAGACGCTGTGGATGTACCGCCTCGACGAGGGCGAGCGCGGTGATGTCGCCCCCGTGCGGGCGAGCTCGGGCCGGGGCGTGTCGTACTGGACGGACGGAGAGGACGACGCGCGCATCATCCACGTCACCAAGGGCTATCACCTCGTGGCCCTGGACGCCGCGACCGGATACCCGATTCCCGGCTTCGGCGAGGAGGGGGTCGTCGATCTCTACGACGGGATCTACGACGGGCTCGACCGCCCCGCGGTGGAGAACGGCCAGATTGGCCTCAACTCGCCCGCCCTCGTCGTCGGTGACGTGATCGTGGTGGGGGCGGCGCTGCGCGCCACCGCCCCCGCGCCGGAGTTCGCGGCCGGGTTCGTCCGCGGGTTCGACGTGCGCACCGGCGAGCAGCGGTGGATCTTCCACACCATCCCCCAGCCCGGCGAGTTCGGCAACGAGACGTGGGAGAACGACTCGTGGCGCTACAGCGGGAACACCGGGGTATGGGCTCCGATGTCCGCCGACCAGGAGCTCGGCTACGTGTACCTGCCCGTCGAGACCCCCACCAACGACCTCTACGGCGGCCACCGGCCCGGCGACAACCTGTTCGCGGAGAGCCTGGTGTGCCTGGACGCCCGGACCGGCGAGCGCGTCTGGCACTTCCAGCTCATCCACCACGGCATCTGGGACTACGACATCCCGACCCCGCCCGCCCTCGTCGACATCACCGTCGACGGCCGGGAAATCAAGGCGGTGGCGCAGGTGACCAAGCAGGCGTTCACCTACGTGTTCGACCGGGTCACGGGCGAGCCGGTGTGGCCGATCGAGGAACGCCCGGTGCCCCCGTCGACGGTGCCCGGCGAGCAGGCCGCGCCGACCCAGCCGTTTCCCACCCGGCCCGCCCCGTTCGACCGCCAGGGGGTGTCGGGCGACGACCTCCTCGACTTCACGCCGGAGCTGAACGCCGAGGCGCGGCGCATCGCGTCGGAGTACCAGCTCGGTCCGATCTACACCCCTCCGATTCTGGCGGGGCAGGACGGCCGGCGCGCATTGCTGATGCTGCCGCAGATGACGGGGGGCGCGAACTGGCAGGGCGGGGCGGTGGACGCCGAGACGGGCATACTCTACGTGGCCTCGGTCACCAGTCCGACCGTCGCGGGGCTCGTGAACGACCCCGGCCGCTCGACCATGGACTACGTGAGCGGCGGCGGGCGGCGCGCCCGCGGGGCCGCCCCGCCGCAGGGGTGCGGGGAGATCGGACCCCTCGGCCTGCCCCTCATCAAGCCGCCCTGGGGACGCATCACCGCCATCGACCTGAACACCGGCGACCACGTCTGGATGATCCCGAACGGCGACACCCCGGACTGCGTCAGGGACCATCCGGCCCTGAGCGGCCTCGACATCCCGCGGACCGGCAAGCCGGAACGGAGCGGCATCCTCGTCACGAAGACGCTGGTCTTCGCCGGCGAGGGCGGCGGGCTCTTCGCCACCCCCACGTGGGCTGGCGGACCGATGTTCCACGCCTACGACAAGCAGACGGGGGAGACGATCTGGGAGATGGAGCTGCCCAAGCGCCAGAGCGGCGTGCCCATGACCTACATGGTCGACGGCAAGCAGTACATCGCGATGGCGATGAGCGCCCGCGGCGAGCCGGCGGAGCTGGTGGCCCTGACGCTGCCGTAGAGTCCGCGCGGTAGAACCGCGCGGACGCGCCGCCTTCCGCAGGAGGCCCGACTCCTTCAGGATTGATTGCACGGACAGCGGAGCCGTGAGGCGGCGATGTCCGGGCCAGGCTGGCGGACGAAGCGGTTGCGCCGAGCCCCTTCGGCCCGGTGCAGCTTCGGCTCCTGGTCCGTCCGCGTTCGGGCCCCGCGGGACAGCCGGTGGAGATGCACCGCACGGTGCAGGGAGCTCCCGAGCTCGGGGAGGTTGGCATGAGTGGATTGACAACTGTTCGGAAGCGACCGCGCCGGGGGGTGACCGGAGTCCTGGGGGCCGGGGCCCTGTTCCTGCTGATGCCTGGAATGGCCGTCGCGCAGCCCGAGGCGAGCCGGCCCGACCGGTTCCGTCTCGAGGAAGCGACCATCGAGGGGATTCACCGGGCCATCGGGGACGGCGAGATCAGTTGCCGGGGGCTGGTGCAGGCCTACGTCGACCGGGCCCGGGCCTACAACGGCGCGTGCACGCAGCTGGTCACCCTCGACGGCGCGCCCATCGCGCCGGCGAGCGGCCCGGTTCGCGCCGGGTCGACGGTCGGGTTTCCCACGTCCACCGTCCCCGTCTCGAGCATACTGCCGGACTTCGACCGGTATGCCGGCATTCCGCTCGACCTGGGGAGAATGGAGCCCACCGCCTCGGACCCGACGGTGCAGGCGCAGTTCGGCATGGTGGCCGGCGTCCCGAACGCGGGTCAGGTCAACGCCCTCAGCACCCTCAACCTGCGCGGCGAGCGATCGGTGGCCTGCCAGGGGGGCTGCGACGCGCATCCCTCCACGGGAGAGCTTCCGGCCGACTGCCCCGACGCCTGCGACGTGTTCCGGCGGCAGCCCGACGCCCTCGAGCGGGCGGCGGAGCTGGACGCGGAGTACGGCGACGACCCCGATCTGGCCGGGCTGCCGATGTACTGCATTCCCCTGGCCTTCAAGGACGTCTACGACACGAAGGACATGCGGACGACGACGGCGGCGGACATCGACTTCGCCCTCGACGCGCCCCCCGCCGACTCGACCCTCGTCGACCGGCTGCGGACGAAGGGGGCCATCATCTACGCCAAGGCCAACGCGACCGAGTTCAACGGCGGCATCGGGAATCCCGGCGGTCCCGCCGCCCCGGCCGCCCGGTATCTGGGATACGCGGAGCGGAGCACGTGGGGCGGCCAGGCCTGCAACCCCTACGACACCGAGCGCTCGCCCCGGGGCTCGAGCTCCGGGTCGGGCGTCGCGGTGTCGGCGAACCTCGTCATCTGCGCCTTCTGCGAGCAGACGGGGGGATCCTGCAAGGGGCCGGCGTCCCGCAACGGCGTGGTCAGCCTGCTGACGACCAAGGGGCTGATTCCGTACGGGGGAGGCGTCGGATCGAATCCGCTGGTGGACCGTGCGGGTCTCAACTGCCGCACCGTCAAGGACGCGGCCCTCGTGCTCGACGCCCTCGCGGACCCCGCGCTCGGCTACTTCGATCCCCGCGACATCTACACGGCGGTGCCGGAGGCCCTCGTCTCCGCGGAGCCCTACGCCGGCTACGTCGTCGAGGAGGCTCCCGGCGACGGGGGCGAGAGGCCTCTGGCCGGCATGCGTATCGGGATCGTGCGTGAATACATGGTCGAGCACACGCCGAACGACGCGGCGATCGGCGAGCGGATCGACAACGAGATCAAGACCGTGCTCCGCGACCGGCTCGGGGCGAGCCTCGTCGAGTCGCGGGATCGGCTCTATCCCGACGACCCCGCCGTGCCCGACATGGCGTACACGTTCCAGGATGCGCTGGCCGAGATCCTGCCGATCCACATGCCGGAGTACTTCCACAAGACGACCCCGGCCGGCGCCCTGGAGTTTGCCGTGCCGGGGCACGACGTGACGACGAAGCGGTATCTGGTCCAGGTGGCGGAAGGCGACGCGCCGCTCTCGCCCGACCTGAATCTGCGCCGCGTCACCCTCTCGCCCCCGTCGCGGAGCTTCGCCTTCCACATCGATCAGTACCTGTCCCGGCGCGGCGACGCGCGGGTCACCGACATGGCGAGCCTCGACGCCAACGCGAAGTACTTCTCCGCCCAGGCGGAGGCGGGGTCGGCGAACTGGGCCGCGCTCGACGACGTGCGTTCCTACGGCAACACCGAGCGGATGCAGATGCGCGCGGTGATGCAGCTCGTGCTGGCCAAGGTGATGCGCGAGAACCGGCTCGACGTGCTCGTGAACCCCGAGAACACTCTGCCCCACCAGAGGGTCGGCGGACCCAGCGAGCCCGGCGTCAACGGCCGGGGGGCGTCGGGGGCGACTCAGGCCATCACCGCGCTCCTGGGGGCTCCCGAGATAGCCGTGCCCGCGGGGTTCAACCGGATCGTCTACGAGCCTCGGTACGTCCTGAACGCGGCCGGCGACCGATACGATGCGGTCAGCGGCGACGAACCGTCGCGGCTGGAGACGCCGCTGCCGATCAGCATGATGTTCTGGGCCGGCCCGGGTGAGGAGGCCGCGGTGCTGAAGGCGGCGTCCGCCTACGAGGCGGCGACCCGGCACCGGGTGCCGCCTCCCGCCTTCGGCCCGCTCTCCGACGAGCCGTAGGGCCGTGGCGGAACCACGCGTTGCACCGAGACCGGCGAGGCCCCTGCCTGACGAGGCGTGACGAGGCAGCGTAATGGGCATGTGCGACCGCGGAGCCGGAGCAGCTCCGCGGAACAACGCGGTCAGGCAGGACGCATCGCCGGCCGCGTGCTGGGGGGCGTCTCGCGGCCGGCTCCCGGCCGCCTTGTTCGTCGATCCCGGCCAGGTGGTCCTGTCCGTCGCGGTGGCCGCGTGGAGTCTGACCGCGGTTCCCGCCAGCGCGCAGCCGCCGCCGGCCGGGCCGGCGCAAACCCTGACGTCGACGACCGCGGCGGGGCTCCCGGTCGCGCGCGCCCACCGGGTTGCGCGCGGACCGGAGATCGACGGGGACGTGCTGGGCGAGGCGGTCTGGACGGCCGCGGGTCCCCAGACGGGGTTCCGCCAGAACACCCCCGACGAGGGCGAGCCGGCGTCCGAGCGCACCGAGGTGCGGATCGTGTACACCGACGACACGATCTACTTCGGGGTGGTCTGCTTCGTCGGGGACCCCGCGACGATCATCGTCTCGGATGCGCGGCGCGACTCGTCGCTGACCGAGACCGACAGCTTCCGGATCGTCCTCGATACCTACCGGGACCAGCAGAACGGGTTCGTGTTCGGGACGAACCCGGCCGGGCTCGAGTACGACGGACAGCTGACCAACGAGGGGGAGGGGAGCGGCGGCATCGGCGGCGGCCTGGTGCAACGGTCCGGGAGTCAGCAGCAGCGCGGCTCGGGCGGTGGATTCAACCTGAACTGGGACGGCGTCTGGCAGGTCGCCGCGCGCGTGACCGACTTCGGCTGGACCGCCGAGTTCGCGATTCCGTTCCGGACCCTGCGCTATGCGTCGGGCGCCGTGCAGACGTGGGGGCTCAACTTCCAGCGCAACATCCGGCACCGGAACGAGGAGTCGTACTGGGCGCCGCTGCCCCGCCAGTTCAACCTGAACCGGCTGTCGCTGGCCGGCGAGCTCCAGGGGGTGGAGGCTCCGCCGCCGCGGAACCTCAAGCTGAACCCCTACGTGCTCGGCCAGGCGCTCCGGCGCGACGCGGACCGCGAAGCCACGCTGCTCGGAGACGTGGGGGCGGACCTGAAGTACAGCGTGACCCCGAGCCTCACCCTCGATCTGTCCTACAACACCGATTTCGCGCAGGTCGAGGTGGACGACCAGCAGATCAACCTCGACCGGTTCAACCTGTTCTTCCCCGAGAAGCGGCCGTTCTTCCTCGAGAACGCGGGGCTGTTCTCGGTGGGGCAGCCGGGCGAGCTCGAGCTGTTCTTCAGCCGGCGGATCGGGATTGGCGACGATCGGACGCGGGTGCCGATCCGGGGCGGCGGCCGCCTGACCGGCCAGGTCGGGTCCAGCACCAACATCGGCCTGCTGAACATGCAGACCGCACCGGTCGCCGCGAACGGGACGCCGTCGAACAACTACACGGTGGCGCGGGTCCGGCAGGACCTGCCGAACCGGTCGAACGTGGGCGCGATGGTGGTCAACCGCCGCGCCACCGGCGAGCTCGCCGACGCCGGCGACGTCAATCGGAGCTACGCCGTGGACGGGCGCTGGGGAATCGGGGAGGCGGTGACGATGTCGGGGTTCGCGGCCGCGACCGAGACCCCCGGGGTGCACGGGGGCACCCACGCCTACAACGTCGCCGCCAGCTACGAGTCGGAGCGGTATCGCTACGGCGGCGGGTTCACCGAGGTCGCGCCGGGGTTCAACCCCGAGGTGGGCTTCTATGCCCGGCGGGGCTATCGCCGCGTCGACGGCGCCTTTCGCACCGCGTTCCGTCCCGAGAACGCGATCGGATTCCACGAGTGGACGCCGCACGCCGCCGTCTTCCTCATCCGGGATTTCGACACCGGTCAGGTCGAGTCGGACTGGATCCACCTGGACAACACGATGGAGTGGCGCAACGGATTCTGGGCGAGCGCCGCCCTGAACCTGACGACCGAGGGGGTGCTCGAGCCGTTCGAGATCTTCCCCGACGTCGTCGTCCCCGCCGACCGCTACGACCACGCCGAGGCCCAGTTGCGGTTTCGGACCGACCAGGGGGCTCCCCTCAGCCTCGAGTTCTTCTCGGTGCTCGGCGGGTTCTTCGGCGGCCGGCGGACGCAGTTGGGCCCGCGGCTGAGCCTGCGTCTCGGCGAGCGCTTCAACACGCAGGTCTCCTGGGAACGCAACGACCTCGATCTGCCGGGCGACGCGTTCGTGACGAACCTGGCGCGGCTCCGTCTGAACTACTCGTTCACGCCCCGGGTGTTCCTCCAGGCCCTGGTGCAGTACAACGACCGCGCGCGGCTCTGGTCCTCCAACGTGCGCTTCGGCATGCTGTCGGACGCCAACACCGGGCTCTTCGTCGTCTACGACGACATCGAGGGGTTCGATCGGTTCAGGCCGCTGGGGGCCGGGCGCAGCCTGACCGTGAAGTACAGCCATCTGCTCGATCTGCTGAATTGAGCCCGCTCCGTGGGCCGGCCGCGTCGGATCCCGGGTGGAGCTGTGGAGCCGGGAGCAGCGGGCCGCGTTCCTGACGTCGACGCTCACGACGGCCGGCGGCCTCGTCTTCGCGGGCGACGCCGGAGATTCCAGCCGGAGGGAGGGAACGCGCTCTACGTCTTCGCCCTGCCGGAGTGACCGCGTAGCACTACGTGCTCGCGCTCGACGATCTTGCGGAAGCTCTCGGACGTGCTCGCCCAATCCACGATGTCCACGCGAAAGGGCAGGTCGGATTCCGTGAAGGCAGCTCGGAGCTGCGCCATGCGCGCAATGTCCAGAGGCTCCCGCGTCATCAGCGCCAGGTCGAGATCGGAGGTTCTCCGGGCAGTCCGGGACACACGCGATCCGAAGGCGCGTACCTCGAGGTCGGGGGCGTGTTCACCCAGGATGCTGCCAACCGTCCGGAGATCGTCCGGGCTGAGGTCCATGGGTCTCACGGGTTGCGTTCCTGGAGCGCCTGCAGCAGAAGATGCATGTCGCGCAGGAAGTCGTCCATCGCCGCGACGGTTGCCTCTGCCCGGTTCGCGTCGTTGGTGTGAGCCGTTCGGTTCCGCAGCTCCCGATACCGCATGTAGGGCCGGGCGTCTCGGATGATCCCGGCATCGGCTGCCTCGCGCATCAGGTCGGCGAAGTGCATTTCCCGCAGCTCGCCGGGGTTGGCGACGATCTGGGCAAGCTGCCTGCGGATCATCTTGATGGCCAGCTCGTAGCTGAACTCGAACGCCTGGATCGTGGCCGCTCGGAACTGCTCGCGCAGACCCGTGTCGCGGCGGGCGAGGTCGCCATGCAGGTAGCCGAAGCTCGTCTGCAGTTGCGCGACGGCGTTCTCCAGCGCAGAGCAGTCGAGCTTCATCTGGACGTCTCCGCCCCTCGAACTCCAGCGCCTTCAGGTTCTCTCGGTGGCGGCGTCGAGTCCGTGTCGCCGTTCCACTGCTGCAAGCCGTCCGCCCGCTTCCAGAATACCCCCGTTTTCCTGGGGGAATCGCCGTCTCTTGCCTCCGCAGATGTCCGGAAGAACCCGCCCGGCTGCGCTCCGTAGGGGTGTCACAGCCCGGCAGCGGGAGTCCGGCGACGTGTACATCCCGTGAACAGCGCGAATCGGCGCCGCTGGTTGGCGCTGCGTCTCCAGTCGCGTTTCCCCGAGGAAAGAGTGGTGAGCCGCCGGGGACTCGAACCCCAAACCCGCAGATTAAGAGTCTGCTGCTCTACCAGTTGAGCTAGCGGCCCACTCGTTGAAAATAAAGGACTTACGGGGATGTGTCGAATTACTGCCAGCCGATTCTGCCAGCCTGACGGCCCGGAAACCAGCGGCAGCACGGCTCGCAGACGCGCCCGGACGCCACCCTGGCCACCGCAGGTGCGCTCTTTGCCCGGTTCAGTGCCGACACGAAATCGCCTCCAGTGGCTACCATCGCGAAGCCTTCATCAGATCCTAGCATGTCGCCTTCTGGACGGCCGGTTCGGCTCGGTTCGGCCGTCCAGATGGTGAGCACGGTCATCGATCGATTGGACCGGTCTCCTCGTGCCCTGCCGTGGTTCAAGGAAGCCGCCGTGCCGAGGCGTTGCCGCGTCAGGCAGCATCCGAGTCGGAGTCGGGGAAGAGGGGCGGCTGTGGATCCGCGGGCGGAAGGGGAAGGTCCGCGACGCCCTTGACGCGGATGCCGTCCGACTCGGCGAGCCGCCGAACGCCGTCGTCGTCCGTGTACAGCTCATCGACACCATGCACTTTGGCGACGGCCACGATCTGCCGATCCACCTTCACCTTCTGCCAAGGGCCGACTGCGCCCGATCGCTTGTTCCCTGCCTCCATCGCCCTCCGCTGCGATGCCGCCGCCTCGATCGCAGCCCTCAGGTCGAAGGGCTCGACGACGAAGACGGCGCTGTCGGCCAATTCCGACAGGTAGGCGCTCGCATCGCCGGCCGCCAGGACGAGGAACTCGCTCAGCGCCGGGGTCGGGATGATGATCGTCGCATGCGCCGCATCGAGCGTCTGCACGAAGTGCTTCAGCCGCTCCGGAACGCGGTCGACGGGCTTCGGGTACGACGCTTCGGGGTGGAGATAGGCCCCGAGGATCACGGAGTCGAATGCCACCCGCACGGCTCGCGCTATCCCCCGAACTCGCGCAGAGCCGCCAAGTCGCCCAACGGGTCGGCGCGCTGCTTCCAGGCGGCGTCGATCGACTGAAGGCGTCTCGTGGCGTCGGCCGGCGATTCCGACCGCAACTCCGCGTACTCATGGATGCGGAAGGAGAGCATCGTCCAGGCGCCGTCTTGGTCGCGCAACCAGCGTCCGACACCGGAAACACGCAGTGGCGTCGTGAACAGATGCACGCCGATGCTCTTCGCCAGCTCCCGTGACGCCCGGCAGTTGTGGACACGATCATGGCTCTGTAGATGCACCGGGACCGGGTCGTCCTTGCCGCCGATGACGATGGGCACGCCGTCCAGGGTGCCTGGCTGGGAGAACGGGCCGTAATCGGGTTGGTAAGTACCCGTTGCGCCGGCGAAAAGCAGGATCCGGGCGCCCTCTTCGTCGACCAGCTCGGCGTACTCGGCGTCGTCGGCTGCCAAGTCGTCCTCGATCGCGCGTCTCGCCTTCAGGACGTGCTCCGATCCTTCGCAGTTGCGCACCTCGCTGGCGCGTTGGCGCACCTTCCGGTATGCCTCGTACTCGACCGCCAGGACGGGGATGGTGCTTCCGTCCTCGACGCCCACGAGATGCACGCTCTTGGTCTCTCCGAGCACCGTGGCGAGGTTGTCCAGGTAGCGCGCCAGTCGCGCCATCGGCATGGTGGCGGGCGAGTACGCGCTGATCTTGAAGCGAAGCTTGACTGCGCGAACCCCCTCGAGGCGGCGATGTTCGTCTTCTGATCGTGCCATGTCTGCCTCGGTTCTTCCCTCGGGAGCCGGCCCGGCCCGGCTCCTCCGAGCGTCCATTGTAGTCGCTCTCGGCGGCAGGACGCGCCAAGCCGGACCACCGTTCACCCCGCGCGGACGATCCGCAGGCGCTTGATGGTGTCGCGCTGCTTGGCGAGCGTGGGTGCCGCGTAGATCCGTGTCGTTGAGACGTCGGTGTGACCGTACAGGTCCTGGATGTCCGCAAGGTCGGCGCCCGCGTGCCGAAGCCAGGTCGCGAACGAGTGTCGGATCTGGCACACCGTGAACGGCTCTCGGCCGGCCTTCCGTGCCGCGGCCTGGATCGCCTTGTTCGCGCTCTGGGTGGACCACGGGCCGAAGGCGTCGGCCGAGATGAAGTCGTGGACGGCCGCGACCGCATCTTCCACGAGGGGAATGGCAGCCAGGCGGCCGCCCTTGCCGCGCGGCACGTTCACGTACGGAACCGGATCGGCGAGCCGGAAATCCGCCCGCGCAAGTCGCGACCCGTCTGGGAAGGCCGCATGCCGGTCCAGTGCATGAGCCGGAGCCGGGCGGAGGTTTTAGTGCCGGGGGCCAGGTGTTCCAGGACGGATTCGATGTGCAGGCGGTCGATCCATCGGGGACGGGGTAGCGGCAGCGGGAACCGCACCAGATCGTTGCGCTCCTGGTCGTGACCGCATCGCCGAGTTTCCGACGGCGCCGGACTTGCAAACGACCTGGGAAATCGAGCCAGTGACCACGGCCCTGACCTTGCCCAGTGAGCGGGCGGTCGAGGGCCTGCCTGCAATCGTGGAGAGGGCTGGCCCGACGGCCGTCGAGCGGGTGGTCGAGTCCGGCGTTGTTTCGCCGCTTCAGCCGACCGCGAGCGATGCGTTCCGGACGTCGGTGACCAGCATGTGGGCCGGGGTGTGGGTGATCGCGATGGGCGGGCGCGCCGAGCGCACCGCCACCTGAGGGGTCACGCCGCAGGCCCAGAAGACCGGCATCTCGCCGGATGCGATGATGGGATCGTCGCCCTGCCACGCGCGCTCGACGTTCTCGATCCCGATACGTTCCGGCATGCCGAGATGGACCGGCGCACCGTGCACCCGCGGGTACCGGCTCGTGATCTGCACCGCCTTGATGGCGTCCGCCGGCGTGAAGGGCCGCATCGACACCACCATTCGGCTGTGGAACCGGCCGGCCGGCGCGCACTCGATGTCGGTCAGGTACATCGGGCATACGCTGCCGTGGTTCCAGTGCCGGACGGAGAGGCCGGCGTCGACCAGGGCCTCCTCGAACGAGAAGGAACAGCCGAGCGCGAACGCCACGAGGTCGTCCCGCCAGAGATCGCCGATGCTCGAGACGTCGCCGTCGAGCTCGCCGTTGCGGAAGACCCGATAGCTCGGGAGGTCGGTGCGAAGGTCGAGGTCTTCGGCAATCTCCGGAAGGTGTGGACTACCCGGCTCGGACATCGCGAGCAACGGGCAGGGCTTGGGATTCCTCTGGCAGAAACGGGCGAACTCGCCGGCGTAGGCGGCCGGCAGCACCGCGATGTTGGCCTGGACGTAGCCCTTGGCGAGTCCGCCGGTGTGGCCGTGATATCGACCGGCGCGGATTCGGCGCCGGACCTCGACCGGGTCCGAGGTGTTCCATTCGAGGCCAGGCCCCTGCGTGGGTCCGACGGCGGGAGCCGTGGTCGGGTTCATGGCTGCTCCTCTGCTTGGTGTCGAGCCTCCTGCATGCCGCGACGCCAGTCTCCAGTCGCCGGGATCGACGCCGGTTGCCTCGTATCCGTGGCGCTTTGTGGGTCTGTCGTTCCGGTGCCTGTTCCGGGATGGCGCTTTCCGGGAATGCACCGTTCGCGTCCCATTCTACCTGCCTGCGGCTGCCGCAAGCTGTGGGACCTTGGCCACAGCCGCGCCACCGGCCCGGCGACCAACGTCGCGACCGTGGCGTCGTCGCCGCGATCGCGCCGCGCCGGTTCACACGGGCGAGCCCGACGGCGGCAAGTAGTTGATCCCGCCCTGTTCATGTGCATAATCCATGTGTATACACATGGCGTGAGTGCATAGACGACATGGCCAGGGTACAGCTGCTGATTCCCGACGAGGACCACGCCCGGTTCGCGCATCAGGCGAGGACCGAAGGGATGTCGTTGAGCGGCTGGTTGCGGACCGCCGCCAGGGAACGTCTCGAGCGCCGTTCCCCGACCGAGCGGTTCGAGTCCCGGTCGGACGTCGAGCGCTTCTTCTCGGCGTGCGACGCGCGGGAAGGCTCCGGCATCGAACCCGACTGGGAGCAGCACCTCGCGGTCATCACCGAGTCGCGCCGCCGGGGCGCCGCGACCGAATGACCTTCGTCGACACCAACGTCGTGATGTACTCGGTGGGCCGACCGCATCCGCTGCGGAAGCCGGCGCGCGAGTTCTTCGCCGAGTCGGCGCGCAATCGAACCGCGCTGTGCACCTCGGCGGAGGTCCTGCAGGAGCTGGTGCACGCGTATCTGCCGGTCCAGCGGGAGTCGACGTTGGATTCGGCCATGGCGTTGGTCGCGCGAGCGGGAATCGAGGTCTGGCCGCTGGAGAGCGACGACGTCCATCTGGCCTGGCGGCTGTGCACGCAGTTTCCCACCCTCGCGGCGCGGGACCTCTGTCATCTGGCGAGCTGCCGGCGTCGGGGCGTGACCGATATCAAGACCTTCGATCGCGCCTTCGCGGCCGCGACAGGCACCCCCGGCGTTGACGTCCGCTCCCCGAGCCAGGTCAGAGAGGGTCACGTTCGCCTCGGGGCTCGGATGGGCGCCGCCCGTGCCGAGAGGAAGGTGGTTATCCGCAGTGCCCGGCAGCTGCCTTGCCGCCGCGGAATGCAGCGGGGGCTCTCGCCACGGGCTGTCAAGGGTCGCCCGTGTCGCCGGTCCCGTCCGTGGCGGCGGCCCGTTCTTGCCGCAGGCTCCAGGCGATGGCCAGATGAGGAGGCAGAGCCAGCGCGAAGAACATCGCATTGGGCTGGGTCGAGGCCGGCGCGATCTGCCAGAGGAGGCCGGCGAGCCCCACCGCCGAGACGGCGAGGGCGAGGGCGCGGGCGCGTCCCCGCCAGGACTCGCTCCGCGTCGACAGCGGCAGCAGGACGCCGAGGCCCAGCAGCAGTGGATGGAAGAGGAAGAGGTTCTCGTTCCACCACGCGAACGTGTGGTCCGTCGCCAGCAGCAGAACGAGGATGGTCCCCACCCCGCCGGCCAGCAGCGACCAGCCGGCCGCGAGGGCGAGGACGCTCCGGCGCAGCGGGGTCGAGACCCGGACCCGCCGGCTTCCCCCGGCCGCGAGCAGGAGCCCGAGCAGCACGCCCAGGGCCAGGTAGCGGCCGAGCCACGCCGGCGGCTCCGCCGGCTCGGGGGGCCGCGTGGCCGAGGCCAGGGTCTCCTCGGCCAGCACCAGGGGCCGGGTCTCGCCGTCGCGCGTGATCCGGACCGATCGGATGCCATCGCGCAGCGCCAGGGGCAGGTACAGCTCTTCCCAGGCCGAGATCTCCCGGTCGGTGGGGGTGCCGAGCAGCAGGTCCGCCCCGGTGTAGGTGAGCGGATCGACCCGGGTGAGGCGCCGCGTGTGGTCCCGATAGCTGAGGTCGGTCGCGCGCGCCTCGAACGCGCTCCCGAGGGCGCCCCCGAGCACCCGGTCGAGCAGGTCCCGGACCCGGGTCGAGCAGTTGTCGAGGAAGTACTGGTAGGCGAAGTCGCGGTTGCGCGGCAGGGCGTTCTCGTCGGCCGCGTCGCGCAACCGCGCCTTCTCGGCCGGGGTGAGGTCCAGCTCCTGAAGGACCACCTCGCGGTCGGCCTCCCGGTACCGGTCGATCACGGCGTCGGTCCGCTGGCGCGCCACCATGTAGAGCATCCGGCCCTGCAGGAAGCGCGCGATGAAGTCGGCCTGCCGGAAGTCGAAGATGCCCCAGTCGTAGGACACGTCCCGTCCGGTGCGGGTGTCCAGCACCCGGAGGGCGTTGTGGCCGTAGTGTTCCCAGACCGCGTCGCCGGGACCGGCGGTCACCAGCCACACCCGCAGCTCATCGCCGCCCTCGCGCGACTCGGACGGGGCGTTCGACGTCGGGTTCGCGGCCGGTTCGTCCTGCGCTCGGGGCGCCGCCTCCGCGGCCGGTCCCGCGCCGGGCAGCAGGCTGGCGGTCAGCATCAGCCAGGCGGCGGGACGGCGCCGCGGCCGCCACGATGGGGCGGCCGGCCGGGCCGGGAACAGGGCGGGGCGCGGTGTCGTAGACATCATCGGTTCATATAATCTCCCGGAGACCCGTGTTTCGCAGCCAGGGGTCCGCGCCGTGGAACGGCGCGGACCCCTGGAGGGTTGGTTGGGCGGGCAATCGGAGGCCGTAGCGCGACTTTGGACAGTGACGGAAATTGCCTTGCCACGTGCCAAGCGCCTGAAACGGTGGAAACGGGCTGCGCCCAAGTGCAGTTGGCAACTTTATATCGATCACTGCCCTTTCCGGGCGCGCGATTTCCGGGCGGGGCAGTTGGGGGGAGGAGACCATGCAGCATGCGTATCGAGTGCTTCTGGTGGCGGGGTTGGGCGTGGCGTCCGCCGCGGCCGCCACGGCCCAGGAACGGACGTTCCGGCACACCATGGAGCTCCAGGCCGGCAGCCGGCTCGCGCTGGATGCCGACCGGGGGAGCGTGCGGTTGACGTCGTGGGACCGCACCGAGGCGGAGATTGTCGCGCGTATCGAGCCGCCCGGGGGCGTCGATGACGACTACGCGCAGCAGGCGGTGGACGGTACCGCTATCGAGGTGCGGGGCAACCGCCGCTCGGTGCGCATCCGCACCGACTATCGCGGCGTGCCCCGGGGGAGCCTGTTCGGCAACCGGCGGTTGCCCCGCGTGCACTACGAGATCCGCGCCCCGAGACAGCTGGACCTGGATCTGCAGATCGACCGGGCCTCGACGACGCTCGAGGGATTCGAAGGGCGGTTGCTGCTCGACTTCGACCGGAGCGACCTCGACGCCCGCGACATCGGGGGGGCCGTGATGCTCGAGCTCGACCGGGGGACGCTTCAGGGGAGCGACCTCGCCGGATCGTTCGCGATCGAGCTGGACCGCAGTGGGCAGGTCGTGCTGGACGGGGTGCGGGGAGACCTGCAGCTCGACGCCGACCGCACGGACGTGACGCTGCGCGACCTCGCGATCGAGAACGACTCCCTCCTGGAGCTCGACCGGGGTGACCTCGACGTCGAGCTCGCCCCCGGTCTGGCCGTGACCCTCGACGTCGACGGGACCCGCCGGTCCGGCCTGTCGATCGACCTCGGCGGCTCGGTGGAGCCGGTGGAATCTCGCGACCGCGGCTTCCAGGGGAGCGTCAACGGGGGCGGTGCGGTGCTGCGGATCGAGACCGACCGGGGCGCCGTGCGGGTGCGGCTGGGGGACGGCGACCGCTAAGGACACTGACGGAAATTACCTTGCCGTGTGCCACGCGCGCGAAACCGTATGAAGACGGGCTGCGCCTGGATGCAGTTGGCAACTTTATATCGATCACTGTCCTGAGGTCGCGCTAGGAGCCTGCGCCGCAGAAGTTTCGCGCCAGCGAAACTTCCGACGCGACCGCAAGATCGCGCGGTCGCGCTAGAGGCCTGCGCCGGAAGTTCTCTTCCCGCAAAGGCTCCTCGGGGCGGCCGACGGCTTCGGCGGCAGCCTGGGCGAAACTTCGCCTATCGGAACGCCGCGGCAACCGTGCGTGTTGTCAGCGCACGGCCGCTGGCCCGGACATTATTGGGCACAGGCGACAGCGGAGCAACGCGGCTCCGCGGAACACGCAGTCAGGCAGGATGCATCGCCGATCGGATGCCGCCGGGGCCATTCCCACGGGCTCGCCGGGTCCCCGCGGCCGGCCGGCTCAGGCCGCCGGGGGGCGGCGCCGGCGCGGGCGAACGACGTGGCCGTCGCCGGCGTCTCGATAGCCGAGGGCTTCGACCACCGGCCGGACGTCGTCGCGGGGGCAGGACAGCCGTCGCCGCACGGGGTCGCCGGGGTCGAACGGGCCGTGCCGGGCGAGGCGCCGCAGCTCTCGCACGAGCCGTTCGAGGACATCGGCGCGGACGGCGCGGGAGCCGGCGAGGGGGAAGCCGACCGCGGCATAGAGGCCGGGCGGCCGATCCGGCTGTGCCGGTATCGACACGGCGGACGCCGGAGGGTGGACCGTTTCCGCCTCCGCGCCCCAGAACGCCGCCGCCAGCGCCGCCCGGCGCGCGACCAGCGCCGGCCTCAGCGCCCCCCGCAGATACACCACGTGCAGCCCCAGACAGATGCCCGCCTGCTCGAGGCGCCGGCGCTCGGCCGGGGTCAACGTCTCCAGCTGCGCGCGCGCGTCGCGGGCGAGGATGGTGCCGAGGCCCTGCTCGAGCTGATAGATCACGCCGCGCCCCGCCGCCCCGAGGTCCGCGAGCCGGTCGCTCCGCAACGGCGCGAGGACCTCGCCGGCGAGGTCGCGGGCCGCCGCGACGAGACGCCGCTCGACCCGTTGGCGGAGGCCCCGCGAGGGGGTCACGCCGTCGGCCAGGACGACGTTCGGACGCAGCAGATCGACGCCCCGCACCAGCCGCCCGACGAGCTCGCCGGCGAACCGGATGCGGGCCGCCGGGTCGATCCCGATGCGTTCGTGCGGCGCGTCGATGAGCTGCTCGAGCCGGTTCGCAGGCCGCGGCGACGCGGCGGCCGGGGTCACGAGCTGGGCGAGGACCGCGAACGGACTGGCGTCGCGCAGCCGCGCGTCGCCGTCGCGCGGGCGGGCCGCCCGGGTCGCGTTGCGCCGCGGATCGACGAATCGATCGACGAGCCGCTCGTGCAGCGCGTCGCTCAGCCGGTCCTCGAGGGCCCGGGTGCGTTCCTGCCAGTGACCGGGATCGGCGACCCAGGCGGGGCGGTGGGCGATGTACGTCCAGGTGCGGATGAACGCGAGCCGCATCAGCAGGTCGTCGACGTCGCCGCCGGCCCGATCGAGCCGCCCGATGCGGTTTGCCATCCAGTCCGCGGACAGCCGCGCCGACGACCCCGTCAACTGGCGGAAGACGTCGCCGAGCAGCGCCGCGTGGTCCTCCAGGACGAGCTGCCGGTAGTCGGGAATCTGGCAGACGTCCCACAGCAGCCGGACGCCGGGCTCGGCCCCGGCGCGGTCGCGCACCACGGGGTCGAGGGCGAGGCTGCAGAGGGCGTCGCGGTCGGCGGCGCGGGTGGCGAGCCGCAGCCCCGGCCGGGGCGGCGGCCGGTGCAGCGAGGCGACGAGGGCGTCGAGGCCCGTGAAGTCGAGCTCGCGGTTGCGCCACATGACGCTCCGGGCGGCGGGAAAGCGGTGGTTCTCGATGGCCCGGACCACGCGCGGGGAGAGGTTCTCGACCGGCGCGAGGGCGCCGAAGGTTCCGTCGTTCACGTGGCGGCCGGCCCGGCCCGCGATCTGGCCCAGCTCGACGAGATCGAGGTTGCGGCTGGTGCGGCCGTCGAACTTCGTGAGCTCGGCGAAAGCGACGTGGTCGACGTCGAGGTTGAGCCCCATGCCGATGGCGTCGGTGGCCACGAGATGGTCGACATCGCCGCTCTGGTACAGGGCGACCTGGGCGTTGCGCGCGCGCGGCGACAGGGCGCCGAGGACGACGGCGGCGCCGCCGCGGCGCGCCCGCACCCGTTCCGCGAGGTCGTACACCCGCTCCATCGAGAAGGCGACGATGGCGGTGCGCGGCGGCAGCGCGCTGACCTTCAGACGGCCCCGGTGGCGCAGGGTCGACAACCGGGTATGGCTCTGGACGGTGATGTTCGGGACCAGCGCGGTCACCATCGACCGTACCGTGTTCGAGCCCAGGAACCAGGTCTCGCGCCGGCCGCGGGCGTGCAGCAGCCGGTCGGTGAAGACGTGTCCGCGCTCGGGGTGGGTGGCGAGCTGAATCTCGTCGACGGCGACGAAGTCGACGGTCCGGTCGAGGGGCATCGCCTCCACCGTGCACACCCAGTAGCGCGGGGAGGCCGGCACCCGCTTCTCTTCCCCGGTCACCAGCGCCACCGCCTGCTCGCCGGCCCGCACGCTCAGGGTGTCGTAGACCTCGCGGGCGAGCAGCCGCAGGGGGAGCCCGATCATGCCGGTGCGATGTTCGAGCAGCCGCTCGACCGCGCGGTGGGTCTTGCCGGTGTTGGTCGGGCCGAGCAGGGCGACCAGCGGCGGACCGGACGGAGGCGGATGCGTAGGCA
The DNA here is from genome assembly GCA_965206285.1 of Vicinamibacterales bacterium. GTDB lineage: Bacteria > Acidobacteriota > Vicinamibacteria > Vicinamibacterales > UBA8438 > JAJEEA01. Next base: position 5,362,638 of record OZ242205.1, read on the forward strand.
CGGCGCTGCCGTTTCGTCGGGCTGCGGGACCCGCGGCCGGAGGGCCGGCCGCAGTCGAGTCTAGCATCAGCCGCCCGTGGCGAAGTTCCCACCGCATTCGAGCGCGATGTATACCTCCTGAACTGCGTTGTTCGTCCGGTTGCCTGGCCCGGAAATCGTCGTCTGCGGCTCCGATTGCCGCCCAACCAACCCACCAGGAGTCTGCCCCGTTCTACGGCGCAGATTCCTGACCGGGAAATCGTCGTCTGCGGCTCCGATTGCCGCCCAACCGACCCACCAGGAGTCTGCCCCGTTCTACGGCGCAGACTCCTGCGGCCGATAGGCGCCGTCCTCACGCCTGGTCGCACGGGCGCTTCTCGGCCCGCCGGCGCCCTCGCCGCCCTCGGCGCAGAGCGGGGTTCCACCACCGGATGTCGGGGGATTTGCTACACTGATGGGCTTGATGGCGGCCCGAGCCCCGAATCCTGCGTTGCCGCCCGCGGGCCTGTCCACAGCATGAGATCGCGTGTCCCCACCGGCCCGCGCGCCCGGACGGTCACCGCCGCCGCGGGCCTGCTGGGACTCCTCGTCTCCGCGGCCCCGGGGCTGGCGCAGCCGCCCGTCGCCGCCGTCGTCCCGTTCACCAACGTCAGCCGGCAGCCGGCCGACGACTGGATCGGGGCGGGGATTGCGGAGACGGTGGCGGCCGACGTGCAGCGCGCGGGGATGGCGGTCGTGGGCTGGGGGGCGGGCGGCTCGTCCGGAACCGGCGGCGCGGCGGCGCCGGTCGCGCTGGCCGCCTGGCGCGACCGGGGCGTGAGCTGGTTCGTCGACGGCACGCTGCAGCGGGTCGGCGACCGCCTGCGCATCACCACCCGGGTGGTCGATGTGGCGTCCGGCGCCGTCGCGTTCAATACGCGGGTGGACGGCACGTGGCAGGACCTTTTCGAGACAGAGGACCGGGTCGCCGCCGCCGTCGCCGACTGGCTGTCGTCCCGTCCGGCGCCGCCGGTCCGATCGGCGCGGCTGTCCCCGCCGGCGCGGCCATCCGCGGCAGCGCGGCCGGCGCGGCCGGCGCGGCCGGCCGGGGCATTCGTCCCGGCGGCCCGAGCCGAACGGGCGCCGGCAGCGCCGCCTCCCGCCAGCGCGTCCGCGCTCGCCCCGGCTCCGCGGGCCGAACCGCCGCCGCGGGCGTTTCCTCCCGGCGGCCGGGCCGCGGCCGGAGCGGGTACGGATCCCCTCGCCGGGAACGGCGCCGCGGGTTCCGGGAACGGGGTGACAGGCGCCCTGGTCCTGCCCGGGCGTGGCCCGATGGCCGCCGACGCCCCGTCGCCGCGGCGGCGGGGCGGGGGCGGGTTCGCACCCGCGCCGATCGGGCGGGCGACGGCGACGGTGGCGCGGACCTTCAATCCTCCCGCCATCGACGGCCGGCTGGACGACTCGGCGTGGGAGACCGCGACCCACGTCACCGACTTCGTGCAGGTCGCGCCGGTGGAGGGTGCGCCCGGCTCGGAGGCCACCGAGGTCTGGATGGCTTTCGACAGCGACCATCTCTACTTCGCGTTCCATGCCCACTACTCCGACCCCGGCATCATGCGGGTCAACCGCGCCGACCGCGAGGAGATTCGCGGCGACGACCGCATGTCGGTGTTGTTCGATCCGTTCCTCGACCAGCAGCGGGCCTACCAGTTCGAGGTCAATGGCTACGGCGTCCAGGCCGACTCGATCGTGAACGCCGACGGCAGCACCGGGTTCTCCCGCGGCGGCTCCAGCTCGTCGGCGAGACGCGGCGGGGGCGGCGGCTCGCGGGGGGGGAGCAGCAGCAGCGCCTCGGGGCAGTTCGGCATCCGGGGCGACCAGTCGTGGAACGCGCTCTTCGATACCGCCGGCCGGCTCGTCGACGACGGCTGGGTGGCGGAGATGCGGATTCCGTTCAAGAGTCTCCGCTACCCGTCGCGCCCGGCCGGGGTGGGCCACCGGTGGGGGTTCCAGATCACCCGCATCATCCGGGGCAAGTCGGAGGCGCAGTCGTGGTCGCCGATCTCCCGCGGCGTGGCGGGACAGATCACGCAGTTCGGGCAGCTCGAGGGCCTGTCGGATCTGTCCCTGAGCCGCAACCTCGAGCTCCTGCCGGAGGTGACGGGGTACCGGTTCGGGGCGCTCGACACCGCCAACGGGGTGTACAGGGATGGCGATCCGACCGGGGAGCTGGGGTTCGGCGTCAAGTACGGGATCACCCCCAACCTGACCGCGGACTTCACCTACAACCCCGACTTCTCGCAGATCGAGTCGGACCGGCCGCAGGTCGAGACCAACCAGCGGTTCGCGCTGTTCTACCCCGAGCAGCGGCCGTTCTTCCTCGAAGGGCAGGAGATCTTCCAGACCGCGACGCCGCTGACCCTGGTGCACACCCGCACCATCGTCGACCCCCGCTTCGGCGGCAAGCTGACCGGAAAGGTCGGCCAGTCCACCCTCGGAGTCCTGGTGGCCGACGACGGGGCGGCGGGTTACCTGCCGGATCCGTCCGATGCGCAGGCCGGCGCCGCGGCCCAGACGGTGATCGGCCGCGCCCGCTACGACCTCTACTCCGAGTCCTACGTCGGCGCGATCATGACCGCCCGCGAGTTCGGGCAGGACTACAACCGGGTGGCGGGCGTGGACGGCCGCTTCCGGCTCGGCCGGAACCATCGCGCGAACTTCCTGGCGATGGGGTCGGACACCGCGGACCGGGAGCTGGGGGCCCTCTCGGGGCCCGCGATCGAGGCGGACTTCTCGCGCGAGGGGCGCAACCTGAGCTACAGCGCCGCCTACAGCAGCATCGATCCGGGGTTCCGGACCCTGACGGGGTTCCTCCCCCGCGTCGACCTCCGCCAGACGAGCGGCAACGTCGGCTATCGCTGGTGGCCCGAATCGTCGGTCCTGACGTGGGGGCCGTCGGTGACCTACCTGCGGCTCTACGACCACGCCGGGGTGCTGCAGGACGAGCAGATTCAGGGCACGGCCAGCTTCTCGTTCCGGAACAACATCTCGTTCACGGGGATGGTGAACCGCGACCTCGAGCGGTATCAGGAGGTCGAGTTCCGGAAGACCGGGTACGGGTTCTTCAGCGGCATCAGCTCGCGGATCGTGTCGCTGTTCGGAGGGTACAACTGGGGCCACGGCATTCTCTACGATCCCGACGACCCGTACCGGGGGCAGTCGATCTCCGGCAACGTCAACTTCCGCGTGCAGCCGACGTCGCGGCTGCGCACCGAGCTCCGGACCGTGTTCAGCAGCTTCGTCAACCCCCTGAACGACGCGGAAGTGTTCGACGTGAAGATCTTCCGGGGACGGACGACGTATCAGTTCACCGACCGGTTGCTGCTGCGGTACATCCTGGAGCACAACACCTGGGACGTGACCCTCGGCAACAACCTGTTGATGACCTACCGCATCAACGCGGGCACCGTCCTGTTCCTGGGCTACGACGACCGCTTCCGGAGCGGGATGGAGATCGACAGCGTCATCTTCCCGACGATGGCGTTCCAGCGGACGAACCGGGCCTTCTTCGGCAAGGTCTCCTATCTGTTCCGCTACTGAGCCGGCCGGCCTCGGGCCGGGCGCGGCGCGCGCGGGCGGGGTCCCGGTCCTCCGGGACGCTGACGGGAACTACCTTTGCCGTGTGCCAGGCGCGCGAGACCGTAGAGAACGGGCTGCGCATGGGTGCAGTCGGCAACCTGGTGTCGATTACGGTGTGTGGAGTCGATGACTGACAGCGTCCCCAATGTTCGTCTCACCCTCCGCGGCCTCACCGCGCGCCCGGTGCTGCTGCCCCTGGAGCGCCCGGTGGTCGCCCGCATCGCCACCATCACCGAGTGGCCGATCGTTCTCATCGATCTCGAGACCGAGGAGGGCATCGTCGGCCGCAGCTATCTGGAGCCGTACATTCCGAAGGCGATGCGGTACCTGGTGCCGGCGCTGCAGGATCTCGGCGATCTGCTGCGCGGCCGGCCGGTGGTTCCCGTGGACCTGTACACCGCCGCCCGCAAGTCGCTGCACTTCGTCGGCTACGAGGGGCTGTCGGCGATTGCCGTGTCCGGGGTGGACATGGCGGCGTGGGACGCGCTGGCGCAGGCGGCGGGCCGGCCGCTGTGCGAGCTGCTGGGCGGGTCGGTCGCCCCGGTCCGGGCCTACAACAGCAACGGGCTGTGGCTGCACGAGCCCGCCGCGGTGGCCGAGGAGGCGCTGGCCCTGCGCGAGGAGGGCGGGTTCGAGGGGCTGAAGCTGCGCCTGGGGCGGACCCGGCTCGGCGACGATCTCGCCACGCTCGAGGCGGTGCGGAGCGCGGTGGGTGGCGACATGCACCTGATGGTGGACTTCAACCAGGGGCTCGACCAGGCCGAGGCGCTCGAGCGCTGCCACGCCATCGACGGCCACGGCCTGACCTGGATCGAGGAGCCGGTGGTGTACGACGATCTGGACGGGTACCGCCGCCTCGCCGCGGATCTCGACACCCCGCTCCAGATCGGCGAGAACTTCTACGGCCCGCGCGCCCTCTACCGCGCCCTGCAGGCGCGGGCGTGCGACTACGTCATGCCGGACTTCATGCGCATCGGCGGGGTGACGGGCTGGCTGCGGGCGGCCGCCATCGCGGGGTCGGCGGGGGTGCCGGTGTCCACCCATCTGTATCCGGAAGTGGCGGCGCACGTCATGCGGGTGACGGAGACGGCGCACTGGCTCGAATGGCAGAGCTGGGCCGATCCGATATTGCAGCGGCCCTACGCGGTGAGAGACGGGCTGCTGCACATCCCCGACACCCCCGGCGTCGGGCTCGCATGGGACGAAGCGGCGGTGGCGGCGCACCTCGTCCGGTAGCGGCGGAGCGTGTGCCGCGGGGGACGGGCGGCGTTCTTTCCAATCCTGAAATGAGCCTGAAGCGGCGGCACGTGAGCCGAGGTGACGGCGGCCGAATCAACGGACGGAAACAGGGGTCCTGGCGCGGGCTGCGGTGAGCCGGCGCACGCTGACCGACATTATCTGTCATGGGCGGGGCCGAGGTCCTCCGGTTTCCGACCAGCACGTCAGTCCTGCTTGGGCGGAGCTGTTCGGCGCACGGGGCGCCCGCCGGGGGTCCGCCGTCGCCCGCCGCCGCCGACTCCACCCCCGAGGCGGCGGTTCGGGTCAGCGACCGGCGGTCCGCTCGTCCCGTGGACGGCCTTGATGCGTCTGTGGCCCGGTGGTCGGTCACCGGTACCGTGGTTCCCGGCGGCCGCCCCGCTTGACCAGCCCAACCCCCGCGTCGGCACGCCGGCCGAAGGGCGCAGCTCGACAGCCTCCAGGCCTTCCGCCGCTCCCCGGTAACGCGCCTGCCGCTCCGCGGTCGTCAATGCCACGACCATTCAACACCGTTACGTAACGGACCGGTGACAGGCGGCTCGGCGCCCGGACGTTCACGACTGTCGAGCGACGGCGGGCTCGGGGCACAGCGGACCGGGAGCACGGGGCGTACTCATGACGACACCTCCGAACGGGTCTCCCGCGGCGACGGGGTCGCGTGTCTGCCACGGTGTCCCGTGAGACGTCGTGGACGGCCGGGACGTCCCGTCCAGGCCGGGCCGCAAGGCCCATAACTGCAATCCGAGTTGCGGGCCGGCCGGTGTGTCACCCGCAGGGCTGGAAATGGCAACTAAAAAAGGGACCCCTGCGGCCACGTGAAAAGGGACCCCCGGTTGGCTCTGTCAGTACATCAACCCTCCTTCGACACAGCGAAACGGCGCACTTGGCGCCACCCGCCGGGAACCCGCCGTCCCCGACCCCAATCCCGAGCCGGCGGTTCCGGTCCGGTGCGGCGTTCGGAGTTCGGTGGCGCGCCGGGTCCCTGGGACGTTGTGGACGGTCGGGACGCGCGCGTCCAGGCCGGGCCGCAAGGCCCATAACTGCCATCCGAGCCGCGGGGCGGGCGGTGTGTCACCCGAAGGGCCGTAGCGGAGCGGAGGACGCGCGCAGCGCGTTGACACGCCGGCCGTCCCGCAGCTACGCGGCGCCGACCTCCCGACAAGCTTGCCGTGCATCCCGGGGGCGGGTCCGAACCGAGGAGCACGACCCCGCAGGCATCAACGGCCCCCGGGTGCCGGCGCCCGGCTCCCCTTCGTGGCCGCCAACCGGAAGCTGTCGCCGGTGGTCTAGCCGTCACGCCCGAAGCCCCTGGGCAGCTCGACAGCCTCCAGTACCGACAGATCCAGATCGCAGACCTGCTCGAGCAACTCCGCGGTCGCGGACCCGGCGAGGGATTCCGGCAACGCGTCCCGCCACTCCCGGTACTGGTCCTGCAGCGCCAGGAGCGTCTGCACCGCGTCGTTCCACTGCTGTGGCCGCGATCTCCGGTCCGCCGGCCGGCGGTACCGGGTCCGGGACTCGCCGGCCTTCCGCCGCTCCCGGTAACGCGCCTGCCGCTCCGCGTTCGTCAACGCCACGACTACTCCATACTGTTACGTAACGGACCGGTGACAGGCGGCTCGGCGCCCGGACGTTCCGGTCCCACGGGCTGAACACCAGGTTGCTCGTCACCATCACCGAGCGGCGCTCGTAGCGCTCGGCGAGCAGCGTGGACAGACCCGGAGGCATCAACGGGCTCCCCTCTTGCCGGGTGCCGGCGCCTGGTTCCGCTTGGCGGCCTGCAGCCTGAAGCTGCCGCCGGTGGTCTGCAGGACCGTCGCGTGGTGCACGATCCGGTCGATGACCGCGGCGGCCGCCGTCGGGTCGAGGAAGACCTCGGACCAGCACGCGAACGGCAGATTCGTCGTCACCACCAGGCTCCGGCGTTCGTAGCGCTGGCTGATGAACCCGAACAGCAGGTCGGCGCCGGCCTTGTCGAGCGGAACGTAGCCAAGCTCATCGACGATGACTAAATCGAAGCGGGCGAGCTGGGCGAGCTTGCGGGCCAACCGGCCCTGCTGCTGCGCTTCGACGAGCAGCGTGACCAGCTCGGCCGCGGTCACGAACCGCACCCGGTAGTCATGCTGGCAGCAGGTCATCCCCAAGGCGATGGACAGATGCGTCTTCCCCGTGCCGACTCCGCCGACGAACACGACGTTGGCGGCGTCGGCGACGAAGCGGCAGTCGAAGACCTGCAGGATCGCGTCGCGGTCGAGGTCCGGCTGCGCCTCGAACGAGAAGGCGTCCAGCGTCTTCAGCATCGGGAAGCGGGCATCCTGGATGCGGCGTTGGATGCGGCGCTCCCGGCGTCCGGTCACCTCCAGGTGCACCAGCTGCGCCAGGTAGTCGGCCGGCGCCTGTCGCTGGCGGGCGGCCTGCTCGGCCAGCAGCCGCCACTGCGCCCCGATCGTCGACAGGCACAGCGTCTTCAGGTCCGCCGCCAGATGCGGGGGCTCGGCAATTGTGGTGGCCATCAGCGGGCGCCCTCCACCAGCGCGTCATACGCCGACAGCGTCGGAGTGGGTACCGCGATCCGCGCCAGCTCGGGACGCACGCCTGCGACCGGCGGGCACACCGGCGGCGGGCCGGCCTGCTGCTGACGGAGGATGAGCCGCACCGTCTCCAGACGCGGCGAATGGCGCTCGAGGGCGGCCGTCACCGCGCGCTCGACGGCCGCGGCCGGGTGGGTCTCCATCAGCCGCAGCATCCGGACCCATTCCTGATCGGGCTTGCGCGTGTGCTTGGCCAGCTCCGCCCGCGCCCGCTGCCACACCGGGGCCAGCCGCCAGTCGTGAAGCGCTGTCGCCTCGGCCACCGCCCGGTGCTTGCGCTCCAGCAACGGCAGGACGTGAAGCGCATCGAGGACCTTCGCGCCCCGGACGAACGCCCGGGGATGCTCGGCGACCACCTCGGCGCCGACCGCGATCGCCACCCGGTCGTGATACAGCTTCGCCCACACCGGCCGGTAGGCGTGGCGGATCGGCACCGAGTACGACACCCGGTCCACGCGGACGTGTCCGAACTTGTCGGCCACTCGCGCGACGACGCGGCAGGTGGCGGGAAGGCGAGCAGGCATCGCCCGCAGGTGCTCCCGCTCCTGCGCCAACGCTTCCTCGACCGAGCGCCCGTCGTCGAGGTGGCGCATCGGCAAATCGGCCTCCAGCTCCGTGATGATCGCCGCGTTGAGCGCCGCCCAGCTCTCGACCGCCAGCCGCGGCCGGAACACCAGGTTCCGGACGTATTTCACACCTCCCTCCACAGAACCCTTCTCCCAGCCCTTGGCCGGCGCGCAGAACTCGGCCCGGAACGGATACCCGCCCCGGAACGCATCGAACGCCTCGGTCTGCACCCGGTCCCGGCCCGCCAACACGTCCTTGACCGCCAGCGAGGTGTTGTCGAGCACGAGGCGGTCCACGAGGCCCCCAAAGTAGCGGAACGCCGACTCGATGCCGTCGAGCAGCGACTCGATCCGCTCGACCGGGTACGCCTTGGCGAAGTACGCGTTGGAGAACGGCAGCGTCGCCACCAGGTACTTGACCTTGCACGGCACGCCGGCGATGTCGACCCAGGACTCGCCGAAGTCGACCTCCATCGTCGTGCCGGGCAGCACGCTGCGGTGCACGAAGGCCTCCTTCCTCGTGGTGGCCGTCCTCAGTCCCGCGACGTACCAGCGCACCGTCCGCGCCGGGAGCGGTCCCGCCATCGGCAGCAACAACCGACGAATCCGTTTCGCGGTCAACCGCGGCTCCTCGCGCAGCCACTGCCTGATCCGCTCCCGCCACGGGTCCAGGGTCCCCGGCCGTGGCGGCGACACCCGCACCGGCGGCGTCGACCGGCTGATGGATCGCCGCACCGTCTTCACGTCCAACTTCAACCGCCGCGCGATCTCCTTCTTCGGCACCCTCTCCACCAGATGCAAGTGCCGGATCTCGGCCCACTGGGACATCCTGATCACCTCCGCGTCCTCCTGGCTCAGTCGACGAGACGACCGTGTCTCGCCCCGTCGATCATCGCCAGGGGATCGCTGTTTCCGAGTGCTCAGGGGGGTCCCTTTTCAAGTGGCCACGGGGTCCCTTTTCATGTTGCCGCTACCACGCAGGGCCGTAGCGCAGCGGAGGACGCGCGGAGCGCGTTGACACGCTGGCCGGCCCGCAGCTACGCGGTTCGAACAGGGCACACAACCCGGCGGCGGCATCAAGGGGGCTGCCTCTTGCCGGCGACCGGTGCGGGCAGCCGGTGACACGCGAGCCCACCCCGCGCTGCCGCCGCCCCCGCCCCCCCGTCCGTCGGTGCGGCAACCCGTGGGCCCAGGTGCCGGCGACACCGAGCTGCGGGTCAACGCCGCCCGTCGCCGTGGTCCTTCAGGCGGCGGGGTCGATGGCGGCGAACAGTCGGTCGCGGGCTTGGTTGAGGGCGCGTGCCGCGTCGTTGTCGCTCATGGCGGCGGCGACGGCGTCGAGCTGGTCGAAGGAGGTCCCCGGCTTGAGGCAGTCGGCGGCGTCGGGCAGCGACTTGAGCTTCTCGTAGGGGGTCATGACGTTGGCGTGGGGGTAGCGCTTGCGGACGCGGCCCTTGGCGTCGACGACTTCGACGGGGAAGAGACAGGGGCGGTGGAAGTTCAGGTAGGGGGAGAGGACCTGCTGCGTGAAGGCGTTGACGCGTTCTGCATACCGGCTGGGGATGTGGCCGTATCCGAGGTGCTTGCGGATGACCGAGCCGTTCTTGCTCTCGACGAGGGCGTTGTCGTTGCTGCGTCGGGGACGGGACTTGGTGAACTCGTCGATGTGGAGGGCTTCGAGCAGGGCGGCGACCTTGCGGTTGATGAACTCCGTACCGTTGTCGGCGTGGAATCCGCGGACGTTGAAGGGGAACGCCCGGAGCAGGGCTTCGAGGACGGGGGCGAGGCACGGCGTCTCGATGCGCTCGAGTGAGCCGACGAACTGGAACTGGGTGACCTCGTCGACGAGGTTGAGGTGGTAGAGGCCCTTGATGCCGTCGAGGTCGCCTTGGTGGACGGTATCGACCCGCAGGTAGCCGGGTTGTCCGGCGGGCCGGGGCCGGCGGCGCTCGCCGATGGCGATGTGCACGGGGCGGGTCGTCGCGGGCATCGTCCCGCGGCGGCGCTGATAGCTGGTCGAGTGGCGCAAGTTGTAGAGATGTCCGTTGGAGACGGCGGCGAGGCGCTCGAAGCGGCGGTCGCCGAACACGTGCAAGGCCCGGATGCAGAGCTGGCGGGTGGCGGGCCCGGAGAGGGTGCCGTGGAGGGCGTCGACTTCGGCGAGCAGCCCGATGTCGGCTTTGGTGTAGCGGCGGGGGAAGGGGCGCCGGGGGCCGCGGCGGTCGGCGATGGCGCCCGTGGTCCGGTGCTGGCGCAGCAGGCGGGTGACCTGCGCTCGTGAGAGGCCGGCCACCTTGACCAGGAACCGGCGGAGCAGGCCCTTGTCGGCCTTCCCCCGGTCGGGGTAGTCGAACCGTTCCAGGGTCTCGGCCACGAACGCGTAGGCCTCGACCCGGGTCTGCGGCCGCGGGTCGAGCGGTCGGCTGTCGGCCAGGAACTCCTGAATCTGGTCCAGGGTCTGCAAACGCCGGGTGTCGAGTCTCACGATCATCCTCCGATGATCCGCGACCCGGCCCCCTTCAGGCTCATTTCACGTTGGAATCAATCCTCCCTTCAGGCTCACTTCTCATTGGACAAGGCGCGGGTTGTTCACAGTCATCTCCTTGTGGAACAATGCGAGCCTTATGCGGTTTCCAATCAGCGCTCTGTTCGTCGTGGGGGTGTTGGCGCCCGGAGCCATCGCCCAAGCCCAAGCGACGGCGCCCGAGCCAGCGGGCCTCGATAATCGCGCCGCCGCGTACCACGCGTTCATCCTGGGTCGTTCCCTCGAGCGAGCGGGTGATATCGACGCGGCGGTCGGCGCCTACCGGCGGGCGGTCGCGCTCGATCCGGCGTCATCGGGGATCTGGGCCGAGCTGGCCGGTCTCTATGCGCGCCGCAATCAACCCGACGCGGCGGTCGTCGCCGGGAACGAGGCCTTGGACCGGGATCCCGACGACCGCGACGCCCATCGCATCCTGGGGCTCGTCTACGCGGCCCGCGCGGAGTCACGGGAGGCTCCGGCGCAGAGCGACGTGGACCTGGCCATCGACCACCTGGAGCAGGCACGCAACCCGCAGTCACCCGACGTGGCCCTGTCCATCACCCTGGGCCGGCTCTATCTGTCGACCCGGCAGCCGGCCCGGGCGGTCGAGGTGCTGACCGAGATGCTCGACCTGGAGCCGCAATTCACCGATGCGCAGGCGCTGCTGGCTCGCGCGCACGAGGCTCTCGGCCAATGGGAGGACGCTGTCGCCGCCTACGAGCGTGCGTTGCTGTACAACCCCCGGCGCGCCCGGTACCAGCGTCGACTCGCGAACGCGCTGGTGAGCGCGGGGCAGACCGGCCGGGCTCTCGAGGTGCTGCAGAATCTCGTCGAGGCGCGGCCGGACGATACGGATGGCTGGTATCAGTTGTCCGAGCTGGAGCTGAACGCCGCCAACTACGAGGCGGCCGAGACTGCGGCCCGGCGGGTGGTCGAGCTGGAGCCCGACGGCATGCGGGGCGCCTACGCGTTGTCCCGGGCGCTCGACGGCCGGCGCGAGTATCGGGCGATGGCGGAGATCCTGGGGCCGGTGATCGAGCGGGCCCGGGCAGGCGGCGTCGATCCGCGCCAGGTGGCCGGTCTCCTGCAGCGACTGGGGTTTGCGCAGCAGAGCGTGGGTGATTTCGATGCCGCCGTCGAAGCCCTGACCGATGCGCTCGAGCTCGTGCCGTCCAACCTCGGATTGCAGGCGCAGCTCGTGCAGGTCTATCTCGATGCGGGACGTCTCGACGAGGCGGGCGATCTCGTGGCCGAGGCCCGGCGCTCCCGGCAGGACAATCTGGCCCTGTTCCAGCTCGAGGCCCAGGTGCTGTCCGCTCGCGGTTCGGTGGGCGAGGCCCTGGCGTTGCTCCAACGCGCACGCGCCCGGCACGAGGACGAGCCGATCGCGCATGTGGCGCTGGCCGGGCTCTACAGCGAGCACGATCGGGTCGACGAGGCGGTCGGCGTCCTGCAGGCGGCCGAGGAACGGTTTCCCGACAACTTCCTCATCGTGTTTCAGCTCGGCGCCGCGTTCGAGCGCGGGCGGCGATTCCAGGAAGCGGAGCGGGCGTTTCGGCGCGTGCTCGAGCAGGATCCGGACGATGCGAGGACGCTGAACTATCTCGGATACATGCTGGCCGAGCGCGGCGAGCGGCTCGATGAATCGGTCGATCTGATCCGCCGCGCGGTCGAGCTCGATCCCCACAATGGGTCTTATCTGGACAGCCTCGGGTGGGCCTATTACAAGCAGGACGAGTTGGAGCTGGCGGAATCGCCCCTGCGTGCGGCCAGTGATCAGTTGCCCAGAAACTCGGTGGTGCAGGACCACATGGGCGACCTCCTTTTCCGCTTCGAGCGGTACGCGGAAGCCATCGACGCCTGGGAGCGCGCGCTCGCCGGGGACGGCGAAGGGCTCGATGCCGCGGCGGTCGAGGGCAAGATTCGCGACGCACGGACCCGCCTGGACTCGAAGCAGTAGGTCGTCGTCTGACGGCGGGGTCGAAGCAGGTTGCGGCGAACGATGAGCGGTATCCGCGGGCTGTCGATCTGTTTCGCCGCGGCCCTGGCCGCCGGGTGCGGATCCACCCGGCTGGCCCTCCCGGACGGTCCCGGCACGCCCTTTCCCGAATTCGCGCGTCTCTTCGATTCCGTGGTTTCGGAGTGCCGGGGCGTCCGGTCCGTCGAGACGATGATCGCGCTCAGCGGCCGTGGCGGCGGGGCCAGCCTCAGGGGGCGGATTCGCGCCGGCTTGGCCGCGCCCGGATCGATGCGGCTGGAGGGATTGGCCCCGTTCGGGGCGCCGGCGTTCTATCTCGTGGCGTCACCGGCGGACGCCACGCTGTGGCTGACCCGGGAGGCGCGGGTGGTGACCGGCGTGCCGGCCACCGAGCTGTTTGCAGGCCTCACCGGCATCCGGTTCGGACCGGACGACCTGCGGGCGGTGTTGACCGGCTGCCTGGTGCCCGACCCGCGGCCGACGGCGGGGCGGCGCTACGGCGACTGGGTCGCGGTGGACCTGGCCGGCGGGGCGGTCGCCTGGTTGCGTCGGATCGACGGCGAGCATCACCTCGTCGCGGGAACGCGGGAGGAGCTGACGATCGAGTACGGCGAGTTCCGACGCCGTTTGCCGAGGCTGGTGCGCATTGTGTCGGAGACCGCGGGCGATGATGCGGGAGCCGAACCGCTCACCGATCTGACGGCTCGCCTGTCGCAGGTCAACCTGAACGTCGCACCGGTTCCCGGGGCGTTCTCGCTGGCGGTTCCCCCGGACGTCGTGGCGGCGACCCTGGAGGAGTTGCGCGGGGCGGGTCCCTTGGAGGTCCCGGTCGATCAGACATGAGTGCGTCACCGGCGGCCGGGCCGTCCCGGCGGGTGACGGTGCGGGCGCACGCCAAGATCAATCTGGATCTGCGGGTCCGCGGCCGGCGCCGGGACGGTTTCCACGATCTGCGGACCATCCTGCAGTCCATCGATTTGCACGACACGCTCACGCTGCGGGCGCTCGAGGGCGACTGTCGCATTCGGTGTTCCGCGGCCGGCGTGCCGCTGGGGAGAGACAACCTCGTGCATCGCGCGGCCCGGCGGCTGTGGACCGAGCTGGGGGGATGCGGCGAGGTCCGGGGCCTGGCGGTGAGCATCCGAAAGCGGATCCCCGTCGCGGCGGGGCTCGGGGGCGGGACCGCCGATGCGGTGGCTGCGCTTCGCGGCCTGTGTCGGCTGTGGGGCCGGACCCTGCCCACGGCCCGGCTCCACGCGCTGGCCGCCGACGTCGGGGCCGACGGTCCGTTCTTCCTGGTCGGCGGCACGGTGCTCGGGGTCGGGCGCGGAGATGAGGTCTATCCGCTCGCCGACCTGCCCCCGCACTGGGTGGTGGTCGCCGTTCCCCCCCACGGTGTCGCGACTGCCGCCGCCTACCGTTGGCTGGATGAGGACCGGGCATCCGCTCCCCCCGCAAAAGGGGCTGGCGCGGCGGTTTCGCCGCCGGTACGGTTTGCAGGGGCGACGCTCCTGCTCGACGAGCTGTCCAACGACCTGGAGGGGCCGGTGGCGCGGCGCCGAGGCGGGGTCGGCGAGGCGACCGGGCTGTTGCTGGATGCGGGAGCGTCCCGAGCCGGCATGACCGGCAGCGGCTCCGCGATCTTCGGTCTCTTCGGGCGCCGAGCGCCGGCCATCGGGGCGGTCCGACGTCTGCGCACGGGCCTGGAGGGGTGGACCGTGCGCCTCACGCGGACGATGGACCGGGCCGGGCTGGAGGGGCGATTCTGGGTGTGACCCGGCGGTGGTGATCATGGGGCCGGGGCGAGAACGGGACGGTCCTTGATGGGCTGAGGCAGACCGAGTACAATAGCGGGTTTGCGGTAGGTCAGCAAACCTGCTGCGCGCGGGAGGGCTTCGCTTGATGGGGCGTGGCCAAGTGGTAAGGCGCGGGACTTTGGCTCCCGTATTCGAAGGTTCGAATCCTTCCGCCCCAGCCATACCGCCGGCAGCGGCGCGCCCCCCTGAACGGCCCTCCGGGTCTGATCGACGGCGATGCTGAACGGGCAACTCAAACTCTTTTCGGGCAGCGCCCATCCGCGGTTGGCGCGTGAGGTGGCCGACTACCTCGGTAGTCCGCTGGGTCGCGCGAACCTCAAGCGGTTCGCGGACACGGAGGTGTCGTTCCGGATTGACGAGAACATCCGTGGCGCGGACGTGTTCATCCTGCAGCCGACGTGCACGCCGGTCGATGCGCACCTGATCGAGTTGTGCGTCATGATCGACGCGTTTCGGCGGTCATCCGCGGCTCGCATCACCGCTGTCATTCCATACTACGGCTACGCGCGGCAGGACCGGAAAGACAAGCCCCGGGTCCCCATCTCCGCGAAGCTGGTGGCGAATCTGCTGTGTGCGGCCGGAGCCAATCGCGTTCTCACCATGGACCTGCACAAGGCGCAGATCCAGGGGTTCTTCGACATTCCGGTCGATCACCTGTTCGCCGCTCCCGTGTTCATTCAGCATCTGTCCGCGTATCAGGAGCCGAGTCTGGTGTTCGTGTCGCCGGATGCCGGCGGCGTCGAGCGTGCGCGGGCCTATGCCAAACGGCTGGGCGCGGATCTGGCCATCATCGACAAGCGCCGTTCCGAAGACGGCCGGGCCGAGGTGATGCACGTCGTGGGCGACGTGCGGGATCGCGTGTGCATCATCCAGGACGACATCGTCGACACCGCGGGCACGCTGGTTCAGAGTGCGTCGGCGCTGCGGGAGAACGGCGCCGCCCGGGTGATGGCATGTGCGGTGCACGGCGTACTGTCGGGTCCGGCATTGGAACGGATCGAGGGGTCGGCGCTCGAAAAGCTGGTGGTCACGAACACGATTCCGCCCCGCCCGGAGATCATCGCATCCGAGAAGATCGAGATACTGTCCGTCGCCCCGTTGCTGGGGAAGGCGATTCAGAGCATTCACCAGGAGACGTCCGTGTCGTCGCTGTTCGTCTAGACGAGGCGGAGCGGCTCATTGCCAGCAGGTCCAGTCATGGAAACCACGTTGCAAGCAGAGGTTCGGGCGGAACGCGGCAAGAACGGCGCCCGGCGGCTTCGTCGAGCCGGCCGCGTTCCCGGCGTCGTCTACGGTGAGGGGGGGGGTGGGGCGGCCCCGTCCGGCGCGGTCGCCATCAGTGTCGAGCCCGGCGCCCTGTTGCGGGTGCTGCACTCGGACGCCGGCGCCAATACCCTGATCGGTCTCACCGTCGGCGGTGCGGACTCGGCCAAGGTGCTGATCAAGGACTACCTGATCGACCCCATCTCGCACGGGCTTCTTCATGTCGATTTCTATCGGGTCGCCATGGACAGGGTCATCACCGTCACCGTGCGCATCGAGCTCGCGGGGGAGGCGGAAGGGGTCAAGGTTGACGGCGGCCTCATCGACTTCGTCCAGCGGGAGGTGGCCATTGCCTGTCTGCCGTCCGAGATTCCGGAGCATATCAAGGTCGATGTCTCGTCGTTGAAGATCGGTCAGGGCATACGTCTCCGGGAGCTCCTCGACGGGGTGTCGTGGCAGCCGGTGAGCGATCCGGAGTCGCTCATCGTTCATGTCATTGCGCCGAAGCTCGAGGCGGAAGAGGAATCGGACGAGACCGAGGGCGAGGCCGAGGCCGAGGCCGATTCGGCGGCGGCGGAGGCCGGAAGCAAGTCGGACGGGTGACCGTGACGAGGCCGCAGATGCCGTGGCGGGGGCCGGGGCAGCCGGCCGGCGCGGGTCTCCTGCGTGCGGGACCGTGAAGCTGATCGTAGGACTGGGGAACCCCGGCGCGGAGTACCGGGGGACCAGACACAACGTCGGTTTCGAAGTGCTCGACGAGACCGCGCGGCGCTGGGGTCTCCCGTTTCGGTCCGCTCCCGCCGACGCCATGCTGGCCAGGTCACCGGCGGTACCGGGGGGGCGTGACACGGTTCTGCTGGCAAAGCCGCAGACCTACATGAACCGCAGCGGGTTCGCGGTCGGCGCGTTGCTGCGGTACTACCGAATCGGGTTGGGTGACCTGCTGGTGGTCACCGAGGATGTGAATCTGTCGTTGGGCCGGTTGCGGGCGCGCCGTCAGGGATCGGCCGGGGGACACAACGGCCTGCGTTCGATAATCGACGCGGTCGCAGGAGAACGGTTCTCGCGCCTGCGCGTCGGCGTGGGGCGCGGCCACCCGCGGCAGGATTTGTCGCGGCGGGTCCTCTCCCGGTTCAACCGCACGGAGCGGCCGGCGATGGATGAGGTCGTGCAGCGTGCGGCCGACGCGGTGGAGATGTTCGTCGATGCCGGCATCGGGCCGGTCATGAATACGTTCAATCGGCAGGAAACCGAGAAGGGCGAAGAGAAGGACCCGGCAGACTGCGCCGGTCCGTATTGACGCCGATTCTCCGGTCCGTTACTCTCGTGAAGAGGCGGCGCATTCGCGCCGGCCTCGTTCACTCCTTGCCACGCCGGGTGGCCGTCAGTCCAGAAGGAGCTGCATGCCCAACGATCGACAATACGAATTCGTGTACGTCCTCGCGCCCACCGTTGCCAACGCCGAGGTGGAAGCGATACAGGGTGAGCTGGACGAGCAGATTCGCAAGCTCGGCGGAAGCGTGGAGAACACCGATCTGTGGGGACGTCGCAAGCTCGCGTACCCCATCGGCAACTTCACGGAGGGCATCTACGTCGTTCAGCTTCTTCGCGGGCCGGGGGAGATGGTGACCGAGCTCGAACGCCGGTTGCGCGTGAAGGACGACGTGCTGCGGTATCTCACCGTGCGGGTCGACGAGGACCTGCGCAAGGTGCGGCGGGTGGCCGAGAAGAAGAAGGCGGATGCGGAGCGGAGACGAGCCCGCCGACCGCAGGGGGAACCGGCGCCGCAACCCGCGACGGAACCCGCGGACGAGGCGCCGGCGGAGGGCGAACCGCCGCCGCCGGAGGTGACGCCGCCGTCCGCGCCGGCAACGCCGTCCGCGTCGGACGAGGCGGCACCGGCGGAGGGTGAATCGTCGCCGCCGGAGGCGACGCTGTCCGCGTCGGATGAGGCGGCACCGGCGGAGGGAGAACCGTCGCCGCCGGAGGCGACGCCGTCCGTCTCGGAAGAGGCAGTGGATGAGCCGCCGTCTGCGCCGCCCGCGGCGGAGTCGGACGAACCGGCCGGCAGCTGATGGCTGGCCGGGTGCAACGATCCTGTCGCGCGACCCGTCGCGAGACATTCGGAGGTAGAGCATGAAGAGCGAGCGCGGCGCCGCCCGCAAGCCCAAGTTCGACCGGCCTCGACGCGGCATGTTCCGGCGAAAGCGGGTCTGCCGCTTTTGCGTCGACAAGGTCCCGTTTATCGACTACAAGGATGTTCGGATGCTGATCGCGAGCATTCCCGAACGGGGAAAGATACAGCCTCGTCGCTTGTCGGGAACCTGTGCGCCTCACCAGCGCAAGCTGCAGACGGCGATCAAGCGCGCACGACAACTGGCCTTGATCCCGTACGTGACCGAATAGGAGTCTGCGCCGTAGAGACGGCGTCGCCTGCAGGAGGCGGCGACTCCTGTAGGATTGGCTGGGCGGACAGCGGCGCCGAAGGCGGCGATGTCCGGGCCAGGAGTCGGCGCCGGGGAACGGCGTGGACCCTGGAGGGTTGGTTGGGCGGGAAGCACCGCAAGGCTGTGATTTCCCGGTCGGCCCGGGCCGTCTGCGCTTCGCGGATCCGAGGTGCCGTCGTCGGAGTGGAAACCATGTCAGTACAGGTCATTCTCAGAGAGCCGGTGGACCACCTCGGACGCCGGGGCGACATCGTGAAGGTCGCCAACGGATACGCCCGCAACTATCTCCTGCCGCGCCGGTTGGCATTGCCGGTGACCGAGGTCAACCGCCGCCAGGTCGATCGTGAACGGGTCGTCTCCGATGCCCGCGACGCGGCCCAGAAGGAGAGCGCGGAAGCGTATGCGGGACGTCTGAACCAGGCGGTCTGCGTCATCACGCGTCGGGTCGGCGAGACCGATGTCCTGTACGGATCGGTTACCAGCGCCGACATCGCGGCCTCGCTGCTCGAGCAGTCGTTCGAGGTCGACCGGCGCAAGATTCAACTCGCCGACCCGCTGAAGCGGCTGGGCGAGTTCCGGGTGGCCATCAAGGTGCATCGCGAGGTCACGGCCGAGGTGGCGGTGCGTATCGTCAAGGAAGGGGACGAGGCGGATGGCGATGTGGCCGGCGGCGCCGGCGCACCGCCGGACGCGGAGCCGTCCGTTCCTTCCGCCGAGCAGAGGTCCGCGCCGTAGAACGGCGACGATCCCTGCAGGGTTGGTGGGGCGGCAAGCGGAGCCGCAGGGGGCGATTCCCGGGCCGGGAGTCCGCGCCGTGAACCGTGCCGACTCCTGCAGGGTTGGTCGGGGCAATCGGAGCCGAGGCGACGATAGCCGGGCCGGGGCCGTCGGCGCGCCGCGGGAAGGCGCCAGCCGCGACCCGGGGGCCCGCTCCGTCCGGTCGCCCCGTGCGGGCTGCATTCGCGGCATACGGCGTCGGCCAGGCGGGCCGCGCGGATGCTCGTGCACGGTTTCGCCATGAGCTCCTGAACGGGCGGCGCCGCGTCGCCCTCCCCCAATTCCCGTTCCGAGGATGGTCATGGCCGACGTGGTTTCTTTTCCATCCGAACGAGGGTTGCCCCACAACCTCGAGGCGGAGCGCTGCGTTCTCGGCGCGGTCCTGATTCACAACGATGCGTTCAACCAGGCAGCCCAACTGATCGACGCCCACGACTTCTTCCGGGACGCCCACCGCCGCGTGTTCGACAAGATGGTCGACCTGAACGAGCGCGGCGAGGTCATCGATCTCGTCACCCTCAAGGACGAGCTCGAGCGGTCGGGTGATCTCGACGGCGTCGGCGGACCGGCCTATATCGCGGGACTGGTCGACGGCGTGCCCCGTTCCACCCACGTCGAGTACTACGCCCACATCGTCAAGGAGAAAGCGACGCGCCGGCAGATCATCTTCGCCGCGAACGAGATTCTCCAGACGGCCTACACCGGTGAGGGCGGGGCCGACACGGTGCTCGACAAGGCGGAGCAGGCGATTTTTCGCATCGCCGACGACAGCGTCCACACGGGATTCGTCGCGTTGCACGACCTTGTCGAGGCCAGCCACACGAACATCGACAAGCTGCAGGCGGGCGAGGGCGCGGTCACCGGCGTGCCGAGCGGGTTCGTCGATCTCGACAAGTTGACGCGGGGGTTTCAGCCGTCGGATCTGGTGCTGATCGCGGCCCGGCCGTCCATGGGCAAGACCGCTCTCGTGCTGAACATCGCGCAGCATATCGGCGTGCACACCGACATGACGATCGGCGTCTTCAGTCTGGAGATGTCGAAGGAGCAGCTGTTCATGCGGATGTTGACGACCGAGGCGGGGATCGATTCCCACAAGTTCCGCGGCGGTTTTCTCGGCCAGCGTGACTACGACGCCCTGGCCGGGGCCCTCGCCCGCCTGGACCCCGCGAAGGTGTTCATCGACGACAGCCCCTCGATCGGAGTGCTCGAGATGCGGGCGAAAGCGCGCCGGTTGAAGTCCGAGCACGGGCTGCATCTCCTGGTGATCGACTACCTCCAGCTCATGACGGGGCGCGGTCGGTTCGACAACCGTACCCAGGAGCTGGCCTCCATTTCGCGGTCGCTGAAGGGTCTGGCCAAGGAGCTGGACGTGCCCGTGGTGGCGCTGTCCCAGTTGAGCCGCGCCCCCGAGAGCCGCTCCGACCGTCGCCCCCAGCTCTCCGACCTGCGGGAGTCGGGTGCGCTGGAGCAGGACGCCGATCTGGTCCTCTTCATCTTCCGCGAGGAGCAGTACGACCCGAGTCCCGAGAACGAGAACCTGGCCGAGATCATCATCGGCAAGCAGCGGAACGGACCGACGGGGGTCGTCAAGCTCGCGTTCCTGAAGCAGTGCACGAAATTCGCCAATCTCACCGATGCCTACGAATCCTGAGCGGCGGGCGTTGCACCGGACATCCCGTCACCGCATCGTGCCCGGAGGGCCTGCCCGAACCCGGTCTTGCGCCGAGACCGCCGGTCGAACGCGGCAGCGCTTCCGCCGCCGGTTCCCGGGGTGATGCGCGGTGACCGATGCCTTCGGGACGCCGGACCCGGTAGCGGTCCGGCCGACCTTCGCCCAGGTCGACCTCGACGCGTTGCGGGCCAACTACGCGGCAGTGGCGCGTCACGTGGGCGGACCGGCGGCGCCGCGGGTGATCGGGGTCGTCAAGGCGAACGGCTACGGGCACGGGGCGGTCCCGGTAGCCCGGGCCCTCGAATCGGCGGGCGCGGGCATGCTGGCCTGCGCGGACATCGAGGAAGCGGTGACCTTGCGCCAGGGTGGGATTCGCGCGCCCATTCTCGTCTTCGGCGCCCTCAGCGTCAGCGATCTGGATGGCGTGTTCACCCACGGGCTGACCCCGACGGTGTCCTCGCCGTTTGCCGCCCGTGCGTTGAGCGAGGCCGCGGCCCGGCGGGGAGTCACGGTGGCGTGCCACCTGAAGGTCGACACCGGCATGAACCGGCTCGGTTTCCGTTTCGACAATCTGAGTCAGACCATGCCCGAGGTGCTGGGCCGGCCGGGGCTCGATATCGCGGCCGTGTACACGCACTTCGCCACCGCGGATGACGCGATGCACCCGCTGTTCGAGCGGCAGCGGACCCGTTTCGACGAGTCGCTTCGCTGTCTGGCCGCGCTCGGGGTCCGCCCGGCATTGAGACACGCCGCGAACAGCGCCGCCCTGTTGCGGGACCGGAAGACGTGGTACGACGCGGTCCGGCCCGGGTTGCTGCTCTACGGCCTGATTCCACCGGGCGTGGACGCATCGCTCCCGGTGGTGCCGGCGATGACCATGCGCAGCCGGGTCGTTGCCGTGAAGGGGATGCGGGTCGGCGAGACGACGGGGTACGGTGCGCATGCCCCGGTGGAGCGTCCGACCACCATCGCGGTGGTGCCCGCCGGCTATGGCGACGGTCTCGACGTGCGCATGGCGGGACGGGGCTCGGTCCTCGTGCGCGGCCGGCGGGCCCCGGTCGTCGGCGCCGTGTCGATGGACTCGATCACGATCGACGTGACCGGCCTCGACGTCGACCCCGGGGACGAGGTGGTGCTGGTGGGTGCGCAGTCCGGGGAGCGCATCGACGCCGGCGAGATTGCCGCGGCGCTCGGCACCGTGCCGCATGAGATTCTGTGCCGGACCGGGAGCCGGATCGTCCGCACCTACGCCGGTCATCCCGACCGTCCATGACCCACGCATCGCCACCGTGAGATCTCCCAACACCGTCTTCGTCTGCCAGGCGTGCGGCGCGCAGGTGCGGAAGTGGCTGGGACGATGTCCCGACTGCGGCGAATGGAACTCGCTGGTCGAAGAGACGGCCGCCAGGCGGGCAGCCGAAACCGGTGCGAGACCGGCCCTCACCGGCATGGGAGCCCAGCTCTACAGCGATATCGAATCGTCGGATGCGGAGCGCGTATCCACCGGGGTCAGCGAGCTCGACCGGGTGCTCGGGGGGGGGCTGGTGCCGGGGTCGCTCGTCCTGCTGGGGGGCGAGCCGGGCATCGGGAAGTCGACGCTGCTGCTGCAGGCGGCGGCGCAGGTCGCGGTCGCCGGGCGGACAGTCCTCTATTGCTCGGGCGAGGAGTCTCCGCATCAGGTGCGCCGGCGCGGAGAACGTCTCGGCCTGTCGCCGCCGCGGTTGCACGTGCTGGCCGAAACCTGTCTCGAGCGCGTGATCGACGAGGTCACGCGGCTGTCGCCGGACCTGGTGATCATCGACTCGATCCAGACGGTGTTCTCGCTCAAGCTCGAGTCGGCTCCGGGGACCGTCGCCCAGGTGCGCGATGCCGCGAACCACCTGCTCTTCGTGGCCAAGGGGCGCAACGTGCCGGTTCTCGTCGTGGGGCACGTGACGAAGGACGGAGGTCTCGCGGGTCCGAAGGTGCTGGAGCATGTCGTCGACACCGTGCTCCATTTCGAAGGGGATCGGTATCATGCGCACCGCATCGTACGGGCAGTGAAGAACCGGTTCGGGGCGGTGAGCGAGGTCGGGGTGTTCGAGATGACCGCCAGCGGCCTGCGCGCGGTGCTCGACCCGTCCGCGCAGTTCCTGTCGGAACGCAGGGCGGACGTGCCGGGGTCGGTCGTGCTCTGCTCGTTGGAGGGGTCGCGGCCCATTCTCGTCGAGGTGCAGGCGCTCGTCGGCACCGGCGTCTACGGCAACCCCCAGCGGGTGGCGAACGGCATCGACCGCCAGCGGCTGTCGTTGCTGCTGACGGTGCTCGAGAAACGCGCCGGCCTGTCGCTCGCGGGGGAGGACGTGTTCGTGAACGTGCCGGGAGGCATCCCGGTGCACGAGCCGGCCGCCGATCTCGCGGTGGTTGCGGCAGTGGCGTCGAGCTTGCGGAATCAGCCGGTGGCGGCCGGCGCCGCCCTCTTCGGCGAGGTCGGACTGGCGGGGGAGATTCGGGGAACTACACAGCCCGGGCTGCGGGTTCGCGAGGCGGCGCACATGGGATTCACGCGCTGTGTCATGCCCAGGGGAGACAAGGAGGACGGGATGTCCGCACCGGGCTGCGACCTGTTTCCCGTGGACAACGTCGGCCAGGCGCTGGAGGGACTGTTCGCATGAGGGCCGGACATCGGTTCAGGCGCTTGGAGGACCCGGCGTGATGGTGACCGCGGTAATCGCCGCCGGCGGGGCCGGGGCCCGTCTGGGGGCCGGGCGGCCCAAGCAGTTGGTGCGTCTCGGCGGCGCCACCATCCTGCAGCGTTCGGTAGAGGCATTCGACCGATGTGATCGGGTCGACGAGATCGTGCTCGTGCTGCCGGCCAGCCTGGCCGGCGGCCCCGCGCTGGTCGACAGCCCCAACGGCACGCCGCTGCGGGTCGTAGCCGGCGGCGCGCGGAGGCAGGATTCGGTGGCGAGAGGGTTCGAGGCCGCGACCGCGAGCGACATCATCGTCGTACACGATGCGGCTCGGCCGTTCTGTTCGTCCGATCTGATCGTGCGCACCATCGATGCCGCGTGCCGTCATGGCGCCGCGGTCGCCGCGGTCCCGGTTCAGGACACCCTCAAGCAGCGCTCGGTCGGGGCGGGCCGGTTCGTCGGCCGCACCCTGGCGCGTGACCGGATCGTCCAGGCGCAGACCCCGCAGGCGTTTCGCGCCGGCATTCTGGCCGACGCGATTCGGTTGGGTCGGGCCGGCGTGGAGGCCACGGACGAGGCGGGGCTCGCCGAACGGGCCGGGCATCGGGTGGCGCTCGTGGAGGGCGACCCCTGGAACGTGAAGATCACCACGGAGCGGGATCTCGCCATTGCCCGGCGATTCGCGGAGGAGACCATGGCAACCGGCCGGGTCGGGCTCGGGTACGATCTGCATCGATTCACGGCCGGGGGTCCGCTCCGGCTCGGTGGCGTTCTGATTCCGCACGACCGCGGGCTGGTGGGGCATTCCGATGCCGATGCGGTCTGCCACGCGGTGACCGATGCGATTCTGGGTGCGGCCGCGGCGGGCGATATCGGCCGCCACTTTCCGGATACCGATCCCCGGTGGAAGGGGGCGTCGAGCATCGCGTTGTTGCGGGACGCGGTCGGTCTGGTGCGCTCCCGCGGGTTCGTCGTGGTCAATCTGGATGTCGTCGTGGTGACGGAGCATCCCCGGATCGCCCCCCACGTCGGGCGGATGCGGGAGGCGCTTGCCGCCGCCGTCGGGGTCGAGCCGGACGCCGTCGGGGTCAAGGGCAAGACGGGCGAAGGCATCGGGCCGACGGGCCGCGGCGAGGTCCTGGAAGTGCACGCGGTCGCCATGCTGGGCGCCGACCCGACCGCCTGAGCACATGATGACCGGAGGCCGGCCGACTGGTCTTCCGGCGAGGGGGTGAGGCATCGTGGTCGTCTACGGCATCAATCCGGTGCTGGAGGCGCTGCGGGCGGAGCGGGTTCGGACCGTCCGCCTGGCGACGGTCTCCCGAAAGACCGCCGAGATTCGCCGGTTCGCGCAGATGGGCGGCATACCGGTGATCCGGGTCTCTCCGGCGGCGCTCGACCGGATGGTGGGAGGAGCGGCGCATCAGGGGGTGGCGGCGGATGTCGCCCCGCCGGAGGCGGTGACCCTGGAGGCGTTGATTGGCGGGCTGCGCGAGCCGGCGCTGTTGGTCGTGCTCGACGGGGTCGAGGACCCCCGCAACCTCGGAGCGATCCTGCGCAGCGCCGAGGCGGCCGCGGTCGACGGCGTCATTCGGCAGACGCGCTCGGGCCGCCGGGCCGCGCCGGTGGGAACGGTCGCGAAGTCGTCCGCTGGCGCGATGTCGTACGTGCGGCTGGTATCCGTCGTCAATATCGCCCGCACGCTCACCACCTTGCAGGGGGCCGGGGTGTGGACGGTGGGGCTCGAAGCCGGGGGAGACGACCTGTATCGCGGCATCGATCTGACCCTGCCGACCGCCCTGGTGCTCGGCAACGAGGGGAGGGGGTTGCGGCGCCTCGTCCGGGAGCGGTGCGATCGCGTGGCGTCGATACCGATGCTGGGCCGGGTGAACAGCCTCAACGTGGCGGTGGCGGCAGGCGTCGCCCTGTTCGAAGCGGTGCGCCAACGCCGCGGCGGTCCGGCTCGTGGCGCCCCCGATGCATGAGAGGCATTGCGCCGAGGGGGCAAGTCGTGCTAAATTCTCCGTTTGGTCCGGCTGGCGTAGCTCAGTCCGGTAGAGCGGCTGATTTGTAATCAGCGGGTCGGGGGTTCGAATCCCTTCGCCAGCTCCAGCGGATTGCTTCCACGTGACAGGTGGGTATCAGCGCGGTGTGATCTCCGGTTGCGAGGTGACCGCGGTCTCGGTGTCCGTCTGCCACGCTCCACCGGCCTGGAGCGTGTGCCGCGAGTGTTTTGGCTGGATCGTTGTGGGATACGGCGAGGTTGCGGAGCGGTCAAACGCAACAGACTGTAAATCTGTCGCCCTAGCGGCTTCGGAGGTTCGAATCCTCCCCTCGCCACCATTCTCGTCCGGCAGGAGCCGGCGGCATGGTGTAGCTGGTCCGTATGCCACGGCGGCAGGAGCCGCGAAGGCGGGAGTAACTCAGTGGTAGAGTCACAGCCTTCCAAGCTGTTGGTCGCGGGTTCGATCCCCGTCTCCCGCTCCAGTTCATGGCGTGCGGCAGCGCCGCCGGGCGGGGCGGGTGCGCCTCGACGGCATTCTGCCGCTACAAGTGGGACGCGATTCGCCGCATTGTGGCGCGGCGGGCCTGCGGCGGCGTGCCGATGTAGCTCAGGAGGTAGAGCGCGTCCTTGGTAAGGACGAGGTCACCGGTTCGAATCCGGTCATCGGCTCCAGCCTCGATCACGCGATTGAAGGCCGCCAGTGTCGGAAGGCGGCCGGTACGGCAGGGGTAGCGGGCGGAGGCGCGTACGGGCGCAGGTCTTCATTTCGAGAGCGAGCGGACACATGGCGAAGGAAAAGTTCGACCGGTCGAAACCGCATGTGAACATCGGGACGATCGGGCACATCGACCACGGGAAGACGACGTTGACGGCGGCGATCACGTCGGTGCTGGCGAAACACGATCCGAAGAACGCGGTTCGTTCGTTCGACTCGATCGACAACGCGCCCGAGGAACGGGAGCGCGGGATCACGATCGCGACGGCGCACGTGGAGTACACGACGGCCAATCGGCACTACGCGCACGTGGACTGCCCGGGTCATGCGGACTACATCAAGAACATGATCACGGGTGCGGCGCAGATGGACGGTGCGATTCTGGTGGTGGCGGCTACCGACGGGGTGATGCCGCAGACCCGGGAGCACATTCTTCTGGCTCGTCAGGTTGGGGTTCCGTCTCTGGTCGTGTTCATGAACAAGGTGGACATGGTGGACGACGAGGAGCTTCTGGATCTGGTGGAGCTGGAGGTTCGGGAGCTTCTGTCGTCGTATGAGTTTCCCGGGGACGACCTTCCGGTGGTTCGGGGCTCGGCGCTGAAGGCGCTGGAGGGCGACGAGGCGTATACGGCGTGCATCGACGAGTTGATGGCGGCGGTCGACGACTACGTTCCGCTTCCGGTTCGGGACGTTGACAAGCCGTTCCTGATGCCGATCGAGGACGTGTTCTCGATCTTGGGCCGGGGGACGGTGGTGACGGGTCGTGTGGACCGTGGCATCGTGAAGGTGACCGACGACATCGAGATCGTGGGGTTCCGGGAGACGCTGAAGAAGGTGGTGACCGGGGTGGAGATGTTCCGGAAGCTGCTGGACGAGGGCGTTGCGGGGGACAACATCGGGGTTCTGCTGCGTGGCCTGGAAAAGGACGACGTGGAGCGGGGTCAGGTTCTCGCGAAGCCGAAGTCGATCACGCCGCACACGAAGTTCAAGGGCGAAGTCTACGTTCTGACGAAGGACGAAGGTGGGCGCCACACGCCGTTCTTCAACGGGTACCGGCCGCAGTTCTACCTGCGGACGACGGACGTGACGGGAGTTGCGACGTTGCCGGACGGAGTCGAGATGGTGATGCCGGGCGACAACGTGACGATGGAAGTGGAGTTGATCACGCCGGTGGCGCTGGAGAAGGGGCTGCGCTTCGCGATTCGTGAAGGCGGCCGCACGGTAGGGTCGGGGGCCATCACCGACATCGTCGAATAGCCGCGGCGTCTCGAGGACACGCGGCCTGGTGTGGAGGTAGCCCAAGCATGCGGGACATCATTTCGTTGGCGTGCACCGACTGCAAACGGCGCAATTACAGCACGACGAAGAACAAGCGAAAGACCACCGGGCGGCTCGAGTTCAAGAAGTACTGCCGCTGGTGTCGCACGCACACCGTTCACCGGGAGTCGAAGTAGCGATATGCGGACCCGGGCGTCCGCGCCGTGGAACGGGGCGGACGCTGGAGGGTTGGTTGGGCGCTGAGCGGAACGGCAAACGGCGATTTCCGGGATTCCGGGCCGGCGCCGAGGACCGGCGGCGTTGGGTCGGTCGACGAACGCGGCGTCGATCGACCAGCGGGTCGCAAGTGCCGGTCGGGCGGGGATTCGGGCCGCGAAGTCCCGAGCCGGGACACCAGGAGCACAGGCCAGTAGCTCAATTGGCAGAGCACCGGTCTCCAAAACCGGGGGTTGGGGGTTCGATTCCCTCCTGGCCTGCCACACGCGTCCGGAGCCGCCGACCTGGCCCACGTTCAGCTCATGCGCACGCCGGAAAGGACCGGGGCAGTTCGTGAAGACAGCACGACTCGACAACGTCAGAGACACGCCGATGCACATTACCGGGTGGTTCGGCAGGGCTCGCGTCTTTCTGGCCCAGGTCAAGAACGAGATGGAGCGGGTGACGTGGCCCACCCGCAAAGAGGTCTACGCCACCACGCTGGTCGTCATCCTGACTTCGGTGTTCTTCGGAATCTACCTCTGGAGCATCGACCTCGTTCTGACCCGGGTGGCCAGGTTCATCTTCGAAACGTTCGGAGCGCAATGACCGACGTCAGCACGCGGCAGTGGTACATCGTGCACACCTACTCGGGGTTCGAGAAGAAGGTATCCGAGTCGCTCCAGCAACGGGTGCAGGCCTACGGGCTGCAGTCCGATATTGGCGACGTCCTCATCCCGACCGAAGACGTCGTCGAGATGCGCGGAGGCAAGCGGGTCGTCAGCTCGAAGCGTTTCTTCCCGGGCTACATCCTGGTCGAGATGAACATGTCCGACCATGCGTGGCACGTGGTGCGGAACACCCCGAAGGTAACCGGATTCGTCGGCGCCGGCTCGAAGCCGACACCGCTGACGCAAGATGAAGTGGACCAGATTTTGCACCAGGTCACGGTTGCGGCGGAGAAGCCG
This sequence comes from Vicinamibacterales bacterium, assembly GCA_965206285.1. Lineage (GTDB taxonomy): Bacteria > Acidobacteriota > Vicinamibacteria > Vicinamibacterales > UBA8438 > JAJEEA01. The sequence goes on from OZ242205.1 coordinate 5,390,960, forward strand.
AAACCGAAGTACACGTTCGAGAAGGGCGACCAGGTGCGCATCAACGAGGGGCCGTTCAACAGCTTCAACGGCGTTGTCGACGATGTGAATCCGGATCGGAACACACTGAGGGTCTTGGTCACGATTTTCGGGCGATCGACTCCGGTGGAGCTCGATTTTCTGCAGGTCGAGAAGCTCTAGGGGTCTGCGCCGCAGGACGGCGCCGCCTCCTTGCGGGAGGCGCAGACTCCCAGTCGGGTTGGGTTGGGCAGCAATCGGGGGCCGCAGAAGTTTCGCGTCAGCGAAACTTCCAACGCGACCGCAGGTCGCGCGTGATCGGAGGTTGGACGGACATGGCGAAGAAGGTGATCGGGATGGTCAAGCTCCAGATCGCGGCCGGCAAGGCGACACCCGCCCCCCCGGTCGGGACCGCGCTCGGCCCGCACGGCGTCAACATCATGGATTTCTGCAAGGCCTTCAATGCCAGGACCGCCAGCCAGGAAGGGCTCATCATTCCGGCGGTGGTGACGATTTACGCAGACCGGACCCTCAGCTTCATCACCAAGACCCCGCCGGCCGCGGTGTTGCTCAAGCGGGCAGCCAATATCGCCAAAGGCTCCGCAGAGCCGAATCGCGACAAGGTCGGCACCGTGACCGCGGCGCAGGTCGAGGAGATCGCGAAGACCAAGATGCCGGACCTGAACGCCAACGATCTGGCCGGAGCGGTGAAGGTGGTGGCGGGTACGGCCCGTTCCATGGGCCTCGAGGTCGCAGGCTGAGGAGTCTGCGCCGCGGAAGCGGTGCGGGCTCCCGGCAGGTTTCGGTCGGGCGGCGAGGGGAGCCGCCGACGATTTCCGGGCCAGGAGTCGGAGAGGGCAGATGGCGAAAAAGAGCAAGAAATTCAGGGCCGCGGCCGAGCAGGTTGAGGATCGGCAGTACAGCCTGGCCGAGGCGATGCCGCTCCTCCAGAAAATCGGGTACGCGGGCTTCGACGAGTCGGTCGAGGTGGCGCTCCGACTGGGTGTGAATCCGAAACATGCGGATCAGATGGTCCGCGGCACGGTCATCCTGCCGCACGGGCTGGGTCGGTCCAAGCGGGTGCTGGTGATCGCCGGCGGCGAGAAGCAGAAGGAAGCTGAAGAGGCCGGTGCGGACGTCGTCGGCGGCGAGGAAATGGTCGAACGCATTCAGGGCGGATGGTTGGATTTCGATGCCGTTGTGGCTACCCCCGACATGATGCGGGTGGTCGGGAAGCTGGGCAAGGTGCTGGGACCGCGGGGGCTGATGCCGAATCCGAAGACCGGAACGGTGACGTTCGAGGTGGCCCAGGCGGTGAAGGAAATCAAGGCCGGAAAGGTCAACTACCGCGTCGACAAGGCCGGCGTCGTGCATGCGCCGGTCGGCCGATGCTCGTTCGAGGTCGGCGCCCTTGTCGAGAATGCCGAAGCGTTGATGGACAGCGTCATTCGCGCCAAACCCTCGGCGGCCCGGGGCAAGTACGTGCGCAGCGTGACCGTGTCTTCGACCATGGGGCCCGGGGTCAGGATCGACGCCGCGAGAGTCGATACGCTGGTAGGGTGACGGCGGCGGCCGGGAAATCGCGTCGGATGACCACCGGCCCGTCGGTTCGGGGCGTCTGGCGGAGGCGGCCCGTTGCGTGAACGCCACCAGCAGTTCGTGCCGTAGAACGGGGCCGACTCCGTGGGAGGCGCAGACTGCCTGGAGGGTTGGTTGGGCGGTGAGCGGAGCCGTCAGGCCGCGCTCTCCGGGCGAGGATACGAGGACAGATGCCGGTCAGCAGAAGCGCCAAGAGTGAACAGGTCGGGGAGTTGAGCCACGCACTGGCCAACGCGGAGAGCGTGGTCCTCCTCGATTTCAGCGGATTGGATGTGCCGACGGTCACCGAGTTGCGGCGCCAGGTGCGCGCCGCGCGGGGTGGCTATCGCGTGGTCAAGAACACGCTGGCCCGGCGCGCCGTGGAAGGCACCGGCTTCGAACCGTTGCGGGATTCGTTCCGGGGAACCACCGCGGTCGCCTATACCGAGGATGACCCCGTCGTCTTGGCAAAGGCCCTCGTGACCTTTGCCAGGACGACGCCCGATCTCAAGGTGAAGACGGGCATGGTGTCGGGGCAGCAAGTGGCCCCGGCAGAGGTCGAGAGCCTGGCGACCCTGCCCGGCAAGGAAGAGCTGCAGGCGATACTGCTCAGGCAGTTGCAGGCGCCCATGAGCCAGCTGGTCCGGGTGTTGAGCGCGGTCCCGCGCGACCTGATGAGCGTGCTCGTCCAGGCGGAGAAGAAGCGAACGGAATCGGAGGAACAGGGATAGGTGGGGGACGGCAATGCCCGCCTTTCCAGGGGTCTTGGTGCGAGGAGTTGGTAATGGCCGAAGTGACGCAGGAACAGGTTGTCGAATACATCAAGGGGATCTCGGTTCTGGAGCTCTCCCAGCTCGTCAAGACCCTCGAGGAAGAGCTCGGGGTTTCTGCCGCGGCGGCGATGCCGGTCGCGGTAGGGGGCGTTGCCGCGCCGGGGGCCGCGGCCGAGGCGGCCGAGGAGCAGACCGAGTTCACGGTCATGCTCACGGAGATCGGGCCCAAGAAGATCAACGTGATCAAGGCCGTTCGCGAAGTGACCAGTCTGGGGCTCAAGGAGGCCAAGGACCTGGTCGAGAGCGCGCCGAAAGCCGTCAAGGAAGACATCCCCAAGGACGAAGCGGAAGCCATCGTGAAGAAGTTCGAGGACGTGGGGGCCAAAGCCGAGGTGAAGTAGCCGAGGGCGGGGTGCGCGGGTCGTCGCGCCCGCCGTCGCGATGCGGGCATTCGGCCGGAACCGATGCGGCTCCGCATGGCCGTGCCGGGGGGACCGGCGGGTCATCCCGGGGGGCGCCGGGTCGCCGTGCACGGCGCCGAAACGCACGCGGGGGGACCACGGGGGGGATCCGCGGTTCCCGGACCGATCCGAATTCGGGCGTTCATTGGCAGCGTACCGGGAACCGATCGAGAACATACTCGCGCAACTTCTGAACCATCCCATCCTGGCCGCCAGTCCGAGGATGCAGAATGCAAAGTCAGCCCAAGAACGTCTACCGGGAGCGCATCGAATTCTCGAAGATCCGGACGACGATACCGATTCCCAACCTCATCGAGATCCAGAAGAAATCCTACGAACGCTTTCTGCAGATGACCCGACTCCCGTCCGAACGGGAAGACGCGGGACTGCAGTCGGTGTTCAAGTCGGTCTTTCCCATCAGCGACTTCAGGGAGAACTCGTCCCTGGAGTTCATCGAATACTCGATCGGTAACTGGGAATGCAAGTGCGGGCGGCTCGCCGGTCTGCACCATCTCCGACAGCCCTGCTCGGCGTGCGACGCAACCCTGGTGGCGGAGCCCTACGGTCAGCACGAGGTGCTGTGCCCCAAGTGCGGGACCGCCAACCACGCCCGAGGGGTGGTCTGCGACATCTGCGAGAACACCGTCGCCCTGAAGCTCAAGTACGACGTAGAGGAGTGTCAGGAGCGCGGCGTGACCTATGCGGTGCCGCTCAAGGTCACGATTCGGTTGGTGGTCTGGAACAAGGATCCGGACACCGGGGCCAAGACCATCCGGGACATCAAGGAGCAGGAGGTCTACTTCGGCGACGTGCCGCTCATGACCGACAACGGCACGTTCATCATCAACGGCACCGAGCGGGTCGTGGTCTCCCAGTTGCACCGGTCGCCGGGGGCGTTCTTCCACTCGGAGGATCGGCAACTCCACGTCGCGCAGATCATTCCGTACCGCGGCTCGTGGGTCGAGTTCGAGTACGACGCCAAGAATCTCCTGTACGTCCGCATCGATCGCAAACGCAAGTTCCTCGCCACCGTGTTTCTGCGCGCGCTCGGTCTGCGTGGCGCCGACGAGATCATCAAGACCTTCTACGCCGTGGATCGGATCTCGTTGCGCGAAGGGGCGCCGCGGTGGGTCGTGAGCCGGAACCTGATCGGCCGGCGCACGGCCAGCGAGGTGCAGATCGACGCCAACTACAAGATCGGCGCCGCCAAGAAGATCAGCGCTACCGGGGTCACGGCTCTGCAAAGGGCCGGCATCGAGTGGATCGAGGTGGCGGAAGCGGAGCTCGAGGGTGCGTATGCGGCGGCCGACGTCGTCGACCCGTCCACCGGCGAGGTCATTCTGGAGGCCAACGACGAGGTGATACCCCGCATCGTGTCCATGGCCCAGGAAAGGCACGTCGAGGAGCTCGAGATCTTCTCGCCGGAGAGGGACGACATCGGGAGCGTATTGTCGACGACGCTGCGCAAGGACACGATCCGGACGCATGAAGAAGCGTTGATCGAGATCTACCGGCGACTGCGTCCCGGGGATCCGCCGACGCTCGACAGCTCGCGTTCGCTGTTCGAGAGCATGTTCTTCAACGCCCAGAAGTACGACTTCTCGCGGGTAGGACGGCTGAAGCTGAACACGAAGCTCGGGCTGGATACGCCGCTCGACGAGAAGATCCTGCATCCACCCGATTTCTACGCCGTCATCAAGTATCTCCTGGGGTTGCGGCGGAATCCGACGAACGCCGACGACATCGATCATCTCGGAAACCGGCGGGTGCGGTCGGTCGGCGAACTCCTCGAGAACCAGTTCCGTATCGGTCTGGTCCGCATGGAGCGGGCGATCAAGGAGAAGATGTCGGTGTATCAGGAGATGGCGACAGCGATGCCGCACGACCTGATCAACGCCAAGCCGGTGATGGCGGCGATCCGCGAGTTCTTCGGCTCGTCCCAGCTCTCCCAGTTCATGGATCAGACCAATCCGCTCTCCGAGATCACCCACAAGCGGCGATTGTCGGCCCTGGGGCCGGGTGGTCTGTCGCGGGAACGAGCCGGATTCGAGGTCCGCGACGTCCACCCGACCCACTACGGGCGCATCTGTCCGATCGAGACGCCGGAAGGACCGAACATCGGACTGATCTCGTCGTTGTCCTGCTATGCCCGGATCAACGAGTTCGGATTCATCGAATCCCCCTACCGCCGGATCAAGGACGAGCGCGCCGTCGACTTCGCGCAGGTCACCAACGGCGGCGGGACCCGATTTCAGGTCGGCGACGTCGTCGACGTCCTCGAGGCCGAGCAGGAGAACGCGGCGGCCAGGAAAAACAAGCAAAGGGCGGCCGAGTACGAGCCGTACTCGTTCTACCTGTCCGCGTGGGAGGAAGACCGATACATCATCGCGCAGGCGAACGCCCGACTCGACGAACACGGCAACCTCATCGATTCCCGCGTCAACTCCAGGCAGGCCGGCGACTTCATTCTCGCGCCGCGCGACAAGGTCGAGTTCATCGACGTGTCGCCGAAGCAGCTGGTCTCGGTGGCGGCGTCCCTCATCCCGTTTCTCGAGCACGATGACGCCAACCGGGCGTTGATGGGTTCGAACATGCAGCGGCAGGGAGTGCCGTTGCTGCGGGCGCGGGCGCCGTTCGTCGGCACCGGCATGGAGTACATCACCGCCCGTGACTCCGGCGCCGTCGTCGTCGCGCGTCGAAGCGGCGCCGTCGACTATGTCGATTCGCAGCGGATCGTCGTGCGGGTCGAGGGGGAGTCCGGCGAGATGTCGCGCGAGATGGGGGCCGACATCTACACGCTGACCAAGTTTCGCCGGTCCAACCAGAACACCTGCATCAACCAGAAGCCCATCGTGAAGGTGGGCCAGAAGGTCGCCCGGGGACAGGTGCTCGGTGATGGGCCCTGCACCGAGCTCGGTGAGCTGGCCCTCGGCCGCAACGTGCTCGTCGCGTTCATGCCGTGGCGGGGATACAACTTCGAGGATGCCATCCTGGTGTCCGAACGCATGGTGAAGGAGGACTACTACACCTCCATCCATATCGAGGAGTTCGAGACCGAGTCGCGCGACACCAAGCTCGGTCCCGAAGAGATTACCCGGGACATTCCGAACGTATCGGAGGGCTTCCTCGCGGATCTGGACGACAGCGGAATCATCCGGATCGGCGCTTATGTCAAGCCGGGGGACATTCTCGTGGGCAAGGTCACCCCGAAGGGGGAGACCCAACTGACTCCGGAAGAGAAGCTGCTGCGGGCCATATTCGGGGAGAAGGCGGGCGACGTGCGCGACGCGTCGCTGCTGTGCCCGCCCGGTATCGATGGGATCATCGTCGGGGTCAAGATTTTCTCGCGCAAGGGAATCGAGAAGGATGATCGGGCGAAGGCCATCGAGGCCGAAGAGCTCGAGATGATGGAGAAGAATCTCGAGGACGAGATTCGGATTCTGCACGAGGAGGTCAAGAAGCGGGTATCGGCGAAGCTGGATGGCCACACGCTCGAGAGTGACCTGTTCGACGATCACGGGCGGAAGGTGCTGGTTGCCGGGGGGACGGTCCTGACCCCCGAGCTCGTTCTCCCGCTTTCGTATCAGACGGTGACCCGTATTCGGCTCGCCGGATCCGACCAGCAGCTCGGCAACGAGCTGCGCACCCTCGAGGAACGCACCGAACGTCAGGTGGAGGTGATCCGCCAGATGTTCGAAGAGAAGAAGGAGAAGATTCGCCGCGGCGACGAGTTGCCTCCCGGGGTGATCAAGCTCGTGAAGGTTTACGTGGCCATGAAGCGGAAGCTGTCGGTCGGCGACAAGATGGCCGGCCGCCACGGCAACAAGGGGGTCATCGCGCGGGTGCTTCCGGAAGAGGACATGCCGCATCTGCCGGACGGCACGCCGGTCGAGATCGTCCTGAATCCACTGGGCGTCCCGTCCCGAATGAACGTCGGGCAGATTCTGGAGACCCACCTGGGCTGGGCCGCGAGTGCGCTCGGTCTCCATTTCGCGACTCCGGTCTTCGACGGCGCCACCGAGGCCGAGATCAAGGGGTGGCTGAACAAGGCGGGGCTGCCTCCGAGCGGCAAGAGCCGGCTGGTCGACGGCATGACCGGCGAGGAGTTCGAGCAGGATGTGACCGTCGGGTACATCTACATGCTGAAGCTGTCCCACCTCGTCGACGACAAGATTCACGCCCGGTCCATCGGACCGTATTCGCTCATCACGCAGCAACCGCTCGGCGGCAAGGCGCAGTTCGGGGGGCAACGCTTCGGCGAGATGGAGGTCTGGGCGCTCGAGGCCTACGGGGCCGCGCATACGCTGCAGGAGCTGCTGACCGCCAAGTCCGACGACGTCACCGGGCGGTCCAAGATCTACGAAGCGATCGTCAAGGGCGATGCGTCGTTCACCCCGGGATTGCCGGAGTCGTTCAACGTGCTGATCCGCGAGCTCCAGGCGTTGTGTCTGGACGTCGAGTTGCTGAAGACGCGAGCACCGATGCCCGGCGCCCTGGGGCCCGGCGTTGCGCAGGAGCAGGCGTCGGAGGAGTCGCCGGAGACGGACGAGACCGAGACGGTGCCCGCTCTCGACGAGGCGTAGCAGGAGAAGCCATGAGACCCAGTTTCTCGGACCGCAGCTCGCTGACGGCCGATTTCGACGCCATCCGAATCAGCCTCGCCTCGCCGGAGACCATCCGGTCCTGGTCGCATGGTGAAGTAACCAAGCCCGAAACGATCAACTACCGGACGTTCAAGCCGGAGCGGGACGGGCTGTTCTGCGCCAAGATCTTCGGTCCGGTGACCGACTGGGAGTGCCTGTGCGGGAAGTACAAGCGCATGAAGCACCGGGGCGTCATCTGTGACAAGTGCGGCGTCGAGGTGACCCAGGCCAAAGTCAGGCGCGAGCGGCTCGGGCACATCACGCTGGCCACCCCCGTCAGCCACGTCTGGTTCTTCAAGGGGCTGCCGAGCCGAATCGGACACCTGCTCGACATCTCGCTCCGCGATCTCGAACGCATTCTCTACTTCGAAGCGTTCGTGGTGATCGACGCGGGCGACAGCGAGTTCGAGCCGCATCAACTTCTCACCGAGGAGCAGTACCGCAAGGCGATCGAGGAGTACGGTCCGAAGTTTCGGGCCCAGATGGGCGCCGAGGCGATCAAGGAGCTGCTCAAGCGCGCCGACATCCACGATCTGGCGGACCAGTTGCGGGTGGACATGCGCCGGGAAAACTCGGTGCAGAAGAAGCTCAAGTATGCCAAGCGCCTGAAGGTCGTCGGATCGTTCCGGAAGTCGACCAATCGTCCGGAATGGATGATTCTCGATGTGATTCCGGTCATTCCACCGGAACTGCGCCCGCTCGTGCCCCTCGACGGCGGCCGCTTCGCGACCTCCGATCTCAACGACCTCTACCGCCGGGTCATCAACCGGAACAATCGCCTGAAGAAGCTGATCGAGCTCAAGGCGCCCGATGTGATCATCCGCAACGAGAAGCGGATGCTGCAGGAAGCGGTGGATGCGCTGTTCGACAACGGCCGGCGCGGCCGCGTGCTGCGCGGGGCGAACAATCGCCCCCTCAAGTCGCTCTCGGACACGCTCAAGGGCAAGCAGGGACGGTTTCGCCAGAATCTGCTCGGCAAGCGGGTCGACTACTCGGGACGGTCGGTGATCGTCGTGGGACCCGAGCTTCAGCTTCACCAGTGCGGGCTCCCCAAGAAGATGGCCCTCGAGCTGTTCAAGCCGTTCATCTACAACAAGCTCGAGAGCCGCGGGCTGGTGTCCACCATCAAGCAGGCGAAGGAGATGGTCGACCAGCAGCTTCCCGAGGTGTGGGACATCCTCGAAGAGGTGATTCGGGAGCACCCGGTGCTGCTCAATCGGGCCCCGACGCTGCACCGACTGGGGATACAGGCGTTCGAACCGGTCCTGGTCGAGGGCAAGGCGATCCGGATCCACCCTCTGGTATGCACGGCATTCAACGCCGATTTCGACGGCGACCAGATGGCGGTGCATATTCCGCTCGCGCCCGAGGCCCAGATCGAGGCCTCGGTCCTGATGAAGGCGTCGAAGAACATCCTGTCTCCGGCGAATGGCGCGCCGATCACGGTGCCCTCGCAGGACATCGTGCTGGGTTGCTACTACCTGACCAAGGCCAAGAAGGGGGCCAAGGGGGAGGGGCGCGTCTTCGGCTCGGCGGATGACGTGGGACTGGCGCTCGCGGCCGACGCAATCGAGACCTTGAGTCCGATCCGTCTTCGGCTCAGCGGCGAGCTGATGGACCTGACCGCGTCCCGGGACGATCAGGACGTGCTGCGAACCAAGGTCCAGCGGGTCGCGGGCAAGATCATCGACACCACGGCCGGCCGGGTGGTGCTCAACAACGCGTTGCCGGACGAGCTCCCGTTCTTCAACGGTCTCCTGAAGAAGAAGGGGCTCGGTCAGCTCGTCCAGTACTGCTACCTGAAGCATGGCGTCCCCAAGACGGTGGAGATGCTGGACCGGCTGAAGCAGCTCGGATTCGGGTATGCGACCCGCTCCGGCCTGTCGATTGGCATCGACGATCTCATCGTGCCCGCCCAGAAGGCGTCGATGATCAAGGAGGCCAACGACGAGGTCATCCGGGTCGAGCAACAGTATCTCGAAGGGGCGATCACGAACGGCGAGCGGTACAACAAGGTCATCGCCATCTGGTCGGATGTGACCGAGAAGGTCGCCGACGAGATGTTCAACGAAATGGAGGGCCTCGATGGCGGCGGCGGCCAGGACTTCAATGCCGTCTACATCATGGCCGACTCCGGTGCTCGCGGCAGCAAGCAGCAGATTCGTCAGCTCGCGGGCATGCGGGGATTGATGGCGAAGCCGTCCGGCGAGATCATCGAGGTGCCCATCACGTCGAATTTCCGTGAGGGGCTGACGGTGCAGCAGTACTTCATCTCGACGCACGGCGCCCGGAAGGGTCTGGCGGATACGGCGCTGAAGACGGCGGACTCCGGCTATCTGACGCGGCGACTGGTGGACGTGGCCCAGGACGTGATCATCTCGGAGGTGGATTGCGGCACGCCGGACGGGATCGAGTCGCGCGCCATCGTGGAGAGCGGCGAGATCATCGAGCCGCTGCGGGAGCGAATCGTCGGTCGAGTGGCGCTCGAGGAAATCGTCGATCCGTTCACCAACGATATCATCGTGCCCGCGAGCGAGGTGATCGTCGAGGATCTCGCCTCGCAGATAGAGGATTCCGGCGTCGAGAAGGTCAAGATCAGGTCGGTGTTGACGTGTGCCGCCCGGCGCGGGGTGTGCGCCAAGTGCTACGGCCGTGACCTCGGCACCGGTGAGCTGGTCGAGCTGGGCCTGGCGGTCGGGGTCGTCGCGGCCCAGTCTATCGGTGAGCCCGGAACCCAGCTCACGATGCGGACCTTCCACATCGGCGGAACCGCATCGCGGGTGTCGGCGCAATCCACCCTCGAAGCGAAGCACGTGGGAACGGTGCGTTTCGACGGGATCCAGTGGGTCAAGGCGAAGGATGGCACGCTGGTCGTGATGAACCGGACCGGCTCGCTGGTTGTTCAGGACGAGAAGGGGCGCGACCGGGAACGGTACCCGGTGGTGTACGGGGCGCACCTGAGGGTATCCGACGGCCAACACGTCGAGCCGGACCAGGTTCTGGTCCAGTGGGACCCCTATACGTTCTCGATCATTACCGAGAAGACGGGAACCGTCCGCTTCAAGGACATCGCCGAGGGGACGACGGTGCACGAGGAGGTGGACGAGGTGACCGGGCTGTCTCGTCTGATCATCATGGACTCGCCCGACGAGAAGAAGCAGCCGCTGGTCGAGATCCGAAATGCGGCCGGCAAGCTCGAGCGCAAGTACAACATGCCGTCGCACGCGCATCTCATGGTGGTGGATGAGCAGGAGGTGACCGCCGGCGAGGTGCTGGCCAAGATCCCTCGCGAAACGACGAAGACCAAGGACATCACGGGCGGGCTGCCTCGGGTGCAGGAGCTGTTCGAAGCGCGGAAGCCGCGCGAGACCGCGGTCATCAGCGAGATCGACGGTACGGTCAAGATCGGCAGCATCGTCAAGGGAATGCGGAAGGTCATCATCGTGCCGGACGAGCCCGGGGCCGAGCCGCGGGAGTATTCGCTGCCTCGCGGAGTCCATGTGAACGTCCAGGACGGGGACCGTGTCCGTGCGGGCGAGCAGCTCATGGACGGTCCGAGCAATCCGCACGACATCCTGAGCGTTCTCGGTCCGAAGGCCCTCCAGAGCTATCTCGTGAACGAGATCCAGGAGGTCTATCGCCTGCAGGGCGTCACCATCAACGACAAGCACATCGAGGTCGTGGCCCGGCAGATGATGCGGTGGGTGAAGATCGAGGACGTGGGGACCACCGATTTCCTGATCGATGAGCAGGTGGATCGGTCCCGGTTCCTCATCGAGAACGAGCGGGTCATCGCCGAAGGCGGCCAGCCCGCCACCGGGCGTCCGCTCCTGCTCGGCATCACCAAGGCCTCGCTGTCCACCGACTCGTTCATCTCGGCCGCCTCGTTCCAGGAGACGACGCGCGTGTTGACGGAAGCGTCGATTTCCGGCAAGGTGGATCATCTCCGGGGGCTCAAGGAGAACGTGACCATGGGCCGGCTGATTCCGGCCGGCACCGGGTACGACTACTACCGCGGGGTGCGGATTCAGGCGGACGAACCGCCGCCGCCGCCGCCGCCGACGCAGGAAGAGCTTGAGCTCGAACGGGAGATGGAGTATCTCGTGGAGCCGGAGACGGTGGACCGTGATCAGGTGACCGAGTAGGGGACGGAGTTCCGGCGGCGGGAGGACGGCAGCAGGGGAACGAGAAAGCGCTCATGGCGGTTGCGTCGATCGCCGTTCCGTGTTAATCTCGCAAGGTTCTAGCGGAGTTGGGACACCCTATCTGACTCCGACCCGTCAGAGAGAGGCGTGTGAACCACCGAGCGCGGCGAGCTCCGTGGGGCACTCACGAGCCTTGCGCAACTCGCCTCTTTCTCGGTGGAGCAGTCCGGGGGCCGACCCGCTGGTCGGCCGGGCTCTTCACGGCGCGCAAACACAAGTAGGGTCAATCGCGTCGGGTGCCAAGCAGTAGCTTTCAGGCCCGAGGCAGACTGTCGCAGGCGTTCTGGCCGCCAGCCGGGATGTCGTGACGCCATCGACGCAAGGAGCGGTCGTGCCGACGATTAGCCAGCTCGTGAGGAAGGGACGTTTCCGAATCGAGACCAAGACCAAGAGCCCGGCCTTGCAGCGGTCTCCCCAGCGTCGGGGCGTGTGCGTCCGCGTGTTCACGCAGACCCCGAAGAAGCCGAACTCCGCGTTGCGGAAGGTTGCCCGCGTCCGGCTGACGAATCAGATCGAAGTGACCACCTACATTCCGGGCGAGGGCCACAACCTCCAGGAGCACTCCCTGGTGCTCATCCGTGGAGGGCGTGTCAAGGATCTGCCCGGGGTGCGCTACCACGTGGTCCGCGGGACGCTGGACACCACCGGCGTGCAGGGCCGAAAGCAGAGCCGGTCGAAGTACGGGGCAAAGCGGCCGAAGGCGTAGGATCGGGTCCCGAGTTCCCCGGTTGTCGAGAAGGAAATAGTCAATGCCACGCAGACGCGAAGTGCCGAAGCGCGAGGTGCCGCCGGACCCGCTCTACAACAGCACCCTGGTGACCAAGTTCGTGCGTACCATCATGAAGAGCGGCAAGCGCAGCACGGCCGAAGGGCTGCTCTACGGGAGTCTCGACATCATCCGGGAGCGGACCGGTGACGACCCGCTCAAGGTGTTCAAGAAGGCGGTCGACAACGTGAAGCCCAGCCTCGAGGTCAAGTCGAGGCGGGTCGGCGGCTCGAACTATCAGGTGCCCATCGAGGTCAATCCCAACCGCCGTCTGTCGTTGAGCCTGCGGTGGCTGTCGGGCTACGCGCGGGCCCGCAGTGATGGCAAGACGATGAGGGAGAAGCTCGCGAACGAGTTCATCGATGCATCGAATCTGCGCGGCGGGTCCGTGAAGAAGCGCGAGGACACGCACCGGATGGCCGACGCGAACAAGGCGTTCGCCCACTATCGGTGGTGAGGATCGTGACCGTCGTCAAACAGGCAGCAGATCCAGTGATTGGAGCCGAGTTGGAAATCGCCCCGGCGACCGCGGACCGCGGTGTCGCGCAGCGCAGGCAGTCACGAACGGGCAAGGAGATGTCGAGACAGGTGCCGCTCGAGCGGACACGGAACATTGGCATCATGGCCCACATCGATGCCGGCAAGACGACGACGACCGAACGGGTGCTGTTCTATACCGGCATCACCTACAAGATAGGCGAGGTGCACGACGGAACCGCGGTGATGGACTGGATGGCCCAGGAACAGGAGCGGGGCATCACCATCACCTCCGCCGCCACGACGTGCATGTGGCGCGGCAACCGAATCAATATCATCGACACCCCGGGGCATGTGGACTTCACGGCGGAAGTCGAACGATCGCTGCGCGTGCTGGACGGCGCCGTGGCCGTGTTCGATGCGGTGGGCGGCGTGGAGCCGCAATCCGAGACGGTCTGGCGTCAGGCCGACAAGTACCGGGTGCCGCGCATCTGTTTCGTGAACAAGATGGACCGCGTGGGGGCCGATTTCGGGCGTACGCTGACGCAGATTCGCGAGAAGCTCCAGGCGAACCCGGTGGCGGTCCAGCTTCCGCTCGGGGCGGAAGACGGTTTCGCCGGCGTGATCGATCTGGTCGCCATGAAGGCGGTTCGATATCGGGACGAATCGCTCGGCGCCGAATCGGTGCTCGAGGAGATTCCGGTCGATCGCCTCGACGAGGCGACGGCGGCGCGAGAGGCGTTGATCGAGAAGGTCTGCGAGGTCGATGACCGGTTGCTCGAGAAGTACCTGCACGGGGAGCCGATCGCGGCCGAGGAGATCGTCCCAATCCTGCGCCGGCGGACCATCGAGTCGGTGCGGAACGAGGATGCCCCGCTCGTGCCGGTGTTGTGCGGCAGCGCCTTCAGGAACAAGGGGGTGCAGCCCTTGATCGATGCGGTGGTCGACTATCTGCCGTCGCCGGCTGATATTCCCGCCGTGACCGGGACGGCGCCCGATGGCGATACGGTGCTCGAACGACCGGCCCGGGACGAGGCGCCGTTCTCGGCCCTGGCGTTCAAGATCATGACCGATCCCTACGTCGGTCAGCTTGCCTTCATACGCGTGTACTCCGGCGTGATGGCCAGCGGAGCAACCATCTACAACCCGCGGTTGGGCCGCCGGGAGCGTATCGGCCGCCTGTTGAAGATGCACGCCAACAAGCGGGAAGATATCCAGCAGGTCTACTGCGGTGACATTGCCGCCGCGGTCGGACTGAAGACGGTGGGCACCGGCGACACGATTTGCGATCGCGCGCATCCGGTCCTGCTCGAGACCATGGAGTTTCCGACTCCGGTCATCACGCTGGCGATCGAGCCGAAGACCAAGGCGGACCAGGAGAAGCTCGGCCAGGGGTTGGCGAAGCTCACCACCGAAGATCCGACGTTCCAGGTCCGGACCGATGACGAGACCGGGCAGGTGGTGGTGTCCGGGATGGGCGAGCTCCACCTGGAGATCATCGTCGACCGGCTTCGGCGGGAGTTCGGGGTGGCGGCGACGGTCGGCCGCCCGCAGGTCGCCTATCGCGAGACCCTCACCAGGCCGGCGCTGGCGGAGGGACGATACGTCAAGCAGACGGGCGGGCGCGGTCAGTACGGCCACGTCAAGCTGCGCGTCGTGCCCAGGCCGGCAGGGGACGGGTTCGTCTTCGAGAACCGCATATTCGGTGGTGCGATCCCGAAGGAGTTCATCGCGTCGGTCGAGGCGGGAGTGCGAGAGGCGGTGACGACCGGCATTCTCGCCGGATACCCCATTGAGGATGTGGCCGTCACGCTCCTCGACGGTTCCTCGCACGATGTCGACTCGTCGGAAATGGCGTTCAAGATTGCGGGGTCGATGGCATTTCGGAATGCCGCCCGTCAGGCCGTCCCGGTACTGCTGGAACCGATCATGAAGGTCGAGGTGGTGGTGCCGGAGGTGTACATGGGTGACATCATCGCCGATATCAACGCGCGCCGCGGCAGGGTCAAGTCGATGGAAGCCCATGGCGGGACGCAGATCATCAATGCGCGGGTGCCGCTGTCGGAGATGTTCGGCTACGCAACGGAACTGCGTTCCCGCACGCAGGGGCGCGCTACCTACACGATGCATTTCGATCGCTATGATCAGGTCCCGCCGGCGGTCAGCGAGGAGATCGTCGCGCGTATTCAGGGAAGATAAGAGGCTATCGCATGGCGAAGGAAAAGTTCGACCGGTCGAAACCGCATGTGAACATCGGGACGATCGGGCATATCGACCACGGGAAGACGACGTTGACGGCGGCGATCACGTCGGTGCTGGCGAAACACGATCCGAAGAACGCGGTTCGTTCGTTCGACTCGATCGACAACGCGCCCGAGGAACGGGAGCGCGGGATCACGATCGCGACGGCGCACGTGGAGTACACGACGGCCAATCGGCACTACGCGCACGTGGACTGCCCGGGTCATGCGGACTACATCAAGAACATGATCACGGGTGCGGCGCAGATGGACGGTGCGATTCTGGTGGTGGCGGCGACCGACGGGGTGATGCCGCAGACCCGGGAGCACATTCTTCTGGCTCGTCAGGTTGGGGTTCCGTCACTGGTCGTGTTCATGAACAAGGTGGACATGGTGGACGACGAGGAGCTTCTGGACCTGGTGGAGCTGGAGGTTCGGGAGCTTCTGTCGTCGTATGAGTTTCCCGGGGACGACCTTCCGGTGGTTCGGGGCTCCGCGCTGAAGGCGCTGGAGGGCGACGAGGCGTATACGGCGTGCATCGACGAGTTGATGGCGGCGGTCGACGACTACGTTCCGCTTCCGGTTCGGGACGTTGACAAGCCGTTCCTGATGCCGATCGAGGACGTGTTCTCGATCTTGGGCCGGGGGACGGTGGTGACGGGTCGTGTGGACCGTGGCATCGTGAAGGTGACCGACGACATCGAGATCGTGGGGTTCCGGGAGACGCTGAAGAAGGTGGTGACCGGGGTGGAGATGTTCCGGAAGCTGCTGGACGAGGGCGTTGCGGGGGACAACATCGGGGTTCTGCTGCGTGGCCTGGAAAAGGACGACGTGGAGCGGGGTCAGGTTCTCGCGAAGCCGAAGTCGATCACGCCGCACACGAAGTTCAAGGGCGAAGTCTACGTTCTGACGAAGGACGAAGGTGGGCGCCACACGCCGTTCTTCAACGGGTACCGGCCGCAATTCTACCTGCGGACGACGGACGTGACGGGAGTTGCGACGTTGCCGGACGGAGTCGAGATGGTGATGCCGGGCGACAACGTGACGATGGAAGTGGAGTTGATCACGCCGGTGGCGCTGGAGAAGGGGCTGCGCTTCGCGATTCGTGAAGGCGGCCGCACGGTAGGGTCGGGGGCCATCACCGACATCGTCGAATAGCCGCGGCGTGCGGCGCTGCCCGGTATGAAACCATGTTCAGCGACAAGATTCGGATACGTCTGAAAGCCTACGATCATCGGGTGCTCGATCAGTCGACCCACGAGATCGCGGATACCGCCCGCCGGACGGGTGCGCGCCTCGCCGGTCCGATACCCTTGCCGACGGACCTGAACAAGTGGACGGTGTTGAGATCGCCCCACGTCGACAAGAAGTCGCGCGAGCAGTTCGAAATCCGCACCCACAAGCGGTTGATCGATATCTTCGAGCCGACCTCCCAGACCGTCGATGCGTTGATGAAGCTCGATCTTCCGGCCGGGGTCGATGTCGAAATCAAGGCATTCGGGAAGGACAGCAGCAGCGCCTAGGTTAGGGTGGGTAGGCGCCGGCAGCGCCGCAAGGCGGCGGCGGAGCCGCAGGCGGCGATTTGCGGGCCAGGAGTCTGAACCGAGCCGCAGGGCGACGATGTCGGGGCCAGGGGCTCCGGACCGAACCCCCGCAGGACGGATGCAAACGATCATGGTGACCGGTATTCTCGGACGAAAGATCGGAATGACCCAGCTGTTCGGCGACGACGGTGCGATCCTGCCGGTGACGGTCATCAAGGCCGGTCCGTGTGTCGTCGTGCAACGCAAGACGGTCGAGCGCGACGGCTATGCCGCCGTGCAGCTCGGGCTCGTCGAGGAGGCTCCTTTCAACGCGAACCGGCCCATGACCGGTCACTACAAGAAGGCCAAAGTGCCCCCGACCCGGATTCGGCGGGAAGTCGGGGTGGAGGGCGATGGACCGGCCGAAGGCGATCAGGTCGTGGCGTCGGTCTTCGCTGATGGCGACCGGGTGGATGTCGTCGGGGTCAGTCGCGGCAAGGGGTTCCAAGGCGTCATGAAGCGTCACGGTTTCGGCGGTGGCCGCGCGACGCATGGCTCCATGTTTCATCGCGCACCGGGCTCCATCGGGGCGTCATCGTACCCCTCGCGGGTCATCAAGGGCATGCGTGGGCCGGGGCGCATGGGTGGCGACCGGGTGACGACCCGGAACCTGCGGGTGCTGCGAGTGGATGCAGATGAGCATATGCTGGTGATCAAGGGGGCGATTCCGGGAGCTCCGGGCGGGGTCCTCATGATACGGAAGGCGGTTGCCGCCAAGCCGCAGAGCGCGCCGGTGGCCGAGAAATCGGCGAAGAAGCGGAAGTAGCCGGTGGCTGACCGGGTTTCCCCGAGCAGGTTGCGACCATGACGCTGGATGTCTTTGATTCACGGAACGAGAAGGTCGGTTCGGTCGAGGTCAGTGATGACGTGTTCGGCGGCCGGCTGAACCGGGACATCATCTGGGAATCGGTGGTGCATGAGTCGGCCGAGGACCGTCGCGGCACGCATGCCACGAAGACCCGCGGCCAGGTCCGAGGCACCGGCAAGAAGCCGTGGCGCCAGAAGGGCACCGGTCGCGCGCGGGTCGGCGAGAGCCGCAATCC
Organism: Vicinamibacterales bacterium; assembly: GCA_965206285.1. Lineage (GTDB taxonomy): Bacteria > Acidobacteriota > Vicinamibacteria > Vicinamibacterales > UBA8438 > JAJEEA01. Next base: position 5,408,726 of record OZ242205.1, read on the forward strand.
GTTGTGGCGTTCGGGCGGCACGGTCTTCGGTCCGCAGCCTCGGAGCTACGGGTATCGCCTGCCGAAGAAGGTGGTTCGGGGTGGGTTGCGAGCGGCACTGACCGAGAAGTTCCGGGGCGGCGACGTCCTGGTGGTGGAACAGCTGGGTGTCGACGAGCCGCGTACGCGTCAGGCGGTCGAGCTGCTGCGGCGTCTCGACGTAGTGTCCAAGGCAGTGCTGGTCGACGTGCAGCCGGATGCGAACTTGGCGCTGGCCGTGCGCAATATCGGTGGTGTCCGGCTCGTGGCGACCAACCAGCTCGGTACGCGGGATGTCGTCGACGCACGGCAGGTCGTGATGACGCGCGCCGCGGTCGAGCGGCTGACACAGGTGCTGGGATCATGAAAGAGACCGAGGTCATTCGGCGAGCCCTCGTCACCGAGAAGACGACGCTTCAGCGCGAGGATACCGGGACGATCGTGCTTGAAGTGTCGATGCGGGCGACGAAGATCGAGATCAAGCAGGCGGTGGAGCGATTGCTGGGATCGAAGGTTGCCAGCGTTCGCACGTCGATCAACCACGGCAAGATCAAGCGGCAGGGACGGTTTTCCGGCCAGCGTTCGGACTGGAAGAAGGCCTACGTGCGGCTGCGCGACGGTGAGAACGTGCCCGAATTCCTCGAAGGCGCCTAGACGATGACTATCCGCAAGTACAAGCCGACGTCGCCGGGGCGGCGATTCCAGACGGTGCAGACGTTCGACGAGATCACCGCAACGAAGCCGTACAAGCCGTTGACCGAGCCGTTGACCAAGTCGGGCGGCCGGAACAATCGTGGCCGAGTCACGATATGGCAGCGAGGCGGAGGGCACAAGCGCACGTATCGCATCATCGACTTCAAGCGTGACAAGCAGGATGTGCCGGGCAGGGTGACGACCATCGAGTATGATCCGAATCGGTCAGCGCGCATCGCCCTGGTGACCTATGCCGACGGTGAGAAACGTTATATCCTCCAACCCGCTGGCGTCGCCGTCAACGATACCGTCATCGCGGGGGCGCGTGTCGACATCCTTCCCGGCAACACCCTGCCCCTCAAGAACATTCCGCTGGGCACGCAGATGCACAACGTGGAGCTCAAGCCGGGCAAGGGCGGTCAGATTGCCCGCAGCGCCGGGGCGAGCGTGCAGCTCATCGCCAAGGAAGGTGATTACGTGTCGGTCCGGATGCCGTCGGGCGAGATCCGCCGGATCCTGAAGGAGTGCAGGGCCACCATCGGCCAGATCGGCAACGTGGATCACGAGAACGTGTCGCTGGGCAAGGCGGGCAGAACGCGCTGGCTCGGGCGCCGCCCCAACGTCCGGGGGGTTGCGATGAACCCGGTCGACCATCCGCTCGGGGGTGGTGAGGGCAAGGCCGCGGGCGGGCGGCACCCGGTGTCTCCGTGGGGGGTGCCCACCAAGGGCTACAAGACCCGGAGCCGGAAGCCCTCGGACAAGTTCATCGTTCAGCGACGGCGGCGGAAATGAGCGCTTTCGCGAGGACCCCGCGACGGCGGACACGGCGTGCGGGGGTGTTCATGTTCGCAATGGCAACCGCTTTGCGCGCGGCCAGGGATTGAGACGAGGCGCCAATGAGTCGATCGCTGAAGAAGGGACCGTTCGTCGACATACCGCTGCTTGAGAAGGTCGAACACATGAACAACAGCGGCGACCGCCGGGTCATCAAGAGCTGGTCTCGACGGTCGACGGTCATCCCCGAGATGATCGGTCACACTATCGCGGTGCACAACGGGAAGAAGTTCATCCCGGTATACCTGACCGAGAACATGGTGGGGCACAAGCTGGGTGAGTTCTCGCCGACACGGTTGTTTCGAGGGCATACGAGCAAGAGAGACAAGGCCGCGTCGGTCGGCAAGGGCAAATGACGATGATCGAAGGGCGTGCCACGGGGCGTTATGTCCGGACCTCGGCCCAGAAGGCCAAGCTCGTCATGGATCTGATTCGCGGTCAGAGCGTGGATCGGGCGTTGGCCACACTGCGGTTCTCCCGAAAGCGGATAGCTGGCGACGTCGCCAAGGTGCTCCGTTCGGCGGTCGCGAATGCGGAACAGAAAGAGGGCGCCGCCGGCGATATCGACCGGATGTTCGTGTCGAAGTGCTACGCCGATCAGGGGCCGTCGATGAAGCGCATCCGGCCGGCGCCGATGGGGCGCGCGTTCCGCATCGTCAAGCGAACCGCGCACCTGACGGTTCACGTCGTAGAGCAGCCGGAAATCGTGGCGCGAGTGGTGACCCCGGGCGAATCCGCCTCGACCGAAGCGGAGGCCGGATCTTCCCGACCCCGGCGTCGTTCGACGAAGAGGTCGAAGCGGCGGCCGAGAAAGCGATCGAGCGACTAGGGGGCAGGGAGGGCCTGCCGGGCTGGTAGCCGGAAGCGGAAGCCGCACGGCGGCGATTTTCCGGGGCAGGAATACGCGCCGTGAACGGAACGGATTCCTGAAGGGGTGGTCGGACGGAAGGCGGAGCCGCGAGGCGACGAGTTCCGGGCCAGAGGTTGACTAGATGGGTCAGAAGGTTCACCCGTACGGGTTCAGACTGGGGTTCAACAAGACCTGGCGGTCGCGTTGGTATGCCGATCGCGACTACGCCAAGCTCTTGCACGAGGATCTCTCGCTCCGGTCCGACCTGAAGAAGCGCTTCAAGCATGCGGGCGTGTCGAAGATCGAGATCGAGCGTGCCGCCAACAAGTTGAAGATCGATATCTGTACGTCGCGGCCGGGCATCATCATCGGACGCAAGGGCACCGAGGTCGACAAGCTCAAGACGGAGATCCAGCGGCGAACCAAGCGCGAGGTCTTCATCAACATTCAAGAGATCCAGAAGCCCGAGCTCGATGCACAGTTGATCAGCGAGTCGGTGGCGTTGCAGCTCGAGAAGCGGGTCGCCTTCCGCCGGGCGATGCGCAAGGCGGTCGAGTCGGCCCTGCGGTTTGGCGCGCGCGGCATCAAGGTGCGGGTCGGGGGGCGTCTGAACGGGGCGGAAATCGCGCGTACAGAATGGTATCTGCACGGCCAGTTGCCGCTTCAGACCCTTCGGGCGGATATCGATTACGGATTCGCGGAAGCCAATACCACCTATGGCCAGATCGGCGTAAAGGTGTGGCTGTACAAGGGCGACCGTCACGAACCGCAGCTGGCCCGCGACGAAGAGTATCGGGCGCCGCGCCGAGGAGCCCGAGCCTAGGAGTCTGCGCCGTAAGACGGCGCGGACCTCTGGAGGGTTGGTGGGGCGGCAATCGGAAGCCGCGGCGCGCGACCATGCGGTCGCGTTGGAGTTCCGCTGGCGCGAAACTCCTGCGGCGACGATTTCCGGGCTGGGACCGTGGCTTCGACGCCGAGTTCCCGGGTACGTGCGAGGTAGTTGTCATGTTGATGCCGAAGAAGGTCAAACACCGGAAGCAGCACCGCGGTCGCATGACCGGCAAGGCGTGGCGGGGCTCGACGGTGTCGTTCGGCGACTATGGCCTGCGGGCGATGGAGCCGTGCTGGCTGACCGATCGCCAGATAGAGGCGGCGCGGGTGGCGATGACCCGCTCGATCAAGCGCGGCGGCAAGATCTGGATTCGGGTGTTTCCGGACAAGCCGATTACCAAGAAGCCCCAGGAAACCCGGATGGGCAAGGGCAAGGGCGCGCCCGAGCAGTGGGTCGCGGTGGTGAAATCGGGTCGCATTCTCTTCGAGATGGAAGGGGTCGACGCCGGGGTCGCCCGGCAGGCGATGCGGTTGGCCGCGGCCAAGTTACCCATTCATACGAGGTTCGCCACCCGGTTCGGTGGGGGCGAGGCATCATGACGTCGATTACGGAACTGCGCGAGCTCGGCGTGTCGGACCTCGAGCAGCGCGAGCGGGAACTGGCCGAGCAACTGTTTCGTCTGCGACTCCAGAAGTCCATGGGACAACAGGAGGCGGCCGGCAAACTACTTCAGACCCGGCGTGACCTGGCTCGGGTCAAGACGCTCCGGCGAGGTTACGTACTCGGCATCGAAGCGCCGGCCAGCGGCAAGAAAGAAGCAGCGGATGGGGACTAAGGCAGAAATCCAGGGCGTCGTTGTCAGCGGCAAGATGGATCAGAGCGTGGTCGTGGCGGTGGAGCGACGGGTGCGCCACGGGCTGTACGGCAAGATTCAGCGTCGTACATCGAGATTCATGGCGCACGATCCGGGCAACGAAGCGAAAGAGGGCGACGTGGTTGCCATCGTCGAGACCCGGCCTCTCAGTCGCCGCAAACGCTGGGCGGTGGTGCGGATAGTCGAACGGACGGGAGCCATCTAGGAGTCTGCGCGGTAGATTCCCGGAGGGCTCGTTGGGCGGAGAGCGGAGCCGCAGGGGACGCTTTCCGGGCTGGGAGTCCCGGCACGCTGCGCCCGGCAGAGCGAGCACAGAATCATGATCCAGATGCAATCGATCCTCGAGGTCGCGGACAACTCCGGGGCCCGGAAGATCGCGGTCATCAACCCGATAGGCGGGTCGACCGGACGTTTCGCGAAGCTGGGTGACCTCGTTACGGCATCGGTGAAGGAAGCGGCCCCGCGCTCGGCGGTGAAGAAGGGCCAGGTCGTTCGCGCCGTCATCGTGCGCACGGCGAAAGAGCACCGTCGGCGGGATGGCAGCTACATTCGTTTCGACCGAAACGCGGCGGTCCTGGTCACCGAGCAGGGCGAACCGATCGGGACGCGGGTCTTCGGCCCTGTGGCGCGGGAGTTGCGGGAACGCAAGTTCATGAAGATCGTCTCTCTGGCGCCGGAGGTTCTCTGATAGGAGCAGGTCGGCGGTCGGGTCGTCCGACTCCGGTGAGAGCGTGAGCCATGTCGAAACTACAGACCCCCATCCGGAAGAACGACAACGTGGTCGTGATCACGGGAAAGGACCGAGGGAAGCGCGGGCGCGTCCTGCGGCTGGTACCCGCCAAGAACCGGTTGATCGTCGAGGGCGTGAACATGGTGAAACGCCATACTCGCCCGAATCCGAGGCAGAACGTCAAGGGGGGCGTCGTCGAGCACGAGGCGGCCCTGCATGCGTCGAACGTGCAGCTCATCTGTCCGGATTGCGGTGCGCCGGCGCGGATCGGACGGCGCCTGCTCGGTGACGGTCGCAAGGTTCGGATTTGCCGCAAGTGCGACGGGGTCGTGGATCGATGATGAGTCGACTGAAAGAACGCTATCACGAGAACGTGGTTCCCGCGCTCACCAAGGAATTCGGCTACACCAACATCATGGCGGTGCCGAAGATCCAGCGGGTTGTCGTGAACATGGGGTTGGGCGAGGCGACGCAGAACGTGAAGCTGATCGACGCCGGCAGCGACGATCTGACCCACATCACCGGTCAGAAGCCGTTGACTACGCGGGCCCGAAAATCGATAGCCCAGTTCAAGCTCCGACAGGGTATGCCGATAGGCTCGATGGTGACGTTGCGCCGGGATCGCATGTATGAATTCCTCGATCGCCTCATCTCCGTCGCACTGCCCCGGGTGAGGGACTTTCGCGGCGTGTCCCCCAAGGGATTCGACGGGCGCGGCAACTACACGCTCGGGCTTCCGGATCAACTGATGTTCATCGAGATCGACTACATGAAGGTCGACAAGTCGCGCGGCATGAACATTTCCATGGTCACTACCGCCAGGACCGACGAAGAGGGGCGCCGGCTGCTCCAACTCATGGGGATGCCGTTCCGGACGAATTAGGCGTCTGCGCCGTGGGACGGTGCGGACGCCCGGCGGGGTTGGCTGGGCGGGAAGCGGTGGGGGCGACCATTACCGGGCGAGGGGAACGCGATGGCGACAACTGCGAAGATCGTCAAGGAAGACAGGCCGCCGAAGTTCAAGGTGCGGCTACGCAACCGATGCCGCCTGTGCGGGCGGCCGCGGGGGTTCATCCGCAAGTTCGCGCTGTGCCGGCTGTGCTTCAGGCGGCTCGCGCTCGAGGGCGACATCGCTGGGGTAACCAAGAGCAGTTGGTGACGATGCAGGCCGTGACGCCGCGCCACCGGGCGCGAGGTCGACAGACAAGAGAGACATGACTGATCCGATCGCCGATATGTTGACGAGAATCCGCAACGGGACCGCGGCGCATCGCCGTCGCGTGGATATCCCGGCATCGCGGCTCAAGACGGAGATCGCGAGGATTCTGCAGAGCGAGGGATATATCCAGTCGTTCAGGATGGTGGACGTTGTCGTCGAACGAGGGCAGCAGGCGCGTTCGATGATTCGGATCCAGTTGAAGTACGGATCCCGTGGTGAAAACGTCATCTCCGGGATCCAACGCGTAAGCCGGCCCGGCCGGCGTGTGTATTGTGGCCGGGACAATGTGCCCCCGGTGCTGGCCGGGCTCGGCACCGCCATTCTCACCACCTCGCGCGGGGTCATGACGGGCCGGGAAGCGCTCAAGATGGGTGTGGGCGGCGAAGTGTTGTGCAACGTCTGGTAAACCGGACGGTGGAGTCACGAAATGTCGCGAGTGGGTAAGAGACCGATCCCGATTCCCGCCGGAGTCACCGTCCAGATCTCTCCGGAGGCGGTGGAGGCCAAGGGACCGAAAGGGACGATGCGCCAGCCCCTGCCGCCGGGGATCGTGGTCGAGATGCAGGACGGGGTATTGCACGCACGTCCCGAACGCGAGGAGCGCGCCCTGGCCAAGTTTCACGGGCTCGGGCGCAGTCTGGTCGCCAACGCGGTGACCGGCGTCTCGGCAGGATTCAAGAAGGAGCTCGATATCGTAGGGATCGGCTATCGCGCCGAAGTGACGGGCCAGCGGCTCACGCTGGCGCTGGGATATTCGCACCCGGTGATATTCGAGGTGCCCGCCGGTATCGTGGTCGCGGTGGAGAATCAGACCCATCTGGTGGTGTCAGGGGTCGACCGTCAGGCGGTGGGGCAGATAGCCGCGGACATTCGCAGCCTCCGCAAGCCGGATCCGTACAAGCAGAAGGGGATCCGGTATACCGGCGAGGTTCTGAAGAAGAAGGTCGGCAAGACGGGAGCATAGCGGGTCGAACGTGTCATGAAGGTCAAGACAAAAAAGGATCGGCGCCACCGGATTTCACTGCGCCAGCGCAAGAAGATCAAAGGAACGCCGGAGCGGCCGAGAATGTCGGTCTTTCGGAGTCTGGGGCATATTGCGGTCCAGGTGATCGACGACTCGAACGGTACCACGGTGACATCGGCGTCCAGCACCGAGCCGACGGTCAAGGCGAGCTTTGCCGACGGAGCCGCCGGTGGAAATGTTGCGGGCGCGCAGGCGGTCGGCCGCCTGATCGCGGAACGGACGCTCGAGAAGGGCATCCGGAGCGTGGTTTTCGACCGGGGTGGGTTTCTGTATCACGGTCGGGTCCGCAAGGTCGCAGATGCGGCGAGAGAAGCCGGTCTGAAGTTCTAGGAGCCGGCGGTGAAACCGCGTGTCGGCCCTTGCCGCGGGCGTCTCTCGAGGAGGGATGCTGCCGCGAGGGCATAGACGCGACCCGCACCCGGTGCAGGTCCGGCGCTTGCGGATGTGGCGGCGGCAGCAAGCAACCTGCCGGGATGCAGCCCCGGTGAATGCCGCTACTGGGTGACACGGGCTGCCAGAAAGTGTCATGAGCAATACGCGACCGAAGATCGACCCCAACGATTTCGACCTCAAGGACACGGTTGTCTCGATCAACCGCGTCACGAAGGTGGTCAAGGGCGGCAAGAACCTGAGCTTCAGCGCCCTGGTGGTGGTCGGTGATACCCACGGCGTGGTCGGGTTCGGGGTCGGAAAGGCCAAGGAGGTACCTTCGGCCATCAAGAAGGGAATCGAGGCAGCCAAGAAGGCGCTGCTCCGGGTTCCCCTCGACGGCACGACGATACCGCACATGGTGGTCGGCCGGTTCGGGGCCGGCCGGGTGTTGCTGAAGCCGGCTCCTGACGGCACCGGGATCATTGCGGGCGGTGCGGTGCGGGCGGTTCTCGAGTCGGCCGGGATACAGAACATCCTCACCAAGTCGTTGGGAACCCAGAATCCGCACAACGTCGTGCGAGCCACCTTCACCGGATTGCTGGGGCTGAAGGACCCGGTCTCGGTCGCGCGGTTGCGCGGCATCGATATCGAGGAGCTGACCGCGGTCTCGGGGACTGCCCCGTAGAACGGCGCGGCGCCCGGCGGGTTGGTTGGGGCGGCAGCGCCGTACGGCGGCGGCGAAGCCGCAGGCGATGATTTCCGGGCCAGGAGTCCGCGCCGTGGGGATTGGAAGCGACTCGATGAAAAACGGGGAGATGGCGAATACAACGGCTGAGGGAGCCGGTCGGGTGCGCGTGACGCTGGTACGGAGCACGATCGGCTTCGACAAGCGTCAGGCGGCGGTCGTACGGGGGTTGGGGCTGCGACGGCTGCACCACACCGTCGAGCTGAAGGACGTAACGTCCGTCCGCGGCATGATCCACAAGGTTCGGCATCTGGTCCGCGTGACCGAGGTCGGGGGCGAACAATGAGCTTGAGCGATCTGAGATCGCCCCGCGGTGCCAAGCACCCGAAGAAGCGGGTGGGCAGAGGCTATGGTTCCGGTTCCGGGGTCACCTCGGGGCGGGGACACAAGGGGCAGAAGTCCCGATCGGGATTCCGCCGGAAGCGCGGCTTCGAGGGTGGGCAGATGCCTCTGCACCGCCGCGTGCCGAAACGCGGGTTCTTCAATCCGTTTCGGGTGGAGTACGCCGTGGTCAATCTCGATACTCTCGCCGAGCGGTTCGAGGCCGACACGGAGGTTACGCCCGCCCTTTTGCGGGAGCGGGGCCTCGTGCGGTCCAACGCCAAGCTCGTCAAGATACTGGCCCGGGGCGGCCTGGAAGTGTCGTTGACGGTCAAGGCGCACAAGTTCAGTGAGAAGGCGGCCGAGCTGATTGCCGCTGCCGGTGGGCGAACCGAGGTCGTGACGGGGTGAGGGTCGGAACAGATCAGAGCCTGATGGGTAGGGGGCGTATCGATGCTTGACAGCCTGCGGAATATCTTCGCGATCTCGGATCTGCGGACGCGGGTGCTGTTCACGCTGTCCATTCTTGCGGTATACCGCCTCGGCAGCGTCATCCCGACCCCCGGCGTGAATACCGATGCGCTGGCGATTCTGGCCGAACAGGCGGCCGGGACCATGTTCGGGCTCTACAACATGTTCTCCGGCGGCAATCTGGCCCAGGTCACCATTTTCGCGCTGGGCATCATGCCCTACATCAGCGCGTCGATCATCCTGCAGCTCCTGACCGTCGTCTGGCCGTATCTGGAGCGGCTGTCGAAGGAAGGGGAGCTCGGACGCCGGAAGATCACCCAGTACACCCGCTACGGCACCCTGCTGCTGTGTGGAGTGCAGGCGTTCGCCATCGCCTTCTGGCTCGAGAGCCAGACCAATATAGCCGGCGGGCTGCCCCTGGTGTACGAGCCGGGTTGGGGGTTCCGCCTCCTGGTGGTTCTGACCCTCACCACCGGTACCTGCTTCATCATGTGGCTGGGGGAGCAGATCACCGAGCGCGGAATCGGCAACGGCATGTCGCTGATCATCTTTGCCGGCATCGTCGTCAACCTGCCCGCGGCGGTCCTGAATACGCTCGATCAGTTGCGCACCGGCCAAATGGGGCTGTTTCGCCTGCTGATTCTCTCCATCGCGATGATTCTGGTCATCGGCGCGGTGGTGTTCATCGAGCGCGGGCAGCGCCGGGTTACCGTGCAGTACGCGAAGCGCGTCGTGGGACGGCGGATGTATGGCGGCACCAGCACCCACATCCCCCTGAAGGTCAACACCGGCGGGGTGATTCCGGTCATTTTCGCCTCGTCGCTGCTCGCCTTTCCCGCGACCATCACGTCCGCGATGCCCAATACCGCGTGGGCCCAGAGCATCACCGAGAATCTGGCGAACGGCATGCCCCTCTACTACCTCCTGTACATGGGAGGCATCATTTTCTTCGCCTACTTCTATACGGCCATCATCTTCAATCCGGATGACGTCGCCGAGAACATGCGCAAGTACGGCGGGTTCGTGCCGGGCATTCGGCCCGGCAAGCGGACCGCGGAGTACATCGATACCATCCTGACCCGTATCACGCTGGTGGGAGCCATCTACCTGGCGACTGTGGCGGTATTGCCGGACCTGATGATCGTCGGATTCCGTGTGGCGGCCATTCCATTCATTGGCGACTCCCTCGATGCCGTCACCCCGAGGTGGATTACCGACGGGCTCAACGTCACCTTCTACTTCGGCGGGACCTCGCTTCTGATCATCGTCGGCGTATCGATGGACACCGTGCAGCAGGTCGAGTCGCAGTTGATCATGCGGCACTATGACGGGTTCATGCGGAAGACCCGCATACGGGGTCGTCGCGGCTAGGCTGGGACATGCGTACCCCGATCAACCTCGTCGTGTTGGGTCCTCCCGGTGCCGGCAAGGGAACGCAGGGCGTCGAGCTTGCGCGCCGGCACGCGATACCGCAGATTTCGACGGGCGACATTCTGCGTGACGCGGTCAAGTCCGGTACCGAGCTCGGCCGGCGGGCCAAGGCGACGATGGATGCGGGCCGCCTCGTCGACGACGAGTTGATGATAGCCATCGTGCGGGACCGCCTGGGCCGGCAGGATGTCGCGGCCGGTTTCGTGCTCGACGGCTTTCCCCGCACGGTGGCGCAGGCCCGGGCCCTCGACCGGATCATGATCGGCCGGCCGCCGTTGATCGTCATCGACATCGCGGTGCCGGACGATGCGCTGGTCGCCCGGCTTGCGCGCCGGCGGGTGTGCGGGCAGTGTGGACAGGCGACCAGCGTCGATCTGTCGCCGGCGTCGCGCTGCGATCGATGCGGCGGCGAGCTGCTGCTGCGGAGCGACGACACCGAATCGGTCGTGCGGGAGCGGCTGCGGGTATATGCCGACGCGACCCGGCCGCTCGTCGACTACTATTCGGACCGTCCCTCGTTTCGCGCCGTGGACGGGAACCAGAGCCCGGCGGAGGTCGGGTCGGCGCTGGCGGGCGCCGTCGAGGCGGTGCTCGCGGACCGGGCGGCCGACCGCGTGGCGGCCGCGGAGGCTGGCGCATGATAGTCCGCAAGTCGCCGGCGGAAATAGACCGCATGCGTGCGGCGAACGCGCTGGTGGCTGACGTGCTCTCCGAGCTCCGGCGGCTGGTGGTGCCCGGAGTCTCGACTCTGGAGCTCGATGCGGCGGCCGAACGGCGGATTCGAGGGGCCGGCGCGATTCCGGCCTTCAAGGGATATCAGGGATATCCGGCGACCTTGTGCGCATCGGTGAACGAGGCCGTGGTGCACGGCATTCCATCGGCGGCGCCGCTGGTGGACGGAGACATCGTGTCGCTGGACATGGGGGTCGTGCTCGACGGCTACTACGGCGATTCGGCGATTACCGTACCCGTCGGCGGCGTTCCGGATCGCGTCGCCGAGCTGCTCCGGGTCACCCGCGAGGCCCTGAATCTCGGTATTGCCCAGATCCGTCCCGGTGGCCATGTCTCCGACATCGGACACCACGTCCAGCGGCACGTGGAGGCGCACGGGTTATCGGTCGTCCGGGAGTTCGTTGGCCATGGCATCGGGGTCGAGTTGCACGAGGAACCGCAGATCCCGAACTACGGCGAACCCGGTCATGGACCGAGGCTGGAAACGGGGATGGTGCTCGCGATCGAGCCGATGGTCACTCTGGGAAGGCCGGCGGTCAAGGTGCTCGGCGACGGGTGGACCGCGGTGACCCGCGATGGCAGTCTCGCGGCGCACTTCGAGCACACGGTGGCGATCACGGAGGGCGGTCCGGACGTGTTGACCCGTATGGGCGATGTGCCCGACGCTGCGGCTGCCGCCGTTCGCCCGGCGGAGAATTCGGCGGCGACGCGAACCGTGGGGCCGGCATCGGCAGTCCACGGATGAAGGGTCCGTCGACGGCGGATCCGGCGACATCGTGACGACAGGCTGGGTCGCGGCATCCGGTGAACCCGGTCCCGCGGGCCGATTCGAGGGCGTGGAATGAAGGTACGAGCATCGGTAAAGCGGATTTGTGACAAGTGCAAGATCGTGCGACGCTCCGGGGTAGTGCGCGTGATCTGTCCCAATCCGAAGCACAAACAGCGACAAGGGTGAGGCCGGACCATGGCTCGAATTGCGGGTGTTGATCTTCCACGGACCAAGCGCATCGAAACGGGATTGACGTACATCTTCGGCATCGGCGACCATCGATCCGGGGTGATCCTGAAGGAGGCCGGAGTCGATCCGGACATCCGGATCAAGGACCTCTCCGAGGACGACGTGCGCAAGATCAGCCGGGTGATAGAGGAACAGGGCCGGGTCGAGGGTGATCTTCGGAAGGAGATCACGATGAACATCAAGCGACTGATGGAGGTCGGGTCGTTTCGCGGGATGCGTCATCGCCGCAATCTTCCGGTGCGCGGGCAGCGGACGCAGACGAATGCCCGTACGCGGAAGGGACCGCGCAAGGGAGCGGTGGCGAAGAAGCGGACGAGCTAGAAGTCTGTGCCGTGGAACGGCGCGGACTCTGCAGGATTGGCGGGGCGGACAGCGGTGCCGAAAGGCGGCGGTGTCCGGGCCGAGAGTTCTGGCGCGAGCCGCCGTCCACGGGGGATGCATCGCCGGTCGCAGGCAGCGGGGCTGCTGCCACCGGTTCTGGAGAGTCAGAAAGGACTGTTCGCGAATGGCTAAGCTGGAAACGGTCGACGCCTCGGTTCCGACACCGAGCAAGCGGCCGGCCAAGCGGAAGAAGACCTTCAAGAAGAAGCGCGACAAGCGGGTCGTGCACCACGGCATCGTGCACATTCAGGCATCGTTCAACAACACGATCATCACGATTGCCGATACCGAAGGAAATGTCGTGGCGTGGTCGAGCGCGGGGGGCATCGGATTCCGCGGTTCGCGAAAGGGCACGCCGTTCGCGGCCACCCAGGCGGCGACCCGCGCCGGGCACGGCGCCAAGGCGGTCGGCATGCGCACCGTGGATGTACGGGTCAAGGGCCCGGGCGGCGGACGCGAATCCGCCATTCGCGCATTGCAGGCCTCGGCCGGGCTCAGCGTGAAGTCGATTCGCGACGTGACGCCCATCCCCCACAACGGATGTCGTCCGCCGAAGCGGCGTCGCGTGTAAACCCGGGACCGACGCAAAGAGACGACGCGAGGAGACTAACCAGCATGGCACGATATGCAGGACCCGTTTGCCGGCTCTGCCGCCGGGAGGGCATGAAGCTCTTCCTGAAGGGCGAGCGATGCTACGCGGAGAAGTGCGCCATCGAGAAGCGCAACGTCCCGCCCGGCCAGCAGGGACGACGTCGTCGTCCCAACAAGGTCATGGGCTATGGGTCGCAGCTTCGCGAGAAGCAGAAGGTCAAGCGCACGTACGGGGTGCTCGAGAAGCAGTTCCGCCGGTACTTCTCGGCGGCCGAACGGCAGCGCGGCATCACCGGCGAGACGTTGTTGCAGCTCCTCGAGCGCCGCCTCGACAACGTGGTCTATCGCCTCGGGCTCGCGACGTCCCGGCCGCAGGCCCGGCAGCTCGTCAGACACGGTCATGTGCAGGTGAACGGCAGGCGGGCCGATATTCCGTCGCTCTCGCTGAAGGCCGGCGATGCCGTCAGCGTGCGGGAGCGCAGCGCGAAGAAGCCGGCGATTATCTACGCCATGGAGGAGGTCAAGGGACGGGGAATTCCCGACTGGCTGCAGTTCGACGGGTCCACCATGACGGGGCGTGTCGCCACGCTGCCGACCCGCGAGCAGATCGGCCTGCCGGTGCAGGAGCAGTTGATCGTCGAGCTGTATTCGAAGTAGGGGAGCGGTCCCGGCCACGGAAAGGATTGACTTTGATGTTGTGGAAAGGCTTCCAGCGACCGAAACGGCTGGAGTTCGACGCGGAGACCCTGACCGATCGGTTCGGCAGGTTTTCCGCACAGCCGTTCGAGCGCGGTTTCGGGACCACGATAGGCAACGCGCTGCGTCGGGTGCTGTTGTCGGCGATTGAGGGTGCCGCGGTCACCAGCGTGAAGATCGACAATGTGCTTCACGAATTCTCGCCCATTCCGGGAGTCGTGGAGGATGCGACCGACATCATCCTGAATCTGAAGCAGATTCCGATCAAGCTGCACACCGACGAAACGAAGACGTTGTATCTGCGCGCCGACAAGCCGGGCGAGGTCAAGGCGGCGAATCTCGAGGTCGACGCCGCGGTGGAGATTCTCGATCCCGATCTCCATGTCGCCACGGTGGCCGACGGTGGCTCGTTGCACATGGAGATGCGGGTCAAGCCGGGCCGCGGATATGTTTCCGCGGAGAAGAACTTCGACGAGGATCTGGGCATCGGTTGGATCCCCATCGATTCCGTCCATTCCCCCGTGCGCAAGGTCAACTACCTCGTGGAAGCGGCTCGCCTGGGGCAGACGACGGACTACGACAAGCTCACCGTCGACGTTTGGACCGACGGCTCGGTGACCGCCCGGGAAGCGATTTCCCTCGGAGCGAGGTTGGTGAGCGACCATCTGAGCATCTTCATCGATCTCGATGACGCCGGGGATGCGCAAAATGAACCGGATGGCGAGAGCGTGTCGGTGACCAACGAGCATCTCGACAAGAGCGTCGAAGAGCTTGAGCTCTCGGTCCGATCCTACAATTGCCTGAAGAACGCAAATATTCGTACGATTCGAGAACTGGTGCAGAAGACCGAGCCGGAGATGCTTCGCACGAAAAACTTCGGCCGCAAGTCGCTCAACGAAATCAAAGAGATACTGCAGCGGATGGGGTTCGGTCTCGGGATGCGATTCGACCAGCCGCAGCCGCCGCCCGACGCCGTTCCGGAAGGCTAGGCGACGATTCCGGGCTGGCCAGGAGCGGGTTCCTGGCATCCCCGAGGGTGGACGGGAGGAAAACGGAAGCCATGCGTCATCGAGTAGCGCACAGGAAACTGGGTCGTGTGACCGAACATCGACTCGCCATGCTGCGCAACCAGGCCCAGATGCTGTTGCGCCACGAGCGGATCGATACGACCCTGGCCAAGGCGAAGGAGCTGCGTCCGTTCGTGGAGCGCCTCATCACCGTGGCCAAGCGCGGGATCGAAAATGGCGCGGAGACCACCCGCGCGTTGCACGCTCGCCGGCTGGTGGCGCGCGATATCGCCGACAAGCGGGTCGCCGGCAAGTTGTTCAGCACGATTGCACCACGGTTTGCCGAACGCCCGGGCGGGTACACGCGGGTGCTGCATCTCGGCCGGCGCCAGGGAGACGCGGCCGAGATCGCTCAGATTGAGCTCGTGGGCAGCGAGTACGATCCCAGCCAGGACCGGGGTACCGATGACGCCGCCTCGCCGGCGGACGGCGCCTCGAACCGGAAGGGGATGGGCGGTCGCCTGCGCGCCGCCGCCAAGCGCCTGCGGAGCGGCAAGGAGCCCGAGACCACGGATACGGACTGATTCTCGCCTTCGCCCAGTTCCGCCCCCTCTCCCGGGCTGTCAACTACTGCGTGATCCGCGACGGAGACGGGCCTCAGTTCTCCTTGTTGTCCTCTTTCGCCCCGTTCCCCCTTGGTTTCGGCAATCGGCTTCTACTGGATCCGCGACGGACAACCTGCCTCAGCTTTCCTTGTCGTCCTCTTCGCCCCGTTCCCCCTTGGCCTCGGCAATCACCTTTGGCAGGATGTGCGCCGGCACTTCTTCGTAGTGCGAGAACTCCATGTGGTACGACCCCCGGCCGCCGGTGGCCGAGGTCAACTGCTGCTCGTAGGTCAGCATTTCGGCCATCGGGACCTCAGCCTTGATCGATGTCGAGGTGCCGCGCGTCTCCATGCCGCCGATCTTGCCGCGGCGACCGTTGAGGTCACCCATCAGGTCGCCGGCGTAGTCGCTGGGCGCATACACCTCAACGTTCATGACGGGCTCGAGCAGCGTGGGTCTCGCACGTGACATGGCGTCGCGGAACGCGAGCCGGCCCGCCATCTTGAAGGACATTTCGTTCGAATCGACCGGGTGGAACGATCCGTCGAAGAGGGTGACCCGAAAGTCCACCATCGGGTAGCCGGCCAGAAAGCCTCGTATCCGCGCCTCCTGGATGCCTTTTTCGACGGCGGGGATGAACCCGCGCGGGATCGCGCCCCCGAAGATCTCGTCGACGAACTGAAAGTCCTCTCCGCGCGGCAGCGGCGCCACCTTGATCTTGCAGTCCCCGAACTGGCCATGTCCGCCGGTCTGCTTCTTGTGCCGTCCGTGCGCCTCGGTAGCCGCCTTGATGGTCTCGCGATACGGGATTCTCGGCAGCTTGAGATTCACCTGGACCCCGAAGCGGCGCTTGAGCTTGGCGACGGTGACCTCGATGTGCAACTGTCCCTGTCCGGAGAGCAGTAACTGCGCGGTCTGGGCGTCGCGGGTGTAGCGGATGGTCGGGTCCT
This sequence comes from Vicinamibacterales bacterium, assembly GCA_965206285.1. Classification (GTDB taxonomy): domain Bacteria; phylum Acidobacteriota; class Vicinamibacteria; order Vicinamibacterales; family UBA8438; genus JAJEEA01. The sequence goes on from OZ242205.1 coordinate 5,425,120, forward strand.
CTTCCTGCAGCCGCTGGAGGGCGGTGCTGATCTTCTCCTCGTCTCCGCGGCTCTTCGGTTCTATGGCATAGGCCAGTACCGGCTCGGTGAACCGGAACGGCGGGAATCGCCACGAGGTTTCTTTCGGGGCCAGCGTGTCTCCCGTCCGCGTTTCTTTCAGCTTGGCCACCGCGCCCAGGTCGCCGGTTCTGATCTCGGCGACGCCGGTCTGGGTCTTGCCCTGCAGGAGGGTGATGCTGCCAATCCGTTCGCCGCTGCCGCGACTGACATTGTGAATCGTCGAGTCCGCTTCGATCGAACCACTCGCCACCCGGAACATGGTGATCCGCCCTGCGAACGGATCCGCGACGGTCTTCCATACCAGCGCCGTCGCGGCGTCGGACGAATCAGCGGTCGCCGGGTTCCCGTCCGAATCGACCACCGGCAACGTTCGCTGCGTCGGGGATGGGAGATACGCGAGGATGGCGTCGAGCAGGGGCTGCAGGCCGATGTTGCCGGTGGCCGACGTGCACACCAGGGGGAACAGATGCCGCCCCGCGGTCGCGGTCCTGAGCCCCGCCTCCAACTGCTCCTGGGTCAGGGTGCCTGACTCGAAGAACTGCTCCATGAGGGTGTCGTCCGCCTCGGCGACCAGTTCGATCAGGGCATCCCGGGCGGCATTGGCGTCGTCGGTCAGTTCAGGCGGCACGTCGCCCGTGGACACGGTCCGGCCGTCCGGGCCGAAGGTCAAGGCCTGCATGGCGATCAGGTCGACCACCCCGCGGAAGTCCTTCTCGTCTCCGATGGGAAGATGGATCGGCACCACCGTGCGGCCCAGCGCCTCGTGCAGCGATTCGAGGGAGCGGGACAGGCTCGAGCGTTCCCGGTCGAGGCGGTTGAGCACGACGACGCACGGCAGATTCAACTCCTCGGCGACCGCCCACACCCTTTCGGTCAGCACCTCGGAGCCGGCCACCGAATCCACGACGACGAGGGCGGCATCGGCGACCCGCAGGGCGCAGCAGGTGTCGCTGAAGAAGTTCGCCATGCCGGGCGTGTCGATGAGGTTGATTTTCGTCTTCTTCCATTCCGCGAATGCGGTGCTGGCCGACAGCGTATGCTTGCGCGCGATCTCCTCTTCGTCGAAGTCCGTGACGGTCGTGCCGTCGTCGACGGCACCGAGGCGGTTGACGGCGTCGGCGTCGAACAGGAGGGCCGAGGCCAACTGCGTCTTGCCGGCGCCGCTGTGTCCCACCAACGCGACATTACGGATCTGATCGGCATCGTACACTTTCATGGCTCGGCTATCCTCCTGGCCCGGAAATCGTCGCCTGCAACTCCGATTGCCGCCCAACCAAACCTGCCAGGAGTGAGCGCCTCCTGCAGGAGACGGCCCCTACCGCGCAGACTCCTGGGGCGACTGGTCCGCAAACGCACGCTCGAGCACGGGCGCCGTCGCGCGCTGCAATCGTCGAGGCCGTGAACTTTCCGGCAGCCTGCCCAACGGCGGTGTCTTCTCCTGGCTGCCCACGCAAAACCTACATGCTACGCCACTCCGTACGTGTTGCTCAAGCGTCTCGACGAAGGTCGATCGGCATGGAGAAGGGGCCCCGCTGTCTTCGAGCGGCGGTGCATCCCGCCTGAGCTGCCTGTTCGTCGGTTCAGTTGCCCAGCATGCGCCCGTCCCCACGCCTGTCAGGCTGGCGCGCTGCAGCCGGCTGGCGCCCTCGCCGCTCTCGGTGCGACGCGGGGTTTCCACCAGGGGCTGCCTACTCGTAGCGGAGGGCTTCGATCGGGTCGAGGCTGGAGGCCTTGATGGCGGGATACAGGCCGAAAACGATGCCGACGCCGCCCGAGAACCCCAGGCCGAGTGCGAACGACCACCAGGGGAGGGAAACCGGGAATCCCGTCGCGTAGTGCACGGCGATGCCGATTCCGCTGCCCAGGAGGATGCCGATCACGCCGCCGACCCCGGTGAGAAAGGCGGCTTCGAGCAGGAACTGCCAGAGAATCTCCTTCCGTTTGGCGCCGATGGCACGGCGCGTGCCGATCTCCCGGGTGCGATCGGTCACCGATATCGTCATGATCGCCATCACCCCGATTCCCCCGACCATCAGCGCGATCGAGGAGATCACGATCAGCGACAGGAACGTCGCGCGGCTGATCTGGTCCCACAGCGCGAGCACCGCGTCCTGGGTGATGAACTCGAAGTCGTTCGGCTCGTCGAGCCGCAGCCCGTGCCGGATGCGCATGACGCGCTCGATGTCCGCGATCGCGACGTCGCCGTCCACGTCTGCGTGCGGGGTCGCCGCAATCATCACCGCCCGCATCTCGCCGCCGAACATCCGCTGGCCCTTGATCCCGAACTGCTTCTGATAGGCGGTGTGGGGGATGATGACGAAGTCGTCCTGCCCCGCGTTGAAGCCGCCGGGGCTGGGCGTTTCTCCCAGCACGCCGATCACCGTGTAGCGGGTGGTCCCGATGCGGACCCGTTTCCCGATCGGGTCGGTGTTCGCGAACAGCGCCTGGACCGGGGTGTGTCCCAACACCGCCACGCGCGTGCGCCGGCGGGTCTCGCCGGGGGTGAAGAAGCGTCCCGCCACCACGTCGACGGGAGTCACGTCCGGATACTCGGAGGTGGACCCGAAGATACTGATCGGCTTCGTCTGGTCCGATCGGTGGTAGACCCGCTCCATGGTGGGGGGGCCGCCCTGTCCGAGCACGATGGTCACGGCGGCGAGCGAGTCGGCTTGGCGCGCGATGGCGTCGGCGTCGTCGGTGGTGAGGTTCGGCCGGCGCATCAGCTCCGTGAACTCCTCGCCGGAGCCCAGGCTGATGGCCGAGAACTTGGTGACGAAGATGGCGTCCGGTCCCATCGACCGGATGGTTTCGCGCAGCGATTCGTCGAGCCCCCGGATCAGGGACGTGCTGCCGACGATCGACATGATGCCGATGACCACGCCGAGAATCGTCAGCCCCGACCGGGCCTTCTGGTCCCGCAGCGTGGCCAGGGCCATCGTCACGATCTCGCCGAACAGGCCGCCGTGGAAACGATTGGGCATCGAATCGTCTTGCCGAAAGGGCGCGGGAGCGAATCAGGCGCGACCCAGGGCCAGGATCGGGTCGAGCGACGCTGCCCTCGATGCGGGGTACAGCCCGAAGAACAGCCCCACCACGGCGGTCATCGAGATCCCCATCACGATCGACCAGGGGTGCACGGCGGCGGTGATCGGCGTCAGCGAGCTCAGCCCGACCGCCACGCCGAATCCCGCCGCGGTTCCGACCAGGCCGCCAGCGACGGACAGGATGACCGACTCGGCCAGAATCTGCCAGAGGAGGTCGCGGCGCCGAGCCCCCAGCGCCTTGCGCAGTCCGATCTCCCGCGTGCGCTCGGAGACCACCATCAGCATGATGTTCATGATGACGATGCCGCCCACCACGAGCGACAGGCTGACGATGCCGACGAGCACCGCGAAGATGCCGGTCGTGGCCTGCCGGTAGAGCCCGAGGACCGAATCCGACGTGAAGACCCCGAAGTCGTTCTCTTCGGCGGCCCGCAGCTTGCGCTCGATGCGCAGGCCGACCGTCGCTTCGTCGACGGCGCGATCGAACTGCTCCGGCGTGTCCGCGCGGACACGCAGGGTCAGCGACGGGCGCGCCCCGAACAGCTTGCGGAACTGCCCCATCGGAATCACGACGAACTCGTCCTGCGACTGCCCGAACGCCGCGAGAGTGGGCTCGCTGACCCCGACGACCCGGAAGTTCACGCCCTGAATCTTGAGCCGCCGGTCGATCGGATCGAGCCGGTCGAACAGCCGGTCGGCGGTGTCGAACCCCAGCAGCGCGACTCCGCGATTGCGCTCGACCTCGGTCCGGCTGATCAGGCGCCCGCGTTCGGCCGTGAAGGTCGGGAACTCCACGTAGTCCCGGGTTACGCCCTGGATGCGGACGTTCTCGAGCACCCGGTCGCGGTAGCGGACCTCGCCGCTTCGGCCGGCCTGCGCCATGACCGCGCCCACGGCGGTGCCGAACCGCCGAATGGCCTCGGCGTCGTCGAGCGATACGCGGGGATTGTTCCTCGCGGCCTCGATGTCGGCCTCGGTCAGGACCATGGGGCTCCGTTCGACCACGAACGAATCCGAGCCGAACTCCGAGACGATGGCGTCGCCGACCTCGGCGTTGACGCCCTGAATCAGCGACACGACCGCGATGATGGAAGCCACCGCGACGATGTTGCCGAGAATCGTCAGGGCGGACCTGAGCCTGTTGGCCCAGATCGCGCGGAGGGCGATGCCCGTGAGATCAACGACGCGTCGCACCCTCGACCACCCGGATGGAATCGCCGTCGGCGAGGTTGCGCACCTCGCTGAACGGCCCGATGATGATGAGGTCGCCTTCCGCCACCCCGGAGAGCGCCTCGAAGTAGCGCTCGCCGGCGATGCCGGTGTCGACCGGCACGAACGCCGCGCGTCCCTGGCGCGCCACGAACACGCCCTCGAGCTCCTCTTCGGTCTCTCCGGGCGACAGCTCGGCCGCCGCCACGCCTGGCGTGACGCTCCGCCTCCGCGGTCCGGTCTCCTGCGGAACCACGTTCCCGTTCGCGTCCAGCACCACCTCGCGCACGGTGGCCGCCTGAATCGGGATCGCCAGCGAGTCGGAACGAACCGCGGTGGTGATGTCCGCGGTGCAGGTGAAGCCCGGCCGCACGCCGGGAATCGCCTCGTCCAGGGTCACCACGACCTTGAACGTCGTCGCCTGGGTGCCCGCGCCGCCGCCGGCGGCGGCAGGCTGGATGGGGCTGTTGCCGATTTCGGTCACGACGCCGGAGAACTCCTCGTCGGGGAACGCGTCGATGGTGACAGTCGCGATCTGCCCGAACTCGACGCTGGGAATGTCGGTCTCGTCGACCTCCACCTCGGCCTCGATCACCGAGAGGTCCGCGATCGTCGCGAGCACCGTGCCCTGGTTGTTCATCGTGCCGACGACCACCGTCTCGCCCTCCTCGATGTTGCGCCGGGTGACGACGCCGGCGATGGGCGAGGTGATCGTCACCTTGGTCAGCTCGTACCGCGCGCTGTCCAGGTTGGCTTCCTCCTGGCGGATGCGCTGGGCCTGGGTGGCGACGTCGACCTCCCGCGCCTGCAGCTCGCTCTCCCGCAGGGCAACGTCGTTCAGCGCGCGCTCGTAGGCTTCGCGAGAGACCAGCCGCAGCTCCCACAGGTGTTCCTGCCGATCGAGGTTGTCTCTGGCCAGATCGAGGTTGACCTGGGCGGTCTCCACCGCAACTTCGGCCTGCCGCCGGGACGAGCGCGAAGCCTGCAGCGACGCCTCGCCCCGGTCGACCGCTGCACGCAGCGTCTCGGGGTCTATCTCCAGAAGGAACTCGCCGTTCTCGACGCGGTCGCCCTCGTCGAAAGCCAGCCGGGTCACGCGGCCCATGGTGTTCGCGCTGATGTCCACGGTGAGCTGGGGGACGATGGTGCCGGGCGCCGACACAATCGCTTCGAGATAGCGGCTCTGCACCGCCTCGACTTCCACCTGGGGTCCGGTCGCCCGCTGGAACGTGAGATTGACGTACACGATCGCAGCCCCGAGGGCGACGATTGCGGCGATGAGGATTGCCTTGCGAGAAGCGGTCAACGGATCATCCTCCCAGGCGAGACAGTATGAGACCGGCCGCGACCGCGATTACGGCGTACAGACCGTAGAGCGAGGCCGCAATGGGGGCCGTGCGCCGCTTGTAGAGGACGCCGGTGCCCACCGCCAGCAGAAACAACTGCCACACGACGAAGAGCTCGACGATACCCAGCGCCTGCTGGAGAAAAGTGCCCTCCTCGAGCATCGGCAGCAGCGCCGCCACCGTCGTGGGGCTGCCCATGACGCCTCGCGCGTAATTGAGGGGCATGGTGAACAGCAACTGGACGATGCTGACGGCGCCGACATGGGTGACCACGGCGTACATCGCCTTGAAGGGCGCATGCGCACCCAAGAGCACGTAGCACGCGGTCCACACGATGCCGGCGATGATGAACGTGATGATGGGGAGCCCGACGGCGGCGCCTCCGGCACTGAAGTACACCGCGTTCTCGATATTGCGTGCCATCCCGGCGTACATCTCGTCCGTCACCGTCACGCCGAAGGACTCCATTCCCTCGACCTGCTGGGTGAGGACCGCCTGCTGCCCGAACTCGGTGCTCAACAGCCAGCCGTTGGCGGCCGCGGCACACAGGCAGACAACGGCGAGGGCGCCGAACGGCCTGGGCCGGGCCACGATCGCGCCGAACGTGGATCGCGGCGACACGAGCACCCCGAACAGGCGCGCAATCAGACTCGGGGAAGGCTCCCCGGTCGGGCGCGCGACTTCGGCTTCGGCAGTCATGGTCATGCGAATCGCGCGAGAGCGGTCCGATTCAGTGGCGATCGGGAGCCATCCATTGTACCGTTAATTGCCGGCCGCTCGTTTCGCGACCTGCCCCTACGATAGACGCGCCGGCCGGACGAAAAGTTCAATCCCCGTCTGCGCACGGCGGGATCCCTCGCGCACTCCCCGTCCTTGACAGGGTGCGGCCGGTTGCACTAGGGTCAAACGTGGCGTTTCGACATTGTTCCGTCGGTTTCCTTCGGCGCATCCGGTCACCTGCAATTCCTCTCCGTCGGAGCCCACGTGATCGAACTCGTTCCCAAGGAGCTTTTCTTCACCAAGGGTGTCGGGAAGCATCGCGAAAAGCTGACCTCGTTCGAGCTGGCGTTGCGGTCTGCGGACATCGCGGCCTGCAATCTCGTGCGCGTGTCCAGCATCTTCCCGCCGGGCTGCCGCATTCTGCCGCGAGCCACTGGGGTTCGGAAGCTGAAACCCGGCCAGGTGGCGTTCGTGGTGATGTCGGAGACGGCCACCCGCGAACCCCACCGTCTCGTGGCGGCGACGATCGGGGTCGCGATTCCCCGTGACCGGAAGCTGTTCGGGTATCTGTCCGAGCACCACAGCTTCGGAGAAAACGAGGAGACGGCCGGCGACTATGCCGAGGAGCTGGCGGCGGAGATGCTCGCCACCACGCTGGGCCTGGAGTTCGACCCCGACAAGAGCTGGGACGAGAAGAAGGAGGTCTACCGGCTGTCGAACAAGATCGTCCGGACCCAGAACGTCACCCAGACCGCCGTGGGCGACAAGCAGGGGCTCTGGACGACGGTGATCGCGGCGGCGGTGATCGTGGGGTGACGCGGGCCCGCGATCCGGCGCCGCTCGTCCCTCCGCGTTCGTCGCCCGGTGCCGGCCGGCGCTTCCGCCACCCGGGTCGTCTCCCCCGCGGGAGTTCCCTCGCTGTTCCTCGTCCGTTGCGCTTCCCCTCGACCCCCTTCTTCCGCCGCCCTGATCTGCCGGAGTGACCAGCGATCCGCCGAGCCGGCGGACGGGTTCCCAGCACTGATTGCAGGCTTCTCCACCTGGCCCGGAAACCGTCGCCTGCGGCTCCGCTTGCCGCCCAACCAACCCTCCAGGAGTCGGCGCCGTCCTACGGCGCCGACTCCTGGGCGTCTTCCGGGGCGGGCCTGTCTTCGTGGTCCATGGAAGACGAAAAATGTCCCTTGTAGACCTTTTGACAGGCGTTGTTGACAAAAAATGTAATTATTTTATTATTGTTGTCAGCCGGCCGGTCTCAGCACCGTCGCGGCTCCGAAGATCATGGCTGCTCGCATTGGGGAACGGCTCCTCGTGGACGGACGCGTAACGCAGGTCGGGATCGACGAAGCGTTGCGGTGCCAGAAGACCGCCGGCGGCAAGCTGGGGTCGCACCTCGTACAGCTCGGCTTCGTCCGGGACGACGAGATCGCGTCGCTGCTGAGCCGGCAATACCGAGTGCCGTTCATCGACCTCGGCCGGTTCGACATCGAGGCCGACGTCATCAGGCTCCTGCCCGCGGCCATCGCCCGGAAGTACGAGACGGTGCCCGTGAGCCGAACCGGGGCCGCCCTCACCATTGCGATATCCGATCCGACCAATGTCCTCGCGGTCGACGACATCAAGTTCATGACCGGCTGCCACGTGGAACCGGTGGTGGCGACGCAGGCCGCGATCGCAGCGGCGGTCGAGCGGTACTATGGCGAGCGCCTGAACCGAGGCGGCGCGCCGGATCTCGGCGAGAGCCAGCTCGCCCTCGCCGCCAAGGCGCTCGAGGAGATCCCCGGGATCGGCAAGGACCTCGAGGTGATCGAGGAGATGGAGGAGGTCGACGTCTCCGCCCTGGAAACGCAGAGCGGGGAGACGCCGGTGGTTCGACTCGTCAACGTCGTGCTGGCGTCGGCGATCCAGAAGGGAGCCAGCGACATCCACTTCGAGCCGTACGAAAGGGAGTACCGGATCCGGTTCCGGATCGACGGCTCCCTGTACGGGGTCATGGAGCCTCCGCTGAAGTACCGGGACACCATCACCTCTCGCCTGAAGGTGATGGCGAAGCTGGACATCGCCGAGAAACGGCTTCCCCAGGACGGCCGCATCAAGTTGAGGTTGAACGCGGACGGCAGCGCGAAGGAAATCGACTTTCGCGTGTCCTGCCTGCCGACCCTCCACGGCGAGAAGATCGTGCTGCGCCTGCTCGACCGGAGCAGGCTGATGCTCGATATGACCGGGCTGGGGCTGGAGGCGGAGTCGTTGAACCGCCTCGAGGAGGCGATTCGCCGACCTTGGGGGCTCGTGCTCGTGACCGGGCCGACGGGCAGCGGCAAGACCAACACGCTGTACTCGGCCATCTCCCGGCTCAACACGCCGGCGACCAACATCATGACGGCCGAGGATCCGGTCGAGTTCAACATCGCCGGGGTCAACCAGGTGCAGATGCGCGAGAACATGGGGCTCTCCTTCGCCGTCGCCCTGCGTTCGTTCCTGCGCCAGGACCCGAACATCATCCTGGTCGGCGAGATCCGCGATTTCGAGACGGCGGAAATAGCGATCAAGGCGGCCCTGACCGGTCACCTCGTGCTGTCGACCCTGCATACCAACGATGCTCCCGGCACGATCCACCGGCTCGTGAACATGGGGATCGAGTCGTTTCTCGTCGCCGGTGCAGTCAGCCTGATCTGTGCGCAGCGGCTGGTGCGTCGGATCTGCACCGGGTGCATGGAAGAGGAACCTACGCCGATTCCGGTGCTCGAAGCGATCGGTTTCGGAGCCGACGAGGCCTCCACGGTCGTGCCGCGCCGGGGAATCGGGTGCGAACGATGCAATGGCCGCGGCTACCGGGGACGAATCGGGCTGTATGAAGTGATGGTGATGACGGATCGGTTCCGCGAGATGGTTCGACTGGGCGCGTCGACGGTCGATCTCAGACGCCAGGCCGTCGAGGACGGCATGCTCACGTTGCGGGCGAGCGGCTTGCGAAAAATAGCGGCGGGACTCACCAGCATCGAAGAAGTGCTGAAAGAGACGGTGCAGTAGCGAAGAAACGGGACGGGTGACACCGCGATGCCGACATTGGCCGACCTGCTCAGATCCACGGTCGAGCTCGAGGGCTCGGATCTACACATCACGACGAATTCAGCACCGCAAGTCCGTGTCGACGGCGAGCTCAGGGCGCTCGACCTGCCGCGGCTCGGCGGCGCCGACACCCGGCAGCTCGTGTACAGCGTGTTGACCGACGGCCAGAAGAAGCGGTTCGAGGAAACCCGGGAGCTCGACTGCTCGTTCGGCATCAGTGGGCTCGCGCGGTTTCGCTGCAACGTCTTCAGGCAGGGCGGTGCCGTGGCGGCCGTGTACCGGCTGGTGCCGGAGACGGTGCGGGCCATCGGCGAGCTGGGGTTGCCGCCGGTCGTCGAACGCTGGGCCGAGCGTCCCCGCGGCCTCGTGCTGGTGACCGGACCGACGGGGTCGGGAAAGAGCACCACGCTGGCGGCCCTGATCGACCGGATCAACGCCGAGCGGCACGCGCACATCCTCACCATCGAAGATCCGATCGAATACGTCCATCGACACAAGCGTTCGCTCGTCAATCAACGCGAGATCGACAACGATACGGCCAGCTTCTCGGCCGCCCTGCGCGCCGCCCTCCGCGAGGATCCCGATGTCGTGCTCATCGGCGAGCTCCGGGACTTCGAGACCATCGAGGCGGCCCTCCGCATCGCGGAGACGGGCCACCTGACCTTTGCGACGGCGCACACCAACTCCGCCTATCAGACGATCAACCGGCTCATCGACACGTTTCCCGACGGCCGTCAGGGGCAGGCGCGCGGGCAACTCGCGCTCCAGCTGGAGGGTGTCGTGTGTCAGATGCTGTTGCCCAGGACGGGTGGCCGGGGACGGGTGATCGCGGCCGAGGTCCTGACCCCGACCCCCGCGATTCGCAACCTGATTCGCGAGAACAAGGTACACCAGTTGTACTCCGCGATGCAGGCGGGGCAGGGGCGGCACGGCATGCAGACGATGAACCAATCGCTCGCCTCGCTGGTCGGGCGGGGAAGCATCTCGGTGGATACGGCGATGGCGGCATCGTCTATGCCGGACGAGCTTCGGATGCTCATCTCGCGGTCCGGGACGACGATGGGCCCGAAGCCGATGCGGGGGCACAGCGGGCGTGGGGCCGAATGATGCCGACCTTTGGCTATTCGGGACGGACCCGAGCCGGTCGGCGCGTGAGCGGTGAACGCGTCGCCGCTACGAGCGAGGCGGCGGTCGCCGCCCTGCGCCGCGAACAGGTCTTCGTCACCCGGGTCGAGCGGGTGGAGGAGAGCGGCAAGCGCGGCCCGAAACCGCACCGGGGCAAGTCGGTGCCCGCGCGAAACCTGGCGATCTTCACGCGCCAGCTCTCGGTGATGATCGATGCCGGCATGCCGCTGGTGGAGTGTCTCGAGACCTTGGGGAAGCAGGAAGTGCACAGGCCGTTCCGGGAGGCCATCCTGCGGACACGGGCCGCGGTCGAAGCCGGTTCGAGCCTCGCCGATGCGATGCGGGAGCATCCGCGGGTTTTCGATCCCCTCTTTACCAACATGATCGCGGCGGGTGAGGCGGGCGGCATCCTCGACACGATTCTGCAGCGGTTGGCGACGCACATCGAGAAGAACGTCAAGCTCAGGGCGCAGGTCAAGTCGGCCATGGCCTACCCGATCGCGGTCGTGGGGATTGCCGCCGTAGTCGTCGGCGTCATTCTGTGGCAGGTCATCCCGACCTTCGACGACCTGTTCGCGGGCCTGGGAGCGGCGCTGCCGCTGCCGACGCGGGTGGTCATCGCGTTGAGCGACGCACTGGTGTCGTACTTCGCCCTCCTCCTTCTCGGTGCGGTCGCGCTGGCGTTCGCGTTCCGCTGGTTCCGGGCCACCGCGCGGGGGCGCCGGGTCGTCGACGCCATGCTGCTCAGGCTCCCAGGCCTGGGGCTGATCCTGCGCAAGGTGGCGGTGGCCCGGTTCTGCCGCACCCTGGCCACGTTGCTCGGTTCCGGTATCCCGCTTCTCGCGGGGCTCGAGATTACCGCGAGGACTGCCGGCAACGCGGTCATCGAAGATGCGGTTCTGGTCTCCCGAGCGGCCATCGAGCGCGGGGAGACGGTGTCCGCACCCCTGCGCCGGTCCGGGATGTTCCCGCCGATGGTGACGCAGATGATCAACGTGGGCGAGACGAGCGGGGCGCTCGACGCCATGCTCGCCAAGATCGCGGACTTCTACGAGGAGGAGGTCGACACGACGGTCGCGGGGATGTTGACTCTGCTGGAACCCGTCATGATTGCGTTGCTGGGCGTGGTGATCGGTGGCATCGTGATCGCCATGTACCTGCCGATTTTCGATCTCATCGGTCGGATGGCCGTATAGCAGAGCGGTCGCGGACTCCTGCGGGCCTGGTTACCGTGCGGGTACGGGGTGGCAGAGACACACCAACCCGCACACGACGGGGGGCGAAGAGGGAGCGGCGGTTCATGCGCTACGCGGCGACGCTCGGCCCCTGAGGCTGCCCCATGTCGCCTCGACGGCGACGGCGCGTGAGCGCGGATCATGGGGGTTGGGCGGTACCCGCAGGGCCGCGTCATTCGAGAGCGACATGTCCGAAAACGACGCGCGCGGCGTGCAGGCGCGGGAGCCGCGCGGGGGGTGGGACATCCTGGGCGACAGCCCGCAGATGCGGCGCATCCGAGAACGGATCGCGCGGGTCGCGCCCACCGACAGCACGGTGCTGATCACCGGCGACCCTGGTGCCGGCAGGGAGGCGGTGGCCCGGGCGATCCATCGCCGTTCCAAGCGCGCGGCGTTGCCGTTCGTCGCCGTGAGCGGTGGCGGGCTGCCCGGCGTTGTTCTCGCTCCGGACTCGTTGGACCACGAGTCATCGGGTGCCGGCGACCGGGCCGATCGATCGGGACGCGCCGGGACCGACGCGCCGGGGACCCTCTTTCTGACGGATATCGGAGAGATGGGACCGGCGATGCAACGGGCGTTGCTGCGGTTCCTCAAGGAGCGGCGGTTTGCCGACCGGCCCGGTGGTCGGGGCGGGAAGCTCGCCGCGGTACGGATGGTCGCGGCGACGCCCCGGAACCTCGCCAGGATGGTCGAAGACGGTGCCTTCCGGCGCGACCTGTTCTACCGCGTGAGCGTGGTTACCATCCACGTGCCTCCACTCAATGCGCGTCGGCGAGACATCCTGCCGTTGGCTCGCCATTTCGCCGAGCGGTTCGCCCGTGACGCGGGCCGGGATCTCCGAGGATTCTCTCCGGCAGCCGAGCGCGCCCTGGAAGCCCATGCATGGCCCGGCAACATCAGCGAGCTCGAGAGTGTCGTCGAGCGGGCCGTCGTCCTGGAGACCTCGGACCGGGTACAGGTCGAGAGCCTCGAGCTGGGTGATGCGCCGAGCTCGGACCGTCGATGGGAGTTGCAGCCGCGCGCTGACGCCAGCGCCGTCGATCACCCGAACGAGTCGCCGGAGGATTGGCTTCCGGAGTCCGGCTTCGTGCTGGAGCGGCACGTCCGGACCCTCGAACGGGATTACCTTGCACGAGCGCTTCAGCAAGCCGGCGGGGTCAAGGTCAGGGCCGCAGGGCTGCTGGGCATGAGCTTTCGATCGTTTCGCTACTACGCCAAGAAGTACGATCTCGGGTGATTCCGGCTGGCCGGCATCCCCGTGGAAACGCGGGTTGTCGGTTTACGCACCAGGGTCGGATGCGCTCCTGAATCCGGCAGCGTAGAATGACCCCAGGACGGGTCGTCTCTCCCAGGACCGATGGCGGCGTCAGTTCGGGATCGATGCTTGCAACGGAATGTTCGCAACAGGGGAGGCGGTCAGGATCAGCGCGTCCCGGCATCGGCGGCCTTCGCGGTATCGGGGCCGTCCGGCCGCGACGGTGGGAATGCCGATTGGTCCGGCCGGCGGCCGAAACGCGTGAGGGAAGTGAAGGAGAGGCATGGATGAAGGCTAGTGGCAGCAGCGGCTTCACGCTGATCGAGTTGCTGATGGTGGTTGCCATCATCGGCATCATTACGGCGATTGCGGCACCGGGCCTTATGCGTGCCCGCATGTCCGCCAACGAGGCGTCGGCGATCGGATCGCTGCGTGCGATCAACAGTGCGCAGGCGACCTTCGCGGCCAGTTGCGGCAGCGGCTTCTACGCACCGAGCCTGACGGTGCTGGGGACGCCTCCGACGGTGGGGGGAGGCGACGGCTTCATCGGGACGGATCTCGCTTCGGATCCCTCCATGAAGAGCAGCTATTCCGTGGAGTTGACGGCGGGCGCGGCGGCGCAGGGGGCGCCGCCGTCGTGCAACGGCGTGGCCGCCGGCGGGGTCGTATCCACCTATTTCGCCGGGGCGACGCCGGCCCCCGGCGGCGGCGTTCGCTATTTCGGTACGAATCAGGGAGCCACGATTTACCAGTCGACGGCGCCGGTGCCGGTCACCCAGAACGGCGCCCCGGCCGGGGCGGCGCCCATCCAGTAGCGGTGATCGGGTCGCGTTTCCGGTGGGTCCGACAACTCGTCCCTGCGCGGCCCGGCCGGCACTGCGCTCCGTCTGACGCACTGCGCCCCCTGGGCCCGTCCGCGTATCGCTCGACAACCGGAGTTGCACCATGAGTCAATCAGTTCGCCGCGTCATCGTCGCGCTTGCGCTTCTCGGTTTTGCCGCGGCCGCCAGCTCGGCCTACGTGCACTATCAGATCGCACAGGATCCCGCGTACGTGAGCTTCTGCGATGTCAACACCCGTGTGAGCTGCACCGAGGTCTATCTGAGCCGTTTCGGTTCGATACGCGGCATTCCGGTCGCCGTGTTCGGTGCGTTCTGGTTCGGCCTCGTGCTGCTGTTGACGGTGGCGGCGGGCCGTGGTTCGAACGAGGAGGCCCGGAGCGTCGGCGGATACCTGCTGGTGCTGTCGACGGCGGGGCTCGCCGCGGTACTGTTTCTCGGCTACGAGTCGTTCTTCGTCCTGCGAACGCTCTGTCTCCTGTGCCTCACGGCTCACGTCGCCGTCTTCGGCATATTCCTGGCCGTGAGCCGCATCGCGGCGGTACCGCTGACGTCGATCCCCGGTCGCCTGTTCACCGACGTGGGACAGCTCGTCAGGAAGCCGGCGGCGCTCGGTGTCGCCGGGGGATATCTGGGGATGACCGTGGTTGCGGTGCTGCTGTTTCAGGCCGAGCCGTCCGGGCCGGTCCCTCCCGTTGCAGCAGCAGCACCTGTGGCGTCGCCATCCGGTTCCGGCGCCGCCGAACCGGAGTTCGAGCGCTTCTGGAATGCGCAGCCGCGCGTCGATCTGCCGGTGCCGCGCGAGGGGGCCCAGGTGCTGGTGTTGAAGTTCAATGATTACCAGTGCCCGTCGTGCGCCCGCAGCCATTTTCTGTACCAACCGATCTTCGCGCGGTACGAGTCGAGTCATCCCGGGGCGGTGAGACAGGTCAGCATCGACTATCCGCTCGACCCGGAGTGCAACGAGCAGACGCCGTTCGCCGGGCATATGGGGGCCTGCGAGGCCGCGGTCGCCGTTCGTCTGGCTCGGCGCGAGGGGCGCGACCAGCAGATGGCGCGCTGGCTCTACGAGCATCAGGAGACCATGTCCCGTGAGACGGTTCGCGAGGGATTGGCCGACGTGGCCGGCATGACCGATTTCGACGATCGGTATGAGTCGGTCCTCGAGGAGGTGCGCGGCGATATCGCCCTGGGGCCCCTGATCGACATCAGCGCGACCCCGACGTACGTCATCAACGGGGTCGTGATCGACGGGGGGCTGCCGCCGCAGGTCCTGGACGCGGCAATCGCGCTCGAGCTCGAGCGTGCCGGCGAGGTAGAGCCCTCGCCGTGACCGGCAGGGTCGGTCGGGCGGCGGCGCCGCAAGGCGGCGGCGGAGCCGCAGACGACGGTTTCCGGGCGGGTGGGCGATGTCTGCGTACGCCATCAGTCTGCAGGAGCTGACCAAGCGGTACGCGGTCGGTTTCTGGCGCGCCAGGTCGATCCCGGCCATCGACAGGGTATCGCTCGATGTCGATTCGGGCGAAGTGCTCGCCCTGCTGGGGCCGAACGGGGCGGGCAAGACGACCACGCTGAAGTTGCTGCTGCAGTTGGTGTACCCGACGACCGGTCGGGCGGAGGTGCTGGGCCGGCCGGCCGGCGACGTGAAGGTCAAGCGCCGGTTGGGGTATCTGCCGGAGTCTCCCCGCTTCTGCGACGATCTCACCGCCGAGGAGCTCCTGGCGTACTTCGGTGGGCTCTTCGGGTTGCCGGCGGCGGACGTTCGCCGCCGGGCTTCGACCCTGCTCGATCGGGTTGGACTGGGATCCGAGCGCCGGCGACCGATCGGGCGGTACTCGAAGGGAATGCTGCAGCAGGTGGGCATGGCGCAGGCCCTGATCAACGACCCCGACGTGGTGTTTCTGGACGAACCGATGTCCGGCCTGGACCCCGGCGGGCGCCGCGCCGCCCGCGAGCTCATTCGATCGCTCCGCCACGACGGACGCACGGTCGTGTTCAGCTCGCACATCCTGTCCGACGTGGAAGCGGTCTGCACGCGGGTTGCGATCCTGGCGCGGGGGACCCTGGTCGAAGCCGGCCGGTTGTCGGAACTCGAGTTCAGGCGGCTCGGCTGGGAGTTGGTGGTGACGGGGACCGATGACCGCGCCCTCGCAACCCTCGGCCTGACATCGGTGACCAGGGTCTCGACGGGCCGGTACGTCATCGGTCTGCCGGTCGACCGGCCCCCCGAGCGTCTGCTTCCCGAGCTCGGCCGCCGCGGCTTCAACGTGGTCGCCCTGACTCCGCGTCGCGAATCGCTCGAAGACCACTTCATGCGCCGGGTCGCGGAGCCGCAGACTGCCAGGAGCCCGTGGTGAGACCACGTGTTGCAGCGAGATCGGCGAGGGCGCCAGCGGGCTCGGGCGAGGGCGCCAGCGGGCTGAAGGGCGCCAGCGGGCTGAAGGGCGCCAGCGGGCTGAAGGGCGCCAGCGGGCTGAAGGGCGCCAGCGGGCTGAAGGGCGCCAGCGGGCTGAAGGGCGCCCGGGTGTAAAGGCGCGACGAGGGCCCGACCGGGTCATGGACTACCGAGAAGCAACGCAGTCCACGCGGGATGCATCGCTTGTCGAATGCAGGGTCTTCGCCACGGGCTCCGGGGAGCCGAGCCTGCACCAGCGGATGCCGGTCGTCGGACGCATCGCAGCTCACGTGTTCAGGGAATCGGTGCGTCGCCGGGTACCGTACTCGTCGGTCCTGTTCACGGTGATGCTGATAGCCGCCGCATCCCTAGCGGGACCGATCACGGCCGGCCAGACGGTCAAGATCGTGAAGGACCTCGGCCTCGCCGCCATCCAAGGCTTCGGGCTGCTGATCGCGGCATTCGTCGGGGCGGGCCTCGTGTCGGGAGAGGTCGAGCGCAGCAGCATCTACAGCGTGTTGTCGAAGCCGGTTCGGCGGCGGGAGCTGATTCTCGGCGACTATGCCGGGCTTGCGGTGGTCCTCGCCGTCAATGCCGCAGTGATGGCGGTCGTGCTGTATGCGGTGCTCGGCGGCCTCTCGCTTACCGCGGCCGGGGCGCGGCAGAGCTGGGAGGCGCCGGTCGTCGACCCGGCGATGGTGTCCGCCATCGTCCTGATCGTCGCCCAGTCGATGCTGGTGGGCGCGGTGGCTTTGTTCTTCTCGACCTTCTCGAGCCCGGGGCTGTCCGTCGTGCTGACCGCCGGGGTGTACGTCGCGGGGCACCTCACCGCCGACCTGCGCCAGATCGAGGAGGTGGTCGATTCCCAGGCGGTCCGATACCTGGCCACCGCCGCCTACCATCTGTTGCCCAACCTCGCCGCCTTCGACGTCAAGGCGCAGGTCGTTCACGCGCAACCGGTCCCGCTGGGGTATCTCGCGGTGACGGTGGGCTACGCGCTCCCCTGCATCGGAGCGTTCCTCGTGGCCGCGATGTTCATCTTCTCGCGGCGGGACCTCACGTGAACGCGCGGCTCCCCGGCCGGCGTTCGCACCGCGGTCGGCCCGGCGGGCGCCCCGCCGCGCCCGGCCGCAGGCAGCGTTCCCCCGGCGACTCCGGGTGGGACCGCCCGTGGGTGTTCGCGCTCGTGATGGCGGTGCTGGCGGCGCTGATCGTGTCGTCCGCCCGGGTGCGCGATGGTGTCCATGCCGCGACCCGCTCCGAGGTCCTCGTACGGTACGGCCCATCGGGCGCCGTGCTCGAACGTCTGGC
Source organism: Vicinamibacterales bacterium (assembly GCA_965206285.1). Taxonomy (GTDB): domain Bacteria; phylum Acidobacteriota; class Vicinamibacteria; order Vicinamibacterales; family UBA8438; genus JAJEEA01. The sequence continues at coordinate 5,442,725 of OZ242205.1, forward strand.
GCTGTTGTTCGACGCTCTGTTAGCCGACGTCTACTGGATCCGAGTCCTGCAGCACTACGGCGGCGCCAGAAGGGCGCCCGGACCCGAGAGAGACTACGGTCGGCTCGCCCCGTTGCTCGACATCACCACGACCCTCGACCCGCGGTTCGCGGCGGCGTACCGTCTGGGCGCCGCCTTCCTCTCCGAGGCCGCTCCGAACGGCCCCGGTCGACCCGATCTGGGGATTGCCCTGCTGGAGAAGGGCATCGAGGCGATGCCCGACCGCTGGCAGTACTACCTGGACATCGGTTTCATCCACTACTGGTGGCAGGAAGACCACGAAACGGCTGCCGCCTGGTTCGGCCGGGCCGCGGAGGTGTCCGGAGCACCCTGGTGGTTGCGCTCTCTCGAGGCCAACACCCTCGCGGCCGGCGGCAGCCGTGATGCCTCCCGAACCCTCTGGCGACAGATGTACGACTCGGCCGGCGCGGGCTGGATTCGCGACGAGGCGGCCCGGCGAATGGCCCAGCTCGACGCCATGGACGACCTCGAACGGTTGCACTCGGCCGCCCGGCGGTTCGCGCGGCAGACCGGCGGTCCGCCGCGCTCGTGGCAGGCGCTGGTCGACGCGGGGTTCATTCCCGGGATTCCCGTCGACCCCACCGGCCGGCCCTATGTGATCGACGTCGCCACCGGCACGATCGGCGTCGCAGCCGACTCGGCGCTGTTCCCGCTGCCCGGCGAGCCGCCGCCCCCGCTGCCATGACCGGACTGCCGGCGGTTGGGCTGCTCGTTGCGGCGGGGCTGGCGGTGGGGAGCTTTCTCAACGTCTGCATCCATCGACTGCCGCGCGGCGAATCGGTCGTCGCCCCTCCCTCGCGGTGTCCCGCGTGCGGCCGTGGCCTGCGGTGGTTCGAGAACGTTCCCGTGCTGAGCTGGATGGTACTGCGCGGCCGTTGCCGGACCTGCCGCGCGGCGATATCGCCGGTGTACCCCCTGGTGGAGATCGCCGCCGCGCTCGTGTTCGTCCTGCAGTACTGGCAGCTCGGATGGCAGCCGTTGCTTGCGGTTCGCCTGATGTTCGCGGCGTCGATGATCGTGCTGGGGGTGATTGACCTCCGGCATCGGATTCTGCCCAACGTCATCACCCTGCCGGGTGTCGGGGCCGGGGTGGCGTGCAGCCTGTGGTGGGAACCCGGGTTGCATGCCTCGATGGTCGGGGCGCTCGCGGGATGGGCGATCCTGTGGGCGGTCGGTGAAGCCTACTTCCGGATGCGGGGCCGCGAAGGGATGGGCATGGGCGACATGAAGATGCTCGCCCTGGTCGGGGCCTTTCTCGGGTGGCGCCAGATGCTGGTGACGCTGTTGACAGCTTCCCTCGCCGGCTCGCTGGTCGGCGGGGTCATGGTGCTGTGGAGCCGGGACAATCTGCAGTACGCCCTGCCGTTCGGGTCCTTTCTGGCCGTCGGAGCCCTCCTGTCCACGCACTTCGCCCCGCCGCTCATCCACTGGTATCTTGGGCTCTACTGGTGAACGGGTGTCAATGCCTGCCCGGTCCGCCGCCCGCACCCGTTCCACCTCAGTGACTGCCCTGGTGCTCGAAGGTACGGGGGCCTGCCTGCCCGGTCCGCCGCCCTCCTCGTTCTGCCTGTCGGGCCAACGCCGGGGCCCCATCGCCCTCGCTGGCGGACCTTCAGGCCCGTCGCCCCTCCCGCCCGGCGGTGATGCCCGGTACCGCTCGCGCTGCCGATTCCGACACGGTTCAAACGCGGCTCGTGCGCAGAAACTGCCAGTCCGTCAGTCGCCGCCCTGCGGGGCTTCCGCCTCCCACCGACCCCTCTGCACCCCGGCGCCCCGCGATTCGAGCGGCAGGCAGGCCGGCCGGACCGGGGGCCGAGCCGGGAGGCGGGCCGGCTGGCGCGGATATTGCTGTTTGAAGCGGTATGGAAGGAATCGGTATGGAAGATCGGCATCGTCGACCGCCTCCGTCCGTCGATTCGTGCGTTCGCGCCTGCTCCGCCCGCGGTATCGGTCTGGTCGAGGTCCTGGTTGCCGCGGGTCTGTTCGCCACGCTGGCGGCTGGCGCCGCACACCTGTTTGCCATGTCGGCCCGTTCACTCGTCCTGGCTCGCCATCGGACGTCATCGCTCATGTTCGCAACCGACCGGATCGAGCAGCTGCGCGCGGGCGGCGCGCCGTGGGGGGACGCGTTGGCCGGGGCGGGACCGGCCCAGACCGAGTTCCTGAACGCCGGCGGGGATCTGCTCGGCCGGGGCGGGGCCCCACCGCCCGGCGCCCTGTACCGGCGGGTGACGTCGGTTCGCCGAGGGGCCGGACAACCCGGGATGCTGATCGTGGAGGTCCGGGTCGCGGTCATTGGTTCGAGCGATGACCGAGCCTCTCGCGATCCGGCGCCGCACGAGGTCCTGGTGGTCACGCTGCTGCCCGCGCCGGAGGGGTCGTGACGGCGGTCGAGCCGACCGGCGTCGGCCGCGCGGGCAGCCCCTCGATCCACGTCGTGCCCGGCCCGCGGGACGCGGGATTCTCGCTGATCGAGACGATCGTCGCACTCGCCCTGACCGTGGTCGTGCTGGCCGGGCTCTACGGCGCCGTGCGCCCGGCGCTGCTGCTGAACCGGTCGCTTCCGGCGATGGCGGACGCCCAGCAGCGCCTGCGGCATGCGTTCGATCGACTGCACGCGGACCTGCTGGCGGCCGGAAGAGGAACCGCGCGGGTGGAGCCCGGGCCGCTCCGGCGGATGCTGCCGCCGATCGTGCCGTACCGGGTGGGGCGCTGGGCCCGCGACCGCGAGCACCAGCAGGTCCGCTCCGACGCGATCTCGATGCTGTCGGTGTCTCCGGACGGTGGCGCCGAAACCCGGGTGCTGGATGCGATGACCGGGTCCGGCACGGAGGTGCGGCTGGCCCCGGGGCCGGGGTGCGGCCGGCCCGGATGCGGATACCGCACCGGCGATCTGGTGCTGGTCTTCGACGACCGGCCCGCGTGGGACGTGTTCCGGGTGCGCAGTACCGGCGAGGGGACGCTCGTGCTGGATCAGGTCGGTCCGACCGCGACCGCCTTCGAGGCCGGTGCAGTGATCGCTCCGATCGATGTCCGTCACTATTATCTCGACGAGGAGCAGAGGCAGCTCAGACAGTACGACGGCTGGCGGGGGAACTTCCCGATGCTGGACGGTCTGGCCGCGCTGCAGTTTCGATTCTTCGGCGGCGCGGCGGCCACTGAATCGCCGTGCGCGCCCGAGACGCCGGATGCGCCGCGGGGGCCGTTGCAGGCCATTGGATTGGACCGATTTACGGACGGACCCTGGTGCGGGCCGGCCGGGTCCCCGTTCGATGCGGATCTGCTGCGGGTGCGGGCGATCGGATTCGACGTCCGGGTCGAGAGCCCCGCTTCCGATCGGCCTGGTTCGAATCGACGGCTGCTGGCCCCCGGTCCGGGGGGTGGCGGTGGAGCGGTCGCGCCGGACTACCGCGTCGCCGTCGTGGTCACGCCGCCCAATCTGGGGATTGCGGGGATCGGTGCGGGCGAATGAGACGGGGAGCGCCCTCCTCGCGACGGTGCTGACCGGCGTCCTGGTATCCGCGCTGGCGGGCGCCCTGGTGGCGATCGTCATGATCGAGGAGGCCGTCGAGGCGAATCACCGGCGCGCGGTGCAGGCGCTGTACGCGGCCGACGGCCTGCTGGCGAGCGTGATCGCCGATCTGGCCGGCGGATCGGATTGGGATGCACTGCTGGAGGGGTTCGGGTCCGCCCGGTTCCGGGCCGGGCCGGTCTCGGTGTTGTTGCCAGATGGGTCGGTCGTCGATGCCGAGGCGGAAGCCCGCGCCCTCCTGCCGGATCGCGATCGTTCCGGCGAGCCCCCTTGGCGCCTGTTCGCGTGGGGCTGGTTCGGAGACCTGGTCGGCGCGCCGGACCGGGTTCCGCGACTCTACCTGGCCGCGTGGATCCGCCGCGGCCTCGCCGATGCCGACGCCGACGATGCGAACGCCCGTCTCGTGGTGCGAGCGGCCGCGTTCGGTTCGTTTCGTGTCAGGAGGGTGGTCGAGGCGACGGTGATCAGACGCGCCGCCGCGGTGCAGGTGGTCGCGTGGAACGTCGTGCGCTAGTGCGACCGCGCGACCGCGCGACCTTGCGGTCGCGTTTGAAGTTTCGCTGGCGCGAAACTTCTGCGGCGCAGACTCCTGCGCGACCTTGCGGTCGCGTTTGAAGTTCGCTGGCGCGAAACTTCTGCGGCGCAGACTCCTCGCGCGACCTTGCGGTCGCGTTTGAAGTTTCGCTGGCGCGAAACTTCTGCGGCGCAGGCTCCTGCGCGACCTTGCGGTCGCGTTGGAAGTTCGCTGGCGCGAACTTCTACGGCGCAGATTCCTAGTCCCGGCCTCGGACCCCGATGGTGCCCAGCGCGAGCCGGATCTCCTTCTCTGTCACGTCGTCGACGATGACGGTATCGCCGATTCCCTGCGGGAGCACGAAGTGCAGACGCCCGTCGATGACCTTCTTGTCGCGTTGAATGGCCGCGAGCACGTCCGCCGGCGACAGGTCGGTCACCGACGGCAGCGGACCCATCCGGCCTATGAGCGCGATCAGCTCGGCCTGATCCCCCTTGTCGATCAGGCCGCGGGCGCCGGCGAGCCGCGTCGCGACCAGCATGCCGTAGGCTACCGCCTCAGGCCGCGGGCGCCGGCGAGCCCGTGACCAGCATGCAGACGCCTCGGTGGCGCAGCGCGGTAGCGCGTGACCGCCTCCAGGGCATGGCCGGCCGTGTGCCCGAAGTTCAGGATGCGGCGCCGTCCCCCCTCGCGTTCGTCGTCGGCGACGACGTCGGCCTTGATTCGACAGGAGGCGGCGACGATATCCACCAGCAACTCCGGCCTCCGCGCAAAGATCTCCGGCAGGTCGTCCACGAGCCGGTCGAAGAGCGCCCGGTCGGCAATGACCCCGTACTTGACGACCTCGTAGAGGCCGGCGCGAAGCTCGCGGCGGGGCAGGGTGTCCAGAAGCTGCGGGTCGGTGATGACCGCGGCGGGCGGATGAAAGGCGCCGATCAGGTTCTTGCCGAGCGGGTGGTTGACGCCGACCTTGCCGCCGACGGAGCTGTCCACCTGGGCGAGCAGAGTGGTCGGCACGTGGACCAGGTCCACGCCGCGGAGGTACGTCGCGGCCGCGAACCCCGCGGTGTCGCCGAGGACCCCGCCCCCGACGGCGATGACCGTCGAGTGCCGATCCGCACCGGCGCGGATCAGCGCTTCATAGATGCGCGATACGGTGTGCAGGGTCTTCGAGCGTTCTCCGTCCGGCACGAGCACGGGCTCGATGTCCGGCAACGCGGCGTGAATGGTCTCGCCATGCCGGGTCCAGACCGTCGGACTGGATACGAGGAATCTGCGTTCTCCGATTCGGGCCTCGGACAGCCACCGGTCCATCTGGGCGGCCAGGCCGTGGGCCACGAATACGGGGTAGGTGCGCGTTGCGCTGGCGACGTCGATCCGCTTCGGTTCCATGGAGGGTTCGTCGTATCCGCGGCACGCGTCGCACCGCGGGCAGGCTTCCGGGGAGCCCATGGCGAAGCCCCGCTGCATCGACCCGCGATGCAGCGCACGTGGGCTGCGTTGTTCCGCGGACGGTATTGTTCCGCGGACGGTATTGTTCCGCGGACGGTATTGTTCCGCGGACGGTATTGTTCCGCGGACGGTATTGTTCCGCGGACGGTATTGTTCCGCGGACGGTATTGTTCCGCGGACGGTATTGTTCCGCGGTTGCCCATGCCCAACAGGCGCCCTCGTCGCGCCTTTCCATGCGGGCGCCTTTCAGCTCGCTGGCGCCCTCACCGGGTCTCTGGGCAGCGCGTGTGGTTTCGCCACCGGCCTCCCGGAATGGAGTGGTAGGATAGCAGTTTTGCCCGGAGGACCCCCGCCGATGTCGGACAAGGACGCCGCGTTCGTGAAGGAGATCACCCCCAGGTCCGAGGATTTTCCCCGGTGGTATACGGACGTCATTCGCCGCGCCGAGCTGGCCGACTATTCGCCGGTCAAGGGCTGCATGGTCATCCGGCCCTACGGCTACGCCATGTGGGAGCTCATGCAGCAGGCCCTCGATCGTCGCATCAAGGCGACCGGGCACGTCAACGCGTACTTCCCGATGTTCATCCCCGAGGGACTGCTCAAGAAGGAGGCCGCGCACGTGGAGGGGTTCGCCCCGCAGGTGGCCTGGGTGACCCACGGGGGAGATGAGAAGCTCGAAGAACGGCTGGTGGTGCGTCCGACCTCGGAGGCGATCATCGGCACGATGTACTCGAAGTGGATACAGTCCTGGCGCGACCTGCCGGTGCTCATCAACCAGTGGGCCAACGTCGTGCGCTGGGAGAAGGTGACCCGGCTCTTCCTGCGCACCACCGAGTTCCTGTGGCAGGAAGGCCACACCGTGCACGAGACCGAGGCGGAGGCGCAGGCGGAGACGCTGAAGATGCTCGGGGTCTACAAGGAGTTCTGCGAGACCGAGCTGGCGATGCCGGTGCTGGAAGGCCGCAAGACCGAGAGCGAGAAGTTCGCGGGGGCCGCGAAGACCTACTCGATCGAGGCGCTGATGGGGGACGGGCGGGCCCTGCAGGCCGGCACGTCCCACAATCTCGGACAGAACTTCGCCAAGGTGTTCGACATCACGTTCCAGGGACGGGACAAGACGGTGCAATACGGGTGGCAGACGTCCTGGGGGATGACCACGCGCCTCATCGGCGGGGTCATCATGACCCACGGCGACGACAGCGGGCTGATCCTGCCGCCCCGGGTCGCGCCGCACCAGGTCGTCATCGTGCCGATTCCGCGGGGCGACTGGCGCGAGACGGTGCTGCCGCATGCGCAGCGGATCCGGCAGGAGCTCGAGGCCCGGGGCATCCGCGTCATGCTCGACGACCGCGAGGAGCACTCGCCCGGCTGGAAGTACGCCGAGTGGGAGATGCGCGGGGTGCCGCTGCGCCTCGAGATCGGTCCGCGGGACATCAAGAACGGACAGGTCATGCTCGTCCGCCGCGACACGCGGGACAAGATGCCGACCCCCATGGACGGCCTCGCGGCGGGGATCGAGGCGCTGCTGGACACGGTCCAGCAGGCGCTGTTCGACCGGGCGGTCGCGTTTCGGGCCGAGCACACCTTCCGGACCGCCGACCGGGCCGAGTTCGATGCGATCCTGGAGGGCCGGCCCGGCTACGTCGTCGCGCCGTGGTGCGGCGACGCCGACTGCGAGACGCAGATCAAGACCGCCACGCAGGCGACGATCCGTAATCTGCCGCTCGAGCCTCCGCCGGCGTCCGGCGACTGCATACAGTGCGGAAGGCCGGGTCAGGTGGACGCGTATTTCGCCAAGTCGTACTGAGCACGGGCGGTTCCGGGTACGAGACGCCGGGTGGTGTCCGGGACCGAATCGGTGCCGGACGCGGAAGGCGACGCGATCCGGGCCGCGCCCTGGTGGCATCCCAAATGGAACACCCCACATCGATCGACCCGCGGAAGCATGCGGTCTATGCGCCCGACAAGATGGGCAAGAGCACTCTCTTTCGCTCCGAGCGCGTGATGGTCGGCCTGAACGCGTTCGAACCCGGTCAGTCCCATGCGCTCCATGCGCACGAGGACATGGACAAGGTCTACCACGTCATCGCCGGTCGGGGCGTGTTCCTGCTCGACGGCCGGGAAGTGCCGATGCAGGCCGGCAGACTGCTCGTGGCTCCAGCCGGCGAGCCCCACGGCATCCGCAATCCGGGACCCGAACGGCTCCTCGTGCTGGCCGTTCTGGCGCCGGGCCCGCGGTGAAGGCGCGTCAGTCGCCGTCGGCCCGTTTCCGGGGCGCCACCAGCCAGGCGATCACGATGCTCACGCCGTAGAGCACAATCATCGGCGCCGCCATCAGGGTCAGCGTGGCCGGATCGCCGGTCGGCGTCAGCACCGCGGCGACGATGAAGATGACGAGGATGGCGTACTTGGTGTTCCGTATCAGGAAACGCGCGGTCAGAACTCCGACGCGGGCGAGGAAGAGCACCACGGTGGGCATCTGAAACACGACCCCGCAGGCGAGCGTCAACCGGATGTAGAGCGAGAACGTCGGCGCCAGCCTCGGCAGGAACTGCAGGTACTCGGTCGAGAAGCCGCCCAGGAACGCCCACGCCACGGGGAACAGGAGGTAGTGGGAAAACAGGCATCCCCCGATGAAGAACAGCGTCGACAGGGTGACGAAGGGAATCGCGAACTTCTTCTCGTGGGCGTACAGACCGGGGGCGACGAAGAGCCAGAACTGCATGAGCACGATCGGGAGCGCGAGGAGCAGCCCCATCAGCGCGGACACCTTGATCAGGAGGAAGAACGCCTCCGTAGGCTCGGTGTAGATGAACCCCTGGCCATCTTCGAGGGTCGCGTTCAGGGGCACCATGACGAACGCGGTGATCCGCTCGTAGAAGGGGAATGCGACGAGAACCCCTACGAAGATCGCGCCGACAGAGGTGACGAGCCGCTTGCGCAACTCGTCCAGATGGTCGAGAAAGGACATCCGGCCGCCGCCGCCGTCGTCGAGCTTTTCCTCGTCGAGCTCTTCCTCGTCGAGCTTTTCCTCGTCGAGCTCTTTGCCGTCGCTCAGTGCGTCGTCGGGGTCGGGTCGGGTTGCGATCTGCGTTTCGGGATCCGTCTCTGGGGTGTCGGGAACGGGAACGGCGGGCATGACTCTGGCTTCCGATCAGACCGTGCCGGCCGCATCCTGGTGCGGGTCGTTCACGGGGTCGACCGTTGCGGAAGCGGAAGCAGGTGCGGGCGTGGGTGCGGGGGTGGGGGCGGGCTTGACGGTCTCCCGCCGAGTCTGCTCTTCCACGTGGATCTCGTCCTCCAGCGTATGGCGCAGATCGTTCGATGCGCGCTTGAACTCGCCGAGGCTCTTGCCGATGGATCGGCCCAGCTCCGGCAGCTTGCGCGGCCCGAACACCATCAAGGCGATGACCAGAATGACGACCAGCTCCATCGTCCCGATCGAACCAATCATGATCGCGGCTCCTTGCTGCGCCCGTGCCGGCGGGATGCCGACCCGATGGTCATGCGGGTTGGATCCCCAACATGGCACAATCCCCAATCTCCGCATTATAGGAACGAGCAGGCCGTGCGGTCAAGCTGCCGGCTCAGACATTCTTGGCGCAAGTCTTTCTGGTACAGCACGTTAACCGTCAATGACGTGCGGCGGCGGGAATCCGCGGTGTTGCCGTCTCGGGCCGGAGAACGGTGCGCCGGGCCGGCCGGGCGAGGGTGGCCTGTCGATAGGTGCGGCATCCCGTCCGGTTTCTGTTAGCATCATAGCCATGACTGGAAGGCGAACTCTGACGATGGCGGTGGCGGTCGTGGTCGGGTCCGCGGTACTGGGCGGATTCTTCGGTGGGCGGGTGCTGGCGGGTCAGGACCGTCTCAGCGAGCAGTACGAGGCGTTCGCGACCGCCCTCGCGGCGATCGAGACCACGTATGTCGGCGAGGTCGATTCCGAGCAGCTCGTCTACCGGGCGACCGGGGGCATGCTGCAGACGCTCGATCCGCACTCGAACTTCATGGATCCGCGCTCGTACGCGCGCCTCCGCGAGCGGCAGGAGGGGCGCTACTACGGCCTGGGCATCTCCATCAACGTCATCAACGGCGACATCACGGTGATGAACCTCTTCGAGGGGTCGCCCGCGTATCGCCGGGGCATTCGGCGCGGGGACGTCATCGCGCGCATCGAGGGCGAGGACGCCGGCGGCATCACGAGCGACGATGCCGTCAGGAAGCTCCGGGGACCCAAGGGCAGCACCGTCGTCGTGTCGATTCGGCGGCGGGGCTACGACGAGCTGATCGATCTGGAGGTCGAACGGGACGAGATCACGATACCCACGGTCCTGGGGGCGTTCATGATCGATGCCACCACCGGGTACGTGCGTCTGCGCGATTTCTCGGAGACCAGCTCGCGGGAGCTGCGTCAGGCGCTCAGGAAGCTGGACGACCTCGGGATGGAGCAACTCCTGCTGGATCTGCGGGAGAACCCCGGCGGGCCCCTCGACCAGGCGATCCGCGTGTCGAACGAGTTCCTGCCGCGGGGAGACCTCATCGTCTATACCCGCGGCCGGATCGAGAACTCCGACCAGGACTACCATGCGCGGGAGGATGGCGGCCACGTCGATATCCCCCTCGTGATGCTGGTGAACCGCAACAGCGCCAGCGCCTCGGAAATCGTGTCCGGGGCGGTCCAGGACCACGACCGCGGTCTCATCGTCGGGGAGACGACGTTCGGGAAGGCGCTGGTGCAGTCGGTCTTTCGGGTGAGCCGCGAGGCCGGTCTGGCCTTGACGACGGCGCGGTACTTCACGCCGAGCGGACGCATGATCCAACGGCCCTGGGACGGGACGTTCGACGAGTACCTGACCTACTCGTTGCGGGACCAGAAGCCGTCGGAGCACGACGCGAGCGAGCGGCGGCTGACGGATGGCGGTCGTGAGGTGTTCGGCGGCGGCGGCATAGAGCCCGACTACTTCCTGGCCGGGCCCATCGAAGGGTTCGACCCGACCTCGTTCGGACGCCTGCTTGCCGTCCGGCAGGAGTTTGCCACGTTCGCCGAGCGTTTCTCGGCCGAGGGCGACACCCGCATCGAGGATCAGGGCGAGGGCCGCCAGCGGCTCGCGCCCGGGTTCGCGATGGACGACGCCATGATGGACGCGTTCCGCGCACAGCTCGAGACCCGGGGGCTGACCATCGATGAAGAGGCGTTCGACGCGGATATCGGCTTCATTCGGGCGATGATGCGATACGAGATCGATCTCGCCCTCTTCAGCGTGGAGGAGGCGCGGCGCAACCTCGTCTCCGCCGATCCGCAGGCGCAGCTCGGCGTGACCCTGTTTCCCGAGGCCGAGCGCCTGTTGCGGATGTCGCGGCGGGGTGGCGCGGCGGCGGCGGCGGGCCAGGACTGACCGAGGTGCTCGCGCTTGCGCAGCGCGAACGGCTTGCCCGCCGGTCGCACTCCTGGTACACTGCCGGGCAGGCCGCGCAGTGCCGGCGGTAACTGACGGCGGCGAGAGATCGTCGAGTCTTTTCGCAGCGTTCCCAGCCGCTCGAAAAGGGGTGATGTAGTACCCCGTTTTCGGGCGGCTTTTTTGATGTACGGAATCCCATGCGTTTGCAGCAGCTAGCCATCTCCGGGTTCAAGAGCTTTCCCGAACGGGCCAACCTGGTGTTCGACGACGGCGTGACCGCCATCGTCGGTCCCAACGGTTGCGGCAAGAGCAACGTCATCGACGCGATCACGTGGGTCCTCGGCGAGCAGAGCGCCAAGAGCCTGCGCGGCGAGCGCATGGAAGACGTCATCTTTGCCGGAAGCGATGGCCGGAAGCCGATCGGCACGGCCGAGGTCAGGTTGTATCTGGCCCAGGTGGCGGCAGCTCCGGGACAGGTCGGGGGACCCGACCCCCAAGAGCTTCCGGTGGTGATGCCGGCCGGTGCGCCTCCCGAGCCCGCGCCCGCCGAACCGCCGTTGGACGATGCGGACATCGACGATCTCCTGCCGCTCATCACCCGGGACATCGAGGTCGGCCGCCGGCTGTATCGGTCCGGCGAGAGCGAGTATCTGATCGATGGCCGGATCTGCCGCCTGCGGGACATCCAGGACCTGCTGATGGACTCGGGCGTCGGCGTCAAGGCCTATGCGGTCATCGAGCAGGGCAAGATCGGGCAGATCCTGGGCGCGCGGCCGACGGAACGGCGACAGCTTCTTGAGGAGGCGGCCGGCGTCACGAAATTCAAGAGCCGCCGGCGGGCGGCCGAGTTCAAGCTGGACGCGGCGCGGCAGAACCTGACCCGGGTGGACGACATCATCTACGAGGTCGAGAAGCAGCGGAAGTCGCTCAAGCGGCAGGCGGCCAAGGCCCGGCGCTATCGCCGGTTGCGAGAGGAGCTCCGGCGCTGGGAGACGCTCGGATTCGCCCGGCGGTTCCGGGTCCTCGCGGCGGAGCTCGCGACTGCCCGCACCCGACTGGGGTCGGCGCGCGAGGTCGAAGAGGCGGCGGCGGCACAGGTGGCGACGGTCGAAGGGAATCGCGAGCGCTGCCAGATCGAGCTCGCAGAGGCCGAGAGCGCGGCCACCCGCAGCCGGGATGCCGCCCACGCGCTCGATCTGGCCGTCGAGCGGCGCCAGCAGCAGTTGGCGTTCGACGGCCAGCAGATTCAGGCGCTGGCCGAGTCCCTGGCCGAGATCTCGGGCGAGCTGGCGGATCTGCGGGCGAAGCGGGATCCGGCCCGGGCCGAGCTCGACGCCCAGATCGCGGACGCGCGCCGCTGTGGAGCCGAGCGTGACCGTGTCGGTGCGAGCCTGCAGTCGAAAGACGAGGAGCTCGCACAGGCCCAGTTGGCGCTGGACGGACTCGACGGCGACGTCGAGGCGGCCCGGAGCGAAGTGTTCGCGGCGGTCAACGCGGCCACCGCGTTGCAGCACGCCATCGAGCATGCGTCGGCGAGCCACGAGCGGCTGAGCGAGTCGATGGCCAAGCTCGATGCCGAGGCCGCGGATCTGGTCATAGAGACCCAGGAGCTGGCGGCGGAGCAGGCACGCCTCGATGTCGACGAACGGGAGACGAAGACGGCGCTCGAACGCGTCCAGGCGCTGTGCACCGAACGCGAGGCCGAGCTCGTCTCCGTGCGTCGCGAACGCGAGGCGCTCGCGCGGGATCTTCGCGGGCGGGAACAAGGGTTGGCCGGTCTGAGCGGTCGGTTGACCTCGCTGCGCGACCTGGAGGCGACCCGCGCCGCCTACACGGATGCGGCGAGGCTGTTGCTGTCGGCGGATGGGGCGGCGGTACGCCATCTGGGGTCGGTTGCCGACCATCTGGAGGTGGCGCCGGGACGCGAGCGGGCGGTGGAAGCCTGCCTCGGCGATTTGCTGCAGCATGTCGTCGTTGCGTCCCGGGCCGACGCCGAGGCGGGTATCGCGTTCGTGCGGAGCCACGGCGCCGGCCGGGTCGGCTTCCTGGTCGTCGAAGCCGCCGATCGGGCGGCCTCGGACCCCGGTGCGCCCGCTTCCTCGGTCGAGTCGGTCGCCGGCGTGGTCGAGGTCAATGGTCCGGGCGCCGCCGCCGTCGGCCCCGCCATCGCGAACCACTGGTTGGCGCCGTCGTTCGAGGCGGCGGCGGAAGCGGCCGAGCTGACCGCGGCGCCGATCGCGACTCCCGATGGCGACGTGTTTCACGGTCCGGCCCGGGTGGATGGGGGCGCCAAGGCGGAGGCGCTCGGGATCCTCGCCACCAAACGGCAGATCCGCGACCTCGAAGCGCAGATCGCGACCGAGGAAACGGTCGTGGAACGCCTGACCGCGGCCATCGCCGAGCGCGACGCCACCGTGGCCGCGGCCGAGACGGCCCTCGGCGAGCTGCAGCGGCAACGGTATCAGCACGAAAAGTCGATGCTGGGCCACGACATGCAGCGGAGCGCGGCGGCGGCGACGGCGGTCAGGCTCCAGCAGAAGAAGGACCTGATCGATACCGAACGGCGTACGGTGGACGAGGAGCGCGCCGCGCTCGCAGTACGCCGCGACGAGGCTCGGGCCTCGATCAAACGGCTCGAAGGCGAACAGCGCGAGGCTGACGAGCGGCTGGCGGCGGCCCAGCGCCGGGTCTTCGACGGGCGGGCGTCGATCGAGCAGCTGCGTCGCGACGTGGGGGAGGTGAAGGCCGGACACGCGGGGCTGGTCGAGCGGGCGTCTGCGCTCGAGACCGGCGTCCTGCGGACCGAGCGCGCCAACCGGGAGCTCGAGGAGCGTCTCGAGCATCGCACGGCCGAACATGCGCGGATCGGCGCCGCCCGGGAAGCCCTGATCGCTTCGGAGGCCGATTCCAGGCAGCGGATCGACGACGAGATCACGGAGCTGGCGACCTTGCGGGAGGACGTCCGGGCGGCCGACGAGCAGGTCCTCGACCTGCGTGGGCGGCTCGAGACGGAGGACGGTGGGGTGCGGGTCGCGCGCGCCGCCCTCGAGGAACGGCGGAGCGAGGCGGCGACCATCGATCTCGCCCGGGTCACCGCCGAGCGCGACCTCGGCCACTTGGCGGACACCTGTCGAGACACGCTCCAGTTGACCCTCGACGAGGTTGCGGCGCGGGCGGAGCGGATCGAGGAGGAGGGCCTGGCCGCGGCCGGACAGCTCGCCGGCGAGCGGGACGATGCCGGCCCCTCGGAAGACGAGGACGAAGCCGGCGGCGATCGGGCGGCCGCCCCGGAATCCGGGGACGGGACCGGAGAGGCGCCGGAGGCCGGTTTCTCCGCGGCCGGGGAGGCGGCGGTGGACGTCGAGGAAACGACGGCAATCCTTCGGGAGAAGATCGAACGCCTCGGGCCCGTGAACATGATGGCCATCGAAGAGTTCGATGACCTCGACGCGCGGTACGATTTTCTGACCACGCAGCGGAAAGACCTGGTGGAGTCCATCGCGGCGACCGTCGATGCGATCGCGAGAATCAACAAGACGACGCGCGAGCGGTTCCGCGAGGCCTTCGACGCCATCAACACCCATTTTCAGAAGACGTTCTCCACCCTGTTCGGCGGCGGCCGGGCGGGGCTGGCGCTGCTCGACGAGACGGATCTGCTGGAGAGCGGCATCGACATCATCGCCCAGCCTCCCGGCAAACGCCTGCAGAGCATTCAGCTCCTGTCCGGCGGCGAGAAGGCGCTGACGGCCATGGCTCTGATGTTCGCGATCTTCAGGTTCAAGCCGAGCCCTTTCTGCCTGCTGGACGAGATCGATGCGCCCCTCGACGAAGCCAACATCGGGCGTTTCGTCGAAATGCTGCGGGGGATGCAGTCGGAGACGCAGTTCATCCTCGTCACCCACAACCGCAAGACGATGGAGATCGCGGATCGCCTGTACGGGGTGACGATGGAGGAACCGGGCGTCTCGAAGCTGATTTCAGTGCAGTTGGGCCATTCCTAGCCCTGGCGCGACCTTGCGGTCGCGTTGGGAGCTTCGCTGACGCGAAACTCCTGCGGCGCAAGCTCCTGGCGCGACCTTGCGGTCGCGTTGGAAGTTCGCTGGCGCGAACTTCTACGGCGCAAGCTCCTTAGGCTTGGCCCGTGGGCTTGCGTTCCCGCCGATCGCCGGTGTCCGAACCGCCCGCCGGCTTGTCGAGCAACGCCTTCCGGCTCAGCCGGATCTTGCCGGAGGGGTCGACGTTGATCACCTTGACGAGAACCTGCTCGCCTTCCTGGAGCTCGTCCCGGACGTCCTTGACGCGGTAGTGCGCGATTTCCGAGACATGCAGGAGGCCGTCGACGCCCGGCAGCACTTCGACGAACGCCCCGAAGTCGGTGATGCGCTGCACGGTGCCCAGGTACGACTTGTTCAGCTCGGGGGTCGCCGTGAGCTCCTCGATAATCGAGATCGCGCGCTGGGCCGACTCGTCGTCGTTCGACGCGATGTTGACGTGGCCGTCGTCCTCGACGTCGATGCGCACCCCGGTCCGTTCGATGATGCTGCGGATGGTCTTTCCACCGGGGCCGATGACGTCGCGAATCTTGTCGACGGGTATCTTGATGGTGACGATGCGGGGGGCATAGGTCGAGATGTTCGAGCGCGGGTCCGGAAGCGTGGTGCGCATCCGGTCGAGAATGTGCAGCCGCCCGGCGCGGGCCTGCTCGAGCGCCTCCCGCATGATGGCGGGGGTTATCCCGCCGATCTTGATGTCCATCTGCAGGGCGGTAATCCCCGACGCGGTGCCCGCGACCTTGAAGTCCATGTCGCCATAGTGATCTTCCGCCCCCGCGATGTCGCTGAGCACGGCGTGACGTCCGGTGGCCTCATCTAGAATCAGGCCCATGGCCACCCCGGCCACCGGCGCCGCGAGCGGCACGCCGGCATCCATCAGGGCCAGGGTGCCGCCGCAGACCGAGGCCATCGAGGACGACCCGTTCGATTCCAGGATGTCGGAGACCACCCGTACCGTGTAGGGGAACACCTCTTCGCCGGGCAGCACCGGCAACAGGCTGCGTTCGGCGAGGTTGCCGTGGCCGATCTCGCGCCGGCCGGGGCCGCGCAGGAACTTGACCTCGCCGACGGAGAAGGGGGGAAAGTTGTAGTGCAACATGAAACGGCGGTACATCTCGCCGTCGACCAGCTCGACCTTCTGCTTGTCGTCGGCGGTGCCGAGCGTCGCCGTGACCAGAGCCTGGGTCTCGCCGCGGGTGAACACCGCCGACCCGTGCGTGCGCGGGAGGAGACCGACGTCCGAAGTGATGGTACGGATCTCGTCGAACGCCCGGCCGTCGAGCCGCCGGCCCCGTTCGAGGATCTCGTCCCGGAGCACGCGCTCCTTCAGGTCCTTGAAGATCGTCTTGACATCGCCGCGGCGCTCGGCGTCGCCCTCCGGCAGCGTCGCCAGGTAGTCGTCGCGCACCCGGTCGACCGCCGCATAGTTCTCCAGCTTGTCGCGGATGCGCATGGCCTCGGCAAGGGGACCGAGC
This sequence comes from Vicinamibacterales bacterium, assembly GCA_965206285.1. Classification (GTDB taxonomy): domain Bacteria; phylum Acidobacteriota; class Vicinamibacteria; order Vicinamibacterales; family UBA8438; genus JAJEEA01. The sequence continues at coordinate 5,459,206 of OZ242205.1, forward strand.
AGCGCATCCTCGACCTCCCTGACCAGTTCGGGGGCCGGCGCCTTCGTATCGACGGTCAGCTTCGGCTTGCCGGCGGCCTCGGCCAGCTTGTCGATCTCGTCGATGATGCTGCGGATGGCCTCGTGACCGGCCTCCAGCGCCTCGACCATCTCCGCTTCCGACAACTGGTGCGCCCCGGCCTCGACCATCACCAGCGCATCCCGGCTTCCCGCCACCACGAGATCCAGCCGGCCCCGCCGCCGCTCGTCATAGGTGGGGTTGATCAGCAGCTTGCCGTCGAGCAGCCCGACCCGCACCGCCGCAATGTTCGACTGCAACGGAATCTCGGAGGCCGCGAGCGCCGCCGAGGCGCCGGTCAAGGCCAGCACGTCCGAATCGTTGTCGGTGTCGGCCGAGATGACGAAGGCCACGACCTGGGTCTCGTGATGCCAGCCGGCGGGAAAGAGCGGTCTGATCGGCCGGTCGATCAGGCGGCTCGTCAGAACTTCCTTTTCCGGCGGCTTGCCCTCGCGCTTGAAGAACCCGCCCGGAATGCGGCCCGAGGCGTAGGTGTTCTCCCGGTAGTCGACGGTCAGCGGAAGAAAGTCGATCCCCTCGCGTATGCCCGGCGAATAGCAGGCGGTGACGAGGACCATCGTGTCTCCGTACCGCACCACGACCGCGCCGTTGGCCTGCCGGGCCAACCTGCCGGTCTCGATGGTCAGGGGGTGGCCGCCGACATTCACTTCGCCTGTATACATGTTCCACTCCAGATACGCGCCGAACGGCGAGGAGACGAGCGAGGGGAAGAACCGGTAGCGGAACGGGAACCGTTCCGGCTACTTGCGAAGTCCCAACCGGCGGATCAGATCGGCGTATCGCCCCGAGTCCTTCGACTTGAGGTAGTCGAGGAGCCGCCGCCGCTGTCCGACCAGCTTCAGCAGTCCACGGCGCGAGTGGTGGTCCTTTGCGTGGATCTTGAAGTGCTCCGTCAGATAGCTGATACGTTCGCTCAGCAGAGCGACCTGTACCTCGGGCGAACCAGTATCCGTCTGATGTACTTGGTACGAGCCGATGAGCTCGGTTTTTTGTTCCTTTTGTAGCACCACTGCTGATCACTCCGACCTGGGTCCAGATTCAAACATGCGAGATGGCTCAGCAGTCTGTGCTCCAAGCCGCAATCGTCGTCAACGATCCCTCTCATACCGGTGAACCGAGCAATCCTACACTAGAACGATCCTGGGATGCAAAGCCCCGTCGGCGTCCGGCTCGGCAATCGCCAGCAGCCGGCCGGCGGCGTCCAGCAGCCGGATCCGGGTCGCCGGCGCCGGCGGCCGGCCACCGGTCGCCGGGGCGACGTCCGATAGATCCAGCGGGTTGCCGTGTGCCGTCCGCCGCGCCCCCCGTTCGGTGACGACGACGCCGGGCAACTCCGGAAGCAGGGCATCGAGCGGGATCAGGCGGGCGGCCGCGTCTGCTCCCGCCTCGACGATTCCGGCCAGCGGTACGGCGTCGGCGAGGGTGAATCGGCCGTGTCGTTCACGCCGCAACGTCTCGAGGCATGCCCCGCAGCCCAACGCCCCCCCGAGGTCGCGCGCCAGCGCGCGCACGTAGAAGCCGCTCGAGCAGGCGATGCGGCACCGTACGCGCGGCCCGTCGATCGACAGCACCTCCAGCGCGTCGACGGTGACGCGAACCGGGGCGGGCTCCGCCGGGCGCTGTCGTCTCGCCAGATCGTAGGCCCGCACCCCCTCGATCTTCTTGGCCGAGACGGCCGGCGGCCGTTGCAGATGGGATCCCACGAAGCCGGCGGCCGCTTCCGCGACCGCCTCGCGGGACGCGGGCGGACCCGGCGGGGAGCCCTCGCGCCCGGCGTCCGATCCCCCGGTGACGGTGCCGCCGATATCGCACGTGTCGGTCTCGAGTCCGAGTCGAATGACCGCGTCGTACTGCTTGGTGGCGCCGGCGAACAACGCCGCGAGCCGCGTCGCTCGCCCCACCACCAGGGGCAGCACCCCGGTGGCCAGGGGATCGAGCGTGCCGAGATGTCCCACCTTCCTGCACGCGAGGGCGCGCCGCGCGACCGCCACGATATCGTGTGACGTCGGGCCGCCCGGTTTGTCGACGATCAGAATCCCGGCCGCTGCCTGTGAAGTGCTCACGCCGGTCGGGACTCCGCGACAGCTGCGGCCACCTGGGCCACGAGCCGGGCTCGAACATCCGGGGAGGGGGCCTCGATGGTCAGCCCGGCGGCGTTGCGATGTCCCCCGCCTCCGAACGATACCGCGACGCGCCGGACGTCGATCGCGTCCTTCGACCGCAGGCTGACCCGCAGACCGGTCCCGGCCTGCTTCAGCAGGATCACCGCCCTGACGTCCCCCGCGGCCAGCGGCAGGTTGACGACGCCCTCCAGGTCGTCCGCATCGCAGCCGGTCTCCCGCAGCATCGCCTCGTCGACGGCGAGGACCGCGACCCGGCCGTCATCTTCGAGCTGCATCCGGTCCAGCACCCGGCCGGTCAGCCGCAACCGTCCGAGACTCCCGTTGTCGAACACCCGCGCGGCAACGGCGGCCGCGTCCACCCCGGCGCCGGCGATGCGGCGGCAGATCTCGAACGTGCGCGCCGTGATGTTGGCGTGCCGGAACGATCCGGTATCGGTGAGGATGGCGACATAGACGTTCGTGGCGATCGACGGCGTCAAACGGGCCCCGAGGGCCTCGATCAGCTCGAAGACGAGCTCCCCACAGGCGCACGCCGATTCATCCAGCCAGTTGACGGCGCCGTACCCGGTATTGCCGGTGTGGTGATCGATGTTGACGATGAACCGGCCTTCGAGGCCGGACACCTCCGTGCGGCCCAGGGTGCCGCACTCGAGGACCACGACGGTGTCGGCACCGGCTTCCACCGTCTCGGCGACCTCGATCGCCGGCGCACCGGGAAGGAACGCGTAGCGCCCCGGCGGCGGATCGCTGTTCACCAGCCTGACCCGCTTGCCGAGCTGGGTCAGCGCTTCCGCCAGCGCGAGCTGCGATCCGAGCGAATCGCCGTCCGGCCGCGCGTGCGAGGTGATGAGAAAGCGGGTTCCGTTCAGCAGGTGGTCCCGTATCCGGGTGCGTTCAGCAGGGGGTCTGGTCATTCGGGGACATCGGACGAATCGACCGGATCCGACTCCGGCGGGGAGGCCGGCCGGTCGAGATGCAACTCCGCGAGCACGTGCGCGACCCGCTGCTCCCGTTCGATCGAGTCGTCATGCACGAAGGTCAGTTCCGGCACGTGCCGGAGGCGGAGCCGGCGACCGAGCCGGCCGCGAAGGAACGACGCTGCGCGCCGCAGGCCGCGGTCGGCCTGCCGGCGTTCGGCAGTATCGCCCAGGACCGTGTAGTAGACCCGTGCGTGTTGCAGATCGCGGGTCATCCGGACGTGCGTCACCGTCACGAGTTGGAGCGCCGGGTCCGAGGCCGAGGTCCGGAGCAGCGCGCACAGCTCCGCACGTACCTGCTCGCCGACGCGTTCGGGACGGGAAGATGGCATGGCGTACGTCCTGGGACGCTATCGGGAGCCGCTTCGAGCGGCGGCGGTCCTCACAGCAGCCACTCCACCTCATGTCGAACCATCAGGCCCGGTTCGATGCGATCGATCTCGGTGAGGACTCCCTCGAGGGTGCGTTCGGCCACCTCCCGATCGACGCCGATCGACACCACCCCCAGACCGGCGCGCTGATGCAGATCGTGATGGTCGACCTCGGCGAGGGCGACGTTGAGGCGCCGTACTCTGTCCTTCAGCCGCCGGAGCGTCGCTCGCTTGTCCTTCAACGAGCGCGCGCCGGCGATATGCAGCTCAATCGAGAGCAGTCCGACGATCATGGATCAGACGGTGGCCGCGATAGTCTCCGTCGAGAACACCTCGATCACGTCTCCCACCTTGATATCGGCGTAGCGTTCGAAGGCGATCCCGCATTCGAGACCGTTCTTCACTTCGTTCACGTCGTCCTTGAACCGGCGGAGCGATCCGATGCGGCCCTCGTGGATGACGACGTTGTCGCGGAGCAGCCGCGCCTGCGTCTCGCCCGATCGGCTGATCTTGCCTTCGACCACGAGGCAGCCGGCCGCCGCCCCGAACTTGGGCACCTTGAAGACGTCGCGCACCTGCGCCTGTCCGAGCTGGATCTCCTTGACGGTCGGCTCGAGGAGGCCGGCCATCGCCTTCTTGATCTCCTCGGTCACGTCATAGATGACGCGATGGAGGCGGATGTCGATATGTTCGCGTTCCGCCATCGCCGCCGCATTGCGGTCCGGGCGCACGTTGAACCCGACGATGACGGCGTTGGACGCCGCCGCGAAGACCACGTCCCCTTCGTTGACGGCGCCGGCCCCGCTGCTGAGCATCCGCACCTTGACCCGTTCGTCGCCGAGCTTGCTCAGCGCGTCGGCGAGAACCTCGGCGGAGCCCTGGACGTCGGCCTTGACGATGATCGGCAGCTCCCTCGTGCCGCCCTCGGCGATCTGCTGTTGGAGCGATTCGAGGGTCAGGCGCGCACCCTTCTCGCCGAGCGTCTTCTCCTTGGCCTGACCCTGTCGCAGCATCGCGATCTGCCGGGCCTTCGAGGCATCCGCCACCGCCTGGAACGTGTCTCCCGGCTGCGGCAGCCCGGTCAATCCCAGGACCTCGACGGGGCTCGACGGACCAGACTCCTTCTGGGGCTGGCCGCGGTCGTCGATCAGGGCGCGGACCTTGCCGACGATGGTGCCGGCGATGAAGTTGTCTCCGATGCGGAGCGTGCCGTCCTTGACGAGGATCGTGGCCACCGGTCCGCGGCCCCGGTCGATCTTGGCCTCCAGCACCGTTCCGCTGGCACTCCGCTTGGGATTGGCCTTGAGCTCGCCCAGATCGGTGACCAGCAGGATCATCTCCAAGAGGAGATCGAGGTTCTGCTGCTTCTTTGCCGATACCTCGACGGTGACGGTCGAGCCGCCCCAAGCCTCCGCCGTCAGTCCGAGCTCGGACAGCTCCGTCTTGACCCGATCCGTGTTGGCGTTCGCCTTGTCGATCTTGTTGATGGCGACGATGAGGGGGACGTTGGCGGCCTTGGCGTGGTCGATCGCCTCCCGCGTCTGGGGCATGACGCCGTCGTCGGCGGCCACTACGAGGATGACGATGTCGGTGACCCGCGCGCCGCGCGCCCGCATCAGGGTGAACGCTTCGTGTCCGGGCGTGTCGAGGAAGACGATCTTCCGCTTGTTGATCTCCACCGTATAGGCGCCGATGTGCTGGGTGATGCCGCCGGCTTCCCGCTCGGCGACCCGCGAGTTGCGAATCGCGTCCAGCAGGGTCGTCTTGCCGTGGTCGACATGGCCCATCACGGTGATGACCGGCGCCCGCGAGGAGAGATCCCCCTCCTGGACGTCGGTCGATTCGACCTCCAGTATCTCCTCTTCGAAGGAGCGCATTTCGACGTTGGCGCCGAACTCCCGCGCCACCATTGTCGCGGTCTCGGTGTCCAGCGTCGTGTTGATGGTCATCATCAACCGTCGCTCGATCAGCTTCTTGAGGACATCCTTGGCGCGCAGCTCCAGCTTCTCCGCAAGATCCTTGACCGTCATGCCTTCGGCCAACGAGATCGTGCGCGTGACCGGCGGCGGCGGCGCGGGGGCGAACGGCGCCGACGGACGCGTCGGCCGCCGTTTTCGCCCACCGGGCGGACGCGGCGGAGGACGATACGCGGGTCGATAGCCGACGGCGGGCGCCGCGGGTCTGGCTCCCGGCGCGCGAAGCGGCTGCGACGGCAACGGCCGCGGTCCGCCCAGCGGCGCGGTCGGCCGGGGCGCGGCCGGCGCGATCGGCCGCGATCCGGGGCGCGGCCGCGGCGGGGCCGTCGGGCGGGCCGCCCCCGGAGGGGACGGCCGCCGGGTCGGACCCGGAGGGGCCTTCGGCGGCGACGGCGAAATGGCCCTCGGCATCATGGGCGGGGCCTGCTCCTCGACGCGGAGCCTCATCATCGAGGGGACCAGCCGGCCGGTCGGCTTCACCGCGCTGACCGAGGTCGGAGGAGGCGCCGCCGGCGTCGATTTCGCGACCGCGGCTCGCGGGACCGGCGTTTCCGGCGCCTTCGCGGGCGGAGGCGCCGGTCGGGTAGCCGTCGGCCCGGCCGGTGCGGCTGGAGCCGCGGCCGGTGCGGCTGGAGCCGCGGCCGGTACGGCTGGAGCCGCGGCCGGTACGGCTGGAGCCGCGGCCGGTGCGGTTGTGGCCGGTGCGGTTGTCGTGGCCGATGGGGCTGGAGTCGCGGCCGGTGCGGTTGTCGCGGCCGGCGCGACCGGCGCGGCCGAGGCGGCCGGCGTCATCCGGGGCACCGCCGGCGCGGCCGGAACAGGCGGCTTGTCGGCCAGGACGGCCGGCGCCGCCGCTTCGGCCGGCGCCGCTGGCGTCTCGGGCGCCGCCGGCTCGACGACGACCGGGGTCGGGGCCGGGGCAGGCGCGATGGCCTCGGCCGGCCGGCTCGCGGCCGGGATTGCCGGTGCGACGGTTGCCGCCGATGCCGCCGCCGGCCGGGTCTCGGCCGTGTCGGAAACGCCGGGCTGCAGTCGCGCCTCGGGGGGCGGCGTCGGCGCCGGCGGCGGGGTGACGCGCTTCACCAGCCGCGGAGGACCCAGCCTCGGCGGCAGGGCCGGTTCCGGCGCCCTGGCTCCCTTGCGGCTCGGGGAGGCCGACGACGAAGAGAACAGGCGCCCGCCCGGCAGGTTCAGGTTGCGCTCGCGGGCAATACGCTTGGCGAACTCCCGGGCGACGATCTCTTCGATGGTGCTCGACGCACTCTTGACTTCGATGCCATGCGCACGCTCAAGGAGGTCGATCACTTCCTGGCTCGGGATCCCGAGCACTTCGGCGACCTTGTAAATCCGGATCGTGGCCAACGTCTGTCCTCTGTCTACGGTGTCCGCGCGTTCCCGTTCACCGCCCCCCCATCCGGGATGGGTGCGGGCCGTTGGGGCCATCTGTCGCCGACCGTGCCTCCCGCCGCGTTCGACCGGCGCCGATACCGGGTGGAGCCCCTGCCGGTCTCCGTGCAACCCGGGGCGCCACACGCGCTCCCGGGTCATTCGCCGCCCGGCGCGTCTTGACCGGTCTCGGCGGCGTTCCCGGCATTCTCCGTCGCCGGGGCGTACTCGATATCCGGCTCCTCGGCGGCAGCCACGGGCAACGGGTCTATCCCGTCCTGGGGGACCGCTTCGGTCACGCCGGTTCCCACGGCCCCGCCGGCCGCCATGGTGGCCGCTTCCGCATCCAGACGGAGCGCCTCGGCCGCGCCCTCGGAAACGCCGAGCACGTTGCCCAACTCGGCCGCCGAGGCCGAGATCATACTTTCCACCGTCTCGATGCCGGCCGCGTTCAGCTTCTCGACCATCGCCTGATCGAGTCCGGGCACGGACAACGGCGCCGGTTCCAGTTCCACCCCGAGCTCGTCGAACTGCGCTTCGACCTCCCGCCGCTTTTCTTCTTCGCTCTTGATGTCGATCTTCCAGCCCGCGAGCTTGGCCGCCAGTCGGACGTTCTGTCCCTTCTTGCCGATCGCCAGCGACAACTGCCGGTCTTCGACCACGACCTCGACCACCCGTTCGGCGTCGTCCACGATGGAGACGCGCTGCACGCGAGCCGGACTGATGGCGTTGGTCACGAAGGTCGTGGCATCCTCGGACCATTCCACGATATCGATCTTCTCACCGCGCAGCTCCCGGATGATGGCCTGCACCCGTGTGCCCTTCATCCCGACGCAGGCGCCCACCGGGTCGACTTCGCGTTCGCGGGACGCGACCGCCACCTTGGCTCGATCTCCCGCCTCGCGCACCGCCCCCCGAATGACGACGGTGCCGTCGTAGATCTCCGGCACCTCCTGCTCGAACAGCTTGATCAGCAGGACCGGATCGGTGCGCGACAGGATGATCTGCGGGCCCTTGGTGTTCTTGTTGACCTCCTTGATCACCGCCCGCACCCGGTCGCCGGTCGTATAGTTCTCCGCCCGCGACTGCTCGCGCCGCGGCAACAGGGCTTCGACCTGCCCGATCTCCACGATGATATCGCCGCTCTCGAAGCGCTTGACGAGGCCGTTGATCACTTCCCCGAGCCGTTGGCCGTACTCTTCGAAGACGTTCTCCCGCTCCGCCTCGCGGACCTTCTGGAAGATCACCTGCTTGGCGGTCTGGGCGGCGATACGGCCGAGCACGTCCGTAGGCTTGGGGAACTCGATCTCCATTCCCGCCTCGGCCTCGTCGCCATACAGCTCGCGCGCTTCCGGCAACGCAATCTCTATCGCCGGGTTGGTGACCTCCTCCACGATCTGCCGGACCGCGAACAGCTCCACCTGCCCGGTCTCGGGATTGAACCGGGTTCGCAGGTTCTCGTCCGACTTGTAGTACTTGCGCGAGGCCGTCAGCACGGCATCCTCGATGGCGGTGATGATGATGTCCGCCTCGATGCCCTTCTCCTTGGCCAGCGCGTCGATGGTCTGCTGCAACACCTTGTTCATGGCACTTCCTGCGACGGCCCCCGGCGGGTCGCGACCTCAATCGGGCGAAATCCACGCAACCGGGGCGCCCCGGTTGCCGGCCGCGTCGACGCCGGAAGGGACGTTCACCGGTGTCCGGGCGGATGGCGCCAAGCGCGCCGCATGCGGCCGGCGTTGCGCGACCCCCGGCCGCGCGCGACGGCTACAACTCGACTTCCAGGCGTGCTCGCGCGACGGCCGCCTCCGGGACCATCCGCGTCGTCCCTCCGTCCTCGATCACGATCGTCCGGTCACGGACCGCCACGATCCGTCCCGCGACGAAGCGCTGTCCGTCGACCGGTTCGGACGTCACGATCCTGGCCCGCCGGCCGACGAACCGCACGAAATCGTCGAGATGCCGCAAGGGCCGGTCGAGTCCGGGCGACGACACCTCGAGCGTGTACGCGTGGTCGAAGGTCACCTCGACATCGAGAATCGCGCTCACGTCGACACTCACCGCCTCGCAGTCGCTCACGGTCACGCTGTCGCCGTGCTCTGCACCGGTCTGCGGCGACGGGAGGCGGTCGATGAAGATGCGCAAGACCCAGCCGATCGATTCGCGGCGAAACTGCAGGTCGAACAGGACGAGCCCGCGACTGTGCGCGACCCGCTCCGCGACCGAACGGATCTGGCCGATCCGGTCAGCCGCCGACCTGGAAGGTCCCACGATGATCCGTCCAGAAAAACAAAAAGTGGGCCGCGAACGCCCACTCGGAGTCACTACCGCAAGAGTAACCAGTCAACTATAGCATGGAGAATCGGTCAGTGGAAACGGCCGGAACCCGCAACGGGCGGCGAACGCGACGCCGGGAGTCTGCGCCGCAGAAGCGGCGCAGACTCCCGGCAGGTCGGTTGGGCGGCAAGCGGAGCCGCCGCGGCCGTCCCTACTGGCTCGCCTGCGCCTCGAGATACCGCTCGTTGCGCAGCGCGTGCTCGATCGCGTAGTTCCCTTCGTGGCAGGCGAACTCGTAGAGGACCCCGGTGCCGGGGCTCGGGCGCATGAAGACGCGCGCAGTCCACGGTCGCGTCCAGGTGGAGGGATCGTCCAGGGTGTACTCGTACTGCAGCAGCTCGGGGCCGGCCCGGGTGAAGCGCTCGGTGATCCGCACGTCGGACGTCGAGCCCCCGACGCCCCGCGACAGGTTGGTGGTCTCGACCACCAGCGTGTCTCCCTCCCAGCGGCCGCGTGAACTCCCCATGGCGGTCGGCGGGCCGACCTGACCCGGCGCCGCATTGCCGATGGGAATGAGACGGGTGTCGTGATGCATCTCGATCTGAATGCCGACGTAGTCGGTGCTCTGGAAGATCTGGTAGGTGCTGTTGTAGCCCCGTCCGCTCAGCAGCGCCCCGCCGCCGCGGCAGCGAATGGCTGGATCGATGCGGGCGACCTCTTCCGCGAGGGTCAGCGGTCCGGCCGGCGCGTTGCGCGCCGTCCGCCGCTGCCTGTCGCGCTCCTCCGCCTCGGGGGTCCGGGCCGGCCGCCGCCCGTTGGGCGGATCGACGATCAGCGACGTACGGTTCTCGAACCAGCGGCCGCTCATCCAGAACTGGTTGTAGCTCCCCGTCGACCGGCGCGCCGGCCGGGCGGCCTCTCCGTCCTCGGCGGGTTCGGCCAGGGCGGCCAGGCCGCGCCGGAACGGCGTCTCGCCGAACACCGCATCGCCCCCGACGGCGGAGTACTCGGTCGCGTGCGCAGCCAGCGCCGCCACTTCCTCGTCGGTGAGGAAAGCCCGGTCGCCCAGCGCCTCCGGTCGTTCGAGCGGCGTCGCCGAGTCGCTGGCCCAGACACCGCTCAGATCGGGTCGGCCGTCTGCCGTCCGCGACGCCGTCCAGCCGTCGGGAGCCTGTCCCGCCGCGACCACGGACGCCGTCGCCATGACCGCCGCCGCTGCGACCGCTACGATGGATTGCCTGCGCATCTGCGCCTCCTTCCGAATGAATCCCGGAGTCGTTCGCGTCTTCCCGCCCGCCAATCCGCCCAACATAAGCTCTTGGGCCGGATAAGGCAAGGGGACGGCCCGCATCACATTTCGACAGATGCGCGATGGTGCGGGTGCCGTCACGGCGCCTCGGTGCCTTCGTTGAGGATGGCCAGATACCGATCGTAGACGAACAGCCGGTTGCGGGGTTTCCCCGTCAACTCGCGCACAATCCGGTATTCGACAAGCAATTGCATCGCCGAGGACGTGGTCGGAAAGGACAGTGCCGTGAGGGCGCGGACCCCGGAGAGGGACAGGATCGGCTTGGCCCTGAGCGCGTCGAGAACGCGCAGGGCCGACCCGGCACGACGGCCGGCGCGGCGTTGCACGGTGGTGCGGTCGGACGCGAACGTGTTGGTCAGGCGGCGGGACGTGGCGACCGCGCCTTCGGCCGTGGTCCGCACGCCTTCGATGAAGAAGGCGAGCCACGATTCCCAGTCGCCGGTGCGGCGCACGGCATCCAGCAAGTCGTAGTAGGCGGTTCGGTGTTGCTTGAAGAAGAGGCTCAGGTACAGGAGCGGTTCGCGCAGAATGCCGGCGTGACACAGCAGCAGCGTGATGAGCAGCCGCCCCAGGCGACCGTTGCCGTCCAGGAAGGGATGGATGGTCTCGAATTGCACGTGGGCCAGCCCCGCCCGGACCAGGGCCGGCAGCCCGTCGCCCGTGGTGTGGAGGAAGCGTTCGAGCGCCGCCATGCAGTCGGGCACGACGGTGTGTGGCGGTGGGACGAAGGTGGCGTTGCCGGGGCGAGAGCCGCCAATCCAGCTCTGCGAGAGCCGGAACTCGCCGGGAGCCTTGCTGCTGCCGCGTCCGCGCGACAACAGGACGCCGTGGATTTCCCGGAGCAGGCGATTCGACAGCGGGAATCTCCCTCGAAGGCGGTTCAGGCCATGCTCGAGGGCTGCGACGTAGTTCGAAACCTCGACCACGTCGTCGAGTGGAACGCCGGGTGCTTCCTCCAGCTCGAACAGCAGGAGATCCGACAGCGACGACTGCGTCCCCTCGATCTGGGAGGAGAGCACCGCCTCCTTGCGCACGTAGGCGTAGAGAAAGAGCGTCTCGTCCGGCAGGAGCGTCGAGATCGCATCCAACCGCCCGAGGGCAAGCGTTGCCGCTTCCAGTTCCTGCTGCAGCGAGCCGTCCAATGCGATCGCGGGCTTCGGTGGCAGCGGCAGGGGTACGAAGGCGCGAACCCGCTCGCCACCAGCGCCCGTGCTTTCGTATCTGCCGGTTTCTCCACGCTGCATGCCGACTCCGCCAGTTCAACGGACTTTAATAGGGTGCGACGTTGTTAAAACATAACCCAAAAATTTTAACAACAGTCAGGTCCTCCGGGCAACCGAGGAGCACCGATGTCTGCGTCGGATTCAGCGCCGGTCGGATTCAGTGCTCTCGCCGCCGGCTCCGGGCTCTACTGGTTGCCCTGGTACAGCGAGCCGCCGCCGAGCTCGTAGAACACGATGGGGACGAAGTCGTTGGCGGTCCAGGTCGCCTCCTGGCCCCACTGGGCGTCGTAGGCGGCGGTCGGCGCCGCCGCCATCACCTCTTCCAGGGTGTAGCCCTCGGAGATCATCTCGTGAACGCGATCGCGGACGTCGACGATCATGCCGAGGAACTCGACGAGAGTGTCACGGCCCACCACCTGGAGGCCGTGGCCGGGGATGATCCGGGTGTCCGGTCCCGCGAGGCCGAGGGCGGTCTCGAGCGCCCCGATGGTGCCCGCCACCGTTCCGCCGTTGTAGACGTCGATGATCGGGTAGCTAGTGGTCCGGAAGACGTCCCCGAGGTGCAGCACGTCCGACTCCGGGAAGTGGACGAAGGTGTCGCCGTCGGTGTGGGCCGGCGGGGCGATGAACGCGCGCACCTCCTCGCCGTTGAAGTGGAAGCTGACCGTGTCGTTGTAGGTCACGACGGGCCGCGCCCCCGCCGGTGGCTGCGACGAGAAGCCTCCGCCCCGGCGGGGGGTGCGGAGCTCATCGAGCATGCGGACCCGGAGGTTGTCGTGGGCGAAGATCAGGACGTCGGTCGCCGCCAACGGCTCGTTGCCGCCGATGTGGTCCGGGTGCACGTGCGTATTGACGAGGAAGCGGATCTCGCCGGCCGAGACCGTCCGCACCGCCGCGATCAACCGCTCGGCCAGCGGCGCGAACAGCGAGTCGACGAGCAGCACCCCGTCGGGCCCCGCGAACACCCCGACGTTGCCGCCCCCGCCCGGGCGCATCAGCATGTGGACGTTGCCGGCCGCGGGCACGATCGTCAGCTCGACCCCCGCGAACCGGTCGCCCGGGTTCTGTTCCGCGGCCGCGACCGCGACGACGATGCCGGCCGCCGCGAGCGCGGCGGCGACGAGACGGGGATGCCTGGTCATGTTCTCTCAACTCCCTTCGATTCCTGTCCGTGAGCGTGGCCCGGAAATCGTCGCCGTAGGAGTTTCGCGCCAGCGAAACTCCCAACGCGACCGCAAAGTCGCGCCGCGGCCTCCGATTGCCGCCCAACCAACCCTCCAGGAGTCCGCGCCCTTCTACGGCGCAGACTCCTGGGGCGCAACTCCTAGAAGTCGATGGCCCCGGGCGCGCGCGGGCAGGGGATGACGTCGCGGATGTTGGCCATGCCGGTGACGTACTGCACGAGGCGCTCGAAACCCAGGCCGAACCCGGCGTGCTCCGCGCTGCCGTAGCGGCGCAGGTCGCAGTACCAGGACAGCTCCGTCCGGTCGAGCCCCAGCTCGTCCATCCGTCGTTCCAGCACCGGCAGGCGTTCCTCCCGCTGGCTGCCGCCGATGATCTCGCCGATGCGCGGCGCCAGCACGTCCATGGCCGCCACCGTCTCTCCGTCGTCGTTGACGCGCATGTAGAAGGGCTTGATGGCGCGCGGGTAGTTCATCACGATGACGGGGCCGCCGCACACCCGCTCGGTGAGGTACCGCTCGTGCTCCGAGGCGAGCTCCTGGCCCCATTCGTGGGGAATCTGGAACGCGGCGTCCGCCTTCTGCAGCGTGTCGGCCGCCTCGGTATAGGAGAGGCGCGCGAACGTCGATTCCGACAGGGCGCGCAGCGCCGCCGCGGAGGCGGCGTCGTAGTGCTTCTCGAGGAACGCGAGATCGGTCTCGCAGCGCTCCAGGGCGGCCGTGCACATCGCCTTCAGGAAGTCCTCGGCCAGATCCGCGTCGTCGTCGAGGTCCGCGAAGGCCATCTCCGGCTCGATCATCCAGAACTCGGCGAGGTGTCTCGACGTGTTGGAGTTCTCGGCGCGGAAGGTCGGTCCGAAGGTGTACACGTCGCCGAGGGCCATCGCCATGAATTCGGCTTCGAGCTGGCCGCTCACGGTGAGGTGGGCGGGCCGGCCGAAGAACTCGGCCTCGCCGGAAGCGGGCGCCGAGACCCGGAACATCTCCCCGGCTCCCTCACAGTCGGACCCGGTGATGATTGGCGTATGCGCCCACACGAATCCCCGCTGCTGGAAGAACTCGTGCACCGCCGCGGCCAGGACGTTGCGAATCCGGAAGACGGCGCCGAAGGTGTTGGTGCGCGGGCGGAGATGGCCGACGTCCCGGAGGAACTCGAGAGTGTGCCCCTTCTTCTGGAGGGGGTACTCCGCCGGGGCCGGCCCCAGGACGTCGAGGGCGTCGACCTGCATCTCGATGCGCTGGCCGGCTCCCGGCGACGCTCTCGTCGCGCCGCGGGCGCGGATGGCGGCGCCGGTGAGCACACGATCCAGGGCCGCGAACGCGGGGGTGCCCTGATCGACGATCAGTTGCAGGGTCTCCTGCGACGAACCGTCGTTGACCGCGAGGAAGGCGAAGCGCTTGGCGGTCCGCTTCGTGCGGACCCAGCCGCAGACGGTGACCGGGCGGTCGGACGGCGGAGAGGACAGGACGTTGCGGATACGGTGTCGTTTCATCGGACGATACCCAGCGTCTCTATTGTCTTCGAAGTCGGCGAGGCCGTCAGCCGAGCTCGGGCACGTGCGGGACAAGGACCTCGCGGAGGCGATCGAAGCGCGGGTAGCCCTGCAGGCTCCGGCGCAGATGGGCGAGGGTGCGGGGCACCGGCTCGGCGAAATGGCGGCGTCCCAACCGGGCGATCTGGTGACCGAACGTGCCCAGGGCCTTCAGGTGCCGTTGTACCGACATCAGGTCGAAACGCGCCTGGAAGTCGCGGGTCCGTTGCGCGGGCACCGCGTCGAGGAACTGGCGGGTCAGCGCGGCCGTCAGGTCGGCCGGCAGGTCGACGTAGCAGTCCCGGAGCAGCGAGACCAGATCGTAGGTGCCGGGACCCAGGCGGGCGTCCTGAAAATCGACCACGACCAGCCGGCCGCTGCGCACCATGAGGTTGCGGCAGTGGTAATCGCGATGACACAGCACCCGCGGCTCGGCCGCCAGCTCGATGGCGAGGGCGGCCAGCTCGCGGCCCAGCGCCCCGGCCTCGGCCGGGCTCAACCCGACGCGGCGGTGCGCCTCGAGAAACTCCGACCGGAAGAAGTCGAGCTCCCACGTGAGCTTGGCGGCATCGAACGCCAGGTGGAAGGGCAGGGCGCCCTCGGTCCGCAACGATGCCCCGCGGGTCTGCAGGGTCGCGATGTGTCCGATCGCCTGGCGGTACAGGGGCGCCGGGTCGCGGTCGTCGCCGCCCTCCATCCAGCTCTGCAGCGTCTCGTCGCCGAGATCCTCGACCGCGAGGATGCCCAGATCCGCGGCCTGATCGAGCACCGCGGGGATGGGAATCCCCAGGCGGTGGAAGAGCGCTCCCACCACCACCTGCGGCAGCGCATCGGCCGCGAACGGCTCCGGATGGAGCACCAGCACCACCGGCGACCGGCCGGGGGGGGTGACCCGCAGGTAGGCGCGGCTGGAGGCGTCGCCGTGCAGGGGTTCGACGCGCGTCGCCGTCGAGGCGAGGTCCGCCCGGCGCAGATACTCGGCTACCCGTTCGTCGATGGGGCCGGCCGCGGTGTCCCCGGACATCGTCGGTGAATCGGTCATTACGGTGAGAGGGTCGCACCGATCCCCGTGCTCGCCCGAGGCGGTGCGTTGCCGCCGGGGCGCCGGCGAGGGCTCACAGGGGCACCACCCGCAGGTGGCCGAGACGCGGCTCGTGCGCCGGGGGCGCCGATTCGCCGTCGTCGGCCGCGCCCGCCGGCACCACCGCCCGTCTGTCGAGGACCGTGCCGTCCGGCAGCCGGACCCCGTCCGCGAGGATGCAGCCGGTCACCACGCAGTCGGCCCCGATGGCCACATCGTCCCACAGGATGGACCGCTCGACCCTGGCGGAGGGATGAATGACCGGGCGCGCCCCGGGGCGGACCGGGGAACGCCCTTCGGCCGCCGCGATCGCCTGCACGGTCGCGGCGTAGTCGGCCGGCGTCCCGATGTCCTGGAACGGGCCCGGGACCACGTGCACCGCCATCGGGCGCCCGTCCGCGATCAGCCTGTCGTAGAGCCCGCCGATGGACGCCGCGGGCACTCCGTCGGGCAGGGTTCGGAAGAGGGAGGCTTCGACGATCTGCACGCCGACGAAGTGCCAGGGGGCATCGGAACCGGTGGAGGAGCCGGCCGGGGCGAATCGTGCGATCCGGCCGTCGGGACCGGCCAGGACCCCGCCGTAGCGGTGGGGGGCCGGATGGACCGTCACCGCCAGCGTCGCCAGGGCGCCGGAGGCGCGATGCCGTTCGAGCAGGGCGGCGAAGTCGACGGAGCACAGGGTGTCGGCGTTGACGATGAAGAAGGTGTCGTCGAGGAGGGGAAGCGCGTGGCGCGGCCCGCCGGCCGAGCCGAGCACCGTCCCTTCCCACGAGTAGCGAACGCGGCAGCCCAGCGCGGCCCCGTCGCCGACGACGCCCGCGACGGTCTCCGGCCGATGGTGCAGATTGACCACGACGTCGCCGATGCCGGCCCGGGCCAGCGCCCGCAGCTGCCGGCAGATCAGCGGGGTCCCGGCGACCGGCACCGCCGCCTTGGCCCGGCAGAACGTCAACGGGCGCAGGCGGGTGCCGAGGCCGGCGGCGAGCACGAGGGCCGGTGGCAGGGGGGTGGTCACGAGGGGTCGAACACCATGTGGGTGGCAGATGCGCCGGTCGCGGCGCAGTGCTTGCGGAACAGCGCCAGATACGAGTCGAGGATGAAATCGGCCGGCTGCCGGCCGAGGGCGGCAGCCATCGCCAGGATGTCGGGCTCGTTGCCTTCGAGCTCGACGAACGTCCCGATGGGAGCCTCGTCGATCGCGATCACGAGATCGCCGTGGCGGAACTCCTCGCGGTACTTCTGATAGCGGAACCAGATGTGAAAGCCGAGCCGCTCGAGCACCTGCAGCAGCCGCCCGCCGTCGCCCACCGTGGTCTCCAGCTCTTCCCGGACCTTGGTCGTCCCCAGCCTGGGGGCGCCCTTGAACGTCACCCGCGCCGCATCGCCGTCGATCCGGACCCGCAGGGTGCAGCTCCGGTCGGCCAGCGGCTCCCGTTCCCGGTCCAGCAGGCAGTCGCTCTGGAGACGCCTGGCCCGCAACGGACGCGCGCCGGCCTCGACCACGGCGCGTCGGGCGGCGGCCGGCGTGTCGTACCGAAGCTTGATCTCGCGTTCGATCGGAACCGTCACGACGCGGTCTCTCGTGGCGTGAACGAGCAGCCCTTCAGCGCGGGGCGGCCGACCCCTTTGCCGAGTATCAGCACCTGGTGGGTGCTGCCGAGCCCGCCGGGCACGAGCAGCGTCTTCAGGGCGAGGCGGTGGCGAAGCGCGCCGGTCCCGTCGGGCGCCGCGGGCGGGGTGTCGAGGGCCCCGAGACCGAGGAGGAAGCGGGTCTGGTCGACGAAGCCCAGGACCTCCATTCCCTCCTCCCGGGCGGCTCGCTGGACCGACGTGAAATCCACGTGGGACGTGATGTCCCGTTCGCCGGGGTCGGCGAGCCAGGCGGGTCCGGCCGGTTGCTCCGGGTCGACGCCGGCCGCGTCCACCCGATGGCGGTGGAACGTGGTCAGCGTCCCGCTGGCGTGGCCGCCCGCGTACAGCTCCCGCGCCGAGTGGCCGTAGTCGATCAGGATGAGGAAGCCGCGCGTCAGACGCCGGGCGGCAGTTCGCACCCAGTCGATCGCGGCAAGATTGACCTCGCCCCGCCATCCCGGCTCCGGCGTCACGCCGAGCCGTTCGAGATGGCGCCCCATGGCCGGGCTCGAGGGCGGCCCGGCTCGTTCGACGAAGCGGTCGCCGGCCAGGTCGACGAACACTTCCCGCAGGCCGTCGGCGGTCATGGTGACGGCGTGGGTGGGCAGGGCGTCGAGCAGCTCGTTGGCCAGAATCACCCCGGAGACGGGGTCGGGCAGGTCGACGGTTCGGGCGTGCAGGCGGTCCCGGTGCCGATCCAGGGTCTCCGGCTGGCTCGCCCGCGCGGCCGGGCTCGTCTCCACCAGGGTGAGCCGCGTGGCCGCGTGCAGCGCGGGATACGCCGACTCGGCCGCGTCGAGCACGTCGCGGGCGAGCTGGCCGTTCCCGGCGCCGACCTCGACGAGGTCGAACTCCGATGCCCCGGCGGAGGCGTGCACCTGGCGCATCTCGTCGATCTGGGCGGCCAGCAGCGCGCCGAACTGCGGGCCCACGTCCACGCTGGTGTAGAAGTCTCCCGCGCGCCCCGTCCGCCGGGGCGCGCGGGAGTAGTAGCCCAACTGCGGGTGGTACAGCGCCATTTGCATGAACGCTGCCACCGTCAACGGCCCGCGGTCACGGATGCGCCGGACGATGAGGGTCCGGAGCGCCGCGCCCGGGGGAGCGGGCTCCGCGTCGACAAGCCCGGAACTCGTCGCCCGTGGCTGGGCCTGCCGCCCAACCGACCCTCCAGGGGTCTGCCCCGTTTCCACGGTGCGGACTCCTAGTCCCGGCTGAGTCGCAGCACGCTCTGGGCATCTCCACGGCTGACCAGCAGGAACGCCGTGCCGCCGTCCCCGACGCGGTTCAGCTCGCGGATGGCGTCGGCGGCGGTCTCCACCGGCACGCGATTGACGCTCCGGATCACGTCGCCGGGGCGCACCCCGCCGGTCTGGGCCGGTCCTCCCGGCTCCACGCCGGTGACCACGGCGCCCTGGACGCCGCGGGGGACGTCGAGCTCCCGCGCCGACTCCGCCGTGAGGTCCTGGAGATTCATGCCGAAGCTGGTGCTGAGGTCTTCCACCTGGACCGGGGCCGCCCGGCCCTGGTTCTCCAGATCCAGCTCGCCGATGGTAATCGGAACCGTCGTCGGTTCGCCGGCCCGATAGACCCCCAGCGCGATCTCCGTGCCCGGCGTCGTGTCGAAGACCCTGCGCTGGAGGTCCGCGACGTCCTCCACCTGTTCCCCGTCGAAGCTGACGATGACGTCGGCCAGCTCGAGGTCCGATTCGTCGGCCGGCCCTCCCCGCTCGATGCTCGACACGATCGCGCCCAGGGGCTCGCTCAGGCCGTGGTACTCGTAGTCCTCGTCGGTGACCGGGAGGATCGACACGCCGATGACGCCGCGGGTCACCCGGCCGGTGCGAAGCTGCGGCAGCAGATCCCGTACGGTGTTGATGGGGACCGCGAACCCGATGCCGAGGTTGCTCGGACGGTCGCTGACGATTGCGGTGTTGATGCCGATGACTTCGCCCCGCAGGTTCAGCAGCGGTCCCCCCGAGTTGCCGGGGTTGATGGCGGCATCCGTCTGGATGACGTTCTGGGCTCTGCCGCGGACCTGCTCGAACGGCCGGCCCACGGCGCTGACCACGCCGACGGTCACGGTGTGCCCGAGGTTGAACGGGTTGCCGATGGCCATCACCCAGTCGCCGGCCCGCATCTGATCCGAGTCGCCGAACGTCGCTGCCGGCAGCGGGTAGTCCGGCCGCTCGATCAGCTCCAGCAGGGCGCTGTCGGTCAGACGGTCCCGGCCGACGACCCGGGCCTCGTAGGCCTCCTCGTCGTCGCCGAAGAACGAGATCTCGATCTTGGTGGCGTCGGCCACCACGTGGTTGTTGGTCAGGATGTACCCGTTCCCGTCGATGACGAAGCCGGTGCCGGCCGACTGCGTCCGCCGTTCGCGGTCGGGCTCCGGCAGGTCGTCGAAGAAGCGCCGCAACTGGTCGTCCCCGAACAACCGGTTCAGATCGCCCGTGGGTCTTCGCGACTCGGTGCTGATGTTGACGACCATCGGGCTCTGGGCCTCGGCGATGTCGCGGAACGTGTTGGCCCCGAGCTGTCCCGTGATCGGCGCGCTGTTCGTCTGGGGCAGGGTCAGCCCCGGCGATGCGCTGGCGGTCTGCGCCGCCGAGTCCGACACGAGGTCGAGACGAGCCGCCAGCACGAGCCCGATCGCGACCGACGTGACCGCAATCAGCATTCCCGAAAAGAACGTGTTCCTGCGTGTAGCCATCCTGCCCTCCAAACCCGGTGTCGTAGCCCGGAAATCGTCGCCGTAGGAGTTTCGCGCCAGCGAAACTCCCAACGCGACCGAAAGGTCGCGCTGCGGCTCCGCTCTCCGCTCAACCAACCCTCCTGGGGGTCTGCACCGGTCTACGGCGAAAACCCCTAGCCCAGGGACCGGATCTCCTCCTGCCGCGGACCGGTCACCGTAGCCGTTTCCGATCCGACGTAGAGGTTGATCTCGGTTCGAAGTCCGAAATCCTCGAAGTACACGCCGGGCTCGATGGTTACCCCCGTGCCCGGCAGCAGCCGCCGTTCGTCGTGGGTCTCGAAGTCGTCGAGGTGCGCTCCGTTGCCGTGAACCTCCTGGCCCAGATTGTGGCCGGTCCGGTGGACGAACAAGTGGCCGAGCCCGGCTGCGTCGACCCGGTCGCGGACCGTCCGGTCCACCTCCCACCCGTGCAGCTCGCATCCGTCCGCCACCGCCCGCTGGATGAGGTCCACGGCGGCGTCCCGGCCGTCGCGGATCACCCGGAAGGGGTCGGCGTAGCGGGCGGGAACGGCGGCGCCGGTGTATCCCATCCACGTGATGTCCGCGTAGACCGCGCTCGGCGTGGGTTGCTTTCCCCACAGGTCGAGCAGGAGCACTTCCCCGGCGTCGATGCGGCGGTGCCGCGCCGGTGTCGGGAGATAGTGCGGGTCTGCGGCGTTCTCCTGCGCGGCCACGACCGGCCGCGAGTCGCTGATCAGCCCCGCCTCCTGGAACCACCCGGCCATCGCCTCCTGCACGTCGAGCTCGGTGATCGGACGGCCGTCGCGGAGATGGCGGGACACGAGGTCGAACGCCCGGTCCTTGATCGCGTGAAGCGCGGCGGCGGCGGCGTGGTGCGAGGCGAGGGCATCCGCGTCCCAGACCGCCTCGAACCGCTGTATCAGATCGCCGGACGAGCGGACGTCGACCCCGAGGGCCCGGACCGCGTCGATGGTGCCGGCATCGACCCGTGACACGTAGGGAATGGCGCACTGCGGCGAGTACTCCATCGCCACCGTCGCGCACCCCGCCAGCAGCTCGCGCAGGCCGGCATCGAGCGTGTCATGGGCCGCGTAGCGGGTCTTGCTTCCGGGAAGGTGGTCGAGACGGTCCGCCTCGATGGCATGAACCAGTCCCCGCGGCGGACCCTCGACGGGAATCAGGTAGTACCACCGCCGGGTCGTGATCTTGGCCCCGGCGTCGAACCC
This sequence comes from Vicinamibacterales bacterium, assembly GCA_965206285.1. Lineage (GTDB taxonomy): Bacteria > Acidobacteriota > Vicinamibacteria > Vicinamibacterales > UBA8438 > JAJEEA01. The sequence goes on from OZ242205.1 coordinate 5,480,291, forward strand.
CGCCACCCGCCGGGCGATGGGATTCGACCCGTGAAAATCGTACAGCAGCCACCCGTCGAGCCCGTCGTCCCGCAGGGCGCGCTGGACGGCGGCGAGGTCCAGGCTCATGGCGTGCAGTATAGCAGCGGCCAAATCACGGCAGGCGAACGTCCACGTCATCCATTGTCTTGGACGCCGCAACGGCTGGGAAGGTCGGCCGAAACGCCGGTCGGCCTGGACCCCCGTTCGCAGTGGCGCAAACGCGAAGGCGCCAGACGGATCTCCAACCCATCTGGCGCCTTCGGCGAATCGCCGCCTTGCGGCTCCGTGTTCCGGCCGACCCCTGCGGGCCCCGCGAGGGTCATGCGCTGGAGCGTGCGCGATCAGGGAGCCTCTTCGGCTCCTTCGGCGTCTTCTTCCTCTTCGATGGGCGTCGGCTCGTCCATCTCCTCGAAGAGGGTGGCCTCGATCACACCGTTCTTGTGGCTGAACTCGTAGTTGCTGCGGGCCATCCGAGTGTTACGCGGAATGCGCACCTCGACCTCGACGATCTCGCCCGGCAGAAACGGTTGCTGCATCCGGAACGAGCCGCCGGTCACGGTATCGCCGGCGCGGTCGTACCAGAACTCGTCCACCTTGAACGCGGCCAGCGCGCCGGTCGAGTTGTTCTGAACACGGAAAGTGGTGACCATCTCGTTCCGCTGGCGCCCCGAGATGGGCTGGAGATAGCCGACCTGCCCGGGTCCGCGGATGGTCGCGACCAGATTCGACTCGCCCTGGTTCTCGAGCAGATCGCGCAGGTTGATCGGTACCGCCAGTGGCCTTTCCTCGACTTCTTCAGCGGCTTCGCCGCCGCAGCCAACCGACATCCCGACCGCCACGATACAACCGAACAGCGCCGCGAGCTTCAGGCCTCTCATGAACTGACCTCCGAGTGCATCACCCAAATCAGGGACCGATGGTTGGATTATAGGGCGGGTTGTCGCAAACCTCAACTGGAGTCTCACATCTCCCCGTTCCAGTCCTCCGGGTCCGCGTGGCTGGACCGGAAGATTTCCAGGTGCCACTTGCCCCCGCCCCAGGGTTCGATGACTTCCGCGGCGACCACGTCGACGAGGAGCTCCGCAAATGCCCGGCCGTCGGGATCGCCTTCGAGATGATACGCCGGTTCGTCCCAACCGAACGTCGGATACAGCACCAGCGTCAGGAACAGATCGTAGCCGTCGTCCACCACGATCAACTGGCCGCACGGGCGCTTCAACGTCGAGTGGTAGACGAGGTACTTCTCGGCGCTGTGCGCCCGGATGTACCGCTTGACCGCGAACTCGCGGGCGACGACGTCCTCGACTGCGACCTTCTTGTCCCAGCAGTCGGGGCAGTACTTCGCATCGCCGCGAGGTTCGGACACTTCCTTCGCCCCGCAGAGGGCACAACGCGCCTGGGCCGCCGAGCGGGGAGCCATATCGGGAATTCTAGCAGCCCTCCGCGCCGGTTGCCACGGCCGGCCGGGGTGCAGTCGGACCGACGCCCGGTGATAGACTGGAAATCCACACCGGTGAGGGCGAGACTCCTGGAGGGTCGGTTGGGCGGTAAGGGGCGTCGCGAGGCGGCGATTTCAGGGTAGTTGCCATGACCGGCCGGCCGGGACATCTCGGAATTCGACACCTCGCGCTGTTCGCGAAGGCGTTCGACGACATGCGGCGGTTCTACGTCGACCGACTGGGCTTCGCGGTCGAGTGGGCGCCGGACGCCGACAACGTCTATCTGACCTCGGGGGCGGACAATCTCGCCCTCCATCGCGCCGGGCCGGGCGATGCCGCCGAATCCGGCCGGCTCGACCACATCGGGCTGCTGGTGCGGTACGCGGACGACGTCGACCGCTGGGCCGCGTATCTGGACGAGCACGGCGTGCCGCTCCAGGCCCGGCCCCGCACCCACCGGGACGGCGCCCGGTCCCTGTACCTTCAGGACCCCGACGGCAACACCATCCAGATCATCCACCATCCGCCTATCAGCGACCGCGCGACCTGACGGTCGCGTTGGCAGTTTCGCTGGCGCGAAACTGCGGCGTCTCGACCGCGCGACCTGTACGGTCGCGTTGGCAGTTTCGCTGACGCGAAACTGCGGCGGGGTGACCGCGCGACCTGACGGTTGCGTTGGCAGTTTCGCTGGCGCGAAACTGCGGCGTCTCGACCGCGCGACCTGACGGTCGCGTTCGAAGTCGCTGGCGCGAAACTTCGCGGCGCGGGCCTCACCGCGCCGCCCATCCGAGCTTCTCGCGCAGGACGGCGTAGTAGGGGCGCGTCGCGGCGCGAATCATGCGCAGAGGGCGGGGGGCGGTCTCCACGATGACGACGTCGCCCCGTTCGAGCTCGAAGCCCGTCTGTCCGTCGAAGCTGGCGAACGCCTGCACACGCCGGTCGGCGAGATTGGGCTGGACGCGAATCGCGGCGCTCTCCGGCAGGACGAGAGGGCGGTTGGCGAGCATGTGCGGAGCGATCGGAGTCAGGACCACGGCGTTGACGAGGGGATGCACGATCGGTCCGCCCGTCGACAGATTGTAGGCGGTCGAGCCGGTCGGGCTGGAGATGATCAGTCCATCGGCCCGGAGCTGCGCCACGAACTGGTCGCCCACCGACACCGACAGGTCGATCATGCCGGACAGGGCGCTCTTCGTGATCACCACGTCGTTCAGCGCGACGCCTTCCCCCGTCGTCGCGTCACCGCGCAGGGTGCGCGACTGCAGCATGCGGCGCTCGTCGATCCGGGCGGCGCCTTCCACCACCGACGCCAGCGCGCCGAACAGCTCCGGAAGGGTGATCTCCGTCAGGAAGCCGAGCCCCCCGAAGTTGACGGCGAGAATGGGGGGATCGGCCGCCGCCACCGCGATCTGGCGGGCCATGCCGAGGAGCGTGCCGTCGCCGCCGAGCACCAGAACCAGATCCGAGGCGTCCGGGAGGACGGATACGTCGGCCGCCGTCACCGCGGTCAGCTCGGCGAGCGCCGCGGTGTGGGTTTCGACCACCGGTTGCAGCCCGCGGCGCTCCAGCCACGCGACTACATCCCGAACCACCGGCGCCGCCGCGGCCAGACGCTTCTTTGCGACGATGCCGACCCGGGTGACGCCGACGAGGGCGGCGCCGGGAGAGGTGGTGTCGGCGTCCATCACGGTTCGGCCGCGGCCTGCAGGTGCAGGAAGAACTCCTGGTTGCCCTTGGTACCGGTGATCGGTGAAGGGGTCATCGCCACGCGCCTCAATCCTACCGCAGCCGCGGCGGCGGCGACGCTCTCCACCACGCGTTCGTGCACGTCCGGATCCGTGATCAGGCCGCCGCGCCGGACCTCCGCGCGGCCCGCTTCGAACTGCGGCTTGACGAGGGTCAGCAAGTCCCCCCCGGGGGCGAGGAGGGCGGGGAGCCGATCGATGAACCGGCCTATCGAGATGAACGACACGTCGACGGTGATGACGTCGAACCGGCGCAGGCCGGCCGGCAGGCCTTCCGGGGTGACGGCGCCGATGTGGACGCGTTCCAGAACCCGTATGCGCGGGTCTCGCCTCAGCCGCCAGTCGAGCTGGCCCCGGCCGACGTCGAGGGCCACGACGGTGCGGGCGCCGCGTCTCAGCAGGACGTCCGTGAAGCCGCCGGTGGAGGCCCCGACGTCGAGGGCGACGGCGCCGCCGGGGTCGACCCGGAAGACGTCCAGGGCGTGGGCCAGCTTCACCCCGCCGCGTCCGACATAGGGGTGATCGGGAGCGTCGAGGGTCACCTCGGCGTCGGTCCGCACCAGGGCGCCGGCCTTGGTGGCGGGGCGGCCGTCGACCCGGACCAGTCCCGCGAGCACCGACGTTCGTCCCCGCGTCCGGGAGCTCACGAGGCCGCGTTCATGCAGCAGCGTGTCGAGCCGGGTGCGCGACGGCATCAGGACCGGGCTCCGTTCCGGTCCTCGTCGATCACGAGGTTCGGGACAACACCCATTCGGCGATGTCTCCCAACCGTCCCCCCAGCCCGGCCGACGCGAGCGCATCGCGGGCGGCGGCGACGGCGTCGGCGGCCAGCGCCCGCGACCGGTCGAGCCCGTGCACCGACGGGTAGGTGGGCTTGCGGGCGACCGCGTCCTTTCCCGCGGTCTTGCCGAGCTCGGCGGTGCTCCCCTCGACGTCGAGGACGTCGTCGACGATCTGGAACGCCAGCCCCACGTGGCCGGCGTAGGCATCAATGCCGCGCACCGCCGTCTCGTCGCCCCCGGCCAGTATGGCGCCGATGACGGCGGCGGCACGGATCAGGGCGCCGGTCTTGCGCTCGTGCACTTCGCGGAGCGCCGCTTCCGGGTCCGCGGCCGCGCGCACGGGCCCGCGCTCCGATCCGGTCCCCGCGGTCAGGTCCAGGGTCTGGCCGCCCACCATGCCGGCCGCCCCCGCCGCCTCGGCGATTCGCGCGATGGCGCGGAGCCGGCGGACCTCGAACCCCGGCGGAGCCTGGGGCGGGGAACCGGCCAGCAGGGTGAAGGCCTGGGTCAGGAGGGCGTCTCCCGCGAGGATGGCGAGGCCTTCGCCGAACACCACGTGGGAGGTGGGGCGGCCCCGCCGCAGCGTGTCGTCGTCCATCGCCGGGAGATCGTCGTGCACGAGGGAGTAGGTATGAATCAGCTCCATCGCGCAGGCGCCGGCCAGGGCGAGCCTCCGCCCGGCGGCCTCCGGAGGTCGCGCGTCCTGCCCGCACGGGATCGCGGCCTCGGCGGCGGCCAGGGTGAGAATCGGCCGGAAGCGCTTGCCGCCGGCGAAGACGCTGTACCGCATGGCCTCCGCGATCGGCGCGGGGCACGCCGGCGGCGCCGGGAGGGCCTCGTCCAGGGCCGCGTCGATCTCCCGGCGGCGAGCGTCGAGATAGCGGTCGAACGCCGTGCCGCCGCTCATGCCCCGTCGTCCTCCGGACCGGCGGTCAGGGTGTCCGGCGCGGCCTGACGCTCGCCGCGCTCGGTCAGGATCTCGATCCGGCGCTCCGCGTCTTCGAGGCGGGTGTGACAGAACCGGGACAACTGCACGCCGCGCTCGAACAACTGCAGCGACTGCTCGAGCGGCATGTCGCCGCGCTCCAGCGTGTCGACAATCGACTCCAGCTCCTTGATTGCCGATTCGAAATCCTTCACGTTGTCATTCATGCGGCTCATCCTTGCCCGTGACGGTGCAGCCGAGCCGCCCGCGGCCGAGTCCGATGACGAGGTCGTCTCCCACCGAGACGGTCGCCGCATCCCGGACGATCGCCCGGCGGTCGCCCTCCCAGCAGATCGCGTAGCCGCGTCCGAGCACCCCGAGCGGGCTCAACGCGTCGAGACGCCCCGACAGCTCGGTGAGCCGGCCCTGCGCCCGTTCGCGCCGCCGGACGAGGGCGGCGTCCAGGCGGCTTCCCGCGGCCACGAGCCGGGACCGCGCCGCTTCCAGCCGCCGCCCGGGCTCGCAGGCTTCCAGACGAAGCTGCACACCGCGCAGGCGCCGTTCCCGGGTCCCGAGGCCGGCGTGGGCGAGCCGGTCGATGGCGTGGCTCAACCCCGCCACGTACCGGCCGCGCATCGCCAGCCTGGCCGGCCAGCCGGTCAGCCCCGGGCGCCGGTCGAGGTCGATCAGGCGGGTGCGCCGTCGTCCCGCCGCGCCCTGGAGGGCCGTCCGCAGGCGTGCGGCGAGCCGGTCGATCCGTTCGAGGAGCTCGCCGCGGCCCGCCACCACGATTTCGGCCGCGGCGGAAGGGGTGGCGGCGCGGACGTCGGCCACCATGTCGCTGATGGTGAAGTCGATCTCGTGACCGACGGCGGAGATGACGGGAACCGGGGCCGCCGCGATCGCCCGGGCCACCGGTTCCTCGTTGAACGCCCAGAGGTCCTCGAGCGAGCCGCCGCCCCGACCCACGATGATCACGTCGACACCGTCCTGCCGCGCGAGCCGCCCAACGCCGCGCGCGATCTCATCGGCGGCGCCCTCGCCCTGCACCCGGACCGGACACAGCACGACGTGCGCGGTCCGGTGGCGACGCCCCAGCACCTGGAGGATGTCCCGCACGGCGGCGCCGTCCCGCGAGGTCACGATGCCGATCTGCCGCGGCAGCACCGGCAGCGGACGCTTCCGGTCCCGGGCGAAGAGTCCCTCCGCGTCGAGCTTGCGTTTCAACTGGTCGAACGCCAACTGCAGCGCGCCCAGACCCTGCGGTTGCAGATGCTCGCAGACGATCTGGTACTCGCCTTTCGGCTCGTAGACGGTGACCCGGCCGCGGGCGACGACGCGCAGCCCGTCTTCCGGCGCGAAGCGCAGATTGCGGGCCGCCGACCGGAACATCACCGCCTTGAGCTGGGCGTTCTCGTCCCGCAGTGTGAAGTACAGGTGTCCGGTCTTCCACAACCGGCAGTTGGCGATCTCGCCTTCCACCCACACCTGTGCATGCGTCGATTCCAGCAGCACCCGGATGCGGTTGGTCAGCTCGGTGACGGTGACGATCTGCCGGGCGGGCCGGCGGCCGGGCGGCGGCGCCGCGTCGAACGGCAGGGTGGGGTTCGTGCTCACGAGGCGCTCGGCGCCGGCGCCGCCTCCAGGTCGGCCGGGGTCAGGCTCAGCCGCTCGATGGCCGTCGCGCGCCCGGTGGCGGCGTCGGCGGTCACGATGACTCCGTGCAGGCGGGGGTCGCCGCGGGCGGTGTCGAACCGTCCGGGCAGCGCCGTCAGGAACCGGCGCAGCACGACCGCCTTGTCGACCCCGAGCACCGAGTCGTGGGGACCGGTCATCCCGACGTCGGTGATGTACGCGGTGCCTTGGGGCAGCAGCCGGTCATCGGCCGACTGCACGTGGGTGTGGGTTCCGACCACCGCCGTCACCGCGCCGTCCAGATGCCATCCCATGGCGATCTTCTCGGAGGTCGCTTCGGCGTGGAAGTCGACGAGGATGACGCGGGCGGTCTCTCGCACCGCGGCGATCTCCCGCCGCACCACGGTGAACGGGTTCTCGAGGGGCGCCATGAACACCCGGCCCATCACGTTGATCACCCCGACCTGCTCGCCGGACCGCGCGGTGACCACCACGTGGCCCGCGCCGGGAACGCCCGCGGGGTAGTTGGCGGGTCGGATCAGACGCGGCTCCAGCTTGATGTAGTCGAGCGCTTCCTTCTTGTCCCAGATGTGGTTTCCGGACGTCATCACCTGGATGCCGTGGTCGCGAAGACTCTCGCCGATCTCGCGGGTGACGCCGTTGCCCCCCGCCGCGTTCTCGACGTTGGCGATGACGAGGTCGAGGTCGTGCCGGTCGACGAGCGCGGATACCCCCTGTCGCGTGAGCGCCCGGCCGGCCTTTCCGACGATGTCGCCTATGAACAGAATTTTCATGGATCGGTACAGCCCGTGGACCTCGCGGGGTGGGCGCGCGGGCGAACCCCGGAGCGCCGGCCGGCTGTGCGCGCGGTCCGACCGCGCATCCGCTCATGATCGCACAGGATGGCAAGCGGCGGTTCGTGTCCCGCCGCGCGACAGCCGCGCCGGGCGTCTTCCGGTCGACTCGGCGGCGTCTTTTGGAGTACGATGAATGCCATGCACGACGATTTCGACACCGCATCGGGCGATCAGGCGGAGTTCGCCGCGGACTCCCAGCCGATCCCGATGCCACGGATGCCGGACGAGCCGATGCCGCTGATCGGGAACCGGTTCCTTTTCGTGGACGTGGCCGCGCAGCGCGCGAAGCAGTTGCGGCGCGGCGCGTTGCCGCGGATTGAGTCGTTGCGGCCCGACCCGGAGACCGGCGAACGGCCGGACGTCTCGATCCGCCTCGAACGAGTCGCCATGGAGGAAGTCGAGCAGGGGCTCGTGGTCTACGAGCTGCCGGAGGCGAGCTCGTGAATGACATTCAGTCGGCCGTGGTGGGGGTGCTGCAGGGCCTCGGCCTGTCCAGCGTCTTTCTCCTCGCGGTCTTCATCGGCTTCTGCGTCCTCGTCGGTTTCACCAAGCATCGGGCCATCCACAAGGGCAGCCGGGTCGTGCGCAGTCTCGACGATCGCATGGGTTCCGGAGCGCGCTATCTCTCCCCGAGCGTGCCGCGGGGGCCCGCCGACCAGCTCAAGACTCCCGAGCTCCTGGAGCAATCCGCCGCCAAGCCGGACTGACGGCGGGCCGGGGCCCGGGACACCGGCCCGGAACCGCCTCCACTCGTCGCCCTGCCCCGCGTGCGCCCGCCCTCGACGCCCGCACCGCCTCACCACGGACTCCCCGTCATCCTGAGCGCGTGTCGGCGGTCGGCCCCTCGCGCCACCACGGCGCCTGCTCCTCGTAGGCGGCGCCGACCCTGATCAGCGTCTCCTCGTCGAACGCGCGTCCGATGAGCTGCAGACCGACGGGGAGCCCCGCGTCGTCCCGCCCGCACGGAACGCTGATGGCCGGCAGCCCGGTGAGATTGGCGCTGGCCGTGAAAACGTCACCCACGTAGAGCTGCAGCGGATCGTCCGAGCGCTCGCCGAGCGGAAACGCGGTGGTCGGCGTGGTGGGCATGGCGACGGCGTCGACCTGCCGGAAGGCGGCGTCGTAGTCGCCCCGGATGAGCGTCCGCACCTGCTGCGCCTTCAGATAGTACGCGTCGTAGTAGCCGGCACTGAGGGCGTAGGTCCCGATCATGATCCGGCGCTTGACCTCGTCGCCGAATCCGTCGCGGCGCGTACGGTCGTACATCCTTGCCAGCGTCGCGTCGCCCTCGTCGAGCGGCGCGCGATAGGCGTAGCGCACCCCGTCGTAGCGGGCCAGGTTCGAGCTGGCCTCGGCCGGGGCGACGATGTAGTAGGTCGGGACCGCGTACTCGGCGTGGGGGAGCGGGACGTCGACGATGGTCGCGCCCATGCCGCGCAGGGTCTCGATGGCCGCCGCGAAGGCCGAGCCGACGCCCGCGTCGACGCCGTTCTCCAGGATCGTCCAGGGCACCCCGATGGTCGGGTTTCGCGCCGGTTCCGCGGCGGCCGCCTCGAAGGCGGGGACCGCCGCGGCGGCCGACGTGGCGTCGCAGGGGTCCGGGCCGGCGATCGCCTGAAGGAGGGCGGCGGCATCGGCCACCGTCAGCGCGAACGGTCCAATCTGGTCGAGCGACGAGGCGAACGCCAGCAGCCCGTAGCGGGACACCCGCCCGTAGGTCGGCTTCAACCCGACGATGCCGCACAGCGCCGCCGGCTGGCGGATCGAGCCGCCGGTGTCGGAGCCCAGCGCCCCGGGGGCGAGCCGCGCCGCCACCGCCGCCGCCGAGCCGCCGCTCGAGCCGCCGGGCACGCGGGCCAGATCCCAGGGGTTGCGGGTCGGCCCCCGCACCGAGTGCTCGGTGGTCGACCCCATCGCGAACTCGTCGCAGTTCGTCTTGCCGATGACGATGGCCCCCGCCGCGGTCAGGCGCTCGATGACCGTCGCGTCATAGGGCGGAACGTACCCCGCGAGGATGCGCGATGAGGCGGTGGTCGGAAGCCCCCGGGTGCAGATGTTGTCCTTGACCGCGACGGGGACCCCGCGCAGGGGCAGGCCGGGCGCGTCGGGTTCCCGCCGGTCGAGCTCCGCCGCCCGTTCGAGGGCGCGGTCGGCGGCCGTGTGGTTGAAGGCCCGTATCTCTCCGTCGCGGGCCGCGATGCGGCCCAGAAACTCGGTGCACACGTCGACCGCGGTGGCGCCGTCCCGCAGCGCGGCGCGGACGTCCGCGATGGTCCCCAGCGACGACAGCTCCATCAGCCGATGACCTTCGGCACCCTGAACAGCCGGTCCCCCCCGCGGTCCGGCGCGCTGGCGAACGTGTCGTCCACGGGCATCGAGGGGCGCAGCTCGTCGGCGCGCATGACCGGGGCCGACGTCACCGGGTGGGTGGTGGCGGCGACCCCGGTGGTGTCGATGCGGTTCAGGCGCTCGAAGAACGCGAGGATGTCGCCGAGCTGCCGCGTGAACTGCTCCGCCTCCGACTCGGTCAGCTCGAGGTGGGCAAGCCGGGCGATGCGGTCGACGTCGGCGCGCGTCAGGGTGTCGGACACGGCCCGAAATGGTAGCAGACGTCGGCCGCGCGTGGGGTTGGGGCAGTGTCAGGGTGAACGGACGGGCGCAGAGGCTCTCGCCGAGCCAGTCGAACCCGAGCCGAAGCCGGAGGGCCAGCAGCGGCGCAGACCTGCGGCAGGGCCGGGAACAGGATGGCGTTGATTCTTGATCCGCCGCCGAGCCACCAGGCCGTGGCGGGAGTTTGACGTTCGCCTCCCACTCCTAAATCCAACCGCTGCGCCAACTATGCAAATGAAGACCTACGAGTTATATTTGCATGGATGACGATCGGCCGGCAGCTCAAGCCGACCCTGCACCGCCTTCTCGACGGACGCCCCGCGGTGGTGCTGATCGGGCCGCGGCAGGTCGGCAAGACGACCTTGGCGCGGGAAGTGGCGGGCGAGCGTGACGCGGTCTACGTGGATCTGGAGCTGCCGAGCGACCTCGCCAAGATCAGCGACGTCGAGCAGTACTGCGCCGAGAACGCCGACCGCCTGGTGATTCTCGACGAGGTGCACCGTGCGCCGGGATTGTTCGCACCCCTACGCGGCATCATCGACGCACGCCGGCTGGTCGGGAAGCGGGCGGGGATGTTCCTGCTGCTCGGCTCGGCGTCGATCGAGCTCTTGAGACAGTCGGGCGAGACGCTGGCGGGCCGCGTCGCCCACTGCGAGCTGCATCCCTTCGGATCGGCGGAAGTCCCGGGGGGCGAGCAGCGTCGGCTCTGGTGTCGGGGCGGCTTCCCGGAGAGCTATCTCGCGCCCGGCGACGCCGAGAGCCTTGATTGGCGCGTCGACTTCATCCGCACCTACCTTGAGCGCGACATGCCTCAACTCGGCCCGCGCATTCCCGCCGAGACCCTCCGCCGATTCTGGACGATGCTCGCCCACAACCAGGGCCAGACGCACAATGCCGCGTCGCTCGCGCGCGGGCTCGACGTCAACGGCGTCACCGTCGCCCGGTACCTGGACCTGCTGGTCGATCTCCTGCTGGTCCGGCGACTCCCGCCGTGGAGGTCCAACCTCGGCCGGCGCCTCGTCAAGGCGCCGAAGGTCTACATCCGGGACAGCGGCGTCTGCCACGCGCTTCTGGGCATCGAGACCCTCGACGACCTCCTGGGACACCCGGTTGTCGGCGGCAGTTGGGAGGGCTTTGTCATCGAGAACGTCGCCGGCGTCCTGCCGGCCCGCGCGTCCTGCGGCTACTACCGCACCGCCGGCGGCGCGGAAATCGACTTCGTCGTCGATGTCGGGGCGGGGGAGACCTGGGCGATCGAGATCAAGCGCAGTTCCGCGCCCAGGGTTTCCCGAGGATTCCATAGCGCGTGCGAGGACCTCCGGCCGGCGCGCAAGTTCGTTGTGCACGGCGGCACCGAGAGCTTCCCCCTCGCGCAGGACATCCGGGCCATGAGCCTGCCCGCGATGGTCGAGCTGGCCGCCCGCGCACGGTGAGCGATGCGCGGGTTCGGGTCGTGGGGGTCACGCCCTACGCCGGCTCGGCTACGGCGCAGAGGCCGCCAACGCCTCCCAGAACGCGCGGATCCGGGGGTCGGTGTCGGGGCGCCCGACGCGGCCCGCCATGATCTGCCCGGGCAGGAACCGCGAGCGCAGGAACTGCTTCGGTCGTCCGCTCGTGGCGCGATCCTCCACCTTCACGATACCGTGCTCGACGAGCCGCTTTCGGATCCGGGACCAGTGGCGGTCCGAGAAGAGACTCGACAGGTTGCCATCCTGGAGGCACACGAGGTTGGTTCGACGGTACGCCCGCACCAGGCGTTCCATCACCCGCAGATCCGCCTTCGGCACGGTGGGGCCCCTGGGGTCGGAGTCCCCGGTGAGCGGCACTCCGCACGAGCGCAGCGTGTCCGCGATGAACGCGGGATCGTAGTTCGCATCCTGGGAGCCGGGAACTCGAATGCCGGCTACATCATCCACGCCGAGCCCCTTCAGTTCCAGGCGTGTCGATTCCCGGCTGACCATGGGTTCGTACAGCCGTACGTCCCGCGCGTTGCATTCGATGAACTGAGTAGCCGTAAGGTCGGTCCGCCGCAGGGTTACGTCGATCAACGTACACCGGCTGAGAGTGACGTTCCGGAGATGGCTGCCGGGGAACACCACCGATCTGATGGTGCAGTCTTCGACGTCGTGAGCATTCGGGTCGCCCGGTCGCGGAGCAGTGCCATCACGAGGAGTCCCGCGTTCTCGCGGACCTGCGCCGACCGGCGGCTCTCCGTCTCGGCGGCCCGAGACAGGCGATCCAGGAGTTCCCGCAAGCGGTTGTCCGCGGCCGGATCCGACCCGGACATTCCCTGAGTCGCCCGGTCGGCAACCTCTTCGGGCAGGGCTGAACGACTGAGGATGACGCGCAGGTCCGCCCCTTTCGCGTCGAGCCGGGCCCTGATCGTTTTCGCGAGAAAGTAGTAGAAGAAGAGCTCATGCTCGAAGGCGATGCCGCCGCCGGCCGACGACGCGTCGTGCCGTCCGAGAAACGCCATCGTCGGCAGCCGCTCCACGATCACCTGCTGCACGTCGTCCGGCAGTCCTGCGTCATGCACGAGGTACTCCGCAACGAAACGGATCGAGGCGACGTCGAGTCCGCGGGTTTCCTGGTTCCACATCTCCTCCGCGAGCTCCTGCATCAAGCGGCCAAACTGAGCGCTCGTCATGAGGGGCCGCGAGTGTCGATCTCCTCCTCGTAGTAGGTCGATCGCGCCGACGCGAGAATCTGGCCCTCTCCATGAAGCTGTTCGAGGAACTCCGCGAGCGAGCTGAAGGCGTCGTCGTAGCCGCTGCCGCCCAGCAGCTCGTCGAATCCGTCGATGACCGGCACGAGGACCCCGAGCTGCGCCAGGACTGCGACGGAATGGTAGGTGAGCCCGACCTTCAGGTCCTGCAGCTCGGTCGCGAGCGCCTCGTTCAGCCGTGCGAGCGCTCGCCCCTGAGCGTTCACGTAGAGCAGCAGCCTGGAAGTGCGTCCGCTGAGGTAGGCTTCGGCTTGCTGCCGAACGAGCTCCCGCAGCACGCAGGTCTTGCCCGCGCCCGCTCCGCCGTTGACCATCATCACCCGAGTCGTGTCGGCTTCCTCGTCGAGTAGATCGGGGAGAACATCGATGGCCGGTCCCGAACGGGCGGCGGATTCCGCCCGCGTCGGAATGAACGGCATGGGTTTGAGCGCCGACCGAATCATCTGCGCGACGTGACGCAGGTCGGCCATGCCGGGTCCAGACACGAATGCGCGGTACTGGACGCGGGAGGCGCCATCCGCCGTGACCCGCACTCCCTGGTCCGGCGCGAGGCCCTGCACAGTACTGACAGTACCACGCATGGTACGGGCCGCCAACGTGCGGCGACTATGGCGTATGCCGCCTGGAGTACGGCATGGGTGAGGCGCCGCCGTCGACGGACGTCCTGGCGATGGGACCGCATTGCCCAGGCTGCCAATCGTCGCCTGGCGTCCAAGCGATCCAGCCCCGCGCCGTCTTACGGCGCCGGCTCCGACTCGGGCAGCGCGAGCGCGACGAGCCGCGGGCCGCCGCCGACGGTCAGGGCGATGTACTGCCGGTCGTCGACCAGGTAGGTCATCGGGGTCGACCAGGTAGGTCATCGGGGGTCCCGATGGCGCCGCTCGGCAGGTCGACCGAGCCGACGATCAGGCCTGTCGCCTTGTCGCGCGCAACGAGCCGCGGCCCGCCGTCGCCGCCGCCCGCGGTGAGGGCGCTGACGAGCAGCGTCTTCGTGACCAGCGGTCCGCCCCGGCCGTCGCCGCCCAGCGGCGGCAGGTCGAGATCGCGCAACAGCGGGTGGTTGCGGAAGCGGTCGCCGTCGCCGTTGGGCTGCATCCAGGCGGTGTCCCCGATGTTCAGGTCGACCGCCGTCATGCGCGAGTAGGGCGGCTTGAACAGCGGCAGCCCCTGCGGCATCCGCGGCTGCCGGCCGCCGCCGAACGGGCCCTGGGTGTAGCGCATGGTGCCGCCGGCGGCCGGGTCCGGCGTGTAGAAATGCAGTACCGAGAACCGGTTGTTCGACGGCACGTAGAGCAGCCCGGTCTCGGGGTCGGCGCCGGCCCCGCCCCAGTTGGCGCCGCCGTCGATCGCGGGACGCTGAACGGTGCCCTGGACCCCGCCGTCCAGGCTGCGCAGCGGCGGCGTGAACAGCGGACCGAGCTGGAAGTCCTTCACCGCCTCCACCGCCATCGCCCGGATCTCCGGCGTGAAGTCGACGAGGTCGTCGATCTCGACCCCCTGGTACTCGAACGGCGGCGGTCTCGTGGGAAACGGCTGCGTCCGCGCCGGCGCCTCGTCCGGCAGGTTCGTGTGCTGCGGGACCGGCCGTTCCTCGATGGGCCAGATCGGCTCGCCCGTCACGCGGTCGAAGGCGTAGACGAACCCCTGCTTGCTCACCTGCGCCAGCGCCTTGATCTCGCGGCCGTCGACGGTGACGTCGAGCAGGTTGGGGTGGGTCGGGAAGTCGTAGTCCCACAGCCCGTGGTGGACCGCCTGGAAGTGCCAGGCCCGTTGCCCGGTCTCGACGTCGACCGCGATGATCGATTCCGAGAACAGGTTGTCGCCGGGCCGGTCGGCGCCGTAGTAGTCGTTGGTCGTCGTGCCGGTCGGCAGGTACACGTAGCCCAGCTCGTTGTCGCCGGCCAGCATCGACCAGACGTTGGCGTTGCCCGAGTAGCGCCACGACTCGTTCAGCCAGGTGTCGGCGCCGAACTCGTCGGGGCTGTCGGGGACGGTGTGGAAGTCCCACTCGTGGGCGCCGGTCCGCACGTTCCAGGCCCGCACCCACCCCGGCGGGGCCTCCTTCGTGACCCGTACGTCGGCGATCTGAGAGCCGTGGATCACCCGGTCGCGCACCACGATCGGCGGCGAGTTGATCGAGTAGAGCATGGCGTTGAGATAGTCCCGCGCGCCGCGGTCGACGCGCGGGATGCCGGCCGTCGCGTCCACCATGCCGCTGCCGTCCGGTCCGAAATCGGGGCAGGGCCGCCCGGTCCGAGCCCGCACGCAGACGAGACGGCCGTTGCCGGTGCCCCAGAAGATGCGCTCGTCGCCCTCGCCGTCGGTCCAGTAGGCGACGCCGCGCTGCGTCCACGGGCCGCTCATCGAGGGCGTGCCCTCCTCGTAGCTCTTCGGGTTGAACACCCAGAGGGTCTCGCCCGTCGCCGCGTCGACCGCGACTCCCTGCGAGAGGGGCGTGTTGAAGTACAGGACGCCGCCCACCATCAACGGCGTCGCCTGCATGCGCGACGGGTTCGGCGACTGGCCGTCCCGGTACAGGTTCGGCGTGTCCGCCACCAGCGACTCGACGATGGCGCCGAGCGGCGCCCGCCATTCGCCGCCGCCCGGAGTCGACCGGCTGAGTGCGGTGTCGGCCGACGTCCATTCCCAGGCGACCTCGAGCCGCTCGAAGTTGCCGGCGTCGATGCGGGCCAGCGGCGAGTACTTCGTGCCGGCGATGTCGCCCGCATAGCTCCGCCATTCGCCGTTCGCGGTCCCGTAGTCCTGCCACGGGCCGTTCGACGGATCGGTCTGCGCTCCCGCGCCGCCGGCGCCGATCAGCGCCAGCAGGCATCCGAGCAGCGCGAATCTCCCGCGAGCGCGGCCTGAACGGTGCAACGCGATGTTTCGACACATGTTGCGAACCGCTGCCGCTAGTGCGCGCCGGGGCCTCGATAGTTCTTCTCGCCCGCCGCGACCCGGACCTCGAGCCGGTTGTCGGGCGGCGGCAGGGGGCACGTGGTGTGCGGGTTGAACGCGCACGGCGGGTTGTAGGCCTTGTTGAAGTCGACGGTGGTCCACCCGTCGGCGTCCGGCGCGTCGGCGTAGAGGAACCGGGCGGCCGCATAGGTCTCGTCGCCACTCGTCGCGTCGCGCAGGATGAACCAGAGCTGGTCGCCCGAGTTCACCGGCAGCATGCGCACCTCGCGGCCGGCCACCGTGAGGGTGACGTAGCCGGTGCTCTGGTAGGTCTCGATGTCGCCGAGGATGTTCATGGTCTTCACGGTCAGCGGCTCGGCGTGCGGCGTGAACTTGCCGCGCACCCGGTAGCCCTCGTCGACCGGATACCACTCGAGGTGGGTGAAGTTCCGGCGGATGGCGGCCTCGGTGTCCCGGACCCGAATCGCGAGCCGCTCGCCGCTCTCGTGCACCCACAGCGACACCGGGCCCTCCCGCAGCGTCACCCGTCCCTCGGCCGGATAGAGCTGGGCGGCGGTGACCGGTTCCCCGTCGACGGTCAGCCGGCGGTCTCCCGCCGCCCGCACCGACACCGTGCGGCCGCGCCGCACGAGCACCCCGGCCTCGGCCGGGAACGGGTCGGGGAGGACGAGGTCGTTGCGCGGGCTCGAGCCGAAGCGGCTCTCGCCCTCGGGCAGGAAGAACAGGGCGGACACGGTGAGCCAGCCGTCGTCGGCCTTCAGCCGCGCCTCGCGGTCAACCCGCCAGGCCTCGATCTCCTCGGTGTAGTCGTTGGCGCCGGCGCCAGCAGCACCGCTCGCAGCGGCGCCGATTCCGAGGGCCGTCACTGCTGCCATCGTCACCAACCACCCTGTCCGCGCTCTCATGGCATCTCTCCCAATCTGCGATTGGTCTCGCTTGCGTCAGGACGCGCGCGCGCGGCGTTGCATCCGGCCGGTCCCCGGTGTCCCCGATCCGCGTGGCGAGAGAAGGGTTCCACAGCCCCGTCCCTCGGGGGCCAGGACAAGTCTAGCATCCCTCATTTTCCCGAAGAGCGCCCGTCGGCCGGCCGCCGGGGATGGAGCCCCGCGTCGCACCGATGCCACCGCGCGGCGTTGCATCCGGCCGGTCCCCGGTGTCCCCGATCCGCGTGGCGAGAGAAGGGTTCCACAGCCCCGTCCCTCGGGGGCCAGGACAAGTCTAGCATCCCTCATTTTCCCGAAGAGCGCCCGTCGGCCGGCCGCCGGGGATGGAGCCCCGCGTCGCACCGAGACCCCCGAGGGGGCTGCCCGACAAGGCGTTGAGGAGGGAGCCACGCGCGGCGCCTTGTGTTCTTCATGGATCCTGATCCGCGCCGGCGACGCTCCGGAGGAGCCCCCGGAACAAGAGGACGTGAATCGGGTAGAGAGCGTGCCAGTAGGCGCGTCCCCACAACCCGGCCGCGTCGAAGGCGGCGGTCTGGCGAACCGTCGACCCCCCGCCTTCGCGCGGCGCGACGTCGAACTGCAGCCAAGCGCGGCCCGGCAGCTTCATCTCCGCCGCGAGCCGCAGCCGGATGTCCGGCTCGCAGGTGTCCACCCGCCAGCAGTCGACGACGTCGCCCGGCGCCAGGCGCTCGGGGTGGCGGCGGCCGCGGCTCATGCCGACCCCGCCGAGCAGCCGGTCGGCGAGACCGCGGAGGCGCCACATCCAGTCGCCGTAGTACCAGCCGTTCGCGCCGCCGATGCGCCGGATGGGCGCGAACGCGGTGGACGGCGCCACCGGCACGTCGACCGCGCAGGCGTGAATCAGCCTCGTGTGGATGCGGCCGCCGCCCCCAGCGCAGACGCGTGGCGGCCGCCAGGGCCGCGTCCGACCAGTGGGTGGCCGCGAACGCTGCGTCCTCCTCCTCGCCGGCCCGCGCCAACGGCTGCCGCAGCCCGAGAGGACGGACGGGGAACGCCGTCCGCGCGGCGTCGTCGTTCGCGACGGTCGCGGTCCGCAGCCCTTCGACGAGTTCGCGGCCGACGCGGGCGTAGACCGGCGTGGTCAGCCCCAGCCACAGGCTCGACAGGCGCGGCGTCAGCAGCGGAACCGGGACCAGCCACCGGCGGAGCCCGCGCTGCCGCGCGTACTCGCGCATGATGTCGCCGTACGAGACCACGTCCGCCCCTCCCACCTCGAACCGGCGCCCCTCGCCGTGCGGCAGGTCGAGCACCGCCACGAGATACGCCACGAGGTCGGCGAGGGCGATGGGCTGGGTCGGCGTGCGCACCCAGGACGGGCAGATCATGACCGGGAGCCGCTCGACGAGGACCCGGATCAACTCGAACGAGAGGCTGCCGGCCCCGAGCACGATGCCGCTCCGCATCTCGACGACGGGCACCGCCGACGCGCGCAGCACCTCGCCGGTCTCGTGCCGGCTGCGCAGGTGCCGCGAGAGCCCGGCCTCGGCCCCGAGGCCG
Organism: Vicinamibacterales bacterium; assembly: GCA_965206285.1. Taxonomy (GTDB): domain Bacteria; phylum Acidobacteriota; class Vicinamibacteria; order Vicinamibacterales; family UBA8438; genus JAJEEA01. The sequence continues at coordinate 5,498,411 of OZ242205.1, forward strand.
CCGACGTAGACGATGCGGCGGACTCCGGCCGCCCGCGCCGCCGCCCCGAAGTTGCGGGCCGCGTCGCGGTCCTGCGCCTCGAAGTCGGCGCCGCCCCCCATCGAGTGGACCAAGTAGTAGGCGGTGTCGATGCCCGCGAGCGGGGCCTGCAGCGAGGCCGCGTCGAGGCAGTCGCCGTAGACGGCCTCGTTGCCGAGGCCCAGTCGGCCCGCGAGGGCCGCCGGCCGGCGCGTCATGCAGCGCAAGGCGTGACCGCGCGCCTCGAGCGCCGGTCGATTAGGCGCAACGTCCTGGGGCTCGACCTGTTCAGGTGGCTGAACTACGGGGAAGGGGGAAGGTGTACTTCCACACGAATGCTGCCCCCGAGACGCGGGAATTCTGACCGACAACCCAACCGAACAGGGCTCGGAACCAGCGGTGCCACGGAAATACTGGCCGGTTCCGCAAACGCCACAGGAATTCCGACCAGATCCGAAGCAATACCCGTCTCGGAAAGGGCTGGAGCAGGCGCCGGAATGGAGCAGACGGATGAGGCGGGCTGGATGCCGTGCTCGCGAAGCCCATCCCGCCAGACCAGCAGGTGCCGCGGCACCTGCTGAAGGGTCAGGGACAGCCCAGCGCCCTCGAAGACCTGTTGCCTGGAAAGGGTACATGCCTTGGGAAGGCACACAGATACCGAGTGGCGGAGATCGTCGCGACTCGAAGGCCTCATCGCGCACTTCGGCACGGTACGCCTTGTGGTGAGCGACGTCCGTTGAGAACGTCCAGCGCCGGCACGGCACGCAACGGGTCTAGTCTAGCTAGGGCGTGCTGATGACGCCGGCCACGCGCCTCGCGATCGCCGGGGCCCTCAAGCGCCGGGTCGAGGATGTCGCCATCCGGGTCCCGGCGCCGACCGCGATCCGGCTGAACCTGCACGCCCGCCGCCGGGCCACGGGGTCCACCGGCGCGCCGCGCCTGGTAGCCACCGATGAGACCGACGGGCATGCCGATCGCTTCTGGGCGGCCGCTGGGCGGCCGCGCTCGCCTGCGCCGCGGCCGAGACGGAGCCGGGGCCCACGGCTCGTGCTCTGCGATCCATCGAGGCGGCGTTGGTGCGCCGATACGCTAGGTCGACCGCACGTTCCGGAAGCCGCCACCGGTCGCCGCTCCGACTCCGGCACCTCAGAGACTGGATTTGAGGAGCCGGCTGCGGCGAAGCTCCCGGTGCTGGCGAAGGCCGGGCTTGGCCGCCGGCGACGACGCGCGAAGAACGTGGGACAGGCCTGGAAACCGGCATCTGCTGCGATGTTCCGACCAGTGGCACCCCGGCGGGGGGGAGGGAGACTCAGTCCCTCACCGTCCGCCCTGGAGACTCGCGCCGGCCCGTGGGCCGCGTAGGTGGGCTGAGACGCTGACGGTCCGCCCTACAGGTATAGGGATTCGCACCGCCCTCCTGTCCGAGATCGGATACACTTTCGACGCCCCGCACGACATCAAGTGCGGCCAAGGTCGATCGAGAGCGTGGACCAGATGCCGCCGGTGCTGCTGGCGCGGTTCGCCGGGTGATGGCGCGGCAGGTGGTCGACCACGTGGAGGAGCGGAGCGGGGCTTCCGGACGCGGTTCGCCGGACAGGAGACCGGATATGGGGCGCGACGCCGCGCTCAACCTGCTCTCGCAGTTCGGCCGGGGGACGGGCATGAGCCCCGATGGGCGGGTTCGCAACGGGCATGAACCCGACGGGCATGAACTCGATGTCCGTCCACGGCGTCGGCTCGCCGGCCCCGGGAGGCGGGATGGCGATGGGTGGCCATGTCGGACCACGGGCTCGCCGGCGGCGGCTCCTTCGGGTCGATGCTTCCGGACAACGACCTACTTGACCTGCTGTCGGCCTCGGGGTCTTCGCGGAGGGGAGGAGCACGCCATCGCCCCTGTGGGCTGGTGAAGGTACGTCGGCGCCTGCGGTTGGGGCTTCGAAATCGAGGGCTTGGCCATGCTCGACGGCGACCACCACGAGGCTCCGGTCGCCGTGGACGTGATCCAGACCTCCCGCTGCCGGATGGCGGGACGGTCCCCTACCTGACCATGCAGGCCTTCATCACCGGCGGCAGCAGCCGCGGGTCGACGACGAGCAGCAAGCGGGCGTGGAGAGGCACCGAGTTGTCGGCCGCCCGGCGGTTCTTTCGTCGCACTGGGAGGTCCGCGTCGGGCTATAGCCGCGACAAGAACCGGACATTATACCTATTTTCTTGACGCAATACGCCCACTCTTGAAAAAATCACTGCTTGTCAAGGGCTTGACAGCCTTTGGTTTGGCGCGTTAGGGCACGTCGTGACAAGGCTTCGCGTGCCCCTGGTTGCATGTACCAACCATCCGAGGGGCGAGACAACATGTGTAGAAAGCCGACAGGTCGACGAAGAGCAGGATGGTTCCAGTGCGGGATATCCGGGGTCGCGATCACTGCGCTGGGGGGGCATGCGGTGATCGCGACCCAAGCGCCGGGGTCGGGATCGAGGATGGTGACCCATCCGCTCACGGTGAGTCGTTTCAGCGAGATCGACGACTTCACGGAACGCGAGGCCAACGAAATCATCGCGAAGATGGGCCATATCTTGCAGACCGACAACGACGGCGCTGACCCGAACGACGTTGAGTGCGAGGTGGACTTTATTCTCGACGGACCAGTTGACACGTTTATGGAAGGCACCGGTACGATTTCCACCGAACAGGACTTCTGGGAAATCATCAAACTGCCCGGAGACGTGAAGGTCGTCGAGAGCGTCAACTGGTGCCAGAATATCAACGACGCCTACGCCGGATGCTCGGATAGACGCACCTTCGTGGTGGAGGCTGACTGGAATCTCGCGGAGGCTGGGCCCCTCTGGGCGCACGAGTTCGGGCATGTCAGGGATTTGGAACACCGAAAAAACGAGCCGAACATGCTCATGAACTCACCGGTCGTTGAGAGAAGTCGGCAGGTCGACGACCGTGAGTGCAGGCGATATCGGTGACGGGCCGGGAGTGGTGAGCGGCTACAAGATGATTCCGTAGCTGCCTGTTTCAACGGAACGGGGGACAGACATGAAGAACGGCATGCGGCTCTTGATCGGGGCACTTCTCATCGTGTCGCCGCTGAGCAGCGTGACTCAAGCAGGTCAGCAGGAGGCCCGCGGGCGGGCAGATATCAGTGATTTCGTGCGTGGGATTCATGTTGAGGGTAGCTCCTACGATGCCGCGAAGGCGTACACTTCCGAGGATTTGGGGATCCTGCTCGACATGCTCCAAAGAGTCGATGACGCGCAGTACTGGCCGAACATCACGATGGTGCTCGGGGCCACCGGCGATCCCGCAATGGTCCAACCGCTGATCAATTTCGTGCATGGACGAGACGGCTACACTGGCTGGTCAACCGCTGTTTATCGAGGTCGGGCGAGTGCGATTACAGCATTGGGCTATCTCGTCCACGAGAGCGGCAACGTGAGTGCCATGAAGTACCTGCTCGAATCCGTGGATCCGCAGATCTGGATCCAACGAGAGATTCCGTGGCTGCTCGCGCGCGACAATGCAGAGCGAGTGAGGGTGCAGCTGAGCACCTCGGCCATTCTGGCGCTCGCGCTCACGGGGCAGGAGGATGCGGCGAACAGGCTGCACGAGTTGATGGCCACCGAGGGCGTACCCGCAAGACTCCGGCAGGTGGCCGAGTCGGTGCTGCCTGACTGGGAAAGGATCAATGAGAGCGGACTGTCGGCGTACTACCGAACAGACGAAAAGAGTACGCCGCTCGCCGCGACCGCCGCTCGTCGCTGAACCGGGTGGTGGGCGCCCCTTCGGAGGCGGCCACCACAGATCCTCCGGCGACTTCCCGGATATCCTCACGGCCGTCACGCCCGCAGGCAGTCCATCCTGACTGTATAGCCGCGACTGGATTCTTCCGATCGGCCAGCCGTGCTCGTTGAGGAACCGCCACCTCCCCAGCGGCGCCGCGTCACGGAGCACGTTGAAGCGGGTCTTGAGCATCAGCACGTTGAACCTCCTTTCGCGTCCCGGGCGCCCGACAGCCCCCGGGCCGTCGGACGCCCGGGACTCCCTCACACCTCTTCTGTCCTTGACACACGAATCCTGGCCGGATCAGAAAACACACGAATTCTGGCCAAACGGCCAGGAATCGTGTGGATGCACAAAGGGACGTACGCCCTCGGCCCCGGAGTGTGCAACAATCGGGCGGCGCGATGAACGACGAGCGACCGCTGGACGAGCGACCGCTGTTCAGGCATCCGCCCTGGATGGTGGGCATCATGCTGATTCTCGGCGCGATGTCTCTGTTCGTGGGGCTCACGGTCGACCCGTTCTGGTTGGTCATGGGGGCCCCCGCCATTCTCACCCTGGTGGTCTACGTGGGCGTGCGGATCGCCCTGTCGTTCGGTTTCGGCGTCCCGCCGCGCGATCCCGCCGGCGGAAGTCGTCAGCTTCACGAACCGGATGGGGGAGCGCCGCCGGACGCTCCCGTACCCTGACCGCTGGTCCCGACGTTGCCGATGCGCTCCCAGTCGTCCGATCCGATCCGGCCCGCCGCGGTGGCGGGAACCTGGTATCCGGGCGCCGCCGCGCCGCTGCGCGCCGAGGTGGACGCCCACCTCGCCGGCGCGGAGGCGGCTCCGGCCGGCGACGTCGTCGCCCTCATCGCGCCGCACGCCGGACTGGTGTACTCGGGGCCGGTCGCGGCGCACGCCTACCGCGCCGTCGCGGGCCGTCACTATGACGTCGCCCTGCTGGTCGGGCCGTCCCACTACCACGGCTTCGAGGGGGTGGCGGTGTGGCCGGCGGGGGCGTTCGAGACGCCGCTGGGGCGGGTGGCGGTCGAGGCGGGGGTCGCCGACCGGCTGTTGGCGTCGCCGGTCGTCGGCACCCACCCCGCCGCCCACGACCGCGAGCACGCGCTCGAGATGCAGCTTCCGTTCCTGCAGACGGTGCTTCCCGGCGTCCCGATCGTGCCGCTTCTGCTGGGGTATCAGGAACGTCCGACGATCGAGGCGCTGGCCGACGCCCTTGTCGAGGCCTGCGCGGGTCGCACGCCGCTGCTGGTGGCCAGCACCGACCTTTCCCACTACTTCGACGCGGCTCGCGCTGCCGCCCTCGACGAGGTGGTCGTCGACCACGTCGACCGGTTCGACGCCGGCGGGCTGCTGGCGGAGTACGAACGTTATCCGCTCAACGAGCGCGGGCGGTACGTGGCCTGCGGGGGCGGCGCGGCGATCGCCGTCATGCTCGCCGGGGCCCGGCTCGGGGCTGCCCGGGCCCGGGTGCTGCGCCGTGCCGACTCGGGCGACGTGTCGGGCGACAAGTCCGCCGTGGTCGGATACCTGTCCGCAGTGTTCGAGCGGGGTGACGGCGGCGCTCCCGCCGCGCGCGGACCGTCCGACAGCTCGTGAGAGAACCTCGCGTCGCACCGATGCCGGCGAAGCGCCTGCCCACGGGGCGGAGGAGGGTTCGCGCCGTCACCGCCATCGTCCGGGGTCCTGTGCCGCCGGCCGCGTTCTCCGAGGGTAGCCGATGCTCACGCCGCACGACCAGCAGCGTCTGTTGCGACACGCGCGCCGCGCGATCGCGGCGAGGCTCGAAGACCGCCCGCTGGCGCCGCTGGCCTCCCTTGGCGCCCTCGCCGAGCCGGCCGACGCGTTCGTGACCATCCGGCTCGCCGGCCGGCTGCGCGGATGCATCGGCTCGATCGGGGGCGACGAGCCCCTCCACGAGGTGGTGGCGCGTTGCGCGGGCGACGCCGCTACCCGGGATCCGCGGTTTCCGCCCCTGCCGCCCGCGGACCTGCCGGGCGTGCGCCTCGAGATCTCCGTGCTCACCCTGTTCCGGCGGGTGGCCGATCCGGCCGAGACGGAGGTGGGCCGGCACGGCGTGCTGGTCGAGCAGGGGCTGAACCGCGCCCTCCTGCTCCCGCAGGTGGCAGGGGAGTGGGGCTGGGACCGCGAGACGTTCCTCTCGCAGGCGTGCGTCAAGGCGGGGCTGCCGGCCGATGCGTGGCAGACGGGCGCCGCCGTCCACACGTTCGAGGCGCAGGTCTTCGGCGAAGACTGACCACGGCCGTCGGTTCTACCTTACGCGTGCCTCCTGTCGGTCGACCCGCGCATCACGAACCCGGTGCCGCGCCCCGAAAAGCCTCGATGATCGCCGGCAGCCGGTACAGCACCAGCCCGATCAGCCCGATCAGTGCGCTGATCAGCGCGACGAAGATGCCGACCATCCAGCGCGCGAACCGGACGGCGGCAAGGAGTTCGATCAAGCGGTCGTGACTGGCGTCGACCTTCACGGACTGCTTCTCGACGGTTCCGGTCAGGCGCTTCACGGCAGCGGTCAGCGCGTCTACGGTCGCGGACAGTGCCCCGACGGACCGCTGCAGCTCCATAATCGTCTGCCGCAGCCAGCTATGGTTGTCCACCGACAGGCCGGGCGGCGGCGATGTCGGGTGCTGATCCGGCGTGCTCTCGCCTTGCCTTGGTCCGGCGGCCTGTCCGCATCAAGAGCCATTGTTGACCCTGCGCTTCGCGGCGAGCCATTCCCAGATCGACGCTTCACGGTAGCCGTAGTAGCCGTGGACGGCGAGCACGATGCCGGATGGAGTTGCCGGGGCGTCGGCCTCGGTGATGATGCGTTCCCAGACGAACATGGTGGTCGAGTCGTCCGATCGCACCAGCCACTGCGAGTCCCCGAGAGCGATCCGATCGTCCTTCGGGAAGGCCCGACTCGACGTACGGCCCCAGGTTGTCTCCGATGACGCAATAGATCACCGACAGCACCTCCCGGAATCATCCTACCAGCACCGCGGGAGGCTCGGACCGGGAACCTTGACTGTATCAGTTCCAGAACGAGCCACTACCCTGCCGGAAACGTGCCGGCCAGTCGGGTTGCGCGTGATCAAGGCAGTGAACGAAAATGAGGGGTTATTCGGACCATGTCGGGGGTTCGACGGCCCACTGACCCATCCCTGAAGAAGAACGCACATGAGCAACACGTTTGGCACCCTCTCCACCCTGCCGGCCGGCGACACATCGGTGTCGTTCCACAGCCTCGAGGCGCTGGAGCGCGCCGGGTTTCCGCGGGTCGCGCGCCTGCCCTATTCGCTGAAGGTCCTGCTCGAGAACCTCCTGCGCCGCGAGGACGGGCGCAGCGTCACCGCCGACGACGTCCGCGCCCTCGCCGAGTGGGACCCGGCGGCCGGGGGCGCGAAGGAGATCGCGTTCATGCCGGCCCGGGTCCTGCTGCAGGACTTCACCGGGGTCCCCGCGGTGGTCGACCTCGCGGCGATGCGGGACGGCGTCGCCCGCCTCGGCGGCGACCCCGCGCGCATCAACCCGCTGCAGCCGGCCGAGCTCGTCATCGACCACTCGGTGCAGGTCGATCACTTCCGGGGGGCGGACGCGTTCGACCTGAACGCGCAGCTCGAGTTCTCGCGCAACCGCGAGCGCTACGCGTTCCTGAAGTGGGGCCAGCAGGCGTTCGACAACTTCCGGGTGGTGCCCCCCGACACCGGCATCGTGCACCAGGTGAACCTGGAGTACCTGGCCCGGGCGGTGTGCGTGGACGAGAACGGCGGCGGCCGGCCCATGGCGTACCCCGACACGCTGGTGGGGACCGATTCGCACACCACCATGGTCAACGGCCTCGGCGTCGTGGGCTGGGGCGTGGGCGGCATCGAGGCGGAGGCGGCGATGCTCGGGCAGCCCATCTCGATGCTCATCCCCGAGGTCGTCGGGTTCAAGCTCGTCGGCCGGCTGCCCGAGGGGACGACGGCCACCGACCTCGTGCTGACGATCACCGAGCGGCTGCGGCAGCACGGCGTCGTCGGCAAGTTCGTCGAGTTCTTCGGCCCCGGGCTGGCCTCGCTGACCCTCGCCGACCGGGCGACCCTCGGCAACATGTCGCCGGAGTACGGATCGACCGTGGCCATCTGCCCCATCGATCAGATGACCCTCGACTACCTCCGGCTGAGCGGGCGCGACGCCGCCCGGGTGGCCCTGGTCGACGCCTACGCCCGGGCCCAGGGCATGTTCGGGGCGCCGGCCGAGGACCCCGTCTACGCCGAGGTCGTCGAGTTCGACCTCGGGTGCGTCGAGCCGAGCATCGCGGGGCCCAAGCGGCCCCAGGACCGGGTGCCCCTCGGGCAGGCGGCGCCCGCGTTCACGCAGGCGCTGGAGACGTTGCAGCCGGGCGCCCGGGCCCGTACGAACGGCAACGGGGCCGGGCTCGACCACGGTGCGGTGGTGGTGGCGGCGATCACGAGCTGCACCAACACGTCGAATCCGAGCGTGATGATCGCGGCCGGCCTGCTCGCGCAGAAGGCGAACGCCCGGGGATTGAAGCCGAAGCCGTGGGTCAAGACCAGCCTCGCCCCCGGGTCGATGGTGGTCACCGAGTATCTCGAGGCGGCGGGCCTGATGTCCCCGCTGGCCGATCTCGGCTTCAATCTCGTCGGGTACGGCTGCACGACCTGCATCGGCAACAGCGGACCGCTGCCCGAGGACGTGTCCGCCGAGGTGCGCTCGCGCGACCTCGTCGTGACGTCGGTGCTCAGCGGCAACCGCAACTTCGAGGGCCGCGTGCAGCCGCAGGTCCGAGCGAACTACCTGGCGTCGCCGCCCCTGGTCGTCGCCTACGCGCTGGCGGGGTCGATGACCGTCGATCTGACGACCGCGCCGCTCGGGCAGGATCGGGACGGGGCCGACGTCTTCCTGCGCGACCTCTGGCCGTCGGCGGCCGAGATCCAGGCCGCGATGACCTCCGCGGTGCGCACCGAGCACTTCACCGACAAGTACCGCGGCGTCTTCGAGGGCGACGCGCGCTGGCAGGGGCTGCCGGCGCCGGAAGGACGGCGCTTCGAGTGGGACGACGCGTCGACCTACGTGCGGAACCCGCCGTTCTTCGAGGACCTCGAGGCGGAGCCCGCGCCACCGCGGGACGTGCGGGGGGCGCGGGTGCTCGCCCTGCTCGGCGACAGCGTCACCACCGACCACATCTCGCCGGCCGGGGCCATCCCCGCCGACGGCCCCGCCGGGGCGTACCTCATCTCGCAGGGCGTCGAGCCGAAGGACTTCAACTCGTTCGGCAGCCGCCGCGGCAACCACGAGGTGATGATGCGGGGCACCTTCGGCAACATCCGGCTCCGCAACCAGCTCGCGCCGGGGACCGAGGGGGGGTGGACCCGCTACCAGCCCGACGGCGAGCAGGTGAGCATCTACGACGCGGCGATGCGCTACCAGGCCGCCGGCGTGCCCCTCGTCGTCCTCGCGGGCCGCGAGTACGGCTCGGGCTCGTCCCGCGACTGGGCGGCCAAGGGCACCATGCTGCTCGGGGTCCGCGCGGTGGTGGCCGAGAGCTTCGAGCGCATCCACCGCAGCAACCTCGTGTTCATGGGGGTCCTGCCGCTCGAGTTCCAGGACGGCGAGAGCGCGGCCGGCCTCGGCCTGACGGGCGGGGAGGCGTTCGACATCACCGGCATTGCCGACGGCCTGGTCCCGCGCGGCGAGGTGCGGGTGCGCGCCGCCGCCCCCGACGGCTCGACCCGCGAGTTCACGGCGCGGGTGCGCATCGACACCCCCGACGAGCTCGCCTACTACCGCCACGGCGGCATCCTGAAGTACGTGCTGCGACAGCTCGCGGGCAACGGGCAGGCATAGTGAACCACTGACGATGACCACGACAGCCACCGCTACCGCCCCGACCGTCGAGCCGACCCCACCGCAGCAGATCGAGTGGGACCTCGGCGAGATCTACCCGGACATCGATACCTGGAACGCGGCCAGGGCCCGCCTCGAGGAGCGGGTCGCGGCGCTGGCCGGCTACCAGGGCCGCCTCGGCGAGAGCGCGGCGACGCTGCGCGACGCCCTCGATGCGGTCTCCGCCACCGAGAAGGAGCTCTCGCGGCTGTTCGTGTTCGCGTTCCTGAAGGCCGACGAGGACCGCCGGGTCGCGGCGGCCCAGGAGCGCCGCGGACTCGCCGCCGCCCTCCGGTCCCGGTTCGGCGAGACCGTCGCGTTCCTCGCGCCCGAGCTGCTGCGGGTCGGCTCGCCGACCATCGAGCGGTTCATCGCGGAAGAGCCGGGCCTCGCGCGGCACGCGTTCAACCTGCGCGACACCCTGCGGCACGCGCCGCACACCCTGTCGGACGAGTCCGAGCAGGTCATCGCGGCCACCGGCCCCGTCGTGCAGGGCCCCGAGCGCATCTACGCCATGCTGACGAGCTCGGACATGGCGTTCCCGACCGTGACCCTGTCCACCGGCGAGACGGTGACCCTCGACCAGGCCGCGTACACGCTGCACCGGGCGTCGAAGCACCGGGCCGACCGCAAGCTTGTGTTCGACCGGTTCTGGGGCGCCTGGAAGACGTACGAGGCGACCTTCGGACAGCTGCTCGACACGCAGGTGAAGGCTCACGTCTTCCACGCCCGGGCGCGGCGGCACGGCAGCGCCCTCGATGCGGCCCTGTCCGGTCCGAACATTCCGGCCGCCGTCTACCGCACCCTGCTCGACGCCGCCCGGCGCCACCTGCCGTCGCTGCACCGCTACTTCCGCATCCGGCAGCGGATGCTGGGCCTCGACGACCTGCACTACTACGACATCTACCCGCCGCTCGCCGCGTCGGACCGCACGTTCGACGTCGACGAGTCCGGGGCCCTCACCCTGGCGTCGACCGCGCCGCTCGGCCCCCACTACCAGGACCTGCTGCGCGAGGGGATCGCGGGCCGGTGGATGCACGTGTATCCGCAGACCGGGAAGGCGCCGGGCGCGTACATGTTCGGCGACGTGTACGACGTGCACCCGTACCTGCTGCTGAACCACAACGGCCGGTTCACCGATCTCTCCACCTTCACCCACGAGTGGGGGCACGCCGTCCACACGCGGCTCGCCAACGAGCGGAACCCCTACGAGACGTGCGGCTATCCCACGTTCATCGCCGAGATCGCCTCGATCACCAACGAGCTCCTGCTGCAGGAGCACCTGCTGGGCCAGGACATCGCGGACGGCGAGCGCCTTTTCTACCTGGGGGCGGCGCTCGAGGGCATCCGGGGCACCTTCTTCCGGCAGGTGATGTTCGCCGAGTTCGAGCTCGCCATCCACGAGACGGTCGAGGCGGGCGAGGCGCTGTCGGGCGAGAAGATGACCGGCCTCTACGGGTCGCTGCTGCGGCGCTACCACGGCGCCGGCGCCGGGGTCATGGCCATCGACCCCGCCTATGCCGTCGAGTGGATGTTCATTCCGCACTTCTACGGCAACTTCTACGTCTTCCAGTACGCGACGTCCATCGCCGCCGCCGCCCTGTTCGCCGAGCGGTTCCTCGCCGGCGACGCGCAGGCGCGGGACGACTACCTGGCGGTGCTCTCGGCCGGCGGCTCGCGCTATGCCTGCGAGCTGCTCGGCGAGTACGGCATGGACCTGGCCGCCCACGCCCCCTACGACGCCCTCATCGCGCGGATGGACCGCACGATGGACCGCATCGAGGCGATTCTCGACCGGCGGCAGGGCGGGGCGTAGGGACGGGGAGGGGCAGGCTCTCCGTCTGACGCAAGAACGCGTCCAGGCGCGCCCCTTCGACAGCGGTGGAACACGTGATATCGTGAGCAACCAGTGACGGACACCAGAACCATCGTCATCTCGGTCATCGGAACGGGAATCGCCGTCATCACGGTCATCGTAGGGTTCACAGCGATCATCGCCGGCGGTATCAACAGCCGGATCGACGACGTGAACGCCCGGATAAGCGACGGCAATGCGCGCGTCGACGCTCGGATCGACGAGCTGAGCAGGAACTTGAACGCCCGAATTGACGACGTGAACGCCCGAATTGACGACGTGAACGCCCGGATCGACGACCTTCAGACCGACGTCCGGGAGTTGCGCGCGCTGGTGATCGACGCGATCAAGAACGACGAGCCGGCCATTGACTGAGCGTTCGACATCGACGAGTCGGCGGTTGCAGTGGGGCCTGGAGGAATTGTCCATGCGGATGCGCATTTCGGCGGTGGTGCTGGCGGTTGCGTTCGGCGCCGGCGGCGGGCTCGCGGCGGCCCAGGCGCCCGAAGCGGTTCCCACGTTCACCAAGGACGTGGCGCCGATCCTCTACGAGAACTGCGTGACCTGCCACCGTCCCGACAACATCGCGCCGATGGCCCTGCTCGAGTACTCCGACGCGCGCCCCTGGGCCCGGTCCATCAAGGACCTCGTGGTCTCGCGCGAGATGCCCCCGTGGCCGGCGGACCCGCGCAACAGCATGAAGTTCCGGAACGAGCGGTACCTCCAGCAGCACGAGATCGACACCATCGCGGCCTGGGTCGACGCCGGCGCGCCGCGGGGGAACCCCGCCGACCAGCCCGCGCAGCCCGACTTCCCCGCGGGATGGACCTACGAGGGCGGCGAGCCCGACTACGTGTTCGAGCTGCCCATCGAGTACACGGTGGCGGCCGAGGGCGAAGAGGACTACATCGACTTCTACACCGAGATGCCGTGGGACGAGGACCGGTTCGCCGAGGTGCTCGAGCTGCGGCCGAGCGACTTTCGGATCGTCCACCACTCGGGCGCCTACACCGTCGACCTCCCCTGGGGGACCCAGGTCATCGACGGCGTGCTCCACGACCTCGACGGCAACTCGCTGCTGCGGGCGCCGCTGCCCCGGCGGCCCGAGTCCGAGACCGAGGCCTCGTCCGAGTCGTCCGGGCAGGTCGCGCAGCGGGTCTTCAACGAGGTCAACCTGCCCGGGTCGAGCAAGCTGCTCTCCTACGTGCCCGGCCGCGGCGTCGAGCGGCACCGCCCCGGCACCGGCAAGCGGCTGGCCGCCGACAAGTGGATCCGCTGGACAATGCACTACAACCCCATCGGGGTCGAGGTGACCGAGCGCAGCAAGCTCGGCATCTGGTTCAACACCCGGCCGGTGACTCACGAGGTGCTGACCCGGCAGGCCGGCAACGCGTTCCCGACCGACCCCTTCGGCGCCGACATCTACATCGTGCAGGGCGAAGAGGTGAAGCCGACCCAGGACCCCGAGACCGGCCGGGTCCGCCGCGGGGCGATCCCGAACATCCCGCCCTACACCGACGACTGGAAGATCACCGGCATCACCCCGATCAGCGAGGCGATCACGCTGTACGGCCTGTCGCCGCACATGCACCTGCGGGGCAAGAGCCTGCGGTGGGTGGTGACCTACCCGGACGGCCGGGAAGAGACGATTCTCGACGTCCCCGAGTTCGACTTCAACTGGCAGATTCACTACGAGCTGGCCGAGCCGCTACGCCTGCCGGCCGGCAGCAAGATCACCGGCATCGGGGTCTACGACAACTCGCTCGGCAACCGGTGGAACCCGGGTCCGCACCTCGAGGTGTACTGGGGCCAGCAGAGCTGGGACGAGATGTACCAGGCGTTCACCGAGTACACCGTCGAGAGCCAGGACCTGACCAAGCTCGCCACGACCGACGACGAGTAGCCGGGGCGGGAGCGGACCGATTTCATACGTGTTGGGCCGTGGCGCTGTCACCTGCGCCGGGGCCCGCACGTCACTGACCAGCACCAACGGGTAGCGGGGCCGGGAAAGGACTGATTCGATGCGCGGGCGGGTCGTGGCGTTGTCACTCGTACTGGGGTTCTTCGCGTGGGCGGTGGCGTCGGCGCAGCCGCAGCGCCCTCAGGGGCAGATACCCGACCGTGGTCGCCCCACGCAGAGCGGCGACGAGATTCCCCTCTTCGACTACGAAGCCTACTTCCCCGGCGTCTGGCAGTTCGAGTGGCGGGTGCCCGAGAGCCCCCTTGGCCCCGGCGGCGCCATCGAGGGCACCGAGGCCTTCTCGACCGGCGACGGCCGCTACTACACGAGCCGCATCGAGGCGGAGGGACCCGACGGCCCGTTCACGGCCGACTCCCGCATCATCTACCTCGCCGAGCAGAAGGTCTTCGCCCGCTACGAGGTCGACAGCCGCGGCTTCGAGCTGTTCAAGGCGGGCCGGGTCGGCGGCGACCTCGGCGGCTTCTACACCATCCACTACGAGACGCCGCCCTTCGACGTCGACGGCCAGCAGGTCCAGCTCCGCCTGGTCACCCGCCTTGTCTCACCGGTGAACTACCGGGTCGAGTCGCGCATCTCCGTCGACGGCGGGCCGTTCAGGAACTTCGGCACCGCGTGGTGGACCAAGGACATCTCCGGGGTGGCCGAGTCGAACGCGGAGAGCCGATGACGGGTCCGGTTCTGCGTCGCCCGCCGGGCTGGCGTCCGCCCGCCGTCGCGTTGCTCATGCTCGTAGCGGGTTTGCCGGGCGCGCCGGCCGCCCAGCCCATGCCGATCATGATGACCGTCGGCTGCGTCGAGCCGGCCGGCCCCGGCGGGTTCGATCTGGTCCGGGCCACCGAGCCCCAGCCCGTGCAGGAACGCCTGCCCGAGCAACCGCGGGCCGACACGCCGCTCGGCTCGCTGACCATCCACCTCGTCGGCACCCTTGACGAGTTCGGCGTCGGCCGCCGCGCTGACCACAAGGTGTGGGCGCAGGGGTTGCTCAACCCGGATGCTGCGGGCGGTCCCGACCGGCTGAATCTCACCTCCATCACCACGCTGTCCGATCGCTGCGAGTCGTGACCTCGCGCCCCGATTGGAGTCGCAGACTCTCGCAAGGCGCCGGGTCACGCAAAGCGAAGAAGGAGTTCCTGGGTGATGTACGAAGAGTGGCAGCGGATGAACCTGCCGATGACCTGGTCGATCATCAAGGGGAACGACTCGCTCGCTCCCATTGAGCTTTGGGAGCTGGACCTGCGGGCCGGAGCCCCCGACGGGACCTACGAGGTGGTGTGCGGCTACGGAGACTTCGCCGAGCGGAGCCGCACCGGAGGCATCGTGGTGGCGGACGGAGAATTCGATCCGGCGACGACGGCGGAGGCCTGCTACCGGGCCCTGTGCGTGGGGCTCTACGAGATGACCGACGAGGAGATAGCCGCCCAGCCCCCGATCCACCACCGCTATATCGAGGGGCTGAAGTACGATGCGGAGGCATCCGCCTTCCGGCTGCACACGGGCTCGTGATACCGCTCTCGCGTGCTGTTCCGCGCGAGACCAAGCGGGGGGATGCGCGGCGGCGGCCCGGCTCGCCGAGCAGCGAGCGTATCTGGAGCTTTACCATCGGCTCGGGTCCGGAGTACACGAGGCTCGAGCGCCGGGTGCGGAAGTGAAGGTTCTCGACGGCGGGCGGGTATTGTGCACGTGGCCACGCTCGCCCGGGGGCGGCTGACTATCGGATTGGTTTCCGCACATGCATCGGGAGTCTGGTCCACAGGATCGTTTCCATGACGCGGCGACACGGCCGACCGGCTAACGCGACCGGACACCGCAGGGCGGTGCTCCGTGGACTCGTGAAGAGCCCAGGGTGGACTTCACCAGGCGGGCAGGTACTTCTCGCCGCTCCACTCCGGCACCTGCTGGTTCTGTCGGAGTCGCATGCGTTGGAGGCTCAGGCCGGAGTACACATCGTCGAGATGCGGCGTTGCCGAGAAGATGCCGGGTAGGCTCGCCGCCGCCTCCAAGCTGAAGCGCTCGGCGAGGATCGGCTTGGACCGGTCCTGGTAGGCCGCGTTCCACCACGTCAGCATCCGATCCTGCGCCGAACGCAGGATTCGGTCCCCGGGCAGTCGGTCACGCTTCTCGTGCTGGTTGATCCTCCGGTGGACCGGCATGAGGTTCCACAGATCGCCGCACGGCCAGATGGCCCAGGGGAAGCAGTGATCGATGTCGAATCCATCCGCCGACAGGCGCTTGCCGCTCCAGACGCAGGTGAGATCGCCCGCCGCGAGCAGGCGTTCCGCCTCCCGGCGCGCCTCGCTGACATCGCGGTCCGGATCGGACCACGTCATGGCTGCCGACAACCGAGCATCGTCGATCTGTCGCCCCTGCGTGTCGGCATACCTCTTCGTCAGTCGGATCCACTCGGCCTTCAGCGCCGGCTCGATCCAGACGCTGTAGCGCTGGAGGGCCGTCCACAGGTGCATGGGGACGTGCATCGTCCCGAAGCCGGTGAGGTACTCGTTCTCCAGCAGCACGTCCGCGGGACGCCGGATGTTGCGGTCCTTCCGGACGGGCAGAATCGGCCCGCCGTTGGGGTAGGTCATGTAGGTCGCGGGCATTCTCTCGATGGTGGCCGCCGCGTCCTTGATCGCCTGGTGGAGCGCCTTCCCGATGTCGCCGGAGAATCGCATGCCGACTCGGAGATCGTGGTGGGATACGGCGACGAGCTGCTCGAAGGCCTCCTTGGCGAAGCCCAGCCGCCTGCCGCCTCGATCGTTGTTGGGATTCTGCGGCAGGTCGGCCTCGAGGATCGGCTTGAAGAGTCGAAGCCAGGTCAGGGCGACGAGGCCCATCGGCACCGCAACGTGGTCGTCGTCGGGATGGCGCGCGAGGCCGGCGGCGGTGTCCGCGATGCGGCACAGGACGCGCAGCAGCGCCAGCTTGTAGGTGGAGCTCTTCTCGTCGTTCAGGATGACGTGCCGCAGGAGGGGCAGTGCGCCCGTCCCGTCGTCCGGCAACCGCAGCGCCACCTGCGTCCACCGCACGTCCGGCCGGCCCAGATGGTCTTCAGCAGTTACGCACCGCTCGACCAGCGCCCCGTGGTCGCGGGCCAGCCGGCGGATCTCGTCGGCCGAGACCGCGTGCATGGCGCGGGTGGCCTCGGCCGGGCCGTGGCGCAGGCTGAGAGCGATGAGGCCGCCCGGCTTGAGCAGGTTGACCAGCTTGCGGAAGGCCCGCCGACGGTCCGACGGGCCGACGTGCATCCAGACCGCGCTGAGCAGGATCACGTCGAACGCCAAGCCAGTCCTGAGGGTGCGGCGCAGGGCGGGCAACGAGTCCGCCAGCCACCGGATCGCCGGCTCGGTGTGGCGCTCCCGCGCGATCGTCCGCATGCGGGGCGAGGGCTCGACGGCGACCACGTCGTACCCCCGGGACGAGAGCCACGCAGCGTCGCGTCCGCTCCCCGCCCCGACGTCGAGAGCGGCGGCCGGCGCCGCCGGCAGCAGGTCGGCCAGCCAGCCGTGCAGCCGCTCGGGAGGCACGCCCTCGTACCGGGCCGCGGCGTCGTCGGCGTTGGCGTCGTACCAGTCGATCGGGTCAGTCATCCGTCGGTGCGGGGGTGCGCATTCCGCTGAAGGGAAGCAACAATTCCGCCATTGTGGAAAGCGTCCGTCGGAGCGTCGCGAGGTTGCTTGGTCGGATTCCGCCCATCCGTTCGCAAGGTTGCCTGAGATTCTACCTGTGACACGTGACCACGCCGAGCAGCGATCTGGTCCCGTGGGACGTCGAGGAAGAACTTGGGCTTCTCTTCGAGTCCTCCGACGAACTTGCTGACCGGACGCCCCTGCGGATCCAGTCGAATCGTTGACGCCGCCGCGCCCGGGCGCACGCTTGTCGAATCGAGGTCGCCGCGGGCACTCTGGAGAGACGGAAGGAATCATGAGCTTGAGCATTTACGTATATCGTTAGGAAGCGTCCGTGATTCGAAACTTCAAGGACCGAGACACGCGGCGGTTCTTCGAGGGCCATCGTGTTCCGGCGTTTCAGGGGTTCGCCGATCAGGCGGCGCGACGGCTTACCCTGTTGGACAGCGCCGACGCCCTCCAGGACTTGGCGGGCCTGCCGAGCAATCGGCTGGAGGGGCTCCGAGGGGACCGGGCCGGGCAGTACAGCATCCGGATCAACTCGCAATGGCGCGTCTGCTTCCGGTGGGACCCCGACGGGCCGTGCGACGTGGAGATCGTGGACTATCACTAGCGAGTGGAGAAGGCGATGCCTCCCAAGAACGGCATGCGGCCGGTGCACCCGGGCGAGATCCTGCGTGAGGAGCTCCAGACGCTCGACTTGTCGGCCAACGCGCTGTCGAAGGCTCTCGGCGTGCCGGTGAACCGCATCACGGCGATTCTGAATGGCCAGCGCGGCGTCACCGCCGACACGGCGCTCCGGCTGGCGCGCTATTTCGGAACGACTCCCCGGGTCTGGCTGAACTTGCAGCAGACCTACGACTTGCGCCGGGCGGAGATTGCCGTCGGCCAGCGCATCGCCGAATGCGTGCGGCCGAGACATACGGCGGCATAGGCGTGCACGCCTAAGGCGCCCCGGTCCCGAGACGAGAGTCCGCGCGCGCCGCGCCAAGCCATCGGCTCGCTACGCTGAAAGGCCATGCTCGGACCGTACACCCACCGCATCGATCCGATCCTGCTCGACATCGGCGGCGTCCACCTCTGGTGGTACGGCCTCGGCTTCGCCCTCGGGTTCCTCGAGCTGCACCTGTTCCTCAGGCGCGGCGGCGGGCAGCTCCGGCTGTCGCCCCGCGAGGTGTGGAGCCTGAGCCTGTACATGACCATCGGGGTGCTCCTCGGCGGACGCGCCCTCGAGATCGCGTTCGACGAGTGGCCCTTCTACCGCGAGCATCTGCACCTGCTCCCCGCGTGGTGGCTCGGGGGGATGGCGACGCACGGGCTGCTGCTGGGCGGAGCGCTGGGCGCGGCGCTGTTCTCGCGCCGGTACGGCAAGCCGTTCCTGCTCGTGGCGGACGCGTTGGTCATTCCCGCCGCGTTCCTGATGGGCATGGGGCGCATCGGCAACTTCATCGACGGGCAGATCGTGGGCGCGGTGACCGACGTGCCGTGGGCGGTCGAGTTCCCCTACGCCGAGGGCTTCCGCCACCCCGTGGTGCTCTACGACGGGGCCAAGAACCTGCTGCTGATGGCGTGGCTGCTGCACGTGCGGCGGGTGAATCCGACGCCGGGGGCGGTGGCCGCCCGCTTCGTCTTCTGGTACGCGTTCCCGCGCTTCTTCATCGACCTGTTCCGAGAGTATCCGACCCACCGGCTCGCGCTCGGCACCGGCCAGACCCTGAACATGGTCATGGCGGTGGTCGGGGCCGCCGCCCTCTACCGCTCGCGCCTGCGCCGGCTGGGCCGGCTGGAGGGCAGCGCGGGGTGGGGGCTCGCCGCGGCTCCGGCCGGGTGGTCGCGGCCCGGGCCGCCGCTCCTGTCGCAGCGCCTCGCCTTCGGGGGCCTGCTGGCGTTCTGCCTGACGATTCCGAGCAACTGGACCCAGGACGTCGCGGCCCGCTACGGGGATCGGCATCCGGGGCTGGAGCACTCGTGGCTGTATCCCGAGATCGACACCGCACCGCCCCCGCCGCCGGGGGATCTCGCCCAGCCGGACGCTGCGCCTCGGGACCCAAGCGGAGAACGAGGGAGATGACCCTGTCGCGACTCGTCGGTGGCGCCTTGATGCTCGGGTTGATCGCGGTGCCGGCTCCCGCTCCGGGGCAGGCGGCGGCGCCCGACACGGTCCGCGAGCGCGAGAGCGGAACGCTCTTCCCCGTCGCCCTCACGCCGCCGGGCGGCGCGGCGTCGCACTGGCTGATGGGGACCGGCATCCGCCAGCGGACGATCTTCCGGGTGAACGTCTACGCCTTCGGCCTCTACGTCGATGCGAACGCCGCGCGGGCCGCGCTCTCGGAGTTCGCGGGAGCCGCGGCCGACGCGCTCGGGCGGGACGAGCGTTTTACCCGCCGCCTGCTCGACCTCGACTTCGGGATGGCGCTGCGGCTGGTCATGACTCGAACCGTCAGCGGCGGCGACGTGGCCGAGGCGTTCGACGACGCGCTGCGGCCGCGCATGCCACGGGCCGGACGCGGCCCGGACCGCGACGCCGCCGCGGCGGCCCTGGCGAGGCTGCGCGGCCACCTCGACGTGGACGAGGTGCGGCGTGACGCCGAGATCGTCTTCTCGTGCGGTCCCGCCGGCCGCCTCGCCATGACCGTGGACGGCGCCGAGCGACCGCCCATCGAGTCGCAGGCCCTCTGCCGCGCCCTGTTCGACGTCTATCTCGGCGAGGACCCAATCGAGCCCGACGGCAGGCGCAACTTCATCGCGGGATTCGCCGGTCTCCTGCAAGCCCCCGACCGCCGCTGATCGCGTCCACGGGCAGGGAGCCTGATATCTCGATCAATTGGCGGTACCAACGTCGCGGGCCGGTTAGCCGCAGTCGGCCCCGAGTGCAGCCCCCCGTCCCGGCGTGCTACAGTGGCGCGTTCACTCGGCTCGCCGGACACCTCTGACGACGGATACCGACCATGTTGAGCAGTTGGCAGCAGGACTATACGCCCATCGCGGACAGTCTCGGCTATTCGACGATCGCCGCGGCCATCCCCCTCCTCATCCTCTTCTACATGCTGGGGGTCCGGCGCAAGCCCGGATGGATCGCCGGCCTCACCGCCCTCGGGGCGGCGGTGGTGCTGGCCGTCGGGGTGTACGGCATGCCCATCGTGCCGGCGGGGGCCGCGATGGTCTACGGGGCCGCGTTCGGCCTGTTCCCCATCGGCTGGATCGTCATCGCCTCGCTGATCCTCTACCGGGTCACCCTCGACTCGGGCCGGTTCGAGATCATCAAGGATTCCATCGGCTCGCTCAGCGACGACCGCCGCCTGCAGGCGGTGCTCATCGGCTTCGCGTTCGGCGGGTTCATCGAGGGGGCGGCCGGCTTCGGGACCCCGGTGGCCATCGCCGCCGCCATGCTCACCGGCCTGGGCTTCTCCCCGTTCTACGCCGCGTTCATCTGCCTCATCGCCAACACCGCGCCCGTCGCGTTCGGCTCGCTCGGCATCCCCGTCGTGACCCTCGCCCAGGTCACGGGGCTGCCCGAGATGGGCCTGAGCGCGATGACGGGGCGGCTGTGCGCGCTGATCGGCATCATCATCCCCGCCTACATGGTGGTGGTCATGTCGGGGTTCCGCCGGTCTCTCGAGGTGCTGCCGCAGGTGCTGGCGTGCGCGGTGACCTTCGCGGTGGTCCTGTTCGCGGTCACCAACACCATGGGGCCGGCCCTCGCCGTCATCCTCGCGTCGATCGCCGCGATGATCGCGATGGTCACGGCCATGAAGATCTGGCAGCCGGAAGTGCCGTTCCGCCTCGAGGGCGACGTCGCGGCGACGACGCAGTCGCGCACCCACACGACGGGCGAGGTGGTGTCCGCGTGGACCCCCTACATGCTGCTCGTGGCGTTCGTCCTCGCGTGGCGCTACCAGCCCATCCAGGGTCTGCTGAACAGCCTCGGCACGACGATCCCGGTGCCGCTGCTGCACGACGTCGTCACCCGGGTGCCGCCGCTGACCCCCGATCCGTCGCCGTACGCCGCGATGTACAACTTCAACTGGCTGTCCGCCGCCGGCACGTCGTGCTTCCTCGCCGCGTTCGCGTCGTCCCTCGTCATCGGCCTGCCTGCCGGGAAGTTCTTCGGCATCGTGGGGGCGGTGCTCAAGCAGCTGCAGAAGCCGCTGCTGACCATCGCGTCGGTGCTGGCCCTCGCGTTCCTGATGAACTACGCGGGCATGACCTCGACCCTGGGGCTCGCCTTCGCGGCCACCGGGGCCCTCTTCCCGTTCTTCAGCGCGATGCTCGGCTGGACCGGCGTCTTCCTGACCGGCAGCGACACGTCGTCCAACGCGCTGTTCGGGACGCTTCAGGTGGTCACCGCCAACGCCCTGGGCCTGAACCCGATTCTGACCGCGTCGACGAACGCGGCCACCGGGGTCATGGGCAAGATGATCTCGCTGCAGAGCATCGCCGTCGCGGTCGCCGCCACCGGCATGGCGTCGTCGCAGGAGGGCCGCCTGTTCCGGATCACGCTGAAGCACAGCATCATCCTGGCTCTGTTCATGGCCGTGGTGACGATGATCTTCGCCTACGTCCTCCCGCAGCTCGTGCCGCCGCCGGCGTAAGCGTTCTCTCTGGCACGGCATGCCCGCCGTCCGGTCCGGCCGGTCGGCGGGCATGTTCCGATGTCGGGGAGCGGCGAGCCGGCGTTGCGGTCTGAGGAAAGGCCGATGAAGCTGAAGATCGTCCTTGAACCGAGCGACGAAGGCGGCTACACGGTGTACGTTCCCTGCCTCCCGGGATGCATCAGCGAGGGCAACACCGTCGACGACGCGATTGCCAAAATACGGGAGGCAATCGAGCTGTACCTTGAACCGGTCGACGACGACCTCAGCGGCCGGGAGGGTGTGGATGTACGGGAACTGGTCGTATGACCTGAGGTTTCGCTTCAGCCCGGCAGCCGCAGCGCGGCGACCAGGATTGCGGTCTGGAGGGCGGCGACGGTGAGCACGATCCCGAGCATCCGCTTGATGAGGCGGTTCTCCAGCTCGGCCAAGCCGGCGCGGAACTCGGTGCTGGAGACTGGGTGCATGCGCAGTCGACTCCGGACTCAGAGCGTCGACGGCACGAGCAGCATCGCCACCGCGGTGACGAGGAACAGGACCACCGCGATCAGGCCGCTGTAGCCGAGCACGTCCCCGAACTTCATCCGGGTCACGGTCAGGATGGGGATCGCCCAGAACGGCTGGATGAGGTTGCTCGTCGAGTCGCCGTAGCAGTAGGCGAGCAGGGTGGTGGTCGGGGACACCCCGAGGTCGCGGGCCGCCGGCAGCAGGTAGGGGGCCTCGATCAGCCACTTCGAGCCGCCCGAGGGGACGAACACGTTCACGACCCCCGAGTAGATGTACACGATCAGCGGATAGGTCTCGGTGGTCGCCACCTGCACGAACAGGGTGCCGAGCCAGTCGCCGAGGCCGGTGCCGTTGATGACTCCGAAGATGCCCGCGTAGAACGGGAACTGCAGGATGACCCCCGACGCCGTCCGCGCCCCGTTGCCGAACGCCCTCACCAGGTTCGCGGGCCGCCTCTGCAGCAGCATCGCCCCCATCAGGAACACCGCGTTGTAGGCGTTGATGGTCCAGCTCGCCCCGAACCCCTGGGTCACGATGGAGTGCCCGAGGGGATAGCCGATCAGGATCACGGCGAGGAAGATCCAACCCGGGAACGCCTCGATGCCCGCCGCCGGGGTCGTCGGCTCCACCTCCTCGGGCATCGCCGGCATGATCGCGGCCAGCTCGTCCTCGGTCAGCGTCCGTGCGTTGCGGCGCGGGTGCAGCAGGGCGACCATACCGAGGCCCACGACCGAGACGACGGCGAGGTAGCCGAGGTTGAACGCGTTGAAGAGCGTCTCGGTCACCGGCAACAGCCGGTCGACGAGGGGCTCGGCCCCGGGCGGGGGGGTGGTGATGGGGTTGCCGGCCGTCGCCATGATGAGGGGGGCCGACCCCGAGAGCCCGCCGTGCCACACGGTGCCGAGGCCGAGATAGCCGGCCGCGATCAGGATGCGGATGTCCGCGCCCGGGTTCCGCCGGGCCACGAACGGCAGGAAGAGGGCCGAGGCGACGACGCTCGCGGCCCAGTTGAAGTAGGCGACGACGATCGAGAACAGCCCCAGCAGCACCACCGCCTGCACCGGCCGGTCGGCGTCGGGGCGGCTCGCGAGCCAGTCGAGGAACCGGAACGCGGGCCGCGACGACACGCACGCGTGGGCCGCGATCAGCGCGATGGCGAACTGCATCGCCAGCTCGAGCAGCGCCCACATGCCGCCGCCCCACGCGAGCACCGTCTCGTTGAGGCCGGCCCCCGCCCCGAGCATGGCGAGCAGCATCGCCAGCACCGTCAGCGACATGCAGACGACCCACGAGTCGGGTATCCAGCGCTGGGTGAAGCGGGACAGGCTCTCGCCGAGGTTGCCGATGAGCTGGATTATTGAAGACATGGAATCGTCGCCTGGCCCGGAAACCGTCGCCTGCGGCTGCGATTGCCGCCCAACCAATCCTCCAGGAATCTGCGCGGTTCCTCGGGCGCAGACTCCTGGCCGCCCGTGGAGTCAGGCAGGACGCATCGCCGGTCGAATGCAGCCGGGACTTTCGCCACGGGCTGCCTGGGTCAGGCCGCCGCGTCCGCGGCCGGAGGCTTCGCCGCGTACAGGCAGAGCAGCGAGGCGATCGACAGCACCGCCGCCCCGAAGAACGCCCACTGGTAGTTGCCGAAGCTGTCGAACACGAGCCCCGCGAGCCGGGCGCCGACGACCGCCGCCAACCCCCACGCGAGGAACAGCAGGCCGTAGTTCACCCCCAGGTGCTTCGTGCCGTAGAAGTCGGCGGAGGTTGCCGCGAACACCGCCAGCAGCGCGCCGTAGCAGAAATAGACGGCGAAGACGCCGAGCACGAAGAACGCCACGGTCGAGCCCAGCAGGTAGAGCAGGGGCATCGCCACCGCCGACACCACCACCATCAGCCGCAGCACGTTCAGCCGGCCGAGGTTGTCGGACATCGCACCGGAGAGGACCCGCCCCGCGGTGTTGCCGATGGCCCCGACGATGAGCCCGATGAGCGCCACGCTGGTGATGCCCGCCTCCGTGCCGAACGGGACGAGCTGGCTGATCAGCCCCAGCCCCGCGATGGCGCCGAAGAAGTAGGCCAGGAACAGGAAGTAGAACGAGCTGCCCCGCAGCATCTCCGACGGGGTGATCTCGCGCGTCGCCCGGGTGACCGCGGCCTTGAGCTGGCTCGGGTCCCAGCCCTCGGGGACGTAACCGTCCGGGGCCGGCTTGAGCAGCCACGCCCCGGCGATCGAGATCAGGAGGAAGACGACGCCGTATATCCGGAAGGTCGCCTGCCACCCCGAGCCCGGGATCAGCAGTTCGTCGGCGAGCGGCCCGAAGACCCCCGATCCGGCGCCGTAGCCGCCGACCGCGATGCCGATGGCGAGCCCGCGCCGGTCCGGGAACCACCTCGAGACGACGGGAATCGCGATCGAGTAGCCGATGCCGTTTCCGGCGCCGGCGAGGAGGCCGTAGGTGATGTACAGGAACGTCAGCGACGTCGTGTAGCTGGCCAGGAAGAACCCGGCGCTGAACAGGATCCCGCCGATGGCGGCGAGGGTGCGGAACCCGACGGTGGCGTGCAGCCGCCCGGCGAGGACGAACGTCACCGCCATCGTGAAGATGCCGATGCTGAAGGTGGTCGACGTCTGCTCGCGGGCCCAGCCGAACTCCTCCTCGAGCGGCAGCACGAACACGCTCCAGGCGTAGAACGAGCCGAGGACCACGTTCAACATCGTGCCCCCGATCAACGGGAGCCATCGGTTGCCGGCCTGCGATTCAGCCATCGGGTCTCTCCTGGGCCGGTTCGCCGGCCGGCCGCGTTCCTGGCCCGGAATCGTCGCCTGCGACTCCGATTGCCGCCCAACCAACCCGCCAGGACTCCGCGCCCTTCTACGGCGCAGACTCCTAGGGGCTTGCGCCGTAGAAGTTTCGCGCCAGCGAAACTTCCAACGCGACCGTAAGGTCGCGCCGCCGCCCCGACCTACCCTGTCCGCGCAACGCCTACTTCAGGATGGGCATGCTCAGGTTCACCGCCTCGCGCCGGTCCGGCCACCGGGTGGTCACGACCTTCGTACGGGTGTAGAACCTGACCCCGTCTTCTCCGTGCACGTGGAGGTCGCCGAACAGCGAACCCTTCCACCCGCCGAACGAGAAGAACGCCATCGGAACCGGAATCGGGACGTTGACGCCGACCATCCCGACCTGAATCTCGCGGGCGAACCGGCGCGCGGCGTCGCCCGAGCGGGTGAACACCGCGGTCCCGTTGCCGTAGGGGCTCCGGTTGACGATGTCGATCGCGTCGTCGTAGGTGTCGGCGCGCACGACCACCAGCACCGGTCCGAAGATCTCGTCGCGGTAGATCGGCATCTCGACCGTCACGCGGTCGAACAGCGTCGGTCCCAGGAAGTACCCGCCCTCGCAGCCCGCGACCCGTACGCCGCGGCCGTCGAGCACGAGCTCGGCTCCCGCGCGCTCGCCGAGGTCCACGTAACGCGTGACGCGGTCGAGATGCTCGCGGGTGATGAGGGGACCCATGTCGACCCCCTCGCGGCTGCCGGGGCCGACCCGCACCGCGGCGGCCCGTTCCCGGATGCGCGACACGATGGCGTCGCCCGCCTCGCCCACCGCCACCACCGCGGAGATGGCCATGCAGCGCTCGCCGGCCGAGCCGTAGGCGGCGCCGATCAGGGCGTCGGCGGCCGCGTCGAGATCGGCGTCCGGCAGCACCACCGCGTGGTTCTTGGCCCCGCCGAGGGCCTGCACGCGCTTGCCGTGCGCGGTGGCCGTCTCGTAGACGTGGCGCGCGACCGGCGTCGAGCCGACGAAGGAGACGGCGGCGACCTCCGGATGCGTCAGCAGCGCGTCGACGGCGGTCCGGTCGCCGTGCACGACGTTGAAGACGCCGGGGGGGAGGCCTGCCTCGTGCAGCAGCTCGGCCGCCATCATGCTCGCCGAGGGGTCCTTCTCCGACGGCTTCAGCACGAACGTGTTCCCGCACGCGAGGGCCACCGGGGCCATCCACATCGGGCACATGATCGGGAAGTTGAACGGGGTGATCCCCGCGCAGACGCCGAGGGGCTGCCGGGTGCTGTGGGAGTCGACGCCGGCGCCCACGTCCTCCGCGTGCTCGCCCTTCAGCAGATGGGGAATCCCGCTCGCGAACTCGACCACCTCGAGGCCGCGCTGCACCGAGCCGGCGGCGTCGTCCAGGGTCTTGCCGTGCTCCTCGGTGATGATGCGCGCGATGTCGCCCTTGTGCCGTTCCAGGAGGTCCCGGAACCGCATCAGGACCCGCGCCCGCCGGAGCGGGGTGGTGTCCCGCCAGGCCGGGAACGCGGCGCGGGCGTCCTGCACCGCGGCGTCGACGTCGTCGGGGGTCGCGAACGGCACCGTCCGTACGGCTCGCCCCGTCGCCGAATCGGTGACGATGCCCTCCCGGCCGCCGGTGGGGGCGACGCGGTGCCCATTCACCCAGAACGGCACGGTGGGAACGGCGGCCTGTGTGGTCATGCGAACGCCGAAGTGTATCAGAAAGGGCAGGGGGCGGCCGGGAACGAAACGGGGCCGCCGGCGCGAGCCGGCGGCCCCTCCCGATGCCCGATCCTTCCGATGCCCGATCCTCCGGATGCCGGAGGCTCCGGGTGGCGCGGCGGCTACATGTCGAAGTACATCGCGAACTCCCACGGATGCGGCCGCAGGCGGATCGCGTCGACCTCGCCGCGCTTGTAGTCGATCCAGGTGTCGATGAGGTCCTGCGTGAACACGTCGCCCTTCAGCAGGAACTCGTGGTCCGCCTCGAGGGCGTCGAGCGCCTCTTCGAGGCTGCCCGGCGTGCTCGGGATCTTCGCATGCTCCTCGGGCGGCAGATCGTAGAGGTCCTTGTCGAGCGGCCCCATCGGCGTGATCGCGTTCTGGATGCCGTCGAGCCCGGCCATCAGCAGCGCGCTGAACGCCAGATAGCCGTTGCAGGTCGGATCGGGGAAGCGGACCTCGATCCGCTTCGCCTTCTCGCTGCCGGAGTACACCGGAATACGGACGGCGGCGCTGCGGTTGCGCATCGAGTAGATCAGGTTGATCGGCGCTTCGTAGCCGGGGACCAGCCGCCGGTACGAGTTGGTGGTCGGGTTGCAGAACGCGAGCAGCGCCGGGGCATGCTTCAGGATGCCGCCGATGTAGTGCAGAGCCGTCCGGCTGAGTCCGGCGTAGGCGTCGGCCTCGAAGAAGGTGTTCTTGCCGTTCAGCCACAGGCTCTGGTGGACGTGCATCCCGGACCCGTTGTCCTGGAAGATCGGCTTGGGCATCAGGGTCACGGTCTTGTTGTGCCGCCGCCCCACGTTCTTGATGACGTACTTGTACTTCATCAGCTTGTCGGCCATGCTGACGAGCGAGTCGAACCGCATGTCGATCTCGGCCTGTCCCGCCGTCCCGACCTCGTGGTGGTGCACCTCGACCTCCACCCCGACGTTCTCGAGCTCGAGCATCATCTCGGTCCGCAGGTCCTGATGGCTGTCCATCGGGGGAACCGGGAAGTAGCCCTCCTTGTACCGCGGCTTGTATCCCAGGTTCGGCTTCTCGTCACGGCCCGAGTTCCAGAAGCCCTCGCTGGCGTCGACGTAATAGAAGCCGTGCTGATAGGTCTGATCGAACCGGACGTCGTCGAAGATGAAGAACTCCGGTTCCGGGCCGAAGTAGGCGGTGTCGGCGATCCCCGTGCTCTTCAGATAGGCGTTGGCCTTCTGCGCGACGTATCGGGGGTCGCGGGAGTACGATTCGCCGGTGATCGGGTCCTTGACGTTGCAGATGAGGTTCAGCGTCGGCCGCTCGAAGAACGGGTCGACGAAGGCGGTCGAGGCGTCCGGGAACAGCAGCATGTCGCTTTCCTGAATCGCCTGGAATCCACGGATGCTCGACCCGTCGAATCCGACGCCTTCCTCGAAGGCGTCCACCTCGAACTCCTTGGCCGAAATCGTGAAGTGCTGCCAGAGGCCCGGCAGGTCGATGAACCGGAGATCGACCGCGCAGATCCCCTTTTCCTTGATCAGTGCCATCACGTCGTTCGCTGTCATCCGAGTTTCCTCCTGTGTAACCGTTCGTTCCAGCAGTCCGCGGCAGTCGTCCGCGGCCGTTCCACGCCGCAGACTCCTACGCCGCTTCCCCCGCACCCAGCGCGGCTTCCAGATCGGTACGGAGCTCGTGCTCCATGTCGTTCGACAGCTTCCCGCCGTCGCGGGTCAGGTGGAACACGTCGGTCGCGCGATCGCCTTCGGTGGATATCAGGGCCAGGTCGATGTCGTATCCATGCTCGGAAATGACCCGGCTGATGCGGTGCAGCAGCCCCCACTGGTTGGTCCCGCCGACCTCCAGGACCGTGTACCGGTCGGAATAGTAGTGGTCGAAGTGCACCACGCTCGGCACGCGGATCCGGCGGCGCCGCGCCCGCGCCGCGGCTTCGCGTCCCTTCAGCATCGATTCCAGATCGGCGGCGCCCGTCAGGACCTCCTGCAGCAGGTCCGTGAGCTCGGAAGGACCCGATTCGTTGAGAGCCAGGAACTGATCGGCATCGACGAAGCGGAACAGGTCGAGCACCAGCCGCTCGCGATTGCTCATCGCCTGGCCCCGAAGGATGTCCATGCCGAAGTAGGACAGCACGCCGCAGATCTTCGAGAAGATGCGCGGGCGGTCCCGGGTGACGACGCTGAGCTCCCACACCTCGTCCTGTCGTTCGAGGTTGACCCGTACCGCATCCGGCTCCAGATCGTGGGACAGCACGATGTGGTCGTACACCCGCCGGGGGTCGACGAGCCGCAGATAGCGCCGGGGCAGACCGTCGAGGAACCGCGTGACCTGCTCCTCGGTGATCTCCGCCGGCCGCCCTGCCTGCAGCTCGGCCACGCTCTGCTCGCCCGTCGCAATCACCTCGTCGCCGTAGCCCAGCGTCAGGTGGTTGTAGGTGTCGACGTACAGGCGCCACAGGAGCTCTTCCTTCCAGGGCGTGAGGGTCTCCGGGGTCGTGCCCTGAATGTCCACCAGGGTCAGCAGGCACAGCATTCTGAGCCGTTCCTCGGTGCCGACCAGCCGCGCGAACTGCCGGGGCACCTCCGGGTCCTGCGTGTCCCGCCGAAACGCCGTCTGCGACATGACGAGATGGTGGCGAATCAGGAACTCCACGGTGCGGGCCGCGGGCGGGGGGACGCGGAGCCGTCGGAGCGGTCCCGCGACCATGCGCACGCTCTCTTCCGCGTGGTTCTTGTTCGTCCACTTGCCGACATCGTGAAACAGCAACGCGAGGACGATCAGCTCGGGCTGATCCAGCTCGGCCAGCGCGCCCGAGAACCGCCGGCGCGACGGCGTGCACGCGTCGAGATCGGTCAGGTCGGACAGGTTGCGGATGGTCACGAGGGTATGCTCGTCGACCGTGTACTTGTGATAGAAGTCGCGGATGACCCGGCAGTAGATCTTGCGGAACTCGGGAAACATGCGTCCGAGCAGCCCGTTCTCGTGCATTTCCGACAGCCGGTGGTAGAGACCGGCCCTCGGGTTCAGGAAATGCAGGAACCCTTCGCATTCGGCCTGCCCCGGGAAGAACTGCTCCGACGTGTAGCGGTCGCCGTGCCGCTCGATGAACGTGAGGGCGTCGGGAGCGACCGCGCAGCCTTCGTCGACGGCGGCCTGGAACACGGAGAGCCACGTGCGCGGCTGCAGCGATGCGCGCACGGTGTCGACGAAGCCCAACCCGTCGTGCCGGCGCTCGATGTTGTCGGCGACCGCGACGGCCGGGGCCGCGGCCGGCGTCGTGCCCACGAGGAGATGCGACAGCACCCGCGACACGATACGGGCGTGGTGGAAGTAGACGCTCATCAGCGCCTCGACCGCCCGCGCCTTGGAGCCCGGCGAGCCGAAGCGCTCGGCTACCGTTTCCTGATGCTCGTGGTTCAGGACGTTCTGGGCGCGCTTGTTGTCGAGATGCACCATCGAGCGGATGCGCAGCAGGAACTCCTCGGCTTCGTCGAGCGCCTCGTCGCGGCGGCCCGCGATGATGGGCACGACGCCGTCGGTCTCCGTGGGGGTCAGCGCGGTCAGGGTGCGGATCGCGGACACGTCGCGCAGGGCGCCGGGAGCTTCCTTGATGTCCGGCTCGAGGTGATAGATGGTGTGGCTGTAGTGCCGGTGGCGTTCCGCGACCAACTCGCGCAACGCGTCGACGGTCGCCCGGCGCCACGGTGATCCGCTGTCCCGGACGCAGGCCGTGAGCCGGTCGAAGACCGCCGTCTCGCCGGCGAGGAGCCGCGCCTCGGAGACGGAGACCAGGAACTCCGGGTTGTCGGTCTCCACGTTCTCGAGCTCGCTGACCTGCCGCACCTGGTGACCGACATCGAGGCCGAGGTCCCACAGCGGGTGGAGCAGGGACTTGGCCAGCCGTTCCTCGGCCGCCGTGATCCGGCAGTCGAACAGGATCAGGAGGTCGATGTCGGAGTGGAGACAGAGCTGGCGCCGGCCGTACCCGCCGATCGCCACCAGCGCGACGGGGGCGGTCGAGGCGCCGGTCCGGGCCCTTGCGGCGACGAGGATCCCGGCCAGTATGCGGTCCACCGCGGCGGAGTACTCCCGGGAGGCCCGCCGCCCGCCGCGCGCCTGGCGGATTTCCGCCTCGAAGCGGTCGCGTGCCGCGCGGAGGGCCTCGGCCGGGGACTGCCCTTCCGCGGGGGCGTTGTCGAGGGAACTGCTGGTCATCGATTCGGGACCGCGCCGGACCTCGGCGCGGCGCCGGGCCGCGCTCCGGCCGTTCACGCCGGGAGACGGAAGCCCGGCGGCGCCGGGAACCGGTACGAGAGCGCGCGGTTGTGCCGCTGGTGCGTTCAACGCCCCAGGGTGGCGATCACGAGCCCGGCCGATCCGATATGGACCAGACGGCGCAGGCCAACTTGCGGCAGTCTGCAAACGATACATCTTACCAGAGGAGCGGCGCAGTTTTCGTGCCGGAGTGATATCCGACGCCGGGAAGCCCGGCGTCGGATATTGCCGCGTGGATTCCTAGTAACCGACGCTCAGACCGAAGATCGCGATCGGCTTGAAGCCGGAGTCCTCGCCGTTGATCGCCTTGAGCGCCTCGCCGAACATGAGGGCGTTGACGCCGAGGGCGAGCTCCCACGAGCCGAACTCCTCGGGCGTGTTGAGCGGGATGCCGATCGACGCACCGACGCTGAAGAACCCGAACTTGCCGTCGCTCAGCGATCCGCCGGCGTCCATGTACTCGAAGTAGTTGCTCGCGCTCAGGCCGATCGCCACGGGGAACGACAGGCCGACGGCCGCGTCGATCGGCGCCGACGGCTCGATGCCCAGCTCCAGGTAGGTGCCCTTGTTCGGACCGCCCTCGGCCCCGCCGGAGAGCTCGAACGCGAAGGTGGCGTAGGGCGCGACGGGGTTGTCGTGGCTCAGGCCGAGGGCCAGCTCCTTGGTCGTGCCCCAGCTTCCGCGCGGGCTCATGTACGCGGTGTAGGTGAGATCGACGCCGACGTCTCCCGCCCCGAAGCCGATGCCGGCGTAGAAGTCGCTCTCGTAGAAGCTCTCCGGCGCCCCGTCGAATCCGGCGGCGCCGGTGGAGTGCAGGCTGTTCCAGGTGCCGGCGGTTATCGAGGCGGCGCCGACGCTGATGCTGGCGTCCAGGAACGGCTGCATGATGAGGCCGCCGGTTTCCTGAATGATGCCGCGGAAGTAGTACTGGTTGACGATGTCGGTCCCGGCGCTCATCGACACGTTACCGTCGTTCTGCGCGGCGGCGGTGCCGGTGAGCAGGATGGAGGCCGCGGCCGCGGCGAGAATCCCGCGGACGAGGCGGTTCGTGATGGTGGGGGTGGATGTCGAAGTCATTGCCCTGATTCCTCTCCTCTGAAAGTCGGTCGTGCCTGTGACGAGCGCATCGCGTGTCGGTGCCGATGCATTCCGCCGGCGTCGTTTCCGGTCTGTCTGCGTTGCGGGGCGGCGGTCGACGGGCCGCCCGGCAATGCCTCTGCGTGCGTGCCGGTGAAGGGTGGGTGCGCCCGGCGGTATTCCCCGGTCTGCGGGCGCACCCCGTATCGCCGCGGACCGTCAGCCCGTAATCTGGAAGCCGCCGTAGGCTTCCATCCCGTGCTCGCCCACGTCGAGGCCCACGCGTTCCTCCTCCGCATCCACCCGCAGTCCGAGGGTCGACTTGAGCGCGAAGAAGATGACGAACGCCGAGATGAAGCAGAAGACGGCGTAGGCGAGGACGCCGATGAGCTGCGTCAGGAAGGAGTGCTCCGGGTTCGTGCTGAAGATCCCCACGGCGAGGGTGCCCCACACGCCGCAGGTGAGGTGAACGGAGATGGCGCCCACCGGATCGTCGAGCTTGGCCCGGTCGAGCAGGAGCACGGATCCGACGACGATGACGCCGGCGATGAGCCCGATGACGATGGCCGAGGCGACCCCCACGGTGTCCGCGCCGGCGGTGATGCCGACCAGACCGGCCAGGGCTCCGTTCAGCACCATGCTGAGGTCCGGCTTGTGCTGCAGCCCCCACGACGCGGCCATCGCGCCCATGACCCCGGCCGCGGCGGCGAGCGACGTCGTGACGAACACGAGCGACACCAGCGCGGGATCGGCGCTCAGCACCGAACCGCCGTTGAACCCGTACCAGCCCAGCCAGAGCAGGAATACGCCGATCGTGGCCAGCGGCATGCTGTGCCCGGCGACCGGCCGGATCTTGCCGTCGACGTACTTGCCCAGCCGCGGTCCGAGCACGATGACGCCGGCCAGCGCGGCCCAGCCGCCGACCGAGTGCACGAGGGTCGATCCCGCGAAGTCATAGAAGCCCATCTGGTCGAGCCAGCCCGCGCCCCATTTCCAGGATCCGGCGATGGGATAGATGACCGCCACGTAGAGGGTGGTGAAGATCAGGAACGAGCCCAGCTTGATCCGTTCGGCCACCGCGCCCGACACGATCGTCGCCGCGGTCGCCGCGAACATGCCCTGGAAGATGAAGTCCGTATAGTACGTATAGCCTGGGTTGTAGGCGGAGGTCTGGCCCTCGGCGCCGGGGTCGAGCCCGAATCCCGCGAATCCGAAGAACTCGCCGAGGCTGAAGTCCCCGGGATACATGAGGTTGAACCCCACGATGGCGTAGGTCAGCAACCCGATGGAGATGATCGCCGTGTTCTTGAACAGGATGTTGACCGTGTTCTTGGCTCTCGTCAGGCCGCTCTCGAGCGCCGCGAAGCCGAGGTGCATGATGAACACCAGAAAGGTGGCGACCAGCATCCAGGTGTTGTTCACGGTGAACATCTCCTGCGAGACCTCCTGCGCGAACGCCACGCTCGGCAGCAGTACGAGGCCCAGGAGCAACAGCGCGTAGCGACCGACCCGCCGCGGCAGCGTATTCGTCATTGGTGTGTCCTTCTGTTCTCTGCAGTCTGTGCAACCGTCGGGGCTCGCCCGGAAGTCGTCGCCTCGCGGCCCGCTTCCCGCCCGACCAGCCTTTGCCGGGACGCGGACTCTACAGCGCGTCGTCTCCGACTTCTCCCGTCCTGATCCGGACCGCCTGCCCGACTTCGCTGACGAATACCTTGCCGTCACCGATCGAACCGGTCCGGGCGGCCTGGGTGATGGCGTTGCTGGCCGCCTCGACGAGCTCGTCCGCCACCACCGCCTCGATCTTCGCCTTGGGGACGAAGTCGACGGTGTACTCCGCTCCCCGGTAGACCTCGGTGTGTCCCTTCTGACGTCCGAAGCCCTTGACCTCGGTGACCGTCAGACCCTGAACACCCGCCTTGGCGAGCTCATCCCTGACGTCATCAAGTACGTGTGGCTTGATGATTGCGCTGATCAACTTCATCTCGGCTCTCCTGGGATATCCCCGATCGACGTGACCGCTTCCAGCCGCAACGGAGGGTGAACATCGACGCGGTCACCGCATACCGTGTCTGGTTGCATCTCTACAAGCAATTGCCGGGCCACTTTGGCCAGTCGCGTCCGCTCGGTCGATTGGCCCAATGAATCCGGGGGGAATTGCGTAGCGGGAGATTGTGCCGGGCTGGCGGGATCTACGAAATTGTCCCGGCGAGGAGCGTGATCCGACGTTGCGCGCGGTCTGGCGGCGGCGGGCGCGCCCTCGGTGCGGCCCGGCCCTCATCCAAATCGACCGGGGGATGCGGGTCGCGTCCGGGGGCGCGCGCGACATCGGGGAGCCCGTCGCGAGCACGCGTCCGGAGGGCGCCGCGCCGCGCGCGCTCACCGCTTGGCGATATCCACCAGCGCGCGCCGCGCGTAGGCCTCCGTCTCGGGATGCGGGTCGGTGTCGAGCACCGACATCAGGTGCTGATAGGCGGCCGCCGGCTGGTTGCGCGCATAGAGCTGCACCAGCCCCGCGCCGAGGTGGGCCTCGGCCAGATACGGACCCAGCGGATAGTCGCGGAGATGCCGCTGATAGACCACGAGCGCGGCGTCGGCATGGTCGTGGTTGGCCAGCCACCGGCCGAACTCGATGGAATCGCGCGGCATCAGCAGCCGCTCCGTCCGCGCCGGGCTGAGCCGGAAGTAGGCGGCGGCCGCCGCCTCGTGCTCGCCGGCCGCGATCAACAGGCGGATGCCGCGGGTCGACGACGGATCGGCGTCGACGACCGGCGCCGCCGGCTCGGCGTCGGGCCGCGGCGCCGCCGGTTCATACTCCGCCGGCCGCGCGTGGACCTCGCGCCGCGTGCTCCACCAGGCGTAGGCGAGTCCGGCCGCGAAGCCGCCGATATGCGCGCCGTAGGCCACCCCGCCGCCTCCGGTGGCGCGGGACGCGAGGAGCGGCAGCAGGTTGTCGATGACGAGATAGACGCCGAGCACCAGCCGCGCCGGGGCGTAGACCACGTTCATGAAGAACGGAAACAGCATGATCCACAACCGGACGCGGTTCCGCGGGAACCAGATGAAGTAGAAGCCGAGGATCCCGGACACGGCGCCCGAGGCCCCCACCACCGGCACCGCCGAGTCGAGATCGAGGGCCGCGTGGGAGAGGGTCGCGAGGACCCCGGTGCCGAGATAGGCGGCCAGATAGCGCCACCGTCCGAGGCGGTGCTCGACGTTGTCGCCGTAGATCCAGAGGAACAGCATGTTGCCGGCGAGATGCATGAACCCGCCGTGGAGGAACATCGAGGTCGCGAGCGCGGGGACGCTCGGCTCGGCGGGGCGGAAGCCGTGCGCGAAGACGACGAGGTCGTAGGCCGACACCTGCTGCAGCAGCGCCTCCAGCTCCATCCGGCCGGAGAGCCGGGGGGCGAGCGCGCGCACGTAGTCGACCAGCACCGGGTCGTCGAACGCCGGCTGGATGGTGCTCAAGGGGAGCGTCACGAGCAGGAACACCGCCACGTTGACCCCGATCAGGGTCCAGGTGACGACGGGAGTCCCGCTGGGGTTCGGCTCGTCGCCAAGCGGAAGGAACATGGATCACCCGCCAGGTCACGCAAGCAGTTTCGCGCCAGCGAAACTGCCAACGCGACCGCCAGGTCGCGCAAGCTCGGCGTCGATCGCCTCGAGCCGCCGGGCGATCTCGTCACGGACCGCGCGGAACCGCTCCAGCCGGTCCGCGTCCGACCCCGCCGCTCCCGCGGGATCGGGCATCGGCCAGTGCAGGCGGCGCACCCGCCCCGGAAACGCCGGACAGACCTCCTCGGCGCACAGGGTCACTACCATATCGACCGATGCCGGGTCGACCGTCTCGACGCTTGTCGACTGCTGTCCGCTGATGTCGATCCCGATCTCGTCCAGGGCCGCGATGGCCAGCGGATGGACCGCGGTCGGCGACGACCCGGCGCTCGCCACCCGAATCCGCGCTCCGAACCGCGCCCGGGCGAGCCCCTCCGCCATCTGGCTGCGGGCGGAGTTGGCGACGCAGAGAAACAGCACTCCCGTCATTCGTCCGGCAGGGCGAAGACGAACAGCCCGTTCCCCCCGTTGGGCCGCCGCTTCTCGGGGGTCAGCTCGAGGGGCATCGTCGTCCAGCTTCCGCCCCCGATGCCGGTCCCGATCGCGACGTACTGCCGGCCGTCGACCGCGTAGGTGACCGGGAAGCCCTGCACCGAGGTGGGAAGCCGCGTCTCCCAGAGCTCGTCGCCCGTCGCCACGTCGTACGCGTACGCCCGCCGGTCGAACGTCCCGACGAAGACGAGGCCGCCGGCGGTGGTCAGCGCGGCCGAGATGTACGGGGTCCGTTTCCGATGCGACCAGAGGATCTCGCCGCTGACGTGCATGGCCACGAACTCGCCGAGGTTGCCGCCGCTGTCGGGGTGGATGAAGTTCTCGCGGAACACCATGCCGGCGCCGCCGCCCCCTTCCCGCCATTCGACGTCGCTGTAGACGCTGCGCTGGCAATTCAGGGTGAGGGGAATGTAGAACGCCTCGGTCTCCGGGTGGTAGGCCATCGCCCGCCAGCTCTTCAGGCCGGAGTGGCTCGGGCAGAACTCGAGCCGCTCGTCGAGCACCGGCATCATGCCCGGCCGGAACGACATCTGCCCGGTCGCCGGGTCGATGTCGACGAGGTTCTGATAGCCGAGGTCGGTGGCGTTGATGTACTGGCCGGTCTCGCGGTCGAGCTGCCACAGGATGCCGAGCTTCCCCATCGTGAACACCGACGGCCGCCCGTCGACGTCGACGAGGATCCGTTCGAAGGTCTCGTCCATGTCGTGGGACTCGCCCGGCAGATGCTGGAAGTACCACTGCATCTCGCCGGTGGCGGGGTCGAGGGCGAGGGTCGAGCTGGTGTAGAGGGCGTCCCCGTCGGTCCGGCGGCTCACCTGCGCCCACGGCTTGGCCTGCGCCACCCCCCAGAACGTGAGCCCGAGGCCGGGGTCGTAGGACCCGGTGATCCAGGCGTCGCCGCCGCCGCGGAACATCATCGGCAGGTCGCCCCAGCTGTCGCCGCCGGGCTCGCCCGGCCGCGCCACCGTCGACGTGCGCCACAGCTCGCGTCCGGTGGCGGCGTCGTGTCCGGTGATGAAGCAGCCGTCGTCCCAGAACCGCATGCAGCCGGCCATTCCGGAGATCACCACGCCGTCCACGACGAGCGAGCCGCCCGTGTAGTTGTACCCCTTGGCGGTGTCCGCGACGTCCGTTTCCCACACGACCTCGCCGGTCGACGCATCGAGGGCGACGATGCCCGCGTCGGCGGTGTTCAGGATGATGCGGTCGCCGTGGATGGCGATGTTGCGGTTCGGCCGCCCCCGGCCGCGCGCCGTCGGGAACTCGCGCCGGTGCTCCCAGAGCAGGTCGCCGGTCGCCGCGTCGAGCGCGTGCACGACGTTGCCGGGGCTGGCGAGGTACATCACGCCGTCGTGCACGATCGGGGTCGTCTGCTGCGACCCGGTCTCCATCGCCCACGACCACGCCATGCGGAGCTGTCCGACGTTGTCGCGGGTGATCTGGTCGAGGGGGCTGTGCCCCCATCCGTCGGGCGTGCGGCGCCAGTTCAGCCAGCTCTCCGGCGGCGGATCCGCGAGCATGGCGTCGGTGACCGGCCGCACGTCCGGCGCCTGGCCGAGGGCGGGCGCGGCGCCGGCGGCGAGGGCTGCGAGCGCGGCGATAACGGCAAAGCGGTGCATCGTGGTCTCCCTGTGAGCGCATCCGGGGAACTGCGCCAGCGCCTCCGGCGCCGTCCGACTCGATGGCCCGGGGGCCGAGCGCGCGTACGCGATCGAACTTCCCGGCCACGATATCACGCCGCCGCGCGCCCCCGGCCGCCGGCGCCGCGGGAGCGCTGCATGTTCCCGGCGGGGTCGGTCGGGCGCAACCTGGCCGCGAGGCGGCGGGCCGGGCGGCGCGCGCCCCGCTCAGGTCCGATAGCGGCCGCAGTCGATCTCGTACTTCTTGACCTTGTAGCTCACGATCCGCTCGGTCGAACGGAGGAGGGAGGCGGCCCTGACGCGATTCCCGCGGGTCGCCTTCAGGGCGTCCTCGATGAGGTCCTTCTCGTAGGCGTCGACGGCCTCGCCGAGCGATTGGCTCATGACCGTGCCGGACGCTTCCGCGGTCTGCAGGGACGGCGGGAGGTCGTGGGCGTGGATGACGCTTCCGTCGCACACCAGCACCGCCCGCTCCATGGCGTTCTCGAGCTCGCGCACGTTCCCCGGCCAGTGGTAGGACATGAGGAGGTCGATGGCGGGGGTCGAGATGCGCCGCACCTGCTTGCCGTGCTCGACGCCGTAGCGTTCCAGGAAATGGTCCGCCATGAGCAGCACGTCGGTCTTGCGCTCGCGGAGCGGCGGCACGAAGATCGCGAAGACGTTGAGGCGGTAGTGCAGGTCCTCCCGGAACGTGCCGGCGGCAATCGCCTTCTCGAGGGCGGCGTTGGTGGCCGCGATCAGGCGCACGTCGACCTTGACCGGCTCGGTGCCGCCCAGGCGTTCGAACTCGCGCTCCTGCAGGACCCGGAGCAGCTTGATCTGGGTCGAGGGGTTCAGATCGCCGATCTCGTCCAGGAACAGGGTGCCGCCCTGGGCCAGCTCGAACCGCCCCTTCTTGCGCGACTGGGCGCCGGTGAACGCGCCGCGCTCGTAGCCGAACAGCTCGGACTCGATCAGCGAGTCGGGCAGGGCGGCGCAGCTCACCTTGATGAACGGCTTCTTGGCCCGCGGCGAGTTGTAGTGGATGGCGTGGGCTATCAGCTCCTTGCCGGTCCCGGACTCGCCGCGCACGAGGACCGTCGTATTGGCGGCCGCCACCTGGGAGACCTGCGCGTAGACCTGCCGCATGGGGCTGCTGGTGCCGACGATGTTCGCGAAGTCGTAGCGCTCCTTGAGCTCCCCGCGCAGATGGACGTTCTCCTCGGCCAGCCGCTGGCGCTCCGCGTCCACCAGGTGGTTGACGCGTATCGCCTGGGCGATCATGGTCGCGACCACGTCGAGAAACTTGACGTACCGCTGGTAATCGCGTCCCTTCTCGAACGGCAGGTCGATGCTGATGGCCCCCACCGACTTCTTGCGGGTCTTGATGGGGACGCAGATGAAGCTCATGTCGCGCTGTTCGAGATTCTTGCGCCGGGCCCGGTTGAGGAACATCGGCTCCTTGCTGGCCCGCGGCACGATCACCGGCTTCCCGCTCTCGACGACCCGGCCGGTCACCCCTTCACCGATGGCGTACCGGGCCGAGCGTCCCTCGGGGGCCAGTCCCTCGGAGGCGTCCACGTGGAGCAACCCCGTATCCGGATTCAGCAACGTGATCGATCCGCACACGACGCTGTCGCGCCGGTCGAGGAGCTGCATCACCCGCTGGAGGGCGGCCCGCAGGCTGGACCCTCCCGCGAGGGCGCTGTTGACCTCGGCCAGCGTCTCGAGTCGCGCGATGTCCGTCGACCCGTGTTCTCTCGCCACGTCTCGTTCTTTCCTGTACGTCGACCGCCGGCGTGAAGCAGGCTTCCGGTCAACTGAGTTCTTGCGGGTCACCGGTCGCCCGCGGTCGGAAGCTCGTGGGAATCCGGCGGAGCATGCCACCCGGTCCCCGCGCAGGAGCCGGAGCGGCTCCGCCCGGAGATCGTCGCCTCCGCTTGCCGCCCAACCGCCCCGGTTCGGTGTCTGCACCGCTTCTGCGGCGCGGACTCCGGCTAGGGCAGCGGCATGGGAAGCCGGGTCTCGCCCATCAGATGCCGGTCGATGCCGGCCGCCGCGCTGCGGCCCTCGGCGATCGCCCATACGATGAGGGACTGGCCGCGCTGCATGTCGCCGGCCGTGAACACGCCGTCGACGCTGGTCATCCAGCTCGCGTCCCGCGACACGTTGCCGCGCTCGGTGAGATCGACGCCGAGTTGGGCGAGCAGCCCGCCGCGGGTCGGACCGAGAAACCCCATCGCCAGCAGCACCAGGTCGACCTCGAGCTCGAACGCGCTGTCCGGAACCGGGGTGAAGGAGAGCCGCCCGTTCTTGCGCTGCATGGCGACCTGGGTCGCATGCAGCGCCGTGACCTGTCCGGCCGCGTTGCCGGAGAACCGCTCCGTCGACACCGAATAGACGCGTTCGCCGCCTTCTTCGTGTGCGCCGGACACTCGGAACACGTTGGGCCACTCCGGCCACGGGTTGCCGTCGCTCCGCTCCTCGGGTGGTCTCTCCAGGAGCTCGAACTGGTGGATCGATCGGGCGCCCTGCCGGTGCGCGGTGCCCAGACAGTCGGCGCCGGTGTCTCCGCCGCCGATGATGACGACCCGCTTGTCCTTCGCGGTGATGAAGTCGTCATCGTCGATGACGTCGCCCTCGCACCGCCGGTTCTGCAGCGACAGGTACTCCATGGCGAAGTGGACGCCGGAGAGCTCGCGTCCCGGGACCGTCAGGTCGCGCGGCTGTCCGGCGCCGCCCGCGAGCAGCATCGCGTCGTACTCCTGCCGGATTGCATCCGCCGTCACCGTCGTTCCGATGTCGGTGTTGGGCCGGAACCTGACGCCTTCGGCCTCCATGATCGACAGGCGGCGGGTCAGGAACCGCTTCTCCATCTTGAACTCGGGGATGCCGTAGCGCAGGAGCCCGCCGATGCGGTCGGACCGCTCGAACACCGTGACCTGGTGGCCGGCGCGATTCAACTGATCGGCCGCCGCGAGGCCGGCCGGCCCCGAGCCGACGACGGCCACCGTCTTGCCGGTTCGAATGGCCGGAGGCTCGGGACGAATCCAGCCCTCCTCGAACGCCCGTTCCACGATCGCCATCTCGATCGACTTGATGGTCACCGCGTCCCGGTTGATGGCGAGTACGCAGGAGCCTTCGCAGGGCGCGGGGCAGAGGCGCCCCGTCCACTCCGGGAAGTTGTTGGTCTTGTGCAGGCGCTCGCTCGCCGACTTCCACTTGTCCCGGTAGACGAGATCGTTCCAGTCCGGGATCAGATTGCCGAGCGGACACCCCTGGTGACAGAAGGGGATTCCGCAGTCCATGCACCGCGCCCCCTGGGCTCGCAGGTCCTCGGCGGGGTACGGCAGGTAGACCTCTTGCCAGTCGCGGATCCGTTCCGCGACGTCGCGGGACGCCTGTTTCTGCCGATCGATCTCGATGAATCCCTTCAGCTTTCCCATGGTTCGTGTGCGGGGGTTCGGGAGCTCCGAAACGGGGGGCCGAAAGCGCTGCCGACCGCTCCCTTGCGCTACGGTTTTCGGAGCGTCAAAGTGCGGATCTGGGCGCCTTGCTCATCCACGCGCCCCTTCAGATGGTCGAACTTGCTGTTGAGCCGCAACACGCCATACGCGACCAGCGTCGTTATCGCCAAGTCGATCGCCTCCAGAGTCTCGGCCAATGCTCGTCTCCTTGCCGGGGGCGAATCGCCCGCTGCCTCGCCCGACCAGGCCAGACACTGGCCAGAATAGCATGGGGGGAGGCCCTACCGGCTGACCAACCCCTCGAGGACGCCGCGCGACCTTGCGGTCGCGCGGGAAGTCTCGCTGACGCGGAACTTCTGCTTCGCTCATGCCAGCTACGCCGCAGACTCCTAGTCGGCGCCGCTGCCGACCAGCTCGGCGAAGCCGGGTTCGCGCGATTCGGCCCGCGCCTTGGCCTCGGCCATCAGCACCCGTTTGTAGTCGCGGGGCATCACCTTCACGAACGCCGGCCGCGCCGTGCTCCACCGGTCGAGCACGCCCTGACCGCAGGCGCTGGCGGTGTGATCGACGTGACGCCGGATGAGATCCTGCACCAGCTCGGCGTCGTCGTCGTCGAGCGGCTCCAGATCGACCATGCCGGGATTGCAGCGCTCGGCGAACGTCCCGGTCCGGTCGAGCACGTACGCGGTCCCGCCGCTCATCCCCGCCGCGAAGTTCCGGCCGGTCCGCCCCAGAATGACCACGCGGCCGCCGGTCATGTACTCGCAGCCGTGGTCGCCGACCCCTTCCACCACCGCGCTCACCCCGCTGTTGCGGACCGCGAACCGCTCTCCCGCGACGCCGCGCACGAACGCCTCGCCGCCGGTGCCGCCGTACAGCGCGACGTTGCCGATGATGATGTTGTCCTCGGCGACGAACGTCGCGGCCCGCGGGGGGAACACCGCGAGGCGGCCGCCCGAGAGCCCCTTGCCGAAGTAGTCGTTGGCGTCTCCCTCGATCGCCAGGGTGATCCCGGTCGGCAGGAAGGCGCCGAAGCTCTGCCCGGCGGACCCCGTGAAGGTGATGTCGATGGTTCCGTCCGGCAGCCCCGCTCCGCCCCACCGGCGGGTGACGGTCGACCCGAGCATGGTGCCGACGGTCCGGTTCACGTTGCGGATCGGCAGGGTGAACGACACCGGGGTCCGGTGCTCGACGGCCGGCGCGCAACGCTCGATGAGGGTGTTGTCCAGCGCCCGCTCGAGGCCGTGGTCCTGCCCGCGCACCCGCCGCCGGGCCACCGTGTCCGGCACGTCGGGGTTCAACAGGATCGGCGACAGGTCGAGCCCCCGCGCCTTCCAGTGGTCCACGGCGCCGGTCGTGTCGAGCCGGTCGACGCGGCCGATCATCTCCTCCATGGTGCGGAAGCCCAGCTCCGCCATCAGCTCGCGCACCTCGTCGGCCACGAACCGGAAGTAGTTCTCGACGAACTCGGGGCGTCCGGAGAAGTGCTTGCGCAGCTCGGGGTTCTGGGTCGCGATGCCCACCGGGCACGTGTCGAGATGGCAGACCCGCATCATGATGCATCCCGAGACGACGAGCGGGGCGGTGGAGAACCCGTACTCCTCGGCCCCGAGGAGCGCCGCGATGACCACGTCGCGGCCCGTCTTCATCTGGCCGTCGGTCTGGACGACGATGCGGTCCCGCAGGCGGTTGAGCACCAGCACCTGCTGGGTCTCGGCGAGGCCGAGCTCCCACGGCACCCCCGCGTGCTTGATGCTGGTCAGCGGCGAGGCGCCGGTTCCGCCGTCGTGCCCGGAGATGAGGACGACGTCGGAGTGGGCCTTGGCCACCCCCGCCGCGACCGTGCCCACGCCCACCTCCGCCACGAGCTTCACGTGCACCCGCGCCCGCGGGTTCGAGTTCTTCAGGTCGTGGATCAGCTGGGCGAGGTCCTCGATCGAGTAGATGTCGTGGTGGGGCGGCGGGGAGATCAGGGTGACCCCCGGGGTCGAGTAGCGGATCTTGGCGATGAAGGGGTAGACCTTGAACCCGGGGAGCTGGCCGCCCTCGCCCGGCTTGGCCCCCTGCGCCATCTTGATCTGCAGGTCGTCGGCGTTCACGAGGTACTCGCTGGTGACCCCGAACCGCCCGGACGCGACCTGCTTGACCGCGCTCCGCCGCAGGTCC
The DNA here is from genome assembly GCA_965206285.1 of Vicinamibacterales bacterium. Classification (GTDB taxonomy): domain Bacteria; phylum Acidobacteriota; class Vicinamibacteria; order Vicinamibacterales; family UBA8438; genus JAJEEA01. The sequence continues at coordinate 5,541,875 of OZ242205.1, forward strand.
CCGTTCTCGTCCGGCGTGTACCGCGCCGGGTCCTCGCCTCCCTCGCCGGTGTTGGACTTGCCGCCGAGGCGGTTCATCGCGATCGCCAGCGTTTCGTGGGCCTCGGCGCTGATCGAGCCGAACGACATCGCGCCGGTCGCGAACCGCTTGAAGATGGACTCCGCCGATTCCACCTCGTCGAGCGGGATCGGCGTTTCGGCCGGCTGGAGCGCGAACAGGCCGCGGAGCGTCGCGCGTTTCCGGTTCTGGTCGTTGACCAGCCGGGCGTAGTCCCGGTAGACGGCGTACTGTCCGCTGCGGGTGGCGTGCTGCAGCTTGTAGACGGTGTCCGGATTGAACAGGTGGTACTCGCCGTCGCGCCGCCATTGGTACTCGCCGCCGCTGTCCAGCTCGTCGTCCTCGTCGCCGCGGGTCGGGAACGCCTGCCCGTGCCGCTGCTTCACCTCCGCCTCGACGGTGTCGACGCCGATTCCCCCGAGCCGCGACGCGGTCCACGTGAAGTAGCGATCGACGAACGCCTTGTGCAACCCCACCGCTTCGAAGATCTGGGCGCCGCGATAGCTCTGCAGCGTCGAGATGCCCATCTTCGACATCACCTTCAGCACCCCCTTGGTCAGGGCGAGAACGTGATGGCGGATGCCCTTCCCCGCGTCGACGTCCGCGAGGTCGCCCCGCTCGATCAGCTCCTCTATCGTCTCGAACGCGAGGTACGGGTTGATCGCCCCGGCGCCGTACCCGAGCAGCAGCGCCATGTGGTGCGCTTCGCGGGCTTCGCCCGACTCGATGATCAGGGCGCATCGGGTGCGGGTGCCCTCGCGCACGAGGTGGTGGTGCACGCCGGCGGTGACGAGGAGGCTGGGAATCGGGGCGTGATCGGCGTCCACGCCGCGGTCCGAGAGCACCAGCAGCGCGTAACCCTCGGCGACGGCGGCGCTGGCCCGGCGGCACAGCTCGTCCATCGCCTTCTCGATCCCGGCCGCGCCGTCGTGCGGGTCGAAGAGCATGGAGAGAGTCATCGCCCGCAGCGCCGGGTCCGGATTGTGCCGGATCCGGGCGGTCTCCTCGTTGTCGAGGATCGGATACTCGATGCGGATCTGGTGACAGGACTCCGGTTCGGGCTTCAGCAGGTTCCGCTCGGCCCCCAGGGTCGAGCTCATGTCCGTGACGAGCTCCTCCCGGATGGCGTCGAGCGGCGGGTTCGTGACCTGCGCGAACAGCTGCTTGAAGTAGTCGTAGAGCAGCCGCGGCCGGTCCGACAGCACCGCCAGCGCGGTATCCGTGCCCATCGATCCGACCGGCTCGACGCCCTGCGCGGCCATGGGGCCGAGCAGCAGCCGCAGGTCCTCCTCGGTGTACCCGAACGCCCGCTGGCGCCGCCGCAGCGGCTCATGGTCGACCGGGGCCGGTCCGGGGGCGGGCGGCAGGTCGTCGAGGTGGACGACCTGGGCGTCCAGCCAGGTCTGGTAGGGATGCTCGGCCGCGAGCCCCGACTTGATCTCCTCGTCGTCGATGATGCGGCCCTGGGCGGTGTCCACGAGGAAGATCCGGCCCGGATGCAGCCTCTCCTTGACCAGCACGTTCTCCGGCGGCAGGTTCAGGACGCCGACCTCGGACGCCATGACCACCAGATCGTCCTTGGTGACGTAGTAGCGGGACGGGCGCAGCCCGTTGCGATCGAGGACCGCCCCGACCACGGTGCCGTCGGTGAAGGCGATCGAGGCGGGGCCGTCCCACGGCTCCATCAGGGCCGAGTGGTACTCGTAGAAGGCGCGGCGGTCGGCCGCCATCGACTCGTGCTTTCTCCAGGGTTCCGGGATCATCATCAGGACCGCGTGCGGCAGGGACCGCCCGGTCATGACCAGGAACTCGAGCACGTTGTCGAAGGTCGCGGTATCGCTCTGGTTCTCCTCGATGATCGGAAACAGCTTCCGGAGATCGTCCCCCAGGAGATCCGACGCGCACAGCGCCTCGCGCGCCCGCATCCAGTTGATGTTGCCGCGCAGCGTGTTGATCTCGCCGTTGTGGGCGATGTAGCGGTAGGGATGCGACAGCGGCCACGACGGGAACGTGTTGGTGCTGAAGCGCGAGTGGACGAGCCCGATCGCCGACTCGAGGTCGGGGTCGACCAGGTCCGGGAACATCGTGGTGACCTGGTCGGCGATCAGCATGCCCTTGTAGACGATGGTCTGCGACGACAGGCTCGCCGCGTAGAACGAATCGGCGGCGTCCAGGCGCAGGCTGTCGACGGCGTGCTCGATGCGGCGGCGAACGACGTAGAGCTTGCGTTCGAATCGGCGCTGCGCGCCGGGGCCGGCGCCCGGTCCGGGGTCCTGCCCGATGAACACCTGCCGGATGACCGGCTCGCCCCGGCGCGCGGTGGCTCCCAGCGGGCTGCTGTCGGTGGGGACGTCCCGCCAGCCCAGCAGGGTCTGGCCCTCTTCGTCGACGATGCGGGCGATCAGCTCTTCGACCCGCCGCCGTTCGTTCGGCCGTCGTGGCAGAAAAAGCATGCCCGCGCCGTACTGCCCCTCCGGGGGCAGAGTGAATCCCAGCGCGGCGGTTTCGCGGCGCAGGAACCGGTCCGGAATCTGGACCAGCAGCCCGGCCCCGTCCCCGGTGTCGGGCTCGCACCCGCAGGCGCCGCGATGGAGCAGGTTGACCCCGATCTCGAGAGCCTGATCGACGAGCTTGCGCGAGCGCTGTCCCCGGATGTGGACCACGAACCCCACCCCGCAGGAATCGTGCTCGAACCGGGGATCGTAGAGCCCCTGGCCCGACGCGTGCGGCGGTCGTCTCTCGGATCCACTCATGGGTTCGCTCCCTGCGGGTCGGTGCTCGTCGTTCGGACCGAGGTCCGCGGCCCTGCGCTGCCGGCTCTCGCGGTCCGTCGGGGTCCGGCCGCGCCCGGCGCCCGCGCCGGGGCGTCGGCGCCGAGCAGCTTGATGAGCTCGGTGACGGCCGGGTTCAGCCGTCGATTGCTTCGATGCACGATGCTGAGCGGCCGGACCAGCGGCGGCTCCCCGGCCGGGAGCACGAGCGGCGCCTGGACCAGCGTTCCGCGGCGCACCTCGCGGCGCAGGGTGGGCTCGGGCAGGATCGCGATGCCGGCCTCCTCGTCGACCGCCTGCTTGATGGTCTCGATGTTGTCGAACTCCGCCGTGACCGCCACCTCGACGTGGTGGCGCCGCAGGAACCGGTCGATCGCACGGCGGACCGGCAGCTTCCGGTCGAATGCCACGAATCGCTCGCCCGAAAGATCCGCCGGCCGGAGTCCGCCCCGCTCCGCCGCGAGGGCCGCGAACGGATGCGCCGGGGGGCACGCCACGACCATCGACTGCCGCTGCCAGGGGATGACCGCGAGCTCCCGGCGCGGGGTGACGAACGAGATCAGGCCGAGGTCGCACCGGTCGCTCAACACCTGCTCGCAGATCTCGCCGGGGTGCATGTACTGCAGGTCGACGTCGGCCCCCGGGACCGCCGTGCGAAACCGGTCCACGTACTGCGCCAGATGGTGGACTCCGACGGAGTAGATCGTCGCGAGACGAACCGTCCGGCCCGCGGGGTTCTGCGGGTGCCGCACCGCGTCTTCCAGCTCGTGATAGCGATCGACGAGCTCCTGGCAGCCCTTGAAGAACAGCCGGCCCTCGGGGGTCAGCTGCCACGGCCGCTTGGACCGGTCGATCAGTTGGGCGCCGAGGTGCCTCTCGAGCTGCCGCACCGCCTGACTGGCCGCCGACTGGCTGACCGAGTTGGCCCTGGCTCCGCGCGAGAAGCTCTGGTGGCGAACCACATCACAGAAGATGTTCAGCGTTTCGACGTGCATGAGGCCGATCAATCTATCACAAAACGGCTAATAGCCGGGTGGCGCGGTATTAGTATTGCTAATATAGAGGCTGCCGCCTCCGGGGGAAGGCGGCCGGGGGGACCGCGGCCGTCTCAGGAACCGGTCCCGGGATCCAGCCGCCGGCGGAGGGTCTCGATCGGCGTTCCCGCGGACGTGCTCGCATGGATGCCGAAGCGCGTCCCGGGCCTGATGCGCGGGGTCAGGGTCCAGGGCGCGCCGCCGGACAGCGTTGCGAGGAAGGACTCGAAGGCGGGACGGACGGCCGAGAGCGTGTCCGGGGTGTTCGGCGCCAGGAGTCGATCGTTCGAGACGCAGTCGATCTCGTCGCCGCGGAAGCGTATGGGCCCGCCGAGGGTCGCATCCTCCTCGAGCAGCCGGGCGGCGCCGAGCAGTATGCCGGCGGCCGTCCGCAACCGGGTCTCCAGCGGTCCGCCCAGCGGCTGCGTCCGCACGTACTGCAGCCCCAGCCGGTCGTCGCTGCGGTCGAGGACGAACCGGCCCTCGTGCCCCACGAGGAGCACCAGGGGGCCGGTGGGGAGGTGCGTATAGTCGGCGACGTCGATCAGGAGCCCGTCTACCGCGCGGGTCTGGATCCAGCGATGGAACACGGGGATGACGTCACGCGGGGAGAGCACCGCCCGCGGGTCCAGAAAGAGCTTCAGGGCGATGCGTTGGACGGCCGCGGCGTCCGGTGCGGCGGATGCGATGGCGTTCACGTTCACGCGGGACTCCCGGAGAGGGCCGCGCCCGCCGTCACCGGGGCCCCGGCCAGCCGTGCCTGACAGGCGTGGGTGGCTTCCAGAAAGAGCTGGGCCTCTTCGATCGACTGGCGGGCCGTGTCGACGCCGGCCGGCGTCCCGGTGCGGACGTGCCGCCGGAACAGGTACTGGGCGAACTTCCCGCCGGCGAACCGATCGAAGAAGATCCCGGTGTCGAAGAAGCGGGTCCGGAACTCGGCGACGATGCGATCCGGGTCGTTCGGGACGTCGATGAACTCGGTCTTGATCAGGCCCCGGGCCGCCTGCAGCATCGCCGCGTAGGCCAGCCCGTCCGCCTGCGCGGCGTTCCCCGCTTCGAGCTGGAGCTGGGCCTCGAACACCTGGCTCTCGGCCCCGACGAGATCGAACTCGGTCAGCGACACCACCTCGCCGGCGCATTCGCCGACCCCCATGTCGCCGATCCCGAACTCGCGCGGATCGCCCCAGTCGCGGTAGTAGTCGGGCTCCGTCTCGTAGTCGGGCACCGGCATCAGGTCCTCGATCATGCCGCGCAGCGCCCGCTTGCCGATGCGCGCCGTGAACGCGTGGAACGTCTCCGCCGCGTGGCGGTCCTCGACGAAGCGATCCGTGATCCGCTTGACCACCTCGGGAATCCGGCGGGCCGGCACCGCGCCGATCGCGAGCCCGTAGGCCCCGCCGTTGTCGACCCACTTGCCGCCGAGCACCACCTGGAAGTGCGGAACCACCCGCCCCCGCACGTGCCGGCTCACGCCGTAGAACCCCAGGTCGCTGATGTGGTGCTGGCCGCACGAGTTGAAGCACCCGCTGATCTTGATCCGCAGCCGGCGCACCGCGTCGTCCAGGGTGTCCATCTCCTGCCGCACGCGCTGCTCGAGCTCCGCCGCCAGACCCCGCGACGACGCGATCCCCAGCTTGCAGGTGTCGGTGCCGGGGCAGGCGGTGATGTCGCCGATCGATTCCGCGCCGGGCCGGGCGAGGCCGAGGGCCTCGAGCTCCCGGTGCAGCGCCGGCAGGTCCGACTCGCGCACCCAGCGCAGCACGATGTTCTGCTCGACGGTGGTGCGCACCGTGTCGCCGACGAACCGGCGGGCGACGTCGGCCAGCCCCCGGAGCTGGTCGCTGGCGATGTCGCCCAGCGGCAGGCTCACCGTCACCACCGCGTATCCCGGCTGGCGCTGGCGGTAGACGTTCGAGCGGGACCAGGCCGCGAAGCTCGACGCGGCCGGCTCCGCGCCGAGCGGCTCGCCGTCCTTCAGCGGCTGCTCGGCCGCCGACGACAGGTCGTCGAGATAGGCGGTCCAGCGCGCGTCGCGGGCCAGGCTCCGGCGCTCCTCCTGCACCAGCCGCCGGAACTCCTCGATCCCGAGCTGGGCGACCAGGAACTTGATGCGGGCGCGGGCCCGGTTGCGCTTCTCGCCCAGGCGCGCGAACACCCGCGCGATCGCCTGCAGCGTCGGGAGGACGTCGGCCTCGGCCATGAACGGATCGAACAGCCGGGCCTCGTGGGGCACCGCGCCGAGGCCGCCCCCGACGTGGACCTCGAACCCGCGCTGCCTGTCCCCGCCGGTCTCCCGGGTCACCGCGATCGCCCCGAAGTCGTGCATGTTGACGAGGCCGCACGCATGCTGGCGGCACCCCGAGAAGGCCACCTTGAACTTGCGGCCGAAGTCCTGGGCGTCGGGATGACCGAGCAGGAACCGCATGGACGCCCGCGCGTAGGGGGTCACGTCGAACGTCTCGTCGCGGCAGACGCCGGCGAGCGGGCAGGCGGTGACGTTGCGGACGCTGTTGCCGCACGCCTCCCGCGTGGTGATGCCGACCGCCGCGAGCCGGCGCATGAGGGACGGGGTGTCGTCGAGATGGACGAAGTGGAGCTGCACGTCCTGCCGGGTCGTGATGTGGCAGATGCCGTCGCTGTACTCCTCGGCGAGGTCGGCGAGAGTGTCCATCTGCTCGGGGGTCACCCCGCCGAACGGGATCTTGATCCGATGCATGCCGGGGGCGTCCCAGACCGTGTCGGTGCCCTTGGTCCGGCCGTTCGAGGGGAACGGGAGCGACTTGACCCCGTTCCCGTCGTTGCGTTGCCCGTTGTCGTAGCGCTGGCCGTAGGCGCCGCGCCGCAAGCGGGTCTCGGCGAACACCTTGTCGTCGATTCGGCCCTGGCGCTTGAGGGCCATCTGGTTCTCGAAGGTGTCGATCTCCCGCGCCAGCTCGGGCGGGATGCGGTCGCCGAGTTTCTCTTTCCAGGTCATCGTGAGTTCCAGCCCTTTCGTTCGAGCGCCTCCGCGGCGTCCGGCTTCGTCTCGTCGAGCAGCGCCTGCAGATCGACGACCTTGCCGATGACGATCGTGCCCGGGGTGTCGGCGGCGGCGGGGTGCGGGGCCGCCCCCAGCTGTCCCAGCGTCCCGATCCAGGTGCGGGTCCGCGGCGAGACGGTCGCGCACACGATGGCGGCCGCGGTGTCCGCCGGCCAGCCGCGGTCGAGCAGGCAGTCCGCCACCGCGGCGCGGCGGGCCAGCCCCATCAGCACGACGATCGTCAGCGAGCCCGGCGGCAGCGCGCTCAGTACCGGCCGGAAGCTCGATTCGTGATGTCCGGAGACGACGGCGAATCCCGAGGCCACGCCCCGGTGGGTCAGGGGGATCCCGGCCAGGGCCGGGGCGGTGATGGCGGTCGTCAGCCCCGGCACCACCTCGAACCGGATTCCCGCGCTCCGCAGGGCCAGGGCTTCCTCGCCGCCCCGCCCCAGCACGTAGGGGTCGCCGCCCTTCAGCCGGACCACGCGGCGCCCGCGGCGGGCGGCGCGGACCAGGATGCGGATGATGGTGTCCTGACGCACCGATCGGCGGCCCGCCCGCTTGCCGACGCAGAAGCACTGCGCCCGGGTCGCCAGCGCCAGGATCTCGGGCGCCACGAGGGCGTCGTACAGCACCAGGTCGGCCGCCCGCAGCCGGTCCAGCGCCTGCACCGTCAACAGCGCCGGGTCTCCCGGACCCGCCCCGACCAGCGACACGAACCCCGGGGTCGGGTCCGGTCCCCGGCTCGCGCCGGCGGTCACCTGCCGTCGAACGGGGGACGCCGGTTGCTGTGGTCGAGGTCTCATCCTGTTTTCCGCGGCCCGGAAATCACCGCCTGCGGCTCCGTCCGCCGCCCGAGCAACCCTGCCGGGAGTCTGGCCGTTCCAGCGCGACCTTGCGGTCGCGTTGGAAGTTTCGCCGGCGCAAGACTTCTACGGCGCAAGCTCCTGCGCGACCTTACGGTCTCGTTGGAAGTTTCGCCGGCGCGAAACTTCTACCTCGGGCACGGACTCCCGGCCGTTCCCGGTCGCCGTCCGATCGTCGTAGAGGGCGGCCAGCGCCCGCAGGAGCAACGGCCGCCGCCGTTCCATCGGCACCTGGCCGGCGAGCCATCCGGCCCGCTCCTCCGCCGCGGCGGCCAGCCATCGTTCCACCTCGTCCTCGGGCAGCAGCGCCTCGATCGCCTCCCGAATCAGCCCCGCCAGGGCCGGCGCCCGGCCGTCGGTCGAGATGGCCGCGGTGACGCCCCCCCGCCGGACCACCCCGCCGAGATAGAGGCTTGCATTCTGCGGATCGTCCACCGCGTTGACGAACATCTGTCGTTCGGCCGCGGCCCGCGCGACCTCGCGGTTGACGTCCGGCGGCGCCGCCGCCACCGCGAGCCACGCGCCGTCGAGGTCCGAGGCCCGAAAGCGGCGGCGCCGGATGGCCACGCCGGTCGCGGCGATCTCCGCCCTGACCTCCGGCGCGACGACGGTCACCCGCGCGCCCGCATCGAGCAGCGCCCGCAGCTTCGACGCGGCCACCGGCCCGCCTCCGACCACCGTGACCGGCCGGTTCGCCAGCTTGAGGAACGCCGGGAACAGCGGCGTCGCCGCTCGCGTGGACAGGGCCGCCACAGGCGATCCGGATGGAGCCGCGTCCGCCGTCGCGGGTCGTGACGCCTCTCCACCTCGCGGTGGGCGCGGTGCGACGGGGGGTGGAGCCACGAGGGTGTCGGTCATGCCTCTGGCCGTGGCGGGTGGAAGCGAACGCGGTTTCGGTCGCTCGACCGCCGCCGTGGGTCAACGAAAAAAGCCCGGAGCCGTGTGGCCCCGGGCTTTCGGTCTCTCGCGCCGGTGTCTGCTAGCTCTCTGCGTTGTGCATCACCTCGACACGACCGTCAGCGTGGGGGCCTCGGCGGCCTCCGGACAACAGCAACAGGCGGTCCGTGCGCACAACATCACAATCCTCATTTTTTACCTTGCGGCGGCCCGGCGCGTCAAGGCCCCCCCGCCCGTGGTTCCGACATTCCGTCAGTGGAGGCGCCATTTCGGGAGGTTGTGCCCTCCAGGTGTCGGGACTCTTCGAGCGTCCGTGTCTTGTCGGCACGAGGTCGAGGTGGAGGGTCCGGTCCGGCGGATCGACAGGGGAACGGGGCGCTCCCCCGGGACGTGGCCCCATCGCGGCCCGTCCTCACCGCGGGAGATCGCTACACTGGAAGGCGTCATGGTAACGATGGAAGCCGTCAACGAGGTGGCGTTGCGCGCCGCGGCGGTGGTGCGGGAGCGGTATCGCGCCGGCGACACGTGGGTGCGGGCGAAGGCGGACGGCTCGCCGGTGACCGGTGCAGACCTCGCGGCCGATGCGATCCTGCGCGACGGGTTGACGGCCCTGGAATCCGCGATCCCGTATCTGTCCGAGGAGCACGAGATACCCGCCTACGAGGTGCGTCGCCGGTGGCCCCGCTACTGGCTCGTCGATCCGCTCGACGGGACGAAGGAGTTCGTCAACCGCACCGGCGAGTTCACCGTCAACGTCGCGCTGATCGAGGACGGGGCCCCGGTGCTCGGGGTGGTGGCGGTGCCCGCCGCGGGGATGCTGTACTACGCCCGAGCCGGAGAAGGCGCGTGGAAGCGCGAAGGCGACGACCCGCCGCTGCGCCTGCGGTCGACCCTGTCCAGCCCGTCCGATCCGCTACGCGTCGTCGAGAGCCGGTCCCACCCGAGCCCCGCCCTCGAGGCGTTCCTCGAGCCGCTGAACGTGGTGGAGCGGGTCAAGAGCGGCAGCTCCCTGAAGTTCTGCGTGGTCGCCGAGGGACGGGCGGACGTCTACCCCCGGCTCGGGCCGACAATGGAATGGGACGTCGCGGCCGGCGACTGCATCCACCGCAACTCCGGTCACCCCGAGCCCCATCCGGGCACGCTCCGCTACAACAAGCCGTCGCTGAGAAACGGCGGCTTCGTGGTCGGGCTGCGGCCGGGGACCTACGTGCTGCCGGGCGACCGAGGGCGGCGAGCCTGATCTGCGGCTCGCCGCCCTGCCGGCTCTTTCGCGGCAGGCGCCGCCTCACACGGTGGGAGATCGTTGGCGTGGCCGCCGGCGCCGGGGCGCCCGGCCGAGCAGCAGAGCGTCATTGCCCGACCTGCCCGGTCCACGGATTCATCGACTCGATGTCGAAGGGCGCGAAGTGTTCCGTGTTTCGGGTCGCCACGACGAGGGACTCCGCCTCGGCGGTTCCGGCGATCAGCGCGTCGCCGGTGTGCGCAGGCCTCCCGGCTCGGCGGGCGCGCGCACGGAGCCGGGCCGCCCGTTGTGCGGCTTCGCGCCCCACCGGCAGGATACGGCCTTCGTGGTTCGTGACGATTCCTGCGACCAGGGTCGCAATCCGGAGGCGCCGCCGTCCCTCGGGGAGCAAACGGATTCCGAACTCCAGTTCGTAGAGCACGACGACGGAGAGCCAAAGGCGGTCGTGCCGTGCGTGCAGGAACTCGGTCACGCGAGGATCCGGAGCTGGTTTGAGCATCTCGGATACGACGTTGGTGTCGAGGAGGAACCCGGTCACTCGTCCGTCTCTCGACCGAGGTGCAACCGATCGAATGCGTTCCAGTCGTCTTCCGTCCAGTCGTCGAACGGGCCGGGACGCTCCTGCCTTTCATCGAGCGGCGGAGGCTCGAACGGTCCGACGCCGGGCGCGTTGGCGATGAGCCACTCCCCGAGGGACGGCCGCGGCTCGGTCCTCTCGTCCCAGACGTCGGCCGGTACGACCACGAACGACTTGCGGGTCCCGATGCGCTGCGGCCCCTCTTCCTCGGCGCGGCGCAGCACTTCGGACAGCTTGGCTTTGGCCTCCGCGACGGTCCACGCGCGCGGCGTCCGGTGTTCGTAGGCGACCATGGGTTGCTTCCCTGTCCCGCATGGCATTGCGGGAGGTGGCGCGCAGGAAACCAGTCTAGACTGGTCCAGTGTTTCCGTCAACAGCACCGGATGGTTCGACCATCGGGCAACGCTGCGCCCGCCGCGGGGCGGGTATGTCCGCTGAAGTGCTCCGAGGCGGGACCGACGAGGCGTCTGGCCCTGGCGAAGGGTCTGCCGCCCGGTTCCGACTACGTGTTCCCGAAGTGCAGGCCGGCGCCGTCCGCGCCGCGTCGGCGCCGACATGCGGTCCGGCGCGTCATGCGCGGCGGTCGGCTCCTTCGGGGGTTCGCCGCCGCCACCACGCCGCCACCAGGCTCCCGACCAGCGAGTGGAAGACGCTGGCGATGGCGCTCGGGATCGCCACGAGGGGGTTCGCGAAGTTCTGCTGCGCCAGCACGACGCCGAGGCCGGTATTCTGCATCCCGACCTCGATCGACACCGTCCGCGCCGCCACCTCGCGCCCGAGGGCCAGCCGGCCGGCCAGATAGCCGAACAGGAAGCCGAGAGAGTGGAGGGTGATGACCGCGAGCACGAGCCGGGATCCGGCGTCGATGATCCGCTCGCGCCCGGCGCCGATGACCGAGGCGACGATCAGGGTGATGGCGACGATCGCCACGAGCGGCGCAATCGGCAGCACCCGGTCGATGGCGCGGGGAAAGCGCCACTTGAGCAGCGCTCCCGCCGCCACCGGCAGAATGACGACCTGGACCGTGCTGAGCAGCAGTCCCCCGGCGGGGACGTCGATGCGGCTGCCGGCGAGCAGCGCGGTCAGGACCGGCGTCATCAGGACCGCCAGCATCGTCGACAGCGCGGTCAGCGTCACCGACAACGCCACGTCCGCCCGCGCCAGATACGCGATGACGTTGGAGGCGGTGCCGCCCGGGCAGCACGAGACCAGCACGAGGCCGACCGCGAACGGCGGCGGAAGCGCAAAGAGATACCCGAGGCTCCAGCCCAGCGCCGGCATCACCGTGTACTGCAGGACCACGCCCGGCAGCACGCGGGCGCGCTCGCGCCCCACCCGGCGAAAGTCGTCGAACCCGAGAGTCATCCCCATGCTGAGCATGATGACGCCGAGGCCGAGGGTGATCAGGGGCCCGCTGAACCACGTGAACCACTCCGGCCGGACGAGGGCCGCGATGCCCGCGGCCAGCACCCACAGGGGGAACGCCGCGGTCAGAAGGGAGATCATGCACGCCGATCATGCGCCGAGCGCCGGCCGCGTGCAAACCGGCCCGGCCCGTCGGCCCATCGGGGAGTTCGCGGGGCTCCCGGATCCGTGCGAGGCTCTCGACGATACCGGGATCACCCTCGACCGGCGGGGTTGACGGCCGGGGAAGCGGCGCAGAAGATCATCCTTTTTCTTGAGAAGGAAGGGTACGGGTCCGGCGAGCCGGCGGACCGCCGATCCTGAATCGACGATGACCTCCACCGACCGATTCCGGCGCGCCGTCGAACGGTTCGACGGGGCGAACGCGGAAGACCCGCACCGCGAGCTCGTGGACGGGGTCGAGCAGCCGAAGGAGCTGGTCTACGCCCGGCGGATGACCGCCTGCCTCGATCGGTTCCGGCCGGGTGCGCCGGAAGCGGTCCGGCTTGCGGCTCGTTGCCAGCACATCCGGCGCTGGACGATTCCCCGCGCGGACTACCCGGACGGCCGCGAGGGCTATCGCCGGTGGCGTACCGATCTGGCCCGCTCTCACGCCGCGACGGCCGCCGCCATCCTGCGCGACGTCGGCTACGGCGACGACGTCGTGGCGCGGGTCGAGTCGCTGCTCCGCAAGGAGCGGCTCAAGGCCGACCCCGACGTGCAGCTTCTCGAAGACGTGATCTGTCTGGTCTTCATCGAGCACCATCTCGCCGATTTCGCGCCGAAGCACGACGACGAGACCCTGCTCGGGGTGCTCCGCAAGACCTGGCGCAAGATGTCGGACGGGGGACACCGCGCCGCGCTCGAGCTCGACCTGCCCGCGAATCCGCGCTCCCTCGTCGAGCGCGCGGTGGCGTCACTGGCCGAGTGACACGGCACCGGCGGGCTGCCGCGGTACGACACGCCTCCGGCGGCTCTTCCCGGACTCCCAACCTCTTGTCACCGAGTTCGATTCGAGAAGCGGGCGTCGCTCGACGGTGGAGGCCGGCAGGTGTCCGATCTGCCCCGGCGCGGCTGTGCTCCCGTGTCGCGCGAGCGCCGGCATCAACCACCGACTGACACCGCGCCAGCGGCGCCGGGCGACGGCCTCGGCTCGGGCGCCGGCGCGCGCACGATCCTTGCCGTGAGGGCCAGCAAGGAACAGGATGCTGGCGAGGCGCCCGCCCACGATCGCGGTCGCCGACACCACCGCACCGACCCAGGGCAGCACCTGCTCTGGACGCGTCGACCTACTCTTCAATGCAGCCGCAATTCGTCGATGATGAAGCGCGACCATTCATCTAACGCATCGCCATCCACGGCGCGCCTCTCGTAGCCGTACACCTCCGCGCCATCCACCGCGCCCACGACGCGCGGGCAGATCTTCGTTGAGCGCCCCGTCCGGACAACTGTAACTGCCGCTGGCCAATGCCCGGCTAGGAGAGAGGAGTGGAAAGTGTCCACAGGTACACGGTACGTCTCATTCGTTGTTCGCACAAAGCGGCCGACTTCCACGCATCTGACGCGTTGCGCGAGTTTGATGCGCTTCGAGCCGCTCTCTCCGTAGCGTACTCCGTACAGTTGATTGTGGCCGTTCGGATCGGGCACGACCTCAAAGCGTCGATCCTCAAGACACCCTGCCACCACCAGACTCGTCAGCCCGTATGAATGAGTATGGACAGGCCAGCGAGGTTCACTCGCCAGAGTGTGGCGCCACAAATGCAATCGAAGTGCCTCTCGACCTCCTGACACAAGGTCGACGTGCATGAAGCCTAGGACATGTATGTGAGTATACAAACGTTTAGCTGAAGGGTTTAAAGTGTGCCCCGGCTAGTGCATGGCGAACTAATCCCGACTCGCTGGCGCGCGCGAGGACATATTCGAGGAGATCGTGGAACCTGCGCATCATGAGTACGGGTGCCTGCTCAATTGAAGCCACTCGATAATGGTCTCGAGTTCGGGATCCGTCAGCTTCAGTTGCTCCAGATCGGAGTTCGGAATCGCGGCCTTCAACCCCCCAACCGTGAGTTCATTACTGGCTACTGTGATGATGGGCATCTTGGCCGAACGCAAGCACTGGTTGTCAACACGAAACTGTTCACGAAAGCCGGCGTATCCACCCGATTCACGGGCAAAGAAGAGTGCTTCCTGTCGCGTATCCTCTTGGGTCATAATCGCGCCGCGGTCGCCGAGATCGATGCGGAACACACTGCCCGCAGCCAGGTGACGTGGCTGCGGGACCGGCTGCTGAAGGTCCACGTCGTCCGCTCGGTCCGCCGCGTGGTTCTGCATCTGCCGCGCTCGACGCCGCACCTCGAGGCGTGGCGGCACATCGCACTCGCCCTGGGCGCGCGCGCCGGATAGCCCACCCGTTGCGCCGCGCCCACCTGCTTCCTGGGCGGCTGGGCCGCTCCGACGGCGGGGCTGTCGCTGCCCAACCCTCGCGTCCGTCATGCCCCCCCGGTCGGCTGCTCAAACCCCGGCTCCGCTTGCAGGCGGCGATGTCCGAGATTCCTGCGCCGGATCACGCCCTTTGGCGGCGAATCTAGACCTTCCGCAGCAGAACTAATCCCGACTCGCTGGCGCGCGCGAGGCGGTGAACGTCAGCAGCAGCCAACCGTGAGTTCATTACTGGCCTGTGATGATGGGCATCTTGGCCGAACGCAAGCACTGGTTGTCAACACGAAACTGTTCAAGTGTCGTCGCCCATGCGGAACACACTCAGGGCAGGACGCCATCGCACCTTCAATTCGAGACGCCCCGCAGTGGCGGTGAACGGCAGCAGCCACCAAAAGTGGTCGCCAGTTCGTCTCCACCCCGTGCTCCGCCTTGTTCCGACCGTCCTTCATCTTTGCGATCTTCGCGTCCGGGTCCTGCGGAGACTGCCACTCCTTGTTCGACGTCTTCCTGTCCTTCCGGGACCGGTCAAACCGCGCCAACTCCGCTCGCGTCGGCGTCTCAATCCCCGATGCCTTCGCCAGCTGACGCACGAACGCCTCCGATTCCCCGGTATCCCGCCGCTCGATGCTCCGCATCGCCGCGTTCGCTTCCAGCGTCGCGTCCATTCGGGGTCGTTCTTCGCGGACCAAGCGGACCGGCGATACTCAGCGTAGGCCTTACATGTAATGTCGTCATGTAGGTCGACCAAGTGCAGCGTCACGGAAGTGCCCTTACCTTTCTTGCGAATTTGCTCTACAAGTTGAGGTAGCGTTGACGCGCGCGCGTGTACCGTCCGAGACCTCCGCTAAAGCACCAGTTGTCGGCGTCGTGCCTTGTCTGTTCGATTACTCCACCGCGATCGACAGGTCTCACAATGGCCGTACCGGACTGTGGTTCGGGCGGGGGACTAAAGAACAGTAGGGCGGCCGTGGTCGCAACAGACGAAACGGCTGCAGTGAACATGGCGGATACTATTTGACTCAGTGTGCGCAGGAGAGATGACTGGTCAGGAAGAGCCGGAAGCACGAAAAAATTCACAACCGCCAGCAGAACAACAATCAAGGCCGAGATACCAAAGAAGATTTTGCGGCGATAGGGCGAATTAAGATGGTCCAACAACGTAGTGTGCATTTGCTCCCCCGCCAACCAGTGGTTCTATTGTTTGCGGCGAGTGATCGCTCGCCGGAGGCGCTCCACAGTGACGGACCCCACCAACGCTTGCCTAAAACGGCGGGCTTGAGAGGCGGAATCCGGCGGCGCGATTGGAGGGCCGCCGTTCGTCTCGCCGGCTGCGGGCGGACGGCGCGCGACACGCGAATCATGGCAGCAATTGTAACGGCGGCGGTGAGACTGCGCAAGAGGCGGCCAACGCGGGGAGGCGGGCGCGTTCGGGTGCGGCTCTTTTGGTCGGCGGCCCAAGCAGTTTCTGGGGCGGCGGCAAGCAGAGGGTTCTTGAGGGTACTCGACCCCGTCGAGGCGTGGTGAGAAGGGGTGAAGGGGACCGGGTGGTCAGGGGAGGGCGGGGGTGCTTTTATGCCGTCAACGAGTTCTGGGCCGTTCCGCTGATGGGAGAACGGCAAGTCCAGCCGAGGTGCCACCGTGCACGAGCGCCGGTCGACCGGACCAATGCCGACAGCCCCTCCCGATTGACCCAGGGACGGGTGCCGGACGGGTGCCGCACGCCACGTGGCCGCTGACACGAGGCCGCAGCTGGCGCCGCGCGAGTTCGAGCTGTTGGCCCAGGTGCAGATGGGCGACACGGTGCTCCGGTTCGTGCCACTCTGCGGCGCCGGCTCCTCGTGGGACGAGCCGAGCGGTGACTGACGCGGGCGAGTCGGTCGGTCTGCCGGGTTTCGCCGGTCTGCTCGCGGGCGGGCAGATCGCGGGCGCGTGCGAGTATCCAGGCGCGCGCTGAAAGCAGATCCACACCGACCCGGCCGGCAGCGGGGCCAGGATCTGCGCGGGCGGCACGGCGAACGCCATCAGCTCGGGCGAGAGGCCGGAGACGCCGTCGAACCAGACGTTGGCCAGCGGCGTGAACACGATGAGCCCGAGGCCGCCGGCGGCGAACGCCGCGAGCATCCACCCGGAGTTGCGGATGGGCCGGCCGAGCCGCGGCGCGTACACCCGTCACGGCGGGCTCTGCGGCTCCGGGGGCAGCCGGGCCGACAGCCGAAGCGGGCGCCGTCGGGTCGGTGGCGCCGGAGCCGGCCGCCGCGGGGTCCGGGTCCGCAGCCGCGGCCGCCGCTGCAGCGCGGTCGGCGGTTGAGGCGTCGGCCGCCGCGAGTCGGCCCCGCGGGAATCGGCCGCCGCGGTGGCAGCCGGGCCGGCCTGGAGCTCGGCCACGACGCCCCGAGTCATGAAGCGGCTGGCCACCGCCTCGACCACGACTCCGGTGGCGAGCGCGATGGCGCCCACGTGCACCCCCTGCAGCCCCGGCGCCCGGGCCGCGGCGACGGCGGCGACGCTCATGACCGCGAGCCGCAATATGGTGCCGCAGGTGACGAGGCGGGTCAGGCGGCGGCGGATCAGCAGACCCTGTCGGAACCGCCGGTACCCGATGGCGATCGGCCACGGTGGTCAGGGGCTCGGCGAGCATGGCAAACAGGCCATGCGACCCCATCGTCCGGCGGCCGCGGCACGTGCCTGCACGTGCCGGTCGACTGTCTCGCCCGCCGGGCTGACCTTCGTGTTCGCTGATAGTGGTGATACAATCGCGGTCATCGCCGAAATCACCGAATTGATCCTTCGACGGCGATGATCCGGTCATGAGCACGCGCGTGGAAATCACCACGGTCTTTCGCCTCGCCGACGCCGCCGAGTCGGATGCGGCCTTCACGTTCGAGCACTCGCCCTCCTCTTCGCGGGTGGCCGAGCGGCCGGCCGCGGCATACGGCAACGCGGCTGCCGCGGGACGGCGGGCATCGCCGGAGGGAACGAAGCCGGAGCCGCCGCACGAGCAACGGATGGCGCGCTTGCGGGAGTGGCTGGCGGCCCGGGGTCTGGACGGCCGGGAAGAGGAGGTGCTGATCGTCTCCGGCGTCGACCGCGCGACCCTCGAGACCGCGAAGGCGCTGCTCGAGCTGTTGTGCGAGCGCCTCTGCGACTTGCAGGATGCGCACATGCCCCGGCTCATCGAAATGGCCATGCCGATGCTGTCGGAGAGAACGTCGTCCGCCGTCATCTATCACGCGCGCCGGAACGCCAGCCTGCGCGCGGAGTTCGTCCGCACCTGCGAGCTGCTCGCCGCCGAGCAGGTGCATGCGCTCTACGGGTCGTCCGCGAAGAACCGCGCGGCGCTCGCCGCGCGCTGGCGGTCCGACCGGAAGATCTTCGCGATCGAGCACCGTGGCCGGCTGCTGTACCCGGCGTTTCAGTTCGACGAGGTCGGCCGCCCCAAGGCCGTCATCGGCCGGATCCTGAAGGCCCTCGGACCCGCGACCGGGCCGTGGCAGACGGCGATCTGGTTCACGACGTCCAATTCGTGGCTCGATCGACGGAGACCGCTGGATCTCCTGGAGAGCGAGCCCGATCGCGTGATCGACGCGGCCGACGATGTCTCGAACCCGGCGTTCTACTGACCACGCGGCCGATCACGTGATCGACGCGGCCGACGATGTCTCGAACCCGGCGTTCTACTGACCACGTCGCCGAAGGGCGCGTCGTCCCTCCGGACCGGGTCGATCCGCTGACCACGACTCTGAGCGCGGGGACCTCCCTCTACCGGGTGCATCCGAGCCGCTATCCCTCGGGCGCGTTCAATCCAGGCACGCACGGCGATCGGGGGCGTTTCCATCCGCTGCGCGACGCGTCGGGTCGGCTGGTTCCCACCCTGTACGCCGCGGACTCCATCGACGGCGCCCTCTCCGAGACCGTGCTCCACAACGTCGTCGCGGGCGACGTCATCCTGCGCTCGCGACTGGAGGGGCATTGCCTCACGCGCATCGACCTCACGCGCGACATCCTGGTCGCCGACCTCAGGGGCCACGGCCTGCGCAGGCTGGGGCTGACGCGCGGCCAGCTGCTCGATTGCGGCGCGCCTCGCTACGCCGAGACCGCGCGCTGGGCGGAAGCGATCCACCGGTCGGGCGATTCGCTGCACGGCATGGTCTGGGTCTCGCGGCAGTTCGACACCGCCGCGGCTCTGCTCGCTTTCGGTGACCGGCTGCAGGAGCGTCACTTCCGGTGCGGCGCGACGCAACCGCTCGACGGCGGACGCGGCTACCGCCTCGTGCAGGACGCCGCGGCGGCGGCCGGGATCACCGTCGTCGAGGCGTGAGCAGGGAGGGCCGAACGAGGGCGCGCCGGACTCGCGACGGTCATGATGCCTGCCTCCGACCCAGGTTCCGCCGGGGTGGTAGGATGCGCGTGTACGGCGCCCAGAGCGTCCAGCCCCAACGAGGAAGGCACAGCTTCGATATCCGTCGAAACAACCTCCATGGTTTCGAGTTTTGCGTCGGCGGCCCAGGTGTGGGGTAGGATCGAGGGGTCATGGAAACCTGGATCCTGGTCTCCGCGATATCCGCAATGCTCGCGGCCGCCGGAGCCCTGTTCAACGGCTGGATGATCGCCAGGCTCTCCGGTCGGCTCGACAGGCTGGAGGGCGGCGTCGACGCCATCGAGGCGACCCTCCAGACCCTCATGGCGGCGCTCATCGGCCCCGCGAGGGTTCACCCGGGAACGCTCGCGCCCGCCCGCGAGCCGTAGCCCTCCCCCTGCACACTGATCGATACATGGTGGCCAACCGCACCCACGGGCAGCCCGTTTCTGTCGCTTCGTCGTCAGCCCACCTCATCGCCCCCCACGGCGGGGCTCTCGTCGGTCTGTTCGCGGCGCCGGGGCGCGCCGCGGAGATCGCGGCCGCGTCGCGGGACTGGCCGTCCCACGACCTCGCCCCCCGCCAGCTCTGCGACCTCGAGCTGCTGCTGAACGGCGGGTTCTCCCCGCTGACGGGGTTCATGACCTCGCGCGACCATGCCTCGGTCTGTTCCGGGATGCGGCTCGCGGACGGCACGCTCTGGCCGATCCCGATCACCCTCGACGTCGGCGACGCGCTCGCCGACAAGCTCTCGGCCGGCGACCGCCTGGCCCTGCGCGACCCGGAAGGCGTGATGCTGGCCGTCCTCCACGTAGAGGACGTCCGGCGCCCCGATCGCGAGGCCGAGGCCGAGGCGGTGTTCGGCACCGCCGACCGCGAGCACCCCGGCGTCGCCCACCTCCTCGACCGCACCGGGTTGGCGTACGTCGGGGGCCGGGTCGAGGGCGTGCAGCCGGTGCCGCACTACGACTACAGGCATCTGCGGCACACCCCGGCCGGGCTGCGCGCCGCCTTCGCGAACTTGGGATGGACCCGCGTGGTGGCGTTCCAGACCCGCAACCCCATGCACCGCGCGCACCAGGAGCTGACCCTGCGGGCGGCGAAGGAGATCGAGGCGAGCCTGCTGATTCATCCCGTCGTCGGGATGACCAGGCCGGGCGACGTCGACCACTACACGCGCGTGCGCTGCTATCAGGCGCTGCTGCCGCGCTATCCCCGGCGCACCGCCCTGCTCTCGCTGCTGCCCCTGGCCATGCGCATGGGGGGGCCGCGCGAGGCGGTGTGGCACGCCATCATCCGGAAGAACCACGGTTGCACGCACCTCATCGTCGGCCGCGACCACGCCGGGCCGGGCAGCGACTCGAGCGGGACGCCGTTCTACGGGCCCTACGAGGCCCAGGAGCTGCTGGCCGCCCACGAGGCCGAGCTCGGCGTCGCGATGGTGCCGTTCAAGCGGATGGTGTACGTCGAGGACAGCGACTCGTACGCGCCCGTCGACGAGGTGCCGGCCGGCCGGCGCACCCTCGACCTGTCGGGCACCGAGCTGCGCGAGCGCCTCGCGGCGGGGCGGGAGATCCCGACCTGGTTCACGTTCCCGGAGGTGGCCGGCGAGCTCGCGCGCAGCCACCCGCCGCTGCGCCGGCGGGGGTTCACGCTGCTGTTCACGGGCCTGTCCGGCTCGGGCAAATCGACCATCGCCAACGTGCTGCTCGTCAGGCTGCTCGAGATGGGCGGGCGACCCGTCACCCTCCTCGACGGCGACCTCGTGCGCAGGAACCTGTCGTCGGAGCTCGGCTTCTCGCGCGAGCACCGCGACGTCAACATCCGGCGCATCGGCTACGTGGCGTCGGAGATCACGAAGAACGGCGGCGTCGCCGTCTGCGCGCCCATCGCCCCCTACGACGAGGTGCGCAAGCAGGTGCGGGCGATGATCGAGCCGCTCGGCGGCTTCATTCTCGTGCACGTGGCCACCGCCCTCGAGGTGTGCGAGGCGCGTGACCGCAAGGGGCTCTATGCCAAGGCGCGGGCCGGCGTCATCGAGGAGTTCACGGGGATCTCCGATCCCTACGAGGCCCCGGACGACGCCGAGATCACCATCGACACCGCGGAGTTGACGGCCGGGGAGGCGGCGCAGAAGATCATCCTGCACCTCGAGAAGGAGGGGTACGTGTCCGGCGGCGAGCCGGCGGACCGCCGACCCCGGGGCGCCGAAATGACCTCGACCGGCCGATTCGGGCGGGC
Source organism: Vicinamibacterales bacterium (assembly GCA_965206285.1). Taxonomy (GTDB): domain Bacteria; phylum Acidobacteriota; class Vicinamibacteria; order Vicinamibacterales; family UBA8438; genus JAJEEA01. The sequence goes on from OZ242205.1 coordinate 5,562,780, forward strand.
CGTCGAACGATTCGACGCCGCGAACGCGGAAGACCCCAACCGCGAGCGCGTGGACGGGGAGGAGCACCCGAAGGAGCTCGTCTACGCCCGGCGCATGACCGCCCGCCTCGACCGGTTCCGCCCCGACGCGCCGGAGGCGGTCCGGCTCGCCGTCCGATGCCAGCACATCCGGCGCTGGACGATCCCCCGCGCCGACTACCCGGCCGGCCGCGAGGGCTATCGCCGGTGGCGCACCGACCTCGCGCGCTTCCATGCCGAGACGGCGGCGGGCATCCTGCGCGACGCCGGCTACGGCGAGGACGTCGTCGCCCGGGTGGGGACGCTGCTCCGCAAGGAGCGGCTGAAGGCCGACCCCGACGTGCAGCTCCTCGAGGACGTCGTCTGCCTGGTCTTCATCGAGCACTACCTGGCCGGCTTCGCGCCGAAGCACGACGAGGAGGCCCTCGCCGGGGTGCTCCGCAAGACGTGGCGCAAGATGTCGGATGACGGTCGCCGCGCCGCCCTCGCCCTCGACCTGCCCGAGAACCTGCGCCTGCTCGTCGAGCGCGCGGCGTCGCCGGCCGCCTGATGCCCGATCGAGGCGACCGCGACGGCTTCCGCGGCCCGACGCGCGACGCGCGGAGGTTCCCGGTCCTGGTCCGGGCCGGCGACGCCGCCGTGGCCGCCGCCGCGGCCCTCGGCGCGCTCTGGGTCTGGAGCCGGGTCGACGGCAATCCCCTCACGTTCGCGTTCCTGTACGACCACGCCCCATGGCTGCTGCTCGCGGCCGCCTGGGTGGCCGTCCTCGGGCCGACCCGCCGTTCCCCCGTGGCTCTCACCGCCGGCCAAGCCGCCGCCCTCGTGGCCCGCGCGGCGGTCGCCGTGGCCGGTCTCTACGGGGCGGTCTACTTCCTGGCCCCCCGCGACCTGCTGCCGCGGCTGGTCGTCGTCGGCTTCCTGGCGCTGGCCGGCGCCATGACCCTCGCGTGGCGCGAGCTCTGCCGCCGCCTCGCGACCGCCGACGCCCGCCGAATCCCCGTGGCGGTGCTGGGCGCGGGCCCGAAGGCCCTCGAGCTGGCCCGGCTCCTCCACGAAGCCGCCCCGCACAAGAGGGTGGTGGCGTTCGTCGACGCCGGCCGGCCCCCGGGCGGGCCTCTGCCCGCGCCCGTCGTCGCCGTCGGAGACCTCCCGGGCCTCGCGGCCGCCGGCCGCCTGTCCGAGCTGTTCCTCGCCCCGGACGGGGCCGTCGGCCCCGACGCGCTCCGCTGCGTGGTCCGCGCCCAGGAGAGCCGGGTGGGCGTCGTCCCCCTGCCGGCCGCCTACGAGCAGCTCCTGCAGCGCGTGCCCGTCCGGCATCTGGACGGCTCCGCGGTGCTGGGGACGCTCGATCACGCCAGGGACGCGGCCCCCGCCCTCGGGCTGGTCCATCGAGCTCTCGACCTCGCCGCCGCATGCCTGGGCGGCGCGGCGCTTCTGCTTCTGCTGCCGGTCCTCGGTCCGGCGGTGTGGCTGGACGTGGGGAGGCCGGTCTTCTTCTTCCAGGAGCGCGTCGGGCTCGCGGGCCGCCGCTTCCGCCTGGTGAAGCTGCGGACGATGCCGCGCGACGCCGAGCGCGACGGTCCGCGCTGGGCCCGCGCCGCCGATCCCCGCGCCTCCCGGTTCGGCCGGCTCCTCCGGCGCTGCCACCTCGACGAGATGCCGCAGTTCTGGAACGTCCTCCGGGGAGAGATGAGCCTCGTAGGGCCCCGCCCCGAACGGCCGGAGTTCGTCGACGACCTCGTCCGCCGCATTCCCTGCTACCGGGAACGGCTGCTCGTGCGCCCGGGGCTCACCGGCTGGGCGCAGATCAACTACGGGTACGGAAGCACGGTGGAGGACGCGATGACCAAGCTCGAGTACGACCTGTACTACATCAAGCACCGGAGCCCGTGGTTCGACGCCCTCATCGCGTGGCGGACGCTCTGGACCCTGTTCACCCTGAACGGAAGATGACGCCGGCCCGGCCCGTCGCGGGCGGCCGCGAGGACCGGGCCGCGTGCCGCGCGGCGGCGGGCGGCGACGCGGCGGCCCGGGCCGCGCGACGCCGGCGACGAGGAGAAGGCCGCGGCCGGCCGGAGTGGTTCCCATGCACTGGAGGGTCGAGTACTACGCGAAGCACGCCGCCCAGAAGGCGCTGGGGCTGGCGCCGGGCGGGTGGGTCCTGCAGGAGCTGGCGAAGGACGCCGTCCGGGGCTGGGACCGCGTGACGGCGGAGCCGTACATCCTCTCCCGGCTCCGGTCCAGGGTGTCCGGCTTCAACGCCGCCGGCGTCGGTCCTCCCCGGGTCGTCGTCGAGCAGGGGACGGGTTGGCTGGGGCTCGACCTGGTGCTGTTCCACCTCGCGGGCGCGGACCGCATTGCCACCTACGACACGAGGCCCTGGCTGCGCCCGCACCTGCTGCGGAGGAACGCCGAGGTCCTGGCCGCCTCCACCGGCGTCGTCAAGGGGTGGCGGGGAACGGACCCTTCGCGCGTCGACGAACGGGCGGAACGCCTGAAGCCCGTGCTGGAGGGCCCGTGGCCGGCCCTCCTGGAGCATCTCGGGGTGGAGGTCCGCGTCACCCGGTCGATGGAGCGGCCCGAGCTCGCGCCCGACTCCGTCGACCTGTTCTACAGCGACTCCGTGCTGCAGTTCGTGGACCCGCGAGACATCGCGGCCCTCCTCCGGCACGCCCGCCGCTTCCTCCGGCCGTCGGGCCGCTCGTTCCACGTCATCGACTGCGTCGACGGCCACGCCCGGGATCCGCGCGTCCCGCGGCTGGCCTATCTCGCCTATCCGGAGCTCGTGTGGCGGGCCATGACGAGCAAGTACCTCAACTACCAGAACCGGCTGCGGATGCCCGAGTTCGCGGAGCTCTTCCGGCGGGAGGGCCTCCCCTCGCGCATCGGCGACCCCGTCGTCTGCGCCGAGGACGTGGAGTACGCCCGGACCCACCTGGCGCGCGACCGGCGGTTCGGGGGCATGCGGCCGGACGAGATAGCCACCCGCAGGTTCTGGTTGACCGGCAGCGCGCCGCCGTGACGGCGATCGACCCGGTCGTGGGCCCGGAGACGCTCAGCGGCGTGGGCCGGCGAGCGGCCGGCGCGAGCCGACCGCCGTGCGGCCGATGACGTCCAGCGCCTCCCCCGCCGTTCGGCATACCGCCATGCCCAGCCGTTCGGCGTTGGCCTCGGTGACCGCGTCTTCCCGGCGGCAGACCAGTATCGACCGGGCATCGGACTGCTCGACGACGTCCACGAGGTTCTCGACGGTGTCGTCCACGAGGAAGTCGAGCTCGAGCGCGGCCGCCAGCCTTCCGCGGGGGCCTCCGTGCGCGATGACCGACGGCAGGGGAAAGCCCTGCGCGACGAGCCAGCGCTGCGACTGGCGCTGGACGGACTCGCCGGCGGTGGGGGGGCGCCGGGTCACGAAGAACGTCTCCCACCGGTGACGGACGCTCTCCTCGTGCAGTCGGCCGATCACGCCCGGCTCGAGGGGCTCGAGGGTCCGCCAGAAGTCCTCGCTCGACCGGATCTCGCGCCACACCCGGCGTTCGAGCCGGTCCGACCCGCGCGGCTCGGGGTCGGGCCCCTCGACGCTCGATGCGGCCAACCCCAGCCCGACGGGTCCGTTCCGGGGACGCAGCCGCTCCGCGATCGCCCGGTGGGCGCCGTCGAGGTCGGCGAGGACGCCGTCGAGATCGAAGGCGACGCGCACGGCCCTCCTCACCGGCCGGCCGGGCCCCGGCGCGCCCGCCGGGGCGGCGGATGGTGCGCCGCCACCGCCATGAGCAGGGCGAACGTCACCGCGTTCCCCGGCATCTGCAGGCTGAAGTCGACGCACGACTGGACCGCCAGCGCGGCGAGCCCCGTCACCGCCCCGACGCGCAGCCAGCGGATCCGGACGTCGTCGTCCGCCTCGCGGAAACGGCGGCGCACCTCGCGCGCGAACGCCAGGGCGCCGAACGCGATCGGCAGCCCCACGAGCGCGCCGCCCTCGGCCGCGAGCTGCAGGTAGTCGTTGTGCGCCTCGACGACGCGGACGTCCGCGCGGTAGGTCTGGTAGGCGAGCATGGCGACGCCGAAGGTGTTGAACCCGGCGCCGGCGAGGGGGAAGTCGCCGATCACGCGGAGGGTGTCGCGCCAGATGCCGGCGCGCCCGCCCACGTCGGACCACGACGTCCGCGCCAGCTCGCCGCTCACGACGTCGACGCCGAGCCAGCCGATCGCGGTCAGGGGCGCCGACGCCAGGGCGGCCAGGCGGAGCATGCGCCACCCGGTCCGTCCCGTCCCGCGGGTGGCCCGCCAGCCGAAGGCCAGACACACCAGGAAGAGGCAGGCGAGGCCCGACACCGACAGCGTGAAGACGATCGCCAGCGCCATCAGCAGGACGCTCATCCCCGCCAGCAGGACCTCGCTGCCGTCGCGCGAGCCGAGCCAGACGACGCGCCGGCGCCACCCCGCGCCCGCGTCGAGGCGGCCGAGGGCCAGCCCGCCGCACAGGTGGCCGAGGGCCATCGACAACGCCATCAGCAGCCAGCCCGCCAGATGGTTCTCGTTGATGAAGGGCGCCGCGGGCAGCCCCTCGGCCTTGCGCGGCCACCACACGCCGTAGACCAGCGGGCTGCCGCTCGCCTCCTGCGACAGGGCCACGAGGGCCACGACGACCCCCAGCGCCGTCAGGCCCCGCGCCGCGCCCGACGCGCGCGCCGCGCTCAGGGCGCGCGAGCACCCCAGGAAGAAGAGCGAGAGGGCCAGGAGGAACGACAGCCCGAGGAGCGTGCGGGCCGGCTGCACCGAGATCGGCCGCGGCCCGGCGGCGACCGCCTCGTCGGGGCCCGGCGGCGCGGGCACGGCGGTCGCGAGCAGGGCCCGGTAGTCGTGCTCGAGGCGGGCCGGGCTGAGCGCCGCGAGGGCCGGCTCGGGCAGCGGGACGAGCTGCAGCCCGATGGCCGCGGCGATCAGGGCCGGCGCGAGGACGACCGCCCCCGACAGCCCCTTTCCGGCGCCGGGCGCGACGAGGCCGAGGACGCCGACGGTAGAGGCGAAGACGAGCAGGGGCGCGTAGGCCCAGGGGTACTCGCCGCCGAACGCGAGGACTCCCCAGGCGATCGTCGCCACCGCCGCGGGCGGGAACCACCGCATGACGGCCCTCGCGTCACCGCCGCGCGGGGCCGGGCGGGTCCGGCGCGCCGTCCCCGTCGGCGTCCGCCGCCGTCGTCGAGAGGATGCCGCCCGCGTAGGTCGACCACCCGTCCACGCGGCCGTCGCGGTCGGCGTCGGTCTCGACGCGCACGAGCGCGCCCGCCTCGTAGTGCTCCCACCGGTCCACGATTCCGTCGCGACCGGTCGACACCTCCACCCGCCTCACCCGTCCCTCGCCGTCGTGGAAGGCCCACGTGTCGACGACTCCGTCCCGGGCCAGCGAGAGGCCGACCTTCTCCGGGACGCCCGCCGCCAGCCCGTCGAGGTCGGCATAGTAGTCCCAGCGGTCGGCGACGCCGTCGGCGTCGAGGTCGCGGGGCAGGCGGAGGCCGCCCGCCTCCTCGAAGAACAGCCGGGTCGGCCCCGTCGAGCCGCCCGGGTCGGAGAGCCGCAGCTCCGCCGCCCGGCCCGTCTCCTCGTTGATCACGGCGCGGACCGCCAGCGCCCCGATGCGGAAGTCGTGGACCAGGACCGACCGGCCGGTGGATGGGTCGGGAATGCGCCGGAAGCCGGCGCCGAAGGGGCCGTCGCCGTACGGGCCGACGGCGCGGCCGGCGGCGACGCCGGCCAGCGCGGCGAGGGAGAGGGCGACGAGCAGGACGACCGTCTCCGGGCCGACCGGCCGCCACCGTCGACGACGAGTGGCCCGCGGCGTCACCGCCACTGTTCAGGTCGGCGGGTCTCGCCTCAGCTCTCGTCCAAGAGGACCGCGACGCCGTTGATGACGGCCGCCGCCACCACCACCGTCGAGCTCACCCCCAGCAGGATGGCCGGCAGCTCGCCGAGGAAGGAGGGCGCCGCGCCGCCCCCCGCCGCCGCGCCCTGGAGGACCGACGCGGCCCGCGGCAGGCTGGGCGCGACGATCAGCACGCCCGCGACGTTCGAGGCGTCCGCCACGGAGACGGCCACCCCCGTGGCCTGCTGCTGCCTCACCATCCGGACGACGTACTCGCCGGCGGGGACCCCGCCGAACGACCAGGCGCCTCGTCCGTCGGTCGACGCCGCCCGCAGGGTGACCCCGACCGGCTGTCCCCGGTACGCCCGCACCAGCTCCACCCGCAGGTCGGCCAGCGGGTGGCCGCCGGCATCCAGGACGCGCCCCGAGACCCCGCCGGCGTTCTCGGCCAGCAGGGGGGGAGCGCCGCTCAGCCCCGCGGCGGCCACCGCGGCGACGACGACGACACGGAAAAGCCGCATGTCGAGCCTCCAGCCCTTGTCCGCGGCGCATCCGCGGCCGCCGGGCAGCCGCGCGCCGCTGTTTCTCGCAGCGCGCGCCGACGCTTCCCGCGGCCGCGCGCCGCCGTTTCCCGCAGCCGCGCGCCGTCTCGTAGCGCGCGCACCGCCATTCTCGACCCCGCTCGTCCCGCTGTCAAACGCACCGGTCCCGCGCGGCGACCCGCGACGGTCGACGGGTCGGGCCGCGAATCCCCGCCCGCCCCGCCGCGGCCCGCTGCATCAGCGCCTCGTAGCTGTCGACGAACCGGTCGGGGTCGAACAGCGCCTCCGCGCGCTCGCGGGCCCGGCGCCCCATCTCGCGTTTCGCGGCGTCGGGCAGGCGGTGGAAGCGCAGGATGGCGTCGCCGATGGTCTCGGGCGCGTGCGGGTCCGCCAGCAGGCCGGTGACGCCGTCGAGCACGAGCCGCCGGTTGTCGCACACGTCCGACACCACCATCGGCACCCCGCTCGCCCCGGCCTCGCAGATCACGTTCGAGCACCCCTCCCAGAAGGACGGCAGGCAGACCAGCGACGCCCCGCGGTACAGCGACGGAGCGTCGTGCGCCGCCTCGTGGAGCCTGAACACCGCCTCGAGGCCTCGTTCGCGGACCGCGCCGCGCAGCTTCCGGTAGACCTCGCCGAGACCGTACGCCAACCCGGTCGAGCCGTACCAGTCGAGCTCGACGTCGGCGCGCGGCGCCGTCCGCCGGACGTGCTCCATCGCCGCGAGCATGCCGAGAGGGTTCTTCTGGGGCCGGTAGGCGGCCACCACGAGCACGCGGGTTCTCCCGGGCCCGGCCGAAGCCCGGGGGCGGGCCTCCGGGGGGGCTGCCGGCCGGAACTCGCGCAGGTCGACGCCGTTCCGGACGATGACGGTGCGGCCCGCCAGCTCCGGCGCCGCCCGGGTGACGAGCCGGCGCACGTGCTCGGTCTCGGTCACCACCACGTCCGCCAGCCGGTGCGCGGCGAGCCGCAGGCGGTGTCGCGGCGGGACGGTGTCGCGGGGGACCGTGAACTCGGTCACGATCAGGCCGAAGCACCGCCGGGGCGCGCCGGCCAGCTCCGCGTAGGCGGCGGGCCCGTTGAGGGAGGCGATCACGACGTGGGGGGCGCGGCCGCGGATGGCGCGCCTCACCGCCAGCGCCCGTCGCAGCCTGCCGGTCGACGGCAGGCGGCGGACGGGGACGCCGGCCGCCTCGACCGCCGCGTCGAAGAACCGGGTGGGCAGGTACGTCAGCACCTCGACGTCGTAGCCGCGGCGGCCGAGCCCCACCGCGAGCATGCTCAGCTGGCGTTGCGCGCCGCCCTGGTCGAGGGTGTCGATGACGCACGTCACCCGGGTCCGGCGGGCCTCGTCCCGGGTCGCGCGGCGCGGCTCGAGCCTCATGCCGCCGCGGCCGGCGCCGGCGCCTCCGTTCGCGGCGACGTCCCGCGGCCCGGGCCGCGGGCCACGGCCGCGCAGCTCACCCCGATGACGAAGCTGCACGCCTTCTGGAGCAGCACGCCGTGGAAGGCCACGCTGAAGAGCACGACGACGAGGGCCCAGCCGCTGACCGCGCCGAGGATCGCGACCGAGCCCTTGCTCCTCGAGTCGACCGTCAGGGTCAGGGCGAGGTACAGCACGAATAGCGTGAGGGGCACGAAGCCGGCCTCGCCGGCGAGGACGAGGTACTGGTTGTGGGCGCCCATGAGGACGCCGTCGTCGTTGTACCAGGCGCCGTCGAGGTGGTGGAGCCGCCCGAGGCCGTTGCCGAGCAACGGCGCCTCGAGCGTCTCCTCCAGCGCGAGGCGCCACAGCGTCATGCGGCCGGCCAGCGACACGTCGTCCACCGACGAGAGCTCCACGATCTCCAGCAGCGACTCCCAGCGCTGGAGCTGACGGGCCTCCAGGGCCGACAGGTCCAGGGTCCGCACGCCCAGGGCGCCGACGACGGCCAGCACCGCCAGCCCGCCGGCCAGCCGCCGGCGCTGGACGCCCCGGCTCGCGACGACCGCCCCCGCCAGGAGGCACGCCAGCACCACGAGCGCGGTCCTCGAGAACGTGCCCGCCAGCGCCGTCCCCGACACCAGCGCCGCGCCGTGGGCGAGCACGCGCTGCCGCCCCGCCCGCAGGAAGGCGAGGGCCGACACCACCCCGAAGCAGGCCACCATCGCCGCCATGTTCGGGTCCGAGAACGCGCCGAAGTAGCGGTAGGTGCCGTCCTCGGGCGGATCCACGAAGAGGTCCACCAGCCGCGGCGAGGCGATCATGAGGAGACAGCTGCCGGTCGCGACCAGCATCAACCCCCGCAGGAGGCTCTCCTCCCCGGCCGCGTGCAGCACCCGGCGCGCGCCGGCGGCGGTGGCGAGGATCAGGACCACCGAGCTCAGGTGACGCACGAGATACCCGGCGGCGTCCGACTCGAACTCGGTGGCGGAGGCGAGCGAGACGAGCATGCCGAGGCCCGAATAGGACAGGAGGCAGGCCAGAATCAGGACCCCGGGCCAGCCCACGGCGTCCATGAACCGCATCCGCAGCAATCCCGTCAGCAGGACCAGACAACACGCCAGGAGCGGGACCGAGAAGGCCCGCTCGACCCCGACCCACATCCGCAGCAGGTCGTTGAGGTCGACGAGGCAGATGACGCTCACCGCCCAGAACGTCAGGGCGATGACGCGGTCCGGCCCCCGATGCTGCGCGCCGCTCCCGTCGCGCGGCTGCCCGACCCCCCCGCGCGCGGCGTCGGCGCCTCGCGCATCCGCCCCGTTTCGTCGCGTCGGCTCCATGCCGACCCATGATACAGTTCCGCCGCCCGCCGGCCGGTCGCGCGGCCGCGGTGGAGACCGCCCGATGACCGTGCCCCGCCACGCGCCCCCGGCCCCGAGGGACGCCCGCAAGCCGCGCGTGCTGCTCGTCGGCCCCCGCATCGTCGAGAACGACGTCGTCGGCGGCACGCAGGTGTCGTTCGAGCAGCTCGTCGACGACCTGCGGCGCCGGGCCAACGTGGAGGTCGACGTCGTGAGCACGGCGCGGCCCCTGGCCGGCCGGGGCGCGCTCGGCAAGATGCGCCTCAACGCCGCGGCCCTCCTGAAGACGGTGGCGCGCGCGTGGGCGCGCGCCGCCGCCGCCGACCTCGTGCTGTGGTGCGTGTCGTCGCGCGCCGCCGTCCTCGCCGGCCCGCCGATGTGGCTCGTCTGCGCGCTCAGGGGCCGTCCCCTCTGCATCCGAATCTTCGGCGGCGGCTTCGATGCGCGCCTCGCCGACGCGTCCCCGGTGTCCAGGTTCATCGCGGCCCGCACCTTCTTGCGGGCCGCCCTCCTGTTGTTCGAGACCCGGCGCCTGACGGCGGGGCTGGCCCCGTCCTGCCGGACCGCGTGGATGCCGACCACGCGCGACATGCCGCCCCGGCGGCGGCCCTACCCGGCGTCCTGCCGCCGCCTCCTGTTCCTCTCGGTGCTGCAGCGCGAGAAGGGCCTTCCCGAGCTCGTGGCCGCGGCGGAGCGGTTCCCGGCCGCGGCGCGGCTCTCCGTCTTCGGCCCCGCGGTGCCCGGCTTCGACGTCCGCCGCGTCGAGCGCCTGCCCAACGCGTCCTATGGCGGCGTCGTCGATCCCGGCCGCGTCCCCGACGTCCTGGAAGCCCACGACGCCCTCGTCTTCCCCACCCGCTACCCGGACGAGGGCTACCCCGGCGTCGTGATCGAGGCCTTCCAGATGGGGCTGCCGGTGGTCGCGGCGCGGCACCCGTCGCTCGACGAGCTGATCACCGACGGGCGCGACGGCCTGCTCGTGGACTCGGGCTCAGCGGACGCCCTCGCCGCCGCCGTCGCCCGTCTCTGCTCGGACGATCGTCTGTTCCGGCGGCTGCGGGCGGGGGCCCTGAGAACGGGGGAGCGGTATCGCCACCGCCGCGCGACCGCCCTCGTCGAGCGGCTGTGCCGCCGCGCCGCGGGCGCGCGGGCCGGCCCGGGGCGGCCGCCGCGGACAGGAACGGGGCGGCCGCCCCGGAACGGCGCTCGTCACCCCGGCCGGTCGAGCCCGAGCTTGACGCTGCGCTGATCGCCGCCGACGGCCACCGGCGTCAGCCAGACGCTGTCCGCGCCGGGGTCGCCCGGCCCCGCGGGCAGCAGCACGTGGCCGGGCTGGAAGACGCGGGCCGGCCAGCGGTCCTTGCGGAAGACGGCCCACCGCTCCCACCGCTCGCCGTCGGCCGAGGACCACACCGCGACGTCGCGGGTCTCCCGCAGCGTGGGCGGCTCGCAGGCGGTCGAGAAGAAGAGCCGGCCCCGCACCGCGCATCCGTAGTACACCGGGCCCTCCACCCGCTGCAGGCGCTCGATCGCCCGGTCCGTCCGCCGCAGCCGATAGAGGTGGTTCGCCCTCGACGGCGCGTCCGAGCCGAAGTAGACGTGGTCGGGCCCGAACACCAGCTGGACGGCCCGGGTGCGCTGGCTGCCGCCCGCGACGCGCTCGACCGCGCCGAACCGGTCGTCCGTCCGCCAGATGCCCGACTCGTGGTCGCGGTCGCCGGTCGTGACCCACAAGGCCCCGTCGTGCGGGTCGGCGAAGACGCCGTGGACGTGGCGGGCCCCGCGGAACTCGTGGACCGCGCGCCAGGTGGCCCCGCCGTCGCGGCTCGCCCAGACGCGCACCGGCGAGCGCTCGGGGTTGGCGCGGTACTCGCCGTAGTAGACCACGTCGCGGTCGACGCAGACGCACAGCGGCCGCGACCCGTGCAGGGGGGCGACGCCGACGCAGCGTCCGGCCGCGTCCAGCCGGAACACCGTGCGGTGGGCGAAGACCACGAGGGCGCCGTCGCTCAGGGGGGCGACGTGATGGACGGCGGCGCGCCAGAGGCGCCGCTGCAGCCGGCCCAGGGACCTGGCGCGCTGGGCGAGGGTCAACGGCAGGCGGGCGAAGGGCGCCCAGGTGCCCCCGCCGTCGTCGCTGCGGTGAATCACGCCGCGGCGCGAGGCGTAGCTGCGCGGCCCCACGTAGTGGACGATGCCGTCGAACGCCGCGGCGGCGCTCATCGCGCCGCCCCGGCCGCCGGCGCCGGGTCCGCGGGGCCGCCGCCGACCAGCACGCGGGCGATCCGCTCGGCCGCCCGGCCGTCCCACAGCACCGGCCCGCGGCCCGGTCGCGCGCCGTCCTCGAGCGCCGCCCGCGCGGCGGCGCAAAGGCGCGCGGGGTCGCGGCCGACGAGGGTGTTCGTGCCCTCGGTCACGGTGACCGGCCGCTCCGTGTCGTCGCGGACGGTCAGGCAGGGGACGCCCAGCCAGGTGGTCTCCTCCTGCACCCCCCCGGAGTCGGTCACGACCACGGCGGCGGACTTCTCGAGCGACAGGAAGTCGAGGTAGCCCAGCGGCCCCGTCAGGTGGAGCCCCCGGCGCCGCCACCGCGCCGCGTCGAGGTTCGCGCGGCTCCGCGGATGAACGGGGAGCACGACGGGCACCGACGCCGACAGCCCGGCGAGAACGCCGAGGATTCCCTCGAGGACGCCGGGGTCGTCGACGGTCGAGGGCCGGTGCAGCGTCGCCAGCGCGTAGCCGGCGCCGGGGGCGAGACCGAGGCGCCGCAGCACCGGGCCGGCGTCCGCGCGCGGCAGCAGCCGCGCCAGGGTGTCGATCATCACGTTGCCCACCAGGTGCACCCGGCCGGCGGGCACGCCCTCCCGCGCCAGGTTGCGGCTCGCGTCGGCCGACGGAGCAAGCAGCCAGTCGGCGAGGTGGTCGGTGAGCACGCGGTTGCGCTCTTCCGGCATCGTCCGGTCGCGCGACCGCAGCCCCGCCTCGACGTGGGCCACGCGCACCCCGCGCTGCGCGGCCGCGAGGGCCGCGGCCAGGGTGGACGTGACGTCGCCGTAGACGACGCACGCGTCCGGCCGGCAGCGGTCGAGGACCGGCTCCAGGCGCAGCATGATCCGGCCCGTCTGCGCGGTCTGGCTGCCCGCCCCGACCGCGAGGTCGACGTCGGGCCGGCGCAGGTCGAGCTCGTCGAAGAAGACCGTCGACATCTCCGCGTCGTAGTGCTGGCCGGTGTGGACCAGCGTCTGCTCCGCCGAGCCCTCCAGCGCGCGCATCACCGGGGCGGCCTTGACGAAGTTGGGCCGGGCGCCCACGACGTGCAGCACCCTCATGCCCCCGGCCCTCCGTCGGCCTCCTCGAGCCCGTAGCCGGGGGAGAACGCCACCGCGCCGCGGGCGGGCCCGCCCCGGAAGGCGCAGCGCCCGGCGTGGCCCGGCCGGAGCCGCGCGCGCAGGCGGCCCGCGCGGGCCGGCTCGAAGATCCGCGTCTCGACCACGATCTCCGCGGCGCCGATGGTCACGATCTGCCCGAGTCGGTTCCCCGCGAGCACGAGGTCGACGGCGAGGCCGCGCGGGCCGACCGCCACTCCGCGCACCCCGACCTCGAGGCCGAGGTCGAAGGGCCCCCCGCGCCACAACGCCGCCTCGCCGTCGAGCACGTAGGGCACGAAGTGGGCGGCGCTCGATCGGTATGCGTTCCGCCGCCGCGGGCTCGACGTGTAGGCGTACGAGCCCGGGTCGCGGAGCCACCCCACGCCGTCCACGCACGCCTCGAGGCCCAGCTGGTCGACGTGGGCGTGTCCGCGGGTCCCGTCCCCCCGGGGCAGGCCCGCCCGGACGCAGAGGAACAGGCGGTCCGACCGGAAGAGGTAGACCCCGAAGTCGGGATAGGCCAGGGCCCGCAGCCCCGTCAGCAGCGAGGCGCCCGGCGCGGCCAGCTCCACCCGCGACGACTCGACCGCCGCCTCCGTGCGCACGCGCCGGCAGAGGGCCGGGAACCTCGGCCGCAGGTACGCCGCGGCGCGCTCGGCCCGTGCCGGCGCCGGGGCCGGCATGACGGTGAGCGCGGCGGGCGGCACGCCGGCGGGCGCGGCGGGCGGCACGCCGGCGGGCGCGGTGGGCGGCACGGCGGGCGTGGTGGGCGGCACGGCGGGCGTGGCGGGCGGCACGGCGGGCGCGGTGGGCGGCACGGCGGGCGCGGTGGGCGGCACGGCGGGCGCGGTGGGCGGCACGGCGGGCGTGGCGGGCGCCACGGCGGGCGCGCGCGGGGCCCCGGCCAGCCCCGCGACCAGGTCCTCGTCGAGCCAGCGCGCGCCGCACCACCGCGCGAGGTCGGGGCGGCCGAGGAGGCCGTTGAGGGCGGCCACCGCGGGTCCCGCCGCGAGGTGCTCCTCGTCGGGCCCCTGCGGCCCCGGCGGCGCCCCGGCCCCGTCGACGCGCGGAATCGGCTGCAGCTTGAACAGGCGGCCGCCGTCGTGGTCCCCGATCTGGGCCAGGCGCCCATTGGGCTGGGTGACGTCCACGAGGAACTCCGCCATTGCGCCCAGGCGCTCGTGGTCGAGGTCGGCGCGGTACCCGGCCGGCGCCGCCGGCCCCTGTCCCTCGGCCGGGGGCGCCGGCGTCCGCCCCTCGGCCGGCGATGCCGGCCCCCGCCCCCCGGCCGGCCCGTCCGCGCGCTCGGCGGCCCGGAGCATCGCGGCCGCCCAGGCCACCAGCTGCGCGGCGAGGGCGTGGTAGCCCGTCGACGACTCGAAGTGGGCGCCGTCGGGCAGGAACTGCCGCCGCGTCTCGCGGGCGAGCTCGGTTGCCGCGGTTCGCCGCCAGCGCCTCGTCTCGCGGTCGGGGGGAAGGCCGGCGGCGGCGAAGGCCAGCCCCGCGAGGCCGGCCAGGTAGTGGTTGTTCCGCCACGCCGGCGAGCGGTCGAGGTTGCGCGCGACGTGGCGGGCGTGCTCGCGGACGCTCCGGGCGAACACGGCCTCGAGCTCGCGGTCGAACTCGGCGCCGTGGCCGCGGAAGAGGTCGTGGGCGAGGAGCCAGTTGGCGACCCGGATGGCGACCTCCATCGTCGACGACCAGTTCACGCCCCAGCGCGGCGGGTTCGTGGCCACGAAGTCGAGCACCTGGTTGCGAAACGCGTCGCGATAGCGCCCGGGGGGCAGGAATCGGGGGAGCCCGGCACGCGCGCACCCGTAGGCCAGCGCCAGCTGCGGGAGGTGCTGCATCCTCGCCAGCTCCCAGGGGACCTTCACGTCGACCCCGGGGAGGCGCCCCCAGGGAACGGCGCGGTACCACGTCAGGGGCGACCAGCGGTAGCCCGAACGGAAGTCGAGGTGCCAGTCGATCGGTCGGTACCCGGCATCGAGCAGGCGCCACGCCTCGCGCGCCGGCGCCAGGTTGGGCCGCGTCACCTGCCCGGCGAGCCACGCCCCGCCGGGGTCGGTCGCGATCGGGGCGGGGGGGTAGCGGTGCCCGTCGAAGCCGTCGCACGCCGCGCCGTGGACCACCTCTCGCCAGCCCGACCCCAGCAGGTCGAAGCGCTGCGACAGGTACCGCGCGCAGCGGTCCGCGAGGTCCGGCGCCAGGGCGGCGACCCGCCGCGGGTCGGGCGCCGCCGCGTGGGCGCGCAGGCGCGCCCCGGAAGGCACGGCGGGCAGGCAGGTGGCGCACGCGCGGTCGCGCAGCCGCCACGCGCGGGAGACCGCCGCGCGGCCGATCCGGTAGCCGAGCTCGGCGAGCAGCAGCCGGGGCCCGAGCCGGCGGGCCCGGCGCCACCCGGCCACGAACCGTTCAACTGTCGGGTGACGTAGCATTGTCGCGTCCACTCCCCGCGCGGCCGCCCGATGCACGTACTCTATCTCCACGCCAACTTCACGACCGCGAAGGGCGCGTGGTCCACCCGCGCCCACGACTTCGCGCGGCGCTGGATAGAGCGGGGACACCGGGTCACCGTGGTCACCGGCGTCCACGACCGGTCCGATCTGCGGCCGGACCGGGCGGCGTGGGCCGGCGTCGTGGACGGCATCGACGTCCGCGCGCTGAACCTGCGCTTCTCGAACCGGGACGGCTTCGCGCGCCGGGTCGCGACGTCGCTGCTGCTCGCCGGCTTCGGGGCCTGGCAGGCGGCGCGCCCCGGCTACGACGTGGCGGTGGTCTCCTGCGGCCCCGTCACCCTGGGCTGCGCGGGCCTGGCCGCCCGCTGGCTGCGCGGGCGGCCGGTCGTGCTCGAGGTGCGGGACCTGTTCTCCGAAGGGCTCGAGCAGCTCGGCGTGGTGACGAGCCGCCCCGCCCTCGCCGCGGTCCGCCGGTTCGAGACGCTCTGCTACCGGCGCGCCGATGCGGTCGTCGCCCTCTCGGACACCATGGCCGAGTGGCTGCGCGAGCGGCGCGGGGTGCGCGAGGTCGCGGTGGTGCCCAACGCCGCCGACCTCGCGCTCTTCGGCCGCGGGCGGCCGCGCCCGCCGGCAATGGCCGGTGATACGGCGAACTTCGTCTACTGCGGCACGCTGGGACGCGCGAACGACTGCGGGCAGATACTGCGCGCGGCCGGCCATCTGAAGGCGCGGGGAAGGGACGGCGTCCGCTTCTACCTGATCGGCGACGGGGCGGAGCGGGCGAGGCTCGAGGCGGAGGCGGCCCGGGCCGGCCTCGACCGCGTCCACTTCCTTCCACCCATGCCGAAGGAGGAGCTGGCCGGGTGGGTGGCGGCGGCGACGGCGGCGGTCCTGGTGCTGCGGCCCGTGCCCGTCTTCGACACGGTGTCTCCGAACAAGCTCTTCGACGCCCTGGCGGCCGGGGTCCCCGTCGTCCAGACCACGCAGGGCTGGATTCGCCGGCTGCTCGCCGAGCACGACTGCGGGGTCACCGTCGACCCCGGCCGCCCCGAGGGGCTCGCCGAGGCGGTCGCCGGCCTCGCCGACGACCCGTCGCGGCGGGACCGGATGGCCGGCAACGCCCGGCGGGCCGCCCGCCGGTTCGAGACCCGCCTGCTGGCGGACCGGATGCTCGACGTGCTGGACGCCGCGCGGCGGCGGCCGGCGTCGTCGCCCTGAGGCCGCGGCCCGGCCGGAACCGATGCGCGAGGACCCGACGTGAGCAGCCCGCGGCGCGGCCTCGGCTCTCCGCTCGCGGCGGCGCTGGGCGGGAGCCTCGCGGTGCGCATGGCCGGGGCCGGCGCCGCGTTCGGGCTGCACGCGCTGCTGGCGAGGCTCGCGGGGGCGGACCAGTACGGCGCCTACAGCTACGTGCTGACGTGGCTGGGGGTCGCGGCGATGGTCGTGACCCTGGGCCTCGACGTGTCCCTCGTCAAGTACGTGGCCGCCTACCGCGCGCAGGCCGCCTGGCCGCTGCTGGCGGGGCTGGTCGGCTGGAGCCACCGGCTGGTGCTCGGGCTGGCCTGCCTCGCGGGCCTCGCCGTCGCCGGGCTCGCGGCCCTCGCCCGGGGCCTGCCGGACGCCTCGCTGGTCCCCACCATCCAGGTGGCGTGCGGCGCCCTCCCGGTCCTCGCCCTGCTGCGGCTCGCCGAGGCGCGGCTCGCCGGCCTCGGGCGCGTCGTGGCGGCCCAGGCCCCCGACGGCATTCTGCGTCCGGCGTGCATGGCGGCCCTCGCGGCCGCGGCGTTCTGGCTGCCGGGAGAGACCCTGCGGAGCGTCGACGCGATGACCCTCCACCTGGCCGCCCTCGCGGTGGCCGCGGCGGCCGCCGCGGCGCTGTTGCGTCGCCGGCCGGGGGCGCCCGCGGGCGTCGAGGCCCGCCGCGACACGCGGGCGTGGCTGGCCGCGTCGCTGCCGCCGTGGGGTGAAGCGGGCCTGCGCCTCCTGTCGGCCAGCCTCGACGTCATCCTCGTCGGCGCGTTCCTCGGGATGAGGGAGGCCGGCGTGTACGTGGTCGCGAACCGGCTCGCCGAGCTGATCGCGTTCGGCACCCACGCGAGCCAGGCGGCCGCGCGCCCGCACATCGCGGCGGCCCACGCGCGGGGAGACCGGCGGGCCCTGCAGCAGGCGGTCGCGGCGGCGTCGGCTTGGGCGACGGCCTTCGCGGCGGCGGCCTGCTGCGTCCTGGTCCCCGCCCGCTCGGTCCTCCTCCGGCAGTTCGGAGACGAGTTCGTCGCCGGCGGCACGGTGCTCCTGGTGCTGGCCGCCGGCCACCTCGTCAGCGCGTGCACCGCGGTGGTCCACGGCGTGATGAACATGACCGACCATCAGCGCGCGAACCTGAGAATAACCGCCGTGACGCTCGCCGTGAAGGCGCCGTCGAGCTGCCTCGCGGTCGCCTGCGGGGGGGCCGTGGGCGCGGCCGCGGTCACGAGCGCCGCCACCGCGGTCGCCTGCCTGTGGGCCCGGCGCCACGTGAGGCGCGCGCTGGGCATCGACGCCACCGTCCTCGGGCTGGCCCGTCTCCGCCGGCCGCGCCGAGGCTGAAGAGCGGGCGCCGCCGCGCCGCCCTCGGGGCCGCTCGTCGAGTCGGTCGTCACGGTGCCGAGGGCTGAAGCGGCGGCGCCGGCGCGCCGCCCGCGCCCGCTCACGCGTGCTTCTCGCGGTGGTAGTAGCGCTCGTACGAGCGACGGTAGTAGCGTGAGTAGTAGTAGGGGTGGCGGCGCAGGTTCGCCTTGTTGAGGACGGCCCCGACCACGCGGGCCCCCGACTGGGCCACCTGCTCCAGGGCGTCGCGGGCGACCCGCCGCGACGTGCTGTCGGTGCCCACCACGAACAGCACGGTCCCCACCGTCTTTGCCGTCACCAGGGCGTCGGCGATGGGCAGCACCGGGGGCGTGTCGAACACGATCCAGTCGAAGTCCTCGCCCATCGAGTCCATCAGGCGGGCGAAGCGGTCCGACCCGAGCAGCTCGCTCGGGTTGGGCGGGGTCGCGCCCGACGGCATCAGGCACAGGTTCTTCACGCGGGTCTTCCTGACCACGGTGCTCGCCTTCGCCTCGTTCACGACGAGGTTCGAGAGGCCCGGCTCCGCCGCCTGGCCGAACGACCGGTGCTGCTGCGGCCGCCTCAGGTCGGCGTCGACCAGCAGCGTGCGCATGCCGAGGTGGGCGAGCGAGATCGCGAGGTTGGCGGAGACGCAGCTCTTGCCCTCGGAGGGCGCGGTGCTGGTGACCATCACCTTCCGGCAGCCTTCCTCGGCCGACGAGAAGAGCAGGCTCGTGCGCACGGAACGCACGGCCTCGAGGAAGTTGGCGGGCGCGCCCCGGTCGACCAGCACCTCCCGCCGCCGCCGCCGGCCCTTGCCGCCGCCGGGGTCCGCGCCGCCGCCGCCGTCCACGACGAAGGGCACCATGCCCAGGAACGGCAGGTCCAGGTGGTCCTTGACGTCCTCGGGGGTCTTGATGCGGTCGTCGACGTACTCGAGGAAGCCGACCAGCCCCAGCGCGAACACCAGGCCGCCGAAGAGCCCGACCATCAGCGCGAGCTGGCGCCTCGGCCGCACCGGCGCGAGCGGTGTCTCCGCCTCGTCGATGATCCGGATGTTGCTGGTCTCGAGCTCGCCGGTGACGCCCGTCTCCGCCGCCCGCTGGAGCAGCGACTCGTAGAGCTGGCGGCTGCTCTCGGCCTCGCGCCGCATCACGCCGTACTCGATGCCGGTCCGGTCGAGGGCGAGCGCCTCGTCCGTCTGCGCGGCCAGCTCGGCCAGGAGCTGCTCTTCCTGCGACGCCGCCACCTGGAACTCGATCCGCAGCGAATCGACGACGGCGTCCACCTCGTTCTGCAGCCGGTCCTCGGCGTCGCGGAGGGACGACTCGATGCTCACCATGTCGGGGTGGCGGGGGCCCAGCTCCTCCGACAGCCGCGCCCGCTCGCCGCGCAGGGCGGCGAGCATCAGCTTCTGCTCCTGGATGACGGTGTTCCGCAGAATCTCGGGGAACCGGGCGGCGCCCTCGGGGTCGGCCTGCGCCGCCTGCAGGTCGCGGTAGCGCGCCTCGTTCTCGATGCGGGCCAGGGTCGCCTCGGTCGCGGCCGCGTGCAGGTTCTCGAGCTCCTGCACGATGATGTCCTGGCGGTCCTCGATGGCCACCGCGCCGTGCTCCTCCCGATAGCGCTGAAGCGACCGCTCGGTCTTCTCCAGCTCGTGCCGCTGGTCCGCGATGCGCTGCTGCAGCCACTGGGAGGCGTCCCGGGACGACGTGTAGCGGAACTCCATGTCGCGCTCGACGTAGAGCCGCGCGAGGGTGTTGGCGACGTCGGCCGCCACCCCGGGGTCGACCGAGCTGAACCGGACGGTGACGACGCGGCTGTTGCGCCCCGCGACGACCTGCAGCCGCCCCAGCAGCGCGGAGATCGCCCTCGACCGCGACCGGGCCGCGGGGTCGACGGCGCGCCCCTCCTCGACGACGGGGGCCGAAGAGATGGCCCCGCGAATCGACGAGGTCATCCTGCCCAGCACGTTGACCGGATTCAGCCGGCCGAGCACGCGGAGCGGGTTGAACCGGGCCAGGTCGTCGGGCCGGCCCAGGAGGGCGGGGTCGTTCCACAGGTCGAGGCGGTCGATGGTCGCGCGGGTCAGCGACCGGCTGCGCAGCATGTCGCGCTGGGTGGTCAGGAAGTCGAGCCCGACGCGGCCGCGCTGGGCGCGAATCACCTGCTGGAACGTCACGACGTTGGGGTCGTCGGGCTCGACCAGCAGCCGTGCCGACGCCCGGTAGATGGGCGTGGCGGTGACCGCGTAGGCGATCGAGCACAGGAGCACTATCAGGAAGCCCGCGCCCGCGATGCGGCGGCGCTTGTAGACGGCCCGCAGGTAGAGATGGACGTCGACGTCGAAGAGGTCTCGCGTAGTCATGCGGTGGCCGGATCAGAAGAACTTGACGGGAACGCGGATGGTGTCGTCGTGCTCCACGAGGTCGTCGAGCCGGACGCGCAGCTCCACCTGCTCGCCGTCCACGATGCGCACGACGCTGATGCGGTTGAGGGCGGCGAACTCCGTGCTCCCGCCCGCGAGCGACAGGGCCTGCAGCACGGTCATGCCCTCCTGGATGGGGTACGAGCCGGGCGACCGGACCTCGCCGAACACGAACACCACCTCGGCGCGCGGCACGAGCACGGTGTCGCCGTCGCGCAGCACGAGGTTCCCCGACAGGTCTCCGCTCTCGAGATCGCGCAGGTTCACCCGGACCGTCTCGGCGCCCTCCGCCGCCGGCGCGGCGTCTCCCGGCGGCGCCGCGCCGCCTTCCCGCACGACCACCGCGGTGCCCGACGCCGAGGTCGTCAGCGACCCCGCGAGGGCCAGCACCTCGATGAGGCTCGTCCCCGCGGCGAGGGGATAGGCCCCCGGGCTGCGCACCTCTCCCATCACGAAGACGCGCCGGCTGCGGTACTCGGCCACCGCCACGGTGACCCGCGGGTCGCGGAAGTACCCCGCCCGGAGGCGGGCGCGCAGGGCCTCCTCGAGCTGCCCCACCGTCAGCCCGTCGGCGCCGACGCGGCCAATCAGGGGAAACGAGAAGGCGCCGTCGGTCTCGACCGCGTAGCGGCCGCTGAGGTCGGCCTGGTTGAAGAGGTTGATCTCCAGGACGTCCTGGACGCCGATCAGGTAGTCGGCTGGCTGCCGCGCCGCCCCGCGGCCGGGCGCGGAGAAGAAGAGCACGACGGCGCACGTCAGCGTCGCGGCGCGCGTCCCGAGGCGGGCGGCAATACGATGCGCGGGCAACGTGACCTCATCAGATGTCGTAGTCGAAGATGAAACCCAGAACCACGCCATCATATCGCCGACGCGCGCGGGTCGTCGAATGGTGCTCGATGTACCCCACCTGCACGCCCGCGCGCGTCGTCGAGCTCAGGCGGTAGCCCAGCTCCGCGATCACGTTCCAGCGGACGTCCCGGCCCCGGCCCCCGGCGCGGTAGCCGTAGTGGTCGCGGCTGGCGGAGCCGCTCAGGTCGAGCTGCCGGCCCAGCCTGCGCGACACGGCCAGGCCGTAACGATCGGCCACGAAGTACGGCGCCGCGCGCTCGAACGAGTAGCTGATGTCGCGCTCCGCCGTGAACGTGACCTCGGTGTCGCCCCTCACGCGGTACGAGAGGTCCGCCTGGGCCACCACGGCCTGGACGTCGGTCACCGCCGCGCCGCGCGCCGCGAAGCGGCGGACGCCGATGCGGCCCGAGCCCGAGACGAGCGCGCGCGGGTGGAGCTCGGCCCCCGCGGTCACGATCAGGTTGTCGCTGTCGCGGTCGGGCGACTGCAGAAAGCGCACGGCGCGCACCTCGGACGCGAGCACGAACGTGGTGAGCGCGGTGCGGCGCCAGCGCAGCGACGCCGTCGCGCCGCGCTCGCGCCGGTTGAGCGTCTCCGACAGGTACGTGCCGTCGAAGAAGGCGTCCCCGTCGAAGCCGACGACGCGCTGCCTCACCTCGAGGTCGACCGACAGCCGCGAGAGGGCCTGGACCGCGACGTTGGCGTGCAGGTCCCTGGCGAATCGGTTCGACCGCACGTCGATCTCGAAGTCGGGCCGCCGCCGCGTGCGAAGGCGGCCGCCGCCCACCGCGAGGGCCACGCGCCGCCAGGCGGCGTCGAGCCGGTACGTGAGGTTCGGGTTGAACGAGCGCTCGCCGGCGTGCTCGGCATACCAGTCGCCGCCGGCCTCGAACGTCGTCGACAGGCGCCCCCACCGCTGCACCGGCAGCCACGCGTCGACCCGCGGCGTCGCCGACACCACGAAGTCGCGCTGGGGCTCGGGCTCGCTGAACACGTTGCTCTCGAACCCGAGCCGGTCGAGGCTGAAGCCGGGGTTCACGTAGAGGGGTCCGGCCCGCACCCGGGCCGGCGAGCGGAAGTCCTCGCCGGTCTGCGCGCCAGCGGCGGGGGCCAGCGCCACGGCCAACAGAAGAACGGGGCATCCGAAGCGGGCCCTGCCGACCGCCCGAGCCTCCGTCGGCTCGGCGACCGGGTCAGTCGCGGCCGGCATGCCCGCCGACCATGCCTTCGAGCAGCCCCTCGATGCGCGACTGACCCGCCAGCAACTGCTTGACGTCCGCCTCGACCGTCTTGACGTCCGCCTTCAGCTGCCGGCGCGTCTCGTCGATACCCGCCTTCAGCTGCCGGTGCGCCTCGTCGTTGCTCTTGATCTCGCGTTGGAGGAACCACACGACGGCGCCGAGCAGGATGGTGATGCTCGCGAGCAGGAACGTCACCACGGCGGCTGGGGTCAAGGAGAACGCGGGGGCGGCGTTGGCCGCCAACAACTCGAAGGGCATCCGAGGTCTCCGGGCCGACGGACGGGCGCGGCCCATGGTCGGCAGGTGTGTGGCGGGCGCGCCCCTCGGGGTCGGTCGGGGCCGCGACGCCACTTCCGATCCTACCAGAGGCCCAGGTGTCGCAGCGTGTCGCGCCCACTCCCCGCGCGCCCGCCGGATGCACGTGCTCTACCCTTCGGCGACCCGGCCGTCTTCCAGCCGCACGAGATGGTCGGCCGCCTCCATCACCAGCCGCCGGTGTGTCGCCGCCACGACCGTGGTCCGCCCGCGCAGCGACCGGAGCGTGGCGAGCACCTGCCGTTCGGCGTCGGCGTCGAGCTGGCTCGTCGGCTCGTCGAGCAACAGGAGCGTCGGCTCCCGAAGCAGGGCGCGCGCGAGGGCGATGCGCTGCCGCTCGCCCCCCGACAACCGGGCCCCGCGGTCGCCCACCACGGTCTCCAGCCCGTCGGGCAACGCCGAGACGAACCCGGCCGCGGCCTGCCGCAGCGTCCGCCAGAGCTCGGCCTCGTCGGCCTCCGGCCGCGCGCGAAGCAGGTTCGCGCGGATGGTCTCGTGAAACAGGCAGGGGTCCTGGGGCGCGCAGGCGACCGACCTCCGCCAGCCGCGCCGCGCCGCGCCCGCCAGGCGGCGGCCGTCCGCCCGGATCTCGCCGGCGTCGGGCTCCATCAGCCCGAGCAGCAGGTCGAGGAGGGTGCTCTTGCCGGCGCCCGATGGTCCGGTGACGGCGACGAAGCGCCGCGCCGGAATCACGAGATCCACCTCGTGCAACGCGGGCCTCTCCGCCGCCGGCCCGCCGTACGCGAACGAGACGCCCCGCACCGTCAGACTTTGCCGCAGGGGCATCGGCCCGGCCGCGGCATCTGCCGGCGCCTCGGCCGCGTCGAGCAGCGCGCGCTCCATCTCGGTCGCGTGCCGCCAGGCCGGCAGGGCGTGCGCGACGTGCTGGGCCTCGCGTTGCACCCGCCGCAGGGCCGGCAGCACCCGGCCGGCGATGAGCCCCATCACGAGCAGCTCGGGCGCGCCCAGCCCCGCCCGCCCCAGGGCCAGCCACGCCAGCCCCGCGACCGCGGCGGGGCCGCCCACGTGGAACAGCGCCTCGGTCGCCGCGCTCGCCCGCGCGAAGTCGATCTGGTGACGCCGCATCCCGCTCAGCGCGTCGACGTAGTCGCCGACGTGGCGCGCCGCGGCATCCTCGCTCTTCACCTGCTTCAGGCCGTCGAGGAAGCCCGACATGGCGGCGTGGGCCCCGCGCCCCCCGTCGGTCAGCCGCCGGCCCAGCCCGCGCGCGCGGCGCACCAGCGGGTGGCCGGCGGCCAGGAGCGCCGCGCCCGCGAGGAGCATGCCGAGCGAGACCGCCGGCGAGATCGCCACCGCCAGGGCGGCCTGCGCCAGCACGAGCGCGGCGGCCACCGCCACCTGGACGATCTGCATGGCCCCGGCGCCCGCCCGGCCGACGTCGCGCGTCAGCACGTGCTCGAGGTCCGATCGCCGTCGGCGAACGAGGAAGCGCCATTCCGCATCGGCGGCCGCCGCGTACAGGCGTTCGCGCAGACTGTCGGTGAACCCGTGGCGAATCGCCGCGAGCTGCACGTGGCGCTGCCACGCCACCGCCGACCGCACCGCGACGAGCACCAGGAAGGCGCCGATCAGAAGCGGCAGGGTGAGGCCCACGCCGAGCGCCGCCGCGCCCGACTCGAGCAGGTCGCGAAGCCGGCTTGCGCCGACCCCTCCGCCGTCGAGGCCGGCGAGGGACAGGAACGGCACCAGCAGGGCGATGCCGAAGGTCTCGGTCACGGTGGAGACCAGCAGCAGCCCGGCGACGAGCAGGCAGCGGCGCGGAGCGTGGGCGAACAGGGCGCCCGCCAGCCCCGCGGCCCCGTGGAACGTACGCCGCGCCCGGCGCGCCCCGTCGCGCGCGGCGCTCGCGGGCTCGCGTTTCTCTCGCGCCGTGCGACGGCCGGAAGCCGGGGCAGAGGTGAACAGCGGCGTGTACCGCCCGTCGACCGGCCCGCCGACCACGCACTCCCCGTTCGCGGTCAGCCAGGCATGGTAGTCGGCGGGGCCGCCGGCGGGCCGCCGCACCCCGAGCACGAGCCGGCTGTCGACGTTGCGCCGCCGCAGCATCCAGTGGGCGGCCAGCGCCCGCGGCAGGCAGGCCGCCTCGAACGGCAGACGGCTCGCGACCCTCCGCACCATCCGCCCGACGATGCGGTCCGGCGCAGACCCCCCGGCGGGCCCGCCCGACTGCGCGCGGCCCGCGGCCAGCCAGCCGCGCCAGCGTCGCATCGGCACCCGCCGCACGACGACCCGCGCCAACCCCAGGAACAGCGCGGCTTCGAGGGCGAGGACCTGCTGCGACGGGGGCAGGCGCAGGAAGGCGCCGAGCGGCGTCATGGCGTGTCGGCGCCCTCGAAGACCTCGAAAATGAAGTGGATATCGGGCGCGTCTCGACGTTCCCCCGGACGCCCGAGAGGGTCCGGACGTTGATCACTTGGTCGGTCAGCGAAGGACGACGAGCGATTCTTCACAACGATCCACCTACCGCGCAAATGCGACACGGGTCGTATTCACCGGGGCCTGGCCCGGCCGACCTCACGGGGTTGCCGCGCCGGGCTGCCGAGCCCCCTCGAAGACCTCGAAAATGAAGTGGATGCGGTCGCCGGCGCCCCCGTTGACCACCCCGTGGGGGACGAGGTTGTTCACTTCCCAGGCGTAGCCTGCGCTCAAGTGGACGCGGGCGCCGTCGACAATCAGCACCGCTTCCGGGTTGGTCTGCAGCGGCACGTGGATCTTGTGGACGAGCGGGTGAGACCCGTCCCCGTCGCTGTGAGTGTCGATTCGCTGCCCGGCCTCGAGCCGGGCCAGCATGGCCTTGGGAAACACCGGCCGGCGGAAGCCGTAGACGCCGGCGACCCGCTCCATCAGGGGCTCCAGCCACGGGCGCCACACGTGCCACCCCGGATTCGAATAGAAGGTCCGCGGGTCGCGGTTGCCGACGATGAAGCGGAAGACGACGTGCCGTGTATGGTAAAAGCAGGCGTAGTCGTTCTCCTTCGTGCTGTCTGCACGCCGCCAGGCTTCGTCCGACAGACGGCCGGCCACGTCGACGAGCGCGCTCGCGTCGACCCTCCCGAGACGCAGCACCGTCGTCGGCTTCCGCACCGGCGGCAGCCTCTCCATGTCCGGGCGCTGCGCACCGCTCTCGCCGACGGGACACGCTCCCGCCCGGTCAGCCATGGCTGCTAGAATAACAAATCGGCAAGCGAGCAATTCGGCCGGCGGCGCAGGACTGCCGCGACGGCGTTGCGGGTCCGGAACCAGTGCGACGAGATGCTCACCGACATGAATGCGCGGCAGGTCTCGCGTCTTGCGTCTCGACAGTTGGCCGCGTTCAACCGGGTGTTGCGAGCCCATAGGGACGTGCTCGAATGTTTCGGCTACGAGCTGCTCTGCTAGTCGAATGAATCGGACCCATCGTTCGGCTCTGCCGTGTCGGGGCGTCTCGCCCCTGTCCGTCTCGGAGATGGTCGGGAATTGTCCATCGTCTGGCTGGCTTCGTATCCCAAGTCGGGCAACACCTGGTTGCGCGCGGTGCTGACCAGCTACGTGCAACAGGGCGGCGGCCCGGCTTCGATCAACGGGCTCGTCGGACTGGTCGGCAACCGTCGTACCCTGTTCGACGAGCATGTCGGCCTGTCATCGTCCGACCTGACCTTCAGCGAGATCCAGCGGCTGAGGCCGCTGATGTACGAGCGGCTGGCGGCGGAGCTGCCGCCGCCGGCGTTCGTCAAGGTGCACGACGCGTGCATCCGAACCGGGGCCGGCCCGCTGTTCCCGCGCAACGCGACGGCCGCCGCCATCTACCTGGTCCGCAATCCACTCGACGTCGCGCCTTCCTACGCGCACCACCAGCAATGGCCGGTCGACCGCATCGTCGAGCACATGAACCGGCCCGGCGCCACCGTCGGCCTGGCCCGTCGCGGTCTGCACGGGAGTCTTCCCGAGGTGCGGTTGTCGTGGAGCCGGCACGTCGTGAGCTGGCTGGAGGCGGACCTGCCGACGCTCGTGGTCCGGTACGAGGACATGCTCGGCAATCCGGCGGCCGCTTTCGGCGGCGCGATTCGGCACGCCGGGCTCGAGTTGAACGAGGCGCGGCTGGCGCGGGCCATCGACCATGCGCGCTTCGACCGGCTGCGCGCGCAGGAGCGGGAGGAGGGCTTTCACGAGCGGCAGCCGACGGCGCCGTCGTTCTTCCGGGCCGGCGCGGCGGGCGGCTGGCGGGAGGCGCTGACGCCGGCGCAGGTGCGTTCCCTCGTGGACGCGCACGCTCCCGTCATGAAGCGCTTGGGCTACCTGGACGAGGCGGAGCTCTTTCTGCGGAGCGCGCGGGCGGGCGCGTCCAGGAGGAGTGCCGTACGATGATCGTGTGTCGACTGCCTTCTGGTGCGAACGTCGGCGGATGGAGGGCTCGCCGGCATGCGGCGCGCGCGACCGGAGGGGGGCGTCCGTGACGTCGGTTACGGGCACGGGCCCGGGTCCACGCCATTACTCGGCCTATGGGCTGCGCTTCCGGTCCGCGGTGGAGCTGCCTCTCTGCCCCGGCGATGGAGAAGAGGAGCCGGACGTCACCATCCGGCTCGGCCCGGCGCCGGCGACGCTGCCCGGTGCGAGCCGCGTGAAGGGGCCGTGGCAGTCCGCCCCGGGCCTGTTCCTGCTGAACGTGGACGGGGTGGCGCGGTACCTGGTGGTTGCGGGCCGCGAGATCGTGATCGATCTTGCCGGGGGCAGCGAGGCGGCGGTGGGCACGTTTCTGCTCGGCTCGGTGCTGGCCGCCTGCCTGCAGCAGCGGCGGGTGTTCCCGCTGCATGCAAGCGCCATCGCCACCGACGAGGGGGCCGTGCTCTTCGCGGGAGCCTCCGGCAGCGGCAAGTCCACGCTGGCCGCCGCGCTCGTGGCGCGGGGATACGCCGGGCTCACCGACGACGTCACCGGCGTCGTTCTCGACGCCGAGGCACGCCCGACGGCGCTGTCGGCCTTCCCGTACTGGCGCCTCTGGGCCGACGCGCTGGACGAGCTGGGCTGGCGCGGCCGAACGAGCGGCCGGGCCCGCGAGGAGATCGAGAAGTACCTGGTGCCGGTCGAGCCCTTCCGGCGGGCTCCGCTCGCGGTTCGCGCCGTCTACGTGCTGACCGCGCACAACGGAAGCGGCTGCGAGATCGAACCGACGCCCCGCACCGCCGCCCTGACGCACCTGCTCCGGTACATGTACCGCAGCAGGTTCGTGGTCGAGCCCGGGCTGCGGCGCGAGCACTTCCGCATCGCCGCCGCGTTGGCGAGACGCGTGCCCCTCGCGCTTGTGCGTCGGCCCGCCCACCCCTTCCGCCTGGACGCGCTCGCGGACGACGTCGAGCGGCGCCTGTAGCTGGACGCGCGGCGGCCTGAGTAAGGTGGATGCTCGCGTGCCTCGAAGGGCCACGATGCCGTCGTTGATTCGAACCGCAGGGGCTGCTACGGTGGCCGAATCAGGTTCCCGCGCTGATGGACGAACACCGATGAACGGTCCGGCCGGTGCGCCGCCGACTCGCGCGACGGCGGGCGAGCCGCGGGTTTCCGTGCGTGGGCGGCGTGGTGGCGGGGGCGTCCAGTGCGGGAGCCTCGTCTTCGGAGCAGGCCGCGACCTCGAGCGGGCCATCCGAACGCACCTGTTCGTCATCTGTCCGAACAACAGCGGGTCGACGTTTCTCAAGGAGGTGCTG
Organism: Vicinamibacterales bacterium; assembly: GCA_965206285.1. Lineage (GTDB taxonomy): Bacteria > Acidobacteriota > Vicinamibacteria > Vicinamibacterales > UBA8438 > JAJEEA01. The sequence goes on from OZ242205.1 coordinate 5,590,929, forward strand.
GCGACCTCGCGGGCGACCTGGAACCTGCACCGTGAAGGCCAGAAAATGCTGGGCTACGCCGGCCCGGTGCCCGGAAGCGACGTCGCCCTGATATGGGCATCGACCCCCGCGTTGCGCGACAGCCTGACCGACGCGCGCAGCTACGACTGGGCGCGCACCTGCCGGGCGTGGTACTTCCAGGCCTTTGCGCAAGATCCGCGGGCGTCGGTCTTCGTGACGAAGTCGCCGCCGCACCTTCTGCTCGTGGAAGACCTGGCCCGCCACTTCGCCAACCCGAAGTTCGTGTTCATGGTGCGAGATCCCTACGCGGTGTGCGAGGGCATCTGCCGCTACATGCGAGGCCGCTTGCCGCCTTCGGACCTGCCGGAAAGGGCGGCCCGGCACGTCGTCGCCTGCCTCGCGCAGCAGCGGCGCAACGTCGAGGCGCACCGGTCCGACGGGGTCTTCTTCACTTACGAGGCGATGTGCCGCGAGCCCGGCGTGGCGGGCCGACGGATTGCGGCCCTGGCGCCGGAGCTCGACGACCTCGAGCTGAGGCGGCGCGTGGCGGTCAAGGGCCACTACCACGAGATGCTCACCGACATGAACGAGCGGCAGATCGCGCGCCTCCAGCCCCGGCAAGTCGCCGCGTTCAACCGCGTGTTCCGGGCGCATCCGGACGTCTTGGAGTACTTCGGCTACGAGCTGCTCGCGGAACGGCGGCCGGGGGCGCCCGGGATCGGGCCGACGGCGGCGGCGTCAGGGGGCTACGTCGTCCTGACGACGGTGAACCGGCGCTTCCTGGGGATGTTCGATCTGTGGTTCCGGTACTACGCGGCAACCGGCATCCGGTGGCCGGTGCACGTCCTGGCGACGGACGCGAGAGCACGCGCCGCGATGGGGGTCCGCGTGTCACGGGGCCAGCCCCTGGTCGTCCACGCGCCGGAAACTCGCCACGCCGCCGTGACGGTGCGGCGGCTCGACGTGCTGAAGGCCCTGCTGGACCGGGGATTCGACGTCGTGTCGACCGACCTCGATGCATTCTGGTTGTCAGAGCGGACGTCCGGCCTGCCCGACCGGCGTTTCGACGTGCAGTTGTCGGTGGCCGCGTACGGCTGGCCTCCGGAAGCAATCGAAGCCTGGGGATTCTCGCTGTGTTGCGGCTTCTCGATCATTCACTCCAATCCGTCGACCAGAATGCTGTTGGACCAGTGGATCGCAAGGTGCGTCGTCGACGACCAGAAGGCGCTGAACCACCTTCTTGTCGATCATGGCGTCTCCTGGAGCGGCCGCGGCGCCTCGGGCGGCAACCGGGGCGCCTGCGATGCCCTGGGCCTGACGCTCGAGGCGATCGACGACCGATTCGTCACTCGGGGGCCGGACCTCGGGCGCCTCGACAGAGGCCGGCTGGCCGTCTTTCACCCCCGCCTTTCGGGCCGGACCGGGGAGGCCAAGGTGCTCCAATCGACCCTGCGCCTGTTGCGCCTGCGGCCACGCGCCTTTCTGGGCCGGACCGCCGCGGCGGCGGTGCTGGCCGCGCTGCGGCGTTCGACCCGCTCCACCATCTCGGCCGTCGTCGGCCGGGCCCGCGCGATGCGCCGCATCGCGCGCGGCGAGTCCTGACCGACGCACCCGTCCGACAAGCTGAGCGGAGCCCGCGACGCCGCGGGCTCGGGAGGGGCGCCATGGTCTGCGGCATCCAGCTTCACTCGACGCGGCAGGGCGCTCCCGTACGGGCAGAGCTGGTGGCGCACCTGAAGGCCATGCTGGCCGCCCTCCCCGGCCGGGACACGGATGTCGACGCGACCTGGACGGACGGTGTGGCGTACCTCGGGTGGCGGGGTGACGCGCCTGCCCCCGGGGGCCACGGCCGGCGCGCCCTGTCCGTCGACCCGGGCGCGCGGCTCGCCGTGGCCGCGAGCGCGCGGCTCGACGAGCGGGGCGCCCTTTGCGACGCCGAGGGCGTGCCGCATCCCGAGCGGGCGGGGCTGGCCGACAGCGACCTTGTCCGTCGGGCGTACTCGCGCTGGGGCGCCGGGTGCCCCGAGCACCTGCTGGGCGACTACGCGTTCGCGGCCTGGGACGCGCGGCTCCGGACCCTGTTCTGCGCGCGTGACCACATCGGCGCACGACCCCTGTACTACGCCCTGACGGCGGAGCACGTCGCCTTCGCAAGCGACGTGAACGCGGTGCTCGAGGCGCCCGGCGTCTGCGCCGAGCTCGACCCCGCGGCCGTCGCCACCCACCTCGTCGACGGCCGGCGGCCGTTCGGCCCGCACACGTTCTTTCGCGCGGTCCGCCGGCTTCCCGCGGGTCACGCGATGACCGTCCGGAACGGGGAGCCGCGCGTCCGGCGCTGGTGGCGGCCGGAGGACACGCCGCCGGCAACGGTCCGCGACGAGGACAGCCTCGGCGAGGCGTTCCGGGAGCTGTATGCACGGGCCGTCGGCGCCCGAGTGCGCGGCGATCGCCCGGTCGGCGTGCACCTGAGCGGCGGGCTCGACTCGTCGAGCACCTGCGTTCTCGCGGCGCGCGAGCTGCGGCGCACGGGCCGGCGGCCCCTCGCGTTCGCCTGGCAGCCGGCCCCCGATGGCGAGCGCCATGCCGACGAGCCCGGTGAGCACGCCGCGATAGAGGCGGTCCGCCGGCAGGAAGGACTGCGGGTGTTCTGGTGTTCGCCGACGCCCGGCAGCATCGTGTCCTGGCTGCGTCGCGACGTGACTCGCGACGGCACCTGCTGGATCTCGGAAGATCGGGTGCAGCGCCGCGCGGCGGAGCAGGGCGTCAGGGTGCTGCTGTCCGGTTGGGGCGGCGACGAGGGCGTGTCGTTCAGCGGGCGCGGACTCTACCCGCAGCTGCTCCGCGACGGGCGCTGGCTGGCGCTGTGGCGTGAGCTTCGGGCGGTCAGCCGCTACCCGCGGGCCGCGGTGCTGTTGAGGGCCGTGCTGCCGCTCGTGCTTCCGGGTCCCGCCCTGGTGGCCCTGGAGCTGCGGCGGGGCCGGTGGCGGTGGCCGGGGCGCAGGCGCGGGTTCATCCACCCCGCGTTCGCGCGGACGGTGCGGCTGCTGCCCCCGCCTCCGCGCGCGGCCGCGGGCGTACGGGGCGCGCAGCTGCACGCGCTCCGGCGCGGCCACCTCGGCGAGCGGATCGACGGGTGGGCCGCCAGCGGCGCGCGGCACGGCCTGGAGTACAGCTATCCCCTGCTGGACCGCCGACTGCTCGAGTTCGCGCTGGGATTGCCGCCGGAGCAGTTCCGGCGCGGCCGGCGGGGCCGCTGGCTGATGCGCCGCGCGCTTGACGGCGTGCTGCCCGCCGGAATACGTTGGAATCCGTCCAAGCGCGATCCGGTTCGCGCGGGCGCCGTCATCGGCAGCCTTGGCGAAGCGCTCGCGGCGGTCCGGGAAGTGCTGCACGGGCGGTCGGCGCCGCCGTCCAGGAGTCGTTACGTCGACGTGGGCCGTCTCCTGGATGCACTGGACCCGAAGCGCCTGCGTGCCGATCCGCGGCGTAACGCCAGGATAGCCAACGCGTTGCGGTTCCTCGACTTCTGATTGACGGCCCTCGACGCGCCGCGGGCCATGGTGGTCGCGCGGGGCGTCAGAGCAGACGGGAGGAAGAGTTGTTGAATGAACCCGAAGGCGTCGGCCTGAACGAGAATGCGCCGACGGATTCCGGGGGTAAGCGCGCCCCCAGGCGTCGATGGAACCCACCGGCGATCAATCGGTTGAGCGTGTGGTCGCGCACTCAATCGGGAGTTTCGGATCAAATAGTTGCATTTGAGGAAGATGGATATCCCTTCGAAGAGCCCATGCCGTCGTAAGGGGCCGAGTCCGCGACCACTGCGGGGCCGGAGGCGCCTCGGCGAAACTCATACCCGGTTCGCATCGCGGCTTGAGGAATTCGCGCATGGTCAGGGCCATGGAGTCAGGGAGCGGCGTCGGCAATGGGCGGTCCGGTGTGTTCCGGGCGCTTCTCGGGGTTCTCCGGTGGCGTCGGAGCGAGAGTGCGCTTTTCGGGCGCCTCGACGCGTTGCACGCGGCGGTCGTGACGCTTCGCATCCGGTCCCTTTGCGGGACCGGATGCGGACCGTCGACGTCGCTGGCGGCCATGCCGCCGGCGGCCCGGCGCCGGATCGAGCTTGCGCCCGAGGTCTTTCGCCTCGTGTTCTACGAGACGTGCCGCTCCCCGCGCGGGATTTGCGAGGCACTGGAGCGATTCTGCGCCGTGGAGGAATCGCGGGAGGGGCGACGCGGGCCCCCGACCCGGGCCGGCTCTTGGAGCGCGCTCGGGGACGTTCGGGTCGGCGGAGCGGCGGACGTGAACGGAGCGCAGGCGGCTTCTTCCGGTCGTTCGGTCGGCGCACCGGTGTCGGCGCCGACCCTGAGGCGGACCGTCGTGGACGGTTACAGCCCGTTTCGCAGGCACGTGTTCAGCTCGGCGGACATGCCGACGACGGTCGCCCTCGGGGCCGGCGAGTTCCGCGCCGCCGTGTCGAGGCTCTCCTCGGCGCTCGGCCTGATCGAGTCCACCTGCGGACCGGCGATGGCCATGCTGGATGCGTGTCTGAGGGTGATAGCCGTCGCGCGCACCCCGCGGCCGGTGGGCACGATATCCATTTCGCGGCCGATTCTGCCGGGCATGGCCGGGCTGGCGGACCTTCATTCCGAGCGCTGGTCTACCGAGGGGGTCGCGGACGCGCTGGTGCATGAAGCGACTCACGCGCTCATCTACCGGTTGGCGTTCTCGGCCCCGCTGTGCTCGATGCGGGATGCGGATCAGGACGTTCGAGTCGTGTCGCCCTGGACCGGGCACCGTCTCTCGGTGGTGTCGTTCGTGCACGCGGGCTTCGTGTGGTTCGGGCTGTGGCATTTCTGGAGCCGGGCCGAGCCGGGGAACCGCCGCGCCGCGGCCTTCGCGGAGCGGGCGCGCAGGGGGTTCGACGGTGAGATGCCGCTTCGGAACCTCTCGCGCGAAGGAACGAAGCTCGTCGCGCCGGACGTGCTCGCGGCGTTGCGCGCGATGACGAGGGAGGCAGGCGACTCGCGCCCCGCGCGTGCCCGTCTTGCCGGGCCGTGAGCCGAGGCGGATGACGTCGGCGGCCTTCGGGCCGCGCGGTCGCCGGCGGGGACCACGCAGGCTCCTCGTAGGAGCTGCTCGCCGGCTCCATCATCGTGCGTTTGAGGCGGTCCGCGTCGCCGCGGCCGAGACCCCATCATGAACCTGAACCTCGAGTCCGTCGCGGTGCGGAACACGGCGGTCATCTTCACCGACCTCGACGACACCGTCGTGATGATGGACGTCGACAACGGGATGTACTACGAGCTCGACCCGGTCGCGACCCGGATCTGGAGGCTGCTCGAGACGGCGCGCCCGGTGGCGGATCTGTGCGATACGCTGGTGCAGGAGTTCGAGGTGACACCCGACGCCTGCCGCCGCGACGTGGAGGCCTTCCTCGAGGAAGCGAAGGAGCTCGGGATCATCGAAGTGCGCGCGCCCGGAGAGCCATGAGGCGATTGGCGGAGGCCGCTCGTCGCGGGCTCACCGGCTTCCGTCCAGCAATTCGTACCCGAAGTGGGCGAGCAGGGTCCGATGGGCTCGGAATACGCGGTTGAGCTGCTTGATCCGCGAAGGGTCGAGGCGGGCGATCTGCCGTGCGTTCATGTCCGTCAGCACCTCGTCGTACCGGCCCTTGACGGGCAGGCGCTGCCGGAGCTCCAGGTCGTCGAGTGCGGGAGCCAGCGCTCGAATGCTCGCCGCCACGCTCTCGGGGTGCGCGCACATCGTCTCGTAGGTGAAGAAGACCCCCCGGCCGCCGTGCGCATCGATGTTGCGGCGTTGGCGCTCGAAGCACGCGACGACATGCCTGGCCGCCGCTTCGGGGACATCCATGCCCGGCGGTGCGAGCCGGAACCGCGCCACGATCCTGCAGATCCCTTCACAGACCGCGTAGGGGTTGCGCACCATGAACAGGAACTTCGCATTTCGGAAATGCCGGGCCAGCTCGTCGACCACGAGCAGGTGCGGCGGTGAACTCGTCACGAAGGTCGAGGCGCGCGGGTCTCGCGCCCTGGCCTGAAAGTACCAGGCACGGCGGGTGCGCCGCCAGTCGTACAGGCCCGGATCGGTCAGCACGTCACGCCAGCGCTGGCGGGAAGCCCAGACCTTCAAGGCTCCCGCGAGCGGGCCGCGTCCCACCGTCGGGCCCACGTACCCCAGCATCTTCTGGCCCTCTCCCGGCAGACGCCAGCTCGCGCGGCAGGTCGACAGGGCCGCCCGCAGGAACGTCGAGCCGCTCTGGTTGGGTGCGATGCCGAAGAGGTGCGTGTCGATCAGCCGCTCGAGGTCGCGCCCGGCGCCGAGCTGGTCGAGCGGTCGGAGGACGGAGGGGGGTGTACCTGACGGTGGCGGGGCGGACGAGGCGTTTCGCGCCGTCCGCGCGTGGCCTCCTGACCGCGCTGCTGTGGGGCGAACCGCTGACGTCGCGACGTTGTGCGCCGAGGCGCGCGGGGCGACGAGCAGAGAGCAGGTCCGCCGGCTGCTCGCCAAACTGTTCATCGATGGCGTGGTGTCCATCCGGACGGTCGCCCGGGTTCTCGTCCGGGGGTTGGAACGTGCCGCTTCGGAAGGGGATTATACCGATGGGTGTCCTGGCGCCCTGCCGGAGCGCTCAGACCTCGGTCAGAGCTTCCGGAATCTTGTCCATCATCGAGTTGACCATCGAGTTGACTCCGGGTGCCGGTCGAACATCAGTGTTCGGGTTTGACGAATGCGGCGATCAGGGTGTCGACCTTGCCTTCGAGCTTCGCCGTACGTTCGCGGAGTGAAGCGATGTCACGGTGCAGCATCAGATGCGAGCCGAACACACTGACCCCGACAGCGATGATGGCCCAAAACTCGGGGGTCATGGTGTTTCCTCAGTGAACGGCTTCGGCTCGGTGGCTGTCTTGGGCATCGAGTCTCCGTAAAGTGGCGGCCGGGCGGCCGGATGCGGTCACCGCACGTCTTCTCGTCCCGACCTCAACATACCATGACGATGATGTCTCACTGGCGGGATGCTATCGAGCGCCGCACGTTCATGCGGCCCGACATCGCCGCCGGTCCCGATGACCGGGTTCATGCCGGGAGCCCTCGCAGAGACGGGCCTCCCGTCAGCAGGTGATCTCGCGCATGCGTCGGCTCCGAGCGGTCACGGCGGGCGGGCCGCTCGACGCGTTGCTCGCCGGGCTGCGCCTCGCCCTCGGCGTCGGGGACGGACCCGTGGACCGCGCGGCGCTGTCGCGGGTAGCCGACTGGCGGCCCGTCGCCCGTCTCGCGTCGCGCCATCGGGTCGCGGGGCTGTTCCTGCGCGCCCTGCGGTCCCACCGCATCCGGGTGCCCGACGACGCCGTCGACCGCGCCTTGGAGGCGAAGGCGCGGCGGACCGTCGGGCGCGGCATGCGTCAGCTGGACGCGATGGAGCGGGCCACCGCGGCCCTCGCCGCCCGCGGCGTCCCCGTGCTGGTGCTGAAGGGCCTGCCGCTCGGCCGGCGACTCTACGGAACGCCGTTCGCCAAGAGCTCGGCCGACATCGATCTGCTGGTCCCGCCGGAGGCCTTCGCCGACGCCGGCCGCGTGCTGAGCGACCTGGGCTGGCGCCGGTCGCTGCCCGACTTCCCGGCCACGCCGGCCCGGACGCGCTGGTGCGACGGGGTGCTCGACGAGCACGTCTTCGTCGGGCCGGGGGGCAAGCTCGACCTGCACCGGAACCTGCTCGGCAATCCCTTCCTGTTCGATCCCCCGTTCGCGGAGCTCGAGGCGAACGCGGTGACCGTCGACGTCGCCGGCCGGGGGTTCCGCACCCTGGGCGACGCCCACCAGCTGCCGTATCTGGCGTGTCACGGCTCGCTTCACGGCTGGGAACGGCTGAAGTGGCTGTGCGACTTCGCCATGCTCGTCCGTTCCATGGGCGACGACGCCGTCGAGCGGGCCGCCGCCCGCGGCCGCGACCGGGGCCTGACCGCGGCCGTCGCGCCCGCTCTGCTCCTGGCCCGGCTCGCGCTGCACGTCCCCATCCCGCTCGCCGCCGCCGACGCGCGCCCCGCCCGCGTCCGGACCGGCCTCGTCGTCGCCGTCTCGCAGCTCGCGTGGACCCGGCGGCCCGGCATCAGGCGCATCGCCCGGCAGGCGGCGATACGGGCCGCGAGGTTCCTCGTCGGCCGCGGGGCCCGCCACGCGTGGTACGAGCTGCGCGGACTGCTTGTCCGCCCCCAGGACTTCGCGCAGGTCGACCTGCCCGACCGCCTCTTCTGGCTCTACGTCCCGCTGCGGCCCCTGCTCTGGCTGCGCCGCGTGCTCCGCGGCGAGGCGTAGCGCCCGACCCCTGTCCCGTTCGCCAGGTCGTGCCCGCTCCGATGCCGGCCCGGCCGTCGGGCCCTGCGCGGGCTCGCTGGCTTGCCGACGGTATGATGAGGCCTGCGATCACCAGCACAACGGGAGACGCACCCAGATGGCCACCACGGAACGCGCCGTCAAGCTGACCTACGAGGACTACTGCGCCACACCGGACGACAAGCGCTGCGAGCTGCTGAACGGCGACCTCATGATGGTTCCGGCCCCGAACGTGAAACACCAGAGGATCCTGCTGCGCTTGGCCCACAAGCTCGGCCAGTTCATCCTCGACGTCACTGGATTGCACAGGTCAGCACCGTGGCATGTCTGCAGAGTCTTGCGGATGGCGTACAGCGCGGTCCGGGACAAGTACGACGTCAGGTGACTCGTCGCCGTCTCTCGAGTTGGAGAATCGGGATTCGATGTGAGGCGCGAGAAGCGCCGGAAGGCCTGGAGAATCCCAACCGGATGGGCGAGTGTCTGCCAGAAACTATAGCTGCTTGATTCTACAGGGTGTTTCGTGAATTTCAAGTGGCGAAGCTGGCGCAAACGCGGTATTCTTGCGGGTGGAATTCTCAATTTGGGGATTATACCGGAGCCTTGGACAATCGGTCCAGCCTGACGTACGCTCCCAATGCCACACCTTGACGCACGCGGCCCGACACTGGGCCGCCCGCTGAATAGGCCCGGTTATCCGGGGTAACAGGCGGGGGTCGCGCTACGTGTGCGTCAGGTGTGGCAATCCGGCCCGGTGACCATTTCCGGTCACCGGCGCGACCTGGAGGGGTTGCCATGAGAACACAACGTATCGTGACGGCATTGATGGCGGTCGGAAGCGTATTCTTCGTTGCCGTGCTGGTGATGCTGTTGCCGGCGCTGGCGAGTGCCCAGGTTGACGGCGAGACGGCCCGTTGGCAGACCAAAGTGGAGCGGGTTGCTGCGGTCCAGGCGGAACCGCAGGTGCGCAACCTGCTGCCGCCGGGCCGTTCGACGGCGACACGGGACTACCTGGGGTTCGAGCTGCATCAGGGTGGACTTTACGAGCCGTCGATCTTCCCAACCGAAACGTGGTTGGAGATTGTCTGCATCCATGACGACCTGGAGACCCCGTACGATCGGACGAAGCACGGGTCGTCACTGCTCAGGATTCACGCCATCGTCTACGATGCCGACATCAACGAGGTCCACAATACGATCGACACCACGGCTAGTGACGAAGCGATCTGCAACCTCAACTCGTCGGTCGATACCAGCTTCGTGGAGCTTCCGCGGTCAGTAGGCCGGCGAGCCGCTGCCGTGGCGTTCATCGCGATTCCATCAGCGCGACAATACGTCGAGCCGTCGACAATCATCTACCGGATGCTGCCGAAGTAGTCCGGAGTCGAGCGGCGACTGTTGCGGGATGAGACGATTCCTCATGCGGAGAAGGTCTTCTCGATTTTCGAGGACCACACGCGGTGGGTTTCGAAGGGCAAGGCGGGAACGCCGGTTGAACTGGGGGTCCCTGTCGCCCTCATCGAGGACCAGTATCAGTTCATCCTTCACCACCGGGTCCTGTGGCAGGGCGAGGATGTGGACGTAGCGGTGCCGAGCGCACGGTCGCCTTGGCGGTGGCGTTTTCTGGCTGACACGAGTTACCTCATCACGACCGGGCCGCGGGCCTGTACCGACTAGACTCCTCAACCAGGCGCCGCGTTTCGTCGAATGCCGTTGCCGCTAGCTCCGCCGGAATGTGCGGCTTCCGCTTCGTCATCCACGCCACCTTCTGCGCGACGGCGCCTCCCGTCTCCGGCCGTACCAGCGCGTAGTATGCAGTAGTCAACCGCTCCAGGGCAGCAACGCCCTTGTCCCCCAACGCGGTCGCTACGAACGTCAGTCTGTCTTCGTACTGCCGCAACGTGTGCGGGTACAGCCCCCGTATGTACGCACTGTGTTCCGTAGGAACGCAATGTGGTCCCCACCACCCTTGTGGATCGAGTCGCACCAGCCCGTCAGCACGCAGCGCGGTCAACTCATCCCGCAAGTCGAACGAGTACGGCCCGTGCCTGTACAGAACGAACTCGAGTTCCAGCGGCAGCTCCATCAATTCCTGAACAAGGAATGTCGCTTTCTGTACGTGTGTTTCGCCGCACCAACTACCGTGCTCGCGCAAACGCTCCATCAACCTCGTTAGCACCGCCGCCCGCTTGAGTCTATCCACCGTCTGCCTCCCTCCGCGGTCGGATGACTTCGTCCCGATGTGTACCCAGCCACTTGCTTGCCCGGTCGTAGCAAGAGCGCTCAACATAGACATAGTCCATGGAAACGACCGGCAGACGGTTCAAAGTATCCGAAACAGCCAGTGACGACACCACGTTATCATCGCGTAGTCTAACTGGAAAATCTGGCGGACCGCTGCGCTGCTGGTAGTGATCGCTACGGACATTCTCGGCTCCAAACTCTCCGGCAAGACTGTCGTAGACAACCCGCCCAGCTTCGGGGTTTTTCAGCACGTCCCTAGGGTTTCTTTCATAGATCACTTTGAAGTGCTGGCGTTCAATAATTCGGCGTGCATGGATGCTGCCGGGGTTCGTCTCCGCGGTGGCCGCCGTAGCCAAAGCGGCCGTTATTTGATTGTCCGTTACTTGCAAGTGTGTCTCCATGTCCGTGGAGAACACGCCGTCCTTGAGCCATTCTTTAAGAAAGTCCATCAAATGGATGTCATATATCCTGCGAACTCTGTGAAAGTAAACCTGAGAATACATGAAGTAACGTGCCAGCATAAGCGCTTCTGCGGACTGGATTCCTCCGTTGTCCAACCCAAGAGACGGCTCGGCGACCTCCGCTACCCCATTGGATGTTGGCATTGCCAGGATACGCAGCGTATCAATCAAACGGTAGTGGTCAAACCTACCGTATGCGACACCGACATGGTGAGAATCCCGTAAGAGATAGTCCATTCTGTCGACACCGAATGCGTCGCCGACGATTATCTCGGAGAGAATTGACTCCCAAACCGAAAACTCCAGATCGGGGGCCTTGTGTTCTCCGATTGCAAGTTTGATGATATCCTCGGGGACTAAAGTCGGCCTCATATTGCTCCAAATAGACCGCATCTCCTCGCTGTCTATTAGCTCGCGGGTAAGTCGCTCATGGTTCCAGCCATCTGGCAATAGCTCTTTCTCGGCTGCGTGCGAGAACGGCAGATGGCCGACGTCGTGGCAGAGAGCCGCCATTCGCAAGACGCGGCGCCAGTACGCCAGCTCATCCCGTTCCCTAAGTACCGGCAACCGAGCCCGAATGGGGTCTGTTACGTTGTCCAAGTTCGTCACGATGTCGAACACGCGATCCGCAAGTTCCATTACGCCGAGGGAGTGCTCGAATCTCTTGTGCGTTGCGCCCGGGTATACAAGGTAGGTCAACGCTAGCTGGTGAATATGACGCAGCCTCTGGAACGGGCGCGAATCGAGAACTGCACGCTCGGCGCTGTCCAAGCGAACGAACGTGTGGATCGGATCTCGGATCTCGTGAAGGTGCTGTGCCATAGTCGGTCTCACCCCTTGTGCCGCCACCAGCCGGGTGCCCGGGAACCCCGGACCCCGGCATTGTGCGGCCTTCTGCGAGAACGTGCGGAATTGTATCGTCAAGCTGGAGCCGAGTCGAGAGGCGGGGCAGCCCAGCGAAGCCCGGCGGGCTGATGGTCCGCGCGGTTGGCGTCGGGCGTCGCTCAAGCTCGGGCCCCGGCGGGTCGGCCGAGAACATCCATCGTCACGGGGACGCGGCGTTCAGCCGCTTCGTGCGGGCCGAGCGGGACGTGGGCGCCTCGGCGCGCTCCAGCTCGGCGGCGATCCTCTACCTCGAGACCGTCCCCGGCCATCCCGCAGCCCTCTTTCCAGTCCTCCTGGACGTTTCAGTTCTGCTGAAAGTGCGGCGTCGGCCCGGAAGACGACGCGGCGGGCCGGAAGTCCGAACTGGGGTGCGTTCGTCTCGAACCACCGGTTGACCCGCTCGTGCTTCATCGTGCCCATGTTGGTCGTCAACAGCATGCGTCCCCCGAGGACCGCGGTCTCGCATATGATCCGGGCGTCCCGGTGAAGTGGGATCGTGCCGTTGTTCACTGCGGGGAAGCACTCCGCCGGTATCGCGTCGTTGCTCGCCGGGCTGCGCCTCGGCGTTGGGGACGGACCCGTGGACCGCGCGGCGCTGTCGCGGGTAGCCGACTGGCGGCCCGTCGCCCGTCTCGCGTCGCGCCATCGGGTCGCGGGGCTGTTCCGGCGCGCGCTGCGGTCCCACCGCATCCGGGTGCCCGACGACGCCGTCGACCGCGCCCTCGAGGCGAAGGCGCGGCGGACCGTCGGGCGCGGCATGCGTCAGCTGGACGCGATGGGGCGGGCCACCGTCGCCCTCGCCGCCCGCGGCGTCCCCGTGCTGGTGCTGAAGGGCCTGCCGCTCGGCCGGCGGCTGTACGGAACGCCGTTCGCCAAGAGCTCGGCCGACATCGATCTGCTGGTCCCGCCGGAGGCCTTCGCCGACGCCGGCCGCGTGCTGCAGGAGCTGGGCTGGCGCCGGTCGCTGCCCGACTTCCCGGCCACGCCGGCCCGGACGCGCTGGTGCGACGGGGTGCTCGACGAGCACGTCTTCGTGGGGCCGGGGGGCAAGCTCGACCTGCACCGGAACCTGCTCGGAAATCCCTTCCTGTTCGATCCCCCGTTCGCGGAGCTCGCGGCGAACGCGGTGACCGTCGACGTCGCCGGCCGGGGGTTCCGCACCCTGGGCGACGCCCACCAGCTGCCGTACCTGGCGTGCCACGGCTCGCTTCACGGCTGGGAACGGCTGAAGTGGCTGTGCGACTTCGCCATGCTCGTCCGTGCCATGGGCGACGACGCCGTCGAGCGGGCCGCCGCCCGCGGCCGCGACCGGGGCCTGACCGCGGCCGTCGCGCCCGCTCTGCTCCTGGCCCGGCTCGCGCTGCACGTCCCCATCCCGCTCGCCGCCGCCGACGCGCGCCCCGCCCGCGTCCGGACCGGCCTCGTCGTCGCCGTCTCGCAGCTCGCGTGGACCCGGCGGCCCGGCATCGGGCGCATCGCCCGGCAGGCGGCGGTACGGGCCGCGAGGTTCCTCGTCGGCCGCGGGCCCCGCCACGCGGGGTACGAGCTGCGCGGGCTGCTCATCCGCCCCCAGGACTTCGCGCAGGTCGACCTGCCCGACCGCCTCTTCTGGCTCTACGTCCCGCTGCGGCCCCTGCTCTGGCTGCGCCGCGTGCTCCGCGGCGAGGCGTAGCGCCCGACCCCTGTCCCGTTCGCCAGGTCGTGCCCGCTCCGATGCCGGCCCGGCCGTCGGGTCCTGCGCGGGCTCGCTGGCTTGCCGACGGTATGATGAGGCCTGCGATCACCAGCACAACGGGAGACGCACCCAGATGGCCACCACGGAACGCGCCGTCAAGCTGACCTACGAGGACTACTGCGCCACACCGGTCGACAAGCGTTGCGAGCTGCTGAACGGCGACCTCATGATGGTTCCGGCCCCGAACGTGAAACACCAGAGGATCCTGCTGCGCTTGGTCCACAAGCTCGGCCAGTTCATCCTCGACCACGAGCTGGAGGAGCTCTTGCCGGCCCCCTGCGACGTGGTGCTGTCGGACACCGACGTGGTACAGCCGGACCTGCTGTTCGTCTCCCGGGCACGGGAGCACGCGATCACTGCCGAGAACGTGCGGGAGGCGCCTGACCTCGTGATCGAGATACTCTCCCCGTCGACCGCCGACAAGGACCTGGGGTACAAGCACGAGTTCTACGGCAGACACGGAGTGAACGAGTACTGGGTGTTCGACCCGACAGCCGAGACCGTCGCCATCCATCGGCAACGGGACGGCGTGCTGGAACTGGTCGACACCCTCGGTCGCCGGGGCACCCTGCGCACCCCGTTTCTCCGGGGCCTGGAAATCCAGCTCGACGAGGTTCTCACGGGTTGAGCGAGAGAATCAGGACCGGCTCGAGGCCCTCGACGACGCGCGACAGTCGGGCACCGTAGAGGCCAAGGGGCGGGGGGATCGCGGGTGCAACTGGCGGGCTGGGGCATTTACACATGGCTTACGTTCACTTCGACCTCGTCAGCAAAGAGCGGCAGAAACCCATTCCCGACAAGCCACGCGTCGTGGTCAAGGAGAGGTTTCACAACAACCAGTCCTGGACCAGTCTCGGTCGGCTGAGATCGTCACGCCCCAAACCGGAAAGGCATGGTTTCGATATCCGTCGAAACCATTTCTATAGTTTCGAATTTCAGGTCCCGGGGTTTGACCCGGTCACTGATCGCTTCAAGGTAACGCGTGACCGGATGGAACGCGCTGTCTCAGTACCCAGTCGAATTCTGACACTCCCGAACTTCAGACAGCTCACTCGCCTCCAGCACGATATGCTGGGATCCATGACCGACAGGACGCCGGATAGCGTATGGTCCGAGTTCTCAGATAACCAGTGTGCGACCTTTTTTCAGGTCACATACGTTCTTGCCAGCTACCGACTAAAGAGCGGTGGAACGCTAGCGGATCGTGTAGGCAGGCTATTGCGAGTGGGAGGTTCAGAAATACGGTGTCCCAGTCCCAAGCACCCCGGCAGGCAGCGCACTGTAAAGGGATGGCGCCTTCACGTGGAGTTCGATTGCGACCGCAGAAACATGGAGGCGATGCTCACCAGTAACGGTTTTGCGGAAGACAGGCTGGCTGCAGTGAGCACTCACTCGGATTGCGGATACAGGACCAGCTTTCGTGCCAGAGCTGGGAAGGGTATTGGTTTACAGATCTGCTTGGCCGACGTCGGAACGGGAGCGGATGTCGATGTCGACGTCACTGGATTGCACAGGTCAGCACCGTGGCATGTCTGCAGAGTCTTGCGGATGGCGTACAGCGCGGTGCGGGACAAGTACGACGTCAGGTGACTCGTCGCCGTCTCTCGAGTCGGAAAATCGGGATTCGATGTGAGGCGCGAGAAGCGCCGGAAGGCCTGGAGAATCCCAACCGGATGGGCGAGAACCGAGACGAGTTCTGGGGATTGACGGTTGTTGGGGTCGGAATGAAGGAGAGTGTGGAATGGCTGAACCAGGGAATCAGGCGAAGGATGATCAGGCCGGGAATCGGGATGTTGAGGAAACCATCCTGAAGCGCCGACACATGTCGTTGGCATTCTCACCGCCGTGGCGATGTTGTTGATTACTGCGGTAGTTTGTTGGACGCTGTACAAGTTCAGCTCGGATCAGGTGGCCGCGTTGACGATGCGGTGGTACGTTGCGGGCGTGGTCGCGGTAGCCGGTGTAGCGACACTTGGGGGAGTCTTCATCAAGATGAAGCGCGGCATTCGTCAGCAGAATCTTCGCGCGATGGGGATTGTTCTTGTCGCTGTTTTGGCCGTTCTATTGGGAATAGTGAGCAAGAGTTACGAGCCGGCGTTTGGGATTCTGTCGGCGATTGCAGGGTATTTGTTTGGTAAGGACAGCTCTGCAGTGCCGGTCACTCAGTCGGACGATTGATCACCCGGGGGGGCCGCTAGACTAGTATCCGGACTATGCTCGGGACCAGGACCACCTGACTTGCTCAATGACCGCGTGCGGTCGGGTCTTCGGGCAGCAGCCGCCGCTGTTGGGTCCCCTCACCGACCGCTGCACGGAGCACGTCGAGGAGGCCGGGGGAACTGGCTCTACGTTCGGGCCACGTCGCCGGTCGACGAGGTGCTCGACGCGGTTCCGGCACTCGTGGCCGCGCTCGACCCGGACCCTGCCGGTGACCTCCCGCATGCCGATGACGGCGCTGGTACCGCCAGGCGGCCCGCGCGAGGCGGCCGGCGAGTGCTCGAGCTCGGCCCCGGCGGATCGGACGAGAGCGTTCATCGTCACGAGACACGACGGCCACCGCCGGGCTCGTCGTCCGGGCGGCGTCAGCAGCCGGGCGTGCGCTGGCGCCGCTCCCGCGAAAAATGCGGCGACGGTCCGGCGACGGGGGATTACGACTACCCGTTTCGCGGACCAGCGCTCGTCTCGCCGATCGCGGCGGCCTTGTCAGCTTCGTCGTGCCGCGTCCCGGTTCCGCGTGACACCGAATTCACCCTGCAGGCCGGGGTCGCCCGCTCGTGCTTGACAGCCGGATTGCGGATCCGTCAGAATCGAATTGCGGTTGGGAGGGCTGCCTCGGCGGTCCGCTGAGCTTTCGGGCTCACCCGGCTGCATTTTTCTTGTACCGGCCCATCCGGGGCCCGCCTTGCTGCGATGCACCTGCTCTACCTTGACGATGCCGGTTCCGTTGGCAACGTCCGCGAACAGTACCTTGTCCTCGGCGGCGTTTCCGTGTTCGAGGCGCAATCGTCCTGGATCACCCAGGAGCTGGACAGGCTCGCGCAGAACATCGACCCCGGAAACCCCCATGGCGTCGAGTTCCACGCTTCGGAAACCTACGCCCGCCGCAGTCAGCCGTGGAAGGGCCTGAGTCAGGACGAGGCGCGAGGCACGATCAAGTCCGTCCTCGACGTGCTGGCACACGCCTACGACACGGCCCGCGCATTCGCTTGCGTCGTCCACAAGCCGTCGTTTCCGAATAGAGATCCGATGGAGATCGCCTTCGAGGACCTTTGCAGCCGTTTCGACCGGTACCTGCAACGCCTGCGGGCGGCTGGCGATAGGCAGTGGGGACTCGTGATACTCGACAAAAGCGCCCACGAGACGACGCTTCAGCAGATGTCGGTCGCGTTCCGGACACTGGGGACCAGCTGGGGTGTCATCCGGAACCTTGCGGACACGCCCCTGTTCGTTGATTCCCGAGCGTCTCGCGTCATCCAGTTGGCCGATCATGTCGCCTACGCCGTATTCCGACGCTATCAGTCCGGCGACACGCAGTATCTTGACCGCATCGCAGCCAAGTTTGACGCCGAGGACGGTATCGTTCACGGCCTCGCTCACAAGGAGCTCGGCAATCCCAATTGCATGTGCATCGCCTGCCTCAGTCGGCGAACCGGCGAAGGCCGGAAACCGTAGCCCGGGGCGAACGTGCAGGCCAAGTGCCCTGGCCCTGACCCGAATCATCGCCCGCCGGAGCCTCTGCATGGTACCGTCGACGAACGCGATGCGGCGGGGGCGGTCCCCCGCCCCGCCGTCCTCGACCAGCTCGCACTCGACGGCGTGCGGCGAGTCGTCCGACGCCAGGAAGCCGGCCCCGTAGGTGGCGTCGAAGGCCTCGACGCCGATGGTGCCGGTTCGGTCTGCCGGGTTCAGTGGGGCTCTGCATCCGCCTCGGGTGCGATGTATGCCCGCGGTCTCGACGCCTGCGGGCATACGACGACGCGGTGACAGATCATGACACTGCGAAGCTGACCCGTGGTGCCGCCCTTTGGAGGGGCGGCCGGCGCAACGCAGCGGCCGGCGGCCAGGCTCACGCCGCCCCGGATGCTGAGCCGGTCCGTCAGGGTCTTCGAGGCCAGCGCCTCGACGCCGAGCAGATGGTCGCGCTGTCGCCTCCCACCGCGAATCAGAGGGTCCGCGAATCAGAAGGTCGCGGCGGGCGGGCCGCGGGTTGCCGCCGGCCGCGGTCGACAACGAGAGCCGTAGCCCTGTGTGCGCCGAGTCTCATCCCGGCGGGCCGCGGCCAGGATTCACCGGCCCGCGCGGATTTTGCAAGGTACGGCGCGTGGTATCGAGAACTTCCGCGGAGAAGGGGAACATGACCGACGAACGAATCGACCTGATTGGCAGTGTAGCACCGGAACCGACCTGTACCGAATGCCGGCCCCGGCCGCGGTGGGCCGGATCGCTTTGGTGTGAACCCTGCTATGTCCGGCTCGGGATTACGGACGGGACGGCCGCGTTGGTGCGGCTCGGGGAGTCCGGGTCGTGACCTGGGCGATATCCTGTAAGCGGCTACGGCCGGGCGCGCTGGTGACGGCTGGCGACGTGTGTCACCTGCACCCGGACCGCGCCGCGGCCGAACGATGCGGCGCGTTGATGGGCGGCGACCCGGATCTGGTGAGGCTCGAGAAGCACACAGCGTGGGTTTACCGGGTGCTGTGGTCCCTTTCGGACATGGCTGGGGGCGAGCTCCGGAAACCAGCGCCCCCGCCGGGACCACCACCAGCGACGCGACCCAGCGCCGTTCGGAGCTGGCCGGGGAACGTCCGCATCAGCGGCCCGGTGGCGGCGCGCGCCGCCTGGGAGCGGCTGACGGGGGAAGATCCATGACGGCGACGGGGGCGGACGGCGCGTCTGCCACGGTGTGGCCGGAGCCGCCGCCGACCGGCGACGTTTTTTTGACCAAGCCCTCGTCGACCAGATCCTCGTTGACGAAGCGGAGCAGGAGACGGAAGTGGTGACGACCGGAGGGCTACCGTTGGTGTGGGTCGTCAGTCGGCTGGGTCGGGCGTGGGCAGGTGCAGCCGCTCGAGGGTGGCCAGACGCTGGTCGACCCTTCCGAAGGCGATCTCGACGGCGCGGAGGCGGTCGTCCAGTCCGCGAATGTCGCTCCGGATCTCGCGAATGTCGCTCCGGAGTTCAGCATGGCCACCGGAGATCTGCACGCTCAAGGCGATGACTGCGGCGACGATGGTTCCGATGATCCACTGCGCCTCTCGGCTGGGCACGTGGGCAGGGTACCACAGACCGCGGAATGGGTCGCAGTAGAGCTGATTACGTCAACCGGGAACCCGCCGCCGCGGGCGGTTGCGGCGAGGATCCACTGCCCGTGGCGCACTTGGCGCTTCGCCTGGCGCGCTCTCCGCCCAGCCTTCACTATTTCCTCGGGGATGACGAGAGTCACCGCCCCGGCGTCGACCACGCCTTCGGCCGTCGTTCGTCGGACGTCGGCCTCGGCGCGCAGACCGAGGCGAACCGCTCCGCGGTCGTCCCTGTTCTCCAGCGTCACGATGGCTCGAATCTCCCCCATCGTCATGGTTCTCCCATTCTGGCGCACCCGGACCCGCGGGTCTACGCCGTTTCGTCGGAGCCGGCATCGAGAGCAATTCTGCCGTGTGAAGGATCCGCGGCGGTTCGCCCCGTCCGTCGGTTGCGCCCGACGCAGGTAGTCTCCGGCGCGGATGAACCAAGCGGTCACGTAGTCGAGCGTTCCGCCGCCGCCGCCGAGGGCGGCGACGCGCCGCACCTGCGCCCGCTGCTCGGGCGACTGGAACTTGGACCCGCCGAACGGCGGATTGCCGGTTGGTGTTTACGCGGCGTCGCGGTCGCGGCGCCCAGCGAGGAAACCGTCGAGGGAGCCCGCGAGCTTCGCCATGCGCTCGCGGTTCTCGGCGAGTTCCTGGTGCACCCGATCGAACCGCTGGTGCATCTCGCTCGTCAAGCTCTCGAACCGGCGGTTCGTCTCGGTTCTCAGGCTGTTGATCTCCTGGCTCGTGCCGCCGATCCGCTTGTTCGTGTCGTCGATCCGCTTGTTCGTGTCGTCGATCCGCGCGCCCAAGTCGGCCTTCATGTCCCTCATCTGCGCGCCGTTCGTCTCGAACTGCTTGGCGATGTTCGTGGTCAGGCCGCGAATCATCAGGCCCATCACCCCGATGATGCCGATTCCGGTGCCGACGATGGACACGACCATCGCCGTTGTCTCGGTCATGCCGTCCCCACGATACCACGTAGCGTCCGTTCGCTCCGTCAGCAGCAGGTCGTCGCGCGTGGACCGATCATGGCCCGACGACGACCCCGACGATCGCGCGCAGGCTTCGGATCGAACCGCATACAGATTCGTTGCCCGACATCTCGATATCCTCCACGATGATATGGAGGATCTTCAGGAGACGGCCGCCCTCGCCGCCAGCGCGCGCTTTCGCGAGTTCGTGGTGAGTGAGCTGGAGACGGTGTGAGCAGGCGGATCTCCTACACGAAGGCCTGCCGAAGATCCATCGAGCGGCTCTCCAAGAAGGACCGGAGGGTCGCTGACACCGTCGAGCAGGAGCTCGACGGGCTCGCCAGACAGCGCAAGCCTCCTCGTGACCGGATCATCCCTCTTTCTGCTTCCGGCCTGAATGTTCTGGTACCCCCATCACCCTTCTGGGCTACCTCGAAGCCGTCCGGGAGTTCGCGGAGCCGGAAGGACTCTATCCGCTGCTCCACCCAGTCCAGCTCGATTTCGTCAGGCATCTGCGCCTCCAGCCACTCTCGGCCTAGCGTTCTCCATCGCGGGGCGGGAAGGGATCGTTCCCAGGCGGAATCGTGTCTTTGGACAGTGATCGATATAAAGTTATCAACTTCATCGGGGTAGCAGTTTGTAATTCCATTCCCCATGAAACTCATCGCGGACCAGCGCGATTGCGTCCATCTCCTCCTTGGTCACCGTGACGCCCGTGGGATACTCGCCGGCGTTGAGTTCGGCCCGGACCAAGAGCCCGTAGCGGAGACGTTGGGTCGCCGCGCGTCAGCGGATCCACCAGCCCTTCCAGGGCAGCCAGCAGACCAGGCTGCCTCTGTTCGAGACGGGGCCGCCCCGCGCCCGGGCGTCGTATGCGACCTGTCGGCGTCCCGCCTTGCGTGATTTCCCGGCGGCCCTTCCGGATCGTCTCCCGGGCCAGACCCGTGGCTGACGACACCAGCGCATCCCCGCCATAGCCGATGGCCACAGACTCGGCAGCCGCCCACCGGCGGCGACTGCGCTCATCCAATACCGGCGACACCGCCGCGTACTTGGCGACAATCGTGGCCTCCAGCTCTACGTTGCGCTGCATAGCCCCCAAGTAGGTCACAGATCGCCAAAGATGGAAAGTTAATTACCGTTAATGTCCTTAACGTGCTGGGTGCGGGGTCCACTCTTGGCCCCGCTTCGTGCGGCCGTAGTCGGCCGCGCTCGGTCGTTCGGGATGCGTCGGATGGTAGTAGTCGGACTCGGCTGCCGGGCTGGGCAGGCGTAGCCGGACATCGAGCACGATCCTGTCTGGGTCGGGGTGCCGCGTCAGTCCGTGGTGTAGTAGACGGGCTGTTGCACGCAGCTGTCCGCCGGTCTCTCGCCACGGTCGGGGTGACGTTCACCTGACCGTCGTGAATCTCCGCCCAGGCGGCATGGAACTTCCTCGGGCCGTTCCGGAACAGCTCTGTCGTGTCGTAGAACGTCATCGGCTCGAACCGAGGTCCCCGCCGTTCTCGGCGGGCGGTGCGCCTATTCGGGGTTGCGCACCCTCCACTCGAGGTAGCGCTGGCGTTCGGGTTCGAGCTCGGCGTCGTACCTCGCCAGCTCTTTGGGAGTCCATGCTCGGGCCTGTCCCGGGGCGTCGTTCCAGTAGGCGTCCTTGGCCGCGCGTTCGACTTCCTCGTCCCCGAGGCTCAGGCCGAGGGCGGTCGCGGCCTGCCGTCGGTAGGCGTCGAGCAGCTGATCCTCTGCCTCGACGACCGACATCCGCCGGTCCGCCTCGGATTTCTGCTTCGTCATCGAGGCCTCACGGTTCGCGGGTTTTCGCTCAATGTCCAGTCTACCATCGGCAGGGTTCGACCTCGGAGCAGCGTCGTGTTCGGCGATGGGGTCCCGCGGGTCAGCAACGCCGCCACGATGCCGGCTGCGTCCTTCATCGCCGCCACATGGAGGGGCGTCACGCCGTCGGCCGCACACCGCCTCGTGGGTCGGGTCTAGCGGATGGCCAGGACCGGGCCTTCCGGATGGCGCGGCGCCAGCGTTCGGTTTCTGCAGTCGGCGATGAGGTCGAGCGCTTCGAGCACCAGCTGGCCGATCAGGATCTCGCTGCCGGCCGGTCCCACGATGGCCTCGGTTCGCGTGGCGCGGTCTCCGATCTCGATCGTGACGTCGGTCACGGGTCGCTCTTCCCGGCGTTCGTCCGCGTAGACGACGGTTCTCGTTCCCCAGTGCTCGAGCCCCAGCTCCGTTGCGATTTCCTCGGGGATGACGAGAGTCACCGCCCCGGTGTCGACCACGCCTTCGGCCGTCGTTCGTCGGACGTCGGCCTCGGCGCGCAGACCGAGGCGAACCGCTCCGCGGTCGTCCCTGTTCTCCAGCGTCACGATGGCTCGAATCTCCCCCATCGTCATGGTTCTCCCATTCTGGCGCATCCCGGCCCGCGGGTCTACGCCGTTTCGTCGGAGCCGGCATCGAGAGCAATTCTGCCGTGTGAAGGGATCAACGCCTTGGTCTCGCGGCGCCGCTCGGCCGGTCCGGCAGGGTCGGGCCGATGCGCGTCGCCCTCCTGGGCGAGGACCGAGTCCCTGACCCCGCGCGCCTTCGCGAGCGCCGCCTCGAGAGCCGACACCAGCTCGCGGCCCGACGCGGCCTCGCCGCCCGCCGCGGTGTCCGCGTACCCGATCATGACCGACACGATGGTCTGGAGCGCGTCGTACAGGGCCGAGAACTCGTGGCGGACGTCGGCGCCGTCGGGCCTCTCGTGCAGGACCGGCTCGAGGCCCTCGACGACGCGCGACAGCTTGCGCGCCGCCGTCACGACGCGGGGGTCGCCGGGCCCGCCCGCCGCGCCGCCCGGGTGGGGCGCCGCGCCGTCGGACGCGGAGTCGGGCCCGGGGGCCGGGCCGGGAGCGGAAGGAGGTCCGTCCCCGGTTTCGGGCTGCGCCCCCGAGGGCAGCGCCCGCAACGCGCGCGAGACGCTGTGCAGGAGCGAGACCTGCTCCACGTCGGGGTACGCCTCGTGGAGGGCCATCAGGCGCTGCGCGCTGCGGGCGGTCAGGTCGATGCGGTCCTCGAGCCACGGGATCCACTGCCCGTGGCGCACCTGGCGCTTCGCCTGGCGCAGCTCTCCGCCCAGCTTCCACGCCTCCTCGATGGTGCGGCGACAGGCGCCGCGGAACCTCGTCGCCTGGGTCTTGACGCGCTGCTCCAGCGCCGAGTCGATGCCGAATCCGGCCTCGACGGCGGTGACGTGGGTGGTGATGCCTGCTGTCATGGGTTCCTCTTCGACAGGCGCGGGCGCCGCGCCCCCCTGGGGCCGTTCACGGTCGCCCGCGGCGCCGGCCGTGCGCCGCGGGCGGGCGTTCGTCCGCCCGCCGGCCCCGTCGCGCTCACGCGGGCGCCGCGTGTCAGCTCGGCGCCGGGCTGCCGGCGGCCTCGGGGACGCCGCGCGCGTCCCCGAGGCGGCCGCCGCGCGCCGGCCGCCGCAGCCAGTCGAGCGTCCGCCCCAGCCCGTCCTCGAGCCGCGTGGCCGGCGCGAAGCCCAGGAGGTCGCGGGCGAGAGACACGTCGGCCAGCGAGTGCCGGACGTCGCCGGGGCGCGGGGCGGCGCGGCGCGTGCGGGCGGAAGCGCCGGTCGCGCGCCGCAGCGCCGCGTGCAGCCCGTTCACCGACAGCGGCTCGCCGCCGGCGACGTTGACGACCCGGCCCGCCGCGCCCGGCGCGGTGCAGGCCAGCAGCAGCGCCCGCGCGGCGTCGGCGACGTAGACGAAGTCGCGGGTCTGCTCGCCGTCGCCGTGGATGGTCGCGGGCCGGCCGGCGAGCAGCGCCGCCGCCAGGGCCGGGACCACTCCCGAGTACTCGGACCCCGGCGGCTGCCGCGGCCCGAACACGTTGAAGAGCCGCAGCGACACCGTCTCGAGGCCGTGGATCCGTCCGAAGAGGGCCGCGTACTGCTCGCACACCAGCTTCTGCAGCGCGTACGGCGACCGCGGCGCGGCGGGCAGCCCCTCGTGGGCCGGCGAGGCGCCGGACTCGCCGTACACCGACGAGGAGCTCGCCAGCACGACCCGCCGGACCCCCGCGTCGCGGGCCGCGAGCAGCAGCTCGTGCGTGGCCTCCACGTTGGCCCGGTGGCAGCGCCGCGGCTCGCTGACCGACCGCGCCGGCGACGGGATGCCGGCGAGGTGGACGACGTGGTCGACCCCCGCCACCGCCGCTTCCGCCACCCGGCGGTCGGCGAGGTCGCCCCGGACGAGCTCGACGCGGGGATGCCCCGCGAGGTTCTCGCGGCGGCCGGTCGACAGGTCGTCGACGACGCGGACCGGCTCGCCGCGGGCGGCCAGCGCGTCGACCACGTGCGAGCCGATGAACCCCGCGCCGCCGGTGACGAGATGGCGTGGCATGAGGCGCTACAACCTGAAGACGTGCGCGGCGTCGACGCCCGCCAGCGCGTTGCGGGTGTCGACGACCAGCGGCGCGCGGTCGGCCACCGCGCGGTAGTCGACGCCGTCGTGGTCGGTGGTGATGACCGCGCAGTCGACGCCGTCGGCCAGGGCCCGCTCGACCGCGACGGCCTCCATCGTCACCGCCCCGGCGCGCGCCGACGGCACGAACGGGTCGCTGTAGGTGACGGCGGCGCCGCGCTCGAGCAGCAGCGCCGCCACGTCGAGGGCCGGCGACTCCCGCACGTCGCCGACGTTCGGCTTGTAGGCCACCCCCAGCAGGTGGACGCGCGAGCCGCGGACCGCGCGCGACCGGCTGTTGAGCGCCTCGGCGACCCGCTCCACCACGTGGCGCGGCATCGCCGCGTTGACGCGGCCGGCCAGCTCGATGAACCGGCTCTCGAAGCCGTGCCGGCGCGCCTTCCAGCTCAGGTAGAACGGGTCCACCGGAATGCAGTGGCCGCCCGGCCCCGGCCCCGGATGGAACGCCATGAAGCCGAAGGGCTTGGTCTGCGCCGCCTCGATGACCTCCCGGATGTCGATGCCGAGCTCGCGGCTCATCAGGGCCAGCTCGTTGACGAGCCCGATGTTGACGGCGCGGAACGTGCTCTCCACCAGCTTGGACATCTCCGCGACCCTCGGCGACGAGACCGGCACCACGGTGTCGACGATCTGCCGGTAGAGCGCGGCCGCCGCCTCCGTCGACCGGGCGTCCACCCCGCCCACCACCCTCGGGATGTTCCGCATCGTCCAGGCCCGGCTGCCCGGGTCGACCCGCTCGGGCGAGGACGCGAGCAGGAAGTCGGCGCCGGCCCGCAGGCCGCCGGCCTCGAGCCGCGGGCGCACGACCTCGTCGACGGTGCCCGGCCACGTGGTCGACTCCAGCACCACGAGCTGCCCGGCCCGCAGGCTCGCCGCGACCTGCTCGACCGCGGCGGCGACGCACGACAGGTCCGGCGCCCCGGCCTCGTCCAGGGGCGTCGGCACGCAGATGGCGACGGCGTCGACGCCGGCCAGGGCCGCGAAGTCGGTGGTCGCCGAGAGGGCCCCGGCCTCGACCGCCGTCTCGACGTCCGCCGCCACGTCGGCGATGTACGACTCGCCGCGCCGGATCGCCCGCACCCGGGCCGCGTCGACGTCGAAGCCGAGCGTCGGCAGCTCCGCGCGGGCGAACGCCGCGGCCAACGGCAGCCCCACGTAGCCGAGGCCGATGACGCCAACGCGCGCCTGCCGCGCGGCGATGCGATGCACGAGGTCCTTCATGCGCGCTCCGGGGGCGGGCACGCCGGCGCCGGGCGGACTCCGAGCCCGCCGGCACGATCTGCTCACCCGACTACTACTACTAGTAAAGGCGGATGAGCGTTCGAAACCGAACGGTGGAGGCGGAAAAAATTTCGATCCTGCGCGAAACGTGTAATCACTGACACGCCGCGGCCGGCGCCGATGGGGCGGCAACGGACTCGCGGGCGGTCCGTGCGCGACGGAGAGGCGGCGGGGTTTGGGGGGGCGCCGGCGGGCGCGCGATCCTCGCGGTGAAGGCGCGCAGGAACAGGACGCCGGCGAGGCGTCCCCCCACGATCGCCGTCGCCGCCCCCACCGCGCCGACCCAGGACAGCACCTGCGTGGTGACGGTGAGGAGCAGGACGACCACGGCGACCTCGAGAATGCCCGCCCACGTGATTGGCGCCGTCTGTCGGGCGTGGACGAGCACGGAGCGCTGAAAGCAGATCCACACCGACCCGGCCGGGAGCAGGGCCAGGATCTGCGCCGGCAGCAGGGCGAACGCCGTCAGCTCGGGCGAGAGGCCGGACACGCCCTGGAACCAGACGGTGGCCAGCGGCGTGAGCACGATGAGCGCGAGGCCGCCCGCGGCGGCGGCCGCGAGCAGGTACCCGAAGTTGCGGATCGGCCGGTACTGTTCCCACCGATCGCCGAACAGGGCGATGCCCACCTCCTGATACGACAGCCCGAGCGCGCGGAAGAGGAAGGTCAGACCGTGGATGACGGGCAGGACGGCCAGCGACTCCAGCGCGAATCGGCTCTGGCCGACGAAGAAGGTCACCGCCGGCTGCACTGCCATCGCCAGGATCGACGTCATCGCCAGCGGCAGGTAGAAGCGGTAGATCGCCCCCATCGTCAACGCGGTCTCCGGCCGCGCGGCGGCGCCGGCGCCTGCGCGAATGGGGCCGGATGCCGCGGAGGCAGCCGCGCCGTTGCCGGGCGCCGCGGGGGCCGGGTCGGGCGCCGCGGAGGCCGCTGCAGCGCGGTCGGCGGTTGCGGGGTCGGCCGCGTCGGAACCGGCCGCCGGGGGGCGAGGCGGGGCGGCCTGGAGCTCCGCCACGACGTCCCGGGTCATGAAGCGGCTGGCCACCGCCTCCACGACGACCCCGGCGGCGAGCGCGATGGTGCCCACGTGCACCCCCTGCAGCCCCGGCGCCCGGGCCGCGGCGAGGGCGGCGACGCTCATGGCCGCGAGCCGCAATACGGTGCCGTAGGTGACGAGGCGGGTCAGGCGGCGGCGGATCAGCAGACCCTGCCGGAACCGACGGTACCCGATGGCGATCGGCCACGGCAGCATGATGACGAGCCCGTGGTGGGTCAGGCGGGCCACGTCGGGCGGCAGGCCGATGAGCGAGACGGCGAGCCGGTCGAACACCGGGGGCAGGACCGCGACGACCTGCACGAGGGTCAGGGCCGCCCCCAGCGTGTACGCGAACCGGCGCAGGGCCGCGTAGCTCGCGGCGTCGGTGACGAGGGCCGTCGAGGCGGCCATCAGCATGATGACCGGCGCCTCGATGATGATGGCGAGCGCGAACGCCACCCCGAACGCGGCGAGGTTCTCGATCGGCTGATCGAGCCGGGCGATGATCGCGGCGAGGTACGGGCCCTCCGCCGCCATCATCAGCCAGGTGCCGGCGAGGGGCAGCCAGAACGCCGCGATGCGGGGATAGGTCAGGGGCTCGGCGGGCATGGCAAACGTACCATGCTACCGCGCCGGGCCCGCTTGTGGGATCATGCCGGAAGTGCCCGGATCACCGTCGCCGACAACGGTGTCTCGTCCCCACGCCCGCTCCATCCTCCGGCGAGCCGTCGCCTCCATGAGGTTCATCGGCGAGATCGCCGGCGTGCTGGTGTTCGCCTGCGCCCTCTTCGTGTTCGCGGGCGGCCTGGGCATGCTGTTCTGGTGGCTCGTGGTGGCGTTCGCGCGCGGATTCGACCGTCCGGCCCAACCCTGACCTTCGCGCGCTTCCGACGTAGTCCTCTCGCTCGCATGCAGCGCGGTCGCACCTGCCGCCGTTCCGGGAGGTCGCTCCCTGGGGCGCCTTCGTCGCCTTGGGAGACGGGCTGCTACGATCATCGCGTGAGTGACCAGGCTGCCCGAGAGCTGATCGCAGGCGCGTCGCGCATCGTCGGCTTCACGGGGGCCGGAATCTCGACCGAGTCGGGGGTCCCCGACTTCCGCAGCCCCGACGGCGTGTGGGCGCGGAACCGGACCGTGGACTTCCAGGAGTTCGTGTCGAGCGAGGCGGGGCGGGTCGAGTACTGGCGGCAGAAGGCGGCGGCGTGGCCGGCCATGCGCGAGGCGAAGCCGAACGCGGGGCACCATGCGTTCGTCGAGCTGCACCGGCAGGGCAGGCTCGTCGCCCTGATCACCCAGAACATCGAGCGGCTGCACCAGCGGTCGGGGCTGCCCGCCGACAGCGTGCTCGAGCTGCACGGCACCACCACCGAGGCGGTGTGCCTGACGTGCGGAGACCGCATCACGTCCGACGAGGCGTGCCGCCGTATCGAGGCGGGCGAGCCGGCCCCGCGCTGCCGCGCCTGCGGCGGGCTGCTCAAGCCGGCGACGATCTCGTTCGGCCAGGCCATGCCCCTCGACGTCATGGCGCGGGCGCAGGAAGCGGCCGAGACGTGCGACCTGCTGCTCGCGGTCGGCTCCTCGCTGGTGGTCGAGCCGGCGGCGTCCATCCCCCGCGTGGCGAAGGCGTCGGGGGCGCGGCTCGTCATCGTCAACCGCGATCCCACGCCGCTGGACGGCATCGCGGACGGCGTCGTGCGGGGCGAGATCGGCGCGGTCCTGCCCCCGCTGGTCGGCGCGGCCGGCTGACCGGCCGAAGGATGAAGTACGATGCGAAGCGAGTCGGCATGAACAGATTCACCATCGAGCAGTCCGAGATCGAGCTCGAGTCCAAGTTCGCTCCTCGACTCTGGTCCGTCGTTCACGACGTTCCCGTGCTCTACGACGCGTTGCTCGACGAGCTTGCCCACGTCGGTCTCTCGAGCATGGACCTGCGTCCGGACGCCGGCAACGGCTCCGTGGGCGGCGCCGGTCTCGGGGTCTGGCTGTTCGGAGGCAAGGCCAACGTCAGAATCGGTCTGGACAGCGTTCGCTTCCAGACCTCTTCGCCGGAGCCGCAGGTCGTGGACTCCGTCGACGGCGTGATCGGCGCGGTCCGGCGGGCGTCGCCCGAGCTTCGCTTCAAGACCCATGCGGTTTCGTATGCCTGCCACGGACTGATCGAAGGCATGAAGGCCGCCGAGTTCGTCCGCCGGTTCGTGCCGAGCTCGGTGAACATCGACGGTTTCGGAGACTGTCTTGGCGTCGGAGCCGCCCTGTACTTCGGTGAAGCGCCACCGATGATCAGCTCCACGTTGACCCTGGACATCTCCCGCGTGGTCCCGGATGGTCTCTTCGTCCGGGTGTTGATGGTGATGGACGGAGCAGTCGGAACCGGCGCGGCGATCCTGGCCCTGGCGAAAGAACGGACAGGGGCGGCGCTGACGGCCGTGGGACTGGAGAGCTCCTGAGAGGGCCATGTTCGGACAGCAGCTTGGGCGTCTCGAGATCGACAGTCCGGTGGAACCGCCGTTCGCCTCGGGGATGGACGTCGGACACCTGCGGCCGCTGGCCGAGAGCACCGGGTTCAGTGAAGATTGGGGGGCGTTCACGCGCCCTCCGCGGATCGATTTGGGCACGTTCGCCCGAAGAAGGGATGCCTGGGGGTTCCAGCACGTCGAGGCTCGCGTTGCCCCGCCGCCCGTCGAGCGCGGCACGAGCCTCCGGACGGCGGCGGATCTGGCTTCGCGCCGGCCGGCGGCGGTCATCGAGGCGATGCTCCGCCAGCTTCTGGCGGGCCATCGCGTCCTGGCCGCGCGCAAGCTGGCCGATGCGGTTCCCGTGGATCAGGCCTTGGACGAGTCGCTGCGCCGTCTGCTGATCGTGCTGGCGGTGCCGGTCGTCCGGCGCAGACTGCCGGCACGAGCGAAGGGTTTCGAGAACATCGAGTGGTTGCGCAGGAATGCCGGCAGCCATGTCGGCAGGTGGGTCGCTCTGGTCGACGGCGAGCTTCTCGCAGCCGACGAGTCCCTGGCCGCCTTGCGGCGGAGGCTGGCGGAGATCGCCCCGCACGCCAATCCGTTCCTGCATCGTCTGTAGCGACCGCGATGCTCCATTGGCCTGACGGGTCCACCTTTGCTTCCGGTAGATCCCGCTATCTCGATGCGGATCCGGGTCGTCCCTCGCAGACTGCGAGCGTTCACGTCCAGGTCGAGTTCGACGGTGTCCCCGTTCTGGCGATGCTCGACACCGGAGCCCCCTGGTCGGTTCTGAACGCCGAGGTGGCCGATGATCTCGAGTTGTTCGACCGGGATGGAGAAACCGTGACCATCAGCTCTCGCATGGGAACGGTCCAGGGGAAGCTCGTGAGAGCGATGACGACTCTCGTGGCAGAAGATGGCGATTCCCTGGAGGTCGACTCGATCGTCTTCGTATCGCGTGATTGGCCCGCGGGGAACTTCATCGGCTATTCAGGCCTTCTGGAGAGGATTCGATTCGCCATTGATCCGCACGACAACGCGTTCATCTTTGGCGGGCTGTGACGGTGACCAACCGGCTGGGCGCGGCCCGGTCATCACAGGCGCCGGCGGTTCGGGCCGCTCGACGCCGTTGACCTGACACGCGGAGCCATTTCGAGCTCGATCCGGGCCGGGCAGCCGCACGGTGGGTGGTTTCGAGCGGGTTTCAAGGCGAGAGAGAAGGTGAGCAGATGCGGTTCACACGCTTTCTGGCGGCGTTGGGGGCGGTTGTCCTCGCGGCGGGCTCGTCCCGGCCGGCGCACGGGCAGGAGGTTACCACCCTCGACCTCGAGCAGGCCGCCGGCGACACGTCGTCGTGGCTGATGTACGGCCGCGACTACCAAGGCCACCGCTTCGTGGAGCTCGACCAGATCACCCCGGAGAACGTGGACCGCCTCCATCCGGCCTGGGTTTTCGCGACCGGCGGCGAGAACCGCGGTCTGGAGGCGACTCCGCTGCTGCACGAGGGCGTGCTCTACCTGTCGGCCGACGAATCGCGCGTCTTCGCCGTCGACGCGCGGACCGGGGCGAAGAAGTGGGGCTTCGAGCCGGAGATGTCGGACGAGGTGGAGCGCGTCTACTGCTGCGGCTCGAACAACCGCGGGGTGGCGCTGTTCGGCGAGCTGGTCTACGTCGGCACCATGGACGCGCGGCTGATCGCGCTCGACAAGGACACCGGCGCCGTCGCGTGGGAGACCGAGGTCGTCGACTGGCGGCAGGGCTACAGCATCACCGGCGCGCCCCTGGTCGTAAACGGCCTGGTCCTGACCGGGGTCGCCGGCGGGGAGTACGGCATCCGCGGCTTCGTCAAGGCCTACGACGCCATGACGGGCGATCTGCGCTGGACGACCTACACCATCCCCGGCCCCGGCGAGCCCGGCAACGAGACGTGGCCCGGCGACACCTGGAGGAACGGCGGC
This sequence comes from Vicinamibacterales bacterium, assembly GCA_965206285.1. Lineage (GTDB taxonomy): Bacteria > Acidobacteriota > Vicinamibacteria > Vicinamibacterales > UBA8438 > JAJEEA01. Next base: position 5,622,065 of record OZ242205.1, read on the forward strand.
GCCCCCACCTGGACCACCGGCGCCTACGATCCCGGGCTGAACCTCGTCTACTGGAACACCGGCAACGCGGCGCCGTGGAACTGCCACGTCCGGCAGGGCGACAACGAGTGGTCGGCCGCGACCGTCGCCCTCGACGCCGACAGCGGCGACATCCGCTGGGGCTTCCAGTACACCCCCTGGGACTGCTGGGACTACGACGCGGTCAGCACGCCGGTCCTCGCCGACGTGACCCTGCCCGGGCACGGGCCGGTCAAGGCCTTGTTCCACCACGACAAGAACGGCTTCTTCTACGCGCTCGACCGCACCGACGGCCGGTTCCTCTACGGCGACCCGATCGTGCCCGGCATCAACTGGGCCTTCGGTCTGGACCCGGAAACGGGCCGCCCGCAGGTCAATCCCGACATGGTGGCGCAGTCCGGCGGTCCCGAGGTCGGACCGATCATTCCCAGCCTGGAGGGCGCCATCGACTGGCAGCCGCTCGCCTACAACCCCGACCTCGGCGCGCTCTACTTCATGTCCAACCAGTGGGCGATGGGCTACCGGTTCTGGGCCGAGGACCAGTTCGAGCCGCCGACCAACGGCGAGGCGTACTTCGGCGGCGACTACCAGCAGTACCTGACGAGCGAGAACCCCGGCAACTTCGTCGGCTTCGACGTGGTCGAGCGCAAGGTGCTGTGGCGTGTCGTGAGCCCGGCGCCCTTCTGGGCCGGCGCCGTGGCGACGTCGAGCGGGCTGGTCTTCACCGGCGACATGCGCGGCTATTTCATGGCCATCGACGCCCGCAGCGGCGAGGTGCTGTGGCGGTTCCAGACCGGGTCGGGCATCATCGGCAGCCCCATCACCTACGAGCTCGACGGGACGCAGTACGTGGCGGTGCCGTCGGGCGGCATCGGCGGGGACATGATCTTCTACTACACCGAGCCGAAGGCCGGGAACCTGTGGGTGTTCGCGCTCGACGGCGGACCCGGGAACGTCCAGCCGGGCACGAACCTGACCCCGCTTCCGGGCGGCCTGCCCCGCGTCGGCGAGCCCGGCCACACCCTGGGCGGCCGCGTCCTGCCGGGGTACGGCTTCGAGCCCACCGAGGGCGGCGAGCCGATCGCCGCGCCGTCTCCGCCCCCGACGGCCGCGCCGGCTCCCGGCGACGCCGCCAACCCCGTGCTGGGCGACGCGGCCGCGGTCGCCGCCGGCGAGCGCATCTACCGCGCCCGTTGCGCCGTCTGCCACCGGACCGGCGGCGGGGCGAGCCCGAACCTGTTCAGGACCGGTCTGCCGGCCGGCCGGTTCCTCGACGCGGTCGCGCAGGGGCGCGAGGGCACGAACATGCCCGCCTTCGGGGAGCTGCTGTCGCAGGCCGAAATCTGGCAGGTGCACGCCTTCCTGATGTCCCGCGACGCGCTCTGACGTGACTACAACCTCCACCCGGGACCAGGAAACGCGCTGTTCCAGCCGGAATCGCCGTGCAACCTGAAGGGCAATGAACGGCATCCCCCCAAGCGAACCGGCACCAGCCGAGACCGCCGAGACGCCAGACCCGGTTCTGCGAACAGCCGATCCTGAAATCCCCGTACGACAACCCCGGCCGCCAATGGGAGCTCGACGAGGGCAACCGGCCGACGAACCGGGCCATCAAGCGGCGCCTGCCGTCCCCGTACACCTCCCGGATTCCCCGCCCTCGCAAGTAGGAGGGCCGGCAGCTCGCACCCGTCGACGACGCGACTACCCCGACGTGGGATCCCGCCGACGAGCAGTGCGACCTGCGGCACCGGCGGGGCCACGCGTTCAGCGAGGTGCGCCATTCTTCTGTCGGGTTGAAGGGGTCGAGACCGTGAGCTGGCTGCCCGAGCGATTCGCGGGACAACGTGAGGCTCCTGCACGACGTTTGCGGTTCATTCGGGCGCTAAAAGGAAACCGCTGGTCGACCAGGGGCGCGATGGCCGCTTCACGCAGATTGAAAGATGGCTATGTGTAGCCGCAGAGGAGTGCGTCTGTGAGCAAGAGTAGGTTTGTGAATCATTTCGGTGAACATGAGAAATTCGCCAAGAAGCTGGTGGACGTGATCGAGAACGACTCCCAAGACGATTTGGTCGCGATAGAGCGGGATCACCGAGCATGGCTACTCGATGGGCCACAGGGTTCGGGAAAGACGTACTTCATCGAACAGTATCTGAAGCCGGCGGCCAAGGAGCAGCGTGTACCGCTTATCCAACTCAACGCCTTCGAGCATGACTTTCAGGAAGAACCGCTGCTCGGTATGGCGGCTGCCATTGCACGAGCGGTTGACGGGAAGAGTGGTGACGCTGCAGAGGCGTTGGGGGCGAGGGCGTGGGACTGGGCGGTGTCGAATGCGCCGGTTGTGGGCAAAGTCGCCGGCATGGTGGCGGGCTCACAGGTGGGCGCCAGCGGCATTGGCGGAACTATTGGAGAGCAGGCCGGGAGGGCGATGCGAGACTGGTGGAAGAATTCGTCATCAACAGCCTTTCAGCGGGCGCTTGGTAAGGCTGTTGGGGCGTTGACGGCGAGAGGCGGAGGCGAAGAAAACGCGGAAGGCAACAATCCACAGTCAGGCAAGTGCATTCTGTTGATCGACGATCTGGACCGGTGTCGCCCCACCTTTGCCCTGAAACTGCTGGAGCGAGTGCTTCATGTGTTTCCGGTGCGGGGGCTTGCGGTGCTGGTCGTTTCGGATCGGGCGGCTTTGGAAGGCGCCGCCAGCCGTGAGTATGGCACGCCGTCGGGACTGTACTACATGGACAAGTTCTTCCGCGCGTGTTTTGCGTTTCAGCCGGTGGACCGGGAACGGGCATTTGGTGCATGGTTTGAGGACCACGCGCTGACTGACGCAGGTGTTCGGGCCTGTCAGGAGAGGCTCGGACGGTTTTTTGGGAGTGTAGCCCACGCGAGGTCGCTCACGTTGAGGCAGATGAACGACGCGGCTGAACATGCGTACCGGTGGGGCGACTGGGGCGTTCTGGATGCCTACAATTGGGTGGTGTTGGCGTCGGTGTGGGTTATGAGGACGTATCCGGAAGGCCAGGCGTGCATCGATGCCATGCGACGTGGCGAGTCGAGTTGCGAGGACGTGTTGACTTGTTTGGGCAGTGCGGACGATAGCGTACGCGAGCAATGGGAAAAGGCGTTCGAGGACAGGGAGGCACTGAAGGACATGCTGAATGGGGCCTTCCGCATGGACGCAGGAGGAGCGAGGATGTAGGAGACGGATTGCCGTGGGGCTTCCTGCGGCGCTGGGGCTACGCAGCTACATCTCGGAGTTGGACCGAGGGCGCCGCTGCTGGAAGGAAGAGCCGACGACTCGGGTCGCGGTGTATGGGAACCGGCGCCGAATTCGCGGTGCGCGGGGCCGCCGGCGGCTGCGGTGTGGAGGCGAGCTGTTGGAGCGGCCGTTTGCGCACGTGTTCGAGACCGGCGGGATGGGCCTGCTCCACGTAGGCACCCAGGACGCTCTGCGCAAGCTCGTCGGCGACGGACGGCTGACGCGGCACAAGCTCGCCGGTCAGTTCCTCTACTGCGCGACCGACCGCGCGCAGGAGACGCATCAACTTCGCACCCGACGGCTCCTGATGGCCACGCCCTGCTCGACGAGCGCCAGCGGCGACTGTTCGCCGGACCCGAATCGCTCAAGTGCGGGTGGGGCGGCGACCGGCGCATCGCCGCCCTCCTCGGCATCGAGCCGTCCACGGTCGCCACCGGCCGCCGGCAACTCGTCGAGCGCGATGTCGAGGTCGACCGGGTGCGGCGCGCGGGCGGCGGACGACCACGGATGGAAAGACAGCGCGCGACGGGCGGGCGCGGATGTCGAACATGGGCCGGGGCGGCCTGGCCGGCGGCTGGAGCCGCGGTGGCGGTGGGGCTGTTGGGCTGGTCGGCTTCGACGTCAACGAAGCTGCGCTTCGGTTCGCCGCACTGGGTCTGTACCTGCTGTCCATCGAGCTCGACCCGAATCCGAGGCCGGTCGACAAGCTGCGCTTCGAAGGGCTCCGGGGAACGGTGCTGCACCGGCTCAAGGGCACGGACGAAGAGGAAGGGACAGCGCTCGGCAGCCTGGGACCGCTCGTCGGCGAAGAGGACAGAGGGCGATACGATCTGGTTATCGGGAACCCCCCTGGGCGAGCGGGACGAAGCTGCCCGAATGGAGGCGCGTCCGGGACACCACCGCACGTATCGCCGCGGACAGGGACATCACGGACAGAAGACCTCCCTTGCCGAACGAAGCGCTCGACCTGCCGTTCGTATGTCGGGCGATGGAGTGGGCAAAGCCGGTCGGCCAGATTGCCTTCGCGCTGCACGCGCGCCGGCTCTTTCAGCAAGGCGACGGGATGCCCGCCGCGCGCCGGGCCCTGTTCGAGGCGCTGGACGTCACGTCGGTCGTGAACGGGGTGGAGCTGCGGCAGACGAAGGTGTGGCCGCAGATATCGGCGCCCTTCTGCATTCTGTTCGCCACCAACAGAACACCGGGTGTCGAGGCGGGTTTCCGGTTCATCAGTCCGCGGCTCGAGACCTGTCTGAACAACGCCGGGGGCATGCGTATCGACGCGGCGAACGCGGAAGTCGTTTCTTCCCGGCAGCTTGTCGACACACCCGAGATCCTGAAGATACTATTCCGGGGGTCGAAGGCGGACCTCGGAATCCTCGAGCGGATTCGCGCCGAGGGGCATCCGACCCTGTACGACTTCTGGAAGGAAAAGATCGGTGTTGAAGAACGGCGACGCCTGCGGGGCAGCGGGAACGGTTATCAGGCGCTTAGTTTAGACCGAGCAATCGAGTGCGTCGGCAAGGTGACGGCCGGCCTGGTGTAGATGCGACCTATCTGCATGGGCGGCGTGAGCTCACGGCGGGAACCTTCAGTGGCATCTTCGTTGACAGCTCGTCGCTTCCTCTTTTCTTGCATGAACGAATTCACGACCCGCGATCGGCGGACTTGTTCGACGGACCGCAGACTATCGTCTACCAATCCCCGCCGGCTGCGGCGGGACGAATAGGTGTAACCGTCTGCGAGGAGGGTGTCGTCTTCAACGAGACGTTCTATGGATATAGTTCCGCGTCCCATCCGGATGCAGGCCTTCTCGTTCGCTATCTTGCACTCGTTCTCGGAAGCAGGTTGGTGGTTTGGTTCGCGCTGACGACGAGCGGCAAGTTCGGCTTTGAGCGAGACGTGATCGAGAAGGCGGCGCTAGACCGGATACCCCTTCCCGACCTCGACAAGCTCGGCACATCCCGGCGCCGTGAAATCGAGACGCTATTCAAGGACTTGCGGTCGGGCAGGGCGAGTTGGGAGATGGTGGACGAGTGGGTCGCGAGCCTGTACAGGCTGGGCGAACGGGATCTGCAGGTCATTGGCGATACGCTGGAGTTCAACCTGCCGTTTGCTGAGAACAAGCGGAACGCGCAAGCGATGCCAAGTTCGACCGAGAGGGAACGGTTCTGCGAGGTGCTGAGAGATGAACTGATGCCCTGGTGCCAGGGCTTCGGGTCGAGGCTGGCTGTCGGTTTGATTCCGGCGACGGCCAGGTCGCCGTGGCAGGCCATCGCGGTGAGAGCCGGGCGGCGGCAACTGATGGGGAGCGTTCCGTCGGCGGACTGGGCAGGGCTTGTGCGGGCCGCGGATGAGGCGGCGGCATCGGAGATCCTCGTCGATAGCGGAGCGGAGGGGCTCTTGATCGGGCGTCTCGCGCAAAGGCGCTATTGGAGCGAGACCCAAGCGCGGCTGCTTGCACAGCGGGTTGCGTGGTCGCACGTTGAGCTGCTGAAGGGGCAGGTTACCACATGAGACGGCCGGCGGTTCGGTCTCGACGCGACCAGGTCGAGGAGTTGACTCGCGGCGTTCGGCTGCCACTGGCCGCGATCGCGGAGGACCATATGGAAGTAGTGGCGGATGGTTTGCGGCGGGCCTTCGAGGACCTTCGATTGCGCGCCGCGGCTACGGTGGCCGCGGGAGAGGAAGCGGAAGTGACCGGGTTGATTCAGACTCGGCTGAACCGGCTGATCCAGGAGGATCGTCTCTGGGGGCAGCTGGTACTGTAGGTGGGGAGGGGAACGGAGAGCATCAATTTCGACGGGTGTCACCTGGAGAAACGCCCGGACCTCTCGATAGTGTTGTCAGGCAGGGAACGGCGCTTTCCCTTGGTCGCGGAGGCCAAGATTCTGAACGGTGCGGCGTCGAAGACGGTAGCGTTGTATTGCAGAGACGGGATTCGGCGTTTCGTGGAGGGCGAGTACGCGTGGGGCAGTCGGGAAGCACTCATGGTCGGCTACGTTCGGGATGGATCGTCTATCGATACGACGCTGGGCGTCTTCTTGGCGAGATCGAGAGATTCGCATCCTCGGCGTTACCGGGTGGAAACCCTGCCCGTTGCGGTCGGAGCCAGCTCGTCCGACTTGGCGTATACGCGGCATGGCCGCGAGTTCGTATACGGCGGCCAACGAGCGCTGAACAGCCCTGGACCGATTTCGGTCTGGCATCTGTGGCTGGCGCAGGGAGGAGCCCGCGGAGGAGCGTTCGCTATCGCGGTTCGGTACCGCCTTGGGGGCGTCGTAGCCGTTCGGTCGTCTCCGTGATCAGCTTCGGAACCCGCGCTCTCGCGTGGTCGAGGACGTCGCCGCAGGCGGTTCTGGTCGCGTTCCACGTCTCGTCGGGGTCGGTCTCTCGCGTGGGGCTCTCGTATCGCATCTTCCCGCTGTACAGGGTCAGTACTTCCAGCGCCTTTCGGTCCCTGGTGGCGGCGATGCGTTCGCCGTGGCGTTCGACGTCGTCCCACAGCTCGTTCAGGTCGTGCTTGTGCTTCACTCGTCGGCCCTGAGCTACGGTCAGCGCCTTGAGCGCGTACTCCATCGCGCTCCGTAGTTGACGGCAGCGGCTCCGCGTGCTGGTGCGCTTGTCGTTGGCATAGAGCCAGTCGTCCGCGGCGCTTTCGAGCAACCGGTTCGCTTCGTCGGGCTCGAAGCGGGTTTCCTTCACCATCTCGTGGCCGTTCCAGAAGTACGCGGGTCCTGTTTCAAGCGGCTCGACGCCGTTGCGTGCGTAGACCGTCCGCCCCTCTTGCAGGGCTGAGCCCTGGATCCGGGTCGTGCTGGAGCGCCATGCCTCGGCGGTGGTGCGGTTCATCATGACGACGTCGACGTCGTAGTCCCGCCCGTTCCGGGCCTCCCAGGTCTCCTGGCGGGTGCGGCCGTCGTCGTTCTCTCTCTCCGCGATCACGAGCAGGTCGAGGTCGCTCTCGTCGGTCATCTCCCCGCGGACGGCGGAGCCGAAGAGGACGATCTGGTCGGGATCGATTCTCGACACGACGCGGTCCACGGCGGCTTGCAGCCGTTCCGGATCGGGTGCGCCCCGGTTGTCGGCTCGCAACGCCGCGCGTCTCGGTTCTCGTCGTGTCGGGCGGTGGCCGGGATGTGCGGGTGCAGGTGGTCCTGCGGCGGCTCGACTCGGGGGGGGCGCAGCGCCCGTGCCGAGGGTGCGGACCACGGTACCCGTTGGCCTGGGCATGTTCGTCCCAAGATAGCACGCGTTCCCGAGGTCACCGGCGTCGCCGGTCGGCGTACCGGTATCCCGGCCTGGAACGCTGGTCTGGCCGCCGTCACGTCCTGAGGCTCCCGATCAGGACGCCGAAGGCGCCCCCGTCTGTCGGCACCTCCACTGCCGGCCTCGGAACGGGCGCCGCGCGGCCGCTGGCGCCCGCGGCCCGCATAGTAGAATCGAGCGTGCGTCGGATCTTGCGCGTGAGGAGTGGAGCCATGAACGAAAGGTGCAGGCGGAATTCGCTCCTGGTATGCGCGGCGGCGAGCGGCCTCCTGGCTCTCGTCGGTTGTGTCGGCAGCGAAGCGGAACGTCTTGAGATCGAGGCGGACGTCGCGGCGGTGGCGGTCGCCGAGTCGGTGCAGATCCGGATCGAGGTGCGGGACAACCTGAACACGCCGGTGCCCGGCCAGCTGGTTCGACTGTCCACCGACACTCCCGGCACGGTCCTGAGCGCGGAAGAGGTGGTGACCGGTGCGGCCGGTACCGCCAGCGTGACCCTCACCGCGTCGAATCAGGCCGGCGAGAACCGCATCGAGGCCGTCGCCGGCGATCTGTCGGCTTCCCTCGTCGTGCCGGGCCTGCCCGGACCTCCCGCCAGCGTCGCGGTGACCGCCGATCCGGAGCGCACGCTGATTGGCGGCACGGTCATCCTCGCCGTCGCCGTCGCCGACCGCTTCGGCAATCCCGTGTCCGACCTCCCGGTCGAGCTGCAGGCGGCCGCGGACGGCTCGGCGCTGGACCTCGCCGGCGGCGAGACGGACAACGCGGGGTCGCTCACGCGCCCCTTCACCACCGCCCCCGACCCGGGCGACAACCGGGTGGAGGTCTCGGTGGCGGGTCTGCCGCCGCAGACGCTGGTCGTTCCCACGCGTCGGCTGTCCCGGCTGACGGTCCGGCCGGACCCGGCGGAGGTGGTGGCCGGCGACACCCTGACCTTCGAGGCGACGGGCTACGACGACGACGGCGGCGAGCTCGGGGTGCGGCCGCAGTGGACCCTGGCGGGGGGAATCGGCGCGCTCGAGCCGTCCGGGACGTTCACGGCGGGGACGGCGGGCCGGGGACGGGTGCGGGCCGCGGTCGGCGGGGTCGAGGCGTCGAGCGCGCTGACGGTGGTGGCAGGTCCCGCGCGCCGCATCGGGTTGCTGCCGGCCGAGGTGCGCGTCGTATCGGGTGGAGAGGTCACGCTGCGCGCGGTGGCCCGGGACGCCGGCGGGAACGCGGTGGCCCTCGACCCGAACGGTTCGGGCGTGACGGTCGAGTGGAGCCTCACGCGGGACGTGGGTGATCTCGACGACCGGGGGGTCCTGACGGCGGGACGGGCCGGGGAGGCCACGGTGGTCGCCGCGGCCGGCGATCTGCGGGGCGAAGCCCGGGTGGAGGTGACGCCGGGTCCGTTGGTGACGATTGCCCTGGAACCGGGCAACCCGACGGTCGTCAGCGGGTCGGAGCGGCAGTTTCGCGCCGTCGGGCAGGATGCCGGCGGCAATGCGGTGCCGCTGGCGCCGACCTGGAGCCTGGCCGATGCGATCGGCGAGCTCGACGACAGCGGGCGTTTCCGGGGGCTGCGGGCCGGTACGGCGCGGTTGGTCGTCGCCTCCGGCCGCGTCGCGGCATCCACGGTGATCGAGGTGGTCCCGGGCCCGCTCGAATCGATCGCGGTGAGTCCTGCGCGGGCCGAGGTGCCGGCCGGGACCACCACCGCCTTCGTGGCCGTCGGACGCGATGCGGCCGGGAACGAGGTGGCCATCGAGCCGGTCTGGAGTCTGTCGTCGGCCGCGGGGCAGATCGATCCCGGCGGTGAGCTGACCGGGGGGCCGGCCGGACAGGCGCAGGTGGTAGCAGAGTCGGGAGGGGTGACCGGCACCGCGGACGTGCGGGTGGTCCCGGGCGCGCTGACCAGTCTTGCCGTGGCGCCGCGCACCGTCACCGTGGTGGCCGGATCTTCGCAACGGTTCGCGGTGACCGGGGTCGACGGCGTGGGCAACCGCGTGCCGGTCGAGCCGGCCTGGAGCCTGTCTGCAGGTGAGGGGCGTATCGACGCCGGCGGCACGTTCGTCGGCACCGTCGCCGGCGCGGTCACGTTGGTGGCGGCGTGGGAGGACCTGTCGGTCGAGGCCGCGATTCGGGTCACCACCGGACCCCTGGCCACCATCGCGGTGACTCCGCGGGTGCTCGACATCGCGGCCGGGGCGGTGCAGGCGTTCGAGGCCACGGGTCGGGATGCCCTCGGGAACGAGCGGCCGTTAACGCCGTCGTGGACGGTGACCGGCGGCGTCGGCGCCATCGGAACGCGGGACGGGCGGCTCACCGCGATCGCGACCGGGTCGGGTTCGGTGGTCGCGACGGCCGGCGGGTTGTCGGGGGTCGCCGAGGTGCGGGTAGGGCCCGGCCCGCTGGCCGCCATCGACCTCGAAGCGCCGGCCGACGTGCAGGTCGGCGAGGCGCGGCAGGTGGACTGGACCGGCGCCGACGCGAACGGCAACGAGGTGGTGATCCGGCCCGAATGGGAGGTGACCGGCGGCGTCGGCCGGGTCGACGCCGAGGGACGGTTCGTCGCCGCCTCCCCGGGGAGCGGCCGCATCATCGCGCGATCGGGAGGCGTCTCGGCGGAGGCGCCGGTGCGGGTGTCGCCGGGGCCGCTGGCGGAGCTGCGGATCGTGCGCGACTCGGACCGGGCCGAGGTGACGGCCGGCGAACGGATCCAGCTCTCGGCGGTGGGAAGCGACCAGGACGGTCATGTCGTCGACGTCGAGCCCCGGTGGGAGATTGTCCGCGGCGCGGGGACCATCGACGCGGCGGGGCAGTTCGTCCCCACCCGGGCGGGGCCCGCGGCGATTCGGGTGACCAGCGGATCGTTGGCGGCCGAGGCGGCGGTGAACGTGGCGCCGGGCCCGCTCGCCGCGATCGTGGTCGCGCCGGCGCGGGCGAACGTGGCCAGCGATACGACGCAGGCGTTCACCGCGGCCGGCCGCGACGCGTACGGCAATCTGGTGGATATCGATCCGGACTGGAGCGTCACCTACGGCGTCGGCGGCATGGATGCGGAGGGACGGTTCCGCGGAACCATGGCCGGCACCGGGGTGGTTTCCGCCACCGCCGGCGGGGTGGTCGGGACCGCGGACGTCGCCACGACGCCGGGTGCGCTGGCGGTGCTGGAGGTGCAGCCGGCGGTTCCCGAGGTGCGCTCCGGTGAGCTCCTGCAGTTCCGCACCGCCGGATTCGATGCCCGCGGGAACGCCGTTGCCGGATACCCGGTCGAATGGCAGGTGTCGGGGGATGTCGGTACCGTTGATCTGGCGCGCGGCATCTTCACCGCGCTGGCGGCCGGGACCGGACAGGTGCGGGCGCGGTCGAACGGGGTCGCCGGGACGACGGAGGTGCGGGTCGTTCCGGGGGATCCGAGTGCGGCGACCTCCACGGTGGCGGTATCGCCCGCCGCGGTGGCCGTCGGCGGGGGCGCGGCGGCCGAGATCACGGTTACGGTGCGGGATGCCTTCAACAATCCGGTGGCCGGGGTCCCGGTGCGGATCCTCTCCAGCCGGGCCGCGGACAGGGTCCGGCCCGTCGAATCGATGACCGCCGCCGCCGGCGTGGCCCGCCTGCAGATAACCTCGGGCACCGCGGGACGTTCGTCGCTCCGCGTGACCGCGGGAACCGTGGAGCTGGCCTCGCCCCCGCCGGTCGAGTTTCGTTGAGGGCCCTGCCGTCAGGCGCTTTCGTCCGCGGCCGATTCGGCGGCGTCCCGCAGAATCTTGCGCGGCCGGTTCAGGGTCGGCGGCGGCGCCCGGTGCGGGGAGGAGGGGGCCGCCGCCGGTTCGGGGTCGGCCGGCGGCAGGGCCGGGGCGGGCTGATCGAGTGCGCGCTCGAGCTCTCGAATCCGCAGGCGAGCCTCCCGGCTCGCGACCGCATGCTCGAGCTCCAGCGTCTTGACCTGCCGCTCGAGCGCGTGCCGGGTCCTGGCCGCCTCTATTTCCTGGCGATTGAGGGCGAGCCGGGCGGTGGACTCGCGCAGCCTGAGGTCCAGTTGCCGGAGCGCGCGCCGCGTGGCCAGCCAACCCGCCATGATCACGAGCAGGAGACCGACCGCGGTGACCGTCGCCGCGATCTCGAGGTAGTCGGCAAACAGCGGCGAGATGCCGGTCAGGGCGCCGCGGAACCCCAGCCCGGCCAGCGCGATCAGGCAGGGCACGCCGTAGAGCACCAGAGATACCCGGACCCGGCGCATGCTGCCGTCCAGGGCGGCCACGATCTCGTTGAGGTTCCGGGTCACGACGTCCGTTCCGGCAGTTGCGGCGACTCTGCGACCGCATCGAAGACCGCGGGCCGGATCTCGAGATCGGCGTCCGGCGGCCGATGCGACGGGTCGTAGTCGCTCCGGTTCTCGATCGCGTTCGTCTTGATCTTCAATTCCATGGCGTGCCGGGCTCGTTCCGTATCGATCTCGTTGCCCGTCAGCTCGAGCTGACGGTTCACCGCGGCCAACGCCCGTACCTGTTTTCTGACCGTCCACCAGTCTACGGCCCACGCCCCGGCGATGACCAGCAGCAGGGCGGCGCCGGTGGCGGCGGCGCTGATGGCCAGAGGGCCTTCGTCGATCAGAGCCAGCTGCGACAGGGGCGACCGGAGCCCCAGTCCCGCGAGCGACACGGCGAACGGGATGCCGATCAGGATCAGGGCGATCTGCACGCCTCGGCCGCGCCGATCCGTATCGATGGTGAAGGGGCGTTGATGGTCGGACACGGTTTCTTCCCCAGGAACTCCGCCGCTTCCGGATCGGTCGGCGAGCCGGCGCAACGCCTTCGACAATGATAAGACGGATTCGCGGCGGTGGAACCCCGGCCGGTGCAGATCGTGTATAAAGGGGCCAGAAATTCGTCGCGGCCACCGAAGTGTCCCGGGAGAGGGGGAACGCCGGATGTCGAACCCGAGGCGACGTTGGAGACTCCGCCCGATTCTGGCGGGGATGATGGCGGCCGGCGGCCTCGCCGGCACGCTCGGCGCCGCGCCTGCGCCCGCCCAGCCGGCGCCGGATGCGGAAGCGTACCGGACCTTGGTCGGACGCTACTGCGTGTCGTGTCACAACAACCGGACCCGCACCGCCGGTCTCGCCCTGGACACCATCGCCGAGGGGGCGCTGTCCGACCATACGGAGGTGTGGGAGCGGGTCGTCCGGAAGCTGCGCGCCCGACAGATGCCGCCGGCCGCCGCCCGCCGGCCCGATGAATCGGCGTACGTTGCGGCCATCGGATCGCTCGAGGCGGCCCTGGACCGCCGGGCCGCGGCGGCGCCGGACCCGGGACGCTCCGAGACGTTCAGGCGACTCAACCGCACCGAGTATCGCAATGCGGTCCGGGACCTGCTGGATCTCGACGTCGAGGTGGCCGCCCTGCTGCCGAGCGATTCGTCCAGCTTCGGATTCGACAACATCACCGTCGGGAATCTCTCGCCCACGTTGCTGGAGCGGTACGTCTCGGCGGCCGAGAAGATAAGCCGGCTCGCGGTCGGGCGCCCCGGTCTGGGGCCCGGCGGCATCACGGTTCGCACCCGGCCGGACCTGACGCAGGAGGGACACCTGCCCGGCATGCCGATCGGGACCCGCGGCGGCTCCCTGCTGTCGCATGTCTTTCCGGTCGACGGCGACTACGAGATCAGCGTCCGGCTGGCCCGCGACCGGAACGAGCACATCGAGGGCCTGAGCGAGTCGCACGACCTGCACCTGCTGCTCGACGGTGAGCTGGTGGACACCTTCACCGTGCAACCGGCGGAGCAGGTCGTCGAGCATGCCCTGAACTACCAGCCGTCCCACGACACCCTCGACGCGCATCTCACGCGCCGGGTGGCGGTCGCCGCCGGTCCGCATGCGCTCGCCGTCACGTTCCCCAAGAAGCCCGAGCTGCTGCTGGAGACCGAGCGGCAGCCGTACCAGGCGCACTTCAACTACTACCGGCACCCGCGGGTACAGCCGGCGGTGTACGAGATCTCCATCGTCGGTCCCTACAACCCCGCCGGGGCCGGCGACACCCCCAGCCGGGCCCGCATCTTCACCTGCCAGCCGGCCGCGCCGGCCGACGAGGACGCCTGCGCCACCGACATCCTGTCCACCCTGATGCGGCGGGCCTACCGGCGTCCGGTGACCGCGGCGGACCTCGCGCGGCCGTTCGAGCTGTACCGCGAGGCCCGGGACGAGGACGGGTTCGACGCCGGCATCGAGATGGGGCTGGCCGCGGTGCTGGTGAGCCCCGAGTTCCTGTTCCGGGTCGAGCGCGACCCCGACGGCGTCGCGCCGGGCGCGCCGTATCGCCTGAGCGATATCGAGCTGGCGTCGCGGCTGTCCTTCTTCCTGTGGAGCAGCATTCCGGACGACGAGCTGCTCGCGGTGGCCGAGCGCGGCGGGCTGACCGCGCCGGGGGCGCTCGAACGGCAGGTGCGACGGATGCTGGCCGACCCGCGCGCCTCGAACCTCGTGACCAACTTCGCCGGCCAGTGGCTGCATCTCCGGAACCTCGAGTCGATTACCCCGGACATGCGGGTCTTTCCCGATTTCGACGACAATCTGCGGCAGGCGTTCCGGCAGGAGACGGAGATGCTCGTCGAGAGCGTCCTGCGCGAGGACCGCAGCGTCCTCGACCTGCTGCGGGCGAACTACACCTACCTGAACGGGCGGCTGGCCAAGCACTACGGCGTGCCGCACGTCTACGGCAGCCGGTTCCGCCGGGTCGAGTTCGGCGAAGCGGGGACCCGCGGCGGGCTGCTGCGCCAGGGCAGCATCCTGCTGGCGACCTCCTATGCCACGCGCACCTCGCCGGTCATCCGGGGGAAATGGGTGCTCGACAACGTCCTGGGGGTGCCGCCTCCGCCGCCGCCCCCCAACGTGCCCGAGCTGGAGGAGACGGGGACGAGCGTGCGGGCCCGGTCGATGAAGGAGCGGATGAGCGCGCATCGGGCCAACCCCGCGTGCGCGAGCTGCCACATGCTGATGGACCCGGTGGGCTTCGCCCTCGAGAACTATGACGCGGTCGGGCGCTGGCGCGACGCGGAGGGAGGCGTGCCCGTGGACGCCACGGCGACGCTCTTCGACGGCACCGCCGTCGACGGCGTCGACGAGCTGGAGGCGGCGCTGCTGCGGCGCCCCGAGCTCTTCGTGGGCACGGTGGCCGAGAAGTTGCTGACGTTTGCGATCGGACGCGGGGTCGAGCACGGCGATGCCCCGGCCGTCCGGGCCATTCTCCGGGCCGCGCGGGAGGACGACTACCGGCTCTCGTCCCTGGTCGTGGGGGTGGTCGAGAGCATGCCGTTCCGGATGAGGAAAGCATCATGATGATCTCGAAGAGGGCGTTGCCGCGGCGGACCTTTCTGCGCGGCGTCGGAGCCACCGTGGCGTTGCCGCTGCTCGATGCGATGGTGCCGTCGATGACGGCGCTCGCCAACACCGCGGCGAGACCGGTCCGGCGGCTCGGATTCGTCTACGTGCCGATGGGATCCAACATCGCCCTGTGGACGCCGCCCGGCGAGGGCGGGACGTTGACCGGTCTGTCTCCGAGCCTGGGGCCCCTGGCGCCGGTGCGGGACCAGTTGACGGTGGTCAGCAATCTGGAGCTCCGGAACGCGTACCCCGGGACCCACGCCACGTCGAACGCCTCGTTCCTGAGCGCGGCGAAGGCGAAGTGGACCGAGAGCACCGACTACTATCTGGGCACCACCGTCGATCAGATCGCGGCCCGGCAGATCGGGCAGGAGACGCAACTGCCGTCGCTCGAGCTCGCGATGGATGTGCTCGACATGGTCGGCCAGTGCGACAACGGTTACGCCTGCGTCTACCAGAACAACCTCTCGTGGTCGTCGCCGACCTCGCCGCTGCCGGCCGAGGCCCATCCGCGGATGGTGTTCGAGCGCCTGTTCGGCGAGGGCGGCACCGCGGCGCAGAGGCGCGCGGCGCTGGGACGGCGGGCGAGCCTGCTGGACTGGGTGCGCGACGATATCGCGCGGCTGCAGCGCGAGCTCGGCTCCGGCGACCGCCGCCGGGTGCACGAGTACCTGGAGACGGTTCGCGAGGTCGAGCGCCGGATCCAGAAGGCGGAGGCGGAGACCGAGCACAATCCGCTGCCCGATCTGGACCGTCCCATCGGGGTGCCGGCCGACTACGAGGACCACGCGAAGCTGATGTTCGACCTGCAGGTGCTCGCGTTGCAGGGCGACGTGACTCGGGTCATCACCTTCCAGCTTGCGCGGGAGTCGAGCAACCGGACCTATCCGGAGATCGGGGTGCCGGACCCGCATCACCCGATCTCGCATCACGGCAACGACCCCGAGAAGCTCGCGATGCTGGCCAAGATCAACCAGTACCACGTGTCGCTGTTCGGGTACTTCCTCGAGCGGCTGGCGTCGGTGCCGGACGGCGAGGGGTCGTTGCTCGACCACTCCCTGTACATGTACGGCAGCGGGATGGGGAATCCCAACGTGCACGATCACGTCAACCTCCCGGTGGTGGTGGCCGGCGGCGGCGCCGGCCGGACGCAGGGGGGGCGTCACATCCGGTACGCCGAGCCGACGCCGATGGCGAACCTGCACCTGACCCTGCTCGACAAGGTCGGGGTGGAGCTGGACACCTGGTCGGACAGCACCGGCACGATAGACACGCTGCTCGACCCGGTGGCGTTGTAGGAGTCTGCGCCGTGGTAACGGCGCCGCCGCCAGCGGGAGGCGCCGACTCCACGGGACGGTTGGTTGGGGCGGCGGCGCCGCAGATTGCGGCGGCGGAGCCGCAGGCGGTGGTGTCCGGGCCGGACCGGCGGAGCGGCCCGCGTTCCCGCCATCGCCCCGTCGGTGGGGGACGGTTCCGGGCGGGGCGCGGGAACCGCGTCGTGGACGGCGGACAGGCCCGCTGCTCCGCTCCCCGCGGTGGGGGGCGGGTTCCGGGAGGCCGGGAACGGGGAGACGGAACGATGTATCGCAGAATGGCGCGTAGATGCGTGGTCGTCGTCGCGCTCGTCGGTCTGGCGCCTTTCGGCGCCGCCGCCGCGTCCGAGGCGCCGTTGGCCGACGCGGTCCAGCAGCGAGACGCGGCCGCCATCGACCACTTGCTCGATCGGCCGGCCGATGTGAACGCCGCGCAGATCGACGGCATGACAGCGCTGCACTGGGCCGCGTATTACGACGACGCGGATCTCGTGGCCCGCCTCGTGGACGCCGGGGCCGACGTGCAGGCGCCGAACCGCTACGGCGTCATCCCGCTGTCGCTGGCCGCCGAGAACGGCAACGCGGCGATGGTGAGGCGGCTGCTCGAGGCGGGCGCCGACGCCGGCGCCACGCTGCCGGGAGGCGAGACGGTGCTGATGACCGCCGCCCGCTCGGGGCGGGTCGGGGTCGTCCGGGCCCTCATCGCGCATGGCGCGGATATCGAGGCGGTCGAGCCGAGACGCCGGCAGACGGCGCTGATGTGGGCGGCGGCGGAAGGGCACGTCGACGTCGTCGAGACGCTGATCGAGGTGGGAGCCGATTTCACCGCCCCGCTCGACTCCGGGTTCACGCCGTTGCTGTTCGGGGTGCGGGAGGGACACCTCGGGGTGGTCCGGACCCTGTTGAGCGCCGGCGCCGACGTCAATGGCGCGGTCGATGAGGTCATTCGGGCGGAAAGCACCTACCGCACGGGACGGCCGGTCCGGGTCGGCACGACGCCGCTGCTCCTTGCGGTGACCAATGCGCATTGGGACGTGGCCGCCGCGCTCCTGGCTGCCGGCGCCGATCCGAATGCGGACGGCCCCGGACATGCCGCGCTGCATCTGATCCCCAAGGTGCGCAAGCCGGGCGCCGGCGACAACGACCCCGCCCCCGACGGGTCCGGGCGCATGACGAGTCTCGAGCTCGTACGGACCCTGGTGGAGCATGGCGCCGACGTGAACGCCCGCGTGGCGGTCCGGCGCAATCTGAACAACACCCGCCACCACGAGCCCGGGTCGACTCCGTTCATGCTGGCGTCGCTGGTGGCCGACACGGAGCTGATGCGGACCCTTGTCGACCTCGGCGCCGATCCGTTGATGACGAATGCCGAGAACAGCACCCCCCTGATGGCCGCGGCGGGGCTGGGCACGCGGTCGCCGGGCGAGGACGCCGGGACCGAGGAGGAAGTGCTCGACGCGGTCCAGCTTGCCCTGGACCTCGGCAACGACGTGAACGCCGTCGACGACAAGGGCGAGACGGCCATGCACGGCGCCGCCTACAAGAACCTGCCGGCGGTCGTGGGACTGCTCGCGGCCAGCGGTTCGGACGTCGAGGTCTGGGCCCGCAAGAACCAGTTCGGCTGGTCGCCGCTGACCATCGCGCGCGGGTACCGGTTCGGCAACTTCAAGCCGTCGCCGGTGACGGTGGCTGCGGTCGAGCAGGCGATGCTCGCGGCGGGTGTGTCGCCGCCGACGGAAGCGGAAGAGGCGGCGGAAGGCTACGACATCTACGCGCCGCGCGGGGCCGCCACCGCGCCCGCGGCTGCGGCCCCGCCGCGCTGAGGCGCTACCGATCGGCGCCCAGGAGACAGGAGGAACACCGATGCGTGGCTGTCATCTCGTACGGATCGCGGCGCCGGTCGCCCTGATCGCGTTGGCGCTGGCGACCGGCCCGGCCGGCGCGCAGACCGCCGCCGAAGAGTGGACCCCGCCCCGGCTGCCGGACGGCCGCCCGGACCTGCAGGGCGTCTGGCTCAGCAATACCGCCACCCCGCTGCAGCGTCCCGAGGTGTTCGCGGATCGCGCGTATCTGACGGACGAAGAGGCCGCCACCCTGCGCGCGCGGGTCGAGCGGATCTTCCGCAACGGCAGAAGCGCCTTCACGACCCCCGAGGGGGCGTTCTTCGCCGCCCTCAACGACGTCGAGACCTACGAGGCCTGGTCCACCAGCAGCTCCATCGGCATGGTCGACGTGGAGGTGACCGACCGGACGTCCCTCGTCACCGACCCGCCCGACGGGCGCATTCCCCCACTGACGCCGGAAGCGCGGGCGCGGGAGGCGGCGGTGGACGACGGATGGCGCTTCAAGACCGGCCCGGAAGACCTCAACAACGTGCATCGCTGCGTGACGACCGGCGTGCCGCGCCTCGGCGGCAACTTCGGCGCCGGTCCGTACACCTTCTACCAGCTCGTCCAGACGACCGACCACGTCGCGTTCGTCAGCGAGGCGTTCCACGATGCGCGGATCATCCCGCTCGACGGGCGCCCCCATCTCCCCGACGCGGTCCGCCAGTGGAACGGCGACTCGCGCGGCTACTGGGACGGGGACACGCTGGTCGTGGAGACCCGCAATTTTTCCGAGAACAGCTACTACCGCGGCGCCGCCGAGGGGCTGCACCTCGTCGAGCGGTTCACGCTGAGCGGCCCCGACACCCTCACCTACGAGATGACGTTCACCGACCCCGCGACCTGGGCCGCACCGTGGACGGCGGCGCTCCCCTTGAAGCGCCGCACGCAGCCGATCTACGAGTTCGCGTGCCACGAGGGCAACTACTCCATCGTGGGGATGCTGCGGGCCGCCCGTCTGGAGGATGCCCGATAGGAACGCCTGTCGATGCCGGTGCCCCGCGGGCGCCTCGAAGTACGTCCAACTGTCAGTACGACCACCCGAAAGGACATCGATGATTCGCAAGCTGCTCGTGCTCGCCGTGTCGTTCGCCTGGTTCGCCGGCGCCCCGGCCGTCTCCGCCGCCGCCGACTATCACCACATCCATCTCGTCGCCGCCTCCGCCGCCGAGGCGAAGGCGTGGTACATGACCCACATGGGGTGCACCGACTACGGCCGGCACAACGCCTGCGCCGCCGGCGACACCCAGATCATCTTCTTCGAGCGCGAGCCGACCGGTCCGAGCGTCGGCAGCGGGGTCGACCACATCGGCTTCTCGTTCACCGACCTCGTCGCGAAGATGGCGTCGTTCGAGGCGGCCGGCGTGAAGATTCTCGAGCCGATACGCGAGATCGACGGCCTCTTCAAGCTCGCCTTCGTCGAGGACCCGTGGGGCACGAAGATCGAGGTCGTCGAGGACACCGAATGGCTGGGCTTCCACCACCTGCACCTCCGGTCCGCCGACCCCGCGGCGGCTCTCGACTGGTACGAGAACATCTTCGAAGGCGAGCGGGACAGCTTGAAGGGGCGCATCGCCGGCCTCCGCTATGGCACCGTCTGGCTGCTCATCTCCCGGGATGAAGGCGAGCTGGCCCCGACCGAGGGCCGCGCCTTCGATCACCTCGGCTGGCAGTTCCCCGACCTGCGCGCCGCCGCCGAGACTATCAAGGGCAAGGGTATCGAGTTCGATCTCGAGCCGCGCCCGTTCACCAACCCGCTCGGCCAGGACATGCTGATCTCCTTCGTCACGGGACCGGACGGGGTCAGAATCGAGATCGTCCAGCCGCAGGCGTAGAGTCGTCGAAGATCAGCCGGCGATCGACAGCGGCTGGGCCCTGCGCCTTTGCGGCGCACCATTTCGGCCGGAGTCTCGCGGCGGCCCGCCGGTGCGGGCGGTACCCCCCTCAGGTGGACACCGCCCGCGGGTGGAACGCATGCCGAGCTTCCGGCCGGCGGGTGCCGCCGGCCGCCCCCGGACCGGCGAGAAGAAGTGGGAGGTCTACTCCGTACGCTCGAGAAAGCGGGCCCCGCTGAGCGCGTTCGGCACGGCGTAGTTTCCCTCGTGGCACGCGTACTCGAACATCTCGTAGGTGGGCTCGGCCGTCAACGGCATCGAGATTCGCCAGGGGGACGTGTAGACGTTCGGATCCGTGATCGTCACGTCCCACAGGATGGTGGTCTCCGAGACGCGCTCGAACCGCTCGATGACGTGGTGCGCGTCGGTGACGCGGATGCCCTTGAGGCGTCGGCCGGCCCCGCTCGACGCGACCCAGCCGCGATCGTGGAAGTTCTTCGTCTCGACGACGAGCACGTCACCTTCCCAGTGCGCGCGCGCATCGCCCATCCACTGACGGATACGGTTGTCGACGAACGGCCCGTCCGACAGCGGGATGATCCGCGCATCGTGGATCATCTCGTGGTAGATGACGACGTGGTCGGGCGTCTGCAGAATGCGGTAGGCGTTGTTGTAGCCGGCGGGCAGCATCGAGCCGGGGACTCCGCGCGAGAGGCACCGGTCCCACACGCTCATGTTGCGGTAGTCGTCGCCTTCGTGCTCGAGGCGCCATGCCTTCTCGTCGAGGGCCCACTGCTGCACGGGGGCCCGGCCGCTCGGCGGGTCGACGACCATCGAGGTCTGCCCCGTCGACAGCACGGTGTCGCCCGAGTCGAGCCAGTAGCTGCCGTAGCCGCTGCCGAGGGCGCTGCTGGCCGCGGTGCGGGCGGCGGGCGCGGCGTCCTGAGCGGCCAGCGTCATGGCCCGCCGCTGGTTGAGGGTGGCGATCTCCTCCTCGGTCAGGTAGGCGCGCGTCTCGCTCTCGGACCGCTCGATCGGCGTGATCGTCTTGTTCCCCCAGACCCCCTGGAGGTCCGGTTGGCCGTCGGGCGTCCGCGGTGTCGTCCAGTCGGGGTCCCGGACCCGGTCGAGCTGGGCCGCCGCCGGCAACGCGGCGAAGAGCCCGAGAGCGAACAGGATGCCCGTCACGATGAGCAGCCGGCAGGTTGCGCGAGTCTTCATGAGAATCACTCCTCTACAGGTATGGCCCAGGCCGAAGCTCAGGACACTGACGAAATTGCCTTGCTGTGTGCCAAGCGCGCGAACGCGTAGAAAACGGGCTGTGCATGGGCGCAGTTGGCAACTTCATATCGATCACGTCCTTGGCCGATTCCACCGGCGCGAGAAAACGCCCGGCCCGACCGTCACGGACCCACTGACGGCCGGGCCGGAACTCCCGCTCAGAACACCGCTATCGGATTCAGCGGCGAGCCGGTCCCGCCGCGAATCGGCAGGGGCGCGGCCATCAGCAGGAACTCCCAGCGGTTGCGTTCCGCCGCGGCCTCGCCGAGGGCCTCGAGGTCGCAGTTGTCGAAGAGGTGCACGCCGAGGTACAGCAACGCGAAGTCGTGTACGGCGCCCGGCAGCTCGGATGGCGCGACGTACGTCGGGTGGTCGCTGCCCATCAGCGCGATGTCCCGCTCCTTGAGCCACGGGATGACCGAGGGGTGCAGGCCGGCGGATCGACCCCCCGGCCGGCGGCCCCGGAGCCACGGGCCCTCGGCGGCGCGGCGCGCCCAGACCCCGGTGCGGATGAACAGCGCGTCGCCGGAGGAGACTCTCACCCCCGCCTGCTCCTCCCACGCTTCCAGGTCCTCGACGTAGATCGGCGTCCCCGGCTCCAGGTACGGCACGCCCCGCAGCCGGGGGATGTCGATGAGGATGCCGCGCGTCACGATGCCGCTCTTCAGGTTGTGGATGGAGTTCTTCTCGTGCCCGTTCTGGATCACGGTGTCGGCGTCCGGCGTATAGCCGTTGTAGAAGACGCCGTTGTCGTTGATGTGGGCGAGCGCGTCGAGATGGGTATGGGAGATGCCGTGGTACTGGACGCCGATCCGGTCCGAGCTGATCCCGACCATCTGGTGCTCGTAGGGAGACGGGTTGTCGACGGCCTCGACGGTGTCGGCGTCGCCGGCCAGCGACACGGTGATGCCGTCCTCGACCAGGGCCACCGCCTGCAGGCGCTTCGCGGGGGTGATGAGGTTCACCGCGCCGATCTCGTCGTCCGCGCCCCACCGCCCCCAGTTGGACAGCTCCGTCTTCCACCCCTCGTACTGCGCCTCGGTCACCGTCCGGTCGTCTCCGGCCGGCTGGGCTGCCGGTTCCGATGCCGCCAGCGCCGCCGACAGCACGACCAGCAACGCACTCACTGTCATCTTCATCGTGTTCCTCCTGGACCGATTGTAGCCGGAGCCGAGGGGGGCTGCTGTCGGGGGGGGAGGCAGAGCCGCAGAGAGGCGATTCCGGCGTCAGGAGTCCGCGGCCGTGGAACGGCGTGGAGCGCCTGCGGCGTTTGGGGCGGCGTCGCCGCCGCCGACGATTGCCGGGCAGGGGGTTGCACGGTTGGGAACGGGTGAAGGCCCCCTGGTGGAGGTTGGTTGGGGCGGCGGCGGGCCGCAGGCGGCGACGACCGGGCAGAGGTTTGCACCCTTGGAACGGTGCAGAACCCCTGGAGTGCTGGTCCTTCGCTGCTCGGAGCCGTCGGCGACGATTCGCGACGCGACCTTACGGTCGCGTTGGAAGTTCGCGGCGCGAACTTCTACGGCGCAAGCTCCTAGAAGCGGAAGCCCAGCGCAACCCGGTAAGTCCTTCCGTTGGGATAGTCCAGGGCGCTGGTCGCCGCGCCGAACCGCGACCCTTCCGTATACGTCGTCGGCAGCCCGAGCTCGTCGAGCGGCCCGTCGAAGTCCGGCCGGACCGTGGTGTTCCACTCGAGCAGCTTGTCGTTGTTCAGGGCGTTGTACATCTCGAACTTCAGCCACGGCCGGGCCGTCCGCCAGATCGGCAGCTCCCACTGCGCGGAGAGGTCGAGCCGCGTGTAGCCGTCGAAGTCCTCCGAGCCGCGGCCAGAATAGAAGATGGTCCGCGACGACGGCGTGCTCGCGTAGCCCAGCTCGTCCAGGATCATCTCCTGCTCCGGGGTCAGCGGGACGCTGCCCGACGCGAGGCTGTAGGTGAGGCCCGAGTCGTAGCGCCACATGCCGCCGATATCGAGGCGGCCGGCCCAGCCCAGCCCGAGGTTGTAGATGCCCCACAGGCGCAACTTGTGCTTCTGGTAGTCGTTGAGCCGGCCGTAGGGGAAGTACCGGGTCGCGGGCGTGACCTCCGGCCAGTCGAACGCGTTGGAGGCGCTCCCCGGCGTGTTGGACCCCTCGCCTTCGAAGTTCCCCTTGTTGCCGAGCTGCACCGTCCAGCTTCCGTCCAGCAGGAAGTTGCGGGTCACCTGCACGCGGGTGTCGAGCGCCAGCGCGTCGTACCGGCGTTCGAGCTCGTCGGTGTTCCGCAACACCTGGTTGACGAAGGTGCCGTAGCTCTCGCCGTCCTCGACGATCTCCGTCGAGCCCGTCGTCAGATCCTGGAAGTCTTCGATCACCCCGCCCGTCGATCGCTTGATGAAGGTCAGCTTCAGGTGGCCACGCGTCCCGACGGCGCCCCCGGCCGAAAGGGTGAGCTCCTTCGTCAGGGGCGACCGGAGGTTCGGGTCGTTGAAGACGTTCCGGGTGGGAAAGAGGCCGAGGACCGTGACGTAGTTGCCGGGGTCGAACGCGGGTGCGAAGTCGCGCCCCTGCCCGCTCGGTCCGACGTAGACCCCGTAGAGCAGGCTCGGATTGCCGACGTTGGTCGTCTGGGCGAACTGCGCCTCGCTGTACTTGCCCGAGTAATGGCTGTAGGTGGCCTGCAGCGCCAGCCGCCCGTCCCCGGCCGGGTCGTAGGCGACGCCGAGCCGCGGCACCAGGGCGCTGGTGTCGACGGTCTGGATTCCGCCGGTCGCCTCGCTGTCGACGGTCTCCCCCCGTACCCCGAGGTTGAACGACAGGTGGTCGTCGAGGGCCCAGGTGTCGTTCGCGAAGAACGACGTGGTGTTGATGTCGATGCGCGCCCCGCGTACCGCCAGCCAGTTCTCGAGCAGCGAGTCGAACTGGACGAACACCGGTATGAGCCGCCCGTCGGCGCCGAGCAGGGGGGCGCCGTCGGGTCCCACCGCGTAGTCGGCGTCGAAGACGTAGCCGGTCGACGACTGCGAGTTGCCGCCGGTGTTGGTCGAGGTGTAACGCTCGAAGCCGGCCTTGACGCTGTGCGAGCCGAAGGTGGGCGACGAGGCGAACCAGGTGACGTTGCCGGTCACCTGCCGGTTGTTGCGGTCTTCCGGGTCGGTGGCGTCGAAGTAGGGGGCGTTGTAGTGGCCCAGCTCCTGCGTCAGGGTGATGAACGGCGAGTCGTAGATGTCGGTGGACGTGCCGCCGCTCCCCCGGAAGCCGAACCGCTTCTGCGAGTACTGCACCTCCGCCGCGAGGCTCGAGCCGATCGCGCCCCGGTAGGTCGCGACCACGAGGTCGTTCGGGCGCTTCGACTCCGTGATGCTGGTCGGATCGATGCTGAAGCCGAAGGTCGGCCCCATCCGGGCGGTCGGGCTGCGCATGTAGCTGCCCGACAGCGTCTGTCCGGGCGTCAGGGTGCCGGTGAGCTTGAGCTGGTACCGGTCGTTCCTGCTCGTCTCGTTGTAGCTGATGCCGGTCTGGTCGAAGGACTCGGTCGACGACCGCCGCTGGATCCGGTTGGCCCCGAAGAACCACAGACGGTCCAGCGCGATGGGGCCGCCCAAGGTGGTCTCGTAAGTGACGTTGTCGGCGATGTCGCCTTCCTGCGGCACCTCGTTCTCCACCTCGTAGGGGTTCCGGGCGGTCCAGGTGGGCTTCCACAGGTTGGCCCGGACGCTGCCGGAGAAGGTGTTGCCGCCGCTCTTGGTGATCGCGTTGACCACCCCGCCGCTGAACCGCCCGTACTCGGCGGAGATGCCCGAGGTGAGCACCTGGGTCTCCTCGATGGCGTCCTCGATGAAGAGGCTGTTCGCGGTCCCGAACAGGTTGTCGTTGATGTCGACGCCGTCCACCAGGAAGACGTTGTCGTAGGCGAACGCCCCGTTGATGGTCACCTGGCCGTTGTTCGGCGTGTTGGTGGTCAGCTCGGGCTGTATCGCGGCGATGCCGAACAGGCTGCGGCCGACCGGGAGCGCGTTGACCTCGTCGTCGGTCATGTTCGAGCTGTTCTCGATGGTCGCGATCGGCGTCGGCACCACCCCGAGCACGTTGACCGTCTCGGTGACGCCGGCGGGGGCCAGCACCGCGTTGACGCCGACCCGGCCGCCCAGCGAAACGACGGCGGTCCGGGCGACGTCTTCGAACCCGTCGAGAAAGAAGACGACGCTGTACTCGCCCGGCGGCAGGCCAACCAGCTCGTAATCGCCGTTGGCCCCGGTGACCGCGGTCCGTGTCCCTTGCAGCGACGCCGAGCTGACGGTGACCGTCACGCCCGGAAGCGCGAGGCCCTGGGCGTCGAGGGCGACGCCGCGGATGGTGCCGGTCTGGCGCCCCTGCGCCAGCGCGCCGGCGTCGGCCGAGAGGACGAGGGCCGCGCAGAGCGCGGCGAGCGCCATCGCCCGTTGGAGGCGGCATGACGGCGAGCGGGATCTTCCTCCGTCGATTTCGTACAGAGCATGCTGGCTCATATTTTCTCCTTCTTTACATCCATGTTAGCCAGTCATTGCGGCGGTTGCCAAGGTCAAATCTGATACGTTACGGGTAATCGCCATCCGGCGAAGAGGCCTGGGGAACACCTGCCTCGACGCCGCCTGTCGGACCGGGGGGCGGGCCGTGCGCGCGGTTGCTGGACTAGCGATGCTCTTCGGCGACCGGGGGGCGGGCCGTGCGCGCGGTTGCTGGACTAGCGATGCTCTTCGGCGACGCCGGTTGCCGGCGCCCCCGCGGGGGAGGGACGGGTGATGGGTACGTCCGGCTGGAGCTCGATCGTCTCGTCCCGGTGACCGATGACGATGGGCCCGTCGCCCCGCAGCAGGTAGGTGGCCGACTCGGGCGTCAGCTCCACTTCCAGCCGCCGGCCGCGGATCTGCAGCGGGAAGCGGAGGCTCTCGAGCTGCGGGGGCACCTGGGGCGAGAAGGTGATGCGTCCGCCGTCGTCGCGCATGCCCGCGAAGCCGTAGATGAGGGTCATCCAGAACCCCCCCATCGAGGCGATGTGGCAGCCGTCCTGCACATTGCCCGCCACGTCCGCGAGATCCATGAACCCGGCGTCTAGCGAGTAGTTGAACGCCTTCTCCGCCTCGCCGACCTCGGCCGCGACGATGCTCTCGATGGAGCAGGAGAGCGACGAGTCGCGCGTCGTCAACGCGTCGTAGTACACGAAGTTGCGCCGCTTCTGCCCGAGGGAGAACTCGCGCCCGAGGAGGAACATCGCCAGCACCACGTCCGCCTGCTTGACGACCCGGTGGCGGTAGATGACGAGGGGGTGGTAGTGCAGCAGGAGCGGGTACTTGTCGGGCGGGGTGTGCTTGAAGTCCCAGTCCTCCTTGTCCTTGAAGGAGTCGTCCTGCAGATGGACGCGGTCGCGCTCGTCGAAGGGGAGGTACATGTGGTCGGCCGCGCACTGCCACGCGTCGAGCTCGGCGGGGTCGAGGCCGGTGGCGCGCACGAGGAGCTTGAAGCGCGGCGCGTCGTCGGCGCGCATCGCGCGGATCGTCTCCGCCGCGTACCAGAGGTTCTCGCGCGCCATCAGGTTCGTGTAGAGGTTGTTGTTGACGACGGCGTTGTACTCGTCCGGCCCGGTCACGCCGTGGATGCGGAACCGGCCGTCGTGGCGGTCGAAGAAGCCGAGGTCGACCCAGAGGCGCGCGGTCTCGACGAGTATCTCGGCCCCGACCTCGGCGAGGAACCGCGTGTCGCCGGTGACGTCGACGTACTTGCGCAGGGCGTAGACGATGTCCGCGTTGATGTGGTACTGCGCGGTCCCCGCCGCGTAGTAGGCGGACGCCTCGTTGCCGTCGATGGTGCGCCAGGGAAAGAGCGCGCCGCGCTGGTTCAGCTCGCGGGCGCGCAGCCGCGCCTCGTCCAGGTGTCCGTGGCGCTGGCGGAGCAGGTTCTGCGCGATGCGCGGGGTCGTGTAGGTCAGGAACGGCAGCAGGTAGATCTCGGTGTCCCAAAAGTAGTGGCCCTCGTAGCCGGGGCCGGTCAGTCCCTTGGCCGGCACGCCGCCGCCCTCGGCGCGCGCTGTCGCCTGGCAGATGTGGAAGAGGTTGAAGCGTATCGTCTGTTGCCACTCCGGCTGTCCCTTCACCACGATGTCGCTGCGGTTCCAGAAGTCGGTGAGGAACTGGCGCTGGCTGTCGAGCAGCGCCGCGAAGCCGCGCCGGACGGCGCGGTTCAGCACCCGCTCGGCTCTTTCGCAAAGCTCGTCGGCCTGCGGGCGCCGGGACGAGTGATAGGTGACGTACTTGACGAGATGGATGCGCGCGCCCACCTTGCCGTCGATCGAGAAGTCGATCCGCCCATCCGGTCCGTCCAACCGCGCCTCGGTCGTATAGTCGCAGTCGGTCCGAAGCTCGTGGTCGACCGCGCACGACAGGGTCATGCCGCTCGACCGGGTGGCGTAACCGAACACGATGCGGCGGTCCGCGACGCGGCTCACCCGCGTTTCGATCACTTCGCACCCGAACTGCCGGGTGCGGGGATCCCCGTTCGCGCCGGTCGAGCGCCCGCTCGCCGCGATCTCCGAGACGATGACGACGGGGGCGTCGTGCGCCAGCAGGGTCACCTCGTAGGAGATCGCCGCGAGGTGCCGGTGCTCGAGGGAGACCAGCCGGCGCGACCGGATGGAGACGCGCTGGCCGGAGGAGTGGGCCCACACGAGCGTGCGGTCGAGCGTCCCCGCGCGCATGTCGAGTACCCGTTCGTACCGTTCGAGGGTCGCCGTCGGCAGAAAGAACGGCTCGTCGTCGACATACAGACGGATGATCTTCGCGTCCGGCAGGTCGACGATGGTCTGGCCCTGCTTCGCGAAGCCGTACGCCTCTTCGCCGTAGACGATGGGCCAGGTTTCGTGGAACCCGTTGACGTAGGTGCCGTTGTGCTCCACCGGCTGGCCCTCGTCGCAGGTGCCGCGCAGCCCGAGGTAGCCGTTGGCGGTCGTGAAGAGCGACTCCGCCGCCCCGACGCGGCGGGGGAAGCGCGTCTCGACGAGCCGCCATTCGTCCGGCGGATAGATGTCGCGGGGGAGATGGGCGTGGTAGCGGTCGTCCATCAGCCGGCGTCCTCGATTCCGGCCGCGCCGGCCGGCAGGGTATCGGCGAGGTCCGTCACCACCAGATCCGCGCCGGCGCGCGCGAGATCGCCGGCGGCGCCGGCGCGGTCGATTCCGGCCACCAGCGCAAACCCGCCGGCCCGCCCGGCCGCGACGCCCGCGATCGCGTCCTCGACGACCACTGCGCGCGACGGGTCGACACCCAGCGCGCGCGCCGCATGGAGAAAGGTATCGGGGGCGGGCTTGCCGGCGAGGCCCAGCTGTCCGGCGACGACGCCGTCCACCTGCAGCTCGAACAGGCCGGCGATGCCCGCCGCGTCCAGGATCGCCGCGCAGCTGCGGCTCGACGAGACCACGGCGGTGCGGACCCCATGCCGCCGCAGGTGGCGGACCACCGCCACCGTGCCGGCGATGGCGTCCACGCCCTCGATCCCCAGTATCTCGAAGAAGAGGGCGTTCTTGCGGTTCCCGAGACCGCAGACCGTCTCCCGTCCTGGCGCGTCGTCGGGCGCACCGTCGGGTAGGGTGATGCCTCGGGAGGCGAGGAAGGTGCGGACCCCGTCGTAGCGCGGCCGGCCGTCCACGAACTGCGTGTAGTCGCGCGGCTCGAACCGACGGAACGGCTCGCCGCGCGCCGCCGCGCGCTGCTCCAGGTAGTCGTCGAACAGCCGGGTCCAGGCCGCCGCATGCAGGCGCGCGGTGGCCGTCAGCACTCCGTCGAGGTCGAACAGGACCGCTTCGTAGCGCAGCCAGTCGATGACTGGCGCCGGGCGCGAGAGATCAGGCACCGGCGACCGCCAGGCCCGCCGGGCACCGGACGCCGGTCCCGCCGAGGCCGCAATAGCCTCCCGGGTTCTTCGCGAGGTACTGCTGGTGGTAATCCTCGGCGTAGTAGAAGGGCGGCGCCTCGCGGATCTCGGTGGTGATCGGGCCGAAACCGGCCGGCGTCAACTGCGCCTGATAGGCATCGCGCGAGGCGCAGGCGATGCGCTGCTGCCCGGCGTCGGCCGTGAGGATCGCCGAGCGGTACTGGGTGCCGGCGTCGTTGCCCTGCCGCATGCCCTGGGTCGGGTCGTGGCTTTCCCAGAACGCCTGGAGAAGACGCTCGAACGGGACCGCGGCGGGGTCGGCGACGACCAGCACGACCTCGGTGTGGCCGGTCTGCCCGCTGCACACCTCGCGGTAGGTCGGGTTGCGCGTGAACCCGCCGGCGTAGCCGACGGCGGTCGTGTAGACGCCCGCGAGCTTCCAGAACGCCCGTTCCGCGCCCCAGAAGCAGCCCATGCCGAACACCGCCCGCGTCATCCCGTCGGGGAACGGCGGCGCGATCGGGCGACCGCTGACGAAGTGGCCGCCGGATACCGGCATCGATTCGTCCCGGCCGGGTAGGGCCTCCGCGGCCGTGGGAATCCGCAGCTTGGCGGGGTTGGCGAACAGCATGGTTCCTCCTGGACGAGCCGGGCAGCGCGACTCCAACACCCGGCAGGGCAGCCTGTGTCACAGAGGCCGGCTGCCGGTCTCGATTCGACGCAAGACTATGCTGCTAGTGTAGCGCACTGACACGCGGCCACGGGGTTGCCCCCGGCCATTGCCCGGGGTGTTTCCACCGGCGCCTAGTATGATGCGGTCATGGACCGTGTCGCACTGCTGCCCGACGACGCCCTCAATCGGAAGCTGGCCGCCAACGTCCATCCGTCCGAGTGGCGGAATCCGACGCCGGACGGCCGCTACAACCTCGTCGTCGTCGGGGCGGGGACGGCGGGGCTGGTGACGGCGGCGGTCGCCGCCGGTCTCGGGGCCCGGGTGGCCCTCGTCGAGAGGCACCTGATGGGCGGCGACTGCCTGAACGTCGGCTGCGTGCCGTCGAAGGCGCTCATCCGGGCGGCGCGGGTCTGGGCGTCGGCGCGGGACGGCGCGGCGTTCGGGTTGACGTTTCCCGGCGGTGTCGAGCGCGACTTCGGCGCGGCGATGGCGCGCATGCGCCGGCTGCGGGCCGAGATCAGCCACGTCGACTCGGCCGCGCGGTTCACCGGGCTCGGCGTCGACGTCTTCATCGGCGAGGCCCGGTTCACCGGGCCGGACACCGTCGCGGTGGGCGACGCCACCCTGCGTTTCGCGCGCGCCGCCGTCTGCACCGGGGCGCGCGCCGCGGCGCTGCCGATTCCGGGGCTCGCGGACGCCGGTTATCTCACCAACGAGACGGTCTTCTCGCTGACCGAGCTGCCCCCACGGCTCGCGGTGATCGGGGCCGGCCCCATCGGCTGCGAGCTGGCCCAGGCGTTCGCCCGCTTCGGCAGCGAGGTCACGGTGCTCGAGCAGGCCGGCCGCATTCTGCCGCGCGAGGACCCGGACGCGGCCGCCGTGGTTCAGGCGCGAATGGAGCGCGACGGCGTGCGGTTGGTCCTCGACGCCGCGATCGGCGCGGTGGAGCCGGCCGCGGCCGGCGCGGCGGATGGCGACGGGAAGCGCATCCGCTACACCGCCGGCGGCGAATCGCACGACGTCAGCGTCGACGGGATTCTGCTCGGCGTGGGCCGGGCGCCGAACGTCGAGGGGCTGGGCCTGGAGGCGGCGGGGGTGACGTACGATCGTCGCGGCGTCACCGTCGATGTCCATCTGCGCACGGCCAACCCCCGCATCTACGCGGCGGGCGACATCTGCTCTCCCTACAAGTTCACGCACGCCGCCGACGCCATGGCCCAGATCGTGATTCAGAACGCGTTGTTCCCCCACCCGTTCGGGCTGGGGAAGGCGTCGACCGAGTCGCTGGTCATTCCGTGGTGCACCTATACCGAGCCCGAGATCGCCCACGTCGGGATGTACGAAGCCGATGCCCGGGCGAAGGGTATCGAGGTCGAGACGTTCACGCAGCCGCTCGCGGAGGTCGACCGCGCGGTGCTCGACGGCGAGGACGCCGGTTTTGCCCGGGTCCACGTCCGGAAGGGGACCGACCGCATCCTCGGCGCCACCGTCGTCGCCGCCGACGCCGGCAACCTGATAAGCGAGGTGACGGTGGCGATGAAGGCGGGCGCCGGCCTCGGAGCCATCGGTTCGGCGATACACCCCTATCCCACCCAGGCCGAGGCGTGGCGCAAGGCCGCCAACCAGATGCGCCGGGCGCGGTTCAGCGACCGCCAGCGGGCGATTCTGACGCGCCTTTTCGCGTGGCGTCGGTAGCCCCACCTACGCAATTGCGGTATCGTCAGCTCTGATGACGCCTGATGCACGGCGCGCCGGATTGAGCATCGACGTGACGCGCGATTTCCGGCGGCGCATTCGGCTTGCCACCGCGTTGCGAGACCCGTCCATCGGCGGTACGGGTCTGGAGCTATCGAAACGCTTGAATGATGACTCGGCCGAGGAGAAGTCGGCTGACCTTCCGGCATGAGAGCGTCAACCGATCCCGTGCTCGCGGAGTTGTGGGACAACCCCGCCGACGCCCGTTACGACGAGCTCTGACCGCGGCTCGGCCGCCCTGGTGAGATTCGTCTTCGCGGACGAGAAGAAGACGAGAAGAAGGAGATATCAGAATGAGACGACGGGTCGAGACTTCATGCCGCAGGTTGGTCTCGCTCTCGCTGGGCGCGCTTGTCGCCCTGGCCGGAGCGGCGGCCGCCCAGACGCCGTCCTCCGGACGGCTCCTCGTGCTGCTCAGGGATGCCAGCGCCCTGGCGATCGTGGATCCGGCGAGCGGGAACGTGCTGGGGCGCGTGCCGACGGGCCGGGACCCCCACGAGGTGACCGCGTCGCCCGACGGCCGGCTGGCGTTCGTGGCGAGCATGGTGGACGGGATCTCGGTCATCGACCTCGCCGCGCAGGAGGAGATTCGACGGGTCGACCCCGGCCCCGGCAGCCAGACCCACGACGTGCTGTATGCCGGAGACAAGGTGTACTTCACCATCGAGGGCTACAAGTCGATCGGGCGCTACGACCCGTCGGCGGACACGATCGACTGGACGCTCGGGACCGGCGCGGACGGCACGCACATGCTGGTGCTCGATCGGGAGCGGGGCGCGATGTTCATGCCGAACACCGGCTCCAACTCGGTCACGATGGTCGAGAACGTCATGGAGGGTCCCTCGCGCGCCCGGCTCACCGACATTCCCGTGCCGGGAGAGAGGCCCGAGGGCATCGACCTGTCGCCGGACGGCCGCGAGCTCTGGACCGCGACCCGGGGCGACGGCGGCGTGTCGATCATCGACGTCGAGAGCCGCCGAGTCGTGGAGACTCTCGACCTGGGCATGCAGGACGCGAATCGGCTGAAGTTCACGCCCGACGGCCGCGTGTTGATCATCGACGGCGAGGCGGCGTCCCTGGTGGTGATGGACGCGGCCACCCGCAGCGTAATCGAGCGCGTGTCGGTGGGCTCGACCGACACCGGCGACGGCGCCGTCCTGGTGGCGCCCGACGGCCGCCGCGCCTTTCTCGGATTGAGAGCCGCGGATCGCGTCTCGGTCGTCGACCTGGACACGCTCGAGGTCACCCTGGAGATCCCGATGGGCGACGGCGCCGGCCCCGGCTGCCTGTTTTGGATTGACGCAAGCTGAGGGCGTCGGGCGCGCTCCGAGCCCGAGTCGACTCTCGACTCTCAATGGAGCGGGCTGTCCGGGGCGTCCGGTGCATCCAGGGCGCGCCGTGTGAGGGATGTACGGGACCCGCTTCGGGTGCCCGCGACAGGCACTGTCGGCCTGGTGATGGGTCCGGACCTCGGTCTCTCGTGTCTCGCGTGAGATCGTGGAGCAAAGCCGGCTCCGACAGCCCGGCGGAACGCCGGATGGGAGGAGACTCGATGCGACGCCTGGACCTCGCGATAGGGCTCGTTTGCCTCACGTTCGCGGTCGCCGCGGCGGCGCCGGCGCAGCCGGTGACCGTCACGGGGCCGATCGCGGCGTCCGTGCCGCCGGGGGACCCCTCGCGCGATTTCGTCTTCTCGACGTCGGCGATCGACCTCGCCAGGCACGGCTACGTCGAGGAGGAGTTCTTCATCGAGGGCACCGCCAACCGGTACACGGCACCGGACCTGACCACGGGCCGCATCGTTGACGGCGGGCATCCCTACAAGACCCGCCTCGTCGTACGACGCCCGGTCTCGCCGGAGCGCTTCAATGGCACCGTCGTGGTCGAGTGGAACAACGTGACGGCCGGCCGCGACCTCGACATCGACTGGTTCCAGGCGGGCGCGTATTTCGTGCGCAACGGGTACGCCTGGATTGGCGTGTCGGCGCAGCAGGTCGGCGTGGACCATCTGCGGCGGTGGAGCCCGGCCCGCTACGGCTCGCTCGACGTGACCCACGACGGCCTGGTCGAGGATGACGCGTTGTCGTACGACATCTTCTCGGCGGCCGGAAGGGCAGTGCGGGACTCCGAAGACGTCGACGTGCTGGGCGGGCTGAACGTCGCGCGACTCTTCGCCACCGGGCACTCGCAGTCGGCGACTCGACTCTCCGTGTATCTCAACAACGTCCACCCGCGCGATCCGGTGTTCGACGCGGTGGTGGTCCACGGGGGCGGCCGCCGGATCCGGCAGGACCAGGACGTCAAGATCTGGAAGCTGATGGCCGAGGGCGACATGGTCAGCCGGGCCGCGATCCGGCAGCCCGACACCGACGCCTTCCGCAGTTGGGAGGTCGCCGGGTCGTCGCACGTCGACATCTTCTTTCGTATCGAGTCATCGCGGGTCGCGGCTCTCGAGGCGGGACGCGATCCCGCGACGGCCGAGACCGGCGTTCCCGATTGCGACCGTCCCTCGTACAGCCGCGTTCCGTTCCGGCACGTGATGCACGCGGCGTTCGACCACCTCGTCCGCTGGGTCGACGCGGGGACGCCACCGCCAACCGCGCCGCCCCTGGAGGCGGTGTCGATCGGCCCGCCCGCGGTGTTCGCGCGCGACGGGCGCGGGAACGTGCTGGGCGGCATCCGGCTCGCCGCGCACGCGGCCCCCACCGCGACGAACACCGGCGCCAACACCGGCAATCAGCGGTTCTGCCGCCTGTACGGCACGCACGAGCCGTTCGACGCCCACACCCTCGCGGGGCTCTACCCCAGCCACCAGAGCTACGTCGAAGCGGTCGAGGAGGTCGTCGGCGCCAACCTCGCGGCTGGCTACATCCTGGAGCACGACGCGGCGGCGACGGTGCGCGCGGCCGAGCGCTCGGACATCGGTACGCCGTACGGCGCCATCGACGGGGACCATCTGAAGCTCCTCGTCGAGGAGCAGACCGCTATCGCGCGCCGCTACCGGGACGCGGGCCATCAGTTCTGGGGGCGCATCATCGGGACCGGGGCCGACGCCGAGACGGCGGCGTGGATGGCGGACAAGCTGCGTGCGGCCGGGGTTCCCGAGGTGCGGACGCAGACGCTCGCCCTGGAGCTGCAGTGGATGCCGCGGTCGTGGTCGGTGACCGCGGCCGCCGGCGCCAGGGTCGTCGCGCTCGAGACGGCCCAGCCCGCCTACGCCGCACCCGGGACGCCGGCCGGCGGCCTCGACCTCGCGGTGGCGTACGTCGGCCTGGGAACCGAGGCCGATTTCGCGGGCCGGGACGTGGCCGGGAAGGCCGCGCTCATCACGAGCATGCCGATGCGCAGCACCCTGCGGCACTCCGCCACCGTGAACGGCGCGGTCCGGCGCGCCGACGCCCTGGGGGCCGCCGTCATCCTCGTCAGCGTGGCGCTGCCCGGGAACATCCGGACGCAGTTCTACCCGACAGGAACCGAGGCGCCGACCTTCTCGCTCGGCCAGGAGGACGGCGACGCGCTCCGGGCGATGATCGAAGCGGGCGGGCCGGCGCCGCGCGTCCACGTCACCCTCGACGTCGAGAGGGTCGAGGGTCTGGAGACCGCCAACGTCTGGGCGACGCTGCCGGGGATGACCGACGAGAAGATCGTCATCGTCGCCCACCGGGACGGCTGGTTCGAGGGCGCGAACGACAACGCGGCGGGGGTCGCCACCACGGTGGGGCTCGCGGAGTACTTCGCCGCCCTGCCCCGGGAGCGCCGCCGCCGGACGATCCAGTTCGTGGGCACGCCGGGCCACCACAACCAGGCCCGGGTCGGGGTCGGGTGGATCGAGGACAACGCAACCAACGCGCTCGACAGGACGGCCCTGCTGATCAACGCCGAGCACACCGGCGCCGTCGACGTCTACAGGCTGGGGAACCGCTTCGGGTGGTCCGATCGCGCGTCCGCATTCATGTGGGGGGTGAGCGGGAGTCCCGGGCTCCGGGAGATCGCGACCGACGCCTACGAGACGTTCGGGGTCTCGACCCTGATCGACCCGGGAGGCCCCGTCGGCGAGATCCGGGGGCTGGAAGAGTTGGTGCCGTCGGTCTGGCTGATCGACGCGCCGGAGTACTTCCACTCCGACCACGAGACCGCCGCGACGGTGCCGGCTGCGGGGATAGAAGCGGTCACGCGCGCCTTCGCGAGGATCATCGACCGGGTGAACGAGCGAGAGATCGAAGACCTTCAGCCGCGATGAGGCTGCGCAGCCTCATCACGCCTTACGGCGGTGACGGAAATTACCTTGCCACGTGCCAAGCTCCCGAAACGGTGGAAAACGGGCTGCGCCCAAGTGCAGTTGACAACTTTATATCGATCACTGTCCTTAGGGGGCGACCAGCCCCTCGAACTGGATGCGGATCTGCGGTCGCACTCTCAGGAGGCCGAGCATGACGACGGGAGGCTCCACGCCGTAGGCCGTCATGTCGAGGCGGAGCTCTCCCGCCATCTGGACACCGGCGCCGGACGGAGTCAGCGAGATCGGGAAGCTCACCGCCTGGGTGACGCTCTGGATGGTGAGCGCGCCGCTGGCTTCAGCCCCGTCGCCGGACGCTTCGTAGCTCTCGAGCCGGAAGGTGATCTCGGCGAACTCGGCCGGCTTCATCGCCTCGAGGAGATGCTCGATCATCGTCTCGTCGGGGCAGTCGAAGTCGGCCACCGGCACGGTGAGCGTCGCCGACTGAACGCCGGCGGCGAAGCCCGGCGCCGGCGTGGACGAACCGGGCGTCACCTCGGCCGTTCCCTGCACCGAGCAGGTCCATCCCCGGATTGTCGACGTTCCCGACACGGTGAACTCGACGGGGGACGGCTGCGCCGCCGCCGGGGACCCGGCCAGCAGCGCGATACCGATGGCAGTGGCGGTCACGAAACGGAGCAAGAGACTTGTTCTAGATGCGACCAGCATCCTGGAGATCCTCCGAGTTCCGAATCAGAGCGCAACCCTCAGAGCCCGAAGCCGAACCGGTTGTCGCGCATCATGATGGGGTTCTTCCCCTCCATGACGAAGCGGGACGTGATCTGCTCGATGGACGTCGTCCGGGTCTGCCGCATGGCGATCCGGAGCTCGGCGAGCATCAGGTCGATGACCTTGGCGACGCCGTCCTCTCCGAAGGCGCCGAGGCCCCACACGTAGGGGCGGCCGATGCCGACCGCGTCGGCCCCCAGGGCCAGCGCCTTGAAGATGTCGGTGCCGCGCCGGACGCCGCTGTCGATGAACACCGGCACCCGGCCCCGGACCGCGGCGACGACCTCGGGCAGCGAGTCGATCGACGACCACATGCTGTTCACCGCCCGGCCGCCGTGGTTGGACACGAAGATGCCGTCCGCGCCGTGCTCGATCGCCTGCTCGGCCCCCTCGGCGGTCATGATGCCCTTCAGGATGACCTTCATGTCGCTCGCGTCCTTGAGGCGCTTGACGTAATCCCAGGTGTAGGGGTAGCGCGGACCTTCCGGCCCCTCCAGCCCCGCCCGCATCGGCCGCAGGTAGTCCGGCTGGTGCTGGTGGCAGTTCTGGCAGAGCACCGACTCGTAGCCCTCGCCGGCCAGCGTGCGCCGCTGCAGCTCGCGGTTGCTGCCGCCGAGCAGGTCGATGGTCCACACCAGGGCGGGGCAGCCCGCGCCGGCGACGCGGTCGATGACCCGCTTGTTCACGTTCCAGTCGGGCGCCGTGTAGATCTGGAACCAATGCGGCTCGCCGCGGGCCTCGGCGATCTCCGCGTAGGACTGCGAGCTCTGATGCGACTGCATCTGCAGGACGCCCCTGGCCCGCGCGGCCCGGGCCGCGCCGCTCTCGCCCTGCGTGTGATAGGCCTCGAGGCTGGCGACCGGACACAGGAAGAGGGGCGAGTCCCAGCGGCGGCCGAAGAGGTCGACCGACATGTCGAGCTCGGTCATCGCCTCGCCGCCGAGCCGGCGGGGGCGAAGCATCAGGCGCTGGAACCCTTCCCGGTTCGCCCTTCTCGTCTCGTAGTCGTCGACCCCCATGTGCAGGTAGTCCCAGTGCTGGGCCAGGTTGTTGGCGTGCGCCGCGCGCTCGAAGTCCCAGACGTTGACCGCGTCGTCCTGCGACTCGATGACCTGCCCCGTCAACTGATCCTCCAGGGCGTTCTGGGGCGGCAGGACGGGTTCCTGAACGGCGTTGAAACGGGGCTGCAACAGCGACTGGAGCATCTCCGCTCCGCACTCGGGGCAGTGCGGCGTCGCTCCCGTCGTCGCGCGGCGCTCCGCCTCGTGCGCGAGCGCCCGCTGCCAGCTCGCCGGCAGGCCGGACGCGGCCACGCCCAGCAACGGGCTTGCCGCCAGCAGCTTGAAGAAGTCACGCCGGCTCGCCGCGCGGTCGGGGGAACTCGTGTCCGGTCTGGGTCCAGTCATCCTCAACTCTCCTCGCAGGCCGGCGACGCGGCTCCGAATCGGCGCGCGACGGCCGGCCATCGGTCCGCAAAGTGTAGCCGAACGGTCACCGAATGCAACCCGCGCGGATCGGTTCATGCGCATCGGTGCGGGGGCGGAAAGGAATCGCCGCTTCCGGCCTTCAACCGGGCGGACGAGAGGGCGTCTGCAGCCCGTGGCAGAGCCCCGCGCCGCACCGAGGCCGGCGGGGGCGTCAGCCAGCTGCAGGACCCCGTGCGACAGGGCGTGACGGAGGGAGCGTACCTGGCCTGCGGGACCGCAGAGCAACGCTGCTTCGCGGAACGACACCCTCAGGGCAGGACGCATCGCCGGTGGAATCAGCGGGGCCCCTCCGTCGCGGGCGCTCAGGGCAGCCTGAAGACGAAGAGCGTGTTGCCGCCGCCCGGCTGCCGGATCTCGGGCGTGAGCCCCCGGAAGTTGATGCCGCCGCCGGCCGCGATGGCGATGTACTGCACGCCGTCGTGCAGGTAGGACACCGGGAACCCGCCCGCGCTCGAGTTGAGGATCTGCTCCCACAGGATGTCGCCGGTTGCGGCGTCGAAGGCGCGCAAGCGCCGGGCATCGTCGGTCACGAACACGAGGCCGCCGCCGGTGGTCAGCACCGACCCGCCGATGCCGGCCCGCTGCCGGTACACCCACCGCGGCTCGCCGGTGGTCAGGTCGATGGCGGAGAACTGGCCGATCTGCCCGTCGATGTCCGGGGCCGGCTCCTGCGCGATGCGCGCCGAGCCGTGGTGGAGACCCGGGCGGTCGCGGAACTCGTTCAGGGTCAGGTTCATGCAGACGTTGTTGGTCGGCGCGTACAGGACGTTCGTCCCCGGGTGGTAGCCGGTGGCCTGCCAGTTGATGCCGCCCAGCGCGCTCGGACAGACGAAGACCGGCTCGCCGACCTGCGGGAACTTGAGCGACTGGTTCACGATGACCCGGCGGCTCTCCGCGTCGATGTCCGCGATGACATTCTGCACGTTGGTGGGCTGGGCCCAGAGGAAGGCGCCGGTGGCGGCGTCGAGGGCCCACACGATGCCGGTCTTGCCGGGGATGCCGGTCACGATCTTGCGCCGCCGCCCCGGCGCGATCGAGCCGCTGCGCCACTCGACGTCGCCGGGCGAGACCTCGGTCTCGACGACGAGCCGCGCGTAGGGGTGGTCGAGGTCCCACTCGTCGTTGGGGATGTGCTGGAAGTACCAGACGATCTCGCCGGTGTCGGCGTCGAGGGCGAGGGTCGAGTTGGTGTACAGCACGTCGCCGTCGCCGGTGCCCCGCTGCACCGAGCCCCACGGAATCGGCACCCCGACGCCGGTGAAGATCAGGTTCAGCTCGGGGTCGAAGCTCGGCGCGTTCCAGGCCGAGCCGCCCCGCCGGTCCTCGTCGGGAACGTCCCCCCAGCTCTCGTAGCCGAACTCGCCCCGGGCGGGAATGGTGTGGGTGCGCCACACCTCGGCGCCGGTGTCGGCGTCGTGGGCCGACACCCAGCAGCGGGTGTTGAGGTGGTAACAGCCGGACATGCCGGCCACGACGCGCCCCTTGATGACCATCGGGCCCCCGGAGTAGTGCTGGCCGATGGTCCAGTCGCCGACCGCGACGTCCCACTCGACCTCGCCGGTCCGGGCGTTCAGGGCGACGAGGTGGGCGTCGTGGGTGGCGATGAACAGCTTGTCGTCGTAGAGGGCGCCGTTGCGGTTGACGCAGGCGAGGTTCGCCGCATGGTCGACCCGCTCCCGCCGGTACTCCCAGAGGCGCGAGCCGTCGCGCACGTCGAGGGCCTCGACGAAGTCGCACGCCTGCACCAGGAACATCATCCCGTCGTGCACGAGCGGCGTCGTCTCCTGCCGGCCTTCCCCCATGGTCCAGGCCCACGCGAGACGCAGGCGGCCGACGTTGGACGTGTTGATCTGATCCAGGGGGCTGTGCCCCCAGTGGCCGTAGGTCCGCCGCCACATCGGCCAGTCGCCCGGCGGCGGATCCGCCAGCATGTCGTCCGTCACCGGCGTGTAGGCTTCGGTGACGGACTGCGCCGGGGCGGGCGCCCCGGCGAGGAGGAGGCCGATCAGGACCGCGCCGAACCCCAGCCGCGTCACGATGCGCATGTGCTCTCCTCCCGCGGCGGCCGCATTCCTTCCTTGCGTTGCAGGTGTGAGCGGGACAGGGGGCGCGCCGCAGACGTGGACCGGCCCCCTGTCCCGTTCCGGAAGCGATCAGTGCCCGTCGCCGGCGTCGTCGCCCTCGACCGGCAGGGCCATCGCGGCGAGGCCGTCCCGCAGCTGCACGATGACGTACTGCCGGTCCTCGTGCGTCCAGCTCGACATGCCGTAGCGGGTCAGGCCGGGGATCTCGACCGCCCCGACCCGCTCGCCGGTCCGCTTGTCGATGGCGAAGAGGTGCGGCGTGTTGTCGGCGGTCTGCCCGCCGGCGAGGAGCATCGTCGGCGTGACCACCATCGCGGAGTTCCCGCCGCGGCCGCGGTTCACCTCGACGCCCTCGAGCCCCTGCACGAGGGGGTGGTTGCGGATGCGGTCCTGCGTCGCCTGAGGAGCGTCCCCGTTGGGGGCCACCCACAGGTGCTCGCCGGTGTTCATGTCGATCGCGGTGATCCGCCCCACCGGCCCCTTCCAGATCGGGAGCCCGTCCAGGGTGAACGCCTCGATGCTGCCGCGCACCGTCGTCGCGACCGCGGCCCAGTCGGTATGCGTCGTGCCCGACTGCGGGAGCTCTTCGAGCGGCGAGTCCACCCCCGACATCACCTGCAGCCGGAAGCAGCCGCTCTGCGAGCTCACGAACAGGACGCCCCCCACCGGGTCACCGACGGCGGGCCCGGTGATGTTGGTGCCGCCGCCGCCGCCCGGGCAGTTCCACGCCGGCCCAGCGGGGTCGCCGACGTGCCTCGGCGGATCGAACAGCCCGTTGAAGAGGTTGTTCTCGAGCGCCACCTGACGCGCCATCTCCTTGATCTCCGGCGTGTAGTCGATCAGGTGGTCCTCGGTCCGCCCCTGCAGGTCGTAGGGCGCGGGCCGGGTCGGGAACGGCTGGGTCGCCGAGAGCACCTCGCCCGGGACGTTGGACGGCGGGACGGGGCGCTCCTCGATGGGCCAGATCGGCTCGCCGGTCTCGCGGTCGAGCGCGTACAGGAAGGCCTGCTTCGTGGCCTGGAAGAGCCCCTTGACCTCCCGCCCGTCGACGGTCACGTCCATCAGGACCGGCGCCGTCGGGGTGTCGTAGTTCCAGATGTCGTGGTGGACCATCTGGTAGTGCCAGCGCTGCTCTCCCGTGGCCGCGTCCAGGGCGAAGACGCTCGTGCTGAACAGGTTGTCGCCGGGGTGGTGTCCCCCGTAGTAGTCGATGGTGGGCCCGTTGGTCACGATGTAGACCAGCCCGAGCTCGGGGTCCGCCGACATCGGGGCCCAGGACGACACGTCCCCGATCCACTGCCAGGCGTCGTTCTCCCAGGTCTCGTGGCCGAACTCGCCGGGCCGGGGAACCACGTTGAACTTCCACTTGAAGTCGCCGGTCCGCGCGTCATAGGCGAGGATGTCGCCCGGCACGTTCTCCACCCGCGTCTGCAGGTAGCCCTGCTCCGCCGAGTTGCCGACGACCACCGTGTCGTTGACGATGATGGGCGGCGACGACGCGGTGATGTAGCCGATCTCCCTCGGGATGCCGATGAACGGGTCGTAGGGCCGGTCCATGCTCGTCCACGGGCCCCAGTCGGCGATCAGGTCCTCCACCAGGTCGACCGTCCCGCTGGGGCCGAAGCCGTCGAGGGGCACGGGACGTCCCCAACCCTCGAGGGGCATGCCGGTGTCCGCGTCGAGGGCGTGCAGAAAGAAGCCCGGAGAGGTGATGAACACGACCCCGCGGCCGTCGATCTCGGCGTAGGTGATGCCCTTGCCGTAGCCCTTGCGCATCGAGTACTCGTAGCGGTAGGTGTTCGGCTCCCGGAAGCTCCAGAGCAGCTCGCCGGTGGCGGGGTCGAGGGCGACCACGTGGCGCCGGTTGCCGGCCACGGTGATGAGCTTGCCGCCGACCAGGGAGGGCGTGGCCCGCGCCGTGGCGGGGCCGAAGCTGGTCGCGTTCCACTGCCAGGCGACCTCGAGCTGCTCGAAGTTCGAGGGATCGAGCTGGTCGGCCGTCGTGTACCGCGTGTGCCAGGCGTCGCCGCCGAGGTACGTCCACCCCCCGTCCTCGGTGCCGGGCCCCTGGGCCGCCGCGCCGGCCGGCGCGAGCACACCGCACGCCAGGGCGAGCGCGAGCCCGCATGCCACTGACGCTGTTCGAGTGGCCTTGCGTCGTTCTTCCGTTCTCATTGACTTCTACTCCCGTAGTCTGGTCCGTACAGTCCGAGCGCCCCGCCCGCGACCGGCAGGGCAGTCAATGGTAGCAGCCGCCGATCGAAACGGGAAGCAGAGGAGACCCTCGCGCTTCGGCGTGCGCTCGGGTCCCCTTCCCGACCGCGACTCGACAGCCTGTTGCACACATACACTACTGCCTACACACTACTGGTGATGCGAGAGGGTTCGTGCCGCACGGGCTTGAGGCGATTGAAGATCGACGGCCTGCGCCGGGAGACGGTTCGCAGGGTCTGGCTCGCGGCCGGGTACGAGACGGAGAGGGGCGCGCATGGCGAACGGCAGGCTGATGTTCCGGAAGGTCGGGCCGCCTCCGGATACCGGCGGCGGACCGCAGGCTCCTCGTGACGGCGAACCGCCCGCCCCGGGCCGCGGCAGCTCGTTCGCGCGCGCCTTCGGCGCGCTGAAGGGCACCGTGACGATCATACCGGCAACGGACCTGACCGATCCGGTCGGTGAGGACTGGGACGCGGGCCCGGCGCACCGGCGAGCAGGCCGTCGATCTCGTCCGGCGTCGGGCTCGTCTCGCGGGCGCCGAGGCCGCGGCACTTGAGCGCGGCCGCCGCGTTCGCGTATCGCAGCACGTCCTCGACCTCCGCGGCGTCGCCGCCGCGCAGCCATCCGGAGATGAAGCCGCCGCGGAAGACATCGCCGGCGCCGGTGGTGTCGACGACCGGCACCTGGAACGCCGGTGTCCTCACCTCGACGTCGCCGACGAGGGCCAGGCTGCCTTCCGCACCCAGCGTCATGCAGACCAGCGCCGGGCGGTAGGCGTCCCGTATCGCCCGCAGCGCCGCTCCCGGCGCGCCCTTGCCGGTCAGCGCAGCCGGAAACTCCTGAGCGGCGACGATCACGTCGATTTCCGCCAACAGCGCGTCGATGCCTTCACGGACATGCTCGACGTCGACGACGGTCCGAACCCCGGCGCGCCGCGCCGCTCGCGCCGCCGCGGTCGCCGCCGCCGTCTCGTGACAGTCGACGAGCAGCACCCGGCCGGCGCACACCGCCGCCGGGTCGACGGCGTCGGGGCGCAGCCTCAGCCCGGCGTCCCGCGTCCAGAGCACCGTGCGTTCGCCGGTGCCCTCGTCGACGAGAATCACCGACATCCCGTTCCGCGCTTCGGGAGCCACCCGGCATGC
The DNA here is from genome assembly GCA_965206285.1 of Vicinamibacterales bacterium. Taxonomy (GTDB): domain Bacteria; phylum Acidobacteriota; class Vicinamibacteria; order Vicinamibacterales; family UBA8438; genus JAJEEA01. Next base: position 5,665,517 of record OZ242205.1, read on the forward strand.
ACTGACGTCGACCCCCTCGTCGGCGAGGCTCGACCGCCCGCGCCGCCCGTTGTCGTCGCCGCCGAAGCATCCCACGTAGCGCGCGCGCCAGCCGAGCCGCGCGCACGCCACCATGGCGCTTGCCGCCTGCCCGCCCGGCGAGTACGCGTGCCGTCGGATCGGCTGCTTCGAGTCGGGCCGCGGAAAGCGCTCGACCACGATCAGCAGGTCGGTCATGTTGAGGCCGAACCCGACCACGTCGAAGCGCCGGCCCTCCGGCGACGGGAGCCCGATCGGCATCCGCATGGCTGGATCGTACACCTCGCAGACCGACCGTTCATGCGGGACTCACGGCAGCCCGGTTGTCGCGGCTCGCCGCGCTTGTCGACGCCGCGAGGTGATGCACGCGACTTCGGTGGGTTGGAATCAGTCGTCGGCGAGGCATGCGGCGCCGTCGAGCGGCTGCCATCGGGGCGGGTTCGCAAGGTCAGCCGCGCGCAGTTGCCCGCCGCGCGCGGTGAGCCAGCCGGCGACGGCGTCTCGGACCAGGGGTGCCGTCGCCGTCACCGTTGCACGAGCGCCGCCGCGCGCCCGGGCGGCGAAGGAGTCCGTGGTCGCCACGACGAGCGTTTCGGCGGGGTCGATCCGGGTTCCCGACGACCGCACGATCGAGACCTCCGGGCTCTCTCCCGCGCAGGTCACGCGAACGCGGATCCCCGACACGCTCGGGACTCCACGACGCCGCCGGGACATCTCTCTGGCGAGGACCTGCTGCAGCTGCGTCCCCGTCAACACCAGCGCGACGACGCGATTGTCGAACGGAAACACGTCGTAGAGCGGCCCGCGGGTCAGGGCCCCGGCCGGTAGATCGGTGCGCAGCCCACCGCGTCGCGCCCCCATGCCGATCGCAGCGTCCGCGCCGGGCACGGCAGCGCGGAAGGCATCGGCGAAGAGGTTGCCGAGCGGCGATTCGAGGCCCTCTCCGTTCCGGGTCAGGGAGGTCTCGAGGACGATGCCGAGCGATGCCTCGCGCCAGCGGTACACCCGCTCGAGCTCGGGCCGCATCGCCGCCGTCACCGACCTGTCCGGCTCGACCGGCGCTCCCTCGTAGCGCGGCGGGGCGCCGCCGCCCGCGCAGGCCCCGTCCGGGCCGACGGTCGCACACAGCGCCTGCGGCGCGAAGAGACGCGCCGACACGACCCCTTCCCCGCGCTCGACGGTCAGATCCAGACGAGCGAACGCCGCCCCCCGCGAGTACGCCTGGACGATCGGGATGCCCGCCACCACGTGAGCCACGGCCGCGTGGCTGTGCCCCGCGACGATCGCGTCCACGAGGCCGGCCGGCAGATGCCGGGCCAGCCGGAAGATCTCTCCATCGTCGTCGCACGACGAGAGGTCGGCAGGGTCGTCGAACCGCGCGCACCACCCGCCCGCGTGCGCCAGGACCACCACCACGTCGACGCCGCGCTGCCGCAGCCGCCGTGCCTCTGCCTCGACGGCGGGCGCGAGCGGCGTCGGTGCGAAGCCCCTGGACGTTGGCGGCGAGGGTCATGCCGAGCCCGTCGTAGGTCATCACGCCCACGATGCCGACGCGCAGGCCCGCGGTGTCCACGAGGGTGGACGGCCGGACGTTCGGCCACGCCACCGGGCGTCCCGTGACCTCGTCGATCAGGTTCGCCGCGAGGAACGGAAACCGCGCGCGGGCGGCCGCCGCCTTGAGCGCACCGCGCATGTCGGGCGGCGAGCCGTCGCCGGCTGCGGTGTCGAGCGCTCCGTAGTCGAACTCGTGGTTGCCGATGGCCAGCGCGTCGTAGCCCAGCGCGTTGTAGGCGTCGACGACGAGCGCGCCCTCCGACAGGTTCGATTCGATCCCCCCCTGGAAGGTGTCGCCCGCATCCAGCAGCAGCACCGCGCCGCCGTCCCGTTGCGCGCCGCGCGGAGGTTGCGCAGATACCCGCCGAGCTGCGCGACTCCTCCGCGCCCGTCCCGCGGAAACACGCGGCCGTGCACGTCGGTGGTGCCCACGATCGACAGCGTTACCCGGCCGGGTCCGTCCGCCGCCGCGGGGTGCTGAAGGGCCCTGACCGCTCCCGCGAGCAGAGCGAGGAAGACGACGACGAACGCCGCCGCGCGGACCATCGCGAGGTACCTGGCTGGCCCGGACATCGCTTGAGCATACTCCTCCTCGGCGTTTGCGCAAGGTGCGGCCGGGGAAGGGTAGTGTATCAGTTTGATTTTCGCCGCGGACCGGGCTTCGGGCCGGGCTTCGCGGGTGTCGGCGCGTTGGCGTCGATCAGGCCAACGATCCAATCCGCATCGTGCAGGGTGTCCGTCACGCCAGCCGCCATCGCGGGGGATGTCCGCAGCGTCTTGTGGATCCGGCAGAAGTTGTAGTGCACGAAGTAGAGCGCCAGCGCGTGCATGTGGTTGTTGAACTTCTTCGAGAACGCGTTGGTCAGGCGCGTGAACCGGCGCATCGACATCCGCATCGTCAGGTTGTGGCGCTCGACGTAGGCAGTGTTGACGTGCGCCGGGTCCGGCTCGCCCTGCACCGTGTTCCTGACCGCGCCCTTGCACTGGCCGGGGCTGTAGCGGACGGCCGTCTCGCGGGTGTCGCCGAACACCTTGATGAGCTGAGCGTAGTCGATGTCCGCCCCGAACGCATCCTCGATCGCGCCCTCGTAGAGCCGCAAGCCGTCCGACGTGAGCTGCACGCGATCTGTCAACCGACGGGCCAGATCGTGCATGAACGTGTAGGCGGCGATTCCGTCCCGCTGACCGAGCAGCCACGAGACGATTAGCTTGGAGTCGGCATCGATCGCCGTCCACGTCCACGTATCGCCCGCGCCCTCGGGAGCGGCCTTGGCCGTCTCGACGGTCCGCTGCTTGGCGTAGCAGAACTGCCAGATCTCGTCGACCTGGACGCGCTTGGCGGCGACACCGCGAACGTGCTCGTCGTGGTAGGTGATGCAGGCTTCGCCCGCGTCCACGAGCAGCTTGGTGACGGTGTTGATGGAGACGCCGGTGATGCGGGATATCGAGCGGAGCGACGATCCCTCAACCAGCATGTTGAGGATCGTCGCCCGCTTCGCAGTGTCCAGCCTGTTCATGGTTAAAATGATACAGGCTGCAAGTATTTATGTCAAGGATTATAGCTGCCTTACGGTCAGAACCCCCGCCAGTGCTCCGACTGATGCAGAACCGATAGCCACGACTGATTCAGGAACATCCTTGCCGTAGGCCGCGAGGCAGATGGAGCCTGCCACCGATAAAATGATGGCAGCGCCGAGGGCGACAGCTACCATCCGGAAGAACAGCCGATCTGACTCGAAAGCTGGCGCGGTCTCCAGTACGAAAGGCTCATCAGTCTCCGAATCGTTGCCATCTTGAGCGGTGGCCTCATCGTCACCCATCAGCTGGAACTCTCGGCTTGGTGATGAACACCCGCCTGACCGTTCCGTCCCCTTTCTTGAGGTATAACTTGCTCCCGGGACTCTTCATGATGTCGGCCAAGTTGGCGGTCACGTCCAACGATGAACTCACGACCGTATTTCTATTCTTGACTCGAAGTGCTCGCCTCAGCCTGTCGGCATTCACGATGTCGCGGGCCGTGAGAGTCACCCGCTCAGGCATCTTCACCCTCCCCACCGAGCAGCTGACCCAGTCGCCGCGATCTCCCTGCGGCGCTCAGGCGTCAGGCTGTCGGCTCGCGCCTTCGCCGCCTTGCTCGCACGTCGGCTGTCCGCAGCCGGGTCCGGCCGACGCGGCGGTGCGTACGTCTCTTCGATTTCGCCAGTTGCGATGCGCCCGACGTGCACGGCGCACCCGACCGGATCAGCCGGCCGCCACTGGCCTTGCGGCCCCTTTGGCATGGAACCTCCCCTCCGCTATGCTGTTGTCGTCGTCGGATGCAGGCGCGTCAAGCATTCGGTAGGTCGATCGACCATCAGCGTGTGCGTGGCCGTCAGGATATGCGCCCTGTTAGTGTATTTTAGTGCACCACAGTCCACGTTGCACCACTAAAGTCAAGTCAAGTCCACTAGATTTAAACTGAGACACTACCCGGGGAAGCGTTCCTTGGGAGATATCCTGGCCGAGGGCGACGACAGCGCCGCAGGGTGTCCGCTACGGCTACGCTGGAGGGGCCGTGCGCAGGTAGGAGTCCGGCGCGTCGAACTGGTCGCGATTGAGCAACGTGGGAATGGCTTCGACCGGGGGTCGCCGGCCGGCTCGCTTGCGACCGCGACGCGGGTTCAGGTCCGCCCTGCGGATGTCGGTCCTGGGGATTCGGTCCACGACTCACCCGTGGGACCCGGAAGGGGCGTGCAAACGACAGCGTCGCCTCAGTCGCCGGCCCGTCGGCTGTCGGTCACCAGGCGATAGCTCGTGTTGCGCCCGCCGCCCGGGTTGCGGGCCAGGAGGCCGTGGTCGACCAGGGCCGTGATATCCCGCAGCGCCGTGTCCTGGGAGCACTTGGCGAGCTTCGTCCATTTCGACGTGGTCAGCGTCCCCTCGAACCCGTCGAGGACGCGGTTCAGCACGCACCGCTGCCGTTCGTTGAGGGCGAGTCCAGCCGCGCGTTCCCAGAACCGGGCTTTCGCGAGCACCGCGCCCAGCGCGGTCCCCGGCGCCTCGATCGACCGGCCGAGGCAGGCGAGAAACCACGCCATCCAGTCGGTGACGTCGGTCGTGCCCCGCTGCGTCCGTTCCAGAACGTCATAGTAGGCGGCGCGCTCGGCCCGGATCTGCGACGACATGCTGTAGAACCGCTGCGAGCTGCCCTCCGAACGGGCCAGGGCCATGTCGGCGACGGCGCGCGCGATGCGGCCGTTCCCGTCCTCGAACGGGTGGACGGTCACGAACCACAGATGCGCCAAACCCGCCCTGAGCACCGGGTCGGTCTCGGCCGGCGCCTCGAACCAGCGCAGAAACGCTCGCATCTCCGCGTCGACCCGTGCCGCCGGAGGTGCCTCGAAGTGCACCCGCTCGCGGCCGATCGGACCGGAGACGACCTGCATCGGGTCGGCTTGCGCGTCACGCCATCGGCCGACGGCGATTCGCCGCATCCCGCTGCGGCCGGTCGGGAACAGCGACGCGTGCCAGTCGAACAGCCGCCCGGCCGTGAGAGGCTGGTCGTAGCGTCCCGTCGCGTCCAGCATCAGCTCGACGACCCCCTCGACATCGCGGTCCGCCGGCGCCACCCCGCCCGCATCCATGCCGAGACACCGCGCGATCGAAGAGCGGACCTCCACCGCATCGAGCTTCTCTCCCTCGATGTCGCTGCTCTTCACCACGTCCTCGACAAGCGTGCCGAGCACCGCCTCGCGCCGCAGGTCGAAACCGAGGGTCTCCATGCGCCCGAAGAGGCGGCCCTGCCGGTGCCTGACGTCGGCCAGCACATCGACCAGCGCCTCGCGCCTCCAATGGAGCCGCGGCCAGTCCGGTTGCTCGTGGATGTACAATCTCCGCACGATTCGCGGAGATTGTAGCAGCGATTCACCGCACGTCCGCCTACGCCGCAGAACGAAGGGAGGTGGTGGCACACGCGTCGTATTGGCGCTGGTCTGGTATAGCGGATTCGTGTAGAATGGCCATGTCGATAGCCATCATGGATGTGAAATCGTGCCCGAAGTATCCATCGCCCAAGCTCGGAACACCCTGACGCGACTGATTCATGAAGCGGAGAACGGAGAGGCCGTGCACATCACCCGGCGCGGAAAGCGGGTCGCGGTCCTGGTTTCGAGGCGAGAGTACGAACGCCTGGAATCGGGAGTAGCCGGGAGCGACTTCTGGCAGGGGATCAAGGAGTGGCGTGCGCAAGCGAGCTTCGACTGGCCGGAGCTCACGCCGGAGGAAGTGGACAGCTGGCGTGACCGCCGCCCGCCCCGGGAACCCTCATGGCCAGACTGAGGTACCTGCTCGATACCAACGTTCTCTCCGAATCCTCGCGGCCGCGCCCCGATCCCGACGTTGAGTCACGACTGGATGCGCATGCGCACGAAGCGTGCACGGCGGCTCCGATTCTCCATGAGCTGCAGTACGGATTGGCCCGAATGCCGGACGGCATGCGCAGGCAGGAGTTGGCCCGCTACCTGAAGTGGGTTCTGCGTCTGGAGATCCTGCCGTACGATCGCGATGCGGCGCGATGGCACGCGGAAGAGCGCGCACGGCTGACCGGTCGAGGTCGGACGCCTCCGTTCGTGGATGGCCAGATCGCCGCGATTGCGGCCACCAACGGCCTGACGCTGGTCACACGCAACACGGGCGACTTCGACGACTTCACCGATCTGAGCGTGGAGAACTGGTTCGCGTGACTACTTCAGGTTCGTCCGACTCTGATTCCCGGTGTTGGCAGCTTCCGTCCTCTAACCCTGCGCCATCAGGGATCGATCCTTCGTCGCTCGCTGCCGGACGGCCGATCAGTATCCAACCACCTGGCCGTCCTTGCGCACGTCCGTCCCGCCGTGCAGCATCCCCGTCTCGGGGTTGATCATGATGGCCTGGTAGCCGCCCATGCCGCCGCCGCCGGCGCGGACGACGTGGTGGCCGCGGCGCCGCAGCTCGGCGATGACCTCGTCGGAGACGCCGGGCTCGACCGCGACGGTGCCGCCGGGCCGGCTGCTCGGGCTGTGGCGCACCCGCGCGGCGTCGCCGGCCTCCTGCAGGTTCATGCCGAAGTCGATGATGTTCGACAGCACCTGCCAGTGGCCCTGCGGCTGCATGGCGCCGCCCATGACCCCGAACGGCATGAACGGCTTGCCGTCCCTGGTGACGAAGCCGGGCATGTTGGTGTGCAGCGACCGCTTGTGGGGCTCGAGCGAGTTGAGGTGGCCCGCCTCGAGGGAGAAGCCGGAGCCGCGGTTCTGAAGGGCGAAGCCGAGGTCGGCGGGCACCACCTTCGAGCCGAAGCCGCCGAAGATGCTCTCGATGAGGGAGATGGCGTTCCGGTCCTTGTCGACCACGGTCAGGTACACGGTGTCGCTGTGGTCGAACGGCTGTCCCGCGGCGACGGCGGTGGAGGCCCGCTCGGGGTCGATGAGCTGCCGCCGGGCGTCGGCGTACGACTTCGAGATGAGGGGCCGGGTGGGCAGCTCGTTCGCGTCGGCGTCCGCGACGTAGGTGTCGCGGTCGGCCCAGACCAGCTTCTTCGCCTCGGCGTAGAGATGGATGGCGTCGGCGGAGTTCTTGCCCAGGGCGGGGACGTCGTAGCCCTCCATGATGTTGAGGATCATCAGGGCGAGGATGCCGGAGCTGTTGGGCGGCACCTCCCAGATGTCGTAGCCGCGGTAGCTGGTGCTGACGGGATCGACCCACACCGACGAGTGGTCCTCGAAGTCGGCCATCGTGAAGTAGCCGCCGTTCGCCTCGCTGAACGAGACGATGCGCCGGGCGATGTCGCCCTTGTAGAACGCGTCGCGGCCGCCCTGCGCGATCGCCTCGTAGGTGGCGGCGAGGCGCGGGTTCCTGAACACCTCGCCGACGCGCGGCGGCCGGCCGCCGGGCAGGTAGGTGGCGGCCGAGTCGGGCCACTGCGCGAGCGAGGGCATCGACCCCGCCCACTGCCGCTGGATGATCTCGCTCACCGGAAAGCCGTCGAGGGCGTAGCGGATGGCGGGGGCCAGGACCTCGGCGAGGGTCATCGTGCCGAACCGCTGGAGCAGCTCGTGCCAGCCGTCGACGGCGCCGGGCACCGTCCACGTCAACGGCCCCGACCCCGGCATGCGGGAATAGCCCTGGCGGACGAGGGTATCGCGGTTGATCTCGTAGGGCGCGCGGCCGGTGGCGTTCAGCCCGTAGAGCTGCTCGGTCTCGGCGTCCCATACGAGGGCGTACAGGTCGCCGCCGACGCCGTTCATGTGCGGCTCGACGAGGCCGAGGACGGCGTTGACGGCCACCGCCGCGTCGATGGCGTTGCCGCCGGCCTTGAGGATGTCGAGGCCGACCTGCGCCGCCAGCGGCTGGCTGGCCGCGACCATCCCGCGCGGCGCAATCACCTCGGAGCGGCTGCCGTGCGGGCTCCGGGCCGGCCGGCTGTAGCCGTGGCCCAGGGCATCGTCGGACTGGGCGTACACCGTGGCATCGGTTCCGATCATCGCGATTCCCAGCAGCAGGCCGATCACCGGAGTCAATCGAACGACCCGGAACACCGAACGACAGGATCGCAGCGCCAGCAGCATCGTGTACCCCTTTCCATCGTCCCGGCAACTCGCCCGGAGTATCGTCGCCTTGCAGCGTCGCGTTCCGCCCCGGCGTTCATGGCCACGCTTCATGCGGCCACCCCGGACGCATGAGATTCGGGACGGGATTTCACGGCAACCCACCCTTCGGGAATCCGCGCCGTCCACGGGCGCAGAGCCCTGGCGGAGACCGGCGAGACCCGCGTCTCGACGGCATGAGAGCGGATGTTACCGCAATTCGGCGATCCGCGGATCGCGAAGCGGGGCCGCGCAGCCGGAGCCTCGCGGCGCCTGCGGGGGGCAGCGTGCACAAGGGCGATGGGAGCGGAGCCGTACCGAGCCGGCGCGGGGTCGGAGCGGTGCTTCCGGGCGGCAGCCTGCCTGGCGTGGACGAGGGGACGAGCCGGTTCGAGACGGAAATGGGTTATGCTCGCCCGCAGAAAGCCACATTCGGCTGCGGCGGGAGGTCGTCAAAATGGTGTCCATCGTATCGCTGTGGCTGCCGGTGCTGGTGTCGGCAGTCCTCGTCTTCGTCGCCAGCTCGGTCATCCACATGCTGCTGTCGTATCACGCCGCCGATGCCGGGCCGGTGCCCGACGAAGCCAGGGTGATGGACGCCCTCCGGCCGTTCGAGATCCCGCCGGGCGACTACGCCTTCCCGCGCGCGTCGAGCATGCAGGAGATGGGCGCTCCGGAGTTCATCGACAAGCAGGCGCGCGGTCCGGTCGCGTTCGTGACGGTGCTCCCCAACGGGCCGATCTCCATCGGCAAGAGCCTGGGACAGTGGTTCGTCTACAGCCTGATCGTCGGCGTGGCCGCCGGCTACGCGGCCGGCCTCACCCTCGCCCCGGGCGCCGACTACGGCCTCGTCTTCCGCGTCGTCGGCATCGTGGCCTTCGCCGGCTACTCGCTGGCGATCCTGCAGAGCAGCATCTGGTGGCACCGAAGCTGGCGCTACACCCTGTCGACCATGTTCGACGGGCTGATCTACGCGCTGTTGACGGCCGGCACGTTCGGCTGGCTCTGGCCGTAGCGGCCGTGGGTGGAACCCCGTGTTGCGCCGCGCCGGCGACGCGCCAGCGAGGTGCCTGGGCGCCCGCGGAAGGGCGCCCGTCCGACAGAGGCGTGACGACGGGGCATGTCGGGCATCGGGTGACCGCGGAGCAACGCAGCTCCGCGGAACAACGCAGTCAGGGAGCGCGCGTCGCCGGTCGAATGCAGCGGGGCGTTTACCACGGGCTGCCAGTTCGTGCGCCACAGGAGTCTTGAGATGTATCGAGGAAGTCGAACGAGGGAGCGTGTCATGCGTATCGTCGCCGCCGTCGGACTGATCCTGTCGCTCGGGGCCGGTTCCGCCCTGGCCCAGCCCCGCCTGACGATGCAGTGGGAGGCGATGGCCGAGCGTCTGGTGGCGCAGCTCGCGCCCGAGCCGGGGGAGCGGATTCTGCTCGTGGCGCGTCCGGGCCAGTTCGACGCGCTGATTCCCCCGCTGCGGTATGCCCTGCTGCAGGCCGGCGCCGTCGACCTCGGCGTGATCGACGTCATCGAGGAGCCGTATCCCGAAGACTGGGACGGCGATCTGCTGGCGCAGGGCACGGCGGCCTCGCGCGCCGTCTACCGCGAGATGCTGCGCGAGTTCGACGGGGCGATCATGCTGCCGGGGGCGCGGCCCGGCCATGCGGTGTATGCGGCGCTGCAGGACCTGCTGCACGAGGGCATCGGCCGCACCATCCACTTCCACTGGACCCAGAACGGCAGCGCGTTCCCGCTGCCGGGGCAGCCCATGCCGTCGCAGGCGGTCATCGACGCCGCGTATCAGCGCGCGCTCCTCGACACCGATTACGCGGGGCTCGCGGCGGTCCAGCGGCGCTTCGTCGCCGCGATGCGCGGGGCGGAGGTGCGGGTGACGTCGCCGCTGGGCACCGACATCCGGTTCCGCATCGGCGATCGGCCGGTGAACTTCGGCGACGGCGACGCCTCGAAGGCGCGGACCGACCAGGGCGTGATTCTGATCGACCGCGAGATCGAGCTGCCGTCCGGGGCGATCCGGGTGGCCCCGGTCGAGGACACCGTCGACGGCGTCATCGTCTTTCCGCCGTCGCAGTGGGACGGCCGGCCGGTCACCGGCCTGCGGGTGACCATCGAGGGCGGGCGGGTCGCCGGCGTGACCGCGGAGTCGGGGCAGGAGGCGGCCGAGGCGGAGCTGGCCGGCGTTCCCGAGGAGGCGCGGGCCTTCCGGGAGTTCGCGCTCGGGTTCAACCCGCTGCTCGCGGTGCCCGAGCGCAACCCCTGGATTCCCTACTACGGCTACGGCGCGGGGATCGTGCGGCTGTCGCTCGGCGACAACTCCGAGCTGGGCGGGACCGTCACCGGCGGCTACGTCCGCTGGAACTTCTTCACCGACACCACGGTGACGGTCGGTGGCGAGGTCTGGGTGCGGGACGGGCGCCTCGTGCGCTGACCGGCCTCCGGTCCAGTCGCCTGAGGACAGCGCCGTTCCAGAGTGCGGACCACCCTTGGGGAAGAAAGTCCCCGGTTTGCGATCTCGCCGACCGAGCCTCGCGCCGCGGCAGGGACTGCCCCACGGCCCGGCCAGGGTGTCAGCGTCGCGCCGTCGAGGAGCAGTTGGCGGCAAGCGGAGCCGCGAGGCGACGACTCTCGGGTCAGGACAGTGATCGATGACAGAGTTGCCAACTGCCCGGGCGCAGCCTGTTCTCTACGGTATCGCGCGCTTGGCCCACGGCAGGGCAGTTTCCGTCAGCGTCCTTACTGCATGTTGACGAACCGCTGGACCCGCTTGCCCTCCAGGGTCTCGCCTACGTAGATGTTGCCGCTCGCGTCGACGGCGAGGCTGTGGGCGGCGGTGAACCCGCCGGCCATGTGCCCGCCGAAGCCGAACGACCCGAGGATGTCGAGGCTGGACCGCTCGATCAGCCAGACCTTCTGGTTCATCCCGTCGATGTTGTAGAGAATCCGCTGGTCGCCGTCGGGCGAGAAGTCGACGTCGAACGCCGACCCGAACCCGCGGGTCCGGCCCGCGATGACCACCTCGTTCAGGAACGTGCCGTCCTTCTCGAACACCTGGATGCGGTCGTTGACGCGGTCGCAGACGTAGACGAGCCCGTCGTCGGACAGGGTGGCGCAGTGGACGGGACGCCCGAACTGCTGCGAGAGCGGCGCGTCGGGGTCGTAGGTGTAGGCCTCGTCGGTGGGCCGGTTGCCGTAGGCGCCCCAGTGGCGCTTGTACTCGCCGGTGTCGGCGTCGAAGACCGCGACCCGGCGGTTTCCGTAGCCGTCGGCGATGTACACCTCGTTGGTCTCGGGGTCGACGTCGATCTCGGCCGGCTGTCCGAAGTTCGCCAGGTCGTTGCTGCCTTCTCCCTGGCCGTGCCGGCCGATCTGCAGCAGGAACTCGCCGTCGCGGGTGAACTTCAGGATATGGGCGTCGTCGCCGCCGCTGCCCCCCAGCCAGACGTTGTCCAGGTGGTCGATGAAGATGCCGTGCTCCGAGTCGGGCCACTCGTAGCCCTCGCCGGGGCCGCCCCACGCGTTCACCACGTTGCCGTCCTGGTCGAACTCGATGATCGGGGGCGCCGGCCGGCAGCACTCGGCCAGCGGCGGCGTCTCGTCCGCGCCCCGTTCCTGCAGGTTCAGGCTGCCGGGACGATGCACGATCCAGACGTGGTCGCGGGCGTCCACCGCGACCCCCACCACGTTGCCCAGCGTCCAGTTGTCCGGCAACGGCTTCGGCCACGTCGCGTCGAACTGGAACGCCGCGGCGTCGGCCTGTCCTTGCTGCCCGCCGGCGGTCAGCACTGCCAGCCGCGGCAGTCCGATGGCGACGACGGTCAGCACGACGGCAACGATCAAGGGGAATTGACGAGGTCTCATCGGTGCCTCCATGGCCGCGAATAAGCGGGTGGCGCCGCGCGGGTCACCCCTGCGGAACCTGTCGGACGGTATCACAAACGGCAGTAGCGGGATCGAACGAGGTCCCGGGATGGCGTCGCGGGACGAGAGCGGCGTCGGGAGTCTGTGCCGTTGGAGACGGCGCGAACTTCCTGGAGGGTTGGTTGCGGCGGCGGCGCCGCAAAGCGGCGACGGAAGCCGCAGGCGATCATTGCCGGGCCTGGAACCCCTGGAGAGACCGTGTCGCACCGAAACCGGCGAGGGCGCCAGCGGGCGAAGGGCGCCCTCGCGACAGGGGGGACTGCGGCCACGCGTTCCTACGGCTCGATGGTGAAATCGGCCGTCCAGGCGTGCTGGCCCCAGACGATCACGAGGCGACCCTCGTCGTCGTCCACCGGCAGCAGGGACACGGCCAGGGGGCGGTCCTGGTAGGGGCCGCCGTGGGTGTGGTCGATGTCGACCTCGGCCGCGTCGAACGCGGGGTCGTGCTGGGTGCCCCAGGAGTCCGGCTCGTTGTTGAAGACCAGGGCCCAGCCGGAGCCGGCCGCCCGCAGCCAGAGGCCGTACGAGCCGGGGAAGTCGGGCGCGAGGTTGCCGGTGGGGACGAGGGTGTCGCCGAACCGCAGGGGAACCTCGCTCCGGAGGCGGATGACCGCCCCCTGCGTGAGCCGCACGAGGTCGCCGTCGCCAATCGACTCCAGCGCCGCGAAGTCGACGCCGTCGGTGCCGAGCTCCTGTTCGAAGAGCACCTGGAGGCGCGCGCCGCCCGGCGTCACGAGAGCGGTCTCGTTCCGCGAGCCGAGCGCCGCCGCCCGGTAGCGGGCCTCGAGGTCGGAGTCGCGGGTCAGGCTGGTCCCCGGGCTGACGTTGGACGTGCGCGGGGGGCGGGGCGGCCGCGGCAGCTCGACGAACTCGAAGTCTGCCGTCCAGTTGCTCCGGCCCCACGACAGCGCCAGCGTGCCGGCGGTTTCCCCGGTCGGCCGCAGCCCGAAGGCCAGCGTCTCCGCCGCTTCTGCGCGGGGGTGGTGGGCCAGGAGGATCCGGCCCGGCCGCGGCGAGTCGTCGGCTTCTTCGCTGGCCGCGCCATCGGTTTCCGCCTTGGCGTCGTCCGCCTCGGCCGCGTCCGCCTCGGCGGTATCCGACTCGCCGGCGTCCGCCTCAGGGCTGTTCGCCTCGGTAGCGTCCGCCTCGGCGGGGCCGGGAGCATCCGCCTCGGCGGCGTCCGGGGCGTTCTCGTTACCGTCTTCGACGGATGGGTCGGTGGCGTCCCCGCCATCGGACGGATCAGCGGTCTCCTCGACCGGCCGGGCATCCAGCACCCAGCCCGCGGCGGTGCGCATCAGCCAGAGATCGTGGTTCGGGGCGGGGCCGCGCGGCTTGTCCGGATCCGGGGCCAGCGTTCCGATGGCCAGCGATCGATGGCCCTCCAGCCTCCCCAGCCGCACCGCCGCCTGCGTGGAGCCGGCCCGCAGCACCAGCAGCGAGCGGTGGTCCGACGGCAGGGCGGGGTCGTAGGCCACGCTCACCCGCCGTCCGTTCAGGGTCAGCTCGGACCGGACGAGTCCGTTCGCTTCGCCATCGGCCTGTCCCGCGTGCGCCGGCGGGGCCGGCTGCGTCAGGGCGTACAGAACGAGGAAACACGCGACGAGGAGGAATCGCGGAGCAGGCATGGTGCTATCCAACCGGGGAGGGAAACCGGAAGACCCGCGCCGGAAAGGGGCGCGGGTCTCCAGTGAAGGACGGTGCTAGTCGTCGTCGGTCGTGTTCGCCGGCTCGTCGAGCTCGACGGCGTAGCCGATGAAGCCCAGCGACATCTCGTCGTCGGTCCGGGGACCGTGGCCGGGCGACTCGTTGGAGCGGTAGTCGTAGCGCGCCGCCCGCTCCGGCGAGTTGTCGTACCAGAAGCTGATGTCGATGCGCGTGCCCTCGGGCAGCAGCTTCGGCTCCTTGTACTTGTAGGTCTCCTGCCACCCCTGGTCGTAGTGCGGCACGTCGAGCAGCAGCTCCTCGCGGCCGTCGGGATAGAACGCCGTGTAGCGGGACGCACTGCCCCGCAGATGCGCGTGCGGCCAGTAGGTCAGCACGTGGATGTCCTGCTCGAGCGTGCGGGACATGCCGATCCGGTAGTTGGGGTGGCCCGGCGGGATCTCGAACCCGGTGTTGCCGATCGAGTCGTTGACGACCTTGAACTGCACCGGCCGCTTCTCGAGGAAGAAGGCGATCTCCGGCTGCGTCGAGATGCCCGTGCCCTCGCCCGGGTTCTTGTGGAAGTGCATGTTGTAGGTCAGCGTCGACCCCGCCTCGAGCCGCAGGCCGTAGCCGTCCGGCAGCATGACCGCCTCGGCGCCTTCCGCGACGCACGTCAGCAGCTGGCCGGTGCCCGCCGCGCCCTCCTCGGCCGCGACCTCCTCGATCGGCCGCTCGTCCGGGGTGGGGCCGCGCACGAAGCCGCACATGTGGTGGCCGACGGTGCCGGCGTCGGTCTTGAACTCCCAGCCGCGCACCCAGACGTCCTCCGGCAGGTCCGCCTCGGTCAGGGTCTTGAAGAAGCTGATGTTCAGGTCGTACACGTCGTCGTCGATGTGGTAGGGCTCGTCCAGCTTGAACACGTAGTCCGGCGTGCCCAGCGACCAGCCGCCGCTCGTGTTCTCGACGAACTGCCGGGGCGCGGGCGCGTCGGCCCGGTCGCCGGCGGGGGCGCCCGCCTCGACCCAGCTCAGCAGGGTCCCGATCTCCGCGTCCGTCAGCAGGCGCTCGTTCGAGAAGACGCCCTTCGGCCCCTCGGCGTACCAGGGCGGCATCTCGCGCGCCTCGACCTTGCTGGCGATGGCGCGGGCCCACGGGCGGGTCTCCTGATAGTTCATGAACGACATCGGCGCCAGGACCCCGCCGAGGTTCTGACCCTCCGGCTGGTGGCAGCTCTGGCAGTTGTCCTGGATGATCGGCAGGACATCCCGATAGTAGGTGACGTCGCCCTCGTTCGCCTGGCTGGGAGCGGCGATGACGGACAGCGCTCCGACCGCCATGACGACCGTGAGCGTTCGCGCCTGAATTCTCATGAATGGACTCCTTCAACCCGGTCCGCGGATGTGATGTGTATCCAGGCATTATGCCACACCAACCGCGGGTAACCACGGGCCGCCGCGGCAGCTCCAGACGGCGCCGGCCGTCGCGAGCCCGCGGATCAGGGGAGTCGGATGTCTCCCGTTTGACAGATATCTGCAGCGCCTGGTCAGATTCCTGCATGCGAACGACCCTCAGCTTCGACGACCACCTGTTCCGCGAGGCGAAAGAGCTGGTCGCCCGCGACGGCGAGACGTTGACGCTGCTCGACGAGCGAGCGGTGCGGCAGTACCTTCATGACCGGCCGGCGACGAGCGCCGCTGCCCGGCGCGGCGTTCCCGGTCGAGATGCAAGCGCAGCGCTCTTCCTGTAGATTTGAAATGGGGACGGGGCTTGAGCCCCTGCGGCGAACAAGGGCGGGAATACGGGTTGCCAACGAGCCCGGCTGGCACTACAGTAGCGGAGGCGGTGACCGGTAGGGGCGATCGAAGCGAAGCGGTGCCGCCCTCAGACGAAGAGAGACCATGCTATCGAGGGCGACACGGGCCATCCGGTCGACGACCGCGTGGGTGATCGCGCTGGCGCTCCTGGCGCCGGCGGTGGTGTCGGCCCGCCAAGGTGCGGCGGCGCCGGCGCACGACGCCGGGTCCGCCCAGGCGTTGCTGCAACGCTATTGTCTCGCGTGCCACACCGCGGCCCGTGAAGAGCGCGGGCTGGTGCCGGTGGCCTTCGACGGGCTGGATGCCGGCGACGTCGCGGCCGACGCTGGCGTGTGGGAGCAGATTGTCCGCAAGCTGCGGCTCGGCATGATGCCGCCGGCGGGCCGGCCGCGCCCGGCGCCCGACGTCCACGAGCAGTTTCTCGGCTGGCTCGAGAACGCCCTCGACGCGGTGGCGGCCGAGCGCGCCGACCCCGGCCGGCCGGCCGTGCGCCGCCTGACCACGCCCGAGTACCGCAACGCGGTGCGGAGTCTGCTCGACCTCGAGGTCGACGATGGCTGGCTGCTGTTTCCGCCGGACGACGTGAGCCAGGAAGGGTTCAGCACCGACGCCGAGGCCCTCTCGGTGTCGCCGGCCCTGTTCGACCGCTATCTGTCCGCCGCGAACCGGATCAGCCGGCTCGCGGTCGCCGACCCCGCCATCGGTCCCGGGTTCGCCGCCGCCACCTACTCGACGCCGCGGTTGCTCTACCAGGACGACCGCATGAGCGAGGATCTCCCGTTCGGGTCCCGCGGAGGGATGGCCATCCGCCACTACTTCCCGCTCGACGGCGAGTACCGCGTGAAGATCCGGCTGCGCCGGATGATCTACGACTACATCGTCGGCTTGGGAACCCCCCAGCAGATCGAGGTCCGTCTCGACGGGCGTCTGGTGCGGCGGTTCACCGTCGGCGGCGCCGACCGCTACGGGTACCCCTCGGCCTACAGCTTCTTCGGCACGATCCGCGGGGACCCGGCGTGGGAGCAGCACGTGTCGATTGACGCCGACGCCGACCTGGAGGCGCCGGTGCCGGCCACGGCCGGAGAGCATGTCGTGGGGGTGTCGTTCGTGGCCGCGCGTACCGAGGCGACGGGGATCCTCGAACGCCGGCTGTCCGGGTTCTCGCTGAGCGGGCTCGGGTTCTACGACGGGCACGCGGCGATCGATCGGGTGGAAATCACCGGCCCCTACGACGCCGCCGGTCCCGGGGACACCGCGAGCCGGCGCCGCATCTTCCGCTGCCGGCCGGAAGCGGACGCGGTCGCCGAGGGGGACGCGGCGGTGTCGGCGGACGAGGACCGCTGCGCGGGCGAGATCCTGTCGGCCCTGGCTCGGCGCGCCTACCGGCGGCCGCTGACCGCCGGCGATCTGGACACCCTGCTGGCGTTCTACGCGGAGGGCCGGGCCCGGGGCGGCTTCGAGGCGGGCATCCGGAAGGGGATCGAGCGGCTGCTGGTGGCCCCGGAGTTCCTGTTCCGCATCGAGCGCGATCCGCCCGGCGTCCCCCCCGGAACCGCGTACCGGCTCACGGATCTGGAGCTGGCGTCCCGTCTGTCGCTGTTCCTGTGGAGCGACATTCCGGACGAGCCGCTGCTCGCCGCGGCCGAGGCCGGCCGTCTCTCCGAGCCGGACGAGCTCGACCGGCAGGTCGACCGCATGCTCGCCGATCCCCGGGCGCGGGCCCTCGTCGACAACTTCGCCAGCCAGTGGCTGCAGCTCGGCCGGGTGCGGGGGGTGATTCCCGACACCGACGTTTTCTACGAGTTCGACGAGAACCTGCGCGCGGACATGGAGCGCGAGACGAAGCTGTTTCTCGAGAGCCAGGTGCTCGGCGACGGCGGGGTCCTGGAGCTGTTCAGCGCCGACTACACCTTCGCGAACGAGCGGCTGGCCCGGCACTACGGCCTGGAGGGCGTCTACGGCGAACGGTTCCGGCGGGTCCCCGTCGGCGGCGACCGGACCGGGCTGCTGGGGCACGCGAGCTTGTTGACGGTGACCGCGTATCCCACCCGGACGTCGCCGGTGCTGCGGGGCAAGTGGCTGCTCGACAACGTCCTCGGCATGCCCCCGGCCGAGGCGCCGGCGGACGTGCCGGCGCTGGAGGAGAACCACGGGGCGTCGGCGCCGCGGACGATGCGCGAGCGGATGGAGCGGCACCGGGCCAACCCCGCCTGCGCCGCCTGTCATCGCATGATGGATCCGCCGGGGTTCGCGCTGGAGCATTTCGACGCCATCGGGCGGTGGCGTGCCGCCGACGAGTACGGGGCGCCGGTCGACGCGGCCGGTGCGCTGGCCGACGGCACCCCCGTGGACGGCCCTGCCGCCCTGCGGCACGCGGTCCTCGCCCACGAGACCAGCGTGGTCCGGACCGTGACCGAGAAGCTGCTGACCTACGCCGTCGGCCGGCGGATGGAGTCGTTCGACCAGCCCGCGATTCGGGCCATCGTGCGCGACGCGCACGATGGCGGGTACCGCTGGTCGTCGATCATTCGGGGCATCGTCGAGAGCGTGCCGTTTCAGATGAGGAGATCGGAGTCATGACGTTCATCACCAGGCGGGCGGTTTCGCGTCGCGCGGTGCTGCGGGGACTGGGTGCGAGCGTGGCGCTGCCGCTGCTCGACGGCATGGTGCCGGCCTTGAGCGCGCGCGCCGCCACCGCGCCGGTGCGATTCGGTGCGGTCTACGTGCCCAATGGCATGGTGATGCAGAGCTGGACGCCCGCGGCCACCGGCGCCGGCTTCGACGTGTCGCCGATTCTCGAGCCGCTGGCGCCGTTCCGCGACCAGATGCTGGTGCTGTCGGGGCTGAACTGCACGCCGCCGCCGGGGTCCCGCGGCGGCACCCATTCGCGCGCCGCGACCCGCTTCCTGACCGACGTGCATCCCGGCCTGTGGAACCCGGAGGCGATCTCGATGGATCAGATCGCGGCCCGCGAGCTCGGGCGCTACACCCCGCTGGCGTCCCTCGAGCTGGGGCTGGAGGGCGCGAACTTCGCCGGCTCGTGCGACAGCGGCGGGTTCAGCTGCGCCTTCTCGTACACCATCTCCTGGCGCGACTCGGCGACTCCGCTGCCGATGGAGCACAACCCGCGGGCGGTGTTCGAGCGGCTGTTCGGCGACAACGAGACCACCGACCCCGCCGCCCGCGAGGCGCGCCGCCGCGAGCAGCGCAGCATCCTCGACTCCGTTCGCGCGGACGTGGCCCGGCTCCGCGGCAGCCTCGGCGCCGGCGATCGGCTGAAGCTCGGCGCCTATCTCGACGCGGTGCGCGACGTCGAGCGGCGCATCGAGGTCGCCGAGGCCCAGGGCGAGCGGGAGGTCCCGCTGATGGCCCGGCCGATGGGGGCGCCGGCGGACTTCGCCGAGCACACCGGCCTGATGTACGACCTGCAGCTGCTGGCCCACCAGACCGACCGAACGCGGGTCACCACGTTCATGAGCGGGCACGAGCTGAGCGGCCGCACCTATCCCCAGATAGACGTGCCGGATGCGCACCATCCGCTGTCGCACCACCGCGGGGTGGGAGAATCGCTGCGGAAGCTGACGAAGATCAACCGGTATCACGTCAGCCTGTTCGCCGGCTTCGTCGAGAAGCTGCGGTCGACGCCGGACGGCGACGGCTCGCTGCTCGACCACATGATCCTGATGTACGGCGCGGGCATGAGCGACAGCAACGCGCATTCGCCCTACAACCTGCCGCTCGTGCTGCTCGGCGGCGGGGCGGGGCAGCTCGCGGGGGGGCGGCACGTCGCGTATCCGGAACGCGACCGCACCCCGCTCGCCAATCTCCACGTGTCGTTGCTCGACAAGCTGGGGGCGCCGGTGGAGCGCATCGGCGACAGCACCGGACCGCTCCCGAGACTCGTGACCGGTCCGCGGCCCGAGCGGTTGACCGGAATCTGAACGGGGACCACGACGCAATGCCTGTCCGGATCGCACTGTCGCGGCTCGTCGGCCTCGCGGCCGGCGGGCTCCTGTTCACGTCGGCGGCAGCGTCCGCCCAGAGTCCGGATCTGCGTCTGATCGACGCGGCCAAGCGGCAGCAGGCGGCGGTAGTTGCCGCCTTCCTCGACGCGGTGGACGCGCCGGACGGGATCGACGTGAACACGTCCCAACCCGATGGCGCGACCGCGCTGCACTGGGCCGCCTACCACGACGATCTGGAGACGGCGCGCCGATTGGCCGACGCCGGGGCGGCCGCCGCGGCCGCGAACGACCTGGGCGTCACCCCGCTGGCCCTCGCCTGCGGCAACGGCAGCCCCGGCATGGTCCGGCTGCTGCTCGCGGCCGGCGCCGACCCCGCCGCGGCGGTCGAGACCGGCGAGACCGTCCTCATGACCTGCGCGCGGACCGGGAACGCCGAGGCGGTGCGGCGCCTCGTGGACGCGGGCGCCGACGTCGACGCCCGCGAATCGCTGGAGCAGCAGACCGCGCTGATGTGGGCGGTCGCGCAGGGCCACGCCGACGTGGTGCAGCTGCTGATCGACGGCGGCGCCGACGTGGGGGCGCGGTCGCGCGCGCGCCGGCTCGTCATCAGCCGACGGCTGCAGTCCGAGCTGCACTACGGCGAGCTCGGACGCAGCTACGGCACCGACGCCGAGGAGACGCAGGTCGGCGGGTTCACGCCGCTGCTCTTCGCGGCCCGCCACGGGGACGTGGCGGTGGCGCGCCGGCTGCTCGACGCCGGCGCCGACGTCAACGACACCGCCCCCGACGGGGCCAGCGCCCTGGTGGTGGCGGCGCACAGCGGACACCGCGAGCTGGTCTTCGCCCTGCTTGAGCGGGGCGCCAATCCGAACGCCTCCGCCGCCGGCTACACCGCCCTGCACGCGGCGGTGCTGACCGGCGACCTCGCGGTGGTCGAGGCCCTGCTCGCCCGCGGCGCGAGCGCGAACGCCCAGGTGACGCTGGCCACGAAGGTGACGCGCAACGGCCAGGTGCTGATGCTGGGCGAGCACCTGCTCGGGGCGACTCCCCTCGCGCTGGCCGCGAAGTTCACCGAGGTCGACATCATGCAGGCCCTCGCCGGGGCCGGCGCCGACGTGCGGCTGCCCCTGAAGAACGGGTGGACGCCGCTGATGCTCGCGGCCGGCGCCGGCTGGCGTTACGCGGTGTGGGACCGGCGTGAGAGGACGTTGCACAAGACGCCGGCGTTCCAGGCCCAGATGTACGACGAGGCCGGCACCCGCGCCGCGGTGCGGTTCCTCCTCGACCGGGGCGCGTACGTCAATGCGGTGGACGAGGACGGGAACACCGCGCTTCACTACGTCGTCGACAAGGGTTTCGACAGCGTCGTCGAGCTGCTGGTCGGTCACGGCGCCGACCTCGACGTCGTCAACCGGCGGGGACAGACTCCCTACGCCATCGTGGCCCGCGGCCGGACCGGCAACGTCGCGGCCGCGCCGGCCACGGTCCGGTTGCTCGAATCGCTCGGAACCCGCTAGCGCGACCTTTGCGGCCGCGTTGAGAGTTCGCCGGCGCGAAACTCCTACAGCGCAAGCCCTTGGGCGGCCATGCGCCCGGCCTTTCGGTCACGTGCGGCGGAGCGGGTGGAAGTGGTGGACCGGCGGAGCCGGCAGTTCACACGAACGAGGCAGGCGAATACGATGCGAGTGCTGATGACGGCGGCCGCAGTGGCGGCGATGACGGCGGGGTCCCTGACCGCGGTGTCGAGTCAGGAGCCGGACGGTGAAGCCACGGTCAAGGACGGGGTGTTCACGCCCGGACAGGCCGCCCGCGGGCGCGAGCGCTACGAGGCGAGCTGCCAGCGCTGCCACGGGGCCGACCTCACCGGGGGCGCCGGCCGGTCGCTCACCGGCGTCGTGTTCCTGCGCGACTGGACCGGGTTGACCCTCGACGGCCTGTACGAGCGCATGCAGTCCATGCCCCCCGACGGCTCCGAGAACCTGTCCGGGGACGCCTACGTCGACATCATCAGCTACGTCCTCGAGCGCAACGGCTTCCCGTCGGGCGACGCCGAGCTCTCGGCCGGCCTTCTCGGCCACGTCCGGGTCGAAGGCGAGGACGGGCCGGGGGTCGTGCCGAACTTCGCCCTCGTGCGGGTGGTCGGCTGCCTGACCGGCGACGGACACGCCGGCTGGAGCCTCTCCGCGGCGAGTCCCGAGGTCCGCGCCACCGACCCGTCCTCGTCGACCGGCGACTTGCTGGCCGAGGCGCAGGCGATCCCGCTCGGCAACCGCGCCTTCAAGCTGTTGTACGTCTTCCCGAGCCCCGTGGCCTACCTCGGGCACAAGGTCGAGACCAAGGGCCTTCTCATTCGTGACGAGAGCGGCGGCGACAACGCCGTCGACAGTCTCAACGTGACCTCCGTCCAGGGGCTCGGCGAGGTCTGCGAGTAGACGGCATACTCCGTGAAGGCGCTCCCCCCCCCCAGAAACCACCTTCATCCTGAGCGCCGGATTCTCCGCCCTCTCCCGTTTGTCCTGACGACCACCGGTCGCCCGAGTCCTCGGATCGACGGCATACACGCTCGTTTGGACCGGTTCAGGGCGGGGCGCGCATTCGGTGGGAGAAAACGCAGTCGCGGCGTACCGTTGAAGGGGTCAGTCACTTCCGATCGAGCGAACAAGGACGATGCACGTCCGACTCGAGAGAGCCTCGAGGACGCCCACGCGATTCTCTGAGACGAGTTGACGTTGCTCGGAGACGAGCTGACGTGTCAGGCGGTCAGGCCGCTGATCGGAATACCCATCGTGCGGGCGGCGTCCGACATTCGGTGATCGTACGTCGCGAGCTCGACGGTCTGTCCGTGTTGGCGCAGGTAGTCGGCCGACGCCAGGTGCAGCGCGTCGAGGGTGCGAACGGGTACGGGGAACGCGCCAAGCGCGCGGGTGAGGACGGGCGGCGACAGTTCCAGCAGGGCGATACGTCCGAGGAGTGCCGTGGCGGCATCGCCGTGGGATTCGGCGAACGCGCGGGCATGCAGGACGGTCCAGACCTCGTACTCGAGCAGGCGGCTGGCGGCCAGCGTCTTGTCCCAGAAATCGGCAGGTGGACGTCGATCCTCGAGGAAGAGGTGCGCCAGCGCGACCGAGGCATCGATGTAGATCACCTGTCGCCTCGGACGTCGTCCAGCATCTCGAGCAGTTGTTCGAGCGTCATGATCGGGGCGGGCGCCGGAGGCGGTCCGGCGCCGGGGGCCGCGGGCGGCGTCAGCAGGCCCTTGCGCACCATGTCGGCGAGCAGGGCGTCGGCGAGGATGGGGCTCCGTTCAGCCCGCGGCGGCACGATTTCCGCCACGACGCGGTCGCGGTCCGTCACGAGCACGGTCTCGCCCGCGGCGGCCAGACGCACGTATTCGCTCAGCTTGTTGTTGAGCACCTTCAGCCCGACGGAGCGCATGTTCCCGAAGGTAGCTTCCAGTAGCCACCATTGTCAAGGCGCCCCGTTGCAGGTCGAGGCTTCAGCCGCCGGGACCTTGTCCTGATGGTCCCGAGACCACGGCGGCGAGTCGCCCGCACTCCGTGTCCTGTTGTGAGAGCTGGGTCTAGTCGACAGCTATTCCGCCGTGGTCGAACGGTGACGGTACGCGCCGCAACAGTCGCAGGCCGAACGCGCCGAGGGCGATCTCGGAATACGTGGCGCCGCGCGGTTGCGTGTAGGCGAAGCGTCCGGGGTGCTGCTCGGGGTGAGAACCTCGCCTCGCGTCCGGGGTTGTAGTGCCTGCCCATACATGACGTCGGCGACGTTGCGTGTGTGCCAGAAGCCGAGGGCGTGGCCGATCTCGTGCATGATCAGGGACGGCGTCAGGCGCGATCGACGGTGCATGTCGAGCACAATGCACCCGCTCAGCCCTCCGACGTACGCCCTCGCGGTCGCGGCCCCCAACAATGTCACTTCCCGGCAAGCGGGAGCCGTCGGTGACCGCCCGGCCCTGATCCCCTCGATGGTAATCATCTCGACGCCCAGTTTCTGCGCGTCGAGCGGCCCGGCGTCGATCCGACCGAACATACGGTACCCCGGTCAATTGCGGAACCGCGCGAGGAATCGTCTTCCGGACCCGATCGACGAGAGCCGGATCCAGGCTGTCCGCGAGCAGGAAGAAGTCAGGAGAGGGAGTCGGCAGCCGCCACAGCACGCGTTCTTCCAGGTCGCGGTACTTCCGGCCGGTGTCTTGGCATGCCGCCGGAGTACGGCAATCGTAGTCGTCGAACGCGAACTCCCTCCCGAAGGTCTCGCTTCCCGGCGGGCCTCCATGTGTCCGCTCAGGGACATGACGGTACAATACATCAGCGTCGCGAACGGGTCCGGGTCGAGCGAGTGCGCGGGGATTGGGTCCCGGCGGGCCGGTGCCGCAGATTGGATTGCAGGATGTCGATACGCAGGTTTCGCACGTTCCGTCGGTCCGTCGGTCCGGTCCGTCGAGCCGCGGGCGGGCGCACCCGGGTACTCGCGCTGGCCGCCGTCGCCGCGGTCCTCCTGGCGATTCCCGCCGTCTCGGCGGCGCAGGGCCGGTGGGTCGGTACCTGGGCGACCGGGCCCCTCGCCGTCGATCCGCCGCCGCCCGAGGTGCAGGCGGAAGAGGTGCCGGCGCCGGCGCCGCGCACGCCGGTGCGGGTGCGGAACCAGACGATTCGGCAGGTCGTGCGGACGAGCATCGGCGGGTCGCAGGTGCGGGTGACCCTCACGAACCTGTTCGGCACCGAGCCCCTCGAGGTCGGCGCCGCCCACGTCGCCGAACGGGCCGACGGCGCCGCGATCGCCGGGGGCGCCCATCTGACCTTCGGCGGCCACCCGTCGGTCACCATCGAGGCGGGCTCGACGGTGCTGAGCGACCCCGTCGCCCTCGAGGTGGCGCCGCTCAGCGACCTGGTCATCGATCTCCATCTGCCGGGCGACACCTGGGGGTCGACCTCGCCGGCCACCATGCATCTCACCGGGCTGTCGACGACGGTCGTGTCGGCGCCGGGCAACCACGTCGGCGCCGGGCAGTTCGATGACGATCGCGACACGCAGCAGTGGTTCTATCTGTCGCGCGTCGACGTGTGGACGGAGTCGGCCCCGGGCGCCATCGTGGCGATGGGCGATTCGATCACCGACGGCACGGGGTCGACGGTCGACGCGAACCGCCGCTGGCCCGACTTCCTGGCGCGGCGGCTCGCGGGCGAGCACGGCGACGCCGCGCCCGGCGTCCTGAACGTGGGCATCGCCGGCAACCGGGTGCTCAGCCACAACGCGGGCCTCGGCATCCTCCGGCGGGCCGGCCGCCCGGCGCCTTCGGGTACCGACGGGCCGCCGAACCCGAACGCGCTGTTCGGACCGAGCGGCCTCGCGCGGTTCGACCGCGACGTGCTCCTGCAGCCGGGGGCGACCCACGTGATCGTCCTGGAAACCACCAACGACATCGGGATGGCGTTCGACGATCCGTGGCCGTCGGTCGACGACCTGATCGCGGGTCACCGGACGATGATCCAGCGCGCGCACGCGCAGGGGCTGGCCATCTACGGCGGCACCCTCCTGCCGTTCGAGGGCGCCTTCTACTGGACGGAGCCGGGCGAGGCGAAGCGGCAGGCCCTCAACGCGTGGATCCGCACCGGCGGCGCCTACGACGGGGTCATCGACTTCGACGCCGCGGTGCGCGACCCCGACGAACCGACGCGGTTCCGGTCGGACCTGCACGCCGGCGACTGGCTGCATCCGTCCGACGCCGGCTACGAGGCAATGGCCAACGCCATCGACCTGTCGCTTTTCGACACCGCCGCGACGACCCGCGCGGCGGCCACCGCGGCCGGACCCCGCACGCCGTGGGGCGCGCCGGATCTGGACGGCGTCTGGGACTTCCGGACGCTGACGCCGCTCGAGCGGCCGGCGGCGCTGGGCGACAAGGCGGTACTCACCCCCGAGGAGGCCGCGGCGTTCCGGAACACCGCGCTCGAGAGCCGGAACGCGGACCGGCGGGACGGCGGCGCCCGGCGCGACGTCGAGCGGGCCTACAACGACTTCTGGTGGGACTACGGCGACAACCTGACCGAGGACCTGCGCACGTCGCTGATCGTCGACCCGCCGGACGGCCGGATCCCGGCGCGGGTGGACGGGGTGGACGAGGCCGACCAGGCGCGCCGCGCGGCCCGGCGCCGTCCCGTCCGCGAGCGGGTCGTCATCGGCTCGCCCGCGCACGGGCCGGAGGACCTCGGCCTGTCCGAGCGGTGCATGCTCGGCTTCAACGCCGGCCCGCCGATGCTGCCGAGCGCCTACAACAACAACATCCACATCCTCCAGACCCCCGGCCACGTCGTCATCTTCAACGAGATGGTGCACGATGCCCGCATCGTGCCCCTCGGCGACGTGCCGCACCTGCCCGGCGCCGTCCGCCAGTGGCTCGGCGACTCGCGCGGGCGCTGGGAGGGCGACACCCTCGTCGTCGAGTCGACCAACTTCACCAGCAAGACCGGCAGCTTCTACACCATCGCCCGGTCGTACGGGTCGGGCGAGACGACGCGGCTCGTCGAGCGGTTCACCCGCGAAGGCGGGGACCGCCTGCGCTACGAGTTCACGGTCGACGATCCGGCGACGTTCACGCAGCCGTTCACGGCGATGATTCCGATGACGCGGACCGACGCGCCGCTGTTCGAGTACGCCTGTCACGAAGGCAACTACGGCATGACCAACCTGCTGGCCGGCGCCCGGGTTCAGGAACGGGACGCCGCCGCCGCCGGACGTTGATTGGCGGGTCTGGGCCGCGGAGCGGTGCAGATTCCAGCAGGACTGGGGGGCGGCCATCGGAGCCGCCAGACGGTGTGGCCGTTCCAGGAGTCTGCGCCGTAGGAGCGGTGCCGCCTCCCGCAAGGGAGGCGCAGACTTCCGGGAGGGTTGGTTGGGCGGCAAATCGGAGCCGCAGGCGATGATTTCCGGGGCTGGTCGCGTCATCCCCCAAGTGCGGATCATTCGAGCGCGAAACATCTGGACCGAGCGTTTCAGGTCAGGGAAGGAGCCATTCGATGCGGACATTCACCAATCACCGATGCCTCGTCATCGCGGCGTTCGCCGCCGCCGGCCTGCTCGCCGGCGTCGGCGGGGCCAGTGCGCAAATCGAGCGCGTCGTCGATCCGGACTGGACGCTGCCCCGTACCGCCGACGGCCAGCCCGACCTCCAGGGCATGTGGGGCAACAAGACCCTGACCCCCATCGAGCGGCCCGCCAACGTCGAGGGACGCGCGTTCCTGACCGACGAGGAGATCGCCGCCATCAACCAGCAGCGTGTCGTCGACGAGCAGTCGCGCGACGCCGCCCCGGCGCGGCGCTACGAGGCGGGCAGTAACGTCGGCGGCTACGGCAGCTACTGGCTCGACGCGGGGGACACGGTGCTGTCGACGGGGCAGACGTCGCTGATCGTCGACCCGCCCGACGGGCGTGCGCGCATCCGGCAGTGGGCGCTCGACGCCAAGCAGTACAACCTGGACCACAACGGCGACGACTACCTGCACATGAGCGTGTGGGACCGCTGCCTCTCGCGCGGCGTCCCCGGATCGATGCTCCCGGCCGGCTACAACAACGCCTACCGCATCGTCCAGACGCCGGACCACTTCGTCATCCAGCACGAGATGATCCACGACGTGCGGATCATCCCGCTCTCGAATCAGCCGCACATCGACGGGAACATCCGGCAGTGGATGGGCGACTCCCGGGCCCGCTGGGAGGGCGACACCCTGGTGGTCGAGTCGAGGAACTTCCACAACCGGGGCTGGATCGCGTCGAGCGCCGCCGGCCGCCGGCTCAAGGGCATTCCCACCAGCAAGGCCCTCGAGGTCGTGGAGCGCTTCCGGCGTGTCTCCGAGGACACCATCATCTGGACCGTCACCGTCACCGACCCGAACGTGTACACCGCGCCGTTCACCATCCAGATGCCCCTGACTCGCGACCCGACCTACGAGATCTACGAGTACGCGTGCCACGAGGGCAACTGGGCGGTGCGCAACGCCCTCGCCGGCCAGCGCGTCCTCGACGCGCAGGCGGCGACCGACGATCAGGAGCAGTGAGCGGCGGGAACCCTCCGAACCGAAGAAAGGTGGCCATGCGGACTCTCACCGGGCCCTGCGTCGCGGCGCTCATCTTGAGCGAGGCCATCCTCGCCGGTGGATGCGCTCCAGCGACGCCGGCGGGTCCAGCAACATCCTTCTTGCTCGAAGAAGCCACCATCGCCGACATCAGCGCCGCGTTCGATGTCGGGGCGCTGTCCTGCACCACGCTCACCCAGCTCTACCTCGACCGGATCGCGGCCTACGACGATGCGGGCCCCCGCCTCAACAGCATCATCACGGTCAATCCCCAGGCGCTGGAGGTGGCGAGGCAGCTCGACGAGGAGCGGGCCGTCTCGGGGCCGCGCGGGCCGCTGCACTGCATTCCGGTCCTGCTGAAGGACAACATCGACACGGCGGACATGCCGACCACCAACGGGTCGGTGATTCTCGAGGACGCGGTGCCTCCGGACGACGCCTTCATCACGCGGCGGCTGCGCGAGGCAGGTGCGCTCATCCTGGGCAAGGCGTCGCTCGGCGAGTTCGCCGGCGGCAACAGCTACAACTCGGTGGACGGCCGGACCCTGAACCCCTACAACCTGTTGCGCCGGGCCAGCGGGTCGAGCAGCGGCTCGGCGGTAGCCGTGGCCGCCAACCTCGCCGCGGTGGCCGTCGGCACCGACACCAGCACCTCGATTCGCGCCCCCTCGTCGTTCAGCGGCATCGTCGGTCTCCGGCCGACGACGGGGCTCATCAGCCGGGACGGCATCGCCCCCAAGAACCTCCTGTTCGACACCGCCGGTCCGATGACCCGGACCGTGGCCGACACGGCGATCCTCCTGAACGCCCTGGCCGGACCAGACCCTGCCGACCCGGACGGGCGGAACGCGGAGGTCCATGCCACGCATCCGGCCGGCCCGGAGGCCGCGGAGCTCGACTATCGGCAGTTCCTCCAGCGCGGCTCGCTACAGGGGGCCAGATTGGGCGTCGCTCGGGACTACTTCGGGGGTGACCCCGAGGTCGACGCGCTGGCCGAGGCCGCCATCGACGCGCTACGGGAGCTGGGAGCCGAGATCGTCGACCCGGTGAGGTTCGACGGCTCGTTCGTCGACGGCGTCCGGGTGATCGCCGACTACCGGTTCAGGGCGGACTGGGAGGCGTATCTCGCCACGTTCGGGCCCGAGGTGCCCAAGACGGTGGCGCGATTCCTCGAGATCTACGAGACGGAGGTGGCGTCGTCGTCGCTGCCCGTCGATGCGGCGACACTCGACCTGCTCGAGCGCGCCGAGGCGACCTCCACCGACCATCCCGACTACGCGGATCTCGTCGAGAACGTGCTGCCGGGGAACACCCGGCTCAAGCTGGCGCTCTTCGACACGCACGAGCTCGACGCCCTGGTCTTTCCGTATCACCCTGCCTTCGCCGCGCCCGTCAGCGATCCGACCTTCACGGCCGACGATCCCGCCTACGTCGGTACGAACGGCGTGCGCAGTCCGTCGACCCTGGCCGGCTACAGCTCCGTCGGCTTCCCGAGCATCGTGGTGCCGATGGGGTTCGGGACGCAGGGGCTGCCGATGACGCTGGGGTTCCTGGGGCGACCGCATGACGAGGGGAAGCTCATAGGTTACGCCTACGACTACGAGCAGGCCACGATGCTCCGGCGTCCGTCGCCGCTGGCGCCCCCGCTTGCGGGCGAGACGATCGAGTACTGACGCCCGACGCTCCTGGACGAGGCTCGGAACGGAGGATGGGCGTTCATGGTGCGATGGTGATCGCACTCTGAGGTCCGCTGGGCGCCATGTCGATGTTGTGGGCCCTCACGATGAGCCTCCGCTCGGGATCGCGCTCCTGCCTCCGGACGACCTCCGTGAATTCGGGGTCGTCGTGGGCGGCCGTGAGTCGACGATCTCGCTCGGCCTTCGACGGATAGCCCCGGATGTAGATGAACGTATCGTCCTCGTCGATGCCGAGATCCTCGTTGGACTGCTGCGGGATCCAGTACCCGACGTTCGTGATCCCATGCCGCGAGTAGATGTCGGCCGTGCGGCCGGCGAAACGCTCGGCGAGCGCATCCCTCCTGCCCGGCTGGGCGGTGTAGATGCGTAGCTCATAGAAGCCGGGTGCCCTCTGCCGCTGGGCCAGACCCCAAGCCGTACCAACCATCCCGAAGCATAGCCCCGCTACGGCCATCACCTTCCACTTGAGCATCTCACCCTCCTTGTCAGTCTCCTGCCCGTCGGCGAGCGGCTTCGCTCGGTGCTGTCCCGGCAGGGCTTCCCGGCTCGGGCCATACGTGGGGTCATCCACCGTGCGGTGCGGCAGGTAGACCCAGCGGCCATCCTCCTTCGCGAAGACACGCTCGTACTACCCGGAGAACCACGCCCCCCCGTGCAGGCGTTCGCGCGCGGGCTGGCGAAGTGACGCCCGTACGTGATGGCCACGCTCCCGTGCATCTCGAACCCGGCGCGGTCGAACACGAGTCGCGAATCGTGGTGATGCGGAACGTGCCCGCGAGCGGACGCGACAGCGACTCTGCCAGAGAGCTGCCGGCCGGCAGTCGAGGATGCCCGACATCGTCCGGCTGCCGGTCAGGGGTGACACCGGCACCGCCGGCTCGTACTCCGGCGGACAGGTTGGGAGCGTCGCAACGCCCGACCGTGCTCATGGTCACCGATGACTACGCCGGCCCGGCAAGTCGGCGCTCGTCCGGATGCGGTCGTTCGTTGGCGTGCGACGACCCGCCGTGGTGTCGTGTTCGGCGACGATCACCCGTCGGAAGGTAAGTGAAATGCGGCGTTTGCGCGTCAGTCGCTTGCCGGACGATGGGTCGTACTCGGTCTTTCTCGCCGGTATCTCGTGTGTCCAGTCATATCGCGCCGCGCCGGTCAGGATCATGGCGCTGCGCCGCTCCAGTCTCTTGTTCACCTTCCGTTTCTGTGCGCCTAATTGACGAAACACCATCTCCCAGGACTCCAGCAGACTGATCGTGACGATGCCGTCGGCGAAGCCCGGACTGTCAACGTGTCGGCTGATGCCCTGGTTCGCCTTGTACTCGTTGACGATGACCTGATCCGGCGGCGCCGACAGGAGCTCCTCCGCCACCAAGCGCCGCCCGATGCTGTCGGCCCAGTCCGGCAGGGGCCCGAGCCGCATGGAGGAATCGACGTGACCGGCGGTGTAGTCGTAGCGCCAGCCGTAGTGTTGCACATTGCGCTTGAGGTCCGTCCGCCACTCGCAGCCATCGATCTTCTCGGTGAGTCGTTCCTCTTCCTCCGGGCTGATGAAGTCGGGAACGTACCGCAGGCCCGGCACGTCCGGGTCGGCCGGCGCCTTGCGTGATGCGGCCTTCGGCGTAACGGGCGACACATCGTCCACCGCCGGGGTTTCGATTCGGCGGTCTGAACCCTGGGGCGCAGGCGGATCCGACAATGGTCCCGCTTCGACGGCCGCGGCTCGTCGAAAGGACTCGACGTCGAGAGCCTCGTCGATTAGGGCGTTGCGCGGCAACCGCAACCGTACACGGCCGCGTACGTCGAGTCTTGCGTTCGGTCCAGTGTACGTGGTCACATCGCCAGGGCCGGCCAAGAGGATCTGACCGTCCTCGACCTCGATGTCCCGTTGCAGGCATGGCCAGCCCAGCTTTCGGGTGATCGTCCGTGCCTCGTCCAGCGTCCTCTTGTCACCGAAGTTCGCTGTGTACCATCGGCCCCGCGCCTTGATCGGTTTGCGGCTGAAGTCCCGGTTGTCCCAGGACAGAACGAACACATCCGACTCGCGGCGCCACGCCGGGGCGTTCGCTGTCACCGACGGCCAGTCGATGCCCCGCAGGGCTTCATTCGATACTCGCATGGCCTGAACCGACAAGAGCTCTCGCTGGAGCGCCGTACCGCGGAATGCCACGTCGAGCCGCCGGTGGCCATGCAGCAGACCGCACAACGCGGCGGCGGACCACGCGACGGCGGGAGGCAGGCTTGGCGCGTCCGTGAACCATGTCTTGAACCGGTTCGGTTCCGGACGAGCCAACACCAGTTGAATCGCTGTTTCGACGGGATGCATCCGCCAGCCGTCGAGCTGAATGGTCGACGTGGCGCTCAGCACGTCGCGGGTCGCCTGAAGCCAGGTGAACGCAACGTCGGTGTATGCCGCGCAGTCGAGCCGTGCGACTTGGTCCGAGATGCGTTCGGCGAGCTCGTCGGGATAGACGCGATCCGCGGTCGGTCGGCGTCGAAACACGTCGATGGCCGCCAACCAAAGGACCTCTTGCGGACCGGCCGGCTGTGCGTCACCCAGCCGTGGTGACCACGGTGGGAATCGCCACCACGATGCGTCGACCCGGTTCGCCGGCTCCGACAACGGCAATTGATCGGAACTCAGGCTGGCCGCGAGAAGTTCCAACCAAGGATCGATTCGCGGCACTGCCCACACCGCCATGCTCATGGCGCCGTGAATCGCGTCCTCGTCGTCAGGCAGGGTGACCGCGCGGGACGTGTCAGGCGGCGGATCGCCGGGTTCCAGGTTGTCGCCACCGCGGTTGTCGGCGACGACCCGGACTTCCGTCGGCAGCTCGATGTTGGAAACCCCGCGAGCAAGACCGACGAGACGAGCGCGATCTTCTCCGGTCGAGACCGAGAGCTCGGCAATGGCGAAGGTAGGCAGCGCGCCGGGCCATTGCAGAACCATGTCGGACGATTCGATTGCGTCGAGCCGAGAAGGCAGCCATGTCCGGCGCCGGAGTACATGTACTCGAAGCGCCGGCAATTTCGTCGCGTTCAGTTTCAGGCGAACACAGATTGGATGGCTGCCGGTTGGTGCCACGTTGGGTTCGGTGACGTACCGTTCGACTCCCAGCAGAGTACCGGCGCCGGAGTACAGAGGATTCAGCCAGTCACCCTGCAGGGCGTCGAATAGCCGCCGATGATTCGTAGCAAGCCCGAGCCAACGCGGCAGTCCGCTGTCGCCGTCGGGGCGCGTCAGGGGCAGCGGCGTCTGGCCGGTAGCAGCAGTCATGCTTCCTCCAGAACCTGTGGCCCTGGCAGTGACGCTCTGGCGGCTGGCGTCAGGTCATCAGGACCGTACACCAGAAACAAGTGGTCCCGAGCGCGCGCGCACATCATGTACATCGTCCGGTATGCCGCTGTGTTCCTGCAAGGGATGAACGCTTCGAGTTCCAGGATGAATACCGTATCGAATTCCTGGCCCTTGACAGATTCGCGATTCAACACAGTGATGCCCGGTTTCAGCACATCGATCGAGTCTTCGTTCTTGTCTTCATGCGCGTAGATGTCGACGCGTGCTTGCGGCAGCAGTTCCGCCAGCCGGTGGTGACGGTCACTACCGGTCGAGTTCTTGTCAACGATGACGCCGATGCTGCCGCCTCGATTCGTGAACCAGTTCGCTATCGGGGTGACGGAGGAGTCTGGACCCCGCGAACGGAGCAGACGCGGCAGCTCTCGGGAAAAAGACCGCACGACGTCTGCGGCGGGCAGACGGCCCCGGTGGAAGTGGTTCGCCAGTGCGGCGACTTCGGGGGTATTGCGGTGATTGCGGGTCAGCAACACGGGGTCGGCCAAACCCGCGGCTGCCTTGATCTGAGCCAGTGTCGAGCGACGATCCTTGAGTGCCTGATCTTCGTCCGCAAACACCGTCATCGTGCGTGAGACGTGGCGCGACGCATATCGGAAGAAGCCTTCCGGAAGATCCTGGGCCTCGTCCACGACCAGATGCTGTCGATCGGGCATGGCGCGGGCGTGTCCGTCGAGGGTGGTCAGCATGGCATCCCAGTCGTATTCGTAGGGATCGGCCGAGTGACGTGGTGAATACTTGCCTGTGCGTCGCTCGTAGTCTTTCCAGACAAAGCTCTGCATGGTGGCGACGGTGAGGCGGCTCTCGTCCATGAGCGTCAGGAGACGCCGGAGCATTCGGTTGAACGTGACGATGACCACCGATGGAGCCGCCGTGTCACTTTCCCTTGACTGCGCGGCGGACTGCGCTCGGTGGATGGCGAGGACCGTCTTGCCTGAGCCTGGCGGACCTGCGACGAACAGAGACTGATCCAGAGGGTGTTCCAGGACATCGAGCTGTTCCGGTTCCGCGACCAGTTCGTCCCATGTCGGAAGCCGCACGTCGGTTCATCCCAGTTGGAGTGTGTTTTGCCGCTTGCGCTGAAGCAACGCGTATCGAAGGCTGCGGCTTTTCCGTCTCCGGGTCTCGAACACGCCGGTGGCTTCGGTAACGGTCACGAAGCCCGCATCGTGCAGTGCTGCGCGGAAATCGGGAAAGCGCCGGTTGGCGTTGGTCCCGATGGCGTTCGTATAGAGGATCGTGACGGGTCCCCGGCCCAGCCTCGTCAGCAGCCCGTCGAGCTCGGCAACGAGCGCTGCGGCATCCAGTGTCGGGCTGGCGAGCAGGTACGACACGATGACGATGACCGGGCGCCATCCGGGAGCGCGGTCCCAGTCAATGGACGCGATGTCCTTCGCCCAGCGACGCTGAATTCGCGGCATGCCGTGCCTGCGTTCGCCCGCGGAAGCAAGCCGCTCGCCCAGGCGGCGCATCGCGCTGGAGCGATCCACGCCGATGTAGTCAACCTGCGGATCTTGACCGAGCATGCTGGCGATGGCGAATCCACCTGTGAACGGTCCGCATCCGAGGTCGACGACGATAGGCGCCTTGATCGCGCTGTTTCTGAAGAGCTGGCGACACGCGACGATGAGTTCCTCCAGATGTCCAGGCTGATTGAAGAACGCGTACAACAGGACACGATCGTCCGGGGCGAGAACGTGCCCCTTCGAATTGTGCCAGCGTTGATCGAAATCGGCTTGGCCGCCGCCGATCACTTCTTGGAACGCGATGTCGCTATTGACGCCAAGACGGGTGCCTCCGACGGAGCGGGGGTCCTTGAGCACGGGATCGACGACTTCGGACTGGCGCAACCGCTGGAACCATGCCGGCAGTTCGGTGGGTTGGTCCACGAGGCACTTCAGGTCAGCAGAATGGGGTTACTGGTCCGGCGTGACGCCGGCCGCGCGCAGGGCGTCGCGGACGGCGTCGGCGGTCTCCGCCGAGCTGAGGAGGTTCATGCCGCGGTGCATGCCGACGGCGATGCCCAGCGGGGTGGCCCCTCGGCGGTTCGCGCGGTTCCAGACCTCGATGTCGGCTCCCGCCTCGGCCAGCAGGGTCACCACCTTCGGCAGGTGCTTGTAGGCGGCGCCGTGCATCGCGGTCTCGCCGTTCTCGTCGACGGCATCGATATCCAGACCGAGATCGAGGGCCAGCCGCACCGCCTCCAGGACCTCGGCCTCGGTGCCGGGGTCCTCGCCGGGCGATGACGTGCCGAGGCCGGCCGCGACCATGAGCCCGGTCGAGTCGTCCTCGTTGGTCAGTGACACGTCGGCGCCCAATCCCGCGAGAAGCTGCATGTACTCCGCGTCGGCGGTCCGCGCCGCGACCAGGAACGGCGTGCCGCCGATGAAGTTCAGGGCGGTGATGCCGGCCGGGGGGCGCGTGGTGACGCGGGCGTTCACGTCCGCGCCGTGGGCGATCAGCTTGCGCGCGAAGTCGAGGCTGGTCATGTCGCCCGAGCCCTGCGGGGCGGGGTTGTTGCTGCCGGCGATGCCCGCCTTGCGGACCCAACTGAGCTGGTGGAGGGCGGTCCAGCCCCGGGGCGCCGCGTTGGGGTCGGCGCCCCGGTCAAGCAGATAGGCGGCCAGCTCGAAGTGGGCGCTTCCCGCGGCGAGCAGGAAGGCGTTCAGCCCGGCGTCGGACGCGCGCCGCCGCTCGACGCCGCCGGCGGTGAGGGTCGAGTTGATCGAGATCTGCTCGTCGAGATCCGCCCCCGCCTCGAGCAGGGTCTGCACGACGCCGGTGCGTCCCTCCCGCGCCGCGAACAGCAGCGCCGTGAAACCCTGTTTCGACCGGGCGCCGACGTCGGCGCCGTAGCGCACGAGCGCCGGGACGATCGGGGCGTGCCCCTCGGCCGCCGCCCACATCAACGCCGTCTGGCCCTTCCAGTGCTCCTGCGCGTTGGGGTCGGCGCCGGCGTCCAGCAACAGCTCGACCACGTCGACGTTGCCCGAGCGGGCCGCGGTCATCAACGCCGTCTCGCCTTCCGTCAGGGTGCTGTTGGGGTTGGCGCCGGCGTCGAGCAGGGCCGCGACCACGCCGGGGCTGCCGGAGATGCAGGCAAGAGACAGGGGCCGGACGCCGTAGCGGTTGCCGGTGTTGGCGACCGCGCCCGCTCCGAGGAGTAGCCGGGTCGCCTCGACTTCGGCGCCGTACGCGGCCCAGTGGAGCGGAGTGGTGCCGTCCGCCTCGGCCTCGTTCACGTCGGCGCCGTCATCGATGAGGGCGCGTATCCGGGCCGTATCGCCCACCTTGACGGCATCGACGAGCGGTACGTCGACCGCGGCGGCGGCCGGCGGAGCACCCGCCAGCAGCACTGCGAACGTGAGGCCGATCAACAGTTTGACCCGAATCATGTGCTTGTCTCCCGAGTTGCGCCCGGTCACGCCGCCGAGGGGTGTCGAGCGGTGCCCTGATGGATGGCGCCCGGTCTTCCGGGCGGGGGACTGATCCTTGCTGGGACCGGAGGATCAGCCCGAGCCCGAAAATCGCCGGCTGCGGATTCGCTTGCCGCCCGAGCAACCGTCCAGGAGTCGGCGCCTCCTCTGGGAAACGGCACCGTTCTACGGCGCAGACTGCCGACCCGAAAATCGCCGCTTGCGGCTCCGTTTGCCGCCCGAGCAACCGTCCAGGAGCCGGCGCCACTTGCGGGAGCCGGCGCCGTGCCACGGCGCCGGCTCCCGACCCGATGCCGGTCCGGCCGAATCCCTAGAGGGACAGCGGCTCCATGACCTCGACGGCGTGCCCGGTGCTGTCCACGAACCGGTCGAGGTGCACGCCCACGTCGTCGAGCAGCGCGAGGTGCAGGTTGGCCAGCGGCGTTCCCTTGTCGTACTGCACGTGACGTCCGCCCCACGGCTTGTCGTTGCCGCCGCGCGCCACCACGATGGGCAGGTTGCGGTGGTCGTGCACGTCGGGGTTGCCCATGCCGCTGCCGAGCATGAACGTCGAGTGGTCGAGCAGCGAGCCGTCGCCATCGGTGGTGGACTTCAGCTGCTCGACCATGTACGCGAAGAGCGACACGTGGTACGCGTTGATCTTCGCGAGCTTGGCGAGCTTCTCGGGGTCGTTCACGTGATGCGAGATCGGGTGGTGCGGCTCCGGGACCCCGATCTGAGGATAGGTGCGGGTGCTCGCCTCGCGCGCGAGCTGGAACGTGATGACCCGCGTCAGGTCGGCCCGCAGGGCCAGCACCTGGAGGTCGAACATCAGCTTGACGTGGTCCTCCCACTCGGCGGGAACGCTGGTGGGGCGGGTCAGGTCCGGCAGCACCGAGCTCGCGGCCTGCTCCTCGGCGAGCTGGATGCGGCGCTCGACCTCGCGCACGGTGCTGACGTACTCGTCGACCCGGACGCGGTCCGCGTGGCCCACCCGGTGCTGCAGCTTCGCCATGTCCTCGAGCACCCAGTCGAGGATGCTCGCGTTCTTCTTCATCTCCGCCCGCCGCTGCTCGGTGGTCCCGCCGTCGCCGAAGAGCCGCTCGAAGACCACCCGCGGGTCCGCCTCGGTCGGCAGGGGCGAGGTCGGCGACGCCCAGGACAGGCTGTTCTGGTACACGCAGGCGTAGCCGTTGTCGCAGGAGCCGACCTGCACGATGAGGTCGGTGCCCAGTTCCAGGGACGGAATCGGCGTGTCCGCGCCGATCTGACGGGCCGCGATCTGGTCCACGGTGGTGCCCAGCTCGTAGTCGCTGCCCTCGGTCCGCTTGCCCCTGAGGCAGCTCAGGAAGGCCGCGTTCGACGAGGCGTGGTTGCCGGTGGTGTGGGCGTTCTCGAGGTCGAGGTTCGTGACGACGGTCACGTCGTCGAGATGCGGGGTCAGCGCCGCCAGCGACGGCGAGAGCCCGCTCAGCCGGCCCACTTCCCTCGGCGTCCACGGGGTGGGGTTCATCCCCATCGGGATGAACACGAACCCGAGTCGGCGCGGGGCGTTGGCGGCGGTCGCCGCCTGGGCGGTGAGCGCGGGCACCATCGCATCGAGCAACGGCAGCGCCACCGTGGCGCCCAGACCCTTGAGGAACGTCCGGCGCGGTAGCGCCATCCTGTTGATCATCATGACTGCGACCTCCGCATCTGGAACGGGGTGCTCTCGACGATGCCGAGCACCAGGGACGAGAACCGGTAGTCGTCGCCGGCCGCGTCGCGGACGATCCGCCGCACCGCCGGGCCGTCGTTGTGGTCGAGCCCGCGGCCCAACGCATAGGTGAGGAGCTTCTCGGCCACCGTGCCCGCGAAGACGTGCGGGCGGGCGAGGACCGCGTCGCGCAGTCCCGCCATGCCGTCGAAGTCGCCACCGCCGGGAATGCTGCCGCGGGCGTCGATCGGGCCCCAGTCTTCGCCGCGGTCGCGCCACCGGCCGATGGCGTCGAAGTTCTCCATCGAGAGCCCGGCCGGATCCATGAGCCGGTGGCAGGCGGCGCACGCGGGGTTCACGCGGTGCGCCTCCATCCGCTCGCGCATCGATCGCGCGGCCACCCCGGGCTCGGGCTCGTCGAGGGGCGGCACGCTCGCCGGCGGGGGCGGCGGGGGCATGCCGATCAGGTTGTCGAGAATCCACTTGCCGCGCAGTACCGGGGACGTCCGGGTGGCGTAGGAGGTGACGGTCAGGATGCTGCCGTGCCCCAGCAACCCGCCGCGGGGGCTGCCGGCCGGCAGCTCGACCCGCCGGAACCCGCTGCCGTAGACCCCGGGGATGCCGTAGTGCCGGGCCAGGCGCTCGTTGAGGAACGTGTAGTCCGCCTGCAGGAGGTCGAGGACGCTGCGGTCCTCGCCGACGACGCTGCCGAACAGCAGCTCCGTCTCCCGCCGGAACGCCTGGCGCAGGTTGTCGTCGAAGTCGGGGAACCGGCGGAGGTTCGGCGCCGCCGTCTCCAGGTTGCGGAGATGGAGCCACTGGCCGGCGAAGTTGGTGGTCAGCGTCTCCGCCCGCGGGTCGTCGAGCATCCGCCGCACCTGCGCCTCGCGCACCGCCGGGTCGTCGAGCTTCCCGGCCTCGGCGAGGTCGAGGAGCTCGTCGTCGGGGATGCTGCTCCACAGGAAGAACGACAGGCGCGAGGCGAGCGCGAAGTCGCCCAGCCGGTAGGGCGCACCCGGCGCCGCGTCCTCCGGGTCCTCCTCGATGCGGAAGAGGAACTCCGGACTCGTCAGCAATGCGCGCAGCGCGAGCTCGATGCCCGCCTCGAAGCCGCCGTCGGCGCGGCCCCGCTCGAAGAACGAGAGGGGCATCTCGATGTCGCCGTAGGACACCGGCCGCCGGTAGGCGCGCCGGGCCAGGGTGGAGATGATGCGGGCTGCGCAATCGGCCTCGTCGGCCGCGGCCGACGGCCGGCACGTGAAGATGCGGTCGCGGCTCGGCGTGTCGCCGGCGCCGCTCGGGTTGAACGGGCCGCTGATTGAGATCGAATGCACCGCCGGCTGCTGGCGCGGATGCCGGTCCTGGTTGAACTGCGCCTGATAGGGCTGCCGCTCGGTCTCGATGAGGGCCGCGTTCTTGCGCAGGAAGGCGGCGCCGACGGCGTGCGGCCCGGCGGTGACGTGCAGGCGCAGGTTGAGGTGCTTGTCGACCCCCTCGTCGGCGTAGTAGCCGCCGAGCCGGTTGCGGTCGGGGACCACCGTGAACAGCTTCAGGCGCTCGCCGTCGAGCAGCATCTCGACCACGTGGGGGTCGCGAAGCCCCTCGACGTTCTCGTTGCGGTTGCGGGCCAGCCGCACCTCGATCTCGTACTCGCCGTCCAGCGGGAACGTGTGGTCGACGGTGGCGCCGCCGCGGGTGCCGAACGGCAGCCCCTCGAGGTGCACCTCCTGGGTCAGATCCGGCCGCAGGGTGACGACCCGGCTGCCCGGCACGATGGCCGAGCTTCCAACGGCGAGCCGGCTGATCTTCTGCGCGGCGGCCAGGTACCGCTCCATCAGCGTGGGCGAGAGCTCGACCACCCCCACGTTGTCGAAGCCGTAGCTCGCGTCGTCGCGGGGCAGCAGGGCGGCCGCGTCGACGTCGAGGGCCAGCAGATCGCGGACGGCGTTGCGGTACTCGGTGCGGTTCAGGCGCCGGAAGGTGTCTGTCCGTCCCGGATCGGGGGCGGCGTCGGCCCGTGCGTCGAGCGCGGTCTCGATGTAGTCGACCAGGCCCTGGTAGGCGGCGGCATCGGGACGCGCCGACCCCGACGGGGGCATGGCGCCGGCGCGGAGCTTGCGGACCACCCGCTCCCACACCTCGGCGTGGCCGGCGACGTTGTCGAGGGGCGCCGCCTCAAGGGACAACCCGCCCTGCAACGCCCGGTCGTTGTGGCACCCGAGGCAGTACCGGTTGACGAGCGACTGCTCCGGGCCCCGCGTCTGAGCGCCCGTGGCCTCGGGCTGTGCGAGCCCCAGCCAAGCCAGCGCGAGCCCGGCCGCCAGGGCGGCTCTCTTCTGAATGCGCATGTCGACCCTCGCCGCGTTCCGTCGCCGTGGCGGACGCAAGCGCGCAACCCCGCGAGCGGAGTCACGCGTACAGGTACAGGCGGGTATCTTACACGCGGTCGCGCCGAGAGTCGAGCCGGCCGGGACGCTGACGAGAACTGCCTTGCCGCGTCCCGTGCACTCCAGCAGGGGATCCACGGGCCGCGCTCCGCTGCGTTGGCGGGGTCCATGTCGTGTCCTTACGCTCGGGTTCTGGCGCCGGGCGGCCAGGAGTCCGAGCCGCGAACATCGCGACGAGTACGACGGGCTGGGGCTCGGCAGGGGAACGGGAGTCACCACCTCGCTCTGCTCGGGGGGCTCTACTCTGACAACAGCACCGCCATGCCCCGCGCTGCCGACCCGGTCTCCAGGCCGCCGGCGGACCGCGTCGGCAAGTCACATGGGCGGCGCGAGCGACGACCCGCGTCCCGGGTTCGACCACTGGGTCTCGTTCCGCAGGGCCCGTACGTCGACCCGGCGAACGTCAACGGGACCCGCATCGAGCGGCAGGGGCAACCTGCTGACCGACTACGCGGTGGAGTTCCTGCGGGCGGGACGACGCTGCACGGTGCACGCCCCTCACGCCGGCCGAGCGGCACGGCGCCTACTCTGACCGCGGCTACGTCCGGCCCGCGTCGATGGCCGACACCGAGGCGAACTACCGGGGCAAGCCCGACTGGGTGCGGGCCCAGCGCACGAGCTGGCACGGCGTCGACGGCATGTACGACGGCCGCACCGACTTCAACCGCTTCGTGCAGGAGTACGCCGAGGCCCTGATGGCCGTCGACGACAGCGTGGGCCGGGTGGCGGCGGTCCTCGACGAGCTCGGCCTGCTCGACTCGACCCTCGTCGTGTTCATGTCCGACAACGGGTTCCAGTTCGGCGAGCACGGGCTGATCGACAAGCGCACGATGTACGAGGCGTCCATCCGCGTGCCCCTCGTCGTGCACTGTCCCGAGCTGTTCGCGGGCGGGCAGCGGCGGCCGGAGATGGTGCTGAACATCGACATCGCCCCGACCCTGCTCGAGACCGGCGGCGCGCCGGTTCCCGACGCCATGCACGGCCGGTCGTTCCTGGGGCTGCTGACGGGCGAGAGCGCGGACTGGCGCGACGCGTTTCTCTACGAGTACTTCTGGGAGCGGGCGTTTCCCCAGACCCCGACCGTCCTCGGGGTGCGGGGCGACCGCTACAAGCTCATGCGGTTCCACGGCGTCTGGGACCGCTACGAGCTCTACGACCTCGAGGCCGACCCCGGCGAGATGCGCAACCTTCTGGGCGATATCCGGCTCGAGACCCGGGCGGGGACCATCGACCGGCAGATCGCGCAGCGGGCCGAACCCGAGGTCGCCGCCCTCTTCCAGCGGCTGAGCCGGCGCCTCGACGCCCTCCTGGCCGAGACCGGGGCTCTCGACGAGCCGACGTGGCGGGGAGCGGCCGGGCGGTGAGAGGTAGTCCGGAGGGGAGGGGATTCCCGCGCGTTTGCCGCTGCGGTTTCGCTTGGGGGCTGGCAGGGCGGCAGGTCAGAACAGCGCCGGCCACAATACAATGGACCGATGGGCCGATCGACTCCAGCCGGCGCCGTCGGCGCACCGCATTCGATACGGGGAGATCCAATGGCGGTTCCTGCCCGGCGGCTGATGACGGCCGAAGAGCTCTTCGAGTTGCCGGATGACGGCTACCGCTCGGAGCTCGTGGACGGCGAGATCATTCGCATGACGCCAACCGGCGCCGAGCACGGCGTATTGTCGATCCGGATCGGCCGCCTCCTTGACGAGCATGTGAGCGCGCAGGGATTGGGCGTCTGCTGCGGCGCCGAAACGGGCTTCATCCTGCGGCGCGATCCCGATATCGTCCGGGCCCCGGACGCCGCATTCGTCGCCGCGGCGCGCATCCCGAAGACCGGCATCCCTCGGACCTATTGGCCGTTCGCGCCGGATCTCGCTGTCGAAGTGGTTTCGCCATCGGACGGCTTGGCCGCCGTCCAGGCCAAGGTCGCCGAGTATCTTGCAGCCGGTACCCGTCTGGTCTGGCTCGTCGAGCCGGCAGCGGAGGTTGTCCGCGTCTACCGGTCGCCCCATGACTTGCACGTTCTCCGGGACGACGACGAGCTGAACGGAGACGATGTGCTGCCCGGTTTTCGTTGCGTGGTGAAGCGACTTTTTCTGCCTCGGCAGTAGCCGTCCTCCGGTGCAGTGCGTGGCCGTTGCGTGAAACGGCAGATGACGAACACGAGTCAGAACAGCGACAGCTGGTCGTCGTCGCCCACCACCCGGTCGAAGTCGAGACCGAGGGCGGCCAGCACGGGCTCGGCGACGGGGCGCACCTGCTTGTCCACGTAGTGCTCCCGGTCCGGCGCGTTCGTCAGCGCGTCCAGCGGCTCCGGTCCCGCGACGGTCATCAGATAGGAGATCACGCGGCCCGGGCGCCGGGACTTGCGGGCGGCGGCGACGTGGGGCGGCGTGCTCGCGGTGTACGCGGCGGGACGCTTCCGCAGGCCTTTGCGGTAGACGAGCTTGTCGTCGAGCTCGCCCCGCCGGAGCGCGGCGACGGTATCCGCGAGATAGCCGTCCACCGGCTCGCCCGCGAAGAGCCGCGCGTAGAGCTCGCGCTGCACGTCCTTGGCGAGCTCCGTCCAGTCGCGGCGCACCACCTCCATGCCGACGAACTCGACCTCGCGGCGGCCGTCGACGAGCCCCGCGTAGCGTTTGCGCGCGCCGCCCCGGCCGCGGCGGACGGACAGCAGGACGAGCTTCAGGTACAGCTTCTCCAGCTCCAGCTCCAGACGGCTGGTCACCTGCCACTCGGCGGCGACGTGGGCGGCGACGGCCTCGTTCAGCTCCCGGGCCAGGCGCGGACCGGCGTCCCGGGCTTCATCCAGGGACAGGCGGGAACGCACGAAGAGGCTGTCGGTGTCGCCGTAGAGCACGTCGAAGCCGCGTTCCTCGAACCAGCGCTTCGACCACCGCAGCAGGCGGCGCCCCATGCCGGTGACGGCGTTGGCGACGGCGACGTTGTGGAAGCGGCAGGCGGGGGTGCCGAGCACGCCGTAGAACGAGTTCATCAGGATCTTGATGGCCTGCGAGGCGACGTCGTCGCCGGCGCGCTTGGCGGCCTCGCGCTGC
Source organism: Vicinamibacterales bacterium (assembly GCA_965206285.1). Taxonomy (GTDB): domain Bacteria; phylum Acidobacteriota; class Vicinamibacteria; order Vicinamibacterales; family UBA8438; genus JAJEEA01. Next base: position 5,708,780 of record OZ242205.1, read on the forward strand.
GGGAACAGCTCGTCCAGCATCGCCGGGAGGATGGCGTCGCCGCGGCGGAACGCCGCGTCGTCGGAGAGACGCACCACCGCGTCCCCAGGGGCGGGATTCGCCACGTAGCCGAGTGGATCGATGTTGAAGGTGCGGATGACGCTGGGATACAGGCTCTTGAAGTCGAACACCCAGACGTTCTCGTGGATGCCGGTGACCGGCTCGAAGACGTCGCCGCCGGCCTGATGCCGGGACACCCGCGCGTCGTCCGACCGCACGGTGGGGGCCACGATGCCCCGTTTGCCGAGGGCGGCGAGGTAGAGGAAGTCGAATGACGCGATGCTGGCGGACACGCGGTCCGGGGTCATGCCGGTGAGGCGGCTGCGGGCCATCGCCAGGGTCACGAGGTCGAGCTTCCGGACGATCTGCAGCGCAAGCCGGGCATCGGTGCGGGCGTACTCCGCGAAGGTGTCGAGGTCGTCGCGGAAGCGCGCCAGGATCTCCTGCGCCCGGTCCCCGCGGCTGGCGCCGAGGGCCGCCTTGCCTTCGCCGAGCACCTCGCTGGCGACCCGGTCGAGCGTGTAGTCGTCGAAGCGCAGGAAGGCGCCGCGCACCAGATCCATGCCGTCGAGGACGAGGCGGCCGGGGATGGACGCCTCGCCGCTGCCGAACCAGCCGCGGGGCGGACGCAGGCGCAACGGCCCCGCATCGCGGCCGAGCTGCAGCCGCTCGCCCGTGCGTCCGGCGATCCGGTCGAGCACCTTGAGGTCGAAGTCGACGACGTTCCAGCCGGTCAGCACGTCCGGGTCCAGCTCGCGCACGCGGGCGGCGAAGGCGTCGAGGGCCTCTCGCTCGCCGGCGCAGCCGATGGCGCGGTCGGGCAGGCGGCGGCCGCCGGGGTCGACGATGTAGACCTCGTCGGCGTCCTCGCCGTAGAGCGCGATAGCGAGCAGGCGCCGGCCGGCGGGGTCGGTCTCGATGTCGAGGGACAGCACCGACGGCGACACCGTCACATCCGCCGGGCGCAGCTCGGGGTCGTCGAACACGCGGGTGATGCGTTCGCCGGGGGTCGAGGCGTCGGCGATCTCGCAGCCGCCGCGGATGCCGCGGTCGATCAGGTAGCGCACGGCGAAACGGACGTCCGCCTCGAAGGTCCGGATGCCGTGCTCCTGCAGGCGGTCCCGGAGGGGCGGCGCGTCCTGCGGCACCGAGACGTCCACCCGCACGACGAGTTCGCCGTCGAAGGTGCGCCGGGGGGTGTCGAGCTGCCGCGCCGCCCCCAGGTCGCGGGCGCGGGCGGCGTCCCGGCGGCGGATGTAGAAGTGCGGGATCTCGCGGTGGTCCCGCACGAGAAACGTGCCGCCCCCCTCCAGCACGCCGTACAGGTGGACGACCGGCGCGCCGTTCTCGACGCGGTACGTGGCCTGGAGGATGAATCCGCGCGCCGGCCCGGCGCTGCCCCGGGTCGCAACGTCGGCGATCTGCATCGTCTCGAATGCCGGTCCGGCCGGCCTTCGCCGGCCGGTCGGCCGGCCGCCAGGCCGGTGCGCCATTCCGCGGCGCAGACGTGTGGCGGTTAGAATCGGTCGAATCCCGGGCAAGAGTAGACTCTTGCGGCCCGTGGGAGAAACCCGGGTCGCAACGTCGGCGATCTGCATCGTCTGGCCGGTCTTCGCCGGCCGGTCGGCCGGCCGCCAGGCCGGTGCGCCATTCCGCGGCGCAGACGTGTGGCGGTAGAATCGGTCGAATCCCGGGCAAGAGTAGACCCTTGCGGCCCGTGGGAGAAACCCGCGTCGCACCGGTCGAATGCAGCGGGGCCCTCTGCCGCGGTCGGCGGGGCCGTTCCGCGACCAACTCGCGACAGGAGTAGAGACATGCGCGCAAGGCTGTTTACGGTGGTCGTCGCGGCGGGGGTGTGTCTGGCGGCGGGGGCCGGCACGGGCGAGGCGCAGTGCCGGCCGGACGGCGACGTCGAGTTCATCTGCGGCCCGGTGAGCCCCGAGGACCTGGTGGCGGTGCCGGAGTCGCCCTGGGTCATCGTGGCGGGCATGGAGGACGACGGCTACCTCTACGCCACGGACAGCCGGGACCACCGCTCGGCGGTGCTGTTTCCGACTCCCTCGTTCGGCTCCCGACCCGACCCCGCGTTCAGTGGCTGCGGCGGGCCCCTGGCCGGCGGCTTCCGGCCGCACGGCCTCAACCTGCGGCCGGGGCCCGGCGGGCGGCACACCCTCTATGTCGTGCGGCACGGGGCGCGCGAGGCCATCGAGGTCTTCGAGCTCGACGCCCGCGGACCGCGGCCGGTGCTGACGTGGACGGGCTGCGCGACGGCCCCCGAGGGCGTCACCTTCAACTCGGTGGCGGCGCTCCCCGGCGGCGGGTTCGCGGCGACCCACTTCGCCCGGCCGGAGGGCCGGGTGTGGGAGTGGGCCCCGGACGCGGGCTGGGCCGAGGTTCCCGGCACCGAGACGAACGGGCCGAACGGCATCGTCGCGTCGGACGACGGGCGGTGGCTGTACATCGGCGGTTGGGGCACCCGGTCGTTGATTCGCGTGTCCCGGGGAGAGACCCCGGTGCGGCAGGACGCGGTGGAGGTCGGCTTCCACATCGACAACGTCCGGTGGGCGCCCGACGGCTCCCTGCTCGCCGCCGGTCATCTCGGCGACACGCCCGAGTCCATCTTCGAGTGCCTCGGCGAGGGGCGCTGCGACGGCGTGACCTCGCGCGTGGCACGGGTCGACCCGGACGCGCTGACGGCCGAGGAGATCGTCCGCTATCCGTCGAACGAGAGCTTCATCCTGGGCACGGTCGGCCTGCAGGTCGGCAGCGAGATCTGGCTCGGCGGCATCGCCGGCGCCGACCGATCGCGCGGTTCCCGGCGCCGTGACCGCACGCCGGAGACCGCGGTGCTAGTGACAGGTCCCGGAAATGACCTTGCGGTTGCTCGCATGTGGCCGAACGGGCCGTCGAACGGCGATACCGGCCCGAACCGTCGAAACGCCTCGCAGATCAAGCGTCAACTTGTTCACTTGTTCAAGTGACGCACCACTGGCGCAAGAAGGGCCGCCATGATCGGCGCCGGGCAGATCCGTCCGAACACCCGTCGGGGTGGATCTGGAAGGCGGAACAAGGCCCGGCCGGCTCGCCGGGCCGCGCGAGCCCCGATTGGGTCCGCGTGCGGCGACCGCCGCCGTCACCGCGCTCGCCGGAGCGCGGCTACGAAGCGGTGCCCGTGCCGGAGGGGTCGGTGAACCGGTCGTTGAGCAGCTGGACGTAGCCGTTGGCCTCCGCCAGCACGTCGCCGATGCGGCGCCGGGCGCGGCCCTCCCAGCCGGCGGGACGGCGCGAGAAGATGCTGCGCCAGCCGCTCGCGCTGTTGCGGAAGGCGCGGGGCAGGCTGTCGGCGAACCGCGTGCCGTGGGCGTCCTGCGGCTGCTTGGCCAGTCTGGCGAGCACCGCCCGCGCCGCCCGGCCGCGGAGCCTCGCGTGGACGTAGCCGCCGGCCAGCAGCACCACCGCCAGCAGCACGAGCTGCCATAGCGGGTCGAGGTCGAACAGGCCCGCCCAGGCGGGGTGCGAGAAGCTCAGGCCGTCCCAGGTGCCGGTCCACAGGGTCCAGCCGCCGACGGCGGCGATGACGAGGCCGAAGACGACGGCGTCGAGCCGCAGCACCCCGCGCCGCCATTCCGCCAGCAGCGCCTCCAGCTTCGGGACGAACAGGTCCTGGATGTCCCGAGCCGTCTGTTCCAGCGAGCCGACGACGCGATAGGCACGGTCCACGCCCACCTGCTCCATGCGGTCGTGGATCTCCTTCATGTCGACGTCGCGCTTCGCCTCGAACCGTTGGCGCCGGGTGTCGTCCTCGATGGCCACGGCCGCGGTGGGGTTGTAGATGCGATAGAAGCGGCCCGCGGTCAGTCCCTTCTGGGCGAGCGCGCGCTGCCACGAGGCGATGACGTCCTCGGGATTGTCCTCGCGCGCGGTGGTGTCGATCTGGTTCAGCACGTACAGGAACTTGCTGGAGTCGGGCCGGCTGATGGTCTCGGCCACCAGGTGGTCCAGCGTGTCCCGCATGGTCCCGGCCTCGGGATGGCGGGCGTCGAAGAACACCAGCACCAGGTCGGAGAGGTCGATGATGTGATCCGTGATCCGGAGGGTGGACGTGCGTTGCGCATCCGCGTCGAAGCCGGGCGAATCGATGATGATCTTGCCCCGCACCTTCGCGCCGCCGCAGGTCTTCAGCTGCAGGTAGGCGTCGATGCGCCGGCCCTCGCCGGCCGCCAGCTCCTCGATGGCGCGGCTCAGGCGGTAGAAGGAGAACCGCGGATCGGCGTCGAGGGCGAGGCCCGGCAGCACCCGGGCCTCGTCTCCATGCGTGTAGCAGACCACCGTGAAGCGGTCGTCGACGGCCTGGTTCCCGGTGAGCTGCAGGGTCTCGCCGATGTAGTGGTTGATGAACGTGGACTTGCCGGACGAGTAGGTCCCCAGCACCGAGATCATCGGCCACCAGGAGATGCGGGTCGCGAACGACTCCTCCGGCGCCAGTAGGCCCAGGCGGTAGCACACCCGGTCGAGCTTGCGAAAGCTCGCGACGGTCTGCAGCAGGATCGGGTTCTCCTGGGACAGGTGCTTCTCCAGGTTGCGCAGGCGCTTCTTCAACTGGTGTGATTGCGACATGCCGGTGTCCTCGCCGGTCGCCGTCCGCCGGGGCGCCCTTCCCGCCCGCGGGCTCGGCGTCGAGCAGGGGCGGCGCCACCGACCCGGGAGCCCGGGAAGGAGCGGTGCGCGGGTTCGCCACCGGGTCCGCGGCGGCGGCTCCCACGTCGCCACGTACCCGGTGGCCATTATCCCCGATCCCCGGTCGGCGCGGGTGCGTCCAATCGCAGGGGTCATCCCCTGAGGTACTTGGAGGCTCCCGCCGCGAGGGCGGCGCCGAGGAAGGGAGCGGTCAGGTAGATCCACAGATGCTGGAGGTCCGCGCCGACCAGCGCCGGTCCCAGGGACCGCGCGGGATTCATCGAGGCGCCGGACACCGGGCCGCCGATCAGCGCTGCGAGGCCGACCGTGGCCCCGACCGCGATGCCGGCGGTGATCCCCTTCTCGCTCGCGCCGGTGGAGACCCCGAGGATGACGAACATCAGCAGCGCCGTCAGCACCACCTCGAGCGCGAACGACTGCCACGGATCGCCGGCGGGAACGGTTGCGCCCAGGCCGCCGGCGCGGGTGAACAGGGCGGCGACGGTCAGGCTGGCCGCCCCCGCCCCGGCGCTCTGGCCGGCGATGTAGTGCGGCACGTCAGCGCCCGGGAAGCGGCCCGACATCCAGAAACCGATGGTCACCGCGGGGTTGAGATGGGCGCCGGAGATGTCGCCAATCGCGTAGATCATCGTCATGACGATGAGGCCGAACGCGAGGGCGACGCCGAGGTGGGTCACCTCGCCGCCGGTCAGCCGGTCGACGACGATCGCGCCCGTGCCCGCGAACACCAGGGCGAACGTGCCGGCCGCCTCGGCGGCGATGCGCCGCCCGCGGTCGAACGCCGCCGGGCCTTCCCCGCGCTGATCGCCACTCACGGCCGCAGAGAGTATTTCCCGAATGTGTCGAACGCGTAACGCATATGTAAAAACCGTCGTTTCCCGGTGATGGCGACGTTCCCGCGGGGCGTGCCGGCGGCAAAGGCGGGTACCATGTCGGCGACAGGCGCGCCTGCCGTCACGAAGGGTGGTGCATGGTTCAGGACCCGGGCCCGGACGCCGGGACGGCGGATCGGTTCGCCCCGCGCCCGTTGGCGGCGTGGGGCGTCGTCGCCGGCATGGTCTATCTGCTCCTCGTCGCGGTGGGGGTGGTGGGTGACGGCTTCGGTCTGGTGGTCGGCGGGCGGGCCGGCGCCGAGCGGCTCTTCGCCTTCGCGACGAACCCGTTCGTCGGGGTGCTCCTGGGCACGCTCACCACCGCCCTCGTGCAATCGTCGAGCACCGTGACGTCGATCATCGTCGGCCTCGTGGCCGGCGGGTTGCCGGTCGCGGTCGCGATTCCGATGGTCATGGGCGCCAACATGGGCACGACCGTCACCAACACCCTGGTCAGCCTCGGCCACATGGGCCGTCCCGACGAGTTCAGGCGGGCGTTCGCGGCGGCGACCGTGCACGACTGGTTCAATCTCCTCGGAATCGTCATCTTCCTGCCGGTCGAGATATTGTTCGGCCTCATCGAACGGGCGAGCGCGGCGCTGCTGACCACCTTCGGATCCCTGGGGTCCTACTCGACCGGGGGATGGGACGTGCTGGGCCGGGCGGTGCGGCCGGGCCGGTCGATCGTCGGGATGCTGGCCGGTCCGTTGCCGGAGGGTTGGGGCGGCATCGTGCTCATCGGGCTGGGCGTCGTGCTCATCCTGGTGTCGATCACGTACCTGGGCCGAGCGCTGAAGACGGTCATGGTGGGCAACGCCAGGCGGCTCCTGCATGCGGCGATCGGCCGGGGCCCGGCGGGCGGCATTCTGTCGGGGACGGTGGTGACGGTCCTCGTGCAGTCGTCTTCCACCACCACCAGCCTGATGGTGCCGCTGGCCGCCGCCGGCGTGTTCGCGTTGCGGGAGGTGTATCCCTTCACCCTCGGCGCCAACATCGGCACGACGATCACCGCGTTGATGGCGGCGACGGCGGTCACGGGCGGCTACCGCGAGCCGGCGCTGCAGATCGCGCTGGCCCACTTTCTCTTCAACGTGTTCGCGGTGACCGTCGTCTACGGCGTGCCGTGGCTGCGGCGCGTGCCCCTCCGGGGCGCCGACTGGATAGCGAACCTCGGGGCGGAGCGCAAAGGGCTCGCCATCGCCTACGTCCTCGCGGTGTTCTTCGCGGTTCCCGCCCTTCTCACCGTCGTGACGCTGCGTCTCTTCCGATGATCCCACCGTCCGATTCGCTGCGCCCGCGGCCGGGCGCCTGCGGCCGTGGAACCGGGCGGACTCCCGGGCGGTCGGCGGGGCGGGCAGCGGAGCCGTAGCGCGACCTTGCGGTCGCGTTGGGAGTTTCGCTGGCGCGAAGCTCCTCCGGCGCGGGCTTGCAGCCCGCGCCGGAGCCGCCTCACTCCACCGTGCGCACCTGGATGGCGTTCACGAGGCCGTGGCTGGTGGCGACGTTCGCGACGATCACCACCGGTTCGCCGCTCACCAGGCGATCGTGCGCTCTGAGACGTTCGAGGGCAAGCACCACCGCCTGGTCCGGCTCCTCCGTCAGGTCGAGGGTGAACGGCACGACGGATCGCGAGAGCCAGAGCCGCCGGCGGACGATCTCGGTGGTCGTGAACGCGTAGATGATCGCGCGCGGGCGGAAGCTGCTGACCAGGTGACCCAGCAGGCCCCGCATCGTCATGACGACGATGGCCCGGGACCCGAGCGAATCGGCCAGCCGGCACGCGCTCCGGGCCAGGTGCTCGCGGACCGATTGCGCCTCCCGGTCGCGGTGCAGCTCGAGCCCGCGTTCCTTCTCGGTGCGCCGGGCAATGCGGTCGAGCACCGACACGCAGCGCACCGGGTACTTCCCGGTCGCGGTCTCCCCGCTGAGCATCACCGCGTCGACCTGTTCGTACACCGCGTTGGCGACGTCGGTGACCTCGGCCCGGGTCGGCATCGGGTTGTCGATCATCGACTCCAGCAGATGGGTCGCCACGATCACCGCCTTGCCGGCGGTCACGCAGCGCCGCACCATGTCGCGCTGGGCCACCGGGAGCTCCTCGAACTCCACCTCGACGCCGAGATCGCCGCGAGCCACCATGATGCCGTCGGCCGCGTCGATGATCTCGTCGAGATTGTCGAGGCCCTCCTGGTTCTCGATCTTGGCGACTACCCGCATATGGTGCCCGCCGGCCTCGGCGATGATCCGCCGCGCGTCGCGCACCGCCTCGGCGCTGCGCACGAACGACACGGCGAGAAAATCGACGTCGTGCTCCCTCGCGAAACGGATGTCGGCGACGTCCTGCTCGGTGATCGAGGGCAGGTTGATGCGCACGCCGGGAAGGTTGATGTGCTTCCGCGATCCCAGGACCCCGCCGTCCAGCACCCGGCAGCGCAGGTCGTGCTCCCGCGTCTCCAGCACCTCCAGGTTGATCAGCCCGTTGTCGACCGTGATCCGGTCGCCTGCCTTCAATTGGTGCACCATGTCCCGGTAGTCGACGTGGATGCTCCTTTCCTCGGGGTTCTCGGTGGGGGCGACGGTGACGTGGAACTCCTGACCGACCTCCAGGGCCAGGTGCCCGAGGCGGTCGCCGGTGCGGATGGCCGGCCCCTGGAGGTCGAGCAGCAGGGCGATCGGGTGGTTCAGGCGCTGGTTCAGGTCCTGGACGATGCGGATCACCTCCCGGTGGCTGGCGTGGCTGCCGTGCGACATGTTGAGGCGCGCGATGTTCATGCCGGCCCGGGCGAGCTGTTCGATCTGCTCCGGCGATGAGCTGGACGGACCCAGCGTGCACACGATCTTGGTCTGTCGAAAGTCCCGTCGCGGTGCCATGGTGCAACCTGTCCTTCCCCGCGGTGACGGAGTGGCCCGCCCCGGAGACGGCGGAGCGTTGCCGGCGGGCGCGGCGGGAGGCGCCGCCGCAGGGTCCGTCCCCACGACTATAGCCCGGAAACCGTTCGCCTGAGGCGCCGACTCCTGCCCCGGAAACCGTCGCCTTGCGGCTCCGGGCGGTTCCACCGCACGGACTCCCGCTCGGAAATCGCCGCCCCCGGCGCCGCTTCCCTCTGTGGACCGCGGTCAGTCGACCACGAAGCTGAAGACCTTGTGCTCGTCGCCGCGCACGAGGGTCGACCCGTAGAAGTGCATCTCGATTTCCTGGCCGTTCTCGTCCCGCACCCGCAGGCGGGTTTCCCGATGCACGCGAAAGGCGCCGTAGTCGGTGGTCTCGCCGTCGTAGGCGACGTCGAGAAGCGTGAAGCGGTGTCCGCCCCAGCGCGCGACGAGCCGGCGCAGGGCGTTCGAGCTCTTCTGGCGCAGGTCGCCCCAGGCGTACGACACCGGCACCCCGCGCTCGGGCCGGCTCGCCGGGAGCTCGGGCCACACGACGTCACGAAACTCCTGACCGTTGAGGGCGAGCGCGGCGAGACGGTCCGCATCGCCGTCCGCGAGGGCGTCGAGAACGGCGGTCGCGAGTGCTTCCGGGGACGGCCGGGTGTTGGCGAGGGGCGGGGGCGGCGCGTCGCATCCGGCGAGCGCCAGGGTGAGGAGGAGGGCGCACGCGACACCCCCCGCCGGGCGACGGGGGGTGTCGTTGCCGCCATTGTGAACGAACGCCGTCAGTTGGTCGCGAAGTCGGTCCACCCCTGCCACCAGGTGTCCTGCCCGCCGTCGGCCGGTCCGACGGCGCCGATGAAGTTGGCGGTTTCGAAGAACCCGTCGTTGGGAGGCATGGACGGGGCCACCGCCCCGTTCAGGGCCGGCGACGTCGCGGCCGGCTGATAGTCCGGGTCCGACAGGTTGTAGGGATCGGCCAGCATCGGGTCGTCGAACGAAATGTTGCCGCTGCCGGTGACGATCTCCTTCGTCGTCATCGACGCCGCCTCGTCGTCGCTGTCGGTCCGGAACTGACTGTCGCACCGGCTCACCAGGCAGTTGCCGTAGATGATGCCGCTCGCGAGGGTCAGGCTCCCGTTGTCGACCTGATCGAACGTCGCGGTGTGGTCGATGTCCACCGAGGCCTCCTTGAATCCGAGGACGATGAAGTTCCGGATCGTGGCGGAAGTGCCCTCGCGCAGCAGCATCCCGATGTCGCTCTCGCTGCCCTCGTCGGTGTCGGGGTCGCCGATCAGGGTCAGGTTGTACAGGGTCGGGTTCGAGCGCGGCGTCAGGTTGTTGTTGTCGCCGTTGTTGTCCGCCTCGATGCCCTGGTCGGCGTCGTCGCCGCTCTGCATGACGATGATGAACTGGCCCTTGCCGGTCCAGCCGTCGGTCCAGTCGACGCTGTCGTCGGCGATGCCCTGCAGCACCACGTGCTTCACCGCGACGGTGCCGCCGAAGAACTCCAGGCCGTCGTCCTTGTTGTACTTCACCATGACGTGGTCGATCTCGGTCCCGCTGCCGACGCCCTGGAAGGCAATGCCGTTCAGCTCGTTGTCGGGGCTGAACTCGGTGCCCGCGAACTCCACGCGGACGTACTTCAGGTGCCCGCTGTCGTCGGCCGCGTTGGTGCCGCCGAACGTGCCGGTGTCGCCCTCGCCCACGCCCTCGCCGCCCGGCACGTTGAGCGGCGCGTAGCCGTTGATGATCAGCCCGCCCCAGTCGGCGCGCGCCCGTTCACCGATGGGCTGGTCGCTGCTGAACACGATGGGCGAGCTGGCCGTGCCGTCGGCGAGGATCTGGGCGCCGCGGGCGATGATCAGGGTGCCGTTGGTGGCGAACTCCCCGAAGATCTCGGTGCCCGCGTCGATGGTGAGCCGGGCCGGCGAGTCGACGAACACCGCGCCCCGCAGCACCCAGTAGCTGGTGTTGCCCCAGGTCGTGTCACTGGTGATGCGTCCACTGACGACGCACATTTCCTTGTCGATGCCGTCCACCGTCCGGCACGAGGTCATCGACTGGGTGAATGCCGCTTCGCCGGTCAGCAGGATGCCGGCGCCGGCGAGCAGCAGCGCCGCCGCGGCGCCGCCGATGGTCTTGCTGTGCGTATGGGTCCACATGCTGGTTTGTCCTGGTTCGGATGATTCGTGTCTCTGGCCTCTGGTGCGCCCTGGTCGCTGCCTATGGGTGCACCGACAGGCCGAACGCCATGGTGCGGCCGAGCTTGTAGGCCCGCTGGTCCTGTCCGCCCTGCTGGAAGACGTACGGCGAGTCGGTCAGGTTGGTGACCGCCAATCGGAAGCTGATCTGGCTGAAGCGCTTCGAGAAGACGAAGTCGAGCGAGTTGCGCGCGTTCTCGATGATGTCGGGCAGGCCGAGCGAGCCGACGTCGCTGATGCGGTCGTCGAAGAAGTTGAACAGCAGGCGGCCGGAGTAGCCCGCGCTGCGCACTTCCAGCATGGTGTTGAAGAGGTTCTTCGACGTGCCCGCGAGCGGGCGCACCAGCGACGTCTGCACCTGGCGCGAGGCCGCGTCGAGGGTGACCTGGGAGTCGACGTAGGTGTAGTTCGCACCGACGAACAGATACTCGTTGACCCGTTTGCGCCCCTCGATCTCGAACCCGGCGTTGCGGGCCGAGTCGGCGTTGGTGAACGAGGTCCGGAGCTGGGCCGTGGGCTCGACGATCCGCTCGATGGGGTTGTCGAAGCTCTTGTAGAAGAAGCTGGCCGCGACCACTTCCTCCCCGGTGCCGGGGAAGAGCTCCCAGCGCACGTCGAGGTTCTGAATCAGCGACTGCTCGAGGTCGGGGTTGCCGACGGTGGCGCGGCCGCCGACGACGTCCGTGAACTCGAACGGCGCGAGCTCCCGGAACTCGGGGCGGTTGACGGTCTGGCTGACCCCGACCCGGAGGTTCTGGTTGTTGCGGACCGAGTACACCAGGTTGACGGCGGGGAAGATGTTCGTGTTGTCGAGCTCGGCGCGGATGACATCGGTGTCGCCGAAGACGGCCCGCGCGAACGGGTCGAAGGTGTCGACCTGCTGCCGGAAGTTCTCGACCCGGGCCCCGGCCACGAGGCGGAGCCGTACGGCCAGCGGGACGTCGACCATGCCGTAGGCGGACAGGATCTCCTGCGCGGCGTCGTACTGATCGGTCGGCCGCGTCTCCTCCTTGAGCTCGAAGTTCGGGCCGATGTTGTTCGCCGTGAACAGGTCCTCGGCCGGCCGGGAGAGGTCGAGCCCTCGGGTGCTCGTCGGGACGAACCGGAGCCGCCGGGAGAGGAAGTCGCGGGTGCGGTCGATGTAGCTGGTCCCGAACTTGATCTGGGTCGGGAGCCCCGCCCAGTTCTCCACCAGCGACGACCAGTTCAGGTTGAACTCCTTGCTGTCGTCCGCGAGGTCGTTGAACTGGCGCAGTCCGCTCTGCGACTCGTCGGCGAGGACGAAGGCCTCGCGGGCGGGGTCGAACTCGTACAGCACTTCGCGCAGGTCGGGCTCGGCCCGGTCCGCCTTGGAGAACGCGACCGTCCAGTCGAACCGGCTGTTCGAGGCGTTCGGGAACAGATGGTCGCCGCCCACGTGATGGGCGCGAATCTGCTCCTCGACGAAGAAGAGCCGCTGGTTGCGGATGTCGTTGTCCGCGTCGCTGTTGAACCCCTGGAAGATGCGGGCCTCGTCGGTGCCGACGTGCGTGTAGAAGTTGTCCACGGACAGCCGGTGGTTCGGATTGATCTGGTAGGCGAGGTTCCCGACGCCGCCCACCGTCGAGGCGAACCGGGTCTCGTCGAAGTCGTAGGGGCCGTTGAACCGCTCGACCCCGCCGCCCGCGCCGACCTTGTAGAACGTCTGCTCCTCGTTGGTGATCTGCGAGTTCTGAGAGTGCCGCACGGTGGCGACGACGCCCAGCTTGCCGAAGCGGCCGCCGAACAGCCCGCTGTAGGACTCGTTCATCGGCTGGTCCTTCGCCACCGGGTCCCAGACGTTGCTGAACGACTCTCCGAGCCGTTCCAGGTCGCTCCGCAGGAAGCCCAGCTCGTCGCTCGTGAACCGGCCGCCGCGGATGACCTTGCGGTCGGGGAAGCCGGCGGGCAGCTGGCGGGTGCCGCCGTCGAACCCGTTCCACGCGCCGCCCCCGCCGTAGGTGAGGCCGCTCCGGCCGGTCGTGACGCTGTTGTAGGCGCCGCCCAGCGAGAACTCGTAGGCGGTCTCGTTCGGCAGCTTCAGCGGAATGATCTCGACGAGCCCGCCCGCGAACTGCGACGGCTTGTCGGGGGTATAGGTCTTGCTGACCTGCACGCTGTCGATGAGGCCGGTCGGGAACAGGTCGAGGGGCACCACCCGGCGGTCCGGCTCGGTGGTCGGCAGGGTCGTGCCGTTGAGCGTCGTGTTGCTGTAGCGCTCGCCGAGACCCCGCACGAAGACCGACTGGTTGTCGACGACCGAGACCCCGGTGACCCGGCTCATCGCGTCGGCCGCGTCCGAGTCGTTGTTCGACCGCATCTCCGCCGCGCCGATGTTGTCCTGCACCGACGGGGCGCGCATCCGCAGCATCATCTGCGCCGCCGCGGTGGAGCTCTGCGCCTCGAGGGCGGCGGCGACGACCGCCACCTCTTCCGCGAAGACGTTGGTGGTCAGCGAGACCTGGACCTCGGTGATCGCCCCGGGGACGATCTCTATGTCGACGAGCTGCTCGGCGTATCCGCCGAGCGAGATTCGCAGCTGGTGCTCGCCGGCCGGCAGCTCGAGGTTGTAGCGGCCGTCGAGGTCGGTGTAGGCGATGTAGGTGGTGCCGACCGATTCGACCGGCACGCCGGGGAGGGTGATCGCGTTGGTCTGGTCGATGACCACCCCGGCCGCCCGTCCCGTTTGCTGTGCCGCGGCGGGGGCGGCGCCAGGCCCGAGCAGCAGAGCTGCCGCCATCCAGATCCGGAACCGTACTCGCATGCCGTTGTCTCTCCGTATCCTGTCTCGTCCGCTGTCGGGAAGAACGGCGGGGACGCTGCCGTCATCGATTGTCATGGGTGCAACGGTATAGAGCGGCTGTGACAGGGACATTGCGGGACCGTTACGCCAGCGTTAATTTGCGGCGGGGTTCGGTCCGATGCGCCCGGCCGGTCCCGCTCCGTTCCTGATTTCGGGGGGGTGTGAAGGCTGTTAACTCACTGTTTACGGCGCCGTCATGGTGGCGAAATACCTGCGCACTACGTTGTCGACGGTCGCGGGGGGCTCGGACGCCGGTCTCCGGCGGCCGACAACCGCGAGAGGAAGGCAGGGCGGCGGCATGCGGGTGCTGGTGGTCGAGGACGACGCGGACATCGCCACGCTGATCAGCGTCGCGTTTCGGCGCGAGGGCAGCGCCGTCGAGGTGGTGGGCACCGGGACGGCGGCGTTGAGGGCGATCGAGGCGGATCCGCCGGAGGTGATGATTCTCGATCTGAACCTGCCCGACGTCGATGGGTTCACACTGTGCCGCAGGCTGCGCGCGCGGCGGCACGGAGTCTCGCTGCCGATCATCGTCGTCACCGCCAGGACCAGCGAGGCCGATCGGGTGCGGGCGTTCGAGCTGGGGGCGGACGACTACGTCACCAAGCCGTTCGGCCTGCGCGAGCTGACGGCGCGGGCGCGGGCGGTCTCGCGGCGGGCGTCGTCGGCGATACAGCCGGCGGAGCTCTACGAGGGCCGCCACCTCACCGCCGATTTCGCCGGGGTCGAGGTGGCCGTCGACGGCGCGTCGGTCCATCTGGCCCGCCGCGAGTTCCAGATCCTGCGGTGTCTCGTCGAGCACCGGAACCGGGTCATGTCGCGCGACCGCCTGCTGGACAGGGTCTGGGAGAGCGGAGAGTCCGTCGATGCGCGCACCGTCGACGTGCACCTGGGCCGGTTGCGGGCCAAGCTGGGACCGGCCGGCAACCAGATCGAGACGGTGTTCGGTTTCGGCTATCGGTTCGCCGAGAACTTTGTAGACCAGGAATTTACACGCTCTTAACAGTGCCGGGCCTGACTGACGCTACTGTACCGAGATGGTAGGGGGGGCTCATCGTCGTGTCTCGGCCGCGTCCCGAGTGCTCCTGGCCCTGTCGGCCGCCGTCGTCGGCGTGGCGGCCGCGCTCGCAGGGGCCTCCGCGTGCCGCGGGTGGAGCGACGGCGCCTCGCGGGTCGTCGCCGTCGACGGGTCGAGCACCGTGTTTCCGATCGCCGAGGCGGTGGCGGAGGAGTACCGGCGGAAGGACCCGACGGCTCGGGTCACCGTCGGCGTGTCCGGCACCGGAGGCGGCTTCGAGAAGTTCTGCGCCGGGGAGACGGACATCTCGAGCGCATCCCGCCCCATCCGGTCCGTCGAGATCGAGGCGTGTGCAGCGGCCGGGATCGAGTTCGTCGAGCTCCCGATCGCCTACGATGGTATCGCCGTGGTCGTGCACGCGGACAACGACTGGGTCGAGACCCTGACGCCGGACGACCTGAAGCGGATGTGGGAACCGCCCGCGCAGGGGATCGTGACGCGGTGGAACCAGGTCCAGCCCGAGTGGCCGGATCGCGAGCTGCACCTGTTCGGGCCGGGTATCGACTCGGGTACCTTCGACTACTTCACGCAGGCCATCGTCGGCGAGCCCGGGGCCAGCCGGGGCGACTTCACGTCGAGCGAGGACGACAACGTGCTCGTGCAGGGGGTGTCCCAAAACGAGCTGGCGCTGGGGTTCTTCGGCTACGCCCACTACGAAGAGAACCGCGACCGGCTCGGATTGTCGGCGATAGACGACGGCGACGACACCAACGGCGCCGGCGCCGTCCGGCCGTCGCCCGACACGGTGCGGGACGGGACCTATCAGCCGCTGTCCCGGCCGGTCTACCTCTACGTCAACCCGGATGCCCTCGACCGACCGGAGGTCGCCGGTTTCGTGGACTTCTTTCTGACCGAGGGAGCGGGTCTCGTCCGGGAGGTGGGGTACGTGTCCCTGACGGACCGGGAGTACGCGCTGGTGCAGCGACGGGTGGACGACCGCGTCAACGGTACCATGTATCGCGGCCGGGGCGAGGAAGACCCGAGCGCCACGCTCGAGGCGTTGTTGAGCCGGACCGAGTGACGCGGCCCGCGCCGCTTGAAACCCCGCGTTGCGCCGAGAGCGGCGAGTAGCGCCAGCGGACCGCAAGTGCGCCCACGGGCGGCCAGGCGGCCGGCAAGCGCGCGCGGGCCGTCATTCGGAGCTGAGAACATGGCGCGGAGACGACAGGACCGCTTCGAGGGCATCATCGAGTGGGTCCTCCGCGCCTGCGCGGGGGTGTCGGTTCTCGTCCCCGTCGGCATCGTGTCGATCCTGTCCATCGAGACCGTTCGGTTCTTCCGTGAGGTGTCGCCGTTCGAGTTCCTGTTCGGGACGGTGTGGACGCCGCTCTTCTTCCAGGAATCCTTCGGCGTGCTGCCGCTCGTGGCGGGCACCCTGCTGGTGGCGGCCATCGCGATGGCGGTGGCGCTTCCGGCGGGGCTGCTGACCGCCATCTATCTCAGCGAGTACGCGCCGTCGAGGGTGCGCCGGGGCGTCAAGCCGGTGCTGGAGGTCCTCGCGGGCCTGCCCACCGTGGTGTACGGCTACTTCGCGCTGCTCGCCGTCACCCCGTTCCTGCAGCAGTGGATCCCGGGTCTGTCCGGGTTCAACGCGCTCAGCCCCGGCCTGGTGATGGGCGTCATGATCCTTCCGCTGGTGTCCTCGCTGTCGGAAGATGCGTTGCAGGGGGTTCCGGGCGGCCTGAGAGATGCGTCCCGGGCGTTGGGGGCCACGCGCATGCAGACCACCCTCGGCGTGGTCCTCCCGGCCGCGTGGTCGGGGATCTCGGCCGCCGCCATCCTGGCCGTCTCGCGGGCCATCGGCGAGACGATGATCGTGGCCATCGCGGCCGGACAGCAGCCGCGGCTGACCCTCAATCCGCTGGTGGCGATCGAGACGATGACCGCCTACATCGTGCAGATCAGTCTCGGCGACACCCCGGCCGGGACCCTCGCCTACCGGACGATTTTCGCGGTCGGAATGCTCCTCTTCATCAGCACGCTCTTTCTCAATCTCGTCAGCAACTGGCTGCGCGGGCGGTATCGGGAGGCCTACCCGTGACCCGGCGGCGGCGGGATCGGCTGTCCGACCTCGCCCTGCACGGCCTGGGGTTGGGGGCCACCCTGCTCGGGTTGCTGGTGCTCGCGATCCTGCTGGCGCACATCTTCCACGACGGGCTGGGGCGGTTGTCCTGGGACTTCCTGACGGGCTTTCCCTCGCGCCGCGCGGAGAACGCCGGAATCTACGCGGCGCTCACCGGCACGGTGTGGGTGATCGCCCTGACCATCGTGCTGGCGGTGCCGATCGGGGTGGGGGCGGCAGTCTACCTGGAGGAATACGGCGATCGGGGATGGTGGGCCCGCCTGATCGAGGTCAATATCGCGAACCTCGCGGGGGTGCCGTCGGTGATCTACGGGCTCCTGGGGTTGGGGCTCTTCGTGCGCACCCTGGGGTTCGGCCGGAGCGTCCTCGCCGGCGCCGCGACCCTGGCCCTGCTGGTGCTGCCGGTGGTGATTCTGTCGTCGCGAGAAGCGTTGCGGGCGGTGTCGCCGTCGCTGCGGGAGGCGTCCTACGCCCTGGGGGCGACGCGGTGGCAGACCGTCTGGCACCAGGTGCTGCCGGTCGCCCTCCCCGGCATGCTCACGGGGATGATACTGGCGTTGTCGCGGGCGATCGGGGAGACGGCGCCCCTGATCACGATGGGGGCCCTGACCTACGTGCCGTTCGCGCCGGACGGCATCTGGTCGCCGTTCACGGTGCTGCCGATTCAGGTGTTCAACTGGGTGTCCCGGCCGCAGGAGGCGTTTCTCGAGAACGCGGCTGCCGGTATGATTGTGCTGCTGGCCCTGCTGGTCGCGATGAACGGCTTTGCCGCCTGGTTGCGGGATCGATATCAGCGGTAGCGGCCGTGGCGCCGGGTCGAATGCAGCGGGGCTTCGGCACGAGCTCCTGGACGATGGCCTCACGCAGCATGGCGATACCCTCCCTGGCCGATGTCGCGGCGCGCCGCGGCGAGGCCGTCGACACCGGGACGAAAGTCGACGTCAACAACCTGAGTTGCTTCTACGGCGAGACGCGGGCCCTCGACAACGTTTCGATGCGCATCCCCGCCAACCAGGTCACGGCATGCATCGGTCCCTCCGGATGCGGCAAGAGCACGTTCCTGCGGGCGTTGAACCGGATGAACGAGATCATTCCGGCGACCCGGGTCACCGGAACCGTCACCATCGACGGGCGGGACATCTATGCTCCGGATACCGATCCGGTGGAGGTGCGGCGCCGCGTCGGCATGGTGTTCCAGAAATCGAATCCGTTTCCCAAATCGGTCTTCGAGAACGTCGCCTACGGATTGCGCATCAATCGCCTGACCGAGTCACGGGCCGAGCTGGAAGATCGGGTCGAAGCCAGCCTGCGGGCGGCCGCCCTGTGGGACGAGGTGCACGACCGGCTGCGGGAGTCGGCTCTCACCCTGTCCGGCGGCCAGCAGCAGCGGTTGTGCATCGCGCGGGCGCTGGCCGTCGAGCCGGACATCCTGCTGATGGACGAACCGGCGTCGACCCTCGATCCCATTGCGACGCAGCGCATCGAGGAGCTGGTCTATCAGCTCAGGCGCCGGTACACCATCGTCATCGTCACGCACAACATGCAGCAGGCCGCCCGCGTCTCGGACGGCACCGCGTTCTTCTGGCTGGGCAAGCTGGTGGAGCATGATCTGACGAGCCGTATCTTCACGGCTCCCGCCCGGAAGCTGACCGAAGACTACGTCACCGGCCGGCTGGGGTAGGACGGATCGTCGAGAGCTCGATGCCGCACTTCCAGGATGATCTCGACCACCTCAAGGAGCGGTTGCTGGTGATGGCCGGCGCCGTCGAGGAGCAGGTGCGCGCCTCGGTGCAGTCGCTGGTGGACCGCGACCACGAGCTGGCCGAGCGGGTGCTGGCCGGAGACGATCCGATCAACCGGCTGCACATCGAGATCGACGAGCGGTGCTTCCAATTGCTCGCGCTGCATCAGCCGGTGGCGACGGATCTGCGGGTGGTGGTGTCCGGCGTCAAGATAAACAGCGATCTGGAACGCATCGGCGACTTCGCGATCAACGTCGCGGAAGCGACCCTCCGGTACCTGGAGCATCCCGCGGTCAAGCCCCTGATCGACGTTCCCCGAATGGCGGATATCGCCCAGGGCATGCTGCGCGACTCCCTGAACGCGTTCGTGCGGCAGGACAGCCGGCTGGCCCGGGAGGTCCTCGACCGCGATGATTCCGTGGACCGGCTCAAGGATCGGGTGTTCCGCGAGCTGCTCGGGATTATGTGCACCGATGCCCTGGTGACCCAGCCCGCGCTCGAGCTCCTCCTCATTTCCAGACATCTCGAGCGGATCGGCGATCACGCCACGAACATCGCCGAAGAGGCCATCTTCATCGCGTCCGGCCGCGACATCCGCCATCACGGGCGCGACGGCGGAGCCCGCGGGGCCGATCCCGCGCCGCGCCGGGAGGGGTGAGCGAGCCGGTGGTTCCGAGACCCATTGCCGATGCCTAGCCGCATACTCGTCGTCGAGGATGATCCGGATATCGCGGAGCTGGTCGAGCACCACCTGTCCCGAGCCGGCTTCAGCACCAGCGTCGTCGGAACCGGTACCGACGCCCTGGCGCAGATACGCCAGCGCCCCGATCTGGTGGTGCTCGATCTGATGCTGCCGGGGCTCAGCGGCTTCGAGATCTGCCGGATGATGCGCAGCGATCCCCAGACCGCGTCCGTGCCCATCATCATGCTGACGGCGCGGGCGGAGGAAGAGGCCCGCGTGCAGGGGCTCGAGCTGGGCGCCGACGACTACGTGACGAAACCGTTCAGCCCGAGAGAGCTGGTGGCGCGGCTGCGGGCCGTCCTGCGCCGCACCCAGCCCTACGGACCGGACAAGATCCTCCGGTTCGGTTCGCTGGTCGTCGATCTCGATCGGCACGAGGTCATGGAGGATGGGCGGCCGGTCCGGCTGACGGCCAAGGAGTTTCTCCTGCTGCAGTACCTGATCGAGCACGGGGGGCGGGTGTTGTCGCGCGATCTGCTGCTGTCCGACGTCTGGGGGTACCAGTACACCGGGGGCACCCGCACCGTCGACGTGCACATCCGGCGTCTGCGCGAGAAGCTGCCCACGCTGGTCGAGCATATCGTGACCATCAAGCAGTTCGGATACAAGTTCGTCGGGAGCCAGTGACGGTTCCCGAACCGCCGGCGACCTTCGCCGCGCCGCGGTCGCTGCCGCCTGCCCCCTCTGCCCACTTGGTCATGGTCCCGTGAGGCTTCCGACCCGGCTCTTCCTGACCTCGATAGCCGTCAGCGCCGCGGCCCTGGTCACCGCGGCGCTCGTCGTCCGGTCGGCGGGCGCGCCGCCGACCGGCGTCGAGGACGGGCTCGACCTCCTGGTCCGCGGGCTCGCCGCCGGGTTCCTGGTGGCAGTGGGGGCGGCCCTGGCGGTCGCCCGGTCCGCCTCGACCCGGCTCCAGCGGCGGGTCCGGGCCCTCACCGAAATGGCCCGGCGCTATACGGCCGGGACGCCGTTTCCGGTCGGGCGCGAGCACGGGGACGACGAGCTGGGGGTCATGGCGCGGGCGCTCGACCAGGCGGCGCGTGAGCTGGCTCACCAGGTGAAGCACCTTTCCGGCCAGCAGACGCGAACCGACGCCATTCTGGGGGGGATGGTCGAAGGGGTCCTGGTGATCGACGAGCAGGGCCGGGTGCAGATCGCCAACGAGTCCGTCAAGCGCATGCTCGGTATCGACCGCGATCCGACCGGACGCCTCCACGTGGAGTTGATCCGGCATCCGGAGGTGACCCGGGTCATTGCCGCGGCGGTGGCGGGCGATGCCGGGCCGGGGCACGAGGTGACGTTGAATACCGACCCCCCCAAGGTGCTCCTGGCCAATGCGCGGCCCTTCCTGGCCAACGGCGAGCGGGGCGTGGCTCTCGTTCTCCACGACGTCACGGAGTTTCGGCGGGCGGATCAGGTGCGGCAGGACTTCGTCGCAAACGTGTCGCACGAGCTGCGGACGCCCCTCACCGCGATCCGGGGCGGGGTCGAAGCCCTTCTCGAGGAGGTGGGGCCCGAGGAGCAGCGCTTCCTGGCGATAATCGCCAGGAACAGCGCGAGGATGGAGCGTCTGGTCAGCGACCTGCTGCGGCTGGCCCGTCTCGATGCGGGCCAGGAGGAGCTGGCGCTGACCCCCTGCGTGCTGGAGGCGGCGTTCGGCTCGGTGGCGGGCGAGCTCGCGCCGCTGATCGAGCGCAAGCACCTGGATGTCAGGACCTCCGTCGCCCCGGCCGCGGGGACGGTCTCAGCCGACCCCCTCAAGCTCCACGACGCCATCCGCAACCTCGTCGAGAACGCCGTCAACTACGCCCCGGACGACAGCGCCATCGAGCTCGGGGCCACCGCGCAGGACGGCGCCATCCGCATCACCGTCGCCGACCGCGGCCCGGGGATTCCGGATGCGGATCTGACCCGTATCTTCGAGCGGTTCTATCGGGTGGACGACGCGCGGCCCCGCGACCCGGGGGGAACCGGGCTCGGACTGGCCATCGTCAAGCACCTGATCGGCCTGCACGAGGGATCGGTGCGGGCGACCAACCGGGACGGCGGCGGGACGACGTTCACCATAGAGCTGCCGCACGCGGGGTCGCCAGGTATCGGCGAAGCTGCCGGAACGCCTGCCCGCGATGGCTGACCGCCGCCTTTTCTTCCGGCGTCACCTCGGCCAGCGTGCGGCCGTAGGGGGGATAGAGGAAGATGGGGTCGTAGCCGAACCCCGCGCCGCCGCGGGGGGGCAGCTGCAGGCGTCCCTCGACGATGCCCGCGGTCTCCCACAGGATGCCGCCAGCGCGCGCGAGGGCGAGCGCGCAGACGAAACGTGCCGTGCTGGTGTCCGTCCCCCGCTCGGCGAGCATCCGCTGGATCGCCGCGAACTTGTCCGCGTACGACTCGCCGTTGAACCGCGCCGAGCGCACCCCCGGCTCGCCGTTCAGCGCATCGATTTCGAGTCCGGAGTCCTCGGCGACGGTGACCTCTCCCGTCGCCCCGGCGTAGTAGAGCGCCTTCAGGCGGGCGTTGGCCGCGAAGGTCGTGCCGGTCTCCTCCGGTTCGGAGAGTCCCGGATGGTCGTCCAGAGTCCCCAGGGTCATCGGCATCCCCCCGAGGATGTTCCGAATCTCCGCGAGCTTGCCGTGATTGGTGGTGGCGACGAGCAGCCGCGGCGGACGGGCGCCGGTCAGGTCAGAACCCCGACCAGCTCGCGCTGCATCTCGACGAGGCGGCGTATGCCGGTCTCGGCCAGCCCGAGCAGCGCATCGTGCGACGTACGGGAAAAGGGCGCGCCTTCGGCCGTTCCCTGCACCTCGATGAAGCGGCCATCCCCGGTCATGACCACGTTCATGTCGACCTCCGCGTTCGAGTCCTCCTCGTAGGCGAGGTCGAGCAACGGGCGGCCGCCGACGATCCCGACGCTGATCGCGGCGACGTGGTCCGTCAGCGGCATGCGTTTGATCGCGCCGCGCTCCCGAAGCCGCCGCAGCGCGAAGACGAGTGCGACGAATGCGCCGGTGATCGACGCGGTGCGGGTTCCGCCGTCGGCCTGGATGACGTCGCAGTCGATCCAGATGGTCCGTTCACCGAGCGCTTCGAGGGTCGTGACCGCGCGCAGCGAGCGGCCGATGAGGCGTTGGATCTCCTGGGTGCGTCCGCTCGGCTTGCCGCGGGTCGCCTCGCGGGCGGTGCGCGTCGAGGTGGCCCGCGGCAGCATCCCGTACTCGGCCGTCACCCAGCCCTTGCCGGTGCCGCGGAGGAACGGAGGCACCTTCTCTTCGATGCTCGCGGTGCAGATGACCCGGGTGCGGCCGGCCTCGATGAGGACCGAACCTTCCGGATGATCGAGATAGTGCGGGGTCAAGCGGGTCGGCCGGAGCTGATCGGAGGGCCGTGCATCGTTGCGGGCGGTAGAGGTCATGACGAACGATCCGGTTCGGGTAACGCGTCTTCGGCCGGCATCCAGTCGGTGTCCGGGGCTTCGAGCAGATCGAGGTTCTGTTTCAGGGGGCGCTGCAGATCCACGTGTCCGACCAGCGTGTCGATCTCGACGCCGTCGACCAGGATCTGCACGGCGTTGACGGAGGCGATATTCATGGTCAGGGCGTTCACGATGGAGTACACCGTGTAGAGCTCTTCCCGCGACCCGCCGGAGTGCCCGAGCACGATCTCCTCGGAGAGATCGACGAACGCCTCGCCGTCTCCGGCGAGATAGACCGCGCGCAGGGCGGTGCCGGGGGGAATCGGCGAGAGGAGCGGGTCCGGCGGTTCCGCGAGCTGGGCTTCGAGGATGACCCGGGCCTGCGCCGTCGGGTTTGCCCGGCGAGCCAATCGGAGCGGAGATCCGACGAGCCGCATGCCGTCGTCGGAAATGTAGAACAGCGTCGCCACGGTCAGCGTACCGCCTGTCGACGGATCTGCCGCCGCCCCGATTCGGGCCGCGGACTCTTCGGCCGGGTACCATCGAGGCAGCCCGACGAACAGCACCCAGCCGCCGGCCAGCGCGGCGGCGCCGAACGCGATTCTCCCCGTCCAGGTTCGGCGGCTCACGGGACCGGCCTCCGGATCTCCTCCGGATCGTCCGGCGCGGTATCCTCGCCGAACGGATCGTCGGAGGGAAAGCCCTGTTCCACCAGCTCGCGGAATTGGACGATGCTGCGCAGCAGTCCCTCGACGATGGCGTTCTGAAAGGCCGGGGAGATGAGCTGGACCTCCTGATCGGGATTCGAGATGAACCCCATTTCGACCAGGGCGGCCGGCATGTTGGCGCCGACGAGCACCCGGAGCGGCGCCTGCTGCACGCTCCGCGGGCTCATCGGCAGTCGATCCCGCAGCTCTTCGGCGACCGTCTGCGCCCATCGGGCCGAGCGATCCACGAAGCGGAGCTGCGCCCGTTCCCAGCGCACGATATCGAGTACTCGCGTTCCCCCGCCGACCACCGGAATCCGCTCACCGCCGGTCCGTACATCGCCCGGTTCCTGGTCGTACTCGGTCGGGCTGAGATAGAAGACCTCGGCCCCCGAGGCGGTCTCCCGCATCGACGCGTTCGCGTGGAGGCTGATGAACAGATCCGCGCGATTGTTGTTGGCGATGGCCGCGCGTTCGTCCAGCGACACGGTCGTGTCGCCGGAGCGGGTCAACACGACCCGCAGCCCGAGCCGGCGTTGAATGGCGGCTTGCAGCCGGCGGGCGACAGCGAGGGTGACGTCCTTTTCCAGCGTGCCTTCGGGCCCGCGCGTCCCGGCATCGGCGCCGCCGTGCCCCGGATCGATGGCGATGGCGCGAACCGTCGACGGCAGCGTGAGATCCGCCAGGGTCGGCAGCTCGGCGTCTTCTTCTTCCGTTCCGCCGGCGGGGCGCGGATCGGGCGCGGCCGGGGGGGCGGCGCTGGCCGCCGCGGCCGGCGACAGATCGATGACCACGTCCAGACTGCCGCCGAGGGCCGGCGCGGTGGTCGCCGCATAGCTGCCGAAAGCGTCGCCGAGCTCGATTTCCAGTCGGGCGCGGCGGTCGTCCACGAGCATCCGCCGGAGCAGATCGTCGGCGGAGAAATCGCGCAGCACGAGGTCCACGGCATCGGCCTCGAAGGTGACGAACAGTCGGTCGGCCGCCCGCTCGATGCGAGGTTCGAAGGTCGGGGTGACCATGAGGCGCAGCCGCGACCCCGGTCCCGTGCGCCGATAGCGGGCGACCACCTGGGGGACCCGGACGTCACCGAGGATCACCAGTCCCGAGCGGGATCTCAACTCGACCGGTCGATCGGATAAGAGGGGAAGCGCGCGTCCGATGAAGTCGGTCGGCACGTACCAGATGCCCCTGCGCTCGACCGGAGGGGCGCTGAGCGACTCGAGGCGCCCCGCGACGGAGACGATCCCGTCGTCCGCCGTCAGCACCATCACCGCCGTCCCGCGCAGGAGCGTCAGCCGGCCGGGTTGGCGGTCGCCGCCCAGGCGGAGACCGAACGGCTCCATGAGCTCGGTCAGGGCCACCATGGTGCGCCCGTCGATGGTGACCGTCGGGAGGAAGCGCCGGCCGTCCTGTGAGATGACCGTCAAGCGTTCGGGGTCGGACTGGCCGCTACCCGGGGCGGCGGTGGCGAGCAGGACGCAGAAGAGCGCCAATCCGATCGGCCGCATTCGTCTCGCCCCGGCCGCGGCCACCGCCCCGGGAGCCGGCGAGACCGTGTCTCGCCGAGGGCCCCGGAGGCGCCCGGCGCAACGGTCGACCGGACGGATGGGATGTGACCACGCGGACATGATGATCGGCGGGTCCGGCCGGAAGGCCGGTCGAAGATCCTGCAAGCATCATAGCGTACGGACGGGTTCGTTCGAACGCCCTTCACGCCCCTCGTGGTAGAAGATCCGCGTGCGAATCGACAACCTCGAGGCCGAGGCGTACACGCGGCTGCTGCAGCCGATCTGGAACTACCTGTGCCTGACCCAGGCGCCGGCGCCCAGCGACGTCATCTTCGTATTCGGCAGCCGCGGACTGGAGGTTCCCCGGCGGGCGGCGCAGCTCTACGCGGCGGGATGGGCGCCGCGCGTGCTCGTGTCGGGACGGGCCGGTCCGATGACCGAGCACGTATTCGACAAGCCGGAAGCCCTCGTCTTCAAGGATGAGCTGGTGGGCCGGGGGGTGCCGGACTCCGCCATCACGACCGAGGTCGACGCGCGCAACACGCTGGAGAACGTACGGTTCGGCATGACGGTCCTCGAGGCCGCGGGCCGGGCGCCGCGGTCCGCGTTGCTGGTCGCCAAGGCCTTCGCGATGCGCCGGTGTCTCGCGACCTTTGCCCGGCAGCGCCCCGGCGTCGCCGTGCGAGGGTGCCCTCCCGCCGGCTCGCTCATCGAGCACCTGGACCGGAGCCGGGCCGCCTTCGCCGCGCGACTGGTGGCGGAGGTTCGCCGGTTGGACGCGTACGGAGCGGCCGGCGACATCGAGCCGTGCGCGGTTCCCCCTGCCGCGCGCGCGGCGTCACGCGAGATAGCCCGGCTCCTGGACCCGGCCGCGCTCTCCTGATTCCGCCGCTGCCGGCGGGTTCCCTCCGCATCGCGGCCGGGCCGACGATAGCTGGTGCACAACCGGCGAGAAAACCCTTAGAATCAGTGCCAGGGCGTTGGTGACGTCCACGGAACCGATTGCGCACATGTCCGGCGTGAAGCTGTCGATGCTCGGCCTGTTGCTGCTGTCCGCCCCGGCGTGGGCGGGGCAGCGCACGATCGCCGCGGTGACGCGGGATGCCCCGCCGGTATTCAGCTCCGGGGTCGACATGGTGACGGTACAGGTCTCCGTTCGCGACCCCCGGGGGCGCATCGTGCGCGGTCTTGCCTGCCCGGACTTTCGGCTCGTCGACAGCGGGTTCGGACGGCCCATCCGCACCGTCTTCGAGAGCGATGCGCCGCTCCGCGTCGCGGTGCTGCTCGACATGAGCGGGAGCATGGCGATCGACGGCAACATCGCGCGCGCCCGGCGCGCCGTGACGTCGATCGTCGGCTCGTTGCGGCGGGGCCGTGACGAGGCCGCACTCTTCGCGTTCGACTCCTCGTTGCGGGAGCTCGTACCGTTCACGGAAGATCTGGATCGGTTCGGCGCGGTGGACCTGACGGGTCGACCGTACGGCCGGACCTCGCTCTATGACGCGGTGGCCGATACCGCGACCCTCGTGGGCAGGGGCGGCAATCGCCACCACGCGCTGCTCGTGGTGACCGATGGCGTGGATACCGGCAGCCGCCGCACGGTGGAAGAGGTGTCCGGGGTGGCGAGCGCCATCTCGGTGCCGGTGCATCTGCTCACGGTTGGCGGGCGGCTGGATCGGCGCGACGGGCCCGGGGGTGCGGGCGGGTCCGACAGCGGTGCCCTGTCGGCAACGCTCGCGGACCTCGCGCGGTGGACCGGCGGCAGCGTGCGCGCGACGGGCACGGAAGAGGATATGCTTGAGGCCTTGGGGGACCTGCTGCCGGGTCTGCGGCATCAGTACGTGCTGATGTTCAGACCCGGCTTCCGGCGGGGGTGGCACCCCATCGAGATCATGACGGCGGATGATCGACTGGCGGTTCATGCCCGCCGCGGCTATGTGGCGGGACGGGCGAAACTGGATCGAGGACCTGCAGCGAGGGAGAGACGATGCGAGTGACGATATTGAAAGCGGTGACTTTGACAGCAGTGATTGCAGTGGTCGCGCCGGCCTGCGCGACCCGGGGATTCGTGCGGACCGAGACCGCCGTGGTCGACGCGAAGATCGATTCGTTGGCGGGGACGGTCGAGGAGACCCAGGAGCGCACGCTCCAGAACGGGGAGCGGATCGGCGAGGTCGACCAGCGCGCCATGGAGGCCGGACAGGCGGCTCAGATGTCGCAGGCGGCGGCGGATGGCGCGGCCATGGCGGCGGAGGCGGTCGACGGGCGCGTCGACGCTATCGAGGCGATGGCCGGCCGGTTGATCTTCGAGGTCACCCTCAGCGAGGACCAGGGGAACTTCGAGTCCGGCCGGGCCGATCTGCCGGGCGCGGCGCGGGCCCGGATCGACCAGTTGATCGGCCAGCTTCAGGCCGACGCCCAGAACGAGTTCATCGAGATCGAGGGGCATACCGATTCTACCGGCAGTGCGAACCGCAACATGGAGTTGGGCATGCAGCGCGCCGAGGCGGTGAAGCGCTATCTGTACGAGCAGCACAACGTGCCGCTGCACAAGATGAACGTGTTCAGCTACGGCGAGGACCGTCCCGCGGCGCCGAACGACACGGCGCAGGGCCGGGCGCAGAATCGCCGCGTGGTCATCCGGGTGCGGACGTGACCGCGCCGCGCGGGGACGGGGCCGACGGCATTCGACGCCGCGTCCCCGCGCATTCGGCCGCGCCGGGCGCCGCGCCTCGATGGGGCCGGGAGGGCGGAATCGCCGCTTGGCGGCTCCGCCGCCGGGTCCCCGACCTGGAGAGCGGCTCGACTGACGGCCCTGCTTCCCGCCCACCCGACCTGCAGGAGGCTGCCTCGTTCCGCGGCGCGGGGGCCCAGGGGCATATACCCAGCCTCGCCGGTCTCGGCGCAACGCGGGGTCTCGCCGCGGGTTCCTACCGGACGATGACCCGCATCGCCGCCTGCACCACGAGCTCTTCCTGCCCGCGGTCATCGAGCAGGATTCCGACGACGTCGTAGTCACCGGCGGGGAGCCCGCGCCAGATGAAGCTGTGCAGCGGTTCCGAATCGATGCCGCGCAGGCCGATCGTCGTGCTCCGATAGAACGAGCCGGAATCGGCGAAAATTCGAAGCTCTCTGGAGTGTTCGGTCGGCTGGATCCGGATGCTGATCTCCACTTCGCCCGGCGCGGCGACGAGCAGCGTCGGCTGGGGTTCGGAGAACGCGGGTGGTTGCGCCGCGGTTCCGTTGTTGCCCGGCGACGGCAGTTGGATCATCGCCGTCGTGGTCGCCTGCCCGCCCGCGGCGGCCAGGATGACGATGACGAGGCTGACAAGTCCGATGCTCTGCGTGGTCTTCATCAGCGTGTCCCCCCCGGGCCGGCGCCAGATGCGCGCCGGGCCTGCAATGTTAAATCTGCGTTAGCTATATGTTACATCCACGTTAAGGGCAACTGTTCCTTGCGGCGCCGCACCATCCATGGTGAACCACTCCACCTCGCGGCAGGCCCTGGCGCTGTACCTCCTCTTCTGCGGGAGCGGATGCGCCGCGTTGATCTACGAGATCGTCTGGTTCCAGGTCCTGCAGCTCGTGATCGGGTCGTCGCCGATCTCGGTCGCTGCCCTCCTCGTGAGCTTCATGGGCGGGATGGGTCTGGGGAGCATCGCGTTGCCGCGGTTCGTACCGTGGTCGTGGCATCCGCTGCGGGTCTATGCCGGGCTCGAGCTGGCCATCGGGATCATCGGGGGCCTGCTGCTGCTGGTGCTCCCCGCGGTTCGGGTCGTCTACCTGGCGGCGGTGGGCTACGGTCTGGGAGGGGTCCTGCTGCGGGCGGCGGTCTGCGTGGCCTGCCTGCTGCCGCCGACGGTGCTGATGGGCGCGACCCTGCCGGCCGCGGCGCGCTGGGCGGGCACGTCGCGCGCCGGGGTGGGGCGAATCGGCCGGTTCTATGCCGCCAACACCGCGGGAGCCGTGCTCGGCGTGCTGGTGGCCAGCTTCTACCTGCTGCGGGTGCATGACACGGTGGTGGCGACTTTCGCGGCGGTCGCCGTGAATGCCGTGGTCGCGGTGGTGGCCGTGTTCATGGCCCGGTCGAGCGGCGCATCTCGGCCCGCGATGGCGGATGGCGCGTCGATGCCGGTCGCGGTCCGCGCTGCGGCGGGCGGCTCCGATGCAGGCGCGCCGCACGCGCCCGCCGCCGCGGGTCCGCCGGCGCTGGCGGTCATCTTCCTGTCGGGATTCGCCGCCATCGGCGCCGAAGTCGTGTGGACCCGTCAGCTCTCGTTGCTCTTCGGGGCGACCGTCTACAACTTCTCGCTGATTCTCGCGGTATTCCTCGCGGGCATCGGGCTCGGCAGTGCGGGGGGCGCCCGCGTCGCAGCCCGGACCGACCGTCCCGGCGCGGCGCTGGGGTGGTGTCAGATCGGCTTGCTGGCCCTGGTGCCCTACGCCGCCGGCATGATCGGTTACCGGCTTCCGCTCTGGCTGCCGGGACCGGAGGTCCTCGCGTGGGAGGCCGGTTCCCCCTGGTACCGGTTCCTGTACGACCTCGCTCGCTGCGCGATCGCCATCGGTCCCGCCACCCTCTGCTGGGGGGCGAGCTTCCCGCTGGCCCTCGCCGCCGCCAACACCGGCGAGGCCGACGCCGGCCGGCTCGTGGCGCGGGTGTCCGTCCGGCATACCGCCGGCGCGCTGGCCGGCGCCGTCCTCTTCAGCCTCGTGCTCATTCCCGGGTTGGGCACCCGACACGCGCAGCAGGTGCTGGTCCTGGCCGCGGCGGCCGGGGCGGGGCTGCTGTTCCTGGGGGGCGGCGGCTCGGCGGCCGACCCGGGCCGGGAACGACCGCGGCGAGCCCCCCGGGGAGCCCCCGGCGAGACGCCGCGTTCGACCGGGATCGGCGCGGCGTCCGCGCGGTTCGCGTACCGACGCCGCGGGAGCCTGCGCCCCGGGCTGGTGGCGGCCGCGGTGAGCGGGGCGGCGGCAATCGGTCTGATGGCGGTGCCGGCCTCGCCGCCCGGACTGATCGCCTTCGGGCGCGACGTCGAGGAACGGGAGACCATCGAGCGGTATCTCTTCGTCGACGAAGGCGTGAACGCCTCGGTCGCGGTCAGCGACAGCCGCGGCGGATACCGCCAGCTCCATATCAGCGGGAAGGTGGTGGCGTCGACCATGGATCTCGACCTGCGCCTCGAGCGGATGCTCGGCCATGTTCCGGCCCTGGTCCATGGCGCGCCGCGCACCGTCCTCGTCGTCGGGCTGGGGGCCGGGATTACCGCGGGAGCCTTCACCCGATACCCGGAGGTCGAACGGATCGTCATCTGCGAGATCGAGCCGAAGGTGTCCGAGGCATCGGACCGGTTCGCGATCGAGAACCATGCGGTACTGCTCGATCCCCGCACGGAGCTCATCTACGACGATGCCCGTCACTTCCTGGCCACGACCGACGAGCAGTTCGACGTCGTCACGTCGGACCCGATCCATCCCTGGGTCCGGGGGGCGGCCAGCCTGTACTCCGTCGAGTACCACGACCTGGTCAGGCGGCGGCTGCGCCCGGGCGGCGTCGTCGCGCAGTGGGTCCCGCTGTACGAGACCGACGAGGCCGCGGCCAAGAGTCAGATCGCGACCTTCGCGGGTGCGTATCCCGATGCCACCCTGTGGAGCAGTGGTGTGTTCGATGAAGGGTACGACCTGGTGCTGCTCGGCCACCCGGGTCCCCCGCGGGTCGATGGGCAGGAGATCACCCGGCGGCTCGCCGGCGACCCGGACCTGCAGGACTCGCTCGGCGAGGTGGGGTTGGGCTCCACCCTCGATCTGCTGCGGACCTACGCGGGACGGGCCTCGGACCTGGAGCCGTGGCTGCGGGATGCCGAGATCAACCGCGACCGCAACCTCCGCCTGCAGTATCTCGCGGGGCTGTCCCTCGACCGGCAGGATGCGTCCGGCATCTATCGGTCCATCCTCCGATACCGGCGTTATCCGCCGGAGATCTTTCGGGTGCCCGCGAATGACGAGGCGGCGTTGCGCCTGGCCTTCTGACGGCGGAGACCGGAGCCGTCGTGCGACGAGTGCCGGGGCTATCCGGGATCGGGAGGCTCCCCGCCATGGTCGCGGATCACGTCGAGCACGATGGGTCCGAGATCCTCGGCCTTGCGGGCGCCGATGCCGTACACGTGCAGCAGCTCGGCCGCCGTCGTCGGCCGCCGCCGGGCGAGGTCGCGCAACGTGTTGTCGTGGAATACGACGTAGGGGGGCACGCCCCGGGCCCGGGCGACTTCGAGCCGGCACTGCCGCAGGGCGTCGAAGAGCTCGCGATCGACCCCCTCCCACGTGGCGGGGTCCTGTGCGGGCCGGCGCGCACGCTGTCCGGGGACCGGCCGCGGCTGGCGGTAGAGCTCGACGGGGGCCTGGCCCTTCAACGCCGCCACCCCGTGCTCGGTGAGCTGGAGAACGGGATACTCACCCGCCGTGCGCAGCAGCAGATGCTGCTCGGTGAGCTGGTCGAGATAGCCGCGCAGCTCGGCGATGGGCACGTCGGAGAGCAGCCCGAACGTGCTGAGCGCCTGATGGCGCCCCCTGGAGACCGCGTCGGTGGTGCGGCCGCGCAGAACGTCGACGACATGGCCGCCCCCCCACCGCTGCCCCAGCCGGGCCACCGTCGACAGGATCTTCTGGCACAGGACCAGGGCGTCGTCGATCCGCTCCAGCTCCTTGAGGCACCAGTCGCAGGCGTTGCAGGTGTCGCGTGCATAAGGCTGGTCGAAGTACTCGACGAGCGTCCGGTGCCGGCAGCGGGTGCCGCCGGCGTACCGCTCCATGCCGGTCAGCAGCTGCCGCGCCGTTTTCGACAGCTCTCCGCTCTTCTCGAGCATCTGGCGCCATCTCGCGAAGTCGGCGACCGAGTAGAGGAGGATGCACTCCGCCTCGAGGCCGTCCCGCCCGGCGCGGCCCGATTCCTGCTGGTAGTGCTCGAGCGATCGCGGCGCGCCCGCGTGGATCACGTAGCGGATGTTCGAGCGATCGATCCCCATGCCGAACGCCACGGTCGCCGCCATGATGTCCGCGCGCTCCTCGAGAAACGCGTCCTGGTGCCGCCGCCGCGTCTCGTCCGGCAGGCCGGCGTGGTAGGGGAGGGCGCGATGGCCCTGGCCTTCCAGCCATTCGGCGATCGACTCGACCTCGCGCCGCGAGAGGCAGTAGACGATGCCCGCCTCCCCGGCGTGACGGTCCAGCACCCGGCGAATCTGGTCCTTGAGGCCGGTACGGGTTCGCACGCGGTAGACGAGGTTGGGCCGGTCGAACGACCCGACGAGCACCTCCGGGTCACGCAGGGCGAGCTGCGCGATGATGTCCTCGCGCACCCGGCGGGTGGCGGTGGCGGTGAACGCGTGCAGGGCCGCGCCGGTGAAGTCGTCCCTGAGCCGCGCGAGCTGTCGATACTCGGGGCGGAACTCGTGCCCCCACTGGCTGATGCAGTGGGCCTCGTCGACCGCGACGAAGCGGACGCCCCACGTCCGGAGCCGAGCCCGGAACGCCTCGCCGCCCTCGCCGACGAGGCGCTCCGGCGTGACGTACAGCAGCCGGCAGCGCCCCTCGTCGAGGTCCGCGTAGACCCGGCGCCGTTCGGCCGGGGTGATGGAGGCGTTGAGGGCGGCGGCCGACACCCCGTTCTCCACCAGGCCGTCCACCTGGTCCTTCATCAGCGATATGAGCGGTGACACGACGAGCCCGACCCCGCCGTCCGGTCCGACGAGGGCCGGCAGCTGAAAGCACAGCGACTTGCCGCCTCCCGTCGGCAGCACGACCACGCTGTCGCGGCCCTGCAGGTTGGCGGCGATCGCCTCCCGTTGCAGGGGGCGGAACTCGCGGTAGCCCCAGTAGTTCGCGAGGGTGTCGAGCAGGACCGATTCCTCGATCTCAGTCACCGGACGGGGTGTCTCAGGCGGGGTCGGCACACGTGAAAGAGGTGCAAGGAGCGGGCCGGGGCGACCGCGCCGGTCCGAGCGCGGCCACGCGGCGCGACGCCGCGATCCGACCCGGGTGGTTCGCTTCGTGCCTCACGTTCGACCGGAGGTCGCCAGCGTGCGGCGCGGGCGCGAGCATCGAACGGTCCTTCTCCCCGAGGGACAGGCGGCGGGGCGGGCCGCGGATCGGCTCGTTTTCCGGCGCCGCCGTCCCCGGTCGACGGCCGGCCGTCGGACGAAACCTCGCCAGTTCGTCGCCGCACCGATTATAGTGCGCTTGCAGCACGGCGCCGAAGGGATCAGACTCAACGGATGATTGGCCGGAGGAGGACGCGTGTGCAGGGTGGCAGATACGTGTGGTCGGTAGCGGGGATGCTTCTGGTGGCCGGGCTCGCGTCCGCGCAGCGTCCCGATTTATCCGGGATGTGGACGCTCGATCGCGAGGCGAGCGACTTCACGACGCCGGCGTTCAGCGGCGGCCGGGGCGGGGACGACGTCGGACGGCTGTTCATCACCCATGCCGCCAACGGCACGGTGATCGTCGGCGCGGAGACCAACGGCCTCAAGGCCTGGTCCTATACGCCGGGGCGCGAGCTCACCATTCCCGTCGGCCGCGACACCACGATGCGGGCGGCGTCGCGGTGGGAGGGCGAGCGGCTGGTGGCCGAAGGGTCGCAGGGCGACATGACCATGCACGAGGTGATGTCGCTGAGCCCGGACGGCGGCACCTTGACGATCGAGGTGACCACGGGCACGCCGGCGGGGGAGACCCGCAACCGGCTCGTCTATCGGGCGGATCGGCCCGTCGGCGCGTGCGAGACCTGGGCGATGCCGTGCAAGGAGTTCCCGCAGGACGTGCCTCCGGCCGGCGGCTCGGACGCTGCGCGCGAGGGGTTACCGCGATGACGAGACACGAGACGCCGATCCGTATGGTCCTGGCCGCGGTCCTCTTCCTGGCCGCCGCGCCCGCCGCGGCGCAGGAAGGGGAGTGGCGCCAGTGGGCGGGGCGGAACCGCGACTTCACGGCCGAGTCGACGGGTCTCGCGGAGCGCTGGCCGGCCTCGGGTCCGCCCGAGATCTGGAGTCGGCCCCTGGGCGCCGGGCATTCCTCCATCCTGGTCTCCGGCGGGCGGCTGTTCACCATGTACCGCGTCTCGCACAGCGAGGGCGGCGGTTCCCCCTGGACGCCGCGCGAGGCGGTCATCGCCCTCGATGCCGCGACCGGCGCGACGCTGTGGGAGTACGAGTACGCGTCGAAGAACCAGGACTTCGACCAGGGGGCGGGGCCGCACGCGACGCCGCTGCTGGCCGGCGGCCGCCTGTTCACCGTAGGCAGCAACAAGGAGCTGCACGTCTTCGATCCCGAGACCGGCGAGCTGTTGTGGTCGAGGAACCTCATCACCGACTTCGGCGCGCCGCCGTTGCTGATCCGATCGATGATCAAGCCGGGGTCCGGGATGAGTCCGACCCCCTACAAGGACACCATCCTCCTGCAGGTCGGCGGACCCGGTCAGGCGGTGATGGCGTTGCGGCAGCGTGACGGCGAGGTGGTCTGGAAGAGCGGCAGCTTCCTGGTGTCGCATGCGGCGGTGGGCCTGATTACGGTCGACGGCCGGCGCCACGCGGCGGTCTTCGCCGGGCAGGCGGTGGTCGGCATGGATCCCGACACCGGGCAGGTGCTCTGGGCGCACCCCCACGACGCCGGCAACGACTTCAACTTCCAGATTCCCCACTACGACCCCGAGAGCCGCGTGCTGTTCTTCTCGTCCGGCTACATCGGCGGCAGCCAGGCGATCCGCCTCGTGCCCGATGGGGACGTCGTGCACACCGAGGAGCTGTGGGCCGATCGCCGCCTGCGGTTCACCTTTCTCAACGTGCTGAAGATCGGCGACTTCATCTACGGCACGAGCGGCCAGGGCGCGACCGCGGTGCTCACCGCCACTCACATGGAATCGGGGGAGACGGTGTGGCGCGAGCGCGGGTTCAGCCGCGCGACCATGGTCTACGGGGACGGGAAGGCGATCATTCTGGAGGAGGACGGCGACCTCTCGCTCGTCAGACTGAGTCCGAACGGCCTCGAGCGGCTGGCCACGACGCCCCTGTTCGACACGCGGTCCTGGACGGTGCCGACCCTCGTCGGGACCACCCTCTATGCACGCGACCGCGCCCGCATCGTCGCCCTGGACCTGGGCGCCCGCGGCGAGAGCGCGGGGGCTGGGTAGGACGAACACCTCAGCCGAAGGACCAACGCCGAGACCCGTCGGCGTGGACGAGCCCGAATCCTCGACAAGAGCCGATTGCAGTACGTCGCGGAGACATGTCCGGTCCACGACGAAACCGAGATCGGGCGACTCCGCACCCCTTGAAATCGGGCCCTCGTCGACAGATGTGCAGCGCGGTAGACCGGTACAATGGCATAACGTGGGCGAACCGTAACCAGTGGGCGGCGATCGGCGGGGACCCGGCATGGCACGGTGTGCGCCGGATCGTCTCGACGGCTATTCGTCGTCGGACGCTTCGCTGTCCGCAATCGCCGGCGCCGTCCGTTCCGCGGGCAGAGTCACGTGCCACTGCAACATGAAGGCCCGCTCGCCCTCGATAAGGGTAGCCAACCGCGCGTAGATCAGACCGGCCCGGTCATCGTTTCTCAGCTGACCAATGCAGTCGACCGGGAAGCCGTGCGTCGGCAGCAGCCTCCGCAGCGCGTCGTCGTCCAGCTTGGACAGCTTGCCCAACGCTTGTCCGACATGATCTTCGTCCACGAACAACCGGTTCGCCGGACTGGAGACCATTTCCGGCGGGTCGGGGTTGGACCACACATAACCGACCGCGTCGGTGCCCAGCAGGGATAGAAGCGGACCCGGTTCCAGGTCGGCGCCGCCGCTGAGCGATCGAGGACGAAGGGACGCAAGGTACAGGAGGAATGCGCGTACGCGGGCGCTTCGCGTGTCGAAACGGTCGGGAAACGGCTGCGCCGGCATGTCCAGATCGACCACGTTGAACGTCTCGCTCTTCCCCTTCGCAAGGTTCCGGATTTCCTCCAAGGCTCGCTTGGCCTGCGCCGTGTTCACGCCGCCGAACCAGCCCGTGAACGACGTCACCCAGAACCAGCGCTTCAGCAGATCGACCGTTCCTGCTTCCGGCCGCGGGCAGATGCGATGGAACTCGCCGAGCAGCACCAGTTGCAGTCCGTAGGGCAGCAGGCGGTCGGAAGTGACGCCGAGACCCTGGAGCATCTTGAGCGCGAGTCGGATGCCTTGCGTGGCGGCCTTGAACCCTTCCGGGAGTCTCTCGCGGACTTTCGGCTTGACCATGAGGTCCGCCCAGTCCTTGGCGTAGATGTCCAGTTCGAGAGCCGCGAGCACCGACCTGAGGAGAAAGACGCGGTCGAGACTTCCGAAGCCCTTCTTCTTCAGCTCCGCCTTGAACCCGTCGAGCATGCCGGCGAGATGGAACTCTCGTTGATGGTAGGTCAGTGCGGACACCAGTTCGTCCGCAGCCATCTTGCGTCCGGTGCGGTTCAGGCGAGCGAAGACCGTGACGGCGCTCTCCAGGTCCGCCTCGCGGATGTGAATGAGCGGGAGCTGATAGTCTCGAAAAGCGCTCGAGAGGCGGTCCGCCTCGTCGAGCCAGCGCTGGGCTCGACGCTCGTCGTCGACCTGGTGTTGTATCCGACGGCAGGCCTCGAAGAACTCCGCGGTGTTGAGCAGGCTACGCACGGGAAAGTACCTTGCGTCTGAATCCGTCGCTAGCTTGCGGTGGTCGATGAATGCCTGGTCGTCGAGGTCGTAGTACACGCGCCAGTCGATCTGGTCCACGATGGAATCCATGTCGTCGGTCAGCCGTAGCGTGCCTGCGAGGGTCGAGACGCGCTGCTGGCCGTCGAGCAGGTACCCGACCATGCCGTCCGGGCGGGGACTGATTTCGACGGGGCCGATGCGCGGGGTCGACTCTATGTTCTCGTCCGTATCCCAGACGAGGATCGAACCGATCGGAAAACCTCGTAGAACGCTGTCGAGCAGTGCGCTCAGGTCGGGTTGTTTCCACACGAAGGCGCGCTGGAACCTCGGGACGCGGATCTTGCCGGCGGCGACCCGTTCCACCAGCTTGCCCAGAAAGACGACTTCCGGAACGACTTCGGTGCGCTTCTGCCTGCCATCGGACATGTTGACTACAGCTCCTGGCGGATCAGCGCGATGCCGTTCTCGAGGTTGCCCTGTCCGCGAGTCCGCAATTCGTTCCCGACCTCTCGCACGTGCCACAGGTTCCAGCATTCATGCACGTTCGGTCCGAATCCCGTCGCGAGAATCTCCCGGTCGGCCTCCGGCAGGTCAGCGAACAGATCCTCCTCGATCGCAGAAGGAGCCTCCGGCAGGCCGTCCTTCATGTCGAAGAAGTCCTTCTGATCGTCGCTGAGTCTGTCCCATACCTCAACCAGTCTCTCGTGGTCGCTGCCGGTGTTGGGCCTCGCGCCGAGGAGGACTCGAGGCAGATAGTTCTCCGCTTCGCGCTTGGCGAGCACCCAGCAGGGAAGTCCGTGTCGATCGCAGGTCTCGCACAGCCGCCGGGCGTCTTCGCTCTCCGAGTCTCCCGGACCCTTCCGGTCGCTGTCGATGACGGCGACGAGCCGCGGGCGATACGGCACTGCGCTCGTCCGGTTCTCGACTTCCTGGGGCATCTGGCCGGCGCCGCCGACGCTGTCGAATCGGATCGGTTCTCCCCCGCGCCTCCAGAGGCCATGAAGGGACTTGTCGAGCTCTGTTACCACGCGTGAGACGAACGCGCCGTCGCTATCCCTGTCTTCGACGAGGATCACGAGCGGCTCGTCGGCCAGGCGGCATGCCTGCTCGGGCGCGAGTTCATCCGGCGCGGCCGGATGCGCAGTCACTCGCAAGCGCCGCGTGTGCGGAGCCAGTGTCCACGCGCCGCGCCGGGTCGATGCGACGAGCAACTCGCGCAGTCGATTGCCCTGCCTGCCGGGGTCGCTGATCCACTTGGTGGCCTCGATGGCGTCGGCATCCGGTGCATCGGTCAGGTCCCAGACGTGCCAGCCGTCTTCGATCCTGACCAGAATGCGGTCGAGCCACCGGTGCGCGTCCGGATCATTTGCTGCGCTGATGTCGATGACGATGCGCACGCCCGGCTATCCCTCGGCCTTGCGCCTGGCGGCGCGCCGGATGGCGAGAATTTCCTCGTAGTCCTCGATGAAGACGCCGTCCGGCCAAGTCTCCATCTCGCCGTTCTCCCGTATTCTGATCTTCTCCAGCAAGGATCCGCGTCCCGGCTCCGTGTGAACCCAGTAGACCAGCACGTGCCCGGCCGGCAACCGTCCCTCCGCGATCCAGCGCCGCGCGCGGAGCAGGATCATCTCCGAATGAGTCTCGACGATGAGGGGGCGTGCGGATCCGGCGAGGTTGTCGAGCAGGAGCTCGGCGATGTCCGCGTGCGCCGCGGGATGGAGCTCGGCCTCCGGATGTTCGATGATGTCGACGCCGGGACCCGCCCGGCGCGCCGACAGCGCCGTGACGACGACCGGCAGCACGTGGGAGAGTCCGCGGCCCGCCTGGCCGATGCGTACGTCGTCGTTCCCGAGCGGCGTTCCGGTCACCAGATCGAAGTAGCGTCCCTGCGCAACGAGGTCGATGCGCACGCCGAAGGTCTTGCCGTACCAGTCGCGAACCGATTCGCGCAATTCACCGTCCGCGGCCAGGGCCAGCGGCGTATCGCCTCCGTCGGGTCCGATGCTCGTGGGCGCGCGTTCCGTTGCCCGAAAAGGCGACTGGAGGAGGCGCCGCGGGCAACGCAGGTGGCGAACACCGGCGGCCCAGGTCTCCAGCGCGTCGAGCTGCGGGCCGAGCCCTTCCGCCAGGGCGTGCGGTTGCCTGGGGAGCAACCCTCGCCAGGCAACGGGTCGAAGGCCTGGCGACGCCCCAGGGCCAGAAATCCGGTAGTCCGAGGTTTCACCGAATCCCTGCCTCTCGGCAATGATCTTCCGGTCGTTGTCCTGCAACCGCCAGTCGGAGATCTGCCGCTCGGGCGGTCGCCCCGGCGCCACGACATTCGTGACGGTGGCGGACAGCGACGTTTCGCCGACCGTGCCCCCGAGGGTGATGGATAGCCGCAGCCGACCGTGCACGACGCGCCCCGTCACCAGATCCTCGAAGGTCTCCCCGTGGGGAATCCCGTACGATTTCAGTGGAAGCGGTTCCCGCGCGTCGCCGTCCGAGGGCGCCAGACCGCCGGCCAGCAACGGGACAGCCTGCGCGAGCGCAGTCTTCCCCGAATTGTTGGGTCCAACGAGGATGGTCAGCGGAGCGAGTTCCACCGAGGTGGGCTGAGCGTAGCCCTTGTACCGTTCGAGACTGAAATGTCGGAGTTCCACGCCAACCACATGATAACCAGAGCCGGTCACCGAACTGTGGGGCTGACTGTCGGGTAACGTCGATCCAGATGCGCGGCTCGCCCCGGCCCAGGAGGCACGAGTGGAGCGTGTTTGGAGCGGGCTGCTGGCGGTGGGGATGGCGAGGAGCCGTCAGTGTCCGGGCGTCCGCGCCGTTCCGTGGCGCGGACGCCCGAGGGACTCGGGCGGCTAGCGGTTCGCCCGCTGGCGGTCGAGCAGGTCGATGTCGAAGATGAAGGACAGCGGCACCGATACCGGGTCGTAGCAGAGCCGGTCGTCGCACGCCTGGTAGTCGAGGGTGCCCGACAGCGTCACGGCGTCGACCTCGGCCAGGGCCTCTTCCGTGCCCGGGGCGCCGGACACCACCGCTTCCTGCAGCAGGGTGAACGGGGCCTGGTAGACGGGCACCCGCTCGTCGAGCGGCTCGAAGTGGTAGATCTCGGACGGCGGGAACGCCACCGGCTCGAACCGGATGTGCGGCACCGGCGCCAGCGTCAGCCCCATCACCCGATAGCCGAGCTGCTCGGCCCCCGGGGCGTAGAGGTGCATGCCCGGATTCGGCTCGATCTCCAGGGCGACGGAGAAACGGGTTCCCACGGTGATGGTCGGATCGCTGGCGAACGCGGTGAACTTCAGGTGCGCGGTCGTACCTTCGACGGCGGCGATGGGAGACAGCCCCTCGCCGAGCCGGAGCATCACGTTCGCGGCTGTGTTCCGTTCCCGATAGAACTCCTCGAAGAACCGCGCCGTCACGCGTCCCTCGCGGTCGAGCATGAAGGTCCCCGGGAACGGCGTGCCGACGACGTTCGAGCCCGCCCCGAACACCGACACGTACTGCGCCACGTCCGCCACGACCTCCGGGTCGTCGCCGTTGGGGCCCTGGGCCTCGATGGCGACGGTGTTCAGGATGCCGAAGTCGGTGATGACCGCGGAGTCGTCATCGGCAAGGAGCGGGAAGGTGATGCCGCGCCGCCGGCTGAAGTCGGTGAGCACCTCTTGCGAATCGTAGCTGACGGCCGCGACCCCGAGGCCTCTCGCCCGAAGCTCTTCGATACGGTCCTGCAGCTCCACGAGCTGCGCTTTGCAGTACGGTCACCAGTCGGCGGACCGGTGGAACAGCAGGATCGCGCCGTTCGGCCCCAGAATCGAGTCGCGCGTCCGGATGCGTCCGTTCTGGTCGGGCAGGGAGAAGTCGGGGACGATCTCACCGATCTGCGGTCCCAGCGATGCAACGTCCACGGGTGTTCTCTCCTGCGCGGCCTCGGCCGGAACCGCGAGCGGCAGAGCGCAGAGGGCGCCCGCGAGAGCGATGTGACGCAGTGTGCATTTCATGAGGCGGCATCCTACCACGGTCGGGAGGGGCGCCACCCCGGTCCGACCTCGTGGGATTTCGCGTCGGCGGCCGGCGCCGGCCGACCGTGCCGCCGGTCCCGGCGCCGGCTGGTCGTGCCGACTCGTCCTGGCGGACTGACCCTGCCACGGACGCCCGGCGCCGGCTGACTATAATGCGCGGCGGGAGGACGACATTTCATGCGAACAGCGCAGAAGCTGACACTCGAGGACGCGCGGGTCATG
Organism: Vicinamibacterales bacterium; assembly: GCA_965206285.1. Lineage (GTDB taxonomy): Bacteria > Acidobacteriota > Vicinamibacteria > Vicinamibacterales > UBA8438 > JAJEEA01. The sequence goes on from OZ242205.1 coordinate 5,749,484, forward strand.
ATGGCGGCGGCCGAGGCCAGGGCGCGCGAGATCGGCGTCGACATGGACATCGCGATCACCGACGACAACGGCAGCCTGCTCATGTTCCACCGGATGGACGGCGGCCGGATCACGAGCATCGACGTGGCCATCTCGAAGGCGTTCACCGCCGCCGCGGCGCGTCGCTCGACGCGGGCCTACGGCGAGGTGAGCGGACCGGGAGGCCCCGCGTTCGGCATCCACGTCAGCAACCAGGGCCGCTTCATGATCGTGGCCGGCGGCCTGCCGGTGTTCGTGAACGAGGAGATCGTCGCCGGCATCGGCTGCAGCTCTGGTACCCCCGATCAGGACGAGGTCGTGGCCCAGGCCGGCGTGGACGCGCTGCTGGCGAGCCTGGCCGGCGGGTAGGAGTCTGCGCCGTATGAAGTGGCGCCGTCTCCCCGGAGCCGGCCTCGCCGAAGGGGACGCCGCCTCTCAGAGGGAGGCGCCGCCTCCCGGAGGGCTGGTTTTGGGGCGTCGGCGCCGCCAAGGCGACGGCGGAGCCGCAGGCGACGACTTGCCGGGCCGGGCGCAGCGGAACCGCGAGCTACTGCTGCTGCTGCTCGCGCGCCGCGAGGATGTCCCTGAAGTTCGGCCCCAGATCCTCGCCCAGCGTGGTGTCGGCTCCGAGCTGATCGAGAATCTCGCCCGTTTCCTTGTGGGTGTAGAACGAGCCGGAACGGTACTCGCCTTCGGCCGCGATCATCCAGGGTGTCTGGCCGCGGATGTTGACGACGTCGATCTCGGCTCCCTGCTCGACGAGGTACGGCACCAGCAGGGTTCCCCCGAGATAGACGCCGCCGTGCAGCGTGGTCTGCCGGTGGACGTTGGTGGCGTTGATGTCGAGGCCGAGCTCGAGCAGGTACTGCACCGCCGCGAGCGCCGACTGCTGCAGCGGCAGGTTGTCGCCGAACCAGCGGACGCCGTACTTGTCCGCACCCTCCACGTAGTCGCCGCCCGCCGCCACCATCAGCGCGGTGGTCCCGTCGTCGGCCCGCAGCGTCGGGTCGGCGCCGCCCTCCACGAGGATCCGCATGCTCTCGAGGTCGTTGAAGCTGGCGGCCAGGAAGAACGGTGTGGCTCCGATGTTGGACGGCGACAGCCCGTGGCCCTGCGTGATGCGCCGCGACACGAACGGCAGCCGCTTCGTCATCCGCGGGTCGGGGTCGGCGCCGTGCTCGAGCAGCGCCGCCACCACCTCCGGCATCTTCCGCTGCACGGCCGCGTGCAGGGCGGTGCGCCCCGCCCCGTCGTGGTCCGGGTCTGCGCCCCGCGCCAGCAGGAAGCGGGCCAGCTCGGCGTGGCCGCTGTCGATGGCCACGAGGAGGGCGTCGGCGTCGGTGTCCGGCACGAAGCGAGAGCGCGCATTGGTGTTGCCGCCGATGCCGTCCGGCGCCGACTCGTCGACGCCGGCTCCGGCCGACAACAGCAGGTCGGCGGCTTCGAGATTGCCCTGCTGGGCCGCGAAGAGCAACGGGGTGAACCGGTTCTTCGAACGGGCGGAGACCGCGGCGCCGGTCTCGAGGAGCAGGCGGGCCACCGGGGTGTGGTTGTCGGCCACCGCCAGCATCAGCGCGGTCTGGCCGAGGGTCGCTTCCGCGGCGTCCGGGTCCGCGCCCGCCGCGAGCAGGCTCCGGACCGCGTCGAGGCTGCCGACCCGCGCCGCCGTCATCAGCGGCGTCTCCCCGTTGCCGCGGGGCGCGTTCGCATCGGCGCCGGCCGCGAGCAGGGCGTCCACGATGGTCCGGCTGCCGTTCAGGCTGGCCAGCGCCAGCGGGGTGACCCCGTGATCGTCCGCGGCGTCGGCGTCCGCGCCGGCCGCGAGCAGTTCGGCCACCATGGCGGGAACGTCGCGGTGCGCCGCCCAGTGCAGGGCGGTGGTGCCGTCACCATAGGTCACGTCGGGGTCGGCGCCTGCCTCGAGCAGGGCCCGGACCGCCTGGTGATCGCTGCGTCTCGCCGCCGCCACGAGGTCCGGCGGACCGAAGGCCGGCTGGGCGTGGGACGTGATGGAGAGCGCGGTCGCCAGTACGCCGACTGCGATCGCGGCCGTCGTCGATTGGTATGCCTGCATGGTCATCGGTCTCGTCGGGGCGCTGACGGAAGAGCCTCGCTGCTGTCGGAACTCGGCCTGCCGTGCGCCCGGGTGCTTGCGCCTTGGAAGTTGCGCGCCGGCGAAACTCGAACGCGACCGCAAGGTCGCGCCGGCGCGCGAGACAACCGCCGACGCGCTGCTCCCGCGTGCAGTCGGCAACCCTGTATCGATCGCTGTCCCCCCATTGCGGGACGGGGTCTCATGGGCTCGCCTGCTCGTGATCGTGTGCCCGCGCCGTCGCTTGACTGCCGGCGGCGCCTTCATGATAATGCAGCGGCGCACTTCTGGTACAACTCCATCAATCGGCTGAGCATGCCATACGGTCACGTACGCACACGGAGCTTCCCGGCGATCCTGGGCGCGGCAGTGCTGTCATTCTCGGGGCTCGGGGCCGGCGCCGCGCTGGCGCAGCCCGGGCCGGACGACCGCACCCTCCTCACGCGCTACTGCGTGGGCTGCCACAACGACAGGACCCTGACCGCGGGCGTCTCCCTGCAGGGCGTCGACTTCGATCGGGTCGGCGAGCACGCCGGCGAGGTCGAGCTGTGGGAGAAGGTGGTGCGCAAGCTCCGCGCCCGCGCCATGCCCCCGGCGGGCCGGCCGCGCCCGACCGAGGCGCAGTACGAGGGGGTCGCCGCCCGCCTCGAGACCGCGATAGATGCCGCGGCGGCGGCCGACCCGAACCCCGGCCGGCGTCCCGCCGTCCACCGCCTGAACCGCGCCGAGTACGCCAACGCCATCCGCGACCTCCTCGCGCTCGACGTCGACACCCAAGTGCTGTTGCCGGCCGACGACTCCGGCTACGGCTTCGACAACATCGCCGACGTGCTGTCGGTGTCGCCGATGCTGACCGAGCGCTATCTGTCGGCGGCGCGGAAGATCAGCCGGCTCGCGGTGGGCGACCCGAATCTGGCGCCGGCGACGGAGATCTTCGCCGTCGACAAGTATCTGAAGCAGGACGCGCGAGTCAGCGACGACCTGCCGTTCGGCTCGCGGGGTGGGCTGGCGGTGCGGCATACCTTCCCCGTGGACGGCGAGTACGTCGTCAAGATCTACCTCGCGCGCACCTACGACGGACGGTTGCGCGGCCTCGCCGGCCGGCACGAGCTCGAGGTGCGGCTCGACGGCGCCCTCGTGCGGACCTTGACCGTGGGCGGCCCCGTGCACGATGCCGCGGGCGTCGAGCAGCGGCGGGACTACCGGAACTCGGCCGACGACGGGCAGGAGGTGCGTTTCAGCGTGCCCGCCGGCCCGCACCGGCTCGCGGTGACGTTCGTCGATCAGGCGGCGGTGCTGGAAGGCATGCGCCGGCCGCACTACGCGGTGACGAGCTACGAGTACGCCGGCGACCAGACCCTCGATCCGGGTATCGGCCGAGTCGAGCTGCGGGGCCCGTACAACGTCACCGGCCGCGGCGACACCCCCAGCCGGCGCGCCATCTTCGTCTGCCGCCCCCCCGCCGGCGCCACCCCGTCGGGCCCCGAAGAAGCGGCCTGCGCCCGCCGGATCCTCGGGGAGCTGGGACGCCGGGCGTTCCGGCGGCCGCTCGACGACCGCGACCTCGACATGCTGCTGCGTTTCTTCCATCTGGGACGCGAGGGCGGCGACTTCGACGCGGGCATCGAGATGGCGCTCCGCCGCGTGCTGGTGAGCCCCGACTTCCTGTTCCGGCGCGAGCGGGACCCGGACGGGGCGGTCCCGGGAGCGCCCTATCTCGTCAGCGAGCACGAGCTCGCGGCGCGGCTGTCGTTCTTCCTGTGGAGCAGCATTCCCGACGACGAGCTGCTCGATCTCGCCGATCGGGGCGGGCTGCGCGAACCCGGCGTGCTCGAGGCCCAGGTGGCGCGCATGCTGGCGGATCCCCGGGCCGCGTCGCTGGTCGACAACTTCGGCGGGCAGTGGCTGTACCTGCGCAACATGGCCCTGGTGGCGCCCGATCCCTACGCCTTCGCCGACTTCGACGCCAACCTCCGGGCGGCCATGGCCCGCGAGTTGGAGCTGTTCCTCGACCGCCAGATCCGGCGGGACCACAGCGTTCTCGAGCTGCTGACGTCGGACGAGACGTTCGTCAATGAGCGGCTGGCCGAGCACTACGACATCCCGAACGTCTACGGGAACCACTTCCGGCCCGTCGCCCTCGACGGCGCGCTGTCGCCGCGGCGCGGCCTGCTCGGCAAGGGCAGCGTGCTGACGGTGACCTCGTACGCGCACCGGACGTCCCCGGTGGTCCGCGGCAAGTGGCTGCTCGAGAACATCCTCGGCTCGCCGCCCCCGCCGCCTCCGGCGGACGTGCCCGCGCTGGCCGAGAACGACGACAGCGGCGAGCCGCCCCGCTCGGTGCGCGAGCGGCTCGAGGTGCATCGCGAGAACCCCGCGTGCGCGGGCTGCCACCGGGTCATGGATCCCCTGGGCTTCGCGCTCGAGAACTTCGACGCCATCGGCCGCTGGCGGACGGTGACGGAGGCGGGGACCCCGGTGGATGCGGCCGGCGAACTGGTGGACGGCACCCCGGTGGACGGACCCGAGTCCCTGGCCGCGGCGCTGCTCAAGCGGCCGGACAGCTTCGTGACCACCGTGACCGAGAAGTTGCTGACTTACGGGCTCGGGCGCGGTGTAGAGTATTACGATGCTCCGGCGGTGCGTCGGATCGTCCGCGAGGCAAAAGACGAAGACTACCGCTGGTCGGCGATCATCGCGGGCATCGCCCGCAGCGTGCCGTTTCAGATGAGGAGAGGTCCCGCGTCATGATTATCACCAAGATGGCGTTGCCCCGCCGCACCTTCCTGCGCGGCGTCGGCGCGACGCTGGCCCTGCCGCTGCTCGACGGGATGGTGCCGGCCCTGTCGGCGATGCGCAACACCGCGGCGCGGCCCCGGGCGCGGCTCTACGTCGGCTACGTGCCCAACGGCGTCATCATGGACAAGTGGACCCCGGCCGCCGAGGGCCGCGACTTCATCCTGCCGCAGACCCTCGCCCCCCTCGCGCCGTTCCAGGACCAGGTCACGGTGGTGAGCGGGCTCCGGAGCGAGCCGATGTTCCCGCTGCCGGGCGAGGGCACCGGAGACCACGTGCGCGCCGCCTCCGCGTTCCTGACCGGGGTGCATCCGAAGAAGACCGAGGGACCGGACATCCGCGGCGGCACGTCGATGGACCAGATCGCGGCCGCCAGGATCGGCCAGGACACCCAGCTCACGTCGCTCGAGCTCAGCCTGGATCCGAACGAGTTGATCGGGGCGTGCGAGGCGGGCTGGAGCTGCGCCTACGCCAACACCCTGTCGTGGCGCAACCCGACCACCCCGCTGCCGATGGAGAACCAGCCGCGGGCGGTGTTCGAGCGGCTGTTCGGCGATGCCGACGACACCAGCCAGGCGGCCCGGTTGGCACGCATCCGCGAGGATCGCAGCATTCTCGATTCACTGGTGCACGAGGTCGACAGCTTCCGGCACACCCTCGCGCCGGCCGACCGCGACAAGGTCAACCAGTACTTCGACGCGATCCGCGACATCGAGCGGCGCATTCAGCTCGCGGAGGCGCAGAGCCACGTCGAGCTGCCGGAGCTGGCCCGGCCGACCGGCGGCATCCCCGATACCTTCGCCGAGCATGCGCGGTTGATGTTCGACCTGCAGGTGCTGGCGTTGCAGACCGACATGACCCGGATCATCACCTTCATGATGTCGCGCGAGGTCAGCCCGCGGACCTATCCCGAGCTGGGAATTCCCGACCCGCACCACGGTCTGTCGCACCACCAGAACCGCCCGGTGCAGATGGAGAAGCTGGCCAAGCTGAACCTGCACCATATCGAGCAGTTCGCCTATTTCGTCGAGCGTCTGAAGGCGACGCCGGACGGAGACGGGACCCTGCTCGACCACATGATGATGCTCTACGGCTGCGGCATCAGCGACGGCAACCAGCACCTGCACGTGAATCTGCCGATCCTGCTTGTCGGCGGCGCGGCGGGGCGCATGCGGGGCGGCCGCCACGTGCGCGCGGCAGAAGAGACGCCGCTGACCAATCTGCAGCTCAGCCTGCTCGACAAGGTCGGGGTGCCGACCGAGCGTCTCGGCGACAGCACCGGCGAATTGAAGCACCTGTCGGACGTCTAGGAGCTTGCGGCGCGACCGCAAGGTCGCGCCGGAGCCCGCGGCTTGCCGCGGGCTCTCGATTCCAGAAGTACAGACCCGGAGTTTGCGGGCGTGGGGCCGAGGCCCGGACATGCCGCCGCTGCTGGAGCGTTGCGCCGCGCCCGCTCAGTGGTGGTGGTGGTGGTACGCCTCGTGCTCGGCGTGCGCCTTGTCGCGCTGGATCTTCTTCGCGGACTGGCGGGCGAGGCCCAGGTTGCGCTGCCGCGTCCCGTCCGAGCTCACGGACGCGATCGACAACAGCTTCTCCAGATCGCCGCCCTGGCACGCCGGGCACGCGGGGTCGGTGCCGGGCAGCACCAGCAGCTCGAACTGTTTCCGGCAGCCTCGGCATTCGTATTCGTAGATCGGCATCGTCTCCTCACTTGGGACCGTGGTCGACACGAGCCTGCCAGTTCATCGAGGCGCAGCCAGTGTCCTGCGGTTTCGCGCGCTTGGCACCCGGCAAGTTGATTCCCCGTCAGTGTCCTCCGCGCAATCAGGTCGACGCAACCGGCCGGACCGGGATGACGGAAGGCGCCGCCTGCCGCTGTCTCCGCTTGGCGCGAAGCAGCAGCAGCCAGTGCGGGCACTTCTTGACGTCGGCGTAGAGCCGCTCGCAGTCGTCGCAGCGGACGCACTCGGTCATGACGATCTCGGGCCCGCGGATGGCGCCCCATTCGCACGCCTTCTCGCAGATCTTGCAGGTGTCGCACTCCTTCCACCGCTTGATCCGGAAGACCGTCGCCTTCGACAGGATTCCCAGGAACGCGCCCACCGGGCACAGGAAGCGGCAGTACAGGTTGCGCACGAACACGGTGGCCGCGAGCAGCACCGCCAGGGCGATCCACATCGCGGTCGTGCCCCGCCGGGTGAACATCCAGAACGGCTCGACCCAGCGGTAGGCGGGGATGTCCGCGGTGGCCAGGAAGTACAGGAGAGTCGTGGCCAGCAGGCCGTACTTGATCCACGCCGCGCGCTGTTCGAGCCACGCCGGCACCTCGAGCCGCAGGCGGGCCGGGACCACCCGGTCCATCAGCTGGGTGAGGGCCCCGAACGCGCAGACCCGCCCGCAGTAGAGCCGTCCCCACATCACCGTGGTGATGACCGTGAACGCCGCGAACAGGTACCAGGCGAGGCTGTAGCGGAAGACCGGCATGTTCCCCGTCACGAGGCCGTAGACGTTGACGACGGAGATGAGCTGGCTCTTCGTGAACCCCATGTAGGCGACGGCGGCGGCCAGGGTCACGTACTTCAGCGGGACGCTCTTCCGGAAGAACCCGACGAGGACCAGCGCCGCGAAGACGGTGAAGAACCCCAGATCGGCGGCCTGATCGCGGAGCAGCGCGCCCCACGTCTCCGCCTCCTCCTCCTCGTCTCCGAAGCTCCAGGCGTCGGCCCCCTCCTCGTCGTCCTCGAAGCCCCAGTCGTCCTCGTCCTCGAAGTCCCAGTCGTCGGCGGATTGCTCTTCGATGCCGTCGGCTGCCGATTCCGGCGCCGGGAGGTCGGTTGCGGGCTCCGGCTGCGCCGCGGGGGCGGTCGAGGGCGCCGACTGCCCTTCGGCCGGGGCGGCTTCGGGTTGCGGCAGCGCCGCGGGGGCGGCGGTTGCGGGCCCCGACCCCGCGAGCAGCAACGCCGTGCCCAGCGCTCCCAGGAAGCGGATCACCGCAGGCCCCCCTCGGGACGCAGGAACTGCCGCGCGATGCGCCGGGCCCCGTTGCGCACCGCCCGCGTCGCGCTCCGGACCGTGATCGTCGCGGTGGCCACCGAATCGACGTCGGCACCGACCCGGAACCGGTCGCGCACGTTCTTGCGGACGAACTGCGCGGCGTACTCGGGGGTGTCGATCGAGAAATAGCCGTAGGGCTCGTGGTGCCGGACGACGAGGATGCCGGTGAGCTCGGCGTCGAGATCGACGCCCACGAGCGCCTGGATGGGGCCGTCGTAGCCGCGCTCCAGCGGCTCGAGCTCGGTGGTCCAGAAGGCGAAGCCGACGATGTCGCCGTTGGCGGCAAGCGCCTTGAAGTGGGGCGGCGACCCCTCCTTGGGCGAGAAGGAGGCCGCCTTCGGGAACAGCCGGGCGAGCTGCTCCTGCAGCAGCGGATCGAAGGGCGACTGTCCTTCCAGGACCACGATACCGGCCAAGAGCAGCGCGAGGATGGGAATTCTCATAGAATGCTTGGCAGCCCGTGGCGCAAGTCCCCGCTGCATTCGAGCCGCGATGCACTGCGCCTGACTGCGTTGTTCGTCGGACTGCTGGCAGTCCGCGGTTGCGATGCCCAATATACGCCCTTCTCACGCCTTGTCAGGGCACGGGCGTTCCTTGTCCGCGGGCGACTTCAGCCCGCTGGCATCGTCGCCCCGCCCGGTGCAACGCGGGGTTGCACCACCGGCTGCTGGAAGTGTATCCCAACGGGAGGACCCATGCCGCGCACCAGACCCGGCGCGACCGCCGTCGCGTTGCTCGTTGCCGCCCTCGCCGCGTTCCCGAGCGCGTTCGCGCAGGACCTGTACGACGCCACCGCCCTCGACTGCTCGTTCACGGTGATCGCCACGGCGAACTGGGCCGAGGGTGACGCGGAGGCGAGCATCGATCCCTCCACGCTGTCCCTGCGCTTCGAGGAGATCGACGCCGACGGCGCGACAGCCGCGATCGTCGGCCCCTACGGCGCCTCGCACATCATCGTGCGCCAGACCGGCGACTACCTCCACCTCGTCCAGATGTTCACCGTCGGGCCGCTGTACACCACGACGGTGATCGATCGGGAGACGACGGAGGGACGGCGCATGGCGGTGCACACGCGGCACGAGTACACCGACACCCGGCTCGTCGGCTTCACCTCGCGGCCCGAGCAGTACATCGGCGACTGCGAGGTGGAGTTCTGATCGCAGCGGGCGGAGAACGGCGATGACGCCATCGAAGCACGCGGTTCGGTGTCTTGCGATCGCGCTGGCGTGTGGGCTGTGCTCCGTGCGCGGCGCGTCGCCGGAGCAGGCGATGACCGCGATCGAGATCGACGAGGGGGTCTCCTGGGCCCTGGCCGAGCACCGGGCCGCGACGCTGTCCGACCTCCGATACGGCTACCGCCTGCGGATTCCGCCCGAGCGGAGCCTGCCGGTCGCGGGGACGGTGGAGATCCGCTTCGTCTGGTCCGATCCCGGGGCCCGCGATCTGGTGCTGGACTTCAAGGATCCGTCCCGGCGGGTGACGGCGGTGCGGGCCAACGGCGCGGCCGTCGACTGGGCGCCCCGGCACGACCATGTCATCGTTCCCGCCCGCGCCCTGGACCCCGATGGGCAGAACCGGGTCGAGCTGGACTTCGAGGCGGGCGACGAGGCCCTCAACCGGAGCGACGACTTCCTCTATACGCTCTTCGTGCCCGACCGGGCGCACTTCTCGCTGCCCCTCTTCGACCAACCCAACCTGAAGGCGCGCTTCGCGCTGACGCTGGAGGTGCCCGCCGGCTGGGCCGCGGTGGCCAACGGGGACGCCGTCGAGACGCCGGACCCGGCCGGTGCGGGGGAGCGGGCGTCCTGGCGCTTCGCCGAAACCCGGCCGATTCCGACCTACCTGTTCGCGTTCGCGGCCGGGAGCTTCCAGGTCGAGACGGCGGAGCGGTCCGGCCGCCGGCTGCGGATGTTCCATCGCGAGACCGATGCCGCGAAGGTCGCGCGCAACCGGGAGGCGATCTTCGATCTGCACGCCGCCGCCCTCGACTGGCTCGAGGACTACACCGGGATCCCCTATCCGTTCGGCAAGTTCGATTTCGTGCTGCTGCCGCCCTTCCAGTACGGGGGGATGGAGCATCCCGGCTCGATCTTCTACCGCGCGTCCAGCCTCATGCTGGACGAGTCGGCGACCCAGGCCGCTTACCTCGGGCGGGCCAGTCTCATCGCCCACGAGACCGCGCACATGTGGTTCGGCGACCTCGTCACGATGAACTGGTTCGACGACGTCTGGACGAAGGAGGTGTTCGCGAACTTCCTCGCCGCCAAGATCGTCCATCCCTCGTTTCCCGAGGTGGACCACGACCTCCGGTTCTTTCTCGCGCATCACCATGCCGCCTACGGCGTGGACCGGACCGCGGGCGCCAACCCCGTCCGGCAGCCGCTGGACAACCTGCAGGAGGCGGGGGCGCTCTATGGGCCCATCATCTACCAGAAGGCGCCGATCGTGATGCGGCACCTCGAGCGGCTCGTGGGGGAGACGTCGTTCCGGGACGGCCTGCGCGAGTACCTGCGGGCGTTCGAGTACGGCAACGCGACCTGGCCGGAGCTCATCGACATCCTCGATCGGCGCACCGAGACGGACCTGCGGTCGTGGAGCGCGGTGTGGGTGGAAGAGCCCGGCCGGCCGACCGTCACCGTCCGGCGCGGGTCCGGGGACGGCGCCCCGGGCGGACGGCTCACGCTGGAGCAGTCGGATCCGGCCGGCCGGGAGCGTCTCTGGCCGCAGCGGATCGAGCTGCTGCTGGCCTACGACGACGCGGACGTCCGGCTGCCGCTGCTGCTCGACGGCGGCCGGGCGTCGATCGATCTCGATCGGCCGGCGCCCCGCTTCGTGCTGCCGAATGCGACCGGGGTGGAGTACGGCCGGTTCCGGCTCGACGCGGCCAGCACCGGGTTCCTGATGACGGCGCTCCCGGACATCCCGGACCCGCTGACCCGCGGCATCGCCTGGGGCACGCTGTGGGAGGAGGTGCTGGAGGGGGAGATCGCCGTCGGGGACTGGTTCGAGCTGCTGCTGCGCGGGATCGAGGCGGAACCCGTCGAGCAGAATGCCCAGCGGCTGCTCGGCTACCTCTCCACCACCTGCTGGACCCTCATGAGCGACGCGGCGCGCCGGGCGGCGGCGCCGCGGGTCGAGGCGGTCCTCTGGGACGGCGTGGAGAACGGTGCGGAGTCGACGCGCCGGGCCGCCTACTTTCGCGCCTGGCACGGCCTGGTCCGGACCCCCGACGGGGTGGCTCGGCTGCGGCGCATCTGGGCGGAAGAGGAGACGGTGCCGGGGGTGACGCTCTCCGAGCGGGACTTCACCGCCCTCAGCGCCGCGCTGGCGGTGCGCGGGGCGCCCGGAACGGCCGAGATCCTCGTGCGGCAGGCCGCCCGCATCGAGAACCCCGACCGGCGCGCCCGCTTCGATTTCCTGCGGCCCGCGCTGTCGGCGGATCCGGAGGTTCGGGAGCGGTTCTTCGCCGGGCTGGGCGAGGCCGCCAACCGGGAGCGCGAGCCCTGGGTACTGACCGGGCTGGGCTACCTGCACCATCCCCTTCGGGCCGCGCATGCCCGGCGGTTCATCCGCCCCGCCCTCGATCGGCTGGTGGAGATCCAGCGCACCGGCGACATCTTCTTTCCCGCGGGCTGGCTCGACGCCACCCTCCGCGGGCACAACTCCGCCGCCGCCGCCGGCGTCGTCTCGATGGACTCGATGCCGGCTATCCGCCCCGCCTGCGGGCGAAGATCCTGCAGTCGGCCGATCTGTTGTTCCGGGCCGCGCGCATCGTTGCACCGGATGCCGGGCCCGGCGCTTGACGGTTCGGCGCGGAATCGGTCCCGCGCCGGTCATCCCGCGAGATTCGGTCGCAGCCTGCGCGTGAAGAGGCGAGAGAGCGGCGCGCCGCGGCTCCGCGCCCATGGTTCCGCGAGAGCCGCCGCGCCCGGGAATCGGCGGGAGCAGCGCGCCTGGCTAATATAGAATGAAACGTTTGTCCGACGCGGGGCTGGCTCGCCCGGCCGCAGAAGGAGACAGGAATGCGTAGCTGGTTGCCGTTCGTCCTGCTGACCGTATTGAGCTGGGGCACGTACATTCCGACGTTGCACAAGGGGCAGATCGCGCTGGGCGGGAGCGGCGTGCACGCCTTCCTGATGGTGGGCGTGGCCTATCTGCTCGTCGCCATTCTGGTGCCGGGGACGATGATTGCACGGGCCGGGAGCTGGGACCTGTTCACCTCGGGCGGGGTCACCTTCACGTTGGCGGCGGGGGTGCTCGGCGCCCTGGGGGCGCTCGGCATCGTGTTCGCTCTCGTCAACGGCGGCCGCCCCACCGTGGTGCCCCCGCTCGTCTTCGCGGGGGCGCCGGTGGTCAGCGTGTTCGTGGCCATGCTGTACAACCCGCCGGAGAATCTCCCGTCACCGGTCTTCTTCCTGGGTCTGGTGATGGCTGCGGCCGGCGCCGGGCTCGTGCTGGCCTATCGTCCCAGTTGATGGCCGCCGGGGGGGGACGATTCACGCGTCCACTCGATGGGGCCGATGCGGTGCAAGCCGGTTGACGACCGGCGGTAGAACCTCGCGTCGCATCGAGACCGGGGGGCGGCGAGGCGCTCGTGCGACGAGGCGTGCCGAGAGAGCATGCGGGGTCTGTCCGACCGGGGAACGGCGCAGGCCGGACAGATTCGGCGCCGGTCGACAGGGACGGGGCATTCTTGCCGCGGGCTGTTAGAATCACGTTGAAGGTTTCAATCGTCCATTCAAGGGGGAGAGCGTGCACGTGGACATGTCACTGAGGTTGAAGGGAATGCTGGCCATCGCGGTGGGCGCCGCGGTCGCCGCGGCGGCTTGCGGCGGGGGCATGGAGGAGGCCGCGCCGGAGAGCGCCGCGGAACCGATGGAAGCAGCGGCGGCCGATGAGTCGATGGAGCCGCGGGTGTTCTTCGTCGCCCCGCGGGACGAGACCGACCATGCGACCGAGATTCCGCTCGGTTTCACGTTCGGCGTCGAGAACTTCGAGATCGGCGTGGTGCCCGAGGAAGTGACGAGCGTGCGGGAGGGCGTGGGGCACTACCATCTCGGGGTGGACGCCGAGTGTCTGCCCGCCGGCGAGATCATCCCGTCCGCCGATCCCTGGGTGCATTTCGGCGACGGTTCCGACGGCATGGAGATGCAGCTCGAGGGCGGCGAGTATCGTTTCACGGTGCAGATCGGCGACGACGAGCACCGGACCCTCGAGGAGCTGTGCGAGACCATCACCGTCCGCATGGAAGACGGAATCTAGGGACGCCGCACCAAGGGCTTGCCGTAGAAGGAAGTTTCGCGTCAGCGGGACTTTCCAACGCGACCGCAAGGTCGCGCGTCTGCCGCGGCACGACGTCCTTCCGCGCTCGACGGCATGAAGCCGCCACCCGCCGGGGTGGCGGCGCCTGCCCTGCTCACGGCCCTCAGCGGTCGAACTCCACGGCGCGTCCGGCGGCGCCGGGGAGAAACCGGCCGTCGCAATACCGCAGCTCGCCGTTCACCCACGTCGCCCGGATCCGCGCGCCGAACCGGAACCCGCTGAACGGGCTCCACCCGCACTTCGCGTGAACCGGCTCGTCGCAGCTCGCCCCCGCCGGATCCACCAGGACCAGATCGGCCCAGTACCCCTCCCGGATGAACCCGCGGTCCCGGATGTCGAACAGGCGCGCCGGGGCGTGGGCGGTCTTTTCGACCACGGTGGCGACCGTGCATCGGCCGGCGCGCACCTGCTCGAACAGGATGAGCAGGGCGTGCTGCACGAGCGGCAGGCCGGCCGGGGCGGCGGCGTACGGGCGCGCCTTCTCCTCCGCCGTGTGGGGCGCGTGGTCGGTGGCGATGACGTCGATCCGGCCGTCGTTGACCGCCCCCCACAGGGCGTCCCGGTCGACGGCCGACTTGATGGCGGGATTGCACTTGATGCGGGCCCCGTGGGTCGCGTAGGCGGTGTCGTCGAAGAACAGATGGTGCACGCACGCCTCCGCCGTGATCCGCTTCCCGCCGGGGTCTCCGGGTTCGAACAGTCCCAGCTCCCGCGCCGTGGTGATGTGCAGCACGTGAAGGCGCGTGCCCTGCCGCCGGGCCAGCTCGACCGCGAGGCTCGACGAGCGGTAGCAGGCCTCGGCCGGGCGAATGCGCGGATGCTCGCTGAACGGTATCCGGTCCCCGTATCGTTCCCGCGCCCGGGCCTCGTTCGCGAGAATGGTCGGCGTGTGCTCGCAGTGGGTCGCCACCAGCAGCGGCGCGTTCGCGAAGATGGCCTCGAGGGTCCGTTCGTCGTCCACGAGCATGTTGCCGGTGCTCGATCCCATGAACACCTTGATGCCGCACGCGCGCCGCCGGTCGACCGCCTTCACCGCGTCGAGGTTGTCGTTGGTGGCGCCGAGGTAGAACCCGTAGTTGGCCATCGAGCCGGCGGCGGCGCGGGCGTGCTTGTCCTCCAGCGCCTCGGCGGTAACCGTCTGCGGGTTGCAGTTCGGCATCTCCAGATAGCTGGTGACGCCGCCGGCGACCGCCGCCCGCGACTCGGTGGCGATCGTCGCCTTGTGCTCGAATCCAGGCTCCCGAAAATGCACCTGATCGTCGATCATTCCCGGCAGGAGCCAGGCGCCCGCGGCGTCGAGCACGGTGGCTCCATCCGGGCCTCGCGCGCCGATCCCGGCAATACGCCCCACGGCGATCGAGAGGTCCCCCTCAATGACGGCGCCTTCGTTGACGATGCGGGCGTTGACGATGCGGTAGTCCACGGTACAGACCGGCGGGACGCGCGGGTCGGCTATTCGTCCAGCAACAGGCGAATCTCGGCCTCGATCGCCTCGCGACTCACCAGACCGACGTGCTCGGCCGCGATCCGGCCCTGCCTGTCGATCAGCCAGGTCGTGGGCAGCACGTTCTTGGGGCCGAAGGGGGCGAGTCGCGCCTCGGTGTCGGCCAGGGCGATCCGATAGTTGACCGGCGAGCGTTCCAGGAACGGCTCGACGATGTCCCGGCCCGTGTCGTCCACCGAGACGCCGAGCACGGCGAAGCCCTCGTCGCCGAACATGGTCTCGAACTCGACGAACCAGGGCATCTCCGCCCGGCACGGCAGGCACCAGGTCGCCCAGAAGTTCAGCAGCAGGACCCGTCCCGTGTAGTCGCCCAGGGTCGCGGTGCCCGCGTCCATGTCCGGCAGGGCGAAGCCCGGGGCCGGATCTCGCTGTGACACGGGGATCAGGCGCGGCTCGGCGGACCGGCGGGAAGACGAGCCCGCCGCGCCCGCATCGAGCGGGGCGGGCGAGGTTCGGAGCGCGGCCCCCACGGCGCCCGACGGGCCGGCGACCGGCTCCTCCGCCGGGCTCCCCGGCGAGAAGGGACCAACCACGAACAGCATCACGCCGAGCCACAGGCCGAGCGCGGCGACGACCAGCCACAGACCGATCGACCGGTTTCGAGGCCTGTCCGAACCGGTCTTGGGTGCCGGGGGAGCGTCGAGCGGGAATCCGGGTTCGGTGTCGACGTCGCGTGCAGCCATGGCGCGTCCAAGGAGCCCGTGGCGAGAATCAGCTATCGATGAAGGCCGGGCGTGCCGACATGCTCGGTCAGGGTGCGGCTGATTTCGTCGACGCGTCCCATGAGCTCTCTGATGTCTCGTCCGTTGACGTACCCGAAAACGGCTGCAAGGAGAGCTGCGACCGAACCGACGGCAGCAACGAAATCCATGATCTGCATCAGGATGTCGCCATGCTATCACACGGATAGAGGAGGAGCCGGCATGCAGGATGCCACTCCGTCACCTGTCGATTTCGACGGACGTTTCTCCCCGAGTTCCTGCCGCAAGTTGTCCCATTGCCGCTCTTGCCCCGCCTTGCCCCGCGGGCGCCTTTGGTCATCCGGCGGCGCGCGCCGGCCGGTAGGGACGGAACCGCGGTGGGGCCGTCGCGCTCGCGGCGACCAGGTCTTCCAGGCGGTCGAGCCTGACGCAGGACGAGATCCGGGAATCGAGGGCGGCGTCGCCGGGCGTCTCCCGCTCGAGGTGGTCGAGCAGGCGGGGACCCAGGAAGAGCCGGGCCAGCGAGTCGAGGCTCGGGTCCACGGGATCGGCCGGCCGGTCACCGAGCGAAGCCGCGAAGACCGACACCGTGTGCGACAGCCTCCGGATGCTGTCGAGCAGGCTGCGCCGGAACCACCGGTCGCCCGGTATCGATTCGAACGGCACGAGGGTGGAAAGGTCCCAGAGCCCGCCGTCGATGCAGGCGCTGCCGGCGTCGACGCAGGATCCGCGGCCGGCGTTCCAGGGTGCGAACGGCATGAACCCCAGGTGCAGCAACCGGGCGAACTGGCGGCACCAGCCCGCGACGGTCTCCTCGCCAGCCTCCGGGGCCGTCCGCAGCTGCGGGTCGGCGGCGGCCAGGAGCCGCAGGTCGTCGACGAGGATCGGGGCCGTGGGGTAATACCACACCGAGACCCCGCATCCCGTGCGCGCGCGGGCCTCGGCCCGCTCGAAGGCCTGCAGAGGAAGGCGCCAGCGCAGCGTCTCTATGTAGCGCGCGGTGTCCTCGGCCGACCATCGATGCACCGCCAGCGGCGCCGGCGCTTGCGCCAGCTCGCCGTAGAGGGTCAGATGCCGCTCGTGCAGCGCCGCGGCCAGCCGCTGGGCGTGATTGCACTCGTCCAGGGGCACGGCGCCGGGCGGGATGCCGGCGACGAGGGGCGAGTGCAGCCCGATGGGGAGATCGCCGTCCCGGAACGGCGTGGCCAGCATCCACCGCAGGTAGTCGTCGAAATCGGCCATCAACGGCTCGGTGCCCTCGAAGGCGACGACGTCGCCCTCCCAGAGGCGCTCCGGGCCGGTCAGATCGGGGATGGCGCAACAGACGCGCCGGTAGTGGCCGGGCAGCCGGTAGAACTGTCCGGTGACGCCTTCGCGCGCGTTTCGGGCGACGGGCAGCCGCCGCCGCAGACCGGCGAGGATCGCGCGAATGGCCGGGCACCGGCGCTCGACGGCGGCAAGAAGTCGAGGACGGTCGCGTTCGGCGTCGAAGACGAGGTCGGCCGGCACCAGGGCGAACCCGGCGTGCTCGGCGTGGCGCCGGAGCAGGTCGGTCACCGCAGGCTCTCGAGCACCAGTCTGAAGATCGGCCCCGCCATGCAGATGACGAACAGGACCGTCCCGACCGCGACGGTGGCGCGGACGGACAGCGACCCCACCACCTTGAGGGCGATGGCGAGCACGGCCGAGAGCCAGAGCTGCGAGAAGTGCCCCAGCAGCTGTCCCGTCGACATCAGCGGTCCCGACCGGACGGTCACCTGATAGCGGGTCATCGCTTCCAGCACCTCGGCCTCCGAGGCCCCCACCGGCAGGCGCAGGGGCTCCGGCGTCCAGTGCCAGGCGATGGCGATCATCACGGTGCACCAGGGCACCTGGGTGTAGAAGCTGACCGCCGTGAACTTGCCCAGCAGACGGGGCTGTTCCGACCCGCTGGCCACGATGTCGAGGGCCAGCACCGCGAGAAACATCACCCCGAAGAACATCGGGTAGCCCAGCAGGCCCGCGACGAACGCGATGCTCTGCAGGGGGAACTCGGCGAACGGGACGTCGATGACCGCGATTGCATCCTCCATCGCCGGGAGAATCCTGGCGCTGGTGATCGAGCCGGTGACGGCTTGCAGGCCGGCGCACAGCGCCGGCGCGCTGGCGGCCGTGAGCCAGTGCAGGCCGTTCGCGCGGCGGGTCTCGAAGAAACGAACCGGGCTCCACAGCAGCATGTACATGGGGTGGATCCTGTCGTGAATCAGTCGACCAGCTGCCACGTGTCGGCCTGTTCAACCCACCGGATCGTGTTCCACACGATGCCCAGGTAGATCAGCAGCAGGCCGGCCGCCATGAGGGGAGGGCCGTAGGGTGCGTTCCAGAAGGCGATGAGCGCCGCGCGCGCCCGCGTGCCCTCACGGGCGACCAGCATGCCCGCCAGCAGCAATGCGGCCAGGCCGCCGAACGGGAGCACGTGGGCCAGATGCCAGTTGATGCGCCATCTCGTTGCGACGCAGAGCGCGCCGAATGCGGTCAGGGCGCACAGCGTGACCAGCGGCTCTCCCCGGGACTGCCAGACCTGCCGCGCGAACAGTCCCGTCGACAGCGTCCACAGCGCCACGCCGCAGGCGGACGCAAGGAGGAACTTGCTGAGGGCGAGGGCCCGATCGTCCAGGGGCAGGGACCGCAGCCAGGCAAAGGAGTGGGTGGAACGCTCGCGCGCGATGAGCCACTCGCCGAACATGAGGGGAATCAACATGTTGACGTTGGTCACGAACCCCACCGGCGAGGCGTCGCTCGGGACGAAGCGAATCACCAGGCCGACGAAAGAGAGGATTGCGGCGAAGACCAGCAACAGGGGCAGGCCGTGCAGTCGAAGGTCCTTGGCCATCAGGATCCACAGCAGTCTCGCGCTCATCGTTTTTCTCCGCGGGGTCGCCCCATGCCGTGATAGAGGGCGGCGAGCAGGCTCGACGGGCGATCCTCGACATGGTCGGCGCTCTGCCGCAGATCCGTGTCGAGCGCGCTGCCCCCGAGCACGAGCAGCCACTCCTCGCCCTTGCGGGTCCAGCGAGCCAGGAGGTCAGGGGAAGGCTCCCCGGCGCCCGCGGCGTGGGTGCGGTACAGTGTCGAAGCCTGCAGGACGTCGGCCGCCGCCTCGAAGACGAAACGGCCGTCGCGCAGCATCAGTATGTCGGTGGCCGTCTCTTCGATGTCCTCGAAGATGTGCGACGACAGGACCACGCAGAGGCGGGGGTGTTCCCGCACCAGGGATCGGACGATGGCCTGGACGTCGGCCCGGACCGTGGGGTCGAGACCGGAGGTGGGTTCGTCGAGCAGGAGGAGGTCGGCGTGGTGGGCGAGCGCGCTCGCAATGCCCAGCTTGACCTTCGTGCCCTTCGACAGCTTGCCGACCTGCTTGTCCAGCGGCAGCTCGAGCGTGTCGACGAGCCGGGCCGCCAGAGCCGGATCCCAGGCATCGTAGACGCGTGACGCGAACCTGAGCGTTTCGGCTACGCTGAGCTCGCTGTAGAACGGAACGACCTCCCGCACATAGCTGAGCCGCTTCTTCCAGCGGAGCGAGCCCCAGCCGATCGGCTCGCCGCCCGTCCGGAGGACACCGCCGGTGGGCTTGAGCTGCAGCCCGACGATGTCGAGCAGCGTCGTCTTGCCGGCGCCGTTCGGCCCGAGCAGGCCGTAGACGCGGCCCGGGCGCAGCTTGAGTGAGAGCGGACCCAGCTCGAAGCCGGGGAACCGCCGCCGGATGTCGATCAGTTCGACGACGACGTCATTCATCGGGTGCTCCTGGCGGCGCCTGTCCCGCGACGGCGGCAATCGCGGGCATCACGCTCGCTTCGACGACGGCGGCGACCACCAGCAGCACGCCGCCGATGACGAGACTGACGGCTCCCGCCCTGAGCCGTACCGGTTCTCCCGTCGCCAGGCCTCGGACCACCCCGAGAGACAGATGCTGCGTGGCGGTGGCGACGAGTAGGAGCGCCAGAAACTCGAGTGGTACGTAGCTGGCGAGAAACGGCACGACCTCGCCGGCGCTTCGGGTCAGGGCGGACAGGCCGTAGCCCAGCAGGAACGCGTTGTACAACAGTGCGACCAGCGTGAACAGCCCCAGCGTGCACCCGCCCGCCAGCAGTCCGGCTGCGACCCGCAGGTTGCCGCGCAGAATGTAGGCGGCGTCCGAGTGGATGCGGTTGCCGGTGACTTGGGCGGGCGGGCGCACCTGGAGCTGTTCTCCTCTCTGATCGGCGCTGGACCAGCCGGCGCAGGCGGCGAGACCGAAGAGCAGGACGTTGGCCGCGAGCAGCCTCGACCACGATCGGGACCATCTGTCGAGTCTCTCCACGTCAGCCTCCGTTCCCTTCGATTCTCATCGCTCTCACCGTCTACCCTGCGACCAACCCTGCGACGCTCAGGCCGCGCCGGTCAGTCCGCATGCCACGGAGCCGATCCAGATGAACGGGGCGCAGGTCATGGTGCCGAGAACTGCGAATGCCAACGCGTCTCCGCCGTCCATTCCCCACGCGTAGGACCACTGCGCGGTGGCGGGCGCCTCCGCCGCCTGCGGCGTGTACGGTGCGGCCTGCTGTGTGTGGGGCGCGAGCTCCGCCCCTGTGCCCATCGGGGCCGGCTGCAGGACCCCCATCGAGATCAGGAGCGCGGTCAGCGTCGCCGTGGCCAGTAGTCTTCGTCTTTGCACGATTCCCTCCTATGCTATTACGCGACATCATGTCGCGCATTCAAGCTCTTCAAGTTACAAGGGCCGTGCCACTCAGGCCGGGGCTGCAAGAACCGGCGGAATCTCGGAGGCGGGGGGCCTTCGGGCCGGTGGTCCGTCGATGCGCGGCCACGGCTATGGCCAACCGGCGGTGCCCGAGTGCGTCACCCGACGCCGCGCCGGCGGCGGACGGCGCTCGGTGCGGCGGGTCGGATCTCGAGGGCGTGCAGGCCGTCAACGCGGGTTGACGGGAGACGCCCGCGGTTCACCGGCGGGGTGCGGTGCCGGGAATCGGTGGTGTCCGCCGTCCGTGGGGCGCGTCCGGCTGGCATTGGGCACGACCTCGCGTCGATGGCGCGGCGCCGCTGCTGCGGCCTGCCGGCCGCCCCGACGACGCCCGGCCGGAAGCGGTGATATCCTCCCTGAGGAGACGTTCATGACCGAGACAAGCCCGGCCGGGAAGAAGTCGGAGGAGTGGCGCGCGCTGCTGCCGGCGGAGTCCTTCGCGGTCCTGTTCCGGGAGGCGACCGAGCCGCCCGGGTCGAGCCCGCTGAACCACGAGAAGGGGGCCGGGACGTTCGTGTGCGCCGCCTGCCACCTGCCGTTGTTCGAGTCGGCGACCAAGTACGAGAGCGGGACGGGCTGGCCGAGCTTCTTCGCGCCCATCGAGGGCAGCGTGGGCACGAAGCGCGACTTCAGGATGATCCTGCCGCGCACCGAGTACCACTGCGCCCGCTGCGCCGGGCACCAGGGGCACGTCTTTCCGGACGGGCCGCAGCCCACCGGCAAGCGCTACTGCAACAACGGGGTCGCCCTGCTCTTCGTGCCCGAGGGCGAGCCGCTGCCGGAACGGTGACCGGCGTGGTGGGAAACAGTGGTGGGAAACAGTTGTTGAGACCGGCTCCGCGACCGCGCTAGAATAGAGGCCCGTTTCCGGAATGGGCATGTCCATGGTTCGCACTTCCCGTTGCTCCGCCGTGGTCGGCGTTCTCGGCGTCGGCGTCTTGATTGCGCCGGCGGCCAGTGGATGATGTACTCGACGGACGCAGCAGATTCGAGGGCCATCATCCAACAGCCGGGTGATGGCCCTTTTTTTGTCGGAAGGCACGCACAGTCGGAAGGCTCACGCACATGACCGCCAGGCCAGGCAAGACTCGCAGCGGCGCAATTACCGACGGTCCGTCCCGCGCTCCCGCCCGATCGATGCTGAAGGCGGTCGGGTTCGACGACGAGGCGCTGGGCCGGCCGATCATCGGGGTCGCGAACACGTGGATCGAGATCGGGCCGTGCAACTTCCACCTGCGGCGGCTCGGGGAGCGGATCAAGGAAGGGATTCGCGCCGCCGGGGGCACGCCGATGGAGTTCAACACGGTGTCCATCTCGGACGGCATCACCATGGGCAGCGACGGGATGCGCGCCTCGCTGATCAGCCGCGAGGTGATCGCCGATTCCATCGAGCTCGTGGCCCGGGGCAACCTGTTCGACGGCCTCGTCGTGCTGGTGGGCTGCGACAAGACCATCCCCGGCGGCGTGATGGCGGTGGCGCGGGTCGACATTCCGGGCCTCGTGCTCTACGGCGGCTCCATTGCGCCGGGGCGGTGGGAGGACCACGACGTCACCATCCAGGACGTGTTCGAGGCGGTGGGCACGCACGCGGCCGGCAAGATGACCGACGCGCGGCTGAAGGCGCTCGAGGACGCGGCGTGCCCGGGTCCGGGCGCGTGCGGCGGTCAGTTCACCGCCAACACCATGGCGACCGTCTGCGAGCTGATCGGCATCTCGCCGATGAGTCACAACGCGGTGCCGGCGATGAATGAAGAGAAGGACGTCGTGGCCTCCGAGTCGGGGCGCCTCATCATGGACCTGGTCCTCGCGGATCGGCGGCCGCGGCAGATCATCACCCGGGCCGCCCTCGAGAACGGCATCGCGTCGGTGGCCGCCACCGGCGGTTCGACCAATGCCGTGCTGCATCTGCTGGCGATCGCGCGCGAAGCCGGGGTCGACATCACCATCGACGATTTCGACCGCATCAGTCGGGAGACGCCGTTGCTGGCCGATCTCAAGCCGGGAGGCCGTTTCGTGGCCACCGATCTGTACCGGGCGGGCGGGAGCCGCCTGCTGGCGCACCGGCTGCAGGAGGTGGGCGTTCTGCGGTCCGACCAGGTCACCGTCACCGGACGCACGATCGGGGAAGAGGCGCAGGCGGCGACCGAGGCTCCCGGCCAGGAGGTGGTGCGGCCGGCGTCCGATCCGATAACTCCGACAGGCGGGCTCATCATATTGAAGGGCAATCTGGCTCCCGACGGATGTGTCGTCAAGGTGGCCGGCGGCTACGGCACCCGGAAGCACCGCGGACCGGCGCGGGTGTTCGACAGCGAGGAGGCCTGCTTCGCAGCGGTGGAGCAGGGTACGCTGCAGCCGGGCGACGTGGTCGTGATTCGCTACGAAGGCCCCCGCGGGGGGCCCGGCATGCGCGAGATGCTGGCGGTGACCGCGGCCATCGTCGGGGTCGGCCTCGGCGATTCGGTGGCGTTGTTGACCGACGGCCGGTTCTCCGGTGCCACCCGCGGGCTCATGGCGGGGCATGTTGCGCCGGAGGCGGCGCAGGGGGGGCCGATCGCGGCGGTGCGCGACGGCGATATCATCGTGTTCGAACTCCAGGCGCGGGAGCTGCGGCTCGAAGTGGACGAGGCGGAAATCGCCGAGCGCATGCGCGGCTGGCAGGCGCCTGCGCCGCGGTACGCGACCGGCGTCATGGCGAAGTACTCTCGCCTCGTGGGGTCGGCGGCCGAGGGTGCGGTGACGATGGCGTGAGGGGACCGCGGGTCTCCGCCGCCCACGAGCGGGTACGGGCAATGGGAAACATGAGAACCGGCGCACAGATCCTGTGGGAATCCCTCGTCCGCGAGGGGGTGACCACGGTGTTCGGGTATCCGGGCGGCGCGATCCTGCCCGCCTACGACGCCATGCTCGAGTACCCGGTCCGGCACGTCCTCGTGCGGCACGAGCAGGGCGCGACCCACATGGCCGACGGCTATGCGCGGGCCAGCGGCGAGGTCGGGGTGGCGGTGGCCACGTCCGGGCCCGGGGCCACGAACATGGTCACCGGCATCGCCACCGCGATGCTCGATTCTTCGCCCATCGTCTGCATCACCGGGCAGGTGGGCAGCCGGCTGATCGGCTCGGACGCGTTTCAGGAAACCGACGTCACCGGCGTCACGCTGCCGATCACGAAGCACAACTATCTGGTGTCCAAGGTCTCCGACGTGGCGCCGACCATCCACGAGGCGTTCTACGTCGCACGCTCCGGTCGTCCCGGGCCCGTGCTCGTGGACATCACGAAGGACGCCCAGCAGGCGTCGGCCGAGTTCGTGTGGGACCCCAGCCCGGTCCGCCTGCCCGGCTATCGACCGGATCTGCGGGCGTCGGAGGCCGAGCGCCGGCAGGCAGTCGAGCTGATCAACAGCGCGAAGCGTCCGGTCATCTTCGCCGGGCACGGGGTGATGTTGTCGGGCGCGATGGATCTGGTGCGCGAGATTGCCGAGCGGGCCAACATCCCGGTTGCGATGACCCTCCTCGGCATCGGGTCCTTTCCGGCCCTGCATCCGTTGAATCTGGGCATGATGGGCATGCACGGGGAAGCGTGGGTGAACCAGGCCATTCAGGAGGCCGACCTGCTGCTGGCCTTCGGCATGCGCTTCGACGACCGCGTTACCGGCAACATCAGGACGTATGCGCCCAACGCGCGGAAGATCCATATCGACATCGATCCGGCCGAGTTCAACAAGAACGTGATCGTGGACGTCACTCTGGCCGGCGACCTGTCCAACGTGCTGCGGGATCTGCTGCCGCGGGTCGAGCCCGGCGACCGCAGGGCGTGGCTCGGCGCCATCGCCGGGATGAAGGGCGATTCGGCGGTCCGCGACGTGCAGAACCTGCCTGACAGCGGGCATCTGTACGCCGCGCACGTCATCAACGACATCTGGAGGATGACCGGCGGGAAGGCGGTCGTGGTGACCGACGTCGGGCAGCACCAGATGTGGGAAGCGCAGTACTACCACCATCAGGAACCCCGGTCGCTCATCACGTCGGGGGGCCTGGGGACGATGGGGTTCGCCCTGCCGGCCGCGATCGGTGCGAAGCTCGCGCGGCCCGATGCCGAGGTGTGGGTCATCGTGGGTGACGGCGGTTTCCAGATGACGATGTGCGAGCTGGCCACCATCGCGCAAGAGAAGGTGAAGGTCAACGTGGCCATCATCAACAACGGCTATCTGGGCATGGTGCGTCAGTGGCAGGAGTTCTTCTACGAGCGGCGCTACGCGGCCACGCCGCTGCTCAGTCCCGACTTCGCGAAGCTGGGCGAAGCCTTCGGTCTGCGCAGCGCGACGGTCTCGCGGCGTCAGGACGTCGAGCCGACGGTGGCGATGGCGAGGGCCGAACCCGGTGCGGTGGTCATCGACTTCCGGGTCGAGCAGGAAGATACCGTCTATCCGATGGTGCCGGCCGGCGCCGACCTGCACGCCATGATCCGCCGGCCGAGCCCCAGCCCCATCGTAGAGACGGCGGACGACTAGGGCCATGCGGCGTACCTTTGTCGTGCACGTCGAGGACAAGCCGGGCGTTCTGAACCGGGTGGCGTCGCTGTTTCGCCGCCGGGCGTTCAACATCGACTCGTTGACGGTCGGCCGTACCGAGGTGGCCGGCGTCTCTCGCATGACGATTGTCGTCGATACCGACGACAACGGCGCGAGGCGGGTCGAGGCGAACCTGTACAAGCTCGTGAACGTCCTGCGGGTGACCGATATGACCGGCGATGCCGCCGTCATCCGGGACCTGACGCTGATCAGGGTGGCGGCGACCCAGGAGACCCGTACGCAGGTGATGCAGATCGTGGACACGTTTCGAGGCCGCGTCGTCGACGTGGCGCCCGATTCGTTGATCGTCGAGGCGACCGGCACCGAGGAGAAGATCGACGGGCTCCTGGGAGTCCTGCTGCCCTACGGTCTGCTCGAGATAGTGCGCACCGGGCGGGTTGCCATGTCCCGGGGACAGCAGAGCGTGGCGACCGAGTCTGCCGGCGTCCCGGCCGATGCCGAGCCCGGCGACGACGTTTCCTATTCCGTGTGATCGGCGCAACCCCGTAATCCCCACCTCGGGATCATCCCGACCAGCGAGGCGAAAACCAGAATGGCAACGATTCACTACGACGACTCGGCGGATCTCTCACTGATACAGGGCAGGAAGGTCGCCATTTTCGGCTACGGCTCCCAGGGGCATGCCCATGCCCTGAATCTGAAGGACAGCGGGGTCTCCGTGCAGGTGGCGCTCGCGGACGGCAGCCGTTCGCGCGCCCGGGCGGAAGCGGACGGGCTCACGGTGACGAGCGGGACCGAGGCGGCGGCGTGGGCCGACGTGGTCATGATTCTCGCGCCCGATACGAAGCAGCGGGCCATCTACGATCAATCGATTGCCCCGAACCTCGCGCCGGGCGACATGCTGATGTTCGCCCACGGCTTCAATATCCGGTTCAAGACCATCACGCCCCCACCCGACATCGACGTGACGTTGATTGCTCCCAAGGCGCCGGGGCACCGCGTGCGCGAGGTGTTTCTCGAGGGAGGCGGCACGCCGGCGCTCATCGCGGTCGAGCAGGACGCGACCGGGAGCGCCAAGCCCCTGGCGCTGTCCTATGCAAAGGGGCTCGGGGTCACGCGGGCCGGCGTCATCGAGACGACGTTTGCGGAAGAAACCGAAACGGACCTGTTCGGTGAGCAGACGGTCCTGTGCGGAGGCGTGAGCGCGCTCACCAAGGCGGGTTTCGAAACGCTGGTGGAAGCCGGCTACCAGCCGGAAGTGGCGTACTTCGAATGCATGCACGAGCTGAAGCTCATCGTCGACCTCATGTATCGCGGCGGTCTCAATTACATGCGCTACTCGGTCAGCGATACCGCCGAGCACGGCGACTACACCGGCGGTCCCCGGGTCGTGACCGACGCCACGCGGGAGGCGATGCGGGGCATTCTCAAGGACATTCAGGACGGGATCTACGCCGAGAACTGGATCGCGGAAGACAAGGCCGGCCGGTCCTGGTTCATGGCGCAGCGCCGCGCCGAGCAGGAGCATCAAATCGAGAAGGTCGGCGCAGAGCTCCGGGGAATGATGCCGTTCCTCGACGCTGTTACCGTGAAAGAGCCCGTGTAGCAATCAAAGGAGGTTTGTGCCATGCCACGTGTCGCCTTCGAAGAACTTCCGCCGGAAGCCCGTCTCTGGATTTTCGCGGCCGAGCGTCCGTTGGCCGGCGATGAACGCGCGCGCGTGACCCGTGAGGTGGACGCGTTCATCGACCAGTGGGCCGCGCACGATGTGCCCCTGAAAGCGGCGCGTGACGTGCGGTACGATCAGTTCGTCTTCGTGGCCGTCGACGAACGGGCGGCCGGCGCGTCCGGTTGCTCCGTGGATGCTCTCGTGCGCCGTATGAAGGGGCTGCAGGTCGAGCTGGGCGTCGAGCTCGTGAACCATGCACCGGTGCTGTATCGCGATGAGTCCGGTATCGCGAGGGTGTCCCGCGAGCGTTTCGCCGACCTCGCGGAGAGCGGGGCAATCAGCCCCCGAACGGTGGTGTTCGATAACTCGCTGACCAAGGTCGAACAGGTCCGAGCCGGCCGCTGGGAGCTGCCGGCCGGCGAGTCGTGGCACGGGGTCGCCTTCTTCTGACACCGCTACGGCCTTGCCAGAGGGGCGCCGGGCGGCATGGCGATGCATCCAGCCGCGGAGATGGTCGGGGCGCCCGGGTTCGAACCGGGGGCCTCCTGCTCCCAAAGCAGGCGCGCTACCAGGCTGCGCCACGCCCCGACGGATGCGACTGTCCCGCCTAAGTTACCACAACCACCCCCGTTTCACATCCGTTTCGCGGTCGGCCGCCCGTGGCGGAGCCCCGCGGGGCTCCGCCACGGGGCGGCCCGACCGAAGGCCGCCGGGCCCTCCTCACGCCTTGTCAGGCGGGCGCCTCGCCGCTCTCCGCGCAACGCGGGGTTCCACCGCGCGCTGCCTGGTTTGACATTCCTATTGCACGCTACTACTCTTTGTGTCCATGAGTGTCATAGCACAGGCAATTGCCGACCGGCAAAGTGAAATCGAGCGCTTGCAGGCGGAGATCAAGGCGCTGAGCGACGTCGAGAAGCTCCTGGGGCCCTCTGCCCCGCAGGCGAAGCCAGCGGCCCGGCGCTCCCGGCCGAGGAAGACGGCTGCGCCGGCTGCAGCTGCTGCTGCGCCGGTTGCCGTCGCGGAGAGTAAGTCCGAGGCCAAGCCGGGGCGAAAGCGCCGCCAGATGTCGCCCGAAGAGAAAAAGGCGGTATCCGAGCGGATGACCGCCTATTGGGCGGCGCGGAGAAAGAAAGGCGCGAAGTAGGCGGCCGCCTGGCCGCAGCCGGTCGAGTGTCGGCGAAAGGCCGCAGGACCCACGGCCGGCCCCGGTCGACCGCGGGTCCTTGCGACGGTTCAGGGACAGAACGTTCGCCGTAGATTGGACGTCGACCGCTACCGGTTCGCGAGCGTCTGTCTGACCGAGGCGAGCTCGACGCATACCACGAATACCCGCATCGCCTGATCGAGATCGGTGAGCTCCGGAAACGTCGGCGCCAGCCGGATGTTCGTGTCGTCGGGGTCCCGCCGATACGGAAACGTGGCGCCGGCCGGCGTGAGCTTCACCCCCGCGCGGGCCGCGAGGTGGACAATCTCGCCGGCCAGACCGGGTCGGGCGTCGAACGAAAGGAAGTAACCCCCGCGGGGGGGCGTCCAGGTGCCGGTCCCGGTTCCATCCAGCCCCTCCGAAAGCCGGCGCAATACGAGATCGAATTTGGGACGCAGGATCGCGGCGTGCTTCCGCATGTGGGCCCGGACGTGGTCGAGGTCGCGCAGGAAACGGACGTGCCGCAACTGGTTCACCTTGTCCGGTCCGATGGTCACTACCTGCATCCGCCGCCGAAACCAGTCCAGGGTGGCGGGTGAACCGCCCATGAAGCAGATGCCCGCTCCGGCCCGCGTGACCTTGGACGTCGATGCGAAGAGCACCAGGCTGTCTTCGGTGTGGTGGCGCCGGCACGCGTCCATGAGGTTGGCCAACCGCGGCGGCTCGTCGTCCAGATCGTGGACCGCATAGGCGTTGTCGCACAGGATGCGAAAATGCGGGCCGGCGATGGTGGCGAGCCGCGCGAGGCGGTCGATGGTGGTCTCGGAATAGACCTGCCCGCCTGGATTCGCGTACTTCGGTACGCACCAGATGCCCCGGATCGACGCGTCGGCGAGTACCCGCTCCTCGACCTGGTCCATGTCCGGACCGTCGTCGCGCATCGGCACGTTTATCATCTCGATGCCGAGATCCTCGAGAATCGCGAAGTGCCGGTCATAGCCGGGCACCGGGCAGAGGAACCGCGCCGGCCCTGATTCCCGCCATGCGGTGTCGGGCCCCGCCGGGCCGTGAAGCCACGCGTTCAGCAGGTAGAGATACATCAGCGTGAGGCTGCTGTTGCCCCCCGCGATCACTTCCTCGGGACGCACGCCGAGCCACGCCGCGCCGAGGCGCCGGGCCTCCGGCAGGCCGTCGAGTCCGCCGTAGTTTCTGACATCGGTCCCGTCGGACGCGGCGAGCGGGCCGCTCGCCGCGTCGAGGTCGTCGGACAGCGCGAGCTGGGCCGGGCTCGGCTTGCCGCGGGTCAGATCCAGGGACAAACCGGCGAAGCGGAAACCCTCGTGAACGGCGGTCAACTCCCGTTCGCGGGAGCGTAGAGTCTCGAGACTGAAACGGTCCGGGGTCGTCGTCGTCAAGAATGCCTCCAGCGCCTTTCATGTTACAGGACCCGACGTTGCCGCCGCCGCGGCTCGCGTGTGCCTTGCCGGGGTTCGGGAAGCGGTGGGATAATCGACCTGCGGCCGTGACCGGAGCCTGGGCTGAAACAGGTCTGCGCCGGGCTGCAGCAAGGTTCTTGCCACGGGTACCGCGGCTCATCCCTCCGATATGATACGAGCGTGATGCGCGTGGCCCAGGGACAGTCGACCCGGACCGCCGTCGGCGCGAGGCTCCTGTTGCTGGCGCTGGCGTGCGCGGCCGGGAGCTGCACGCCGCCGTCCGAGTCCACCGCCGTCGGCGCGCCGTCGGGGTCGGACGCCGCCGCGTCCGGGCCGGCGCCCGGGGAGTGGTTCACGGACGGCGCGGCGGCGGCGGGGCTCGGCTTCGTGCACTTCAACGGCATGTCGGGCAACTTCCATCAGACGGAGATCATGGGACCCGGCGTCGCGTTGTTCGACTACGACAACGACGGCGACCTCGACGTCTATCTCGTGCAGGGACGGACCCTCGGGAGCGACGAACCGCTGATGCCGCCGCCGGACGGGCCCGTCACGGACCGGCTCTACCGCAACGAGCTGCAGCCGTCACCGGACGGTCCCCGGCTGCGATTCACGGACGTGACGGCCGAGAGCGGGCTGAACCCGGGCGGGCACGGCATGGGCGTCGCGGCCGGCGACATCGACAACGATGGCTGGGTCGACCTCTATCTGAGCGGATTCGAGCGGAACCGAATGCTCCGGAACAACGGCGACGGGACGTTCTCGGACGTGTCGGAAGAGAGCGGCACGCACGATCCCGACCGGTGGGGGGTGTCGGCCTCGTTTCTCGACTACGACCGCGACGGCTGGCTCGACCTCTTCGTCGGCAACTACCTGAGCTTCAATCTGGACACCCACATCCCGTGCTTCAACCGGTCCGGCCCCCCGGACTATTGTCCGCCCGAGGTGTATCGCGCCCAGCCGGACCGGCTGTATCGCAATCGCGGCGACGGCACGTTCGTCGACGCGACGGCGGAGGCCGGCGTCGCCTACGAGTTCGGGCCGGCGCTCGGGGTGTCGACGGCGGACTTCGACAACGACGGCTGGATCGACATCTTCGTCTCCAACGATCAGCAGGAGAACCAGTTGTGGATCAACCGGCGCGACGGCACCTTCGCCAACCAGGCGCCCCTGTGGGGGGCGGCGCTGGGGGCCGGCGGGGAAGCCAAGGCGGACATGGGCGTTGACGCCGGCGACTTCGACAACGACGGTGACGAGGACCTGTTCGTCACCGAGCTCGTCGGCCAGGGCAGCACCCTGTACGTCAACGACGGCTCCGGGCTGTTCGAGGAGCAGAGCATGCAGACGTTCATCCGTCTGCCCAGCCTCCCCTATACCGGCTTCGGGACCGGGTGGTTCGACTTCGACAACGACGGCTGGCTGGATGTGTTCTCCGCCAACGGCCACGTCACCCGGAACATGGACGCGTTCGGGCCGGACAACCCGTTTCCGTTGCAGCAACGCAACCTGCTGTTTCGCAACCGGGGGGATCGGCGGTTCGAAAACGTGACGGATCGCGCCGGCGAGGTGTTCCGGTTGTCGGAGGTGAGCCGCGGCGCCGCGTTCGGCGACGTCGACAACGACGGCGACGTGGACGTGCTGGTTGGCAACGGGGCGGGCCCGGTGCGGCTGCTCGTCAACCGAATCGGCGACCGAAACCGGTGGCTGGGCCTGCGACTCGTCGGGGGGACCCCGCCCAGGGACCTCGTCGGCGCCCGCGTGGAGATCGTTCGCGAGGATGGAGCCTCCATATGGCGCCGTGCGAGAGCCGACGGCAGCTACGCCTCGGCGCAGGATCCGCGCGTCCTGATCGGGCTGGGAACGAGCGGGGCGCCGGTCGAGGTGCGCGTCACCTGGCCGAGCGGGCGCAACGAAGCGTGGCGTGACGTTCCGGCCGGCCGCTACACGACGCTGCGCGAAGGCGAGGGCGGCTGAACATGACGGGATACCGGCGCGGAATGGGTCTCCTGGGGGTCCTGGGGTGCGTGGCGGCCGTCTTCGCCGGCTGCGCCGCGCCGGAGGACGGCGCGTCGGCGGGGCTGCCGGGGGGGACCGGCCGGGCGATGCGCGCGGGCGGCCCGCGGCAGCCCATCACCCTGCCGGATCTCTCCGGCGTGGCCCTGGCGGTTCAGCGTCAGGTGCGCGAGCATCACGCACGCCTGACCGCGAAGCTCGCCGAGCCGGAAACCCCGCCGGTCGAGCTCGGCAACGCGTTCGGCGAGCTGGGCCTGGTGCTCATGGCGGCGGAGTACCACGACGTGGCCGCAGCCTGTCTCGAGAGCGCGATGGACCTCGTGCCCGACGCGATGCGGTGGCCGTACTATCTCGGCCATCTCCACGCCGTGCAGGGAGACCGCGCGGCGGCGGCCGAGCTCTACGCCCGCGCGCACGAGCTGCGGCCGTCGGACCTGCCCACGCTGGTACGACTGGGCGATACTCTCCTCGACCAGAGCCGGCCCGAGGCGGCCGAGCAGGCGTTCATGCGGGCTCTGGCCCTCGATCCCGGCTCGGCCGCCGCCCTGGCGGGCATGGGACGCGCCGCGCTCGCGAGACGGGATGCCGCGCGAGCGGCGGAGTACCTGGGGCGCGCGCTGACCGCCGACGAGGGCGCGACCAGCCTGCACTATCCGCTCGCCATGGCCCATCGGCAGCTCGGCGACCTCGACGAGGCCGAGGCGCAGCTCCGCCGGCGGGGGAGCGGCGTGGCGGCGGTGCCGGACCCCCTGATGGACACCTACTCGGGGGTGCTGGAGAGCGCGATCACCTACGAGAACCGCGGGCTGCGGGCGCTCCAGGGCGGCCAGTTGGCGGCGGCGGAAGACCTGTTCCGCCGGGGGCTGGAGGTGGCGCCGGACGACCCCGCGTTGCGGCATCGGTTGGGGACGGTGTTGATGATGGCGGGCAACCCGCGGGGCGCGGTCGAGCAGTTCGAAGAGACCATCCGCCGGTCTCCGGACTTCGCCAAGGCCCACTTCGGCCTCGGCATGGTGGCGATGCTGAACGGCGGCTACCCCGAGGCGGTCGAACGGTTCTCGGATGCGGTCGAGCATCAGCCGGACTATCTGGAGGCGCGAATCGGTCTCGCCGACGGGTTGCGGGTGACGGGTCGGGCGGACGCGTCGCTCGCGCACTACCGGCAGGTGGTGGTCGCCGACCCGCAGTTCGCCGACGCGTGGATGGGATACGTGCTGGCCCTCGCCGACCTGGGCCGCTGGGGCGAGGCGCGCGACCGGCTCGGGGAGGCGCTGGCGATTCTCCCCGGCCACCCGGCCCTGGTCCAGATGCGCGCGCAGTTGCCATGACCGGGGGGGCGGGGGCCGTGGCCGAGCCGCGGGGCTCTCGCCTCGCGGGCCCGCACCGCCGATATGCTGGTCGGGTGCATCTCGGGAACGAAGGGACGAGGTGGGACCAGTGACGCAGCGTGTCGTCGGTCGCATCGTGCTCCTGGTTGCGGCGGCCGTTCTCGGCGCGAGCCCCGTGGCCGCCCAGGAGTCGAATGCGGGGGAATCCGGCACGGCCGCCATGGTGGCGCGTCTCGAGGCGATAGCCGCCGTTGCGCCACAGACGAACCCCTACGCCGGCTCGATGCGAGCCCAGACCCTCGCGGCGGTGATCCCGCCGACCGCGCTGCCGGATCTGCTGCGGTACCGCTCGGAGATCGCGCGGTACCGGCTCTACGCCGGCCAGAGCGAAGAGGCGGCGGCCGCGTTCGAGGACATCCTGCGCGAGGCGCCGGGCGACCCGTCGGTCTCGCCCGCGTTCGTGAGCGCGGTGCGGCAGCTTCTCGCCCTGTCCCATCTGCGTCTGGCGATGCAGCGCAACTGCGTGTCCGGTCCGGCGACCGCCCGCTGCTCGGCGCCGGTGGATCGGGGGGCGGTGCACCCGGACGACCGTGCGGCCCGGCGGGCCATCGAGGAGTACACCCGCGTTCTGGGCGATCCGCCGGACGAGTCGACCGCCCTCGCGGCGCAGTGGCTGCTCAATCTCGCCTACATGACCGTCGGCGAGTACCCGTTCCACGTGCCCGAGCGGTGGCTCGTGCCGCCGGCCGCGTTTCGCGCGGAACATGACGTCGGCAGGTTCCTCGACGTGGCGGGGCGGCTCGGCGTCGACGTCGCGGGTCGGAAGGGCGGCAGCGTCCTGGACGATTTCGACGGGGACGGGCGCCTCGACGTCGTCGCGTCGTCGGCCGGCCTGTTCACGGTCGCGGCCGGCGAGAATCCCAACCAGTTGCGGTACTTCCGCAACAACGGCGACGGCACGTTCGCGGACCGGACCACGGAGGCCGGGCTCGACGGCATCGTCAGCGGCCTGCACGTCATCCACGCCGACCACGACAACGACGGGTTCCTCGATCTGCTGGTCCTGCGCGGCGCGTGGCTGGACGCCGGGCACCCGAACTCGCTGCTGCGGAACAACGGCGACGGCACGTTCACCGACGTCACGGAAGCGGCCGGCCTGTTGATGCCGGCGCCGACCCAGGCCGCGGCGTGGGGCGACTACGACAGCGACGGCTGGGTCGATCTGTTCATCGGCAACGAGACCCGGGGCGATGCAACGGCCGGCGCGGCCGCATACCCGTCCCGGCTGTTCCACAACAACGGCGACGGGACGTTCACCGACGTCGCGGCCGAGGCCGGCGTGGCGGTCATCGGATTCGTCAAGGGAGTCGTCTGGGGCGACTACGACAACGACGGCCGGCCCGATCTCTACGTGACGCGGCTCCGCTCCGATCAACCGAACCTGCTCTTTCACAACGACGGTCCCCGCGCCGGCGGCGGGTGGTCGTTCCGCGACGTGGCGGCCGGGGCGGGGGTCGAGGGGCCCCCGGTGAGCTTTCCGACCTGGTTCTTCGACTACGACAACGACGGGTGGGACGATCTCTTCGTCAGCGGATTCAGCGGGGGGCTGGCCGACGTGGTCCTCGAGCGCCTGGGACAACCGCACCGCGGCCAGTTGCCGCGCCTCTATCGCAACGACCGCGACGGCACGTTCACCGACGTCACCCGCGCGATGGGGCTGGACCGGATCATGGTCGGCATGGGGTCGAACTTCGGCGACCTGGACAACGACGGATTCCTCGACATGTACCTGGGCACCGGGGACCCCGACTACCGGATGCTCATCCCCAACCTGATGTTTCGCAACGCGGCGGGGGAGCGCTTCCAGGACGTCACCTCTTCCGGCGGCTTCGGTCACCTGCAGAAGGGGCACGGGGTGTCGTTCGGGGACATCGACGCCGACGGCGATCAGGACCTGTACCACGTCTCCGGCGGCGCCTTCGAGGGCGACACGTTCCCGAACGCCCTCTACCTGAATCCCGGCCACGGCAACCGCTGGCTGACCCTGCGGCTGGAGGGGGTGGCCTCGAATCGGGCCGCCATCGGCGCCCGGATCGCGGTCACCGCGGTCACCCCGGACGGCGACCGCGAGATCCACGTCACCGTCGGGAGCGGCGGCAGCTTCGGAGGGTCGAGCCTGCAGCAGGAGATCGGGCTCGGGCCGGCGACCGCGATCCGGACGGTGGCGGTCACTTGGCCGGTCACCGGGAAGACCGACGTGTACGCCGGCGTCGGCCTGGACCGCGCCTATCACGTCCGGGAAGGTGACGCGGCGCCGACCCCGGTCGCGCTCGACCCGCTCGATCTGGAGGCGCCCGACGGCGAGCCAGGCGCCGGCCCGCCTGACCGGCAGGACCACCGGGCCCGGGGCCTGGACGCCGCCGCCGTCGGCGACTGGCCGGAGGCCCTCGCCCGGTTCCGGCAGGCCCTTGCGCTCGCCCCGGACGACCCCATGCTGAGCTGGTTCCTGGGGATGACTCTGCATCTGTCGGGCGACGACGCAGAGACGGCGGTGGCGTATCTCGCGGAGGCGGCGCGGCTCGACCCGGCCCTGACCGCGCGGGCGCACTTGACCATCGGCGCCGTGCGCGAGACGAGCGGCCGCGGCCAGGAGGCGATCGGCCACTTCACGCTCGCCGCGTCCGAGGCCCCCGACGGCGGCGAGGCGCGCTTCCGGCTCGCCGAGGCGCTGCGCCGGTCCGGCCGGGTCGAGGCGTCGCTCGGCTACTACGAGCAGGTTCCCGACCGCCGCGACGCCCGCTTCGGCGAGGTGCTGGCCCTCGTGAAGCTGGGCCGCTATCGCGAGGCCCACGACCGTCTGGCGGCCGGGGTCGAGCGCCATCCGTGGGAGCCCGCGTTTCCCCTCGCTCTCGCCCGCCTGCTCGCCGCCGCCCCCGACGATGCGGTACGCGACGGCCGGCGGGCGCTGGAGATTGCCCAGGCTCTGGCCGAGCAGCTCCGTACCACCGCCGTAGCCGAGACGATGGCGATGGTCCACGCCGAGCTTGGGCAGTTCGCGGGAGCGGTCGAATGGCAACGTCTCGCGATGTCCGTCGCCTTCGACGCGGGACAGTCGGCGGCGGTGCAACGCATGTCCCCCAACCTGGCCGCGTATCTCCGCGGCGAACCCTGCCGCATCCCCTGGCAGGACGACGAGCTGGAGTAGGGCGCCCGCGCCGCGGACCGAGCAGACTCCTGTCGGGTTCGTGGAGCGGGAAGCGTCGCCGCCTGGTGGAGCCCGTTGGCGACTCTTCTTCTCTACCGGTTCCGTGGCTGGGGTTGGTCACGGAATTGCAGTGAC
Source organism: Vicinamibacterales bacterium (assembly GCA_965206285.1). Classification (GTDB taxonomy): domain Bacteria; phylum Acidobacteriota; class Vicinamibacteria; order Vicinamibacterales; family UBA8438; genus JAJEEA01. The sequence continues at coordinate 5,785,210 of OZ242205.1, forward strand.
CGTTCGTCATGCGCGTATCGGAGTTGCCAGATGACGCGGCCAATCGAGGCAGAGGCATCGGGTTTCAGGCATTCGGCTTTGCCGGGGTGGGTTGTGCCAGTGTGGTGATTCTGCAAATATTCTCGGGGACGGACGGCTGGCTGTACGATTATTTTGAAACGGCGGTCGTGCGGCTCTACTGGGCGTTCGTGGTTCCGTTGGCCGCGCTGATCGACTGGGGGAGAAGGATGTTCGAGACGCGCCGGGAGATTCGGGAGGCTGCGGTCGCGAGGGCGATACAGAAGGCGGTCAAGAAGGCGGTCGAAAAGGAGCGCAAGCGTATCTTGGCGTCCTTGGAGCAGTACAAGGGGCTGCCCCGGAAGGAGGTCGAGCAGAAGATCTTTCAGGTCGAGCAATCGTAAGGATCAACGCTCGCAGGACCTCAGCGCTCCGCGAGCTCGGCGAGGGCCGCGTCGAGCCTGGCCTGCAGGTCGGGATGATCCGGCGCAATCCGCAGCGCTTCCCGGAACCGGGCGACGGCCTCGTCCAGCCGGCCCTGCATCTGGAGCGCGGTGCCGAGGTTGGCGTGGGCGTCGATGTGGTCCGGAGCGAGATCGAGGGCCCGTCGGAACTGGACCGCCGCCTCCTCGAGCCGGTCCTGCGACCCGAGCACGATGCCCAGCCGGTTGTGGAGGTCGGCCGTGGCGGCGCCGAGGTCGATGGCGCGGCGCAGATGCGCCGCGGCGTCGTCGAGGACGCCGCCGTCATGCAGGGCGATGCCCAGGGCCGCGTGCGCCTCGGCCGAGCTCGGGTCGATGTCGAGGGCCCGCCGGAGGCTCGCGATGCCCTCGCCGGTGCGGTCGAGCGACAGCAGGGCGTTGCCCAGGTTGGAGTGGGCATCGGCGTCCCCCGGCGCGAGCGCCAGCGCCTGCTCGTAGTGGCCGATGGCTTCGTCGAGGCGGCCCTGGGCGGCGAGGGCGGTGCCGAGATTGCTGTGGGCGAGGGCGTCGTCCGGGGTCATCGCGAGCACCAGCCGGTACTGCTCGATCGCCTCGTCGAGCCGCCCCTCCGCCTGCAGCTCGGTCCCGAGATTCAGCGCGGTGATGGTCCGCATGTCGCTCATCGAGAGCAGCGGCCAGTTGCACAGGACCACCAGGGCGGCGGCGACCGCTGCCGCCCCGGCCGCCTGCCGGGTCCTCCATCCGGCCCGGGTTCGGACCATCTGCCCGACCGCCGCCGCCCCCCCCGCCGCGAACAGCATCAGCAGCGGCGCCAGCGGGTAGCGGTATCGCCCCATGACCGCGAACAGCACCACGCTGCCCGCATAGGCGGCGAGCATGAGGTGGAACGGCCGCAACTGCCGGCGCCGTCCCCACGTCAGAAAGAGGCCGGCGGCCCCCAGTGGGGCGAGCAGGCCGAAGTGCCACACGTAGCCGGCGAGCCGGAGCGGGACCGACCAGTCGGCGTGGCTGAGCTGATCTTCGGTGTCGGCCACCTCCGACGCATTCAGCGCCAGCAGCACCTTGCGTCCGGTCAGTCGCAGCCAGTCCGCGGGCTGGGTGCGGATGTACTCCAGCGACCGGCCCGTCCAGTAGCGCGATACCTGTCCGGGAGTCAGCGGCGCGCCGAGCTCGCGCTCGGCAATCTGCGTCGCGTCCCGGCGTTCGTACCGGGGGTCGCCGCGCCCGATGACGAGGGGGCGATAGGTGCCGTCGGCATCGGGGTTGTTGCCTATATAGAGGTTGGGTCCGAGCTGGGCCGTCGTCAGCAGAAACTCGCCGCCGACCGCCTGGTTCCGTACCGCCACCGGCAGGAGCACGAGGGCCAGTCCGAGCGCCAGCGCCCCTGCCCGCGCGAAACGCCGCCGGCCGGCCGCCCGCGACAGCAGCAGCCATCCCAGCAGAACGGCGGCGAAGACCAGGGCGTTCTCGCGCGTCAGCACGAGGCCGCCGAGCACCACGCCGGGCCACATCCAGGCCCGGGGCCGGCCGGGTTCGGTGACGAGGCGGCTCAACCGCGCAAGGAGAAGGCACAGCAGGAACAGGCCCAGCGCGGTCTTCTGGACCAGGCCGTCGAAGAAGATCGCGGGGGCGTAGACGGCCAGCATCAGGCCGGCGACGACGCCCGCCTCCCGCGAGAAGAGCCGCCGCCCCGCGACCGCCAGCAGGGCGCAGGAGGCCGCGCCGAGCACGATCTGGCTCAGCCGCACCGCGAGCAGGTCCTGACCGAAGACGGTGTACACGAGCCCGAGGAAGTACGGGTACAAAGGCGCCTGGTAGAAGGTCTCGCGGCCGAGCCAGTCGCCGGCGGCGATCTCCAGCCCCCACGCGTGGTAGCTCTGCGCGTCGCCCATCGCGAGGCCGAAGAACGGAGCCGAACCGAGCTGCCAGACGTGGACGAGCCGGAGGGCGAGGGCGAAGCAGAAGATGCCGAGGGCGAACCGCCGGAAACCGTCCGGACCCGATGTCCCGGCGGGGGGATCAGGCGGCTGGCCGTTGGCCGCCGTCGCCGGCTGGCGTCCCGGCCGGGCCGGCTGTCGGCGGCGTCTATGGCGAGCGGAGGACATGGTGCTGCACTGGGCCGGGAAGTGGCGGCGTTCTCTGGCGGAGAGCGGGCTCGCCGGGCTCCGGCGTCTTCGACGAGAGGTCCACGCGGGTCCAGGTCGGGCGGCGAGAGCGGCGCCGGCCACGTGCTTCGGCGGACACGGGCGTTGCCGCACCTCCGCGCGCATGCAGGTCCAGTCTAGCAAACCCGGACGGAGCGTTTGGAGGGGCCGCGAGCCGGCACGGATCGAGATTCTTGTTGACCGGCGGGCCACAAACGTTTACGGTGCACCGTTAAATCAGTCGTCACGCGCCCATCACCAATTCGTTGAATGATTGCTCCAATGTTTTGGATTTGCGCGGGCTGGGCAGTCGACGAAGTGCGGAAATATCATGTGGACTGAGCGATTTCAGGCCGATGGGTAGACGGCACGGTGTTTGCTGGTATCATTGGCAAAACACGGAGGTTGCTGGCGCTCCGCGTCAGCGTTCGGTTGCGTCGTGGAGCCCCAGATCGGTGTCCGGCTGGGTGCGAACGGTAGATTCGGCTCTCGTAGGAGGTTGTGTGATGATGCGTAAGCGTCTTGTACTCGGTTGTATTCTGGCAGCCTTGGCGTTCGGCCTGCCCCAGCCGGCGGCGGCGCAGACCGGCGGGGACGTGGCCATCGGGTACTCGTTCTTGTCGAACAAGGAGTTGGCCGCCAACGCGTCCAACCTGCCGCTCGGGTTCTTCTTCGGTTCGTCGATTCGGTTGAACGACTTCATGTCGTTCGCGTTCGACCTGAACGGCCACTACCGGCGCGGCATCACGCCGAGCGACGAGTACTCCGGCGGACCGAACGACCCGGTGGTGAAGTCGCCGCCGGACCAGGATTTTCAGGCGTTCTCGATCTCCCGGCCGGAGGACGAGTACTGCTCGCCGAGGCTGTCGCGCGATCAATACGACTACGAGGACGTCCTGTCGACGTGCCACGTGCATGTTCAGACGATCGGCATCCTGGCCGGCCCGCGGTTTCACTTCGATGCCGGCGGCGCTCGTCCGTTCTTCCACGGGCTTTTCGGGGTCACGCGCGGGTTGCGCAAGATCGGGTTCTTCGGGCACACCGCGACGCACTGGGCGATTCAGCCCGGCGGCGGCGTCGACATCGACATGACCGAGAACACCGCGTTCCGGGTGCAGGCCGACTATCGGGTCACCTTCTTTCCCGATCCGAACCTCGCGGATCCGGGGTCGCAGGCGTCGCTGCTGAGCGCTAACGGGGCCAACTACAAGGACTTCTCGATCTCGATCGGCGCGGTGGTCAGGCTGGGCTCCCTGCGGAACTGACCGCCGGAGATCGCTCCAGGGGGTTCGCTCCGGGGGGTTATCGCCGAGCGGGAAGATGAAGATAGAGGATAGAGGAACGTACCGGTCGGCATGAACGATGTGAACGATGTTGAGAGTTGAATCGAAGTTGACTGTCGTGTCTATCGAGGAGGTGTTCGCATGAGGTTGAAGAGGTTTTTTGCGGTCGCAGCGGCAGCACTGCTGCTCGCGCCCGCTATTGCGGTGGCGCAGAGCTCGATCGCGGGCTCGGTCTCCGACGACACCGGCGGCGTGCTGCCCGGTGTGACCGTCGAGGCGTCGAGCGACGTCCTGATCGAAGGGTCGCGTGTCGTCTTCACCGACGGCACGGGAAGCTACAACATCATCGACCTGCGGCCGGGCGAGTACACGGTGCTCTTCACCCTGCCGGGCTTCGGCACGCTGGTGCGTGACGAGCTCATCCTCGGGGCCGACGTGGCGTTGCCGATCGACGCGGTGCTGTCGGTCGGGTCGGTCGAAGAGACCATCACGGTGTCCGGCGAGACGCCGGTCGTCGACGTGCAGCAGGTGCAGCGCATCGAGGTGATGACGCGCGAGACGCAGGAGGCGATTCCGACCGGGCGCAGCACGTGGTCGTACGCCCTGCTGATTCCCGGCGTCAAGGCCCGGGCGCCCGACATGGGCGGCACCGCCGGCGCGCAGCAGTCCGAGATGATGGGCCGCGGGCTCGACGCGGCGCACACCACCGTCGAGATCGACGGCATGATGATCAACACGTTGATCAGCGACGGCCGCTACCAGGCCTACATGAACCCGATGATGGCGGCCGAGACGTCGTACACGACGTCGGGTGCGACTGCGGAGACGCAGAACGGCGGCCTGCGCATCAACATGATCCCGAACGAGGGCGGCAACCAGTACAGCGGCAACTTCTTCGCGGGCGGGACCCCCGGGGCGTGGCAGGCCAACAACCTGAACGACCGGCTGCAGGACCTGGGCGTTCAAGAGACCCCCAAGGTCTCCATCATCTACGACTTCAACGGGTCGATGGGCGGCCCGGTGTTCCGCGACAAGCTGTGGTTCTTCTCGTCGGCGCGGCGGAACGTCATCGACGACGGCGTGCTGAACAGCACCAACCGGGACGGGTCGCCGGCCCTCGACCGGAACAGCATCACCAGCGCGAACGCGCGGCTGACGTGGCAGATGAACCCGCAGCACAAGATCTCGGCCATGTTCGACAAGGTGCGGAAGCGCCGGTTCAGCGAGCACGGCCCCGGGGACGACATCGAGACGGCGGCCCAGTCCTGGACTTCGCCGCACTACGACACCGGGACCGCGAAGTGGACGGGAACCCTCAGCAACCGGATGCTGGCCGAGTTCGGGTTCTCGCTGGTCTACGAGGACTGGGACCCCGGCTACTACCGCTTCAGCTCGCTCGGCGACTACGACTACTTCAGTCAGACGAAGCCGTCGGACGGCGAGCTGGCCACCTGCTTCTCGACGCCCTGCTATGACGCGCCCGGCTCGGCCGCGTACATGGCGCAGATGGCGCCCGGCGCCAACTGGTACAACGTCATTCCCAGGATCGACTCGCACCTGGGGATGACCTACGGCGTTTCGGACGAGCACGAGCAGAACAACTACTCGCACCGCTGGGCGTATCAGAGCGCGGTGTCGTACGTGACGGGTTCGCACAGCTTCAAGGTGGGGATGAACTTCTCCCACGGCCAGAACCGGCACACGAGGACCGGCAACGGCGACCTGATACAGCGTTACGACGATTCGCCGAACACGTACGGGCGCACGCTGGACTTCGTCAACTCCGGGCACTTCGCGGCCGAGGCGAACAACGCGCTGGGCCTGCCCCCCGGCACCACCGGGGCGGCCGAGTGGGCCGTCGTCCACAACTTCCCGGAGAACCGCGCATACAACCTCGACTACAACGGGGGCATCTACGCGCAGGACTCCTGGACCATCGACCGGCTGACCCTCAACTACGGCCTTCGGGTCGACTGGGCCGCCGTGTCGATTCCGGACACCCCGAAGGGACTGGGGCGGTTCACGCCGTCGGACATCCGGCCCGGCCGCGCGCGGAACGAGCTGCCCAGCTACGGTCCGGACTTCTCGCCGCGGTTCAGCATGGCCTACGACGTGTTCGGCGACGCCAGGACCGCGCTGAAGTTCAGCTACAACAAGTACGTGCGGGACGTCGGCACCGGCCTGCCTTCCCGTTATCAGTACGGGGGCGCCCGGACCGACCAACGGGTGTGGAACGACTGCGTCCTCGACTCGGTTGCGGCGGCCGCCGGCGATGCGGTTTGCGCGGCGCCGGGATCGGACTACGCGCTGATGTACGCCGCGAGCCAGAACGACGACCTCGCCCAGAACTGGGAGATCGGGCCGCAGAGGTCCGCGGCCTTCGGTTCGTTCGGCATTCCGTCGGCCAACCCGAACCTGGACGACTTCGCGCGCGAGTACAACCACATCTGGACGGCGGGCGTCCAGCAGGAGATCTTCCCGGGCCTGTCGCTCAGCGCGGAGTACCGTCGCCGGTACTTCCGCAACACGTTCAGCCGTGACAACCGGGACGTCAGCTTCGGCGACTTCGGGGCCCTTGCCGACGGCAGCCCCGACCCGGCGTACGCCGGCACGGGCCGCTACCTCGAGGTGGCGCGGCCGTATCCGATGACGGGCTCGTTCACGCTGTTCAACCTCGACCCGGCCCTCCGCGGGGTGGACGACAACGTCTGGGAGCAGACGATGGTCGACGGCTACTCGAACATCTACCATGGGTTCGAGCTGAGCGCCCAGGGCCGGCTGGCCGGGGGCGGCACCCTCTTCGGCGGCTGGTCGATGGAGGACACGGGCCGGACCACCATCTACGGGTTCGACAGCACCGCCGGCGGCGGCAGCTACGGCGGCGAGACCAGCCTGTGCTCGGACGTCCTGGCCCGCGGCGACAACCCCAACGAGCTGCGGTTCTGCAACCAGAAGGACTACCCGCGCCCGTTCCGGCACGAGTTCAAGCTGTCGGGCACGCAGCCGTTCTCGCTGCCGGGTCTCGGGGACCTGCAGTTCGGCGCCTCGTTGCAGGCCTATCCGGGCGGCGGGAACATCCGCTGGGGCGCCTTCCAGGAAGGCCTCAACGTCCGCCGCTACGCCGCTGACGATGACCCCAACGAGCTGCTCGGCACGTACTCGGAGCGGCTCTTCGGGCAGCCTGGGCACTGCGTGGCGCCGTGCGCGCTCGGCGAGAGGTTCGTGCCGGGGGACGTGCCCACCGTCTCCACGTCCGACAGCGGATACTGGGTGCCGATGGTGCCGCTGGCCAGCGTGAAGTTCCTGCCCTACTGGACGCAGCTCGACATGAACTTCCTGAAGGTGTTCAACGTCGGGTCGTGGCGCTACGAGGCGCGGTGGGAGTTCTTCAACATGCTGAACAACGGCGTCGAGCTGGAGAACACCTTCAACCACAGCGGCAGCACCGGTGCCGGGTACCAGTCCTTGTCGGGCTGGGAGCGCGCGGTCAGGCTGCTGCCGGGTCGGGTCATCCGCTTCGCGGTCACCGCTCGCTTCTAGGCGGGCCTCGCGGGGCCGAGCCTGATTGCAGGCTTGGCCCACCCTTCCTCTTTCCGGAGTCGGGAGAGTCCTCTCCCGGCTCCGGTTTTTTTGTCAACCGGCCTCCTCCCTTTTCTCCCTTCAGGGGGCGTCGTCGAGAGGACGACCGGGTGGTATCATCGGTGTTGTCACGTTTGATATCGCCGATGGCCGATCCGATGACATCCCGCTCCGTTTCCGCGCAACCCGGTCGATTCCTGCTGCGGATGCCGGCGCCGGCGCATGCGATGCTGAAGGCGGCGGCCCGCGCGTCGGGGTTGTCGCTGAACGCCTATTGCGTCCGGAAGCTCATCGGGACGGGCTCGGACGGTCCTGCCGACGAGCAGGCGGCCGCGTTCATCTCCCGTGCCGCGGGGATCGCCGGTGACGCGCTGGTGGCCGTGATCCTGCATGGCTCCTGGGCCCGCGGCGACGCGACGCCCGGATCGGACGTCGACCTGCTCGTCGTGGTCGAGCCGCGTGTCGAGCTCAGCCGCCAGTGGTACCGCGAATGGGACGCGCAGCCGGCGAGCTGGCAGGGCCGCGACGTGGACCTGCACTTCGTGCATCCGCCGGCGGACGGGCCGCTGAGCGGGTTGTGGGGCGAGGTGGCTATCGAGGGACTGGTGCTCTTCGATCGGGATCGGCGGATTTCGGCCGCCCTCGCGCGTATCCGGCGGGCTGTCGCCGGGGGCCGGTTCGTGCGGCGAGTGGTGCACGGACAGCCCTACTGGACCGAGGCCCTCTGAACTCGACATCCTCCCCGCTCTCCGGGGCAACGCGGGGTTTGCATCACGGGCTGCCGGAAGGGCATCTCGTCCACCGGCGCGGGCGCGTCACCGCAACCCGAGGTCCTGCAGCCCCTCGCGCGCCCCCGCGTGATCGGGATCGAGGAGCAACGCTTCCCGAAACGCGCGTGCCGCCCGATCGGGCGCGCCGGAGGCCGCGAGCGCGAGCCCGAGGTTGGCGTGGGCGTCGGCGCTCTCGGGGCTGACGGCAGCCAGCCGTTCGAAGTGGTGCGCTGCCTCGTCCATCCGGCCCTGGCTCGCCAACGCCACCCCGAGGTTGTTGAGGGTGCTCGGATGGTTCGGGTTGCGGTCGAGGGCGCGCCGGTACTCGGCGACGGCCTCGCTCAGCCGACCCGTCCGATCGAGCACGAGCCCGAGCTCGTAGCGGGTGGGCGCGTTGTCCAGGCCCTCGAGCGCGCGCCGCAGCATCGGCTCGGCCTCCGAGTAGCGCCGAAGGCCGGAGAGGCACCGGCCGATATCGGCGAGCACGCCGAAGTCGTCGGGCCGCTGGCGCCGCTGGCGCTCCAGCAGCTCCAGGGCTTCTTCGTAGCGCCGGAGCAGCCGGAACATCGTCGTGAGCTCGGCCAGGGCCACGGGGTGGTCGGGGTCGAACTCCAGAGCCCGTCGAATGAGGTGCTCGCGCCAGGCGGAGTTCGTCGTGAGATCGACGGTGGCGGCCTGCTGGAGAAGAAACGTCGTGCTCCGCGACTCGCGGACGAGCGCCTCGGACAGCCGGTCGAGATAGGGCTCGTACAGGGGCAACCGGTCCGCCGTCTGCACCGCCCGCACCGCGTCCTCGGCCCGGTCCAGGGTCGCGTAGGCGTCGCCGAGCAGCCGGAAGGCGGGGCCGAACCCGGGCGCCGCCGCCGTCGCGTCCTCCAGCAGAGCCGCCGCGCCCTCCGCGTCCCCCTGCACCAGCGCTATCCGGGCGAGACCGAGCGCCGCGTAGGCGGAGACCGGCGCGCCGGCGGCGCGGTCAGCCGGTCCGGCCGGCTCGTCCGCCGGGGCCGGCTCGTCCAGAGGCCGGGCCCGGCGCCACGCTTCGGCGGCGCGGTCGTAGTCTCCCGCCTTGAACTCGGCCTCCCCGAGCCGCCACCAGGCGGGGCCGAAGTCGGGGGCGGCGGCGACGACGCGGCGCAGCCCGGCGGCCAGCCCCTCGGTGTTGCCCCGCGTACCTTGCGCCAGCGCCCGGTAGTACGTCCAGCGCCAGGCCCCGCCGCTCAGCGCCTCGGCCGCGGCGTAGGCGCGGTCGGCGTGGTCCAGGAACAGGTCGGCGTGGTAGGCGAGGGCGAGTGCCCCCACCGTGTCGGGGGAAGTCGGCCGGTCTCTGGCGGCGCGGTCGGCGGCTTCCAGGTGCTGGCGTAGTGCCGGTGGTTGGCTCGAGAGCTCGGGAAGCGCGGGAAGCCGCGCCGCGTACAGCGCTCGCCTCGCCTGAGAGCCGCCGGCATAGAGCAGCGCGCCCGCGGCCACCGCGACGGCGGCCCAGGTCAGCCACCGGCGTTCGCGCGGCCCCGGACGCGTGACCGCGGCCGATGGTCCGGCCGTCGCGGCTCTCCGGGGCGCATCCTCGCGAGTGGGCCGACCCTCCACCGCAGCGGTGGAGGGTCGGGCCGTTGGGGCTCCCCGCGGCGCGTCCTGCCGCGGGCGTCGGGCCGCGACTGCACCGGCGGGCGGTTCAGCCGGCGGTCCGGCTCCGGGCGCGTCCTGGCGCCGGCCGGTGGTTGCGCCGGCGGGGGACCCGGCCGGCGGGGCCGCCCGGCGGCCGCGGTCACGGCGCCGGCGAGCCACCATTGCTCCAGGCCGTCACCCGCGACATCCGGTCGAAGGGACCGCTGATGTGCATGCCGCCGGTGACGAGGTCGGCGGCGCCGTCGTTGTCGAGGTCGCCGGCGGCCAGCGTGATCAGGTGCGTCGGCGAGCGGGCGATGCGATGCATCGCGAACTGCATCTGTCCGTTGTTCTCCAGCCAGACGAGGCTGTGGGCGGCCTCGTCGTCCCACTGGTTGTAGGCGCTCACTACCGCCACGTCGAGGTCGCCGTCGCCGTCGAGATCGGCGGCCTGGGGGCTCGACGCCCCCGACAGGTCGGCGATGCGGTGCGGCTCGAACTCGAGATCGCCGCGGTTTTCCAGCCACTGCACGCCGTGCCAGGGCCGGCTGTTGGCCGGCGCGTAGTCGAACGCGTCGCCGTTGCTGTGCAGGATGTCCGGGTCTCCGTCCTGGTCGAGGTCGACGAGGGTGATCCAGCTCGAGCCGTAGTCGGGGTTCGTGGTTCCCCAGAGCAGGCGCGACCGCAGCTGTTCGCCGGTGAAGGCCCAGATCTCCTCCCATTCCTGGCTGACCAACGTCACGATCTCAAGGGCGTCGTCGCCGTCGAGGTCGGCGACGAGCGCGTTGATGGCGCCGGAGAACCGCTGCAGGACATGGGCCTCGAAATCCCATCCGCCCCGGTTCTCGAGCCACAGCGTCTCGCCGTGGTCGTAGCCGAAGGCGGCCACCGCAAGGTCGAGGTCGCCGTCGCCGTCCAGATCGCCCGCCCGCACGTCGGCGACCCGGGGTATTCCTTCCGCCGCGACGCGGCTCGTGAAGCGCTGGTTCCCGTCGTTCTCGAGAATCACGACGGAGCCGATCCGCAGGTCACTCGGGAAGAGCTCTCCGAGGCTCGCGACCAGCAGGTCGAGGTCGCCGTCGCCGTCGAAGTCGGTCGGCTCCACGTGCGCCGGCGCGCGGATGTCTTCGGTGACGGATTGTTCGGTGTAGGTTCCCGCCGGAAACTGGCGAATCCAGGCGACCCGGTTCCGGACCGCGTCGCATGCCAGGATGTCCGGGAGGCCGTCGGCGTCGAGGTCGACGATCGCGACGTGCGCGATCTGGGGCCGCTCGTTGTCGCCGCGCGAATCGCCGACCGGCCGCGCCGTGAAGAAGTCCGACGGCGGCCCGTCCGGCAGGATGGCGCGGCGCTCGTCGGCCGGGACCTCGCCGGGCGCCGCGCCGCACGCCCACGCCAGGGCGCAAAGCAGACCGGCCCCCACTCCCCCGACGACGGTTCGTGGGACGGTCGATCTCCCCGGCGGGCGACGGCGTGACACCACTTTCGACTATACCAGACACGCGACGGAGGCCGTTCCCCGGTCCGGAAAACGGTCTCCCTGACGGCTCCGCCGCCACCCTGCCAACCCGCCGGCGTCCGCGCCGCCTGGGTGCAGACTCCTGTCGTATAATCGCGGCAGCACTTCCACTCCACCATGCTTTCTGAATCCAGGCGCCCGCCTCGGGCGTTGCGGAGAGATCGTGCGACCCCCCTGATGCCGTCCATCGCCGTCGCCGGCCGGTGTGCAGGAGCCCGTGGTGAAACGCGGGCCTCTGGCCGCGGGCTCCCCGGAGCCCGTGGTCGAGCCGCGTGCAGCACCGAGACCGGGGCGCAGCGTGGCCGGGGCCGCAGACTCCTGGCCTCGGCTGTCGCCTGCGGGCTGCTCACCTGTCTCTGGGCATGCTCCCCTGCCCGCGATGTGGAAGCTCTCCGCCTCGCCGCCGAGGAGGGAGATGGGGAGGCGCAGCTCGACCTCGCATCGATGTACGGCGAGGGCCGCGGGGTTCCGCAGGACGACGCGGAAGCGGCGCGGTGGCTTCGGCAGGCGGCCGGGCAGGGGCTGGCGGCGGCGCAGGGCCGACTCGGGGAGCTGTACGCGGAGGGCCGCGGGGTTCCGCAGAGCGATGCGGAGGCGGCGCGGTGGCTTCGGCAGGCGGCCGAGCAGGGGCTGGCGGCGGCGCAGGGTCAGCTCGGGGCGCTGTATGCCGGGGGCCGCGGGATCCCGCGGGACGATGCGGAGGCGGTGCGGTGGCTTCGGCTGGCGGCCGACCAGGGGGACGCCAGGGCACAGGGTCAGCTCGGGGCGCTGTACGCGGGGGGGCGCGGGGTCCCGCAGGACGACGCGGAGGCGGCGCGCTGGATTCGGCTCGCGGCGGACCAGGGGCTCCCCGAGGCGCAGAGTCGGCTCGGCATGCTCTACGCGGGGGGGCGCGGGGTTCCCCGGGACGATGCCGAGGCCCTGCGCTGGACCCGGCTCGCCGCGGATCAGGGGCTTGCGGAGGGGCAGGGCCAGCTCGGGATGCTGTATGCCGGGGGCCTCGGCGTCCCGCGGGACTATGCCGAAGCGGTTCGGTGGTATCGGCTGGGGGCCGAGCAGGGGGATGCCCAGGCGCAGGCCAACCTCGGGTTCGCGTACGGCGAGGGACGCGGGGTCCCGCAGGACGACGCGGAGGCGGTGCGGTGGGTTCGGCTGGCGGCGGAGCAGGGACACCCCTTGGCGCAGGGCCAGCTCGGGATGATGTACCTGATCGGCGGCGCGGTCCCTCAGGACGACGCGGAGGCGGCGCGGTGGATTCGGCTTGCGGCGGACCAGGGGCTCGCCGAGGCGCAGTTCCAGCTCGGGATCCTGCACGCCCAGGGGGGCGGGGTCCCGCAGGACGATGCGGAGGCGGCGCGGTGGTTCCGCCTGGCCGCGGACCAGGGACACCCCCAGGCCCAGGCCAGCCTCGGCGCGATGCACGCCGAGGGCCTCGGCATTCCGCAGGACGATGCGGAGGCGGTGGGGTGGTTCCGCCGCGCGGCCGAGCAGGGAGACGCCCAGTCCCAGGCCAATCTCGGGGCTCTGTACGCCAGCGGTCGCGGCGTTCCGCAGGACGACGCGGAAGCGGTGCGGTGGTTCCGCCGCGCCACCGACCAGGGACACCCCCAGGCGCAGTACTACCTCGGGTTCGCGTACGCCGAGGGCCGCGGGGTCCCGCAGGACGATGCCGAGGCGATGCAGTGGTTCCGTCGCGCGGCCGACCAGGGATACCCCGACGCCCAGTACTACCTCGGATTCGCGTACGCCGAGGGCCGCGGGGTTCCGCGGGACGACGCCGAGTCGGCGCGGTGGGTGCGGCTCGCCGCGGACCAGGGACACCCCCAGGCCCAGGCCAGCCTCGGCGCGATGCACGCCGAGGGCCGCGGCGTGCCGCGGGACCTCGTGGCTGCGCACACGTGGCTCAGCCTCGCCGCCCTGCAGGTGCCCCCGGCGGAGGGCGCCGCCATCGTCCAGGCCCGCGATGCCGTCGCCGGCCAGATGACGTCCGAGCAGATCGCCGAGGCGCAGAGCAACCTGGAGACGATGTTCGGCCGCGGGGAGCCGTAGGGGGTTTGTGACCGGCCTCGAGGGCGCCGAACGTCAGCTCGGCGTCTCGCCGGCTTCCGCTTCCGCTTCCGGGGCGCGCAGGCGGCCGTCGAGGCCGCGGAGCCCTTCCCGCACGTGTCTGTCGAGATCGGAAATCTGCTTCGAGGCCTGGGCGTTGAGCACCGCGACCTGGGCGTCGACCCGGTCGATCCGGGTGGCGAGCTCGGCGATCCGGGTGTCGAGCCCGCTCACGCGGCGGTCGAGGTCGTCGAGCCGGGCATCGAGCGCCCGAAGTCGGCCGTCGAGGCCGTCGAGCCGGGCATCGAGCGCCCGAAGTCGGCCGTCGAGGCCGTCGAGCCGCGTATTCGGCAGATTCGCGCGGTTGTCGATCCGTTCGTCAATCGTCCTCGCGAGGGCGCCGGGGATCCGGCCGTTGACCCAGCCCTCGATCACGATCAGGAGGACGACGAGATTGGCGATGCCGACCAGCAACTCCATGGAGGTCAATGATAGCTGAAGTCGACGCCACCCAGTTTCACGACGGTTCGTCGCGGCCCCTGAAAGCGCGGAGCATGTCGGAGAGATGCGCCTTCGCCCGCGATGTCGACGTTGAACATGGTCGCATATTTGGATCCTCGACGTGACCATGTGCAGCCACGGGCCGGTCGTCGTCCCGGGGCTGCTTGGCCGAATCGCACGGGAGCGATTAGCATTAGGACAGGTCCCGTGCGCCGAAGGAGTGATCCCGTGGGTCTGACAGATCGGTGGTTCGGCCGGAAACCGGCGGATGACGCCCCCGATCCGCTCGCCGATCTGGTCCTCGAGAAGCTCAGGGTCGGCTATCTGGTGGACTACGACCTCGACACCTGGAAGGTGACCGGCTACTGCCGCTACCGGTTCTCGGGCCGGGACGACGACATCGAGGAGTGGGAGCTCACCCGGAGCGGAGAGCAGCGCTATCTGGAGCGGGCGGACGACGCCTGGTCGCTGTCGAGGCGCGTCGCCATCGGCGACATCGCCGGCGACGTCCGGCAGCACATTCTCGGTCACGAAGATCCGCCGGAACGCATCGTCTTCGAGGGCGCCGCGTACCGCCTCGACGCCTCCTGCGCCGGGCATCTGTTTCCCGACGGCGCCGGGGCCGGCGAGCCGGTGATCCGGTGGGAGTACGTGGACGAGGCGGAGACCGCCTTCGTCGGCATCGAGCAGTGGAGCGAGACGGAGCTCACGGCGGCCGCCGGCCGCGTGGTCGAGGACTATCAGTTCACGCACATTCTCCCCGGGAGTCCGGAATGAACCGCAGCCTCCGTCCGGCGTTGCGCCCGTGGATCGGTGGCTGCCGCCGGGCGCCGGCAGCCCGTGGCGAAACTGCCCGGCGAGGCCGGTGGCACGCGCTGCTTGCGGCCGCCCTGCTCACCGCCGCGTCCTGCGAGACGCAGTCGCCCCTCGATCGGATCGAGCAGTCGCTCGACCAGTACCCGGAGTACTCGGTGGTGCTGCAGGACATGACCGACGAGGGGTTCGGCTATGCGCACCAGTACCGGGTCGTCTTCGGCGGGCCGCAGGCGGGCTCCGAGGAACCCGTCTACCGCGAGACCGTCCTCGACTGGATGGACGTCGATTCCGGCACCTTCGAGCGCTACCAGTCTTCGCTCGGCATGGTCGTCCTGTCGAAGGGCGCCGACGGCATCGTGGACCGGGCCGAGCATCCGCCGGGCTATCAGCAGGTGGGGAACGAGCGGTACGGGCGGTGGCGCGACGACGGGGGCGGCCGGTCGTTCTGGGAGTTCTACGGCCAGTACGCCCTGCTGAGCCACATCATGGGCGGTTTCGGGCGTCCGATCTACCAGGGCGACTGGAACGGCTATCGCGACGCGCGCGGCCGCGGCCAGACGTACTACGGCCCGGGCGGCGGCGTCTACGGCACCGGCGGGTCCACCACCCGGCAGACCAGCCCCGACTTCTTCCGCCGGCAACAGACGCGCCAGGCGGCGCAGAGCCGGTCGTTCGGCCAGCGGGTCCAGAGTCGCATGGCGGGAGGCGCCCGCAGCTTCGGCAAGTAGCAGTCCGTGGCAGAACCCCGCGTTGCACCGGGACCGGCGAGGCGCAGGATGCATCGCCGGTCATGCGGCGGGGCCTCTGCCACGGGCCGACAGGCCCCGGGAGGCATGTGATGTCCGTGGATCAGATCGTGGCCGGTTTCGTCTACCTGGTGGTCGTTCTCGGCCTGCTGGCCGTCGGCAAGTGGGTGTACGACGGGCTCCACCGGCGTTTCGTGCTCCGGGTCGAGCTGCTCGAGAAGGACAATCTGGCGTTGGCCGTCACCGTCGCCGGCTACTATCTGGGGCTGGTCGTGGTGCTCGGCGGGGTCGTGTCCGGGCCCGCCTCCGTCAGTCTCCTCGACGACGTCATCGGTCTGGCGATCTACGGCGGGCTGGCCATCGTCCTCCTCAACCTCTCGGCCTGGGTCAACGATCGGCTCGTGTTCTCGCGGTTCGACAACGAGCGCGAGATCGTCGAGGACCGCAACGTCGGCGTGGGCATCCTCGAAGGGGCCAACTACGTCGCGGTGGGGCTGATCACGGCCGGCGCGATGTCCGGCGCAGGGGGACTGCTGCCGGGGCTCGTGTTCTGGGTCACCGGTCTCGCCGCCCTCGTCGTCGCCGGGGTCCTGTACGACCGGATCACGTCGTACGACCTCCACGACGAGATCGAACGCAACAACGTCGCCGTCGCCCTTGCCTTCGCCGGGGTCCTCGTCGGGTTCGGCAACGTCATCCGCCTCGCCGGCGCGGGAGACTTCGTGTCCTGGAACGAGAGCATGGTCGAGTTCGGGTACTACCTGGCGGTGGGGTTGATCCTGCTGCCGCTCGTCCGGCTCTTCGCCGACAAGGTGCTGTTGCCCGGCGCCCGCCTGACCGACGTGCTGGTGCAGGAGCGGCCGAATCTGGGCGCCGGCGTCATCGAGGGCGTGAGCTATCTCGCCGCTTCCATGCTGATCGGACTGACGCTGTAGTGGTATGTCCCCGAAATGACTCTACGGTGCCCGCATGTGGCCGAACGGGTCGTCGAACGGCCGGTTCTGGCGCGAACCGTCGAGGCGTCTCGCAGATCAAGGGTCAATTTGTTCAAGTGACACACCACTAGGAGCCCGGGTGCGACCGCGGGGCGCTTGCTGCCGCCCGCTGGGGGGTGGGTCTTCGCGGCGGCGCAGTCGAACGAGCCCGTGGCGAAACCGCGGGGCTCTTGCCACGGCTCCTGAGCCGGCCCCGCCGAGGGCGCTGGAGCCTCCGGCCGGCGGCAAGCGCCCGTTCGCGGGCGGCGCCCGGCCGAGGCTGGCCGTGCAGCCGCATTCGCACATGAGCATCTTCGCGTCCGCGGTGGCGCAGACCCTCGGGCGGTTTCTTGGCTTCATGCGTCGGGAGAACCTGTTCCGGCTCCTGGGGGTCATCGCGGTGCTGATCCTGGGCGGGGCGGCGGGTCTCGCGTTCTTCGAGAGCCGGTCGCTGCCCGACGCGCTCTGGTGGTCCGTCGTCACCCTGACCACCGTCGGCTTCGGCGACATCTCTCCCGTCTCCCTCGGCGGCCGCCTCATCGGCGTGGTGCTGATGTTCTTCGGCATCGGCGTGCTCGGCATGTTCACCGCCACCATCGCCGGGGTATTCGTCGAGCAGCGCATGAGGAAGGACCGGGGCATGGAGTCGTACTCGTTCGAAGAGCACATCATCCTGTGCGGATGGAACGGCCGGATGCAGGAGATCCTGGCCGATCTGCGGGCCGATGCGCGCTCCGCCGGCGCCGACATCGTGCTGGTCGCGGACATCGACGCGAAGCCCGTCGCCGACGACAAGCTCCACTTCGTGCGGGGCGACGTGACCGAGGAGAACCTGCAGCGGGCCGGCATCGAGACCGCCAAGACGGCCGTCATCGTGGGGGACCGGTCTCTGGATTACAGCGCGCGGGACGCCAGGACGGTGCTGGCGACGCTGACCGTCGAGAGTCTCAATCCGAAGGTCTACTCCATCGTCGAGCTGGCCAGCGAGGCGAACGTGCGCCACGGCGAGCGGGCGGGCGCCGACGAGATCGTCGTGGGAGCCGAGCTGTGCAGCCGGGTCATGTCGACCGCGGCCCTCGACCACGGCATCTCCCGGGTGTTGCGCGAGCTGCTGAGCGCGCAGGTCGGCCCGGACCTGGTCACCATGGCGGTGCCGCCGGCGCAGGCCGGCCGGTCGTTCTTCGAGGTGTTCTCCGCCCTGAAACGGAAGGAGGACGTGATTGCGGTGGCGATCCAGCGGGACGGGACCGGGACTCTCGTGACCAACCCCGATGCCGACGCCGAGGTCGCGGCCGCGGATCGCCTGGTGGTGATCTCGGCCCGCAGACCGGGAGCGGCCGCCGCGCAGTGAACCCGGCGCCCGGACTGATCGTAATCAGAAGAGAATCCCGGCGCGGCCCCGGTTTCCGAACGGTGGGCGGGCAGCCTCTGGCGGAACCCGCGTCGCACCGAATGCCGCGGGGCCTGTGGCCATGGGCGGCCAGGACGGAACGTGCCCGGGAAAGGACGCGCAAGGAGGCGCGATGGATGTCTGAGCATCTCGATACGGTCAAGGGCCATCTGCTCGATCTTGGGCTCACGATCGTGGCGGAGAACGAAGCGGACGATCTGGTGGTGATCGACGACGAGGACAACGGCATCAAGCAGTTGGTCATCGACTGCGAGCCGCCCATCGTCATTCTCGAACAGTTGATAGGCGAAGTGCCGCCCGAGCCCGGCGACCTCTTCACCCGGCTGCTGCAGATGAACAACACGCTGGTCCACGGCGCCTTCGTCCTCGACGAGTCGGCCGGGCGCATCTTCTACCGCGACACGCTGCAGCTCGCCAACCTCGATCTGAACGAGCTCGAGGGCTCGATCCGGGCCCTCTCCCTGGCGCTGGCCGAGTACGGCGCCGAGCTGATCACCTACTGGAAGAAGTAGCCATGAGTATCTTTCGCAGAATGTTCAAGGTCGCACAGTCGAACGCCCACTCCGCGGTGGACCAGCTGGAGGATCCGATCAAGATGACCGAGCAGGGCATCCGCGATCTCAAGACGAACCTCCAGGCCGCCATGGTGAGCCTCGCGCAGGTGAAGTCGCTGGCCATTCGCCTGCAGAAGGAGAGCGACGATTACAAGAAGCGGGCGGCGGAGTACGAGCGCAAGGCGATGCTCCTGCTCCGGCGGGCGGAGGCCGGCGAGGTGGGCGCGGACGAGGCGGAGCGCCTGGCCACCTCGGCCCTCGAGAAGAAGGACGATGCCGTGCAGCAGGCGGGCCGGGTGGGCGCCGATCACGAGACCCAGCGGCGGATGGCCGACCAGCTCCAGGCCAAGGTCGAGGACCTCAAGCGGCAGATCGCCGGGTACGAGAACGAGGTGATCACCCTGCGCGCCCGCGCCCGCACCGCGTCGTCGATGCGCAAGATCAACCAGCAGCTCGCGGGGGCCGACGCCTCCGGCACCGTCGCCATGCTCGAGAAGATGAAGCACAAGGTGCAGGAGGAGGAGTCGCTCGCCGAGGCCTACGACCAGCTCGCGGACGTCGGCGGCACCATCGACGAGGACATCGACCGGGCCCTCGCCGCGCCCTCCCCCAGCGCCGGCGCCGATTCGCTGGCCGAGCTGAAGAAGAAGATGGGTATCGCCTCGTAGCTGCGGCGCAGGCGCCACCAGCCCCTGGCAGAACCCCTCGCCGCATCGGTCGATGCCAGGGGACCTTCTGCCACGGGCCGCGCCCAGGAGTCTGCGCCGTAGAACGGTGCAGACTCCTGGCAGGGTTGGTTGGGCGGCAATCGGAGCCGTAGGCGACGATTGCCGGGCCAGCCGTAGAAGTTCGCGCCAGCGAACTTCCAACGCGACCGCCAGGTCGCGCGGCCGCGCCTAGAGCGACGTCGCATGGGCGTGGCCCAGCGCCCGCATCACCTGCTCGGCCGCGTTCACGCCGTGGTACTGCGCCTCCTCGAAGACCGAGATGCCGCTCATGTCGGAGTGGGCGAAGCGGATCGCGCCGTGGGGCGCGGCGGCCCGGCGCCGCGCCTCGCCCCAGACGAAGCCGGGCGCCGGCCGGATCATCGCGTGCCCCCACAGCATGACGTCGATGCGGGTCACCCGGGACTCGATGTCGGGGTGGGCCTGCACGAGGTCGGCGAGAATCAGTGAGGCCCAGTCGCGCCATTCCCGCTCCAGCATCCAGGTGCGGGCGGCGTCGGGGTTGGGGACGGCGAGGGGCAGGTACCAGGTCAGCACGCTGGGCCCCGGCGCCGTCCGCAGGTCCTGGTGGGTGGCGACGACGTAGCCGAGCGACGGGCTGTCGAAGAGCACGTTGTCCCAGGCCGCGCCGTCCGGCGCGCGGTCGACGGTCAGGTTCGCGACCATCCACGGACTGTAGGTGAACTGCTCGAGGCCGGGCAGGGCGTACCCTTCGATCGCGTAGGGCGCCGTGAACCGGGGCAGGGCGTAGATGCAGTGGCGGGCCCGGAACCGCACCGCGGTCCCGGTGCGGGTGTCCAAGGCGTCGACTTCGACGCCGTCCCCCGGTACGCCGCGGTCGCCGGCGTTCCCGGTCGGACGCAGGCGGTAGACCAGCATCCCGGGGCGGACGTTGCCTCCCACCCGTTCCAGGAAGTGCCGCACGATGCGGCCGTTGCCCTCGGGCCAGGTCAGGTACTCGACGTCGTCGGGGCGCGAGCAGAAGTAGTGCCACCCCGCCCAGGCGGAGGTCGTATCCAGCGTGCAGCCGTAGTCGTCGCGGCAGCAGTAGTCCACGTACCAGCGCAGCCGGGGAGAGGACCAGCCGGCCCGGTCGAAGTACTCGCGCATCGACATCCGGTCGAGGTCGACGATCGCGGAGTCGTCGGCGCCGGCCGCGATGGGCAGGGCGAACGCCCGTCGGCCCCGCGCGTCCCGGTAGTCCCGATACCGCCGCACCTGCGCCTCGAACGCCGCGAGCTCCGCCGCCGCGGCGGAACCGGCGGCGGGGTCCACCACGTCCCGCGCCGACAGCCCCTCGCGCCACCCGCCGTCGATGAACAGCCGCTCCTGGGGGGCGTGGCACAGATGCCGCGGGTCGTAGATCGGCTCGCCGTCGGGGCCGGTGTCCAGGATCAGGCCCATCTCGGCGACGAGCTCCCGCGTCGCGGCCGCCTCGGCGGTGGGGACCGGCAGATAGTGCGCGCCCCAAGGGTAGGCCGAGACGTGGTTCTCCCCCCACCGCGAGTTGCCGCCCGCCTCCGGCTCGAGCTCGAGCACCACGAAGTCGCGCACGCCGCTCCGCGCGAGCTTCCACGCCGCGGACAGCCCCGCGATGCCCCCGCCCACGATGACCACCGGGACGTTGCGCACCTGCTGCGGCTCGGGCCGGGCCCCGTCCCGCAGTCGATGCCCGGTCCGGTGCGAGGCGCCCACGATCGTGCCGGTGATGCGCCCGGCGTCGAGGGCCCTCTCGGTGGAGGCGGGGGGTCGGGGCCCGCACCCGAGGGCCAGCGCCGCCGCCGCGCCGGGCCCGATCCGCAGGATGTCCCGGCGGGTCAGTCCGCGGCGGGGAAGGATCCGTGGTTCGGCCATCGTTGGGTCACGGTCCATGGTAGAACCCGGCGGCGCACCGAGATCGGCGACGGCGCCCGCGGACGGAGAGGCGCCCTTCCGACATGGCGTGACGAGGGCGCATGTTGGGCATGGGTGACCGCGGAGCAACGCGGCAATGCAGCGGGGCCTTGGCCAAAGTCATGCTAGGGGCGGTGCCGCGCGTACCGCTGCCAGCCTTCCGCGTGGTACTGCACCAGGATCTGGTTGTTCAGATGGTTCACGTCCACCGGAACCGCCGCCATGTCGGCCGGGAACTCGAACAGCGACCGCGCGGTCGCCGGGGTCAGGAACCGCAGCCCCCGCGGGAACCCATCGGAGAGCGCCAGCGGCTCCGGCGACGCCAGCACGTAGCCCCATTCCCCGAAGGTGGGGACCGGCGCGTGGTAGGGCCTGGCCTGCAGCCCGGCCGCGCGGACGGTCTCGACGACGCACCAGAACGCCCGCCGCGAGACGAGCGGCGAGGTGCTCTGAATCGCGGCCGCCCCGCCGGGGTTCAGCCGGCCCGCGAGCCGCCGGTAGAAGGTGGTCGTATACAGCTTGCCGAGCGAGTAGGTGCGGGGGTCGGGGAAGTCGACGACGATGAAGTCGTAGCGGTCGCGGTTCGACTCGAGCCAGACGAACGCGTCGGCGTTGATCACCTCGACCCGGGGCGAGCGTAGCGCGAAGCCGTTGAGGGCGGCGAACGCCTCGTGGTCGCGGAAGATCTCGGTCATCATCGGATCGAGATCCACGAGCGTGACCTCCCGGACGCGATCGTCCTTGAGGATCTCGCGGACGGCCATGCCGTCGCCCCCGCCCAGCACCAGCACGCGGCGGGGCGCGGCGACCGCGGCCAGGCCGGGATGGACGAGCGCCTCGTGATAGCGGTACTCGTCGAGGGTCGAGAACTGCAGGTTGCCGTTCAGGAACAGCCGGACGCCGTCGCCGCCCCGCGTCAGCACGATGCGCTGGTAGGGAGACGTCCGCGACAGGACGACCGGGTCTTCGTAGAGCCGCCGCTCCGACCAGGTCATCAGGTCGTCCGCGAGCACTGCGCCGAGCCCCAGGAGCGCGAGCGCGCCGCAGGCCTGCGCGGTGAGCCACGGCCGGCGGTGGTGCCGGCGGAAGCGGTGGCTGGTCCACACCGCGACCGCCACGTTGAGGCCGCCGAACACGAACGACGACCGCATCAGTCCGACCTGCGGCACGAGCCACAGCGGAAACAGCAGCGACGCCGCGAGCGCGCCCAGATAGTCGAGCGACAGGACGCGCGAGACGAGGTCGTGCAGCGGATACTCGTCCTGGAGGATGCGGATGAGGAACGGAATCTCCAGCCCGACCAGGATCCCGGTGGCCGTCACCCAACCGTAGAGCACGACCCGGAAGGCGTCGATCTCGGCGAACGAGAAGAAGAGCGCCGGCGAGGAGAGGCCGCCGACGAGGCCCACCAGGATCTCTATCTCGATGAACCGGGTTATCAGGTCGCGCCGGACGTGGCGCGAAAGATACGATCCGATGCCCATCGAGAACAGATAGACCCCGATGACCGTCGAGAACTGGGTGACGCTGTCGCCCAGGAGGTAGCTCGCGATGGTGCCCGCGAGCAGCTCGTAGATCAGACCGCAGGTCGCGATGGTGAAGACCGAGATCAGCAGGACGCCGGTCCCGGCGCCGATGGGGAGGGCCGGTGCGGGCGAGTCGTCCGGCGACCGGTCGCGCTTCAGATTGCTGGGAGCCACACTCTTACCATACCGCGGCCGCCACGCGGTCAGTACCGGAAGAGATACTGGAGCTTCAGGAACACCGCGCGGTTCGTACGCTGGCGCCCGAGTGCGCGCAGGCCCCGACCGCCGACGTCGTGCCAGTCCAGGAGATCGCCCGCGATCAGATCGGCTTGCTGATAGTGGTCGTCGTAGCCGGCGTAGAAGACGGTGCCCGCGTTGACGCGGTAGGTGAGCAGGAAGTTCAGGTCCAGCGTCCCGTTGAGGGTGTTGTACTCGCTGATGTTGCGGAAGAGCAGGCGGTTGCTGAACTGGTAGGTCGTGAGGGCTCGGTAGATCTGCACGTGGAACACGGCAAGGCCGTCGCGGCGGGGATCGGTGAACCGGTTCGTGGTGACGTTGATGGCCGACCGCAGGCGTGAGACGGGACGCAGGTTCAGCGACGCGGTGAACCCGTGCTCGCGGCCGAGGTAGGGCGCGTCCGCGTCGAAGCGGATCTGCTCGCCGCGCCGGTACTCGAAGGACACACCGACCCGCCGGCTGGTGTCCACCCGGCCGAAGACCCGGCCGCGGGTCTTGACGAAATCGATGCCGCCGTACCGCTCCCGCTCCCGCCGGACGTTGCCGGCGACGAACATGTTGCGGGCCAGCGCCAGGTTGATGCCGGCGTCGGCGACCTCGTCCTGCAGCACCCCGGCGAAGTCGTAGTTACGCCCGTAGACGAACTCGGGGCCCCAGTTGCGGAGCCAGTGCTCGGGCCACCAGCGATAGCCCCCGGTCACCGATGTGTAGCGCTGGTCGGTGCGGCGGACGAACCCCACGTCGGTCCTGAACTCGGGCGACAGCGAGTACGAGGACACCGCGTAGCGCAGGTTCCGGCCGCTCTTGCTGAACCTCGCGTCGAGCAGACGGCCCCCCGTCGGCTGGCCCCCGCGGGCCTGGTGGCGGGTCTCCATGGCGCGGAACGCCACCGCGTGGGTGTCGCCGAGGCGGAAGTTCGAGTCCACGCCGGCGAGCCGGCTGTAGCCGTCGAGCAGCTCGCGGTCGGTGAAGACGGCCCCGACGTGCGACTCGGCGTAGAGGTCGTAGCGCGCCCGGCCCACGAGCGTGTGCGCGGCCCTCCCGAAGGCCGGGTCCGTGTCGTCGTCCACGTTCCCCGGCGCCGCGTCGTTGGCGTACATCACCCCGAGGGTGGTCCGCCCGACCTTGCCGGTCAGCTTGGCGCCGTACGCCGGATCCACGATGGTGCGGGTGTGGACCGCGGTGATCGGCGCCCGGATGTTGAAGATCTCGGCCCCCTCCAGGAAGAAGGGGCGCAGCTCGGGGTAGAACAGCGCGAACCGCTGGTTGATCTCGATCTGCGGCAGGTCCGATTCGATCTGCGAGAAGTCGGGGTTGAAGGTGACGTCGGCGGTGAGGTTGGACGTGACGCCGTACTTCAGGTTGACGCCGCCCTCGGGCGACGGGTCCCCCTCGCGGAACCGGCCGGTGTTGCGGTCGAGGGACCCGAACCGGGTCGCGGTGACGGTCGGCAGGATCTCCAGGTTGTGGCTGCGCGAGAGGTCCGTCATGCCGTCGAGGAGACCCATCTGGGGCAGAAAGCCGGCGATGTCGCGCGACGTGGGCGACCACACGTCGGCTTCGTCCCTGCCCCCGATGATGCGCGCGATCTGCAGCCCCCACCGGTGCGGAGCCCCGGCTTCCCGTTGCGGATACCGGAGGCTCTTGAACGGAATGGCCATCTCGGCGACGAAGCCGTCGCCGACGATCTCGGCCGCGGTCTCGAACAGCACGTTCCAGGAGGCGTCGCCGCGCGGGACGCCGAACCGGCCGCCCCCGAGGGCCCCCGCCCGCAGGATCGCATCTCCCTGCACCCCGTAGCCGTTCACCGTGAAGACGTAGGCCCGCTGCTGGTCGAGGAACGGGTCGAAGTAGACCAGGAACAGGTCGTCCTCGACGGCCTGATCCCGATCCCGCCGGTTTGCGCGCATCATGCCGGGATCGGTGTAGTGCGCGTGCAGGCCGAGATAGAGGTTGGCGCTGTCGTAGGCGACGTAGATGTCGCTCGCCTCGCTCGCCGGCACGCCGTCGAACGGCCGGCGCTGGACGAGCGCGGTGATGTGGGCGGCGCCGCTCCAGACGGGGTCCTCGAGCCGGCCGTCGATCACCGGGGGGGCCGGCGCCCGCGGCGGCCGGACGATCGGGCGTCCCGTGTAGGCGGCGGGAGGAGGCGGCGTCTCCGGCGGTGGCTGGGCCTGCGCCGTCGCACCGGCGGCGCAGGCGAGACACAGCGCCAGCGACACCAGCAAAAATTGCGGCCGGCGAGGTCGCGGCGTATGGAGTTCCGGGAGTGCACGGCCGATACAGTCAGTAATCCCATGGTGTGGGATTCGTCCCGGTGCGAGCCTCTGCGGTCCACGATGCCGGAGGGGCACGGCGGAGGGACATGGGCAAGGCAGATCGGACTGGGCAGGGAGGACCCTCATGCGACTAACGGCATCGGCGGCGGTGGTGATGAGCGCGGCGCTGCTCGGCGGCTGCGCCACGACCGGTTTCGTGGAAGAAACCGCCGCACAGCTTCAAACCCAGGTCGGCTCGCAGATCTCGCAGATCCGCGGCGAGCTGAACGAGACGGAGACCATCGTACAGCAACAGGCGGTTCGGATTGAGGGGGCCGAGCAGGCCGCCCAGAACGCGTTCGCCGTCGCCACTTCGGCGGAACAGGCGGCGGGCATGGCGCAACGGACCGTCGAGGAGTTGCGCGGCACGTTCGAGATCACCAACCGGCGTTTGGTGTACGAGATGGTGATCGACGAGAACGTCGCCGGGTTCCCGATCTCCGATTCCGCGCTGCCCGACGAAGTTCGTGCGTATCTGGACCGGTTCGTCGATGACCTTCGCGCATTGCCGATCGCGTCACACGTGGAGATAGAAGGGCATACGGACTCCGCCGGCGCGGCCACCAGCAATGCGCGCCTCGGCATGGAGCGCGCCGACAACGCCCGGCGGTATCTCCACGAGGCCCATCAGCTCCCCCTCCACAAGATGAGCATCATCAGCTACGGCGAGGACCGGCCGGTGGCGCCCAACGACACCGCGGAGGGGCGGGCGCAGAACCGGCGGGTCGTGGTGCGCGTACTGGCGTAGAACCGCTCCCCGGCGGCTCCGCTTTCCGTCCGCCAATCCGGCGGGAGCCCACGCCGTTCCACGGCGCCGGCTCCCTCGCCCGGCCATCGTCGCCTTGCGGCTCCGCTTCCCGCCCAACCCATCCGGCCGGGAGCCCGCGCCGTTCCCCGGCGCCGGCTCCCTCGCCCGGCAATCGTCGCCTTGCGGCTCCGGTTTCCGCCCAACCGATCCGGCCGGGAGCCCGCGCCGTTCCACGGCGCGCGCCCCCTACTCCACGATCGAGCGCCAGTTGTTCACCAGATGCTCGGCCGTGCGCCACGCCAGGGCCTGTGCCGTCAGCGTGGGATTCCGGGCTCCGCTCGTCCCCATGACCGAGGCGCCGAGGATGCCGAGGTTCGGCACCTCGTGCGACAGTCCGTAGCGATCGACCACGTTGGTCTCCGGATCGTCGCCCATGCGGGTGCCGCCGTAGGCATGGGTGGAGACCCCCATCTGTCCGCCCAGCCCGCC
Source organism: Vicinamibacterales bacterium (assembly GCA_965206285.1). GTDB lineage: Bacteria > Acidobacteriota > Vicinamibacteria > Vicinamibacterales > UBA8438 > JAJEEA01. Next base: position 5,811,534 of record OZ242205.1, read on the forward strand.
GCGCTGCACCTCGACCGCGCCGGCGGCGCGATACCAGTGCTCCATCCGGTCCTGCAGGAACTCGGCGATCGCCAGCTCGTTCCGCTTGTACTCGGCCGTCACCCGGATCACCGGATCGCCGACCGGATCGGTGACCACCGGGTCCAGGTCGAGGTAGTTGGATTCGTAGGGCAGCGTGGTCTTCTGAATGTAGGCGCTGTTCGTCCGGTCCGCGTTCTCGCGGACGAACGCCTTCCAGGCCGATCCCCACGCGGGTGCGCGCCCGAAGGTGCTCATGCTCGCGGCGGAGATCGGGCGCCGGTCGGAGTAGACCCAGAGATTGCCGCCGCCGATGAAGTCGAGGCCGCCGTGGTCGAAGTTGTCGTCGGCCCAGTCGTCGATGGCGACCCCCTGCGCGGGCAGGCCGTACCAGGCGTGCAGGTCGTAGGGGAACAACGCGGTGACCCCCGCCCCCTGATGATGGCTGAGATAGTGCCGGCCGACCTGCGCGTGGTTGTTCGAGAGGCCGAGGGGCCAGGCCCGCGACTTCGACATCAACATCAGGCGCACGTTCTCGTAGGTGTAGCTGGCGATCAGGACGAACCGGGCCGGCTGGAAGAACTCCTCCCGATCCTGCAGATAGGTGACGCCGGTCACCCGGCCCTGGTTGTCGGTCTCGATGCGCCGGACGTGGGCATGCGTGACCACCTTGAGCCGCCCCGTGGCCTCGGCCCGGGGAATCGTCGTCACCGCGGGCGAGTTCTTGGCGTCGACGTGGCACCCACCCCGGTTGCAGAAGCCGTGGTACATGCATCCCGATCGCCCCTGGTAGGCGCGGGAGTTGATGGCGGCGGGTCCGGGAAACGGCTGCCACCCCAGCGAGCGCGCCGAATCAGCCATCCGGTCCAGGAAGCCCGTCCAGCGCAGCGCGGGCATCGGATAGTCGCGGGCGCGGGGGCCTTCGAACGGGTTGCCCCGCTCGTCGCGCTCGCCGTCGAGGTTGCCCGCCTGTCCCGAGACGCCGATCTCGTGCTCGACCCGGTCGTACCAGGGCTCGAGCTCGGCGTAACCGAACGGCCAGTCCTCGACCGTCGAGCCCGCCGGGAGGCGTGAGCGGCCGTACCGACGCGTGGTCGCCGAGACGACCTCGAAGTCCCACGGATTGAGCCGCCAGCTCTGCGCCCAGTAGTGCAGCGTCGTGCCGCCGACCGCGTTCATCATCGGGTGGCCGCCGCCCTGGGTCGCGGTCTCCGACCGGGTGCGGCGGAGGGTCGGAACTTCGTTGTTGCACTTCTGGACCGAGAAGGGCCAGGCGCGCACGTTGTTCCGGAGCTCGTCGGGGGCGAAGTCGCGCCGCGTGAGGCGCCCGCCGGCTTCGAGCCCGATCACGTCGAGTCCGGCCTCGGCCAGGGGGAGCGCGGCCACGCCGCCGGCCGCGCCGAGCCCCACGATGACGACGTCGGTTCCCGGCAGCCTAGTCGCCATGGCGGGTCTCCTCGTTCGCGGCGCGGACCACCGCCTTGTCGAAGTACTCGGACTCGTAGGCGGACCGGCGGTTCGCCGGCAGCTCGCCGGCCTCGAGCTGCGTCTGCAGCCGGGGCCAGACGGCCGTCCTCACGCCGGGATAGTCGATCAGGTCCCAGCCCACGAAGTCGCGGTTGCCGCCGTAGTGCGGGTCCCCGAACGTGCCCTGCAGGACATGGCTGCGCACCATGTTGAAGAACCCGGCGGAGCTGCCCGCGAAGCCGGTGCGCGCCCCCGTCGCGGCCCCCGTCTCGACGTCGATGAGGGCCGAGACCCGATCGACGTGCGGCAGCTCGCGGAACGGCGCGCCCCGCGAGGCCCGGCAGTAGCGGTCGAAGGCGGACAGGCCCGCGCGATAGGCGTCGCGCGACCCGGACAACGCGCCGCCCAGAGCCCGATCGATATAGACCACCGCCCCGGCCGCCACCGCGCCCGGTCCCAGGTCGTCGCTCGGGATCAACTCGTCGGCGATGGCTTCGAGCAGGTCCGCTTCCTCCGCCGTCAACTGCTCGTACGCGGCGCGCGGCGGCTCCGGCCGCGGAGCCTGGACGGAGCCGGGGGCCGGCCCGGCCGTCGGGGCCGTGGCCGCGACGGCCGGAGGCGTCTCCGCGCCGGCCGGTACGCCCGCGGCCCCGGCCGCCGCCGCGGCCCCGGCCGCGCCGGCGCGGCGCAACAGCGCGCGCCGGGATATGAGCTGTGGACCCTTGTTCTCCATCGGTTGCTCCTCTCAGGACGCTGACGGAAACTATCTTGACGTGTGCCAGGCGCGCGAAACCGTAGAAGACGGGCTGCGGATGGGCGCAGTTGACAACTTCATGTCGATCGCTGTCCTCGGCGCCCCGGCAGCCGCGGCGGAAGGTCGCGCTAGAACCGTTCGTAGATCGGCACGAGGTCGCCCCGCCCGATGACGTGGCCCTTCATCGCCTCGAGCAGCTCGCGGCGGGTCAGGCCGGGTTCGAGCTCCAGCGTCTCGTCGAGCGCGAACACCGTGAAGTGGTACAGGTGCGGGGTGCCCGCCGGCGGCGCGGGCCCCCGATAATAGGGCCGCCGCCACCCGTTCAGGCCCTGGATCGCCCCGCCCAGCTCCGCCGGCATCGGGGTCTCCGGCACGATCGGCAGGCCCTCGGGCAGCCCGCCGGCGGTGGCGGGGATGCCGTAGATGATCCAGTGAACCCACGGCGGCGGACTCCCGGCGCCGAAGTCGGCGCAGACGACCGCAAGCTCGCGGGTGCCATCCGGCAGACCGGTCCAGGTGATGGGCGGGGACAGGTTGTGTCCGTCCGGCGTGTACCGCCGCGGCATCGTCTCGCCCGAGGCCATGGCCGGGCTCTCGACGCGTATCTCGTGCATCCGCGGCTGTCCGCCGGCGGGGGCGGCCAGCACGGCGGCGGCGAGGGCCAGGCAGGCGGCGTGGAAGCGGCTGGGCGATGGCATGGGGCGATACCTCGTCTGCTTCGTGGTCGTTCCGGCGCGGCAGGCAGGCCGCCGGTACGCCTCCGGACGGTCCCGGCTGCGCGCCTGCTCCGGCCGGATTCGGCGCGGGCGCATCCTCGGCGGCTACCGACGGCGGACGTCCATTGCATCGCCGATGCCGGCGACGCGGACATCCGTCTTCTTTCGCCGCTCCCTGCATGAGTGTAGGAGATGTGCCGCGGATTCGCCACGTGCACGACGCCGGCAGAGGATCTTTACCCCGGGAACGGATTTTTCGTAGAATTTTCTGCGGGGGGGCGGGTCCACCATCTTCAGTGATCCGGCCGCCGGCAACCGCCGGTACGGGACTCCGCAGCGGGTCTCCGGTCTCGGATCGGACTACGGCCGGCGCGGCCCGCGGGCTGTGACGCAGCTATCGGGCTGTGACGCAGCTATAATGGGGCCAGCATGCGTACAACCTGTTTCCTGGCGTCCGTACTCTGTACGGTCGGCGCCGCCGCGCCGTCAGCCGCCCAGTCGGCATCTGCGGCGGAAAGCGGCGGCGTTCCCCTGGCCGCCGGCCAGCCCCTGATCCTCGAGGGGAGCGGCGCCGTGGACGATGTGGGCCTGCCCCCGGCCGGGCCGCTTCGCGTGGCGCCGCGGCGGGTCGCCCAGCCGCCGGTCGTGGACGGCCGGCTCGACGAGGAGGCGTGGCTCTCGGCAGCGGTCGTCGACGACTTCGTGCAGCAGGAGCCGGCCGAGGGCGAGCCGGCGACGGAGCGCACGGTGGTGCGTCTGTTGTACGACACGCAGGCGCTGTACATCGGCGTCGAGGCCTACGACTCGGCCCCCGGGGCGGTGATCGCGACGGAGATGCGCCGCGACTCGTTGCGGCTGCTCGACGAGGATAACTTCCAGGTCATCTTCGACACCTTCCAGGATCGCCGGTCCGGCTACATGTTCGTGACGAGCCCCCTCGGGGCCAAGCTTGAGCAGCAGGTGGCCGAGGAGGGCGAGGGGGGTTGGCGCGGCACCAACACGTCGAACATCAACCTGAACTGGGACGGGGTCTGGGACGTGGTGGCGCACCGGACCCCCGAGGGGTGGACGGCCGAGATCGCGATCCCGATGATCACCCTGCGCTTCCCCGAGGCGGAGGAGCAGGTGTGGGGCGTCAACTTCATGCGGAACATCCGCCGGAAGAACGAGCAGGTGTTCTGGGCCCCGATCTCGAAGGAGTACACCCTCACGCGCGTGAGCCTGGCCGGCACGATGACCGGCATAACAGGCGTCGACCAGGGCATGGACCTGCGGGTGACCCCCTACGTGCTGTCGGGGGGGCGGCAGGATCGCGTGGGGGGCGGCGGGTTCGACGGGAGCGGGTTCCGCGAGATCGGCCTGGACGTCAAGTACGGCCTCGCGTCGGGGCTCAACCTCGACGTGACCCTCAACACCGACTTCGCGCAGGTCGAGGTCGACGAGCAGCAGGTCAATCTGACCCGCTTTCCCCTGTTCTTCCCCGAGAAGCGCGACTTCTTCCTCGAGAACGCGGGCATGTTCAACGTCGGGGCGTCCTCCGGCTTCAGCCGCCTCGCGGACCTGTTCTTCACCCGGCGCATCGGTTTGAACAACGGCCAGCCCGTGCCGATCGTCGGGGGCGCCCGGGTATCGGGAAAGGTGGACCGCCACAACATCGCCGCGATGAACATCACGACGGGGGCGTTGGGCAATCCCGGCGAGAACTTCTTCGTCGGACGCTACAGCCGCGACATTCTCTCGCGGTCGAAGGTCGGGGGCATCGTCATCGACAAGAACGCGGTGGACGACGCCCACTTCAACCGGACGTTCGCCGCCGACACCACCCTGGCCCTGCACCGCAACTTCGTGGTCAACGGATTCCTCGCCAAGACCGAGACTCCCGGCCGCGTGGGGGAGGACATGGCGGCGTACGCGCGCGCCACCTGGCTGAGCCCGTCGTGGAGCGTCTACGGCGAGTACATCGACCTGCAGGAGAACTTCAACGCCGAGGTGGGGTTCATTCCCCGCGTCGGCATCCGCACCTCGAAGTTCCACGGCGAGTGGGATCCCCGCCCCGGGCGCTGGGGCATCCGCATGTTCGACCCGATGTGGAACATGACCTACACCACCGATCAGAACAACCGGCTGCTGACGCGGCGCATTCACCACATGATCGGGACCTACTTCGACAACGGCTCGTCGTTCACTTTCTGGTACAACGACCACTTCGAGCAGCTCGACGTGCCGTTCCTGATTCGCAACGACGCCGTGATTCCGCCGGGCACGTACCGCTTCGGGGAGTGGAACTACCGCTTTCGCAGCGACCCGTCGCGCCGCCTCTACGGCGAGGCGGGCTACTCGCCGCAGACCTTCTTCGGCGGCACCCGCACCGACACGACCGCGACCCTCGGGCTGCGGGCCACCAGCCGCCTCGCGGTCGAGACGCGGCTGACCCGCAGCGACGTGGAGCTGCCGGTGGGGCCGCCCTTCGTGGCCGACCTCGCGTCGCTGCGGTTCGACTTCGCCCTGTCGCCGGAGATGACCCTGCGCACCCTGACCCAGTACAACTCGACCACGAGCGAGGTCAGCACCAGCGTCCGCTTCAACTGGATCTACAGCCCGGGCAGCGACATCTACATCGCCTACGACGAGCTGCGGCTCGACCCGCAGGCCGGCGTGTACGGCTACTACCCGACGCCGTGGCTCCGCAATCGCCAGCTCGCGGTCAAGATGACCTATCTGTTCTCGCGCTGAAGGGCGACCGGCGTTTCTGCGGCCGGGGTTTCGGCGATAGCTTTCGGGCACACCGGCCCAATCGCAGCTGAGGACACCACCATGCCCGGACTGACTCGCGTGCTCGCAACCGTGCTCCTGGCGGGGTCGGCGGCGCCGGCGTGGGGGCAGATTGCCCCCCCGAACGCGGCCGGGGTCGCCATGGGCCACCTGCACTACCACGTGCGCGACGTCGAGGCCAATGCGCGGTTCTGGGTCGCGCTCGGCGGCGAGCGCGGCACCCTCGGGGAAACGACCGTGATCACGTTTCCCGACGTGCTGGTGTTTCTCGACAGGGGAGAGCCTTCCGGAGGCACGGAGGGGTCCATCCTGAACCACATGGCCTTCCGCGTGCGGTCGCTGGAGACGGTCGCGGCCGCCGGATTCGAGTTCGAGCCGCCGGCGCCGGCGAGGGGCGTGGGGAACGTCTTCACCCCGGAAGGCGAGCGCATCGAGCTGTTCGACGAGACGGCGACGAACCTGACCTTCACCGGCGACGATGCACCCCTGGACGCGGTGGCGCAACGGCACAACGCGCCGCTGCCGGCGCCCATCGTGTCCCACCACCTGCATCTCTATCTGATCGACGACGCGGTCGAGGAGGCCCAGCGGTGGTACGCGGCGACGTTCGGCGGCACCCCGGGCATGCGCTGGCGCTACGACGCCGTCGATCTGCCGGGGATCAACTTCAACTTCTCCTACAACCCCGACGCCGGCGGGGCGCCCACCCGCGGCCGCATGCTCGATCACATCGGCCTCGAGGTGGCCGACCTCGAGCGTTTCTGCCGCGATCTGGAGGCTCAGGGGATCGTCTTCGACGTGCCGTACCGCCGGAGTTCCGGCGGCATCGGGTACGCCCTCCTGACCGACCCGTGGGGCGTGTCCATCGCGCTGACGGAAGGGTTGCGCGGCCCCTGATCCGGCCGGGACCAAGCCCGCCGCTCTGTCAGCCGGGTGTGGAAGCGGTCACGAGCCTTCCGCGCCTCAGCACGTCTCTGAGGCGTCCGTGCTGCCAGTGAATCCAGGAAGAGGTGTCAATCAGGATCAACGGACGTCACCCGTTGCCGGCGCTGTGCCCGAAGCTCGTCAACGGTCATCAGGTCCGGGCACTGCCGGCGTACCGGACGAGCTCGGCCATGCGCGGCGCTGATTGAATTCAGCCAGAGCCGTGACCACCGCCTCCCGCTTGGTCTTCGCGCGCGTGAAGCGTATGGCATCCGCCAGCTCGTTTTGGGGAATATCAATCGTCGTCTTCACGAGGCGATTCCAGCGCGCTCGGGATTCCTGGCCCATTCCGTCCAGAAGGCCGGCGGCCGGGTCCGGGTGACGTCGACCGAGAGGCCCCGGGAGCCGTCAGTGCCGCGCGATTCGACACGGCCTCCAGTTGCGGGTCCAGTGTTCGTCCGTCTGCACGTGGCCGACGCGGACGCTCTTGCAGACGTTGTCCGGGAACTCTGCCGCCGGGAATCCTCGCGCCAGCCGCAACACCACGCCCTCCCGCTCGCCGCCGAGCGCGGACGGCTCGCCGTGAGGGCACCGCGAAGTAGAAGACGTGCCTCCCGCGGCGGGCCGTCCGGCGTGATAGGCTGAATCCAGGCCGTGGTCCGGTGCACGCGGCCCGGCGCGCCCTGCACATGACACTGGCTCCAGGTGTTCGGCTCGGGCCGTACGAGGTAGTCGACGCCCTCGGCGCCGGCGGCATGGGCGAGGTGTACCGGGCGACGGACACGCGCCTGGATCGTACCGTCGCCATCAAGGTCCTGCCGGCCCACGTAGCCGCCGACCCCGCCCTGCGCGAGCGCTTCGAGCGCGAGGCGCGCGCCGTGGGGGCCCTCAGCCACCCCAACATCTGCACGTTGCACGACGTCGGCCGCCAGCGGCCGGCGAGCGGCGCGGCGGCGCCCGACGAGTCGGATCCGCCGGTCGACTTCCTCGTCATGGAATGCCTCGACGGGGAGACCCTCGCCCGGCGCCTCGAGCGGGGGGTGCTGCCGCTGGACGAGGCGCTGGGCATCGCCGGCGACATCGCCGAGGCGCTCGACGCCGCCCACCGGCGGGGCATCGTCCACCGCGACCTGAAGCCGGGCAACGTGATGCTCGCGTCCACCGGGGTGAAGCTGCTCGACTTCGGGCTGGCCCGGCTGCGCGAGCCGGACCCGTCGGACGATCCGTCGGGGGCGCCGACCCGCGCCGCGTTGACGGCGGAGGGCAGCCTGCTCGGCACGCTGCAGTACATGTCGCCCGAGCAGCTCGACGGGAAGCCGGTCGACGCCCGCTCGGACGTCTTCGCCTTCGGGGCCACGCTGTACGAGATGCTGGCCGGCGCCCGGCCGTTCGACGGCGGCGGCCAGGCGAGCGTCATCGGGTCGATCCTGAAGGACGAGCCGGCCCCGTTGCGCGAGGTTCGGCCGCGCCTGCCGCGCCAGCTCGACCGGCTGGTGGGGACCTGTCTCGCCAAGGCCCCCGACGACCGCTGGCAGACGATGCGCGATCTGAAGCGCGAGCTGCGATGGCTGGCGCAGTCCGGCGGCGCGGCCGAGGAGCCGCCGGAAGCGGCGTCAGCGCCGGCCGGCGGCTCGGGCCGGGCCGGCTGGCGCCTCGCGCTCGGCGCGGTCGTGCCGGCGCTGATCGCGGCGGCGGCGGCGTGGACGCTGAAGCCGGCGCCGGCCCCTCCGGCCGCCGGCGTCGAGCGGTTCGTCATCGAGGTCGGCGAGGGACAGGAGCTCGGCGGCGGGCTCGCGTTGTCGCCGGACGGGCGGCGCCTGGTCTACCTCGTCGCCGAGGACGGCACGACGCGGCTCTACCTGCGCGACCTCGACGCGTTCGCGGCGGCGCCGATCGAGGGAACGGAAGGCATCGACCCGAGTCTCCTGTTCTTCTCGCCGGACGGTCGCGACATTGGCTTCGGCCGCATCGAGGCCGGCGAGAGCCGGACCCTCAACCGTATCCCGGCCGCCGGGGGCAGCCCCTTCGAGATCGCCCGGCTCGCGGGCCAGTTGACGGGGGCGGTGTGGCGCCCCGACGGGACCATCGTCGTGGGTGTGGTCGGGACCGGGCTGGTGAGCGTGCCGGCGGCCGGGGGACAGGCGGAGCCTCTGACGCGGGTGAGCGATCGACCCGGCGATCTGGCGCATGGCGCTCCGATCGCGGTGCCGGGGCGGGAGGAGATCCTCTTCCAGATCGCCGCCGGCGCCGTGGACGACCCGCGGAGCCGGCAGGCGGTCCATTCCCCCGACGGCACGGTCAGCGTCCTGGGTGAAGGCAGCGGGTTCGGGTGGTATCTCGAGACGGGCCACTGGCTGTACACCGCGCCCGGCGGCGCCCTGTTGGCGCGCCCACTGGATCTCGATGCGGGGGTTTTCGACGGCGAGCCGATCCAGATTCCGGCCGACGACCTCGACAGCCTGGGTCCGTTCGTGAACCAGAGCTTCGGGGGAGCCACCCGCGCCTGGATTCGCCAGCCGGGCGAGGGGCTGCTCACGTTGACGTGGGTCGATCGGGCCGGCAACGAGGAGCCGCTGCCGCTCGACCCCGCGCTGTACCGCATCGCCCGCGTGTCGCCTGACGGGCGGCGAATCGCCCTGGATCGGGGCCGCCCGAACGCGCGCGACCTGTGGGTCTTCGACCTCGCGCGCGACACGCTGAGTCCTCTGTTCCTCGATCCGGGCGACGACGAGTCGCCGGTCTGGACGCCGGATGGCCGGCAGATCGTCTTCACGTCGGGACGCGACGGCGAAGCCAACCTCCACATGCGGGAGGCCGACGGCACCGGGCCGGTCGAGCGGCTGTCGGCGAGCGAGGATCTGCAGTGGCCCCAGTCGTGGTCGCCGGACGGCCGGACGCTGGTGTTCAGCCGCCGGGTGCGGACCGGCCCGGCGGCCGCGCAGACCCTGGACACGATGATGATCAGGCTGGATGCGGACCGCACCGTCTCCCCCCTGCTGGCGTCGGAGTTCACCGAGAGCAATCCCGCCGTGTCGCCGGACGGCCGCTGGATCGCGTACCGCTCGGACGAGTCCGGGCGCAACGAGGTGTACGTGCAGCGCTTTCCCGAGATGGGGGGCCGGGTCCAGATCTCGACGGCCGGCGGCACCGCGCCGCTCTGGTCGTCCGATAGCGCGGAGCTGTTCTATCGCCAGGGGGAGGCCATGATGGCCGTCGCTGTCGACGGGACGGGCGCCGCGTTCGGCGCCGGTCCGCCGGTTCGGTTGTTCGAGGGCCGGTACCTCGACGACCTCGCGCGCAACTACGATGTCGCCCCCGACGGGCGGTTCCTGATGATCAAGCAGGCCGACACGCTGAAGCAGATCCACGTGGTGGTCAACTGGATCGAGGATCTGCGCCCGTTCCTCGCGTCGCGCTGACCGTCGCGCCCGCGTCGATCCTCGTCAGGGCCTGTCCCGGAATGGTGCCGGATGCCTCTCGAAACCGCCCCCGGAAGCGACACGGCGGCAGCCGGCCGCAACGCCCCGCCCGGCGTTCCGCCTGCCGTTCCCGCGGCCGAGCCGCCGCCCCCCGGCCACTGGCCCGCAGCGCCCGGTCTCCCGGACGCCGATGCCGGCGACAAGCCGCTCGATCCGGCGTCGGTCACCGCGGCGCGGCTCGCGGGAGCGGTCTGGGTGGCGGCGGGGGCGCTGTCGGGACTGGTGGGCGTCGTCGTCACCGCGGTCGCGACGCCCCTCGGCGGACTGCGCGCGGCGGGGTTCCTCGCCGCCGTGCTGACCCTGACGGTGGCGGCCGCCGCCCAGTGCTACCTGTGGCCCGCGGTGCGCTATCGACACATTCGCTACCGCGTCGACGCCCACGGCGTCACCATCCGCCGCGGGGTCGTCTGGCGAACGGTCACGTCGGTCCCGCGGTCCCGGGTCCAGCACACCGACGTGTCGCGCGGCCCGGTGCAGCGCTACTTCGATCTCGCCACCCTGGTCATCCACACCGCCGGCACGCGCGACGCGTCGGTGACCCTGAGCGGCCTCGGGCATCGCGCGGCCCTCGCCCTCCGCGACCGGCTGATAGAGCCCCCGGAGTCTGCGCCCTAGAAGTTCGCGCCAGCGAACCTCCAACGCGAGGCCGCCCCATGCGGCCTCGACGGCGAACGGCGCCGTGAGCGCGGACAGCGACGATTGCCGGGCCGGGTCTAATGCTCCGAGAGGTTCCGGAACTCCTCGATCGGCAGGTCGAGGTGGACCGCGCTCAGCAGCCCGCCGTCCGCGTGGTCGAGGACATGGCAGTGGAAGATCCAGGTGCCGGGGCGGTCGTCGAAGCCGACGGCCAGCCGCACCGTCCGGCCGTGCGGGATGTCCACCGTGTCCTTCCACTCGATGGGCCGGACTGGCGCGCCGGTCTCGTCCAGCACCAGGAAGAAGAATCCATGCAGATGCAGGGGATGGGACCAGTCGGTGGTGTTGGTGACGGTCCACACCTGCGTCTCGCCCGCCTTCGCGAGGATCGGCGGTGCTCTCCAGAAGGGCATGTGGTTGATGCCGTAGGCCAGCGACTGGTCGTACGGATCCGGGGAGAGGGTCAGCTCCAGGTCGATCGCGGTGGCCCCCTCGAGGTCGTAGGGTTGCATGTCGCGCCGGGTCCGGGGAAGCGGCCTGCCCGCGTGGGGCGGCTGGTCGGCGAAGCGTATGGTGACCAGATTCTCGAAGTCGCGGCCGAAGATGGTGCCGTAGCCGCGGTCGTGCAGGAGCGATCGGAGCAGCCCCTCGCCGCCCGGCTCGCCGGTCGGCTGGACGATGACGTCGGCCCGCTCGCCCGCCCCCAGCACGATGAAGTCGTGGTCCTCCGAGTACTCGGTCAGGCCGCCGTCGCCGCCGATCTTCCGGAAGACGTGCCCCTCGCCGAGGTCCAGCTTGAAGTAGCGGCTCTTGGCCGCGTTCACCAGCCGCCAGCGTTGCGGGGCCCCCGCCCGCACGACGAGCCGCGGTTGGCGCCGGCCGTTGACCAGCACCTGGTTGCCCTCGCGGCCGAAGAGCATGCCGAAGGCGCCGCCGCTGTCGGCCGGGATCAGCGTGCCGTCGTCGTTCACGTCGATGTCGCTGAGGACGATCACGAGATCGTCGGCGATCCCGACCGTCTCCGCTTCCGCGGGGTCCTCGACCAGGAAGGCGCCGTAGAGGCCGAAGCCGACCTGCGCCGCCGACATCACGTGCGGGTGATACCAGTAGATGCCGGCGTCGGGCACGACGAAGTCGTAGGTGAAGGTCCCGCCCGGCGGGACCGGTTCCTGCGAGTAGCCCGGCACGCCGTCCATGTCGATCGGGATCCGGAGCCCGTGCCAGTGGATCGTGCTCGGCCGCGGCAGGTTGTTCGTGAAGTGGACGATCAGTCGGTCGCCGACCTTCACCCGGATCATCGGTCCCGGGATCGTGCCGTTGTAGGTCCAGGCCTCCACCTCGAGGCCCGGGGCGATCTCCACGCGCGCCACCCGGGCCTCGAAGTCGACCTCGACCACGTCGGGGTCCGGGTGCCGGTCGACCGCTTCGGCCAGGCGGAGGCCGGCGTCCCAGCCCGCCGGCTGCAGCGACTGCGCACCGGCCGAGCCCGCGGACAGGGGCCACGCCCCGACCGCCACCACTACCACGGAGAGCATCCATCCAACCGTCAGCCGTGTCGTCGTCATCGCGCTGTGTTCTCCGGGAAGCGGTCCGCCCATCACCCCCGGGCCCGGCAATCGTCGCCTTTGCGGCTCCGCTTGCCCGACCCCACCCTGCGGGAGCTCGCGCCGTTCCACGGCGCAGACTCCTGGCCCGGCAATCGTCGCCTTGCAGCTTCGCTGGCCGCACAACCCACCTGCGGAGTCCGCCTGCGCGGCGCTGATGGCCGCGGCGACCACCCAGCCTGCAGCTTCGCTTGCCGACAACCCACCCTGCGGGAGTCCGCGCCGGTCTACGGCGCAGACTCCTGGCCGGCGGTGGTCGCCTCGTCAGGCGGGCGCCTCGCCGGTCTGCGTGCCACGCGGGGTTCCGCCACGAGCCGCCAGATCGTACCATCGGTCGCGGGCGAGCCGTCCCGGACAGTGTCGTGCTCGCTTCTGACGGAGGTTTCGCACGCCCGGGCCGGGCGGACATCTTGTCATGACCAACATCGAAGAGGCGGGAGGCGGCCGTGGCGTCTGACGACCGGCGCCTGCATCCGTTGTCCTGGATCTTCAGCGCCGCCCAGTTCGCCAAGGGGTTCATGGTACCGGCCCTGCTGCTCCTCGTGGCCTCGGGCGGCGGCGCCGGCTACGAGCTGTGGGGAGCGCTGTTCGTCGGTCCCGTGGTCGCCGCCGCGGTGCTGCAGCACCGGGTCTACCGTTACCGCCTGGCCGCGGACGAGATCGTGGTGCGCGACGGTCTCCTGACCCGGACCGAGCGCCGCATTCCCTACGGGCGCATCCAGAACGTCGACCTCGTGCAGAACCCCCTGCACCGCCTCTGCGGGGTCGCGCTGGTGCGGATCGAGACGGCCAGCGGGGCCCGGCCCGAGGCGGTGATGCGCGTGCTGTCGCTCGACGCCGTCGCCGAGATGCACGCGCGGGTGTTCGCGGGCCGGACCGCGGCGCGGGACGCGGCCGGTGGGGCGGGCGGCGGCGAGGGCTTCGAAGCCCGACCCGGCCGGCCGGCGGCGCCGGAGGAGAGTCACGGCGCGGCCGCGGCGCAGGAGCTCGCGCCCGCGGCGGCCGCTGCCCCGGGCGAGCGGGTGCTCCTGCGGGTGCCGGCCCGCGAGCTGGTGAAGCTGGGTATCGTCTCGAACAAGGGGATGGTGGTGGTCGCGGCCGCCCTGGGCCTGCTCGCGCAGGCGCGTCCCGACGAGAACATGTTCGAGCCGGCGCTGCGCTCCGCCGCGGATCGGCTGCCGCTCGGCGCGGCGGCCGACTGGCTGACCGGCGTCCGGGTCGCCAACCCCGTGCTGACCGGGATTCTGATTGCCGTCACGCTCGTGGTCGTGGCGTTCGTGCTGCTCCGCGTGCTGTCGGTCGGCTGGTTCCTGCTGCAGCTCCACGGCTTCACCCTGACCCGCCGCGGATCCGACCTGCGCGCCGACTACGGACTCTTCACCCGCGTCTCCCGCACCATCCCGACCGGCCGCATCCAGTCGTTGACGGCGACCGAGTCCCCGCTGCACCGCTGGTTCCGCCGCCAGTCGCTCGAGCTGCGCACCGTCGGCGGCGCCGCCGCGGCCGACGTCGACCTCGATTCGTCGTCCGGGGACCCGAAGGCCGAGAGCCAGTGGCTGGCCCCGATGGTGGAGACGGCGCAGATCCCGGCCCTGCTGCGGCAGGTCCTGCCGGACATCGATCTCGCCGGCGTTGCGTGGCAGCCGCTCGCGGTCGGGGCGCGTCGGCGCATCTTCGTCCGCGGGCTGGCGGTCGCGGTGGTGGTGACCCTGCTCGGCGGGCTGTTCGCCGGCGCGTGGGCGCTCGCGCTCGCTCCCGCCGCGGTGTTCGCGGCCGGTCTGCATGCCCGCCGCCAGGTGGCGCACGCCGGTTACGCGCTCACCGCCTGGGGCGTGCTGTTCCGATCGGGTTGGTGGACCCGCAAGCTGGCCATCGTTCCCCACGCCCGCATCCAGACGGTGGGGCTCGCCGAGTCTCCCTTCGACCGCCGACACCGCATGGCCTCGGTGCGCATCGACACCGCCGGCGCCGCGGCCGCCGGTTACACCATCGCGATCCCGTACCTGGAGCGCGCGGTCGCGGCGGAGATCGTTCGCGGTCTGTATGCCGAAGCCGGGCAGCGCGCGTTCCGGTGGTGAGGGGCCGGAGCCGCGCCGCGCGACACGGGCGCGCCTCACGTGCGGGCCGGCGACCGGGTTTGCGTTGCAGGCGCCTACCCGCCCGCCATCGCGCCGACGATCAGGAACGGCTCGGCCCCGCCGGCCACGGCGGGCGGGAGCGGCGTGTCCGGTGAGTCGTTCGACAGATTTCTTCCATACACGTCCGCGGGAGTCCCGTCGCCGGCCGGTGTGCGGCGCCGGCCGGTCCGGCACCCGGCGTACAATGTTCCGGATGGCCATCCCGCCCATGCGGGAGACAGACGTCTTGGTGACGAGCGGGGGGCGGTGGCGCACGTCCTCGCCGGCCTCGGGCCGCGAGACACCGTCGCGCTCGTTACACGCACCGGATTGAGGAGTTGGATGCGTCACAGGAAAGCGATGGCTGACGCCGTTGCGGGTGGTCCTTCGGGGTGGCGCCGGAGGTGCCTGTCGCTGATCGTGGCAACGGGGCTCGCGGGCGGCGTCCCCGCGTTCGGCGGCCAGGAGCAGGACCGGTCCGCCGCCCGGATCGAGCCGCCGCGGACCGCGGCCGGCTTCGACGTCGGGGCGGGGCGGCAGGCCGGCGCGGTGCGGGTCGAGGCGCCCCCGCTGCTCGACGGCAACGTCCTCGCCGACCCCGCCTGGGAAGGAGTACCGCCGGCGACCGGGTTCCGGCAGACGGCGCCCGACGAGGGGCAGCCGGCGTCCGAGCGCACCGAGGTTCGGGTCGTCTTCACCGACGATACGATCTACTTCGGCGTCGTCTGCTACGACCGCGACCCCGGCGCGATCATCGTGACCGACAGCCGCCGCGACTCGTCACTCGCTGACAGCGACAGCTTCCAGCTGATTCTCGATACGTTCCTCGACCGGCAGAACGGGTTCGTGTTCGGCACCAGCCCGGCCGGCCAGGAGTACGACGGCCAGCTCGTGAACGAGGGGGCGGGCGGCAGCGGCATGGGGCGCGGGGGCACGTCGTTCGGCGCCGGCGGGGGGTTCAACCTGAACTGGGACGGCGTGTGGCAGGTACGGACCGCGACGTCCGACATCGGGTGGAGCGCCGAGTTCGCCATTCCGTTCCGCACCATTCGTTTCCCGGCCGGCCGCGCCCAGACCTGGGGGGCGAACTTCCAGCGCAACATTCGGCGCCGCAACGAGCTGGCCTACTGGGCGGCGCTGCCGCGGCAGTTCGACCTGTTCCGGGTCTCGCTGGCCGGCCAGTTGGCCGGCGTCGAGGCGCCGGAGGGGTTGTGGCGCACGCTGCAGATTACGCCCTACGTCGTGGGCGAGGTGATCGATCATGCCGGTCCGGGTGCCGGCGAGACGACGATGCTGGGCGACTTCGGCGGCGACCTCAAGTACGGCGTGACGTCCGGCGTCGCCCTCGATCTGACCGTCAACACCGACTTCGCCCAGGTCGAGGTCGACCAGCAGCAGATCAACCTCGACCGGTTCAATCTCTTCTTTCCCGAGAAGCGGCCGTTCTTCCTGGAGAACGCCGGCGTCTTCACCGTCGCCAACAGCGGCGGCGCCGCCTTCAACGACCCGAGTCAGACCGAGCTGTTCTTCAGCCGCCGCATCGGCATCGCCCCCGACGGACACGCCATTCCGATCGTCGGGGGGGCGCGGTTGTCCGGCAAGGTCTCCGACACCGTCACCGTCGGACTGCTGAACATGCAGACCGCGGCCTCGGGCGGCACCGCCTCCAACAACTTCGGGGTGGCCCGCGTGCGGCGGGACCTGCCCAACCGGTCGAGCGTGGGGGGGCTGTTCGTCAACCGGCAGGCGACCGGCGAGCTGGCCGGGGACGACGACTACAACCGCACGTTCGGCTTCGACGGCCGGTGGGGCTTCGGCCAGAACGGCATCGTGTCGGGGTTCGCGGCCCGCACCGAGACCCCGGGGCGGTTGGGCGAGGACCACGCCTACGACGTGGCCGTCGACTACAACGCGCAGGCGTGGCGGGTGCGCGCCGGCTACATGGAGATGGGCGACAACTTCAACCCCGAGGTCGGGTTCGTGCGCCGCCGCGGGTTCCGCAGGGTGGACGGCGGCCTCTTCTACACGTGGCGGCCCGACGACTTCCTCAAGATCCAGGAGCTGCGCCCGCACGTGACGTTCAACCGGTTCTGGAGCTACGACCGCGGCTACATCGAGAGCTCGCTCGTCCACATGGACAACTTCTGGGAGTTCGAGGACAGCTCGGTGGCGATCACCGCCTGGAACGTGCGGAAGGAGAGCGTGGTCGAGTCCTTCCCGATCTCGGGGGTGCCGGTGCTGCCGGGATCGTACGACTGGAACGAGGCGTCCCTCAGCTACACCTCGGATCGGTCCGCGCCGGTGAACGCCGGATTCCGGTTTCAGGGGAGCGGGTTCTTCGGCGGGACCCTGCGGTCGTACGGGCCGTCGTTCGGGGTCCGCCACGGCGAGACGCTGAACCTGCTCCTCAACTGGAGCCGCAACCACATCGACCTGCCGGCCGGTCAGGTCGTCACGAATCTGGTCTCGACCCAGATCGCCTGGAACTTCTCGCCCCGGGTCTTCGCGCAGAGTCTGCTGCAGTACAACGACAGCGACGAGCTGTGGTCGGTCAACCTGCGGTTCGGCTGGCTCCAGGACGCCAACACCGGTCTGTTCCTGGTCTACAACGAGACCGAAGGGCTCGACGACTTCATCCCCGGCGGGGCCGGCCGCAGCGTCATCCTGAAGTACAGTTATCTCTTCGACGTGCTCGACTAGTCGCGCGTGGCGAAACCCCGTTGCACCGAGCCGGCGAAGGCGCCAGGGGGCTGCAGGGCCGGCGACGGGCGTGACGAGGGAGCGGGCACAGGCGACCGCGGAGCAGCGCAGCTCCCCGGGAACAACGGAGTCAGGCAGGCCGGCCGGCCGGGCAGCGCCCGCGCCGTCCGTCGGGACGCCGAAGATGCAGAACCGGGATGCCGGCAGGGCCGCCCGCGACGAGATCGAGCCTGGAGTCGTGCGCGGCTCGTGGTGGCATGCCCTGGACGACGGCCGGGTGCAGTGCGACCTGTGCCCGCGTCTGTGCAAGCTGCACGAGGGGCAGCGGGCGTTCTGCTTCGTGCGGGAAGCCCGTGGCGGCGAGGTCGTGCTCGCCAGCTACGGCCGGGCCAGCGGCTTCTGCATCGATCCCATCGAAAAGAAGCCGCTTAGTCATTTCTACCCGGGGTCGAGCGTGCTGTCGTTCGGCACCGCCGGCTGCAACCTCGGTTGCCGCTTCTGCCAGAACTGGGACATCTCGAAGGCGAGAGAAGACCACGCGCTGTCGGCTGCCGCGTCTCCGGCGGGGGTGGCCGAGACCGCCGCCGAGGCCGGCTGCGCCAGCGTCGCGTTCACCTACAACGACCCCATCATCTTCGCCGAGTACGCCATCGACTGCGCGAAGGAGGCCCGCGCGCGCGGCGTCAAGAGCGTCGCGGTGTCGAGCGGCTACGTGTCGCCGGCCGCCCGGGGGGACCTCTTCGCCCACATGGACGCGGCGAACATCGATCTCAAGGCGTTCACCGAGACCTTCTACCACCGCATCTGCTTCGCCCATCTGCAGCCGGTGCTCGACACCCTGGCGTGGCTCGCCCGCGAGACCGAGGTCTGGCTCGAGATCACGACGCTGCTCATCCCCGGACAGAACGACTCGCGCGACGAGGTCGACCGCCTCTGCGGCTGGCTGGTCGAGCATCTCGGTCCCGACGTGCCGCTGCACTTCACGGCGTTCCACCCCGACTTCAGGATGCTCGACGTGCATCCCACGCCTCCCGACATCGTCCGCCGGGCGCGCGAGCAGGGCCTTCAGGCGGGACTGCGTCACGTCTACACCGGCAACATCCGGGACGAGGAGGGCCAGTCCACGCGCTGTCCCGGCTGCGGCGACGTCCTGATCGGCCGCGACGGGTACCGCATCACCCGGTGGCGCCTCGATGCCGGGGGGCGCTGCCCGGCCTGCGCGGCGACCCTGCCCGGCCGCTTCCTCCCGCAACCGGGCCGGTGGGGGCCGCGGCGCCAGCCGGTCGTTCCCTGATCTCGCGGGGGCGCGGTGCGTCACCCCCATGGCAGAAGCACGCTACTCTCGGCGAGGGCCGCCGCACCATGTCACGTGGCTGACGGTTGCTTCACCGGCCAGACCTGACGGGCCGCTGTCTGCCGACGGTGCGTGCGGTTGGCCGGGGCGTCGTAGGGGCGCGGCGTGGCGTCCGCCGCCCCCTCCGCCCGCCGGTGTTATCGTAGGGCATGGCCGGTCGGGACGTCCTGGCGAAGACGTGGTACGACCAGGCCCGGGCGGACCTCGCCGCGGCGGAAGACAGCACCGCCACCGGGCATCACGAATGGGCCTGCTTCCAGGCCCAGCAGGCGGGCGAGAAGGCGCTGAAGGCGTTTCTCTACGCCCGCGGACGGACGAGCATCATCACCCACAGCCTCCGCCGCCTGACCCGGGAAGCCGCCGTGATCGACGCGGCGTTCGCGGATCTCGACGAGGCCGCGCGACTGCTCGACCAGCACTACATCCCGACGCGCTATCCCAATGGACTCGACGCCGAGACGGCGCCGGCGGCCTACTACGAAGAAGGAGATGCCGCGCAGTGTCTGCGGTCTGCTCGCTTGATCCTCGCGCGCGTCAGCCCGTCCTTCGAGAGCTGAGACGGCTCGCGGCCGGCCTGCGGCGCGACTTCCCGATCGCGTCGGTCTACGTCTTCGGCTCCTTCGCCCGGGGAATGGAGCACGAAGGGAGCGACATCGACCTGCTCGTCGTCGGCGAGCTGCCCGGGCGCGTCTTCGACCGGGTCGGCGAGGTCCTGAGGCGCACGACGCTTCCCGTCGAACCGATCGTCGTGAGCGCAGCGACGTTCGAGCGGCGGCGCGGGGAGGGACATCCCCTGTTTCGGGCCATCGCCGACGAGGGGCTGCGCCTCGTCTGACCGTCCGATTCCCGAGCGCTTCACTCTGGCGCGAGGGCGGGAGCATCGATGGCGATGCGTTCGTCGGCGTAGATGGCGGTGACCTGGCCATCGAGCAGCTCCAACGCCGATGCCCGGCCCCGGTAGATGTCCTGCAGCATGCCGGTGTCGATCAGGAAGACTCTCTCGCCGAAGCGGCCGGTGATCCGCCGCGATGCGGTGACCGAATGGCCGACCACCGCCCGGGCCACGCCGAATCGTTCCAGCAGGTCGCCGATGAAGTCATCGACGTCACGCTCTGGCCGCAGCGCCAGTCCGCGGAACCAGAGGGGACCCTCGGGGTCGGTGATCGACCAGCTGTTGATGGTCTGCAGGTCCATCAGCACGTCGAGAAGCGCTCTCTCTTCGCGCGTCACGGGCGGCCGCCGCCGACGCTCGCCCCGGTCGGGGGACAACCGCTCGATCCATGCACGCAGCTCGAGGGCCACGGCCCCGAAGATCTCCTGGAACGTCGAGAACGGCAGGATGACGCCGGCGTCGATGAGATGGCGCCGGTGCCGATCGAAGCGTTCTATCTCCCCCCGCGCGGTGTCGTTCAACGTCTCGACACTCGTGGCTTCGAGGTCCGGCGCGAGGCCGCCGTGCAGGAAGACCGTATCCTCGACCACGGTGGCGATGGGCTTGTCCCGCAACCATCGGCCGTACGGTCCGTCGGCCTCCATCGCCTCCCGGTACTCGACGAAACCGGGCGGGTGCGTACGCATCCACTCGTCGCGGGACATCGGCTCCGGGTATCCGGGGCGGTCCCAGTTCCCCCGCCGCCGGGCCGCGTGGGCCGCGTACTGCCGGTAGGCGTCTTCGCGTCTCCGCTCCGCGTCGTCCGACGCGAAGGTGGCGAAGATCGCAGGCGTGACGTCCCGGACGTCGGCCATCAGGTTCATCGTCTCGTGATTGCCGAGCAGCACCCTGACCTCGCCGCCGTCCTCCCTGGCGCGGTCCTCGAGCCGCATCAGGAGGTCCATGACCGCGCGCACCTGGGGACCCCGGTCGGTGAAGTCGCCGGTCTGAACCAGGGTGGCGGTTCCGCCGGTCCAGTTGCGCTCGGCGTCGATCAGGCCGGCCCGCTGCAGGATCTCGTGCAACTGGTCGCCAGCGCCGTGGATGTCGCCGATCGCGACCACGCGGCCGGAACCGGGCCGGGCCACGGCCGGGGCGGTCGCGCCGGCGGCCGCGAGCAGCAGGAGGAGCGCCGCCGCCGGACCGGCGCCGCGGTGGAGACGGGCGGACCGGTCTGCCGGGAACGCGGTCGTGGACGCCGGGCGAGTGACGGGCTGCATGAGAGTCCTCAGCCTACGGCGCAGGCTCCGGGTCCATGACCACGCCGCGCTCGCCGAAACGCGCGATGCGGTCGTCGAAGTGCTGCAGCAGCAGGTCGCGCCGCCGTATCACGCTCGACCGCTCTCCCCGGGTGAGCGTGTCGCCGAGGGCCGCTTCCAGGGCGTCCGGGGTCAGGCCGCGCAGTTTGTCGAGCAGCGCCCGCTCGATCCGGGTCATCCGTTCGGGTCTCGTCAGCTCGACGTCCTGGCGAAACGCGCGGGTGTGGTCGATCAGCCACATCTTCCAGTCCGACGTCCACAGCATGTTGCCCTGGTTCCGGTCCCGGTTCTGGATGAGCTCGTCGAAGACGTACTGGGTGTAGAACTGCCGGCTCGTCCTCGCGGGGTCCGGCCCCAGCGTCCGCTGATCGATCCGTTCCCCCTCGGTCATCGCCACGTCGTCGACCCACCATGTGACCGCGGCCGGCTCGCCGTCGAGCTGCCGCAGGACCGACACGGGCACGTTGTCGATGCCGAGCAGGGCGGCGATGCGGTAGGCGGCGATGTTGTAGCGGTAGGAGTCCCGGAAGTTCAGCTCCACCCGGGCGCCGCGGGCGACGAATCTCGACCGGCTGATGTCGACGGCCTGGATGTGGACGTCGTGGGTCAGTCGGCTGTCGGAGGCGGTCGCGCGTTGCGACCCGGTCACGCCGGCGCCGGCGTCGCGGACGTCCGAAAGCTCGGCATCGAGCAGGAACGCCTCCATCTCCGCCGGGGAGAGCGCGGGGACGGCGTCCTGGGCATGCGCGGCTGCCGGCGTTCCCAGCCACAGCGCCAGCACCGCCGCCAAGGAGGCCGGGAACCGACGGGACATCTGCATGAGTGCCTCCACGGGCTGACGCGAGAATCGTCGCCTTGCGGCTCTTCCCGCCCAACCGAACGTCAAGGAGCCTGGCGCGCCTCCTGCCGGAGTCGACGCCTCCTGCTTGGAGTCGGCGCCGTTCTAGGGCACAGGCTCCTGCGCTGTCAATGCGGCGCCGGCCCGGCGTGCGGGCGCGACTCTTGCCGACCCGGGGCTACCGTCGGCGAGCGCGCCGCTGAAGAGATCCTGCAGCAAGTCGACCCGATCGGACAACACCGCGAACACGTCGTCCCGTTCCGCGCGCAGGACGCGGCACGATCCGTTCGCGGTGGCCCGCCAGCCGGTCACGGCGCCCGCGAGGGTCTCGGCCACGAGCAGGGTGCCGCCCGGCCCCGCGACTATCGGCGCGGCGCCGCCCGCTTCGAGCCGCAGGGCTCCCTCCAGCACCAGACACAGCGCGGCGGGGTCGTCGTCGAGAAACAGCACCTCTCCGTCTTCGAGAGACAGCTTCCGCGCCGTCCCCACGAGGGCGAGAAGCTCGGCCGCCGCGGCCCGCCCCAGGAGGGGATGGTGCCGCAGGAGCATCGCCTCGTCGAACGGCTGCAGGGCCGAGCTCGGCAGCGTCACCGCCGGCAGGTGGGCCGGGCTGCGGTCGCGCCGGCCGTCCGCGGGGGGCAGCAGCAACCGGAACAGTCCCTGCGCCAGCAGGACGTCGTCGGACACCATCGCCATGAAATCGGCGGCCTGGATGCGCAGGCAGACCGAGGGTTCGTTGGCCCACGTCGGCTGGGTGGTCGGGGCGCCCTGGAGCACTTCTTCGAGACCGAGCACGCCGGGCGCCCGCAGGGCCTCGCCTCCGTCGGCCGCGAGGGACCGTCGGACGGAGCCTTCGATCAGGAGCTCGACCGCCTCGGTCGTGCCTTCCGTTCCGACCGGCTGATCGGTTGCGTACCACACCTCGCGGCCGGACTCGATGACCCGGAACAGCTCGTCCACCGATACGAACTCGAAGATCGGGATGCGGCTCAGCCGGTTCGCAAGCTCCACCGTCGGGAGCCCGTGAACATCCGCGGGGGTCGACGTCTGACCGGGCGTTCCCAGGGACAGGGCCCAGAAGGCGGTGTCGTTGACGTGCGGATCGGTGGCGCTGCGGTGGGTGTTCACCCACTGCAGATCGTCGACCAGGGTTCCCGAGGCGTGCTCCACCGCGAAGTGGATGGCCGTCGCCGCGATCACCGGGTTGGTGTCGTGTATCAGTTGCGCGAGGGTGTCTTCGAGGTCGCGCGGCCTCGTGCCGAGCAGGATGTTGGCGTGCTCGACCTTGGCGGACAGGGGCGTCTCGTCGATGAGGGGCAGGATACGCTTGCGCACGTTCCCGGGGAGCACGTTGTCGAGGTATTCAAGGGCGCGGGCGCGGCGTCGGGTGTCGCCGCATTCGATCGCGTGGCGGGCCGCCGCGACGTCGCCGACCTCGTGCAGGATCCCCAGCAGCCGGTAGATCCGGTCGAGGGTGCGCTCGAGGAGCTCGCGGAGGGCGCGTTCGAGCTGGGTATCGTGCGGGGCGAGCAGGGCCGCGCGATCCGGGTCCCGCCGCTCGACGGCGCGGGCGCTCTCGAGGCGCGCATCGTCGGGGGCCGGCACGTGCGTGAAGAGGTTGTTTCTCAGGCTCAGGACGTTGCAGTACCGCGTCGATTCCTTGGTGAGGAGCGTTTCGATGACGGGGTGGGGCACGACGAGAGCGGGATGGCTGCGCCGGAGGCGCTCGATGGCGGCGATGCCCTTGTAGCGCAGGAACCCATCGGGGGTTTCGAGACTGCCCACGAGCGCGTCCATCGCGGCCTGGTGCGGCAGAAGGGCGAGCGTGGCCGGGACGTGCCGCCGCACCCAGACGTGCTCGTGCGGGTTCTCCAGCGCATAGCGGAGGGCGGGGATGCCTGCCTCGCCGAAGGCCACGAGCGTTTCCCGCGCCGCGTGCTTCAGGTTGCGGTGGGCGAGGCTCGAGAGCAGTCCGGGCAGGAACAGTCCGTCCGACGCGCCGCGCGCCCGTGCGCTCCGGATGGCCTCGAGAACGACGTCGACCCGATGGTCGTGCAGCAGGGTCGCCAGCAGGGTGCGGAAACCGGGGTCCTCGATACCGGCGAGAGCCCGCGCCGCCTCGCGCCGTCCCGCGGCGCCGGTGTCGCGGGTGTCCTCGATGAGCCGCTGGAGCGTCGCCGTGGCGAGAAGCACGTCGGTCGCGCGGTCGGAGCGGGCGAGGACGGCGGCGGCGGCCACCGCCACCCGGGGCTCGGGGTCGTCGAGATGGTCGGACATCGTGGCCGCCGCATCCTGGCCGGCGAGGGCCGCCAGGGCCTCGAGGGCGGCGGCGCGCACGTCGACGTCGTCGTCCCGGGTCATCCGTTCGACGGCGCCCTGCCAGCGGTGGGCCACGCGCGAGCGTCCCGACGCCAGCGCTCGCAGCGCGCGCACCCGGACCGGCCCCGATTCGTGCCGCAGCAGGAGCGGGGTGACGAGGTGCGGCTTGTCCAGCGCTTCGAGCATCTCGATGGCGTAGAGCACCGCCGCCGGATCCGGGTTGGACAGCTCCTCCACCAGGGTCTCGATGGTGGCGGCCTCGCCCGCGCGGGTCATCACCGCGTCCGGCGTGATGGTGCGGGCGTCGATGCTGGCCCGGAACGACCGGAGATACTCGCGCCGCGCCCGGATCGCCACCGCGATCCAGAGTCCGGTGATGGCGAGGCTCGCCCAGCTCAGTTGGCGCCAGTCCAGCCCCAGGCCCCAGGGCTGAATGAGGGCGAGCAGCAGCACCGCCGTCAGCGCCTTGGCGAACCGGTCCATCGTGACGTCGATGAACGGCTTGACCCGGTGCCGCAGCTCGGCGGAGAGCGGCACGAAGAGGACCTCGCGCGTCGTCTTGTCGATCGTGTAGCGCATCGTCGAGCCGAGCACGCGGGCTCCCGCGACGGCCCAGAGCGCCCCCGTGAGGAGGATGAGGGCGGCGCTGCCGCTGAAGCCGATCGGCAGCAGGAGGAGGGCCACGCCGATCCCGGCGGACCGGTGGATGCGGCTGATGAGGGCCACCTGGACGACGAACCCGCCGAGGGAGAGATAGGCGGTGACCGCGGCCAGGAAGGCGGCGATGCCGTCGCCGCCGCTGTCCCCGCGCAACGCTTCCGCCGCCATGTTGAGCTGCTGGTCGACGACGGCGGCGCCGGCGGCGGCGCACGCGACGGTCAGGGCCAGCACCTGCAGCGGGCGCGACTCGGAGAGGAGCCGGACCGCCTCCCGGCCCCCGACGCCGCCGTCGGGGGCGTCGAATCCGGCGTGCTCGCCGACGGGGTGACGGCGGAGCAGGAGCACCACGATCCCGGTACAGCCGGCCAGGGCGGCGGCGCTGACCAGCACCAGTTGCTCGGAGCCCACCTCCTCGACGACGATCGCGGTGATGCCCGCCCCCAGCGCGCCGCCGAGACTCGCGCCGCCCCCGATGAACCCGAACAGGCGCTTGGCCTGGCGGGCGTCGAAGATGTCGTTGGCCAGGGTCCAGAACTGGCTGATCAGCAGGATGCCGAGAATCAGGCCGAAGAAGTAGAAGGCGACGGTGACCCATCCCGCGCCGGTCTGCAGGAGTCCCCAGAAGACGACGAGGACGCCGATGATGCCGGCCTGCGTGACCGGTATCACGTGCCGGGGTGGCAGGCGGCGAATGGCGGTGGTATAGAGGTGCATGACGACGCCGATCAGCATCCCGGCGACGAACAGCACGTACGGCAGGTTGTCGGACCCGAGGGTGGCGATGAACTGCGACCGCGTCAGCGGCTTCACGATGTTGTACGACGTCATGGCGAGAAACGAGTAGGCGAACATCAACGCCACCGGGGTCGTCTCCTCGGGACGAATCGAGGTGACGGAGCCGATCAGCCGGTAGAGGAGGGTCCGCATCGCCATGGATCGCCCGAGCGCCGCGGGGTGCGCGTGCGCCGCCCGACCGTACCGTTAATTCCGCCTTCCGTGCAACCTCGCCCCCGAGTCGCGCGGGAGGGTGGGCGGAGCCCGGGGGCGGGCGGATCTGGCCAGACGGAGGCGAAGCGCGTAGACTGGCGCATTCGCGCGGCGATGTCCGAGGGAGAGTCCTCCGTGACGACCCCCGGTCGTCGGCCCTGACCGAGAACTTCGCGGGCCAGTGGCTGCAGCTCCGCAATCTCGCCGACCCCTCGGTGCGTCCCGGCGATCCCTACTCGCTGGCGTTCGACGAGTCGTTGCGGCAGGGGTTGATCCGCGAGACCGAGCTGTTCTTCGACAGCATCCTGCGCGGGAACCGCAGCGTCCTCGATCTCCTGACCGCCGACTACACGTATCTGAACGACCGCCTCGCCGCCCATCCTGGTCGGGAACTGCGAGAACGGCTACGCGTGCGCGTATCTGAACTCGACCTCGTGGCGCGACGACACCAGGCCGCTGCCCCACGAGCGCGACCCCCGCGTCGTTTTCGAGCGGATGTTCGGCGCCGGCGGCAGCGTATCCGCGCGGGTCGCGGACATGCGCACCGACCGCAGCATCCTCGACGCGGTCACCGGCCGGCTCGGCCAGCTCCGAACTCGGCTCGGCGCGTCGGACCGGACCCGCATCGACGAGTATCTCGCCACCGTGCGCGAGGTGGAACGGCGCATCCAGCGGGCGGAGCGGGCGAACGCGGCGACGCCCCTGCCCTCGCTCGATCAGCCCACCGGCGTGCCCGACGGCTACGGCGAGCATCTGACCCTGCTCTACGACCTGCTGGCGCTGGCGTATCAGGCTGACGCCACGCGGGTGAGCTGCACCCAGATCGCGCGCGAGCAGAGCGGCCGGACCTATCCGGACATCGGCGTGCCCGAGGGGCACCACACCATCTCGCACCACCAGATGGATCCCCACAACGTCGCGCAGTACACCAAGGTGAACGTCTACCACCTGTCGCTGTTCGCCCGCTTCGTCGAGTAGCTGCGGGCGGCCCCGGCCGGCGACGGCACCCTGCTCGACCACTCCATGCTGCTCTACGGCTGCGGCATGGGCGCCGGCGACCACCACACCCCGTTCGACCTGCCCGTCGCCCTCGTCGTCGGCGGCGCCGGCCGGCTCGCGGGCAACCGGCATCTCAAGTACCCGCTCCATACGCCGTTCATGAACCTGGGCCTGAGCCTGCTCGAGAAGCTGGACGTCCACGTGGACCGCATCGCCGACAGCACCCGGCGGCTGGCGGGAGTCTGACGAGGAGCCCACCGGTCTTGCTCTCGGCTGCCGGCCATGACCATGGTCATGACCATGGTATTCTTGCGTTTCGGATGCGGAGGAAATCGCCGTGAGAGCACACAAGGACAAGCCGAACGGCAGTCGGACCATCAAGGCGTCGGAGTTCAAGGCCACCTGCCTCAAGCTCATGGACGAGGTCGCGGAGAGCGGCGAAGAGATCGTCATCACCAAGAACGGGCGGCCCGTCTCGCGGCTGGTGCCGTACCGCGAGAAGCCCGGACTCTGGTTCGGCCGGAATCGGGACAACATTCAGATCAACGGTGACATCGTCTCGCCCATGCCGCCGGAATGGTACGCGAAGTCCGAGGACTCCGAGGACCTGTTTTGACGCTCGTCGATACGCATGTGCTGATCTGGCACGAGAGCGGCGACCGGAGGTTGGGGCCACGGGCTCGTCGCGCGTTCGGGCGCGCGATGCAGGACGGCGACGCGGCGGTATCGGCCATCTCCTTTTGGGAGATCGGGATGTGTGTCCGGAAGGGCCGGCTCGGTTTGTTGCTCGATCCGGACGCGTGGCGCCGGGACCTCCTGAGCCAGGGACTGATCGAGATCCCGGTCGATGGCGGCATCGCGTCCCGCGCGGGACTGCTCGCGAAGATACATGGAGACCCGGTGGACCGCATCATCGTGGCCACGGCGCTGGAGGGGCACCGGTTGATGACCGCGGACCGACAGATCCTCGAGTGGTCCGGCCCGCTGAGTTGCCTGAGCGCGTCGGACTGACGAGCCCGTCTGACATGCGACGGACACGCCGTCGCTTCCGGCCACGACTTCGTTCGATTTGTCCCAGCCCCCGGAGAGACACGCCCAATGTCCGAGACCGCTCCGAACATCCTCGTCTTCCAGCACATTCCGATTGAGCACCCGGGGGTCTTCCGGGACTTTCTGCGGGAGGACGGCGTCGCTTGGCGCGCGGTGGAGCTCGATGCAGGCGAGTCGATCCCGGATCTCGGGGGCTACGACGCGCTGTGGGTCATGGGCGGCCCGATGGACGTCTGGGAGGACGACCTCCACCCGTGGCTCGAGGCCGAGCGCGTCGCCATCCGCGAGGCGGTTCTCGAGCGAGAGATGCCCTTCCTGGGGTTCTGCCTCGGGCACCAGCTTCTCGCGCAGGCCCTCGGCGGCGAGGTCGGGCCGGCGGCCGCGCCCGAGATCGGCATCTTCGAGGTCGAGCTGACGGAGGCGGGCCGCGCCAGTCCCCTCTTCGAGGGCGTTCCCGCTACGCATGCCTGCCTGCAGTGGCACGGCGCGGAGGTGCTGCGGCCGCCGGCCGGCGCCCGGACCCTCGCGACGTCGCGCGCCTGCGCGGCGCAGGCGCTCGGCGTCGGCGGCCACGCCTTCGGCATTCAGTATCACGTCGAGATCACCCGGAGGACGGTGCCCGAGTGGGGCGCCGTGCCCGCCTACGGACAGGCCCTGGAGCGCGCGCTCGGGGCCGGCGCCCTGGCCGGGTTCGAGGCCGCGGCGGCGGCCGGCATGGCTGACTTCAACCGCAACGCACGCCGAATCTACGACAACTTCATGCGAATCGTCGGTCGTACGCGGGGCGGCGCCGGTATCGACGGGGAGCCTGACCGGACCACCGCGTCGCGCTCCACCGCTTGACGGTCGCCGGTGCGTGACCGCACCCTGTCCGGTCGGCGGGTCCCGTGTCGGGCCCCGGGCCGCCCCAGCCGTGAAAACCCAGCTCGCGAGCGAGGGTGGCCAGACAGTGCCGCCGGCGCGTCCGCTCGGCCGCCGCGTGCACGTCGCCGTCGGCCAGCTCGGGAAGCCGCCGCACCCGCGCCACCGCCCGCGGGTTCCCCGAAGCGACCTGTCGATGAAGGATGCGCGCCCGCGCCTTCAGGGCCGAGATCACACCTGCCATCTTGTCCTCCTTGCTTGGGCCACGTCCGCTCCAACAGGCCCCGAGGTTTGGCAAAGTGCGAAAGGCGTTCGCGCCGGCCGGCAGGGTGAGGAGTCTTTCGGCGGATCAGGCGCCCCTGCGCCGCCTGCGTCTCCAAGCATGCCGCCGCCGGCGGGACGGCCGCAACACGCGGGTCAGCCCGCGTCGTTCTCGGCGGCGGTGTCCAGCGCGGCGATCTCGGGAAACAGGATCTGCGGGAGCGAGCGGTGCGAGCGGGGAACGTCGCCGAAGCCGGTCGCGCGCTCGTAGCGCTCGACGGTGCGGAGGGCGGCGGGGAGAGACTGCTTGCGGATGGCCTCGAACTCCACGCATACGACCGCGCACGCCTCCGTCGAGGCGCGGTAGTGCGCCACCTCCATGTCGGGGAAGTACCAGACCGTCAGGTCCTTGGAGAGGACGCCGGTCCAGGTCACCCCGAGCCGCTCGACGAACGCGTCGACGGCGGGCGCCTGATCGCCGGCGTGGTGGCCGAGGTCGAGATTGATCTCCGAACGCACCTCCGTGTCGCGGCCCAGCGACTTGAGGGTCAGGTGGTGCAGCTCCGGGTCGTAGCGATGGCGGAGGATGAACCGCCCGCCCCGTCCCGCCTCGGTCAGGAAGTACCGGTCGCGGACCCGCAACGCGTTGGTGCGCGTTGGATGCAGCCGCTCGATCGCAGTGCGGAAGCCCGCCAGGTCGAAGTCGTCGCCGACGACGAACTTGTGCTCGATCTCGGTGAAGCGAAGGTCGTCGGGCATCACGTCTCCATCCCGCCGTCTACATCCACCGCTTGAAGCGGCCGAGAAGGGCCAGGCGCAGCCGCAGGCCGGCCGGCAGGTCACGGCGGAACCTGCGGCCCACGGGTGTGTTGCCCGGATCGGCCCGGAGGGTGTCGAAGATCGCCCGTGCCGGGGCGACGGCCGCCGGGTCGCGGGTGGCCAGCATCGCCTCGGCCAGCCGGTCGTGCGCCGCGTCCTCGAAGTTGTAGCTGCCGAACGCGACCCACGCGTCGTCGACGAGCACGATCTTCGAGTGCTCGCCCCCGCGATTCTCGTAGATGCGGACCCCCGCGTCCAGCAGCCGCGGATAGCCGGCGGCGGCGGCGATCCAGGCGAGATCGGTGGCCGGCAGCGCGTCGCGGTGCGAATGGTGGATCTCGATTCCCACCCCGCGCCGCGCCGCCGCCAGCAACGCGTCGAGCAGCGCGGGCGCCGGCTTGAAGTAGAAGGTCGTGAGCTGGATGCGGCGCCGGGCCGCGTTCAGCATGTCGATCATGCGCTCGGTCACCACGTTCGGGCCCCGCCATCCGAGGGGCCCGCGACGGCCCTGGTGGAGATTGGGGTTGCAGATCCAGTAGTCGAGCTCGATGTCTCCCCGCGTTCCCGCGGCGCGACGCTCGACGTCGCGCAGGTGGGCCGGGTCGACCTCGCCGCCGATGGTCCGATAGCTCTCGAGCAGCGTTCGCACGACGGGGCCGCGAACCGCGACCGAGTACTCGTTCCATCCCTCGAACGAGGTCCGCGTGACGTTGCTGCTGCCGAAGATCGCCTCGCCCTGCTCCGAGACCTGAATCTTGACGTGCTGGCCGCCGCCGAGGCGCCGCTGCATCGCGTGGGGAGGGCGGTACACGGTCACGACGGCGCCGGCGTCGCGCAGGGCGTCGAGCCGGTCCCGCAGGGTCGCCTTGACCGAGGCCGACATCAGGACGCCTCCGAGCCGCTGGCCGAATCCGTCGATGAGCAGGTTGACGTCCGCGCCGCGCCGTTGCGCCTCCAGCAGCAGCGCGATCAGCTCGATGCCGTAGTCGTCGTACTCCAGGTAGTAGGTGGACAGGTACAGGAAACGCCGCGCCTCCCGGATCATCCGAAGGCGGCGCTCCCACTCCGCCGCCCGGTTCCAGAGCGGACAGAGCGCGGTGGCGGTAAGCGGGGTCGACACGCGTGGTCGGTTCGGATGCGGCGCGCCGCCGCTCTCGTCGACAGTTCCGGCCATGTCCTGTTCGCGGCCCTCCAGGAGTCCGCGCCGGTCTGGGGCGCAGACTCCTAGAGCCGGTATCCGCCGGAGACGTCGATGTTGACGCCGGTCACGTAGGACGCGTCGAGCAGGTACTCGACCGCCTGCGTGACGTCGTCCAGCCGGCCGGCGCGCCCCAGCGGCACCCACTTGCCGATCAGCTCCGGCGGCGGCAGGTCGACGGAGTTCTCGAGCTGGCCCGGCGAGACCATGTTCACCCGGATCCCGCGGCCGGCATGCGCCTTCGCCAGGGCCCGGGTCAGGACCAGGAGCCCGGTCTTGCTCACGTAGTAGTCGGCGCCATGGACGTTGGCGCGGATGCCTTCCAGGCCCGCCATGCCGATGCCGATGATGTTGCCGCCCTCGGGCATCAGCCGCAGCGCGTGGTGGCAGCAGTAGAACGCGCCGGAGAGGTTGGCGGCGAGGGTCGCGTCCCACGCCGCGGGGTCGAGCCGGGTCACCGGCTGCGGGTTGTAGTTGCCCACGTTGTTCACGAGGAGATCGACCCGGCCCTCCGCCGCCGCGACGTCGTCGAAGACCGCCGCCACGTCCCGCTCGACGCCGATGTCCGCGGCCAGGGACCGCGCGCGCCGCCCCGCCGTCTCCATCTCGCGCACCAGCGACCGCGCATCCTGCTCCGACGTGCGATAGAGCACCACGAGGTCGTATCCCCGCGCCGCCAGCATCAGGCACAGACGGCGGCCCAGGCGGCGCGCGCCGCCGGTCACGACCGCGACCGGGGTGTCCTGCGTACGGCTCACGATCGGGTGCGCTCCACCCGGACGAAGGCGCACGCGGCGGCGGGGACCGCCTGGGGCTTGCGGACCTCCAGCCGGACGCGGTGCGCGCAGTCGATCCGGTCGAGCAGGAGCGCCGCCGCGGCTTCCGCCACCGTCTCCAGGAGGGCGAACCGGCGTTCGCGAACGAGCGCGCCGACGGCGGCGGCGATGCCGTCGTAGTCGATGGCGTCCGCCAGGGCGTCCGACTGCGCGGCGGGCGCCAGATCGTAGTCGACCTCGATGTCGAAGACGAGCGGCTGGGGGCGCTCCCGCTCCCGCGGGTAGACGCCGACGATAGCCGCCACTTCCAGATTCCTCAGTCCCGCGGTTCCGACCATGCGTTGCGGCTCCGTGCCAACCCCCCTGGTCCGGCACGTCGACTCCCGGTTCCCCTTGCCGTCGGGCCAACCCTCCTGGAGTCCGCGCCGCTATTGCCCGCGCAGACTCCTACGCCGGCTTGCGCGCGATCCAGATCTGCTCGGCCGCGTTGTCGATCGAGAACGGGGTCCCGTCGAAGTCGCCGAGACAGGCGTCGATCGTGAATCCGGTCTCGAGCAGCAGCATCCGGGCGTGATCCGGGTCCAGCCAGCTCAGCTCGAGTCGCCGGTAGCGGCGCCATTCCGGCCGGGTGTCGGCCGTGAAGTGGTCCTCCCAGGTGATGACCGTCATCAAGCGGGCCTTCTCGTTCACGCGGGAGGTGACCCACAACAGGATATCCGTGCCGGCCGCCGACCGGTAGGCGGCCCGAAGCTGCACCTGCCGCATCCGGGCCAGGGCGTCGGGGGTCATCACGAAATCGTCGAAGATGAACCGTCCCCCCGGCCGGAGCTGGCTGAAGACCCGGCGCACGGCCCGCCGCTTGGCCTGCATGCTCGTCAGGTGTCCGATGCTGTGGTACGGCAGGGTCACGAGAGCGGCCGGTTCGTCGATCCGAAAGGTGCGGAAGTCCGCTTCCAGCAATTCGATGCGGTCGCCCACGCCGGCCCGTTCGGCGCGCTCCCGGCACCGCCGCAGCATCACCAGGGAGGCGTCCACGCCGATGATCCGGCACCCCCGCGCCGCCGCTGCGACCGCGATGCGCCCGTCGCCGACGCCGAGCTCGACGACCGGACCGCCGGCGGCGAGGCAGGCGTCCACATAGAACCGGCGGTTCGTCTCGACCCCCGGCGCGGTCTCCGTCCAGATGCCGTAGATGTCGGCAAAGCTGTCGTACTGCGCCGCGGACCCGGTCGCTGATGGGCGGGTCGGCGATGACACCGCCCAAGTGTACTCAGTCGGACCGGCATGTGCGGACCCGGGGAGCATTCCGGGCTCGCGGCCCACCCCTGGCTCGCGGCCCACCCCTGGCTCCAGCGCCGCGGTCCTCCGCCATCCTGTAGCCTGCCGGATCGACTGGAGGGGGCGCGGCTCTACCGCGCAGACTCCTGGTCCCGGTGCGCCGTCTCCGCGGTTCGGGTCCGGCTCCCGCGCGCGAGCGCGACGATGTCTTCCGCGTGCTGCCGGAGGAGCAGCCGGTCCTGCACCAGGGCCTCCGCCGCGTCGCTGACCGCGTGTACGTAGGACGCATGGTCCGCGTATCGTTCTTCGAGCGACAACCGCGGGTCTCCCGACGACCGGCGGGCCGCCCGGGCGGCCGCGAACGGGATGAAGGAGCCGGTTGCACGGCACTGGGCGCCCTCGGCGAATCCGGCCCGCCGGAGGTTCCAGCCGGTGTAGGTGCCGATGGGGGCGACGAGATTGGGATGTCTGACGCCGTCGATCATGTTGCCGTCGGCGTCGGTGCGGCCGACCAGGACCGTGTAGGCGTCTCCCAGCATGGGCGGCAGCGACCGGTGGTCGGCGAGGTGCAGCGGGTTGTACGACCCCGTCCAGGTCACTCCCGGGACGTCGGGGAAGCCGACCGCGGCCGGGTGGACGAGCCCGCCGCCGCCCGCGGTGGGGAAGCGGCTCGGCGGCGGTGCAATGTCCCGCTCCACCCACTCGTACAACGCCAGGCTGAGGGCGGTGCGTGTCTGGCCCAGCGCCAGCGGGTTGCTCAGGTTCTGGCACATGCCCGCGCTCGGGGCCCGGGTGTGGACGCCGGGGCCGCCGCCGTGCTGGGTGCCGGCGAGCAGATAGACCCGCACGTTGTCCGGCAGCTCGATGGGCCCGCCCCGCGGATCGGTGACCACGAGGGACGCCCGCGCCTGCCAGAGCTCGGCTTCGCTGTCGCTGTGGATGATCCTGGGGCAGGTGTCCGACGCCGCGCACCGTTCCTGCAGCCCGTCGGTCCGGCCGCTGATCGGGTCGGTCAGGGTGACGTAGGTGAACGGGAACTGGTCGCCGGGATAGACGTGGTCCTCGTGCTGCTTCTGCCAGCGTCCCGGTTGGCCGAACTGGTAGTTGGTGAACGTCTTGCGCGAGCCGGCGATGTTGGGATGGATGCCGTCGAACACGATCCGGCCGGCGACGTCCTCGTTGAACCCCTGGTAGAGGAAGTCCCGCAGCATCCGCCCGCTCTGGGAGATGCCGAGCGAGACCGCCGTGCGGGGCAGGCCGCTCTCCGCCAACGGGTTGGGGGCGCCGGCGGCGTCCGCCGCCTCGTAGCGCAGGAACGAGATGGCGTCGCGCATCGCTGCGAACCCGAGGCCCAGCACGATCGGGTCCTTCGCCTGATAGATGAACTCGTAGATGGCGCCGCCGTCGAAACCGGCGGGGCGGGTGATCTCGATCTCGGTGTCGCTCACCCAGGTCCACGCGAGGTCCGCCGGCGCCTCGCGCTTGGCGGTCTGGGTGGTCCGCACCGAGAGCATCCCGCCGGCGGGGTCGCGCGAGGCGGTCGGATAGGTCAGGCGGTGACGGGACCGGGACCGGGACGCATCGTCGTCGAAGATGATCTCCTCGAGGGCTGCGCCCACGATGGGGGAGCCGTCGGCCTCGGAGGCGATGGGCAACCGGGCCACGATGTTCGAGTCGTTCGGGGCGATGTCGCCCTGCCAGCCCACGCGGACGAACGCGAACCCGCGTTCCAGGAGGGCGCGCTCGGCCGCGCCGGCCCCGCCGCGGTTCGAGACGGTGTGGTAGAGGGCCCCGTTCCAGCGGCGCATGTCGATGGGCCGGTAGATCTCGACGGTGGCGCGGTACTCGACGAGTCCCCGTGGGTTGCGGGGGGCGCGGTCGAGATTGACGATGTGCCGGTGCCGCGGATCCGCGGGGTCCACCGCTCCGGTGACGATCCCGCGCAGGCGCTCGTACCGACCGACCTCACCGAAGGACTCGCCCCCGAGCGCCGGTGACTCGACGACCGGCAGGTCGATCCGCGTGATCTGCGCCGGCGCGCTGCCGGTCGACAGGATGGCGACGACGGGCACCGCGAACAACGCTCGACTCACTGTGGTCATGGTGTCTCCCCGCTCCCGCTCACGATATCCCACTCCGGCCGCCACTGCCCCCGCGTGCGTCCTTCCACCGTGCGGCCCGCCGGCGTCGCGACGGTCCGAACCGACATCGGATCACGTGCGAGCAGTAGTGTAGTCCACCCGGACCCGCTGCTTCACGGCGCGGACAGGACCCGGCGAGTCCCGGGCGCGTGATTGACGAGGACCGGCGCGGGAGGCTACCCTGCCGGCCGGCAGGAGTCGCCGACCGCGGAGCGCGAAGCGTGGTATGGACGATGACCTCCGAGCACCATCACGATCCTGGCGGTGCTGCTGAACGCCTGCACCCCCGCACCGCCGGCGGCGCGTGACGGCCATCCCGGGCCGGGATGGCCCTGCCGCCGTTGACGCCGGCGCTTCCCAGAGAATATCTTGGGGGCCGGCGGCCACCCGGCGTACCTCGTTGCCGGCGCGGCCGGCGGACGGCTCGGTGCCCATGAGTTCCGATCGCGAACCGGATTGCGGCCATTCGCATCACCATCACGGCCCGGGCGGGCACGGCCATGATCTGCGCGGCGTGAGCCGGCGCCGGCTGACCATCGCGTTGGTGCTCATCACCGGCTACATGTTCGTCGAAGTCGCCGGCGGCATCCTCTCCGGCAGCCTCGCCCTCATCGCCGACGCGGGGCACATGCTGACCGACGCGGCGTCCATCGGCCTCGCCCTGGCCGCCATGCACTTCGCGGAGCGGCCCGCCTCCGCGGAGCGGACTTTCGGCTATCACCGCCTGGAGATCCTTGCGGCGCTGCTGAACGTGTTCACGCTCTGGGTGATCGCCGGCTGGGTGATCGTCGAGGCTTGGCGCCGTCTCCTGGCCCCGCCCGAGGTCGAAGGTCAACTGATGCTGACCGTCGGAGCCGTGGGCCTCGCCGTCAACGTGCTCGCGGCCTGGATCCTCCACCGCTCGGCCGCGCACAGCGTCAACGTCGAGGGCGCCTTCCGGCACGTCATGGCCGATCTCCTCGGCTCGGTCGGCGTCGTCGTGTCGGGCGTCCTCGTCTGGGCCTTCGGCTGGACGCTGGCCGACCCCATCCTGAGCGTGATCATCGGCCTCCTGATTCTGCTCGGTACGTGGCGCCTGCTCGGCAAGGTGGTGCACGTCCTGCTCGAAGGCGCGCCCCCGCATGTCGAT
Source organism: Vicinamibacterales bacterium (assembly GCA_965206285.1). Lineage (GTDB taxonomy): Bacteria > Acidobacteriota > Vicinamibacteria > Vicinamibacterales > UBA8438 > JAJEEA01. The sequence continues at coordinate 5,847,581 of OZ242205.1, forward strand.
GTGCGGCGCCTCTGCCGCGAGATGGAAAAGGTGGAGGGCGTCGCCCGGATTCACGACATGCACGTCTGGACCATTTCCCAGGGCTACGACGCGCTCGCCGCCCACGTCCTGATCGATCCCGGCTACCCGGACAGCGATCTCGAACCGGTGCTCCGCCGCCTGCGCGCGATCGGCTCCCGCGACTTCGGCATCCAGCACATCACGATTCAGGTGGAGCGATCGCTGGACGACTGTACCGAGCACCACCACGTCGACTCCCTCGGCGCCCGCGAGCGGCCGTCGGCAGCGTGACATGCCGGCCGGCAGGATGTTCCGGGCCGGTGACCGGTTTGCGGCCGGACGGCGCCATACCGTCGCCGGTCTCCGGGAGGAGTCTGCGCCGTAGCACTGCGGCGAAGAGCGCCATGATCGAGCTCGCCGGAGTGCTCGTCGCCCCGGTCGGCGGCGTCCTGTTGTACCGATGGTTGCACCATCGACCCGGCACCGCCCGCGCCGTCGACCGGGTCATGTACGCCGTCGTGCCGGCGCTGGTGGCGTGGCAGGTCCTCCCGCACGCGTGGGCCGAGGAGGACGCGCGGGTGCTTCTGGTCCTGGCCGCCGGTATCGGTACGCCCGCGCTCATCGAGCGGATGTCGCGCGCGCTGGCGCCGCATGCCGACAACATGGCCCTGGTGGTGGGGCTGTCCGGCCTGGGCGTGCACGCGTTGCTGGAAGGCGCGGCGCTCGCGCCCGCGGGCGGCGGCGTCGCCGCCGCGGTGATCCTGCATCGGATTCCGGTGGGCCTGACGATCTGGTGGATGCTGCGACCCCGGCACGGCGTTCGGGGGGGTGTGCTCGGCATCGGGGTCCTCACCGCGGCCACGCTGATCGGCTACGCGGTCGGCGCGGATCTGGCCGGCGGCCACGGCCCCGGGGTGGATCTCTATCAGGCGTTCGTCGGCGGCTCGCTGCTGCACGTGGTGTTCCACCAGAGCCGCCGCGACCACCGGCACTGAGAGTCTCGCTGCATGGCAGCCGGGGGTGGAACCACGCGTTGCACCGAGAACGGCGAGTGCGCCAGCGGGCTGCAGGACGCCCGCCTCACATGCATGAGGAGGGTGCATATTGGGCATGTTTCACCGACGAACAACGCAGACAGGCGGGATGCATCGCCGCTCGAATGCAGCGGGACTTCACCGCGGGCTGCTGGCGGTGCTGACTCCAGGAAGGTTGGTCGGGGGCAAGCGGAGGCCTCAGCGCGACCTTGCGGTCGCGTTGGGAGTTTCGCTGGCGCGAGACTCCTGCGGCGACGATTGTCGGGCTGGCGCTGCGGCGCGTATTCCCGGCCGAAGATGCACTACGATCGGCAACATCGGAGAGGAGCCCGCCCATGGCATTCATCGCGCGTCTGTTCGCCCTCGCCGCGGTCTCGTTGCCGGTCCTGCAGGCCGGCGAGCCGGGCTTCCTGCACTGGAGCGCGGCCGATCTGGAACGGCGCAACGCCGCCCTGTCGGAGACGATCCGGCCCGACGGCTCGGCCCGCGAGACGCTGGCCGACTATGAGGTCCCCGGCGGATCCCATCGGTTCCGGTTCATCCGCCGTGACGCCGACGGCTTCCCGGAGCAGCACGCGCACATCGAGGACGTGGTGTTCATCCAGAGCGGTGCGGGAACCCTGGTCGTCGGCGGAGAGCTGATCGACCGCGCCGGCGGCGACGGCGAGTACCGGGGGACCGGCATCTCGGGCGGGGTGCGCTATCCGGTGAGCCGGGGGGACATCCTGCACATTCCCGCCGATACCCCGCACCGCTACCTCGTGCCCGAGGGCGGGCACGTGACCTACGTGCTGGTGCGGCTGCCGGCCCTGACCGGCGAGCGGGTCGTGCCCCCCGACGCCCCCGCGCTCGATTTCGAGCCGGCGGGATTCGCCCTGTGGCGCGCCGGCGAGCTCGACCGGCGGCGCGAGGACCTCGACCGGCGGATCGGTCCCGACCGTTCGGCCCGCGAGACCCTCGCCGACTACGGGAGCCCGACCCGATCGCATCGCTTCCGCCACATCCATCGCGACGCCGACGGGGTGCCCGAGATTCACGACGACATCATCGATCTCGTCTTCGTGACCAGCGGCGAGGGCGGATTGCTCGTGGGCGGCGAGATGCTCGATCGGACCGGAAGCCGCGGCTCCGGCATCGCCGGCGGGACGTGGCATCCGGTGGCGGCCGGCGACGTGCTGCACATTCCCGCCCGCACCCCCCACGGCTATCTGGTGCCGGAAGGGGGACACGTGACCTACGTCCTCGTGCGGGTTCCGGCGGTGGTTCCGGTCTCGGAGTAGTCGCTCAGGTATTCGTCCTTCCCGTCATCCTCGACCGCGAGACCCCGCGCTCTCGCCGGTCTGTTCGAAAACCCCGTGGACGCCTGCGAGACCGCCGCTTCTCCGATCAGGGAGACGGTGGAGGCGATGCGCCGTCGCCCCGGGCCGGCTTCGCGATAGGCGAAGCGATGTCCGGGCTGTGCCGATGTCCTGACAGGTTCTGTCACGCCCTTCCACTACCGTTGCAGGTGTCGACCCGACCCCGAGCCCGGCAGCCGCCGCGACCTCGGGTGCGTCCGGCGGGGGGCTGCACGTGAACCAGGAGGAGTCATGACCAAGAGCACGGCAACCGCGTTCGTCGATCTGGAGCGGGCCGCCATCGGACGGCCCGTCACCCGTCTCGGCATCTCGTTCTTTCCGATCTACCTGATGGACAACCGGTTGCCGGACATCGCCACCGGCCCGGACTCGGGACGGGTGATCGACGAGCTGGCCGACGCGTCGGTGCCGGCCCTGACCGCGGTCAACCCGACCGACAGGCCGATCCTGCTGGTCGAAGGAGAACAATTCGTCGGCGGCGACCAGAATCGCACGCTCAACGTCAGCGTGCTGCTGCCCGCCGCCGCAAAGCTCCAGATTCCGGTGTCCTGCCTGGAGGCGGGCCGGTGGGGGCGCCGCCGCGACTTCGCGGCCGGCTCCACCTTCACCCACCGCCGGGTGCGGCGGGCCAAGAACCGCGCGGTTGCCCGGCAGGCGGCGGCCGGGAGCGAGCGCCGGGGCGATCAGGACGCGGTGTGGAGCTCCATCGACACGGCTCTCGATGACCTCGGCGTGTCCGCGCCTACCAGGGCCATGGCCGAGGCCGACACGGTGTTCGAGCGGGAGCCCGACCGACAGGGAGCGGTGGACGAGCTCGGCGCCCTCGGCCCCTTGCCCGGCCAGTGCGGCGTCGTCGTCACCCACGGCCCGCGGGTGGTTGCCACCGAGCTCTTCGGCGATCCTGGACTGCTTCGACCTCATTGGGCGGCGCTGGTGCGCTCCCACCTGCTCGAACGGCCGACCGCCACCGGGCGGCCGTCGCCCAGCCGGGTCCTGCGCACCCTCGGCCGCATCAGCAGAGCCGCGTGCCGCGAGACCCCCGGCCTGGGACTCGGCGTCGAACGGCACCTCGGCAATCCCAAGGCGGTCGGCCAGGCGCTCGCCCTCGAGCGTGCGGTGGTCCATGCCTCCGTGCTGAGCGGGTGATCCCCGCCTGGCGACGTGGATCCCGACTTCGTGACCAGCGGCGAGGGTGCGCGATCTGCCGGATGCTCTTCGGAAATCACACCCGCCTGAGGATCTCCTGCCGTACATCCGTCCGGTTCTCTTACCGCCGATGATGGATGAAAAGACGAAACACCACTGATTGTGCCTTCCCGTTGCGTTCGCTCTGGCGCCTGCGCTAGCGCAGGCTGACGCCGGTCGCGGCGGGGAAGTCGTCGGGCACCGGCTGGGTAACGCCGCCGGTGGCCGCCCACTCCGCCGCGCGCTGGATCAGGGTGATGAACCCGACGCACTCGATGGCCGGCCAGGGGCCCGACCCGAGCGGCGCGCCGCCGTCGACATGGCCCAGGGCGGTGCCGACGATGCGCCCACGGCCGTAGCGCACGGTATGCACCATCGGCTCGTCGTCGCCGGTGCCGTGCGTCCTGACACCCCAGTGCGCCTCGCGGGCGGGGTCGGACCAGGCCGTCGCCAGGATGGTCATGTTCCTGGCGGGTCCGCGCTGGTTGCTGTACAGCTCGTCGGTGCCGTGCAGCCAGACGCGGGGGAGTCCGCGCATGATGGGGTGGTCCGGCTCGCGGGTGACCACCGGATACGCGTGGGCGTCCACGCACTCGCCGGCGTGGCCGGGCTGGAAGTCCAGGAACAGCTCCCCGTCGCGGTACTTCACGAACGGACCGTGCCGCTCGTCGCGTCCGCCCCAGCCGCCGATGCCGATCATCTCGTTGAAGGCGGGCCAGTCCGCGAACGTGTGGTTCACGGCGTGGCCGTAGACGAGGCCGCCGCCGTTCACCATGTAGCGCTCGAACGACTCCCGGACGGGCTCCGGCCAGGCGTCGCCGTTGTACTCCATGACGATCACGTCGTAGTCGGAGAACGCGGGGGCGAACCCGCTCATGTCCGCCCCCCGGGGCGGGCTGGTGACCACGTCCACCTCGAAGAGGCCGGTCTCTTCGAGGATGGACCGGTAGTGCGCGCTCAGCACCTCCCAGCCGTGGTTGTTCTGACCCGTCAGCACCATCGCCCGGATCGGGCGTTCCTGGGCGTTCAGCCGGCCCGGCGGTTCGGGGCCGACCGACGACACCGCCAGCACCAGGAGGCCGAGCAGGGCTCCGTACAGCCCGACGTCGATTCGTCTCGCCATCGTCTCCCTCCATGAACGCGGCAGGCGCCTGACGCCGCTCCATCACCAGCGCGACAAGTGGCGCCCGTCGAACTCCGCGTCCCGTTGACCAGTCATGGCACTACATCACATCACGGTTATCGCCGCCATAGCCACTCCGCGGCGGCCGGCCGCCGGCTCACGCGAGCAGGCGCCACACCTGAGTCAGCAGAAAGCACACGGTGACGCCCATGGCCACCGGCAGCAGGGTGGCGACGGTGGTCCAGCGGGCGCTGCGGGTCTCCCGGTAGATCGTGTAGATGGTCGTCGAGCAGGGGTTGTGCAGCAGGCTGAAGAGCATGAGGTTGACGGCCGTGAGCAGCGTCCAGCCCCCCGCCCGCAGCAGGTCGCCGGTGGCTTCCGTGCTGTCGAGCTCGAACATCACCCCCGCGCCCTGACCCGCCCCGGCCACGTTGGCGGTCAGCACGGTCAGCATCAGCACCGTCGGAATGACGATCTCGTTGGCGGGAATGGCGACGATGTAGGCGAGCAGGATCACGCCGTTCAGCCCGATGAGCAGGCCCGGCCCGTCGAGCCAGGCGACCGAGTGGGCGGCGAGGCTCGCGTCGCCGAGGGTGATGTTGGAGATGAGCCAGATGGCCGCGCCGGCCGGCATCGCGAACACCACCGCGCGCCACAGGACGATGAGGGTGCGGTCGATCACCGACGTATAGAGCGTCTGCAGCAGGCGGGGCGGACGATAGGGCGGCAGCTCCAGGCTGAAGCTCGTGGCCTCGCCCCGGAGCACCGTGCGCGACAGCAGCCACGAGGCGACGAGCATCATGCCGATGCCGAGCACCGCGATGCCGACCACCGCCGCCGCCGAGACGATCCCCGCGAGGTGGGCCGGGGCGAGGGCCCCGATGAAGATTGACGCGATGAGGATCTGGGTCGGCCAGCGCCCGTTGCACAGCGAGAAGTTGTTCGTGATGATGGCGATGAGCCGCTCGCGCGGGCTGTCGATGATGCGGGTCGACACCACCCCGGCCGCGTTGCACCCGAAGCCCATGCACATCGTCAACGCCTGCTTGCCGTGCGCGCCGGCGCGGCGGAACAGCGAGTCGAGATTGAACGCGACCCGGGGCAGGTAGCCGAAGTCCTCGAGCAGCGTGAACAGCGGGAAGAAGATGGCCATCGGCGGCAGCATGACCGCGATGACCCACGCGGTGGCCAGATAGATGCCGTCGAACAGCAGGCCGCTGAGCCACCAGGGCATGCGCAGCAGCTCGCCGGCGCCGGTGAGCCAGGGATGGACGGTGTCCATCAACAGGGTCGCGAGCAGGCTCGACGGGACGTTCGCCCCCTCGATGGTCAGCCAGAAGACCACCGCGAGGATCGCGAGCATCACCGGGAACCCGAGCCACCGGCTCGTGAGCAGCCCGTCGAGCTGCCGGTCGAAGTCGAAGCGGGCCCGCCCGAGGCCGCGGCTCATCGCGCCCCCGGCGATCTCCTCCGCGGCGTGGTAGGTCCGTTCGGTCACGGTGTCGTGGAAGTCGGAGGGCAGATCCCACTGGAGCTGGCGGGTCGTCTTCAGTACCTGCTGGCGGGCTGCCTCCGCGACCGGCGGATCGGCGCCGCCGCCCGCGTCCTCGCCGATCCGGCCCAACTCGCCGGAGCCCACCGCGGTCACCACCGCGTCGTCGGCGTTGAGCAGGCGTTCCGCCACCCAGCGGCTGTTCGCCACTCTCGGAAACGCCGTCTCGACGGTCTCCGCGAGGGTGGCCACGGCCCGTTCGACGGCGGGCGCATGCCGGACGAGCCGGAACGGGGTGGTGCGAGTCTCGCCGGTCGCGACCCGGTGGGCGGTCTCGAGCAGCGCGTCGATGCCCACCCGGTTGCGGGCCGCGCCGCCGACCACCGGCACTCCGAGCTCGTTCGCGAGTCGCGCGGCGTCGACGGCGACGCCGTGCCGGCGCGCTTCGTCCATCAGATTCAGGAACACGACGACCCGGTCGGTGATGTTCAGGATCTGCAGCACGAGATGGAGGTTGCGCTCCAGTCGCGTCGCGTCGACCACCGCCACGGTGACGTCGGGACGCCCGAAGAGCAGGAAGTCGCGCGCCACCTCCTCGTCCGTGCTGCCCGCCTGCAGCGAATAGGTTCCCGGCAGGTCGACGAGCTTGATCCGGGATCCGCGGTGGGCGAATGCGCCCTCGGCGCGCACGATGGTCTTGCCCGGCCAGTTGCCGGTGTGCTGCCGCAGGCCGGTCAGGGCGTTGAAGACGGTGCTCTTGCCGACGTTGGGATTGCCGGCGAGGGCGATCAGCACGTCCCAGCGGTCGGGGCTCAGGCCGAGCCGAACCAGGTTCTCGGCCCGGTGCTCCGCGCACCCCCCGAGCCGGGGCAGGACCGAGCGTGAAGTGGCGTCAGCCATCAGAGTGCCTCCTGCGGCGCCGGGACGGCCGGCGGTTCTATCCAGATGAGTCCCGCCTGGGCGCGCCGCAGCGCGATCAGCGCACCCCGGATGCGGTAGGCGATGGGGTCGCCGGCCGCGCTCGTCAGCTCCGGCGTCACCGCGGTCCCCGGCACCAGTCCCAGGTCGAGCAGGCGCCGGCGCTGCGCCCCCTGACAGGCCCGCGAGATGCTCGCGACCCGCACCGTCCGTCCCGGCGCGGCGTCGAGCAGGGTGGCCGGGCTCGTGTCGACCGGCTCGTCCTCCGCCAGATAGCGCACGGTGACGTTGTCCGCCGTCACCGGGTCCAGGTTCCAGCAGCGGCCGTGCAAGCGGAGGCGGATGGTTCGGTCGGTGCGTTCGAGGATCTCCAGGCGGGCGCCCAGCGACAGCCCGTCCTCGAGCAGGGCGTCGTAGATCTCGCGCGGCTCGTCCTCCAGGTGCAGGACCTCCACCGTCCGCCCCGGCTCCGCCGCCAGCAGGCCGAAGCCGGGCTCGGGCGGCATCTCCCCGGTCGGCGCCGGAATCGGGTCGCCGTGCGGGTCCCAGACGGGATGCCCCAGGCGGGCGTCGAGGGCGTCGACCTGCGCCGCCGACAGGGCGTGCTCCATCCGCTCCGCCTCGGCGTGCCATTCGCCGGCCGGCACCCCGGTCCGGTCCGCCAGATAGCGCTCCCACATTCGATGGGTGCGGACGATCTGCACCGCCGAGCGCTCGCCGTCGGCGGTCAGGGCGGGGCCGGTGCTCGGCGTGTGCACGAGCCGCATCTCCACGAGCCGGGAGATCAGCGACGCGGCGCGCGCCCGCGATACGCCCAGCCGCCCCGCCAGGCTGTCGAGCGAGCAGCGCAGTTGGGAGCGCTGGCACATGTAGATGTGCTTGATCGCATCCTCCAGCCGCACGCGCTCGTCGAGGTCGGCCATCCGGCGCAGCCGGCCGACGAGGCCGCCGGCGGGCCAGAACAACCCCACGCCTGCGGCTGTGAGCAGTGCGAACGTCAGAAGCGCCATGACCGGATCGACCATGTTTTTGACTATACAAAAAATAGTCTTTGTTGTCACGAAATAACTGGGGCGCACGGTCCCGTGGATCCACACGAATCCTGGCCGATATGCCAGGATTCGTGTGTTTTCTCGCATGCCAGAATTCGTGAGCACTGGACCGGCGGCCCGCCCGTCTGGGAGGTATCGGGTCGCGTCCAGCCAACGCGCTCTCAGCTTGTGGCCTCGCGCACCCGACCGAACGCTCGAGCACGACCCGAACCAGCGTCGCCGGAGGTGAACTGCTCCCCGGCTAGGTGAATTGTATTGAAATGGGAACATATTACTTGACAACCTATATAGGTCCTATGTAGACTGACCCTGTTTACATAGCGTGCGGAACGATCCGGATGCGGATCATCGCCAAGAAGGCCCTTCGGGAGTTCTGGGAGCGCCAACCCTCTGCCAAGGGGCCTCTCCTCGCCTGGTATCGGGAAGTCGAGCATGAGGATTGGGCCACGCCGGCCGACGTGAAGGCGAAGTACGGGAGCGCCAGCATCATCGGCTCGGAGCGCGTGGTCTTCAACATCAAGGGCAACGACTATCGGCTCGTCGTACGGATCAACTACGCGTATCGCATCGTCTACGTACGTTTCGTCGGCACGCACGCCGACTACGACCGCGTGGACGTGGAGGAGGTGTGATATGGCGGACATCAAGCCGATCAGGAACGAGAACGACTACGACGCGGCCCTCTCCCGGATCGACGAGCTAATGAGCGCGGAGCCTGGCAGCCCAGACGGGCAGGAGCTCGATGTGCTCACCGACCTCGTCGAGCTGTACGAGAGCAAGAACGAACCGATGGAGTATCCCGACCCGGTCGCGGCCATCGAGTTCCGCATGGACCAAGCCGGCCTCAAGCCGCGAGATCTGATTCCGTTCATCGGCAGCCGCGCCAAGGTTTCGGAGGTTCTTGCCGGCAAGCGGCCCATCACGATGCCGATGGCGCGCGCGCTGCACGAGCATCTCGGCATCCCCGCCGACGTACTTCTGCGGGAGCCGCGTGACTCGCTCGATGATCCGTTGGCGGAGGTAGACTGGTGCCGCTTCCCCCTCAAGGTGCTGGCCCGCCGCGGCTGGATTCCCGATGCTCCCGACCGATTGGCTCGAGCGGAGGAGCTTGTGAGCGGCCTGATCACACGTGCAGGAGGACAGCATGCGGCGTTCGCGGCCCTCTACCGCAAGAACGACCACTTGCGCGCCAACGCCAAGACTGACCACTATGCCCTGAAGGCTTGGTGCTGGCGGGCGCTTGCGACCGCTCGCGCGGACCTGCCCAAGGCCCCCTACCAGTCCGGCACCGTGACCCTCGAGTTCCTCAAGCAGGTTGCCCGGCTGAGTTGGTCCGAGGCCGGCCCCAAGCTCGCCCAGGAGTTTCTAGAGAACCACGGAATCCCCCTCGTGATCGAGTCGCATCTGCCGAAGACGTACCTCGACGGAGCCGCCCTCCAGCTCGACGACGGACGCCCCGTGATCGGCCTGACCTTACGCTACGACCGAATCGACAATTTCTGGTTCTGTCTCCTGCACGAGCTGGCGCACGTCGGCCGCCACATGGACCACGATCGGGGGTCTGCGTTCGTCGACGACCTGACCCTTCGCGCCGTGGAGGGCACCCGGGAAGATCCGCGAGAGATCCAGGCCGATGAATGGGCGGAAGAGGCGCTCATCCCCCGCGCCCTATGGAACACGAGCGCGGTCCGAGAGCGCCCGACGCCGATGGCCGTGATGCACCTCGCGACGGCGCTGCAGGTGCATCCGGCCATCGTTGCCGGCAGGATCCGTTACGAACGGCGGAACTACCGACTACTGTCTCAGTTCGTCGGCACCGGTGAGGTGCGGCGGCAATTTGCCGGCGCAGAGCCAAGCCAGTAGAAGGCCGCTTCCGGCCGCTGTTACCCAACCAGCCGAACGCTTCCCTCAGCGACCATGCCAACTACCGAGTATCTAAAGCAGAGCTACGGCTCCCGACTCAACGCGGTGTTGGCCATCAACGTGGCCGCATTCTCCGTTGTGATCATCTCCGATGGCGACTTCTCTACCCTCCGGAATCTGCTGAGCTCGATGTCGATCAAGGACGGATTAGTTGGGTTGACCGCGCCCATTGCCGCCTTCATTCTCGCTGGTAGCGAGCGACGCCGTCTCTTGGGCGTTCAGCCGGCTGCCCATCTCAGTCGCGATGGGCCACGAGCCGGTGAGCGTCCAGCCGCCCCGGATGATGCCGGAGAGCAGCGCCTCCCAACCTTCCGTCGTTTTGTGGGCAAAGACCACAGATCCGATGCCGTCATCCCGCGTTACACGGCGTCCCTCGGCGAAAGCCTGCGCCATCCCCTGTTCGTACGACGCTGGGTTCTTGTTGGACGTGCTCAAGCGGTGTGGCCGATCAACGACGATCTCGCGCGCCTTGGGTGTGGTACCGCCGTTCGACTGGAACGAGCCATTGAGTAGCGGATGGTCCGGCATCGCACGCCGGAGCCAGACGAAGAAGAAATCCGCGAGGTGCGCATACGGCACCGCATCGTAGTAGGGAGGATCAGAAAACCAGATGCCCGCAGCTTGGTCCGGGAGCGGATGTTCCGTCGCGTCAGCCTGTTGAACTTGACCGCCACGAAGGCCTACAGATGCCGCAACTACATCGGAAACGAGCTCGTACCCGCTCGTCCAGTTGCCGGGGGCCGGAACCGTCACCACAACCTCCGCGAAGTCCCAAACGATAGGGATGGCCTGCCGTCCGAATGTGTGCTGCATCTTCTCTGCTACTGCGTTCCAACGGGTACATGACATATCGCTCATCGCGACGCGACTGAATGCGCAGGCCAGCATCGGCATTGTCTTGTGGGCGGCGTCGTCCATGCGCACAGATCTGATCAGACGCATCAGATGCAAGAGCGCCGCCTTCTGCCGCGCCGTGAAGAGGTCCCCCCATGCACGCATGCCATAGATCGGTACGCTGATCCGCCGCACTTCGTTTAGCGATATGGGCTCGTCCGGCACCGGGCAAAGGCCTTGCCGGCCACCGCGCTCCCACTCGGCCAGGAGGCCGGCGACACGGGCCTGCGCCCGGCGCACGGCGGCGTAGTCCCGCTCCGTCGGCAACCGGTAGTGCCGCCCCTTCTCGCCCGGCCTCAGCGTGACCACGGCCAGCAGGAACGCCCCGCCTCGCCGCCGGCCCTGATCGTCGAAGACGACATCCGCGCCCCCGCGCTCGGCCACTAGCTGCGCCCGCACCCGTTCCGGCGGCAGCACCGAGCCGCAGCAGACGCAGGCCGCCTTGGCGCGGGCCACGGTCCCGGCGCGCACCTCCCGGTCGGCACCCGGCTCGACGATCTCGAACGCGACCCGCGGCGGCCCGTCCTCGGCCCGCACGACGCGGGGCCGCAACGCGCGCTTGCGGCGCGCCTTCCTGCACAGCCACAGCGACCGCAGCAGCGGAATCTCGCCCCCGCAGTTCGGCGCCTCGCAGCGCACGGTGCGCGCCCAGAGATAGGCGATGGGCGTCGCGCCGTCGGGGTCCGGCGGGTAGAGGTCGGCCAGCTTCTGCTCGGCCGCCGTCTTGATCGCGCCGCCCACCCTCCGCAGCTCGTCGGCCAGCCCGGGCCCGTGTCGCGGGATGTCCTCCAGCATGACCTTGAGGATCAGGCACGCCACCGGGTTCAGGTCGCTCGCGAACGCCTCGCAGCCGAGTCGCAGCGCCTCCAGCGGAATCGACCCGCCGCCGGCGAACGGGTCCACCACCAGGGGCGCCTCGTCGCCGTGGGCGGCCCGGACCAGGTTGCGCCCCACCTGCAGGTAGGTCGGGTGCGCGGCCATTTTCCAGTTGGCGAACGCCCCGATGAACCACAGGAGCGCGCGCCGCAACTCGGCGTCGTTCGCCGGCGGCTGGCGCACGGCGGCCAGGACCTCGGTCGCCTGCCGCTTGAACGCCTCCGGGCAGAGCGGGTCGCATGGGTCTGGCAGCAGCAGCGCCAGCAATACCGCCCGGCTCGACGCCAGCGGCCGGCGCGCCCACCAGAGGTGCAGCGTCGACGGGTGCCCGTGGCGGATCGACTTCTCCCTCGCCGCGTGCTTGGACACCACGGCGATGGGAAAGTCCACCTCGGCGAGGCGCTTGCACTCTCGGGGTATCACGTCGCCTTCCCCCAACGGGTCTGCACGTGCTTGACGACCTCGTTGACCGGGAGCGCCCGGGTCCCGTTGCCGACGCGGAGGTAGAAGTTCGCTTCGTTCTGGTGCTCGACGTAGATCGGGTGGTCGCTGGGTTCGACGGTGACCTGACAGATGTCCCGTCCGTCGATCTCGTGGAAGTTGACCGTCAGGAACGACGAGGACGCCGACTCGCCGAGGTCGCGGACGAGCAGGGCCAGCAGGTGCAGCTCGAATCCGTCGCGGTCCTGCTTCTTGAGCGATCGGTAGTCGGCGGCGAGGCCGACGAGAGCGCCGCCGTCGTCGACGCCGATGAGGAGGGTGCCGCCGGCCGCGTTCAGGAATCCGGCCAGGGTCTTGACGACGACGCCTTCGAGCGCCTTGTTGACGCGGTCTTCGCGGTGGTCCCAGCGCAGGCTCGACTTGAACTCCAGCGTCTCGCTCTCACCTGTGGCGATCAGTCGCCGCACGCCGTGCTCGTCGTCGGGGTCGACGTCGTCGGGCAGCCAGCCGGCGATGAACTCGTTCATGGCTTCGGCCAGCAGATGGCGACGGGCCGCGAGGAAATCGAGGAAGTGCTCGGGCTCCCAGAGCGTGCGATCCATCGGCACCGACTGCGCCCGCAAGGCGCCGGGCTGGTTCTCCTCGACCTCCGGCAGATACTCCGCGGGGGAAGCCCGCTGATGCTCCTTGGGTGCAGGTTGCTCCAGGAGAGCGCGATTGGCTACCGCGTTGATGCGAGCGGTGTCGCTGAATCCCGCGTTCTCGAGCACACGCTTCGGAAAGATGTGGTGGCGTTCCTTGGCGAGGCTCTTCCCCATGACCTGGTCGTAGATGCGAACGCCGGTGAACCAGTCGCGGGCGTCGCGATGCCGGGCCACCACGCGGCTCAGGCGAGCCACCGCCGAGTCGATGCGCGCGCGGTCGAGATCGTCTTCCTCGAGGGTGACACGGCCTCGCTCCCGCATGAGGGCCGCTTCGAGCTCGTGCGTCGGGTCGACGTCACGTCCCGCCACCAGCGCCACGTCCTGCTGGAGCTTCGTTTCGCTCGCTCCCGAGTAGCGGGCCCAGAGGCCGGCCAGGTAGATCCAGCGGATGAACCGCCGCTTGATGGCGTCGGTCGGGAACTGTCCGTCCTGCCGCGCCAGATAGATGGCGGCCGGTACCAGCACGTAGTTGGTCGGCAGGTCGTCGAGACCGCTGATGAACGCCTCGTGGCGGAGGACGTTGACCAGGTGCTCGAAGGCCGGCTGCATCTTCCGCCACGTCCTGCAGCACCCCCGCGGGCGTCTTCATGAACGAGCCCTCGAGCACCACCGAGCCGGTCGCCACCCCCGCGAGACAGCGCACCAGGAAGTTGAGATCGACGTTGAAGCCGCGCTCGGACATCTTGGCGCTGAAGCCCCGCAACTCCGCCCGGGCCTGCGGCCACAGGCTGCACACGTGCGCCAGCGCCAGGTCCGCCTTCTTCAAGGGCGTCCCTCGGCTGTTGACCCGATTGAAGATGTCCACGACCTCGCCGACGCTGTAATCGTCGCCGGAGACCTGATCGACGGTGTAGGTGTAGTCGCGAGTGGCGCGCCAGGTTGACCATGGCCTGCTTCGGACGCTCGAGCCGCTCGGGATCCTGGGGCACTCGGCTTCGCGCCACGCCGATGAAGGCGGCCACTCGCTCGGTGTCCGCCATGAGCCAGGCCTCGACCGCTTGCACTGCGAATCGAAGGCACATCTGCGGCGCAGGGTCGGGCAGCCACGCGGTGCGGACCGGCGGTGCGCAAACGTCCTCCGCGTCCAGGTCGACGAGCACTACCCAGGGAGCGTGACGGGCAGCGTTGTTGTAGCCCGAGATCCTGTTTCTCAGGTACGGTTTGCCGTTCTTCCCGTACACGGTGCCCGGGAGCCCCCCGACGTTCCGGATGAGTCGGCTGACTACGGCTTCATCCAGGCTTCCCTCGACCGCGGCCGAGATGGTCACTGTCGCCGGCACCGTCATGCATCCCCGAACAGCGCGAGCTGGGCGGCGTTCTCCGGTCGGGTCCTGGGTATGGCGATCTCCGCGAGCGACAGGCCTCCCTCGAGCAGCTTGCGCACTTCCTGATTCGATTCCGCGGGGACCACCTCGGTGCCTTCCGCGCCCGGTACCAGGAGCATCGCCTCGTCGAGGCCGATCCCTTCGTCTCGCAACAGGTCCGGAGAGTGCGTGCTCACGAAGACCTGACGCCCGGTTCGACGTTGCACTCGAGCCAGCATCTGGGGCAGCACGCGCACGATCTCGGGATGGAGCGACAGCTCCGGCTCCTCGAGCAACAGCGGCCCCCCCTTGTCCAACGCCGCCCACAGCAGCCCGATCAAGCGCAATGTTCCGTCCGAGAACTGCTCCTCGCCCTGCCACGCCCCCTGGGCCCGCCAGTGCTGGTACTTGCCCCGCAGGTGGGGCGTGCCGCGCGCGTCGCGCCAGAGGTCGATCTGCTCGAGTTGCGGAACCGCAACCCGCAGCGCCCGCTGGATGCGACCCAGCCGTGCGGTCCGGGTGCGCTCCTGGGTCTTGGCGACCTGCTCCAGAAAATCGCCGCCGAAGGGGTCGTTCGTCCGGCCGACCGAGCGGTCGGGCTCGCGGACGAGCTGCGGGACCAGGTGGAGGTATCGGATGGCACCGAAGAACGCGGCCAGGTCGCGAAACGGCTGATTGACGTTGACCTGCTCCAGGTAGGTCTGGGTGAGCCGCTCCGGATCTGCGGAATCCTCCTTGCCCGGCCTGTCGACCAGTGTTTCCCCTCCGCGGCTCACCCTCTCCCTCCGGACACGGGGGCGCCGCTGGTTGTCCTGGTGGAACGCTATCTCGTACTTCCAGGCGGCGCCGTCGCCCTCTTCTTCCAGCTCGACAGCTATCTCCACGTCGGGATACTGGCGGGCGGCGAGGCAGCGAATGCCGCTGACGCCGCCGCGGCGGGGATGGAGAACCGCCTCCCTGAAGCCGCTGCCCGAGAGCGCGATGTCCCGGAGAAAACGGAATGCATCCAGGAAGTTCGACTTCCCGGAGGCGTTCGCACCCACAAGGAACACGCGGTCCCGGAGAGCGACGTCCACCTGCCGGAAGTTCTTCCAGTTCCGCAGGCGCAACCGCCGGAACCGCAGATCCTTGGTCATCGACCCTCCTTCGCCCTCATCTCGTGGCACGGTAGTCCGGGGGGCGTTCCCGGACCGTCATCGGCCGTGTCATGGCGTCCACGCTCAGATAATAGTGCTGTACCTTCCTCACCTCGTTCCAGGAGAACCGGGCCGGATCGGCGATCGGCTCCTGCAGGACCGGCGTCCGGCCACAGTCGGTGACGACGTACAGCCAGTAGCAGTCGGGTGCACGACGTGGCCGAGTCCGTCGACGACCCGGAAGCCAGTAGCAGTCGGGTGCACGACGTGGCCGAGTCCGTCGACGACCCGGGCGCGGTAGAAGTCGATGCGGGCCGGTGCGTCGTGCGCGAGCGAGTGGAACGTGGCGCCCCGAGCGAGCGGATCCAGTGAACGCTCGCGCGCATGGCGGCGGATCGCCTCGAACAGGGGGTGCCCCGGCGTCACCCACTCGAGCGCGTGCTCCTGGGCGGTGTCGCGGTCGGTGCTGCAACGCGGATAGCGCGCGGCCAGCTCCGGCAGCCGCCAGTCTGACTCCCGCTCGTAGCGGCGCAAGGACGCAGGCGTCCGCGCCGGCTCGAACGTGTGCGGTAGCCCCCCGATGAAGTCGACCGCAGCGGAACGAGCGGGGCCGCCTCCCGCAGGAAGCGGGCGATCGTCTCCGGCACCACCCGGCGCTCCCGCGCGCGGGCGCGGCGCTCGACCAGCATCTCCAGGTTCAGCTTCTTCGACGCGAGCCCCTCCAGGGCGTTCTGGCAGATGTTGCGGAAGTGCCCCTCGTCGACGTCGCGCAGCAGCCGCTCCTCCAGGTCCTGGTCGCCGAGCCGGCCGGCGTAGTAGTCGCGCAGCACGCGCTCAACGTGGGCGGCCGGCAGCACCTCGCCGACGACGTTGAAGACGGCGTCGTCGTCGAGCGCGTCGCGAATCTCCTGCAGCTTGTCGAGCAGGCGCTGCAGGACGCGCCCCTCGATGGTGTTCGTGGCGACGAAGTTGAATATCAGGCAGTCCTTCTCCTGGCCGTAGCGGTGGATGCGCCCCATGCGCTGCTCGAGGCGGTTGGGGTTCCAGGGGATGTCGTAGTTGAAGAGGATGTTGCAGACCTGCAGGTTGATCCCCTCGCCGGCGGCCTCGGTTGCCGCGAGCACCTGCACCGCGCCCTCGCGGAACTGCTGCTCGGCGTGGAGCCGCGTGCCCGGCTCGTCCCGCGAGCCGGGCTTCATGCTGCCGTGGATGCTCGCGACCTTGAAGCCCCACGCTTCGAGCTTCTCGATGAGGTAGTCGAGGGTGTCCTTGAACTCGGTGAAGAGGACCAGCCGCTGGTCCGGCCGGTCGAAGAACCCTTGGCCCTGCAGGAGGTCTTCGAGCTTCGCCAGCTTCGCCTCGACGCCCGCTTCTTCGACTTCCTGGGCCCTCACGGCCAGGGTCCGCAGCTCGGCGATCTCCTCGCGCACCATCTCGGCGTTCCCGGCCAGGGTGATCGCGTCGAGCAGCCGCTCCAGCCGTTCGCGGTCGTGGTCCTCCATCTCCTCCAGCTCGTCCGGGTCGGGCAGGTGCGGCGGGGCGGTCTGGGCGAGGTCCTGGGCCTGCTCGAGGGCGCGCTCGAGACGGTCGGCCCGGTTTGCCAAGCTGCGCCGCATGGCCCGCGTGCTCGAGGCGAGGCGCCGCTGGTAGAGGGCCATCAGGAAGCCCACGGCGCGGGCGCGCGGATCGTCTCCGGCCGCGGCCGCCCGGGCGCTCTGGCGCTTCACGAACCGCGTCACCTCGCGGTACAGCTCGAACTCGGGCCCGTCGATGGCGAAGTCCACGGTGCCGGGGATGCGCTTGGTGAAGATCTTGCGGGCCGTCCACTGCCCGTCCTCGCCCCGCTCCGGAAAATGGACCATCGCCTCCTTCGTGCGGCGCAGGTAGAACGGGGCGCGCCCCTTGTCCATCGCCTGCCGAATCGAGCGCACGTCGGCGTAGGCGTCGCGGTCGAGGAGCTGGAGGAAGAGCGAGAAGTTGTCGGGGTCGCCCTTGTGCGGGGTCGCGGTCAGCAGCAGGATGTGGTCGGACGAGTCGCGCAGCAGCTCGCCCAGCTTGTAGCGCTGACTCTTGTGCGACTCGTCGCGGGCCGACATCCGGTGGGCCTCGTCCACCACCACCAGGTCCCAGCGCGCCTGCTGCAGGCCGGGCAGGATCTCCTCGCGCTTCGCGAGGTCGAGCGAGGTCACCACCTTGGGCTGCTGCATCCACTGGTTCACGCCGAACTGCGCCCGCAGCTCGCTGCCCTTCAGCACCATGAACGTCTCGTCGAACTTCTCCTGCAGCTCGCGCTGCCACTGGAACGCGAGGTTCGACGGGCAGACGATCAGGATCCTCTCGGCGAGCCCCCGCAGCTGCAGCTCGCGGATCAGCAGCCCGGCCATGATCGTCTTCCCGGCCCCGGCGTCGTCGGCCAGCAGGAACCGCACGCGCGCCAGCTTCAACAGGTGGTCGTAGACCGCCTCCAACTGGTGAGGCAGCGGGTCGACCCGGGAGACCGACAGCCCGAAGTAGGGGTCGAACTCCCAGGCGATCCCGAGCGCATGCGCCTGCAGTCCCAGCTGCAGCAGGGCGCCGTCTCCGTCATACCGGAAGCCGCTGTCAAGAACTGTCAGTCCGGCGAGCTCGGCCGGCCCGAGCGAGACCCTCCGGAAGCGTTCGGACCGCGTGCCGACCAGACCGAGCGTCCAACTGCCGGGTCCCGTTTCGGTGACGGTCTCCACGCGCATTGGCTCGTTGAAGAGCGGACCGGTCAAGATCTGACCTTCGGTGGGCGGAGCGTGAGGGTTCATCGGTGGTTGTCTTGCAGGCCCGCCCCAGGCGGAATTCCCCACCCCTGGTTGAATCCGATTGAAGAGACGACGGCAAGGGGGCACCGTGGGGACGAGGGCCGAATGGCCAAGTCTACCCGACGCCAGCGCCGCCAGGAGCCGCAACGACAGGATTGACACCGGTGGAGTTCGATCGGTCGGCTGGGGCACGGCCGCCGGCTTCAGCACGCGGGCGGGGGCGGAGCCCTCCACTGTCCCTCCCCGATGCACGCGGGTCCTCGCCGGCTACCGGCGGACTGCCGGCGGCCGCGGTCGGGGACAGGCGCGGGCGTTCGGGGCCGCAGACCTGGCCGCCGTCCTCGCCACCTGCCACCGCCCCGCGGCGGTCGCGCCCGGCGACCGCCGTCGCGGTGTGCGACGCCCCATCGGTGAGCCCGCCGTCTCATCGCGATGACGTCGCACCGGCCGCCTCCCGCACGTCGCGGACGACCACCGCGAACAGGAGGACCAGCGGAATCGTCGCGGCGTTCAGCACGACGTACTCGACGGGATGCTGTGCCCAGGCCCCGGTGGCGACCACCGTGTAGTTGAAGACGAATATGGTGCACATGTACGTCGCCAGCGAGACGAGCCCCGCCCACAGCGCCCGGCGCCGTCCGCCAAAGAACGCCGCCACGAAGTAGAGCGCCAGCAGGGCGATCGCCGTATCGATCAGGCCGGTGGCGGTCCAGAACGCGGTCGCCTGCGGATGCCAGCCCTCGGCCGGTGGCCACGGAAACTCCGGGATCGGCCGGAGCCCGCTGAGGTACACGACGTTGAAGACGACGTGCCCGGCCTGGAAGACGCCGTAGTAGCCGACGAGCCAGGGCATCGCCACACCGGGCATCGTCATCCCGCGACCTCCGGCCGCGCCGCCGACGCGGCGACCAGCGCCTCCATGTCGACGCGCTCGTACCCGCCGCTCAGCAGAACGATGAGCCGCTCGCGCAGGAGCGGAATCTGCCGCGACAGGTAGATCAGGTTGTGCGGGTCCCTCTGGTCGAGGATCCGGTACCAGTTGTAGATCATCCGGAAGATGTTCCGCTTCCCACTGCCCGTCCTCGACCCAGGCCGCAGATCGGCGTGGCGTGGGGTCACAGGCCGAGCTCTGCATGTGAGCCGAGGCGAACCAGGCGCAACGTGCCGGCGTCAGGCTTCTGGTAGATCAGCACCAGGTCCGGCTTCACGTGGCAGTCGCGGTGGTCCCGCCACTCGCCGCTCAACCCATGGTCGTGATGCCGGGCTTCGAGCGGATGATCGTTGGCCAGCATCTCCACCACCGGGACCAGGCTGCTATCGAGGGACGCCCCATGCCGGCCCCGTGACTCACGCCGGTAATCGCGCTTGAACTGGCCCGTGCGCTCAATCGTCCGCATGCAGATCGTCGAGCAGGTCCTGCACGCTGCCGAACCGGGGAAGACCGCCCCGGCGGGCTTCCTTCATCGCCTCGATGGTGACGGCGTTGGGCACCAGCGGCGCGAACGGCAGGGCCTTCTCCTGCGCCACCTTGGTCAACAGAAGCCGCACCGCATCGGATACCGTCAGCCCCATTGCCGCCAGCACCGCCGCCGCTTCTTCCTTCACGGCCCCGTCGATCCGGGCCTGGACGAGTTGATTTGCAGCCATGGGTCCGATAGCTCCTCCCTTGCTTCCGAATGACATTATCATTCAATTGGCGATGCCGCGATCGCCGACTGTCGAGATCCGGTCGGACTCGACCCTGCGGCCGCGCCCGCGCGGCCGGTGTGCAGGTGGCGAGGACGGCGGCCAAGTCCGCCGCCCCGAACCCCCGCGCCTGTCCTCGGCCGCGGTCGCCGGCGGTCTGCCGGCCGCCGGCCGCCGGCCAGCACCCTGGGCCGTCGCTTCCCCGGCCGGGCTCGGCTCGCCGGCGAGCGGGCCCGGAAGCGCGCCGTGGCCGACGCGCCGTTGGTCGACGCGGTGGCGCCTGAGGCCGTTGACATCGATGTTGCCGAACTCGATGCTGCCCGGCTCCGCCAGCTGGCAGAGCAGGGGGACGTGAGCGCGCAGACGGAGCTCGGCGAGCGGTACGAGGACGGCCGCGGCGTCGGTCGGGACCACGGAGTTGGGTGCCGTGGTTCCGACGAGCGGCCGAACAGCGCTCTTCCCCCTGCAAGGGTCAGATCGGCTCCCGGCGGTCTCGCGCCGGCCGGCTGGCCGGTGGTTGGACGAGCATTGACAGCCCCCCGCCGGCCTCATACCCTATGTGAAATCGTGTCCTGCAGGATTGGTTGGGCGGGAAGCGGAGCCGTTAGGCGGCGCTTTCCGGGTCAGGTTCCGGCGCCGGCGGGCGGGCGAGCCGGCCCGTCAGCGCTGTCCTGGAACGCCGAGTGCTCCAGCCTGCCCGCGGAGAACTGCAGCGTCGTTCGAACGTAGCGCGGCCTTCTGCCCACGGGCCGCTCCAGCGCGTAGTGCGCATATCTCGGGCGGCCGGGTCCGGCCCGAAAGGAGCACCGATGCCACAGCGTGACCCCGTCCCCTCCCGGCGAACCCGCCGGGGATTCCTGAAGGTGGCGGCCCTGGGGTCTGCCGCGGTCGCGCTACCTCCGCTGCCGGTTTCCGGACAGGAGCGCGCCGGACGAACGCTCGGCGCGGGGGTCAGCGGCTACGGCCGGCGTTCCCGGTTCGAGGTCGCGACCCGCCGGGTGCGCGGCGCGCGCTACGAGCAGGCGGCCGGCAGCCTGACCCCGCTCCAGGACCTCGACGGCAGCATCACGCCGTCGGCCCTGCACTTCGAGCGGCACCACGCCGGCATTCCGGATATCGACCCGGCGGAGCATCAGGTGGCCATCGACGGTCTCGTCGACCGGCCGCTGGTGTTCACGATGGCCGAGCTGCGGCGGTTGCCGGCGGTCACCCGGGTGTACTTCATCGAGTGCTCGGGCAACGGCCGCGTGAAATGGTCTCCCGCCGAGCCCGACACCGACGCCCAGGGCGCGTGCGGCATGACCAGTTGCAGCGAGTGGACCGGGGTGCCGGTGTCGGTGCTGCTGCGCGAGGCGGGGGTCCGGGCCGAGGCCCGCTGGCTGGTGGCCGAGGGGGCCGACGCCTGCCGCATGACCCGGAGCGTGCCGCTCGACAAGGCCCTCGACGACGCGCTCGTCGCCTACGGTCAGAACGGCGAGGCGCTGCGGCCGGCCCAGGGCTATCCGGCCCGCCTGCTGATACCGGGGTGGGAGGGCAACATCTCCATCAAGTGGCTGCGGCGGATGCAGCTCGTCGACCGGTCCTGGCAGACCCGCGAGGAGACCTCGAAGTACACCGACCTGATGCCGAACGGCGAGGCTCGGCAGTTCACCTTCGTGATGGACGCCAAGTCCGTCATCACGCGGCCGTCCGGCGGGCAGCGGCTCGACGGGCCGGGGTTCTATCAGATCTCGGGGCTCGCGTGGTCGGGAAGAGGCCGGGTGCGGCGGGTCGAGGTCTCGACCGACGGAGGCGCATCGTGGGTGGAGGCCCGGCTCCCGGATCCGGTGCTGCCGCTCGCCCACACCCGTTTCCGCCTCGACTGGCGCTGGGACGGCTCGCCGGTGACGCTCGTCTCCCGGTGCATCGACGAGGCCGGTGACCGGCAGCCGACGCGGGACGCGCTGATCGCGGTGCGGGGTACCCGATCGAGCTACCACAACAACGCGCTACAGGGCTGGCGGGTCCGATCCGACGGCCAGGTGGAGAACGTCGATGTCTGAACGGGGTGTGCGCACGGCGCTGGCGGGTCTGGTGCTTCCGGCGCTCTGCGCCGGCTTCGTCGCGGCCCAGACGTCCTCCGGGGGGACGGCGCTGACAGACCTGGGGCGTCCGGCGACCCCGGAGGAGATCGTGGCCTGGGGTCCGATTATCGGACCCGGCGGCGAAGGACTGCCGGCGGGGAGCGGGACCGCGGCCGAGGGCCGTGCGCTCTACGACCGCCGTTGCGCCGCCTGCCACGGGGCGACCGGGCAGGAGGGCCCGGACGACCGGTTGGCGGGTGGACAGGGATCGCTCGCCGGCGAGCAGGCGCGGAAGACAGTGGGCAGCTACTGGCCCGCCGCCACCACCCTGTGGGACTACGTCAATCGCGCCATGCCGTTCAACCAGCCCGGCTCGCTCGCGCCGAGCGAGGTCTACGCGGTGGTCGCGTACGTGCTCCACCTGAACGACATCGTCGGCGAGGAGGACCCGATCGACGCCGGCACCCTGCCGCAGATCGAGATGCCGAACCGCGACGGCTTCGTTCCCGATCCCCGCCCGGACCTGGCCGAAGCGGGGGGTAGCGCCCGGCGGTCGCCGGCCACGGCCGCGCCGCCGGCTGGGGCCGTGGCGTCCGCCGCGCCGGCGGCGCCCCGCACCCCGTGGGGCGACCCCGACCTGCAGGGGGTCTGGAACCACGGGACCATCACGCCGCTCGAACGCCCCGCCGAGTACGCCGGCCGCGAGCGGCTGACGGAGGAAGAGGTGGCGGCTGCGAACTTCGCCTCGGAGACCCGGGCCACGTCCGAGCGCCGGTCCGAGCTGACCCGCGAGCAGGACGTGGCCCTGGCCTACAACCAGTTCTGGTGGGACCGCGGCATCTCCACCGGCCGCACCTCGTTGCTCGTCGACCCCGCCGACGGGCGCCTGCCGCCGCGCACGGACGAGGCGCTGGCCCGCGCCGCCACCCCCGAGGGGCAGCGGCTGGCCGCCGCCAGGCGCGGCCGCGTGCCCGCGCACGGGCCCGAGGACATGGACCTCGGGGACCGCTGCCTCGTCTACCGCCCGGTGCCGATCACGTCGAGCGGCTACAACAACCACGTGCACGTGCTGCAGTCGCCGGGATGGGTCGTCATCTTCCAGGAGCAGATTCACGACGTGCGCATCATTCCGGTGACCGACCGGCCGGCGCTGCCCGACCACGTCGACCAGTGGCTCGGCGTCTCGCGGGGGCGTTGGGAAGGGGACACCCTCGTCGTCGAGACCCGCAACTTCTACGAGCAGGCCGACTACCTCGGGTCGAGCGTCGGCCGCCACGTGGTCGAGCGGCTGACCCGCGTGGGCGACGACGCGATACGCTACGAGTTCACGGTCGACGACCCGACCGTGTGGACGCGTCCGTGGACCGGCGTGGTCCCGTGGCGCCCCGCCACCGGACCGCTGTTCGAGTACGCCTGCCACGAGGGGAACTACGGGATGACCAACCTGCTGGCCTCGTCGCGCGCGGTCGAGCGCGAGACCGGGGGTGGGCGGTGAGGGGCGGCGGGAGAGCCGTTCGCGCCGCGCGGGGCGCCCGGTGGAGCTTGGCGGTGGCGCTGGCCCTGGTCCTGGTTTCGGCCGCCGGTCTCGTCGCGGGCGGGGCGAGCGCGAGAGGCGGCCGGGAAGGCGCGGGCCCGACCGGCGCCTCCGAGACGGCGCGCAGGGCGACCCAGTCGTCCGGCGGCTCGGTGCTCGACGGGGTCTTCACGCCGGCCCAGGCGTCGCGCGGCGAGCGCACGTTCCGCGATGTGTGCGCCGCCTGCCACGACACCGGGGAGTTCTCGGGCGGCCGGTTCCGCATCAGTTGGGTGGGCCGGCCGGTCGGCGAGCTGTTCGAGACGATCTCGACGTTGATGCCGGAGGCCGATCCGGGCAGCCTCAGCCGTCCCGAGTACGCCGCCATCGTCGCCTATCTGCTGCAGTTGAACAACTATCCCGCGGGAGACGCAAACCTGCCCACGAACGCGCGGGCTCTCGGGCAGCTGGAGATCCTCTCGCCGCCGACGCCGTAGGAGCCGTCGGCGAGACCGCGCGCTGCGCCGTGTCTCGTCGAGGCCGCCATGTGGTTGCAGGGGGTGTGGGCTTCGGGCTCTCGGGTCTCCGGGCCGGTCGTGGGACCGGACACGCTAGAGGAAGGGAAGAGCAGATGACTGTCACTGCGCTACGCGCTGGCCCGTCGTGGGCGGGTATCGCCTTCGCCGTAGTCCTCCTGGCCGTGGTCCCGTCGCTCGCCCCGGACGCTGGCGCCCAGGACGTCGGCGAATGGCGCTACATCGGGGGCGACGCCGGGCATACCCGCTACTCACCCCTCGACCAGGTGACCGCCGACAACTTCGAGGACCTCGAGGTGGCGTGGATCTGGCGGGGCGACAACTTCGGGCCGGGACGGCTCGGGGTGTCCCGCTCGACCCCGATCTACGTCGACGGCACGCTGTACACCGTGGCCGGCGAGCGCCGCACCGTGGCCGCCATCGACCCCGCGACCGGCGAGACGCTGTGGACGTTCCGCGAGCCCCACACCACCCGGTTCGATCGGGGCATGCGGAACGGGTACGGCAAGGGCGTCGCCTACGGCGAGGTCGACGGCCGCGGGGTCATCTATACGATCAGCCCCGCCTTCTTCCTCTACGCCCTCGACGCGCGGACGGGGCGGCCCCTCGAGGACTGGGGGACGCCGGTGCCGGTGCCCGGGTTCCCGGGCACCGGGGCCGTCGACATGCTGCCCGACCTGATCGCCGACTGGGGGCCGTGGCAGAGCTGGGACGGCGCCTACGACCCCGACTTCGGCATCCCCCGCGAGCTGGGCTACGTCACCAGCTCGTCGCCCCCGATCGTCGTCAACGGGGTCGTCGTGGTGGGCAACTCGGCCGAGCAGGGCTACAACCAGACCCGCATCGAGAACGTGCCGGGCGACATCCTGGGCTACGACGCCCGCACCGGCGAGCACCTGTGGAAGTTCAACGTCATTCCGCGGCCCGGCGAGTTCGGCCACGAGACGTGGGAGAACGACGCCTGGGAATGGACCGGCGACGTGTCGTCGTGGGCGCCGATGTCCGCGGACCCCGAGCTGGGCCTCGTCTACGTGCCGACCAATCCGCCGACCATCGACTTCTACGGGGGGTTCCGGCCCGGGGACGGGCTCTTCGGCACGAGCGTCATCGCCCTCGACGTCCGGACCGGCGAGCGCCGGTGGCACTTCCAGACCGTGCACCACGACATCTGGAACTTCGACAACCCCACCGCCCCGGTGGCCCTCGACGTGACCGTCGACGGGCGGCCGCGCCGCATCGTCGTTCAGGCCACGAAGCAGGGCTGGGCCTACACCTTCGATCGGGCGACCGGCGAGCCCGTGTGGCCGATCGAGGAACGGCCGGTGCCGCAGTCCGAGGTGCCCGGCGAGCGCCTCTCGCCCACCCAGCCGATGCCCACCCGGCCCGCCGCCTACGAGATGCAGGGGCTGACCGAGGACGATCTGATCGACTTCACCCCCGAGCTTCGCGCCGAGGCCATCGAGATCGCCCGGAACTACCGTCTCGGGCCGATCTTCAACCCGCCGATCCAGCGCGGGCACCCGTCCGGCCTCCGGTCGTTCGTGAGCTGTCCGAGCGGGGCGTCGAACATCTTCGGGCCGACCTCGGCCGATCCGGAGACCGGCATCCTCTACGTGTCGACCCGCCGCGGCTGCCGGTCAGAGAACATCGTGCCGGGCGCCCTCATCGACATGCCCCAGGACATCAAGACCACGGGCCGGACCATCGCCGAGTTCGCTGTGCTGAACCGCGGCGACTTCCGGGGGCCCCAGGGCCTGCCCATCTACAAGCCGCCCTACGCCCGCATCGTCGCCATCGACATGAACACCGGCGACCATCTCTGGGAGACGCCGAACGGCGACACCCCCGAGCGCATCCGCAACCACCCCGCGCTGCAGGGCGTCGACCTGCCGAACACCGGGCGCGACTCGCATCCGGTGACCATGGTCACCCGGACCCTGGTCATCACCGCCGAGGGCACCGGCGGGACCCCGCGCCTGCACGCGCTGGACAAGCGGACGGGCGCACGGGTCGGCACCGTCGAGCTGCCCGCCTCGGGTCAGTACGGCATGATGGGCTATCTCCACGAAGGCCGGCAGTACATCGTGGTGCAGGTCGCCGGCGCGGGCCTCCCCGGGTCGCTCGCGGCGCTGCGCCTGCCCTGATCGCGTTCCGTCGTCGTTGGCCGCCCGACGGAGATCGCGGTGAGGGCTCCAGTCCGCGCGGTCGGGAACCAGATGCGGGTCCGATCGCGTCTCATCAATCAAGGGCGACGAAAGCAGCGGATTCCCGATCGGGGGTTCACGGTCGCTTGCGATACGGCCGATACAGTTTCGTGAACGACACACGGAGGCAAGGCATGGCCAATCTGGCACTGTCGGCGGACGTGGATCAGCCGAACCGCGGGTCGGGAGACCGAACGGCTCGGCACGGCAAGCTGTGCCGCCGGTGCGGCAGGCGCAAGGCGCTCTGCACGCGCTATACCCGGAAGCGGCGGGTCAACCGGAAACGGCACCACGATCTCTGCTTCCAGTGCCGTCGCGCGGTGCGCGACGCGACGCGGAGCTGCCCGGTCGGCTAGGGCCAGGCGGACGGCCGCGCCCTCGCGCCGAACCACCGTCGCGCGCACTGTCACGGGCGAGCCGCGGGCAACCGCACTGCCATCCGGGTCCACCGCACGCCCGATCCGCCGGCGCCACGTGCATCCAGACCGCGCTGAGCAGGATCAGGTCGAACGTCAGGTCCGTCCCGCGGGTGAGGTGCGGGGCCGGCAGCCAGTCTGCCAGCCACCGGATGGCCGGCTCCGCATGGCGTTCCCTGGCGATCGTGCGCATGCGGGGCGAGGGCTCGACGGCGACCACGTCGTAGCCGCGCGACGAGAGCCTCGCGGCGGTGCGTCCGCTACCCGCGCCGATGTCGAGCGTGGCGGTCGACGCCGCCGACAGCAGATCCGCCACCCAGCCGTGCACTCGCTCCGGCGTGACGCGCTCGTACCGGGCCGCCGCGACCTCGGCGTTGGCGTCGTCCCAGGCGATCGGATCAGCTCCCTCGGAACGCGATTCGTCATGGCGAGGGTATGATCTCCAGGCAGTCCTGAAAAGACCGACGGGGGTCCAATGCCTGCCCCAGAGCCTTCCTGCAGAATCCAGCTGACCGTTTCGGAGCTCGGCCGCCGCCTCGAAGAGGCGTATCGGGCTGACGCCGCCGAGGCGGCGCAGATCAACCGGGAGTGGGAGGAGTGGACTGCGGGACTGCCGCCGTCATCCGGCGCGAACGGTCGCTAGCGCCCGCTCCAACGCGGCCCTCACGCGGGGCTCGAAGCAGACGAAAGTGACCTCCTCGATTGACGGCGCACCGGCGAGCGCGGCCCGGACCGCGCCGACCGCCACGATCGCGGCCTGGTCCGGCGGATACCCGTAGACTCCGCAGCTGATGGCCGCGAAGGCGACGGTCTTCAACCCGTGCTCGCCAGCCAGCTGTATCGCCCGGCGATAGCAGCCGGCGAGCTGTTCCGCCTCGCCGCGCGCGCCGCCGCGCCAGACCGGCCCCACCGCATGGATCACGTGGCGGGCCGGCAGGTCGTATCCGCCGGTGATCTTCGCCCTGCCGGTGGCGCAGCCGCCCAGTGCGCGGCATTCGGTCAGCAGGCCCGGCCCCGCCGCGCGATGGATGGCGCCGTCCACGCCCCCGCCCCCGAGCAGGCGGGTGTTTGCGGCGTTCACGATCGCGTCGACCGCGAGGGTCGTGATGTCGGCGATGGAAAGGGTGAATCGTACGCTCGGCATCGTTCGCCGCTCCGAGAGCCGCTTGCCGCTCATCGTTGCGGAAACAGGTACCGCGTCACGATCAGCAGAATGCCGACGACGCTGGCCGTGGTTGTCGTAACGAGGGCGATCAACACGGATTCCGGTAGATCGAAGCCGATATACTGAGACATCCACGGCCATCGAATGCCTTGAGCCATGACTATCAGGAGGATGGAAGAGAGCCAGTAGACGACGAGATGAAATATGCGACCGGCGTACGTCTTCCTTTCTCTGATGTCCTGTTGCATCCCCTCTATGGCGATTTCCCGCTGGGCTCTATCGAGTCCGTTCTTCTCCGCCTCGGTTTGTTCGTCCGCGCTCGGAGGCGGGATTTGCTGTTCATCTATGCTGGATAGATCATTCCCGGGTTCGGTTGGCATTCTTGTCTACCCGTTTGCGGTAGTACGCCTCGATGGTCTCGTCGGGAATGCTCACGCTTCGCTTGTTTTGGTACCGTTGCCTTGTCTCGTGCCATGGGGTGTTCGGCTCGTGCGTCAGGTTGGACAGTTGAAAAGCCGTAAAGTTCTTATAAACGTCCCACACCCTGTCCAGAAATCTCCGGGTGTCTTCCGGATCGTCAGCGTACCTATCAACAGTGGGTTCTTCGATTCTGACGCGGATAGAGAAAACTCCGCGGGTTGTTCGGCTGGACTTGATTTCGGTTGCGCGTTCCGTGATGGGCATGTTTCCGAATTTCTTGAACTCATGATACAAATCGGCAATCACGGGGCCATATTTCCAGGCTTCCACCGATTCCCGAATCAGCGGACGCCTTCTGATGGCGAGGTGCCAACCGTGCGCGATGTAGACGAGTTTCTGGAGCTTCATCGGATTGAGCGTCTTGCCGTCGCGCTCGGCGATATCCAGAAAGTAGTTGGCTACCGCCTTGGAGGAACAGGGTTCCGCAAGAGGGGCGGCTGATTCTACTGCGGCGCTGTGTCGACCACCATTGGTCATCTGCCACCTCGGCAGTCATGAAGGACGGTTTCTCAGGTTTCGGGTGCCGGTCCCGGCGTGCTCTTCCACCAGATAAGGGGAAGCTACGGGTAGATTCACGGGTGGCTGCCCGCGCTACTGCGGAACGTTGCCTAGCGCCGCATGAAGTGCCCGTCTTCTCGGCAAAAGGATTGGCACCGCTGCACGGTCGCCCGCGTGACCACTCGCGGTAACGAGCGAGAGGCGACAGGATCGCGGGAGAGCCCACGATCCTGTCGGGGTACGAATCGGTCGCCCGCGGTCGACGTTACTGCAGCGGTACCCGGGCGATCCGGAGGCCCTCGCCGACGCCGCCCACCCAGAGCTCGTCGCCGACTTGGATGGCGGCGGTGCCCAGCCGCAGGTGGTCGTTGCTGGGATAGGAGAAGATCTCCTCCGCGGTGAGGGCTTCGGTATCGACGCGGGCGACGTGCGACGTGACCCCCTCGCAGGTCTCGCCGCGGACGCACTCGCCGACGCGGGCCCGCTCGGGGGCGCGGTGGCCGGCCGCGAGCAGGGTGCCGTCGGGCGCCCAGTGCACGTTGTCGATGTAGAAGCCGACCTCGACGCGGTCCGTGGGCATGGCGTCCGGTCCCCGCGGGAGCCGGATGATCGACTGGGCGGCATAGCCGGCGACGAGGAACGACTCGCCGTCGGGCGCGATCTCCAGGCCGTTGGGGCCGATGTCGACGCTGCCGGCCGCGCGGGTCCACTCGCCGTCGGGCTGCCACTCCCAGATGTCGCCCGTCGCGGGGCTCGTCGCCGCGAACCCGCCGTCGGGCAGGGGCACCACCGCGTTGAGCCCGAGGCCCTCCGGGGCCACCGCGCAGCCGACCCAGGTCAGGGACGGGACGGCGCCGCTGGCGTCGACCTCGAAGACCTCGATCGCTTCGCGGTCGGTGTGGCGGACCACGTACAGCGTGTGCGTATCGTCCTCACCCGGCCGTATGCTGATGCCATGCGCCCGGAACTGCTCGGTGGTCATGCCGGGGCACCCGCCGTAGCGCGCCATGTCGTGACGCGCCCGGGGCGGCGTGGTCGTGGTGGGGAACAGCCGGACGGTGCTGCTGTCCCGGCTGTCGGCGGCCGACAGGTAGCCGTCGTCGACCATGCTGGCGACGATGACCCAGGGCGAGTCGGGTATCTGGATGAGGTCCTCGGGGCTGATGGGCCCGCACACGAACTGCACGTCGCCGTCCGGCTCGCACTGCGCCGCGCCCGGTGCGGGCGTCGCCAGCAGCCACAGCGCCGTCAGGAAGAACAGGGGAAACAGTCGCCTCATGATCTCTCCTCCCGCCGGGGTACGACCCACGCCCCGGCGCGGTTGTCTGCCGTCGATGCGGCGCCGCGCGCGGCGGACGGGTTGGTGTCCGAGAACCTCACCCGCCGCCGCGCGCGGCCGCCAGGCTGTCCGCCGATCTCACCGGCTCCAGGGCGGAACGATTTCGTTGGTCCGAGCGTAAGCGATCAACTGGCCGAGGTGCTCGTGCATGTCGCCGCCCACGAACATCACGATCGCGGGGGTGGTCCGCTCCTGGCCGAACAGGTTGCGGGCACTGGTGAGGGTCGCCGGGTCCAACGCTTCGAGCTGCGCCCGCGCGTAGTCGAAGCCCTTGTTCAGATGGTCGATGACCTCCGCCTTGTCGGTGACCGCGTTCAGGGCCTGGGATTCCTCGCGGCCCATGGCTGTCGGCGCGCCGAGCGCCATCGGCACGAAGCCGTAGCCCTCGCTCGCGATGAGCATCAGGACCTCCGAGACGGAGCGGACCCCGTCCATCGGCCGCCACGTGTACGTCTCCGCCGGGAAGGCCTCGGCGAGCCCGAGGAACTTCCCGCGCATCACCTCGATGTCGGCCATGAACGCGGCCTTCAGGACGGCGGCCGATTCCGCGTTCAGGTCCTGCGCCTGGGCGGGCGCGGAGGTCAGGACGAGGCCGAGGCTGGCTACGATCAGCACCCGGGCGATGCGACCGACGGACTTCCGGACATGCGATGCACCATTCATTTCGTTGGCTCCTTCTTCAGGGACTCTCGGTGAGCGGTTTGCGCGATCACGTTCAACAACTGCGGGCATTGTAGCCGACCCTCGCGTCCGCGCGGACGGCGACCCGGAAGCCGGGATTCGGATGAAGACGCGGTGTCCGCGGCGACGCTGCCGCCGGCAAGTCGGCGATCAGTCCCATGCGTCCCGCTCGTGGCCGACGGAGTCCGCCGCATCGACGCCGTCCCACAGCTCGCGGCCGAGGCCCTGCAAATCGAGAATGGACAAGGGCTCCTGGAGCTCCAGGGCTTGGCGGAGCAGGTGTATGACTTCCTGGGCGATGGATCGATGCTCGCGTCTCGCCCGGGCCCGCGGGGTCGCGTAGAGATCGTCGGGGGGTCTCCGCTTTGGAGGCATCCCGTCTCTCTCGTCAACGGGTATCGTGCGGAACGCACCGTGAGCCGGCCGGCGCCGCGCAGCCCGGATCCCAGATCGGGCTATTCAGATCCCGGACCTTGAGGTATAAAGGCATGATCCGGGGAAACGGCCGGAGCGAAGGTCATGAGGATTGCTGATGACGACAAGACACCACCGTGCGGCGGCGGTGGCCGGCGCCGTGCTCGCGGGCCTGCTCGCCAGCGGCACCGCGTCGGCTCAGGCGGCCGTATGGACGCCCGGACCCGCGTCGTGGGTCGGAGACCTGACGCCCATCACCGCGGCCGACTGGAACGCCGACCGCGCCGCCCACCTGCTGGGCCGGGCGGGGTTCGCGGGCGCCCCCGAGGAGATTGCCGAGCTCGCCGCGCTGGGTCCGGAGCAGGCGGTGCGGTCGCTGGTGTACTACGACGACACCGCGAACGGCCATCTCGCGGCGTTCGAGCACTCGGGGCTCTGGGACGAGGGGCTGCTGCACTTCCCGCCCAGCCGTCCCGCCGCCACCGAGCTGGGGCTGAGGAACGGCGAGAGCATGGGGGTGCGGGTCAAGCCCGACCACGTCAACCGCCATGCCCAGCCGATCTCCGACCGCTTCTTCTACTGGCTGCGCGCGACCCTGCTCGAGACCCGCCGCGTCGGCTACTGGTGGGCCGAGCGGATGCTCGACACCCACCGGCCGCTCGAAGAGAAGATGGCCCTGTTCTGGCACGGGCACTTCGCGACGGCCGAGAGCAAGGTCCGCGACTACCGCAAGATGGTGCTCCAGATCGACACCTTCGAGCGGCACGCCACCGGCAACTTCGGCGACCTCCTGATCGCGGTGGCCCAGGACCCGGCCATGCTCTACTACCTCGACGCCGGCGTGAACGTGAAGGGCGCCTCGAACGAGAACTTCGCCCGCGAGGTGATGGAGCTGTTCACCATGGGGGTGGGCAACTACACCGAGCCCGACATCCGCGAGGCGGCCCGCGCCTTCACCGGCTGGAACTTCGAGAACCTCGACTTCGTGGTCCACCCCGCCCTCCACGATGACGGACCCAAGACGTTCCTGGGGCGGACCGGCAACTTCGATGGCGTCGAGGTGCTGCGCATCATCCTCGAGCAGCCGGCCACGGCCGAGTACATCGCGGCCAAGATCTACCGCTTCTTCGTGCGGGACGAGCTGTCGCCGGCTCTCCAGCGCGAGCTCGGGGCGATTCTGCGCGACAACGACTACGAGTTGCGGCCGCTGCTCTCGACCATCTTCCGCTCGCGCGACTTCTACAGCGAGGCGAGCTACGGCGCCCACATCAAGGGACCGGTCGAGCACGTCGTCACCCTGCTCAAGCATCTGGGGGCCGAGGACGTGCCCGGGGTGCCCGACTTCAACCAGACCTCCACCGCTCTCGGCCAGCACCTGCTGAACCCGCCCTCGGTCGCGGGCTGGGCGCAGGGCCGGGCCTGGATCACCCCCGCTCTCATCCAGGAGCGGGGCAACGTCGCCTTCGACTACCTGTTCCCCGACATCGTCAACTTCCGCGATCCGAACTTCCTGTCCCGCCGGGGCACCGGCGAGGTGGGAAACCGGCTGCGGCAGGGTTATGATTTCGGTAGCGCGATCACCCTCGACGACCCGGCCAACATGTCCGCGTTCGATCTGACCGCGCTCGAGCGGGACGAGCTGTTCAACACCCGCGTGTCTACCTACCGCGGGTGGGAGCGGGCGGCGCGCAAGCTGATTCCGACTCCCCGCGGCGGGGCGCGGATCGACATGACCGCCATGATTCGGGACGCGGGCGCGGCGACCGCCGGCGAGGCGGTAGACTACCTGCTGGGCCGTTTTCTCCGGCTGCCGATCGCCCCGTCGGCCCGCGACGCGCTGGTGGCGCTGCTGGAGGAAGAGCTCGGCACCTCGGACATCGGACGCGCCGAGACCTACATGGAAGACCCGTTGCGCATGGTGGCGCATCTCATCATGAGCACGCCGGAGTATCAGATCAACTAGAGGTGGGACATGACGATGACGAATCGAGGCCGGCGGTTGTGTGAGGCGAGCGGCGTGTCCCGTCGCGAGGCGTTGAAGATCGGCGCCCGCGGCATCGCCCTCGGGCTGGCCGGCGCCGTCAGCCCCCTGCCGCCCCTGTTCGGGTCGGCGTCGAGGGCGCTTGCGGCCACCGAAGGCAAGATCCTCGTGGTCTTCGAGTGGTTCGGGGGCTACGACGGGTTGAGCACGTTCGTGCCCTACAGCAACGACGCGCTGTACCGGCACCGGCCCAACCTCGGGGTGCGCGAGGCCGACGTCCTGAAGGTGGACGAGCACTTCGGCTTCCAGAAGTCGATGCTCGGCATGCACCGCCTGTGGAACGACGGCAACGTCGCGGTCGTCCACGGCGCGGGCTACGACCAGCCCTCGTTCTCGCACTTCACGTCCGCCTCGTACTGGCACACCGGCGCGCCCAACAGCGGCGCGGAGTACGGCTGGTACGGCCGCACCGCCGACGCCCTCGACCCGACGGGGACGCCCAACTACCTCGTCAACATCTCGTCGACGCAGAGCATGGCGGTACGCGCCCGGCAGCACGTCCCCGTCGTCTTCGACCAGCCGTCCGCGTTCACGCGCGCCGTCTTCCACCCCGAGCAGCCGTACGTCGACCACCTCGGGGTGGGGCAGGAGGCGCGCACCGCCGCCCACAAGTTCCTGCTCGACGTGAACCGGAGCGCCCGCGACGCCTCCGCCCTCGTCAGCCAGGCCTGGGACAACTACAGCCGCACCCGCAACCCCGACCTGCGCCTGCTCGACCTCGACAAGGTCGTGGCGTTGATCGAGAACGACTTCCCGGCCCGGCTCTACTACGTCCGGCTGCAGGGCAGCCTGTTCGACACCCACGTCAACCAGGAGAGCCCGCACAACCGGCAGGTGCAGTACTGCTCGGACGCGGTCTGGGCCTTCTTCGAGGAGATGAAGCGCCTCGGCAAGCAGGACGACGTGGCCGTCTTCATCCACAGCGAGTTCGGCCGCCGGGTGCCCGAGAACACCAACCTCGGCACCGACCACGGCACCGCCAACGTGTCGTTCGTGGTCGGCGGCGGGGTGAACGGCGGCCAGTACAGCACCCCGCCGAGCCTCACCGAGCTCGTGCACGGCGACAACCTGCAGCACACCGTCGACTTCCGCCGCGTCTACGCCAGCCTCATCGAGGAGTTCCTGGAGCACCCCGACTCGGAGAAGGTGCTCGGCGAGAAGCTGAAGACGATGGGCCTGTTCGTCTGAGCCCTGGGCCCCGCCTCCCTGTCGGGGGGCGGGGCGCCGGGCTGTCGTGGGCGGCTGTGCGCGGGCGGAAGTCGATGGCTTCCGGCCGCCGAGCCGCCCTTTCTGTTTATGTACGCACGTCGCGTCGAGCGCGACCTCAGCCGCCCCTGCAGCCGGTCGCGCGGACACGCCAGATACGGGGAGGCACGCAATGCGGATCATCGCCAATGGTGCGAAGGGCGCCGAATTCTCCAGAGACGCGCAGCATCTGCACGACGACGCGATCGCGGAATTGAACACGTACGAGTTCACGCGGGAACAAGTCAGGAAGCGGATTGACAACTTGAATGTCTCGGCTGACGCGAAGGTCCTGCTTGATTCGATCCTGGAGAAGTCGATCGAAGTGGTGACGGTTGCGGGGAAGGTCGTCATCTGGATCGGACGCAAGATCCTGGACGTCGTCCTCTTTCTGCTGCGTGAGTTTCCGAACGCGGCCTTCGGGGTGATCTTCGGACTCGTCGTCGGCTACCTGATTGGGCTCATCCCGGTCATCGGCTTTCTCATCGGGCCCTTGGTCGGCACGATACTGGCGGCGTTCGGTTTCGTCCAGGGTACGGCTCAAGACCTCCGCGAGAAGGACATCAGGCGCCGCACGGTGGAGATCTGCCGTCAGTTCAATTCGCTGAAGACGGCATCAGCGTGATCCGAGACGACACGGACAGCCTGCGGAGTTGGCATGATCGACTTGCTGAGCTGGGAATCGATTCGCCGCTGTTGCATCCTCTCTGCTTCAAGAAGGAGTTGCACATCGGAGCGAAGGCATACCGGTCGCTGACGATCAAGAAGAGAGTTTTCGAGCTGCTGAGGCCTCTCGGTGCGGCAGGAGTGGGGGCTACGGCAGCGGGTTCATCGGCCGTCGCGACGACCTTTTTCCCCGCGGGTATTCTCGGTGCGCTGGGGCTGGCGACGGCGGCAACGCCGATCGGGTGGGTCATCGGGACGGCCGTTTTTTCCGGGGCCGCGTGGACCCTCGTCGCCAGGAGGCTCGACAGCCTCTCTTCGAACCGCGTGGTCGAGATTCCGAAGTTCATCAATACTCCCCTCGATTTGCTGGCCGTCAGTATCTTCGATCTGGTCTGCTCGCTGGCCGTGAAACTGGCGGCCATCGACGGCGACTTCCACGAGCGGGAACGAGTCAGAATCGCCAGGTACTTCGTCGAAGCCTGGGGATACGACGAGAGATTCGTGAAGTTGGCCATCGACATGGTGAACGAATCCGATCTCGGGTTCAATGATCTCGTCAAGAATCTCGTGGATTTCACACGCGCCAACCCGGACTGCCATGCACCGGCGATTTGGCAGAACGTTCTCGCGTTTCTGCATGAGGTGGCGGAAGCCAGCGATGGAATACGGGAGAGTGAGCGTCACGCGCTCCTTGAGGCAGAGAAGGCCTTCACCCCGGAGAAGGACAAGTTCATGGCTGTGGCGAAGAGACGCTTGCGATTCCGAGGCTCGACTTGAGGGTGAGCACCTCGGCGCTGTAAGGCGGGATGGTCCCGTGGCTTGGTCCAGGGATCGTTGCCAGGTACTCCTTGGTCGCGCCGGCCTCTGCCGCGTGCCCTTGCGACGGGTCTTTGCTCGAGCTTGTCAGGTACACTACCTCGTGGCTGGAGAGACGATAAAACAGTCCGCGCGTGAACGCGGAGACGACTCCTCGAGACTCCTGGAGCGAATCACCATCGACCCCGAGGTCTGCCACGGCAAGCCCTGCGTTCGTGGCCTGCGGTATCCCGTCGACATGATTCTGACGTTGTTGAGCGCCGGGATGAGCGGCGAGGAGATCCTGTCGGACTACGACGACCTCGGGCCGGACGACATCCTGGCCGCCCTAGCCCAAGTTTACCCAGTTGACCGGCCATTTTGCCGATTTTGGCCGTATTTCGGGATTTCAATGTCTGTAAGTTGTTGATTCTAAAGGAACGGGTCTTGACGGCGCGCGATGTAGTGCCATAATTGTTGTAAAAGAGTTGACTCCGGCAGATGCCCCCGCTATCGTGGACATCGTGTTCATTCGCCGCACCCAAACCCGGCGGACCCAGGACGGAAAGCCCTACTTCTCCCATCGCCTGGTGCACTCCGAGCGCGTCGGAGACGCCGTCCGGCAGCGCACCCTGCTCAATCTCGGGCGCCACTTCGACATCCCGCAGGCGCAATGGCCGCAGTTGTGCGCCCGCATCGACGACGGCCTGTTCTCGGTTCGCGCCGCCGGTTGGTCATCCTGGCCGGCCAGGCGCCCCTGGTGGCCGATTGCCCGCACGCCGTCGAACACGAAGCTCAGCGCATCGCCGGGCAGTTGGTCGTCCGCGGCGCGCAGGCGAGCGGCGCGGCGGCCGGACCGACCGACGTGCAGCCCCTCGATGTCAACTCGCTGCGTCTGGTTCGCCCCCGCAGCGTTGGGGTCGAGCAGCTCGGCCTGTGGGCGCTGGAGCAATTGGGCCTGCCGGCGCTGCTCGCCGACCTCGGCGTCAACGGCGCCCTGCGCGCGGCGGCGGCCGGAGTCATCGTCGGGCGTCTCGCCCATCCCGCCTCGGAGCGCGCGACGCACCGCTGGCTGCAAGAGCGCAGCGGCCTCGGAGAGTTGCTCGGCGTCGACTTCGAGACCGTCGGCGCGATGCAGCTCTACCGCGCCTCGGACGCGCTGGTGAAGCATCGCGAGGCGATCGAGACGCATCTGTTCGACCGCGCGATGGGGCTGTTCGACCTGCAGCCGACGGTGACCCTCTACGACCTGACCAACACCTACTTCGAAGGCGAGGCGAGCGAGCAGCCGCAGGCGCAGCGCGGGCACTCGAAGGAGAAGCGCAGCGACTGTCCGCTGCTGACCCTGGGCCTGATGCTCGACGCCAGCGGCTTCGTGCGCCGCTCCAAGGTCTTCGCCGGCAACGTCCGGGAGCAGCGCACCCTGGCCGGCATGCTCGAGGCGCTGGAGGCGCCACCCGGCGCCCTCGTGGTCATGGACCGCGGCGTCGCCACCGAAGCCTGCGTGCAGTGGTTGCGTGACCACGACTACCGCTATCTGGTCGTCAGCCGCGAACGTCACCGCC
Source organism: Vicinamibacterales bacterium (assembly GCA_965206285.1). GTDB lineage: Bacteria > Acidobacteriota > Vicinamibacteria > Vicinamibacterales > UBA8438 > JAJEEA01. The sequence goes on from OZ242205.1 coordinate 5,885,117, forward strand.
AGTTCGACGCCGAGGCCGCCGTATCGCTCCAGACCCGGTCCAACCAGACCGTGCACATGCACAAGGTGGTCTCGACCGACCCCGACGAGGTGCGCCTGTACTGCTATTCCGAGGAGCGGGCCGAGAAGGAGCGAGGCATCGTCGAGCGTTTCGCCACCCGCTTCGAGACCGCCCTGACCGAGCTCCACGAGGGGCTGGCGCGCCCCCGCGCCCACAAGCGGCTCGACCAGGTCTGGCAGCGCATCGGGCGATTGAAGACGAAGCATTCCCGCGTCGCCTCGCACTACCAGATCGCGGTCACCGCCGACGAGACCGGCGAGAAGGCCGTCGCTGTCACCTGGACCCGCCGTCCCCGGGACGGCTCGATGGCCACCCATCCGGGGGTCTACTGCCTGCGCAGCAGCGAGACCGCGTGGGACGAAGACGCCCTGTGGCGCACCTACACCACCCTCACCGACGTCGAGGCCGTCTTCCGTTCGCTCAAGTCCGAGCTCGGCCTGCGTCCGATCTACCACCACAAGCCGCGTCGGGCCGACGGCCACCTGTTCATCACCGTCATCGCCTACCAGCTCGTCCAGGTCATCCGCACCCGACTGCGCGGTCACGGCAACCCCGCCAGTTGGACCACGTTGCGCCGCATCCTCAACGGCCAGCAACGCGTCACCGCCACCTTCCGCCGCCCGGACGGGCGCACGCTGCACGTGCGCACGGCCACGCAAGCCGAACCCGAGCAGCGGGACATCTACGACGCGCTCGGCGTCGACCCGCACCCCGGGGGCGTCCGCAAGACGCTCATCTGACCGACCCATCTCACCGGTTTGCGCAGGTTTGTAGTGCCACTCGAGTATTTCTGTCCGCGTAAGCTGCTTGTTTAAAATGGTTTAGATTTTCGGCTGGTAAACTTGGGCTAGCCTTTGCCGCACGCCTGTGCCGGGTCAAGCGCGTGCGCGCGGTCGTTTCGGGACACGCGCCTGCCCCTTGATCGCCTTCTTGAGCTCGGCGACGAACACGCTCGTGTCTGCGAAGTAGTTCGGGTAGGCCCGCCGCAGCGCCTCGACGGACCCGACCTGTACGAGTACGGTCTCGGCGCGGGTGAAGCGCCGGATGGCGGTCTCGACCTCTTCGTAGGCCTGAATCGCTTCCTCGCGCTCGTCCGCGGAGTACTCGTTCCAGCGGACATTGTGGCCGGCGAGATCCAGGTAGATGTGGAAGTAGGCAGCTCGGCCGTTTCGGACGTCGCCCTCGATTATTCGCAGGGTGCGGCCGTACGCCTCGAGACGCGCGACGGCGTTGATCTGCGTGGCCAACTGCAGGAGTTCGTGACGTAGCGTCCCTCGATCGGTGGGTGTGCCGGGGACGGGCGGCAGGCCTTCGGTGCAGGCGAGCTCCGTCGCCATCAACGAGAAGAAGCGCAGCCACGCCTCGTTGCCCTCGCTCGACTTCAACGCCTGGCCCGAGAAGGTCCCGACGGTCTCGACGGTGGTGGCCCACGCATGCTGCAATCGCGACCGAAGCTGAATCTCGACCCGCATGCCGCCGTACACGGCGTGCGCGTCGCTCCTCGTGCGGTAGCCGTAGACGAGATGGACGCCGCGGTATCCGCTGTCTCTCGGGGATGTCAGGTAGTCATAGCGCCTCAGGGGCTCGTGCAGTGCCCGGCTCTTGTCATAGTTGCGGACGACGCCGAGAACGTCCTCGGCGAATGGGAGAACCGCACGGCAGCCGCCGATGTCGTGCATCCGGGCGAGCTGCATGTGGTGGGAACGGCGGAGCTTCGCTTCGATTGACGACAGTCGTTTGAGCCGCTGAGCCACCAGGGCCGCCTCGCCGAACCCGGCGACGGTGTGTCGCAGGTTCATCTGCAGCGCATTCAGGGGGAAGCTGTGCGAAGCGCGCCAGTTGTTGACGATCGTGCGAGCCCGCGACTTGTCCCGAGGTGAGGCAGATGAATCGACGAGGGTCACCCCCGCGTCGTTCACTTGGCTTCGAGTGTATTCCGGCACCGTCCAGGCCATCGGCGTCCCGTCCGAGGGGTTCCGGGATCGACCCGGTCCAGTAGAATACCCCATGGTCGAAGCGAGCCGGCGGCGTCTCGCCGGACGGTACCTCGAAGGGGCAGGGAGGTTCTACATGAGAGGGCGTTGTTTCACGGCATGGGCGGCGACGGCTGCGGTTATCGCGCTGGCGCCGGTCGCGGCGTACGGGCAGGACGACTACACGGCGCCCAGAAACGCGTTCGGGCAGCCCGATCTGTCGGGCATCTGGACGAACAACAGCGCGACGCCGCTCGAGCGTCCCGAGCAGCTCGCGGGCAAGGCGACGCTGACGGACGAGGAGCTGGCCGAGCTGACGCAGACGATCGCGGAGTTCCGTGACGCCGAGCAGGCCGGCGACCTGCTGGGCGACCGACTCCTCCAGCAGGCGCTCGGCAACGCCGAGTTCCAGGACTTCGACGTCGTCACCGGCAACTACAACGCGTTCTGGCTGGTGGAGCGTCATCTCGACAACCGCACCTCGCTCATCGTCGATCCGCCCGACGGACGCATTCCGGCGATGACCGGGACCGCTGCCGCGCGCGCCGCCGAGCGGCGGGCCTACACGGCCGACCATCCGTCGGACGGCCCCGAGGATCGCGGCCTTGGCGACCGCTGCCTGCACTTCGAGGCGCCGCGCATGGGGGCGGGCTACAACAGCTACTTCCAGCTCATGCAGACGCCGACCCACGTGGCCATCTTCCAGGAGATGGGCCACTTCACCCGGGTGATCCCGCTCGACGGCCGGCCGCACGTCGACGACGGCATCCGGCAGTGGGCCGGCGACGCCCGGGGGCGCTGGGAAGGGGATACGCTCGTCGTCGAGACGACGAACTACTCGCCGCAGGCGCGCTTCAGCGGCGCGACCGAGAACCTCCATCTCGTCGAGCGCTATACGCGGATCGGCTCCGGCATGCTGCGCCACGAGATCACGCTGAACGACGCCGACACCTGGACGCAGCCGTGGACGGTCGAGCTGCTCCACGAGTCGACCATGGATCCAATCTTCGAGTACGCCTGCCACGAGGGGAACTACGCGATGCCGGGCATCCTCGGCGGCGCGCGCCTCGAGGAGCGGGAAGCAGACGGACAATGACGGCCGGCCCCGCGTGACGGATCTCCGTGGGTCGGTCTTCCTATTCGAGTTCCAGCGCCACGACCGCGCCGCGCAGCTCCATCAGGTGCACCGCCCTGATGGCGGTCGCTTCCGCCTGGACCGTGGCGTCCGCGTAGCTCGGCGGGGGCCGGTTCGCCACCGTGTACGCCTGACCCAGAGCCGTGCGCAGGTCCATCAGGTGGATGCGCCTGACCGGGGTGACCCCGGGGGTGAGGATGGGATCGGTCCAGCCGAACGCCGACAGGCCGAGGCCTCGCCGCACGACGTCCACCCGCGCCCGCAGCTCCAGGAAGTGCGCCGCCTTGATCGGCGTTGCCCCGGGCCTGAGCGGATGGTCGGTGAAGACGCGGGGCGCCTGGAACACGTTGACGCGCCGCCCGGCCACGGTGAGGGAGCCGGAGCGTGCGGCCCCCGGGTTCGGCGCCATCGCGTAGGTGGCCGTTCCCGAGCCGGCGTCGCGGGCCCCGCCCGTCACGCGGATGAAGCCGGCGCGGCTCGTCGCCGCCCAGATGCAGCCGGGGCCGGTGGTGACCGCGCTCTGCAGCGGCCCGCCGGTCCACGGGACGTGATGGTGCTCCGGCGTCACCCGGAACGCGCACCCCGTGGCGGCCACGGTGACCACGAAGCGCTGCGCCGCGGTGGCGTTCGAGCCGCCGGTGTCGGTCGCGGTCACCGTTATCGTGGCCGCGCCGGCGGCAACCGGGGTGAGGGTCACGCGCCCGCCGGCCGCCTGCGCCATCGCCACCGCCGGCACCGATGAGGCCGCCGACCAGGTGAGCGCATCGCCGTCCGGCTCCCGGAACGCCCCCGCGACGTCCACGACCTCCGCCCCGCCGTCCGCCTGCAGCGTCCGGTCCGGCAGCGTCCCGAGCGCGGCGGGCGGCCGGTTGGTGGAGCCCCGCCGGAAGTTGGCCGCGACCGGGGCGGTCGCGTCGAGCACGGTAGCCGCGTCGGCCGGGCCCGCCTCACCCATCGAATCGGCGTCGGCGGGTACGCCCAGCGTGTCGCCCAGCCAAGTCTGCCGCGGATTGGAGAAGCGGAGCAGCGAGGCGCAGGATACGCCGTTGTCGGCGCACTGGGTCCAGTAGGCCATGACGGTCAACCAGCGGCGGTCCGGCGGGGCGCCGGGTGCGAACGCCCGCTGGTTGACGTAGCCGTAGCCGGGATGCGACGACAACGCCTGTCCACGCCGCTGCAGCAGCTCGTACCGGTCGTGGTGAAGCCCCAGGTTGTGTCCCAGCTCGTGGGCGAGGGTGCGGCCGCCGCAGCCGTGGCGGGTGATGCCGAAAGCGCCGCCGAGCTCGGCGACGCCGCACACGTCCAGCTCGGCGACGATCAGGTGCACGAGGTCCGCCCCGACCCGGTCGCGGACGGCATGCACGCCGTCCAGATGCCCGTCGGACGAATACCGGAGACGGTCGATGTCCGTGTCGTACTCGCCGGTCTCGGCGTAGTCCACCTCTTCTCGGGCCGCCAGCGCGACGCGGGTGCGCACCTCGCTCTCTTCGAAGGCCCGGTTGGTCTCGGCGAGGTAGAGGTCGACTACCGCGTCGATTTCGTCCGGTCCTCCCGCGGCGTCCCGAGCGGCGGGTGTGTGGAAGACGGCCACGTCGATCACATCCGCGTCCGCCCCGCAGAGCGCGCCGGTGAAGTCGACCGCGTCCAGCCAGGATCGCCAGGCGGCGGGCGCGCACGCCCGGGTGGCGAAGACGTCGAGCCGCTCGAGATGCGACAGGTCCAGGCTGGACGGCAGCGGTCCCGCCAGGCCCCAGTTGTAGGAGACATCGACCCGCTGGAGGTCGACCAGGTTCCCCAGCCACCCCGGGAGCGGCCCGGTCACGTTGGCGCGGGAGAGCGAGAGCGCCGAAAGGCCGGCCAGGCTGCCCAGCCACCCCGGGAGCGGCCCTGCCGTGAGGTCGTTCTGGCCCAGATCCACCGTATAGAGGCTGGTGAGGCGCCCCAGGGCGGCCGGCAGCGCCCCCGTCAGCCGGTTGCGGCCGAGGTCCAGCCAGTGGAGGCTGGTCAGGTTGCCCAGCTCGGCCGGGATCTCTCCGGTCAATCCGTTGCGCGCCAGGATGAGCTCCCGGAGGCCGGTCAGGTTGCCCAGCTCGGCCGGGATCGGGCCGGTCAGGTCGTTGCCCCCGAGATCCAGCCGCCTGAGGTCGGCGAGGTCCCCCAGCTCGGCCGGGATCGGGCCGGTCAGGCCGTCGTCCTCGGGGTCCAGGTAGTCGTCCTCGTTCCAGAGCGACAGCTCCCGGAGGTCGACGAGGTTCCCCAGCCCGGCCGGGATCGATCCGCTGAACCGGTTGCCGCCGAGCGCCAGCCGCCGGAGGCGGGTGAGGTTCTCGAGAGCCGCCGGCAGCGTCCCCGCCAGGTTGTTCTCGGGCAGCGAGAGCCCCGCGACCCGGCCGTCCGGGTCGGTCGTCACGCCGTGCCACGCGTCGAGCAGCTCGTCGGACGTCCAGTTCGTGCCGTCCGTCCAGTCCGGGCCGCCGGTCGCGTCGTAGAACGCCACGAGCGCGGCCCGGTCGCCGGCGACGCTGTCCTGCGCAGCGGCGTCGACGGCGGCGCCCGCCGCGGCGGCGAGCACGAAGGCCCGCACGACCGACCGCGACGCTCCGAGCAACCCTCGCGAAACGATCATTCGCGCCGCCCGCGACGCCCCAGAGGCAGCGTGCGCGAGCCGGGCGCCGCGCTTCCGGCAGGCATCGAGTCGATGGCCGCCGCCGCTCGGCGGCGTCGGATCAGGCGTGCACGGGCTCGCGGTCGACGACCTCCAGCTGGTCGAGCCAGTAGGCCTCGTCGTTGCGCCGGCGGACGAAGAACCGCCCGAGGTCGCCGGGGAACTTCGCCTGGTGGTAGCGCAGGTACACGTGCTGGGCGTCGATGCCCAGGACCTCGACCTTGCCGGTCTCGTGCGACATGCAGTAGCGCGCCCGCCGCGCGAGGCCCGACCCGCGGGTCAGGGCCTGCTGGAAGATCGACCAGCCCCGGACGAGGGGAATCTCGTAGGGCTCGTTGCCGGCCGTCGGGCGGCCCTGGAACAGGTAGTACGGCGGGCAGCCGATGTACGAGAGCTTCGCGAACAGCTCGGCCAGCGCCCCCGGACTGTCGTTGACGCCACGGATGAGGGGGCACTGGTTGACGCAGATGACGCCGTTGCGGATACAGGTGTCGATGCCCTCGATCGCGAGGTCGGTCAGCTCGCGGGGGTGGTCGAAGTGGGCCATCAGATAGATGCGTCGGGTGGGGGTCGAGTACCTGCGGAACGCCGCCTGCAGATCGGGGTCGCGGAGGATCCGGTAGGGATCGAACGCCGGCATCTTCGAGCCGATGCGGATGATCTGCACGTGGGGAATCGCGCGCAGCGCCTCGAAGATCTCCACGAGCCGCCGGGTGCTCATCAGCAGCGGGTCGCCGCCGGTCAACAGTACGTTGGTGACCTCGGGATGGTCGGCGATGTAGCGCAGCCCCTCCGTCACGTCGTTGGAGGCCTCGTCGTTCTCGTCCATGAAGAGGCGCTTGCGGAAGCAGTAGCGGCAGTAGGCCCCGCACACCTCGTTGCACAGCAACAGCACCGTGTCGGTGTACTTGTGCTGCACACCGCGGGCCACGGTGATCGACTCCTCGTTGCTGGCGTCGAGCTTGCCCCACTCGGTCAGCTCCTCCTCGCGTGGGATGATCAACTGGCGGACCGGGTCGTCCGGGTCGTCCCAGTCGATCAGGCCCAGGTAGTAGTCATTGGCGCGGAAGACGTACCGGGACGCCACGGGCCCCAGGCGGTCGCGCTCCTCCGCCGAGAGCTGTTCGATGTGCTCGAGCTTCCGGACGTACTTCACGCGCTTCGGGCCGTCGATCGCCGCCGAACCGCGGCTCACGTGATTCGCATCATGCATTGGTATCGGGCCCTCCATGCGGGCGCCGACCCGGCTGCCGGGTGTGTGAGAACCCGGCGTGTCGACGGGTTGCGCGGCGCAAAAAGGCGTCCGGTCCGGGGGGGGCCTCGACTCCGCACGGCGGCGAGTCGACCAAGCCGCGTTCCCGTCACCTGGGACGCCAGAGTTCGTCGATGCGTTTCGCTTACGTGTGCTGTGAGACTCGCCCCGGGCCGCCCACGTGCGAATCCGCGGGGTCCGGGACGCATCACCGACTCGATCCGAACCCGGCAGGTCATGGGCGGGCAGCCCGGCGGCGCACGCCCCTCGCGAGCCGTCGCGGGGGAGATGTCGTGTCGCCGACGCCTGTCGGGTCGGAGGCAGCCGCGGCTCGTTCAGGGGCCGCCGGCTGCCTCGCACTGTAACTCTATCACTTCTCCGGCCGAACGTCCCGACCCGTGTCGCCGCACCCGCCGCGCCCCGCGAATGGCCGCCCCGCCGGGGCGATCTGGTAGACAATGGGTGGAACCTGCGAACGGAGGAGCCTGTGAATCGAGACCGAATCGAGCAATCGCGGCGGGCGCCGGCGGCGTGGCGTCGGCCGGTGGCGGTCGTCCTGTTGGCCTGCGGCGGAGCGCCGGCGCTCGCCCAGAGCCCGGACGTCTACGCGCTGCGGCAGGCGGCCGAGGAACGCGCCCGCGCCGTCGAGCCGCAGGTGGTGACCTGGCGGCGGGACATCCACGAGCATCCCGAGCTGAGCAATCGGGAGTTCCGCACCGCCGCCCTGGTGGCCGACCATCTGCGCTCGCTGGGCATGGAGGTGCGGACGGAGGTCGCGCATACCGGCGTCGTCGCCACCCTGCGGGGCGGGCGGCCGGGACCGGTGGTCGCGTTGCGCGCCGACATGGACGCGTTGCCGGTCACCGAGCAGGTGGATCTGCCGTTCGCCTCACGCGAGCGGGCGCTGTACAACGGCCAGGAGGTCGGCGTCATGCACGCCTGCGGCCACGACAACCACGTCGCCATTCTCATGGGGGTGGCCGACGTCCTCGCCTCGGTGCGCGAGGATCTGCCCGGATCGGTGAAGTTCATCTTCCAGCCGGCCGAGGAAGGGGCGCCGGAGGGCGAGCGCGGCGGCGCCGAGCTGATGCTCGAGGAAGGCGCGTTCGACAACCCGCGGCCGGAGGTGATCTTCGGGCTGCACGTCGGTCCGGGGCCGGTGGGGCGGTTGTCCTATCGGGCGGGCAGCACGATGGCCAGCGCCGACTGGCTCCGTATCGTGGTGCGGGGGCGGCAGACCCACGGTGCGGCTCCCTGGGGCGGGATCGATCCGATCGTGGTCGCCTCCCAGATCGTCCTTGGGCTGCAGACCGTCGCCAGCCGCCAGCTTCCGGTGACCCTGACCCCGTCCATCATCACCATCGGCAGCATCCACGGCGGGGTGCGGGGCAACATCATCCCCGACGAGGTGGAGATGGTGGGGACGATCCGGACGTTCGACGCCGACGTGCGGCAGGACATCCACCGGCGGATCCGCCGGACGGCGGAGCAGATCGCGGCGAGCGCCGGGGCGACCGCCGAGGTGTCGATCACCCACGGGTACCCGGTCACCGTCAACGACCCGGAGCTGACCGGGCGGATGGTTCCGACCCTGCAGCGGGTCGCCGGCGACGACCCCGTCGTGGTGCAGGACCTCATGACCGTGGCCGAGGACTTCTCCTATTTTCAGCACGAGGTGCCGGGGCTGTTCTTCTTCCTCGGGGTCACCCCGGACGATCAGGATCCGGCCACCGCACCGATCAATCACTCGCCGCTGTTCTTCGCAGACGAGCAGGCGCTGCCGGTGGGCGTCCGCGCCCTGACCAACCTCACCCTCGACTACATGACCGCGCGCTGAGGCTCGGCGGGGGACGGGAGCATCCCGCCCTCCGCGCTCGATGCGGGAGGACTCTTGCGATGGGCGCCTGGCTCGAGAATCGTGGCGTCGCGGCTCCGCTTTCCGCCCCGCCGACCCTCCGTGAGTCTGCGCCGTTCTGCGGCGCCCTGCTGCTGTGCGCCCTCCTGTCCGCCGGCTGTCGGCCGCCGCTGCCCGGCGCTGCGGCCGGGGAGGCGAATTCCGCCGCTGCCCTGACGAGTCACGGCCGACCGACCGATAGTGCTGATGAACCGCCGCTCGACGTGCAGCTCGACGCGCTGTTCGCCGGCGCCTCGCAGCCCGGCGTCCCTGGCCGCAACCCGTTCCGGTTCGAGCGGGCGGCGCCGCCGGCGATGCTGGCGGACGCCCTCTCGGGGGGGAACCCGGCGGTAGCGCCGGGCGCCGTCGATGGGTGGCGGCCCGCCGACGACCCCGCCGCCATCCGGTTTCTCGGTATCGTCGAGGCGCCCGAGAGCATCGGCCGGGTGGCCGTCCTGAGAGACGGCAGCGGCGTCTACCACGGACGGGTGAACGACGTCGTCGGCGGACGCTACCGCATCGTCGCGCTCGACCGGACCGCGATCGTGATCGAGCGGGTCGGGGACGGAGAACGCAGAACCCTCAGGCCGAGCGGATACTGAAGGCCGGCGTCACGAAGGAGGTTCCCAGTGCGTGCCGGCGGCGCTCATATCTCCCGGCGGAAGCCCGGCGTTGCGGTCTTGCTGCTCGCAGCGGCGGTCCTGGTGTCCGGGTGCGCGTCCGGCCAGGCGTTCCGCCAGGGGGCGACGGCGGCCCGCGACGGCCAGTGGGACGCTGCGGTCGAGTACTACCGCCGGGCGTTGCAGGAGGATCCCGATCGCGCCGAGTACCGGATTGCCCTGGAGCGGGCCATGCTGAGCGCCGCGCGCTACCATGCCGCGGCCGCCGCGGAGCTCGAAGCCGCGGGGGATCTGCCGGGTGCGCTGCTCGCGTACCGGCGGGCCTACGAGCTGGATCCCTCCAACGGGCAGTCCGGGGTCAAGGTCGCCAATCTGCAGCAGACGCTGCGCGAGCGGATGGAGGCGGCGCGGGCGCCGGCGCCCATCGAGGCGATGCGGAGCCAGGCCCGCCGCGACACCCAGCCGCCGCTGCTCGACCCGCTGTCGGACGAGCCGCTGACGATCGAGTTCGCCGACACGAGCCTGCGCGACGTGCTCGATTTCCTCGGCGAAGCGGCCGGCATCAACGTCCTGTACGACCGGGAGTTCGAAGACCTGACGCTGTCGGTGGTGCTGGCCGACGTGACCTTCGAAGCGGGATTGTCCCGGATTCTGTCGGCGAACGGCGCCTTCTACAAGGTTGTCGACCCAACGACGATCGTCGTCGTGCCCGAGACGCGGGAGAAGCGCGCCGAGTACGAAGAGCAGGTGATCCGCACCTTCTACGTCTCGCACGGCGACGTGGAGGCGTTGGCGGAGCTGCTCACCGCCATCGTGAGCCTGCCGGACATGCCGATAGAGCCGCAACTGGTGGCGAACGTGTCCGCCAACGCCATCACCGTGCGGGCGACCGCGCCGGTCGTCGGCATCATCGAGCGGGTCCTCGCGGCGAATGACAAGCCGCGGGCCGAGGTCGTCATCGACGTGGAGATCCTCGAGGTCAACCGCGAGCGCGCGAAGCAGTACGGCCTCGACCTGTCGCGCTACTCCGTCTCGACGACTTTCTCACCGGAGGGGGCTCCGGCCGGAAACGGCGACGACGGGTCGTCGGGGTCGTCCGGCCTGTTCAACCTGGATACGATCTCCCGCGGCGTCGGGGCCGCGGACTTCTATCTCGCGGTGCCGACCGCCGTCATCAACTTTCTCGAACAGGACACCCATACCCGGCTCGTGGCGCAACCGCAGATCCGCGGGCAGGAAGGGGCCGAGCTCGTCCTGAATCTCGGGCAGGACATTCCGGTGCCGACGACCGCGTTCACGCCCCTGGCAGTCGGCGGCGCGTCGTTCAACCCGCTGACCTCGTTCACCTATCGGCCGGTCGGCGTCATCCTGACGATGACTCCGCGCGTCACCTACGAGAACGAGATCGTTCTCGACCTCGAGGTCGAGAACAGCACGGTGGGGCCGCCGATTCTCGTGGCCGGGCAGTCGCTGCCGACATTCGGCACGCGCCGGGTCGTGACCCGCCTGCGGCTCCGGGACGGCGAGTCGAACATGCTGGCCGGCCTGATCAGCCAGGAGGAGCGTCAGATTCTGAAGGGGTTCCCCGGCCTGCTGCGCCTGCCCATCCTCAGGCAGCTCTTCTCGGCCAACGACGAATCGGCGCAGTCGACCGACATCGTGATGCTGCTGACGCCGCGTATCGTCCGTACGCATCGACTCACGCAGGAAGACGTGGGTCCAATCCACATCGGCACGCAGAGGAACCCGGGCGTGACCGGCCCGCCGCCGCGCATCGCGCCGCGTCCCGACGCCGGGTCCGCGGCGTTGCCCGGCGCCCCGCCCGGGCCGTAGCGCCCGCCCCGCGTTCTACACCGTTGAGCGGTCAGCGCGGTCGCGGGGGGGGTCCGCAGCGGTGCGTGCGCCCAGGGCTCGGAACAGATCGCCGGTGCTCGTACGCGTCGTCGTGGTCGCGCTGCCGGCCCGGGACAGCTCGGCGAGAGCCAGAGGCGTTAGTTTAGACCGCGCGTGCGAGTGGGCCCTTCCTGGACGCTCGCGACCAGCCAGGGGCCGAACGGATGACGAGGGCCACTCGGGTGCTCGCGGTGTCAGCAGCTCACCGGAGCGTAGACGTGACCAGATATGGTCCAATAGGGGTATGAATCAGACCGTGAAGGTGTCGGAGCTGAAGGCGAAGCTGAGCGGCTACCTCGCCCAGGTCCGCGGCGGCGCTACCGTGACGGTGTGCGACCGTCGGACGCCGTCGCGAAGCTGGTGCCGTTCGATGACGATCCTGGCGAGATCGAGGTGCGGGAACCGATCGATGCCGGCGGCCTGCCGGTCGCGCCGCGCATCGCGCTCCGGAAACGGATCGACGTCGTCGCGCTTCTGGTTGCGGACCGGGAGCATCGGTGACGGTCTACCTGGACCGTTCCCGGACGCGGTAGGATGGCGGCGAACCCCAAGACGAACAAGAACAGTCCGGCTGTGAATGGAAGACATCATGCCTGAACGCTTCACATCGCGTGCGTCGAGCCTGGTCGCGGCAGCCGCCGTGCTGCTATTGGCCGCCGCCGCCTCGGCGCAGCGTCTGACGGGGACCGAGAACGGGGAGTGGCGCTACCTCGGCGGCGACGCCGGCCACACCCGCTCGTCGGCCCTCGACCAGATCGACGGCGGCAACTTCTCGGACCTCGAGGTGGCCTGGATCTGGCGCGGCGACAACTTCGGGCCCAACCTCGACTACTTCAACCGGTCCACCCCGATCTACGTCGACGGCGTCCTCTACACGGTGGCCTCGCCGCGGCGGCAGGTGGTGGCGATCGATCCGGCCACGGGCGAGACCCTCTGGATCTTCCGCGAGCCCGAGACCGTCCGGCACCTGCGTTCGCCCCGGCAGGCCTACGGGAAGGGAGTGGCGTACGCCGAGGTGAACGGCCGCGGCGTGATCTTCGTCACCAGCCCCGCCTTCTTCCTGTGGGCGCTCGACGCCGAGACCGGCCGCCCCCTCGAGAACTGGGGCCGGCAGATCCCGCTCGACGGGTTTCCCGCGTCCGGCGGCCTCGACCTGATTCCGCCCCTCGTCGAGGACTGGGGGCGCTGGCTCGACCGCGCGGCCAGCTACGACCCCGGCTACGGCATTCCCCGCGAGCTCGGCATGGTCACCGCCTCGGCCCCGCCCATCGTGGTGAACGGGGTGGTCGTGGTGCTCGTGGGGCACCAGCCGAGCTACGGGCAGACCCGCATCGAGAACGTGCCCGGCGACATCATGGGCGTGGACGCCGCCACCGGCGACGTGCTCTGGAAGTTCCACACCATCCCGCGCCCCGGCGAGTTCGGGCACGAGACGTGGCACAACGACGCCTGGCAGTGGTCGGGCGACATGTCGACGTGGGCCCCGGCCTCCGCCGACCCCGAGCTGGGGCTCGTCTATCTGGTGACCAACGCCTCGACGGTGCAGAGCTACGCGGGCCACCGGCCGGGCGACAACCTGTTCGGCGGCAGCGTCCTCGCGCTCGACGTCGAGACCGGCGAGCGGCGCTGGCACTTCCAGATCCACCGCAGCGACCAGTGGAACTACGACCTGCCGACCCCGCCCATGCTGATGGACCTGACGGTGGACGGGGAGCGCATCCCGGCCCTCATCCAGAACACGAAGCAGGGCCTCGTCTTCGCCTTCAACCGCGAGACGGGGGAGCCGATCTGGCCGATCGAGGAGCGGGAGGTCATCCAGACCGAGGTGCCCGGCAACTACACGTCGCCCCGGCAGGCGTACCCGACGCGGCCCGAGCCCGTCGATCCCATCCTGCTGACGGGCCTCACCGAGGAGTTCGTCATCGACTACACGCCCGAGCTGAGGCAGCAGGCGCTGGCCATCCTGGCGCACTACCGCCTGGGCGGCCTCTACGTGCCGGCCCTTCCCGAGAACCACACCAACGACTTCTACAACAACGTCGGCTGCCAGGGCGGCGGCAACGTCATCCCCCATCCGCCGGTCGGGGACCCGAGCACCGGGATGATGTTCAACTCGCACCGCCGGAGCTGCAACGCCCCGTCGTTCATGCGGCCCACCGGCGGCGTCGACGAGGACAACCCCGACTACGCGCGCCCCGGCCCCGGCGGCGCCACCCCCAACTCGACCCCCACCACCGGCACCACGGTGGCGGCGTGGCTGCCCGGCGGCTTCCGCCGGCCCACCCCCGAGCAGGAGCCGTTCGTCTCGGTGGCCGGCCTGCCGCGCATCGACGGCCTGCGGCTCTACAAGCCGATGGACAACCGGCTCACCGCGTACCGGATGAACACCGGCGAGAAGGCCTGGTCGCTGCCGGTGGGGGAGACCGCGCAGGTGATCCGCGAGAATCCGCGCCTCGCCGGCGTCGACATCCCGAACGCGGGGGGCGCCGGCTTCTCGATCCAGATGGTGACCGGCGACCTCCTGGTGCAGACCCGCTCGCTCAGCGAGGGGACGCGGCAGATCGTGCCCGACGCGCCGCTCCTGCTGCACGGCCGCGACAAGTACACCGGGGAGATTCTGGGGAGTGTCGAGCTTCCCGCTCCCGGGCAGTACGGCATGATGACCTACCTGCACGACGGCAGGCAGTACATCGTCGTGCAGATCGGCAGCATCCAGACCGGTTTCCCCGGCTCGCTCGTGGCCTACGCGCTGCCGTAGGAGTCCAGTGCATCGATGGAGGCGCCCGGGAAGCTGGGGAAGTTGGGAGGAGCGGTCGCGGAAGCGTTCGCTTCATCCGCGGAGGCGGCCGGGCAGTTGGGAGGGGCGGCGTTCAATGCCTCCGCGCGGCGCGAGGCCGTCGAGAAGCTCCGGGAATCACTCGCAACACACGAAACCGTTCGCAAGGAAGTCGAACAGGCGAGCGTGCGCCTGTTCGAACAGCGGCAACGGGCCGTCGTCAAGGTTGTCGAGCCGATCGCCGAGTACGTGAACCAACTGGCGAATTCGCCCCGGGAGTTCGACAGGTCGGTGCGCGAGTATCGCATCGAAGTCGATCGGTTCGAGAACGCCGTGCATCGGATCGAGACGGAAGCCGCCATGTCCGCGGCAATCGGGATGTGCGCGCACCGGGCGGCGGGAGCTCGCGTCCGCGCTCCACGTAGCTGCGGCTCAGCGCGCTGACCAGCGCATCGGCCGCAAGCTCGACGGTCTGTTCGTAGTCGCTGCCGCCGGTGAGGGCTTCCGGGACGTCCGGGAAGGATGCCACCCAGCCGTCTCCGTCGCGCTCGATGCGACAAGGGTAGCTGTAGCGCATCGGAAGTCCTCCTGCCGCGCACGCCTTCGGCGAAGATCCTCGTTGGGTAGGTAGCCAGGCCTCAGTGCTCCGTCTCGTCTTCCGCGGCAAGGGGGCCCGGCTGCAAGCCAACCGCTTCGAAGATGGCGCGGGCGATCAGCATCTCCGTGTCCACGCCGTGCTGCGCGGCCGCCTTGGCTGCAACGGCATCAATCTCCGCCGTCCAGCGCATGCGGTACTCGACCAGACCGGCCTCGTCGTGGATGTACCGGGTGAGCTGGACGGGGCCCATGATCAGTTTGCTCATGATCGCCTTCTCCGCGACGTCGGTCCGACCGGCAGAGGCTGTTGCCCCACGAATGGGCTGCGCTCCCGGAGCTCGCGTGCACTCCCGCTCAGGATAGCGCCGCTGCTCGATCCCGCCCCCCCGCGGGGCGGCTTCGCGCGGAACCTCGCCGCCCGTCACCCGATCACTGCTTTGCTTGCAGCAGCAGGGGCACCGGAAGCGCGGCTGGGACGAGGACAGATCAGCCGCGCATCGCCGAGTAGACCGCCATGTGCGCGCTCACGATGAGCTGCAGCGCCTCCTGATTGGGCTCCAGCGACCACACGCCGCGCTCCGACGTGCCCCCCAGGGCGATGCCGTCGCTGCGCGGCTGCATGTGGACGCCGAGGACGCCCCGAGGAGCCCCGGGAAGGTCGGCGCCGATGCCGTAGTCGACCTCCTCCTGGGGCACGAGCACGGTGAGCTGCCCCTTCAGCGGCAGCAGCTCATCGTCGCCGAAGAGGTCGCGCGCGCCCAGCCCGGTGCAGTTGACGATCACCGGCTCGCTCAAGTCCACCAGCTCGCGCGGCTCGGTGAACCTGCGGATCTCGATGCGCCCGCCGAAGTCGATGAAGTCGCGAACCAGCGCGTCCAGGTAGATGGACGGCTCGATGCGCAGTTGGCTGCGCCGGATCGCGTAGCGGGTGGCGAAAGGATGCTCCCCGGGTTCCAGCGTGACCTCGCCGGTGCGCAGGTGGGCGGGAAGCAGCGGCTCTTCATCCTCCTCGGCGTCGTCCCGTGCGGCGCCCGGGGGCGTGTCGCGGAGACCGTAGCGGTCGATCCAGGAGACGCCGAATCCCCTCCCCGCCAGCTGTTGGAGCTCGCGGTAGGAGATCTCCGCGGCCTCGCGGAACTGGCCGTCCCAGGCCGGTGTCCGGAGGTCGCCGTCGATCAGCCCCGAGGTGGGGGTGAAGCCCGCGAGCGACATGTTCGAGGTCGTGTTCGGAGGCACCGACATGGCGTAGATGGTCACTGCGAATCCGCGCCGTTGCAGCTGGCGCGCGGCAGTGAGGCCCACGGCTCCGCAGCCGATGACCGCCGCGCGGCGGCTGTCGTGGCCCAGGGCCATCTCGGCCGCCATCCGTCCCGTGCCCCAGGAGAGCGACATGCCGGAGCCGCCGTGACCGTAGTTGTGGATCACCGTGGTGTCGTCGAGCCGGTCGGCGCGCAACAGGAATCCGGAGGGGCGGTGCGGGCGCAGCCCGACCGTGGTGCGGATGATTCGGTCCCAGGCCGCGCGGACGGGCGCGAGCCGCAGAGGCGGCCGCGGCGGCGGGGGGACCGACCGCGCCGAGCAGCCGCCCAGGCCGGCGCTCACGAGGCCCATGCCGCCCATCTTCAGGAGCGTTCTTCGGTCCATCTTCGCCTCCGGGTTCGTTCACGCCATGGCAGGTGTCTTCGCCGATGCCCATCTTGGATCGACCGTCCTCGACGGGCAACTCCATTCGGTTGGCGGGTGCCCCGGTTGCAACACCACGTCGAATCGGGAATCGGGAATCGGGAACATCGAGATTCCGCGCAGAAGAACGGGGCCGGCTGGATTCATGGGGACTGTAGCGGCTACGCGGTCAGCGCGGGCTCCCGGTGGAAGCGGGCGGGTGCGCCGGGTGCACGGCGGGGAGTTGGGAGGCGGCCGAACTCTGTGGTTGAATGGGAACGTATCCTGAGGAGAGCGGCCGGCGGGGCGCCCTGACCGCCCCGCGGCCGGAGACCGCAGAGAGGAGCCATCCATGCCTCGGCGCCAACGCTCACTCGTCGTCACCGTCGCGTCGGTGATCGCCCTCGCGGCGCTCGCGCTCGGCCTCGCCGCGCAGGCGCCCGAGCCGGGCCGCGGCTACCCGTCGACGGACTGGCCCTTCACCGGCGGCAACTGGTCCAGCTCGCGCTACACCAGCCTCGACGCCGTCTCGACCGACACTGTCGATCGCCTCGGCGGCGCTTGGACGACGCCGCTCCCCGGCGGCGCCGCGTCGCGCGCGACCCCGGTGGTGCAGGACGGCGTCATCTACCTGACGGGCGGCGCGAACGTCTTCGCGTTCGACGCGCGGACCGGCGACCCGGTCTGGCGCTGGGAGCCGGACCCCGAGGCGGGGCGGGTGCCGTCGTGGCAGGGCGTGGTGCTGGGCGACGGCCACGTCATCTTCGGCACGCGGAGCGGGGAGGTCATCGCGCTCAGCCGGGAGACCGGCGAGCTGGTCTGGACGACGCGGGTCGGGAGCGAGGTGCGGACGCGGGGCGAGTCGGTGACCACCGCGCCGATGTACGCGCGGGGAAAGGTGTTCGTCGGCCTCGCCAACGGCGATGTCGGCGGGCAGGGCCGCGTGCTCGCCCTCGACGCCGCCACCGGCGAGGTGGAGTGGACCTTCTTCGTCGTCCCGCGCCCCGGCGAGTTCGGGCACGAGACCTGGCCTCAGGACAACGACTCGTGGGAGTTCGGGGGCGGCGGCGTGTGGCTCGTCGGCACCGTCGACCCGGACCTCGGCATGGTCTACTTCTCGACCGGCAACCCCGTGCCGATGTTCGGCGGCGAGATCCGCGACGGGGACAACCTGTTCACCGCCTCGGTCCTCGCCCTCGACATGGAGACGGGCGAGCGCCGGTGGCACTACCAGGTCGTCCGCCACGACATCTGGGACGCCGACATCGCCACCCCGCTGCTGCTCTACGACACGACGGTCGACGGCGAGGCGGTGAAGGCGGTGGCGGCGATGCGCGCCGACGGCTATCTCTTCCTCTTCAACCGCGAGACCGGCGAGCCGCTCCTGCCCATCGAGGAGCGCGAGGTTCCGCAGGACCCGCACCAGCTCACGGTGCCGACCCAGCCGTTTCCGGTGCGGACCGAGAGCATCCTCTTCGAGTGCTCGTACTGGCGCGACCGGGTGGCGCCGCCGTTCCAGCTCAACTGCAGCAGCTACACGCCGCCGTCGGTCGACGAGCAGACGGTGGTGGCGCCGGGCGTGCCGATTCCGCTGGTGCGGGTCACGCCCCTGGCGTTCTCGCCCGATACCGGCTACATCTACGCGCAGGGGCGCGCCCACGTCGGCCGCGCCCGCCGCTTCGCGGACCCCTTCGTCTGGAACACCGCGCGGTTCCACCTCACGCTGCCCGACGCGGTCGGGGTGCTCGCCGCCGTCGACACCGCGACCGGCCGCGTGGTCTGGAAGAACGAGATGCCGAGCGCGTTTCTCGGCGTGAGCGGTCCCCTCGTCACGGCGGGCGGCCTGCTGTTCCGGGGCTCGCCGGGCGGACAGGCGGAGGCCTACGACGTGCGGACCGGCGTCCGCCGCTGGGCGTTCCGGACGAGCCAGGAGGGGTCGCGGCTGCGCCCCGGCCCGGCGTCGGCCTACGAGCTCGACGGCCAGCAGTACATCGCCATCGCGATGGGGCCCGCGCTCTGGGCGTTCACCCTCGACGGCACGGTGCCGGCGCGCGGCGAGCCCTCGCCGGACCCGCCGGTGGACGACCAGCCGAGCGGTCCCGCCCCGCGCGAGACCGACGAGATCGACACCGCGACCCTGCTCGAGAACCCGCGGGGCTCGGTCGGCGGCCGGCGCTACGCGTTCGACGAGCACAACTTCAACCCGGTGCGCGCGCGGGTCACCGCGGGCACGCGGGTCCGGTTCACCAACAACGGCGAGATCGCCCACACCGTGGCCGCGCGCGACGGCAGCTGGAGCACCGGCACCCTCGCGCCGGGCCTGTGGGACTTCGTCACGCTCGACGAGCCGGGGACGTTCCTGTATCACTGCGAGGACCATCCGTGGGCGGTGGGGGAGATCACGGTCGATCCCTGACACTATCCGCCTGTGCCCACAACGGTGCCCGAGGCGCTGGTCGTCATGGCGGACCGGAGGCCCGCGAGGGGAGGCAGTTCTCTGCGTTTACGGGTTCTGTCCGCCGCATGGGATCAACGAGCACCCTGGCCCGTCGCCGGTCTCGTCGCAGAGTCGGTGTCGGCCGATGTGGTCGGGCGTCTTCATACAGGTCAACGTAGCCGGTCCGGGCCTCGGTGCGGCCGGTCCGACGCCTGGAGCGCCGGCGCCACCTGGCCGGTCTCCCAGCGCAGCTCGCTCTGTCGCACGCCTGTCACGGCTTGCCGGGCGATCTCGCGTATTCGCTCCCCGCCCATCACATTGTGGTAGAAGTGCTCGTCGAGCCCGTTGAGCGCGAATCCCGGGTCGATGTCGTCGGGAGCCATCGTGATTCGGCGGGTCAGCCCGCCGTTCGTCTCGGTCTCGACGACCGTGAGCTGCGCCTCGGTCCGCACCGACACTCGTCTGTACAGCGCATCCTGCAGGGCTGCGGCGCCTTGCCGCCCCAGGGAGGCGGGGTTCTCGCGCATGGCTTCCGGAACCCCGGCAAGCTGCTCGTCCGCGACCTTCTCGAACGTCGCGTTGCTTTTTGCCCAGGCGACGCAGATCGTCTCGGCATCCAGTCGGCTCCTGCAGTTAATCGCGATGGCGAGCCCGTGCGGGTCGAGTTGCCGCGCCTTGATGGCGTCGAACACGTCGCGCACGGGGCTGCGGGTTGCCCGCTCGAGCTTGCCGTGGAGTATCTGCGCGGTCGACAGCACGGTGAAGGGTTCTCCGTCGACGACCGCGGTGCGTTGGCCGCGGGCAGGGCAGGGCTCGAGTTGCGCCAAGTCCACTTGTCCGGCCCCGAAGTCGATCTTCCACCGGCCGACGAGGTACTCGGCCCGTCCGCCGAGTCGCGCCATCGTCGGCTCGAAGTCTGCCCGCAGGCTCGACAGGTTCGCTCCCCTCGACACGGTCAGGTCGATGTCGAAGCTGTCCCTGTGCCCCCATCTCGCCGCCAGGGTCGTCCCGCCTCCCAACCGGCACTCGTGCGGTCCACCGTGGAGCTCGTTCAGGCAGTCCGTTATCGGTTGCCTCACGGCGCGCCACAGGCGTCCGCCGGTGGTGTGCAGCGTCAGTGCTTCGTCGCCCACTGGTTGACCTCGCGGATTCGGTCTCCGCAGTCGAAGCCGGCCAGATGGAGCGCCCGCACCAGTTGGCGGTCGGTGTACGCCCGTTCCGCCCAGGCCTCCAGGAGCTCCTGGAAGGTCGCTTCCCTCCCCCACATGTCGACGATCGCCTGCTGCCGCACCGTCGGGCGCGTTGCGCGCACCGCATCGTAGAACTCCTCGGCGGTCGGCCGTCGTCTCCATCCGGCGCAGCTGCTCATGATCCGGCGGCGCACCGCCGCGGCGTGCCGGCCGGTCGCGGCGCCGGGCTCGCACAGCCGCTGGAAGTCGCGCGGGGTCGCTTCCGCGTCGCTGAAGGCTTCCGGTGGCAGCAGCGTCGCCGGCGCCCACGGGTCTTCCTCGTCGCGGCGTCGCTCGGCTTCCTGCCGAACCCGGTCCGGGTCGTCGAAACCGGCGCCTGCCTTGGTCCGCGTGCAGAGCTTCGTCATCCGTTCTTGTGGCCAGTGAAATGTCGCCCGTGTTCGGAGTATGACACGCTGAACACCACGTGGCGGCCTCGAGGCTCGGGTCTTCTGCGGGCGCGCCGGCCGATTGTCGATGTGCGGCGCGACCACGGTGATCGGCACCCGCCACGAGCGCCGCACGCTGCGGGTGCGATATCCGGACTTGACGTCGACCTTGCGTGCGTGCACTCTCGGCACGAGAGCGTTTCGTGGGCGGTGGGGAAACCCGCCCCGTGGAGGGGGAAAATCGTGCATTCGAGAAAGCTGGCCGGGTTGGTGCTGTTGGCAACGCCGATGCTGGCCGTGGCCGGTCTCGGCGCCGCCCAGGACGCGCGGCTGCTCGACGCGGCCCGGGCGGCGGACGCGACGGGCGTGATCGCCCTGCTTGAGGAGGGCGCCTCCGCGAACACCCGACAGGCGGACGGCGCGACCGCCCTGCACTGGGCCGCCCATTGGGACGATGGGGCGATGGCCGAAGCGCTCGTCCGGGCCGGCGCCGCCGTCGACGCGGCGAACGACTTCGGCGTCACCCCGCTCTGGCTGGCCTGCCTCAACGCCAGCGAGACGATGGTCGCGGCCCTGCTGGCGGCCGGCGCCGATGCGAACGCCGCGCTGCCCTCGGGCGAGACGGTGCTGATGACGGCGTCCCGCACCGGGTCGGCGGAGGCGGTGCGCCTCCTCGCGTCCCACGGGGCGGACCTGAACGCCCGCGAGCAGGCGCGGGGGCAGACGGCGCTGATGTGGGCCGTGGCCCAGCAGCATCCCGACGTCGTGGAGACGCTGGTCGCGCTCGGGGCGGACGTCCACGCCCGCTCGGCCCCGCGGCCGCGGCGCATCCATACGCGGACGGCCGGGTTCAATCCGATCGGCGTGGTCGACGTCGTGCAGGGCAGCAACACGCCCATCCTGTTCGCGGCCCGACAGGGCAATCTCGATGCGGCCAGGCATCTCGTGGCCGCGGGCGCCGACGTGAACGACACCGCGGCATCGGGCACGAGCGCCCTCGTCGTGGCCGCGCACAGCGGCCATACCGCGCTCGCCCTGTTCCTGCTCGAGCAGGGCGCCGACCCGAACCCGGCCGAGGCCGGCTACTCCGCCCTGCACGCCGCCACCCTGCGCGGCGATGTGACGCTGGCGGCGGCGTTGCTCGCGCGCGGCGCCGACCCGAATACACCGGTCGAACGCGGCAGCCCGGGCCGGCGCAACAGCCCCGACTACGTGCTGGAGCACGACGTGGTCGGCGCCACCGCCTTCTGGCTGGCCGCGCACTTCGCCGAGCCCGGCGTCATGCGGGCGCTGGCCGACAACGGAGCCGACCCGCAAGTCGTCATTGCGGACGGCACGACGCCGCTGATGGCGGCAGCCGCCGCCCGCCGCCGCCGGGAACCGGGACTGGCCGCGAACCCGGCCGAGGACGAGCGGCTCGTGCGGGAAGCGGCCAGGGTGGCGATCGACGCGGGAGTCGACGTCAACGCGGCGGACGCGGCCGGAAACACGGCGTTGCACACCGCTGCTTCGAGACGCCTCGACACCGTCGTCCGGTTGCTGGCGGACAGCGGCGCCGACCTGCATGCCCTGAACGGCAGGGAGCAGACGCCGCTGGCGGTGGCCGGCGGTCGCGGGGGCGCTGACAACAGCACCGTCGAGCTGCTGCGCCGCCGCGCGACCTTGCGGTCGCGTTGAGAGTTTCGCTGGCGTGAAGCTCGTGCGCAAGCGGCGCGACCTTGCGGTCACGTTGAGAGTTTCGCTGGCGCGAAAGCGCGACCGCCAACTGGCACTCGTTGGCGCCTGCAACGTCGGCGCAAATGAGCGGTGATGGGAGAACGAACATGAGCGACAGGCGTTTCGCGTTGGTGAGCGCCCTGACGACCGCCGTCGCGGTCGCTTCACTGGCGCCCCTGCCCGCGGCCGGCCAGGACCGCGCGGGCGGCACGGAAACCTCGTCGACGGTCGCGGCCGGCCCGTGGACCGCGCCCCGCACGGCGGATGGCCAACCGGACCTGCAGGGCGTCTGGTTGAACACGAGTGCGACACCCTTCGAGCGACCGGAGGCCCTCGCAGGGAGACAGCTCCTCACCGACGACGAAGTGGCCGAGCTGTCACGGCGCGCGAATCGGATCTTCAAGGAAAATGACGCCGACCTTGCCATCGGAGATGCGCTGTACCTGGCCGCCCTGGCGGATCCCGACGCCTTTCGGAGACGAGGGGCGAACCGTAGCTCCAATTTCATGGTGGACCGGGAGTTCGACAACCGAACGTCGCAGATCGTGGACCCGCCTGATGGAAAGCTGCCGACCCTGATGCCGGCGGCGGTCGAGAGGCTGGCGGCGATACTTGCCCGGGATCTGGATCCGGCAGGTCCGGAGGATCTCAACCCTCGCGCCCGCTGCGTGACGCCGGGGATGCCGCGCATCGGTCCCGGCCCCCGTGGTGACCCCCTGTACGGGTACTACCAGATTTTTCAGTCGCCGGGGTATCTCGTCCTCATGATGGAGACAAACCACGACGCGCGGATTGTGCGCCTCGACGGGTCTCCACCGCTTTCCCCGCGTATCCGCCAGTGGCACGGAGACTCGCGGGGGCGATGGGACGGAGACACGCTGGTCATCGAGACCGCGAACTTCTCATCCAAGAGCAACTTCCTCGGAGCCGCCGAGAACCTGCACCTCGTGGAGCGTTTGACCCGTGTCGCGTCCGACGCGATCCGCTACGAGGTCACCGTCGACGACCCGACGACATGGGCGAGGCCGTGGACGGCTGACGTCCGCCTCAAGCGGCAGGACGCCAACATCTACGAGTTTGCGTGCCATGAGGGAAACGGGGACATCATGCTGAGCATCCTCGCCACCGCGCGCGCGTACGGGCCGAGGGGGGCGGCGGCATTCGAGGAGCCACGCACACGCTGATCGCCACGGGGTCTGTGCGTCCCCTCCGAGTGGTGGGGGTGGAGCGTCCGCGGGGGTGGCCATGCATCCCGCAAAGGCCTTCGCTGGACCATCCTCAGCGAGGTCGAATCCGGGAGTATGATGAGGCCGTGGATCCTGTCTCGCGGCGGGCGTTCCTGAAGTCGAGCGCTGCCGTCACGGCGGCGACGACGCTCCCGGGCGCCCGGGAGCCGCTCGGCGCCCAGGCCCGCCAGTCCGATTCGCCGCCTCGCACCACCATCGCGCTGACCGTCAATGGCGTACCGCGCACCGTCGGCGTCGAGGACCGGTGGACGCTTGCCGAGTTGATCCGCGACCACCTCGACCTGACGGGGACCAAGATCGGGTGCGATCGCGGCGAGTGCGGCGCGTGCACGGTGCATCTCGACGGCGTCCCGGTCTACTCGTGCAGTCAGCTCGCGGTCTGGGCCGATGGCCGCGACGTGACGACGGTCGAGGGGCTCGCAGACGGCGATCGGCTGGATCCGCTTCAGGCGGCGTTCGTCGCCGGCGACGGCCCGCAATGCGGATTCTGCACGTCGGGCCAGTTGATGGCGGCCAAGGCGGTCGTGTCGGCCACGCCAAATCCCACCGAGGATGACGTCCGGCAGGGCATGGCGGGCAACATCTGCCGCTGCTCGAACTACAACCGATACGTGGCCGCGGTCCTCGACCGCCCGCCCGACCGGGCGACGGATCGGGATCCGATGAGCGTGGTCGGCCAGAGTCACCCCCGAATAGATGCGGTCGAGCGGGTCACCGGCGCGGCGCGCTATACCGGCGACGTCAAGCTGCCGGGGATGGCGTACGCGCGGGTGCTTCGGAGCCCTCACCCCCATGCGCGCCTCACCAGCATCGATACCCGGCGGGCCCGGGCGATGCCGGGCGTCTACGCGGTGTTGACCCGCGAGAGCTGCGACACCATCTGGAGCAGCGGCGACCAGCAGAACCCGCGCTATCTGTTCAACAATCCGGTCCGGTTCGTCGGGGATCCGGTAGCCGCCGTGGCCGCCGTCGACCGCCACGTGGCCGAGGCGGCGATCGGGGCGATCGAGGTCGATTACGAGCGGCTCGACTTCGTCCTCGATCCGGAAGAAGCGCTCCAGCCCGGGGCGGTCGAGATCCAGCCGGGCGGGAACCTCTCACGGCGCCGCGACGGCGAGGCGTTGCCCGAGACGTATCAACGCGGCAGCGTCGAGACCGGGTTCGCCGCCGCGGAGGTGGTGGTTGAGGAGACGTACGTTTCCAAGCATCACAACAACGCGCAGATGGAGCCCCGCTCGGCGGTGGCGCGTTGGGAAGGCGACGAGCTCACGCTGTGGTCGCCGACCCAGGGCATCTCCAATTGCCGCTCGGACATGGCGCGCGATCTCGATCTGCCTCCCGAGCAGGTCCGCGTCGTCTGCGAGTACATGGGCGGCGGGTTCGGCAACAAGAATCAGTGTCAGGACTCCGATCTCATCGCGGCGCTTCTCGCGCGCGAGGCGGGGCGCCCCGTCAAGCTGGAGCTGACGCGGAAGGGCGACTTTCTCGGCGTCCATGGCCGTTGGCCGACGGTGCAGCACTACCGGGTGGGGGCCAGCCGCGACGGGACGCTGCAGGCGATCCAGCTCCGCGGCTTCAGCGGGATGGGCCCGCATCGCAAGAGCGGCGGCGGCATCGCCGGGATCGAGCTGTTCCGGTGTCCCAACGTTCGCCGCGAAGTCTCGCCGGTCTACACCAACATGAGCGTCGCCGCGAACTTCCGGGGCCCGGCCTATCCCCAGGGGGTCTGGGGGATCGAATCGGTCATGGACCAGGTGGCCCACGAGCTGTCGATCGACCCGGTCGACTTCCATCTCCGGAACCTGACGCGCGCCTTCAACGACGAGACGCCCTATACGAGCTGGGCGCTCCGCGAGTGCCTCACCGAGGGGGCAGACCGGTTCGATTGGCCGGCTCGGTGGCGGCGGGCCGAAGCCGGGAGCGGTCCGCGCAGACGGGGCGTGGGGTTGGCGATCGGCATGTTCGCCGCCCGCCTCGGGCGCAGCAGCGCGGTGTTGCGCCTGGAGCGCGGGCGCCTGTTTCTCCATATCGGGGTCACCGACATCGGCACCGCGACCAAGACCGCCATGGCCCAGCTGGCCGCCGAGGCGATGGGGATGGACTTGGCCGAGGTCACCGTGATCTGGGGAGACACCGCTCGCTGCCCGTATTCCGTGGGGGAATCGGGGAGCCGGACGACGACCCATACCGGACAGGCGATTGTCGAAGCCGCGGAAGATCTCCGGCGGCAGATCGCAGCGGTCGACGGCCCCGTCGAGAGCCGCACGCTGATCGCGCAGGCGACGCCGCAGCCGGTCCTCGACGGGCTGGCGCGCTACGCCTCGGCCGCGCACTTCGTGGAAGTCGAGGTGGACACGGAGCTGGGCGGCATCCGGGTGCTGCAGTATCTGGCGATGCACGAGAGCGGGCGCATCATCAACCCGCTCACCGCCGAGAGCCAGGTGAAGGGCGGCGTCACGATGGGCATCGGCATGGCGCTGCACGAGGAGCTGATCTACGACCGCCTCACCGGCGTTCCGGTCAACCCGGGGTACTACGGCGCCCGGGTCATGACCCACCTCGACGCCCCCGAGATCGAGGTTCGGTTCATCGAGCCGGACGACGCGTATGGACCGTACGGGGCGAAGAACGTCGGCGAGCCGCCGATCATCCCGGTGGTGGCGGCCATCGGCAACGGTGTGTTCAATGCGACCGGCCGCCGGCTTCGGGAGCTGCCGATGACCCGCGATCGCGTGCTGGAGGCATTGGCGTGAGACCTCTCGCCAACGTGAATCCGGAGAGCCTGGTCGACGCCGTCGAGCGCCTGGAGCGCGGTGGGACGCGGGCGGCCGCGGTCGGAGGCGGCAGCGACCTGCTCGGGATGATCAAGGACGATCTGGTCGAACCGGACGTCTTGGTGAATCTCAGGACGATCGCGGCGTCGGACGACCTGGACACCATCGTCTCGGGACCGGCAGAGCTGCTCGTCGGCGGGCTGGTGACGCTGACCCGGCTGAGCACGCATCCGGAGGTGGCCTCACGCTACCGGGTGCTGGCGGAGGCGGCCGGGTCGGTGGCGACGCCCCAGATTCGCAACGTCGGCACCCTCGCCGGGAACCTCTGTCAGCGGCCCTGGTGCTGGTACTTCCGTCAGAAGTTCCCCTGTTACAAGCACGGCGGAAACCGCTGCTTTTCCCGGACCGGCGAGAATCAGTTCAACGCCATCTTCGGCGGTGGTCCGAGCTACATCGTCCATCCGTCCGACACCGCCCCCGCGCTCGTAGCCCTCGACGCCCGTTTTCGTCTCGTCGGCCCCGGCGGAGAACGAGTCGTTCCGGCCGGCGAGTTCTTCACGCTCCCTCGCGTTGACGTGGCGCGCGAGAACGTGCTGCAGCCGAACGAGATACTGGCTGCCGTCACCGTTTCGGCCGCGTCCGATCTCCGGAGCACCTATGCCAAGGTGCTCGACCGCGAAGCGTGGACCCACGCCGTCGTCAGCCTGGCGCTGGCGCTGCACATGGATGGCGACCGCATCCGCCGCGCGGGAGTCGTGCTGGGCGGCGTCGCCCCCATTCCGTGGCGGGTCGAGGCGGTCGAGGACGTGCTGGCGGGGCAGCGGGTGACCGAGTCGCTCGCGGCCGAAGCGGGGCGACTCGCCGTCGACGGCGCCCTGCCGATGTCGAAGAACCGCTACAAGGTCCCGCTGGTCGAGAATCTGGTGCGCCGGACGCTGCTCTCGCTGGGGGGCAGCGGGTGACCGGTCCGATGCATCGCCGCGACTTCATCCTGCTCGGCCGGGGCCGCACGCGAACCCTCGACGTCTCGTGCGAGCGGTTGTACATGACGTTCGTCGAGGCCGGGATGAGCGGATCGACGGCCGCCCTGCTCGCCCGCCTCGCCGAGCAGTCGGCGCGGGCCCGCCGGATGAGGCTTCGCGAGACGGTCTGGCTCGCGCGCGCCGACTTCCGGTCGGCGCTCAAGCCGGTGCTCGACGCGTTCGAGTCCCGCGGCGGAACGGTGGAGGTGGCGTCGTAACCCCCGGAGCCGCGTCATAGGCGGCCTCGGCCACCTCGTCGCTGGCGCGAAAGCGCGACCTTGCGGTCGCGTTGGGAGTTTCGCTGGCGCGAGACTCCTTCTTCCTGCTCCTGCGGCGCGCAAGCGCCTGTCTAGATCTATCGATCCGAAAGCTGCCCCGGCAAGCTGAAGCCGGCCGTGGGTTGCGCCGTTCGAGGAACCGGATGCCCAAGTGGACAAGTGAACATGGTCGCCGTCGGATGTCGGCGCTGTTGGCGGCCGTTGCCGTCTGGGCAGGTCCAGCCGCCGAGGCGGTTGCGCAAGGAAGTGTTCCGACCGAGCAGCGGGCGGCGCTGGAGGCGTTCTACGACGCGACGGGCGGCGCGAGCTGGACGAACAGCGCGAGCTGGAAGACGTCTGCGCCACTGGGCGACTGGTACGGCGTAACGACGGATGAGTCCGGCCGGGTCACGAGATTGGAGCTTGCCGACAATGGCCTGGCCGGTTCGATTCCGACCGCCTTGGGAAGCCTGTCGACACTTCAGTGGCTGGACCTCAGCTTGAACGAGTTGAGCGGCCCCATCCCGAGCGCACTCGAAAGCCTGGTGAACCTCTTCTTCTTGAACCTCTCCAGTAACGAGCTGAGCGGTTCCGTCCCCGCGTGGTTGGGGAATATGTCCAGCCTCCTGGCGCTGTACCTGTCGGGGAACGAGTTGACCGGCGGGATCCCGGAAGAACTGGGGAACCTGAACCTCTGGGGGCTGGGGCTCTCCTGGAACGACTTGAGCGTCGGCCCCATCCCCGCGTGGTTGAGGAACTACACGAACCTCCGGTGGCTGTACCTCTCGGCGAGCGATGTGACGGGCGGAATCCCGGTGTGGTTGGGGAACCTGGTGAACATCGAGCATCTGGGCTTGTCCTACAACTGGGGCGTATCGGGCTCGCTTCCGTCCGGCCTGCGGCGGGCGGGTCTCGAGGGGCTGGATATCCTGGTCACTCAGGCATGTGCGCCGGCCGCCTGGCAGGACTGGTTGGCGACGATCGACTTCACGGGACGATTGTGCGGGGCGGGAACCGATGTCGAGATCGACGTGGCCGTCGTCTACACGCCTGCCGCGCGCGATGCGGCCGGCGGAGTCGCCGCGATCGAGGCGGAGATCGACCTCATGGTCGCGGAGACCAATCAGGCCTACGCAACGAGCGGGGTGAACCACCGCGTCGCGCTGGTTGAAAGATCCGAGGTGACGTATGTCGAGCCGGGGGATTCCGATCTCGATCTCGACCGTCTCCTGGAGCCATCAGATGGCCATCTGGACGAGGTGCATGCCCTGCGCGACCGGGTTGGGGCGGACCTCGTGCACTTGATTGTCGGCGAAGCCGATGACATCTGCGGCAAAGCGTACCGACCTGGTGTCTTCAGCCTCAGCAAGCAGGATTGTGGTGGTCTCACCTTCGCGCATGAGCTGGGGCACAACATGGGGCTTCGGCACGACCGCTATCAGGTGCACCAGAAACAAGGTGGCGCGCGGTCGCATCCGGCATACGGCTACGTCAACCAGCGAGCATTCGACGCGGGCGCGCCGCCGTCGAGCCGGTGGTTCACCATAATGGGCTACCCCACCCAGTGTGACGACGCCGGCATCTCCTGCGGGAGGTTGACTGGTTTCTCGAGCCCGCGCCTGCAAGCCGACGGCGACCCGCTGGGCATTCCCTACGCCACTGGCGGGTCGGGCGTGACCGGCCCGGCCGACGCGGTCGCCGTCCTCAACGCCACGGGTCCCGCCGTGGCGTTGTGGCGGGATCGGGTCCCCGCCGGCGCCAACCGGCCGCCGGCGGTGGTGGGAAACCTGCCGGACCGGAGCCTGACCCTCGGCAGTACGGTGGACGTGGATTTGTCGCTGCCGTTCGTCGATCCGGACGGTGACTCGCTGGCCTATGAAGTTTCGTGGTCACGGCCGGACGTGGTGACGGTGGCGGCGACCGGCAGCACCAGCGTGACGCTGACGGCAGTAGGTGTGGGTACGGCGACGATCCAGGTGACCGCGACCGACCCCGGCGGCTTGAGCGCGACGCTCTCGTTCGCGGTGACGGTGAGCTCAGCGAACCTGGCGCCCGAGCCAGTGGGCACGCTGCCGCCCCTGACGATCGAGGCCGATGAAGCTGCGGTGACGGTGGACGTGGCGGGCGCGTTTCGCGACCCGGACGGCGATCGGTTGACCTACGGGGCGAGCTCGTCGTTGCCGGCGGTGGCCGCGGTGTCGGTGTCGGGGAGTCGGGTGAGGGTGACGCCGTTGACGGCGGGGTCGACAGCGGTTACGGTGACAGCGACCGACACCGGCGGCTCGAACCGGACGGCGATCCAGTTGTTCAGCGTGACGGTGGTGCAACCGTTCACCGACCACCCCGTCGTGTCCGGCGAGACGCCGGTCAGGGCGGTCCACTTCAGCGAGCTCCGGACGCGCATCGACGCCCTGCGGGCGGCGGTGGGGCTGGGACGGTTCGGGTGGACGGACCCCGTGCTGCGGGCGGGGGCGACGCGGGTCAGACTCGTGCATCTCCTGGAGCTGCGGTCGGCGCTGGCCGCCGCGTATGCGGCGGCGGGGCGGTCGGTCCCGAGGTGGACGGATGCAGCACCCGTGGGGGGAACGACCCCGATCCGGGCGGTGCACCTGATGGAGCTGCGCGCCGCCGTGGTGGCGCTGGAACGAGGCGTTTAGCTTTGGCCCTGGTACTTCCTGTCGTCCTTGCGCGGGCGCTCCCAGGTTCATGACATTGTTAGACTGGACTCTGGAGGAGGACCCGCAATCGTCCTTTCGACCGCGGCCCTGTTTGCGACTTCTTCTTTCATGGCGGCTCCTCTCGCTGTGAGGCGTTGCGCCTCGGGTGTAATCCACCATTCGTGTATCACGAGCCGTGAAGGAGCCGCCGCTTGGATTTTCAACAGCCGTCAGGACATCCCCAAGGTGGCGTGCCGTTGTTCCATAGGGTGTGACGAGACCGATTCGTCGAGGGGAGTGATGTGAGCGACCAGCAGCGCGCCACGAGCGCGGTTGTGGATTTCATTCGCCGGGCCCGCTGGCAGGATTTTCCGAAGGAGGCCGTCGAGATCGCGAAGCGATGCGTCATCGACGGACTCGGCGTCATGCTGGCCGGATCGACGCAGGACGCCGGCCGCATCCTGCGCGGCTACGTCCAGACAGCTGACGGGAAGCCGGAGTCCACCGCGTTCGGCCCCGAGCCGTTCAGGAGCGGTGCGTCCTCGGCGGCGCTGGTCAACGGGACGAGCGGCCATGCGCTGGACTGGGACGACACGCAGCTGGCGACCAGTGCCGACCGTATCTTCGGATTGCTGACGCACCCGACCGTGCCGCCGATGGTCGCAGCGCTGGCCATCGGTGAGCGGCAGCAGGCGTCCGGCACGGCGTTCCTCGAGGCGTTTCTCACGGGCTTCGAGGTCGAGTGCAAGATCGCCGAGGCCATCAGTCCCGGCCACTACATGAAGGGCTTCCACTCGTCCGGCACCGTTGGCACGTTCGGCGCGGCGGTCGCCGCGGCCAGGCTGCTGGGCCTCGATGGCGCTCGGATCGCGCACACGCTCGCCATCGCGGCGAGCTCGGCCTCCGGCATTCGCGTGAACTTCGGGTCGATGACCAAGCCGCTGCACGTGGGTCGGGCGTCGCAGAACGGGGTGGTCGCGGCCGAGCTTGCCGCGAGAGGCTTCACGGGAGGCCGGGACGCCCTCGATCCGCCGTGGGGCTTCTTCCAGGCCTTCAGTCACGGCGAGGGCTTCGATGCCGACCGTATCGTCGGCAAGCTCGGCGACCCGCACACGATCGTGTGGCCCGGGGTGTCGATCAAGCCGTACCCGTGCGGCGTGCTCGGGCATCCGACGATGGATGCCATGCGACGACTGGTGATCACGCATGACGTGCAGCCGGAGAGCATCGTGGGCATTCGCGTGCGCGCCGGGTCCAACATCCTCAATCCGCTGCGGTACCCCATCGCGACCAACGAGCTCGAGGCCAAGTTCTGTCCGGCGTTCATGGTGGGCGCCATCGCGCTCCGGCGGAAGGCGGGCGTTCACGAATTCAACGACGAGTTCGTCCGGAGTGCGCGGGTGCAGGCGATGATGCGGAAGGTGGAGCGCGTACTCGACCCGGAGATCGAGGCGCAGGGCTGGGAGAAGATCCGCAGCACCGTCGAGGTGGATCTCGACGACGGCCGCACGCTCGTCGAGGAGGCGGACGAACGCTATCGGGGCGGGCCGGACCTGCCGTTCACCCGGGAGGAGCTCCACGAGAAGTTCAGCGACTGCGCGTCGCTCGTGCTGCCGCCGTCGGCGATCGAGGAGACCTTCAGCATGGTCGAGGCGCTGGAGGACCTGTCCGACGTGAGCCGGCTTTCCCGCGTCCTGAGCGCAGCCACGGCCGCGGTGGCGCAATGACGCTCGCGTGGGTCTCGGTCGGGGCGCTCGTCCTGGCCGTTGCGCTGAGCGTCCTCACGACGATCAATGTGGGCATCCTGTCGCTGGCCATGGCCTGGCTGGTGGGGGTGTACCTGGGCGGAATGTCGGTCAATTCCGTCCTGTCGGGCTTTCCCGTGCCGTTGCTGGTCACGCTCGTCGGCGTGACGCTGCTGTTCAGCATGGCCGATACCAACGGCACGCTGTCCAGGTTGACCGGGCGTGCCGTCCGGCTCTGCCGCGGGAACGCGGGGCTGCTGCCCGTCATGTTCTTCGCGTTGGGCGTGGTCGTGTCCACGATCGGTCCCGGCGGCACACCGGCCAGCGCCCTGCTGGCGGCGCCCGCCATGGCCGTCGCGGGGAGGGTGGGCATACCGGCGCTGCTGATGGCGCTCATGGCTGGCAATGGCGCGTTGGCGGGCACGCTGTCGCCGTTTGCGCCCGGCGGCATCATCGCCAATGACGTGATGACGCGCATCGGCCTCGGCGGCCTCGAGTGGCAGACCTACGGGTACAACGTCCTGGCGCACTCGATCGTGGGCATTGGCGGCTTCGTGCTGTTCGGCGGCCTGAAGCTCTTTCGCAGACGCGAAGGAGACGCCGCATCCGTGGAGCCGGATGTCGAACACTTCGAGCGAAGGCATTGGCTGACCATCGCCGGCATTTCGGCGCTGATCGTTGCGGTCGTCGGCTTCGATGCGCACGTGGGTTTGACGGCGATCTTCATCGCCGCGTTGCTCACCCTCCTCCGGAGCGTCGATGAGCAGAAGGCCATTCAGCGCATGCCCTGGGGCGTCATCCTGATGGTCACCGGGGTGACGGTGCTGATCTCGATCATGCAGAAGACCCAGGGCATGGACCTGTTCACGAGCGGGCTGGCCGGCATTTCCAGCTCGGACACGGTCGTGCCGATCATGGCGTTCGGGACCGGCCTGATATCGGTGTACAGCAGCACGTCCGGCGTGGTGATGCCCGCGTTCCTGCCCATGGTGCCGGACCTCGCGCAGCAGATTGGCGCCGTCGAACCGGTTCACCTCGCGTGGTCGATCACCGTGGGCGGCGGGCTCGTCGATCTCTCGGCGCTCTCCACCGTGGGCGCCTTGTTCCTGGCCGCGGCGCCCCCTGGCACCAACACGCGCGCGCTGTTCAACGCGCTCCTCGCGTGGGGGCTCTCGATGTCCGTGGTCGGCGCAGCGCTCTGCTGGATTCTGTTCGGGTAGGAGCCTGCGCTATAGACGCTGCAGCTCGCCGATCACGCGCCGAAGACGGGCAGGCGCCAAGGGCCCGCACGAGAGGCTTGAACGGTCCGGGGAGACCCCGGATCCGCCGGGAGCTCCCGGGAAAAGCGCGACGCCCTCGGCCAGCAGGTCGCCGCGCTCAAGCCGCACCGACCCGGCGGGCGCAGGTACGGCCACCATGCCGTGCGCCCGCCAGCGGCCGCCTGCGTCCGAACGCACCAAGCCACCGCGATCTCCGCCGCGTCGGCCACATCGCCGCAGAGCTGAAGCTGCCACCGACGCTTCTCGGCGCTCGGAACGCCCCCCGCCGCGTGCTAGACTCACGTCAATGCCCGACTGGTTCACTCCCGCGCTATTGGTCGCGTTGTTCGCATGGCTCCGGCGCGACGTGGGCGTCTTCCGGCGCGAAGTGCGGGGCGACCTCGTCGACGTGCGCCGCGACCTGGCTGACGTGCGCGACCGCGTCTCCCGACTGGAGGGGCGGATCGACGGCTGGCAGGACCGACATCACCCGCCGGCTGCGTAGCCGGGCCGGACGAGCCGAGGGACGGTTCGGGGATCCCGCGATCGTTCGGGGCGTCACCCCGGTTCGCGCGGTGCATCTCACGGAGCTGCACGCGGCGCTGAACGAGGTGTACCTGGCGGACGGACGTCCCGGACTGTCCTCAGCACACGACATTCGAGTGGGAGTTCCCATGGCAGCCGATCACTTCGACGGAGTCCGGCGCGCACTCGAGGCTCTGTGGGCGGGACGCGCTCGTCACCGTCATCGTCGATGCGGTCCCCTGTAGGGCCGCAACCTTGGAGCACCAGTACAGCAGCCGGGCATCGGTTGATGCGCCGCACAACGAGTGTGGTTCTCCGTCCCGGCATCCGCACCAGCGCCGCGTCATGCCTCCGCACCGCCGCTGACGTACCCGGCCCAGTCGCCCATTCGGACCCACGGACACTCGAACAGGTCCGATCGCGAATACGGCGTGACGCACGTGCGACAGGAGTACCGCGTGCCGCAGCAGGCGGCGACAGAGCCACGCCAACTTCACCGGACCGCAGAGGCAAACTTGCCCACGTCGATAAACACGTCCGTCACAAAGGCCGGAAGCGTCGCGAGCCCCAATTCCGCATGGACCGTGTGAATCTCAGCTTGCCACTCAGCACGGCTCGTGGGGCCGCCGACATCGGCGTCGCCGACCAGATACAGGAATACCAGCCGCACCGGGATGCCGTTGAGCCGGTCCAGTAGATACCCGTGTGCCAACCGATTGGCGTACTGATAGAAACGTTTCCACCAGTCGTGCCCACTCGGCACGCCGAGGCTCTGAGCCGTCGCGCCCAGGGACGCCTTGATTTGCCTGCGACTGGATTCTGCGGACGCATCCATCGATGAGTAAAGCTCGCCGACGTGCGCCTTGGCCTCGACGAGGATCACTTCACCGGAGGGTGCGCGACCGAGCGCGTCCCACTGCGGTCCCCGGCGTGGCCAGAAGGATGCCAAAGGACGCGTAGGGAGCTCGATACTCAGAAGATCCAAGAAGTCTAGATCGCGATACTCCGCGAAGTCATCGGCACGAAGGGGAGAGCGCCAGTCGATCCGGCCGAGGCCGATCCGCTGATCGAACAACTCGGGTGAGTCGTTGACCAGCCACTGTAGCCACTTTTGACTGCCCTTCAGGCCGGCCTGCTGAGGAAATCGTCCCATCTCAAGCCGACAGTGTAACTGGATTGACCTCGGACCGCCAGGCTCGCTAGGCTAAGGCGATGAGGACTACCCCCGTCGAGGCGCTGGCGGCCCGGTAGAGCCCGAGCCCAGCTCGGAGAGGACGACGATCACTAGGCGGGGCCAGCCCATGCGCGTCGCGATTCTCGACGATATTCACCAGGCGTGGGAAGGCACCGAAGGCGTACGCCGATTGCGCGAGCGCGCCGAGGTGCTGGTGTTCACGGGGCCGTTCGGCGATCCTGCCGCGCTGCGCGGCTTCGATGCGGTGATTGCCAACCGCGAGCGGACGCGCTTCACCTGCAAGCTGCTCGAGCAGCTCTCCGACGTGCGGGTTCTCGTGCAGACCGGCAACCATGCGAACCATATCGACTTCGCGGCGGCGCACGACTGTGGCATCCTCGTCGCCAGGGCGTCGGCCGGGCATTCGATCGGTGCCGCCGAGCTCACGTTCGGTCTGGCGATGGCGGTGATGCGACAGATCCCGGCCAGCAATGCCGCGCTCAGACGGGGGGAGTGGCCGACGCCTTCGACGCAGGTGCTGCACGGCAAGACCCTCGGGGTCGTGGGCCTCGGCAGGGTCGGCCGGCATGTCGCGCGGCTCGGAAAGGCGTTCGGGATGCGGGTTGCCGGCTGGAGCCGCACGCTGACCGACGAGGCGGCGGCCAGCGCCGGCGCCGAGCGCCGCGAGCTCGACGACCTGCTGGGCGAGGCGGACGTCGTGACGATTCACGTGTCCCTGTCACCCTCCTCACGCGGCCTGCTCGACGCGCGGCGTATCGCCCTGATGCAGCCGACCGCGTTTCTGATCAACACCGCGCGAGGCCCGATCGTCGATGAGGCGGCTCTGGTCGCCGCCCTCACGGCGGGGCGCATCGCCGGCGCAGGCCTCGACGTCTTCGACCAGGAGCCGCTGCCGCCCGGGCATCCGCTCACGACACTCGCGAACGTCGTGCTCACGCCCCACATCGGCTGGCCGACCGACGACGGCTACCAGCGCTTCGCCACGGCGGCGTGCGACGTGCTGCTCGACTACATGGCCGGCCGTCCCGTGCCGGCGTTCGAAGGACACTGACTAGGGCCCGGGCGCGCCGACCAGGCGGCCGCCGGTGACGAACCGCCGGTAGTTGGAGAACCGCTGCGTGCGGAAGTATCTGGGAATGAACCCCCCGCCCTCGATGGCCCAGTTGCGCTCGATCGACCGGGGGAGCATCAACGTCTCGTCGGGATCCTCGAACGCGATGCGCTCGTAGCGGGTGATGGTGTCGTCCCGCTCCAGCCGGCTCCAGCGCCTGCCGGCCCGCGGGCGATCGATCGGCTCGCGGAACTCGAACGGCCGAGTCAGATGCTCGTCGAGGCGCAGCACGTCGCCCGAGCCCACGTCCACCCAGGCGTCACCGCGGTACCAGCCCTCGAGCTCGATGTGAGCGCAGTCGCCTTCCCACTCGACCTCACCCGGCTGCGCGTCGATCGGCGTGAAGGACAGTTTCGCGATGGGACGCCCGTCGACGATCTCCACGTCGCGCAGCCGGAAGTCGAACTCGATCTGCCGGGCGGGCAGCAGCACCGACAGCGGGTCGTCGCCCTCCGTTTCGGGGGCCAGGCAGGGGTTCTCCTCCTCGGGGCCGGGGGGACGGCCGTTCACCGATCGGAGCTCGCGCATGACCCGCACCGACGGCACGCCGTCGGCACCCGCAGCGTCCCACTCGACGCGCCGCTCGTACTCGAGCCGCCGCGGCCGTCCGCGCGGCCGCATGCCCCGGTCGAAGGAGCGCACCGACACGGTCTCGGTGGACACGATGCTCTGCGCACGCTGGAAGTAGCGCTCGAGCTGGCCGCCGACCCGCGCGAGCAGCGCGTCGAGGTCGACCGCCGGCGTCTGGGCGGACACCGCCACCGAGGCCAGCAGGAGCCCGGCCCACAGGAGGGCCGGCCGGGGCCGATGGGCGGGCATCACAACGGCGATCCTGCGCCCGATCCGGCCCGGCGTCAATGACTCGGGGCGCGTCGGTCCAGGCCGCCCCCCGGGCCGCCCGGCGCGTGCGCCTCGGCGGTCGTCCTGGCTGAACGCGCCCGGCCTCGCGGACGGTCAGGCGATCGGCCGCTGCGATTTGTCGGAAACATTTCACAATATTTAAAGAAAATAGCCATGAGATGGTGATTACGACTAAAGTTTTGATAATCTTGCAGCCGTGGCCGCTGTTCCCAGGCTTGCCGACATTCCGCGGCGGCTCTCCCCCGACGCGTTCTGGGACCTGTTCGGGCGCTTGGAGCACGCGGAGCTCGACTTCAAGCGCGGCGTCCCCGCCGACGTTCGCGACACGATCGCGGCCATGGCCATGACCCGTGGCGGACTGATCGTTCACGGGGTCGACGATCGGCGTACGTTCGTCGGTTGTCCGCTCTCGCAGAACACCCAGGATCGAATCACCCGCATCGCGGGGGAATGCGGGGTGGACATTCAGTTGCTGGCGCTCTCCGTCGGCGAGCTGGAGCTGACGATCTGCGCGGTGCCGGAGGTGCGCGGCCGCATCGTCACCACGCCCGACGGCCGGCTGCTCCGGCGCGTGGGCGGCGACTCGCAGCCGCTGCGCGGGGACGCGATGGCCCGTTTCGTTCGCGAGCGCGAACATCGAGCCGGCGAGGACGAGCCGCTCGCCGTCGTCGATGTCTCCGCGTTCGATCTCGATTCCGTGAATCAGGCACTTGCGGCTGACGGGCGGCCAGCCGTCGCGCTGGACGGCGTCGAGCGGGCGTTGACCGATCTCGGCGTCGCCGTCGCCGCTGCGCCGCCGCTGAGACCGCGCGTGTTGCGAGCCGCGCTGGTGCTCTTCGCGTCGGAACCGCGGGGGCACGTGCGGGGCGCTGCGGCGCAGCTCGTGCGTCGCGAAGGCGTCGGGCCGGGTCCCGGGCCCTCCTCCGCGCGCGAGGAGTGCTCCGGTCCGCTGGCGGATACCGTCGACTGCTGTCTGCGCTTCGTGGCCGCGCACACGCGGCGGTTCGAGATCGTCGCCGGATCGCGGCGCGAGGCGCTGCCCGAGTATCCCGAGCCCGTGTTGCGGGAGGCCATCGTGAATGCGCTGGCGCATCGCGACTACGGGCTTGCCGGCGCCACGGTGGACATCACCGTCTGGGACGACCGGATCGAGGTGCGCAGCCCGGGGCCGCTCCCCGGTCACATCACCCTCGAGAACATGCGGGCCGAGCACTACAGCCGCAACCCGCGCATCATGCGGGTCATGAAGATCATGGGGCTCGTGGAGGAGTACGGAGAAGGCATCGATCGGATGTACCGGGAGATGGAGGCTCGACTGATGGAACCGCCCGTCTTCGAGGCCACCGCGAGCTCCGTGACGGTCGTCCTGCGCAATCGCATGCTCGTCGACGTCGAAGACCAGAGCTGGCTGAGTCAGCTCGACCGGGACGACGTGACAGCCGACGAGCGCCGGACGGTGGTCGCCGCCCGGCGGGCCGGCGCGGTGGCGCCGCGCGACCTGCGCGCCATGCTGCCGGACGCCGACGTCGATGCGCTGCTCTCACGGATGGTGGCCAAGGGGCTGTTGTCGCGCGTCGGCCGGCGCGGCGGGACCCGCTACGCGCTGTCGGATGCTCTGGTGCGGCGCGCCGGCAACCCGGGGATGGCGGCGCACAATCGGCGCCGTCAGGCTCTGCTCGACGAGATCCGCCGCCGCGGGAGCCTCTCCACGAACGAGGCCGCGACCCTGCTCGATGCGGCGCCCGCGGTCGCCCGCGGGCTGCTGAACGAGCTCGTACGGGCCGGGCTGGTTCGGGCCGCCGGGAGAACGCGCGCCCGGCGGTACCACCTTCGATGAGGGACGGCGGTTGTGGATGCGACGCTTCGCGGACGAGCGGAACCCGACTTGGACGGCGATTCGCCCGGCGGGGACCTGATGGACTGGAAACGCGGTGACCGGTGTGGCGTGACGGGGCGGCGGCGGACGCGGCTCGGTGCGGTGCCACTTGCGGTCAGGGTGCCCACCACCTTGTGGGACGCGGCTGGCTCGTGGCGATCGCGGCTCGGCGCGGCGCTGCTCGCGGTGGCGGCGCTCCCGGTGCTGTCCGTCGCCGCAGCGGCGGACGAGACCTACGTCCGGGTCGGCGCGGGGATCGACCGCTCTACCGGTGCGCGATTCACCGACGCGGACTGCGCGACGCACGGCCTGTACGGCTGCGGCAACGGGTCGGACGGCGCCCCGCACAGCACCTTCGGGGACTTCGGCGCGAGCGCCGGCGTCGAGGTCGGCCTCGGCCGCCGCGTGGCGCCGGCCCTGCGCATCGAGGGTATCGTGCAGTTCCGGCCGCGCGCGACCTACGAGGGGCGCGCCAACTTCCTGGCTTCGGACCGCCAGTCGGTGTCGGCCGGCCTCTCCGCGCTCTCGGGGTTGGCCGTGATGTACGCCGACCTGACGGAGCTGGGCCTGCGGGGACTCGGCCGCTTCCATCCCTTCGCGGGCGGCGGCGCCGGCATTTCGCGCATCGCTCCCGACGAGACGACGATGACGTTCCCGCGGACCATGACCCTCGTTCCCGCCGGCCGGCGGAGCAGCTTCGCGTGGATGGCGGCGGCGGGAATCGCGATGCCGATCGGGGGCGCGGCGACTCTCGACCTCGCGTGGCGCTACCTGGCGTCGGGCCGCGTCGTCACCGGCGCGGGGACCGGCCGCGTGCTCCTGCACGACGGCAGCATCCACTACCGGGACGGCCAGCCGAACGAGTTCCCCCTCGGCGAGACGCGGACGCGCCTCGCCAGCCACGGCCTGCAGCTCTCGCTGCGCTACGGGTTCTGAGCCGAGGTTCCTCGAAGCGAAACGGCTGCCGTCTCCCTCGCCGGGATTGCAGGACGATCGCAAGCATCGCATCGATGCAGGAGGCGCTCGCACGCCGGTTGGCGGCTCAGCCCAGGGTCTGGAGCTGGGCGTTCTCGGACGCCACCCCCGGGGAGGGACGATTCGAGAGACGGGGACGAGTCGAGGGAGACGGATCCCATCGGGACTTCCCGGGGCTCCCGGTGGTCGCGTCTCGGGTCGAGCCGGGCTTCTTCGGCACGCTCGGTATCGAGTCCCTTCACGGGCGGACGTTCGAGCGGGGAGACGTCCCCGTCGAGGTCGGTCAGACGCCGACCCGGGTCCTCGGTCGGCGGGGTGGGCGTGATGGCGATCCTGCGGTTGCGATTGACCGGGACAGGCTGGCGCCGCCACGGGGATCCCGAGCCGGACGGCTGTCGGCGGCGTTCTGCTACCGGACGACAAACGACGTCTTGGGAGCCTCCTGCGTGTTCCCGGGGGAACGCGGCCAACGATTACATGCTCCCGGGACGACGGGCGCTGTTGGGGAGCCATCGGGTGGGCCGACTTCGGGGGCCTCCGCCTCGACGGTTCGGCTGTAGAATCGCAGAAATGGCTGACTTCGAGCCCCGGGCGCACGTTCCGCGCGCCGGCGGGCCAACGGCCCCGGCGCCGGAGCTGCCGGAGGACGCGTTCCCCGGCTGCACGGCCCGGCGCGTGCCGCGGAGCGAGATCGACACCTGGGAAGGCCGCCTGGAGTTCTGGGACGCCGCCACCGAGACGGCGTGGGTCGCCGAGCCGACCACCCCGTATCACGAGAAGCCGTCGCGCCGGTTGACGGCGCTGATGGACCGGATTGCCGCCGAACGCGGGTCGGCCATCGTGTGCTACGGGTCGATGGACCTGATGCAGCGCGACGAGCACGGCGCCCCGCGGCGCATCCTGCAGGCCGACGAGTCCGTGTACGTGCATCCCCGGCGCGCGCGCCTGCCGGGCCCCAAGGCGATGATGGCCGGGGAGGACGACTTCCCGGACGTGGTGCTCGAGGTCGATCACACGACGGACGTGCGGCGGGCCAAGCTGGGGCTGTACGAAGCGTGGGGCTTCCCCGAGGTGTGGGTGGAGGTGCCGGATCCGGGGGCGGCGAGCCGGCCGCGCCGGCGGCGGCCGGGACTGACGATCCACCGGCGGGTGGCGGGCGGCTTCCAGGCGTCGGCCGCGAGCGGCGCGTTTCCGGGCTGGACGGCGGCCGAGATCCACGCCGCCCTGAACGAGAC
The DNA here is from genome assembly GCA_965206285.1 of Vicinamibacterales bacterium. Taxonomy (GTDB): domain Bacteria; phylum Acidobacteriota; class Vicinamibacteria; order Vicinamibacterales; family UBA8438; genus JAJEEA01. Next base: position 5,926,154 of record OZ242205.1, read on the forward strand.
GGAGCTGTCGGAACGGACGTTCGCGGTGCTGCACCGGGTCGGCGCCGCGCTCGGCGCGCGGGACGGCACCGGGCCGGACGACGATCCGATGCTCGGCTGGCACCGGCGTCAGGGCCGGGCGGAAGGCGTGGCCCAGGGCCGGGCAGAGGGCGTGGCCCAGGGCCGGGCAGAGGGCGTGGCCCAGGGCCGGGCGGCAACCCGGCTGGAGATGGTCCGCGAGATCCTGCGGGCGCGCGGCATCGTGGTCTCGGACCAAGGACTCGCCGGCGTGGCGGAGATCGACGTGACGTCCGATGACGCCGTCGTCGGCACAGCTCTCGCCTGCAACGACGAGGCCGACTTCCTGGCGCGGCTCCCGCGGCGCCGCTGACACATGAGGCCGCGAGGCCGCGGCCTAGACTCCCGTCAGCCGCTCCACGCTGAGCCTGCCGTCGCTCTTCCCCAGCCGCTCGACGGGGACGCCCAGCTTGTCCATCAGGCTCACCAGGAGGTTCGGCATCAACGGGTCGCCCTCGTAGCGGAGGTGGCGTCCGCCTTCGAGCTGTCCCCCGCAACCCCCGAGCAGCAGGACCGGCAGATCGAGCGGGCTGTGGGCGTTGCTGTCGGACATGCCGCACCCATAGAGGAGCAGCATGTTGTCGAGCAGCGAGCCGTCGCCGTCCGGCGTCGAGCGGAGCTTCGCGAGGTAGTCGGCGAACATCGACGCGTGATACGCGTTGATCTTGGACATCAACGCGATCTTCTCCGGCTTGTACTCGTGGTGCGAGAGCGGGTGGTGCGCGTCGGGAATGCCGATCTCGGTGTAGGTCCGCGAGCTCACCTCGCGGCCCAGCATGAACGAGGTCACGCGGGTCAGGTCCGTCTGGTGGGCCAGCACCTGCAGGTCGAACATCAGCGCGACGTGCTCGGCGAACGTGGCGGGAATGCCCTCGGGCTGGGCCAGCTCGGGCAGGTCGAAGTCCTGCCGCTGCTCGGCCCGCTCGATGCGCCGCTCGATGTCCCGGACGCCCTCGAGGTACTCGTCGACCTTGAGGCTGTCGGCCGCCCCGACCTCGCGCTTGAGATCGGCGACCTTGCCGGTGACGGAGTCGAGAATCGAGCGGTCGCGCTGCATCCGGGCGCGGCGGACGGCGGGATCGGTGCTCCCGCTGTCGCCGAACATCTGCTCGAACACCACGCGCGGGTTGTTCTCCATCGGCAGGGGCGTCGTCCGGCTGCGCCAGCTGATGGTGTTGGTGTAGACGCAGCTGTGACCGCCGCTGCACTGACCGGCGTTGGCCCGGCTGTCGATCGCCAGTTGCAGCGATGCCAGCTCGGTGTGGCGGCCGTACTCCCGGGCCAGGAGCTGGTCCATCGAGATGTCGGCCACCGGCGCCGTCTCGCCGGCGACGCCCGCGGTCCCGGTCAGAAACGTCGTCGCCGCGCCGGCGTGGGCCGGGGTCCAGTACCCCCGGAGGCCCGAGACCACCGTCAACTGGTCCTTGAAGGCTTCCAGCGGCTGGAGAATCGGCGTGAGGCCGAACCCCTTGCCCTCCTCGGCCGGCGTCCAGTACTCCATCGCGATGCCGTTGGGCACGTAGACCACGCCGAAGCGCCGGGTGGGCGCGGCCGCCGTTTGCGACAGCGCCGACGCCGCGGGGACCATCGCGTCCAGCAGCGGCAGGGCCACCGCGGCGCCCAACCCGCGCAGCACGGTGCGCCGGGGCAGCGACATCTTCTTGATGATCATGATCGGAACCTGCTCGTCGTAGTGGAACTGCTCGTCGTAGTGGAACGGTCGCGGAAATCGTCGCCTGCGGCTCGACTGCCGCTAAACCAACCCTGTCAGGAGCCTGCGCCGTTCCACGGTGCAGCCACCCGGCCCCGGGAATCGTCGCCCGCGGCTTCGATTGCCGTCCAACCAACCCTGCCGGGAGGCTGCACCGTTCCATGGCGCAGCCGCCTGGCCGTCACCGACCGTCTGCCGCCGGCCCGCGGGCAACCAGCGCCGGCTCGTGGGCCCGCGACCGGCGCCACTGGAACGGCGCGCTCTTGACGATGCCGAGCACGATCGAGGACCAGCGATAGTCGTCGGCCGCGGCCTCGCGCAGAATCCGGCGCACCGCGGGACGGTCGGTGTACTCGAGCCCGCGGCCGAGCGCATACGCCAGCAGCTTCTCGGTGACGGCGGCGGCGAAATCCTCGCCCCGGCTCAGCAGCACCTGCCGCAGGCCCGCCGGCCCCTCGAACTCCACGCCGCTGGGCATCGTGGCCGACGAGTCGATGGGCCGGCCGGCCTCACTGGCGGCGCGCCAGGTGCCGATGGCATCGAAGTTCTCGAGGGCGAAGCCGAGGGGATCCATCGGCGCATGACAGCCGGCGCAGGCGGGATTGGCGCGATGCCGCTCGAGCCGATCGCGGACCGACGCCGGCTCGCCCCCCTCGCCGCGGTCCGGCAGCCCCGGCACGTCCGGCGGCGGCTCGGGCGGCGGCGCTCCCAGGATGGTCTCGAGCAGCCACTTCCCGCGCACCACCGGCGACGTCCGGTTGGGATAGGAGGTCACCATCAGGAGGCCGCCGTGGCCGAGGAGGCCGCCGCGGGGATGACCGGGGTCGAGGGTCACCCGCCGGAAGCGGTCTCCGTAGACCCCGCGAATGCCGTAGTGCCGCGCCAGCCGTTCGTTGACGAACGTGTAGTTGGCGCTCAGCAGCTCGAGGAGGCTCCGGTCCTCGCGGATGGTGCTCTCGACGAACAGCTCGGTCTCGCGCCGGAACGCCTCGCGCAGGTTCTCGTCGAACTCCGGATAGTCGGCCGACTCGCGCTCCTGCGACTCGAGGTTGCGCAGGCGCAGCCACTGGCTCGCGAAGTTGTCGACGAGGGCCTGCGAACGGGCGTCGCCGAGCAGCCTGCGCGTCTGCCGATCGAGCTCCGCCGGGTCGCCGAGCCGGCCGTCGGCCGCCGCCTCCAGCAGCTCGTCGTCCGGGATGCTGCTCCAGAGGAAGAACGACAGCCGCGACGCCAGCTCGAGGTCGCCGAGACGGTAGGGCGTCTCCGGCGCTACGTCCTCCGGATCGCGCTCGATTCGGAACAGGAACTCGGGGTCGACGAGCATCCGTTCCAGCGCGAACTGGATGCCGGCGTCGAAGTCGCCGTCGCGGCGTCCCGCGCGGAAGAAGTCGAGCAGCGCCTCGACGTCCCCGCCGTCGACGGGCCGGCGATACGCCCGGCGGGCCAGCCGGCCGAGAATCCGGCCGGCGCAGGCCGCTTCCTCGTCGGCGGTGGCCGCCGCCTTCGGCCCACAGACGAAGATCTCGCGACGGCTCGGTGTGTCGCCGGGACCCTCGACCGCGTAGGGGCCGCCAATCGCAACCTGCTCCACCGCCGCGTCCTCGTCGTACCGTTCGTCGACGAAGCGCCCGTAGCCCCGGTTGCGCGGCTGCAGCACCCCCTCCGTCTCCGACAGGCGTCTCACGAAGGAGACGCCCACGGTGCGCTGGCCCGCCCGCGCGGGGAAGCGCACCTCCAGGCCGGCGTCCCCCGTGTTCATGTAGTACTCCCACTCGGGAGCCCCGGCGATGTTCCCCGAGAAGCTCAGCGGGGCCATCTGCCCCACCGAGTCGGCGTCGCCGACCGTGAACCGCTCGACGAGGGCGCCGTCCACTCGCACGTCGAGCTCCTGCGGCGCCGAGAAACCGATGATGTAGTCCGAGAAGTTCCGGTGGAGGCGGACCCTGATCGTGTACTCGCCGTCGACCGGGAAGTAGTGCGGAATCGCGATGCCGCCGCGAGAGCCGAACGACAGGAGGTCGTCCTGCCGGTCGTCCTGCACCAAGCCGGGATGCACCCGGTAGGTCGCGACGGTGGGACCGACGGGGGGAATGCCGACGGCGAGGCGGCTGATGCGGCGCGCGGCCGAGAGGTATCGCGACACCAGGTCCGGCGAGATCGAGAGCACGTCGCCGTTGTTGTCGAAGCCGTGCTCGTAGGTGTCGTCGGCCGGCAGCAGCTCGTCGACGTCGACGTCGACCGCGAGCAGGTCGCGGACGGCGGCGTGATACTCGGCCCGGTTCAGGCGATGGAACGTCTCGCCGCGGCCCGGGTCCGGACGGGCCAGGGCCACCGTGTCGATCTCCGCCTCGAGCCACGAGGCGACGGCGCGGTACGTGGCCTCGGCGGGCCGCGGGCTGCCCGCCGGCGGCATCGTCCGGGCACGCAGCTTGACGATGACCCGCTCCCAGGTCTCGGCGTCGGCGCCGACGTGCGCGAGGTCGTGGGTGTCGAGGGCCAAGTCGGCCGTGCGGAGCCGGTCGTTGTGGCAGCGCACGCAGAACCCGTCGAGGGCCGCGCGGACCGACGCCTCGGCTGCGGGCGCCGCCGGCTCGGGCGCCTGGGCGGCCGCGGGCTGCGCGCGGCCAACGGCGGCCAGCGTGCCGACCAGGACCAACAGGACTCCGACCATCGAACGGGCTCTGGCCACCATCAACGTCTCCATCCGGCAATCATAACGCCGAACGCCTGCGCTCACGGCACTCCCACCACGCTTTTTCCAGGGGTGTATCGTCGAGGGGTATAGCGTCGAGAGGGAATCGTCGAGAGGGAATCGTCGAGAGGGTGTGTTTGCGCGGCAGCACTTCGCGAGCCGGGGGGAACTGTCCTGGTGCGATCTACCGGTGGCCTGACCGACTTCCGGCGACGTCGATGGCGGCCTCCGCGTTACGGCGTCCGGCGTGTCATCCGTCCTGGCGTTGCAGCTCGGGTTTCAGGGACGCGGCGATCAGGGTGTCGACCTTGCCCTCCAGGCTGTCGACCTTGCCTTCGAGCCGGGCGAGGCGCTCACCCTGTCCGCGGAGGTGGTCGTCGAGGCGACCGATCCGGGCGTCCATGCGGATGAACAGGCCAGCGATGGCGACTCCGACCGCGATGACGGACCATGCTTCGGGCGTCATGGCCAAATGTTAACACGAGATCTGTCGGTTTGTGTCATGCAGGGCACAGCAGAGCGCCCGGAGTCCAAGGAGACCCGCCGCCCGGAGCGGCTGGTCGCCATGGGAAGCTTGGCTCGCCAATGGGTCTGCACTACACTGCTCGGTCAGTCATGCACCAGCAGTTTCGCGCGCTGCCGCATCGAAGTGCCATGGTCCGGGTCGGGTTCCTGAGTGCCGTCCTGGTGCTGGCCGCCGGCGTTGCGGCCCCGGCGCGCGCACAGGAGGTCCTGCCCGAAGACCTCGAGCACTTCGAGTCGAAGATCCGCCCGGTGCTCGCCGAGCGCTGCTACCAGTGTCACGGCGCGAACCCGGAGCGGATCCAGGGCGGGCTGGCGCTGGTCGACGCCGTCGGGGTCCGGGCGGGCGGCGACAGCGGCGCCGTCGTCGTGCCCGGCTCGCCGGACGACAGCCTGCTGATCGACGTCATCCGCTACGGCGGACCGATCAAGATGCCGCCCGACGGCCGGCTGCCGGCCGCGGTCGTCGCCGACTTCGAGCGGTGGGTGGCCCGCGGCGCCGTGGACCCGCGGGCGTCCGACACCCCGGTCGTGGCCGCCCGCGCCGACAGCGGCGCCGCCTACGACTTCGGTCCGGGCCGCGAGCACTGGGCGTTCCGGCCGATGGCCCGCCCCGAGCCGCCCGCCGTCGGCGACCCGGCCTGGGTGCGTGGCCCGATCGACCGGTTCATCCTGGCCCGGCTCGAGGCGGAAGGGCTCGCCCCCGTCGCCCCCGCCGGCAGGCGGCAGTTGCTGCGGCGGGTCACCTTCGACCTCACCGGCCTGCCGCCCACCCCGGCCGAGATCGACGCGTTCCTCCCCGACGAGGGGCCCGACGCCTACGAGCGGGTGGTCGAGCGGCTTCTCGCGTCGCCGCGCTACGGCGAGCGCTGGGGCCGGCACTGGCTCGACGTCGCCCGCTATGCCGACTCGAACGGGCTCGACGAGAACATCGCGCACCCCAACGCGTTCCGCTACCGCGACTGGGTCATCGAGGCGTTCAACGCCGACAAGCCGTACGACCGCTTCGTGCAGGAGCAGATTGCCGGCGACCTGATGCCGGCGGCCGGCGCCGACGAGCGGTTCGCGCGCCTCACCGCGACCGGGTTCCTGACCCTCGGCGCCAAGGTGCTGGCCGAGCAGGACGTCGACAAGATGCTCATCGACATCGTCGACGAGCAGGTGAACATCGTCGGGCGGGCGTTCCTGGCCGAGCCGGTCGGCTGCGCCCGCTGTCACGACCACAAGTTCGACCCGATTCCCACCGCCGACTACTACGCGCTGGCCGGCATCATGCGCTCGACGAAGACGATGGGCGGCGAGCGCATGCGGTGGGTGGAGCGGCCCCTCGCCGACGAAGAGACGGTCGCCCGGTACGAGGCGGCGCAGGAGCTGGTCGAAGAGGCGGAGCAGGCCGTCGACGATCTCGTCGACCAACAGAACGAGAACCTGCGGCGGCCTCGGCGGGAGGCACTGGCCAGCTACCTCCTCGCCGCGGAAGAAGCCTACCCCGCCTGGGGCGCCGACGAGGCGAGCCAGCGCCGGGGAGCGGAGGCCATCGCCGCCATCGCCGGCCGCGACGGCCTCGAGGCGTCGGTGCTCGATCGCTGGGTCCGGGCCTTCTTCCGCTATCGCGAGGGTCCCCCGGTGCAGGGCGACGCGCCCAACCCGAGCGTGGTCTTCCAGATCTGGAACGCGTACGCGGCGGCGCCGGCGGCGCGCTATGGGGAAGTGACCGACGAGCTGCGGGCCACGATCGCGTCCGAGAGGGTCCTGATCGCGCCGCTGACCCGGAGCCTGGTCCGGGGGCCGGCGCCCAGGAGCCTGGACGAGGTCGCCTGGCGCTACGCCAGCCTGTTCGCGGTGATCGAGATCGCCTGGGACCAGCACCTCCAGCGGCTGGGCCTCGAGGACGCGGACGAGCTGACCCCCGGCGACTTCAGGCTCCCCCGCGAGCAGGAAGAGCTGCGCCGGCTCGTCTACGATGGCCGGCTGTGCATCCTCTGTCTCGGCCAGGAGGCCGAGGAAGCCCTCTACCCGGCCGACGCGGTCGCCGAGCTCGCCCGGCTGCGGGCCGTCGTCGAGGCACGCCGGGCGGCCTCGCCGCCCGAGCCCCCCTACGCGATGTCGGTGGAGGAAGACGAGATCGTCGATCTCCCCGTTCACATCCGCGGCAGTCATCTGAACCTCGCCGACCGCCCGCAGCCGCGCGGGTTCCTCCGCGTCACCGATCACATCGTGCCGCCGCCGCCGATCCCCGCCGGCGCCAGCGGGCGGCTCGAGCTGGCCCGCTGGATCACCGACCCCGAGCACCCGCTGACGGCGCGGGTCATGGCCAACCGCATCTGGCACTGGCACTTCGGACGCGGCCTCGTCGACACGCCGAGCAACTTCGGCGCCACCGGCTCGGCCCCCACCCATCCCGAGCTGCTCGACTGGCTGGCGCGGCGGTTCGTCGACGGCGGCTGGTCGGTCAAGGCGCTGCACCGCGAGATTCTGCTGTCCAGCACCTACCGGCTCGGCGCCGGCTACGACCAAGCGAACGGGGCGGTCGACTCGGGCAACCTGCTGCACTGGCGGATGAACCGCCGGCGGCTCGAGGTCGAGCCCATTCGCGACGCGCTGCTGCGGCTGGCCGGCACCCTCGACCTGACGATGGGGGGCCGCGTCGAGGAGTACAGCCCGCGCGGCTACGTCTTCAGCGAGGGCGGCACGTTCGGGCGGTTCGACTTCTACGCGGCGCCGCGCCGCTCGGTCTACATGCCGGTGGTGCGCAACGCCATCTACGACATCTTCGCCGGCTTCGACTTCGGCAACGCCAGCGACTCGGTCGGCGCCCGTCCCGCGACGGTGGTGCCGTCCCAGGCCCTGCTCATGATGAACAGCGCGTTCGTCGAGCAGCGGGCCGGCGAGTTCGCCGGGCGGCTGCTGGCGATGCCCGCGGCGAGCGAGGCGGCGCGGGTCGACCGGGCGTTCGTCGAGGCCTACGGTCGGCCGGCCACCGACGTCGAGATCGAGGAGAGCCTGGCCTTCCTCGCCGACATGCGCGAGACCGCGCCCGGCGGCGGGGAGGAGCGCTCCGCCTGGACGCGCCTGTGCCACGTCATCCTGGGCGCCAGCGAGTTCATCTACGTCGACTGAGGACGGTGACGGGAATCACCTGGCCACGCGCCAGGTCAGGAAGCCGCGGAAACGGACTGCGGCCGCGTGCAGTCGGCAGACTCGATATCGATCACTGTCTTGAGGCCGTCACGCAGAGCGTGGGGGCCGGGCCTCACACCGGGACGGGCCTGACCCCTGCGGTCGAGGACATCCTGCGGGAGTCACGCAGAGCGTGGGGCCGGGCCCCACACCGGGAGGACCGATGCGCCATCCTCACTACCAGGCACCGGCGGTGACGCGCCGGGACATGCTCCGCACCTGCGGCTGCGGCTTCGGGGGGCTGGCCCTGTCGTCGCTGCTCCAGCAGGATCTGCTGGCCGCGCAGGACAATCCGCTGGCCCCGAGGGCGCCCCATTTCGCGCCCCGCGCCAGGCGCATCATCTTCCTGCACATGCACGGCGGCCCGTCCCAGCACGACCTGTTCGAGTACAAGCCGCTGCTCATTCGCGACGACAACAAGCCGCTGCCGTTCGCCAAGCCCGACGTGCAGTTCAACGAGACCGGCAACCTCTTCAAGAGCCCCTGGGAGTTCCGGCAGCGCGGGCAGTCGGGGCACTGGGTGAGCGAGCTGCTGCCCCACCTCGCCGGGGTCGCCGACGACCTCTGCTTCGTGCGCTCGATGTACGGCACCAACGCCGCCCACGGCGGCGCCATCCTCGCGATGAACACGGGCAGCGACCGCTTCGTGCGGCCCTCGATGGGGTCGTGGGTCTCGTACGGGCTCGGGACCGAGAACGAGAACCTCCCCGCCTTCGTCACCATCTGCCCGTCGTATCAGCACGGGGGCGTGCAGAACTACTCGGCCGCGTTCCTCCCCGCCGCCTACAACGGCACCGCGATCGGCAACACGCGGATGAACACCGCCGAGGCGACCATCGACTTCCTCGAGAACCACGCGGTCAGCCCCGCCGTGCAGCGGGCCGAGGTCGACCTGCTGCAGCGCTGGCAGCGCCGCCAGCTCGAATCGACGGGGCCCGACCTCGCCCTCGAGGGCCGCATCGAGTCGTACGAGCTCGCGTTCCGCATGCAGACCGAGGCGCCCGAGCTGATGAGCGTCGAGGGCGAGTCCGAGGCCACCCGGCGGCTGTACGGCCTGGACGACCCGGTGACTGGCGACTTCGGCCTGCGCTGCCTCCTCGCCCGGCGGTTCTCCGAGTCGGGGGTGCGGTTCGTGCAGGCCACCCACGGGCCCGACACGAAGTGGGACCACCACTCCGGGCTGATCACGGGGCTGCCCCGAAGCTGCGCCGAGATCGACCGCCCGGTGGCCGGGCTCATCACCGACCTCAAGTCACGGGGCCTCCTCGACGAGACCCTGGTGCTGTGGGGCGGCGAGTTCGGACGCACGCCGGGGGCCGAGGCGGGCGCCCGCAACGGCCGCGACCACAACCCCCACGGCTACACCATGTTCATGGCCGGCGGCGGCGTGAAGCCGGGCCACAGCCACGGCCGCACCGACGACTACGGCTACTACGCCATCGAGAACAAGGTCCACATCCACGATCTGCACGCGACCATCCTGCATCTGCTCGGCCTCGACCACGAGCGCCTGACCTACCAGAGCCAGGGACGCGACTTCCGGCTCACCGACGTGGCCGGCGTCGTCGTCGACGACATACTGGCCTGACCTTGGCCGGGGGAGTTGCTGCTCGGGGGGCATGCAGCACGCGCTGAATCGACTTGACTTCGTCCAACAGGTGAACGGGAGGATTGTGCCTCGGTGGGTAGCGCGGCCACCGACGTGCTACGATCAGCTACGACTGTGTCGCGTAGTGATCAGCGGCACGGAGGCCATGGCCCAACGGGTCGGAGACTCGGATGATCCCCGGCATGCTGGTGACGGTAGCTGCCCCCGCGTTCTCGATCGAACTGCCCACGATCGTCGCGGCCATGGCCGTGATCGTCACCATCCTGCTCGCCTTGATCAGCGGTATGGCGGGGATTCTGCTGTGGGCCGGCAAGCGCGAGCTCACGCACAACGAGAGAGCGCATCAGGCCCTCCAGGAGAGCATCGAGAAGGTCGAAAGACGCGCTGCGGTGATCGAGGCGGACGTCAAGGAGCTGCTGACCGGACAGGCGCGCATCGAGGGACTTCTGAGGGTCAGGTATCAAGCACCTGCCGGCGACGAGGAGTAGGCATCCGCGTTGCCGGAATGCCGGAATGATCGACTCGGCGCCGCTTGAGCGGCCTGATGCGAAGACCCGAGGCATGGCTCTGCGCGGCAGGGACCGTCGGGCACGCCACGGGGGAACTTCATGGCACGCCTCGAGGCCCTCTGAAAGGTAGCGACATGCGACGTCTGGCCCTATTGCCGCTCACCGCCCTTGCGCTCGGGCTCGTCGTCCGGACCGCCGGCATCGAGGCGCTGCAGGAGCCGAACCCGCCGATCGAGGTCCACCGCATCACCGACGAGCTGCACATGCTCGGGTCGGGATCGACGACCGGCGGCAACACCGCCCTCCTCATCGCCGAGCACGGCGCGGTGCTGGTGGACACCAAGAACGAAGGCTACGGCGCGGACATCCTCGAGCACGTGCGGCGGCTCACCGACAAGCCGGTGACCACCATCATCAACACCCACGTCCACTTCGACCACAGCGGCTCGAACACCGAGTTCCCGGAAACCGTCCACTTCGTGGCGCACGAGAACATCCGGCGCCACTGGGCGCGCACCGACTGCCAGCCGATACCGACGAACTGCGACGACTTCCAGGGCGAGAACGCGAAGTACCTGCCGTCGACCACCTTCTCCGACCGGCTGACGCTGTTCGCCGGCGGCCCCGACCAGATCGACCTCTACTACTTCGGCCGCGGCCACACCGACGGCGACACCTTCGTCGTGTTCAGGGCGGCGCGCACCATGCACACCGGCGACATGTTCCTCGGCAAGCTGCTCCCGTTCATCGACGCGGAGAACGGCAACGGCGGCAGCGCCATCGAGTTCGGGCGGACCCTGACCCGGGTCGTCAACACCGTCCCCGACGTCGACACCATCATCACCGGCCACTGGGACACTCTGCTCGCGTGGAGCGACCTCGTGGAGTACCGGGCGTTCTACATGGACCTGGTCGAGCAGACCCGGCGGAGCATCGACGCGGGGCTCAGCGCCGACGAGGCGATCGCCGCGTACGCCAAGCCGGCGCGATTCGGCGACTACACGGCGGCCCGGCAGGGCGCCTTCAGCGTGGCGGCCATCGTGAGCTACATCTACGAGGGGCGCTGACGGGGAAGGCCACGATTCCGGAGAGTGGTCGTGTTCAAGCGCGGTCAGCCAAGTCGAGCCGCCGAGCTCGAGCGCAAGGCACACAGACTGGGGGTAGAGCCACGATGAAGCTGCTTCCATGGCACTGGACTCCATCTGCGCCTCGCAGCGTACGGTCGCGCCGGCCGATGCACTGGCAGTCGATGAGCGTCAGGGCGACCAATACGGCTTGGCGGGGGACCACGAGACCGTGGTCGTCACGCATCAAAGCGACGGCATCGCGAGTGTGTCGGGGACGTTGGGCCGAGTTCTGCGGACGAACGTCTGTGGCGATCGTGGCTGCGTTCGGGCTTTGGGCGCCCCTACTAGTTCACGCGCAGCCCCCAACATGCTCGTGGACGGACAATCTCATCGTCAGCGGCCAGACACCGATCAAGGTCCAGCACATCAACGAGCTTCGCGCCTGCCTGGATGCGATCCTGGCGAGCTGGCCGGGTACCCCAGAGCCTCCAGGCCCTCGGCCTACCATTGGCGCGGTCGTCTTCAACAACTCCCCGGTCGGGGGGGATACGTACCGCGCTGGCGAGGAGATCTCCGTAGGACTGCGTTTCAGCGAGCAGGTCCGCATTATCGGCCGACCTCGCTTGGCCCTGACCATTGGCAGTGCAGTACCGCAGGCCACGACGTACCAGGACTCGTCGCCGATGGACTACCGGTCTTTCAAATACACGGTCCAGGCGGACGATCTCGATAGTGATGGCCTGGGTATTGCCGCCGACGCTCTCACGCTCAATGGCGGTAGCATCCGCAGCCTGACCGGCGTCGATGCCGTCCTCGATCTCGGCTCCCATACCTTCGCCGCGGATCCGACGCGCAAGGTGCACGGCCGCAACCGGTCGGTCGGAGGCTCCATCCTCGATTGCCCCCTCGAGGTCGCCGGCGACGGCTATACCGTCTGCCACGTCGACGGCTACGCCGACGACGCCGAGTTCGTGCGCGGCGTCCTCGACGCTGCGGCGACCCGCCTGAGCCGGCGCTTCCGGCCGACTACGACTCCGGTGGACATTTACCTCTTCCCCGAGCCGGGCACGGTTCACGGGATTTCCATCCGGCCCGGCGTAGCTCTGGCTTACGGCGGTCCACGGCATGTGGCCATCTATCTGATGGCCCGCTCGGCCCCCGCGATGCAAGGGGCCTGTTGCAACGGCCTTGGTCTGCGCTTCACGGACCCGGCGTATCAGCGCACGGTGCTCGTGCACGAGTTATCGACCGCGTTCGTTCACCATTACCCGGGCTACACGAAATGGGCCGGCTGGTTCGTGCAAGGTCTCGAGCAGTACGAGGGCCTTGAGGCGGCGGGTACGCTCTGGCAGCTCGTCGCCGAACGCGTCTGGCGGGACAATTCGGTCGCTTGCGGGCGCAATGCCAGCGGAACCGACCAGTTGCTCGTCTCGGAACGGTACTGGGCAGGAGCTCTGCTGCTCCGCTACCTTGCCGACCGCTTCGGCGAGGACAGCCACGTGCGCATCCTCGAGAGCCACCGAGGCACGCTCGCCGGGGCTATTGCCGATGAGCAACCGCCCGGCGAGAGTCCTTGTGAGCTTTTCGACGACTGGCGCGCGTGGATGCGAGACCGCTACGGACTCGGCGGCGGCTAGCGGACCACCCCAGGAGGAGAGGTGGATGGTGGTTGACGAGCAAGCGGGAGGGAAAGGAGCCATGCGAAGGGTCTTCTTGAACAACTGCGATCGGAGGAAGCACGCCGCGCTGTACGGGGCCAATGCGTTCTACGATCTGAATCTCGTCGGCCTGCAGGCAACAATGGCCATGGACCTCAGGGCTGGAGACGAGTGTGTGGTTGCCACTCCTGGCAATAGCGGGAACCTCATCGATTTCAGCTGGTTTCGTTTCTTGCGCGAAGACGTTCTTCCAGACGAGAACGGTGCCCAGGCTCGAGTTCTGTTCGGCGATTTCCTCTGGTCGCAAGAAATCGACAAGGCGGAGGCCGCTCAAACGGAACCGTACTCCAGGTTCTTCGACGTCAACGGCCGCTTCAAGCGGCGGTCTGTTGTCGAACAATAGTGAGGGCGAAGTGATCTGGGAGTGCCGGCGTAGGGGGATCCAAGGCCAACTAATGTGAAGGGCGTCTCAGGTAGCAGTTCAGACGGGGGCTTGGTGCCCGACCGATTCGAGAACGGCGGCGCCGCCCGTGCGACAATGCGATCGTGCGCTTCTTCAACACCGAGGGCCCCATCCGTCCCGACGACCATTACCACATTCCGCCCCTCGACCGCGTGGACCCCGACGAGCTTCTCGGCCTTGTCCGTGACAAGAGGTACTTCGTGCTGCACGCGCCGCGACAGACCGGCAAGACGTCGGCTCTGCTGGCGCTGCGCGACCTGCTGAACGCAGGAGACGACTACCGTTGCGTGTACGCCAACGTGGAGGCGGGCCAGGCGATGCGCGAGGACGTGGCGGAGGGCATGCGCGCCGTCCTGTCCGAGCTCGCGCTCGAGGCCAGCTTGACGCTGGGCGACGAGACGCTGGAGGGCATCTGGCCCGGCGTGCTGGAGAGGGCAGGGCCGGGGCAGGCGCTGCGTCAGGCCCTGCTGCGCTGGTGCATGGCCGACCCGAAGCCGCTGGTGCTGCTGATCGACGAGATCGACGCGCTGGTGGGGGACACCCTGCTGTCGGTGCTGCGGCAGCTGCGCGCCGGCTACCCGGGCCGCCCCGCCCGCTTCCCGCAGAGCGTCGTCCTGTGCGGCGTGCGGGACGTTCGGGACTACCGCATCCACTCCGCGGCGGAGAACGCCCTCGTGCTCGGCGGCAGCGCATTCAACGTCAAGTCGAAGTCGCTGCGTCTGGGTGACTTCAGCGAGGCGGAGACGCGGGCGCTGCCAGCCCAGCACACGGCGGAGACCGGGCAGGCGTTCACCGAGGGAGCGCTGGATTTGATCCGGACGCGCTCGGCCGGCCAGCCGTGGCTGGTGAACGCGCTGTGCCGGGAAGCGTGCTTCGACAGCGAGGCGGGCCGGGACCGTTCCCGCGCCATCACCGAGAGCGACATCCTCGACGCCCAGGAGCGGCTGATCCTGGCCCGCGTGACCCACCTCGACAATCTCGCCGACAAGCTGCGCGAGGAACGGGTGCGCCGGGTGGTGGAGCCGATCCTGGCCGGCGCGTCCGTGTCCGCCTGGTCGACGGAGGACGTGGCCTACGTCCACGACCTGGGGTTGGTCGCGCTGGACGACGAGGGTACGCCGCGCATCGCCAACCCGATCTACGCCGAGGTGGTGCCGCGGCACCTGAACCACGCGGTGCAGATGGGGCTGCCGCAGCGCATGGCGTGGTACGTCGACGCGGACGGCGGCCTCGACGTGGCGGGGCTGATCGCGGCATTCCAGACGTTCTTCCGCGAGCACTCCGAACACTGGGTGCAGCGCTTCGAGCAGTACCACGAGGCGGGTCCGCAGCTGCTCCTGCAGGCCTGCCTGCAACGGATCGTGAACGGCGGGGGCCGCCTCGAGCGGGAGTACGCCCTGGGCCGGGGGCGCGTGGACCTGCTGATCCTGTGGCGCCAGGGCCCGCGCATCCGCAAGTTCGTGGTCGAGTGCAAGGTGCTGCACAAGGACCTGGAGCGCACCATCGCGGACGGGCTGGCGCAGACGCGCGGCTACATGGACCGTTGCGGCGCGGAGGCGGGCCACCTCATCGTCTTCGACCGCGCGCCGAACCGGACGTGGGAGGACAAGATCTTCCGCCGTGAGGCGCCGGCCGGCCCCGGCGCGCCGGTCACCGTCTGGGGCATGTGAGGGCGTGATGCCCGTGCGTCGGGGTTGGCCGGATGACGCCCTGTTCAAGTAGAGCCATCGTCGACAGGAGTTGAAGGAGCCGCTCTTCGTCGGACGGATGAGTTGCGAAGAAGCCGACGGATCCCTCCCTGCTCGGAGATGCTCATCCGATGTTGAATCCGTCGCGTTCGCTGAAGAACTGCATGCTCCAGTGCAGGTCGTACCCGGCGTCCGTGATGAAGGGCCGTCACCCCGGTCGGCGTCACCTGCGTGACCGGTCGGGTTCGACGTGCATCTCGATGGCAGGAGGCTGTCCCCGGCATCGCCCTGTCGGGCCGGGAGGCTCATCTTGACAAGGCCGGAGATCTTGAGGACAGTTCGGATCGACATGGATAGATTTCAGCGTGGAGTCGTCGTCGCACTGGCCGCCGTCGCCGCGGCCCTGACCGGAGTCGCACACGGGCAGCCGCCCGAGCCCGGGAGTCGCTTTGCGGCCGAGGACTGGCCGCTGGCCGGAGGCGACTGGACGAGCTCGCGCTACTCGACGCTGGACCAGATCTCCACCGACACCATCGACAGGCTGGGCGGCGCCTGGGTCACCCGGCTCGACGGCGGCGGGTCGTCACGCTCGACGCCCGTGGTGAAGGACGGCGTGCTCTATCTGACGGCGGGCGCCAGCGTGCTGGCCGTCGACGGCGCCACCGGCGAGACGCGGTGGCGCTGGCAGGCCGAGGACGCCGCGTCGCAGATGGCGCCGTCGTGGCAGGGCGTCGGGCTGAACGACGACCTCGTGTTCGTCGGCCTGCGGAGCGTGCAGGTGGCGGCGCTCCGGCAGGACACCGGCGAGCTGGTCTGGGCGGCGACGGTCGGGAGCAGCCCGGCGGTGGCGGGCGAGACGGTCACCACGGCGCCCATCCATGCCGCCGGCAAGGTGTTCGTGGGCGTGGCCAACGGCGACAGCGGGGGACAGGGACGGGTCGTGGCGGTCGACGCGGCGACGGGCGAGGTGGCCTGGACCTTCTTCGTCATCCCGCGCCCCGGCGAGTTCGGCCACGACACCTGGCCGCAGGACTCCGACATCTGGGAGGTCGGGGGCGGCGGCGTCTGGCTGGTGGGGACGGTCGATCCGGAGCTGGGACTGGTCTACTTCGCGACCGGCAATCCGGTGCCGATGTTCGGCGGCGAGATCCGGGAGGGCGACAATCTCTTCTCGGCCGCGGTGCTGGCCCTCGACATGGAGACCGGCGAGCGCCGCTGGCACTTCCAGGTCGTGCGGCACGACATCTGGGACGCCGACATCGCCACGCCGATGCTGCTCTACGACGTGGAGATGGACGGCCGGATGCGAAAGGGCGTGGCCGCCATCCGGGCCGACGGGTACCTGTTCCTGTTCGACCGGGAGACCGGCGAGCCGCTGATTCCGATCGAGCAGCGGCCGGTGCCGCAGGACCCCGGCCAGCGCACCGCCGACACGCAGCCGTTCCCGGTGGGCGCCGAGCGCATCATTCCCGACTGCTCGTTCTGGCGCGATCGGGTGCCGCCGCCGTTCGAGCTGAGCTGCAGCTTCTTCACGCCGCCCACGGTCGATCAGCAGCACGTGGTGGCGCTCGGCTCGCCGATTCCGATGGTGCGGGTGACGCCGATGTCGTTCAGCCCCCAGACCGGTCTCATCTACGCGCAGGGCCGCGGTCACGTGGGAGTCGCCAAGCGGTTCGAGGATCCGTGGATCTCGGACAACCGCCCGGGCGGCTATCTGCGGCTCGGTCTTCCCGAGTCGACCGGGGCGCTGGCCGCCGTCGACCCGCGCACCAACACCGTGGCCTGGAGGCAGGAGCTGGCGGGCGGGCGGCTGGCCACGAGCGGTCCGATGTCGACGGCCGGCGGGCTGGTGTTCTGGGGCTCGGCCGACGGCCAGCTCGACGCCTATGACGCCGCCACCGGCGAGCGGCTGTGGGCGTTTCAGGCCACCCCGGCCGGGGTGCGGATGCGGCCCGGCCCGGTGTCCACCTACGCGATCGACGGGCGGCAGTACGTGGCGCTGCCGATGGGCAGCGAGCTCTGGGCGTTCGCGCTCGACGGCGAGTTGCCGCCGCGCGACGAACCGGCGGCCGACCCACCCGACCTGATCCGGTGGACGGGCCCGGCGCCGACGGAGACGGATGAGATTCAGACCGGCACCGTGCGCGAGAACCCGTCCTGGTCGCTGGGCGGCAGCCGGAGCGCGGTCGACGAGCATGCGTTCAACCCGCAACGGATCCGGGTGAGCGCCGGCACGCGAGTTCGGTTCGTCAACAACGGCACGGTGCAGCACACTGTCGAGGCGCAGGACGGGAGCTGGACCACCGGCGGCATCGAACCGGGGCTGTTCGAGTATGTCGCCTTCGATGCGCCCGGGACGTTCCGGTTCCGCTGCACCGACCACCCCTGGGCGCTGGGCGAGATCACCGTCGTGCCGTGAGGGGAGGAGCTGGCGGGCGAACGGGAAGGTGCAGGCTGCTGCGGTGGGCCTTGCCAGCGCGGAGCCGTCGCAAGGGCAGTCCTCGATATGGGGTTGCCAACTGCACCTGGGCCCGGCCCGTATTCTGCGGTTTCGCGCTTGGCAGACGGCAGGGTAATTCTCGTCAGTGTCGTAAGACCCAAGTGACGACATCGAGAATGCGGCACCGGCGTGCGGGTGAAGGGCCAAGGGCCAACGCGGACGGCCGGAACCCCGAGCCGGAGGAGCGCGGAGATCGAGGAGGCGGCGTTGATTCAGCGTCCGGGATCGGCGTGAGGGGCCCTGTCACATGCCCCACACGGTGACCGGCGCCTGGCCGGCCCCGGCTGGCGCCTCGCGGCGGAACAGCTTCTCTTCCCACGTCCGGTCCGGCGCGCGGTCGAAGACGATCAGGTGGCCCGCCTCGGCGGCGCAGCGGTCCATGTAGCCGCGCGTCTGCGCCAGCCCCTCGGCGATGGTGCGCTCGGCATCCTTGTGCAGGACCTTGCACTCGACCACGAACCTGCGGGTGCGGCCGCCCTGCCGCCACAGGATCAGCAGGTCCACGCGCCCGCGGCCGAGGGCGTACTCCCGCTCGAGGCGGCCTCCGCCGTTCACGATCCGTTGCAGGTACGCCTGCAGGAGCAGCTGCGGGCCGGCCTCGTGGTACTGCTCGAAGCGCTGCACCCAGTGTTCGGAGTGCTCGCGGAAGAAGGTCTGGAACGCGGCGATCAGTCCGTCCACGTCGAGGCCGCCGTCCGCGTGGACGTACCACGCCATCCGTTGCGGCAGCCCCATCTGCACCGCGTGGTTCAGGTGCCGCGGCACCACCTCGGCGTAGATCGGGTTGGCGATGCGCGGCGTGCCGTCGCCGTCCAGCGCGACGAGCCCCAGGTCGTGGACGTAGGCCACGTCCTCCGCCGACCAGGCGGACACGGACGCTCCGGCCAGGATCGGCTCCACCACCCGGCGCACGCGTTCCTCGCGCAGCTTGTCGGCGAGATTGTCGAGGTGGGTCACGCGGGCCAGGATCAGCCGCTCCTGGGCGTCGAGGATGTCGGTTTCCGTGATCGCGCGGGAGCGATCCCGGCCCGCCTCGCTGTCGAAGCACGCTTCCCGGCACAGCGCGTTCACCAGCCACGGCTGGCCGGCCGAGCGCGTCCAGATCAGCTCCAGCGCCCCCTCGGTGAACACCTGCCCGGTCTCCGCCGTGTGCTGAGCGGGGAGCGCCCGCGTCTCCGCCTCGGCGAAGTCGCCCAGACGCAGCGACTTCGACTTGACGTTGAACGCGCTGCCGCCGAGCACGAGGGCGTTCTGCGCCGCGGAGTGGATGCGGTAGTCGCGCACGTCGCGCACGCCGCACAGGACGACGGTCTGCGGGAAGCGGCCGGGGCGGCCCGGGTAGCCGGCGCGCAACTGCCGAAGCACCGACAGCAGGGTGTCTCCCACCAGCGCGTCGATCTCGTCGATCAGCAGCACCAGCGGCTTCGGGTCGGCCATGGACCACCGCGCCAGCGACGCCTGCAACGCTCCGAGCGGCCCGGCCCGCTCGAGCGCGTCCGGCCAGATGCCGGCGAGGATGCGGCTGCGCAGCGTGGCCTCCTCTTCCGACTCCAACTGGTAGAGGATGACCCGCATGGCCTCCGCGACGTTCTCCCGCGCCGCCTGGGCGGCCTCCACGTTGAGGTACACGCACCGGTGGTCGCCGCCGGCGTTCAGCAGGTCACGCAACGCCAGCAGCACCGACGTCTTGCCGGTCTGCCGCGGCGCGTGCAGCACGAAGTACCGCTGGTCGCGGACCAGGCCGAGCAGCTCGTCGAGGTCCACGCGGTCGAGGGGCGGGATGTGGTAGTGGTCGTCCGGGCGGATGGGACCCTCGGTGTTGAAGAAGCGCACCATCGGATTGTCGCACCGGGCGTTGCGGTTGTCAGTACGAGGGCTTCTCGAGGGCGAAGTCGTCGGGGCTCGGACGGGGACGGTGTCGTGGCCGCTCAGGACCCCGAGCGCGGCGCGGGTGACTCTCCCCGCCCCTTCCCGTCGCGGCCTCGGCTCCCGAGAGACGGTGGGGCGCCTGGTGGTCTACGGGCAGGCGGACCCCGCCCCTCGCCGTCGCGGCCTCGGCTCCCGAGAGATGACGTGCGTGCCCGTGCGGGGGTGCCCGTGCGGGGGTGACCGGACAGCGGCGTCGACGGCGTTCGGCGGTATCCTTGTGGGGCGGTCGCGGTTCCGAGGAGTCCGCAGCGTCGATCTGCCGATGAAGTGTCGCTCTGCCCATGGAGGAGAGTCGAGATGCGGTATCTGTCCTTTAGCGTGGCTTGCGTGGTTGCCGTCTCCGCGCTGCCGATTGCGATGCCCGCTTCTGCCCAGACGGAGCCTGGGCCGGCGCCGCGCACGGCCTGGGGCCAGCCCGACCTCGGGGGCGTCTGGGAGTACAAGACGCGCACCCCGCTCCAGCGTCCGGAGCGCTATGGCGACCGCGAGTTCCTGACCGCGGAAGAGGCGGCCGAGATCGAGGAGAACGAGCGCGCGCGGATTCGCGCGATGGAGGAGCGGCCGGCGCAGCGGACGGTCGCCATTCCCACTGCCGGCGAGCGTCCCGGCGGCTGGCTCGACTCGCCGGACCACCCGAGCCTGCAGGGGCAGACCGGGTCGTACAACATCTTCTGGTTCGACTGGGGGACGGGCGCCGTCAGCACCCGGCGCACGTCGCTCATCGTCGACCCCCCGGACGGCCGGATGCCCGCCCTGACCGAGGCGGGGCGCGAGCGCGCGCGCACCATGGGCGCGCGCTCGTCGTTCAGCACGACCGTCGACACGGCCGGGTCGTACCTCGACTTCGGCAACTCGGACCGCTGCCTGATGAGCGGCAACGCGGGCCCGCCGATGCTGCCGGGCGTCTACAACAACAACATGCAGCTGTTCCAGACCCCCGACCACGTGGCCATCCTGAACGAGATGATGCACACCGTCCGCGTCATTCCCCTCGACGGGCGCCCCGCTCCGGCCGGCGCCGTTCGCCAGTACGTCGGCGATTCACGCGGCCGCTGGGAGGGTGACACCCTTGTCGTCGAGACCGTGAACTTCAACGACGACCGGACCCACATCACGTGGCGGAACACCGGCCGGAACCGGACCCTGGTGGAGCGCTTCACCCGCGTCGACGCCGACACCCTGCTCTACGAGTTCACGGTGACCGACCCCGACACCTGGGAGCGGCCGTGGTCGGTCGAGCTGCCGATGGAGCAGAGCGGCCTGCCGATCTTCGAGTTCGCGTGCCACGAGGGCAACTACGGTCTGCCGAACATCCTCGCCGGCAACCGCAGGCAGGTGGCCGAGGCCGCGGGACGGTAGGGGGCCGGGTGCCGTCGACCTGGAAGTCTCCATCGCTGGTGTGTGACTTCGCGCGACACCGCGAGACCTGCCGCTACGGCGACAAGACCGCGCCCGCGCGCTTCGGCAGAGAGACTTCCAGACACCATCAGGGAGTTGATTGAGGGAAGCTGACCCTCGGACCCGGCAGGAATGGCGACCATGCGGAAGTTCAACATCGCGGGTCCCGTCGTGGCCGCCGACCACTACCACATTCCGCCCCTCGATCGCGTGAACCTGGATGACGTGCTCGGCCTGGTGCGGGACAAGACGTACTTCGTGCTTCACGCCCCGCGCCAGACGGGCAAGACGTCGGCGCTGCTGGCGCTGCGCGATCTGCTGAACACCGCGGGCGACTACCGTTGCGTGTACTTGAGCGTCGAGGCCGTCCAGGCGCTGCGCGAGAACGTGGCGGAGGGCATGCGCGCGCTTCTGGCGGAGCTGGCGCTGCAGGCGAGCGTGACGCTGGGCGACGAGTCGCTGGAGGGCATCTGGCCGGGCCTGCTGGAGCGCGTCGGGCCGGGCCAGGCGCTGCGCCAGGCGCTGCTGCGCTGGTGCATGGCCGAGCCGCGGCCGTTGGTGCTGCTGATCGACGAGATCGACGCGCTGGTGGGGGACACCCTGCTGTCCGTGCTGCGGCAGCTGCGCACCGGTTACCCGGACCGCCCCGGCCGTTTTCCGCACAGCGTGATCCTGTGCGGGGTGCGGGACGTTCGCGACTACCGCATCCATTCCACGGCGCAGAACGCGCTGGTGCTCGGCGGCAGCGCGTTCAACATCAAGTCTGCCTCGCTCCGCCTGGGCGATCTCACGGAAGACGAGACGCGCGCGCTGCTTGCGCAGCACACCGAAGAGACCGGGCAGGCGTTCACCGGAGACGCGCTGGCCGCCGTCTGGACGCGGACGGCGGGGCAGCCGTGGCTCGTGAACGCGCTGTGCCGGGAGGCCTGCTTCGAGAGCGGCGCGGGTCGGGACCGCGCCCGCGCAATCACGGCGGACGACATCGTGGACGCCCAGGAGAGGATGATCCTGGCCCGCGCCACGCACCTCGACGATCTGGCCGACAAGCTGCGCGAGGAGCGGGTGCGGCGGGTGGTGGCGCCGATGCTGACCGGGGCCGAGGGTCGGGGGAGCTACGCCGAGCGGGGCCGGGACGTGGAGTACGCGTGCGACCTGGGCCTGCTGGCGCAGAGCGACACCAAGCGCATCGCCAACCCGATCTACGCGGAGGTGATTCCGCGCGAGCTGACGGTCGTGACGCAGGACGACGTCGAGGCGGAGACGGCGTGGTACGTGGACGCCGACGGCGGCCTGGACGTGGACGGGCTGTTGGAGGCGTTCCAGCGGTTCTTCCGGGAGCACTCGGAGCACTGGACGCAGCGCTTCGACCGGTATCGGGAGGCCGGTCCGCAACTGCTGCTGCAGGCGTATCTGCAGAAGGTGGTGAACGGCGGCGGCCGCATCGAGCGCGAGTACGCCCTGGGCCGCGGGCGGGTGGACCTGCTGATCGTGTGGCCGCAAGGGGACCGCATCCGAAGGTTCGTCGTCGAATGCAAGGTCCGCGGCAACGGACTGGAACCCACGATCCGGCAGGGCGTCGACCAGACGCAGGGCTACATGGACCGTTGCGGCGCGGAGTCGGGCCACCTGATCATCTTCGACCGATCGCAGGACAGGTCCTGGGACGAGAAGCTCTTCCGCCGCGAACCGGCCGCGAACAGCGCGCCGGTCACCGTCTGGGGCATGTGACGCCTGTTGGACGACGTGGTCATGGTGCTCTTTCATGGCCGGCGAGGACCAGCGGACCATCCTGCCTCGGACGCGGGCCGGCGTCCGCGAGCCGATCAGTCCCGCCATCGACATCGTGGCCGCGGTCCTGATGGTCACTGCGGCGCCTGCGGCCGTCCATCGTCCATTGGCTGCGCCTATCGGGGAAGGAGCCCGTCAAGGGATGTAATTTTTCCGGGCTAATGCCATAATTGCTCTCATTGTGGCGATAGCGAGGGCATTTTTTCGCCCGCCGCCTGGACACTTCTTCCTGTTCGGCCCGCGGGGAACCGGCAAGAGCACCTGGCTGCAGGCGGCGTTCCCGAAGGCCGTCCGGGTCGATCTGCTGGCGCCGGCGCAGCAGCGGCGGTATGCGGCGCAGCCGGAACGGCTGCGTGAGCTGGTGGCGGCGCCCGGCGCAGCCGACATCGTGATCGACGAAGTGCAGCGGGTTCCCGAGCTGCTCACCGTCGTCCACCAGCTGATGGAGGAGCCCGGTGGCCCGCGTTTCGTGCTCACGGGATCGAGCGCGCGCAAGCTGAAGCGCACCGGTGTCGATCTCCTCGCCGGCCGGGCGGTCGTGCGGTCGATGCACCCGTTCATGGCCGCGGAGCTCGGCCCGCGCTTCGACCTGGAGGCGGCGCTCGACCAGGGATTGCTGCCGTTGATCTGGGACGCCGACGATCCCGCCGATACGTTGAGCGCCTACGCGGGGCTGTACGTCCAACAGGAGGTCCAGTCGGAGGGGTTGGTGCGCGATCTGGGCGCGTTCCACCGGTTTCTCGAAGCAATCAGCTTCTCGCACGCGGCCGTGCTCAACACCAGCGACGTGGCGCGAGAGTGCGCGGTGCGCCGCAAGACAGTGGAGGGGTTCATCGAGATCGTGGAAGACCTGCTGCTGGCGTTCCGGCTCCCGGTCTTCGCCCGCCGCGTGCGCCGGCAGGTCACGACGCATCCGAAGTTCTACTTCGCCGACGCCGGCGTGTTTCGCTCGCTGCGCCCGGCGGGACCGCTGGATCGGCCGGAGGAGGCCCGCGGCGCGGCGCTGGAAGGGCTGGTCGCCCAGCACCTGCGGGCGTGGGTCGACTATTCCGGAGCCGCCGCCACGCTCGCGTTCTGGCGCACGCGGGCCGGCAGCGAGGTCGACTTCGTGCTCTACGGCCGCGATGTGTTCTGGGCGCTCGAGGTCAAGCACGCTTCGCGTATTCGGCCGGCGGACCTCAGGCCCCTGAAGAGCTTCGCGCAGGACTACCCGGAAGCGCAGGCCCGACTGGCCCACCTCGGCGATGAACGCCTGCAGATCGACGGCATCCTGTGCCTGCCCGTGACCGAGCTGCTGCACGGCATCGTCCCGGGCACTCCGCTGCCCTGATGGACGGCACTCCACGGGCTGCTCGGTAAGCAGAACCTGTACGAGCACTCGATGCGCTGCCCCCTGATCGTCCGCGGCCCGGGCATCCCCCACGGCTCGACCGATGCCTTCACCTATCTCTTCGACCTGTTCCCGACCCTGCTCGGCCTGGGCTCGGCCGAGACGCCGCCCGGCATCGACGGCCGTGACCTGGCGGCGCTGTGGTCGGGCGAGGGCGATGCGGCGTGGCGCCGGAGCCTGTTCCTGCCGTACCAGGACCTGATGCGCGCGGTGCGCGACGAGCGGTACAAGCTGATCGTCTACCCGAAGGTCAACCACCGGCAGCTGTTCGACCTCGCCGAAGATCCCGATGAGCTGCGCAATCTCGCGGCCGACCCAGCGCACCGGCAGACCCTGGCCCGGCTCGAAGCGCTGCTCGAAGGCTGGAGAGCGGCGATGGCCGATGCGGCGCCGCTCGAATCCTCCGATCCGTCGCCGCTCCGGCGCGATCTGACCGGCCGCGAACGCCGGCCCGACCGCTGGCAGCCGCAATGGATTCTGGACAAGTACTTCGGTCCGCCGGCCTCTTCGGGAGCCGCAGTCCTCCCCCCGGGCCAGGGGCTTGCGCCGTAGGAGTTTCGCGCCAGCGGAACTCCCAACGCGACCGCAAGGTCGCGTCAGCGGCCGTCAGCGGGCGGATTCGAGCGCAAGCGACCAGGCGCTGGTGTCGACCACGAGACTCATCCGCGCGAGCGCTCCGCCTTGTAGTCGAACGTCGGATCCCAATCGAGCGAGTCGAACAGCTCGAGCAACCGGCGTTGTTCCCGCCGTGCAACGAGCTCCTGCAGCGCCAGCGTCACTGCCGCGGTCTTGGTCTTCTCTCCACTGAGCTCTACGGCGCGCTCCAGCAGGTCGGGACTGATCGCCAGGTTCGTTGCCATGTGCCCATAGTCGCACAACCTGCCCGCAGCTCGTCGGAGCGCGGCGACGTTGGTCGGTCGGTTTCCTCCCATCGGTGTCGTGGACATGAACCCGGCCCGGTCGAGGCCATGAACTAGCGCTCATTCCCCGGGCGCCTCGCGGCAGGGCCGCCACAGCACGCTCATCGCGTAGTCGAGGTCGAGCCGCTCGCCGCGCCAGGTCGGCGTCGCCGTGTCGGCGTCGATCTCGATGCCAGCTTCCGCCAAGCCGTCGTTCGTAGGCTGCAGCGCCGGGCCGGTCCAGGCCGGCGCCGGCGGCGCCTCCGGCAGGGGATGGCCGTCCGGCCCCACGAACTGCACGCCCCCGTCGGCGTCGAGCGTGACGCGGAACCCTTCCTCGTGCACCGCCCGGTGGTGCCGCCGGCACAGCAGCACCAGGTTGTCGAGCGCGGTCCGGCCGCCGTCGGCCCAGTGCCGAAGGTGGTGCGCATCGCAGCGAAGGTTGCCGCAACCCGGGAACCGGCACTGCCGGTCGCGGACCGCGAGGGCCCGACGCAGGGCCGGCGAGATGGTCCGGGTGCGGCGGCCGACGTCGAGGATCTCGCCGCCGGGGCCGTGGCGCATGGTGACGGTGGCCGCGTCGCAGGCCATGCGCCGGGCGGTTTCCGCGGAGACATGGATGCCGCCGGCCTCGTCCAGCACGGTCTGGCGGCCGGCGGCCGGCGCGGCGGATGGAGTGGATGCGGAGGTCGGCGGCCGGCGCGCGCACCGTGCGGGACTGGATCTCCGAGCGCGAGCGGCAGAGGGTTCGGATGCCGCGGTGGTGGGTTCGGATGTCGCCGTGTCGGATGCGGGCGTCGCCGGCCACACCCCCGGACACGGGCCCGACATCCGGCGCCGTCGCGAGTGTCGGGCGCGTCCTGCCCGGCTTGGCGTTTCCGTGCGCATCGGCGATCCGTCACCGGGACCGTGCGCCGCCGGCGTTCCCGCGGGAACGCGATCGCCCCGCGGCACCGGCCCGGACGCCACGCCCCCCGACGTTCCCGCGGGAACGCGATCGTTGCCTCCCCGCAGCTCCGCCCCGGGCGCCGCGCCCCCGGACGTTCCCGCGGGAACGCGACCACCGTCCGCCCCGGGCGCCGCGCCCCCGGACGTTCCCGCGGGAACGCGACCACCGTCTGCCCGCGGCGCCGGCCCGGACGCCGCGCCCCCGGACGTTCTCGCGGGAACGTCCCGCCGTTCCCCCAGCGCCTCCGCGTCCACGTGCAGTACCACCTGATACCGGTCACCGGCCGTCCCCCGGTCGAGGCCGCCCGCCAACGCCGCCTCGGCCAACGTCCCGATGGCGTCCGCCTGCCGCTGCGCGAGCGTCGGCTCTTCCACGCCGGCCGGAGCGCCGGCCGGAGCGCCGGCCGCTTCGTCTTCCGCGCGCGCCGGCGCTCCGGCGGCTTCCTCTTCCCCGCCACCGTCCGACGCCGGCGCGCGCCGAGCCTGGTCGCAAGCCGCCTCCAGCGCCCGCCGCAGCACCGCCCCGACCTCCGGCGTCAACCGCCCGCGGACGACCACCATCCCGTCCTCGTCCACCCACGTCCGCAGCCCGCGGCTCGCGTCTCGCCGCCGCTCCTCCGCCTGCTCCACGTTCCGGTCGATGCGCCGCCACGCGCGGGCGATCCGCTCCACGTGCGCCGCCGTGCCCGCCAGCGCCACGTCGAGCAGGGTCTGCTCGTTCTCCGGGGTGGCGACCCGGGTGACCGCGCGCACCTTCGAGTAGGAGACCTTGCCGCGGCGCATGGCGTCGCTCAGCTTCGGCAGGTCCCCGAGGGCGCGGGCCACGCGGACGTGCTCGCGGGCGGCCCCCGGCGAGAGCCCGGCCCGCCAGCTCAGCCAGTGCGCGCACGTCAGGCAACCGTCCCAGCCCTCCTGCTCGTCGAACTCGCGGATGAGGACGAGCAGCTCGTGGGTGGCGGCCTGGATGCGGGCGGACAGCTCGGCGATGCGGTCGCCGAGCCGGGCGAGCTGCGCTCCGCGGTCGCCGGACGCAGTCGCCCGCCCGCGGGGCGGCGGCTCGTCGGCCGGCCCGGCGTGAGGTGGAAGATGCGTGGAGGATGTCGACGGAGCGGGGCCTTTGTCAGCGGACATGAACCACTCTAACCCGCCATATTTCAACAGCTTACGTTGGCCGTAGGTGGCCGATCGGCAGTCGGATCGAGGTTTGTCGCGTCTTGTGGCGAGAACGCGCGGCCTGCAGCCGCAGAGACGGTCGGAAAGGCGATCCTGGTGGCATGCCCGACTGGCGGCCGCCGCGTCCCGAAAGGGTTGTCAAGGACAAAATGCAGGGCGGGCAAGAAAAGCTCTCGCCCGCGACCGCCGTGGCAAGAGGCAAGACTCGCAATCGGGCAGCGCCGGCCGCCGCGGCGAACCCGGCTCTCGATCCCGCACCTCCGGCAGCAGGGAAAGCGCTTCAGCCTGATGTCTGATGCCGGCCCCGTGCGATCGAGGGCTCTCGGATCGCGAGCCGGGTGGCCGTAGAATGACGCCGTGGGCACTCTACGCTGGTACGCCGGGCTTGCCGCGCTGACCGCTCTCCTGCTCGTCGCATGTTCGACGATGGAATCAACGCACCCCCGGTCGGTGTTCTAGACGATGGACCCTGATCGACGCATCCGCGTCGCAGCGTTTGCGGCCATCGAGAAGCTCTCGCGGCAGTGGGGTGGACAGATTCCCTGGGAGGCGATCAGGGTCGGCTTTCAGGCGGGCGGCGAGACGGTGCTGTTCGCCAATCGGGCGAAGGGGATCTTCAAGCCGCGTCAGATGAGCGCCGCCCTCAGCATCAAGACGACGGTGCCGCGATCGGGCAGGTCGCTGTGGTACCGCGATCAGAGCTTGAGCGCGACAAACGTGGACGGCGCGACCGGGCTGCTTCGTTATGACCTGTCACGCGGCGGACGAGAGGACCCAACCAACCGTGCGCTCCGGGCTGCGATGCGGCGGGGCGCACCGCTCATCTACTTCATCGGCATCTCCCCGGCCACGTACCAACCGATATTCCCGGTCTGGGTCGAAGACTTCAGACAGAAGGAAGGATATGTACTGCTGTCAACCGCCGACTTCGCGGTCGCCGGGGTGACAACCCCGGCCGCCGCCGTACGAGAGAGCATCGAAGCCTCGTACTCCCTGGTCGCGATGCGCACCAGGAACCATCAGGCGTGGTTCAGCGCGCGCACGAAGGCGGCGTACCGCTGGAGATGCGCGTTCAGCGGACTGCCGGTACGCGAACTGCTGGTCGGCGCCCATATCGTGCCCGATGCCGAGGGGGGGCCGCCCTCGGTCCGGAACGGCATCTGCATGTCCGCACTCCACCACGTCGCGTTCGATTCGCACTTGATCGGCGTCGATCCCGGCTATCGCGTTCACGTGGCATCGCCGTTGAGTGAGCAACACGACGGCGACCTGCTGGCGAACATCAAGGGCATCGATGGAGCACTGCTCAGGCTTCCCCAGGCTCGGGAAGACTGGCCGGATCGTCAGTTCCTCGAGCGCCGATTCGAACAGTTTCGGGAGATGCTCGGATAGCAGTCGCTCAAGGGGTCGAAATCCGCCTGAGCGCCGCGCTCCAACGCGATCCTCGTCCGGCGCCTCGGGCTCGTCGCTCCGGAAGAGGTATTCGAGCGCATCACGCGTTACTATCCGCAGGAGCGGGCCCCGCCCGGGACACGCTTCCTCGTCGAGGAGCTGTTTGGCGCGGACCGAATTCGCCCGGCGCCGGGTCGCGAATGAACGCGAGCCCGAGGCGTTCCGACGACTCGCGGCCGTATCGCAGGAGATGACATGTCAACAGCCATTGCCCGACGCGACTTCCTCACGGCGAGCGCAACCGCGGCCGCCTTCCTGGCGAGTCGTCCCGCGTTCACGCAGACCGCCGACCCCACCGACTTGAGCATCGCCGAGGCGCAGCGCCTCATTCGCCGCGGCGACCTCTCGCCGCTGGATCTCGTGGAGGCCTACGTCGCGCGCATCCGGCGTCTGGACCCTCAGCTCAACGCCTTCGTGACGGTGACCGAGGAGCGCGCGGTCGAGCGCGCGCGGGCGCTCGAAGCGGAACTGGCGGGCGGCCGGTGGCGCGGTCCGTTGCACGGCATTCCGATTGCGCTGAAGGACAACATCGATACGGCGGGCGTGCGGACGACAGCCGGGAGCGCGGTGTTCGCGGACCGCGTCCCGGACGAGGACGCCGAGGTGGTGACGCGGCTCGAGGCGGCGGGCGCGATCGTCCTGGGCAAGCTGAACATGCACGAGTTCGCCTATGGCGGGACGTCGGCGTTCGCCTGGTCCGGTCCGGTGCGCAATCCGTGGGACGTGGACCGCATCCCGGGCGGATCGTCGGGCGGCTCGGGCGCGGCCGTCGCCGCGCGGTTGTGCGCCGGCGCCCTCGGCACCGATACCGGGGGGTCGGTCCGCATCCCCGCCGCGCATTGCGGCATCGTCGGTCTGAAGGCGACCTATGGGCTGGCGAGCATCCGCGGCATCGTCCCGCTCGGCGTCTCTCTCGACCACGTCGGCCCGATGTGCCGGACGGTCGCCGATGCCGCGCTGATGCTGCAGGCGATGGCCGGCTACGACCCGCGGGGCATCGCCAGTATCGAGGCGGAGATTCCGGACTACGCGAGCGCGCTCCGGCGCCCGACGTCGGCGCTGCGCCTGGGCGTGCCGCGCGCGTTCTACGAAGACGTGGACCCGCAGGTCCTGGCCGCCGTCGAGCGGGCGCTCGGCGTCCTCGGCGATCTCACGGCGGGCACGCGGGACGTGGAGCTGCCGCCGCTGCCGGAGGCGCGCACGGTCGGGGTCGAGGCATACGCGTATCACGCCGATCTCCTCGACGAGCGGCGCGACCTGTACGACCCGAGCACGCTGGAGCGCATCGAAGGCGGCGCCGAGATGTCCGCGGCCGACTACGCCGAGGCGCGGTACCAGCTCACGCTCGTGAGGAAGGCGATTGCCGCGGTGTTCGACGACGTCGACATCCTGGTCACGCCGACGCTGGTGCAGCTCCCCGTCAGCATCGAGGAGGCCCGGGCGTCGCCGCTCGAGGTGACCGGCATCCTGATCCGCAACACCGCGCCCTTCAACGGGTACGGCACTCCCGCCATCACCGTCCCGTGCGGCTTCAGCCGCGAAGGCCTGCCCATCGGGTTGCAGCTGTGCGGCCGCGCCCTCGGCGAGGTCGACGTGCTCGCGCTCGCGCACGCGTACGAGCAGGCGACGGAGTGGCACGAGCGGACGCCGCCGCTGTCATAGGTGGCTCGGGACCCGGGCCTGACCCGACCGTGCCGAGTCCCGCCCCGCGCGGGCCGGGCGGCGGAGGTCGGCGGCCCGGCGGAGGTTCTGTCTCGGGCTCCGGCGCCGGCGGCCGGATCGTCGATGGTCGCGAGCAGTGCGACGAGTCCCCTGCGCAGGGGACCGGCGCGCTCGTGGAGCAGCGATGCCTCGCGGCATCGACGCTACCGGCGCGCCACGGGTTCGAGCCGCACGACCTGACTCGGCCCGCCGCGCTGCTCGACCGCCAGGTAGATGTAGCCGTCCGGTCCCTGCCGGACGTCGCGCACCCGGCCGATGCCGTAGGTCAGCGTCTCTTCCTGCTCGATCCGGCCCGGCCGGTCGACGCTGGGGGTGAGGCGCGCGAGCTGCTGTCCGGCCATCCCGCCCACGAAGAAGCTGCCCTTCCATGCCGGGAACCGGTCGCCGGTGTACACCATCAGACCGGACGTGGCGATCGAGGGGACCCAGAAGTGCACCGGCGATTCGATGTCCTCGCCGCGCGTCCCGGCGTGGATCGCCGTCCCGCTCCCGTAGTTCACGCCGTAGCCGACGAGCGGCCAGCCGTAGTTCAGGCCGGGCTGTATCAGGTTGAGCTCGTCGCCGCCCTGCGGTCCATGCTCGTCGGCCCACAGGTCGCCGGTCTCCGGGTGGACGAGCAGCCCCTGCGGGTTCCGGTGCCCGTAGCTCCAGATCTCGGGCAGGGGGCCGTCCTGCCCGACGAACGGATTGTCGTCCGGCACGCGGCCGTCGTCATGGAGGCGAAGCGTGACCCCGTGATGGTTCGACAGGTCCTGCGCGGGGTGCGCCGACAGATCGCCCCTCGTGCGCGCCATCCGATCGCCCACCGAGACGAACAGGTACCCGTCGCGGTTCCAGGCGAGGCGCCCCCCGTAGTGACCGCCGCCCGCCGACCGCGCCACGAAGACATCCTCGACCCCGGTGAGCCGATCGTCCTCGAACCGCCCTCTGACGACCGCGGTCGTCGAGCCCTCGGCCAGCGGCCGCGCATAGCTCAGGTACAGCAGGCGGTTGGCCGCGAAGTCCGGGTGCGGGAGCACCTCGAACAGTCCGCCCTGCCCCCGCGCGAACACCTCCGGCACGCCCGGCACCGGATCGGGCAACAACGTCCCGTCGCGCACGATGCGCAGGCGTCCGGGGCGTTCGGTGACCAGCATGTCGCCGTCAGGCAGCCACGCGAGGGACCAGGGGACATCGAGGCCGTCGGCCACGGTCACGGCGCGAAAATCGTGATAGGCCGACCGCAGCACGTCCTGGGCGGCAGTCGGGCTCGCGGCGAGCACCCACGCTGCGGTGGCGCAAGCGACGGCAGTGCGGATCATCGTCGACTCCTTCGGCCGCGCGCGTCCCGGCACGCGGTGGAACAGGGAACTCATGCCCGGATCGAGTCTGCGGCGCCGACTCCTGCCGGCCGCTCGGATGCTCGTTCCGGTCCGGGCTGTCGCCGACCCCATCGCGGTTGGGGCCCAGCTTGTCCGCCCGCGCCGGGAAACAGGTTCGTCCTCGGCGTGGCTTCAGGATAGCGCAGGTGTCCGTCGCCGCGGAGCCGTCCGCTTGCCAACCCTCCTGCGGTCAGCAACTCCGTGGTGGACCCCGCGTTGCAGCGAGAGCCCGAGGCACCCGTCTGACAAGGCGCGAGAAGGGCGCCTGTCGGGCATATTGCAGCCATCGGCGCTCGAATGCCGCGGGACTCCCGCCAGGGGCGGTCAGGGCACGCGGCTGCCGTCGGGCCTCGTCATGCTGGCCTCGCTGCCGAAGACGTCGATGGCGCGCGCACCGGTCACCTTGGCGGGGTGGCCGGTGACGGTCAGCGTCTCACCGAACGTGAACGTGTCCGGCGCGTAGCCTCGATTCCGGAGAATGGGCGCGGCGGCCGGGCCGAAGTAGATGTCCCATTCGGCGGTCGCGCCGGTCTCGTCGGTGACTTCGAGGACCAGGATGGGATGCGGGTTGACGAAGCTCCATTTCTTGACCGAGCCGGTCACCTCGACGGTTCGGGCGATGTCGAAGAGACCGGCCGCGCCATGGTGCGCCGCGGCAGGGAGGCTCAGCCCGAACAGGACGCTTCCGACGACGATGACGGCGGACCATCGATGGGTCATCGCGCTTCTCCTCACGGGTTTCGGCGATTGACGGGCGGATCCTGCGGATACTTCGAGGGCAGCAACCGCAGGTTGCGCTGGGCCGCCTCGGGATCGCAGTCCCAGGGCAGCGACGAACGCTGGTCGCTCCGCCGCCATTCCATGACGTAGTTGATGGGCGCGAGCAGGAAGACCGGATCTTCAACGGTCAGGTCCATCCTCAGGTTGTCGCCCTCCCGCCAGTAGCGCTCGAGCAGGCGCTTCTGCGTCGACGACGGCGCACTCATGTAGTCGCCCGCAATGCCGGCCGGATCGAACGTGAACCTTGTCGTGTCGACGACGAGCTGGTTCCCCTCGTAGCGCCCCGTCGAATGGCCATGGATGAAGAACGCTCCGATCGGGGGCTCGGGATGCCCGTGGCCCTCGAGCCAGACGGTACGCGCCACGTCGTCCTTCACGTAGGTGAGCGTCACGCGATCGGCCAGTTGCTGCACCTCGAAGGCGTACGGATCGCCGAACAGCCCCGGCAGCGTGGCCGGCGCGCAGTCGTACTTCGGGGCCGCGAGCTCGTCGAACGCGTCGGTGAACGCCCTCGCCCGGGCCGTCAGCAGCCTTTCGGCCCCCTCGCGGCTCAGCTCCGGACACACCCCGGTGCCCTCGGACACGCACCGCCGGCCGGCGAAGATTCCCGCCAGCTCCGGCGCTCCGGACTGCGCCTGGGCTTCGGCCGCCAGCCCGATCGCGAGGGACCCCGCGGCCAGCAGGATGCCCAAGCCCGTCAATCTCCTCAGCGTCATGATGGATCGCCCCTTCATCGTGCTCGTCCGTCCGGCCCCTGCCGGCCCGCCCCGTACCGCAACTGTAGCTTATCGGCACTGTGCCGCGGAACTCCCCGAGGGCTTCGACGCCGAGGACACGCACGCAGGGCCACGCCGATACGCTAAACTCCCACCCCATCAGGTGAACAGCCCCGTAGCCGGCCACACGGAGATCGTCAGGGCGGACAGGCTGCCGCGAGTGGTCCCGGTGCGGTAACGACAGTGATCGATATAGAGTTGCCAACTGCATCCAGCCGCGACCCGTTTTTCACGGTTTCGCGCGCTTGACACACGGCAAGGTTCCGTCAGTGTCCTGACCGGCAACGGCCGGAGAGCCCATGGCGATCTTCGTCACCGATCGAATCAGTCTCGCCGAGGACGAGATGAGCGAGCAGTTCGTGCGCGCGCCGGGCCCCGGCGGGCAGAACGTCAACAAGCTCGCAACCGCGGTCCAGCTTCGCTTCGATGCGCGCGGCTCGAGGTCGCTGCCGGACGACGTCCGCACCCGGCTCCTCGAGCTCGCGGGGGCGCGGGCGACCAAGCACGGCGAGATCATCATCAACGCCCATCGGTTCCGTACCCGCGAGCGAAACCGCGAGGATGCGCTCGAGCGCCTCGTGTCGCTCGTGCGCCAGGCCACGGTCGTTGCGAAAACGAGAAAGGCGACGCGGCCAACCCTGGGGTCCACGCGGCGCCAGGCAGAGGAAAAGCGCCGCCGCGCACAGCTCAAGCGCGCCCGCCGGTCCCCCGATCAGGACTGAAGCCTACCGCCGGTGGCGTCGACTCACGCACGCTCGCGCGCGCCGGCCGGTGATGTCTTGGGTCGCGGACCCCATCGGGATAGAATCGCCGCACCGCGACCGTGCTCGGGATGTTCGAGTTGTTGCAGGTGAAGATGCCGAGGTAGCGGCAGGCGCATGAGCGACTGCAAGGAGAACCCCATGTCGAGACTACGAGCCGTCGTTGCCGTCCTCGCCCTGTTCACGGCGGGCGCGGCGTTCGCTCAGGACGTCACCGTCACGCCGGATGTGGTGTACGGCCACAAGTACGGCATGGCGTTGACGTTCGACGTGTTCACCCCGGCCGACGCCAACGGGGCCGCGGTGCTGAACATGGTCAGTGGCGGCTGGCGCTCGGCGTGGCGGCCGCACGCGGCGTCGCAACAGCGGTATCAGGCGCTGCTCGACGCCGGATTCACGGTGCTCGCGGTCCGGCACGGCAGCAGCCCGAAGTTCATCCTGCCCGAGATCGTCCCCGACGTGCGCCGCGCGGTGCGCTACGTCAAGCTCAATGCCCGGCGGCTGGGCGTCGATCCGAACCGCCTCGGCGTCTGGGGAGGGAGCGCCGGCGGACACCTGTCGCTGATGCTCGGGACGACGTCCGACGCGGGGGACCCGTCTGCCGAAGATGCGGTGCTCCGGACCGGCAATCGGGTGGCCGCGGTGGTGGCCTACTATCCGCCGGTCGACCTGCGCCCGCTGGCGCGTGGAATCGACCCGTCGGTCGGGAACGCCCGATTCCCCGCCCTGAATTTCCAGCCCTCCGACGCCGCGTCCGTGTCCCCGATCG
Source organism: Vicinamibacterales bacterium (assembly GCA_965206285.1). Lineage (GTDB taxonomy): Bacteria > Acidobacteriota > Vicinamibacteria > Vicinamibacterales > UBA8438 > JAJEEA01. Next base: position 5,960,956 of record OZ242205.1, read on the forward strand.
TTCACGTGTCGGGAGACGATCCCCCCACGCTGCTCATCCACGGCGACGCCGACGGCCTGGTGCCGGTGAGCAACAGCCACGACATGTACGCCGCGCTGCAGGAGCATGGGGTCGAGTCGAAGGCGATCATCATTCCCGGCGCCGATCACGGGTTTCGCGGCGCCGATGCCGAGCTCGCGATGACCGCCCTGGTCGACTGGTTCAAGCAGCATCTAGCGCACTGACGGGCAGCCCGCGGCAGAACCCCGCGTTGTACCGGGATCCGCGGGATGTAGTGCCGATCGAACGTAGCGGGGCTTTTGCCACGGGCGGCCGGGGCTCGAGCAGTTCGTCCACCAGGGCGCCGCAACGCCTTGAGGATGCGGCCGGAGTTCCAAGGAATTCCGGGGCGGTACACAAGTCTGGCGAGGAGCCCTCGACTCATGACAATCAGCTCGACCCTGCGACACCACGCCGCGCGGCATTCCCTGTGGTTGCTGATGGTGGCGGGCCTCGCCGCGCCGCCGGTGCACGCGCAGGACGGCTGGCCCGCCTGGGGACGGGACGGCGGCAACCAGCGCCACTCCCCGTTGACGCAGATCGACACCGGCAACGTGTCGACCCTGGTGCCGGCGTGGCGGTACGAGATGACGAAGCCGGGCGTGCCGTCACGGCCGAGCCAGTCGACCCCGCTCATGGTCGACGGCGTCCTGTACCTGTCGTTCCCGTACTACCGCGTGGTGGCGCTGGAGCCGGAGACCGGTGACCTCATCTGGGAGTACACGGCGCCCGGGGACTGGAATTCACCCGAGCACCAGTTGCACTGGACGGGCGGCTCCATGCGGGGCCTGGCGTACTGGGAAGGCGACGACGTCACGTCCCCGCAGATCGTCTTCGGCACCGAGGAGGGCGAGCTGATCTCGCTGAACGCGCGGACCGGCATTCCCAACGCCCGGTTCGGCAACGACGGCTACGTCGACCTGAAGACCCCGGACGTGATGAACGGCTTCCCGAACATGCACTACGGGATCTCGTCCGGGGTCGCCATCTACAGGCACCTCGTGTTCACCGGTGTCCACAACGCCGACGAGACCGGCTCGAAGGGGCCGGCGGGCGACGTGCGCGCGTGGGATCTGCGGACGGGCGAGCTCGTCTGGACGTTCCACACCGTGCCCCGGCCCGGCGAGGTCGGCAACGAGACCTGGCTGGACGACTCCTGGCGAGGGGTCAGCGGCGCCAACACCTGGACCTTCTTCACCGTCGACGAGGAGCGCGGCATCCTGTACATGCCGCTCGGGTCCGCCCACAACGACTTCTATGGAATCGACCGCCCCGGGGACAACCTCTTTGCGAACTCGATCGTGGCCGTCGACGCCCTGATGGGCGAGCTGAAGTGGTACTTCCAGGCCGTCCATCACGACCTGTGGGACCTGGACATGCCGGTGCCGCCGATCCTGTTCGACGTCGAGCGGGACGGCGAGACGATTCCCGCCGTCGGCGTCATGACGAAGTATCCGGTGTTGTTCATCTTCGACCGGGTCACCGGCGAGCCGATCTACGAGATCGAGGAACGCCCCGTCCCGCGGGGGAGTCTGCCCGGGGAGTACTACTCGCCGACGCAGCCGTTCCCGGTGAAGCCGCCCCCCTTCGGGCGCACCAGCTTCACGATGGACGACATCGCGACGGTGACGCCCGAGCACGAGGCCGCGTGCCGCGAGCTGCTGGCGGACTTCGACGGCGGGCGAAACCGCGGCCCCTTCACGCCGCCGTCCTTGGACGGCGCGCTCGTGTTTCCGTCGACCGGCGGCGGGACGGAGTTCACCGGCGGAACCTTCGATCCAAGTCTCGGCTACTACATCATCAACTACGCGGACACCGGACACATCAGCGAGCTCAGAAGCGTGGAAAACGATCCCGATCGTCGCGGCTATGGGGGTCCTCCCGAGTCGCGCCGGATCTACTGGCACGTCGTCACCCGGTTGGCCGTCGACGGCTGGCCCTGCTGGCAGCCGCCCTGGTCGAGGCTGACCGCCGTGGACGTCAACACCGGTGAGATCGCCTGGCAGATCCCGTTCGGCACGGTCGAAGGCGCACCACCCGGCGTGGAGACCGGCGCCCCCAATTCGCAGAAGGGCGGGCCGACCTCGACCGCGGGCGGCGTGCTCTTCATCGGGGGGGCCACCGATCGCCGGTTCCGCGCCTACGAGACGAAGACCGGACGCGAGCTGTGGAGCGTCGAGACCGAGCAGTTGATCAGCGGCGCCAATCCCATCACCTACATGGGAAGAGACGGAAAGCAGTATGTGGCGGTGGCCGCGGGGACCACGCTGCTGACCTACACCCTGCCGTGACGGGTCGCGGCCGCTCCGCGCCAACGCCGCCCGCCTTCATCGGTTGCATGACATTGCATTACAATGGCGTGAGGGAGGGTGGAGCGAGTGCGCGACCAGTTGAGCGTCAGACTGCCCCACGGGTTGCACAACGCCGTGGGCGAACGGGCGAAGCGCGACGCGCGGCGGCCATCGGACATCGTGCGGCTGGCGCTGCAGGCGTACCTGCAGGGTTCTCCGAACGACGGGCCCAGAGGAACGGACCGCGTCCGTGAGACCAGCGCGGCGCCGGCTTGGGGTGAGTCCGAGAGCCCCCACTCGGAGCGTACGATCGTGCTCCGTCATGTCCCTGAAGAGCTCTACCAGGCGCTGGAGAAGCGAGCCGCCACCGAGCGCCTGTCCGTGGCCGACTACGTGCTGGACATCCTGGCCCGCAGACGGTTCCGGGAGCGCCTGCAATCGCGTCCCCGCGTCGAGCTCAGCGTATCGGCCGCCGACCTCGTCCGCGAAGGTCGGGACAGCCGGTGATCGTCGTTGACGCTTCGATCGTGGTCGAGGTGCTTCTTCGCTCCGATGCGGGCTCCGCACTGGAGGAGCGCCTCTTCGAAGGCGACGACCCGCTGCACGCGCCTCACATGCTGGATGTCGAGGTCGCCCACGCGCTCAGACGTTGTGCCCTGCACGGCGACATCGACGAGCGCCATGGCCGCGGCTCGCTCGGGGATCTGGCGGCCATGTCCATCGAGCGCCACGGACATCAGCCGCTGCTGGAACGGATCTGGCAGCTTCGTCACAACCTGACGGCCTACGATGCCGCCTATCTGGCCCTCGCGGAGAGTCTGGACGCACCGCTGCTGACCCGCGATTCGGCGCTGGCATCAGTCGCCGGGCATCACGCCCGGGTCGAGCTCGCGTAGGCTCTCGGCGCCCCCTGAGACCGGCGCTTTCAGCCGGCTTCGGCCAGGGTCTCGGGCTGAAGGGTACAGACGTGTTCCAGATCCGCATCGAACCTGAACTGCGCGACCGCCTCGCGCGACTGCGTATTTCGGAGGAAGTGGAACATCGATTCCGGACGAAGCGGAACACCGATTTCGGGGGAAGTGGAACATCGATTCCGGGAAGTGGAACACGGATTCCGGAAGTGGAACATCGATTCCGGACGAAGTGGAACAGCCGCTCCCGGGGGATCGTGAACGCTCGTCGGTAGCCTGACCGCGGCACGCTACGCCTTTCCGAGAGGAGGGCGAGGCGATGCCGGCACGGAGGCTGCTGATGAGGAAGATTCGCGAAGTACTACGGCTCAGACACGAGCTGGGACTGTCCCACCAAGCGGTAGCTCGGGCGTCCGCGGTCGGCGTGGGCACGGTCAACCGCTATCTGCGGCGGGCGGCTGAGGGTGGACTCGGCTGGCCGTTGCCGACGGAGTTGGACGACGCGGCGCTGGAGGCCCGGTTGTTCCCCCGCGCCGCGCCGGTGCACGACCGAGTGCGTCCTGACTGCGCACATATCCACCGCGAGCTCAAGCGGGACGGCGTCACGTTGCAGCTCCTCTGGGAGGAGTACGCCCAGGTCCATCCGCTCGGCTACCGCTACACCCAGTTCTGCGAGATCTACCGGCAGTGGGCGCGACGGCTGCGGCCGTCGATGCGCCAGGTCCACCGCGCCGGCGAGAAGACGTTCATCGACTTCTCGGGGAAGCGGCCGGCGCTGGTCGACCCCCGCACCGGCGAGTTGCGGCGCGTCGAGCTGTTCGTCGCCGTGCTCGGCGCGAGCAACCTCACCTACGCCGAGGCGACGGCGACCCAGCAGCTGCCCGACTGGGTCGACGCCCACATCCGCATGGTCGAGTACTTTGGCGGCACGACCGCCTTGTGGGTCCCCGACCAGCTCAAGAGCGCCATCACCCGCCCCTGCCGCTACGAGCCGGGCGTCAATCGCACCTACGAGGATCTCGCCGCCCACTACGGCGCCGTCGTCGTACCCGCACGGCCGAGGAAACCCAAGGACAAAGCCGCCGCGGAGGCGGCAGTACTCCTGGCCCACGGTGGATACTCGCCCGGCTCCGCGACGAGACGTTCTTCGGCCTCGGCGCCCTGAACCAGGCGATCCGCGTGCTCCTCGACGAGCTCAACGACCGGCCGATGCAGAAGCTGGGCATCAGCCGCCGCGCCCTCTACGAGCAGCTCGACCGTCCGGCCCTGCGACCCCTGCCGCCGACGCGCTACGTCCTCGCGTACTGGAAGCACTGCCGCGTCAACATCGACTACCACGTCCAGATCGACCGCCACGCCTACAGCGTGCCCTTCAGCGGTGGATACTCGCCCGGCTCCGCGACGAGACGTTCTTCGGCCTCGGCGCCCTGAACCAGGCGATCCGCGTGCTCCTCGACGAGCTCAACGACCGGCCGATGCAGAAGCTGGGCATCAGCCGCCGCGCCCTCTACGAGCAGCTCGACCGTCCGGCCCTGCGACCCCTGCCGCCGACGCGCTACGTCCTCGCGTACTGGAAGCACTGCCGCGTCAACATCGACTACCACGTCCAGATCGACCGCCACGCCTACAGCGTGCCCTTCCAGCTCCTCTGCGAGCAGGTCGAGGTCCGCTACACCACAACGACCGTCGAGGTCTTCTTCAAGGGCCGCCGCGTGGCCTCGCACCGGCGGCGCCACGACGGACAGCCGTCCACCGTGGCCGAGCACATGCCCAGCGCCCATCGAGCCCACGCCGAGTGGTCGCCGTCGCGCCTCATCCGGTGGGCCGAGAAGGTCGGGCCGGCGACCGGTGAGCTCGTCACCCGAATCCTCGAGAGCCGTCCCCCACCCGGAGCAGGGCTACAAGGCCGTGCTCGGGATCATGCGGCTGGGGCGGCAGCACGGCAACGGCCGGCTCGACGCCGCCAGCGCTCGCGCCATCGCCCTCCGCTCCTGCCGCTTCCACACCGTCAAGAACATCCTCGCCACCGGCCAGGACCACCCGCCCCTGGACCCGCCGGCCGAGACCGCCCCGGCGCCTGTCCACGACAACATTCGCGGCGCCGACTACTACGCCGCGACCGCCGAGGAGGACCGATGCTGATCGAACAGACCCTCGACAAGCTGAACACCATGAAGCTCGGCGCCATGGCCGACGCCTGCCAGCAGCAGATCCAGACCGCCGAGGCCGCCGCCCTCGGCTTCGAGGAACGCTTCGGCCTCCTCGTCGACGCCGAGTGGACGGCCCGCGAGCAGCGCAAGCTCCAGCGCCGGCTCCGCGCCGCCAAGCTGCGCCATCCGGCCACCCTCGAGGCCGTCGACTTCACCCATGCCCGCCGGCTCAACCGCCAGCAGGTCCTGACGCTTGGCGCCTGCGCCTGGATCGCCGAGCGACACAATTTACTGCTGATCGGCCCAACCGGCATCGGGAAGAGCTTTCTCTCGTGCGCGTTCGTCGAACGCGCCTGTCGCCGCGGCTTCACCGCCCGCTACGTCCGGATGCCGCGGCTGCTGCACGAGCTCGCCGTCGGTCGCGGCGACGGGTCATACGCCCGGCTCCTGACCCGCCTCGCGAAGCTCGACCTGCTCGCCATCGACGACTGGATGATCGCGCCGTTGCGCGACGCCGAGCGGCGCGACCTCACCGAGGTCATCGAGGACCGGGCCGAGCGCGCCTCGACCCTCATCGCCAGCCAGTTGCCCGTCACCGACCTGGCACGCCGTCATCGGCGACCCCAACCAGGCCGACGCCATCTGCGACCGCCTGCTCCACGACGCACACCGCATCGAGCTGAAGGGCCGCTCGATGCGGCGGACACACCGCGCCCCGAAGACCCGCACGACGGAGGGGACGTGAACATCCCAACGCCAGTTCCCGCGCCGCGGCCCAACCCCGCCTCACGGACCACCAGTCCCGCCGGGGCCGGCCGGCCTATGGATCGCACCGGCGGCATGGAAAACGCGCACGATGCGCTCGCGGCTGATTGCACGGTGTCGCAGCGCGTTTCCCACACCGCCTTGGACAGCACAGAACGCCGCCCATACGCTCCACAGGCAAGATCGTTGTACTCTTCGAACAAAGATGTCACGACGAACGTCGCTCCGCTCCGACGAGCGTTCCACTTCGCCGGAATCCGTGTTCCAGATCCCCGGAATCCCTGTTCCACTTCACCGAAATGCGCACCCGGCGTCGAGCCGGACGCACAACCGGCCAGGCGGGGCCAGAGGCGCGTCACGCGGCGTGTCGACGTCCTGGCCGACGTCGCCCGCGCGAACCCGTTCACGCCGCCGGCAGGCGGCCGGTTGTCCGCCTGGCGCTGAGGTCGTCGACGAAGAGCATGCTTCCGTCGTCGCACCGGGGACACCGCCGCAACGAGCGACCGGTCAGCGCCTCATAGCGGTCCCGATAGTCGGTGGCGGCGCCGGCGGCCTGCTCTGCCGGTGGTGGCGGCGGCGCGGATAGCAACCGCCGACACTCGGTCAGCTTCTGCTGCCGGTAGCGATTGGCGAGGAAGCCGTAGTAGCGAATGCGGTGGAAGCCGGGCGGGAGCACGTGGAGGAGCACGCGCCGGATGAACTCGGTCGCCGTCAGCGTCAATGGTCCTCTGGCGGGACGCGCCGGTCCGGCGGTAGTCGGTGTAGCGGAAGCGCACGGAGCCGCCTTCGAGGCTGCAGATGCGCTGGTTGCCGATGGCGATGCGGTGCGTGTAGCGGCCGAGGTAGTCGAGGACCTGTTCAGGGCCGGCGAAGGGTCGCTTCGCGTAGACCACCCATTCGGTCTCGCGGGCCGGGCGGAGGTGGTCGGCGAAGCGCCGAGGGTCGCTGAGGGACTGCAGCCGGCCGGCGAAGCGCAGCTGTCCGGACTGGAAGGCGTCTCGCAGCGCCTCGAGGAGGACACGGCGGAAGTAGCGTGAGAGGACCCGTACCGGCAGGAAGAACCCGGGGCGGCAGGCAACCCAGCCGCTGCCGTCGCTCGCGAGCCCCCCACCCGGGATGACGCAGTGCAGATGCGGATGATGGACGAGGGTCTGGCCCCAGGTGTGGAGGACGGCGAAGAAGCCGATCTCGGCGCCGAGGTGGCGGGGGTCGGCGGCGATCGTGCGCAGCGTCTCGGCAACGGCCCGGAAGAGGAGACCGTAGACGACGGCCTTGTTCTGGGTGGCGATCTCGGCGACCGCCGGGGGCACGGTGAAGACGACGTGGAAGTACTCGGTGGGCAGCAGGTCCGCCCGGCGCCGTTCGAGCCACGCGGCGCGGGCCAGCGATTGACAGGTCGGACAGTGGCGGTTGCGACAGGAGTTGTACCAGACGCGGCGATGGCCGCAGTGGTCGCACTGCTCGACGTGGCCGCCGAGGGCGGCGGTGCGACACCGCTCGATGGCCGTCATCACGCGGCGCTGCGCCGTCGAGAGGGCGGCCCCGACCTCGGCCCGAAAGGTGACGCCGTAGCGGCGGAAGATCTCCGCCACGGTGATCGCGGCGCGCGGCACGACCGTCGCTCAGGCGATGTCGGCGGTGCGTTCCGGTACAGGCCGCGGGAGGAGGTCCAGCGGACTGGCGGTCGAGCAGACCGTGGTGGTCGCGACCCGCAGGTACTGTGCCGTGGTCTGCAGGCTCCGATGCCCGAGCAGGAGCTGAATCGTACGCAGGTCGGTGCCCGCCTCGAGGAGATGGACCGCAAAGGCATGCCGGAGCGCATGGGGCGAAACCGGCTTGGCGAGGCGCGCGCGGCGGGCGGCGACGTGGCAGGCACGCCCGACCGCGTTCCGAGAGATCGGCTTCTCCGGGGGCTCGCCGGGAAAGAGCCAGTGCCGCGGCCGGTCGACCTGCCACCAGGCGCGCAGGACCTCGAGCAGCTTCGGCGAGAGCATCACGTAGCGGTCCTTCTGCCCCTTGCCCTTCGCGATGCGGAGCGCCATCCGTTCGCTGTCGATGGCGGACACCGTGAGGCTGACGGCCTCGGAGATGCGCAGGCCGGCGGCGTAGCACGTGGTCAGGATGGCGTGATGCTTGGCGGCCTTCACCCCGTCGAGGAACTGGACCACTTCTTCCGGGCTGAGCACGACCGGCAGGGAGCGGGGCTTCTTCGGCACGGGGATCACGTCGTCGAAGACCCACCGCTTCCGCAGGGTGACCCGATAGAGGAAGCGGAGGGCCGACACGGCGACGACCAGCGAGCTCGACGCAAGACGGCGCTCGTTGGTCAGGTAGACCTGGTAGGCGCGGATCTCCTCCAGACCGAGACGCGCCGGAGAGCGGCCGAAGTGGCGGGCGAACCGCGCGACGGTCTCGACGTACGTCTGTTGGGTGCGCGGCGACAGACCCCGCACCTGCATGTCTAGCATGCGTTGACGAAGAGAGGTCATGAGGACGCTCCTCTGCGAAGGGCCCGGGGGATTCCAGGCGCTCGCAGAGCAGCGTGGCGAGACGGCACACGAGTTGCGGCGGCGGAACGATCTGGTTGGTCGCCTCAGAGCAGGCAGGTCGATTCAGCGTCTACCGCGTAGCGGTTTAGTCGTGCGCCGGGCATGTTTGACAGCTTGGAGGTGCAAGTCCTCTGCACAGCCTGATGGAGGCGAAGTGCTAGCGAAGCGCAAGGGCGTCGCCGCGAGGCGGGGTCTGGAGGAAGCGTGAAGCAAAGCCGCGACCTGACGAACAGAAATCGGATACGAGGCATCCGTGGTCGGACGAGCGGGCGACTAATCGCGAAGTCCACATCCATCAAGGGCCACGGCTGTAGATCCGGCAGGGCTGCGGTGACGGCGGTCAGACTTACCCCGGGAGATCTGCGTTCTGTCCCGTGTACGGGACTGAGGGAGTCGTGAGATGACCTGAACGGAACGCAGAAGTCAGCAGAGGGCACAGTAGACGGGACCCGCCGGCCCGCTCGGTCGAGACACTGACCCGAAAGGGCAGAAACAGCCAGGGACCGCACGGCCGCAGCGACCCGTCGAAGGCCCGAACGATTGGGAGTGGCCAGTAGGACTCGCGACTCATGAGTGGACCGCGGCAGACAATCCAGTACACGCAATTGCGTCTGGCCTTGGCGCCGGCGCGGCGGGGTGAACCCCCGGCCGCCGACCGCCCAGGGACCGAACCACTCGCGGCGAAGCGAACCGCCGACCGCCCGGCCGCCGAAGACCAGCTCATGGAGGAGGTTTGCGACCGAAGCAACCTGGAAACAGCGTGGAAACGCGTCCGTGGGAACAAGGGTAGTCCCGGCGTCGACGGACTGACCATCGACGACACCGCGACCTACCTGCGGGAGCACTGGCCAACCATCAGGGAACAACTGCTCAACGGAACCTACACGCCGCAGCCGGTCAAACGGGTCGATATCCCGAAACCGGCCGGCGGCGTCAGACGGCTCGGCGTGCCATGCGTCGTCGACCGCCTGATACAGCAAGCGCTGTTGCAGGTACTCCAAGGGCGGTGGGACCCGACGTTTTCCGAGCACAGCTATGGATTCCGTCCGGGACGCTCAGCCCATCAAGCCGTAGTCCAGGCGCAAGCGTACGTCGCCGACGGCTACGACGTGGTGGTTGACATCGACCTCGAGAAATTCTTCGACCGAGTCAACCAAGACCGCTTGATGGCCCGCGTGGCCGAGCGGGTGTCCGACAAGCGCGTGCTCAGGCTCATCCGGGCATGCCTTTGCGCCGGGGTGATGGAAGACGGGTTGGTCCGTCCGACCGAGGAGGGTACGCCGCAAGGCGGCCCGCTCTCTCCGTTGCTGAGCAATCTGGTGCTCGACGAATTGGACAAGGAATTGGAACGGCGCGGCCATCGATTCTGTCGCTATGCCGACGACTGCAACATCTACGTCCGCAGCCATCGAGCCGGCGACCGTGTCATGAGCAGCGTCTGCCGATTCGTGACCACTCAACTGCGGTTGAAGGTCAACGTGTCCAAGAGCGCCGTGGCCCAGCCCGAGGAGCGCAGGTTCCTGGGTTTTCGCATCACGAACGACGGACGTCAGCGGCAGATTGCGCCGCAGGCGCTCGACCGGTTCAAGATGCGAGTCCGGGGGCTGACTCGCCGGACGCTCGGCGTGAGCTTGCCGCAGCTCGTCGAAAAGCTGGCGCCATACCTCGTCGGGTGGCGCGGGTACTTCGGCTTCTGTGACGCTCCCCGAGTGCTCTCCAACCTGGACGCGTGGATTCGCCGGAGACTCCGGATGTACCTCTGGCGGCAGTGGCAGTCTGGGCGGCACCGCTTCCAGGAACTGCGGCGACGAGGTGTCCCGCAGTTCAACGCAGCAGTCGCCGCAGGGTCAACGACCGGGTTCTGGCGCATGTCCAGCCACCCGGCCGTCCAGCAAGCCTTGCGCAACCGCATTTCGACTCGGTCGGACTTCCGAGACTCGCTGTGTCTTCCAGTGCATAACTCAATCGAACCGCCGTGGACTCGGTCGGACTTCCGAGACTCGCTGTGTCTTCCAGTGCATAACTCAATCGAACCGCCGTGGTACGTGACCCGTATGCCCGGTGGTGTGACAGGGAAAGCTCGCGAGGGCCTACCTATGTCAATCAATTTCACTTATGGTACGTCTAAAGTCCCCGGTGGGGCCCGTCCGGCCGGCCGGGAACGCCGGGCTAGGCGCGCTCGACGACGTCGCCCGCAGCCGCGTCGCCTCGGCGGCGGCCGCGGCGCTGGCCGGCAACACGCGGGCGACCTACGCGTCGCAGTAGAACCGGTTCGAGAGCTGGTGCGAGGAGCGCGGCGTCGACCCGCTCGACGCCGACCCGGCGCAGGTGGCCGCCTACCTCGCCGAGCGGGCCGAGACCCGCAAGCTGTCGACGGTGCAGGCCTCGGCGGCGGCGATCGCGGCCGCGGCGCGCGCCGGCGGGCGGGCGGACCCGACGAAGACGCCGCTGGTCTCGGACACGCTGCGCGGGATCGCCCGCCAGCACGCCGCCGCACCCGAGGCGGCACCCCGCCAGACCGCCGCGCTGGACTACGCGACTGCGCTCGATCTGATGCGGGCTGCCGGGCTGCCCCAGCGCCGCGGCCGGGGCCAGGAGACGCCGGCGGCCGCCGCGGCCCGCGGCCGGCGCGACGCCGCGATCGTGGCCCTGGCGTTCTGCGCCGGGCTGCGCCGGTCCGAGATCGCGAGCCTCGTCTGGGACGACATCACGCCGACGGCGCGCGCCGGGCAGCTGCGGGTCCGCGTGCGCGCCTCGAAGGCTAACGCCTCGGGCCGCCGCGAGGACCTGCGGCTCGCCGGTCCCTTCGCCCGCGCCGTCGACGCGCTGCGCACGGCTGAGGAGCCCGCCGCGGCCGACCGCGTCGTCCCGCTGAGCCCGCACCAGGTCAACCGCCGCGTCCAGATCCTGGCCGCCGCGCTCGGCCTCGAGGGAGTGTCGTCGCACTCCGGACGCCGCGGCCTGGCGTCGGAGCTCGTGCGGCGCGGTGCCTCGACCACCGCCGTCCAGCTGGCCGGCGGCTGGCGCAGCGCCGCCATGGTCGCCCGCTACGCCTCGGCTGTTGCCGTCGAGGACGGCGCCGTCGCCAAGCTCTTCGGGAACGGGGGTGCGGCGGATCTAGTTGCTGGAAGGTTGCAGGACGACAGGCTGGTGACGCTGTTTGAGCCAGTGGGTACTGAGCCTGCCGCACCGCCTCCGCTATCGGCTGGCGGGGGACCACGACCTCTGCCGCGCCGTCGTGGGGCGAACCATGCGAGCGATTCTCGGCTTCCTCCGCCGGCGGGCGCGCGACGCGGGCGTGCAGGACGGGCGCAGCGGCGCGGTCGCTATCGTGCAGCGGTTCGGGGGGGCGGTCAATTTAAACATTCATATCCATGCCTTGGTGGTTGACGGGGTCTTCGGGCACGACGCGACGGGCCTTCGATTCTATCCGGCCGCCGCGCTCGACGCCGCCGACGTCGACGAGGTGCTCGCCACGGTGGAGGCCTACCTCCAGCGGCTACTGCCCCCGCAGGGGCTGGAGGAGACCGATGCGGGTGGGAGCACGGTGGACGAATGGGCCGAGGAGGCCCCGGTGCTGGCCGGGCTCGCGGCGGCGTCGGTGCAGGGCCGGGTCGCGCTCGGGTCGCGGGCCGGCGCCCGGGTCCGTCGCGGCGGCGCCTCCCTGGCCGCCGTCACCGACCCTCCAGGGCTCGGGCCGTGTCAGGCGCGCCACAACGGCTTCGATCTCCATGCCGCGCTCTGCGTGCCGGCCGGCCAGCGGGACCGCCTCGAGCGGGTGTGTCGCTACGCGTTGCGCCCCCCCATTGCGCAGGACCGTCTCGAGCTGACCGCGGAGGGACAGGTACAGCTCCAGCTGAGGCGCCCATGGTCGGACGGCACTACGCATCTGCTGTTTGACCCCCGTGGAACTGCTCGAGCGCCTCGCCACGCTGACACCGCGGCCGCGCATCAACCTGATTCTCTACTATGGCGTGCTGGCCCCGCGCGCGGCGTGGCGGGCCGACGTGGTCCGATTCGGGGAACCCGTCGGCTCCCACGAGAATTCGCCTCCTGAAGACTCCAGGGATGCGGCGGGAGCTGGGGACCCCCCGCCCGCGGCGAACGGTCTCTGGGCGGAGTTCATCCGCCGGAGCTTTGGGTTCGATGTCCTCGAATGCCCCCCGTGTGGCGGGCGCCTGCAGCTCATTGCGGTGATCGAAGACCCCGCCGTGATCGAGCGGATCCTGCGCCATCTGGGGCTGCCGACCGACATCCCCGAGGCCCGGCCCGCGCGGCCGCCCCCGATGCCGTTCCTTCTCGACGGCCTCGCCACCGCTGGGGGCGACGACCAGATCCTCGTCGACACCCGCTCTTGAACGCCTCTCCTCGACGGCCCGCCCGGCCCGCCTGTCCGACGTGCGCCCTGCCGCACCGCTGTCGGTTGTGGCGCGGCGCATTCTCTGCGGCGCATTCTCTCTTGACACCCGCCCATAGTTGTGGGTAGACTAGCTCTCCTGTGGCGGCGCCCAGGCCTGTGAAGGGGGCCGGCACTAGGGGGGGTTTACTCGTGCCTATAATCTTCGGAGCGAAACACCTGCTGGTCGCAGCAGCTACGGTCGCCGTACTCCTTTTCATGGAAGTTGGTGCCGTTGGACAAGAAGTTGGTGCCGTTGAACACAGTGTGTCGGCGCTGCCGTCGACTCAGCAGGCGCCGGGATATAACCCGACGACCCCAGCAAAAGTTGAGCTGGGAAGGCTGCTGTTCTGGGACCCGCTTTTGTCGGGACCCCAAGACGTAGCCTGCGCGACGTGCCATCATCCCCAAAACGCCTATGCGGAGGACCGCGACCTGTCGCTCGGCGTGACGGGCATCGGCCGGGGCCGCTTCCGGCGTGACGGGCATCTCGTCAAACGCAATAGTCCGACGGTTCTGAACGTTGCTTTCAACGGCATCGATGAATCGGGCCGCTACGACCCGGCGACTGCGCCGGCGTTCTGGGACAATCGCATCAGGAGCCTCGAATCGCAGGCGCTCGAACCGCTCAAGTCGTTTGAGGAAATGCGAGGGGACACCTACCCGGAGGATGAGGCTGTCGCGAGAGTGGTGGCGAAGCTCCAGGCCAACGCCGAGTACCCGAGCCTGTTCGCCGAGGCCTTCGGCAGCGAACAGCCGGTCACCGCGGAAAACCTAGGCAGGGCGATAGCGGCGTTCATGCGGTCGCTGCTGGCCAACAACGCGCCGTTCGACCGCTACATGCGCGGCGACCGCAGCGCCATGACGCGGGAACAGGTCCGCGGAATGCAGCGCTTCGAGGAGATCGGGTGCATCAGGTGCCACAACGGGCCCATGTTCTCCGATTACAAACTGCATGTCATGGGCGTGCCCGACAACCCCGCTCTTGCATCAGGTGCCACAACGCCCGCCTCCGACGGAGGCGCGCAGAACCCTCCTTGCCCGGCAGCTCCTGGGGAGCCGCGTACTGCAGCGTCCCGAGCAGCGTGCGACAGCTATGCGTTTCGCACGGCGTCGCTGCGAAACCTCGAATTGACCTTCCCATACGGGCACAATGGCATGTTCAGGACGCTGAACGCCGTCGTGGGGTTCTATGAATCCACCATCGCCGGGGAGTCCCGGAACCCGAACGTCAGCTACGAGGAGCTCGATCCGCTGCTTCGCCAGTTGCAGAACGTGGACGAAGAAGACGTGGATCTGATAGAGTTTTTAATTGCTCTGAGCGATGGGTCGTTCGACCGCACGATTCCCGAGCGCGTACCGAGCGGCCTGCCCGTCGGCGGAAACATTCGATAGAGCAGAGTACGCGCCATCGTGGTATGCTACTGGCTTGTCGACACCCAATTGGAGGACTCACATGAAACCGATTTCTCTGTTTGCACTCGGCGTAATGGCGGTTGCGATGAGCGCGCCGGCGCAGGCGCAGGTCTATGAGGAGCGCCGGACCGATACGAAAGACCCCATCGAAAAGCCGTTGCTCGCCGCTCCGAACGCGGCTATGGCCAGGAACGCCACGGTCGTTAAGTGGATTCGGAATCCGGCGAAGAGTCCGGAGGATGACGTCACGGCTGCCGACTTTACGTTTGAAGTTTTGAGGCCCGGCCCCGGCCGTATGATCTGCTACGACCTGACCGGCTGGCCTGGAGAGCGGCCGTGGTCGGTGGAGTGCGTTAGCAGCGACGCCAACATGGCGCGCATCGCGCAGAATCGAGCGTTCGCGGAGATGGGGGCCAAGGCCCAGCCACTGCTGGCAGTGGCCAGTGGAGGCAGGCCCGCCGGGCGTCCTGTCTTGTCGAGCAGCGGCACCGGAGGGATTAGGGATCTGGTTGTGGCCTCCGGGAAAGACGGAACGCGTGAGCTGCCCGAAGTCGGGACCATTTGGTATAACCTCCGGGGCGACAGCCAGGACACCGCCATCTGGCACACGTTTATCGGCATGCCGAACTTCATGGCGGACGAAGTCGGACTGCCGAATGTTCGCGACGCGGGCGGCGCCTGGCTGATGTTTGAGGGCACGCCGGACGCCCACATCATGATAAATGGCCGATAACCGGCAGAGAGTTTCTCGGCCTCGGGGTTTTCGACCACGAATCGGGGGGGGGTGTGTGACACCTTCCCCCCATTTCCCGCAGGTTGCGAATGACTTCGCTTTGGGTGAGCTTTATGAAATACCTACTGATAGGTCTTCTTGCCTCCGCTCTTCTTGCCTCCGCCACGATGTTTGCAACCCAGAGCAGACAGACTTTCTCAGGCACGATCACCGATGACGAGTGCCCCAGCGCCGATCATTCCGGAATGCGGATGGGGTCGACCGACGCTGCCTGCACCATCGCTTGCGTCGATGACCACACCGTCCCGTTCGTTTTGTTTGACGGCAAAGCAACCTATCTGTTGAGCGACCAGGACAAATCAAGAGAGTTTGCCGGAAAGAAGGTAGCAGTCGTCGGCACGCTGGACTCCAAGACCCAGACGATCCAGGTCAATTCAATGGCCGCGGCCAACTGACCCATCGATCCTCCCGGCATCCACACGGTTTTTGAATATTTCCTCATCCGAGCCTCTTGCGAAGCTCGGCGCGATGGCCGACGCCTTCCAGAAGCAGCTCGACACCGACGAGGCCGCCGCGCTCAGCTTCGAGGAGCGGCTCGGCCTGCTGGTCGATACCGAGTGGACGGCCCGCGAGCAGCGCAAGCTCCAACGGCGCTTGCAGACGGCCAAGCTGCGCTACCCGGCGTCGCTCGAAGCCGTCGACTTCACCCGCGCCCGGCAGCTCAATCGCCAGCAGGTCCTCACGCTGGGCACCTGCGCGTGGATCGCCGAACGCCACAACCTGATCATCACCGGGCCGTGCGGCATCGGGAAGAGTTTCCTCTGCTGTGCCCAACGGGCGTGCCGCCGCGGCTTCACCGCGCGCTACGTCCGCATGCCGCGCCTGCTGCACGAGCTGGCCGTCGGCCGCGGCGACGGCTCCTACACCCGGCTGCTCGCCCGCCTGGCCAAGCTCGACCTGCTCGCCATCGACGACTGGATGCTCGCGCCGCTGCGCGACCCCGAGCGGCGCGACCTCACCGAGGTCATCGAGGACCGCGCCGAACGTGCCTCGACGCTCATCGCCAGCCAGCTGCCCGCGGGTGACTGGCACGCCGTCATCGGCGACCCCAACCAGGCCGACGCCATCTGCGACCGCCTGCTCCACGACGCGCACCGCGTCGACCTGAAGGGCCGCTCGATGCGACGGACCCACGAGGCACCGGCCAACGACCGGAAGGAGACGACATGAGCACGCGACCGACAACGACGACACCGCGAACACGGACTCAGCCATCGGCCCGGCCGGACCCGGGCGGCCTGTGGATCCTGCCGGTGGTGTGGAAAACGCGCGCGATACGCTCGGCGTCGACTGAACCGCCGCTCGAAAGCGCGTTTCCCACACCACCTTGGACGCCGCACGCGGCGCCCACAGGAACCACAGGCATCCTCATCGATGCTCACTTGCACGAGATCACGGTAGGATGATCAACGACCCGTTTCGACACGGACGGGAGGGAACTGACCGACAAACGTCGCTACGCTCCGACGAGCATTCCACTTCGCCGGAATCCGTGTTCCAGATCCCCGGAACCGCTGTTCCACTTCACCGAAATACCCAGCATCTCGGGGTGAGAACGGACGGCCCACGGCCGGAGAGACGGTCAGAAGGGCGATTCTGGCGGCATGCTGGACTTGCGCCGACGCGCCCCGAAGAGGTTGTCAAGCAAAAAATGCAGGGCGGGACAAGAAAACGCACTTGCCGCGACCGCCGTCGCCGCGGCGCCGGAATGGTCGAGCCGGCCGAGTCCATCGATCGGGCTCCGGCGTCGTTCCGGTCCAACCAGAGACTGGCACGATCCGTGGGCCCTCGGCGACCCCTGAGACCGGCTTCAGCCGGCCTCGGCCAGGGTCTCGGGGTGAAGGGTCTTCAACTTCCCGAAGATCCCCTCGATCACATTGCTCTTTCCGGCGAACAACGCCTCGGGACCGCCGGCGTGCACGCTGCTGAACGGCGCCTCGTAGAGCGCGGATGGCTCCATGACACCGCGCGCCGTGAGTTGGTCGATCACCATCTCGATGAAACGGATCTGCGGCGTGGTCAGGCTGCGGTTGGAGAGGAACTCCGAGAAGGCCTCCTGCGCGGCGGCGCGGTCCATTCCCACCAGGCTCCGCACGAAATGGGGCAGTGAGGGGGCGTCGTTGCGGGCCAGGAGGCTCGTCAACAGCGTCCGGCCGTCGTCCTCGCCGATCTCGACCAGCGTCTGTTCGAGCCCCCGCAGGTCGGTGGCCGTGAGCGGCTGGTTGGTCCGGAGGCGACGGATCACGATGTGGTCGAGATGGTTCTTCAGGTACTCCTGCACCTTCTTCTCGTACTGGACCCCGGTCATCTTCGGCAGGTAGACGGCGGCGTCCTCGCCACGGCCGTGATCTCGTCCTGGAAGTCGGTGTAGACGACCTTGCGCGTCTTCTTGTCCAGGAAGGGCACCAGGCCACGCAGGCGCAGGCGCAGCTCCTCGAGATCGTTCAGGGCGATGCCTTCCCAGAAGGCCGTCTCCTGCACCGAGGCCAGGTAGGCGAGTTGAGCCGCCACCGCGGGAATCGTGCTCTTTTCTTCGAGCAGCATGGCGATCTCCACCACCCGTCGGCGGTGCCGCTCGAATGTGCCCGTGTCGCCCTCGGCGAGGGCCAGCTGCATCTTCAGCGCCGTGAGGTCGAACAGGCGCGACTCGATGTCGTCGGTCTCGATCTCGCTGGGCAGCCCGGCAACCTCACTCTGCAGGGTCTCGACGTCGGACGCGGTGAGCCGCTCCCATGAGGCCCGCTGGCGGAAACGCTCTACCGCCTCGAGCTGCATCCGCACGATGAAGTTCTCGCGGTTCATCGCCGCCACTTCCCGGTGAAGCTCCGTCGTCAACGCCCCGGCCAGCGCCGCCTCCGCGTCCAGGTCCGGCGTCGCCTGGACGTCGGACAGCAACTGCACCCGCGACCGGAAGAGCCGGGCGCGGAGGGAAACGCCGCCACTGTCCTCGATGCCCTCCGGATGCTCGCGGAAAAAGTCGAAGTTGAAGCAGAAGTCGAAGACGCGGAAGTCGTGCTTGTCGTTCCCGGGTCCGAACAGATCGGGGCACAGCCGCGTGCCGCGCCCGTTCATCTGCCAGAACTTGATCCGCGAGTAGATCGGCTTGAAGAAGACCAGGTTGGCCACCTCCGGCACGTCGATGCCTGTATCGAGCATGTCCACCGAGATCGCGATGTGCGGCGCCTTGTCCTTCCGTGAGAAGTCGTCGAGCAGGCTCTGCGGATACGCGGCGTAGTGATCGATGATGCGGGCGAAGTGCCCGGCGTACCGCGGGTAGTGGTGGTTGAAGCGCTCTTCGATGAAGGTCGCATGCTCGTGATTGCGCGCGAAGATGATCGTCTTGGCCAGCCGGTCGCCACCGTCGACCTTGTGGCCGTGCTCCATGAGATGTTGCAGCACCTTGTCGACGGTGTCGTTGTTGAAGAGCCAACTGTTGATGGCGGCCGCGTTGACCCGTTCCGGCAGCCCGCGATCGTCCTCGTCGTCGCCCCAGTCGAGGCTCTCCCACTGCGCCTGCTCTTCCTCGCTCAGCGAGTCGTAGTCGATGCCGTCGCGTGGAAACCGGAGATCCACCTGCTGAACCTTCGGCGGCACGAGAAAGCCGTCCGCCACCGCGGTCGCGAGCTCGTACACGTCGGTGGGCACGCCCGGCTCGAGGTCGAAGAGCTCGTAGGTGTTCCGGTCGACCTGATCCCGCGGCGTCGCGGTCAGGCCCACCAGCAGCGAGTCGAAGTACCGAAAGATGGCCCCGTACTTCTGATACACCGACCGGTGCGCCTCGTCGATGATCACGAGGTCGAAGTGCCCTACCCCGAAGCGGGCCTCGGTGCCCGTCGTCTCGTCGATCAGCCCCATCATCGTCGGATAGGTGCAGACGTAGACCCGGCCGGCCTTGTCCTTCTCCGTGACCAGGTTCACCGGGCTCGACTCCGGCAGGTGGGCCTTGAACGCCCCCACCGCCTGGTTCACCAGCGACACCCGGTCGGCCAGAAACAGCGCCCGCTTCACCCAGCCCGCCCGCTGCAGCAGGTCGACCAGCGCGACAGCCACGCGGGTCTTGCCGCTGCCGGTCGCCATCACGAGCAGCGCCTTGCGCCGCGCCTGCGAGAACCGCTCGCCGATGCTCCCGATGGCCCGCTTCTGGTAGTACCGCTCGACGATGGCGTTCTTCACCCGCGCCACG
This sequence comes from Vicinamibacterales bacterium, assembly GCA_965206285.1. Classification (GTDB taxonomy): domain Bacteria; phylum Acidobacteriota; class Vicinamibacteria; order Vicinamibacterales; family UBA8438; genus JAJEEA01. Next base: position 5,980,449 of record OZ242205.1, read on the forward strand.
TCCAGCGGCTCGCGGTGGACTCGGCGATGGAGCAGTGACGCCAGCTCGTCCTTCTTGTGGAAGCCGGCCACGGCTCGCGGCGCGTAGGCCCGGTCGTCCCACAGGCAGGTCTCGTACCCGTTCGTGTAGAAGATGATCGGGCGCTGTCCGTGCATGGCCTCCAGGCAGTCCGCGTAGAGCTTGGCCTGCTGCCGACCCTTCGCCGCGTCGACGGTGGTCTTCTTCGCCTCCACCACCGCCAGCGGCTTGCCGTCATCTCCCCACAGGACGTAATCGGCGTAGCCGACCCCCGAGGCGTTCGGCATGCCCGTGAGCTTGTACTCACGGTCGTGTTCCCGGTCGAGCGGCCAGCCGGCCCGCTGCAGGGCCAGGTCGATGATCAGCCTGCGGGTCGTGTTCTCGTCCCAGTCACGGGTCTCGGGGACGGTCTCGTTCTCCGCCTTGATGGCGGCGAGCCGTTCACGCAGCGCCTCCAACTCGCCTTCGATCTCCTTGCGCGCGTCCTCGGCCGCGTCGAGATCGCGCTTCAGGGCGTCCAGCTCCTCGACGCTGGCCGGCGCCGCGCCCGGTTCCCGGGTGGGGACCAGCGACTCGTCGAAGGTCTTCCCGTGAAGGCTCTCCGCCCCTTTCCGCAGATAGGTGCGGCCCGCCCAGTAGAGGACGTGCGCCAGCTCCCGCACCACGTTCAGCGCCTGCTCCGGCGCGGGCGTCCGGTTGCCGTGCACCGCCACGTTGCCCGCCTGCCGGATGTACTCCGCCTTCTGCCACACGACCTCGGGCACGAGCGCGCGGAAGGCGGGCTCGCCGAGGTAGGTGTCCAGGTTGGTGACCTTCGGTGGGCTCAGGGTCTTCTCGACCCTGTAGACGCGCTTGACCAGACGCTCCAGCGCATGCCTTGCATGGAAGCAGGAGGCCCGCGGGTCGCCGTGGACGTGGTGCTCCGCATGACTCGCGCTCTCCGCCGCATGCGGGAACTCCTGCTTCAGGAACGCGAAGTTGGCGGAGATTTCCATGGCGGCTCAGAGGTCTCCGCGGAAGGCGCGGGCCTGCAGGGAGGCGAAGAGGGTGTCGAGTTCAGCGAGGTGAGTGCGTTGGCTGGCCTTCTGGTGTTCGACGGATTCGGCGATGGTGACGAAACGGCTCTGGAGTGACATCGGCGGAATTGGAATTGAAATAGCAGAGAAAGCTGATTTGCTGACCATCCCCTTCATGGAGCTTGTCGATGCACTTTGAACGAGTCGTTGGCCGAACCAGAACACTCCGAAGGCGAACCAGAGCGCAATGCGCTCGCTAGGCACGAAAGCGTTGATCTGCTGGTTGAAGGCGACTTCTCGGTCCGCGATTGCCGCGTTGCCAATACATGACGGTGACCCAGCAATGCAGGTCACGAGAATCGATCCGCTCGGGCTCGTACGCGCCACCGCTTTGCCGGCAACCGAAAGTCGCTCTTCAGCCTCAGTAAGAATGAACGACGGGTCATTGATGTTGTCGGATTTGATCCACTCGATGTCCTCTCCGTAGTACTCGGGTCGTTTCCGAGAAGGCGTGTTTCCAGTGATTACTTCACCAACCTCTCCTAGAACGGATGTATCCCACTTCATCGGATTGGTGACTGGGTCGCCGAACATGTCGAGGAAGGTGGATTGGAGGAGGGTGTCGAGCTGGGCGAGGGCCTCGCGGCGCTTGGCCCGCAAGGCGTCCGCCGCATCCAGAATCCCCGCAATCCGCTTGGGTGTGGCTCTTCTTCGTAGAGCGCTTTTTCGCCTATTTGTGGCTCTCCTCAAACGGGTGTGGGTGGGTTGAGGCGCGATCGGCGGGTCGGCGAGGGGTGCTGGCAGCGCGGGTGGCCTCGGAATTGACCGCTCATGGCGTTCACCTGACCGGCGGCGGGCGGGGCGCACCGTGGCCGGGGGTAGATCGGAGCGGAGTAGCTGCGGGCCGGCCGGCGTGTCAACGCGCTACGCGCGTCCTTCGCTGCGCTACGGCCCTTCGGGTGACACACCGTCCGTCCCTCCGCTCAAGCAGCAGATATGGGCCTTGCGGCCCGGCCTGGACGGGGGCGTCCCGGCCGTCCACGACAACGCGGAAAGCGCGACGGCTGGCGGTTCGGGGATAGACGCTGGCTGATTGCCCAACGGCCACCTCGGGTCCCGGCGCCAGCGGCGGACGCCCGTTGGGCGGGGCCAAGGTGTTGTCGGGGCCGCGTGCGTCGTCTCGCTGGGCGGAAGCGGTTGCAAACGCAAGGGGCTTCCTGGTCTCATGGGCGTGTACCACCACGACCCGCGAGGAGGAGAGCCCCATGCGTCTGACTACGTTACTACGGCGGCTGTTGGGTGTCACCCAGATGTACGTCAAGCAGGTTGAAATGGCCGCCGACGGTCCGTTGACGGTGTCGGTGGAGCCGTCGTGGCGGCGTGCCCGGTGCGGGACGTGCGGGAAGCGGGCGCCGCGGTATGACCGGCAGCCGGTGCGCCAGTGGCGGCATCTGTCATGGGGCCGGATGCCGGCGTGGCTGCGGTATGCGCCGTGGCGGGTGTCGTGCCGGCGTTGCCGCGGGGTGAAGGTGGAGCAGGTGCCGTGGGCGAGCGGCACCAGCGTGTTCACGTCGGGGTTCGAGGAATTGGCGGCGTATCTGGCGCAGGTGACGGACCGGACAGCGGTGAGCCGCCTGCTGGGGATATCGTGGGTGACGGTGGGCAGCATCGTGGAACGGGTTGTGGCGCGGCGGCTGGACGGGGCTCGGTTCGCCAAGCTGAGACGAATCGGCGTCGATGAGTTCAGCTACCGGAAGCGTCACCGCTACCTGACGATCGTGGTTGACCATGACGAGCGTCGGGTGGTTTGGGCGGGGCGGGGGCGCAGCGCGGAGACGCTGGGGGCCTTCTTCGAGCAGTTGGGACCTGGTGGCTGTGCGCGGATCGAGTTGGTGACGGCACGCGCGGGTGGTGTTCGACCGGTTTCACGTTGAACGGCTTGCGGCGGATGCGGTTGACGAGGTGCGGCGTTCGGAGCAGCGGCGGCTGGCTTCGGAGCCGGAGGATGCGAAGGCGCTCAAGGGAACGCGCTATGCGTTGCTGAAGCACCCGGCGCGGCTGAGGCCTGGTGAGGCCCGGCGTCTGGAGACGTTGCGTCGTAAGAACCGGGCGCTGGACCGGGCCTACGAACTGAAGGAGTACCTGGCGACGATCCTGGGGCAGGCGACACCCGAGGATGCGCCGGCGCTGCTCGATGAGTGGCTGGAGTGGGCTGCGCGGTCCCGCCTGACGCCGTTCGTGAAGCTGGGGCGTACGATTCGGAAACACGCGGAAGGCATCCTGGCGTACCTGGACACGAAGATGACGAACGGTCCGGTGGAGGGCATCAACAACAAGCTGCGGGTGATCGCGCGTCGCGCCTATGGCTTCCACTCGCCCGGCGCGTTGATCTCGATGCTGTTCCTCTGCTGTGGAGGCATAGAACTGGCGCCGCCGCTACCCACACGCATTTGAGGAGACTCCTATTTGTAGGCGTTTTTGCTCGCGGACGGTCCCTCTTCGGTGCGCCTTGGGCGGGGACAGCGCTCCCACCCCGCCGGTTTTCGGGCAGCCAGCCCGACCTGATCACGGCGCCGGGGCGCTCGGTCTGTCCCCTCCGGCGCCCCCCCTGGACATTCGCGCGGCGTTTTGCTACGGTGTCGTGGGAAGGGAGAAGCCTCTGCGATGGCCGTGGCGACGACGACGTTCTCGGGACGGGCCTTCAGCGTACGAGAGGTGACCCTGATCCGCGAGATTGTGCGTGACTGTGCGGGCTTGAGCCGGATGGAGCTGGCGCGCACCGTGTGCGAGCTGTTGCGGTGGCGGCGCCCGAACGGGAGGCTGAAGGCCCGGGAGTGCCGCGAGTTCCTGGAGCGGCTCGACGCGGGTGGTGCGCTGGTGCTGCCGGACAAGCGCCGGGGCCGTGCGACCGGCTCCGTCACCCGCGTTCCCCGGACGGCGGCGGGAGAGCCGGGGGCCCCGCTCGTCGGCAGCGTGCGCGATGTCGAGCCGCTGCGGGTCGAGCGGGTGCGCGAGCCCGCCCAGCGCCTGCTGTTCCGGGAGCTGGTGGGGCGCTACCACTACCTCGGGCACACGGTCCCCTTCGGCGCCCACCTGCGCTATCTGGTGTTTGCGTCGAGGCCGGCCCTGGCGGTGGTCGGCTGCCTGCAGTTCTCCAGCCCGGCGTGGCGCATGGCGGTCCGGGACGGCTGGATCGGCTGGGACGACGCGACTCGGGCGCGGAATCTCCAGCGCGTGGTCAACAACAGCCGCTTCCTGTTGCTGCCGTGGGTCGCGGTGAGGAACCTCGCCAGCGCGGTGCTGGCGCGCGGCCTCGGGCAGTTGGTAGTGGACTGGCCGCGCCACTACAAGCTCGAGCCCTGGCTGGTGGAGACGCTGGTGGACCCCCGCCGCCACCACGGGGGTTGCTACCGCGCCGCCAACTGGGTCGCGTTGGGCGCCACGAGCGGTCGAGGTCGGATGGACCGGTACGGCCGCCGCGCCGGCGAGGCGCCCAAGACGGTCCTGGTTTATCCTGTGGTCCGGGATGCGAAGCGGCGGTTGCGGGAGAGCTGAGCGATGCGAGCCGTCACCCCCCGCGCCGCTCGACCCGACCCGGCGCCGTATGCGGCGGCCGAGGTGGCCTTCGCCGAGGCCAAAGCGTACCTCTCTTCGCGCGAAGCACAGCAGATGAGCGAGAGCGACCTCGAACGGGAGCTGCACCGGCGGGGCCAGGAGTTGATGCGCAAGCTCCTGCAAGGGCACCTCAAGCAACGCAGCCCGGGGGAGGCCGCCGGTCCGGTCGAGGGCGCCGACGGTGTCGAGCGCTCGGAGCGCCGGGTGCACGAACGCCACCTGGAGACGATCTTCGGCACGGTACAGGTCGAGCGGGTGGGCTACGCGCGGGCTGGTCACGACAGTCTGCATCCGCTCGATGCCGCGCTCAACCTGCCGGGGGAGCGTTACTCGCTCGAGGTGCGGCGCCGGGTGGCGGCGGCGGCCGCCTCGCGGTCCTTCGACGAAGCGCTGCTCGATCTGTCTCGCAGCACCGGGGCGGAGGTGCCGAAGCGTCAGGCGGAACAGTTGGTGGTTCGCGCGGCTGAGGACTTCGACGCCTTCTACGAGGCGCGCCGTGCGGCGGATGGCGAGCCGCCGCCCGAGGGGTCGGTGGTCGTGCTGACCTTCGACGGCAAGGGCGTGGTGCTGCATCGCGAGGACCTGCGCGAGGCGACGCGGAAGGCGGCCGAGAGGCGCCAGCGGCACCGGGAGCCGCTCTCCCGGTTCCACCGCCTCAAGCCGGGAGAGAAGAAGCACTCGAAGCGCATGGCGACGGTGGCCGCCGTCTACACGACGGCGCCGTTCGTGCGGAGCCCGGAGGACTTCCTGGAGAGCTTGATGCCCCGACAGCCGGGGGACAAGCCCCGGGCCGTGCGGCCCCGCCCGGTGGCGAAACGGGTCTGGGCGAGTCTCGAACGGGAGCCGTGGGAGGTGGTCGCGGAGGCGACGCTGGAAGCGGAGCGCCAGGACCCCGAGCACGCCAAGCGCTGGGTCGTGCTCGTCGACGGGGCCGAGCCGCAGCTCGACCTCGTGGAAGCGGGCGCCGCCGCCTACGGCGTGGACGTCACGGTGATCCTCGACATCATCCACGTGGTCGAGTATGTCTGGAAGGCGGGGCGGGTGTTCCATCGCGAGGGGAGCCCCGAGCTGACTCACTGGGCCTGGACGCGCGTGCGGAGCATTCTCGAAGGCAAGGCGACCCGGGTGGCGGCGTCGATGCGGCGTGCGGCGACCGTCGCCGGCTTCTCGAAGGACACCCGCAAGCCGGTCGACAAGTGCGCCGACTACCTGGTGAAATACGCGCCGTATCTGCACTACGACCGCTACCTCGCGGCGGGCTATCCCATCGCGACCGGGGTCATCGAAGGGGCGTGCCGGCACCTGGTCCGCGACCGGATGGAGCTGACCGGGGCCCGCTGGCGCCTGGTTGGCGCCGAGGCCGTCCTGAAGCTCCGGGCGCTACGAGCCAGCGGCGACTTCGATGCGTACTGGGACTTCCACGAAGCGCGGGAGTACGAGCGGAACCACGCCCAGCGCTACACGGATGGGACGGTACCGCCGGTCACCGAGCCGCCCCCACCGCCCTCCTCACCCCGCCTTCGACGGGTCAAGTAACTCTTGCCATGCCGCTCGCGAAACCCTCGCCGAGCGACAGGTAGCTTGGGATCCATGCCGCTCGCCGAAACCCTCTGGGTGGCCGACGAAGAAGAGCCGCACCCAATCCGCTTCTGCTCGGCGAGGGGTGGGAGCGGGATTTGAAGCGACTTGAGTAGACTGCTGTTAAAGCCCGCCATGATTGCACCGTGGGATTTCGCCCTTATCTGAGCCACTACCAAAGGTGAATAGTTGAGCATCCAGCACAGGTAGTTGGGATCCGCCCTCGAACGATTCAACGAGACCTTGATTAGATGGCTCGAAATGATGGACCTCTGAGTTCCGGCCGGCACGGCGCAGGCTCTGCCGACGGTTCCCATGTTGGTGACCAAGACATCTCCGTCGCTCACCTCGTACTGTCTAAGCTCACAAAATTTGGCATCGGGGATGTACTTGCATCTGTCAGACAAGAATTGGTTCGGATGCACATCCTCAATACCAAGAACACGAATCCCGTTCTCCGAGTACTCATGTTTCTTGAGCGCGCTGCCGAACGGTCCGATGCGTATCGAGCCCTTTTCTGGTTTCGCCAAGTCGCCGACTGTAGCGAAGTCCCAGCCCGGGGGCGGCGTGTACGAGAGCCTCATCGCAGCAACCCCTCCAACTCCTCACGCCCCTTCGCGATCTTGTCCTCCAGCTTCGCTAGCCGCTTCAGGATCACCTTCGGCCGGTCGTATTTCACCGCCTCGTATTCCACGTCCTTGTAGCGTTTGATGGAGAGGTTGAAGTCGTTGCCCACGATCTCGGCCTTCGGCACGAGAAAGCTCTGGTTCGTCCGCACCCGCTTGCGCTCCGCCTCGCGGTTCCGCCAGCGGGCGAGGATGTCGCCAAGGTCGCTGTTGTCCGGTTGCGGCGTGCGCTTGTCGTCCAGCGAGTAGCCGTCCGCCTGCATGTCGTAGAACCAGACGTCGTCCGTGCCTCCAGAGTTGGTCTTGGTGAAGACCAGGATGGCGGTGGAGACCCCGGCGTAGGGCTTGAAGACGCCGGAGGGCATGGAGACGATGGCGTCGAGCTTCTGCTCCTCGACCAGGATTCTGCGCAGGGTCCTGTGCGCTTTGCTTCTGCTCCTCGACCAGGATTCTGCGCAGGGTCCTGTGCGCTTTGCTCGACCCGAAGAGTACGCCGTCGGGCACGATGACGGCGGCGCGGCCGCCGGTCTGGAGCAGGCGCAGGAACAGGGCCAGGAACAGCAGCTCGGTCTTCTTCGTCTTGACGACCTGCTGCAGGTCCTTGGCGGTGGACTCGTAGTCGAGACTGCCGGCAAACGGCGGGTTGGCGAGGACGAGCGAGTACCGCTCGGCGTCGTCCCCTGCCGCCGCCAGGTCGGTCTGGGCGAGCGAGTCCCGGTAACGGATGTCCGGATTCTCCACGCCGTGCAGCAGCATGTTCATGCTGCCGATGCGCAGCATGGTGGGGTCGAAGTCGTAGCCGTGGAAGGTGCCCTCGTTGAACCGCCGGCGGGCCTGGGCGTTCTTGTAGATGCGGTCGCCGTGGTGCTCGACGAGATGCTCGGAGGCGGCGACGAGGAAGCCGGCCGTGCCGCAAGCCGGATCGCAGATGACGTCGTTCGGCGTGGGCGCGGTCATGTCCACCATCAGCCTGATGATGTGGCGCGGGGTGCGGAACTGCCCGTTCTGCCCCGCGGTGGCGATCTTGCCGAGCATGTACTCGTAGAGATCGCCCTTGGTGTCGCGGTCGGCCATGTCGATGTCGTCGAGCTGGTCGACCACGTTGGCGAGCACGCGAGGCGTGGGCATCATGAAGAGGGCGTTCTTCATGTGATGGGTGTAGGTCGATCCCTCGTCCGAGTCTCGCGTCTGGCCCAGCGACTTGATGAAGGGGAACACCCGGTCCCGCACCGTCTCGAACATCCGCTCGGGCGCGAGCTCCTTGAATCGCGACCAGCGCAGAGCGGCTTGGCGGGCGGTGAACAGCGGCTCCTCGATCGGGCGGCCGGTGCGGGCGGCCTTATGCTCCGCGCGTGTGTGCAACTCGTCCAGACGCTTGATGAAGAGCAGGTAGGTGAGCTGCTCGATGACCGAGAGCGGGTTCGAGATGCCGCCGGACCACATGGTGTCCCAGATTCGGTCGACCTTGGACTTCAGCTCGCCGGTGATCATGATGCGATCTCGCTCGTCTCCGTCGAGTCGTCGAAACCCCGGGACCTCGAGGTGAAACCCGTCCCGGGAGGTCGCGCTCGCTGCTGGTCTCCATGAGCGACGGGTCGTTCGGACACGATCGTATCAGGCGACTCGTCGCCCCTGCTTCGACGCGTGGGTCATGGCGCGGTGATGAAGGCGCTTCAGTCAGTTCTGCAAGGGCTCGGAGAGGTGCGGGAGCACCGATCGCGGGTCATGGCGCGGTGATGAAGGGTCTCAGTCAGGGCTGGCACGTGGCGGAACGGTCCGACGGAGGAAGCTCGAGGCTCCTCGAACCGGTGCGGGTAGGGCGGGGCGAGTTCGACGCCTCCCGCAGAAGCGGAATTGCCGGCAACCATTCGCACTGCCTGAGACGATGGAGACTCTGCGTGAGCTGCTCGTCTCGCAGAAGCGGAATTGCCGGCAACCACTCGCACGGCCTGCGTGCAAGGTGTCGTGGACCGGCAGAGCCCGGCCGGTTGGCGAGGTCGACGCGATGAAGCACGCGGCTCATGCCGCGGGAGGCTCGCGGCGCGGCTGCCACAGCACGTTCATCGCGTAATGGAGGTCGAGCCGCTCGCCGCGCCAGGACGGCGTCGCCGTGTCGGCGCCGATCTCGATGCCCGCTGCTGCCAGGTTGTCGTTCGTGGGCTGGAGAGCCGGTCCCGTCCACGCCGGCGCTGGCGGCGCCTCCGCCAGCGGGCGGCCGTCGGGCCGCAGGAACTGCACGTCCCCGGCGGCGTCGATCGTGACGCGGAACCCTTCTTCGTGCACCGCCCGGTGGTGTCGGCGGCACAGCAGCACCAGGTTGTCGAGCGCGGTCCGGCCGCCGTCGGCCCAGTGCCGAATGTGGTGCCCATCGCATCGATGGTTGCCGCAACCCGGGAATCGGCACTGCCGGTCGCGGACCGCGAGGGCTCGGCGCAGGGCCGGCGAGATGGTCCGGGTGCGGCGGCCGACGTCGAGGATCTCGCCGCCGGGGCCGTGGTGCATCGTCACCGCGGCCGCGTCGCAGGCCAGGCGCCGGGCTGTCTCCGCGGAGACGTGGATGCCGCCCGCCTCGTCCAGCACGGTCTGGCGGCACGCGGCCGTCTTCGGCGGTGCCGCGGGACACGGGCGGGATGTCCGTCGCCGTCGCCGTCGTCGGGCGCGTCCCGCCCTGGCCGACACCTCCGTGTGTATCGGCGCCCCTTCGCCGGGACCGCCCGACGCTGCGTGCGGGGTCGCGGGCGTTCCCGCGGGAACGCGGTCGCCGCCGGCGCGGGGCTCCGACTCGGCCGCCGCGCCCGCGGACGTTCCCGCTGGAACGCGGTCGCCGCCTGGCCGGGGCTCCGACTCGGCCGCCGCGCCCGCGGACGTTCCCGCTGGAACGCGGTCGCCGCCTGGCCGGGGCTCCGACTCGGTCGCCGCGCCCCCGGAGGTTTCGGCGGGCACGCGGTCGCCGCCTGCCCGGGGCTCCGACGCTGACGCGGTGCCCCCGGACGTTCCCGCGGGAACGTCCGCCGGTTCCGCCAGCGCCTCCGCGTCCACGTGCAGCACCACCTGATACCGGTCGCCGGCCGTCCCCCGGTCGAGTCCGCCCGCCAAGGCGGCCTCGGCCACCGTCCCGATGGCGTCCGCCTGACGCTGCGCCAGCGTCGGCTCTTCCACGTCAGCCGCCTTGTCGGCGGCTTCCTTCTCCCGGCCCGCCGCCTTGTCGGCGGCTTCCTTCTCCCGGCCTGCCGCCCTGTCGGCGGCTTCTTTTTGCCCGTGGGCCGCCGCGACGGCGGCTCCCTCTTCCCCGCCGCCGTCCGGCTCCGGCGCGCGCCGCGCCCGGTCGCACGCCGCCTCCAGCGCCCGCCGAAGCGCTGCGCCCACTTCCGGGGTCAAACGCCCCCGGACAACCACCATCCCGTCCTCGTCCACCCACGTCCGCAGCCCGCGGCTCGCCTGCTGCCGCCGTTCCTCCGCCTGCTCCTCGTTGCGGTCGATACGCCGCCACGCGCGGGCGATCCGTTCCACGTGGGCGGCCGTGCCCGCCAGCGCCACGTCGAGCAGGGTCTGCTCGTTCTCGGGGGTGGCGACCCGCGTGACCGCGCGCACCTTCGAGTAGGAGACCCTGCCGCGGCGCATGGCGTCGCTCAGCTTCGGCAGCTTCCCGAGGGCGCGCGCCACGCGGACGTGCTCGCGGGCCGCCCCCGGCGAGAGCCCGGCCCGCCAGCTCAGCCACTCGGCGCACGACAGACAACCGTCCCAGCCCTCGCGTTCGTCGAACTCGCGGATGAGGACGAGCAGCTCGTGGGTGGCGGCCTGGATGCGGGCGGACAGCTCGGCGATGCGGTCGCCGAGTCGTGCGAGCCGCGCGCCACGGTCGCCGGGCGCGGTGGCCGGCCCGCGGGGCGGCGACTCGTCGGAGGGCTCGACGGGAGGTGGAAGATGCGTGGAGGATGTCGGCGGGGCGGGGCCGTTTTCAGCGAACATGGACCATTGTAACCCTCCATTTTTCAACAGCTTGAGGCGTCCGTGGGCGGCCGATCGGCGGTCGGATCGACGTTTGTCGCGTCTCGGGGCGAGAACGCGCGGCTTGCCGCCGGAGAGACGGTCAGACGGGCCATTCTGGCGGCATGCCGGACTTGCGCCGACGCGCCCCGAAAAGGCTGTCAAGTACAAATTGCCGGGTGGGACAAGAAAAAATGCGCATTCCGACGAAATCGATCACCCATTCCGATCGAAACCGATCACCCATTCCGACGGAAACCGATCACCTGTCGGAGCGAGCGACGCGGGACCTGGAATCATGAGTCCCAGTTCTCTCGGTTCTTGCCGCCGGTCGAGGTTATCGCATGGACTCTCCCTTCATGTCGAGCTTGGTTGGACGCGCGTCAACGGGCACTGACCTCACGATGCTCGACGCCGGTCGTCGAGGTCGGCCCGGTGCTCTTCCAGATTTCGAGGAAGAAGATGATGGGTTGTGGGCGCTGTGGGAAACCGTGCTCTTTGCGGTTTTCCAAGCTCTTGTGGGCGCGGTCTTTGCGTCCATGGGAGCGGTGGCGTCCACAGCCTCCCGCGGCGCACCGGCAGTGCTGCTCGGGCCGGGCCGGGCACGGACGCAGAGGCACGGGGGGTGGTGTGCCCCCCGTGCCCACCGGACCCGCCGTGACCGGCCTCGGGCTCGCGAGACCGAAGGGGTCCGTGTTGTCTCGCCGGTCATCTGCCGGCGCGCAGCAGCGCGGGACGGCAGTCATGAGTCCGTGTTTCCGGTTCGGGTCGAGGGCCGGCGCCGTTTGCGCATCGAGTCTCCCCTGAGGTCGAGCTTGTAGGCATGGTGCACGAGACGGTCGAGAATCGCGTCGGCGAGCGTCGGGTCGCCGACGACATCGTGCCACTTGTCGATGGGAAGCTGGCTGGTCACGACCGTCGAGCGCACGCCGTGGCGGTCCTCGAGCACCTCGAGCAGGTCGTGGCGGTTCTCGGCGCTGAACGGAGCCAGCGCCCAATCGTCCATCACCAGGACCTCGGTCTTGGCGAGCGACTCGAGCCGCCTCGGGTAGCGTCCATCGGCGCGCGCGATGGCGAGCTCGCTCAACAGCCGGGACACGCGCACGTACAGCGCACTGTGGCCGTTGCGGCAGGCGCTGTGGGCCAGCGCGCAGGCGAGCCAGCTCTTCCCAATGCCGGTCGGCCCGCAGATGAGGACGTTGAGGTGTTCGCGGACCCAGCGCCCGTCGGCGAGGGAGAGGACAAGCTGGCGGTCGAGGCCGCGGCGGTGTCGGAAGTCGATGTCCTCGATGCAGGCGTCCTGCTTGAGCCTGGCGCGGCGCAGCCGGTTGGTGAGCTGCCGCGAGTGGCGCTCGGTGAGCTCGCGGTCGACGAGCAGGCCGAGCCGCTCCTCGAACGACAGGGCGTCGACCTCGGGGGCGTCGAACTGCTCGGCCAAGGCCTTGGCCATCCCGGCGCAGCGGAGCTGCTGGAGCTTGTCCACGGTTGGATGAGTCAGCATCTGGGAGTCCTTTCAGGCATCACTGGTAATAGAGGGAGCCGCGGATGTTGTCGTGGTCGACCGGTTCGGCGCGTTCGAGGGGCTCGGCGTGGGTTTCGTCGAGCCGGTGACGGAGGATCGATTCGACGCCGCGGTAGCTGCAGCTGTCGATGGCGAGGGCCCGGGCGGCGGCCGCTTCCAGGCGGGCGTCGCCGTAGTACTTGGCCAGGCGCTGGAGCCCGATGCAGGAGCGGTAGGCCTGCTGGGGATGACGCCGGGCGAGGACGGCGGTGATCAGGGCGGTGGTGTCCGGTCCGATCTTCTCAGCCCAGCCGATGAAGCGGTCGGGTGTCCAGTCGCCCATCCGGCGGTGCTTCTCGGGCATGTGCTCTGCCGCGGTGGTGTGACGCCCCTTGGCCGGGGAGCGGACGTGGCTGGCGACGCGCTGGCCGCGATGGAAGCACTCGACGGTGCGGGCCGTCAGTCGGACGTCGAGCTGGCGGCGGACGAGCGCGTGCGGGACCGAGTAGTAGTGCCCGTCGACCTCGACGTGGTAGTCAATGGACGCCCGGACGGCCTTCCACTCGGCGAAGACGTAGGGGCTGGCGGGCAGCGGGCGCAGTGCCGGCCGGTCGAGCTGCTCGAACTGCGAGCGCCGCGACCCCGGGAGCTTGCGGAACCGCCGGGTGTTGAGCCGTTCGAGCAGCTCGGCGATCGCGGCGTTGAGCTCGACCAGCGAGAAGAACGTGCGGTGGCGCAGGGCGGCGAGTATCCACCGCTCGACCACTTGAACGGCCACCTCCGCCTTCGCCTTGTCCCTTGGGCGGCGCACCCGTGCGGGCAGGACGGCCACGCCGTAGTGGCGGGCGAGGTCGTGATAGGTCGGGTTCAGGTCAGGCTCATAGCGATGGGCGCGGCTGACCCCCGAGCGCAGATTGTCGGGCACCACCATCTCGGGGCACCCGCCGTAGAATTCGAAGGCGCGCACGTGCGACGCCGTCCAGTCCGGCAGGGTCTGCGTCCACGTCGCCTCGGCGAAGGTGTAGCTCGAGGCCCCGAGGACGGCCACGAAGATCTGCGCCTGCCGCTCCCCGCCGGTCTCACGGTCGACCACCGGCACCGTCTGCCCGGCGTAGTCGACGAACAGCTTCTCGCCGGCGCGGTGCTCCTGGCGCATCACCAGGTCGAGCTTCCCGGCCCAGGCCCGGTACTGCTCGCAGAACCGGCTGTACTGCAGCCCCTCCGGGTGGGTCTCCTTGTACTCCTGCCACAGCAGCGACAGCGTCACGCTCTTGCGCCGTAGCTCCCGGTGGACCTCGCTCCAGTCCGGCAGCGGCCGTGCCGTGTGCCTCGGCGGCGGCACCGGAAACAGCCGGCGCTCCAGGCCGGTGTCGTCGACCGACTCGGGCAGGGGCCAACTCAGCCCCGCCACCTTGGCCCGCGCAGGTAATCGCCAACCGTCGACGGCGACGTCCCCAGGCTGCGAGCGATGGCTCGGATGCTCAACGCCGCGGCGAAGTACAGCCGCAGCACCTCTCGAATCTTGCGCATGGACAACCTCCTGTTCGCCAGCGTTCACCCCTCCTGCAAAGGCATGGAGGGTCTCACGTCCGGCGGGTTGTCCCGCGCCCGCTCAGCTCCGACGGAGGGTGATCGATTTCGACCGGAATCGGTGATCGATTTCAGCCGGAATCAGTGATCGGTTTGGACCGGAATCGGTGATCGGTTTGGACCGGAATCAGTGATCGGTTTGGACCGGAATCAGTGATCGGTTTGGACCGGAATACGCAAAAAAACGCGCTCGCCGCGACCGCCGTCGCCGCGGCGCCGGGGTGGTCGAGAGGGCCGACGGTCTCCTGCCGCGGGAGAGCCGCCACCCATGTCCCCGGATCTCGCCAACCTGGAATTCACGGCCGACGAGATGCGGCGCATGGGGTACGCGACCATCGGGCGGCCGGTGGACCACGTCCCGAGTCTTGAGACGCAGCCGGCCCGAGGCGACGTGGCCGCGGCCGATCTCCGCCGCCGCCTCCGCGAGCCGGCGCCCGAACGGGGCGTCGCGTACGAGCCGCTGCTCGACCGGCTGCTCGCCGAGTGGGTGCCGCGGTCCTTCGCGTCGTCGGGGCCCGGCTGTCTCGCCTGCGTTCCAGGCGGCGGGCTGTATCCGGCGGGGCTGGCGGACCTGGTTGCCGGCGTGGTCAATCGCTCCCGGGGATCGTGATGGCGGCCCCGCCGCAGGTGTCGTTTTCGCGTTCCACCTTCGCTGGCCCGGCTCCGGCCTGGCCGAGGAGAACCACGCTACCGAGCTCCTGGTGGCGTGTGACCTTCGGAACCGCGTGATGCTGTCGGGCGCCGTCGTGGAGGGGAGGTTCCTGGCACGGGTCTGCGTCCCGAGCTTCCGGACCCGGGCTGACAAGTGTGGCGAGCGCACTACGCGCTCAGACCCGTGACGATCAGCAGCAGGAACAGTGCGGCCATGACCGCGACCCCGTACGCCGCCACCAGGCACGCCTGTTTGGCGAGGGTCTTCACGAGCCGTTCCCGGTACGCGCAGCGAAGCGACCGGAACAGCAGGACGAGGAGGGCCGGCAGGGAGATCGCCGAACCCCAAACCGTAGCGGACAGTGCGTTCACGGCGACTCCGGCAACGTAGAGCATGAACCCTGTGGTGAAGAAGTGCAGAGCGAAGACGAGATGCGGAACGAAGAAGCGCTCGCGGCGGCGATACAGCAGTCGAAGCACCGCGGCGAACACCGGTACGAGAGAGAAGAACACCCAGGGCAGTCGTTGGACGAAGAAGGCCTCGGCGCGCTCCGGCGTCTCGACTACCGGTCGTAACGCGCGCTGCAGGAACCAGCGCACGGGCGCGGGAACGTCGGCGCCGAGATCATCCAGCTCGTCCTCGGTGGCGAAGACTTGTACGAAAGCTTCGGGATTGTCGCCCGTTGCGTCGAAGACGCTGTCCGGGGCGAAGGCGGCCAGGAAGAGGAAGCTGAAGAAGCTGACGAAGAGATAGAGCCGCAAAGGCGCTACATGGCGTGCGCGACGGCCGCGCCAGTAATCCAGGGTCAGACGGCCCGGTTGGCGCAACAGGGCGAAGAGCGTGCTCCAGACCCTCGAATCGAAGGAAAAGAGACCGTCCAGCGCCTCTCGGACGAACGCCCTGACGGGTATGTGCAGGTCGCCCGCAGGCTGGCCGCAACGGGCGCAGTAGCGCTCGATGTGGTTCGACCCGCAGTTGGGGCAGCGGACCGCGTTCGACCGTCCGCCCTCCGGAACAGGCTCCACGCTGCGGGCGGCCACGTCCTCGCCAAGCGTCTCCACGACCTCGGATTGTTGCATGAAAGCGGGGGTCCTCTCGCCGCGGATGGCGGTTGGCCGCCGGAACCGCACAACCGCGCAATCAGCAGGGCACGCCGCTCCCTCCGGCCCCGGCTCGAGGGTTGCCGGCGCTCAGGGAGCCGCGGTCTCGGCAATCCGATAGAGCTTCGACCGCGTGAGGACGAACTGGCTGCCGAGGGCAATGGCCGGCGTGGCCTTCGTGAGCTCGTCGAGCGGGTTTCGGCCGATGATGTCGTGGAAACCGCCGCCCGAAGAAACGACTCACCCCCAGAATCCGACGACCCGATCGATGACCCGGAAGCTCGCGATGGCGCCCGGGCCATACGCGGTACCGCTCGATCCGGACGCGCCGGGCCGGCGTGTCGAGGAGCCGGTAGCAGCCCCGGAGCACGGTGCCGCACGCGGCGGCGAACACGATCGCGGTCCGGTTGTCGAGGCTTGCGAGGACCTGCGCCTCTCGCACCTGTCTCAGTTTCTTTTGGACATCCAGCGCCGTCTCTTGAAGACGACCCGGTCGAGCCAGGCGATCGGCCAGCGGGGCCGAGGGGTGAGCTTGCGGGCATCCTCTTTCGTGGCTGGCGCACCATCCAGAAGCAGTTGGTCCGGCTGTTTGTACGTGCCGAACACCAAGTCCGCGACAGGGATACCGAAGAACCCGGCCACGTTCAGGTTGCACTGGTAGTTCGCATGATGGGCTTGATGGAATCCGTACATCTCACGCCACACCCTGCCGAACATCCGGTTGTTCAATTTCGGCTTCCACCAGGCCTCGTATGACAGGTGATGCGTGACGTGGATCGTTTCGTACAGAAACAGGGCGATCGCAATGGCGGCGTACCCGCCAATGAGTATCGGGATTCCCGGGAACGAGAATGCGAAGGGCGCGAAGAACGGCGTGAACGCCGCGAAGGCGGGAATCAACCCCCAGGGCGGGAACGTGGCCTGGTCGTCGTGCGCCACGTCGCAGATCGGATACGCGCTCCGAACGGTCTTCTTCCCGTCATCGAAGCCGACCGAGGTCAGCTTGTGGTGCGAGCGGTGACTCTTGCAGAAAGCGCCGAGGAACCTCACGGTCTCGGTATGGAGCAGGTAGCGGTGGAAGAAATACTCTCCAAAGCAGAGCAGCAGACTGCAGACGAGGCCCGTGAGAACGATCGCCGAGATGCCCGATGACACCTGCTGGTCCCAGGTCCACCTGAAGAAATACCGCACGAACGCAAAGAGCGCGACCAGTTGCAGGGCGATGAATGCGGCGAACCACAGAAATGCGGCGGAGTGTCTGGTGCGGCTCTCGAAGGAGAGGAAGTTCAGGGTCGACAATCTCATCCAAGGAGACTCTATCCCGAGCCGGTGGTGCAACACAAGCGGCCGATCCCGGTTCGGGTGCCCCCTCGAATGCACGGCCGACTTGTGCGACACTCGCCGGCGGAGAGGCCTGCGATGCCGCGACCGGACTGAGGTTGCGGCGGCAACGACCTGCCTCGACCCCCGACCGAGTGCACGATGCGAGCGTTCCCCGTTGGAGAGCCGCCACCCATGTCCCCGGATCTCGCCAACCTGGAATTCACGGCCGACGAGATGCGGCGCATGGGGTACGCGACCATCGAGCGGCTCGTCGACCACGTCCTGAGTCTCGAGACGCAGCCGGCCCGAGGCGATGTGGCCGCGGCCGACCTGTGCCGGCGCCTCCGCGAGCCGGCGCCCGAACGCGGCGTCGCGTTCGAGCCGCTGCTCGACCGGCTGCTCGCCGAGTGGGTGCCGCGGTCCTTCACGTCGTCGGGGCCCGGCTACCTCGCCTACGTCCCAGGCGGCGGGCTGTATCCAGCGGGGCTGGCGGACCTGATTGCCGGCGTGGTCAATCGCTACACCGGGGTGCGGCTGGCGGCGCCGGCGCTCGTTCAGCTCGAGTCCAACGCGCTCGACTGGCTGCGCGACTGGATGGAGTTTCCGGCCCGGACCCGCGGGCTGTTCACGACGGGCGGATCGATGGCGAATTTCAACGCCGTGGTGTGCGCGCGCGAGCGGCATCTCGGTCCGGAGATCCGCCCGGGCGTGCTGTACGGTTCGACGCAGATGCACCACTCGATGACCAAGTCCGCCCGGCTGGCCGGCATCATGCCGGACCGGATCAGGGCGGTCCCGGTCGACGACCGGTTCCGGATGGATGTGGGGGCCCTGGCCGACGCGATCGCCGCGGATCGCCGGGCCGGTCTCCGACCGTTCTGCGTCGCGTCGGCGGCCGGCACCACGAACACGGGCGCGGTCGATCCGTTGAACGCCATCGCCGACCTCTGCGCCCGCGAAGGGATCTGGCACCACGTGGACGGCGCCTACGGGGCGTTCTTCCACATGTGTCCGAGGCTTCGGCATCTCATGCCCGGGCTCTCGCGGGCCGATTCCCTCACCCTCGATCCGCACAAGGGCCTGTTCCTGCCGTACGGCACCGGAGCCCTGCTCGTGCGCGACGGCGCTGCGCTGCGCCGGGCGCACGAGGCGACCGCGGGCTACCTGCCCGGCCGGGCCGACGGCGACGAGTTCTACGACCCGCATCAGTACGGGCCGGAGCTCTCGCGCGGGTTCCCGGGCCTTCGCGTCTGGCTCTGCGTAAAGCTGTACGGCGCAGGGCGGTTCCGGGCCGCCCTGGACGAGAAGCGCGCCCTCGCCCTGGAGGCGGCGGCGCGCGTGGCCGCGGTCCCGGGGATCGTGATGGCGGCCCCGCCCCAGGTGTCGCTGTTCGCGTTCCACCTTCGCTGGCCCGGCTCCGGCCTGGTGGAGGAGAACCACGCCACCGAGCTCTTGGTGGAGCGCGTGAACCTACGGAACCGCGTGATGCTGTCGGGCGCCCTCGTGGAGGGGAGGTTCCTGGCGCGGGTCTGCGTCCTGAGCTTCCGGACCCGCGCCCGTCACGTGGAGGCCTGCGTGACGGATCTGGCGGAGGAGGCGGCCGCCGTCCTGGCGACCGCCTCGGCATGAGACGGCGGCGCGGGGCATCGTCGGGTCGAGGCGACGAGTGCCGGAGCAGGCCGATCCGGACTCCTTTTGGGCAAGCGCTGTCGATTGCGGCGTTGCTCGAAGCAGTCGCGCGTGACGAGGGCGCCGACCCACAAGCGGGTGCGACACGGAGTCCCGAGGCCGAGGGTTGTCTGCGGTGCGGCAATGCCGCATGATTGGTGCAGGCCAGATGCACCTTTACTTCACCCGTACCTATGAACGCGCCATTCGCAAGCTGCTCTCGGAGGACGCCCGCAGGGATCTGGAGGCGGCGATCATCGCCGCTCCCCATGCAGCACCGGTCGTCCGAGGGACGGGCGGCATCCGCAAGTTGCGCTGGTCCGGCTCCGGCCGGGGAAAGCGGGGCGGCATTCGCGCGATCTACTTCTGGTGCGCTGCCCCCGGAGCCGTCTACATGCTGACGGCCTACGCGAAGGCGGATCGCGACGATCTGACCGCGGCGGACAGAAAGGCGCTGGCGCGGCTGGTAGCGGAAATCGAACGGGAGAGGCAGAGAGAATGACGACGGAACGCACCGGGATCGGACAGGAAATCGAAACGGCGCTGGGCGAGGTCGTTGCCCATGTGCGCGGTGAGGCGGCGCTGCCCTGCCGAATCGTGGATGACCCCGGCGCCGGCTGGGTCGTCGCGCTTCGCAAGCGGCTGAAGCTGAGCCGGCAGAAGTTCGCGGACCGTTTCGGCCTCGACGTGCGGGCCGTGCAGGAGTGGGAACAGGGTCGCCGCGTTCCGGACCGGGCCGCCCGCGTGTTGCTGACCGTGATCGACCGCGACCCGGAATCGGTCGTGCGGGCGCTCGCCGCCGAGGAAACCCGAGCCGGCGAGACTCGGGTTCCGGCACCGTGACAGCTCCGTGCTTTCCTCCTCGTAGAGCGAAACCCACACGCGCTCCCCTCGCGGAGGCTGTGACATGGACTTGGCCTTGCTGAAGGCAATTGCGAAGGACGCGGCGACGGTGGTCGCGCGGTTCGTCTGCTCGGCCTCCGTCATCGCCATACTGCTGATGATGGTCTACGTGTGGCACTACGCCTTGGCCGCCGCCGTCGTGGCCGTTGCGGTTCTCGCCCTCCAGCGGCGCTCCGTTCGACCTGGGTTCCGGCGATAGATGTGCGGTTCGTGAAGGGCGGCGAGGACCCGCGTGCACCGAGGAGGGGCAGAGGGATGCTCCGCCCCCGCCCGCGTGCTACTCCGAGTTCTCCGTTGACAACTCTGCCTGTCGCAAGACGAGCTGTGTCGCGTCTTCGGCCAGATCCGGAGGGTAGCCGTACTTTGCGAGCAGCCGGCGAACATTGCGCCGCAGGCTCGCCCGTACCGACTCGCGCTGGGTCCAGTCAAGCTTGGGCATGTTCTTGACCATTTCGGTCAGTTTCCGGGCCATGAGACGCAGCGTATCGCTCTGCATCGCTTCTCTGGCTGACCTGTTCTCCGCCAGGGCGTCGTAGAAGGCAGTTTCCGCGCCGCTCAGGCCGAGTTCATCGCCGCGCCGCTGCGCGTCTCGTAGGTTCTTCGCCAAGTCGATTAGCTGCGAGATCATCTCGGCGGTGGTGATCGCCCGGTTCGTATAGCGCAGGATCGCGTCTTCAAGCGCCTCGCGAAACCTGCGACTCCGGACAATGTTGGTACGCTCGGTGATGCGAATTTGGTCGTTGAGCAGCTTGCGGAGCGTCTCCAACGCGAGGTTCTTCTGCTCCAGCGCCGCCACCCGACCGAGGAACTCATCGCTAAGGATGTCGAGGCGGGCGTCCGACAGCCCCGCGACCGCGAACAGGTCCATCACTTCGTCGGCATCGATCGCGCTGCCGATCACTTGGCGCACGGCGGCGTCGATGTCGCGCTGCCGAGCGTGACCGGCGCCACCGCCGGTATCGTCGGCCAGTCGTTTGCGAATCATCGCCATCACAGGCTGGAAGAAGGCGAGGTGCGGCGTGATGGCCTCCGTCTCCGGGCGCGGAACCGCCAGAGCGAAGGCTGCCGACAGTTCCTTGACCAGCGTGCGGAGGCGCTTCCAGCCGTCGTTCTGCCCAAAGACGTGATCGATCGCGCGTAGATACACCAGCAGCACGGCTTGCGGTTTGGCGTCGAGCGCCTGCTCGTAGTCGCAACCGTGGAAGAAGCCACGCAGTTTCTCGAAGGCTGCCTGCATGGCAGGCACAGCCTCGTTCTGCACGCTCCTGACGGCCTCGCCCGTGCCGCCGGCCTGGGTGTAAGTCGCGAGCGCATCTGCCAACTGGTCGGCCAGACCCAGCAGGTCCACGATCAATCCGCCGGGCTTGTCGCCGTAGACCCGATTCACGCGCGCGATGGCCTGCATCAGGTTGTGCCCGGCCAGCGGCTTATCCAGATACATGGTGTGCGCCGGCGGGCAGTCGAAGCCGGTCAGCCACATGTCACAGACGATCACCAGGCGCAGGTCGTCGTGGGGGGCCTTGAAGCGCTCCGCCAGACGCTTGCGGGCGGCCTTGGTCCGCACATGGCTCCTGAGCGGCTCCGGATCTTCGTTGGTGCCGGTCACGACCACCTTCATCGTCCCCCGCTCGTCATCGACGTCGTGCCAGTCCGGGCGCAGTGCGCGGATCGCCTCGTAGAGCCGCGCGGCGATGTCCCGGCTCATGGTCAGGACCATCGCCTTGCCTTCCATCGCGGCGCGGCGCTTCTCCCAGTGCTCGACGATGAACGCCGCCAGGCGTTCGATGCGCTCTTGGGCGCCGACCACGGACTCCAGCGGTACTCGGATGCTGTCCTCCGCCCCCTTCATCTGCCCGCCGCGGTCGGGGTTGGCGACGTACTCAACCCTTTCCTCGGCGACGCGCGTAGCCTCCTCGTTCACCTTCAGTTTGATGATGCGGGATTCGTAGTAGAGCGGTCGGGTCGCGCCGTCCTCGACGGCTTGGCGGATGTCGTAGACGTCCGCGTACTCGCCGAAGACGTGGATCGTGTTTCTGTCGTCGTGCTCCAGCGGCGTGCCGGTGAAGCCGACGAAGGTGGCGTTCGGCAGCGCCTCGCGCATCCAGCGCGCGCCGCCCTCGACGAAGCCGTACTGGCTGCGGTGTGCCTCGTCGGCCATTACGACCATGTTCGATCGCTCCGAGAGCACGCCGTGCGCCTCGGCGAACTTCTGGATCGTCGTGAACACCACCCCACCCGCCGCGCGGTCGAGCAGCGCCTTGAGATGTTCCCGGCTCCCGGCCTGGACCGGGTCCTGCCGCAGCAGCGCGCGCCCAGCGGCGAAGGTCTCGAAGAGCTGATCGTCCAGATCGTTGCGGTCGGTGATCATGACGATCGTCGGGTTGGTCATGCGCGACTCTCGGATCAGCCCCCCGGCCAACATCAACATGGTCAGCGACTTGCCCGAGCCCTGGGTGTGCCAGATCACGCCCCCGCGACCGTCGCCCGTGCCGGACGACGGCTTGAGACGCGTAAGCACGCTGGCGCGCGCCTTGCGCACCGCGCGGAACTGGTGGTAGCCCGCGATTTTTTTGGCGATCTCGCCACGCTCGTCCTCCTCGAAGGTGACACAGGTTCGCAGGTAGTCGACCAACGTCCGCGGATCGAACAGGCCCCGGACCAACGCCTCCAGGGTCGGCGCGCCGCCACCCTCACGATCGTCGATCGGGCGCCAGGGCATGAAACGGCCGCGCCCGCTGGTGATCGAGCCGACGCGGGTTAGCATGCCGTCCGAGACCACCAGCACCAAGTTCGACACGAACAGGTCGGGGGCGGTCTGCATGTAACGATCGAGTTGGTCGATGGCCACGCCCAGGTCTGCCTGAATGTCGGTCGGGGCCTTCAGCTCGATCACCGCGACCGGTAGCCCGTTCAGGAACATCGTCAGGTCCGGCCGGATGACCTTGCCCGACGGCCCCGCGACGCGGAGCTGGCGCACCGCCAGAAGCTCATTCGCGTCCGGGTTGTCGAAATCGACGAGCCGGGCGCGGCCGCCGCGGGTCTCTCCGCTCTTCGAGTCGCGGTACTCGATCTCGGCACCACCGGTGAGCATCGTGTGGAACCAGCAGTTATTCTGGATCAGTGTCGGGTGCGGCGGGCGCGACAGGATGCGCACAACCTCCTCGATGGGGTCGTGCGGCAGATCGGAGTTGAGGCGATGCAGCGCGGCCGCGAGACGGCCCTTCAACATGACCTGGGACACATCGCTGCGCTCGCCAGCGTCGTCGATCTCAGCGCTGCATGTAACAGGCACGCCGGTCTCTCCGAAGTTCAGAGATGTCAAATCTTCGACGAACTGCTCGCTGACTCTCGCCATCATGCGTCCTCACCAACCCGTCCCAGAAGACTCTCGAAGCGCACAAGAAGGGCTTCATGTGGTACCGCTGGCGAGTTCAATTTCGCTGGTAACCGCTGTTGCGGACATGACAAGCGTGGCTGCGTCGGCGTCAAGGGCGAGCTCACTAATGCGGCGACTCTGCGCGTGGCCTTTCAATTGCTCGACATCTGCTTTGCCTCCAGCCTGGATAGTGTGGATGCGTATCAGGTCAACACTCTGCATATCGCGCAGATCAAACAAGACTTCGCGGAATACAGGATATGCCTCTTCAATGATCGCTTTCGCTTGCACGTCAGATTTGGTTGATGCATGTGAAAAGCCGTTGCGCACGACATTCAGCCGTCGAACTTCCCCAAGCACGTCTATGGGAAGCAACGAGGCAACTTGCAGGTCAACCCCCAGCTCCCGTGCCCGATGCAGCACACCTTCAATGAGTCCGATACGCACCGCCAGCCTGTCAGAGAACAGGTCTCGTCGTTTGCACTTTCGCCACTCCCGATCCTTCCCATCACGAAGAACCAGTGGTGCCAAGGATGTCGCACTTACCGCAGCTTCGGATAGTGCAAGGGCCGTCAGAAGGCGAATCAGAGATTCCCAGGTGTCCCGCAGACGGTACAAGCGCGTAAGTGACGAGCGGGATCCCTCTAGGAAGCCATGGAACGGCACCGCAATAGGTGCTGGAAACTGCTCACACACAGCCTGCTCTAGGTCCTTGCGAACGATCGCTGACCAGTCGTCACGACGGCGCCGGGCGGCGGCGGGGGCCATTCTCTCCAACACGTCGGCAGGATGAAACTGCTCTTGTCCGATTTCGACCATTCCATACGAGGACTCACACCAAAAGCGATAATCTGCGTCGTCTCTGTCTTCTCGCCGCTCGGTAAGGCACTGATCGGGATCGAGGCGTTCTGCTTCCAGTTGATCGCGGGAAGACGAGTCTGTCACGAGCGGACCCTCACAGTTCCCGATAGAAGTTGCGGAAGGAGGTGATCGCGCACCTGCGCCAACTGTAAGCTTTCCTTAACGCAAGCCGTGAGCAGATCGAAAAGCGGATCAGACGTTTTCTGATAGGCGGCGATCACGTCGCCTATCGGCACGACCACCGGTAGCGGGCGGAAGTTCTTCTTGTTGATCTCGGGGAAGGTTGTTCCGCTCGCGTGGGCCTTGATCGTGTCCATCGAGGTCAGCGCCCAGCCGAGCACGTAGGTGGGCGGCAGCGGGCCGTCACACACCATCGCGATGAACCCCTGGTTGATCGCAGTTGGCACTCTAGTGATTGCCAGGTAGCCGACTGGAGCGCGCGATGACATCAAGACGGTGCCAACGGGCAGCATGCCGGAGCTGATTGAGTTGACACCCGCCGCCGTGATGCGGCGGTCCGTGTCCAACAACACCGGGTGGGAGAGTCTCGACATGTCCTTCGGGGTCGCCCAACAGTGCTCGCCACCGTCCCAGTATTCACGATTCTTCGTGCTCGGGGTGCCGCCACCCTTCGTCGTGACGACATCGCCAATGCCCTTCACCTCCCACCCTTCCGGCACTGGGCCGGTGTCGGAATCGACGAAGCGGGTGGGCAGGGCGTCGAAGACCGCCTGGGGCATGGAGGGGAACGATGTCGCGCCGGCGGCCTTGGCCTTCACCGGTTCGAAGTCTACGAACCACGCCCGGAAGATTGCACGTGCCAGACTCTCCAACCTCCGCGCCGTCTGCCGGTTCTGCTCGATCTTGTCGTCCAGCGCGCCGAGGACACCGGCGATGGCGCGTTGAATTGAAGTGGGAGGAAGCGTGATCGCCATTCGGCGCTGGTCCGTAAGACTGACGTAGTCGGCCATGTCAGTCTGCCCTTTGACACCGGAGATCTGTTGCGTGAACTCGGCTCCACACACCCAGTAGTAGAGCCAACGCGCGTCGATCACGTCAGGGGCTAGCAGCCCGTGGAAGAAGTCTATTCGCTGAGCCGACCTGTTCAGGCAGCTTGGCGATGAGCGATTGAGCCGACCAGCCCCGCTGGCGTCCATTGGAAGTCCCAAGAGGCCGTCAGACGCCCCCAGAGCGCGCTCAGGCGACCGATCAGTCCGCAAATGGCCGAAAGAGCCCGCCCCTGCAGGCTCCGGGGCGTGCCGACGCCGGTCAGCCGGCGCAGCAGCAGTCCGAGGTTGCAACCGGCCGCCTGGATGAGCACCCGCTTGCGCACATTCTCGTGGCCGCGCACCCACACTCGCCGCAGCCCCCCGGTCTCGTACTGGTGCGCGAAAGGCCGCTCCACCAGCTCCCCGCGGCGGCGTTGAAGACGACGACCTCGGTCGCCGCGGATACGCCGACGGTTCCCATATAATGCCTTCTGCGCAGCACGCTTCTCCGCCGGCGTCTCTCCCGTCTTCTTGTCCTGCCAACAGCGCCGACCCCGCTCCGGCTCCGAGACGTAACTCCGAACCCCAATCTCGTCGAGAGCCACCAGCGTCGCGTCGCTGTGGTACCCCTTGTCGGCGACCACCTCTTCG
Organism: Vicinamibacterales bacterium; assembly: GCA_965206285.1. Taxonomy (GTDB): domain Bacteria; phylum Acidobacteriota; class Vicinamibacteria; order Vicinamibacterales; family UBA8438; genus JAJEEA01. The sequence goes on from OZ242205.1 coordinate 6,005,903, forward strand.
ACCTCCGCACCGTCCGGCTGCACCGCCTCGACCTGCTCAGCCGCCATCGTCAGCGTCGCCGGCAGCGTCGCCGAATCGCCCTCCGACGCCTCCTGCACCGTCACCGAGAGGATGGCGCCCGTCTCCAGGTCGATCCCGTGCTCCGCCTTGTGGGCCAAGTGCGTCCGACCGTCCTTCATCTTTGCGATCTTCGCGTCCGTGTCCTGCGGAGACTGCCACTCCTTGTTCGACGTCTTCCTGTCCTTCCGGGACCGGTCAAACCGCGCCAACTCCGCTCGCGTCGGCGTCTCAATCCCCGATGCCTTCGCCAGCTGACGCACGAACGCCTCGTACGATTCCCCGGTATCCCGCCGCTCGATGCTCCGCATCGCCGCGTTCGCTTCCAGCGTCGTCGCATCGACGCCGACCGTCTTCCCCTGCACCAGACCCGCTCCCGCCAACCGTTCCAGCACCCACGTGAAAACCGCCACGTGCGTTTCCACGTCGATCAGACGCCGCGTGCGCGACAGCGTCGAGTGGTTCGGCGGCGCCTCGGTCACGTCCAGGTCCAGGAAAGCCCGCAGGCTCAGAGAATCCGCGACCCGCCACGCAATCCCCCGCTCCGACGACAGACCCTCGAAGTAGCCGATGAACAGCAGCCGGAAATACCGCCCAGGACGCAGACTCGGGCGCCCCAGCCGCGACGCGTAGAACACCGCGCACAACCCCTCCACAATGGCATCGAATCCGGCCTCCTCCAGAACCCGGTTCAGCCGTTCGAAAAAGGGATGTCCCGCGCTCGTCGGAAGGTCCGCTGTGGTCACCCACATCGGTGACGGCTGTCGCGCCGCCGGCTTCTTGCCCATTGCCATGCCGCCAAGTCTACGCCACTCCGTCGACTCAGGTCGACTCCGATCTATCGACTTTTGCCACAGGCTGCTAGGGGGCCTGCATTATTCACGAAGGTCCAGATTCGACCGCCAAAGGGCGTGATCCGGCGCAGGAATGGGTCTCGGACATCGCCGCCTGCAAGCGGAGCCGGGGTTTGAGCAGCCGACCGGGGGGGCATGACGGACGCGAGGGTTGGGCAGCGACAGCCCCGCCGTCGGAGCGGCCCATGCCGCCCAGGAAGCAGGTGGGCGCGGCGCAACGGGTGGGCTATCCGGCGCGCGCGCCCAGGGCGAGTGCGATGTGCCGCCACGCCTCGAGGTGCGGCGTCGAGCGCGGCAGATGCAGAACCACGCGGCGGACCGAGCGGACGACGTGGACCCCCAGCTTCAGCAGCCGGTCCCGCAGCCACGTCACCTGGCTGCGGGCACACGCAGTACGCGCCGCCCGCAATCGCAGTTCCTGCATGAGCACGTAGGCCGCGGCGGTCAGGAAGACGCGCAACTGGTTCGCCGAGAACAGACAGCAGCTCGTGCGGTCGATCTGCAGCCCATCGAGCAGTTCCTTGATCCGATTCTCGATGTCCCCGCGAGCACAGTAGACCTTCTCATAGATGAAGCGCGGCGTCTGCCGCAGATTCGTCACCACGAACCGCGGGTTGTCCCGCGGCTCGCGGTCTCCGAGGCGAACGACTTCGGCCTTGATCACGACCCGGCGCTCGTGGTCCCACGTGCGGGCGGCGTAGCGGGTGTCGGTATAGACGTGCGCGGTCTCGCCACCGACCTCGCTCTGCGCGCGGGCCACCTGCATGGCGGACTCCGCATGCCGCTGCAACACCGCGTTCTTCGCCATCGCCACGACGTAGTCGAGCCGGGGCTCCGCATCCAGGAAATCGAAGATCTCCGGGGTCGCAAAGCCCCCGTCGAGCCGGACGAGAAACCGCGCCCGCGGAAACGCCGCCCGCAACAGCGGGAGCAACCGACACAGCAGGCCGAGGGTCCCGTCGGCGGCCACTGCCTTCCCGGGCCGCAGCACCGCCGCGCACAGATACTGCTCCGCCTCGCGGTCGAAGCTCAGAAACCCCAGCATCGGCAGATAACACCAGCCGCCATAGTGCCCGTTGAAGAACGTGAGCTGCTGGGCCCCGTGCGTCAGGTCGTCGGTCGGGTCCAGATCGATCGTGATGCGCCGCGCCCGCCCCTGCAGGCGACGCCGGTGACGCTCGATGACGCTCGCGGCCAACTCGCGCCCCATCCGGTAGAGCACGGTGCGGCGCGCGCCGTTCTCGAATCGCGAGATCGTGGGTTGCGACGCCAAGGGCGCGCCGGACACCGGGTCCCGCCCGAGCAGCAGCTTGTGGATGGGGTCGTCGGCCAAGTGGTCGGCATCGTTGCCATCGGGATGACCGCACGCGATGCCGAAAACCCGCTGGCCGATCAGGTCCGCGAGCGTGTGCCGAATCTTCCCCGGTGCCCGTTTGTCGGCCAGACACCGGGCGAACGCCTTGACCAAGCCGTACACGCGCTCGGCCGCCTTGAGCAGGACGGCCCCGCCGTCGGAACTCGCGTGCTCCTGGTTGAACGTGGCGACGAGGGGCTTGTCGAACAGATCCGGAAACAGAACACTCTGTGGTATCGTGTCAGGTGTCACGCAGGGGCCTCCGTCGTGGCTAAACGTTTGTATACACTACGTTTGTACCACACGGAGGCCCTTGTGTCTCTCCCAAAACAACACCTTCACGCATAATCCGGGCTAGTGACCGCCAGAAACAAAGCTGCGGCGCGTATACGAAGCGGGGCGTTGTCTCGCGGACGAACGCGAGGCGGCCGACCGTTCCCTTCGACGTGAACACCACATCTGATGGCTGACTGACTTTATCTCCTACCTTGGCCAAGTCCTGTTCGGGGAATCGATCTGCCTCATCAAACTGAAAGCCACCGTCAATGTTACCGGCCCTTGCAAATGGGAGCCCGGACGTAGACAGCTCGGAATTCTTCGCGCGATAACCGTCACCAATCGAGAGACTGCCTTCGGCGATCAGGTCACCGGTAGAGTGTGGGGTCCAAGTATCGCGCGAGTACGTCGGCTTCATGCGCCACCCTTATTAGCTTCAACGCCAGCCAGGCGTTTCCGCACCACCCCCATCAAACGCTCCCCATCGGCAAAGTGCTCCTCCAACTCCGCCACCAGTCGCGGGTACTTCTCCGCGAACGGCTCGCCATTCTCTTGGAGTTGCTGCGCGCCGACGTAGCGGCCGGGGGTAAGCACGAAGCCGTGGTTGCCGATGCGAGCGATCGTCTCGGCTTTGCAGAACCCAGGGATGTCGCGGTAGGCCCATTTGGCGTGCTGCGTTTCATCCCACCAATCCGGCGCGGGCTCGCCCCGCCACTGGCGGAAGGCGTAGACGATGCGGCCGAGGTCGGAATCGAAGTTAGGGTCGCCCATCCCGTCTGTAAGCATGCTTTCGCCGTCGTCGCCGCCGGTGAGCACGCGCAGCGTGCGGGTTTGCATCGTGCCGAGCTTGCGGGCGTCGATGAAGAGCGTCTCGCCCTTGCGGTCACGCCCACCGTGCTTGAGGTTCCTGCCGGTCTTGTCGCGGGTGAGGAACCAGAGGCAGGCAGGGATGCCGGTGGTCAGGAAGAGTTGGGCCGGCAGCGCGACGATGCAGTCCACCAGGTCGGCCTCGACGATGCGCTGGCGGATTTGGCCCTCGCCGCCGGAGCCGGTGGAGAGCGAGCCGTTAGCCATGACGAAGCCGGCGACTCCGCCGCCGTGCCCGTTAGGCGGGGCCAGGTGGTGGATGAAGTGCTGGATCCATGCGTAGTTGGCATTGCCGACGGACGGCGTACCGTGGCGCCAGCGCACGTCGTCGGTCAGCAGCTTACCCGACCAGTCGGAGATGTTGAACGGCGGATTAGCGAGGATGTAGTCGGCCTTGAGGTCGGGGTGCAGGTTGCGCAGGAAGCTGTCGGCGGGCTGGGAGCCTAGGTTGGCCTCGATGCCGCGGATAGCCAGGTTCATGTGCGCCAGCCGCCAGGTGGTGGGGTTGGACTCCTGGCCGAAGATCGAGATGTCGGTCTTCAGCCCGTCGTGGGCTTCCACGAAACGCTCGGACTGCACGAACATGCCGGCCGAGCCGCAGCAGGGGTCGTAGACGCGGCCCTCGTACGGCTCGAGCATCTCGACCAGCAGCCGCACGATGCAGCGCGGCGTGAAGAACTCGCCGCCGAGCTTGCCCTCGGCCTGGGCAAACTTGCCGAGGAAGTATTCGTAAACGCGGCCGAGCGTGTCGCGGGCCTTGGCGCGATCGCCCTTGAAACCGATGTCGGCCATCAGGTCGATCAGCCCCTTCATCTTCTCCGGCGCGATGCTGCGACGGGCGTAGTCGCGCGGCAGCTTGCCCTTGAGGGTAGGGTTGTCGCGCTCGACAGCGAGGATGGCGTCATCGATCAGCGTGGCGATGTCGGACCGCGCGGCCTGGTTTTGGAGGTTCTGCCAGCGTGCCTCGGCCGGCACCCAGAAGACCCGCTCGGCGGTGTACTCGTCGCGGTTCTCCAGCAGACTTTCGATGTGAGGCCCGCTGATGCCGTCGGCTTCCAGTTCCCCCTTGAGCTCGCCGCGCCGCGCCTCAAAGGAGTCGGAAATGTACTTCAGGAAGAGCAGGCCGAGGACGACGTGCTTGTACTCGGCAGCGTCGATCTGACCGCGCAGGGCGTCGGCCGACTTCCAGAGGATCTCGGCGTAGGCCAAATCGGTAGCGGTTGAGTCGTTGTTCGTCATGCAGGTTTCAGCCCTCTTTTGTTCGGATGCCGGACTGCGGGCCACAGCCGTCGGTACATGTACCACGGGGACTGCTGCATTTTAGTCGAAGGTCACCGGGACCGAAAGATCGCCATTGCCAGCACGGAATTCTCTCCACCTCCTGCATCGGGCGTGACGTGGCGTGTCTGGGGTGCCGGAGGGCCGGGTCGGGCGCCCGTGGGGGTCTGAGCGCGGTTGATGACTGGCGCGCGGCGGCCCCTCGGGCCGACTGGGCACACGGCCTCACGAACGGCGCCCCCGCCCAGGTTCGTGGTCGGATCCGGCGTCTGGTACCTCGCCCCCTCGCGGGCGGTGCCCGCAAGCGTTACGCGGCCACGACAAACAGGTCGGCGTCGGGCACCTAATTCCTCACGGCGACGCAGATCGCGCCGACGGTGACGCGGATATGGGCCCCGATTGTCAACGGTCGTCGGAATCTCATCAATTCTGGACACCAGCGGTGTGCTCGGCTCCGGCACCGGTCCTGGTGGAGCGCGTGAACCTGCGGCACCGCGTGATGCTGTCGGGCGCCGTCGTCGAGGGGAGGTTCCTGGCGCGGGTCTGCGTCCTGAGCTTCCGGACCCGCGCCCGTCACGTGGAGGCCTGCGTGACGGATCTGGCGGAGGAGGCGGCCGCCGTCCTGGCGACCGCCTCGGCATGAGACGGCGGCGCGGGGCATCGTCGGGTCGAGGCGACGAGTGCCGGAGCAGGCCGGTCCGGCACTCCTCTTGGCAAGCGGTGTCGATTGCGCCGTTGTTGCAACATGGCCGCGGCGAGACGCGTCAATCCGACACGGCCTCCGCTCACCGACGCATGCCGAGGATGCAGGCCGAGGGTCGCCGGCGCTCAGGGAGCCGCAGCCTCGGCAATCCGGTAGAGCTTCGACCGCGTCCGGATGAACAGGCTGCCGTGGGCAATGGCCGGCGTGGCCATCGTGAACTCGCCGAGCGGGTTTCGGCCGATGACCTCGAACGTCCCGCCGGCGCGGATCACGTAGGCGTCGCCGTCCTCGCTCAGCGCGAAGATCTTGTCGTCGTAGGCCCAGGGCGACGCGGTGAACGCCGCGCCGACCGCGATCCGTTGCCGAGAGTAGATCTCCTCGCCGGTGCGGGCGTCGTGGGCGGTGAAGAACCCGCGGTCGAGGAGCGTGTACAGGGCGTCGCCGTAGACGACCTGCGAAGGGTTGTAGGGGGCGGCCTGCGGCTGCGACCACGCGATGAACCGGTTGTCCGTCTCGGACTCGCGAAGCGAGATGTCGCCGCTGGCGCCGGGGCGAATGGCGAAGACCGGGCGTTGCTGGTCGCCGAGATACCCCGAGCTGAGATACAGCAGGCCGAACTCGGCAAAGGGCGTGGGAATGGTGATGGACGACATGCCGGTGAGCTCCCAGAGCGGGTTGCCGTCGAGGTCGTAGGAGCGCACCCGGTCAGTTCCAGTGGTGACGATTTCGGTTCTCTGCTCGTTCTCCCAGATGAAGGGGGTCGACCAGTTGGTGCCTTCGTCCCTCGGGGTGCGCCAGACCTCGTTGCCGGTCTCCGCGCTGAGGGCGAGCAGATACGACTGCTCGTCGTTGTCGTTCAGGATGTAGAGGCGGTCGTCGTGGAGCGCCGGCGACGCGGCGGTACCCCACCCGAGCCGGGTGGCCGAGGGCGCCATGTCGTGCGACCAGCGCACCCCGCCGTCCGTCGCGTCGAGACAGAAGACGCCGAGATTGCCGAAATAGACGAACACCGAGTCGCCATCGGTCACCGGCGTCTCGCTCGCCAGGGTGTTCTTCATGTGGTAGCCGCGGGCCGGCGGGCCGCGATGCACCTCGCGTTCCCATTGCACGGCCCCGGTACCGACGTCCAGCGCGTAGACGATCCACCGGTGGTCCGCGCCCGAGGGGCTCCACGACTCGCGTCCGCGATAGAGGCCGCCCAGAGGCTCTTCGACCGGCTCGGTGCTGGCGACGGTCGTGAGGTAGACCGTGTCGTCCCAGACGACCGGCGAGCTCCATCCGAGGCCCGGAAGGTCGGTGACCCAGGCGACGTTCTCGGTGGTGCTCCAACGGGTCGGCAGCCCGGAGGCGGCGGAGACGCCTCGGGCGCCCGGTCCCCGGAACTGCGGCCATCGGTCCTGGGCGCCGGCGGGTGCGCACCAGACCACGACGAGCAGCAGCACGAGCGTGTATCGAGTCATCTGATTTCCCCTTCGCGTTCGTCACCGATCGGGTCACCCGATCGTGGGCGCGTACCCCGGTTGCCGCTTCCGCCCGAGGGGCGATAGCAGATTCTAGCCGCCCCCGGATGGTCAGGCAAAGCACGTCCGACCGCACAGGGCGTTACGATCCGGGCGCGAAACCCAGGACGCCGGCCATGCGGGTCGTTCCGGTCGGCAGGCGATTGGAGAGCGGCGGTGCTTCAGACGGTGGTTTCGCAACCAGCCGGGTACGCCCGGCAGATCGTCGCCGAGGGGTCCGCTCACTACCGGACTCGCTACGCCGAGCCCGAATCGCGTCTGGCGTCACGGTGTCCGGAGGCGTTCGACTTCGTGATGGCCGTGCCGGTCTATGCCGAGTCGGCGGCCTTCCTGGACGGGTACTACGCCGCGGCTCGGCATGCGGGCCGCCTCCTCGTCATCGTCGTGCTCAACGGGCGGGCCGGGGCCGCCCCGTCCGTGCAGGCGTCGAACGCGGCGTGCTTTCATGCGCTCCGCACCCGGTTTTCGCTGCGTGCGCTCGCGGGCGGCGGCTGGCTGGGTCACGACGGGCGTCTGAGCGTGCTCGTGGTCGACCGGTTCACGGCAGATCGCCGTTTGCCGTCGCGGCAGGGCGTCGGTCTGGCCCGCAAGATCGGCGCAGACGTGGCCCTCGAGCTCATCGCGGCGGGACAGGTCGGCCACCCGTTCGTCGCGATGACGGATGCCGATGCGCGATTGCCGGCAGATTACTTCGTACGCATCGCGAAGCTGCCGCCCACCTGCTCGGCGGCGGTGTTTCCGTTCTGGCACGCACCGGGCGGGCAGGTGGACATCGATCGCGCCACCGCGCTCTACGAGCTCCGTCTCCGCTACTTCCAGCGCGGTCTCGCCTGGGCGCGGTCGCCCTACGCGTTTCACACCGTCGGCAGCACGATGGTGGTGCATGCGCTCTGTTACGCGCAGGTCAGGGGGGTGCCCAGGCGCCGGGCGGGAGAGGACTTCTACCTCCTGGGCAAGCTGAGCAAGCTGCGTCCGCTCGTGCGTGTCCGCGGCGCCCCCGTCGAGCTTAGCAGTCGCCTGTCCGAGCGGGTGCCGTTCGGCACCGGTTCCGAGAGCGCGAAGCTGGCTCGCGGCGCCGAGCTCGTGCTGTACCACCCCGACTGCTTCGGGGCCGTGCGGGAGGTGACGCAAGGGCTCGCGGGTCTGGCGAGGGAGTGGCGTGGTGCGGGGCGATCGGCGCCCGAGCCGGCCGCCGCGGAGTTCATGTCGCGCCTGAGCGCTCCCGTCAGGGGCTTCCTCGAGTCGCAGGGGGCCCTCCCGGCCTGGCAGCAGCTGGGCGACCAGGCGCCGAACCCGGTGGCGCGGCTTCGTCGCCTGCACGACTGGTTCGACGGATTCCGGACGCTCAAGCTGATTCACCACGTGCGGGATCGACTGCCGCCGGCGCCGCCCTGGCCGGACGTGATCCGAGGTGCGCCCTTCATGGACGAGGTCGCCGATGACGGGGCGTGTCTGACCAGGGCGCGCATGGCGTTGCTGCGCCTCGAGCAGGCGCTCCCGTGCCTGACCGGTCCCAGCGTGTATCGATGAGCATGGGCGTGCCGCGATGCCCGAGCCGGCCGTCCCTGGCGCCGCTTGATGGTGTGCCCGTTCGGGGCTATTCTTGGGGCTCGTCGAGAGCGTGCAACAGAACCCCTGTGGTTCGCCCGGACTTTATCGAAAGTGAGACCAGCATGAGCCTTCTCCGTTCGTCGCGTCTTGTCCTTGCCCTGGGTATCGTGTCGTTGTCCGTCGTGAGCGCGATGGTGGCGGCCGAGCGGTCCGCGTCAGCCATGGCCACGGCCGCGAACCACTTCCTCGAGAGCCTGACCCCCGACCAGCAGGCGCAGGCGGCGTTCGAGTTCGAATCGGATGAGCGCACGAGGTGGCATTTCATCCCGACGGAGATGTTTCCCCGCAAGGGACTGACCCTCAAGGCGATGACCGATACGCAGCGGGCTCGTGCGCATGACCTGCTCAGTGCCGGACTCAGCCAGCGCGGATACCTGACGGCCACCGCCATCATGGACCTCGAGACGGTGCTGCGGGCCCTCGAGCCCAACGGGCGGCTCGTCCGCGATCCCGAGACGTACCTGTTCTCCGTCTTCGGCACGCCATCGAGCCGCGGCGCGTGGGGCTGGCGCGTCGAAGGGCATCACCTGTCGATGCACTTCACGATCGTCGACGGCGCCGCCGTGGCGGGTTCGCCGTACTTCTTCGGGTCCAATCCGGCTCAGGTTCGCACCGGGGCGAAGTCGGGCCTCAGAGTGCTCCGCGAGCGCGAGGACGCAGCCCGGGCGCTCGTGATGGCGCTCGACGAGGCGCAACGCTCGGCGGCCGTCCTCGAAGATGTGGCGCCGGATGACATCCTCACCGAGGCCGAGGTCGATATCGACCCGCTGTCGCCGATCGGCGTGAAGGCGGCCGCGCTCACGCCCGACCAGCGCGAGCTGCTCCTGCGCCTCATCGGCGCCTATACCTCGGTCATGGCCGATGACATCGCGGCCGAGCGGATGGCCGGCATCCGTGACGCGGGACTCGACGACATCGGATTCGCGTGGGCCGGACCGACCGAACGGGGCGAGCAGCACTACTACCGCGTCCAGGGGCCGACCTTCCTGATCGAGTACGACAACTTCCAGGGAGCCGGCAACCACGTCCACTCGGTCTGGCGGGACTTCAACGGTGACTTCGGCCGGGACCTGCTCCGGGAGCACCTGCAGGCGTCGGCCCACTAGCCCGGAAATCGTCGCCGGGCGACCTTGCGGTCGGCCTTGGAAGTTTCGCTGGCGCGAAACTTCTGCGCCGCGAGGATGGCCGCCCAACCAAGCCTGCCAGGAGTCTGCACCGTTCCACGGCGCAGGCTCCTCTAGCCAAGGGAGACATGCCCAATGGGAGACAAAGGCGGTCAGAAGGACAAGAACAAGGGCCAGAAGCAAAGAGCCGCGAAAGACGAAGCAAAGAAGCAGAAGAAACGGGACAAGCAGACGAAGACGAGAGGAGTCTGAACCCGGCAACGATCGAAGCCCGCCCCGCAGGCCGTAGCGCCCCCTCCGACTCGAGGGCCAGCGCGACCTTGCGGTCACCGTAGAAGTTTCGCGGGCGAAACTTCTACGGCGCAAAGCTCCTGCGCGACCTGACGGTCGCGTTGGAAGTTCGCTGGCGCGAACTTCTAGTCGGGCAGCGCGAACGAGAAGATCGCGTTCCCGGCCGCGATCGCCACATACTGCTTCCCGTCGACCGCATACCCCATCGGTCCGGCGTGGACCCGCCCGCCGACCGTCTTGTGCCACAGCTCCTCGCCGGTCAGGGCGTCGAGGGCGAAGAAGTACCCGTCGGCCGTGCCGCCGAAGACGAGGTCACCGCCGGTCGACAGCAGGCCCGACGTGGTGCCCGGATCGACCGGGAACTCCCAGCGTCGTTCGCCGGTCTGCGGCGAGATGGCGCGGACGGCGCGGTGATACGACTCCCTCGGTTCCGGGCTCTCACCGCCCCCGGCACGAAAGCTCAGACCCTCCTGGTACTCCTCCGGGCGGATGAAGTATCTCGTCTCGGCGTCGTAGGCCATCACGTAGATCAGGTCGGTGCGCGGACTGTAGCTCGGGGACCACCAGTTGGAGCCGCCGGTGATGGCGGGGGAGACGACGGTGCCTTCGGCCGAGGGCTCCATGCCGGGAACCAGGATGGGGCGTCCATTCTCGTCGAGCCCGTCGGCCCACGTCTGCTTCGCGTACGGTTCGCCCAGGAGGAACTCGCCCGTCTCGCGGTCCAGCACGTAGAAGAACGCGTTCCGGTTGGGGAAGAGCATCAGCTTCCGCGGCTCGCCGTTGAACGTCGTGTCGGCCAGCACCGGAATCTGGGTCGAGTCCCAGTCGTGGAGGTCGTGCGGCGTGAACTGGAAGTACCACTTCATCTCGCCCGTATCGGCGTCGAGCGCGACCACCGAGTCGGAGTAGAGGTTGTCGCCCATGCGCACGGTCCCGTCATAGTCGGGCCCCGGGTTGCCGGTGCCCCAGTAGACGAGATTCAGCTCCGGGTCGTAGGAGCCGGTCATCCAGGTGGCCGACCCGCCGATCCGCCAGGAGTCGCCGGACCACGTCCGGCTGTCAGGGTTGTCGGCGCCGGGGGTCGTGAAGAAGCGCCACTCGCGGGTGCCGGTGTCGATGTCGTACGCATCGACCACCCCGCGAATGCCGTACTCGCCGCCGGCGACGCCGGTGAACACCTTGTCACCGACGATGAGCGGCGCGGCGGTCTTGCTGTAGCCTGACGCGGCTTCCTGGACCTCGGTCTCCCAGACCACGCTGCCGGTCTTCGCGTCGAGGGCCACGAGGTGGGCGTCGAGCGTGCTCATGATGATGCGGTCCCCCCGCACGGCGACGCCGCGGTTGTTCCGGCCGCAGCAGAACACCATGTCGTCGGGCAGCGGGTGCACGTATCGCCAGTAGGGTCGCCCGGTCGCGGCGTCGACCGCGATGACGGTGCTGGGAGACTCGGTGATGTACATCACGCCGTCGACGACCAGCGGCGTCGTCTCGGCGCGGTCGAGCACCTGGAGCTGGTAGACCCACTGGATCTCGAGGTCGGCGGCGTTGCCCCGGTCGATCTGGTCGAGCGCGCTGTAGCGCTGACTCTTGTAGTTGCCGGAGTACATCAGCCAGTTGTGGGGCTCGGCCTCGGCGTTGAGGAGTCGTTCCGGCGTGACCGGAGTGAACGGGGGGGCCTCGGCGCCGGTGGACGGGGCTTGCGCGTGCGCGCCGCCGCCGGCCGCCAGTACCATCGCCGCAACGAGCACCGACCTTTGCATCATCATGGGGTCTCTCTCGGGCGCCGCGCCGGCTCGAAACCGGGCACCGGCAGGGCGTCGCCCGCTTGTCGTCGTCGCATCCGACGAGTCGGCTCTTTATAACACCGGCGCTCGTCGGGACGGTCGGATTTCTGTCGCGGCTCCCGGCACCCGCGCTCACGCCCAGAATCCGGCGACGCGCTCGATCACCCAGAAGCTCGCGATGGTACCCAGCCCATACGCGGCAGCGTGATCGAGCCGGGCCCGCCGGGCCGGCGTGTCGAGGAGCCGGTAGCAACCCCACAGCACGATGCCGCATGCGGCCGCGAACGCGATCTGTCCGATCTCGATGCCCAGGTTGAAGAGCAACAGCGTCATCGGGATGTCGCGGCCCGCCAACCCGGTGTCGAGCAGGGCGCCGGCGAAGCCGAACCCGTGCATCAGCCCGAAGGCGAACGCCATCGTCCACGGCTTGACCGAGCCGGCGTTCGCGTCGCCGCGCCGCAGGATCTCGAACGCCAGATAGACGATCGACAGGGCGATGAACGCCTCGACGGGCGGGCCCGGCACGCGCACCACGTCGAGGACCGTCATCCCGAGGGTGATGGAGTGCGCGATGGTGAACGCGGTGATGGTGGCGACGAGGCGGCGCCGCCCGCGTACGAGCAGGATCATGCCGGCGACGAACAGGAGGTGATCGACGCCGCCCAGGATGTGCTCGACGCCGAGCACGAGCCGGTCCCAGGTCCCCGCCGAGCCCGGACTCAACGGGATCCGGGTCAACGCGCCCGACGCCACGCGGGTCAACCGGTTGCCGTGCTCGTCCTCGACGCGCACGAGGACGTCGACGAAGCCGCCCGCGAGGCCCGCGAGCCCCATGACCGGCGCGGCGTCGGTCACGTCGCAGAAGAACCGTTGCTCGACGACGAGGCTGTCCGCCTGGCGGGATCGGCGGTCGGGGCCCCGGGGCGCGCAGGTCGCGGGCAGCCGCACCTCGATCGGCCACGCCGTCGCGCCCGTCACCGGAATCTTCAGCACGGACACGAAGTCGCCGGCCCCCAGCGCGCGCACCTCCAGGAACGCCAGGCGCGTCTCGTGGCCGTGCGCCGGCGATGCCAGCGACCACAGCGCCATCGCCGTCAACACGCGGCCCGCCAGTCTCATGATTGGACCATTTGACTGTCCTGGAACGAACTTTCCCATTCAGCCATCGACCCGCACCCGGCAAACGGGTGGAAACCAGGCAGCGGCATGGGCAGCCTTCATGCAGGACGGTCCACCGGCCTGCCGGGCGATCGCGCGCGATCGGAGCAGTCGTCGCCCGTCAGGTCCGTCGACACGCGGCCCGCCGCTCTCACGGTTGCACCAGGTCGCCGATCGAGGCGAACGGCGCCACGTCGACCTCGTAGCGGGCGCGCATCTCGGCGTAGCGCTCGGACTCGCGCGCGGCGACGTGGTCGCGGCGCCAGTCGTCGAGCACCGTTTCGCGCGCCTCGTCCAGCGTCCGTCGGCGCCCCGCCGTGTAGGCGTCCACCCGCACCAGGTGCGCCCCGTACGCCGAGGGGACAGGTCCGAACCACGCCTGCCGCGCCCCGGGCCGGCCCGCCTGTTCGAGCACGGCATCGTGAAACGCGCCGCCGAAGATCCGCTCCAGCCGGCCGGCGTCCTCGAGCGTCAGGGTCTTGGCCGCGTGGAAGCTGTCGTCGTCGGCGGTCCCGCCCGCGACCAGCGCTTCGAGCGCCCGACGGGCGTCCGCTTCCGCCGAGTCACCCCGGCGATCATGGCTGAAGAACCGGTGGGTCAGGGTCAGCGCGGCCGGCTCGACATACCGATCGGCGTGCGACTCGAAGTACCGCCGGAGGTCGTCGGCGCTCGGCTCGGTCGTCGCCGCGACGTCGTTCAGCGCCATCTCGAGCTTCTCCGCGAGCCGGCGGCGGACGAGGACGTCGTTCTCGTCGAGGTCGAGGGCGAGGGCTTCGCGATACAGGACCTCCTCGCGCACGCGGTCCACGACGAGCCCCGTCAGCTCGTCCTGGGTCGGCGGGCGCCTCCACTGGGCCTGCCAGAGGGCGGCCAGCGCCTGCAGCTCGTACTCGTCGATGATGATGTGGCGGTAGTCGGTCGGCGCCCGGCTCCCCGCCAGCGCGTACACCACGAAGAGCCCGGCCCCTGCCGCGAAGAACCGTGTCAGGGGCTCACGCCAGAACCGTCGCCACGGGGATGCTGTCATGAAGCGTCTGGCAGGATGCCGCGAATGGAATCCCGGGAGCCCGTCGTGAAGCCGCGGGTTGCACCGAAACCGGCGAGGGCGCCAGCGGGCTGAAGAACGCCCGTGCGCGGCAAGGCGCGACGAGGACCCATCATTCGGCGCCGGTGGACTGTCCCCAGCGAGCTTTCGCGTCCGGCCGCCGACGCGCACCCGGAACCGCCGAGAAACAGGGCAGCGGCATGGACAGCTCTCATGCCGGACAGTCCATCAGTTGTCCGGCATGTACCAGATCGGGGACGTGTACGCGCGTTCCTGCAACGTCGGCGCGACATCGCCGCGCGGGGGGAGGCCGGCCGCCGCCGTGTCGTAGGTCGACCAGCGCGGGGTGGGGATTTCGATCACCCGCACGTAGTAGACCGCGTGCACGTCCGGGTCGAAATCGGGGTCCCGCCAGACGGCCTGCAACGATGCCGCTCCGATGTCGTTGGTGTAGGTCGCCCGCATGACGTCGACGGTGCTGCCGACCGGCGGCGCCTTCCCGGTGGGGCCGACGCGCCGGCCGTCGGACAACGCGACGTCGTGGATGCGCTCGAACGTCTCGCCCCCCGCGCTCCAGCCCTTGATGACCTGGATGCGGTCGAGATTGGCCGCGACCGGGTCCTTCGCGGCCCGGATGACGAACGCCGGCGCATCGCCCTCGGCCCCGCGCACCACCCCGCCCATCGGGACGCCGCCGGCATACCCCTGCGCGACCCAGTCGTCGTCATCCAGCAGGTCCTCGGTGTAGTCCCAGCCCCCGAAGAAACGCACGGTGATGCGGGTCCCGGTCGTGGCGTAGGTCTCGCGGCGGCGAAACGCGCCGTAGATCTGGTCGCGGGTGTTCGCGTTGGCCCAGGCCGCGGTGAGCCCGGCGGCGCTGCGCGCGACGAACGGCAGCCGGCTCCAGGTGTTCGTGACCAGCCGCTCTTCGAGCGTCGCGTCGACCCCGTCGCCGGACATGCTCGTCATGTTGTTCTCTTCCACCGCCGAGGTGCCGGAATGGAAGTCGGTGCCGCCGACGAAGCCGAACTGGAACGGATTGAACCCCTGCTCGGCCCGCATTCGCACGCCGTTGACGAGCGCCTCGCGCGCGTAGCTCCCGGGCACGAGCCCGTCGACGCGGACCACCCCGGGGTTGGGCGCGTCCCCGCCGATGGGGCGGTTCGCGGTGAGGAGCTCGGGGAACAGCTCGAAGTCGGCGAACTCGTCGTTCGGGGACATGACCGGATGCGTCTCCGACGTGCCCTTGGCCTGCGTGATCTCCACCACCGGCTCGTTGCGCAGCCGTTGCGCCGCGTAGTCGGCGGTCATCGGGGCGCCCGCGAAGTCGACCAGCGCGAACATCTTGCCGTTGCTGACGTTCATGTTGTGGGGAATCGCCAGCGCCTCGACGCCGTTCGCGCGCTGGGTGTCCAGATAGTCCCAGAGGTCTTCCGGGTTCTGCGAATCGAGTCGCGAGAACGGGAAGGGCAGGTCGTCGGTGCCCGCGAAGATCACGTTGCGGTGCAGATTGCCCTCGCGGGTCCCGACCGTCCACTCGTAGGCGGCGAACGTGGTGAACTCGCCCGGCGCGTAGTGCCTGACGGCCGCCGCGACGATCTCCGCCCAGACCGCGCGCCCGAGGTTCGGGTCGGGATTGGGGCCCGCCTGCACGCGGCCGATGTTCTCCGCGTGGTCCGTCACCGCCAGGAAATCGAGCGGGGTCCTGAGCTGAATCTCGATGCCGCCCAGGTGCGGAATCGCCTCGCCCTTCGCGTAGCGGTAGGCGTCGTCCGGCGTGCGCGTCGTGCCGAACGTCGCGGCGTCGTTCGAGTAGCGCGTATGCAGATGCAGGTCGCCGAAGTAGACGTTCTCCGACACGGTCGGGCTCTGAGCCGCGACCCCGCCGACGAGCAAGGTCACCGGCCACAGCTTCGCAGCGACTCTCATCATGCCCTCCCGCTCCCCGTGGACGACGACGGCCTGATTCCTTCGCGCACTCGAAATGTCATCTCGAACGAGATGACCACGATGTCACGCGCATCAGGGCGCCCCCGCCAACGTAACGTCCCGCATCTGACCCCGGCCGCTCCCTCCGACAGGGCGGATTGCCCAAACCGGTCGTGCGGGTTGCCGCCCAGCCAGCGCCGCGGCTCCGATTCGCGCCCATCGTAGTCCGCACCGGAGGCGGTCCGCAAGATCTCGGGGGCGCGCTGACGCACCGGACAGAGCAGCACCCCGGTGACCCGGATGGTGGCCGGCGCAAGCGTCGGCAGGCCGAGACTTCCGCCTCGGGCTGCCGGGGGGGAATGGCCGCCCGCGGCCGACTCGGCTCGACCACCGGCGCGCGGGCGTGCTACTCTCCGCCGGCCGGTCCGGTCCTCCGCCCCCCATCGAGACGTTCAGGAGCCACTGATGTCCATCGCCGCGCGACGCATGAGCCGCATCAAGGCCTCGCCCGCCGCCACGATCACCGCGAAGGCGATGGAGATGGCGAGGGCCGGCCGCGACGTCATCGCCCTCTCCGCGGGCGAGCCGGACTTCGACACGCCGGACCCCATCAAGATCGCGGCGATACGCGCCATCGTCGAGGGGAAGACGAAGTACCCGCCGCTCACGGGCATCCCCGAGCTGCGCGAGGCGATCTGCCGAAAGCTCGAGCGAGAGAACGCATTGCGCTACACCCCCGACCAGGTGCTCGTCTGCAACGGCGGCAAGCAGGTCATCTACAACGCCCTCGCCGCCACCCTCGACCCCGAGGACGAGGTCGTCGTCCCCGCCCCGTTCTGGGTGAGCTATCCGGACATGGCGCTGCTCGCGGGGGGGACCCCCGCGGTGGTCGCGGCCGACGCCGCCAACGGGTTCCGATTGACGGCGCAGCAGCTCGAGGGCGCGATCACGGCGAGGACGAAGTGGCTGATCCTCAACAACCCCGGCAACCCGTCCGGGGCGGTCTACTCGGCCCGGGATCTGGAGGGGCTCGCCGCGGTGCTGCGCCGGCATCCCCACGTGTGGGTGCTCGCCGACGACATCTACGAGCACATCATCTACGGCGGCGGGCCGTTCTCGACCATCGCGCAGGTCGCGCCCGACCTGCACGAGCGCACCCTGACCATGAACGGGCTATCGAAGGCCTACTGCATGACGGGATGGCGCATCGGCTACGGGGCGGGGCCGAAGGCGCTGATCGCGGCGATGGCGAAGGTCCAGTCCCAGACCACGAGCGGGGCGTCGAGCATCAGCCAGTGGGCCGGGGTCGAGGCCCTCGACGGCGATCAGGCATTCATCCGGGACAACGTGGCGGTGTTCGAGGAGCGCCGCGACCTCGGCGCCGCGATGCTCGACCAGGTCGACGGGCTTTCCTGCAACCCGCCGAACGGCGCGTTCTACCTCTACGTGGACTGTGCCGGGACCATCGGAAAGCGGACGCCGGACGGGGCCATCATCGAGAACGACGGCGACTTCGCGAAGTATCTCCTCGACCGCGAGGAAGTCGCGGTGGTGCACGGCGAGGCGTTCGGCCTCTCGCCGTACTTCCGCGTCTCCTACGCGCTCGCGACGGATCGCCTCGCGGAGGCCTGCCGGCGAATCCAGCGCGCGTGCGCGTCGCTCTCCGGCTGACGGGCCGGGGCTGGACACCACTGCGCGGCGTCTCGCGGGGGCCGGAACCGGTGACGGCCGAGACGGTGGCCCGAACCGAGGCCCAGGCCGACGTCGCATGCTTGGCTGCTGGACGGCAACGTGCTCGTGGCGGGTCTCCCTGACCGGGCCGGCGCTGCCGTGAGCGCCGTTGGTTCGAGCCACGCCCGCGGGGGGGCGGCAACCTCTACGGCGCAAGCTCCTCTAGCGTGACACCCGGCCGTTCGACGTTGCGCCGCGGGCGCCGCGTGCGGCCGGGCGGCCGGGCGCCGCCGCGGATCGGCCACGGTACCCACCGTAAGGCCGGGAGGAGTGGGGCCGCGGCCGCGGTGCGCCGCGCAGTTGCGCCGGTGCGTTGCCGGGTGAGAACCCCTCCACGATCTCCTTCGGGATCGCTTTCCCCACGAGCCGCTCGATGGCGGCAAGCTGCGACCGCTCCTCGGGGGCCGCCAGCGAGATCGCGTGGCCGCTCGCCCCGGCCCGGGCCGTGCGCCCGATGCGGTGCACGTAGTCTTCCGGCACGGTCGGCAGGTCGAAGTTCACCACGTGGCTGATGCCGTCGACATCGATCCCGCGCGCCGCGATGTCGGTGGCGACGAGCGTGTCGATGCTTCCGGTGCGGAAACCGGCCAGCGCGCGCGTGCGGGCGGCCTGACTCTTGTTCCCGTGAATGGCCGCGACCCGGCGCCCCGATTTGTCGAGACGCTTCGCCAACTGGTTGGCCCGTGCCTTGGTACGGGTGAAGACCAGGGTCTGTCCCATTTCCGGCTTCTTGAGCAGCGACGTGAGGAGGTCGTTCTTGCTCGTCATCGCCACGGGGTGGACGATCTGGCTGACCGCGCCGACCGGCGTCGCCCGACGCGTGACCTCCAGCATGGCGGGGTTGTTCGTGGTGCGCCGGATCAGATCTTCGATCTCGTTCGGCATCGTGGCCGAGAAGAACAGATTCTGACGCTTCGCGGGGACCGCGCCGAGGATCCGTCGCACGTCGGGCAGGAAGCCCATGTCGAGCATGCGGTCCGCTTCGTCGAGCACGACGATCTCGACCTGACCGAGATCCGCCTGTCCGCGGCGCAGGTGGTCGAGCAGCCGGCCCGGTGTCGCGACCAGGATGTCCAGCCCGCCTCGCAGGCGGCGGGTCTGCGGCTCCATGCCGACGCCCCCGAAGATGACGGTGTTGCGCAGGCGCAGGTGCGCCCCGTACCGTGTGGCCATCTCTCCGATCTGCGCCGCCAGCTCGCGAGTGGGGGTGACGATGAGCGCGCGCGGGCGCCGTGCCCGTGGGCCGCCGGCGAGCCGGTGCAGGATCGGGAGGAGAAATGCGGCGGTCTTGCCGGTGCCGGTCTGGGCGCAGGCAATGAGGTCCCGCCCCTCCAGCGCCAGCGGGATGCCGCGTTCCTGTATCGGGGTCGGCGTGGTGTAGCCCGCGCTGCCAACGGCGCGAACGAGTTCCGGGCGGAGGCCCAGTTCGGCGAACGTCATCTGTATCGGTACTCCTGAGCCCGCGCTCACCCGGCGCGGAACCCCAGCTTTGGTTATCGCCCGCCTGTCCGGGGGGCGCAGATCGAAAAGAATCCGGGAGGAGGGAGGCCTGGCGGTCGCCGGGCGAGGCCCGCTACTCTGAGCGGGGCTTCTGGGTGGAAGAAAACCTGCTCGCGATTCGGCGACTATCGTAGCACGGGTGCAGGCCGCAAGGCGAGTGAAGGCCACGAGGCCGCGGTCGGAGCGCGCCGTGCTCCGGGTCAGCTGCCGGTCGTCACAGCCCCGCCACCGCCGCCGTCGCGCACTCGTGCGCGACGGTGAGGTAGCGCTGGACGGCGTCGGGGCCGATCACGTAGGGATGCGGATCGCCGGGCTGACGGGCGGCCAGCATCGGCAGCTTGGTCTTCGACCCGTCGAAGTTGGTGTGGTTGGCGATGAGCACGTCCGCGCCCGCACGCTCGACGATCTCCCGGAACCGCGCGGCCGACTCGATGTACATGTTCAGCCGCTCGCGGTCCGGACCGAAGTTGAACGCGGTGCCCCCCCAGGCGGCCGCGAGATGGGAGCGGCCCCCGTCCCGAACCGGTACGAGGGTCGAGATGGTCCCCTCGGTGTGCCCGGGCGTCAGATGCAACGTGACGGTGGTGTCGCCGAGCGTGAGCCTGTGGCCATCGGTCGCCACGATGTCCCGTGCCGGCTTCCAGGCCGGGTTCCGCTGGTCGAGCAGGTCGTAGTCGGCGGCCGCCATCACCACCTGCGCGCCGTAGCGTTCCTGCAGGAGCTTCGCGCCGCCGGCGTGATCCAGATGGGCATGGCTGATGACGACGTACTTGATGTCGGCGGGGTCGAGCCCGACCGCCGTCAGTCCGTCCACGACCTCGTCCTCGACCGAGTAGTCGAAGATCGCGTCGATGAGGATGATGCCGTCCGACGTCGTTACCGCCCAGGCCGAGTATTCGGTCATGCCGAGGAAGTACAGGTTGTCGAAGACCTGCACCGGGTCGGCGTGCCACGACTCGCGGGGCGGTATCGGCCGCGGGCCGCCCCGCCGGGGCGGCCGGGGGGTCGCGATCCGCTGCGCCTCGGCGCAGATGCGATCGAACAGCGCGACATGGTCGGTCCCGGCGGCCAGCTTCGCCGCCGCGACGTGTCGCTCGACGTCGGCCGGAGACTGGGACGTGACGGCACCGGACGCCAACGCCACCGACACCGCCAAGGCAATGATGAGACGTGTCACGGTACTTCTCCCTGGTCCAGCCGTTCGGCCGGTCCACCGGTGCCGGCGCGACCTGCGGTCGCGTTGGAAGTTTCGCTGGCGCGAAACTTCTACGGCGCAAGCTCCCAGACCCGGAAACCGCCGCCTGCGGCTCCGATCGCCGCCCAACCAACCCTGCCCGGCGTCTGCACCGCTTCTGCGGCGCAGACACCTGGGCCGGACCTTCGGTACACAGGAACCGGCGCGAGTCGCGCACCATGCTACCCCGCAACGTCGGTCGACGCCCGCCTCACGCAGCCTGGGCGCGAACACGGTCAAGGCTCTCGAGATGCCCGGGCCGCCGTTCTGCCGGCAGCCACTCCCGGCCGACAGCGGGTAGACGCAACGTCCGGCGTGTTGTCGGTGTGCGTTCGGGTGCCGCAACCAAGCCGAGGAGCTGAGGTTGGAGACGCAACGGAGCGTCGGCCGTATCGTCGCCGTGCGGGCAGGGCAGCTTCTTCAAGTCGTCCGCGCCAACCAGATGCCGCCGGCGGCAGCGGCGAGCGCGAGCGCCGCGGCTGCGCAGACGATTGACCGCGCCCGCCGGTAGTCGAGGGCGGAACCGGCGGGGGCGGCGGCCGGATCGCCAAGCCATATCTCCGTGACCAGCTGCCCCTGGAGCCGGATGGGGCCTACGAGGCGGCGCGCGATGGCGCCGGCCATGGCCGCTTCGCTCCAGCCGGGGTTCGGGCCGGGCAGCACGGCATGCTGGCGCCAGCCGGTCGCCAGGGCGCGCCGGCCGGAGCAGCCGGGCAGCGCGCCTGCGGCGAGTGCCATCAGGAGCCATGTCGCGCGGGCCGGCGCCGCCTGCAGCAGGTCGTCGAGGCGCGCGCCGCACCATCCGAATTGCAGGTAGCGCGGCGTTCGGTAGCCCACCATCGAGTCCATGGTGCTGACGACCTTGCAGAGCACCAGACCCGGCAGGCCCAGGAGGGCGTACCAGGCGATGGGGGAGATGACGCCGTCGACGAGGTTCTCGGCGAGGCTCTCGATGGCGGCGCGCCGGCAGGCGGCGGCGTCCATGCGGTCGGTGTCGCGTCCCACCAGCCGGCCGACCGCGCGCCGCGCGGCCGGCAGGTCGCCCGCCGTCGCGGCGCGGTCGACCGCGCCGCCGTGCGCGAGCAGGTCGCCGAGAGCCAGCAGACTGTAGAGCACGAACAGATGCGCGGCCGCGCCGGCGGCCGGGTGCAGGAGATCGGCGCCCGGCAGCGCGAGCGAGAGGCCGCCCACCCACCCCGTGCCGAGCACGACGAACAGCAGGCAGCCGCCGACGCGGCCGTCGGCCCCCGCCGCGCGCAGCCCCCGCTCGCATCCGGCGAGGGTAGCGCCCATCAGTCGCACGGGATGCGCGCGGTAGACCGGATCGCCCAGCACCGCGTCGAGCGCCGCCGCCGCCACGAGCAGATCGCCGTGCGGCAGCAGCGGGCTCAGGTCCACTTCGCGCTCCAGCCGGCGGCGACGGCGCGCAGCACCAGCTCGACCGGCTCGTCGGGCGCCTGCGCCAGCTCGGCGCGGAACGCCGGCCAGTCGAGGGGGCGGGCGGAGAGCGCGCAGGCGAGGCAGGCGGCCTGCTGCCGCAGGGCCTCGCCGGCCGCGGCGGCCGGCAGCGTGCCGAACGCCATCCGGTCGAGCACCGCGGCGAGCGCATAGGCGGCGGCGGCGACGCCCGGTTCGTAGAACACGGCGTTCCGGTTGCGGTCGAGCAGCGCGTGCTGCTCCGCGGGCAGCAGCTCCGCCAGCCGCGCGAGGGCGCGCGGCTCGGTCAGCCCGAAGCGCCCGAGGGCATGAAACAGCCCGCGCGTCAGGGAGGGTTCGAGCCCGTTCTGCCAGCGCAGCGCCTCCTTGACCGCCTCGAGCACCGCGGCGCCGATGAGCTGTCCGAGCTTGGCGTGCGGACCGGTCGCGGTCCTCGACACGCGCCGCGGATCGAGGGGAGCGGCGAGGCAGAACTGATCCGTGCCGGTCCCGGTGGCGATGGTGGGCGAGTACCGGCTCGGCGCGGCCAGCTCCGCGAGCGCCGCCGACTTCGCTTCGGTCAGGGTGACCGCCGCCCGCGCCAGGGCGGCGGGGGTGACGGGGCAGTTGAGCAGCAGGATGATGTTGATCGTCCCGTCGCGGGGCGCCGCCCCTGTGTCCGGGTCGTCCACGCCATCGTCCTCGACCCGCCGCCAGCGCCCGTCCGCGCCTTCCATCCAGCGCGCGGGGTCGCCGGCGCGGGCCGCGTTGCCGGCGACCCCGGCCGTCGCGAATGCGTCGACGCGGAGGTCGTCGAAGACGGCGGACCGCCGGGCGGCGCAGGCCATGTTGGCGGCGGTGCCCATCAGCGCCGTCCGGTCGGGGGCGACGCCCATTTCGGCGCAGACCGCTTCGTGATACGCCGCGGGTTCGAGCCCCGCGATCCGGTCGTAGCGGACGGCGTCGCCCGCTGCCTCGCAGCTCTGGTGGTTGGCGAGAAACGACACGTCCTCCCGCTGGCCGCCGCACGCTGCGGAAGTGCTGACGACGCGGTGCGGCGCGAGCAGCTCGACCGAGCAGGAAACGCCCGGACCGCCGGGCGACGAACAGATCGCTGCGCTGCAGGACGTCGGCCGCCCGCTGCCATTCCACCGCGGTCATCTCGGCCGCCGCGGCGCGGATCGGTGCGGCATGCGGCCGGCGCCGCCGGGCCGCGGGTGGCCGTCGGGGGTGCTATACTGCCGGGCGACAGCTTTGCTCCCGATGATTCCGGGAAGTGGGTGAGAATCCCACACGGTCCCGCCACTGTGAGCGGGGAGCGGGCGGCACGTCGGCGCCAGCGGGCGCCAGTCACTGTGCTCGGCCAGGAGCTTCGCGTCAGCGAAACTTCCAACGCGACCGCGATGTCGCGCCAGGAGCTTGCTCCGCAGAAGTTTCGCGTCAGCGAAACTTCCAACGCGACCGCAAGGTCGCGCGAGCATGGGAAGACTCTGCCGCTCGGCCTTGATCCGCGAGTCAGGAGACCGATCATCGGGACGGTCGCACAACCCCACGGGCCGGCCTGCCGGTCCGTGAAGTTCGGCGCGTGGACACGCCGAGAGGAGGTTCCTGCCTGTCATGGCTCGTCGCCGCTGCACGCCGCTCGCCCGCCACTCCTCACGGGGCTGGCGCGTCGGCATCCTGCAAGACCGGTAGCTGGACATTCCGTCGATCGCGGTGGCGGCCGCGCTCCGCACGGGCGCCGTCCTGTGCTGTGCCATGGAGCCCCGGGTGAGACCGCGAGGCTTTGCCGCGGGCTCCCCCCGGTCATCCGTGCGCCGCCGCCGGTGCGGTGCGCCGAGTGATGACCGAAACGGTGCAGATCATACGCGGATATGCCGGCACGGGCGCCGTGGCGGCGTATCGGCACCGATCGGCTGGTGGAGATATCGACATGAGCATCGTCACCAAGGGAGGCGACGGCGGCCAGACCGGGCTGGTCGGCGGCGACCGGGTTTCGAAGGCGTCGCTGCGGGTCGAGGCGTACGGCGCGGTCGACGAGCTGGGCAGCCAGATCGGTTTCGCCCGGGCGATCTGTCCGGACGCCGGGCCGGGGGAGCTGCTCAAGGACATCCAGCGTGACCTGTTCGCGGTCGGCGGCGAGCTGGCGACGCCCGCGCCCCGCCCCGGCACGGCGCCCGCGGTCTCGGCCGGGATGGTCGAGCGGCTCACGGCCGAGGTCCGGCGCATCGAGGCGATCGACGGCGTGCTGGGCGACTGGGTGATTCCCGGCGAACACGCGGCATCCGTCGCGCTCGACGTCGCGCGGGCGGTGTGCCGGCGGGCGGAACGGCGGGTGGTGCAGCTCGCCGAGTCGGGCGCGGAGGTCAACCCGGACCTGCTGGCGTACCTCAACCGCCTCTCCGACCTGCTGTGGATTCTCGGCCGCCAGATCGAGGCCGAGGCGGGCGTCGACGCGGCGCTGCGGACCGGAGAGATGGGCGGCTCGAAGTGGTCGCGCGCATGGTGAGGCGATGAATCTGTCCGTACGCCTGTCGCGGGGACGCGTGCGGGCCGCGCTCGAAGTCGCGCTCTGCCTGGCCCTGCTGCTGGCCGCCTGGCGCTGGAGCGGGGACACCCGCGCCGCCCGGACGTTGGCCGGGCAGGCTGAGGCGCCGCCGCCGGCCGGGTTCCCGCGCACGGTGCACGACTACGGCGGCGACGCGCTCCGGTTGCCGCGACCCCCGTCGCGGATTGCGTCGCAGGCGCTGGTGACCGACCACTTTCTGTTCGCCGTGGTGCCTCCCTCGCGGATTGCCGCGGTCAGCGCGGTTGCCCACGACCCGCGCTACAGCTACGTCGCCGACGTGGTGGGCGAGATGGACGTCGCGGTGGCCAACGAGGGCGAGGCGCTCCTGCGGCGCCGTCCCGACCTGCTGCTGGTGTCGAATACCGCCCGCGCCGATCTGGTCGCGCTGACGCGCGGCGCCGGCATCCCCACGTTTCGCCTGTTGACCGAGTTCGATGACTTCTCGGAGATCATCGGCGGCCTGGAGACCGTCGGCAGGCTCACCGGGGAGGAACCGGCGGCCGCGCGGGTGATCGGGCGATTCCGGGATCGGATTGCGGCGGCGGTGGCGCGCCGTCCGGCCGCGGCGCCGCCGCCGCGCGTGCTCGTGTACGTCAGCTTCTCGGGCACCTTCGGCGCCGGCTCGCTCTTCGATCACATCCTGACGGAGCTGGGCGCCGTGAACGTGGCGGCCGAGCAGGGCATCGGACCGCACGGCGCGATCGGCGGCGAGCAGATTGCCGCCTGGGATCCCGACTGGATCATTGCCGATGCCCCCGCCGGCGGAGAGGCGGCCGTGCGCCGGCGCCTCCTCGACCATCCGGCGGTGGCGGTGACGGCCGCCGGCCGGACCGGGCAGATCCTGGTCATCGACCACCGGCGCTTCATCACGATGTCGCAGTACGCGGCCGGGCTGACCGAAGCGGTGGCCGCCGCGCTCTATCCGGACGCGCCGTGACCGACACCGGACTCCGGCCGGGGGTTCG
This sequence comes from Vicinamibacterales bacterium, assembly GCA_965206285.1. Lineage (GTDB taxonomy): Bacteria > Acidobacteriota > Vicinamibacteria > Vicinamibacterales > UBA8438 > JAJEEA01. Next base: position 6,031,169 of record OZ242205.1, read on the forward strand.
CGGCGCCGCGTGGGTCGGCCTGCCGCTGCTGGCGATCCTGCTCGCGGCGGCGGCGGTGGCGGCGATCGCCATCGGCAGCATTCGCCTGCCGCGCGTGGTCGTCGCGGCCGGCATCGCCTGGGGCACGGTGGTCCGCGTCCTCGCGGCGCGGGCGCTGCCCGAGGGCTGGATCGACCTGCGGCAAGTCTCCGAGGCCGAGCAGGTCATCATCTGGCTGATTCGCCTGCCGCGCGTGGTCGTCGCGGCCCTCGTCGGAGCCGCCCTCGCGGTGGCGGGGACGCAGATGCAGGGGCTCTTCCGCAATCCCCTGGCCGAGCCCAGCGTCATCGGCATCAGCCAGGGCGCGGCCCTTGGGGCCGTCGTCACGTTCGTCAGCGGGCTGGCGGCCACGGCCGTCTTCTGGCTCCCGCTGTTCGCTTTCGCCGGCGCGCTGGCCGCGCTCTTCACCGTCTACACCATCGCCACCAGCGCCGGGCGCACGCCGGTCGCGACGCTGCTGCTGGCGGGCATCGCGCTCGGGTCGCTGGCCACCGCCATCGCCACCCTGCTGATCTCGATGAGCGTCGTCAACTGGCAGATCGCCAACGAGGTCGTCTTCTGGCTCATGGGCGGGCTCGACAACCGGACATGGACCCACGTCTGGATGTGCCTGCCGCCGGTCGCGGTGGGCGCGGTCGCGGCGCGCTGGCATACCCGGGACCTGGACCTGCTGCTCCTCGGCGAGGAGACCGCGGCCAGCCTCGGCGTCGACGTGGAACGGGTGCGGCGAACGATACTGGCGACGGCGGCCCTGCTGACCGGCGCGGCGGTGGCGGTGAGCGGCGTCATCGGCTTCGTCGGGCTGATCGTGCCGCACATGCTGCGGCTGGTGCTCGGACCGTCGAACCGCACCCTGCTCCCGGCCGCCATGCTCGGCGGCGCGTTCTTCCTGATCGTGTGCGATCTGCTGGCGCGCACCATCCACCCGCCCACGGAGATCCGGCTCGGCATCATCACCGCCGCCTGCGGGGCGCCGTTCTTCCTCTATCTGCTGCGCCGGCAACGGGGAGGGTTCGGCGTCCTATGAGTCTGCGCCTCGAGCGGGCCAGCCTCCGGATCGGCGCCCGGCATCTCGTGCGCGACATCACGTTGGAGGTCGCCCCCGCCCGGATTACCGCGCTCATCGGTCCGAACGGGGCGGGAAAGTCGACCGTGCTGCGCCTCCTGGCGGGCCTCTGGAGCCCGACCGGGGGCGGCGCCAGCCTCGACGGAACCGGTCTGTCGCGGCTGCCCCGCCGGCTGCTCGCGCGGCGGATCAGCTTCGTACCGCAGGAGACGCGCATCGACATCCCGTTCACGGTGCAGGAGCTCGTGATGATGGGGCGCCATCCCCACCTCGGCCGGTTCGACGCCCCCGGCCCGGCGGATGCCGAGGCCGTCGCCGCGGCGATGTCGCGCGCGGACGTCGCGCATCTCGCCGACCGCCCGGTCACCGAGCTGTCGGGCGGCGAGCGCCGGCGGGCGGTGATCGCGCGCAGCCTCGCCACCGGCTCGAACGTGATTCTGCTCGACGAGCCGACCGCCAACCTCGACGTCGACCACGTCATCGAGACCCTGACGCTGCTGCGGGAGCTGGCCGCGGGGGGCGCGACGATCGCCCTCGCGCTGCACGACCTCAACGTCGTCGCCCGCTGGGCGGACACCGTCGCGGTGCTGGACGGCGGGCGCCTGCAGGCGGTCGGCCCCCCCGGGGAGGTGCTCGACGACGACCTCGTGGCGTCGGTGTTCGGCGTACGGGTGGAGCGGCTGACCGCCGGCGACGGCCGGGCGGCGCTGGTGTTCCACCGCCGGCGGGCTCTGGCCGGCTGAACGAGTGGCGGCCGACAAGAGCGGCCAATCGGGTCCTGCCGGTCCCTATCGGGGCAGTCGAAAGCTCAGCCCCGTGCCGAGCCCCGTGCCGACGAACAGATCGTCGGTCGGACCCCGCAGCCCGCGGCCGACGGCTACGTCCAACTGGAGGGTATCGGTGAGCAGAAGCGTCAGACCGCCGTCCACGGACGCGCTGCTCGCGGTCGCGCCGGTGACCTGCCGGTCGCCGAAGAGCTCGAGAAACGTCCCCAGGCGATCCGTCAGGCCGACGCCGAGGGCCAGCGAGTAGACGATGAACGCGTCGCGGTCCGGCCGATCGGCCGAGGACTCCCACGCCGCCCCCGCGTTGTACCCCAGCGACAGTCTCGGGAGGAGCTCGTGGGCGAAAGCGACCAGGAACGACGGGTCGGCGCCGCCGCTCGAGAAGCCGTGGTCGCCGGTCGGGAGCGACAGGCCGCCCAGGAGCGCGAGCTCGGGCCGCCAGCCGTCCGCCTGCGGGATGAGGTTGACCTTGGCGCCGAGCTCGCTGTCGCCGGCGCCGCGGCGTCCTTCTCCGCCCAGGAGGCCGGCGTGGCCGACGCGGAGCTCCGTCCGCCCGCCGAGGCCGATACGGAGCAGCGTGCCGGGCGCCGCATGGCCGTTCACGCCGCCGTCGCGGGCGAAGAGGTAGCCCGTCTCCACCTGCAGCAGGCCCCGCGGCACCACGGTCGCCGACTCGGTCCGATCCGGACGGTCGGTCACCAGCTCCGGCGCCTGCGCGCTCGCGCCGCCGGTCCCCGCCAGCACCGCCGCGCCGAGGAGCAGGGCTCTCGCGAGCCGTGCCGCTCCCACTACCGGTCCTGGCCGCTCGTCTCCGCCGCGCGCGAGCCGGCGAGGATGTTCATCATCCCGTAGTTGCCCTCGTGGCAGGCGTACTCGAACATCGGTCCCTCGCCGCGGGTCCACGGCGACGAGCCGGTCCACGGGCGGGTCCAGACGTTGGGGTCGTTCACCGTGAACTCGTAGTCGAGCGTCCCCGGGGCCACCCGGGTGAACCGCTCCACGACCCGCAGGTCCGGGCTCAGATCCCAGTTGGTGCCGCCCTGCGGTCCGGGTCCGGACGCGAACAGGTAGGCTCGATCGCCGAAGTTGGCCGTCTCGACCACGAGCGTGTCGCCCTCCCAGCGCCCGAGCGAATGGCCGCCGAACTGGCCGATGCGCTCGTCGATGCGGGGACGGCCGTCGAGGTGGATGAAGCGCACGTCGTGGATATGCTCCTGCACGATCGCGACGACGTCCGGCGTCTGCACGATGTGGTAGTTGTTGTTGTAGGCGGTGGGCAGCGACGGGACGCCGCGGTACCAGATGCACCGGTCGCCGTAGTCGAACTGCGCGTAGGAGTCGGCCGGCGCCAGCCCCTCCCGCACGTCCTTCAATCGCTCCCGTTCCGCCGACGTGACGTACGCCTCCGCTTCGGGCGTCAACGCGGGCAGACGCCCGTTCGGGGGGTCGATGACGAGCGACGTGCGCCGCGTCGGGACGACGGTCGTCCCGCGGTCCAGCCAGAAGCTGTTGTAGGCGCCGACGTTGCCGCCCGCCGGCAGCGGCTCGGTGCGGACGACGCTGGGCGCGTTCGCGCGGGTGTTGGCCTCGACGACGCGCTGCTCGATGGACGCCGCTTCCTCCTCGGTCAGGAACTCCTGGCCGGCCTGCGCCTCGGGACGTTCGAGCGGCGTCACCGTCGAGCTGTTCCAGACGCCCCCGATGTCGGGGTCGCCCCAGGGCGTCCGCGGCGATTCCGATGCGTCGGAGGACGCCGGCTGGGCCCACCCCGCCGCTGGCGCCAGGGTGAGGGTCACGGCCAGCACCAGGGCGCCGGTCCCAACGTGCATGCGAGCAAGGCGGTTCATTCTCTGACTCCTCCGCCCGGGAGCCCGTCGCGCTGCGGGCCGCCCGGGGAGACCACGTGATTGGCCGTCGGGCCGAAGGCGCGCGGGTGGCCGCCACCGCGGCGCCGGCGCCCGACGCCGGGTCACGGACGCAGCTCGCGCCCCTCGCGCTCGAGGTTTCGCGCGCCGGCCAGGATGCCGTGGAGGCCGATGTTGCCCTCGTGGCAGGCGTACTCGAAGATCTCGCCGTCGGTACGCCGGAACGGCATACTGACCGTATAGGGCGCGGTGTACGTCGACGGGTCGGTCACGGTGTACTCGTAGGCGACGGTATCGGGATCGAGCCGGGTCAGCCGTTCGACGAGGTGCACGCTCGGGCCGATGCGCCCGTTCCCCCAGTCGCGGAACTGCGTGGTCTCGATGACCAGGGTCTCCCCCTCGTAGCGCCCGCGCGACACGCCGGCGAGCTGCTCGAACCGCGGCTTCTCGGTGTCGTCGAGCGGGATGATCCGCGCCTGACGGGCCTGCTCGGTGAGAATCACGACGTGGTCGCCGGTCTGGAAGATCATCAGGTTGTTGTTGTACGCCCCGGGCCGGAGAGGCGGGCCCGACTTGCCGAACATGATGCAGCGGTCGCCCAGGCTCCGGTTCTCGTAGGAGTCGTACATGTGCTCCCGCCGGTAGGCGGCCCGTTCCCGGCCGGCCTGCCGGGCGGCGTCGGTCTGCGGGGGGTACCGCCCGTTGGGCGGATCGACGATGAGCGATGTCCGCTTGTCCGAGGTCAGCTCGATGCCCCGCTCGTACCAGAACTCGTTGTAGGAAAGCACGCCCCCGGCGGCGCGCGACTGGTATCCCGCGTTGGGCGCCCCCGTCTCGGGGTCGAAGAGGTCGCGGTTCTGGCGCGTTCGCTCCGACGCCTCGAACGCCGCGGCCTCCTCGGGACTCAGCGTCTCCTGTCCCGCGAACCGGGTCGGCCGCTGCATCGGCGTCAGCGTCCGGAAGGTGAAGACGCCGGAGATGTGCGGGTGCCCGTCGGGCGTCCGCATCGGCATGTCGCCGCCGGCCGACTGGGCCGGGACCGGCGGGGCTGAGAACGCGAGCGCGATCACCGGACCGACGAACGCCGCGAAGCATGTCCTGCGCATCTGCTACCTCCGGTTCGAGAGGCGTTTGCTCGGCGATATTCCGCTGATTATACCTGTCCCCGGCCTCGTTAAGCGCCCTGCCCGGCCCCGCTCAGGGACGCGGCTCACACCGCGTCCGGCGTCGCGCGGAGGGCGGCCGCCATGGTGTCGACGAGCCGTTCCCAGCCTGCCACTTCTTCCGGAAGGCGACGCCGCCCGGTGCGGGTCAGGTTGTAGTACTTGGCGCGGCGGCGGTTCGGGCTCTCGCCCCATTCGGATGCGATGAGGCCCTGGTGCTCGAGCCGGGCGAGGGCGGGATACAGGGAGCCCTGCGGTACGGTGAGCGCTTCACCGGTGATCTGCCGGATGCGGAGCAGCACGCCATAGCCGTGCTGACGCTCGAGCGAGATCGCCTTGAGGATCAGGAGGTCGAGGGTTCCGGGCAGCAGCTCGGTCGATTTTCGCGGCATCAGTTTCCCCGTCTGCGTCGTTGGCTTGAGCGTCTGATGAGCAGGGGCACGCTACGCGCCGGCCACGCCGCACGTCCTGCGTCCCTGCTTGCCACCTGAATTGAGCGTAGGGTACACCGTCACGAACGGCGTCACCAAGAATCCATCAAAATTCCACTTCGCGAAGACCGCAACGGAGCTCGGCGTGGACGCGTCCCTGATACCATCAGCGACGCCGAGACTCGCCGATTGAAGGGTGGAACGCATGCAGAGAAGGCTGTTCTTGAGTTTGCTTCCGGCGCTGGCGACTGCGGTCACGGCCTGCGCGCCCTCCGGCGATGGGCCGGCCGCGGCCGCGGCCGAGGCGGAGGCGGTGCGGGAAGTCGCGGTGGTGACGTCGGGCGGTGTGGCCGCGGCCTACGATGCCCTCGTCCCGCGGTTCGAGGCGGAGACGGGGATCCGGCTGGTCACGGCGTACGGGGCGTCGACCGGCGGGGCTCCCGACTCGATCCCGGCCCGGCTGGAACGGGGTGAACGCTTCGACGTCCTGATCATGTCGGAGGCGGGCCTGGAGGCACTCACCGCGGCTGGGTTGGTACGAGCGGACACGCGGGTGGACCTGGCCACCTCGTCGATCGGGATGGCGGTGCGCGAAGGCGCGCCCCTGCCGGACATCAGCACCCCCGACGCGTTCGTGGAGACGTTGCTGGCCGCCGAGTCCATCGGCTACTCGGCGAGCGTCAGCGGGACGTACGTGTCCGCCGAGCTGTTTCCCAGGCTCGGCTTGGCCGAAGAGCTCGCGCCGAAGAGCCGGCGGATAGTGAGCGAGCGCGTGGCTGCGGTGGTGGCCCGCGGCGAGGTCGAGATCGGCTTTCAGCAGGTCAGCGAGATACTGTCGATCGAGGGCGCCGCGTATGCCGGCCCCCTGCCGGACGAGTACCAGCGGGTGACGACGTTCTCGACGGGGATCGCGACGGATGCGGAGAATCCCGACGGCGCCCGGAGGCTGTTGGACTTCCTGGCGTCCGCCGCGGCGGCCCGGACGATTGCCGAGACGGGGCTCGAGCCCCTGTCGAGCGTGGACTGAGGAACCCGGGACCGGGATGCCGGGGGCGGCGACGTCCTCGCAGGGCAGTGCGAATCCGGGGCAGGCGGTGGCTGCTCGCGGGAGGGTGATCATGGTTCGATGGCGTCTTGCGGTGTTCTTCTCGGCGCTGGTCCTGCTGGCCGCGCCCGCGTCGGGGCAGGAGGCGGAGCGGTTCGATCTGATCGTGCGGGGCGGCCGGGTCGTCGACGGGACGGGGAATCCCTGGATTCGCGCCGACGTCGGGGTGCGCGGAGACCGTATCGCGCGCGTGGGCAATCTCGCCGACGCGGCGGCGGACCGGGTCGTCGACGCGGCGGGGCTCGTGGTGGCGCCCGGCTTCATCGATCCGCACACCCACGCCGTGCGCGGCATCTACGACGTGCCGACCGCCGACAACTACCTGCTGCAGGGGGTCACCACCCTGACCGAGGGCAACGACGGCGGCTCGCCGTGGCCCATCGGCGCGCACCTGGAGGAGATTGCCGCCACCGGCATCAGCCCGAACTGGGCGGTCTTCGCCGGCCAGGGCACGATTCGCGGCGAGGTGCTGGGGAGCGAGGACCGCGAGCCGACGCGCGACGAGCTCGACCGGATGCGCACGCTCGTGGCCGAGGCCATGGAGGCGGGCGCCCTCGGGCTGTCGACGGGGCTGTTCTACGTGCCGGGGAGCTTCACGCCGACCGAGGAGGTGATAGCGCTCTCGGAGGTGGCCGCGGCCTATGGCGGCATCTACATCTCGCACATGCGCGACGAAGCCCAGGGGCTGCTCGACTCGGTGCGCGAGACGATCCGCATCGGGGAGGAGGCGGGCCTCCCGGTGCAGATGACCCACCACAAGGCGATCGGCCGCGACATGTGGGGGCGGAGCGTGGACAGCCTCGCCCTCGTCGACGCGGCGCGGGCGCGCGGCGTCGACATCACCATCGACCAGTACCCCTACACCGCCTCGCAGACCGGGATCACCGCGGTGGTCCCGCAGTGGGCCCAGGAGGGCGGCACGAGCGAGCTCGTCGCGCGCCTCGAGGACCCCGAGACCCGCCGGCGCATCCGGGGGGAGATCGTCTACCGCATCGAGCACGACCGCGGCGGCGGCGACCCCGCGAACATCGTCATCGGGCTGTGCGAGTGGGACCGGTCGCTCGAGGGGAAGAGCCTCGCCGACATTCTGGCGGACCGCGGGGTCGAGGTGACGGTGGTCGCTGCCGCCGACCTCGTGATGGAGATCATCATGCGCGGCGGCGCGCGGGCCATCTACCACGCGATGGACGAGGCGGACGTCGAGCGCATCATGCAGCATCCGGCGACCGCCATCGGGTCGGACGGCGGGGTGTCGGTCTTCGGCGAGAGCGTGCCCCACCCGCGCGAGTACGGCACGTTCGCCCGCGTACTCGGCCGCTACGTGCGGGAACGGGGGGTGCTGACCCTCGAGGCGGCGGTCCGCAAGATGAGCGGGGCCACCGCACAGCGGCTCGGCCTGCGCGACCGCGGGCTGGTGCGCGAGGGGTTCTTTGCCGACCTCGCCGTCTTCGACCCGGCCCGCATCGTCGATCGCGCCACGTTCGAAGAGCCGCACCAGTATGCCGAGGGGGTCGAGTACGTGCTGGTGAACGGGACCCTCGTCGTCGACGGCGGGGAGCACACCGGGGCGCGTCCGGGGCGCGTGCTCTACGGCCCCGGCCGGCCCCGGGGTTCGCGCGCCCAGGAGGCGGCCGGAGAGCTGCCGGTGGTCTGGGTGCTCGCGACCGGGGGCACGATCTCGGGCGGCGCCGCGTCGTCGACGAGCCTGACGGAGTACCGGGCGGGCGCGTTCTCGGGCGAGGAGCTCGTCGCGGCGGTGCCGGACCTCGCGCGGCACGCCACCATCCGGGTCGAGCAGGTCGCCAACATCGGCAGCCCCAACATCACCTTCGACGACTGGTTGACGCTGGCCCGCCGCATCGACGCCATCTTCCGCGGCGATCCGGACGCGGCGGGGGTCGTCATCACCCACGGCACCAACACCCTCGAGGAGACCGCCTACTTCCTCAACCTGACGGTCCGGCACGACCGGCCGGTGGTCCTCGTCGGGGCCCAGCGGCCGGCGACCGCGATCAGCACCGACGGCCCCCTCAACCTGCTGAACGCGGTGCGGGCCGCCGCCGCTCCCGAGGCGCGGGGCAAGGGGGTGCTGGTGGTCATGAACGACGAGATCAACGCGGCCCGCGACGTCACCAAGACCAGCACCTACCGGGTCGAGACGTTCCGCTCGCGCGATCTCGGGTTCCTCGGCTATGTCGACGGCGATCGGGTCAGCTTCTACCGCGCGCCGACGAAGCGGCACACCGCCGACTCGGAGTTCGATCTGACCGGGGTCACGGCGTTCCCCACCGTCGACATCGTCTACTCCTACGTCGAGCCGAACCCGGTGTTGATAGAGACCCTCATCGCGGAGGGGGTCGACGGCATCGTGCTCGCCGGCACCGGGGCGGGGCTCGTCTCGCGCGTCGAGCGCGCCGCGCTCGAAGAGGTAGCCGCGCTGCCGGCGGCCGAGCGCCCGGTCGTCGTCCGGTCGAACCGGACCGGCAGCGGCCGCGTCGTGCCTCTTCCCGCCTACGACGAGGGGGGGATGATCGCGGGCGACACGCTCAATCCGCAGAAGGCGCGCATCCTCCTGATGCTCGCCCTGACGAAGACGCGCGACCTCGACGAGATCCGGCGGATCTTCAGGGAGTACTGATACCGTAGTCGCTCGACTGCCGCGATCGGACGCTGCTCGACCCGGGGAGACCCGGGGAGGTATCACCTGATGCAGGCTACCCCATCGCATGCGCCGCCCAGCGCGCCGGGTTTGCCCCTGGCCGGGAATGCATTCGCCATGGCCGGCGACATCGGGGCATTCTTCACCCGGCAGTACCTGCGACTCGGTCCGGTCTTCCGCGTCCGCGCGCTCCAACGCAGGTTCACGGTGCTTGCGGGACCCGACGCCAACCTGTTCGTCACGCGCGAGGGCAGCAAGCACCTCCGCTCGCGCGAGTTCTGGATGGATTTCGACAAGGAGCTGGGTGCGGCGCGCTCGATGGTGAGCATGGACGGGGCCGAGCACGCCCGGATGCGCAAGGCGCAGCAGCCAGGCTACTCGCGCTCGTTCATCCACGAGCACCTGCACGACGTCGTTGCCATCACGAGGCGCGAGGTTGCCGAGTGGCCCCTCGACGAGCCCGTTCCCGGCCTGTACGCGTTGCAGCGCATCATCACGGACCAGGTCGGCACCATCGCCGCCGGCGTGTCGCCCCGCGACTATCTGGACGACATGATCGTCTTCGTGCGCACGCTCCTCACGGCGCGCGTCACGCACCAGCGGCCGGCCGTGCTGACGCGGACCCCGCGCTTCCGGCGCGCCCGTCAGCGGGTCGAGGAACTCTACGCGACGGTGCGGGCGGCCCACGACCCGGACCGTCGGTCCGGCGCCGAGCCCGACCTCGTGGACGACCTGATGGCGCTCCACGACGTCGACCCACAGTTCCTGCCCGAGACCGACCTGATGCCGGCGGTGCTGGGGCCGTTCATCGCCGGGCTCGACACGGTGGGGAGCACGTGCGCGTTCATGCTCTACGCGCTGCTGAAGCACCCCGACCTGCTCGACCGGATGACCGCCGAGGCGGATGCAAGCTTCGCGCACGGCACGCTGACCGCGGAGGCCGTGCGCCGTCTCGATGTCACCCACCGGGTCGCGCTCGAGACGCTACGGATGTATCCGATCGCACCGGCCATCACGCGCACCGTGTCGAACACGTTCGAGTTCGCCGGCTACACCATCCCGGCCGGAGAGAAGGTCATTGTGGCGACCACGGTGCCGCACCATCTGCCGCAGTACTTTCCCGAGCCCGAGCGCTTCGATATCGAGCGCTACACCCCCGAGCGGCGGGAGCACCGTCAGCCCGGCGTGTTCGTCCCGTTCGGCGTCGGCTCGCACGTCTGCCTCGGGGCCGGATTCGCCGAGGTCGCCATCGCCGCGACGATGGCGACCATCGTCCGCGAAGTCGAGCTGGCCCTCGACCCTCCCGACTACATCCTGAAGATCAGTCCGGTACCCACACCCAGCCCCGACGACCGCTTCCGGTTCCGCGTGGCGCGCCGGCGCCGGTGGGCTGCGGAAGCGACATGACGGGCCGCCCCGCCCTCTGCGACGACCCGGCCGCGATTGACGCGGACTGGATGCAGCGGGCGCTGGCCGCGGGCGGCGCATCCGATTCTCCGGCGATAAGGGACATCGTCGTCGAGGACCTCGGGTCAGCCACCAATGCCTTCGGAAGGCTCCTGCGCTGTCACCTGATCACCGACGGCGGCTTCGCCGCGGCCCCCGCCACCGTCATCGTCAAGCTGCCGACCGCGGACCGCAGGGCGTTCCGGTTCGCGAAGTGGCTGTCGATGCATGAGCGCGAGTACCTGTACTACCGCCGCCTTGCGCGGCATGCGCGCATCCGATCCCCGGCCCTCCTGTACGGCGATTTCGACGAAGACACGCACCGGTTCGTCCTGGTGCTTGAAGATCTGCGCGACCTGGAGGTGCCGGTCCAGGTCGCGGGTGTCGAGGCCGGGCGGGCGAGGCTCGCGGTGCGGGAGATCGCCAAGCTGCACGGGCAGTTCTGGGGCGCGGTCGATCACCCGGCCCTGTCCGGTTGCTGCGACGTCCTCGGCCCGAGGTTCCGGCGCTTCATGCAGATCGCCTGTCTGCTATGCCTTCCGGTCGTTCTCGAGCGCTTCGGCGACTCCTTTTCCCGGGAGACCCGCCGGCTGGTCGAGGCTCTGGGGCCGAGGATCACCGCGCACTTCGCGGCGGTCGCGGCCGGGCCCAGGACCTTCGTCCACGGCGACTACCGGGGGGAGAACATGTTCTTCGGCCCCGAAGTCGGCGTCGGCGCTGCGACCAGCGCCGGCGCTGCCGCCGGGGCCGACTTCGCAGTGGTGGACTGGCAGGGCTGCGGGCTGGGCGCCGGCCTCTACGACGTGGCGTACTTCCTCGGGACCAACGTCGTCCCCGGCGACCGCCGCCGCATCGAGCGCGCGGCGCTCGGTGAGTATCACGACATCGTGTGCCGCCTGGGGGTCAGGGACTTCACGTTCGACGACTGCTGGCGCAGCTATCGCCAGAACATGCTGAGTGTTCTCATGCCCTGCATCCTGGCATGCGGCGGGCTCGACCTCGGCGACCAACGGCTCCACGATCTGGTGAAGTCGGGGCTGGAGCGCGCGCTGGCCGCGATGGAGGACCTGGACGTGGCGGAGTTCCTGCCGCGCGGCCGGTTCCTGAGCGCCGGGAATGCGCTTTCGATCCTGTCGCGGGGGGTGTACAAGGCCTACCGGCTCTCGCGCCGCCTGCAAGGGACGGCGAACGACTGAACCGTTCTTCCACGACGAGAGGCAGTCGCGGGCGGGGCGGCACGGCGGCAGGCACAGCGGTCCCCTGGATGAGCGCGGCGCAGGAACGGCGGCGGCCTGGTCTAGCTGAGACGCCCGGGCCGGGTGTCCAGCCGGCGCGGTTATCTGCGCCCGCCGCCCCCGGTCGACACCGTCGCGCGCATCTTCGAGCTCCGCGACGAGGGCCTCAGCTTCAAGAAGATCGGCAAGGCCCTCGGTATCGCGGCGTGGACCGCCTCGCGCTACGTCCGCAGTATCGATGAGGGAGGCCGATGACGAGGGAGGTTCAGTACCCCTGATGCGGCCGGAAACGCGCACTGCAATCCATCCATGTCGACGCGCCGAACGCCGACGTCGCCGCGCGGCTCGGCGAACACCGCCCACGGGTTCCACACGAATCACCGTTGTCGATCTACATACGCCGTTTCTTCGGGGTCAGTTCTCGGTGTCGCCAAGGGGTCAGTTTGAGTGTCGCTTGACAGCCCCGCGCCCGCACGCCCCGAACACCGCATCCGACCAGTGTTCTCGATCGTCGTGGATCCGACCCCTGCACCGGCCCCGCCGGTGACGGCGCGATTCGCCCCGACGGTGCTGTCGCCGGCCGGCGGCGCACTCCGAAGGGCGGCGAGCTGAGACGCCGATCCCGGGCGCGCCCACACGCGCTATGATGGTCCCGCGACCATCGAGGAACGGGAGAACACCGACGTGGCCACCACGCAACCCGTCGTCAAGCTCACGTACGAGGACTACCGCACCACGCCGGCGGACGAGCGCTACGAGTTGCTGGACGGTGATCTGATCATGGTTCCCGCCCCGAATCTGAAGCACCAGCGAGTGCAGTTCCGCCTGAGCCAAGCGCTGGGCCAATTCATCCTCCACCACGAGCTTGGGGAGTTCTTCTACGCGCCCTGCGACGTGGTCCTCTCCGACACCGACATCGTGCAGCCAGACCTCCTGTTCGTCTCTCGAGAACGGGCGCATCTGTTGCGCAACGGCGAGAACGTGCAGGGTGCGCCCGACCTCGTGATCGAGATTCTGTCGCCGTCGACTGCCGACAAGGAACGGGGGATCAAGCGCGAGCTCTACAGCCGACACGGCGTGAGGGAGTACTGGCTCATCGACCCGATGGCCGAGACGGTCTCTATCCACCGCCAACAGGCGGGCCGGCTGGCGGTCACCCGCACCTTCGGGCGGCGAGACACGCTCCGGTCGCCGCTGCTCGCCGGCCTCGAGCTCCGCCTGGACGACGTGTTCCCGTCTTGAGGGCGAGAACAGTGCCAAGGGCGTGGGCATTCTCGGTCCGCCAAGACTGCTTCGTATCCGCACTGACATGATCGACCCGACGGCCGCCGGCACGGTCAAACGACCGTCCGCGGACCTGCGCCGCCCCCGCGGGGGGAGGCTCTTTCGGCCCACCCTCCCGCCCCTGTTGACGACTGGCCCCCTTGGTCGAAGGCGGTTGTCGTGCGCCCGCTCCCGAGCCTCGGACAGCGTGACGGCCGGGTACGTGCCGATGCTAAGGCAACGCGAACACGAAGACGCCGCTACCGCCCCGCGGGTTGCGCTCGTCGGGAATGAGGTCGGCGGGGAGAATCGTCGCCCAGCTCGAGCCGCCTATCGACGGGCCGGTCACGAACGCGACGAACTGCTTGCCGTCGACGGCATAGGTGATCGGGAACCCGTTGGCCATCGTCGAGAGCCGACTCTGCCAGAGCGGGTCGCCGGTCCGCACGTCGTAGGCGAAGACGTGCCGCCCCCAGTCGCCGATGAACACCAGGCCTCCGCCGGTCGTCAGCGCCGACGTGTTGTAGGGCACCCGGAGACGCTGGCGCCAGAGGGTCTCGCCCGTCCGCAGGTCCAGCGCCTGGAGCTCGCCCAGCTGGTCCGGCGCCTGCGGATGAAAGTGATTCGTCCGGCCGCGCACGGCGCCCCCGCCGCCGCCCCCGGCGCGCCGCTCGACGGGGGCGAAGGCGGCGGTCTCGCAGCTGAGATTGAGCGGCACGTACAACGCCCCGGTCCCGGGGTGATACGCCATCGCCCGCAGGCTCTTGAAGCCCCCGGTGCTGGGGCAGAAGAAGAGCTCTTCGCCGACGTCGGACAGCATCCCGTCCCGATGAGTCACCTCACCGGTCTCGGCGTCGACATCGAGGATGTTCTGATAGCCGAGATCGATCGCGCGTCGAAACTCGCCGGTGACGCGGTCGAGCTCCCAGAGAATCCCCAGCTTGCCCATCGTGAACAGCGAGCGCTTGCCGTCGTAGTCGATCAGGATGCGCTCGAACGACTCGTCCATGTCGTGCGAGTCGCCGGGGATGTGCTGGTAGTACCACTTCATCTCACCGGTCGCGGGGTCGAGCGCAAGCGTCGAGTTGCTGTAGAGCGCGTCACCGGCCGTGCCGCGTGCGTCGCGGTTGTGCGGCTTGGGCTGCGACGTACCCCAGTAGACGAGCCCGGTGACCGGGTCATAGCTCCCGGTCATCCAGGCGTCGCTTCCCGCGCGAAACAGGAGAGGCAAATCGCCCCAGGTGTCGCCGCCGCTCTCGCCGGGGCGAGCGATGGTCGAGGTTCGCCAGAGCAACCGGCCGGTGCGGCCGTCGACGCCGACGATGTAGCAGGTGTCGTCACGGTAACGCCCGCAGCCTGTCATCCCGGCGACGATGGTCCCATCGACGACGATCGGTCCGTTCGAAAAGGTGTAACCTTCCTGGCCCCCCGAGACCGGCGTATCCCAGCGCGCCTCGCCCGTCCGGGCGTCCAGCCCGACGATGTGCGCGTCGAAAGTGTTCAGGATGACCAGATCCTGGTAGACGGCAAGGCTGCGCATCTGCGCCGCGCTGCGCCGCCGCTCGTCCATCTCGCGGCGATACTCCCACAGGAAGTCGCCCGTGCGCGCGTCGAGCGCCTGGACCACGTTGCCCGGGTTCGCGACATACATGACGCCGTCGTGCACGATCGGCGTCGTCTGCGACACCCCGGGTTCGAGGCCCCAGGACCAGGCGAGCCGGAGCTCGTCCACGTTGGTCCGGTCGATCTGATCGAGCGGGCTGTATCCCCACCCATCGAGGGTGCGCCGCCAGCTCAACCAGTCGGCGGGGTCGGGATCCTGCAGCATCGCGTCGGTGACCAGGGCAGGGCCCTGGGCTTGCGCCGGGCCGGGATACCCCATCGCCATGGCGACGCCGACGCATACGTACACTGTGAGCAACAGGCGATGCTTCATGTCAATCTCCTGCGGAGCGTGAGGTCACGGGCCAGGGGCGATCCCGCCTGTCCGCGTCGTCCGGCGAATGGGCTGGCCGGCCAGCGCGCCGGTCGCGTCACCGTCCCGTATCGCGACACGACCGTTGACGAGCACATGCACCGTCCCTTCGGCCTGCTGTCGCGGGCGGTCGTAGGTGGCGCGATCGCGGATGCGGTCGCGGTCGAACACCGCGATGTCGGCGATGGCGCCGGCCCGCAGGTACCCGCGGTCATCCAGGCGCAGGAAATCGGCGGCGAGACCGGTCATGCTGCGGATGGCGAACGGCATCGTGATGATCTGCTCATCGAGCACGAACTGGCGAAGCTTGCGCGTGAAGGCTCCGAATACGCGCGGGTGCGTGACGTTCTGCGCGGGGGATGGGGTGCGACCGTCGGTGCAGGTCATCATCCAGGGTTGCCGGGCCAGGTAGCGCGTGTTCTCGATGTCGTAGAGGTCGAGGTTCATCACCGCCGCGTTGCCGGCGGTGAGGATGCGCCGCACCGCCGCGGGTATCGGCAGCTCCCACTCGGCCGCCACCGCGGCGAGCGTCCGGCCGTTCAGCTCCGGCCGGGGGTCGGCGAACAGGAGCTTGTCGGCGCCCCCGCGGATCGCCAGCATCTCCATCGTCTCGACGTCGAGGCGGCGGACGGTCTCGGGGTCGCGAAACCGTTCGAGCATGTCCTCACGGCCGCCGTTCGAGGCCCACCGCGGTATGGCATAGGCAGCCAGGCTCGACTGGGTCGCGGTGTAGACGTGCTGGGCCGCCGCCACCTCCACACCTCGCGCGCGCGCCTCTTCGATCAGGCGGGCGCCCTCCGGCGCGCGGCCGTAGTTGCTCGAGCCCTGCGCGTTGAAGTGGCTGAAGATGACGCGCGTCCCCGCCGCTTCGCCGATCCGGATCGCCTCGCGTATCGAGTCGAGATAGCCGACGCCCCGGTAGCTGGCGCCGAGGTCGCGGTCGTGCGTGTCGTAGATGCCGTCGAACGCCGCGGCGACCCGCGCCAGCTCGATGACCTCCTCGGTGGTCGCGTAGTATCCCGGAACGTAGAAGAGTCCGGTCGAGAGGCCGAACGCGCCTTCGTTCATGGCCTGCCGGACCAGCGCGCGCATCTCGTTCAGCTCGGCCGCCGTCGGCGCGCGGTCGACCTCTCCGATCACCCGTTCCCGGATCTCGCCGTGCCCCACGTAGGCGAACGCGTTCACCCCGATGCGGCCCTCGAGCCCGGCGAACAGCCCGGCGACGTCGGGCGTACCCCCACCGTCCACCCCAATCGCCACCGTGGTGATGCCCTGATGGAGGAACGGCAGCGCGTCCTGTCCGTAGTCTTCCGTCAGCTCGGCGTGCGAGTGCATGTCGATGAAGCCCGGCGTGACCATCAGTCCGTCGACGTCGACGACCACGGCGGCATCGAGGCCGGCGGCCGCCGCGTCGCCGACGAAGCTGATGCGCTGCCCCGACACGCCGACGTCTCGGCGGACCGGCGGCTGTCCCGAGCCGTCGTGGACGAAGCCGCCGACCAGCAGGAGGTCCGCAGCCGGCTGGGAGCGAAGGTCGCCGATGCACAACGCGGCCACCGCCACCGCGGCCAGGAACGACCGGTACCGCCGGCGTGTGTCACAGTCGGTCGTGATAGGCATGGCGGAGTCCTGCCGACGCCATTCAATCCATGTTGATGGCGGCCGAGCGTGCGCCGGCTTCCGGGGGCAGTATCCCCGTCCCGACGCCCTGCCCGTCGCCCTGACCCGGCGCTCGAACGGAGCGGCGGGTCAGGGCCTTGCGAGCGCGCCTTTACTGCTTCAATCAAGCAGGTCGAAGCGGTCCAGGGTCATCACCTGCGTCCAGGCCTCGACGAAGTCATGCACGAACGCTTCCTGCGCGTCGTCAGCCGCGTAGAACTCGGCGACCGCGCGCAGCTCGGAGTTGGAGCCGAAGATCAGATCGACGGGCGTAGCCGTCCACTCGAGCTCGCCCGTGGCGCGATCGCGACCTTCGTAGAGGCCCTCGGTGGATGACTGCGTCCACTGCGTCGACATGTCGATCAGGTTGACGAAGAAGTCGTTGCTCAGCGTGCCCGGCCGGTCCGTGAACACGCCGTGCGCGGCGCCCCCGGCGTTGGCATTCATGCCTCGAAGGCCGCCGACAAGCACCGTCATTTCAGAGACCGTCAGGTTCAGCAGAGCCGCCTTCTCCACCAGCATCTCGGCCGGAGATCGGGCGGCGCCGCTGGCGAAGTAGTTGCGGAAGCCATCCGCGGCCGGCTCGAGCAGGGCGAAGGAGTCGACATCGGTCTGTTCCTGGGATGCGTCCGTGCGACCAGGTGCAAAGGGCACATCCACGTCCACCCCGGCGCTGGCGGCCGCCTGCTCGATGGCCGCGGCCCCGCCGAGAACGACGAGGTCCGCAAGAGAGACCCGTTTGTCGCCCGATTGCGCGCTGTTGAAATCACTCTGGATTTGCTCCAGAACCTCCAGCACGCGGTTCAGCTCGGCCGGGTCGTTTGCCGCCCAGTCATTCTGGGGCGCGAGGCGAACGCGTCCTCCGTTGGCGCCGCTCTCTTCATCGTTCATCGCCATGCGGCCGAAAGCCTCGCGGATCGCATCGGCGGCCGCCTGCGGATCGGGGTTGCCGCCCGGGCCCTGGGGATTCACGTAAATCAGGCCCATCTGCGTGGCGCCGAAAGGCCCGCCCGTCGATGGTTCGATAGGTGCCCGCGCTGTGCCAGGCCATGCGAATGAAGAACGGCCCGTAGTGGCCGAAGTCCGCCGGCCACCAATCCTGAGAAGTGGTCATCAGCTCTTCGAGATCCGCCTTGAGCACATCCAGGTCGAGAGTTTCAAACTCCTCCGCATAGTTGAAGTCTGCGCCCAGGGGATTGGAGTCCCGGGCGGCCTGGCGTAGCGGATCGAGGCTCAGCCGGTTGGGCCACCAGTAATCATTGGTCGGTGCACCGTCCTGGGCAACCGCCAGGTCGACCGGCGAGACCAGAGAGATCCCGATTGTCAGCAGGGCGATTGCGGATATCGTTCGCCTAGGCATGCAGTTCGTCTCCTGTAGGTGAGAGATTTCACGAGGCCACTTCGCGCAGCAGGACCTCGGGCGCGAACTCGCCGGGCTTGCTCCGCCCGGAAGGTGAAGTCGTCCTCCAGATGGCGTCTCGCTGCCTCGGCCGCGGGCCGATTCGGCGCGCGGCGGGGCGTCCCGGACGCTCGGGGAGAAACCACGAGGCGGCGTCGTCGACCAGACCCGCGGCCGGGGGTGCGGGGGCGGCACGTCTCCTCATGGGGAGTTGTGCGGCAACCGCCGGCGGACCACACCCGGCCCGAGCCGTACCACGGTATCAGTCCGTCCAGCGCGCACGCAAGGCCCCGGGTGAAGGTGTCCCGGACCCCGGACGGGCCGCGTCGGGTCGGGTGGCCGGCGGCGGCACGTGGACACGGGCGCGGGTGAAGCGATACGCTGAGGCGACTACGGGACGGCAGGAGGATCTTCGATGTCAAACACCGACCGGAACATGAGACGGCGGGAGTTCCTGGCGAGCGGTTCGGCCGGGTTGGTTGCGGCGGCGTTCGTGCGTACCGAGGCGTTCGCGGCGCGCCCGGCGCGGCAGGCCTTGAGCGAGCGGGTCCAGGGCGTGCGGGCGATGACGTTCGACGTCTTCGGCACGGTGGTCGACTGGCGGACGAGCATCACCCGGGAGGGAGAGGCGGTCGGACGCCGCAAGGGGATCGAGGCCGACTGGGTCGCGTTCGCCGACGACTGGCGGGGCGGCTACGGCCCCGCGATGGCCCGCGTGCGCCGGGGCGAGCTGGGGTGGACGAAGATCGACGCCCTGCACCGGATGATCCTCGACGATCTGGTCCCGAAGTACGGGCTCGAGAGCCTGACCGAGGAGGAGCTCGACGACCTGAACCGGGCCTGGCACCGCCTGACGCCGTGGCCGGACACCGTCGAGGGGCTGACCCGGCTGCGCACGCGCTACGTGCTGGCGTCGCTGTCGAACGGCAACGTGGCCCTGCTCGTCAACATGGCGAAGAACGCCGGCATCCCGTGGGACGCGGTGCTGTCGGCGGAGCTGGCCCGCCACTACAAGCCGGACCCGGAAGCCTATCTGACCGCGGCCGACCTGCTGGGCCTCGAGCCCGAGCAGGTGATGATGGTCGCGGCCCACAAGGGCGACCTCCGGGCGTCGGCCCGGCTCGGGTTCCGCACCGGCTACGTACCGCGGCCGACGGAGTTCGGATCCGGCGTCGAGCGGGACCTGACGCCGGACCCCGACTTCGATGTCGTTGCCACCGACTTCAACGACATGGCGAGCCAGCTCGGTCTCTGATGGGGGCGGCCCGGTCGACCCGACCGGGCCGCATGGTTCAGGACTGACCGCCGATGGCCGACACCTACAGCGGCATTTCTCCGACCTCGAGGTCGAAGGCCGCGGTCTCGACCTCCGGGCCGGGCTTGACCTGGACGACGATACGGTAGGGGCCGGGTTCCGGGAAGACGAACGGGAACGTCACGCTGCCTGTCGGCTGCGCCGCGGAGTGAGTCTGTCCCTGGTGTGCCGCGGTGGAAGCCGTCGCGGCCCCCGTACCGCCGCCTTCCTGCTCGGTGAAGCGCCTCTGCGCGGTGAGGTTGATGCTGCCGGCGGGGTGCAGGTGCACGAACACCGAGCCGTCGTCGCGGACGACGGCGGCGTGGCTGAGCATGCCCATGTACGGCTCGAGGGCCGACGGTGATCCATCCGGCTCGTGCACGGAGAACCGCAGCGTCGTCTCCTCGTCGACGCCGATGGGACCGCCGCGCTCCCATCGGACCGCTCGTCCGCTCGGCAGCGGGTAGCTTTCCGACCGCGCCGCGCCGCGCACAGGCAGGGTGGCCCACGAATCGTCCGGGTCGGGGGCGGGACCGGCCGGCGGCGCTTCACCGTCGGCTGGGCGCGCATCTTCGGCCGCCGGTGACGTCCCGGCCGCAGCGCGCCCGGGCGGCGGCACGCGCACGGTGTTCACCAGGGTGGGCGCGAAGCCGTTCTCGTGCACGATGTCCGCGTAGATGCGGTACTCGCCGGCGGGCAGCGGCGGCAGGGGGACGGTGAACGACGCGGCGGCGTCGCGCACCGGGTGGAGGTGCGCGAACGCCGACAGGTCCGCTGCCTGGACGAGGAACAGGTGCATGAGCTTGCCGTGGTCCGGCAGGAGCCCCGCACCGGGCGCGCTCTGGCCGGCGAGCCACTGCGGGTCGTCGATCGCGAGCGTCAGGGTCTGCCGCCCCCCGGCGGCCGCGACCTCGGCGGTCGTGCTCCACGGCCGGTAGATCCGGCTGCGGTACGCGGCGTCGACCGCGTCCCACCACAGCCACCCCCCGCCGAGGACGGCGCCGGCCACGATCGCGAACGCGCCCATCGCGAGGCGGCCGCGGCGCCGGCGCAAGGCGTCGGGCTCGCGGCCCGGCTCGAGCACGCTCTCGCGGACCGCGGCGCCGGCGATGGTCACGGCGCCGACGAACAGGAAGAGGGCCGCGCCGGCCAGCCCGAGGCCGACGGCCGGGCTCATCGCGAGCCGCCGCTCCGCGACGGCCAGCACCGGCACGAAGACGGTTCCTTCTCCCTCCGCGCCCGCCACCCCGACCTCGACGCTGTAGGAGCCCGCCGTCATCAGCCACAGCTCGCCGCTGTACAGCTCTGCCTCGCCCGGCACCGGGCGGGCCGGGTCCGGCGGCGGTGCGCCCTCCAGCCCCACGTCCGCCCGCAGGGGGCGCACCGTCACCTGCTCGACGCCGTCGCCGTCGAGAATCCGCACCGAGACCTGGGCCAACCCGGGGATGACGCCGGGCGTGCGCACGATCACGCGGACGCCGTACGGCCCCGCCGCCCCGTCGAAGTAGGCGTTCGAGGTGCCGACGTGCGCAGAGGCGGTCATGCCGGCGGCCGCGACCGACCCGCCGACGATCAGGACGGCGGCGAGCGGGCGCGCCCCGACGCTGCCGCCTGCCTGAACGAAGGCTCGACAGAGAGCGGCCACCCCACTTCCGGACCCGCGCCGTCCGGTTCCCCCACCCGGGAGAGCGGCGAGCGGGCGCGACCGGAAGTGACCATCTGCCGGCGCGAAGGTCCGGCGCAGAGCGGCCACGCTACCTCCGCACCCGCGTCATCCAGTCGCCCCACCAGAGGCCGAGGAGGGCCGACGCGGCCGCGACGAGTGCGGTCCACCCCGCGGCTCCCGCCGTCATCGGCCCGCCCCAGAACTGGTACTGAAAGGCGCCCGGAGCCGCGTCGAAGTCGAACTGGTCGGCCGCGAAGAAGAAGTTCCGGGCGGCCTCGGTGAGCAGGAACTCGGCGAACGGCCACTGCACCGCGGTCAGCGCGAGCATCGCGGCGACGCCCGCGCCGGCCGCCATCGCGGCGCGGCGAAAGCCGCCGGCGCCGGTGGGGACCCGGTTGACGACCGCGTCGATGACGAGGGCCGGGATCACGAGCAGGAGCGGGAACGCCGGCGGCACCATGCGATCGATCTGCCGCAGGATCGGGGCCAGCATCGGCTGGGCGGGAAAGAGCTGCAGTGTCCACATCATGAGCAGGGTGACGCCCATGTAGACGGCCGCGGCCGCGGTGGCTCCCCGGGGCGACGCCGCCCCCCGCGCGATGCCCGTCAGCAGGAAGGGGAAGACCGCGGCGGTCACGAGGAAGAACGCCGGGGCATGGTGATTGTTCGGCATCATGATGTACTCGGTGAACAGGGTCGCCACCATCAGGATGAGCAGGCCGCCGGCGTAGGTGTACAGCCGCTGCAGCACCCGGTCCGCGGCCGGCGCCGCGTTCTGCCGGGCCAGCGCCATCAGCATCGCCCCGACGCCGATGCCGTAGATGCCGAACGCGAGGACGACGTGGGGCGGGCTCAGTATCTCGACGTCGAGCCCGTAGGCGTTGTGCCACCAGTCGTCGAGCGGGGCCGACACGATCATCGCCAGCGCGCCCCAGATGCACACCCAGGCCCCGAGCGGGCCGCGGAAGCCCCAGAACGAGACCCCGCCGGCTCGATCGCGCGCGCTCCCGGCGAAGGTCGTGCGCAGCACCAGCCAGCCGCACGACAGCCCGGCGACGACGCCGCCCAGGTAGATGGCCAGGTGGGCCGGGGTCCAGAACGAGTCCCGGCCGATGGACCGGTGCCACGAGATGTCCCAGAGGACGCCGACGATGACGCTCGTCGACGCGAAGGTGACGGCCAGCAGCGGCCAGGGCACGACCGGCGCCGCGGTGGACGACGCCGCCGCCGCGGGCATTGCCACGCGGGCCGTCGGGGATGGCGCAGCGGGCGCGAACGTGGACATGTGTCCAGCGTACCGCAGCGCCGTGAACCGCGGCAAGCTTTCCCGCCGCGCGTCTGAAGGACGCAGGAGGAGTTGCCAGTAGAACCTGCCGCTTCGGCTACCGGTTGCCGCGGCTGAGCCAGGACGTGCGCGAGACTGCGCGAATCGTGGGGGGGGGGCGCGCGTCGTCTCCGGCCGGCCGCTCGCGCTATTGCCGCGACTGCATCACGATGCGCGCGAGACTGCGCGAACCGGGGGTCGCTCGTCGTCTCCGGCCGGCCGGCCGGAGACGCTACTGCCGCGGCTGCATCACGATGTGCGCGAGACTGCGCGAATCGGGGGTCAGCTCGTCGTCTCCGGCCGGCATGCCGCCGACTGAGAGCATGTAGGCGATGACGTCGGCGTACTCTTCGTCGGTGAGGGAGCCGGGGTTGTCCTCGGGCATCGTCAGACGGGTGTACGCGAACAGGGCGGCGAGCGAGCTGCCGTCCCACTCGCGCACGAATCGCGCCCGCGCCAGCGGGGGGGTGGACCGCATGTCGGGATCTTCCGGCGCGCCGTTCAATCGGCGGCCGTGACACAAGCCGCACGCACCCGAGTACGCCTGCCGGCCCCGCGCCGCCTGCGCCTCGGTGAAGACGCCGTCCCAGACCGACGCCATCGGTCCGGCCTCCGGGAACCGGTCCAGCAATGCGGCCACCTCGTCGGTCGCCACGCTGCCGAGGTCGTTCGCCCAGGCGTTGCGGATGTAGCTGGCGAGGGAGGCGGTCTCGGCCGCGGTCAGGGCCGGGAACGGCGGCATGTTCGCCGTGCCCTGGTGGACGGCGCGGACAATCCGGGCCGCGTTCGCGAGCACGTCGTTGCCGCTCAGCGCGGGAACCCCCGGCGCGCTCCCTGCGCCCGAAGCGCCGTGGCACCGCGCGCACTGCGCCTCGTAGAGCTGCTCTCCCTGCTCGAAGAGCGCCGCGTCGTCGACCTGCGCGGCGACGGCGCACGGGACGATGGCCCACCCGAGGCACAGACCGGCAACCACCAGTTTCTTCATCAGAGCTCCCACGTGTTGTCGGCGCCGGCGATCAGGACCAGATATCGGCATCGGAAAGCTCCCGATCGTGCGCAAGCTCCGCGCGGATCGTCGTGTCGGCCTTCACGGCGCCGTCGAAGCGGAAGGGGATATAGCTCTTCCCCGACACGAACAGCCGGTACTCGCCGGCCGCAACCCGCAGCTCCGCCACCCCGCGCTCGTCGGTGACGGCCCGATAGGGGTGCGCGACGACCTTCGCGCCCGCGACCGGGGTCCGGCTCTCCGCGTCGGTGGCGACGACCGTCAGGAGGCACGCCGGCGCGGACACGACGCGCACGCCGAAGCGGGCGCTGCCGCCGGTGTGCGCGTCCGGCGGACCGCCCGTCAGGGCCGCGGCCTCCCAGGTGTGGAGACCCTCGGCGTCCGGGGCGACGAGGGCGACCTCCGCATGGTGGAGCGCGTCGGTGCCGGGCCACGGGTCGTCGCCGAGGGTGGCCGTCGCCCTTTTCTCGCCCGCGTGGTCGCGCACCTCCACCACCCAGCCGGCGGTCCGGCACCTGGCGGAGCACGTGACCCCGAGCCGGACGGCGAAGCGCTTCCCGCGCTCGATGGCCGCCGGCGCGTCCCAGACGACGACACGCGCGTCGTGCGGCTTGTCGCCGCCGGCCTCCGCCTCGCCGGGCGACCCCTCGACGCGGCTCGCGTCGAGGGGGCGCGGCGTATCGTCCTGCTGAGCCATGGCCGGTGCGCGGCTACCCCTTGTCGGACGGCTCCTCGGCGGCATGCGTGCCGGCGATGTAGCCATGGACGTGGCCCTTGCCGAGGCCGTGCTTGTTGAACCCGCCCACGGCCTCGCCGCCGGCGTAGAGACCCGGAATGGTCTGCCCCTGCATGTCCACGACCTGCTGGCGGCCGTTGACCCGCAGGCCGCCGTAGGAGTCGTGCCAGACCACCATGATCGTCAGCGCGTAGAACGGCGGCCTGTCGATGCGGTTCATCGGCGCATCCGCCTCGCGCTCGAACTCGGGGTCGGCGCCGGCGTCCACGTGGCGGTTCCAGGCTTTGACCGTCTCGGCCAGGTGACGCAACGGCACCCGCTGGAACTCGTGGCCGGCGGCAACCTTCTCGGCCAGCTCCTCGATGGTGTCGGCCTGGAAGAAGTAGCCGTTGTCGGACACGTAGGGGAACCGGAGCTCCCACCCCGTGCGCTCGACCGCCTCCTGGTCGAAGATGGCCCACAGCGGTCCCGTGTAGTAGTCCGGCGCCTTCGACCCCTCGTTCATGGCCAGCGCGGCGTCGAGGCCGTGGTCGTAGCTGTACATCTGCCGGACCCACTCCTTCTGGCAGTTGCGCCAGTCGAGCGGCTTGTGGTCGAGCCCCTGGCCGGGGGCGCCGCCGTCGCCGGGGTACCGGCTTCCGCCGGGTCTGGCGGGAAGACGGACCTCGTTGAAGAACCGCTTCCCGACCTGGTTCACCGCGATGAACTCCTCGAAGCCGGCGCTGCCGACATTGACCCCCGCCGAGGCGCGGAAGCCGAACGTCGGGTGCCCGGGCATCATGGTCGTGTACGCGTCCCGGGTGCCGAGCCGGGTCGAGATGTGAAACGTGGTGGGATACGACAGGTTCTGCTGCATCCCCGCGAGGTTCGCGCCCACCCGCAGGCCGGCGACGAGCGCGCTCGCGTCCTGACCGTGGGGGCCCTGCAGGGCGACGCCGCTCGTCGGGAAGGCGGGCTCCCGCATGGCGGGGTAGAACATGCTGCGGACCTGGGGATTGCCGGCGTGGCCGCCGCTGGCCATGATGACGCCGCGGCGGGCGCGGATGGTCACCGTCTCGCGCCGCTCGTCGACGTTGCCGTTCTGCCAGTAGCTCTGCATGAGCTCGCCGGTCTCGGGGTGGCGCCGCGGCGAGTAGTGGGCCCGGATGCCCGTCACCCGGCCGTCGAACGGCTGCTCGCGGACGAGGTCGGCGAACCGGCGATGCAGCATGAACTCGACGCCCTTCTCCCGCGCCGAGAACTCCAGCGACCGGGAGAGGGCCACGCCGTTGCTCACGGCGTTGGGGCCGACCTGACGGCTCGCGTCGTTCATCTGCACCGGCGCGAACGCGCTCGTGCGCTCGGGGTCGGCAACGCCCGCGTCCTCCGCCGTGATCGTGCCCGCCTTGATGTCCGTCTTGTCGCCCAGCATCAGGAAGCAGCGCGCTCCCCGCGCGCGCGACAGGCCGCCGCCGCCGTGCGTGCCGCCGACGCGCGTGAACCGGACGTAGTTGTCGATGAGGAACTGCCGCGTCGCCGGGCAGTTCTCGGCCCACGCGCGGGCGAGCTCCCGCTCGTTGTAGCGGTAGGGGCTCTGGCCCTTGGGGTCGACGACCGACCAGTCGGTGATGTCCGTGAACAGGAGGTCGACGCTGTCGTCGAGCTCTTCCGCCGCCTCGACGGGATCGACGGTGATCAGGCCCTCCTTGTCGCTCTCGCCCTTCATGTCCCGCCGCTGGACGGGGTCGCCGCCGCCGAGGGACACGAAGGCCCCGCTGTGCAGCATCCGGCCGCCGAGGTCGTAGTTCTGGTCGACCACCAGCACGCTGGCCCCGAGGTCCCGCGCGCGAATGGCCGCGGTGAGGCCGGCGCACCCGCCCCCCGCGATGACCACGTCCACCTCGTAGTCCCAGGTGACGTCGCCGGCGTCCGATGTCTGCGCCTGCGCCTGGTCCGGCGCCAGCAGCGCGCCCGCCCCCAGCCCCGCGGCGGCTCCCGTCCTGACGAAGTCTCGCCGGCTGACGCCGGCCTCGTTCTCGATCCGCGGATCGTCGCCGTCGCCGATGCCCTTCTTCGCCATGTCGAGCCTCCCCTCGCGTCGCCCTTCGCGCGCGTTGCCTGCCGTCGCGGCCGCTCTTCCGACGGGAATCCCGTCGGCGCGGCCAAGGAACACTACGCCGGTAGATTGAACAGGGCGGCGGCGTTGCCCCCCAGGATGGCGGCGCGGTCGGCGTCGCTCAGTCCCGGCGTGTCGAGGACGTGGTCCACCGCCTCGAAGCGCGGCACCCGGGCATCGTCCGGGGTTGCCGTCCACGGAAACGGGTAGTCGGTGCCGATCACGACCCGGTTCGCGCCGACCACCGACACGAGGTGGCGCAGGGCCTCACTCGAGAAGACGAGCGCATCGACGTAGAGCTGCTTCACGTAGTCGGTGGGCCGCCTCGCCAGGGGGCCGGTGCACTGCCCGGGACGCGTGGCGCACCCGTAATCGGAGCGGTCGGCGTAGGACGGCAGGTAGCCCCCGCCGTGCGCCGCGCAGAGCTTCAGTCCGGGGAATCGATCCAGCGTGCCCTCGAATATCAGGTGGGACAGGGCGAGCGTCGTCCCCAGCGGATTGCCGATCACGTTGCCGAGGAAGCCGTTCCCCTGCAGCCGGGACTCGAGCTCGGGGACGCCCTGCGGATGGAGGAAGATGGGCACGTCCAGCTCCTCGGCCTTGGCCCAGAACGGATCGAACCGGCGCGAGGCCAGCTCCTCGGTCCCGACGCTCGCGCCGACCGAGCCGCCGCGCAATCCCAGGGCCGTGACCCCTTCCTCCAGTTGCCCGGCCGCCAGATCCGGATGCTGCAGGGAGACCGTGGCGAGGGCCGCGAACCGATCGGGGTTGGCCGCGCAGATCGCCGCGAGGCCTTCGTTCTGCGCCCGGATCAACCCGGGAGCGACATCGCGATCGACCGCGTACCAGAACGGATTGATGCTGAGGACCTCGACGTCGATCCCCATGGCGTCCATGGCCTGCAGACGGTCGGGGCCGATGGTGAGGGCGGCATTCGCCGATGTGGCTCCCCCCATCATCTCCCGGACGCCGGGAATCTCGCAGTGCGCGTGCACGTCCACCGTCGTGATCCGGCGTCCGCCCACGACGACCTGCCGGCGCGCTGCCGCGCCCGCCGGCTGCCCGGCGGCGGCGCCCGCGTCTCGCACCCCGGCGCCGGCCAGAGCCATGCCGGCCATCGCGCTCGCCGTCTGTCCGATGAAGTGCCTGCGGGTCGCCATTTTGCTCCTCCCTGGTCGCCGAGCGGCGGCGGCCTGCGGGGCCCCGAATCGGTGCAGCTCGTTCAGCAGGCCGATTATGCCACCCTTCGAGCGTCGACGTGCGGTCCTGTTTCAGGCGGACCGTCGATTCGACCGATGCCCGCGATGTTCAGCATGTTCCGGGGGGCGCTGCTGCGGACGATCGCCCACGCGCCGTCGCATCTCTTCGAGCTTTTCCAGATAGCGTCGGCGGTAGGCGGCGTGGTCGAGGCCGAAGGGGGGATTCACCGGTTCGAAGCCGGCAAGAACCTGGTCGGGATCGTCTTCGGCCCGGTGGCGCAGGGCCGCGACCTGGTTCTCGAACAGGTCGGCCAGATGGGGACGCTCGGCCAGCAGCCGCTGCAGGATGTGGACGCCGAAGGCGATGTGCCGCGCCTCGTCGCGCTGGATCAGCCGGATGCCGTGCTCGAGGCCGGCGAACCGGCCGCTCCGCTCGAAGATGGCGTAGTAGACGGGGTAGCCGGCCTCGGCGGCCACGCCCTCGACGTAGAAGTGGTAGAGCATGACCGCCTGCAGCAGGGCTTCGGGGCTGTCGTCCTCGAGCAGCGCCCGCATGGTCCGCGGCAGCCGGGTGGAGAACAGGTCGCCGTGGAGGTCGGGGTAGGGGATGTCGACGCCGAACCGGCCCGGCAGCGCCTCGACGAGCCAGCGCTCGAAGAACTGGACGTGCCGCGCCTCTTCGTACATCTGGGCGGCGACGAAGACCTCCTCCTCGATCCACCCGTCCCGGCGGAACCGGAGCTGCAGGGGCGCCAGCTCGTGGGTGACGCCGCGCTCGCCGACCCGGAAGCTCGAGACCAGCCGCAGCAACAGCCGGCGTTCGTCGTCCGCGAGGGCCAGCCAGTCGGAGCGCTCCTGCGAGAAGTCGATGTCGCCGGGGCTCCAGGCGCGCTCGTGCGACGCCGTGAACAGCCGCATGGGCAGCGAGTCGTCGTCGAGCGGCATCGGTGTCGTCCCCTGCCGCAGACTCTAGCGCAGTTCCGGCGGCCGGGGCTGACGAAGTACGCGGATTCGCCTATCCTCGATCTGCCATGAAGAGACACGCCAGCCTGGTTCCGCTCTCCCGCGACCACCATCACGGCCTGGTGATGGCCCAGCGGCTGATTCTCGGGCGATCGACCAACCCGCGCGCCGACTGGCCGGACGACCGGGCGCAGCAGGCGGCGCGCCTGATCGACTTCTTCGAGACCGACCTGCGGCGGCACTTCGAGGCGGAGGAGGCGCACGTGTTTCCGGCCGCGGCGCGGGACCTCGGTGACGGCGTCCGCCTCACCGGCGCCCTGATCGCCGAGCACGAGACCATGCGGGCGATGATCCGAGACCTCGCGGCGGAGCCCACCGCCCGCCTGGACGAACGGCTCACCGCCTTCGGCGAGCTGCTCGAGGCGCATATCCACGCCGAGGAGCGCGTGCTCTTCGAGCAGATGCAGACCGCGTGCGACCCCGAGGTGCTGGAGACGCTCGGGGCGCGGATTGCGGACGCCGCTGCCGGTGGGCCGGGCTGTCGCCTGTGAGGAACCGTCGCGGGGGGGCCGCGCCCCCTCAATCCTGCCCGCTCTCCTGGTTCCGCTCTTCCAGGCGCGCACCGCCCAGGATGTTCGGCATGGCGTAGTTGCCCTCGTGGCAGGCGTACTCGAGCGGGTCACTGCAGCTTCAGGAGCCGAATCGCGTTGCCCGAGTAGATCCGCTCGCGCTCATCGGCGGAGATCGGCAGCCGGTCGATGATGTCGATGGTCTCGCGGATGTACATGGACCCCTTTTCCGGATCGAACGGCGCATCGGACGCAAACACGACGTGGTCGACGCCGAAGAAGTTCAGCCCGCACACGGTTCCGTCGTAGGCGCCGAACAGCGCCGTGTCGGCGTAGAACATCTTGAAATACTCGAAGGGCCGCTTCCGGAGCTCGCGGAGCAGCCCCGGGTAGTCCTCGTCGGAAGTCCGGGCGCCCAGCTGATCGCAGCCCGGGCCGATGCGCCCCTCGAAATACGGGATCATCGCGCCCATGTGGTGGGTGATGATCTTCAGGTCGGGAAACCGATCGAACAACCTGGCGAAGACGATGCGGGCCATGGCGACGCTGGTGTCGTAGGGCCACCCGAACGTCCACCAGATCTCGAAGAGGGACTTGTCCTCCGTCTTGTAGTCCGGAAAGCTCGCATCGCGAATCGGGTGCAGCCAGATCGGGAGGTCGTGGCCGGCCATCAGCTCGAACAACGGCAGGAA
Source organism: Vicinamibacterales bacterium (assembly GCA_965206285.1). Taxonomy (GTDB): domain Bacteria; phylum Acidobacteriota; class Vicinamibacteria; order Vicinamibacterales; family UBA8438; genus JAJEEA01. The sequence continues at coordinate 6,060,803 of OZ242205.1, forward strand.
CTCGTCATCGGTCGTCGGCCTCCCGTTGATGTTCGAGAACATCTGGATGCCGCGCGCGCCGAGCTGGTCGAGGGCCCGGCGCGCCTCGGCGAGGGCCGCGTCCCCATCGTCGTACGGCAGCGACGCCACGAAGCCGGGAAACCGATCGGGGTAGCGCGCCACGAGCTCTGCCATGCCGTCGTTGGCGCGGCGCGCCAGGTCCGCGGCCTCGGCCCCCTGCGCGTAGACCTCGATGGGCGGCGTGGCGATGGACAGAATCTGCTGATAGCCCTCGTGCCTGTCCATGACCCGGAAGCGCACGTCCAGGTCGACGAGCATCGGAATGTTGCGGACGCGCTTGCCGATGTCCTTCCAGTCGGGCGCGACCTGCCGCATGCCCGCGGCATAGGCTTCGGGGAAGATGTGCGTGAAGACGTCTATTTTTCGCATGGGCTCACCGTGAAAAAGGGTCGCCGGCTGCCACGTATGGTAGCGGATTCGGGGCCACGCCGACATGCGCCATCTCATCCGCGCGCTCGACGCATCGGTCCCGACGCAGGTCGCCGCCGAGTGAGTCGCGTAACATGCGTGCGATAGGCGGAAGCACCGGTGGTTCCGCGAGAGGGCACGGATTTCGACTATCGAGGAGCATGCGATGGGCAACCGGGGGTACGCCGTGGTTCTGATTCTGCTCGTGACCGCGTCGGTCATGACGGCGCCGGCCGCAGCCCAGACCGGGTTCGAGCTGCCGCGCCTCGGCGACGGCCGGCCCGATCTGCAGGGGGTCTGGGACTTCAGCACGCTGACGCCGCTCGAGCGGCCCGAGGATCGCGCCGGCCAGGCGCGGCTGACGCCGGAGGAAGCGGCGGCGATCGAGGCCGCCGAGGTGCGGCGCGCCATCGAGGCGGACCGGTCCCGGATCCGGACGGAGCCGTTGCCGGCCGGCGGCAACATCGTCAGCTACAACGACTTCTGGAACGACCGCGGGTCCGGGGTGGTCGACGACCGGCGCACGTCCCTCATCGTCGATCCTCCGGACGGACGGATTCCGTCGCCGCGGCCGGGGGCGCGGCAGCAGCTTGCGGTCGCCGCCGGCGACCACGCGGCGCCGGCGGACCGCCCGGTGCGGTTCCTGGTGGGCGGCATCGGGATGCGCGGCCCCGAGGATCGCGGGCTCGCCGAGCGTTGTCTGCGCGGCTTCAACGCCGGCCCCCCGATCGTGCCGGTCTCCCCGAGAGGCCGCTACAACCAGAACATGCAGCTCTTTCAGACGCCGGACCACGTGGTGGTGTTCACCGAGATGGTGCACGACGCGCGCATCGTGCCGCTCGATGGGCGGGATCCGCTGCCGGACGGCATACGCCAGTGGACGGGCAGCTCGCGCGGCCGCTGGGAGGGCGACACGCTGGTGGTCGAGACGACCAGCTTCACCGACAAGACCGCGAGCTTCGTCCCGTTCACGCGCCTCGCCATCGGGACGGGCGGGACGCTGCACCTGACCGAGCGGTTCCGGCTCGTCGGGCCCGACACGCTCCTCTACGAGTTCACCGTCGACGACCCGACGAGCTTCACGCGGCCGTTCACGGCGGCGGTTCCGATGCAGCGCGGCACCGCGCCGCTCTTCGAATACGCGTGTCACGAGGGCAACTACGGCATGCGGAACATGCTGTCGGGCGCCCGCATCGAGGAGGGGCGGACGTCCGAGCGCGGACATCGCGCTGGCCGCGGGTCGCCCGGGGCGCGCCGGCCGTGAGGCCGAATCCTCGACACGCGACTCTCGACGCAGATCAGTTCATGATGTTCACCGCGGATCTGCGTCGTGATCCGCACGTAGGAGCCTCAACCTCGCACGGTGTCGTACCCCAGACGTCGGAGCGATGCTTGCAGCGTCGCTCCGCTCACGTTGCGGGGCAACTTCATGCCACGAGGACCTCGTCCCGGACGAAGTGCAACCGGATCAACTTCGGTCGCGGCATGGTGTCGTCGAAGTAGCAGTCGACGGCCTGGGGCTTGTCTGGTCGTTTCCGGGGTTCTTCACCGGTCACCACTTTCATGTCAGGTGGCTTCACCGGTTGTCTGGTCTCTGGTGCGTGATGCCTATTCCCCTCTCGTGGGGCTCCTTGTTCGTGTATTCTGTTGCAGGCGCTCGGTCGCTTGTTTGATTAGGTCCGGGACTCGCGCTTTCGTGTGAGCCAGCAGGTCTTGGCCTGTCGTTTGGGTTTCGTTCCAGATCTCGACCGGATCCGTCTCCGGGGTCGGGCTTTCGTACTTCAGCTTTCCGCTGTACAGCGTTAGCCTGGATTATTCGTGAAGATGGTGATTCTGGGGGAGACACAGGAGCCTCCGTGTGGTACAAACGTTGTGTCCACAAGCGTTTAGCCACAACGGAGACCCCTGCGTGACACCTGACAAGATATCACAGACTGTCCTGTTCCCGGATCTCTTCGACAAGCCCCTCGTCGCGACGTTCAACCGCGAGCAGGCGAGTTCCGACGGCGGCGGCGTCCTGCTCAAGGCGGCCGAGCGCGTGTACGGCCTCGTCAAGGCGTTCGCCGGGTGTCTCGCCGACAAGCGCGCGCCGGAGAAGGTTCGGCACACGCTCGCGGAGCTGGTCGGACAGCGGATCTTCGGCATCGCGTGCGGTCATCCCGACGGCAACGACGCCGACCACTTGGCGGAGGATCCCATCCACAAGCTGCTGCTCGGGCGGGACCCTGTGGCTGGCGCGCCCTTGGCGTCGCAACCGACGATCTCGCGATTCGAGAACGCCCCGGGCCGCGGCGCGCTCTACCGAATGGCACGGGAGTTGGCGGCGAGCGTCATCGAGCGACATCGGCGCCGCCTGCATCGGCGGGTGTGGCGGATCACCATTGATCTGGACCCGACCGACGACCGGACGCATGGCGCGCAACAGCTCACGTTCTTCAACGGGCACTACGACAGTTGGTGCTATCTGCCGCTGCTCGCGTTCCTGACTTTCAACGACGAGAAGGAGCAGTATCTGTGCGCGGCGGTGCTGCGGCCGGGCAAGGCGGTGGCGGCCGACGGGACCCTGAGCTTGCTGTGTCGGCTGCTGCCGATGCTGCGGGCGGCGTTTCCGTCGACTCGGTTTCTCGTCCGGCTCGACGGGGGCTTTGCGACCCCGGAGATCCTCGATTTCCTGGATGCCGAACCGGGGCTCGACTACGTGGTCGCGATGGGCAAGAACGCGGTGTTGCAGCGGCATGCCGAATCCGCGATGGGTGCGGCTCTTCTTCGTCGGCCACCCAGAGGGTTTCGGCGAGCGGCATGGCAAGAGTTACTTGACCCGTCGAAGGCGTGGTGAGGAGGGCGGTGGGGGCGGCTCGGTGACCGGCGGTACCGTCCCACCCGTGTAGCGCTGGGCGTGGTTCCGCTCGTACTCCCGCGCTTCGTGGAAGTCCCAGTACGCATCGAAGTCGCCGCTGGCTCGTAGCGCCCGGAGCTTCAGGACGGCCTCGGCGCCAACCAGGCGCCAGCGGGCCCCGGTCAGCTCCATCCGGTCGCGGACCAGGTGCCGGCACGCCCCTTCGATGACCCCGGTCGCGATGGGATAGCCCGCCGCGAGGTAGCGGTCGTAGTGCAGATACGGCGCGTATTTCACCAGGTAGTCGGCGCACTTGTCGACCGGCTTGCGGGTGTCCTTCGAGAAGCCGGCGACGGTCGCCGCACGCCGCATCGACGCCGCCACCCGGGTCGCCTTGCCTTCGAGAATGCTCCGCACGCGCGTCCAGGCCCAGTGAGTCAGCTCGGGGCTCCCCTCGCGATGGAACACCCGCCCCGCCTTCCAGACATACTCGACCACGTGGATGATGTCGAGGATCACCGTGACGTCCACGCCGTAGGCGGCGGCGCCCGCTTCCACGAGGTCGAGCTGCGGCTCGGCCCCGTCGACGAGCACGACCCAGCGCTTGGCGTGCTCGGGGTCCTGGCGCTCCGCTTCCAGCGTCGCCTCCGCGACCACCTCCCACGGCTCCCGTTCGAGACTCGCCCAGACCCGTTTCGCCACCGGGCGGGGCCGCACGGCCCGGGGCTTGTCCCCCGGCTGTCGGGGCATCAAGCTCTCCAGGAAGTCCTCCGGGCTCCGCACGAACGGCGCCGTCGTGTAGACGGCGGCCACCGTCGCCATGCGCTTCGAGTGCTTCTTCTCTCCCGGCTTGAGGCGGTGGAACCGGGAGAGCGGCTCCCGGTGCCGTCGGCGCCTCTCGGCCGCCTTCCGCGTCGCCTCGCGCAGGTCCTCGCGATGCAGCACCACGCCCTTGCCGTCGAAGGTCAGCACGACCACCGACCCCTCGGGCGGCGGCTCGCCATCCGCCGCACGGCGCGCCTCGTAGAAGGCGTCGAAGTCCTCAGCCGCGCGAACCACCAACTGTTCCGCCTGACGCTTGGGCACCTCCGCCCCGGTGCTGCGAGACAGATCCAACAGCGCTTCGTCGAAGGACCGCGACGCGGCCGCCGCCGCCACCCGGCGCCGCACCTCGAGCGAGTAACGCTCCCCCGGCAGGTTGAGCGCGGCATCGAGCGGATGCAGACTCTCGTGACCAGCCCGCGCGTAGCCCACCCGCTCGACCCGCACCGTGCCGAAGATCGTCTCCAGGTGGCGTTCGTGCACGCGGCGCTCCGAGCGCTCGACACCGTCGGCGCCCTCGACCGGACCCGCCGCCTCTCCCGGGCTGCGTTGCTCGAGGTGCCCTTGCAGGAGCTTGCGCATCAGCTCCTGGCCCCGCCGGTGCAGCTCCCGTTCGAGGTCGCTCTCGCTCATCTGCTGTGCTTCGCGCGAAGAGAGGTACGCTTTGGCCTCGGCGAAGGCCACCTCGGCCGCCGCATACGGCGCCGGGTCGGGTCGAGCGACGCGGGGGGTGACGGCTCGCATCGCTCAGCTCTCCCGCAACCGCCGCTTCGCATCCCGGACCACAGGATAAACCAGGACCGTCTTGGGCGCCTCGCCGGCGCGGCGGCCGTACCGGTCCATCCGACCTCGACCGCTGGTGGCGCCCAACGCGACCCAGTTGGCGGCGCGGTAGCAACCCCCGTGGTGGCGGCGGGGGTCCACCAGCGTCTCCACCAGCCAGGGCTCGAGCTTGTAGTGGCGCGGCCAGTCCACTACCAACTGCCCGAGGCCGCGCGCCAGCACCGCGCTGGCGAGGTTCCTCACCGCGACCCACGGCAGCAACAGGAAGCGGCTGTTGTTGACCACGCGCTGGAGATTCCGCGCCCGAGTCGCGTCGTCCCAGCCGATCCAGCCGTCCCGGACCGCCATGCGCCACGCCGGGCTGGAGAACTGCAGGCAGCCGACCACCGCCAGGGCCGGCCTCGACGCAAACACCAGATAGCGCAGGTGGGCGCCGAAGGGGACCGTGTGCCCGAGGTAGTGGTAGCGCCCCACCAGCTCCCGGAACAGCAGGCGCTGGGCGGGCTCGCGCACCCGCTCGACCCGCAGCGGCTCGACATCGCGCACGCTGCCGACGAGCGGGGCCCCGGCTCTCCCGCCGCCGTCCGGGGCACGCGGGTGACGGAGCCGGTCGCACGGCCCCGGCGCTTGTCCGGCAGCACCAGCGCACCACCCGCGTCGAGCCGCTCCAGGAACTCGCGGCACTCCCGGGCCTTCAGCCTCCCGTTCGGGCGCCGCCACCGCAACAGCTCGCACACGGTGCGCGCCAGCTCCATCCGGCTCAAGCCCGCACAGTCACGCACAATCTCGCGGATCAGGGTCACCTCTCGTACGCTGAAGGCCCGTCCCGAGAACGTCGTCGTCGCCACGGCCATCGCAGAGGCTTCTCCCTTCCCACGACACCGTAGCAAAACGCCGCGCGAATGTCCAGGGGGGGCGCCGGAGGGGACAGACCGAGCGCCCCGGCGCCGTGATCAGGTCGGGCTGGCCGCCCGAAAACCGGCGGGTGGGAGCGCTGTCCCCGCCCAAGGCGCACCGAAGAGGGACCGTCAGCGAGCAAAAACGCCTACAAATAGGCGAAAAAGCGCTCTACGAAGAAGAGCCACACCCGTCTGAAATGCCATGTCCCGTAAAGCCTTCTGCTGAGAACGTCGAAGTCGTCGGCAAGGAGAGTTTGGTCGGATTTGGAACCGCCGCGGTTCCACGGAGTGGCCGTCACCTCGCTACAGGAAGTCGACCAGCGGTCCCAGCCAGACCATCAGGATCGTGATCAGCACCACCCAGACCGCCGACAGCACCGTGCCCGGGGCCAGCATGTCGAGCATCCGGTAGTAGCCCCGGGTGTAGGTGACCAGGGGCACCGCGTCGAGGGGCAGCAGGAAGGCGCACGAGGCGGTGAACGCCACCGGCAGCGCGTAGAGGGCGGGGTTCTGTCCGGTCGACACGGCGAGGAGGGCGAGGGGGGGAATCAGCACCGAGTTGATCACCGGGCCGATCGGCAATGCCAGGTGGATAACGACGGTGAACGCGCTCACCAGGGCGACGATGCCCACGGCGCTCCAGTCCTCCAGGCCCCCGAGCGATCCGTCGACGAGCCATTGCGCGAGGCCGGTCTCGACGGAGGCGGCGCCCAACGCGGTCACGCCCCCCACCATCAGGAGGGCTTCCCAGCCGATGCCGCGCTCGACCTCCTTCCAGGTGAAGAGCCGCATGCCCGGCAGGAACATGACGACCGCCCCCAGGATGCTCACCATCACCACGTTGAGGGCCGGGAACCAGGTGCTCAGGACCCACAGCACGATCATCGTGCCGAGGATGACGAGCACCCGCCACTCGCGTCCGGTGACGGGGCCGAGGGCGGCGCGTTCGGTGGCGACGTCGCCGACCGCGGTGATCTGCTCCATCTCGGGCGGGTAGAAGTGCAGCAGGATGCGGGTGGCGACGGGCAGCAGCACCACGACCATCGGGACCCCGATGACCATCCAGTCGAGGAACCGCACGGTGACGTTGCCGTACTCCTGGATGAAGAAGATGCCCAGGATGTTGATGGAGCTGCCGGCGGGCGTCGCCACCCCGCCGATGAGGGCCGCGAAGGGGATCCCGATCATCAGCGCCTTGGCGAACGACGACCGGCCGGGGGTCAGCCCCATCTTGTCGAAGAGGCCGACGGCGAGGGCCATGAAGATGGCGGTCGCGGGCACGTCGGACATGATGGTGGACACGAGACAGGTGCCCGCCATGAACACCCACACGACGCGGCGGCTGTCGGTGCCCGCCTTCGAGAGCAGCCACAGCGAGAACCGCCGGTCGAGCCCCGAGCTGATGAACGCCTGGGCGACGACGAACATCGCGAGCACGAAGAAGAACACCGGACTGATGAAGGTGCCGAACGCGGTGGGGAGGTCCGCCACCCCGAAGATCGGCAGCAGCACCACCGCGAGCAGCGACGTCACCCCGACCGGCAGGGCCTCGGTGACCCACAGGATGAGCACCACCACGAAGATGGTGGCCATCCGCTGGCCCTCGGCCGGCAGCGTCTCGGGTCCCGGCACGCTGAGGAGCACCAGGGCGAGCACCGCCGCCGCGGCCAGGCCAGCGAGGGCGGTGGTCGACGGGGGCGGGGGCTCGTTCGCGGTCGGGACAGATGCGGGCATCGAATCTCCCCGGGCGCCGGGGCGCCCGCGCTGGCCGGCGCGCAACGGGCGCACCGGATTGACCGCGCCAGTGTGTCACAATTGGCGGCGGTTGCTCCATCGGTCCTCCCGGCCTCGGGACAGATCTCCGATGGGCGAGTCGTGCCGCCCTCGAGCGGCATCCGGGAACCGCCACTCGCCATCGACACACGCCATGGTCACTCCGCGCAGCCGTCGCCACGCGGACAACGTGCTGGAGCGCGACGGCCGGCCCGTCTTCTTCGCCGTGGACGGGGTGGAGTCGCTCGGACTGGATCGGCCGGCGCCCGGCGACGGCGAGACCGTCCGGGTCTGGGCGCGGTCGCTCTCGGGCATGCAGAAGGAGGCCATCGTCTCCTCCAGCGCCGGGGGGGACTGGCGGCTCGCCAGCGACGAGGGGCCGTACCTCGACGGCTTCGACGCCGCGCCCTGTCCGTTGGCGTTCATGACCGTGGGCATGGTGTCGTCCTGGATGAACGCGGTGCTGGATGCGGCGCGGGCACGAGGCGTGACCGTCCGCGATCTCGTGCTGGTGCAGGACAACCGCTACACGATGGAGGGCTCTGCCCTGAACGGCACGATGACCGGCGGCGCCCTGCCGGTCGAACTCGACGTGCGCATCGACGCCGACGCCGGCGAGGACGCGGTGCGCGAGGTCGTGGCCGCCGCGACGCGCGGAGCCTCCGTGTACGACGTGCTCCGCCGGACGCACACGTCGCGGTTCACGCTGACCGTCCACGGCGCTCCGGCGTCGATCGGACGAGTCGCGCCGTTGGACGCCGGCCCCGCGCCCGACCCCGCACCGGCGTTCCCGGTTCTCGTGCCGGCCGATCCCGCCGGGGTGCCGGTAGTGCGTCTCGAAGCGGTGACGCCGGTGGCCGGCGTGGCCGGCGGTGCCGGCACGAGCCTGCGGGCCGAACAGCGCCGCCAGCTCCACTTGCGGGCGATCTGCCGCCGGCGCCCGGACGGCGTGAAGGCGATCGAGCAGCAGCTCCACAGCCCGCTGGGGTCGACGTTCCGGTTCCTGTCGGACGAGCCGCGGGAGAAGGGCGGCCGGGGCGCCGCGCCCTCCGCCGCAAGCTACATGGCGGCGGGCGTCGCCTTCTGCTTCATGACCCAGCTCGGGCGCTACGCGGCCATTCTCGGGAAGGACCTGCACGGCTATCGGATCGTGCAGGACACATGCTTTCCGGGCCGCGGCGCCGATCCCGGCGCGACGCCTTCAGGCACCGCGGGAGCGGTCGAGACCCACGTCTACCTCGACACGCGCGACGGCGTGGACTTCGCGCGCCGATGCCTGGACATGGGCGAACAGACCTGCTTCCTGCACGCACTCTACCGCACGCCCCTCGACGAGCCCATCGTCACGACGACGCGGGTGTAGGACCGTGGGCCCGGAACGGGGTTCGTACCCGTGCGGCCCGGCCGCCACGTCGGCAAGCCTATCGATGCCGTACCTGTCGCTGCTTGCGGGCGAACGCTGCGCGGGCGCACAGCCCGCCGGCGAGCAACCCGAACAGGTGCGCCTCCCAGGACACCTGGTCGTCGCGCGGCAGGACGCCGCTGATCATGCCGCCGTAGAAGACGACCACCCCGACGGCGACGGCGATGGACCGCGGTCGGCGTTCGTAGTATCCCCGGGCGACGAGGAAGCCGAAGTAGCCGAAGACCAGGCCGCTGGCGCCGAGGTGCGCCGCGTCCCGTCCGAGCGCCCACAGCCCCAGGCCGCCGAGCGCGACGATGGCGAGGGTCACCGCGACGTAGAGGGCGGCCCCGCCCATTGCCACCATGCCGCCGAGAATCAGCAGGGGAACGGTATTCGCCAGCAGGTGCGCGAACGAGACGTGCACGAGGGGGGCGGTCAGGATGCCGAGGAGGCTGTCGGCCCGGCGCGGCCGGAGCGCGAGGTCGACGGCCAGGTTCGGATCTACGTAGAGGCCGTACAGGGACACCGCCCAGACCAGGGCGGTTCCGGCGAGGATCGTGGCGGCGCGCGGTTTCCAGGCGGACAGGTCGATCACGAATTACTTTCCGTGCAGCGCGCGGGCCTGTTCTCGATGCCTCTGCAACCCGTCGCGTTGACCCGGTCAGGACACGTTCACACGGACGAACGCGTTGGTCCAGCAGCACTGCGAGCCGCCGCCGCCGGAGCGGTCGTTGGCGAAGACCCGCAGGACGTACTCGCCGGGCTCGCTGAAGGTCGCGGTGGTCTCGGCCCGCTCGGGACCGTCCTCCGCGATCTCGATCTCGGGTTCGGCGAAGCTGACCTCGCCCGGGCCCTGGTGCAGGTGCAGGGACAGGCGGACCAGCGGCGGCGGCTCGTCGCCCTCCTCCCGGGTCCGCCGGGTGACGCCGTCGTCGGTGGCCCACACCACCAGCGGCATCGGCTCGCCGACGGTGGCCGTCAGCGGGCCTTCGGGCGCGGCGCCGGGACCCCGGAACTCGCGGCCGTCCTCGGCGAACCTGACGGCCGGGGGGGTGTCGCCGCTGGTGTTCCCGCCCAGCGCGTCGAGCAGCCAGTCGCGATGGAGGTGGCCGGGGATCGTCTGGCTGTCGCCGCGGAACGTGAGGGTCCAGAACACCTCGTTGTCGCCGAAGTCGCCGGGCACCACCACCGTGAACACCCCCCGCTGGCGGCGGGGGAGGAAGTTCGTCGGCTGGCCGCGGTCCGGGCCCCCCGGCTCGATGCGGTTGTCCGGTCCGATGGGGACCTGGACGGTCTCTTCCGAGTTGCGGTTGAAGTATCCCCACGAGACGCTGATCGTGCCGTCCGGGTTGGGATACCAGCCCTCGTACACCGGGGTGATCGTCTGTCCATGGGTGCCGACCGGCGCGAGCAGCAGCTGTCCGGCCGACAGCAGCGTCCAGCTCGCCGCAACGATCACTCCCACGAGTCCGGCGACCACCATGGACCGATTACGCATCGTATCCCTCTGTCTCGAATTCACCGCGCCGCGCCCGGAAATCGCCGCCTCGCGGCTCCGCTTGCCGACCAACCAGTCGTGCAGGAATCCGGGCCATTCCGCCGCGCGCTCCTGATCCGCTTCCGGGCCGCCGGCGCCGAACGAGTCCCGCTGCAATCCGTCGCGGGGCGGCATCCCCGATGAGATGCCGCCCCGATTCATCGCCGGTTGCCGAGGACGACCGGAGCCGGAAGTCGTGGCCGCGCGGCTCCGCCTTCCGCCCGCCCGGCCCTCCAGGCCGCCGCGCCGTTCTGCGACGCGGGCTCCCGCTTCAGTCCGTCGGCCAGAGCACGCCCTGGTTCATCGTCGTGACCGGGCCCATGCCCTTGTAGATGAACTTCTGGACCCGCTTGCCCTCGTAGGTCTCGGTCGTGTAGATGTTGCCGGCCGAGTCCGTCGCGATGCTGTGCGCCCCGAAGAACTGTCCGGGCTGCCGCCCGCCGTCCCCGAAGCTCGTCAGGTGCTCGAGGTTCTCGCGGTCGATGATGTGGATGCGCTGGTTCACGCCGTCGGCCAGATAGATGTAGGCCTGCTCGGCGTCCTGCGAGAAGTCGATGTCCCAGGCCGCGCCGGACCCCGTGGTGTTGGGCATCACGAGCATCTCGTCGACGAACGTGCCGTCCTTCTGGAAGACCTGGATGCGGTCGTGGGCCCGGTCGCACACGTAGATCAGCCCGCTGCTCGACACCTCGGCGCAGTGCACCGGGCTCATGAACTGCTGCAGCATCGGGCCGCCCGGCGCGTAGCGCTCGGCGTGGCTGTCGTCGGGCTCGTTGCCGTACGCGCCCCAGAAGCGCTTGACGTCGCCGGTGTCGGCGTCGACCACCGCCACCCGCTTGTTGCCGTAGCCGTCGGCGAAGTAGATCTCGTTCGCGTCGCCGTCGACCGAGATCTTGGCGATGCGGCCGAAGCTGTCGAGGCTGAGGCTGTCGGGGGCGCGCCCGGCCACCCCGACCTGCAGCAGGAACTGTCCGTCACGGGTGAACTTCAGGGCGTGCGAGTCGCCGGCCCCGTTGCCCCCGACCCAGATGTTGTCCATGTGGTCGATGGTGACGCCGTGGTTCGACGAGGGCCAGTCGTAGCCCTCGCCGGGGCCGCCCCAGTGGCCGACGAGGTTGCCGTCGGCGTCGAACTCCAGCACCGGCGGGGCCGGGGCGCAGCAGTCCTCGGCGAACGGCGGGTCGGAGATGGCGGGAATCTCGTTGCGGGCGAGGGTCGATGCACGGTGCACGATCCACACGTGGTCCTGCGTGTCGACGTCGACGCCGATCGTCGAGCCGAGCAGCCAGTGGTTCGGCAGCGGTTGCGGCCAGAGCGGATCGACTTCGAACATGGGGGCCTCTTTTTCCTGCCCCTGGACCGGCGTCTCGAGGGTGCCCCAGCCGCTGCCGTAGGCCACCGCCAGCCCCACCACGGCGACTGCCGCCAGCGGGACGATTCTCTTCGGGATCGACATCTGCATCCTCCCCGTCGGGCGTCATCGCCCGATGTGCGCGGTGTGCGCCGCGCGTCGTCTGTTTCGAGACCGGACGGTGATTATACGCCCACTCCGGACCGACCCGGCATGCCCGCGACGGGGCCGCGCCGGTCGCGTCAGAACGTCGCGATCGGATTCAGCGGCGATCCCATGCCCTGCTCGATCCGGAGCGGCGCCGCCGTGAACAGGAACTCGTACCGGTTCAGCCGCCGCGCCTCCTCGGCGAGCCGTTCGAAATCCAGGTTGTCGAAGATCGAAACGCCGAGGGCGACCAGCGCGAGCCGGTGCAGCGGCAGGCCGACGCTCTCGGGGAACCCGTGGGGCGAGACGTCGTTGTACATGTCGTGCCCGATGAACGACACCCCGCGCTCCTTGAGGAAGTAGGCGACGTCGGCCTGGTAGCCGGCGACCCCCTCCGACGTGGGCCAGGGGCCGAGCGCCGCCCGCCGCTTCCAGCGCCCGGTGTACAGCAGGATGACGTCGCCCTCGGAGACCCGCACGCCCTGAATCTCCTCGAGCTTCTCGAGGTCCGCCCAGGTGACGGCCTCTCCCGGCGCCAGCCAGCCCTCCGGGGTGGCCCGTCCCGGCAGCAGGGTGGCGTCGAACAGGATGCCGCGGGTCATGATGCCGTCCCGCAGCTCGTGGATGCTGCCCTGCGGACAGCCGCCCGAGGTCTCGATGGCCTCCCGGCTCACGCCGTTGTAGCCCCGGCCCTCGAACATCACGTGACAGGCGACCGAGTCGAGATGGCTGTGAATGCTTCCGTGGTAGGTGCCGGTGTACCGGTATCGATCCGCGGCGCCGGTGTCGCTGACCCGCAGGACCTCGCGCTCGAGATACGTGCCCCCGTCCACCGCGTCCTCCTCGATGACGTCATGGGCGAGGGAGATGCTGAGTCCCTCGGTGACCAGCGCCGCCGCCGCCTTCCGCCTGGCCGGGGTGATGAAGTTCGCGGCCCCGAGCCCGTCTTCCGCGCCCCAGCGGCCCCAGTTCGAGAGCTCCTCCATCGCCCGCAGGAAGTCCGCCTCGGTGGTCAGGGTGGGCCGCTCCTGGGCGGCGGCCGGCAGGCCCGCCGCCGCGACGAGCGCGGCCATCAGCAGCCCGCGGCACAACCCGGCGGGGCGGCGGGGGCCGGTCGGGTGGGATACGCCGTCGGCGGCCCGCGCAGGGGTCCGCCCCGCATGGTCGCGGGCCGCGAAATGTCGCAGGGTCGATGTGGTCATTCTGTCTCCCCGGGGGTTCTCGGCGGTGTCTTCGAATCAGGCCGTCCGAAGGCGCCGGCGCGCCCCCGGCAGGACCGGACTTCTGGTACGATCGTCGGCTTGATGCTGCTGCCACCTTACCGCATGTTCGGCGCCACGAATCGGCGGATCCGGACCATTGGCGCCTTTGCCTTCCTGTGTTCCCTGCTGCTCGGCGCCTGCGGCGGCCCGCCGCCGGGCCTCGACCGGCCCGTCGAGCCGGCCCCGGCCGCCGAATCGGCGCCGGCCGCGGAATCGGCGCCGGCCGGCGCGGTGTCCGAGGCGGACGCGCCCGCTCTCGGCCAGGTCGCCGGCCAGGCCCGGCCCGCGGTCGGCATGCTGGTGTCCATCGTGCTCCTCTACCCGCACGCGGAGATCGACGTGCCGCTGCCGGAGGAGACGACGACCATGGACCAGATCGGCCGCCAGTTCGTGCCCGGGTTCATCCTCGTGCGGGCCGGCCAGACCATCGACTTCACCAACAGCGAGGACGAGCTGCACACGGTGCACGTGAAGGACAGCCACGGCGAGTCGATCTTCAACATCGCCACCATGATGGGGACGACCTACGAGCACACGTTCGAGATCGGCGACGAGTACAGCGTGATCTGCAATACGCACACCGAGATGTTCGCCGACATCATGGTCGTCGACACGCCCTACGCCGTCGTCGCGGACCGGGCCGGCCGTTTCTCGGTGCCCGACGTCATCCCCGGCCGCTACACCGCGGTCGTCATTCACGGCCGCGACCGGAGCGAGCACGAGATCGAGATTGCCGCGGGGGAGAACGAGATCGATCTGACCGGGGAGTGAGCCGGCGTGGGGATCAGCGGATCTCGCCCTGGAAGTAGTCGGGCAGGTTTGGCTTGGTGTCGCGCAGGATCTCCACGACGGCGGTGCGGTCGGCGCGGGACAGCCGCGCGTAGCGGGGCTCGGTCGCCGCCCCCGACAGCACCTCCCACATCCGCCCATACACGGCGTCGAGGGCGCGCGCCGGCAGGGCGTCGAAGGCGCCGGCGTAGACGAGGGGGCTGCACGGATACCGCAGCAGCCGCCCGTCGAGGTCCAGTTGGTGGAGCGAGCGTCCCCGGCCGTCCAAGGGGCCCTGCGACGAGTACGCCTCGGCGAACCCGGACGTGCTGGCGATGCCCGGCGGCAGCGGCGCCTCGTCCACGAACAGCAGGTAGTCGACCAGCTCGACCGCGGTGTCCTCCAGCGTGGGGTCGCTCCGGCCGCGGGCCGGCGGTCTCCGCGCCGCGCCCGGGTGGTCCTCGACGCGGGCCTGCCAGCCGAGCCGCACCAGCAGGTTGGTCATGTGGTTGCGGTGCTCGAGCACCATCAGGGCCACGAGGTCGCTGTACGGCGTGGGATAGCCGTCGAGATCGACGACGCCGTCGAGCGTGTCGAGCACCGGCGCCGGATCGCCGCCCCCGGGTATGTAATCGAACGGCTCGGTCCGGTTTCCCAGGTGGCGCAGCGACGGCGGCGCGCCGGTGACGTACCAGCTTCCCCAGCGGTCCTCCAGGGGGCTGCGGTGGTCGGTCACCCAGCCGACGGCGTAGGCGTTCGGGTCGTCGGGCAGCGGCAGCGTATTGAGGGTCATCAGCCCGGGAATCCCGAGCGTGTCCCACGAGAGATGGCAGGCCAGGCAGCTCTCGTTCCGGCGCAGCTCGGGACGGTCGGCCGGCTGCTGGTCGAGCGAGTAGAACCCGACTCCCTGCGTGGGATCGAGCGACGCGATCTCCAGCACGTCGGCCCCCCGCACCCAGCCCACCGCGACGGTGTCGTTGAAGTAGATCGCGCGCGGGTTCTCCGGCGTGACCCAGCGCGCCTGGAAGCTGGTCTCGGAGAAGACGGTCACCTGCGACTCGACGGGCACCTCGAGGGCGTCGAGGAGCGACCGCAGATAGCCGGTCGTCGCCTCGAACTCCAGCGCCGCGGCGCCGGACTCCAGGGTCCGGTTCAGCGCGGTGACGGCGTCGTTCCGCGGCCCGTCGGTGTAGCGGATGGCGGGGTGGTCGCGCGACTCGCGAAACACGCCGCCGCGCTGCCCGCTCGCCATCTCCGCGCCCAGCACCGCCAGGAGCCCCGCGGTCGCGGCGCCCCACCAGCCCATCGCCGACCGTCGTGTCGTGTTCATCATCTTTCTGTCACGATTCTACCCCCGCCGGCGGGGCGGGGTACACTGCGGGCCGTATGTCGGAGCGATTCTCGCCGCTGCCGATCGTCCTGTTCGGCCTGCTGCTGGCGCTGTGCGTGACGCTGGCCCTCGCGTTCGCGGCCGGCGGGCGTGGGTCCGCGGACGGGCCGTCCGGCGACGGGCCGGATGCGGAGGCGGGCGCCGAGGCGCGTCCCGGCGCGTCCGGCGCGACCCATCCGCGGTTTCCGTCGATGGACCATGGCGGGTCCGGCCCCCGGCGGCACGGGCCGGTCCTGGGCCTGGCGTGGGCCTTCGGCATCCTGCAACTGGCGCTCGTCGTCGGGTGCCTGGCCCTCGGGGTCCGGCGCGACCGCGTGCGGGCGCCGCTGGCCGCGGCGGGGCTCGTGCTGGCGGTGATCGTCACCATGATGGTGGTTTCGTACCGCGGCTACCTGACCGACCCATCGGCCGCGTTCCTCGCCCTGCCGGTTCCCACCGCCTGGTTCCTCTACGGGTTCTGGCCGGCCCAGTTCCTCGTCGTGGGGCTCTACGTCCTGCTGTTCGACCGGGAGATCGTGACCCCCCGGGACATGGACCGCTTCCACGAGATCCTCGCCTGGAGCTCGTCGCCCGGCGGTTCAGCCCGCCGTCCCCCCGGACCTCCCGGCGCCGGGGCCGTTCAACGGCGCCGACGCCCGGCCCGGAGCGCGTCGTCGGGCGGCTCCGCTCGGCGCCCGGCCGACCCGCCGGGCGTCGGCGCCGTCCGGCGGCGCAGGCTCCCGGCAGGGCAGCCTTCGCCTCTCGGCTTCGCGGCCGGTCCGATTGACCCGGACCGCGGGCCGGCGCTCCCGCCCGCCGGCTGATCCCCGATGGACGACTCGCGCGCCCTCGTCGTGCTCGCCTTCGTCGGCGCCTATCTGGCCGCGTGCATCGGCGTCGGGGTGTGGGCGCTGCGCCGCACCACCTCGACCCGCGACTTCTTCATGGCGGGGCGCGATCTCGGCGTCATGGTCACCGGCCTCGCGGTGTTCTCGAGCGTGATGAGCGGGTTCGGCTTCGTGGGCGGCCCCGGGCTCGTCTATCGCATGGGGCTGAGCTCGGCGTGGATGACGGTGGTCAGCCCGCTCGCGTTCTGCTCGGTGTACTACCTGCTGGCCAAGCGCCTGCGCATGGTGGCGGAGCTGCGCGACACCATCTCGCTGCCCGACGCGGTGGCCGCGCGCTACCGGAGCGAGCTCGCCCGGCTGCTGACGGCCATCGCGATCCTGCTGGGGGTGGTCGGCTATCTGGGGACCCAGATCCTCGCGATGGCCACGGTGCTCCGCGACCTTCTGAACAACGTGTCCTTCATCCCCGAGGTCTCCATCGTCACCTGCATGACCATCGCCTGCGCGGTGCTGGTGTTCTACTGCGTCACCGGGGGCATCCTGGCGTCGGTCTACACCGATCTCGTGCAGGGCGCGATCATGATCGTCGCCGCCGTGTTCGTCTTCGTCGCGGCCCTCGCCGCGGTGGACGGGGGGCTCGGCGGCATCGTGACGACCCTCGTCGCCGACGACCCCGAGGCCATCAGCCCCTGGGGCACGCTGGGCATGCTCGGCTCCCTGTCGTGGCTGGTCGTGTTCACCCTCGGCGGGGCCGGCCAGCCCCACGTCATCACGAAGCTGATGATGAACCGGCGGGTCGAGGACGCCCGCCGCAGCCTGCCGGTGAGCGCGGTGGGCTACGCCATCTGCTCGCTGCTGTGGCTCAGCATCGGGTTGGCGATGCGGGCCCTGGTCATCCAGGGTGGTCATCCCGAGCTGGCCAACCCCGACGAGGCGGCGCCGCAGTTCCTGCAGCTCCACGCCGGGCCGATGCTCGCGGGGGTGGTCTTCGCGGGGCTGTTCGCGGCCATCATGTCCACCGCCGACAGCTTCCTCAACCTGGGCGCGGCGGCCGTCGTCCACGACATTCCGCGGGCGCTGTACGGCCGGTCGCTGTCGAACGAGCTGTTCTGGGCGCGCGCGGCCACGGTGGGGCTCGCGGTCGGGTCGGCCCTCTTCGTCCTCTACTCGCGCCAGGACCTCGTGGCGCTGCTCGGCGCCTTCGGGTGGGGCACCTTCGCCGCCGCTCTCGTGCCCGCGGTGGCCATCGGGTTCAACTGGAAGCGCGCCACCGCCACCGCCGCCAACGCGGCCATCGCCGCGAGCCTCGTCGTCAACTTCGGCATCGAGCTGTTCGGAGTGGCCATTCCCTACGGCATCAACGGGGGGTTCGTCGCCCTGCTGCTGTCCATGACCCTGTTCTTCGGGATCTCGCTGGCCTCGCCGCCCCCGGATCTGGACCCGGACATCGATGCGGTGATGGACCTGTAGCGCCCGTGGTGGAACCCCGCGTTGCACCGAGAGTGGCGAGGGCGCCAGCAGGCTGAAGAGGCGCCTGCCGGCGAAGAACGCCCGGCGGGCTGAAGAGCGCCCATGCCAGACAAGGCGTGAGGAGGGCGCTGGGCATACGGTAACCGCGGACTGCAAGCAGTCCGTCCGAACAACGCAGTCAGGCGGGATGCATCGCCACTCGAATGGGGCGGGGCTCTCACCACGGGCTGCTGACCGCCGGACCGGCCGGTCCGGCCGGGGCCGGGCGGGTTTTCGACCAGAACCGGAGACGTGGTGATGGGGAAGGAAACGGGTCCGGATGCCCGGTATCCGAACGCGGGCGTCGCCGGGGGCCGACCGGGCCGGCCGGCCGGCGTCACCAGCGGACCAGGGGCTCGCTCGTCGGCTTGCCGCCGTGCGCGATGACGGCATCGGGCGAGCGGACGCTGACGACGTAGTCGAAGGCGTCGGGACCCGCCGCCGCCCGCCGGCCGACGAGGCGTACGAAACGCTCGCCGACCTCGCGCGCGGCCCGCCGCCCGGTCTCGGCCGGCACGAGCAGCGACAGCGCCACGGTGCGGCCGTCCTGGCGCAGAGTCGCATCGACCACCCCGGTGTTCGCCCGCATGTCTTCCAGCACCGCGGCTTTCTGCGCCGAGGTCAGCACGGGGTGGGCCGGGGGCGCGGGGCGGGACCGGGAACCGGCACCGGAGAACCAGCCCGCGATCTTCTGGATGGCGCGGGGCACCAGAAGATGGAGGGGGAGGGCGGACACTGCCGCGGTGCCGATGGCCAAGCCGTCCGCCTGGGCCACCTCCGTCGCCTCGCGCGGCGTCATCTGGTACATCATCGCCCAGTGGCCCGGGCCTCCCATCGGGGCCGGTTCGCGGCCGCGGGTCAGGTCGCGGTAGAGACCGAGCCCCTCGATGAAGCCCAGGCCGGGCGCCAGTTCCACGGGCGGCCGCGGGGGGACGATCCACCCGTCGTCGGGATCGCCGAACACCGTCCGCCCGGCCCGCTCCCTGCGCCGGTCGGCCTCCAGGGTGGCCCGGATGCGCGCAAGCGATGCGGGGCTCAGTGCGCCGACTTCGTTCTCGGTGGGGGACGGCTCGTCCGACGATTGCGTCTGCGCCCCTGCCGGCGCCGCCATCATCAGGACGGCGACGGTGGTCGCGCAGGCTGCTTCGCGAGGTCCTCGGCGGCGCCGACCGCTCCGTCCCCGGCGTGGGTCGCCCGTCCCGGCGCAGAGCCGACCCTTCATCCGATGGCTCTCAGGCATGTGAAGGCGCGCATGCAGCGTATTGAAGGGATGATACATCAACACGCGCCCGGGGCCGATCCGTCTGCATCGGACGTCGAGCCCCGATTCTCCGTCGGCATTCCCACTCGGCGGCGCAGGGCGGTGTAGGATACCGGACTCGACAACTCCACGACTTCCGAGGAGACGCCATGACCTTCGTCAGCGACCTGGAGCCGACCGCCCTGTGGCGGCACTTCGACGCCATTCTCACGATTCCCCGCGCTTCGAAGAACGAGGGGCGGATGCGCGGCCACATCGTGGAGCTGGCGGACCGCCTCGGGCTGGCCCACCACGCGGACGCGGTCGGCAATCTCGTCGTGCGCAAGCCGGCCACCCCGGGTCACGAGGGCGCCGACATCACCATCCTGCAGTCCCATCTCGACATGGTGCAGGAGAAGAACGCGGACGTCGCGTTCGACTTCGCGGCCGATGCCATCGTGCCGCAGGTGCAGGGCGAGTATCTGACCGCGACCGGCACCACGCTGGGGTCGGACAACGGCATCGGGGTGGCGGCCATGCTGGCGGTGATGGGGGAGACGGCGTTCCCGCACGGACCGCTGGAGCTGCTGTTCACGATCGACGAGGAGACGGGGCTGACCGGCGCCGCCCGGCTCGACGGGGGGCTGGTGCAGGGGCGGCAGCTGATCAACCTCGACTCGGAAGAGGACGGTATCCTGTACGTCGGGTGCGCTGGCGGCGGCGACACCCAGCTCACCCTGGATCTGGCGACCGTGCCGGCGCCGGAGACCGGCGTCGCCCTCGCGGTGGCCCTGAGGGGGCTCAAGGGCGGCCACTCCGGCGTGGACATTCATCTGCAGAGGGGGAATGCCGTCAAGCTGCTGGGGCGGGCCCTCTGGTCCGTCGGCCTCGGCGGCCACCGGTACCACGTCGCGCGTTTCGAGGGGGGCAGCGCCCACAACGCGATTCCGCGTGAGGCGTTCGCGACCCTCGTCGTCCCCGCCGGCGGCCAGAACGCGTTGCTGGCTGCGCTGGACCAGGAGGTCGCGGCGATTCGCGGCGAGTACGGCCCGGCGGATCCGGGCATGCGCCTCACCGCCGAAGCGTTGCCCCGGCCCGACTCGGTATGGGACGGGACGACGACCGAGCGGGTGCTCCGTCTCGTCAACGCCTTGCCGCACGGGGTCGAGGCGATGAGCTACGACATCGACGACCTGGTGGAAACCAGCGTCAACCTCGCTACCGTCATCCCGGAGAACGGCACGCTGCGGGTGGGGCTGAGCAGCCGGTCGTCGATCGACTCGGCCCTCGAGGCGATGCGCCGCCGCGTGCGCGCGGTCGGAATGCTGGCGGGGGCGGAGATCGAGGAGGACGTGCCGTATCCGGGGTGGAAACCGGACCTCGATTCCCGGCTGCTCGACGTCGTCAAGACCGTGCACCGCCGCGAGTTCGACGGCGAGCCCGACCTGAGGGCGATTCACGCCGGTCTCGAATGCGGCATCCTCGGGAAGAAGGTGCCCGGCATCGACATGATCTCGTTCGGACCGCGGATCGAGTTCCCGCACTCGCCCGACGAACGGGTGCACATCGCATCGGTGGCTCGGTTCTACAAGCTCCTCGAAGCCACCCTGACGGCGCTGGCGTGAACCGACGGACCGGTTGAAGGTGTTCCGGGCGATCCGGGGCTCACTCGCCCGGCGCCGGCGTGGGCAGGTGCAGGCGCTCGAGGGTGGCGAGGCGCTGATCGACTTTGGCCAGGGTGACCTCGACGGCGCGCAGCCTGGCGTCGAGGCCGCGGATGTCGGCCTCGATGCGGTCGAGGCGGCTGCTCAGTCCGGCGGTCACCCCGGCCAACCCGGCGATCTGTGCCGTGAGAAGACCCCCTACGACGATCACGGTCCCGATAATCCAACGCGCGTCGTTGCTCGGCATCAAGCCTCCGAGCCCATGATAGGTGAAGTCGACGTTGATGGCAAGCGATGGTCGCTCACGTTATCCAAAAGTGGCCGGTGCCGCGCCAGGAGTCTGCGCCGTAGAACGGCGCCGCCTCCGGAGGAGGCGCAGACTCCCTGGAGGGTTGGCTGGGCGCCAAGCGGAGCCGCAAGCGACGATTGGCGGGCTGGGAGCTTGCGCCGTAGAAGTTCGCGCCAGCGAAACTTCAAACGCGACCGCAAGGTCGCGCGGTCGCGCTAGCGCTCAGTGCACCCGGAGGTTTCCGGGCGGCAGCGGCAGCGCCGCGCTCGGGCGGCGCGAGGGCGCTGCGTCGTCGGTCGCGCAGTCGTCGCAGCCGTGGCAGGACGCCTTCGACTGCGCCTGCGGGGCGGCGCTGCCGACGAGGGCGCGCAGGTGCCGATAGAGCGCCACCACCGCGTAGCCGACGATGAACGCGACGATCGGATCCTGCCAGGTCATGGTGGGTCACCTGTCGTCCTGCTGCCGCGAGTCGTGGCGAAACCGTGTGCCGCACCCGTCGAATGCAGTCCTTCGCCACCGCCTGCTCGGCCGGCGGCGCGGCTCGGGGCGATCAGACGCCCCAGCTCAGCGCCGAGCCGACCTGGTACACCGCCAGCGATGCGACGTAGGCCAGGACCGACATGTAGCCGAACATGAAGACCGGCCAGCCCCAGCTTCCCGACTCCCGGCGCACGACGACGATCGTGCTCATGCACTGGCAGGCCAGCACGAAGAACACCATCAGCGAGACCCCGGCGAGCGGGGTCATCAGCGGCGATCCGTCCGCGTGCTCCGCGCGCTGCAGCGACTCGCGCAGGCTGACGCTCTCCTCGTCGGCCTCCGCGATGCCGAACACGATGCCCAGGGTCGAGACGAAGACCTCGCGCGCCGCGAAGGCGCCGATGATGCCGACCCCGATGCGCCAGTCGAAGCCGAGGGGCTCTATCGCCGGCTCGATCAGCCGGCCCGCCCGGCCCCCGATGCTGTAGCGGAGCTGCTCGCCGGCATGCTGCCCCTCCAGCTCGTCCAGTTGCGCTTCCTGCGCGGCGGCGTCGGTCGTCGAGGCGAGGATCCCGGCCCGCGCCTCGTCGTACCGCGTCTCTATGTCGCTGCTGTGGGGAAACGAGAGCAGCGCCCACAGGATGATCGTCATCGTCAGGATGACGGTGCCCGCGTCCTCCAGGAACTTGCGCGTCCGGCGCCACGTGACGAGGAAGACGTTGCTCCAGACCGGCCGGCGGTACGGGGGCAGCTCGAGCAGGAGCGGGAGGCGGGGACCGCGCAGCACCGTCCGGCGCAGCACCGCCGCCGCGCCGAGGGTGGCGACGACGGAGAGCGCGTACATCGAGAACAGCACCACCGCGCCCGCGCTCAGGAGCCCGAAGACGCGCGGGGCGCCCGAGAACACCACCGCGGTGACCAGGGCGTAGACCGGCAGCCGGGCGCTGCACGAGATCATCGGCAGCGTCAGCATGGTGATGAGCCGATCGCGCCGTCCCTCAATGGTGCGGGTGGCCATGACCGCGGGAATGGCGCAGGCGAACCCGGAGAGCATCGGCACGAACGCCTTGCCGTGCAGGCCGACCCGTCCCATCAGCCGATCGATGACGAACGCCACCCGGGCGAGATAGCCGAAGTCCTCGAGCAGGGCGATGAATAGCGACAGCATCGCGATCTGCGGCACGAAGACGACGACGTTCCCGACCCCGGCGATGACCCCGTCGACCAACAGGTCCGCGAGGTTGCCGGCCGGCAGCACCGCGGTCACCCCGTTCTGCAGCCACCCGGTTGCGGTCTCGATGCCCCCGATGAACGGTTCCGACCAGGTGAACAGCGCCTCGAACACCAGCGCCATCACCACCGCGAAGACCGCCATGCCGTAGAACCGATGGGTCAGCACGTCGTCGATCCGCTTGGTCCAGGTGCGGGTGTCCTGATGCCGGACGGTCCGGACGTCGTCGGCCACCGCCTCGATCCAGCGATAGCGTGCGGAGATGATCTCCTGGTCGACGCTCCGCTGCGCGGCCGCGGCGGTCCGGCGGACCGCGTGCACCGCCTCGCGGACCGGGGCGGGCAGACCGGAGGTCGCGCCGTCGTCGGTGTCGAGCGACAACAGCGACCACAGCGCCCACGATCGGCGTACGGCCGGGGTGCGGCCGAAATCGGCGTCGTCCAGCGCCCGGGTCACGGCCGACACGTCCTGCTCGACGTGGGGCGGCAGCCCCGTCCACGTCGAATCGGTGCGCGGCGCGAGGGTCGCCGCGGCGCCGATCGCGTCGCGGAGGGCATCGAGGCCGGCGCCCTTCGAGGCGACGGTGGGGACCACCTTGGCGCCGAGCCAGCGGCCCAGCCGCTCGGCGTCGAACTCGGCGCCCGCCGCCTCGGCCTCGTCCATCATGTTGAGGGCCACGACGACCGGGATACCCGTCTCGGCGATCTGCAGCACCAGATACAGCGCCCGTTCGATGACCCCGGCGTCGACCACGACGACCACCGCATCGGGCGGATCGTCGTATCGGCCCAGCACCCCGTCGACCGCCACCTGCTCGTCGGGCGAGTGGGCGGTGAGGCTGTAGGTGCCGGGGAGGTCGACGATCTCGACCGGCGCTCCGTTGGGCAGGGTGATCCGGCGCGAGGCCCGGGTGACGGTGACCCCGGGATAGTTGCTGATATGGGCGCGCGCCCCGGTCAGCGCATTGAAGACGGTGGTCTTGCCCGCGTTGGCGTTGCCGGCGACCAGCACGCGCGGAATCCGGGCAGCCTGACCGGGAGCGGCGTCCGCTCGGGCCGGCGACTCGTGAGCCGGCAGGCGGCATGGCGCGTCGCCGCCGTCGGCTTCCGCCAGATCGGCGCGGGCGTCCGGCAGAAGCTGGATGTGCGCGGCGTCGGCCTGGCGCAACGAGAACAGGTAGCCGCGCAGGCGGATCTCCAGGGGGTCGCCCAGCGGCGCCCGGCCCACGGCCTCGATGCGGGTGCCCGGCAGCAGCCCCATCTCCATCAGCCGTCGCGCCACGGAGCGCTGGCCCCCGACCTGATGGATCACGCCGGTGTCGCCGATGGGCAGTTGGTCGAGCGTGTAGAGACCCTGATGCACGGGAATACGGCTCCTGGCGCTGGCGGCTTGAGGTTCGCGTGCGGCGATGTCAAGTGAAACTGAGTCTCAATTTAGGTTGCCGAGTCTATCCCGAACGCGGTGGGCGGTCAAGAAACCGGCCGTCGGGAGCGGGGCGGACCCCGGTCTGTGGCACAATAGAACGTTTCCCATTACCTTTGTGTTCGCCGTTCTGCCAGGAGTCTTTTCGATGAACAACGCTCGTGTCACGGTGCCCCCCCCTCGGAACGAACCGGTGCTGAGCTACGCGCCCGGCTCGCCGGAGAAGGCCGCCCTCAAGTCGCAGCTCGAGACGTTCGCGGACGGCTCGATGGAGATTCCCCTGATCATCGGCGGCCGCGAGGTGACGACCGGCGACCTCGGCGCCTGCATCCTGCCGCACGACCACCGCAAGCAGGTGGCGACCTATCACCGCGGCAACGCCGACACCGTGAACCAGGCGATCGCGGCGGCGGCGGCGGCCCGTCCCGGGTGGAGCGAGATGCCGTGGGAGTCGCGCGCGGCCATCTTCCTCAAGGCGGCCGAGCTGCTCGCCGGCCGCTACCGGCCGATCGTGAACGCGGCCACGATGCTGAACCAGAGCAAGACGGTGTTCCAGGCCGAGATCGACGCGGCGTGCGAGCTCATCGATTTCTGGCGATTCAACGTCTCGTACCTGCCCGACATCTACGGGCAGCAGCCCGAGAGCGCGGCCGGCATCTGGAACTACGTCGAGTATCGAGCCCTGGAAGGGTTCATCCTCGCGGTCACGCCGTTCAACTTCACGTCCATCGCCGGCAATCTGCCGACGAGCCCGGCGTTGATGGGCAACACCGTCCTCTGGAAGCCGGCGTCCACCGCGGTGTTCTCGGCCTACTGGCTGATGAAGCTGCTCGAGGAGGCCGGGCTGCCCCCGGGGGTCATCAACCTGGTCCCGGGCTCGGGCGGGCAGATCGGCGGGCCCGCCATGGCCCATCCCGACCTCGGCGGTGTGCACTTCACCGGCAGCACCGAGGTGTTCCAGGGCATGTGGCGCGCCGTCGGCGGCAACATCGCCGGGTACCGCAGCTATCCGCGCATCGTCGGCGAGACCGGCGGCAAGGACTTCGTCTTCGCCCACGCCTCGGCCGACCCCGACGAGCTGACCGCCAACCTCATCCGGGGGGCCTACGAGTACCAGGGGCAGAAGTGCAGCGCGGCCAGCCGCGCCTACGTCCCCGAGAGCCTGTGGAACCGGTGCCGCGACGAGGTCGTGGCCGAGGTGGGGGCGATTCGCTACGGGGACGTGACCGACTTCACGAACTTCATGGGGGCGGTCATCGACAAGGCGTCCTACGACAAGCAGAAGAGCTACATCGACGCCGCGCGGACCGACAGCGACGCCGACGTGATCTGCGGCGGCGTCTGCGACGACAGCACCGGGTACTTCATCGCGCCGACGATCATCCAGGCCCACGATGCGCGGTACGCCACCATGGAGACCGAGCTGTTCGGTCCCGTGCTCACCGTCCACGTCTACAAGGACAGCGACTACGAGCAGACGCTCGATCTGTGCGACCGGACATCGCCCTACGCCCTGACCGGGGCGATCTTCGGGCGCGACCGGCGGGCCATCGGCGTCGCCCACGACCGGCTGCGCCACGCCGCCGGCAACTTCTACATCAACGACAAGCCGACCGGCGCGGTGGTGGGGCAGCAGCCCTTCGGCGGCTCGCGCGCGTCGGGCACCAACGACAAGGCGGGCAGCTCGCAGAACCTGCTGCGCTGGGTCAGCACCCGGACCACGAAGGAGACGTTCGTGCCGGCGCGCGACTACCGGTACCCCCACATGCAGGAGCGGTGAGCGGCCCCGACCGGGTGGGGCCCCGGAGGATGAGGCGCCGGTGCGATCGGGCGACCGCCTGATCGCCCCGGCGCCGAACCCCGCCGCCGGCGGTCAGTTCGCGGTGCGGACCGCGAACGAGAAGTCCCCGCGCTGCACGTGCCCGTCGTCGCCGGCCGAGCGCCAGCTCACCGTGTAGGCGCCCGGTTCGAGCGGGCCCGGGACCGCCGCCACCAGCGATTTCTCTTCTCCCACCCGCGTCTCTCCGATCGCAATCTCGCCGCCGGGGCCCTCCAGGGAGAGCCGGCTCACGGCGGGTTCCGGATCCTGGGTGAACCACACCTGCAACTGTTCCGGCGATTCCGCCACGGTGGCGTCCTTGGCCGGCATGCTCTTCGAGTAGGCCATGTGGGCCGAGACCAGGGCCGCGGCCGCCAGTCCGAAGGCGAGGGTCACAACGAGGGTACGACTCCAGCGTGTCATTCGATGTCTCTCCTTTGGGGTGTGCCCGAGTCCTCTCCAGCTTACCCCGGCGGCGCCCCGTCTGGCAGCGACGCCGCCGCTGGGCGGACCCGGCCCGGCGGGTCCGCGAGCGGCGGCGTGCCCGACGCGATGAGGTCGCGTGACCGTCCCCCGGCTCGAGGCGAGCCCGCGCCGGGTTCCACTCTCTGCTACGGAGCGACGGCGTACTTCGTGAACGCTCCACCGGCAAAGCGGAGCGAGTTCGGTCCCTCGGCCGCGAACACGTTGCCGTCCGCGTCGACCGCGACGCCCTCGCCGGCCGCGCCCTGGTACGGCCGCGTCTCCGCGTCGAACGGCGGGATGAAGCCGGTGACGCGGTCCTCGTCCACGGGCCCGATGCGCACGCCGTTCATCCAGTTCGCATGGCTGGTCATGCTCGACTCGGAGTCGATCGAGTACAGCGTGTCGCCGGTGATGAAGATGCCGCTGATGCGCCCGTGCGAGTAGAGCGAGTCGAGGTAGTTGCCGTCCTGGTCGAAGATCTCGATACGGTGGTTGCCGCGATCCGCGACGAAGAGGCGCCCCGCCGAATCGAACTCCAGCGCGTGGGGGGTGCGGAACTCGCCGTGCAGCGTGCCGATGCGTCCCCACTCCCGGATGAACGTGCCGTCGGGGGCGAATTTCAGGATGCGGCCGGTGAGGCCCGCCTCGCGTCCCGCTGCTATCGCCTGGTTGGTGGTCATGCCCTGGCCGCTGTGCCCGTCGGCGACGTAGATACTGCCGTCGGGACCGGTGACCACGTCGTTGGGCTGGTTGAACTGGTTGGGGCCGGTTCCCGGCTGGCCCGCCGTGCCGAGGCTCATCATCAGCTCGCCGTCGGGGCTGAACTTGTGGACCTGATGCCCCTTGGTCCCCTCCGCGTTCCCCGCGAAGTCGGTCACCCAGACGTTGCCGTCGGCATCCACGTGGATGCCGTGCGGCGTCACCATGACGCCGCCGCCGAAGTTCGCCAGCACCTCTCCGGTGTTGCGGTCGAACTTGAAGACGGGGTCGACGGGGTTCGAGTCGCAGTTGACGGGCACGCCCGCGCCGAAGGAACCCGCGCCGCAGCGCTCGTACGCCCAGACCTGGCCGTCGTTCGGGTCGATGTCGACGCCGGCGGTCGAGCCCCACTCCCGGCCCTCGGGCAGGTCGCCCCAGTTCTCGATGACGGTCGCGGTCGGGTTCGGCAGACCGTCACCCGTGATCGTGTTGCCCGCTGTCTGCGACTCAGCGGCGGACCCGCCCAGTACGAGAGCACCGCAGGCGAACAACGTGGACATCAGAACTCGTGACGATGACATGGCATCTCTCCCATCGGACCCGCGTTCAGCGAGTTCGTGTTGTTCGGTTCCACCGCCCTGCCGCCATACTTCCTCGGCAGATGGTCGGATGATAGCCCGAATCGGGGCTCGATGCGAAGCGCTGCCCGACTCGCCTCGGGATCTCCCGGGCCCGAGGTCTGGGGACACGGCCGGCCCTTGACGGAGCCTGCGTTCTCAGCCTCGCGCGCATCGCCGGCTGTTCCGATGAGCGGCATGCGACCCATGGGAGCGTGGCGATCCCGACCCGTCGTCAACGCCGCGACCCGTGAATTTGTGACGGGCGCCCGGACGAGCCGGCCGTGCAACGGCTCCGGGTGTGGTCGATTGCCGATAGAATCGGCCAGATGATCTCGGTCCATGGCCCCGGCCCGCGGTGCTTGCCGAGCCGCAGAGAGATGAGGTGTCCGTGTGTGAGAGGCTCGGTCGATTCGTACGTCTCGTCGCGTTCGGCCTGTTCCTGATCGGCACGTCACACATCGACGGCGGCACCGTCGTCCTGGCGCAACCGGGAGATGCACCAGGGAACGCGGTTTCGACGGGAGAGCTCCTCGTCGAGCCGCCGACGCTGATCAACCTCGGCTTCGAGTGGTTCATCCAGGGTGACGACAACCGCAACGCCGCGGTGGATGTCTCGTATCGCCGGCAGGGCGAGACGGGGTGGTCGCCGGCGCTCCCGCTCCTGCGCCTCCAGGGTGAGCGGGTCTTCGTGGGGGCGCAGTTCGACGTCGTCGCGCCGAACATGTTCGCCGGAAGCATCCTCGACCTGGAGCCCGACACGGCGTACGAGGCGCGGTTCGTGATGACCGATCCCGATGGGGTGATGGGGGAGGCCAGCAGGACCGTGGCCGTGCGGACGCGGGCCGAGCCGGTCCCGTACGCGGAGGGAAGGGTGCTGCACGTCTATCCTCATGGCTTCGAGGGCACGAAGATCGAGCCGTCGTTCGAGGGGCTGATATGCGCGTACAACTCCTCGTGCGGCGGCGGGGACTTCGCCACGGCCGGGCGTCCCCGGGTGCGCGCGGGCGACACCCTCCTCGTGCACGCGGGCGTCTACCGGTACAACCACCTCGAGTACGGCGGAGCCAACCGCGCCTTTCCGTTCGAGGGTACGTATTACCTGACCGCCGACGGTACGCCCGAGAGGCCGATTGCCATCAAGGCCGCCGGCGACGGCGAGGTCGTCTTCGACGGCGACGGCAACTTCGCCCTCTTCAACGTCATGGCGGCCGACTACACGTATTTCGAGGGCATCACGTTTCGCAACACCGAGTTCGCCATCTGGGCCGGCCAGCAGTTCATCGCGGGGGCGAAGGGGCTCACCGTCAAGCACAGCCGCTTCGAGGACGTCGGGGTCGGCGTCTTCACGAACTACTCGGGGTCGAGCAACTTCTACATCGCCGACAACCGGTTCCACGGCCGGAATGACCCGGAGCGCCTGATCGGCTGGAGCGACGCGCCGCTCTGGGGGCGGTTCGACGGCGTCGACGGTCAGGTCCATCCCCCCGTCATGGCGTCCTATGTGGCCGTGAAGCTCTACGGCCCCGGACACGTCGTGGCCTACAACTACATCGCGGACTTCCACGACGGGATCAACGTGGAGACCTACGGGAACCCCGACGGAAGCGTCGCGTCCGGACCGGGGATGCCCGACGGTCCGAAGTATCCGCCGCGCGAGTTCCGGGACCGGCGTCCCGTCGCGATCGACTTCTACAACAACCACATCACCAACTCCCACGACAACCCGATCGAGACGGACGGGAGCCTGCACAACGTGCGCGTGCTCCGGAACCTGTTCATCAACCACCCGTCGCACGCGTTCTGCAGCCAGCCCGTGCTCGGCGGACCCGTCTACTGGATTCGGAACATCGCCTACAACCTCCCGGGAGGCTCGAGCCGCTTCTTCGGCGCCGCCGGCGTCGTGTTCTACAACAACACCATCCTGTCCGAGACCACCGGGACCACGTCGAACACGCATTGGCGCAACAATCTGATTCTGGGGCAGAACGCGCCGTCCGACTTTCGAGGGCAGCGTCCGAACCTGTTCGGGATCACGACGTTCACGAACTACACCTCGTCGGACTACAACGGCTTCGGCCCCGCGCCGGACACCACAATGCCGTTTCGATGGGAGAGCCCGCCGTTCGACGTGGCCGCCGACTTTCGGGCCCCGAACCACGTCCCGGCGCTCGAGCTGCGCGAGTTCGCGACGCTCGAGGACTACAGTGCGGCGACGGGGCAGGACCGGAACAGCGTTCAGGTGGGATACGACGTGTTCGTGGACGTCCCCGCCCTCGATGCCCGGGACGTGGGCACGCTCCAGGTCGTCCACGACGCGGACGACCTCGACTTCCGCCTGAGGCGCGGCTCGGCCGCCGTCGACCGGGGGATGGTGCTGCCGACGGTCACCGACGGCAGCACCGGGACCGCCCCCGACCTCGGGGCGCTGGAGGTCGGCGTCGCCGCACCGCACTATGGGCCTCGCGACCAGGAATCTGCGCCGTAGCGGCGCCGCCTCCGGAGGAGGCGCAACGCCCTGGTGGGCTGGTCGGGCGGCCATCGGAGGCCGCAACGCGACCTTGCGGTCGGGTTGGGAGTTGCGCTTGCGCGAAACTCCTACGGCGACGGCTGGCCGTCCGGGGAAGAGCCCCGCGGCACTGGGTCCACCGCGGGCCGCCGGGTGGTTCAGACTACGGCGCCGGCAGCAGTCCCGAGCGGTCGACCCACTCGCCGAGCCGCATGACCCGGTCGATCTCCAGCGTGTTCCGGATGTCGGCCAGCGGATCGGCGTTCAGCACCACGAGGTCGGCGACGTTGCCCGCCTCGAGGGTGCCGAAGTCGGCTTCGCCCACCGGAGGCATCCGGCCGGCGCCGGTGGCGGTCGCCGCGACGATGGCGTCCATCGGGGTCAGCCCCGCCTCGACGTACAGCTCCATCTCGTGGTGCATGCCCCAGCCGTACGGCACGTTCGGGGTCCCGGCGTCGTTGCCGAGCGCGATCTCGACCCCGGCGTCGTGCATCGTCTTCACGAAGTCCTGCACCTGCCGGAACGCGGCCTTGCGGTCCTCGAATCCCGGATCGTCGACGATCTCCGCCCGGCCTGCCGGGTCGTCCAGTCGGGCCAGCGCATCCGGGTTGTAGAGGTTGAACGCGGCGCGCAACGCGGGGTCGTCCAGCAGCTCCGGATGCTCGGCGAAGTGCCAGCGGTTCTGGACGATGGACAAAGTTGGAGTGAAGTAGACCCCGTTGTCGAGGCACATCTGGATGAACTCGGCCGAAGGTTCGGGGTCGTCCACCGGGACGCCGGCTCCAGGCCCGAAGGTCAGCACCGTGCTGTGCAGGAAGTCGCGCAGGCCGGCCTCGACAAGTTGGCGGCCGTCGGCTTCGTCGTCGATGTGGGCGACGGGGATGGCGCCGTTCGCCACCGCCTCGTCGATGATGGCCGCGCGTATCTCCGGCGGAATCTTCAGGCCCGGCTCTGCGACCGCGTTGACCCACATCTTGATGAAGTGCACGCCGAGGGCAATCTGGTCCCGCACCAGGGCCCGCGCTTCCTCTTCGGTGGTAGGGGCGTTCCGGCCGGCCGCGTTGAATCCGCCGGGGTAGGAGAATCCCGCCCCCGCCGTATAGGTGCGGGGGGCGTCGGCACGGCCGGCGGCCCCGAGCAGGTGGGCGACCCGCTCGGGCGAGTCGCTGCCGATGCTCCGCGCGGTGGTCACGCCGTAGTAGAGCTGAGACCGGAACTGACGCTGGATCTCTTCCGGTCCCTCCCGATAGTGCACGTGCAGGTTCACCAGTCCGGGAATGATCGTCTTGCCGGCCACGTCGATCGTCTCCGCGCCGTCGGGCACGGGCGTCGCGTCCCGCGGGCCGGCGCTCTCGATCCGGCCGTCGCGGACGACGACCACCGAGTCGGCCACCGGCGGCGCGCCGGTCGCGTCGATCAGCTGCGCCCCGACGAGGGCGAGCGCGCCCGCCCCATCGGGAGCCGGGGCTTCTCCGCAACCGGTGAGAACGAGGGCCAGTCCCGCCGCCAGCAGATGCAGTCGTTTCATGAATAACCTCTCATCCCGCGGTTCCAACCCAACCCCCCGCGTGTCTTGCCGCATACGTGTCAATCCCGGACGGCCCGCCGCGCCCCCGCGAGGATGTTCTCGAGCCCCCGGTTCCCCTCGTGGCACGCGTACTCGAACACGGGAAGCTCGGAGCGCCGCATCGGAATGGCCGCGGTGAAGCGGCGGGTGAAGACGGTCGGATCGTCGACGGTGTACTCGTAGAGCAGCGTGTCCCGATCCACCCGCGTGAACCGCTCGGTCAGGGTCAACGTCGCGCCGGTTCCCACCGCGCTCGTGATCGCGGGGCTGAAGCTCGCCGTCCTGTCGGTGAAGTTGGTGGTTTCGACCACCAGCGTGTCGCCGTCCCAACGTCCCCGCCCATCGCCCATCCACTGGCGGATCGCACCGGACAGATGCGGGCGCCCGTCGAGGGGTACAATCCGCGCGTCGTGCACCATCTCGTGATGGATGACCACGTGGGTGGGGGTCTGGAACACCTGGATGTTGTTGTTGTAGGCGCCGGGAATCAACGGCGGGCCGCTGTTGAACCCCAACAGGCACCGCTCGCCGAGCCCGCGGTCCTCCGGACCATCGGCCCCGATGCCGCCGGCCCGGTACCGAACCGGGCGGGACCCGGGCAGGTCCTCGCCCGCCGACCCGATCTGCTCGAGGGCGCCCGCCTGCCGCGCCGGCATCCGTCCGTCCGGCGGATCCACGATCAACGACGTGCGCCGGTCCTCGACCAGGGCGGTCCCCCGGTCGTACCAGAACTCGTTGTAGGGCACCACGCCGCCCTGCGATTCCGGCGGATAGAGCGCCCCGCCCTTCTCGGGATCGACGAGGTCGCGGTTCTGGCGGCGGTTCTCCAGCGTCTGATACGCGGCCGCCTCTTCCTCGGTGAGGACGGCCTTGTCCGCCAGCTCGGCGGGCCGTTCCAACGGCGTGATGGTCCGGAAGTCCCACACCCCCTGCAGGTCCGCATGGCCCCACGGGGTGCGCGCGTCGCCGGCCGGCTGGGCCGACGCCATGGCCGGCGCGCAACACACCGCAGTAGCTGTCACCGCGATCCGGAAGCGGCTCCGGAGCGTCGACGGTCGGCCCTGCGATCGAATGGTAGGTGGTGCGTCAGGGAGTCTCATGCGTGTGCTCCGTTCGGATCCCCGGTTCAGTCCGTTCGGATCCCCGGTTCAGTACGAGGCTCGGTGGTGCATTCATGAACCCGGGGCCCCGCCGCAGTGGCCTCGAGACGGCGCGTGATTCACCGCACCTCGCAACCCGGTGCCGGCCAGGCGCTGGCGTGATTCTAGTATGCCGAGCCGCGACTCGGCGAATGGGACGTGCTGGCGGCTGTGGAGGGGCGAAACGGCCCGCACCGTCCCGGTGACAGCATGTCGCTCGAAGAGAATCGGGGCCGAGGCGGGGGCCGAGCTGCTCGATTTCGTCACTGCTGAGCGGCAAGGGAGACGGTCACCGCGATCCGTCGGGGTACGGCGGCATCTCCGGTTCGAGCTCGACATGGACCGCATCGGCGACGCGGTTGATGTAGTTGAAATAGGCGATGACCTGGATGGCGTTGTGGATCGCCCGGTCGTCGAGGCCGGCGTCGCGCAGCGGTTGCAGGTCCGCCTCGGTCATCGCGGCCGGCGTCCGCGTGAGCTTCTCGGCGTAGGCGCACAGCGCCGCGTCCATCGGATCGAGCGGTGCGCCCCGCCAGTCGGCGAGCACCGCATCGGCCACCGCGGGGTCCCCGTCCTCCCGTGCGATCTCGACCCGGAGATCGTCCGCGTGCTGCAGCATTCAATAGTGGCAGTCGTTGGCGCGGCTCACTACCGTCGCCAGCATCTCTCGCTGTCGCAGGGACAGATCGCCCGGGTCCTTCATGATGACCGCGTAGAGCCTGATGGAGGCGTCCAGCACTGCCGGCTGCACGCTCATGGTGCGCACGATGCCGAACACCCGCCCGGCGCGCTCTACTGCCGCGCGGTAGCTTCCGGCGAGACTGCCGGTAGCCGCCTCGGCGCTGTCGGTTCGAATCCAGGGCATGGCGCCGATGTTACCGCGGCCGAATCGCTTCGTGGGATACGCAGGACGATGGCCGTAGACCCGGTCCATCCAACCAGGTCCAAGGACGTGACGCATGTGCATCGTCAACATGCACCAAGCCAGGACACATCTCTCGCGGCTCGTCGACGCCGCCGCCGGCGAGCCGTTCATCATCATCGCGCGCGCAGGCAAGCCGATCGTCAGGGTGACCGCCGTGGGCGCACCGGTATCGGGCTGGCGCCGGGTCGGCTTCCTGGCCGGTCGGATCTCCGTGCCGCCGGATTTCGACCGCATCGGATCGTCGGAGATCGCAAGCCAGTTCGAGGGCGGTGATTGAAGACCCTCCTGGACACTCGCGTCCTGCTCCGGATGGCAGGCATGCCTGAAGTCTGGCGGACGGGGGCGTTCGCCGGTCGAGGAACCCGGTCACTCGATGCCGGCGTCCTGGGTGGTGATCACAAATACAATTCCGAACATGGGAGGCGCGGAACCCCGGGAACGGCGGCATCACCGATTCGGCGACCTGCGGCTGGACCTGCGGCTGGCCGGCCGCGCCCTCGCCCGCAAGCCGGGCTGGACGGCGGCCGGCGCGCTCACGCTGGCCCTCGGGGTGGCCGGCTCGACCCTCGTCGCTGGCCTGCTCGACCAGGCGTTCGTGCGGCCGCTGCGCTTCGCGGCCGGCCACGAGTTGGTCACGCTGTACGTGACGAGCGGTCCCGATTACTCGGCGATGCCGTACCCCGACTACGCCGAGTTCCGGACCGTACTCGAGGACACCGCCGACCTCGCCGCGTTCTGCCGGGTCTTCATGACGGTGGCCGGGGGGGCGTTTCCGGAGCGGCACGAAGGCGAGATGGTGTCGGGCGCGTTCTTCTCGGTGCTCGGTGTGCGGCCCGCCCTCGGGCGGCTCATCGGCCCCGCCGACAATGTCGTCCCCGGCGGGCACCGCGTCGTCGTGCTCTCGGACTTCCTGTGGCGCAGCCAGTTCGCGGCGGACCCGGGGATCGTGGGCAGGACGGTGCGCCTGAACGACGCGGTGTACGACGTCGTCGGGGTGCCCCCCCCGGGCTTCCGCGGCGTGGTCTGGCCGTCGTTCGAGAGCGCGTTCTGGATTCCGGCGATAATGGCCGACGAGTATTTCGGGGGACGCGACGTCCTGAACGGCCGCCTCATTCCGGCGTTCCAGACCATCGGCCGTCTCGCCCCCGGCGTCTCCCTGGCGGCGGTCCAGGCGCGCATCGACCCGCTCGACGAGGTCCTCGCCCGGGGCCGCGGCAAGATCTACTACCCGGAGACGGAAGCGCCGTGGCGCGTGCACGCCCTTCCCGGGAGCTACCTGCGGCTGTGGCCGGGGTTCCGGGACGAGGTCGCGGGGTTCCTCGCGATTCTCGGCCTCATGGCGGCGGCGGCGCTGGCCGTGGCGTGCGCGAACCTGGCGACGCTGCTGCTGGCGCGCTCGACGGAGTGGCGGCACGAGCTGGCCATTCGCCGGGCCCTGGGCGCCTCGCGCGCCGACCTGGTGCGGCGGCTCGGGGTCGAGGTCGCCCTGCTCTTGGCGGCCGGCGGCCTCGGCGCGACGGCGCTCGTAGTCTCGTCGAGCGCGCTCGCGCCGAGGCTGCCCCTGACCGTGCCCTATCAGCTCGACCTCGTGCCGGACCGCCGCCTCCTGGGCATCGGGTTGGCCGTCACCGCCGTGACGGGCTTCGTGTTCGCGGCGCCCGCGGTGTGGCGGGTCCTCCGCGACCTGCCCGAAGCCGCGTCGCTGTCCCGCGGCTACAGCGCGGCCGGACGGTCCACCGCGATGAGCGCGCTCGTCGTCACCCAGGTCGCCCTGTCGACGGTGCTCGTCGTCGGGTGCGGCCTCCTGGTGCGGAGCGCCTGGAACACGCAACGGATCGATCAGGGGTTCGACGCCCCCTACGGCGCGAGCCTGCGGATGGCGTTCCCCCAGGCCTGGCGGGACGATCCCGATCTGGCCGAGGCCGCGATCGACCGGCTCCTCGATGGCCTGCGCGCCGAGAGCTTCGTCACCGCCGCGAGCGCCTCGACCCACCGCCCGGGGGCGGCTCCCGGGCGTGTCGAAGTGCGGTTGGCCGATTCGGCGCGCGTGGGACCCGAGACGCCGGTGGGGACGCAGATCAACGGGGTCACCGGCGACTACTTCGAGACTTTCGGCATCCCGGTGCGTGCGGGACGTGTGTTCGGCCGGGCCGACGCGGCGGCGGGTGCGCGGGTGGCCGTGATCAGCCAGGGCCTGGCCGCGGACCACTTCCCCCGCCGCAGCGCGGTGGGACAAACGCTGCGCCTGCGGGACGAGGAGCAACCCCGCCGCATCGTCGGCGTCGCGGGCGACACCGCGGACCTCGACGTCCGTCTCCCGCCGCAGCCGATGGTGTACGTGCCGTACGGCCAGGGTCCGCAGGACGGCGCCTACGTGACGATCCGCGCGCGGAGCGGCGCGGCGGACGGGCCGGCCGTGCTGCGCCGCCGCGTCGGCGGCCTCGGTCCCGCGATTGCCCCTTCCGAGGCCGCGACCTTCGCCGAGCTGCGGCGCGCCGCGACCCGCGAGTCGCGGGTGCACGCCGGCCTCGCCGCGACTGCCGCCGGGCTCGCCCTGAGCCTGGCCCTGGTGGGCCTCTACGGCCTGATGGGCTACGTGGTCCGCCGGCGCGAGCGCGAGATCGGGATCCGCATCGCGCTGGGCGCCACACGGGCCCATGTCCAGCGCCTCGTCGTCGGACGCGGCTGCCGGCTCACGGTCCTCGGCCTCGTCCTCGGGCTCGCGGCGAGCCTCGGCGCCAGCCGGCGGTTGTCGCCCCTGCTCTACGGCGTCGGCCCGGGAGACGCGCCGACGTTTGCGGTCGTACCCGCCCTGTTCCTCCTGGCGGCGGTCGTCGCCTGCCTGGGGCCCGCTCTGCACGCTACGCGGGTGAACCCCACCGACGTACTTCGGGCCGAGTAGGAGGGTCGGAACGCCGCGGGTGTATTGCGGCCGGACGGTGCGGACCCTCTGGACCGTGCCGGGTGCGGTCCGTATAGTGGACCGGGTCATCGTAGCGACCCGCGGTCGCACGCTCGCGTCACATTGCCGGCGCGGCGGAACACGCCAGAGGGAGACACCGATGCGTACCAGATTCCATCGTGCAGGTTGCGCCGTCGCGGCCGCCGTCCTGATCGCCGGCCCCGCCCCGGCCGCGGCGCAGGACGGCGACTTCGCGCCCGTCAGCGACGCCATGCTGCAGGACCCCGATCCCGCCGATTGGCTCAACTGGCGGCGCACCCTCGACGGGTGGGGCTACAGCCCTCTCGACCAGATCGACCGCGACAACGTCCACCGGCTTCAGCTCGCCTGGGCGTGGTCGATGCCGGTGGGCGTGAATCAGCCGACCCCGCTCGTGTACGGCGGCGTGATGTACCTCGCCGGCGCGGCCAACGTCGTGCAGGCGGTCGACGCCGCGACCGGGGATCGCCTCTGGGAGTACCGGCGGAACCTCGACGAGATGGTCGAGTCGGTGCTGAGCCCGCGCAGCCGGTCGATCGCGATCTACGGCGACAAGGTGTACCTGAACGCGGCCGACGCCCACATCGTCGCCCTCGATGCCCGCACCGGCGAGGTGGCGTGGGACCACGAGGTGGCCGACAACACGCTCGGGTACCGGTACACGAGCGGCCCGATCGTCGCCAACGGGAAGGTCGTGGCCGGCATGACGGGGTGCGAGCGCTTCAAGGAGGACGTCTGCTTCATTTCGGCCCACGACGCGGAGACGGGGGAGGAGCTGTGGCGGACGTCGACCATCGCGCGGCCGGGCGAGCCGGGCGGGGACACCTGGGGCGATCTGCCGCTGCTCTACCGCGCCGGCGCGGACTCGTGGATTCCCGGCAGCTTCGACCCGGACAGCAACCTCACCTACTGGTCGACGTCGCAGGCGAAGCCGTGGGCCAGCCTCACCCGCGAGACCGACGGCGACGCGCTCTACAGCAACAGCGTGCTCGCCCTCGACGCCGACACCGGCGAGCTGTCGTGGTACTTCCAGTTCACGCCGGCCGAGACCCACGATCTCGACGACGTCTTCGAGAGCGTGCTCATCGACCACGACGGGCGCCGGTCGCTCTTCAAGATGGGAAAGCTCGGCATCCTGTGGGAGCTCGACCGCGACACCGGGGCGTTCGTGGCGGCGCACGATCTCGGCTACCAGAACGTCCTCGACGTGGATCCCGAGACCGGGAGGGCGGTCTACCGCCCGGAGATGCTCCCGGTGAAGGACGTCGAGCTCGGGTTCTGTCCCGACTTCGGCGGCATCCGGAACTGGCGCGCCTCCGCCTACCATCCCGAGACGAAGGCGCTCTACATCCCGATCCATCCGACGTGCGTCAGCGGCGCCTTCACCGAGATCGAGAAGGTGCCCGGCGCGAGCTACTACCAGAACACGGGCTGGCTGACGCGGGGCAGCACCGTCCATCCCGACAGCGCGCCCTACCGGGGCCACCTGATTGCCATGGAGATCGGGACCGGGCGCATCCTGTGGCGCCACTCGATGATGAGCCGGCCCGGGGCCGCGGCGCTGACGACGGCCGGCGGCCTCGTGGTCAGCGCGGACACCGACCGGAGCTTCAACGTCCACGACGCGGCGAACGGGAATGTCCTGTTCCACACGCGTCTGCCCGGCTCCGTGTCGGGGTTCCCGATTACCTACGCGGTCGGGGGGCGGCAGCACCTGGCGGTGCCGGTCGGCGGGGACCGCACCAACGCGATCTACGTCTTCGCGCTGCCGGCGGAAGGACCGGCCGACTAGTTCGAAACTTCGGACCAGGGGCTTGCGCCGTAGAAGTTTCGCGCCAGCGAGACTTCAAACGCGACCGCAAGGTCGCGCGTGGACTGTCGCGGAGAATTCACGCCTGGCGTCGCCGCCGTCGCGCCGGCATCCGGGGTAGACTGTCGGTCAGCCGGTGGGCCGGGACGCGCTCCGGAGAGCGCGCGCGGCGCCGCGGTCCTGATGGAGGGCAACATGTTGGGCAGAACAACGACCATGGGTTTGCGGGTCTTCTCCTGCGGGCTCCTCGCTCTGGTGCTGACGACGACGGCCGCGTACCCGCAATCGGGCTCCGAGATTCCACGCCGGCCCGACGGCCGGCCGGATCTGTCCGGAACCTATGACATCGCCACCCTGACCCCCCTGCAGCGTCCCGCCGAGTACGGCGAGAAGCTGACCCTGACGGAGGAAGAGGCGGCGGCGCTGGCGGCGGGCGGCCAGTCGCTCGAGGGGATCTTCAATATTCCGGACGAGCGGAACGTGGTCGCCGAGGCGCCGCGCGAGGCGCCACCGGTGGGCGGCGACGGGTCGACCGGGGCGGCCGGAAACGTGGGCGGCTACAACTCGTTCTGGATGGATCGGGGCGCCGGGGGCTTCCAGATCGAGGGTCAGTGGCGCACCTCCATCGTCGTCGATCCGCCGAACGGCCGGCAGCCTCCGATGACCGCCGGGGCCCAGGCCGCGCGGGCGGCGCTGGCCGCGGCCTACGCCCGGCCCAACACCGGGACCGCGTGGTGGCTCGAGGACGATCTGGATGCGCCGGGTCCCTACGACAACCCCGAGCAGCGCCCGCTCGCCGAGCGGTGCCTGATGGGCTTCGGCTCGACCGCGGGGCCGCCGATGCTGCCGGTGCTCTACAACAACCTGAAGCGCATCGTGCAGTCGGACGACACGGTCATGATTCTCGTCGAGATGGTCCACGACGCGCGCGTCGTGCGGATGAACCAGGAGCATGCTCCGCCCGAGATCCGGAGCTGGCTCGGCGATTCCGTCGGCCACTGGGAGGGAGACACCCTCGTCGTCGACACCACCAACTTCACCGATGGTCCGGCCCTCGGCGGCGCCTCGCGGAACCTGCACGTGGTGGAGCGGTTCTCCCGCATCGACGCCGAGACCCTGCTGTATCAGTTCACCGTCGACGACCCGACGGTGTGGACCGCGCCCTGGAGCGGCGAGTACGTCTGGCCCGCGAGCGAGGACCGGGTCTACGAGTACGCCTGCCACGAGGCGAACTACTCGTTCGGCGGCATCCTGCGCGGCGCCCGGATTCTCGAGGAGGACGCGCGCGCGGCGGCGCGCTGACGCTGGCGCGTCAGCGCGTTGGAAGTTTCGCTGGCGCGAAACTTCTGCGCGTGAGCTGACGCGATTTCGCCAACGCGTCAGCGCGTTCGAAGTTGGCTGGCGCGCCGCTTCTGCGGGGCAAGCCCCTGGCGGTCCGCGCTGTCGACGCGCGGCAGACTCCTCGCGGGGGCGCCGCGCAGGCAATCGGGGGCGCAGGCGGGCGCAGGCGACGAGGGGCGGGCTGGGGTGACGTTCGACGGCTACGCGACCGGGGGGTTCTACGACGAGCTGTTCTTCGAGGACGGCACGCCCCGGCCCGAGGCGCGCCCTCTCGTCGAGCGCATCGAGAGGCTGGCCGAGGGGGAGCTCGCGCGCAGCCAGCAGGCGGCCGCGCGCGCCCTCCTGCGGATGGGGATCACGTTCAACGTCTACGACGACGGGCACGGCACCGAGCGCATCTTCCGTTCGACGTCATTCCCCGCATCGTCTCCCGGGGCGCCTGGCACGAGATCGAGCGCGGCCTGTTACAGCGCATCACCGCCCTGAACCACTTCATCGACGACGTCTATCACGACCGCCGCATCGTCACCGACGGCGTGATGCCGGCCGACGTCGTGCAGAGCTCGCAAGGGTATCGTCCCGAGTGCGTCGGTCTCGACCCCCCGGGCGGCGTCTGGTGCCACATCACCGGCACCGACCTCGTCCGCGACCGCGACGGCACCGTCTACGTGCTCGAGGACAATACTGCGCAGTCCGTCCGGCGTCTCCTACGTGCTGGAGAACCGGGCGGTCATGAAGCAGACGTTCTCGAAGATCTTCGACGGCCTCCCGGTGCGTCCGGTCAGCGACTATCCGAGCCGTCTGCTCGGCACCCTCCAAGGGGTGGCTCCCCGGGGCGCCGGCCGCCCGAGCGTCGCGGTGCTGACCCCGGGCATCTACAACGCCGCCTACTTCGAGCACTCGTTCCTCGCGCAGCAGATGGGGGTCGAGCTCGTCGAGGGGCGCGACCTCGTGGTGAACGACGGGGCCCTGTTCATGCGCACGACGCGCGGGCTGGAGCGGGTCGACGTCCTGTACCGCCGCATCGACGACGACTTCCTCGACCCCACCTGCTTCCGGCCCGACTCGGTGCTCGGGGTGCCGGGCCTGATGGACGCCTACCGGAGCGGGCGGCTCACGGTGGTGAACGCGCCGGGCACCGGGGTGGCCGACGACAAGGTCGTCTATGCCTACGTGCCGCAGATGATTCGGTACTACCTCGGCGAGGACGCGATACTGCGAACGTGCCGACCTGGCTGTGCTGGCGCGACGGGGACCGCGCCTACGTGCTCGACCATCTGGCCGAGCTGGTGGTGAAGCCGGCCAACGAGTCCGGCGGCTACGGCATGCTGATCGGTCCGCAGTCCACCGCGGCCGAGCGGTCCGACTTCGCCGGCCGCATCGCCGCCGCGCCGCGCAATTACATCGCGCAGCCGACCCTGGCGTTGTCGCGAGTGCCGACGCTCGTCGACGACCGGTTCGAGGGCCGTCACGTCGACCTGCGCCCCTGCATCCTCCTGGGAAGCGAGCCGTTCGTCCTGCCGGGCGGGCTGACCCGCGTCGCCCTCACGAAGGGCTCGCTGGTGGTGAACTCGTCCCAGGGCGGCGGCAGCAAGGATACCTGGGGCCTGGGATAGCCGGCCGGATGCTCAGCCGCACCGCCGAGTCGGTCTACTGGATGAGCCGCTACCTCGAGCGCGCGGCCAATGTCGCCCGCGTCGTCGGGGTGAACCTGAACCTCGAGATCGACCTGGCGGGTCTGACCGAGGAGCAGTGGTTCCCCATGGTGGAGGTCGGCGGGGACGAGACCGCCTTCGCCGAACGGTACGGGGCGCCGACCCGATCGAACGTCATCGAGTTCCTGACCATCGACCGCACCAATCCGAACTCCATCGCTTCCTGCGTGGCGGCGGCGCGCGAGAACGCGCGGACCGTGCGCGAGATCATCTCCTCGGAGGTGTGGCAGGAGATCAACGAGTTCTATCTCGATGTCACCGCGCCCGAGGCGAGACAGTTCGCCCTGCACGACGCGGTCCGCTTCTTCGGGGCGGTGACGCGGACCAGCCACGTCGTCACCGGCACCAGGAGCGAGACGATGGAGCACGGCGAGGCGTGGAACTTCAGCCGGCTGGGACGCTTCATCGAGCGCGCCGACCAGACCAGCCGCATCCTCGACGTGAAGTACTTCCTGCTGCTGCCGTCGGCGGCCGACGTCGGCCGGCCCGTCGACGATCTGCAGTGGAGCGCCCTGCTGCGTTCGGCCAGCGGGTTCGAGGCCTACCGCCGCACCTGGGGTCTGGTGTCGCGCGAGTCGGTGGTGGCGTTCCTGCTCTTCGACCGGGCTTTTCCGCGCTCGGTGGGTTATTGTGTAACGCAGGCCCATGTCTCGCTGCACGCGGTCACCGGCACTCCGATGCGCCGCTTCGCGAACCGGGCCGAGCAGTTGCTGGGCCGCTTGGCGTCGGAGTTGGACTACACTGACGCTGGCGAGGTGATCGGTGGCGGGCTCCATGAGTTCATCGATGCCCTGCAGGACCGTTTCAACCAGGTCGGCGGCACGATCACCGCGACGTTCTTCCGCCAGGGGTAGCCGTCGTCCACCCGTTGGCCGGGGGCGTGTCCTGTCGCCGGAGGAGCGCCGCCAATGCGACCGTTACGGCATGTCTGATTCCGGCGAGGGCAAGGAGTTGATCCAGACTCGCAGGGCGGCGCGGTGGCGCGTCGCCGTCTTCCTTGCGACAGGGTTGGCGACGGGCGGCGGCGCCCTCGCGCCGGCTGCGTTCGCGGGTGCGCAGGACGCGGTCCGGGACGCGCAGATCGGGGTCCGGGTCAAGACGGCGCTGATCAACGACGTGGTGCTGGGTACGGCGCCGATCGACGTCGCGGTGCAGGGCGGCGTGGTGACGCTGCGCGGCCCCGTTCCTTCGGCGACGGATGCGGAACGCGCGGTGGTGCTGGCGCGCGGCGTCGAGGGGGTCGCCGGTGTTCGGTCCGAGCTCGCCGTCGACGCCTCCCGCCCGCCGCCCCGGGAGCGCCCGGAGAGGCCCGGCCTGCCGGCCCTCGCGCCCCGTCCGAGCGACGCTCCGCTGCGGCTCATCGGGATCGGGGTGTCGGGAACGGGGATGTTTCCGGCGCGCGACACCCTGACCGGCGCGACCAGTCTCGGCCCCATGCTGCGGCTCAGGCCCGGCACGGGGCTGGGTCCGACCATCGCCTTCAGCTGGACGCGGGCGCGTTTCGCGGCCGGCTCCGGGGTGTCGTCGGGAACAGGCCTGCGCGTGCGCCCGGTGATGGCCGGCCTCCAGTACGGTCTGGGCGGCGGCCGGATCTCCGCCGCGGCGTCCGTCGTGGCCGGTTACGCGTTCAACGGGCTGCAGGCCGACACCGGCCACGCCGGGGCGGAGCGGGCGATTGCGGTGGGCAACGGCCTCGCCTGGCGCGTGGGCGGATCGGTGTGGGTCGACGTCCTGCCCCGGATCGGGATCAACGTGTTCGGGGGCTA
This sequence comes from Vicinamibacterales bacterium, assembly GCA_965206285.1. Taxonomy (GTDB): domain Bacteria; phylum Acidobacteriota; class Vicinamibacteria; order Vicinamibacterales; family UBA8438; genus JAJEEA01. The sequence goes on from OZ242205.1 coordinate 6,104,219, forward strand.
TCTCTTCACGCGGCCCGAGCTGACCCTGGTGAGCGGCGATTCGGTGGTGACCCGCCGGGTGACCGCCAATACCGCCATCGTCAGTCTGGGCCTGGCCTACTGGGTTTTCTGACGGGTCTCGCACGAACGAGCTTCGCGCGACGGCGCCGGTTGCGGGGGGCGCCGCCGGGAACGGAACGCGGCATGTCCGATTTGCTCGACCGGTTGGTGGTGGCTCGCCTGGCGCGGGCCGGAGACGCCGTTCTGTTCGCCGCGCGCGCCGTGCGCGAGGCCTTCCGGCCCCCGTTCGAGCTCAGGGAGACGGCGCGGCAGCTCTACGAGATCGGCTGGCTGTCGGTGCCGCTGATCACCGCCGCGGGGTTCGCGGTCGGCATCGTGCTGTCCATGCACACCCGCGCCTCGCTCCAGCGCTTCGGGGCCGAGGCGCTGATTCCCGCCGCGCTGACCCTGGCCCTCGTGCGCGAGACCGGCCCCCTCGTGGTCGGCCTGCTCGTCTCCGGACGGGTGGGCGCCGGGATCGGGGCCGAGCTGGGCGCGATGAAGGTGACCGAGCAGGTCGATGCGCTCGAGGCCAGCGCCGTCGACTCGTTCAAGTTCCTCGTGGTCACCCGCATGGTCGCCTGCGTGGTGGCGATGCCGATCCTGACCACGGTGATGAACTTCACCGGGATCGTCGGCGGGTGGGTGGCCGAGACGGCGATCTCCGGCATGGGTTTCCGGACGTACTTTCAGGCCGCGTTCTCGATCGTCGAGTTCACCGACTATCTGCCGGGGACCCTGAAGACGATGGTCTTCGGCTTCATCATCGCGATGACCGCGTCGTATCTCGGTCTCAACACGTCCCACGGCACGCAGGGGGTGGGCCGGTCGGCGACCCGCAGCGTCGTCCTCTCGTCCATGCTTCTCATCGCCGCGAACGTGGTGCTGGTGCGGCTGATATTCTTCGTGTTTCCGGAGACGGCGGAGTGACCGGGGGAGACGTCCCGATTCGTCTCGACCGCGTGTCGAAACGGTTCGGGCCGCTCACGGTGCTGGACGAGGTCTCGCTCGACATGCCGCGCGGCGAGGCCACCGTCGTGCTCGGGCGCAGCGGCACCGGCAAGAGCGTCATGCTCCGGCACATCGTCGGCCTGATGGCTCCCGACGCCGGGCGGGTGCTGGTGCAGGGGCGGGACCTCACCGGGTTGTCGGCGCCGGCGATTGCCGCGGTGCGCCGGCAGGTCGGCTTCCTGTTCCAGAACGCGGCGCTGTTCGATTCGCTGACGGTGGGCGAGAACGTGGCCTTTCCGCTGCGCCGGCACACCACGTTGCCGGAGCCCGAGGTCCGGGCGCGGGCGGAGGAAAAGCTGGCCCTGGTGGGGCTGGCCCGCGACTACGAGAAGATGCCCGCGGCCCTGTCGGGGGGCATGCGCAAGCGGGCCGGGCTGGCCCGGGCGATGGCGCTCGACCCGGCGATTCTGCTCGTCGACGAGCCGAGCGCCGGTCTCGACCCGATTACCTCGGGCGAGATCGACGACCTGCTCGTGCGGGTCAAGGAAGAGCTCGGGACGACCCTGGTGGTCGTGACCCACAACATCCCGAGCGCGCGGCGCATCGGCGACACGCTGGTCTTCCTGTACGAGGGCCGGGTGCTCGAACGCGGCTCCGCGGCCCGGCTCGAGCAGAGTGAACATCCCATCGTGCGGCAGTTCCTGGCGTCGGAGGCGGGCGGGTAGGAATCTGCGCCGTCGAACGGCGCCGCCTCCTGCGGGAGGCTTGGTTGGGCGGCAAGCGGAGCCGCGGGCGACGGTTGCCGGGCTGGCTCGCGGCCGCCCTGGCGACGGCGGTGTGAAGAGGGAGGGTGCGTATGGGTTCCCCGCGATTGGCCCTGGTCGGGACGTTCGTCGTCGGCGGGCTCCTGCTGTTCGCGGTGGGGCTGTTCATGATCGGCGACCGCCGCCTGCTGTTCACCGAACGCTTCGAGGTCGAGGCCGACTTCGGCAACGTCACCGGCATCGCCATCGGCACCGGGGTCCGCCTGGCCGGCTTCGACGCGGGGGAGGTGCTCGGGGTCGAGATTCCGCTGAATCCCGGCGAGCGCTTCGTGGTGCGCATGCGGGTGCGCGAGGATCTGCGGTCGCTGGTGCGCACCGACTCGGTGGCGGCGGTGCTGACCGACGGGTTGCTGGGGTCGGTGTTCATCCAGATCCGGTCGGGCAGCCCCGACGCGCCGCCGGTCGCCGACGGCGGCCGGATTCGCGGGGTCGACGCGGTCGAGATTGCCGACCTGATCGAGGAGGGACGCGACACTTTCCGGAGGGTGGGCGACGAGTTCCTCGGGCTTCGCACCCAGATGTCCGACACCCTGGGGGACCTGGGCGCGACCATCGAGACGACGACCGAGCTCGTCACCGGCATCGGAGAGGACGTCCGGACCATCACCGGCGCCAGCGCCGAGCTCATGGGCGACGCGCGCTCGGTGCTGGCCGACACGCGGGACCTCGTCGCCAACCTCGCGGCCGGCGACGGCACGGTGGGCCGGCTGCTCGGGGACGACGCCCTCTACACGCACCTCGTGGGCACCGTGCAGGAGACCGAGGCCACGATGCAGGCGGTCCGCCGCAGCGCCGAGCGGGTCGAGGAGGCCATCGACCGGTTCGGGGGCCCCGAGAGCGAGACGGTCCGGATGCTCGCCGACGCCGGCGAGACGGTGGCCCACGCCCGCGACGCGATGTCCGACCTCGCCGAGAACACCGAGGCGCTGAAGCGCAACTGGCTCTTCAGCCGCTTCTTCGGCGAACGCGGGTTCTACAACCTCGACCAGCTCACGCGGGACGAGTATGGCGAGCTGTTCCGCGACGACCGCTACACGCCGCTGCGCATCTGGGTCGACGGGGACCTGCTGTTCGAGGCCGCCGCGGGGGGCGGGGTGGCCCTCGCGCCGGACGCCGTCCGGCGGCTCGACGAGGCGATGGCCGAGCTGCTCGACTATCCCCGCGACAGCCCCCTCGTGGTCGAGGGCTACGCCGTCGGCGCCAATCCCGGCGAGGAGTTCAGGCAGGCGCAGGAGCACGCCGACGTCGTGCGCGCGTATCTCGTGCAGGCGTATCGTCGGGTGGCGACCCTGACCGGCACGATGCCCATCGGCGCGGCGGCCGAGGGCAGCCCGTCCCGTGACGGCCGCTGGAACGGCGTCGCCCTGACGATGTTCGTCGCCACCGACCGGCTGGCCGGCGCGGCGCCCGCGGCCGCCGGCGCGCCGTGAGGCCGGGGTCGCGCCGGAGCTGGTCGGTCACGTCCTGTTCCGCGGAGGATGCCGGGTGGTCCGCCGCCGCCACGCGCGGCAGCGCCCTACTCTCCAACGGGCCAGTGTTCGACCGTGATCTCCGTCATCGGAAAGTGTCGCGGGTTTCCGGTGGCGAGCACTGCCGCCGCCGCGTGCGCCGCCGCCGCGATCAGGCAGTCGGCCTGCGACAGCGTGGTCCCCTGCGCGGCGAAGCGCCGCCGCCATTCCCCGGCCTGCTGTCCTTCCGCCCGCCCGATTGGGGGGATGTGGAGACCCTCGAAGAGATGCCCGGCCGCGTCGGCTTCCGCCGGACGCAGCCCCCGGCAGACCTCCTCGACGTTGATGGGCGTCGTACAAGGCACATCCCCTCGGTCGACGGCCGCGTCGACCCGCGCGACGGCCGGGCGGCCCCGGAGGTAGTCGATCAGCACCGTCGTGTCGAGGAAGACGTACACGGCGTCATCCCACCCGGCGGGGGTCACCGAACCGTTGGCGGCTCACCCAGGCCGCGGGATCATCGTCCCACTCGTGTCCGGCGTCGCTGAGCTTGCCGGCGGCCTGGCGCAGATGGTTTCGGCGGCGATGCCGGTCCACCGCCGCCCGCACCGCGTCACGCACGAACGCGCTCCGGCGCCGGGGACCGGCGATGTCGTCGACCTCGGTGATGAGCGCGTCGTCGAGATCTATGTGCATTCTCATGGTGCATATCGATTGTACCTGCGATAGCACACACGGCTGGAGCCTTGTCAGAGGGACGCGCGCACCGCCGCTCATCGGATACGCCCGCTACCTGCGACCGCGGGGTCGGCGGGCGCTGGCGCGCCGCCGACCCGCGGTATACTGAGGATCTCGGTGTTCACCCGTCGGGCATCGGGAGTCAGCATGTCCCAACCTGCATCCCTCCCATCGGCGGCGCCCTGGTCCGGCCGGGCCATGACTGCCGAGGAGTTGTTCGACCTTCCGGACGACAGTTGGCGGTATGCGTTGGTCAGGGGAGAGCTGCAACGGATGACGCCGGCCGGATTTCGTCACGGTGCGGTCATCATGAACGTCGCCGTCCCGCTGGGACACCACGTGAAGACCCACCAACTGGGCGTGGTCTGCGGCGCCGAGACCGGCTTCGTGCTGGCACGGCGTCCCGACACCGTGCTCGCCCCGGATGTCGCCTTCGTACGGCGCGAGCGGATCGCCGCCACCGGCCAACCGGTGACCTTCTGGGAGGGAGCACCGGATCTCGCGGTAGAGGTCACCTCGCCCGGCGACACCCGCCCCGAAGTGGCGGAGAAGGTGGCCTCGTGGCTGGCGGCCGGGACCCGCGTCGTCTGGGTGGTGGACCCCGGTCGCCGATCGGTCTCCATCCACGAACCGGGCGCGGCGCCCCGGAGACTCGCCGCCTCGGACGTGCTGGATGGCGCCCCCCTGTTTCCCGGATTCCGCCTTCCCGTCGCCGACGTGTTGGCGTAGGAGTCTGCACCGCAGAACGACGCAGACTCCTGCGAGGATTGGTCGGCGGACAGGTCGCAGCCCGGCATTGTCCGGGTGAGCCGGTCCCGACAATCGCGGCCCGCCGCTTTGCCTGCCACCCGAACCCTCATTGCCAACGTCTCCTGCGAGCCCGAACGCGCGAGAGTGGTTGCCGTGCGACCGAGGTGCACCGGTTCGAACTTGACCGAGCACCGCTTGGCGGCTATTTTCCGAGAACAACGCATGCCCCGCATTTTTGACAACATCAAGCAGCATCTCCGGCCCGCTCTGGTCGAAACGATGCGCGTCGCCTACCGGGCCGATTTCTGCGTCGGGTATTTCAATCTCCTGGGCTGGCGGTCGATTGACGACAATGTGGAGAAATGGGCCGGCGGCGCGGGCCATTGCTGCCGCATCCTCGTCGGCATGCAACGGCTGCCGCACGAACAGTTGCGTGCCGCCAGGAGTCTGTCTTCCGACCGGCCGGAACTCGACAATCAGACGGCGTTGCGGCTCAAGAAGGGGCTGGCTGAAGAGTTCCGGCAACAACTGACCTTCGGCGCTCCGACCAACCAGGACGAGGCCGCCCTGCGGAGACTGGCGCGGCAGATAGAAGCACGGAAGGTAGTGGTCAAGCTGTTTCTCAGGCATCCCCTTCATGCCAAGCTCTACCTGTTGTTCCGTTCCGACCCGACAAATCCGACGGTGGGGTACCTGGGCAGCAGCAACCTCACACAGTCCGGACTCTCACTTCAAGGCGAACTCAACCTGGACGTGCTCGACCACGACGCCTGCCAGAAGCTCGCGGCCTGGTTCGAGGAGCGTTGGAACGACCGCTGGTGCGTCGACATCTCGGACGAGCTGGCCGCGATCATCGAGGAGAGCTGGGCCCGGGAGCGGTTGATTCCGCCCCATAACATCTACGTCAAGATCGCCTATCACCTGTCGCAGGAGGCGCGGGCTGGTCTGACCGAGTTTCGCATTCCCAGGGACTTCGGCAACCAGCTTCTCGACTTTCAGACCGCGGCCGTGAAGATCGCCGCGCATCACCTGAACAAGCGGGGGGGCGTGCTCATCGGTGACGTCGTCGGATTGGGCAAGACCCTCATGGCCACCGCGCTGGCGCGCGTGTTCGAGGACGACCACGGGCTGGAGACGTTGGTCATCTGCCCCAGGAACCTCGTCCCCATGTGGGAGGATCACCGCGATCGGTACCGGTTGCGCGCCCGTGTGCTGTCGATGAGCCGCGTGCTCGGGGAACTGCCGGACCTGCGTCGCTACCGTCTGGTGTTGATCGACGAAAGCCACAACCTGAGGAATCGTCAGGGCAAGCGATACCGCGCGATTCACGAGTACATCCGGGAGAACGAGAGCAAGTGCATCCTGTTGACGGCGACGCCGTACAACAAGACGTATCTGGACCTGTCCAGCCAGCTCCGCCTGTTCGTTCCCGAGGCCGAGGACCTCGGCATTCGGCCGGAACGCCTGTTGCGGGAAATGGGCGAGACCGAGTTCATGCGTCACCACCAGGCGCCCGTTCGGTCCCTGGCCGCCTTCGAGCAGTCCCCCTACGCCGAAGATTGGCGGGAACTGATGCGTTTGTATCTCGTTCGTCGGACGCGCAGCTTCGTGCAGGACAACTATGCCGCCAGGGACCCGGCGGACGGGCGGCGCTACCTGACCTTCGAAGGCGGCGAGCGCTCCTACTTCCCGACGCGCGTCCCGCGGACGCTGCCGTTCGAAGTCGACGCACAGTACGGCCGACTGTTCGCGGACGACGTGGTGGCCGCCATCAATACGCTCGGGCTGCCGCGCTACGGTCTCGGCAACTACGTGACGGCGTCGCCGCCGGCGCCCCCCACGCTGACCGAGGCGCGCGTGCTGGACGACCTGTCACGCGCCGGCAAGCGTCTCATGGGGTTCTGCCGGACGAATCTGTTCAAGCGCCTCGAGAGCAGCGGTCACGCCTTTCTGCTGTCGGTCGAACGCCACGTGCTCCGGAACTTCGTGTTCTTGCACGCCATCGAGAACGGTTTGCCGCTCCCCATTGGGACGGCAGACGCCGGTCTACTGGACGTGCAGTCCTCGGATGAAGACGCCGAGGCGGCCGCCGGCGACCTCTTTGACGTCGATGGGGAGGAGGATGCCGAGCCGGCTGTAGAGGCGGCGTCTCTTAGAACCGAGGAGCAGTTTCACCAGCGCGCCAGCCAGGTCTACGCGCTCTTCAGCGGGCGCTACAGGCGTCGGTTCCGCTGGCTCCCCGCCCACCACTTCGAGACGGCGCTCCGCGAAGACCTGACGGCCGACGCCGCGACCCTGCGCGACCTGCTCGTGCGATTCGGCGAGTGGCGGGCGGCGGCGGACGCCAAGCTCGGGGCGCTGGTGGAGCTACTCCGCGACCGACATGCGGAACGCAAGGTCCTGGTCTTTACCCAGTTCGCCGACACCGTGCGTTATCTGGAGGGCGAACTTCGGTCGCGCGGCGTCTCGCGCATGGAGGCTGCCACAGGGGACACCGAAGATCCTACCAGCCTGGCGTGGCGCTTCAGCCCGCGAAGCAACGACAGAGAGAGCCGCGTCGCCGACGAAGACGAGCTGCGCGTGCTGGTGGCCACCGACGTGCTCAGCGAGGGACAGAATCTCCAGGACTGCGCGATCGTCGTGAACTACGATCTGCCATGGGCGATCATCCGCCTGATTCAGCGCGCCGGGCGCGTCGACCGCATCGGTCAACGGGCGCGCGACATCTTGTGCTACTCGTTCCTGCCGGCCGAAGGGGTCGAACGCCTGCTGCGGCTGCGCGCCCGTGTGCGGGACCGCCTCAGCGAGAACGCCGAGGTGGTCGGGGCCGACGAAGCGTTCTTCGAGGGCGACGACGAACGGACAGTGCTCGACCTGTACCACGAAAAGGCCGGGATCCTCGACGGCGACGACGACACGGACGTCGACCTGTCCTCGTACGCCTACCAGATCTGGCGGAACGCCACCCAGGACGACCCGGAACTTCGGAAGAGAATAGAGGATCTGCCGCCGGTGGTCCATTCCTCGAAGGCCCATCAGGAAGATCCGGAACGGCCGCCGGGAGCGCTCGTCTACATGCGCACAGCGCAGGGGTACGATTCGCTGGCCTGGGTCGACCGTGACGGCGGCAGCGTAACCCGCAGCCAGTTCGAGATTCTGCGGGCTGCGGCGTGTCCGCCGAACACGCCGGCCCTTGCGCGCCACGAGACGCATCACGCTCTGGTCGCCAAGGCGGCGGCGCACATCGCCAGCGAGGAGAAGCAGGTCGGCGGCGCGCTAGGCCGCCCCTCCGGGGCGCGTTTTCGCACCTACGAGCGGTTGAAGGGCTACGCGGAAAGCGTCAAGGGCATGGTGTTCGATACGGCGCCGCTGCGACAGGCCGTCGACGACATCTACCGCTATCCGCTGCGCCAGACCGCGGTGGATGCCCTGAACCGTCAGTTGCGCAGCGGCATCTCCGATGAGTCTCTCGCCGAACTGGTCTGTGCGCTCAGGGACGAGGACCGGCTCTGCATTGTGCACGGCGACGACGAACGCCAAGAGCCGAGCATCATCTGCTCGATGGGCCTGATTGGATAGTGATATGCCCGCGTCCCTCGACAGAGCCCGCGTCAGGCACCATCTGGAGAGTCTGGACCTGCGCGCGTTGTTCATCGACGAACTCGGCTGGGACCACGGTGGCACGGATATTGAGGTAGAGGTCCCGGAGCGCACGTTCGCTCTCGAAGCCGTCGCGCAGAAGCGCAGCTTCGTGGTCTATCGGTACGTGGCTGATTCGGACGACGCCTTCCCGAATCAGCCCACGCGCCAGAGGATCGAGAGGGTCGTCGCCAGGTCGGTCCGCGAACACCTCATCGTGTACGTCACGGGCGACCGGGACACCCAGTGCTGGCAGTGGGTGAAGCGAGAACCTGGACGCCCGGACCGGGTCCGCACACACGTATACAGCCGCGGCCAGTCCGGCGAACTGCTGATCCAGAAGCTCGAGCAGCTCGTCTTCGCCCTGGAGGAAGAAGAAGACCTCACCATCGTGGACGTGTCGGGCCGGGTCCGCGCCGCCTTCGACGTGGAGAGGGTCACCAGGCGGTTCTACGACCGCTTCAGGAAGGAGCATCGTGCGTTCCTCGGCTTCATCGAAGGCATCACGAGCGTGGGCGACCGTGAGTGGTACGCCTCGCTGATGCTCAACCGGATGATGTTCATCTACTTCATCCAGAAGCGCCGTTTTCTCGACGGCGACCCCGACTATCTGCGCCACCGCTTGGAGAGAGTGCGCCGGGAGCAGGGCGACGGCAACTTCCACAGCTTCTACCCGCTGTTCCTGCTGCGGCTGTTCCACGAGGGTCTAGGCCGTCCCGCGGCCGACCGTGCCCCCGAGTTGGCGGCCTTGCTTGGCGAGGTTCCCTACCTCAACGGGGGCCTGTTCGACGTACACGCCCTGGAGCGCCACAACCCCGACATCCACATCCCGGACGACGCCTTCGAGCGCGTCTTCGCGTTCTTCGAGGCGTACCAGTGGCACCTCGACGACCGGCCCCTGCGCAACGACAACGAGATCAACCCCGACGTGCTCGGCTACATCTTCGAGAAGTACGTCAACCAGAAGCAGATGGGGGCCTACTACAGCAAGGAGGACATCACCGGGTACATCAGCCGCAACACCGTCATCCCGTTCCTCTTTGACCGGGCGCGAAGGGACTGCGCCATCGCGTTCAAGCCCGACGGCGGCGTGTGGCGGCTGCTGTCGGACGACCCAGACCGCTACTTCTACGAGGCGGTGCGCCACGGCATCAGCTACGACCACGACCAGAAGGCCGGCCTGCCCGCGCCGCGTCGGCTGCCGCCGGAGATCGCCGCCGGCTTGGACGACGTGTCGAAGCGCGGGGGCTGGAACGAACCCGCTCCACGCGAGTACGGGCTGCCGACCGAGACGTGGCGCGAGCACGTGTCCCGTCGGCAGCGCTACGAGGAAGTTCACGCCAAGCTGAAGGCTGGCGACGTCACGTCCATCAACGACCTCATCACCTACAACCTGGACATCGAGAAGTTCGCCCAGGACGTCATCGCCGGCAGCGAGGGTCCCGAATTGATCCGCGCCTTCTGGAAGGCGCTCAGAGCCCTTTCCGTCCTCGACCCCACGTGCGGCTCGGGCGCGTTCCTCTTCGCCGCGCTCAACATCCTGGAGCCGTTGTACAACGCGTGCCTGGACGCGATGCGGGGATTCCTCGATGACCTGGAGCGCTCGCGGCGCAAGCACCGCCCGGAGAAGCTGCGCCACTTCCGTGAGGCCCTGACGGAGGTCGACCGGCACGCGAGCGAACGGTACTTCATCCTCAAGTCGATCATCATCGACAACCTGTACGGCGTGGACATCATGGAAGAGGCGGTGGAGATCTGCAAGCTGCGCCTCTTCCTCAAGCTCGTCGCCCAACTGGAGTGCTACGACCAGATCGAGCCGCTGCCCGACATCGACTTCAACGTCCGGGCCGGCAACACGCTCGTCGGCTTCACGTCGCTCGACGAAGTGAAAAGAGCCCTGGGCGCGGACCTGATAGGGCAACTGTCACTTCCACAGATCGAGGAGCGCGCGGAAATCGCCGACCGTGCTTTCGGGCAGTTCCGTGCGATGCAGACGGAGCACGCGATGGACGCGGCTGCGTTCACCGAGACGAAGTCGGAACTCCGCCGGCGGCTTGATGAGCTTCGGGAGGAGTTGAATGAGTACCTGGCGAGGGATTGCGGCGTGAGGGGGAAAGGGGGGAGCGAATATGAGCGATGGCGGGAAGGGCACCAACCCTTTCATTGGTTCGCAGAGTTCTACGGCGTCATGCGTGGAGGTGGGTTTGACGTAGTCGTCGGGAATCCTCCTTATGTGGAATATAGTAAAGTTCGCAAAGCCTATCAAGTCAAGGGCTTGACAACAGAGAGTTGCGGTAATCTATATGCGTTTTGCACGGAACGAAGCCTCGATCTGCTCGGGGCAAAGTCGAGGTTGGGGTTTATTGTTCAAGCTCCGATAGTTTCAACGCAACGTATGTCTCCCGTACGCGCGCTTATCCGAAAACGTACAGCTTTTGGCGCCTATGCGACGTTCGACGACCGGCCTTCGAAACTATTTCAAGGTCTGGATCACTGCCGGGTCTGCATTATTCTGAGTTGCAGGGGTGCGCCGGGTCGGAAGCTTCTGACGACTAGATACCATAAGTGGTACAAGGAAGAAGAACCAAGACTCCTGGAACTCGTGCGGTACGAACGTCTCGCGGTTTCCAGCCATAACGATATAGTTCCGAAGCTGCAGTCAAGAACTGAACAGAGCATATATCAAAAGGCACTTGCGCAGTCTAGGACTCTGGGCATGAGTGTTTCGAGGGGAGTTACCGCCAATCGGATATACTACAAGATTACAGGCGTGGGACATTGGTTTACTTTTACGATGGCGCCGCCCAGATTCTGGCGGGAGGGTGTAGAAGGTTCATCAACCAGGGAAAGTAGTGTTTGCTTTTCCGATTCGCTCGCGAGAGATACGGCTTTCTGCTGCCTTTGGAGCACGCTGCACTACTGGCTGTACCAGGCTTGTACTAATTGTCGAGACTACAATCCCTCGGACTTGGCGTCGTTTCCGATTCCGGAGTCGGTCGCGGCTGGCATTGAAGAGTTCCAGCCTCTTGCGAGGAGGATTGCAGAGGAGCTGGAGCGGACGTCCTATGTCGCTGAAGCCACCTACCGGGTCGGGGGTACGGTGCAGTACCAGCGCTTTAGGCCGAAGCTCATCAAACCAATGGCCGACGAAATAGATCGGATGTTGGCACAACACTACGGTTTCACGGACGAGGAATTGGACTTCATTATCAACTACGATATCAAGTATCGCATGGGGCGGGAGATGCTCGGGGTGGGATGACGAGGAGCGAGAGTCGATGGAAGGGAAGACGGTCTACATCGAGACCACGGTTGTGTCGTACCTGACGGCGCGGCCCACGGGTGACTTGGTGGGAGCCGCATGGCAGAAGATCACGGTCGACTGGTGGGAGACGCAGCGGCACCGGTTCGTTCTCCACGCGTCGGAGGTCACCGTCGGCGAGGCGGGCCGGGGAGACGCGGGGGCTGGGGCGCGGCGCCTGGCGGCGCTGGCGGATGTTGCTCTTCTGCCGGTCACGAAGGCGGCGGTGGAGTTGTCGAAGGCGCTCGTTCGGGGCGGCGCACTGCCGGAGAAAGCCGAGAACGATGCACTGCATGTGGCGGTGGCGGCGGTGCACGGCGTGGACTATCTGCTGACGTGGAACTGTCGGCATTTGGACAACGCGGAGACGAAGCCGGTCATGCGGAAGATCTGCGGGGAATGCGGATACGTGGTGCCGGAAATCTGTACGCCGCAGGAATTGATGGGAGGAGGCGAGGATGGCGGATGAGGTCATCGAGGAAGTGTGGCGGATCAAGGACGAGATCGCCCGAGAGCACGGCTACGACCTCGACCGGCTCGGCGCGTACTTTCAGCGCCGGGAGCGGGAGAGGGCACAGCGGGAGGAAGATGGCGCGGTGGCGGGGAAGGGGGCGGGGCCAGCCGGGTCGGAGACGGCGGGCTGGGTACAGGCGGAGCTCGCAGGGCGCTGTGCCGGTGGGGCGGGTCGTCCGGGAACGTGATGGCGCCGGAGGGACGGAGACGTCTGGGTCCGGGCGCGCCGGAGTATCCGGCGGCGTTGCGGCGGTGTTTCGGGGATGGGGGGCGGAGGCCGGTGACGGCGTGGGGCAGGCTTCAGCTGCTGGACGGCGCGCTGCTCGGGTTTTTCTGTTCGGTGCGGGCTCCCGGCGACTCTCTGCTGAAGACCTACGACCTGGCGCGGGCGCTGCGCGGCAAGAGCGTGACGCTGGTCGGCGGGTTTCAGTCGGCGATGGAGAAGGAGTTCCTGGATCTGCTGCTGCGGGGGTCGGCCCGCGTGGTGGTGTGCCCTGCGCGGGGGCTCGGTGTCATGCGGCTGCCTCGGGCCTGGAGGGCGGCGCTCGGCGACGGCCGTCTGCTGCTGCTGTCGTTCTTTGACGAAGGGGTTCGCCGCCCTACGGCGGCCATCGCGGCCGAGCGGAACGCCTGTGTGGCGGCGCTGGCGGAGCGGCTGCTTGTCGCGCACGCGGCGCCGGGGGGCAAGACGGAACGGTTGTGCCGGGACGCTCTGGCGGGCGGCAAGCGGGTGTTTACCCTGGAGTCGTCGGACAACGTCCACCTGGTGGCCCGGGGGGCGGTGCCGGTGGCGGCGGACGACCCGGCGGCGTGCGTGGGCGATGGGGTCAGGGGTCGGCGTGACGGAGGGGCGGAGCGATGACCTCGCGAGCGGTAGTCGCTGTTGCGCTGCTCCTGCTTCCCGCCGGGGCGGCGGCCCAACGGTCCTTCGATTTCTCGGCGGGGGCCTTTTGGGGTGGACACGCGCCCGACGGCCCGGTCATCCCCGGCTGGGTCCAATCGAGCCGCTTCCTCGACCAATGGGTGTTGGAGGGGACGAGCCGCGTGGACACCGTCTTCGAAGAGCGGGGCGATGTCGGGGTCACGCGCGAGGATCGCTACGAGACGCTGCTGGGAGGGCTCAGGAGTCCTTCAAACGAGGGGTGGGTGGGCTTCTACTACCAGCTGCTGGGCGGCGGGTTTCGGAGCGCTCGCACGATGACGTATGAGAGCGGTACGGTGGACATCGAGGCCGCCAACGCTCGCTGCAGCACGTTCGACGGGGATGGAAGGTTCGTCTCCCCCTGCGACCCGCCGTTCCCGGCGGGGGAGGCCGCCTACGGGTTCGTGCTGCAGCCGGGCGTCGGCGTCGAATTCTGGGGTCCGGAGTTCGACGTGCCGTTCATCTCGCTTGCGGAACTCGGGTTCAGGGTCGCCACGGATCTGGCCATCCTGGCGAATCGTGACCACGTCGAGGTGAGACCGAGGATGGCGGGGATGTTGGTGGTGGGGTTCGGGAGATGAGCAACCGGGTGTCCGAGCCGGTCGCCCCCGCCGGCGGCCACCCGGACAAGCGCGACACCCGCGTATGACTGCGCGGACGGTTTCGACCCGCTCGAGCCGTAGCGGCGGTCGAGCCACCGAACCGGGGGTCGCCGGTGGACCCTCGCCGGCTGCCGCTGACGCTTCTGCAGTCAGCGCGGCCGCGCCCGGTACCGCTCGTACAGCGAACGGTGACGGTTGTCGGTGCTGACGCGGCGGCCGAGGATGAACAGCTCGACGACCTGTGTGCGGATCGCGAGGGGGTCGCCGTCGGTCACGATGAGGTTGGCGATGCGGCCCTCCCGGATCGTTCCGAGCCGGTCGTCGAGGCCCAGCATCTCGGCTGCGTTCTTCGTGACCGCGGCCAGGGCCTCCTCCCGTGGCAGCCCATAGGGGACCGCCTGCGCCGCCTCATAGGGCAGGGTCCGCGAATCGGAGGCGGTGAACGTGGCGAAGGCGATGCGGACCCCCGCCGCGTGCAGGCGGCCGGGGTTCGCGTAGGCCTCGGCGTAGGACTCGTCGGGGCCGGCCGGCATCGACTGCGTCGGCCCCAGGATGACGGGGACGTCGTGCTCGGCCAGCCAGTCGGCGATCTTCCACGCCTCGCGCCCGCCCGCGATCACGAAGTCGAGCCCCTGGCCGCGCGCCCACTCGACGGCGTTGCGGATGTCGCGCTCGCCGTTGGCGGCGAGGAGGACGGGCATCGCGCCATCCAGGATCTTCGCCGCCGCCTCGAGCTTGAGGTCGCGGCGCACTCCGGCCCCGGCCTCGACCGCCCGGTGGTAGTCGCGCGCGGCGTCGAGCCACTCGTCGAGGCGGGCCACCGCCTCGTCGTAGCGCTCCTGCCGCTCGGACCAGTCGCCGGTGGCGCCGAAGCCGCCCGCCAGCGACGGGTAGTTGACGACCATCGCGGCCCCGGGCTCGATCAGCATCTCCTCGACCGTCCAGCCGTCGAGGCCCACCAGCGACGCCTGCCCCGCGATGGCGCCGCCCTGCGGCACGCTCAGGGTCGCCGTGATGCCGTTGGCGCGGGCCACCGGGATGAGCTCGCTCGCGGGATGGATGGCCGTCGCCGCCTGCAGTTGGGGGTTGAAGCCGCCCTGCTCGCGGGCATCGTTGGTCACGCTGACGGCGCCAATCTCGGTGAGCCCGAGCCGGGAGACGGCGTCGAAGAGCCCCGGATAGACGTGGCGGCCCGCCGCGTCCACGACCTCGGCGTCGGCCGGCGCCTCCACGTCCGGCCCCGCCGCCGCGATGCGGCCGTCCCGGATGACGACGGTCCCCACGAACGGGTCGCCGGCCAGGGTGTGCACGGTCCCGCCCCGGATCGCATACGTCTGCGCGGCGGCGGGGGCAGCGGCGCCAAGGGCGACAGCGGCGGCGAGGGCGACGGCGGCGCCAACGGTGACCGGGGCGCCGAGGGCGCTGGCGGCGCGCAGGGCGCCGAGCGTGCGGGCGGGGCGGAGGGCCCCCGCGGCGAGAAGCGGCAGCGCGGCCCCTATTCCGCGGACTTCGATGGTGCGGCTCATCGGTCTTCCTCCGCCTTCGGCTTCAGGCCGAGCTTCGCGAGGTGGGCCTGCTTCTCCGCTTCGATGGCGGCCTGACGCTCGCGGTCGAGCTCGACATCGAAGTACAGCTTCCCGTCCACGTAGGTCTGCACCGGCTTCCCGAACATGCTCAGGGGGTGGCCCTCCCAGATGGTCAGGTCGGCGTCCTTGCCTTCGTCGATCGAGCCGACCCGGTCGTCGATGCCGAGCTGCATCGCGGGGTTCAGCGTCACCAGGCGCAACGCCGCCTCCTCGTCGAGCCCGCCCCACTTCATCGTCTTGGCCGCCTCCTGGTTCAGGTGGCGGATCTCCTCGCCGGAGTCGGAGTTGATCGACACCAGCACCCCGCGCTCGGTCATCAGGGCCGCGTTGTAGGGGATCGCGTCGAACGCCTCGACCTTGTACGCCCACCAGTCCGAGAAGGTGGAGGCCCCGGCCCCGTGGGCGGCGATCTCGTCGGCGACCTTGTAGCCCTCGAGGACGTGCTGCAGGGTGCGGATGGTGAACCCGAACTCCTCGGCCAGCCGCAGCAGCTGGAGGATCTCGTCGCCGCGGTAGCTGTGGGCGTGCACCCAGCGCTCGCCGCTCAGGACCTCGCCGAGCCGCTCGAGCTTCAGGTCGCGGCGCGGGGCGGGGCGGCGGCCGTCGCTGGCCCGGTACGCGTCCCACTCGGCGAGATAGGCGCCGGCGTCGAGGAACGCCTGGCGGATGACGTCCTGCACCCCCATGCGGCTCCCCGGATAGCGGTCGGGGTTGCGGTCGCGGGTGGTGTTCTCGCCGAGCGCGAACTTGATGCCGGGGTGGGCGCCCATCAGCAGGTCGCCGGCGTCGGCGCCCCAGCGCAGCTTGAGCACCGCGTTGCCGCCCCCGATGGGGTTGGCCGAGCCGTGCAGGACGTTGATGGTGGTGACCCCGCCCGCGAGGGCGCGGTACATCCCGACGTCCTCGGGGCGGATGACGTCCTCGATGGTGACCATCGACGAGACGTTCACCGAGCCCTCGTTGATGCTGAGCGCCGCGAGGTGCGAGTGGGCGTCGATGATGCCGGGGGTGACGAACTTGCCGGCGGCGTCGACCACCGTGGCCCCCGCCGGCGCCTCGAGGCCGGTCCCGACCTCGGCGATCCGCCCGTTGCGGACGAGGATGTCGCCGTTCTCGACGGTCCCGCGCGAGGCGGTGAGGAGGGTCGCGCCGGTGATGAAGGTCATCGGGTCGTCGCGGAACGGCCCGCGGTCGGCGGCCATCGGCACCGGCGGCGCCGCGGGGTCGTCGGCCGGTCCGCTCCGGGTGGGCTCCGCGCCCCCGCCTTCCCGGCCGCCCGGGTCCTCGTCTTCTTCGGTCGAGGCTTCCCGCCCGCCCGACCCCTCGAACATCTCGCCGTCGACGAAGACGGTCTCGACGGCGGTGCCCCCGTCGAGGAGATCGCCGTCGGCGACGATCAGGTTGGCGATCTTGCCCGCCTCGATCGATCCCAGCCGGTCGTCGACGCCGAAGATCTCGGCCGCCGACAGCGTGAGGGCCCGGACGGCGTCGCCGGCGGAGAGCCCCTGGGCCACCGCCCGCCGGACCGCGGGAAGCGCCTCGGACGGATCGTCGAGCCCCCCGGCGTAGAACGCGAAGGGCACTCCGGCCTCCGCGAGCGCGGCCGGGGCGGTCGGCGCGCGGTCGTAGAGCCGGAGATCCGCGAGGGCCGGCACCGCGTCGGGGTCCCCGTCGCGGGGCGGCGCCGGCCAGTCCAGGCTCACCAGGACGGGCACGCCGCTCGCGGCCAGCAGGTCGGCCGCCGCCCAGGCGCCGTGCGCGCCGTAGACGACGGGCCGGACGCCCATCTCGGCCGTGGTGGCGAGGGCGCGGACGACGTCGGAGCGGTCCGACGCCGGGAACAGGGCCGGCCAGCCCTCGCCGAGCTGGCGCCGGATAGGCTCGAGCGCCCCGTCCCACTCGGGACGCCGCAGGCCGCGCGGGGCTTCCTCGTAGTCGGCCCAGACGTCCTCGTGGTGCTCGGCGTCGTAGTAGAGCTGCTTGAGGTAGGCGAAGACGCCCATCGCGCTGCCGGGAAAGCCCGACCAGGTGCGGCTTCGGTCCTGCAGGTTCACCCGCATCGCCACCGGGCTCGCGACCACCAGCTCCCGCGGGCGCTCGAACGACCCCAGGTTGAGCACCGCGGCCTGGCCGGGGACCAGCCCCTCGTGGCGGGTGCTGACGACGGACGTGAAGCCCGCCGCGCGCCAGCGCTCGAAGCGCTCGTCGCCGGGGTCGATGCCGTCGGCCGCGGTCAGCCAGGTGGTCGTCCCCGGCCGGTCCTCGGGTCCCCACGCGTGAGGCCGATCGCCGCCTTCGCCCCCGCCGCGGCGGGCGTTCCCGGGCTCGGGCTCCTGTCCGTGGCCCAGGGTGGTGAGGGCGTCGACAAGCCCGGGATAGACGGTCCGGCCGTCGCCGTCGAGCACCCGGGCCCCCGCGGGCACGTCCACCCCGACCCCGACCGCGGTGATGATCCCGTCCTCCATCACCACCGTGCCGTTCTCGAGGGTCTCGCCCGACACCGTCACCACCCGCGCGTTCACGATCGCGTAGAGGCCGGGGGCGTCAGGCCGCGTCGGGCGGGGCTGCGCATCGAGCGTCGCGGAAGCGACGGCCAGCCCCGCCAACAGCGCGAGGGCGCGTTTCTTCATCACTTCGACCTCCAGATGCCGGCCGGCCGTTCAAGGGGGATCGCGCCTCCATTATAGGGAGGCGTGCGCCGGGGGCAACGCCTCCCCGGCGTGTGTTGTCGTGATCAGCCGGTGGTGGCACAATGTCGCCCGCCATTCCAGATCTCCAGCAACGCACGCGCTGGGCCGTCCGGAGGCTTGCCTCGTGCGTAATGACGAAACCTCGATTCCCGATCGACATTCTCCGCCGCGTTGGGCCGGCGAGCGCCGTCGGCGCGAGGATCGCTGATGCGCCAGGCCATCGAGATTGCCTTCGACCCTCAGTTCCTGCCGTCGCTCCACCGGCTCGATCCGGTCGATTCGCAACGCGTGTTGAAGACGGTCTCGCGGTACCAGCAGGCGCCGGATGCATCGGGACTCAACCTGGAGCAGCTCGAGGGTCGCGGGGGCCGCCGGCGGCTGTGGACGATCCGCGCCTCCAAGGAGCTGCGAGTGCTGCTGGCCCGCGAGGGGCCTGCGTCGGTGTTGCTCCGGGCGGGCCATCACGACGCCATCTACGACTTCGCGTCGCGTGTGGCGTTCGCGGCGCCGCTCACCGGACGCCCGGGTCTGATTCCCGTTCGACCGGATGCGATTGATCTCGACGGGTCCGTGCTGACGCCGACGCCCGGGCCGGCGGGGCGAACGGCCGAGGCGGAACCGTCGATCCTCGCTCACTGGAGCGACCGGGAGCTCGCCGGGGCGGGGTTCGACAGCGATGCCGTCCGCCGCCTGCGGCGCGCGACCCAGGGATCGCTGCTTGAGGTCTGGCCGGAACTCCTCGAGGACGAGGTGCTGTTCGACAAGATCTCGGCGTGTTCCGAGCAGTCGCCCGAAGCATGGGCCAACCGTCGCCTGATCGACGATCAGGAGACCGAGCACCGGCGTTTCCGTGACGCCATCATGGAGCGCGGCGCACGGGCCGGCCTGTCGTCGCTGCTGGGTCGGGACGAGCTCGAACGCCTGCTGTCGGCGCCCATCGAGGAGTGGATGATCTTCCTCCACCCCGATCAGCGCACCCTGGTGGAGCGCCGCTTCGCTGGACCCGCGCGGGTGAGCGGGTCGGCCGGCACCGGCAAGACGGTGGTCGCTCTGCACCGCGCGGCCGCCCTTGCGAAGCGGTTCACCGCCTCGCGCATGCCGCCCAAGTCGCCGCCCCCGGTGCTCTTCACGACCTTCATCAAGAACCTGCCGCCGGTGTTCGACAACCTGTACCGGCGCCTGCCGACTGCCGTGGCGGGCGCCGTCGAGTTCATCAACGTGGACAAGCTGGCGTCGCGTTTCTGTCACGAGGCGGAGTCGCCGCCCGCCTTGAACCCGGCCGCAGTCGAGGCCGCCTTCGACGACGCGTGGGCCGCGGTGCTCCGGCCGGGCACTCCCCTGCATCGTGTCGGTCTGACGCGCGGCTACCTGCGCGACGAGGTCACGGCGGTGTTGAAGGGGCGGGGCATCGACACGCTGGAGGAGTATCAGAGAGTGGAACGGACCGGCCGCCGCACACGGTTCACGGCGGCGATGCGCGAGCAGGCCTGGGCGTTGCGCGAAGCGTGGGACGAGCGGCTGGCGGAGCGGGGTGTCGAGGACTTTCCTGACGTGGTGCGCCGCGCCCGCGACCTCGTGCGCGAGCGGTCGGAGCCGCGGTACCGGGCGGCCATCGTGGACGAGTCGCAGGATCTGACCCTGGTGGGTCTGCAGTTCATCCAGACGCTGGTGAACGGCCCGGGGATGGACGGGCAGGATGGGCTCTTCCTGGTGGGCGACCACGCCCAGAAGATCTATCCCGGTGGGTTCACCCTGGTCGAGGCGGGGGTGGACGTCCGCGGCCGGGGCGCCGTGCTGCGAATCAACTACCGCAACACCAGGCCGATCATCGGCGCGGCCATGGCCTGTGCAGGATCTGAACGGGTCGACGACGACGAGGGCGGCGCGAGCCCGCGCAGCGATGCGGCCCACGAGGCGTTGCGGGGCGGTCCGAAACCGGTGCTGGTGCGGGTCGCGGATGCGGCCGCCCAGGTCGCGTTCGTCGTCGATGAGGTGAAGCGACTCACGCGCAGCGGCAACATCGGGGGGGGTGACATCGGGGTGTTTGCGCCCGACCGCAACCGAACCCAACAGGCTCTCAAGGGGTTGCGGGCTGCGGATCTTCGGTGTCAGTCGTTGAGCCAGTTCGACGGCAAGCCCAACGATGCCATCAAGGTGGACACGTTCCACCGCGCCAAGGGTCTCGAGTTCAAGGCGGTGTTCCTGCTGGGCACCGCCGCCTTTCCCCGGCCGCGCAGCGCGCAGCAGACCGACGCCGAGTACGCCGAACAGCGCGCGATGCAGGTCAGCCAGTTGTTCGTGGCCATGACGCGGGCGCGAGATCGTCTCTTCGTGCTCTGCAAGGACCACCCGAGCGACGTCCTTTCCGGGGCGCTCGCGCACTTCGAGGAGAGGGACGGGCGTCCCTGACCTCCCCGCGGCCAGTCGACTGACGCCGGCGTGGATGGTCCAAGTACGGCAACGTCCTCACCTCTCGACCGCCTACGCTCCCTGGCCGGGAGCCATCGGAGGAGCATTGGTTCCCGCGCGCCGCCTGTTGGAGTCCGACGCCGGCGCCGTTCGCCGCCGTCGATTCGAGGAAGAAGGCTTGGTCGTGTGATACTGTGCATATGAAAAATATCACAGTATCGATAGACGACGACGCCCACCGGCGCGCGCGCATCAAGGCGGCGGAGCGCGGTACCTCGGTGTCGGCGGCGGTCCGGGAGTTCCTGATCCGGTGGTCGGGAGAGGAGACCGAGTTCGACCGGCGCAAGCGTCTCCAGCATGAGACGCTACGGCAGGTCGACACGTTCCGGGCCGGAGACCGGCTGCCGCGCGAGGAGATCTACCGCCGTGGCCGACTTCGTTGACACCAACGTGCTCCTTTACGCGGTCAGCACCGCCGTCGAGGAAGGGGAGAAGCGGGTGACGGCGCGGGCGATCCTGGAGCGGGACGACCTCGTGCTGTCGGCCCAGGTGCTGCAGGAGTTCTACGTGCAGGCCACCCGCTCCACCAAACCCGACCGTCTCGCCCACGAGTCCGCGGTGGCGTTGATCGAATCCTGGCTGCGCTTTCGCGTGATCGAGACGACGGTGCCGCTCGTGCAGCAGGCGCTCGCGACGGCCGTGCGCTGGCAGGTATCGTACTGGGACGCCGCGATCGTCGAAGCCGCCAGAATCGGGCGCTGCTCGAGGGTGCTGTCCGAGGATCTACAGGCCGGCATGAGCTTCGCGGGCGTGACGGTTCGGAATCCGTTCGCTTGATTGGCGTCAGCCGGATGGTGACGCTCGCGCCGGCGTCGCCATCCGGCACGAATACGCGTTGCGAAGTTGATGATGATGGGGCACAATGGACCGGCCCGAGTGTGCCCGAGGATGTGCGGCACGACCCGGACGTGGAACGGGGAGACCCCATGCGGCTATTTCGTGACGGCTGTCGGAGCGGTATCTGGTGGCGTATCGGGATGTCGTCGGCAGCCGGGGCCGTTGGCCTCGCGGCGCTGGTGGCGGCCGAGAGCGTGTGGGCGCAGGAGTCCACGACTCCGGTGACCGCGGCCGACGTGGGGGCGATGCTCGACCGATACTGCGTCGCCTGCCACAACGACCGGCTGCGCACGGCGGAGCTGAGCTTCGACGGGGTCGACGCCGCGCATCCCGAAGCGGACCCGGAGCTCTGGGAGAAGGTGATCGCCAAGCTGCGGGCGGCGTCGATGCCCCCGCCGCGGCGGCCGCGGCCCGACCCGGCGACCTATGCGGTGGTGGCCTCGCATCTCGAGGGGGCAATCGACGCGGCGTGGGCCGCCGACCCCTATCCCGGCCGCGGCAGCGCCGTGCACCGCATGAACCGGACCGAGTACGCCAACGCCGTCCGCGACCTGTTCGCCCTCGACATCGACGTCGCCGATCTGCTGCCGGGCGACGAGACGGCCGACGGCAGCTTCGACAACTTCGCCGACGTCCTGACCATCTCGCGCGCCCACCTCGAGCGGTACCTGTCGGTGGCGCGGCAGGTCACCCGTCTCGCGGTCGGGCTGCCGCCGCCGGCGGCCGGGTTCGACACCTTCGAGGTGCCCCTGCACATCGTGCAGGACGGCCGGCAGAGCGAGGACCTGCCGCTGGGCTCGCGGGGCGGCCTCGTGGTTCCCTATCAGTTTCCCGTCGACGCCGAGTACGTCATCCGGGTGCGGCTGCGCCGCCAGTACCAGGCCTATCTCATGGGGATGGGCTGGTCGCAGCAGCTCGACGTCCGTCTCGACGGGCGGCTGCTGAAGCGCTTCACCGTCGGCGGCGACGCCCCCGGCCTCCCGGGCGCGGCCAGCTACGCCGGCGCCGGCGAGCCGGGGTTCGTGAAGGACCCCGAGTGGGAAGCGTTCATGCAGCTCACCGGCGACGATCACCTGTACATCCAGGTGCCGGTCGAGGCCGGTCCCCACACCGTCGGGGTGTCGTTCGTCCGCGAGCTGTGGGAGCCGGAGGGCCTGCCGCAGCCGCTGCAGCGCGGCCGGGTGCTCACCAACGACCAGATCTACATGGGCTATGCGGCGGTCGGGGCGGTCGAGATCGGCGGGCCCTACGAGGTGGCCGACACGATCGCGGACACCCCCAGCCGGCGGGTCATCTTCAGCTGCCGGCCCGCGGTGGCGGCGGACGAGCGGGCGTGCGCCCGCGAGATTCTGTCGAGGCTGGCCCGCCGGGCGTATCGCCGGCCGGTCACCGATGCCGACGTGGCGGTGCTGCTCGACTTCTACGACGAGGGCCGGTCGGCCGCGGACAGCTTCGAGCACGGTATCCAGTTCGCGCTCGAGCGCCTGCTCATCGATCCGGACTTCCTGCTGCGGGTGCACCGCGATCCGATCGATCTGCCGCGAGCGCAGGCCGCCTACCCGCTCGACGACGTGGAGCTCGCGTCGCGGCTGTCGTTCTTCCTCTGGAGCAGCGTCCCCGACGACGAGTTGCTGGCCCTGGCCGAAGAGGGCGCGTTGTCGGACCCGGCTGTACTCGAGCAGCAGGCCCGGCGGATGCTCGCGGACCCGCGCGCCACCGAGGCGCTGGTGGACGACTTCACCGCCCAATGGCTGAATCTGCGCCGGGTGGCCGAGGTCGTCGTCGATCCGATCCGCTATCCCAACTACGACGAGACCCTGCTGGAGTCGTTCAGGCAGGAGACGGAGCTGTTCGTGGCCGGCACCCTGCGCGGCGACCGCAGCGTCCACGAGCTGCTGGACGCCGACTATACGTTCGTCAACGAGCGGTTGGCCCGGCACTACGGCATTCCCGGGATCTACGGCAGCCGGCTGCGCCGGATCCCGCTGCCGAACACCCTCGAGCGCGGCGGACTGCTCGCGCACGGTGCTTTGCTGGCCACCACGTCCTATCCCGACCGCACCTCGCCCGTGCTGCGCGGCAAGTGGCTGCTGGACAACATCTTCGGACTGCCGGTGCCGCCGCCTCCCCCCGGTGTCGACACCACCCTCGAGGAGGAGCCCGGGGTGCGGCCGCCGTCGATTCGCGAGCGGCTGGCCCAGCACCGGCGGAGCCCGACGTGCGCGAGCTGTCACTCGGTGATCGACCCGCTCGGGTTCGCGCTCGAGAACTTCGACGTCATCGGCGGCTGGCGGACCGTCGACGAGGCGGGCGAGCCGGTCGATGCGACCGGCACTACCGCGGCCGGCGAGAGCATCGACGGGCTGGCGGGCCTGCGGGCCCTCCTGCTCGACGACCCGGAAAAGTTCCCGCGGACGGTGACCGAGAAGCTGCTGGCGTATGGGCTGGGGCGTCCGCTGGAGTACTACGATCGGCCGGCGGTGCGGCGGGTCGTGCGGGAGGCGGCCTACGACGGCTATCGCTGGTCGTCGCTGATCGTCGGGATCGTGAAGAGTCCCACGTTCCGGATGCGGGGCGTCAGGACCCCGGAGTCGGTGAACTGAAGCCAGGGATTGGCGCCGTCCGGACGGCGTCGCCTCCGGAGGAGGCGCAGATCCCCTGGAAGGGTTGGTTGGGGCGGAAGCGGAGTCGCAAGGCGACGACTTCCGGGCGAGAAGAACGCAGGAGAGAGGTATCCATGACCTTCTTGACGAAGACGTTGCCGCGGCGGACGGTGCTGCGTGGGCTCGGCGCCACGGTGGCGTTGCCGTTCCTTGATGCGATGCACCCGGCCTTCACGCTGCGCGGACGGGCGGCGGCGGGGCCCGTGGCCCGCTTCCAGGCCTTCTACGTGCCCAACGGCATGGCCATTCCCTACTGGAAGCCGAAGGGCGAGGGCCCCGGCTTCGAGCTGTCGCCGATTCTCGGTCCCCTCGCCTCGTTCAAGGACCAGCTCATCGTGCTCTCCGGGCTCAACGCGAGCTGGAACTACATCCACGCCGGGGCATCGGGGTCGTTCCTGACCGGCACCACCCGCGGCGGGACGAACGAGATCGAGATCATCGCCGACGTGTCGATGGACCAGTTGCTGGCGCGGCACTTCCAGAACGAGACGCAGGTGCCGTCGCTCCAGCTGTCGCTCGACCCGCCCAACAACGCCGGCGCGTGCACCGGCAACCTCAGCTGCGTGTACACCCATACGCTGTCGTGGCGTAGCGCCACCCAGCCCCTGCCGACCGAGTCGAACCCGCGGGCGGTGTTCGAGACCCTCTTCGGCGACAGCGGCACCACCGACCGCAAGGCGCGCGCGGCCCGGTTGCAGCAGCACAAGAGCCTGCTCGACTCGGTGGGGGACAAGCTGGCGGCGCTGCGCCGCGAGCTCGGGCCGCACGACCAGGTCAAGATGGAGGAGTACACCGAGGCGATCCGCGACGTCGAGCGCCGCATCCAGAAGGCGGAGGAGCAGAGCGACCTCGAGCTGCCGACCCTGGAGCAGCCGCAGGGGGCGCCCTCGGAGTTCGAGGACCACTACGACCTGATGATGGACCTGCAGGTCCTGGCCCTGCAGTCGGACCTGACCCGGGTCATCGCGTTCATGATCGGCAAGGAGCAGAGCGCGCGGCCCTATCCGCAGATCGGCGTGCCCGAGGCGCACCATCCGCTCTCGCACCACAACGACGACCCCACGCTGGTCGCCCACATGTCGAAGATCAACGCGTACCACACCGCGTTGTTCTCGCGCTATCTCGAGAAGCTGCGCGCGACGCCGGACGGCGACGGCTCGCTGCTCGACCACATGACGATCCTCTACGGGTCGGGCCTCTCGAACAGCACCCGGCACTCGGGCATCGACCTGCCGTTGATGCTCGCCGGCGGCGGGGCGGGCCGGCTGCCGAGCGGACGCCATCTCAAGTACACAGACGAGCCGTCGATGGCGAACCTGCTCGTCACCCTGATGGACAAGATGGACGTGCCGGTCGAGCGGATCGGCGGCAGCACCGGCGCGCTGCCCGTCGACACCCTGACCGGACTGCTGTAGGGACTTCGAGCGATATCGATTTCCCAGGTTCAACGAAGGGCCTGCACGGGTTCCCTTGCCGCGCCCCGGGACGCGGCAAGGTGATCCGTCCGCGCCCTCACCGACCGGCGGGGTACCCACCATGCGTCTGCTTAGAGTCCGCGTTCTCGTCGCCGCCGCGGTGCTGTCCATCGCGGGAACCGTTGCGTTCGCGGAGACGCCGCCCCTCGTCGACGCCGCCAAGCAGGGCGATGCGGCGGCGGTCGAGGTTTTGCTCGGCGGCGGCGCGAGCGTCGCGGCGGCTGCCCCCGACGGCGCCACCGCGCTGCACTGGGCGAGCCATCACGACGACGTGGGGACCGTCGTGCGCCTGCTCGAGGCCGGGGCCGACGTGAACGCGGCGACCGACCTCGGGGTGACGCCGCTGTGGGCGGCCAGCCAGAACGGCAGCACCGCGGTGGCCGAGGCGTTGCTCGAGGCGGGGGCCGACCCGAACCGGGCGCTGCTCGCGGGGGAGACCCCGCTGATGGTCGCGGCGCGCGCCGGAGCCCCCGGCGTGGCCCGGCTTCTGCTCGCCTTCGGGGCCGACACCGAGGCCCGCGGCCCGCGCGGCCAGGCCGCCATGATGTGGGCGGTCGGCCAGCACCACGCGGACGTGGTCGAGGTGCTGCTGGCCCACGGGGCGGCGGTGGGTGCGCGCTCCGACGTGTGGAGCCAGATGATGGCGGTGCCCCCGCACGGCCAGCCCGAGTACAACGCCGACGTTCCCCACGGTGGCAACACCGCGCTGATGTTCGCCGCGCGCTCCGGCGACCTCGCCTCGGCGCGCCTGCTCATCGCGGCCGGGGCCGACCTCGACGACACGAACGCGTGGGGGGTGAGCGCCGTCACCATGGCCGCGCACGCCGGGTTCGGGTCGCTGGTGGCGCTCTTCCTCGAGGCCGGCGCCGACCCCGACGCGGCCGAGGCGGGCTTCGCCGCGATCCACGCCGCGGTCATGCGCCGCGACGCGCAGTTGGTCGCGACCCTGCTCGACCACGGGGCGGATCCGAACGCGGTGCTTCGCACCTGGACCCCCACCCGGCGGGCCTCCCGCGACTTCCACTTCAAGCCCGCGCTCATCGGGGCCACCCCCTTCTGGCTCGCCGCGCGGTTTGCCGCCCCCGATGTCATGCACCTCCTCGTCGAGCACGGCGCCGACCCCGCGTTCGTGCACCACGCGCGCTACAAGCGGCGGTACTCCCAGGTCCTCACCGAGTCGACGACGGCCCTGATGGCCGCCGCCGGCATGGGCGGCGGGCGCTTGGAGGCGTGGGTGCCCCCCGATCCGGCCGAGGCCGAGCTGCTCGCCCTCGACGCCGTCCAGGTCGTCCTTGAGCTGGGCGTCGACCTCAATGCCACCGACGCCGCCGGCCGCACCGCCCTCGACGGCGCTCGCATGGCCCGCATGCGCGCGGTCGCGGCGTTCCTCGAGTCGCGCGGCGCGCGGCCCGGGGGGGGCTGAGGACAGCGATCGATAGTAGGTTGCCAACTGCCCCCCCAGCGCAGCCGTTGCCTGTGGGTTAGCGCGCGTGGGCAGCCGGCAGGGCCGTTCCGACCACGAAGAGCTGCTTGATCATCTGTCCGGGGGACCGCCCGCCAGCCAGGTCAGGAGTACCTGAATCTGCGTGCGGAACGTCGCGAGCACGACCGGGAGGCGTTCTTCGAGCGGGCGCATGCGCTCCGGATCCAGCACGAAGCCGTACACGTTGCGGAAAACGTGTCGAAACCGCAGAAACTCTCCCAGCGCGTCCGCAAGCGCCGCGTCGATCACCGCGGGACGAACCCCGGGAATCGCGATGCTCATGTCCGTTACCAGCTGCCGGTGCCACTGGTCGCCCTGCGGAACGCCGCCGTTGAGCTCCTCGGCGATGCGTACGAACACGCGTTCGATGCCGTTGTAGAAGTCGTGCAGAATCGACCCGCGCGCCCGCAACGTGAAGATCGCGTCGTCCCGAGGCGCAGCGGAGCTCTGATCGCGAATCTGGTCGAGACTGTCGAGCTCGTGCCGGATCTCCGCCGCCAGCCGTCGGGCGAACGCCTCGTCCGGCGTCACAACTCGACACCCTCTTCACGGACGATCCGGCGGAACGTAGCGGAAGCCGTCTCGATGGGGATGAGGTCGAGCGGAAAGTCGGTCAGGGCGCCGGCCTGGGCCGATACCCGGAAGAAGCAGTCCGGGCGGAGCCCCTCGACGGCGAGATCGATGTCCGAGCGTGGCGTGAATCGGCGGTCGGGCGCGAACACGGAGCCGATGCCGACGACGCGGCGCGCGCCGTGGCGCCTGAGCAGGCGGGCGATACGTTGCGCATCTCCCCGGGCCGCCGCGCGGCCGTCCGACGCGAAGCGGGTTCGGCGGACGTATTCGAGAAAAACACGACGGTCCATCTACGGCAGTATACCCTTGGCGTTTCGCTGCTTTAGTTAGCACCAAGCTCGGCACCTCGTCGATGTCGCCGGGCCCGCGCCCCGTGCGCCACTTCAACTCCTTGATGCCGTGGAACTTGCGAACGGGCATCGCTCGCCGTCCAATGAGGCGCGTGCGTGGCGTTTCGAGCATGCCTACCGGCCCAGGATCTGCCGGGCGATGGTCTGGAGCTGCATGTTCGACGTGCCCTCGTAGATCTGCCCGATCTTGGCGTCGCGATACAGCTTCTCGACGGGGTAGTCCTTCGTGTATCCCACGCCGCCGAAGAGCTGCACGGCGAGCGACGTGGTCCGCTCGGCGACCTGCGACGAGAACAGCTTGGCCATCGCCGCCTCGGTCAGGAAGGGCCGGCCGGCGTCGCGCAGGCGCGCGGCGTTGTACACGCCGAGGCGGGCCATCTCGACCTCGGTCTGGGCCTGCGCCACCTGGAACTGGACGGCCTGGAATCCGGCGATCGGTTGGCCGAACTGCGTGCGTTCCTGCACGTAGCGAATGGTGTGGTCGAGCGCGCCCTGGGCCAGGCCCACCATCTGGGCGCCGATGCCGATGCGGCCCTCGTTCAGGGTCTCGATGGCGACCTTGTAGCCGCGGCCGCGCTCTCCGAGGATGTGGCTCTTCGGGACCCGGCAACCGTCGAGCAGGAGCTCGCAGGTGCTGGTGGCGCGGATGCCCAGCTTGTCCTCCTTCTTGCCGACCTCGAGGCCGGGGCGGTCGTGCTCGACGAGGAACGCGGTGATGCCGCGGTGTCCGGCGGCCGGATCGACGTTGGCCATCACGATGAAGAGCCCGGCTTCGCGGGCGTTCGTGATCCAGAGCTTGCGGCCGGTGATGACGTAATCGCCGCCGTCCTCCACCGCGCGGGTCCTGAGCGCGAAGGCGTCGCTGCCGGAGCCGGCCTCGGACAGCGCGTAGGCCCCGACCGTGCCGCCGCCGAGGCGGGGGAGGAACCGCTGCTTGAGATCCGCGGAGCCCCAGCGCAGCAGGGCGTTGATGACCAGGGTGTTCTGGACGTCGACGAGCACCGCGATCGACGGGTCGACGCGGGACAGCTCCTCGACCGCGAGCACCGACAGGAAGAACGGGGCGCCGCCGCCGCCCAGCGACTCGGGGATCTCGATGCCCATCGCCCCGAGTGCGAACAGCTTGTCGATCAGCGGCCGGGGGATGGCCCCCTGCTCGTCCATCTCCCGGACCTGCGGGGCGATCTCCGCCTCGGCGAACGCGCGGACGCTGGCGCGAAACAGGTCCTCGTCGTCGGAGAGCCGGGTCAGGGGGGACGGAGCGGGGGCAATGGTGTCGGTGGTCATGGGTTATCGCAGCGGAACAGGGTGATCGTGGGTTGCCTTGGCGCCGTGCAGCGGCAGTCACGCGAGTATCATGGGCGCGGCGGGGGCGCGTCAAGGCCGCCCGAGGGCCGCGGTGCGTGGTAGGCTGACCTCATGTCCTCACTCTGTCGAAGGCGTATGACGCGCTCCGATCAGCTGGCGGCGTGTCGGACGAGCAGGCGAGTGCGGCGGCAGAGGAGACAGCGCGACCTTGCGGTCGCGTTGGGAGTTTCGCTGGCGCGAAACTCCTACGGGGCAAGCCCCTGGTTGCTCTCGACACGCGTCTGGTTCGCGTCGAGTTCAAGCTGAAACCCTGATCACGCTCGGCGTGTCGACACTGGTCAGCGCCGGCTCGGTACTCCTCAGGCTGTTCGTTTTCGACTGAGGTGTGTGCGCATGGAGGTCGGGATGCGGAACCCCGTCGTCGTCGCCGTTGCCGCCCTTGCGCTCGCGGCGTGCAGTTTCGAGCCCGCCGCCGCCCAGACCCCCGACACGATATTCGTCGGCGATCACATCGTCACCATGGACCCGGACCGGCCGGCCGTCGACGCGGTGGCGATCCGGGACGGCGTCATCACCGCGGCGGGGGCGCGCGACGCGATCCTGGCGGGGCGCGGAGAGGAGACCCGCGTCGTCGAGCTGGGCGAGCGCGCGCTGCTGCCCGGCTTCATCGATACCCACGGCCATCTCCTCGCGGTGGGACGGGGGCTCGACACCCTGTCGCTGCACTCGCCGCCGGTAGGTGACGTGACCGACGTCGACGGCCTCGTGCGCAAGATCCGGGGGTGGCTCGCCGAGCGGGACATTCCGCCCGGCGCGGTGGTGCTCGGGACGGGCTACGACGATTCTCTGCTGGCCGAGCGGCGCCATCCGACGCGCGACGATCTCGATCGCGCCTCGGCCCGCCACCGGATCGTGCTGACCCACGTCTCGGGGCATCTCCGGGCGGCCAACTCCGCCGCCCTCGACGCCAGCGGCATCACCGCCGACACCCCGGATCCGCCCGGCGGGCATATCCGACGCCGGCCGGGGTCGACCGAGCCCGACGGGGTGCTCGAAGAGCGGGCCGGGGGGCTGGTGGCGGCCGGAGGTTCGGCGCCGACCGCCGGCGACCTGGAGACTCTGGCGCGGCGGGCCATCGCGGTGTACGCCGGCTACGGCACCACCACGGTGCAGGACGGCTCGACGAGTCCCGCGGTGGCGCGCGCGCTCGGTGAGGCGGCCCGGCGCCAACCGTTCGCAGTCGACGTCGCGGTATTCCCTCGATTCGGGACGATGGCGGACGCCGAGGGCGCGACCTGGGAGCGGATCTACCGCGGCGGATTCCGCATCGCCGGCGTCAAGTTCAGCCTCGACGGATCGCCCCAGGGGCGCACCGCCTGGGTCACCGAGCCGTACGCGGAGGGGCCGCCGGGGGCGGCGCCCGACTATCGGGCCTACGGCACCCTCGACCCGGACGCCTACCGCGGCGGCGCCGCGCATCTCATTGGCCGCGGCGTGCCCATCCTCGTCCACGCCAACGGCGACGCGGCCATCGACCTCATGCTGGACGGGGTCGCGGCGGCGGTGGCGGGTTCGGACCCCGTACCGGATCACCGGGCCGTGATCATCCACGCCCAGCTCATGCGCGCGGATCAGCTCGACCGGGCCGCCGCCCTGGGGGTCGTTCCCTCGTTCTTCTCGGCCCACGCCTTCTTCTGGGGCGACTGGCATCGCCGCAGCTTCGGCGAGGCGCGCGGCAACAACATCAGCCCCGTGCGCTGGGCGATCGATCGCGGCGTGCCCTTCACCGTGCACAACGACGCGCCCGTCGTGCCGCCGGACATCCTGCGGCTGGTCTCCATCACCGTGAACCGGACCACCCGTAGCGGACACGTGCTCGGGCCGCACCAGCGCGCCACGGCTCGCGAGGCGCTGCACGCGGTCACCCTGGGGGCTGCCTACCAGTACTTCGAGGAGGACACCAAGGGCTCGATCACCGTGGGAAAGCAGGCCGACCTCGTGATGCTCGACCGGAACCCTCTGACCTCGGACCCGGCGGATATCGAGCACATCGCGGTGCTCGAGACGTTCTCGCACGGGCGCTCGGTCTACGCGCGGCCGCCGGAAGCTGCCCGGTGAGCGCGGTCGCAGCGACGCATCCTGTCGGTCGCGCGGGTGTAGAGAGGTCACCGGTTCGGCGTCGGCGGTCTCCCGATCGCGGCAATCGCCGCCGATGGCACGCTGCCCCTCTGGTCGTTGGACGGCGACTCTCGGCGGATGGAGCGCCCGGGTTTCATCGAGCAGTACGATGTCGAGTGACCGGCCCGATCGGAGTTCCGTTTCGATCGGGGACAAGGCCGCTCGCGGACGCCTCCGGCCGCAGGCCGAACCCGCACGTCGCGCCGCATTCCCGCGCGTCGGATCATCCCGGTGAAGCAGAGCCCTGGTTGATGGGGGCGGCAAGCGGAGCCGCAGGAGTCAGGTGCTGCGCAGGACCGAGACGGGATCGGTGCTGGTGGCATGCCTCGCGGAGACGAGGCACGCGGAGAGCGCGACCAGGGCCACGAACGTCGCGCAGACCAGGAACGTGAACGGATCGGTCGCACTCGTCCGAACCAGCAGGCCGCTGAGGACACGTCCCGTGATCACGGCCCCGGCCGCGCCGAGGGCGAGGCCGACCGCGACGGGCGCCATCGACCGGCGCATGAACCCCCACACGACCCGGGCCCGTGGCGCACCCAGGGCCATCCGAATGCCGACCTCTCGCGTTTGCTGGGCGACCGCATGGGCGGTCACGCCGTACACCCCGACCGAGGCCAGGATCAGCGCCAACCCCGCGAAGAGGCCAAGCACTGTCATGAGCACGCGCTGCCGGGTACGCGATACAGCCATCGCCTCTTCCAGCGGCATCGGCCTGAACAACGGCAGGTCTCTGTCGAGTTGCGCAATCTCCTCGCGGATCCGGGACACCACCGGTCCGGCGTCTACCCGGGGCCGCACGATCGCGGCCGCGCCGGCGCCGGGGTCTCCCCGGAAGGGAAAGTAGACGACCGGTTCGGCTTCGTAGTCGTGCGACCTCTGACGCACGCTCGCCGACACCCCGACAATCGTGATCCAGGGCGGCGGGTGGTCGGCCGGCGCCCTGGGGTTGCTCAGGCGAAGCCGTTGGCCGAGGGGGTCTTCGTCCGGAAAGTGCACGTCGACGAATCGCTGATTCACGATCGTAGACTGTCGTCCGGGTTCTCCGTCGAGTGGACCGAGCGGCCTGCCTGCGAGCAGCCGCACTCCAAGCGTCTCGAAGTAATCGTCGCCGATGGTCACGTAGGTGACCCTGGGCGGCAGCGGCTCGCCGCGGGGATGACCGTCGATCTCCAGCCATCGCTCGGCCCCACCCTCCAAGGGCCGCACGCTCGCCAGTGTCGAGGCGGAGAGCTCCGGCATCGCGGCCAGCCGATCCTCCACCGCTCGCAGGAGAGCCCTGCGCGCCTCTGTCGAGTCACTTCCGTTGAAGCGCATCGCGAAGGTGAGAAGACCCGTCCCGTCGACGGCGCCGGTCGCCCTGTACAGGGCCACGAAGCTGCGCGCCATGAGGCCGGTACCGACGAGGAGCACCAGGGTCAGTGCAATCTCGGCA
Source organism: Vicinamibacterales bacterium (assembly GCA_965206285.1). Classification (GTDB taxonomy): domain Bacteria; phylum Acidobacteriota; class Vicinamibacteria; order Vicinamibacterales; family UBA8438; genus JAJEEA01. Next base: position 6,136,993 of record OZ242205.1, read on the forward strand.
GCCACCAGGCCGTTCGTCCAGTAACGCATGGTCCGCGTGGTCCGGCCGGTCCGACCCGTCTGCCTGAGAACGTCGTTGGGATCGTGACCGGAGACCTGGAGCGCCGGTGCAACCCCGCACAGCAAGCTTGCAGCGAGGCCCGTGAGAACCAGGAACGCCAGCACCCGTCCGTCCGGAGTCCACTCGATCCAATACGGGATGCATCCCAGTTGGCACGGCACCAACCGGGCAGCGAAGGAGCGAACGGCCACGAATGCGACCGCGCCGCCCAGCAGGCACGCGACTGAAGCGAGGAGCGCGCTCTCGACGAGCAACTGGCGCAGGATCTGCCCGCGCGAAGCGCCCAGGGTCTTGTGCAGGGCCATCTGGCCGGATCGTCGTGTCGACCGGGACAGCAACAGGCCGCCCACGTTCGCGCAGGCAATCAACAGGACGAAGCCGACCGCGGTCATCAGGATCAGCAAGAGGCGGCGCTGCGGCGCAACCGAGCGCTCCGAATAGCCTTCGACGATCGGCCGCACGCCCGCGTTGGTCTCCGGGTACCTCTCGGCCAGCCGGTCGGCGATCGTCTCCAGTTCCTCGCGGGCCTCGTCCATCGTGGCCCCTTCCGCGAGCCGCGCCACGACCTGATGCGTGCGTGCGTCCCTCGGCCGCACGGCTTCGTCCATGAACCCGAGCGGCAGAAACAGGTCGGATATGCTGGGAAACCTGAAGCCCTCCGGCATGACCCCGATGACGACGGCGGGGCGGGCATTGACCCGGATCTGCCGGCCCAGAATCCCCGGGTCGCCGCCGTACCGGCTCTGCCAGAGCGCGTGTCCCAGAACCACGGTGCCCGCCGTTCCGGGCTGTTCCTCCGTCCGCGAGAACACCCGCCCGAGAGCGGGCTGCGCACTCACGAGGCGAAAGACGTCCGCGGAGACAAGGGGTGCAGGCAGGATGGCCGGGGCCTGTACGTCGTCACCGACGTTCACGCCGGAAGTGACGTACGCCGCCATCCCGCTGAAGGTCTCTGCGCGGTCCTCCCAATCCGCCAGGTCGAGAAGCGATACGCCGGCCTCGCGTCCGTTCGCGTCGCGAGTGCCCAGGAAGACGATTCGCTCGTCATCGACGGGCAGTCCGCGAAACAGCACCGCGTTCACCAGCGTGAACATGGCGGTCGCGACACCGATGGCCAATGCCAGGACGAACACCGCCCCGGCGGTGAGCCACCGATCCCTCAACAGCGTCCGAGTCCCGAACCGCAGGTCTCGTTCCAGCTCGTCGGCGAGCCGCAGGCCGCGCGCGCGCCGGATTGCGTCTTTCGTGCGCTCGACGCCGCCGAAGTGCACCCGAGCGCGGCGCGCCGCTTCCGCCGGCGGCACTCCCGCGCGCATCAGGTCTTCGGCGTGGGCGGCCAGGTGAAACCGCACCTCCTCGTCGAGGGCGTCCTCGAAGCGCCTCCGCCAAATCCAGGTCGTCAGGAACGAGCGCAGGCGCGAGAGCAACGTCACGCCTCGTCCGACGCCCAGCCGAGGGCGGTCGTCACGGCCGCCGTGCGGTATCTGGTCTCCTAGCATATCTGGGAGTCTAGCAACTCTCTCCTGGTCCTGCCGGAGCCGCCCGTGCGGTGGCCCGCGTTGCACCGACAGCGGCGAGTGCGCCAGCGGACTGCAAGACGCCCGCCGGGCAGGGCGCGAGGAGGGCGCGTACTGGGCATATTGCAGCCGCGGACTGCACGCAGCCCGACAAACAACGCCCTCAGGCGGGATGCATCGCCGCTCGAATGCAGCGGGGACTCCCGCCATGGGCTGGCACGCACAATGCGGATTTCATCCGCGGTACGCCAACCCGCACGGAGCGTCCATCATGATGGTCCACTCCACTCCTCTCGAGCACCCTCTTGCGGCAAGCGCAGGAGGCAGCCTGGAGTCGAGGGATGCCTCGCTGCCCGCAACGACCCTCCGTACCAGTAAGAACGTCCGGGAGGGCGAAAGGGAACAGGCAGGTCGCAAGAGCAGAGAGGGAGCGCGGTCCTGCTCTTCGCCGCGATCTTCAGAGCGGCGGCGCAGACTCCTAGAACGACGCCGGCTCCTCGTGCTCGCCCCAGACGTCGCGGAGCGCGTCGCATATCTCGCCGAGGGTGGCGTAGGCCCGGACCGCGTCGAGGAGCGGAGGCATGAGGTTGTCCGGGCCGAGGGCGGTCTCGCGCAGACGGTCGAGGGCGCGGGAGACGGCCGCGGCGTCCCGGCTCGCCCGCAGCGCCGCGAGCCGATCGCACTGCCCGGCGGCGGCCGCCTCGTCGATGTAGAGGGTCTCGACGCCGGCGCCGGACTCGCCGGTGCGGTCGTTGACCCCGACGACCTTGCGGGCGCCCGACTCGACCTCGCGCTGGAACCGGTAGGCGCTGTCGGCGACCTCGCGCTGCGGGTATCCGGCCTCGATGGCCTCGACCATGCCGCCGAGGTCGTCGATGCGCCGCCAGTACTCGCGCGCGCCCTCCTCCAGATCCCGGGTCAGCCGCTCCACGAAGTACGATCCGCCCAACGGGTCCACGTGGGCGGCCACCCCGCTCTCGTGGGCGATGACCTGCTGGGTTCTGAGGGCCAGCAGCGCCGCCTCGCGCGTCGGCAGCGACAGCGCCTCGTCGAGCGAGTTGGTGTGCAGCGAGTTGGTGCCGCCGAGGACCGCGGCCATCGCCTGCACCGCGGTGCGCACCACGTTGTTGTACGGCTCCCGGGCGGTGAGCGACACGCCGGCCGTCTGGGTGTGGAAGCGCAGCTTCCAGGACCGTTCGTCCCGTGCCCCGAAGCGGTCCCGCATCGCCGTCGCCCACAGGGTGCGGGCGGCGCGGTACTTCGCGATCTCCTCGAAGAAGTCGTTGTGGGCGTTGAAGAAGAACGAGATGCGGGGCGCGAAGCGGTCGACCTCGAGACCCGCATCCACCCCGTACTGCACGTACTCGATGCCGTCCCGCAGCGTGAACGCCAGCTCCTGCAGGGCCGTCGCCCCGGCCTCGCGGATGTGGTAGCCGCTCACCGAGATGGTGTTCCAGCGCGGCGTCTCCCGGGTGCAGAAGGCGAACGTGTCGGTGACCAGGCGCATCGACGGCGCCGGCGGATAGATGTACTCCTTCTGGGCGATGTACTCCTTCAGGATGTCGTTCTGAAGGGTGCCGGACAGCGCCGTCCAGGGGATCCCCCGCCGTTCGGCAACCGCGAGATACATGGCGAAGATGACCGCGGCCGGCGAGTTGATGGTCATCGACGTGGTGACCGCGCCGAGGTCGATGCCGTCGAAGAGCCGTTCCATGTCCGCGAGCGAGGCGACGTTGACCCCGCACTTGCCCACCTCGCCCTGCGACAACGCGTGGTCGGGGTCGCGGCCCATGAGGGTCGGCAGGTCGAAGGCCACGCTGAGCCCGTTGCCGCCCGCCGCGAGGAGATCCCTGTACCGCTGGTTGGTCTCCTCCGGCGTGCCGTAGCCGGCGAACTGGCGCATCGTCCAGAGCCTGCCGCCGTAGCCGCTGGCATGGATGCCGCGGGTGTAGGGGAACGTCCCGGGCGGCGCCGGCGGCGCGAGCCCCTGCAGGTCGTCGGCGGTGTACAGCCGGTTGATGGGTCGCCCCGACACGGTCGTATGGGCGGACGGCGCGGGCGGCGCCGTCGCCCCGGAGGTCTTCGTCATCGTCGGGAAGGTCGGGCGGCGGTCGGCATCGACGGCATGTATGTTACCAGCCCGTGGCAAGAGGCCCCGCTGCATTCGACCGGCGCTGCATCCGCCTGGTCGGCTCTGCTCCGCGGCCGCCCATGTCGACAGGCTCCTTCGTCACATCTTGTCAGGCGCACGCCTCGCCGGTCTCGATGCGACGCAGGGTCTTGCCACGGGCGGTTGCCGCGTCGCGGCGGCGTTGACACGCTTCCGGTCCTGGTTCAAACTCTGAACTACTGTGAAAAGCTGTGTGCGCTCCGGTAAAGAGGGATCGATGGTCGGGTCGGTCGCCGTCCTGCTGCTCGTGGCGGCGTCCGGAGCGGCGGCGCAGGACGTCCGGGTGGACGCCCCGATACCGCACGTGCGGGGGCAGAGCGTGTCGCCGTCGTACGAGGGCTGGTATCGCAATCCGGACGGGACCCGCAGTCTCGTGTTCGGTTATTTCAACCGGAACTACGACGAGCGTCTCGACATCCCCGTCGGCCCCGACAACCGTTTCGAGCCCGGGCCCGCCGACCGGGGGCAGCCCACCCATTTCCTGCCGCGGCGGCGGACCGGGGTGTTCGCGGTTGTCGTGCCCGCCGACTTCGAGGGACGGCTCACCTGGTCGCTGACCGCGTACGGCGAGACCATCGGGATTCCGGGGCACGTGCGCCCCGAGTGGGAGATCGACGCGCTCGAAGAGGTGACGAGCGGCAACCGGCCGCCGGTCGTCCGATTCGGGTCGCCGGACGGCGAGCCGGGGCAGGGTCAGTACGGCACGCGGTCGTCGGCGCGGGCGGTCGTGTCCGAGCCGGCGCCGATCGCGGTCTGGGCGACCGACGACGGCGTTCGCAAGGCGCGCGCGGCGGAGCGGCCCACTCGTTTCGGACTGGTCTGGAGCAAGTATCGCGGGCCCGGCGGGGTGGCCTTCGACGCCACCGAGCCGGAGACCGGCGCGGGCGGGAGGGCGGTGACGACGGTGACGTTCGACGCACCGGGCCGGTACGTCCTGCGCCTGCTCGCGTGGGACGATTCGGGCGGGCAGAGCGCGATAATGGCCGGCGGCTTCTTCTGCTGCTGGACCAACGGCTACGTGACGGTCGACGTCGAAGAATAAGGGAATCCGGAACACGCCTGGAGACAGATGATGACGCAGATCAGGGGACGCCGCCTTTCGCGGCTTGCACTGTCGGCCGCCGCGTTCGCGCTGGCCACCGCCGCCGCCGGGGCGCAGACCGCCGAGGTCACCTTCAGCCGTGACGTGGCTCCGATTCTCCAGCGGGGCTGCGAGGGGTGCCATCGGGCCGGTCAGATGGGGCCGATGTCGCTGACGAGCTACGAGGAAGTGCGTCCGTGGGCCCGCGCCATCCGGTCGAAGGTGGTCGAGCGGCTCATGCCGCCCTGGCATCTCGACAAGACGGTGGGCATCCAGGATTTCGAGAACGACATCTCGCTGAGCGATGCCGAGATCGACACCATCGCGCGGTGGGTGGACGCGGGCGCCCCGCGGGGCAATCCGGCCGACCTGCCGGCCCCGATCGCCTGGCCCGACGAGGACATCTGGCGCCTCGCCGATCGCTACGGCCGCGAGCCGGACCTGGTGGTCGCGTCCGAGGCCTGGACCCAGATCGCCGCGGGGCAGGACCAGTGGTGGCAGCCGATCATCGAGACCGGGTTGACCGAGGACCGCTGGGTGACGGGCATCGAGGTGCGGCCGTCGGAGCGGCGCATCACCCATCACTCCGTAATCTATCTGCAGCAGGAGGAGCAGCCGGGCGACCACGAGGCGGCGGTGGACGTGCCGGGACGGGGCAGCTACCTGACGGAGTTCGCGGTGGGCAAGATCGGCGACGTGTTCCGCGAGGACACCGGCAAGCTGATGAAGGCGGGGTCGCGCATCGCCTTCGACAACCACTACCACTCGGTGGGTGAGGAGCTGGTCGATTCCACCGAGGTCGGCATCTGGTTCTACCCGCAGGGGTTCGTGCCCAAGTACCGCGTCCACGGCGGCGCGCTGGGGGTCCGGCAGGCGATGGACACCCTCGACATTCCGCCGGGCAAGGTGACCGTCCACCACGCCTACGTGCCCCTGGCCCTGCCCGCGCGGCTCGAGAACTACCAGCCGCACATGCACATTCGCGGCAAGGCGATGTCGATGGAGGCCATCTATCCGGACGGCCGGGTGGAGATGCTGAACCACGTCGCCAACTTCGACTTCAACTGGCACGTGAACTACGTGTACACCGACGAGTCGGCGCCGGTGCTGCCCGCGGGCACGGTCATCCATCTGACCGCCTGGCACGACAACACCGAGTCGAACCGGGCGAATCCGGACCACACGCAGTGGGTGGGATGGGGCCAGCGCAGCTACGACGACATGTATCACGCGCACGTGAACGTCACCTACCTCACCGACGAGGACTACGAGCAGATCATCGCGGACCGGCGCGCGAGCCGGACCGACGACTAAGCAGCCCGTGGTGGAACCCGCGTTGCACCGAGAGCAGCGAGGGCGACAGCGGGCTGTAGGGCGCCCGCGGGCTGAAGAGCGCCCGTGCCTGACAAGGCGTGAGGAGGGCGCATATTGGGCATATGAAACCGACGAACAACGCAGTCAGGCGGGATGCATCGCTGCTCGAATGCAGCGGGGCTTCCGCCGCGGGCTGCTAGGGGACCCCGGCCGAACGTGGAGACACCGCTCACGCCGCTCGAGTTCCAGCGCCGCTCGCGGTCGCTCTATCCCGACCGCGAGTGCGTGGTGGACGGCGGCAGCCGCCTGACCTACGCGCAGTTCTTCGACCGGTGCGACCGGTGGTCGGCGGCGCTGCAGCGGCTGGGGGTGCGCAAGGGCGACCGGGTCGCGTATCTCTCGCTCAACACCGCCTCGCATCTCGAATCGTTCTACGCGGTGCCGCAGATCGGGGCGGTCCTCGTCCCGATCAACTTCCGGCTCAAGCCGCAGGAGATCGCCTACATCGTCCAGCACTCCGGGGCCCGGGTGGTGTGCGCGCACGCCGAGTTCCTCGACACCGTCGACGCGATTCGCGAGGAGTGTCCGGACGTCGATCACTACGTGGCCCTCGAGGGCGCCCGCGACGGGTGGCTGGACCACGGGCAACTGCGCGAGGCGGAGTCGGGCGCGGTGGACCGTCCGGCGATCGACGAGCGGGACCTGCTGACCATCAACTACACGAGCGGCACGACCTCCCGGCCCAAGGGGGTGATGATCACCCACCGCAACGCGTACATGAACGCGGTTGGGACCCTGGTGCACCTCCCGATGACCTGCGCGGACCGATACCTGTGGACGCTGCCGATGTTCCACGCGAACGGGTGGACGTTCGTGTGGATCGTCACCGCCGTCGGGGGCGCCCACGTCTGCCTCCGCAAGGTCGATCCGGTGCAGGCCTTCGACCTGGTCCGGGACGAGGGGGTCACCATGCTGTGCGCGGCGCCCACGGTGCTGATCGGGTTGGCCGGGTGCCCGCCGGAGGAGCGCGGAGCGGTGCCGGCCGGCGTGCGCGTGGTGACCGCCGGCGCCCCGCCGGCGGCGGCGACGATTCAGCGGGTCGAGGGCGAGTTCGGGTGGGAGCTGACCCACGTCTACGGCCTGACGGAGACCGCGCCGTTCATCACCGTGTGCGAGCCGCGGCCCGAGCACGCGGCGCTGTCACTGGCCGACCGCTCGGTGCTCAAGGCCCGACAGGGGGTGGAGCTGATCACGTCGGGCGAGCTGGAGGTCTTCGACGAGGCCGACCGTCCGGTCCCGCATGACGCCCGGACCCTGGGGGAGATCGTCGTGCGTGGCAACGTGGTCATGGAGGGCTACTACAACGACCCGGAGGCCACCGCGAAGGCGATGCGGGGAGGGTGGTTCCGCAGCGGCGACGCCGCCGTCGTGCATCCCGACGGATACCTCGAGATTCGCGACCGGTTCAAGGACGTCATCATCAGCGGCGGCGAGAACATCTCCTCGGTCGAGGTCGAGGGCATCCTGATGCGCCATCCCGGCATCCAGGAGGTCGCCGTCGTCGGCATGCCCGACGAGAAGTGGGGCGAGACCCCCCACGCGTTCGTGGTGCCGGCGCCGGGGGCGGCGGTGAGCGAGGCCGACCTGATCGGCTTCGCGCGCGAGCAGATGGCCCACTTCAAGGTGCCCCGCAAGATCCGGTTCGTGGAAGAGCTGCCCAAGACCGCCACCGGCAAGATCCAGAAGTACGTCCTGCGGAGCGGCCGCGCCGCCATTGCGACGCAGTAGAGTAGGGCCCGGCCCGCGCGCGGCGGGGCCGCATCCCGGATACGATACAGGGCGATGATCGCCTCCACTTCGAGCCGCGGGCCCGCGGCGGTTCCATCCGGGGCGCCCGGGTCCGACGCCGCGCGGTGTCTGGCCGCCATCGAGCGCAAGGTGCTGTGGCTCAGCACCTGGATGATCCACCACGCGAACCACCTGCGGGCGAGCCGCGACGGGCTCAAGGTCGGCGGTCACCAGGCGTCGTGCGCGTCGATGGTGACGTTGATGACCGCCCTCTACTTCGACGTGCTCCGGCCGGTCGACCGGGTGGCGGTCAAGCCCCACGGCAGTCCCGTCTTCCACGCGATCCAGTATCTGCTCGGCAACCAGACCCGCGACCAGCTCGAACGGTTCCGGGCGTTCGGCGGCGCCCAGTCCTATCCCTCGCGCACGAAGGACCAGGACGACGTGGACATCTCGACCGGATCGGTCGGGATGGGGGTGGCGATGACGAGCTTCGCGGCGCTGGCCCAGCAGTTCCTGCGGGCGCGCGGGCTGGCGCCGGACGACGCCTCCCCGGGGCGGATGATCGCGATCGCCGGCGACGCGGAGTTCGATGAGGGCAACGTCTTCGAGGCGCTGCTCGAGGCCTGGAAGCACCACGTCACCAACGTCTGGTGGGTCATCGACTACAACCGGCAGAGCCTCGACGCCATCGTCGCGGACCGGTTCTTCCACCGCCTCGACACGGTGTTCGAGACGATGGAGTGGCGGGTCGTCACCCTGAAGTTCGGCCACCGGCTCGAGGCGGCGTTCGCGCGGCGGGGGGGCGGGGCGCTGCGCCGGTGGATCGACGACTGCCCGAACTCGTCCTACTCGGCCCTCGCGTATCAGGGGGGGGCGGCCTGGAGGACCCGGTTGCGGCGCGATCTGGGGGACACCGGGGGCATCCGCGAGCTGCTCGACGAGCACGACGACGACGCCCTGCACGAGCTGATGACCAACCTCGCGGGGCACGATCTCGACACGGTGCGCGAGGCGTTCCACGAGGCCGCGAAGGACGACGTCCCGACCTGCTTCATCGCCTACACCATCAAGGGGCACGGGCTGCCGTTCGAGGGGCACAAGGACAACCACTCGGGCCTGACCAACCCCGCGCAGATCGAGGCCCTCCGCGCCGGCATGGGCATCGCGGAGGGTGAGGAATGGGAGCCGTTCGCGGGTCTCGACGTCCCGCCGGCGACGCTCCGGTCGTTTCTCGACGCGGTGCCGTTCAACCAGGCGTCGACGCGCCGCCACGACGCCCCGCGCGTCCCGGTGCCGGCCCGGATCGCGGTGCCGCCCGGGGATCCGCTGTCGACCCAGGCCGGCTTCGGCCGCGTGCTAGCGGATATCGCCCGGCGGCATCCCGACCTCGCCGACCGCATCGTCACCACCTCGCCCGACGTGACGGTGTCCACGAATCTCGGCGGCTGGGTCAACCGCCGCGGCGTCTTCGCCCGGTCGGCGCAGGCGGACGTGTTCCGGGGGGACCGGCCGCTGTCGGCCCAGGACTGGTCGATGGGGCCGACGGGCCAGCACCTCGAGCTGGGAATCGCCGAGAACAACCTGTTCGTGCTGCTGGCCGCGCTTGGGTTGACGGGCCCCCTCTTCGGGACCCGGCTGCTGCCGGTGGGCACGCTGTACGATCCGTTCATCAGCCGCGGTCTCGATGCGCTCAACTACGCCTGCTACCAGGACGCGCGCTTCATCCTGGTCGCGACCCCGTCCGGCGTCAGCCTGGCCCCCGAGGGGGGCGCCCACCAGTCGGTGTTGACCCCCCTCATCGGCATGGGGCAGCCGGGCCTCACGTCTTTCGAGCCCGCCTACGTGGACGAGCTGGCCCAGATCCTGCGCTGGAGCTTCGAGCACATCCAGGCCGAGGACGGCGGCGCCGTCTATCTGCGGTTGTCGACCCGGCCGCTGGCCCAGCCGCAACGCGATCTCACCCCCGACGTGCGGGCGGATATCGTGGACGGCGGCTACTGGCTGATTCCCCCCGCGCCGGGGGCCGAGCTCGCCCTCGTCGTCTCGGGGCCGCTCGTCGTCGAGGCGGTCGAGGCCCACCGGCAGATCGCCGAGGACGTGCCGGGCGCGGGGGTGCTGGTGGTCACATCCGCGGACCGCCTGCAGCAGGGCTGGATGCGGGCGGTGAAGGCGGGACGCCCCGAACGCGCCCGGGTGTGGCGGCTGCTGCAGCCGCTGGCCCCGGCGGCGGGGCTCGTGACGGTGCTTGACGGACATCCCGCGACGCTGTCCTGGCTGGGATCGGTCGGGCGCCACCGGGTGCAGCCGCTCGGGGTGGCGCAGTTCGGGCAGTCGGGCGACATCCCGGACCTGTACCGGGCGTTCGGCCTCGACGTCGACGCCATCCTGCACGCGGCGGCGCGCCTGTGCGTGGGGTCTGCGTAGCAGGAGTCTGCGCCGCAGACGGCGTGGACTCTCGCAGGATTGGTTGGGGGGGCAAGGGCGGCGATGTCCGGGCCGGCGTCCTGGGAGCCCGTGGTGGACGGCGGCCGGCGAGGCACCCGTGGGAATAGGGCGCGACGAAGGGCGCATACCGGGGATGGGAACCGCGGAGCAAGGCGGTCCACGCCGGATGCATCGCAGAGCGAAGTGCAGCGGGGTTCTTGCCGACGAGCCCCTGAGAGCGATGGCCGAGACGACCGAGATTCGACTGCCCCGGCTGGCCGATTCCGTCACGTCGGTCAAGTTCGGGGCGTGGCTGAAGCAGGAGGGCGACCGGGTCGAGGCGGGCGAGCCGATCGCCGAGGTCGAGACCGACAAGACCACGGTCGAGCTGGAGGCCCCGGTCGCCGGCGTGCTGTGCGACGTTCGCGTCGCCCCCGGCGCGGACGGCCTGGAGGTCGGCGTGGTGTTGGCGCGGATCGCCCCTGCCGCGGGGGAGCCCGCAGGTGCGGAATCGGTCCCGCCACCGGACGCGGCTCCGGGTCCGGAGGATGGGGCTCGGCCCGGTCCGGGCGACGAAGCTGCGGTGCGTGGCTCCGGGCCGCCGGTCGGGGCTGCGCCGGATCCGGAGCCGTCGGACGGCGCGGCTCTCATCGAGACGGTCGCGCGGGACGAGGCGCCCGCGGTGGGTGATGGGGAGCCCGCGGTGCCGGGCGATTCCTCGGCCGCCCCGGGCGCGCCGGCGGCGCGGGACGAGGCACGGGCGGCGCCCGATGAGGCTCCCGCGTCGACGCCGCTGGCCCTCCGGATGGTTGCCGCGGCCGGGCTCGACCTGTCCGCGATCCAGGCCGCGGGCCCCGACGGCCGCATCCGCAAGGCCGACGTCGATCGCGTGCTCGCGGCGCGGCGGGGTGCGTCCGGAGAGTGGCACGCGCCCTCTGCACGGGGAGCGCCGGCTGGAGAGGGAGCCGCCTCCGGCGAGGGGCCGCCCGCCGGCGAGGGCGCGGAGCCATCTCTGCCGACGACGCCGGTCGGACTGGCCCCGCCCCCGCCGCCGCCGGAGGCGCCAGCCGAAGCGGGAGCACCGGGAGACGCGGGAGCGCCACACCACGAGCAGCCGTTGACGGCCATGCGCCGGGTCACCGCCACCCGCATGCAGCAGGCCAAGCAGACGGTCCCGCACTTCTACTTGCGCACCGAGTGCCGGGTCGACGCGGCGCTCGGTTTTCTCGCCGCTGCCAAGCGCCATTCGCCGGACGCGCCGCCCACCCTCACCGACCTCGTCGTCCGGGCCGCCGCCTGCGCGCTCCGCATCGTGCCCCAGGCCAACTCCGCGTGGGTGGACGGGGCGGTGCGGGTCTACGACCGCGTCGACGTCGCGGTCGCCGTCAGCACCCCCCACGGTCTGGTGGCGCCGGTGGTTCGCGGGGCCGAGCGGAAGGACCTCGGGGCCATCGCCCGCGAGACCCGCGACCTCGCCGCGCGGGCCCGCGCGGGGCGCCTCGCGCCCGCCGAGTATGCGGGCGGCACGTTCACCATCTCGAACCTGGGGATGTACGGCGTCGAGAGCCTCTATGCGATCGTGAACCCGCCCCAGAGCTGCATTCTCGGCGTGGGGGCCGCCTCCAGACGCCCGGTCGCGGCCGGCGACGGCGTCGGGGTGGGCACGGTGATGGCCTGCACCCTGTCGGCCGACCATCGGGTCATCGACGGCGCGGCCGGGGCCGAGCTGCTGGAGGCGATCAGGTCCTGCCTGGAGCAGCCCGCCCTGATGCTGCTCCGGACCGAGGCCTCGCCGCCGCGGGATCGGGGCGGCTCGCCGTGATCTTCGATCCCGGCGAGGTCCACTGACGTCCATGCGCGTCCTGGCCAATCTTCTGCACGCCGCGTTCCACGAGCCGGACACCGTTATGTACCGGTATGTGCAGGGCACGGTGTGGGCGCTGATTCTGACCTCCATCCTGCTGCTCGTCGTCGAGGCCCTTCTGCCCGCCGGCAGCTCCGCCGTCCTCTTGCTGCAGAGTGTCGACCGCGTGCTGCTGTCGATCTTCGCGGTCGAGATTCTGCTCCGCGTCGGGTCGTACCGGCCGCCGGCGCTGGCCATCTTCCAGAGTTCCCCCGGGGGGAGGCTGCGGACCCACCTGCTGGGGCGCGTGCAGTATCTGCTGCGGCCCATCATGCTGGTCGACATCCTGGCCGTGCTGGCGCTGTTCCCCGAGCTGCGGGGCCTGCGCGCGCTGCGGCTGCTGCGGCTCCTGCGCTCGAACCGGCTGTTCCGCTACCACAACCCCTTCGCCATCGTCCTGCAGGCGTTCGAGGAGAACGGGGTGCTGTTCGTCCTCGCGTTCGGGGTGCTCGGGGTGGCGACGCTGCTGGGCGGGGCCAGCATGTATCTGGTGGAAGTCAGGGACAACGAGGAGATCGCCACCGTCCTGGACGGGATGTGGTGGGCGCTGGTCACGACGACGACCGTCGGCTTCGGCGACATCGCCCCGGTGACCGGGCTCGGTCGCCTCATCGGCGCGGTGATGATGGTGGCCGGCATGTTCACCCTGGCCCTGTTCGCCGGCATCGTCGGGTCGAGCCTCGTCAACAGCGTCGTCACCGTCCGGGAGGAGCAGTTCCGCATGAGCGAGTACGTCAACCACATCGTCGTGTGCGGGTACGACCAGAGCACCCACCTGATGCTCGAGGCGCTCGGCGCCGAGCTCGACCTCCACGAGACCCGCGTGGTGCTGTTCGACACCCACGAGCGCCCCCGCGACGTGCCGCCCGAGTTCCTGTGGGTGCAGGGAGACCCCACCAAGGAGAGCGAGCTGGACAAGGTGCGGCTGAGCCACGCGGCGGCGGTGATCGTGCCGGGCGAGCGGGACACCTCGCCCCAGGCCGCCGATGCCCGCTCGATCCTCATCACGTTCACCATCCGGTCCTATCTCAGCGGCCAGCCGGCCCACTTGCGCCGCCGCCGGTTCCCCCTCTACGTGGTGGTCGAGATACTCGACTCCGAGAACGTCGACCACGCGCGCAAGGCCGGCGCCGACGAGGTGCTGGAGACCCGCAAGATCGGCTACGCGATGATCGCCCACGCGGTCGGGTACCACGGCACCGCCACCGCCATGAGCCGGGTGCTGCTGTCGGGCGCGCACAACGTGTACATCGGCGTGCTGCCCGGCCATCACACGAAGCCGGTGCCGTTCGGCGAGTTGCTGACGGAGATGCAGCTCTCCAAGCGCGGCGGCCTCGTGGTGGGCCTGCGGACCCCGGCCGGCGACGAGGTGATCAACCCCCCCAAGGACTATGTGGTGCAACCGGACGCGCAGCTGCTCTATCTCGCCGAGCAGGCGCTGCTGGACCCGCCCGGATAGGGGCGGTGGCCCCGCCGCGGAACCGCGCTATACTGCATCGTTTCGACACGCAACCGTCGGTCTCCCGCCACCGCGGGCGGCCCCGAGGAGGACCCATGACTACCAAGCGCGCACTGGCGGCGCTGATCCTGGCGGTGCTGATGGCGCCGATGCCGGTGGCGGCCCAGCAGGAAGAGACCTACGACTACTGGAAGTTCCAGCGGGAGATGGTCCGGTACGGACAGCAGGCGATCTTCATGTGCAACGGGCTGTTCACGTCCAACCGCACCCTGGAGAACGTCTTCGCCCAGGAGCTCGCCTTCCTGCCCGGGCCGGTGGGGACCGCGCGCGGCGGCGACTACGTGATCGACGAGGCGCGGAAGGCGGTGGCCATCGGGTCGCCGGGCGGCACCCCGGTGATGCGGGCGGCGTTCCGCGAGGGTATCGGCTGCGTCATCCTGCCGCCGGACCAGACCTTCGAGGACATCGGGCGGCTGCCGGTGCTCGACCTGCCGTATCCGGCGGGCGATCCGGCCGGGGTCGCGTGGCCGGACGGCGATCTGGTCACCGAGACGGCCCCCTCGCCGGCGATCGACCCGGGCGCGATTCAGGCCGCCTCGGACTGGGCCTTCGATCGCGGCACGCCGGAACAGGTCACGCTGAGCCTGCTCATCGTGCATGAAGGACAGCTCATCCACGAGCGGTACGCGCCGGGCGTGGACATGACCACCCGCACCCGCACCTGGTCGACGGCCAAGAGCATCGCCGCGACCCTGATCGGGATGCTCGTCGACGACGGCCGGATGCAACTCGACGAGCCCCTCGGCTTCGACTGGCTGCCCCCTGCGGCGTCGCCCGGGACCGACCCCCGCAACGCCATCACCCTGCGCCACGTGCTGAACATGTCGAGCGGCCTCGACACCGTCGACAACGGCGGCCGCGAGTACGCCACGGGCTCGGGGCTCTCGTACTGGGCCGGCGCGAGCTCGGTGCGCGGCGCGTTGCGGCAGGCGCTGATCCGCGAGCCCGGCGCGAGCTGGGACTACGAGAACTACGACACGCTGCTGGCGGTCTACAAGATGAAGCAGGTGCTGGGCGACGAGAAGACCTACCGCGAGTTCCCGCGGCGCGCCCTCCTCGACAAGATCGGCATGCGCAACACCCTGGTCAGCACCGATCGGTTCGGCGACTTCATCCTCAGCAGTCAGGTCTACACCAACGCCCGCGACCTCGCCCGCTTCGGCCTGCTGTATCTGCAGAACGGGGTCTGGAACGGCGAGCGGCTGATCTCCGAGGCGTGGATCGACTTCGTGCGCACCCCCGCCCCGGCCACCGTCGGCCGCGGCGGCCACTACGGCGGCCAGTGGTGGCTGGTGCCCGAGAACCGCAACGACGTCCCGAGGGACGCCTACTCGACTTCGGGCAACCGCGGCCAGTACGCCGTCGTGGTGCCGTCGCACGATCTGGTCATCGTGCGCCGCGGGCTCGACTGGGGGCGGCAGGGCTTCGATCGGTGGGGGCTGACCCGCGAGGTGCTGAAGGCGGTTCGGATACCGACCAACGACGGGCAGTAGCTCGAAACCGTCGGCCGGCGGCTCCGCTTGCCGCCCGACCAAACCTGCAGGAGTCTGCGCCGTTGCCACGGCGTGAGCCGCTCGCGGCGCGGACTCCTGCCCGCGCTCAACCGCCCGTGCGGCGGCCAAGACGGACGACGATGTCGTACTCCGCCCTGGTCACCGGCTGCACGGACAGCCGGCTGCCTTTCTGCGTCACCTTCATCGCCTCCAGGCCGCGGGTGGTTTTGAGCACGGCGAGCGGCACGGTCTCCGCGAACCGCTCCATGAAGCCCAGGTCCACCATGTACCAGACCGGCGCGTCCGGCTTGCTGCGGGCGTCGAAGTACTTGTGGCCTGCCTCCCACGCGAAGTGGTCCGGATAGGCGGTCCGCGCGATCCGCGCGAGTCCGGAGACGCCGGACGGCACGGCGTTCGACGCGTAGAACAGCACCCCGTCGCCCACCCGCATGTCGTCGCGCATGAAGTTCCGGGCCTGGAAGTTGCGCACCCCTTCCCAGCAGGTCTCTCCGTCCCGCGCCAGATCGTCGATGCTGTAGGCGCTCGGCTCGCATTTCATCAACCAATAGCGTTTCGGCATGCCGCTATTGTCCGCGGGTGCGGGTCCGCGGAACAAGACGACGCCCACTGAACTTCGTCCGGCGCCCGTCCGTCAATGTCAGGCAGGAGGAAGCATGGCAACGCAGACCTGGTGGGAAACGGTGGGAGGCACCGGCAGCGCGGTGCTCGATCAGCTCAGAAAGCTGTTGGCCGAAGGCAATGTTCGGCGGGTGCGGGTACGGCAGAAGGCGCAGGTCATCGCGGAGTTCCCGCTGACCGTGGGATTGGTCGGCGCGGTGTTCGCGCCGTTGCTGGCCGCGATCGGCACGATTACCGCGCTGGTCACCGGGTGCACCATCGAGATCGAGCGCGAAGGCTCCCCGCAGACGGAGGACCCGACGCCCCCCTCCGACGCGCCCTGACCGAGACGGCGCCTCGTAGTCACCAATGACGGTGCTCTCTGTCGCATCACGGTCGCCCAGGAGCGACCCAAGCTCCTGGAGGGCGGATCTCGTGGGGCGCGGGCTCGCGCGCTTGTGCGATGCGCGGCCGTACCGCCCAGACCGACGACCTGCAGCGCTCGCGACGAGCTGACGCGGGCGCCTTCGACGACGAGTTCCAGGCCGCCGACCTGCTGCAGGCGGCCGACTGGGGGCAGCCGCGACGACGCTCAACGTGCCGGCTCGTGAGCAACCGCGTGCCGCCGGGCGGATGACATCCGAAGCTGGACGCCGCCCGGTTCCGGCGAGACACAAGTGCGATTTTCGGTGGGGTGGTTCCGGCTACGACGCCCTCAGCCAGAGGCGTCGCACGAACTGCAGAGAGGCGGACCGAAGGTCCTGCGAACGCCCGGCGTCGGTCGCCCGTCGGATCGAGGCGTGGGGGTGCTGGCGAAGTGGCGCGGCAGAAAGCCGCAGCCGCGGGTGGCCATTACTACGGGCGACGGTCCTCCCGGTCGCCTGTCGTCGTGTCGGCAGCATGGTTCTTCCTCCTTCTTGAGCCAATAGGCTGGGGTGATTGCCCCCGGGAACGACCGAGAAACGGCCGCTCCGGAGGCGGTTGGCCGAGCAGCGCTTATGCCGCGTTCTCGACGGTGTCGTTGCTCCCCGTGCCGATGGCGATCCGCCGTGGCTTGGCGGTCTCGGTCAGGGGAAGGGTCAGTTCCAGCACGCCGTGGTCGCAGTTGGCGGCGACGTTTTGCCGGCGTCGACGCTGGACTGGGATATTGTACAACCAAGACGAGAGTTGGACTGCGAAAGTTCCCTGTTGCCGGTTTGCTCTGCCCTTGCGGTTCTGGACGGCGGCGGTCCGTGCGCAGTCACGCCCGCTGGTTCAACGCTGGGCGTTCCCCGATGACCAGATGCAGTTCGGCGGCTCACCGGGGCTGCGCGACATGGGAGCGCTGGAGTCTGCAGTCGCGCGGCCGCAGATGGGCTACTACCGCAGCCTGATCGAAGAGGCGGCCGCGCTCATGGAAAGCCTGGCCATGAATGACCCGTTCGTGGACGGCAACAAGCGGGCAGCTTTCTTCGTAACGGCCGCCTTCGTACGTCTGAACGGCTATTTTATCGACTGCGACAGCCGCGAGTCGTACGACCATTTCATGACGCTGTTCGAGAACGACTCCTTTCGCTATGCCGAGTTGCGCGCGTGGCTGGAAACGCACGTGAGCCCACTACCGGAAGCTCAGTAGCCAAACCGGGAGCCTCGCACGGCAGGACTCCCGCTTCACTTGGCTTTGTGGTTCGCGCGCGAGCCCCTCCTCCGCAGTCAGGGCTTCTTCGGAATCAGGTCCAGCGGAACCGTCGCATGCCGGATGCCGCACGGCGGTTCCATGTGTAGGTGATCGGAAAATCCCCGTCGGAATCCGATGCCGTAGCTGGGGGCGGGCGATGGGACAGTCGGCGAACTCGGCCGGCCGCTCGGCCGGGGCCTTTCGCCGGTGGCCCGCGGCGCTGGATCGGTCTGCGAGGATCCGCTCAGGAGCGACGAACGTCACGTCGCCGTCATCGGAGAGGAGAACCTGGAAGCGGTTGAGGTCGGGCTCCAGCTGACGGTTCGGCGTCATAGCCAGGCGAGGAGGGCGTCGACCAGGCGGTCGCCGCGGGCCTCAGGCGTCTGCTCCCTCATTCGGCGGACCGCCTCCGAGGTGATCCGGAACCACATCTGGCTGCCGTCCGGGGCGAGCTCGGCGCCGAACCAGAGGGTCTGCCGGTTGGGTTCCCCATGGCCCGTAGGGTGATAGGATCGAGTCGCTGCAGGGCGGACGAACTGGCTCGGCACGTCGTGAACAAGGGGGCCGGCAGCAAGGGGGACACGATGGTGGATCCGATCAGACGCGAGATACTCAAGACGGGCGCGGCGGCGACGGTTTTGGCCGCCACGCGGGTGTTTGCAGAGCAGACCGGCCAAGACGGAGCGGCCATGTCCTTCTACGAGAGGGGTTCCGTTCGCATCCGCTATGAGGAGGTCGGCTCCGGCTTCCCGTTGCTCATCATCGCCGGCGGGGGGCTGAACTCGACGATCGCCGGTTTGGCCACTCATCCCTTCAACCCGATGGAGGAGTTCAAGGGAGAGTACCGCTGCATTGCGTCGGATCTGCGCAACGCCAACCGCGGCCAATCTTCGGGTCCGATCGAGATCGATCGGCCATGGGATGCGCATACCGATGACCATCTCGGTGTGATGGATCACCTGGGCATCGACAAGTTCATGGTGCTCGGCTTTTGCATCGGCGGCCCTTTCATCTGGAACCTGCTGCGGCGGGCCCCCAATCGTGTTGTCGCTGCCGTGCTGGCGCAGCCCAGCGGGTGGAGTGCGGAGACGCCGAATCTGTTCTACGACAACAACATGAGGGGTTGGGGTCCAGAGCTCGTCGAGCGCCGGCCCGAGATCACGATGGACATGGTCGACAGGTTCTTGACCACGATGTACCGCACCAACGCGGACTTCGTCTTCACCGTGACACGAGATTTCGTGCGCGAGTTGCAGACGCCGATCCTCATCCTGCCGGACGATGTCCCGGCGCATCCGTACGCCGTCGCCATGGAGGCTGCGATGCTCGCGCCGCAGTCCGAAGTGAGCATGTTCCCGTGGAAGCAGCCCGTGGAACGAATTCCACTCGCGGTGCGCCAGATACGGTCCTTCCTCCGGGCGCATCGGCCGGCTTCCGCTTGACTGACTACGATGCGCCGTGCACTCCTCCATCGACTCCACGGATGGCGCGTGGCCAACGCGGTTGCTGTCCAGGCGCAGCGGGGCCAGGTACGCGAGGCGCGATGGGACGAGCGCGGCTGAACGCCAGAGAGGGTTGCAGTCCGTTTGTCGAGGTGGCGCGCTCACGCCTTCGTGCGCGGTCGAGCCAGGGCGGTGCTCGAGCAGACTACCCCTGGAGCCCGTGTTTCGACAGCCAGCGGACGATCTGCCCGGTAACCGTCTCGTATGTCTCCGCGGCTGGAGGCGCGTTTCTCCGGCGCGTCTTGAACGAGTGGTCGCCGCCGTCCACGGTGACCAGCTCGGCGTCGGCGCAGGTGGCGAGGACGGGGCGCAGCTCGTCGGGCGTGCCGAAGGCGTCGCGCTCGCCCTGCACGAAGAGCATCGGGGCGGTGACGGACGGCAGGTGCGCGGTGCGCGGCTTGTCCGGCCGGCCCGGGGGGTGGAGCGGGTAGCCGAGGAGCACGAGGCCGTCCACCTCCGCGCCGCCGCCGTCCGCGCCGTCCGCGGCCGCCACCTGCGTCGCGATGCGGCCGCCCATCGACTTGCCGCCGATGACGAGCCGGCGGTCGCCGCCCTCAGCTCGGGCGCGCGTGTCCGAGATCACCGCCCGGTAGCAGGCTTCGAGGCGGGCCTTCGGGTCGGGCGCCCGGCGGCCTCGCTCCATGTAGAGGAAGTTGAAGGTGACGACGTCGAGCCCGCGCCCGGAGAGAAGGCGGGCGAAGGCGGTCATGAACGGATGCGTCTGCGGCGCGCCGGCGCCGTGCGCGAGGATCAACGTCGTCCCGGCCGGCGGGGCGTCCCGGGTCCGGTACGCGATGGCGCTGACGGTGTCGTCCGAGGGCAGCGTCACCGTGAACGGCGACGCCGTCGTTGTCTGCTCCCTGTCCTTGTCCGGCATGTCCTGCCTCCGGCCGGCCTCGCCGAAGAATCGTCGCCGTGCGGCTTCGGTTCCCGCTCGGGCCGATACTCGAGGAGTCGGCGCTGATCCTACGGCGCAGACTCCTGCCCGCTCTGATGTCCGGACGTTGCGCTCGCACGGGCGTCGGCCCGCCAGATTGCGATGAGCGCCGCGACGATGGCCACGCCCAGCCAGCGTCCCGCTCCGGTCACGAAGACGACGGCGCCGTTGACGATCATGAACAGGAATGCGCCGCGCACCGCCGGCTTCCAGGCTCGCGAGCGCCGCGCATGGCTCTCCGGCCACATCTGCCACCAGAGCGCTTCGCCGATCCAGAGGACGGTGAAGGCGTAGTTCACCCACAGCCCGCCACCCCAGGGGAGGCCCAGCAGCGCTTCCGTTCGGGCCGCCGTGTACGCGTAGGCGGCGGCGTGGCTCCACCCGTGGTGGGTGGCGAAGGCGGCGGCGACGTGGGCGAGATAGGCGGCGGCGCCGAGCAACCAGAACGGCCTGGCCCACGCCGCCGGAGGGCGGCGGGTCCGGCCATACTCGCCGGCCGCGTATAGCAGGAGCGCGGTCCAGATGGTGAGGGCGACGACGGACGGCGGGCTCGGCGTCGGCATCGATCAAGCGGCGTTCGGGTGGTGCGAGTTCCGTGCGCGCACTCTACCATCGAGCCGGCGTCGGGATCCCCGCACCGTGGAGCGTTCGCGCCGGTCGGCGAGCCGTCATCGTTCACCGTGGGGCGGTATTGCGTTACAGTCTCCTTGTCCGAGGACCGGCACGGAAGGAGACATCGCATGACAATGGGGAACCGACGCGTGGTGGTTGGGTGCGGCACCGTCCTGGCGCTCGTCGTCGGACTGGGCACGGCGGGGCTGACCGGGCAGGACGGCGGCCCGCCGCTGGTGAGCCGGGCGCAGTACGACGCGTGGCTCGACGAGCTTTCCAACTGGGGCCGGTGGGGACCGGACGACGAGATGGGCGCGCTCAACCTGATCACCCCGGAGAAGCGGCGCGAGGCGGCGGATCTGGTGACGGAAGGGTTCACGGTGTCCCTCGCGTCGATCGCGAATACCGAGCGGAGCATCGACAACCCCTGTCCGCTGGAGTGGCGGATGGTCAGCGCGTCGCCGGGGGGCGCCAGCGATACCATCAACTATGCGTGCATCCACGGTGCCGGCACGACCCACATCGACGGCTTCGCCCACCGCTTCTTCGACGGGAAGATGTGGAACGGGTACCCGATCGCCGAGACCGTCACGATGGAGGGGGGCGCGGCGAAGAACGCCATCCTGACGATGCGGCACGGCGTCCTCACCCGCGGCGTCCTCTACGACATTCCGCGGCTGAAGGGGGTCCCGTACCTGGGGCCGGGCGAGCGCATCACCGTCGCCGACCTCGAGGCGTGGGAGGCGCAGGCGGGGGTCGCGGTCGGCCCCGGCGACGCGTTCCTGATCCGGTGGGGGCGATGGGCCCGCCAGGACGCCATCGGCCCGTTCGACACCGGGGCGGAGGCGGCGGGGCTCGACAACCACGTCATTGCCTGGCTCCGCGAGCGGGACGTGGCGATCATCGGCTGGGAGACGCCCGGCTACATGCCGCAGCCGGAGGGCGATCTGCCGCGCCTCGCCCTGCACGACTTCGCCCTGACCATGCTCGGCGTGCACCTGATGGACCGCGCCGACTTCGACGACCTCGCCGCCGCCGCGGCCGAGCGCAACCGGTGGGAGTTCATGCTGACCATCGCGCCGCTGCCGATTCCGAAGGGCACCGGCTCGCCGGTCAATCCGCTCGCGGTATTCTGACGCGGAGCCACAGGCCCGGTAAGGACGCCGACGGAAATAACCTTGCCGTGCGCCCACCGCGCCCAGTCGCAGAAACGGGTTGCGCCGGCGTGCAGTAGGCACTTTCCTAGGCGGGTCCGTCCGATCGACCGACTCCGTGGCGAGGCGGCGCCTCCTTGAGGAGGCGGCGACTCCCCACGGCGCAGATTGCAGCCCGAATCGAGGAACGACATGATGAAACCGACCAGCCTGACGATGGTGGCCGCGCTCGCGGCCTTGACGATGGCCTGCGGCGGGGCTCCGGAGGCGCCGCCCGAGGAGATGGAGATCGGCGAGGCGGCCGGGGTCGGCCGCATCCTCCGGGTCGATCCGCGGCTGGACTCGCTGGTGCCGCCGGGCGCGACGATCGAGAAGCTGGCCGAGGGCTACGTGTTCACCGAGGGGCCGGTGTGGATTCGCGGCGAGTCGCGGCTGCTCTTCTCGGACGTGCGGGCCAACGCCATCCACCAGTGGACCGAGGCCGACGGGGCCAGCCCGTTCATCGATCCGGTCTTCGAGGGCGACCGCGAGGGGCTGCGGTCGATCTCGTCGAACGGGCTGGCCCTCGACGCCGAGGGCCGGCTCGTCATCTGCGAGCACGGCAACCGCCGCATCTCGCGGGTCGAGGCGGACGGCACCCGGACGGTGCTCGTCGACAGCTTCGAGGGCAGCCGCCTCAACAGCCCTAACGACGCCGTCTACGGCTCCGACGGGTCGCTCTACTTCACCGATCCCTCGTACGGCCTCGAGGGACTGGAGGAGTCGCCGCTCCGCGAGCTCGACTTCAACGGCGTCTACCGCCTGCGTCCGGACGGCGAGCTCGAGCTGCTCGTCGGTGACCAGTCGCGGCCCAACGGCATCGCCCTCTCGCCCGACGAGGACATCCTCTACGTCGCCAACTCCGACGAGAACGAGAAGGTCTGGATGGCCTACGACCTCGACGAGGACGGCGCCTCGAACGGTCGCGTCTTCTACGACGTCAACGACCAGACCGCTCCCGGGGCGGCCGACGGCATGAAGGTCGACCTGGGCGGCAACCTCTTCGCCACCGGACCGGGCGGCGTCTGGGTGCTGAGCTGGGACGGCGTGCACCTGGGGACGATCATGCCGGGCGAGGTCGTCGCCAACGTGGCCTGGGGCGACGACGGGCAGACGCTCTACATGACCGCGAGCACCGGGGTCTACCGCATCCGCCTCGCCACCGGGGGGACGGTCGCCGGCAACCCGACGGTGGTCATGGAGACGAACCAGGGCAACGTCACGATGGAGCTGTTCCAGGACCGCGCCCCCATCTCGGTCCGGAACTTCCTGCAGTACGCCTACGCCGGCTTCTACCCCGACACCGTCTTCCACCGCGTGATCGACGACTTCATGATTCAGGGCGGCGGCTTCCGGGCCGATTTGACCCGCAAGTTCGCCCGCGAGCCGATCAGGAACGAGGCCGACAACGGCATCAGCAACACCCGCGGCACCGTCGCCATGGCCCGCACCAACGCCGTAAACAGCGCCACGTCGCAGTTCTTCATCAACGTCAGCGACAACGCGCGGCGCGGCCTCGACAACCGCGGCGACTCCCCCGAGGAGTTCGGCTACGCCGTCTTCGGCCGCGTGACCGAGGGCATGGACGTCGTCGACGCGATCGCCGGGGTCGAGACGCGGCAGCAGGGCGGCCACCAGGACGCGCCGGTCACTCCGGTGGTCATCAACGCGATCACCGTGCAGTAGGGGAGGTCGCGGCGTTACGTGTTCGGGGGAACGGTCTCTGGCCGGCGGCGTCCTGCCGCCGCCCTTTCCTTCTCATCAGGTCGTTCCGGGGATGGTAAACGCACCACACCGACTGCCTGCTGCCGAGAAGAGCCGATACAACCAAAGGCCCCACTTGGATCGGAACTCGATGAAATCGGGGTTCAACGTTCTGGCGAGTCGGAACCGGCACCGCGAATCACCCGGCACGGCATCCGGTGTCTCGGGTACTCGGGCAGGGGGCGCCCGCTCGTCGTCCACGCGTCGACGGCGAGGGGCCACATCATGGCGAGGCGATCTCGGCCGTGGTGCGGTCGCTCAGGGCGTCGGACGGCTCGCTCCCCAGTTCGCGAAGACCCTGACCGGCCACGCCGCCCGTGCGCGGCGCCCGGCGACCGCCGACCCGTCGCGAGAAGCCATCGTCCCCATGATATCGCGGGCGTTACCGAGAGCGGCTCGGTTCGTTGCGCAGCGCGAGGCGCCGTCACCGTCGGACTTCCGCAGCCGCCCGTGGCCGAGCCCGCGTCGCCCCGAGACCGGCGAGGGCGCCAGCGGGCTGAGGACGCTCGCGGGCAAAGAACGCCCGTGCCTGACGAAGCGTGTCGGGGTCAGGCCGTCTCCGCCAGATACGGAATCGTCTGCGGGCCCTCCGGGAGCACACAGATGCGGGCGTCGGGTCCCGACCGGGAGAGCGCGTCGCGGGTGGCGGCGCCGACGTCGTCGATCGGGGTGAGGTGCGCGGCGCGCACCTGCTCGGCCGAGAGTCCGTCGGTCTTGAGCAACACGGCGGCGCGCTGCTGAATCTGGGCCTGCACCTGCACTTCCCACTGGTCGTGGCGGTTGTGGCCGGTGGCGTTGATCATCTGCAGCAGCCCGTCGGGGCTGTCGCGCCGGGTGAGGATGTCCAGATACTCCCCGTGGTTCGGATAGCCGTCGGCGCAGGCCGAGGCGCAGACGATGACGCCGTCCGGCTTCACCACCTGGGCCGCCGCCGACATCCCCTTCACCGTCTGGTAGAGGTTCTGGTCGAGGGGGTAGCCGCTGTTGGTGGTGACGACGACGTCGAACGGCCGGGCGAACGCCTGCATCGCGTTCCGCCTGACCACCTCCCGTACCGCCCGGTGCACGGCGAACAGCTCGCCGGCAGCGACGTGGGTGATCTGCCGGTCGCGGTTGATGGCGACGTCGATGCTGAAGTCCACCCCGGAGCGGGCGGCGATGGCCCGGACGCCGTCGTGAATCGGGTTGCCCTCGATGACTCCCCAGCGCGCCTGCGGGCTCCGGATCATCTCGGCGTCGTGCAGCCGCATGATCGTGCGGAAGCCGGCCAACCCCGGCGCGACCATCTTCGGCCCGCCGCTGAAGCCGGCGAAGAAGTGCGGCTCGACGAACCCGGTGGTGATGCGGACGTCCGCCTCCGTCCAGGTCCGGTTCAGCCAGACCGGGATGCCGCCGTCGACCTCGCCGAGGGATACGAGCTGGGCCTCGTCGAATGCGTCGTGGACGACGATGCGGTTGCCGTCGACGATGTCCGCGCCGAGCATCTCCACGAGCTCGTCCCGGGTCGTCGCCCGGTGGGTGCCGCTCGCGATCATGATCGCGATGCGGTCCGCGGGCACGTGCGACAGAGCTTCGAGCACCACCGGCAGCACCGTGGCGCTGGGCATCGGCCGGGTCACGTCGCAGACGGAGATGGCGACGGTCTGGTCGGGGCGGACCCGTTCGCGCAGGGGGGCGCTGCCCACGGGATGCTCGAGCGCCTGCCGCACCGCGCCGGCCTGGTCCGGCAGGCCGTCCAGCCAGGTGGGCTCGATGACCGTCGTGCGGTCGTCGGGAAACTCGACCGGCAGTCCGGTGCGGCCGTACGCGAGATTGACGATCATGACAGGCCCTCCTGCGGGGCGGGCGCGGGGGACGCGGACGGCCGGGTCAGCACGCGCTCCAACTGGGGCGCCGCCTCCTTCGCCCGATCCTCTATCTCGTCCTCCGAGAGCGTGCTCAGCGGGTGGGTGATGACGACCGGCTCGAGGTCGTCGGCGCCGAGCGCGGCGCGTTGCACCTCGGCTTCCTGGAGGAAGGCGGCGGTCACGATGACCGCGGTCGGGATGCCCCGCTTCTCCAGCCGGGCCGTGTCGTGCACACTGCACGACGTGCAGGACCCTCAATCGCCGATCGCGGTGACGACGACGTCGTTCTCGGCCGCGATCCGGTCGAGCAGGGCGTCGGTCGCCTCGCGCGAGAAGCTGTCCTTGACGTAGCGGTTGACCGCGGCCGGCTCGCACTCGCCGGCGAGGGCGGCGGCGGTGTGCCGCAGGAGCCGCGACGCGTTCCACTTCGAGTTGTCGAGCACCCCGAGCCGTACACCGCGGAGAGTCGCGGGCCGCGGGGCCAACTGGATCTCCGTGGCGGTGACGTCGCCGCGCGGGTCGAACACGATCTGGCCGGAAGGCAGCGTCTGCTGGCTGGTCATGGTCTGGTCTCCACGGTCTTCGGACTCCGTTCTACCGGGCGGCGCGCGGTTTCGCCACGGGCGCCTACAGCTCGCAGGTTCCGTCGACGCACGGCGCGCGACCGCCCGCCGCGCGTCCGTCGAGGGCGCGCAGGACCGGCGACGTCATATGTCCCCACCCGGGGAGGAAGGCCGAGAACCGGCCCGCCTCGCCGCCGGCGACGAACAGATGGATGTCCTCCGGGGTCGGCACGATCGGAATGCGGGCGCCGGGTCGGCGCCGGTACCACTTCGGCAGGTTGCGGTTGTAGATCCGGCCGTACCGGCCCCCGAAGCTGACGTCGTCCCAGGTGTTGGCGGTGTGCGACCACAGATAGCGCCGCACGTCGCTCCGTTTCCAACCGCGCGCCGCGATGGTGGCCGCATGCTCGGGACCGATGACGACGGCGCACGAGCCGCTGCTGACCGCGTTGTTGTGCGCGATGGTGCTCATGGCCGAGACGATGCTGTCGAGCACGCCCTCGGGGTCGTGCGCCACGTGGTTGGTCACGCTGTGCGGACCCTCGGCGGCGATGCAGAAGACGGTGCTGTCCTCGGGGCCGTAGCCCTGCTCGACGTGATAGGGCGCCCACGGGCTCGCCTCTTCGTTCTCGGCGATGCAGAACGTGTACTTGCCGGGGTGGCCCAGGGTGCTCTTGTCGAGGTCTCCCGGCCAGGCGCCGCCGACGTTGAGCAGAATCAGCCGGATGGCGCGGCCGATCGTCGCATTCGCCCGGTTGCCCGAGCCGAAGACGTTGGCGCCGGCGTTCATCCCGATCTCGGTCCGGACGGGACCGTTGACCACCAGCAGCGGCGCCGCCATGTGGGTCGTGGCCTGGATCCCGTGCAGGTTGAAGTGGGGGCTGCACAGCGCGAGCATCGCGGCCCGGATCAGCGGGGCATAGGCGGGACGGCAACCCGCGAGCACGAGGTTGACGGCGAGCACCTCGCGAGTCAGGTTGCCCCACCGCGGGGGGACCCGGGTCTCGACCCGCTCCGGTTCTCGGCCGAGCGCGGCGACCATCGCCCCGACCGACTCCGGGGTCGGCGGGACCACCGGGAGGCCGTCCGTCCAGCCCTGCCGGAAGTACCACTCGACGAGGTCGACGGGCTTGCGGTCAGGCGATGGTCCGGGCTGATCGGTGCTCATGTCGTTCACGGCCTTGATCGATATCGATTCGCCAAGTTCGACGGACCCCGGCCTGGGACTCCCTGCGGGCGCCCTGGGACCCGGCGAGGCGATTCCGTCAGACCCTGAGGACGCTGACGGAGATTGCCTTGCCGGGTGCCAAGCGCGCGAAACCGTAGAAAACGGGCTGCGCCGGGGTCAGTTGGCAACTCTATATCGATCGCTGTCCTTATCGGCCGGCCTCGTGGCCGGCGAAACCGGGCGGCCCGGCGCGCGGTCGGTCGTTCCGCGTCCGGTGCAGGCGCCTGCGGTTCACAACCGCAACCGGAACAGGGTCCAGACCGCGACCACGAAGTCGCGCCAGTTGATCTTCTTCCCGCCCACGTAGGAGCGTCCCGAATAGGTTATCGGCATCTCGATGATTTCGAGCCCCTGCCGCAGTGCTCTCGCCGTCAGCTCCGGCTCCACGTCGAAGCGGTCGGCGGTCAGCGGCATCTGGACGATGACCTCGCGCGCGAACAGCTTGTAGCACGTCTCCATGTCCGTCAGCGACGCGCCGTAGAGCCGATTGGTCAGCCAGGTCAGGAAGACGTTTCCCATCCGCTGGGTGAAGAACATCGGAGGGCGGCCGTTCAGGAACCGCGACCCGTAGACGACCCGGGCCCGCCCCTCGGCGAGGGGGACGAGCAGGCGCGCATAGTCCTGCGGGTCGTATTCGAGATCGCCGTCCTGAATGATGACGTAGTCGCCGCTGACCGTGGCGAGCCCGGTGCGTATCGCCGCCCCCTTGCCCCGATTGGCGGGGTGGCGGTGCACGCTGACCCATTCCGGCTGGTGCTCGGCCCACGCGTCGAGCCACTCGCCGGTGCCGTCGGTGGAGCCGTCGTCGACCACGACAATCTGCTTGTCGAGGTCGAGCGCGAGCACCCGCGACAGCACCTCGGCGATGGTGGCCGCCTCGTTGTAGACCGGGACGATGATCGACAGTCGCAAGGGACCCGCCGCTGCCTCCTATTCGTCGAGCCCGAAGGTGTACAGCGTGTTGCCGATGGTCATCGTGACGAGCTGCCGGCCGCCGACCGCGTAGCTCATCGGCGAGGCGTGCACCGGCCCTCCCAGGGAGATCTGCCACAGGGGGGCGCCGCTCTCGGCGTCGAGCGCGTAGAAGTACCCGTCGACGCTGGCGCTGAACACGAGGTCGCCGGCCGTCGCCAGCACTCCCGCACGGCTCCGGGGGGTCATCGGGAACTCCCAGCGGATGTCGCCGCTGGTCGGGTCGATGGCGCGGATCGCGCTGAGGTAGTGGTCGATCGGCAACGGGGTCTCGGTGCCTCCGCCGGTGTAGGTGTCGCCTTCGGTGTACTCCTGGTCACGGATGAAGAACCGCGCCTCGCCGTCGAAGGCGTTGACGTACAGCAGCCCGGTGCGCGGGCTGTAGGCAGGCGACCACCAGTTGGTGGCGCCGCCCGCGATCGGGGCGACGAGGGTGCCGGTCCGGCTGGGAAACGTGTCCGGCCGCCGGATCGGCCGGCCGTTCGAGTCCAGCCCTTCCGCCCAGGTCTGGTGGGCGAACGCCTCGCCGAGCAGGAACTCGCCGGTCTCCCGGTCGAGCGTGTAGTAGAACCCGTTGCGGTTGGCCCACAGCATCGCCTTGCGCGCCTCGCCGTCGAGCTCGATGTCGGCGAGGACGGGGATCTGGATCGCGTCCCAGTCGTGGACGTCGTGCGGGGTGAACTGGAAGTACCACGACATTTCCCCGGTGTCGCCGTCGAGGGCGAGGACCGAGTCGGCATAGAGGTTGTCGCCGCGCCGGACGTCCCCGTTCCAGTCCGGGCCGGGGTTGCCGGTGCCCCAGTACACCAGGTTCAGCTCGGGGTCGTAGGACCCGGTGATCCAGGTCGGCGACCCCCCGGTCCGCCACGAGTCGCCGGCCCACGTGAGGTTGTCGGGGTGGTCGGGTCCGGGAATGGTGTAGGTCCGCCACTCGCGCTCCCCGGTGCGGGCGTCGTAGGCGTCCAGGAACCCGCGGATGCCGAACTCGCCCCCGGCGATGCCCGTCACGATCCGGTCCTTGACGACGAGGGGGGCGGCGGTCTTGCTGTAGCCGCTGCGGTGGTCGGCGACCTCCCGGTTCCACACGAGGTCGCCCGTCCGGGCGTCGATGGCGACGAGATGGGCGTCGAGGGTGCTCATGAAGAGCAGGTCGTCGAGAATCGCGACCCCCCGGTTGTTGCGGCCGCAGCAGATCCGCAGATCGTCCGGCAGGGGATGGTCGTAGCGCCAGAACGGCCTTCCCGTGACGGCATCCACCGCGACCACGTTGCTCGGCGACTCGGTGATGAACATGACGCCGTCGACGACGAGCGGCGTCGTCTCGGCGCGGTCGAGCTGCGGGATGTGGTGGGCCCACTTGAGCTCGAGGTCGCCGACGTTGGTGCGGTCGATCCGGTCCAGCCGGCTGAACCGCTGGCTGTCGAGAGTGCCGTTGTACATCAGCCAGTTGTGCGGCTCGTCGGCCGCGTTCACCAGCCGCTCCCAGGTCACCGGGGAGAACAGCGGGGCGCCCTCGGCCGGCGCCTGGGGCGCCTGGGCCTGGAGCCGGGCCGCGGCCGGCCCGGTCGCGAGCGTCACCGCGGCGAGGGCCATCCATCGGCGGGCGGACGACGTGCGGGGCAGCGTCATGGGTCCCTCCGCAGGGAATAGAGATACGCCACGAGGTCGGTCCGTTCCTGCGCGGTCAGCGTCTCGGCGTAGCCGGGCATGGTGGATGTCTCGGTCCGCTCGTAGGACCAATCGCCGTACTTCGAGAACGCCCGGAGGTTCTCGTCCGCATCCATGATGCGGAACGTGAAGGTGTCCTCGTTCATGCGCAGGCCCTCGACGGTCTCGCCGCCGGGGCCGGTCGCGGTGATCGTCCACCAGCGGGGGAGCACCTCGGCGTCGGGGTCGACGAGGTCGGTCTCGATCTCTCCGGGGGTGCGCCGGTCGCCCACGAACGACAGGTCGGGTCCGAGACGGCCTCCGTCCCCGTTCACGCGGTGGCAGCGCGCACAGCTGCCGGCAAAAAGCGCCTCTCCGGCGGCCGGCGATGCGCCGGGATCGATACCGGCGTCGCCCGGGGCGAGCGTGCGCAGAAACGTGACGAGCTGCCAGACCGACTGATCCGAAGCGTTCTCCCCGAGTCCGATCATCGCGGTGCCGCCGACGCCCTCCCGGATGACCCGGAACAGGCCGGCGTCACCCTCGGCGCGCCGGAACTGTCCCGTCGTGAGGTCCGGTCCGCCCGCCTCCGGGTTCCCGGTCGCGTTGATGCCGTGACACGTCGCGCACTGGGACTGATAGCTCCGCCGGCCCATGCGCACGTCGATTCGGCTGGTAAAGGGATTCTCCGACTCCTGGGCCCGCGGCGCCGCCGCCCAGGGCCCGGCGGCGACGGCCATCAGCAGTGCGACGCCGCGCCAGGGCGTGATGCTCATCCTGCGCATGGGTGATCCTCCTGGGAGCGTGGAACGCCGATCGGGGACCGCGTCACCGCGATTCGGGCAGCGCCAGCGCGATCAGCTCGCTCCCCATGTCGTCCCAGCCCACGGTCGCGATGATGAACTGGCGACCATCGATCATATAGGTCATCGGGGCGCCGGTGGTGCCGCCGGGCAGCTCCGTCTCCCAGACCACCGCGCCCGTGGCCTTGTCGTAGGCCCGGAACATCTTCCCCCCCGGTCCGTTCCACCACTGGGGCAGGGCCGAGACGCCGGTGTTGCCGCCTTCCCCGAGGAAGACCAGCGACTTGGTGACGAGCACCGACGCGCGCCCCCCCTGGCCCAGCCGCGGCAGGTCGAGGTCCCGCAGCGCGGGGTGGTCGCGCGGGCCTTCGCCGTTGGCGACCTGCCAGGCGATGTCCCCGGCGTTCATGTCGATGGCGGTCAGCCGCCCGTAGGGCGGCTTGAAGAGCGACAGGCCCTGCGGGCCCAGCAAGGGCGTGTACTGCTGCCGTACCAGCCGCATGTCCGCCCGCGGGTGCTCGGACGGCACGAGGGCGACGACGTTCTGGCTGTAGGCGGACGGCACGTAGAGCGTGCCCGTCTCCGGGTCGACCCCGGCCCCGCTCCAGCTCGCGCCGCCGGCGGTGCCCGGGCTGAAGATGGTGCCCTTCTTGCCGCCCGGCCGCGGGTCGAGCAGGATCGGCGCGGTGAACATGGGTCCCCACACGTACTGGTCCAGCAGCTCCAGCGCTTCCGCCCGCAGCTCGGGCGTGAAGTCGATCAGGTCGTCCTCGCGCACCCCCTGCAGCCCGAACGGCGGCGGCTTCGTGGGGAACGGCTGGGTCGGCGACAGGCGCTCGCCGGGGACGTCCGAGGCGGGGACGGGCCGTTCCTCGATCGGCCACACCGGCTCGCCGGTGACCCGGTCGAAGACGTAGGTGAACGCCTGCTTGCTGGGCTGCGCGACCGCCTTGATCTCGCGCCCGTCGACGGTGATGTCGAGCAGCACCGCCGAGGACGCGAAGTCGTAGTCCCACACCCCGTGGTGGATTGCCTGGAAGTGCCAGAGCCGCTCGCCGGTCCGGGAGTCGACCGCGACGAGGGTCTCCGCGAACAGGTTGTCGCCGGGCCGGTGGCCGCCGTAGTAGTCGTTGGTGGGGGTCGACAGCGGGAGATAGACGATGCCCAGCTCCTCGTCGCCGGTGGGGTGCGCCCACATGTTGGTGTTGCCGCTGTACTCCCACGACGCGCGGTCGTCGACGGGGTCGGCCCCCCACGTCTCCACCCCGAACTCGTTCTCGCGGGGAATCGTGTGGAACGTCCAGACGTGCTCGCCCGTCCGCACGTCGTAGCCGCGGACGTCGCCGCGCGGCGACTCCTTGTTGGCGACCCGCTGGGCGGTGGTGATGTCCTCGACGAACGAGCCGATGACGATGACGTCGTTGACGATGATCGGGGCCGAGTTCCAGTAGAAGTCGGGGAAGGGGCGCAGCAGCCCCTCCCGCAGATCGACCTCGCCGGCCTCGCCGAACCCGGGGTCGCGCTCGCCGGTGCGCGCGTCGAGCGACACCAGCCTGGGCCCCAGGGTCGCGACGACGCGGCGCTCCTCGCCGTCGGTCCACCAGGCGACCCCCCGCGTCTGCCGCACCCGCACTCCGTCGCTCGGGCCGGTGTTCCAGACCACCTCGCCCGTGGTCGGCTCGAGGGCCGCGACCGTCCCCAGCCCGGTACTGAAGTAGAGCAGGCCGCCGGCCATGAGGGGGGTCGTCTGGGAGCCGACGGGCCCGCGGGTGGTCACGCCGTTCCGGATCGCGTCCGGAATCACCGGCTGGCGCCACGCGATCTCGAGGTCCGCCACCGTCTCCGCGTTGATCTGGTCCAGGGGCAGGTACTTCGTGCCGGCCTGGTCGGCCGCGTACGCCGGCCACTCCACGGTCTGACCGGCCGCGGGGGGCGCCGCCGCCCCCAGGGCCACGGTTACCGCCAGGATCACCGCCCCGGCCCGCCCCCGACGATTCGTCCGCTCCGGCATCGTTTTCCTCCTGAGGCTGGCGCCAGTCTAACAGCGTGCTGCAGCCCTTTGGTACGAAGATGGATGGCAAAGTGCTCGGCCGTTTGAAGGATGCGCGCGACCTCGGGAGAGAGCGCGTTGTCGATCAGGAACTTCATCCGGTCGAGAGCAGTGGGATCTCTCGCTCACGAACCGCGTCCGCTGCGAAACGGAGGGCCTCGGCGACGTCCTCGGTTTCCAGATCCGGGTAGGCACGAAGGATGTCCGTCATGCTCATTCCGTCGGCGACCATCCCCACGATCGTGGCTACCGGCACGCGCAGGTCCCGAATGCAGGGAAGCCTCCCATACGGGCAGCGTCCGCGGTAATCCTCGTAAACGCCATCGCCTCCCTCTCTGCGCATCATGCCATGACGCGACCATTGTAGCCCGCCCTCGACTCGTCCCGGATGCGCCGGTGGGCCGGGCGCCAATTGACAGCATTCCCCTTCCCCCGGCGGCTACGGCGGGTACACAAGACATGTCTGCACAGCGACACGTTGCCGCGCTGGCGTGCGTTGCGCTCGCCCTCGCCGCCGCCGGGATCGGTGGGACTCGGCCGGCGCTGGCCGGCGAGGCGGCGGGGCAGTCAGTGCCGTCCGAAGCCTGGCAGCGGGAGCTGCTGGACCGCTACTGCGTGACCTGCCACAACGGCCGGATGCGGACGGCGGGGCTGGCCCTCGACGAGCACGACGTGGCGGCGGTGGCGGCGTCGCCCGCGGTGTGGGAGACGGTGGTCCGCAAGCTGCGGGCCGGCGCCATGCCGCCGGCGCCCCGGCCGCGGCCCGACGGTGAGACCTACCGGCGGTTCGTCGGCTGGCTGGAATCCGAGCTGGACCGGGCGGCCGCCGCCAACCCCGATCCCGGCCGGACCGAGGCGTTCCACCGCCTCAACCGGACCGAGTATCACCACGCGGTGCGCGACCTCCTCGACTTGGAGATCGACGTTGCGGAGCTGCTGCCGGCCGACGGCGCGAGCTACGGGTTCGACAACATCGCGGGGGTGCTCGGCGTCTCGCCGACCCTGCTCGAGCGCTACCTCGCGGCCGCGCGCAAGATCAGCCGCGTCGCCGTCGGCCGCCCCGCGCCCTCGGCCACCGCCGAGGTCTTCCGCCTCGCCAGCGACCTGCCGCAGGACGACTGGGTGGCGGGCATGCCGTTCGGCACCCGCGGCGGCGGCGCGTTTCGCCACACGTTCCCGGAAGACGCCGACTACGTCTTCAGCGTGCGCCTCGCCCGCAGCGCCGGCGACAACCTGGCCGTCTTCGAGGTGCCGCACACGCTGGAGGTGAGCCTGGACGGCACGCTGGTGCGAACCTTCACCGCCGGGGGGCCGCCGCCCGCGGACACGCCGCGCGACAGCGACGAGTACCGCGCGTGGCGGGACCGGCAGCGGACCATCGATGGCGACTGGGAGCTCCGCCTGCCGGTCGGGGCGGGGCCGCGCGAGCTGCGGGTGACGTTCGCGCGGAAGACCGCGGCGTATCCCGAGACGCTGCGCCAGCCCTACCTGCGGCCCTATACCAGCATCACCGGCGGCGACACGCGGGTGCAGCCGTACCTGGGGAGCGTCACCGTCACCGGACCGTTCGCGGCGGGCGGCGGGCCGCCAGCGGAGGACACGCCGAGCCGCCGGCGCATCTTCGTGTGCCGTCCCGCCGGCGCCGCCGAGGCCGACGAGACGGCCTGCGCGCGCCGCGTTCTCTCGAACCTCGCGCGCCGCGCCTACCGGCGCCCGGTCACTTCCGCCGATCTCGACGTCCTGCTCGGGTTCTTCGGCGAGGGCCGGCAGGAGGGCGGCTTCGACGCGGGCATCGAGATGGCCCTGCGCTGGCTCCTCGCGAGCCCCGAGTTCGTGCTGCGGGTCGAGCGGGACCCCGCGGGGGTCGAGCCGGGGAGCAGCTATGCGATCAGCGACCTGGAGCTGGCGTCGCGGCTGTCCTTCTTCCTGTGGAGCAGCATCCCCGACGACGAGCTGCTCGAGCTCGCGGTCGCGGGCCGGCTGCGCGACCCGGACGTGCTGGAGGGCCAGGCGCGGCGCATGCTCGCCGACGGGCGGGCGCGGGCCCTGGTGACGAGCTTCGCGAGCCAGTGGCTGTACCTGCGGAACGTGCCGGCGGTGGTGCCCGACGAGGACCGGTTCCCCGACGTCGGCGAGGGGCTGCGGCGGGCGATGCGGCGCGAGACGGAGCTGTTCGTCGAGAGCGTCTTCCGCGAAGACCGCAACGTGCTCGACCTGCTGACCGCCGACTACACGTTCGTCAACGAGCGGCTCGCCCGTCACTACGGCATGCCCCGCATCTATGGCGACCACTTCCGGCGCGTGCCCCTGACGAACGAGGCGCGGCGCGGGCTGCTCGGCCACGCCAGCATTCTCGCCGTCACGTCGTACCCGAACCGGACGTCGCCGGTGCTGCGGGGCAAGTGGGTGCTCGAGAACCTGCTGGGGACGCCGCCGGCGCTGCCGCCCCCCGACGTGCCGGCGTTGGAGGAGACGACCGGCAGCGGGGAAGCGCTGTCGATTCGGGAGGCGACCGAGCGTCACCGGGCGAACCCGGCGTGCGCGAGCTGCCACCGGCTGATGGACCCGCCGGGCTTCGCTCTGGAGCAGTTCGACGCGGTCGGCCGCTTCCGCACCCGCACCGCCGCCAACACCCCCATCGACGCCTCGGGCGAGCTGCCCGACGGCACCCGCTTCGACGGGGCGGCGGGGCTGCGCGCGGCCCTCGTGCGCGACCCCGAGCGTTTCGCGGGCACGCTGACCGAGAAGCTGCTGACCTATGCGCTCGGGCGCGGCCTCGAGCACTACGACGCGCCCGCGGTCCGCGCCATCGTGCGCGCCGCCGCCCGCGACGGCTACCGGTTCTCGTCGCTCATCGTCGGCATCGTCGAGAGCGCGCCGTTCAGGATGAGGAGAGCGGAATCATGATCATCACCCGAAAGACGCTGCCGCGGCGCACCTTCCTGCGCGGCGTGGGCGCGACGCTGGCCCTCCCGATGCTCGATGCGATGACCCCGGCCCTGGCCGGGATCGGGGTGCGCGCGGCCGAGCCGGTGCGCCGGGTGGGATGGGTGTACCTGCCGAACGGCATGGCGATGGAGTCGTGGACGCCGGCGGCGAAGACGGCGCTGGAGCTGTCGCCGACGCTACGGCCCCTCGACGCGTTCCGCGACCGGATGGTGGTCCTCAGCGGGCTGGCCCAGGGGCAGGCCGAGGCCCTCGGCGACGGCAACGGCGAGCATACCCGGGCGACGGCGACCTGGCTGAACGGCATCCACCCGAAGGAGACCGAGGGGGCCGACGTGCGGGCGGGGATGACCGCCGACCAGATCGCGGCCGGGCAGCTCGGGCGGACGACGCCGCTGCCGTCGCTGGAGCTGGCCATAGACCGCGACTTCCTCGTCGGCAACTGCGAGAACGGCTACAGCTGCATCTACATGAACACCATCGCGTGGCGCGACCCGACAACGCCGCTGCCGATGGAGAACAACCCGCGCGTCGTCTTCGAGCGGCTCTTCGGCGAGGGCGGATCGACGGCCGAGCGGCGGGCGCAGTTCCGCCGCGACCGGAGCATCCTCGACGCCATCTCCGACGATCTGGCGCGCCTCCAGCGCGAGGTGGGGGCCGGGGACCGGGCGCGCGTCACCCAGTATCTCGACGCGGTGCGCGCCATCGAGCGGCGCATCCAGCTCTCGGAGAAGAGCGACACCGAGCTGCCGGAGCTCGCCCGGCCGGTCGGCATTCCCGAGTCCTACTCCGAGCACGTCGGGCTGATGTTCGATCTCACGGCCCTCGCCTGGCAGGCCGACATCACCCGCGTCTTCTCCTTCATGCTGGGCCGCGAGCTGAACGGGCGCGCCTATCCGGAGGTCGGCATCCCCGAGTCGCACCACGGCATCTCGCATCACCGCTACGACCCGGTGAAGCTGGCCCAGCTTGCGAAGATCAACACCTTCCACGTGACGCTGTTCCGGGGCTTTCTGGAGACGCTGGCGTCGACCCCGGACGGCGACGGCTCGCTGCTCGACAACTCGCTCCTGCTCTACGGCGCGTCGCTCAGCGACAGCAACAAGCACCTGCACTACGACCTGCCGCTGATGCTCGCCGGGGGTAGCGGCGGGCACCTGAAGGGCGGGCGGCACCTGCAGTACCGGCGGGACACGCCGATGACGAACCTGCTCGTCAGCCAGCTCGACAAGGCGGGGGTGCGGCTCGACGACGGGTTGGGCGACAGCACCGGGCGGCTGAAGGAGCTGGCGCCGCTGGCGGATGTGTAGATCGAGCCGGCGGCCTGTTCGTAGCGGTGAGGGACGAAAGGCGCCTCGAAAAGCTCCGGCGCCGGGGCTTGCGGCCCGGCCGTCGACGGCGGGTCAATCGGCGGCGGGGGTGGCGGTCTTGATGGCGTCGATGACGATGGCGCGCAACTCGCGTATGTCCGCAAGCAACTCGCGACGCAGGTCATCGATGCGAGCGTTCACGTCATCGAAACGGGCATTCACGTTCGCGGTCAGCGCGTCCACGCGGGTGTTCACGTCGCCGATGCGGGCGTTCACGTCGTCGAAACGGGCGTTCATGTCGCCGATGCGGGCGTTCATGTCGCCGATGCGGGCGTTCGTCGAGCACGACGTGCCGATGATGGTCCCGCAGAGGGCGGCAACCGCCAGCAGGACCGTGATGCGGTCGGCGCGACCCATCCAACCATCGTAGCACGGACCTTGGGGGCGTTTCGGGCGGCGAATGATGAACAGCGATTCCGGAATCACGGCCTGGATGCAGACGCGGTGCGCCACGGGCGTCGTCGTCGTGGCGCTCGGCTGGGCGGGAGCGTCCGCGGCGCAGCCGGCCGACGATGCGACGGCGCTGCACCGGGCCGCGCACGCCGGCGACGCGGCGGTGGTCGCCAGGCTGCTGGACGCCGGGGGGGAGGCCGACGCCGCGACGCGTCACGGGGTGACGCCGCTGGCGCTGGCGTCGGCCGGCGGAAACGGTGCCGTCGTGGAGGTTCTGCTCGCGGCGGGGGCCGACGCGAACCGGGCGTCGCCGGAGGGCGAGACGCCGCTGATGACGGCAGCCCGGACCGGCGTCGTCGAGAGCGTCGAGGCGTTGTTGCGCCACGGCGCGGGGGCAGGCGTCGACGTTCGGGAGGGATGGCGCGGGCAGACCGCGCTGATGTGGGCGGCGGCCGAGGGCCACGCAGCGGTGGTCGCGCCGCTCGTGGCCGCCGGAGCCGACGTCGACGCCCGGTCCGCCGGCGGGTTCACGCCGCTCGCGTTCGCGGTCCGCGCGGGGCACGCCGGGGCCGTCGAGGCGCTGCTCGCGGCCGGGGCCGACGTGAACCTTGCCCTGCCCGACGGCACCGGCCCGCTGCACCTCGCGGCCATCAACGCGCACTACGACGTGGCGCTGCAGCTCCTGGAGCACGGCGCCGACCCCGCCGCGTCCGAGCCCGGGTGGACGCCGCTCCACCAGCTCGTCTGGACCCGCCGCCCCAACCGGCACTACAACAACCCCTCGGCGTTCCCGACCGGCGCCGTCACCGACCTCGAGTTCGCCCGCGCCCTCGTCGCCCACGGCGCCGACGTCGACGCGCGCCAGACGGCGGAGCCGCGCGACGGCTACCGCAACCAGCTCAATCGTACCGGCGCCACTCCGTTTCTGCTTGCGGCCAAGGCGGTCGACCTCGACCTGATGCGCCTGCTCCTCGATCTCGGCGCCGACCCGCTGACGGAGAACGAGGACGGTACCACCGCGCTGCTGGTGGCGGCCGGTGTCGGCATCTGGTCGTCGAGCGAGAGCCCCGGCAGCGCCGAGGAGGCGCTGGAGGCGGTGAAGCTGATGGTCGCGCTGGGCGACTCGGTGACCACCGTCGACGCCAACGGCGACGCCGCCCTCCACGGCGCGGTCATGCGCGGCTCGCCCGAGCTCGTCCTCTACCTGCTCGAGCACGGCGCGGCGCTCAATCCCGTCAACGAGAACGGGTGGACGCCGCTGACCATGGCGCAGGGCATCTTCTACGCCAACCTCGGCCGGCGCTGGCCCGACATGGAGGCGCTGCTCCTCGGTCTCGGCGCCACGTCGCCCACCGCCCCCGAGCCCCCGCGGTAGCGGCGCGGGACACGGTGGGGCCTGACGGTCTGTGGGGCGGGGTGGAAGAACGGGAGGCAGGATGACCGGGAGGGCGCGGTAGCAGCGCTGCGTCATGCCCGTCATCCAGCTCGAACCGGGTCTCCCACGGCTGTCGGCGGTGAGCCGCGCGGTGTGGCGGTCGGTGCAGGTGGCGGTCGCCGTCGCCGTCATCGTGGTGCCGTTCGGCTACGCGATCACCGGCGTGCACAACTACGTCCTGCTCGGGGCGGGGTGCGGTTTCGCGATCGGCGTCGGCGTCAGCCTGCGCCTCGGCGGACGGAACGGCATCTCGACGGGCATTCTGGTCGGCTCGTTCGCGGGCATGGCCGCCCCCCTGCTCGCCGCCTTCATCCCCGGTCTGGACGGGCCGTTCATCTTCGCCCCGCCGCTCGTGGCTCTCACCGTCGGCCTCGTCGACGGGCTCGGGACGTCGCGCCTCCGCGGGTATCGGGAAGCCAGCCTCGAGGCGTTGACGGTGTGCGCCCTCGCCGGTGCCGGACTGCTGCCGGCGCTCGGGCCGCCGGCGGTCAGCGCCTTCATCATCTTTCCCGCGATCGCGCTCGTCGCCGGCTACTTCAACTGCGATTCCGAGGGGCGGCGCCACTCCCGGCCGCCGGCGGCGCTGATGCTCGGCGCGCTGGCCGCACTGGCGCTGACGGTCGTGGCGAGCATGCTGGAGTTTCGGCAGCAGGCCCTCCCCCTCGTCGAGGCCGCGGTGCGGGCCTCGGGGATCTCGATCACGGGGATGGCGCTCGTACCGGTCGGCGTGTTCCTCTCCGCGCGCGCGTTCGCCGTCTGGCTGCAGCCGCGGCTGCAGATGTACGTGCAGCTCGTCGAGTACCTGCGCGTGATGTGGGTTCCCCTGGGCGGTTTCGCGGCCGGCTACCTGGCCATCATCCTCGTGTTCTCCGGATTCTGCGGCATGCTCGAGCGCTTCGTCCCCGGCTCGTTCGCCGGCGCCGCCGATGCCGGCCTCGGCGACTGGCTCTCGTTCTCGTTCTTCTCGGCGATCGCGCAGGACTACTCCGGCATCACGCCGGTCTCGGCCGCGGCGCGAACGCTGGTCGGCGTCCGGCTGCTCCTGTCCGTCGGCTGGGCCCTGGTCGTCTTCTCCGCGATGATGACGGCCATCCAGCCGCAACTCGAGCGCATCGCGCGGCGCGATACGGAGCGGCTCCGTGATTGAGGCCGCCGCCTCGCCTCGACGTGGCGCATGGCGTGCTTCCTGCCAGCCCGTGGTGGAACCCCGCGTTGCACCGAGAGCCGCGAGTGCGCCAGCGGGCTGGAGGGGCGCCCGCGGGGCAAGAACGCCCGTGCCTGACAAGGCGTGAGGAGGGCGCATATTGGGCATATGGCAACCGCGGACTGCTGCGCAGTCGGTCCGAACAACGCAGTCAGGCGGGATGCCTCACCGCTGGAATGCAGCGGGGACTTTTCACCCACGGGCTGCTACGGGCTGTCCGTTCCTCGTCGGCGAGCCGACCGCAGCTGCCGCCCCAGCGCCGTCAGCCGGTACTGCTGGTTCCTGGCGCTGGGTGCGTCGGGGCGGGTCATCTCCACGTACCCGTGCTGCAACGCGGGCAACAGGTAGCGCTGCCGCAGCGACTTGCGGTCGCGGAGACCGAGCGCGTGGAGAATATCGTGGCGAGACATCTCCCCGGCCAGCACGGAGAGGAGCCGCCTGACTTGGGGGGTTACATGGGGGGCTTCCTGGGGGGTCCGGATGGCGGCGAGAATCGCGTCGAGCATGAAGGCGACGAAGGGCGTGCTCTCGCCGTTCGCGGAGCTCTGCCGGATGGCCTGGTAGTACTCGCTCTGCCGGGCGCGCACGAGGCTCTCGACGGGCACGTGGGCGAACAGGGCCTTCCAGCGGGTCAGGATCAGCGTCTGCCAGAGGCGGCCCATCCGACCGTTGCCGTCCTCGAAGGGATGGATGAACTCGAACTCGTAGTGGAAGACCGAGCTGGCGATCAACGGATGCTCGTTGGTCCCCCGGAGCCACGCCAACAGCTCGGCCATCAGTGACGGCACGCGTGCGGGGGGCGGGCCGACGTGGTGGATCCCGTCCTGGCCCATCACCGCGACCCGGCCGCGACGATAGCGGCCGGGCGCATCCACGAGACCGGTCATCAGGATCTCGTGGGCGTTCAGCAGATCGGCTTCGGCGGCCGGGTCCCACCGTTCGTACCGATCGTACGCCTTGATGGCGTTCCGGGCCTCCTGAACGTCCTTCAACCGGGCGACGACGGGCTTGCCGTCGAGAATCGTGGAGATCTGCTCCTCGGTGAGGAGGTTGCCCTCGATGGCCAGCGAACCCTGGATCGTGCGGATGCGGTTGATGCGCCGCAGTCGAAGGTCCTGCGAGAGGCCGGCCGCCTCCGCGCGCCCGACCGCTTCCGCGATCTGGGCGACGCGGGACAGTATGTTCGTCGTGATGCGGTAGGGCGGCCCCTGGCTCATCTGCTTCTCGCCCGACTCTCGCCTCACTCTCAGGCCGCGGCAATGCCGTCGTAGCAGGGCGAGGGCACGGTCGGATAGGCGCGGTACACGTGCGCGAACACGGCCTCGGATGTTGCCGTGACGTCGTCGTCCGAGTAGGCGCCGGCGGGCAGGCCGGTCTCGTCGCTGTAGAGAAAGTCGCGGATGGCGACCTTGACGGCGCTCTGGGTCGCCTCCTTGTCGCGCCACTGGTCGACACGGAGCTTCTCGGCCTTGAGCCTCCGCAGCAGCTCCTGCGCGACCTTCTTGATCCGCTCGATGTCGGTCCTTTCCAGGTCCGGCTTGTTCAGCAGGTCGAAGATGGCGAGTGACTCCTCGTCCAGTCCCTCGCGAAGCGCGCGGCTCTCCTCCTGCTCGAGCTCCTGGACGAACTTGAGCAGCGCCTCGAAGGTCCGCTCGATGGTCACGCGGTCCTTCTCGCGGTTGTACTCGGCGACGATCGCCTCGTAGCGCTTCTGGAAGTCGGTCCGCAGGGGATTCCGGGCGAGCAGCTGCTGGAGGCGCTGCTCGACGGTGTGCTTGAGCGCCTGGACCGTGGTTCGCTTTTCGCGCGTGCGCTGGAATTCCCGCTTGAGCCGGTCGAAGTCGATGGCGCTGATGTCGTACGGAATCGGATCTTCGTCGCCAGTACGGTCCACCTGCACGTCGATGGCCGCGTCCACCACCTCGTGCAGCTTGCGGATGATGTCGCTGATGTCGGCCTGCTCCCGGTCGCGCTGCAGGCTCCGGTAGACCACGTCGATGGCGTCTCGGTCCCCCCGGTGGGCGTTCACCCCGCGCACGTTGACGCACGCCCTGAACTTCCTGAACACCTCGCGGCACATCACCTCGAAGCGCTTGCGGGTCTCGTCGTTCTCGTTCGCCACCTCCTTGCAGGCCACGATGGCGGCGTTGCGCTCGAAGCCCTCCTTCCGGATGACCTCGTCGAGCGGCGCTCCGCCGTCGTCGAGAAAGCTCCGCACCAGCGCGATCGCTTCCGCGAGGTCGTCGAGGAGCTCTTCGTCCGGCCTCGCCGGGTCGATCTCGCGGCCTCCGTCGCCCGGCAGCGTGCCGGCGAACGTCGCCAGCGCCCTGCGCAGGTGCTTGAGGATGCCGCAGTAGTCGACGACCAGCCCGTTGTTCTTGCCCTCGTTGACCCGGTTGGCGCGGGCGATGCACTGCATCAGCGTGTGGGCCTTGAGCGGCTTGTCGAGGTAGAGGGTGGCGAGGCTCGGCACGTCGAAGCCGGTCAGCCACATGGCGCACACCACGGCGATGCGGAACGGGTGCTCCTGCGCCTTGAATGCGTCGTCGACCGCCATCCGCTGCCGGTTGCGGAACCGCGGCTCGGCCCGCATGGCCGCGGGCAGCTCCATGCCGTTCTTGATGAGCCGCCGGTACGGGACGATGTCGATGTCCCAGCCGCGGAACTTGTCCACCTCGCCCTGCTCCTCGCTCACGACGACGGCGGCGCGGGTCTCGTCCATCCAGCCGATCTGCCGCTGCAGGTAGATCGCCTCCTGCTCGCCGGGGGCCTTCGCGAGCTCCGCCTTCAGCTCCTCGATGCGCTCGTGCCAGTAGCGCTCGATCAGCGCGTGCATGCGCACGCAGGTCACCTTGTCGATGCAGACCAGCATCGCCTTCCCGGTCTCCCAGGCCGCCGAGTAGTGGCGCACGAAGTCGCGGGCCACCTGGTCGAGCCGCCGGCCGGCGGTGACGACGTGGTAGTCGCGCTTCATCTCGCGTTCCAGACGCTGCGCGACGTCGATGTCGTCGGTCTCCAGCTCCTCCAGCCTGTCGGCGATGCGTTCGTTCAGGTCGTCGATGGCCACCCCCAGCTTGTCGCCGCGGGCGCTGTAGTAGAGCGGCACGGTGGCCCCGTCCTCCACCGCGCGCTGGAAGTCGTAGGTCGAGACGTATTCGCCGAACACCTTGCGGGTGATCTCGTCGCCGGTGAACAGCGGCGTGCCGGTGAAGCCGATGCAGCTGGCGTTCGGCAGGGCGTTGCGCATGTTCAGGGCGAGCGTGCCGTATTGCGTGCGGTGCGCCTCGTCGCTGATGACGATGACGTCGTCGCGATGCGTGTATCCCGCGGCCGGGTCCACGTCCCGGTTGAACTTCTGGATCAGCGAGAAGACATAGGACTTGTGCTCGCCAAGCAGCCGGCTCAGGTGCTCGCCGCTGCTCGCCCGGCAGGGGTCGCGGTCGTGGTCCACCACGCCGCAGCCGGCGTAGGTCTTGTAGATCTGGGTGTCGAGGTCGTCGCGGTCGGTCAGCACCAGGAAGGTGAAGTTGCCGCCCAGCTTGCGGCGCACCTTGCGGGTGAACATCAC
Organism: Vicinamibacterales bacterium; assembly: GCA_965206285.1. Taxonomy (GTDB): domain Bacteria; phylum Acidobacteriota; class Vicinamibacteria; order Vicinamibacterales; family UBA8438; genus JAJEEA01. The sequence goes on from OZ242205.1 coordinate 6,180,574, forward strand.
CATCGAGTAGCTCTTGCCGGCGCCCTGGGTGTGCCAGAAGACTCCGAGCTTCCCTTCCCGCGCCCTCCGCTCGCGCACCGCCTCGACGGCCCGGTTCACCCCCAGGAACTGGTGGTTGCGGGCGAGGATCTTTCGCGTTTCGCCGGACGACTCGTCGAAGAGGATGAAGTTCTCGACGATGTCCAGGAAGTTGCGCCTGTCGCAGACGCCCTTCAGCAGCGTCTCCATGTCCACCGCGCCCGGCTCGTCCTCGGCCAGCCGCTTCCACTCGTGGAAGTGTCCCCACCGGCTGGTGATCGAGCCGATGCGGGCCTTCTCGCCGTTGCCGAACATCACCACCGCGTTGTGGTGGAAGAGGTGCGGCACGGTGTCGCGGTAGTCCGCGTAGTTCGTCTCGAAGGCGGCCTTCAGGTCGCGGTGGATGTTCTTGCACTCGATGAACAGCAGCGGCAGCCCGTTGACGAAGCCGACGAGGTCGGGCCGGCGCCGGTAGAGGTCGCCGCGCACCCACAGCTCGCGGGCGCAGAGGAAGTGGTTGTTGGCCGGCTCGTCGAAGTCGAGCACGCGCAGGCGCCGCCGGGTCGGCCTGCCCTTGTCGTCGCGGTAGGTCACCTGGACGCCGGCGCGCACGAGATCGTACTTGTCGTGGTTCGCGGCGACGATGGTTTGCGAGACGGTCGTTGCCGTCAGACGCCGCACCGCCTCGTCGTACGCCCCGTCCGGCAGGCCCGGGTTCAGTGCCGCGAGCTTCTCGCGGAGCGGGCGCGTCAGCACCACGTCCCGTTCCGACGCTCGGCCCAGGAGGCTGTTCGGGCCGAAGTCCTCGTGGTTGTGGGCGTAGACGGACCCCCAGCCGAGCTGCTGCTCCAGGTAGTCGGTCGTGGTCTGCTGGACGAGGGCGTCCTCGGTGTAGGGCGTAGGCGTCACTTCCCCGGTTCCTCCAGCGCGGCGTGTCCGGCCTGCGTGATTCGGTACTTCTGAAGTCGGCTGTTCGGCTTGTTCGGCACGGTGTACTCTGCACGCCCGTCCTTCAGGAGACGATGAATCACCCTGGTGAGCCCCGCGGAGACGGACCGGTGCCCCAGACCGTCGGCTATCGCGGACATCGAGAGAGGTCTCGCTGCCAACAGAACCAGGACGCGGCGCTCCAGCGACTCTTGCCCCGACCTGCTCGACTCCAGCCCTGCGCCCACTGACTCCAGCCCTGCGCCCACTGACTCCAGCCCTGCGCCCACTGACTCCAGCCCTGCGCCCGCTGACTCTAGCCCTGAAGACACCAGCTCCGGCCTGTTCTCCTTCGACCCCGGCGCTGATTTCGGTTGAGACTCGAGGCTTCGCCCCGCCTGACCGTCGGCCTCTCGGACGATCCGTTCGTCGACGGGCACGGCCGGTCTCGGAAACGTCACCGTCACCCAGTGCTCGGATACGTCGATGACGGGCTCTGCTACGTCGTGCTCACGGCAGAGGTCGCGAATCCGCCTGACGCCGGAGCCGATGTTCTCGACCACGTCCATCCGGTACAGCATCCCGAACAGCAGGGGGTTTCGGGGCATGCTCTTGACGCCGAGGTCCGCCTCGGTCATTCCCGCCGGCAACCCGCCGGGGCTGACGACCTCGATTCGGTCCTTGAAGACGTAGATCTGAACGTTCGCGGTCGAGCGGTAGTCGCGATGCGCGACGCCGTTCGCGATCGCCTCCCGAAGCGCCTCTTCCGGCAACTCCGGCCGTTCCTCCCGCCGCACATGCCTGATGACGAACTCGACGTTGATCTTCGTGAGGACCCACGCCACCGCGTCGTCCACCATGGCCGGCACGTCGCCGTGGAAGTCGCGCCGGTCGAGGATGCGCACCTTCTCGGTGCCCATGAACAGCGCGCAGGACACATGCGCGGAAGTCGTGAACCTGCGAATGTCGCGGGCCAGAAGCCACGCCCCGGCGTGCGTCATCCGGTCGTCGCTGTCCAGCAGTCCGAGGTTCCGGAGCGCCACCATCCGATCCATCGATTCCGGGATCTTGGCGCGACGGCTGAACCGCGCCCATGTCTCGTCGTCGAGATCGTTCTCGACGGAGAAGTCCGGACAGGGCTTCCTGTCGAAATGAAGACGGCCGGCCGCGTAGAACAGCTCTTCGACCTCGGCGTTCGACAGTTGCCGGCTGCTCGCCCCGTCGCGCATGAAGAACCGTCCCCCGAACGAGTACGGCTTGCGCTTCTGCGGCGGCACGACCACCCGCAGCACGTCGCCGACGCTCTCGACCTCCACCCCGATCGGCGGGTCCGCCGAACGTGCGGTGCTCAACACCCGAGCCTTCAAGCGGTTGTGGTCCGCCACGCCCACGATCTTGCCGGCATCCGAGATGCCGAGCAGGACGGCCCCCCCGCCGGCGTTGGCGAACGCGCACAACCCCCGGCCGACATCCTTGGTCAGCGATCGCTTGAACTCCACGGTCCCGCTCTCACCAGCGGCGATCAGTTCGGCGAGCTCCGAGCCGATGTCCCGAGTCATGGTTCGAGCTCCCCGTTCATCAGGCGCGGCAGAAGCAGTTCGCGGGCCGCGTGGAGCTTCTCGCATTGCTCCATTAGGTTCGCAACCTGGCGAAACAACGGCGCAGTTGCCTCGTCGAAAAACCGGACGCGCTTCTCGTCAGGCACCACAAATGGAATCAATTTGAAAGTATCTACAACGATCGCGTCAAATACTGCACCGACCGCATGCTGTCTAAAGTGCTCAATTGCCTCCTTGAGAGCACAGTACAAAAAGAACTGCGATACGTGCCCTTGGCCAACCAGGGCGTAGCACGACTGGCTCATAGCCATCGGGCGTAACGCAAGGTGGAGTTTACCAACGGTACCGCGCGCCGAAATGAACAAAGTGTTCCTCTCATACAGCCGGCTGTTGCAGTTCTTGAGCCCGGCGGCCGTGATCGCGCGCTCCGTCCGAAGCACGTAGGCGGTTTCTGATGCATCTTTCGGCGTATAGAACGGAATCTCGCCGCCCCAGTAGTCGCGCACGGTTGTCCTCGGGGTACCGCCACCAAGCACATCCATCACCGAGTGCGCTGTCGCAACCTTCCACCCTTCCGGCACGCCATCGACGATGCGGACGTGTTCGTGCCCAGGAAAACGAAGCCGGACGAACCACTCCTCGTATATCAGCCGTGCCCGCCGTTCCAGCAACCGAATCCGTCGTCGGTTGTTCTCGATCAGGTCGTCGTAGGCACCGAGGACCGACGCGATCGCCAGTTGCTCTCCGAGGTCGCGCGTGGCCCGCACGGTAAGCGCGTGCAGGTCGTTTCGATTCACACCAGGCACAGCTGCCTTGTTGCTGTCCGTGTTTGTCAGGACGCTCTCGAGGAAATACGCAGAGAATCTGGGATCGTTGCCCTGGAAGTCCTGAACATAGAGTGCGGTGTTCAGTGGCCAGAAATCCTCGTCGATGAAGAACACCTCCCCGAGTGTTCCGTAACGGCCGGTGACTACTCCAGGGCCCCTTACCTTGGCGACGTCATGGCAGCCGGTCACGCCGGACGAAGAGACAACCAGAACCGGTCCATCCACCCTCAGAGACGACGGCAGGTCGTATCCTCTCTTCAGCGTGATGAACTCGCCAAGCCGCGTGGATTCCCAGGTCATTTGGTGATCACCGAGGGAGGCCGAAGAGCCCCACGAATCATGTCCAGCACAAAGGCAACCAACGACGTGCGCTCGCAGGGTCGTCAGAAGACCATCAGACGGGTACGCGGAACGCCCTGCCGATCAACTCGAACTCTGCGATCTGCTGACGGTGGAGCTTGCCGCGGATCTGAGCGAACTCACGGATCGTGTCGGCGGAGTACAGCCGCTCCCCGCAGTGCAGGCAGACTTCGGCGTCAACGGTCATGGTTGCGAGGTTGGTTCCGCCGCGCAGGAGCTTCTCGGTCTGCTTTCGGACAACCTCGCCGCCGCACATCAAGCACTTCTGGAACGGGATCACTGCAACCTCCTCGGCCTCCTCCTCCCGTCGATCCAATGATCCGGACTAGGAGTCTGCGCCGCAGAAAAAAATAGGCCCCAATATGAAGTGGACACGGACGTTCACGACCACTACATGTAGTAGCCGATCGTGCTGGAAATCGTCCCACGGCGCAGACTCCTAGGCCGGGATTAGGCCTTGGATTAGGCCGGTACGTAGTGATCAGCACGGCCCGTCATATCCCCAGCTTCTCGAAGTTTTCGTGGATCTTCTCCGCCAGACCGGCCGCCTCGGCGTTCAGGTCGGCGAGCTCCGCGTGGATCCCGCGCATGGCCGTCGCGAAGTCGAAGTCTTCGTCCTCTTCCTCGGGGGCGGTGCCGACGTAGCGGCCGGGCGAGAGGCTCCAGTCGTTGGCCTCGATGTCGGCGCGGTGGACGAGCTTGACGAGGCCGGGCACGTCGCGCCGTTCGGCGTCGGGGAAGCGCTCGGTCAGCCAGCGGGCCTGACGCCAGAAGTCGCGCACTTTGCGGAGCTGCTCGACGGCGGCCCCGCGCGCCTCGTCGGCGGTCTTGCGGGCGCGGTTGACGTCCCGGCGGTTCCAGGCGTCGCCGGCCCTGGTGTCGCACGCCTGCTCGCAGACGTCGATCAGGCTGGTCGCAGCCTTGTAGAGCCGGTCGGCGTGGGCGGCGAGGTCGCGGCCGGAATCGGCCAGGGGGGCGAGCTGGTCGACCAGCGTGTTCAGGCCGTCGTTGGTCTCCGGTGCGTCCTCGTGCTGCGTCGCGGCCTCGTCGACGCGAACCGCGAAGCCCTCAGCGTCGCGCGCGAATCGGTCGGCCTCGACGTCGAGTTCGGCGAGTCGGTCGGCGTGCGGTCCGGACTTCGGCAGGGTCTTCAGGAACGGCGCGATCCCGTCGCGGAGGCCGGCGAGTGCCGCGAGCAGATCGTCGAGCGGCCGGTGTATCTCGCCGTCCGGGCTCTCCCAGGCGATGCAGGCCACGCCTTCTTCGACGACGTCCAGGAGGTACCCGAACGCGAGATCGCGGAACCGCGCGGTCTCGCCGCGGTAGAGCCAGACGATGGCCAGCAGGTTCTGGTGCTGCTCGGGGCTGAAATCGTAGATCTTGCGCGTCACCTTCCGGTAGATTCCGCGCGCGTCGATCATCAGCACCTTGTCGCGGTGCGCCTCTGGTTTGGCGCGGTTCAGGAACCACAGCTCGCACGGCACGGTGCGGGTGTAGAAGAAGTTCTGGCGGATGGCGATCATCACGTCGATGTCGCCGGTCTCCACCAGCTTGCGCCGCACCGCGGCCTCGGCGCCGCCGGCGCTCGACGCCTGGGAGGACATGACGAAGCCGGCGCGCCCCGTCTCGTTCAGGTAGCTGTAGAAGTAGCTGATCCACACGTAGTTGCCGTTGCCGACCTTCTGCTTCTTGTTGACGCCGGGCAGGCCGAACGGCAGGCGGGGGTCGGTCTTGACCTTGTCGGCGTCGATCTCGTCGACGTTGAACGGCGGATTGGCCATCACGTAGTCGGCCCGGCCGAGCAGCTCGTGGGGGTCTTCGTAGTAGGTGATGGCCTGCCGGATGTCGCCCTCGAGCCCGTGCACCGCGAGGTTCATCCTGGCGAGGCGGACGGTGGTCTCGTTCTTCTCGACGCCGCGGAACGTGAGGCGCTCCGTGGGGCTCTCGCCGTGCTCCTCCACGGTGCGCGCGCTCTGGACGAACATGCCGCCGGAGCCGCAGGCGGGATCGAGCACGGTGCCGCGGTCGGGGTCGAGCACGTGGGCGATGAGCGAGACCAGCGACACGGGGGTGAAGAACTCGCCGCCGTCGTGGGCCTTCTGGTCGGCGAACTTCGTCAGGAAGTACTCGTAGATGCGGCCGAAGACGTCGCCGTCGGCGTGCCTGAGCTCCTCGGGGTTCAGCTTCCGCAGCAGGTCGCCGAGGACGTCGTTGTTCAGCGCCTGGTACTCGCTCTTGGGCAGGACGCCGCGCAGGCTGTCGTAGTCCTCCTCGATGGACTCCATGGCTGCGATGACGGCGGCCGCCCGATCCTCGCCGTCGGGCAGGGCGACGAGGTGATCGAACCGGGCCTCGGGTCGCAGGAAGATGGCGTTCTTCTGCGAGAAGTCCTCCCGGGTGACCGCCCGCTTCCGGCCGCTACGCGTGGGTAGACCCGCCGCGATGTCATCCTTGACGGCCAGATAGCGGCTGTAGGCGTGGCGCAGGAACACCAGGCCCATGACCGGCAGGAAGTACTCGTTGCTGGCGTACTCCGAGTTGGCGCGCAGCGTGTCGGCGGCGCTCCAGAGACGCCGTTCGATGGCTTCGATGTGCTCGAGCTGGGGCATGCCTGCCGGGAGTGTACGCCAGAACAGACAGTGCAGGCGCCGCTTGTGCGATGCGGACGGTCAGGCCGGACCGCGACGGTTGTCAGTCGGAGCCGCGACCTATATGGCACACTGCAGTTTGCCAAAGAGTGAGGGTCCGGCTGGCGACAACAGCGCCGGCAAGATCAGGCGGACCGGGGCTGCAGGCGCCCACGCTGGCCGAGATCGTCACGGCGCCCCCGCTTGTCGGCGATACCAGGCAGGTGGGGGCCGAACTGCTCCCGACGCACCTGGCGATCGCGGCGCCGAGCGCCGTGAACCCACAGGAACGGAACGTCGTCATCAGTCCGGCGCACCCAGACTTCAACCGGGTCGTGCCCGGCGCGATCCGGCCCTTCGTGTTCGACCGCAGGCTGCCCGTGGAGTGGACGGCCGTCGCCCGTCGGCGAGGAAGCCCCGGCGCGTTCGCGCGGGTCTTCGCAACAGACGCCGTGCGATGGTTTCGGTGTGTTCGAGCTGTTGGCATGCGTGGGGCGGGCGAAGGAGCCCTATCCGGACTGCGGCGGCGTGTGGACGATCTCGTACTTGATGCCCTTCGAGGTCCTTGAAGAACAAGGCGTAGTAGCCCGGCGGCACGTACTCCGGGTAAGCGGTTCCGAGGTGAATCGCTCGTTACACTCGTGCCCCCAGGTCATTGGGCGCACTGCTGCGCAGACCGAGTGGGATGATCCGCGAGAAATCACGCTGGACGAGCTCCATGAGCAGTTGCCGATGGATCCGCCGCCGACGCCGCGAAGCGTCTCATACACGCCGCGAAAACTCGATTCGTGGATGCTCCCGCGGGTCCCTCCTCAATCGCGCAGCGCGAACGTCGAGAGGCTGTGCCCGGCGATGACCGCCACATACTGCCGGCCGTCCACCTCGTAGGTCATCGGGCCGTTGGTGATCTGCCCGCCGAGGCTCGCCCTCCACAGCAGGTCGCCGGTGCGGGCGTCGAGGGCCTGGAAGTAGCCCGAGCGCGTGCCGGTGAACAGCAGGTCCGAGGCGGTGGTCAGAATGCCGCTGCTGGTGACGTCGGTCATGTCGAACCTCCATTGCGGCGTGCCGGTCAGCGCGTCGAGCGCCACCACCGCCCCGTGCCCGGCCGCTTCGGTCCAGGTATTGATGGGACCCCGCGTCAGCCCCGGCACCGTGGGCGCGTCGGGCACCGGCGGCGCCGTCCTCGGCCTCCCGCCGATGAACGAGCGCCCCGGCTCGTACTCCTGCGGCTGTCCGTCGAAGACCGAGGCGTAGTCCTCCCAGGCGGGGACGTAGAACAGCCCCGTGCTCGGGCTGAAGGACGGCGAGTACCAGTTCGTCCCGCCCTGCACGCCGGGATAGGTCGGCGCCCCCGGGGGCTGGGGCGTCTCCACCGGGCGGCCGCTGTCGTCGAGCCCTTCCGCCCAGTTGACGGTCACGAACGGACGGCCGTTCAGAAACCGGCCCGTCGTCCGGTCCAGCACGTAGTAGAAGCCGTTGCGGTTGGCCCAGAGCATCGCCTTCAGCACGACGCCGTTGCGCTCGAAGTCGGCGAGCACCGGGATCTGCACCGAGTCGTAGTCGTAGGGGTCGTTGGGCGTGAACTGGAAGTGCCACCGCAGCTCGCCGGTGTCGGCGTCGAGGGCGACCACCGAGTCCGAGTAGAGGTTGTCGCCGGGCCGCTGCTCGCGGTTGAAATCGGGCCCCGGATTGCCCAGGCCCCAGTACATCAGGTTCAGCTCGGGGTCGTACGACCCGGTCAGCCACGCCGCGGCGCCGCCGTGCCGCCAGGCCTCGGGGTCGCAGTAGGTCTCCGGATTCGGCGGGCACGCCTCCCATGTCTCGTGCCCTGGTTCTCCCGGCCCCGGGATGGTGTTGAAGCGCCACATCTCGTCGCCGGTGGCCGCGTCCAGCGCTGCGATGAAGCCCCGGATGCCCCGGTCGCCGCCGGCCGAGCCCACGATGACCTTGTCCTTGACGACGAGCGGCGCCAGGGTGAACGAGTAGGCCAGCTCCTTGTCCGCCAGCTCCACGTTCCACAGCTCGGCCCCGGTCGCCGCGTCGAGCGCCACCACGTGCGCGTCGAGCGTGGCCATGAACACGCGATCGCCCAGGATGGCGACGCCGCGGTTGTTCGATCCGCAGCAGGCCCGGTGATCCGGCGGCGTCGGATAGCGGTATATCCAGAACACGCGTCCGGTCCGGGCGTCCAGGGCCACCACGTCGTTGGGCCGCTGCGTCAGGTACATGACGCCGTCGACCACCAGCGGGGTCGACTGCCACGGACCGAAGACCGGCGACTGGTAGACCCACTGCAACTGCAGGTCCCCGACGTTCGCCGGGGTCACCTGGTCCCCCGCGCTGTGGCGCTGGCTGAAGTAGCCGCCCGAGTAGGTCAGCCAGTGCGCCGGCGTCTGCGCCGCCTCTTGGAGGCGTTCGAACGGCACCTGCGCCGACACGGCGCCGGAAGCCAGTCCGACCAGGAGCATCGCCACCCCGATCCGCCGCAAGGTTTCGTTGGTTCGCATCGTCCGCCTCAGCCCTTCAGGGAAACGAGATACGCCAGCAGATCCGCCAGCTCGCCCGCGTCGAGCCGGTCGCCGTAGGCCGGCATCGGCGACGCCGTGAGGACCCGGAGCTCGCGCAGATCGGCCTTGTCGAACGACCGGAGGCGCGCCTGCTCGTCGATGAGCTGCACCGTATAGGTATCCTCGTTGAGCCGCCGCCCGGTGACCCGCGTACCGTCCGCCGTCACCAGCTCGACGGGGCGGTCGATGGGCCGCATGGTGCCGGTCGGGTCGAGCAGCGACCGCCGCAGGGCGCTCGGCGGGCGCCCCGCGCCGATCGCGGTGAGGTCCGGCCCTGTCCGGGGGCCCCGGTCCCGCACGCGGTGGCAGTCGAGACACGCGCCCCGGCCCTCGAAGATCGTCCGGCCGCGCGCCGCGTCGCCCAGCGAGACAGCGTCGGTCTCGAAGGTCATGTTCCGCAGATAGGCGACGATCGCGGCCATCTCCGCGGTGTCGAGATCGAACGCGAGCATGCCGGTTCCGGGAATGCCGTTCCGAAGGACCCCGATCAGGTCCCGGTCGGTCGCGGCACGCCGCAGTTGGCCGCCACGCAGGTCGACGCCGGCGACCCCGTCCCCGGTCTCGGCGTGGCAGCTCGCGCACTGCGCCAGGTACACGTCGAGGCCGTACGCGATGTCCGCCGGGTCGTGCTCGGCGTGATCCTGCGCGCGCCCCGCGCCGGCCGCTACGGCCAACCAGATCGCCGCGCCCGCTACCCAGCGTCCTCCGAACACTCCTCGTCGCATCGGACCCTCCTCCCGCGAAGCTCCAGCGCTGCTCGGGACCCTGACGGGAACTCAGGACAGTGACGGAAATTACCTTGCCACGTGCCAAGCGCCCGAAACGGTGGAAAACGGGCTACGCCCGGGTGCAGTCGACAACTTTATATCGATCACTGTCCTTGCCTTGCCGTGTCGTCGCAGGCGTGCCCGGCAGGATTCATGGGCTGCGCCTCGATGAAGTCGGCAACTCCCTATCGATCACTGGCTCTGCTCCGGCAGGGCCAGCGCCACGTACTCGCTCGGCATGTCCTCCCAGCCGACGGTGACGACGATGTACTGCCGGCCGTCGACCAGGTAGGTCATCGGCGCCGCGGTGGTGCCGCCGGGCAGCTCCATCTCCCACACCACGTCGCCGGTCAGCTTGTCGTAGGCGCGGAACTTCTTGCCGCCGGCCCCGCCCCAGAGCGGCTGCAGCACCACCACCCCGACGTTGCCGCCCTCGCCGAGAAAGACGAGCGACTTCGTCACCAGGGGGGAGACCCGGCCCGGCTGCCCGAGCGGCGGCAGGTCGAGGTCCTTCAGCATGGGGTGGTCGCGCGGGCCGTCGCCGTTGGCCTTCGACCAGAGGATCTCCCCCTTCTTGAGGTCGATGGCGACGAGGCGGCCGTACGGCGGCTTGAAGATCGGCAGCTCGTTGGGGCCCTGCAGGGGGGCCAGCGTCTCCACGACGAGCCGCATGTCCGAGCGGGGATGCTCCGACGGCACGATGCCGATCACCGCCTCGCTGTGGACCGACGGCACGTAGAGGATTCCGGTCTCCGGATCGACGGCCGAGCCGCCCCAGTCGGCCCCGCCGACCACGCCGGGCATCTGCAGCGTGCCCTTGGTGCCGCCGGGCGAGTCGTCGACCATGGACGGCGCGGTGAAGAGGGGGCCGGTCACGTGCTGCTCGAAGACCGCGAGCGCGTCCTGCCGGAGCTCGGGGGTGAAGTCGATGAGGTCGTCGACCGTCGTCCCCTGCTGGTCGAACGGGGGCGGCTTGGTCGGGAACGGCTGGGTCGGCGCGTACCACTCGCCCGGCACGTCGCCCGGCGGCACCGGCCGCTCCTCGATCGGCCAGATCGGCTCGCCCGTCACGCGGTTGAAGACATAGGTGAAGGCCTGCTTGCTCACCGCCGCGACCGCCTTCACCGGCTCGGCGCGCCCCTCGACCCGCAGGTCGACGACGTTCGGGGCGGCGGGGAAGTCGTAGTCCCAGATGCCGTGGTGCACCGCCTGGAAGTGCCACACCCGCTCGCCGGTGCGGGCGTCGAGACAGACGATGCTCTCGGCGAACAGGTTGTCGCCGGGGCGGTACCCGCCGTAGTAGTCGTTGGTCGGGGTCGACAGCGGCACGTACACCAGGCCGAGCTCCTCGTCCGCGCTCGGCCAGGCCCACATGTTGGTGTTGCCGCTGTACTCCCACGAGGGCCGGTCCTCGTTGATCGCGGTCAGCCACGTCTCGTTGCCGGGCTCTCCGTCGCGCGGGATGGTGTGGAAGATCCAGGCCTGCTCCCCGGTCCTGACGTCGAAGCCGCGCACGTCGCCAGGCGGCATCTCCTTCATCGCGGGCATGTTGGGGTTGGTGACGTCGCTCATGGCCGAGCCGATGACCACGATGTCGCCGACCACGAGCGGCGGCGACCCCCAGCTGAAGGTCTCCACCGGGCGGTCGAAACCCTGCGTCAGGTCGACCTCGCCGCCGTCGCCGAAGTCGGGATAGCGCTCGCCGGTGCCGGCGTTCAGCGCCACCAGGTTGGAGCCGACCACCGCGAGCACCCGGGCGTCGTCGCTCTCCGGGTCGTCCCAGTAGGCGACGCCGCGGGTCTGTCGCACCCGCGTGAACGGCTCGCCGTCGCGGTCGGGCGGCGTGTCGAACCAGAGCACCTCGCCGGTCTTCGCGTCGAGCGCCGCCACCGTGCCGAGGGCCGAGCTGATGTAGAGCCGGCCGTCCGCCATCAGCGGCGTGTTCTGCGCGGCGACGGGCGGCGTGAAGTCGCTGCCGCCCCGCATGGCCTCCGGCAGCACCGACTGCCGCCAGACGATCTGCAGGTCGCCGATCGTCTCCGCGTTGATTTGATCCAGCGGCGAGTACTTCGTGCCGGCCGCGTCCGACCCGTAGGAGCGCCACTCCACGTCCTGGGCCGCGGCCGGCGCCGGCAGGGCTGCGATGGCCGCGAGTGTCAGCGTACAAGCGATGATTCTCTGCATGTCCTGTCTCGAAGATCGTCTGCCCGTCGTCGTCTCGGCGGGTCACCAGCGTTCAAGGGTCGTGCCTGGCGCCGGCACGCCGGGCAGGTCGTCGGCGACGCCGGCTCCGGACCGCCGGCGTCGAGTCACCGAGCGCCGGATTGACCGACGTGCGATACCAGTCTCCGTGGACGTGCCCGCAGTCCGGACGCGTCACGGCAGGCTCCTCCGGAGGCGTTGTCCTGCACGGCCCGCCGCTACTACTCCGCCGCGATCTCGTCGTAGAAGCCCGGTATGCTCCGCCGCATGAACAGGCCGTTCTCGGCCGTGGTCCAGCTCAGCTCGGGGGTGACGATGCGCGCCGGCGCGTCCTCCTTCGACAGTCCGGCGTCGATCAGCCCGCGCATCCGGGCGCGGACGGACAGGAACTGCTCGCGGAACGCCTCGACGTCGGCCCGCGTCATGATGCCGCCGTGGCCGGGGATGGCGGTGTCGAAGTCGAGCGACAGGATGCCGTCGAGGGTCGTCACCCACGCCTTGCTGCTGCCGCCGTTGGCGTAGTCGATGAACGGCGCCGTCCCGTGCAGCAGGTCGCCGCCGTGCACCGTCCGCAGGTCCGGGTAGTACACCACCGAGTCGCCGTCGGTATGCCCTTGGCCGAAGTGGTGGGCCTGCACCTCGACCCCGCCGAGATGGACGGCGGTGCGGTCGGCATAGACGATCCGCGGCGGCGCCTCCTGCTGGTTGCGGATCATGTTCGCGCGGGCGTTCTCGTGGGCGATGACCTCCGCCGAGTCGATGAATCCGACGTTGCCGCCGGCGTGGTCGCCGTGGTGATGCGTATTGATGATGTACCGAACCGGCAGGTCGGTCACCTCGGCGACCCGCGCTCGGATGGCGTCTACGTTGCGGGGGTACTTGTCGTCGCTCAGGATGACCCCCTCCGACGTCACCCGCACCCCGACGTTCCCGCCGACCCCGTTGATGTAGTACAGCCCGTCCTTCACCGGCGTGATGCTCAGCGGCTCGGGCTGCTGGCCCGACACCACCACCACCGCCGCGGCCGCCACCGCGAACCCCGCCGCCAGAACCGATCTGGATATGCCACGCATGTCGTTCCTCTCCTCCAAGGCGCGTTCGACGCGCAGCCGCGTCAAGTTCGAGTGTTGTCCGCAAGGACTCGCCGCGCCCGCTTCGATTCCGGCGCGAATCCGCTTCGCAACGTCGCCCGGCATGCGCAGGAGCTGGCGAGCCGCATGTTTCTGATAGCGAACTTGCTACATGCGCAAGGTATACCAGTCGGTGACCGCCTGTCACGTCACGCCGCCGACGTCGCTCTCGACACGAGTTGGATGGCGTCGCTCGGCTGTGGACTTGGTTCCAATGGGCCGTCACACCGCCCGGATCGGTCCCGGGTAGCGCGCGACGAGGGCGTCCGCGGTCACGAGCATGATGCCCTCGACCTGGGCCTGGGCGACGAGGATTCGGTCGAACGGGTCCCTGTTGATTGGCGGCAGCAGGTCCACGACCACGGCGTGGGCGCCAGTCACGGCCAGCTCCGTGTAGCCGTTCTCCAAGAGGCGCCGACGCAGCAGGCGCGGGTCGACGCGGAAGTCCTCGCGCCCGAGCCCGTTCTTGATGCCTACCTCCCAGAGCGATGCCGCACTGAAGACGAGCTCCGTCTCAGGGGCTTCGATCAGGGCGCGCGCATCGTGCGGCAACCGCGCCGGAACGCCGGCCGCCCAGAGCAGGACGTGCGTGTCGAGCAGGACCTTCACTCGTTGCGTCCGAAGAGGGCTTCGATCGCGTCCGATCCCATGCGGTCGAAGTCCTGCGGCACGGAGATTTGTCCGGCGAGGAACCCGGTCCGGCGCGCCTCCGGCGCGGGCGCGTCGACCGCGATCACCTTCACAACGGGTTTGCCCGCGCGTGCGATGATGAACGGCTCGCGGTTGGCCGCGGCCTCGACGAGCCGCGACAGGTGCGTCTTGGCTTCGTGCATGTTGACGGTGCGCATAAAGGCTGTCCGTTGAACTTAGTCACTTGAACTTAGTTTATCGGCCATCACACTTGCGTGTCCAGACGGGATGTTCGGCTCTACGTGACGCTGGAACGGTTCGCCGGAATGGAGGCACGCTCGTGACCCGTTCCCTGTCACGACAGGCGGGACAACAGATCGACGCCGTCGTCGCACTCGATGATCAGGTCGCCGGCCTCGGCGAGGCGGTCGGGGTCGTCGATTCCGGCCAGGGCCTCGGCCAGCCGCTCCGCGGTGCGCGCATCGAACTTCCGAGCGGCCAGGCGACCGAGGACGGCGCGTTCTCGGGCGACGGCTTCGGCGAGTCCCTCGGCCCGGCCCTGCTCCAGCCCCTCGGCGCGGCCCTGCTCCAGCCCCTCGGCCCGGCCCGCCCGAAGCCCCGCGTGGTGGGCCTGCCGTCGGTGGCGGCTCATCTGGGGGTCGTCGTCGGGAGTGGTGCCCTCCCGCTCGCCGAGCCGCCGGCCCACCCGCGCCAAGTCGGCCAGGGTGCGCGGGCCGAGGCGCGTCTCGTTGAGGGCGGCGTGGATCTGCGCGGCCGTCCAGGTGGGGAACGCGCGGCTCTCGCCGGCTGTCCGGAAGCGGCCGTCGTCCAGCACGTAGGTCGTCAGTCCCGGCCGCAGGCGCCGTGGCCGGCTCGGCGCCTGCGCATCGGGCGTGTCCACCCACACCTCGGGGAACCCCCACGCTTCGTACACCGGCAGCTTGTTGCGCCGCACGTCGGTGGTGTGATCCACCTCGAGGAGCACGTCCGGCAGCGGGTCCTCCCCCTTCACGATGGCGGGGTCGCGCGGCGTCCAGACCTCCCGGTCCAGGTAGATGGTCTGGTCCGCCACCAGCACCTGCCGCGGCCGGCCGTCGCGGCGCCGCTCCATCAGATAGACGGCCCCGGCGCACCGGATGCGCGACCCGCGCTCCAGGGCGATGCGGGTCAGGAGCTCGTTCAGAAGGTGCGGGGGAATCTCGTGGACGGGGCCGGCGTCGCGCAGAACCCACGCCGTCCCCGTCTCCGCCAACCAGTACTCGATGCGCCCTTCGTAGGCAACGACGTCGTCCCAGGTCGGCAGGGAGACGGGGTCGCAGCCGGGAAAGTCGGGGTGCGCGGTCGGCGCTGGCGCGTTCGGCATGACGGCGCGTTCGGCGCGCGCGACGACGGGGGGAATGGACGGGGTCATGTGTGCCTGTGTGAACTATAGCACAGGCTGCCGGCGACTCGGCTCCCCGGCGGCCGCGGCCCGCGCCGGGGAGACGGATACAATGCTCGTTGGGAGACAGGCGATGACCATCGACACAGACCGGATCCGGAGACTCGCGCCGGCGGTCGCGGCGGCCGCGGCCATCGTCGCGCTGGCTGCCGCCAGCGCGTACGCCGCCGACTGGCCCCAGTTCCGCGGGCCGACGGGGCAGGGGCATGCGCCGGACGAGGCGGTCCCGCTCGAATGGAGCGAGACCGAGAACGTCACCTGGAAGACGCCGGTCCCGGGCCTCGGGTGGTCGTCGCCGGTGGTGGCGGACGGGCGCCTCTGGCTCACCACCGCGCTGATCGACCCCGCCGCGGGCAGTTCGCTGCGGCTGCTCGCGTTCGACGTCGAGACGGGCAGCCCCGCCCTGGACGTGGAGGTCTTCGACAGCAGCGAGGTCTACGCGCTCAACCCGAAGAACAGCCTCGCGTCGCCGACGCCGGTCCTCGACCCGGACGGCGAGCGCGTCTACGTCCACTTCGGGGCCACCGGGACCGCCGCCGTCAGCACCGCCGGCGAGATCCTGTGGCGCACCCGCTTCCCGTACATCTCGCAGCACGGCAACGGGGGGTCGCCCATCCTCCACGACGGCAAGGTGATCGTCAGCATCGACGGCTACGACACCGCCTTCCTCGTGGCCGTCGACGCGCGCACGGGCGAGGAACGGTGGCGGTCGGTCCGCCCCGATCCGGTGTCGCAGGCCTATTCCACGCCGATCGTCGTTCGCGTCGGCGACCGCGATCAGATCGTCAACGTCAGCGCGTTCCGGACCAGCGGGCACGATCCGGCGTCGGGGGGGGAGATCTGGCGGGTCGGCTATCCCCAAGGGTTCTCGAACGTTCCGCGGCCGGTTGCCGGCCACGGGCTCGTCTACCTGTCGACGGGCTTCCAGACGCCGACGCTGCTGGCGGTGCGCGCCGACGGCGCCGGCGACGTCACCCGGTCGCACGTCGCGTGGCGCCTGCGGCGGGGCGCGCCGCTGACCCCGTCGCCGATTCTCGTCGGCGACGAGCTGTACATCGTCAACGACTTCGGCATCGCGACCTGCGTCGATGCGTTGACCGGCGACGTCCACTGGCAGGAACGGCTCGGCGGCAACCACTCCGCGTCGCCGGTGTTCGCGGGCGGGCGCATCTACTTCCAGAACGAGAGGGGCGTGACGACGGTGCTCGCGCCGGGCACCGAGTTCAACGTGCTGGCCCGGAACCGGCTCGACGGCTCGACGCTGGCCTCGATGGCGGTCTCCGACGGCGCCCTGTTCTTCCGCACCGACAACCACCTCTACCGGATCGAGGAGCGGCCCTGATTCTGGTCGCGCGCCGGCCCGGGGTCCGTTACTGAATGAGCGGGTTCACCCAGCCGGCCGGCAGCACCTTGTCGGGGTCGGGGCGGATGCTCAGATAGGTGACGTGGTCGGGAACGGCGGTCCAGCCGTGGAACACGCCGCCCGGAATGACCACGATGTCGCCCTCCGACACGTCGCGGATCTCGCCGCCCTCAGCCGAGGCCCGGTAGCTCTCGCCCACCAGCACCGTCACGATGTCGCTGTCGGCGGGAATGTCCTGGCGCTCCGAGATCGTCCCTCCGGTCATCAGCGTGCCGCTCCCCGAGACGATGTAGTACACCTCGGTCACCAGCGTGTGGACGATCCCGCGCGCCGTCCCCCCGGTCGGCTCCAGGGCGTCGCGGTGCAGGATGCCCACCGCCACGTTCGACTGGCCGATGTCGACCACCTTCACCTGACGGTCGACGCCGCCCTCGGGAGCGTTCCTGACCGCCATGTACTCTTCCGCCGTCACGTCGGTCGCGGTCGTGATCTGGCCCGCCGCCGGCCCCGCCGCGATCAGCGCGCCGACGAGGCCGATCGAGCATCCGAACAGAATCCTGGGCATCGTCAACTCCTCGCCCGGAAATCGTTGCCTTGCGGCTCCGCTCTCCGTTCAAACAACCCCGCAGGCGTTCGCGCCCGTTCTACGCCGCAGCCCGGCAATCGTCCGCTACGGCTCCGCTTGCAGCCCCCAAACGACCTGGCGAGTCAGCGCTCCCGCAGGCGGCGGCGCCTCCCGCCGGCGTTCGCACCCGTTCTACGCCGCAGCCTGCCGCGTCAGCGAAACTCCCAACGCGACCGCAAGGTCGCGCCAGAAGTCTGCGCCGTAGGAGTTTCGCGTCAGCGAACTCCCAACGCGACCGCAAGGTCGCGCCAGGAGTCTTCGCCGTAGAAGTTTCGCGTCAGCGAACTCCCAACGCGACCGCAAGGTCGCGCCAGGAGTCTTCGCCGTAGAAGTTTCGCGTCAGCGAAACTTCCAACGCGACCGTCAGGTCGCGCGGTCGCGCCAGGAGTCTTCGCCGTAGAAGTTTCGCGTCAGCGAAACTTCCAACGCGACCGTCAGGTCGCGCGGTCGCGCCAGGAGTCTTCGCCGCAGAAGTTTCGCGTCAGCGAAACTTCCAACGCGACCGTCAGGTCGCGCGGTCGCGCCAGGAGTCTGCGTTGCAGAAGTTTCGCGCCAGCGAAACTTCCAACGCGACCGTCAGGTCGCGCGGTCGCGCGGTCGCGCTAGTCGCGGACCAGCGGTCGCCAGTCGAGCTCCCAGCTCAGCGGTGCCTCCGCTGGCAGGTAGCAGATCTCGTGGTCGCACGCCTGATACTCCAGCACCCCCTCGACCCGCAGGGTGGCGTTCGGCTCCGACGCCAGCGCGTCGATGTCGCGGCGCATCGGGATGGTCACGTCCTGCACGAGCCGGAACGGCTCTTCGTAGACCGGCACCGTCTCGTCGAGGGGCTCGAAGTGATACATCTCCGAAGGCGGATAGCTCACCTCGTGGTCTCGCAGGAACTCAGGCGCAGTCAGGCGCAGGCGGATCACCTGATAGCTGTGGTCGCCGGGCGCGTAGACGTGCATGTCGGTCTTCGGCGTGACGTCGACCACGAACGACAGGCGGTTGCCCGGCGCGACCACGTCGTCGGTGGCCCACACGAGGGCCTCGAGGTGGTCGGTGGTGACACGGGTGGCGGTCCGGTCGGCGACGCCGGCAATCGCGTCCCCGAGGCGGACGGCGATGCTGGAGACGGTGGAACGCTCCTGGTACGCCGCCTCGAAGAACCGCGCCGTCACCTGGCCCGCCGTGTCCAGCAGGAACGTGCCGGGATAGGGGATGCCGTAGAGCCGGCGCATCATCTCGCGCCGATCTTCGGGGGCGCGGGCCGGGTCCATCTCGTGGTTCAGCAGGTCGTAGGCCCGGATGGTGGCCGAGCCCTCGTCGGACAGCAGCGGAATCTCGATGCCGCGGGCGTCGGCGAACCCGGCGAGGGTCGCGACCGGGTCGTAAGTGACGACGGCGACGCCGAGGCCCTGGTCCCGCAGGTTGTCGTAGCGGCTTTGCAGCTCCACGAGCTGCGTCTTGCAGTACGGTCACCAGTCGGCCGAGCGGCTGAACACCAGCATCAGCCCGTTCGGCCCCGTCAGCGACGCGAGATCCCGCGTCGCGCCGGTCTGGTCGGGGAGCGAGAAGGAAGGCACGATGTCGCCGACCTGGGGTCCGAGCCCGTCGACATCCGGCAACGGCGGCGCCTGCGCCGTGGCGGCCGATGCCGTCCCCAGCGCGAGCATCAGGCATAGCGTCACGAGTCGTGTAGTCTTCATCGATTCGAATCTCCGATCGTCATCTTGCCCCCGGGCTTCCGGGAGGCATCGCACCGACGGCCCGAGTCGGCCGCGATGGTCCAGGCCGAGTACGGAATCTCCATACCTGATCATATCGCCCCGCGGCGCGCTCCCGTGCGGAGGTCCGGGAGCCGGAGGCCGTGGCGCTACTCCGGCAGGGCCAGCGCCACCAGCTCCGGCACCTCGCCGCCCACCGTCAGGGCGATGTACTGGCGTCCCTCCCGCAGGTAGGTCATCGGCGTGCCGATGGGGCCGCCCGGCAGGTCGACCGAGCCGACGACGGCGCCGGTCGCCTTGTCGCGCGCCACGAGCCGGGGGCCGTCATCGGTCCCGCCCGCGGTCAGGCCGCTGACGAGCAGCGTCTTCGTGATCACCACGCCGCCGCGGCCGTCGCCGCCGAGCGGCGGCAGGTCGAGGTCCCGCAGCAGGGGGTGCTGTCGGACGCGGTTGCCGTCGCCGTTCGGCTGCATCCACGCGTGCTCGCCCCGGGTCAGGTCGATCGCGGTCATTCGCGAATAGGGTGGCTTCAGCAGCGGCAGCCCGTTCGGCATTCGCGGCTGGACGCCGGCGGCCAGTCCCCGCATCGTGTAGCGGAGGTTGCCGCCCTCGGCGGGGTCCGGCGTGTAGTACTTCAGGACCGAGAAGCGGTTGACCGACGGCACGTAGAGCAGCCCCGTCTCGGGGTCGACGGCCGAGGCGGCCCAGCCCGCGCCGCCGCCGACGTGGGGGCGCTGAATCGTCCCCTGCAGGCCGCCGTCGTAACTCAGCATCGGGGGCGAGAAGAGCGGTCCGAGCCGGAAGCTTCGCACCGCCTCGACGGCCATGGCGCGTATCTCCGGGGTGAAGTCGACGAGGTCGTCGATGGTCACCCCCTGGTACTCGAACGGCGGCGGCTTCGTCGGGAACGGCTGCGTCGGCGACAGCGCCTCGCCCTCCAGATCGGTGTCGGTCTCGACCGGCCGCTCCTCGATGGGCCAGACCGGCTCTCCGGTCACGCGGTCGAAGACGTAGGTGAACCCCTGCTTGCTCACCTGCGCGATCGCCCTGACGGGGCCGGGGCGGCCGTCGACCGCGACGTCGACCAGGCTCGGCGCGGCGGGGAAGTCGTAGTCCCAGACGCCGTGATGCACCGCCTGGAAGTGCCACATCCGCTGGCCGGTCTCGATGTCGAGTGCGACCAGGCTCTCGGCGAACAGGTTGTCGCCCGGCCGGTGGCCGCCGTAGTAGTCGCCGGTCGGCGTGCCCGTCGGCAGGTACACGTAGCCCAGCTCCTCGTCGGCGCTCATCGGCGGCCAGACGTTGGTGTTGCCCGAGTAGCGCCACGACTCGTTGCCCCAGGTTTCGGCGCCGAAGTCGTCCCCCCGCGGCACCGTGCGGAAGACCCACCGCACGTCCCCGGTGCGGGCATCCACCCCCTTGATCCAGCCGGGCGGCGCCTCCTTCGCGATTGTCCCGTCGGAGATGACGTTCGGCGTGACCACCACGCCGCGGGCCACGATGGGCGGCGACGCCACCCCCATCAGGTTGCGGCCGCGGTGGTTCGTGCTTCCCCGGACGGCGCGCGGGATGCCCTCCATCAGGTCGACGCGGCCGTTGTCGCCGAAGCCGAGCACGGGTGCGCCGGTTTCCGCGTCGAGCGCGATCAGATACCCCTCGTGGGTCCCGAAGAAGATGCGGGCATCGTCCCCGTCGCTCCACCAGGCGACCCCGCGCGAGTTGTAGAAGTGGGTCGGCGACCCGCCCAGGTAGACCTGCGGGTCGTGCACCCAGATCGTCTCGCCGGTCTCGGCGTCGATCGCCGCCACCTGGTGCAGCGCGGTCGAGATGTAGAGGACGCCCGCCACCATCAGCGGCGTCGCCTGGAACATCCGGATCCCGAGGCGCGGGAGCTGTTCGCGCAGCGCATCGAGATCGAGCGACCCGTCGGCCGACTGCCAGCGCCAGGCGACTCGAAGATCGGCGAAGTTGCCGGCGTCGATCTGGTCGAGGGGCGAGTACTTGGTGCTGCCGGCGTCGCCGCCGTAGCTCCGCCATTCACCGCCGGCCGCGCCGTGCTGGGCGCGCGCCTCGGCCGGGCAGAGCGCGGCCGCGCACCACGCCAGGAGCATCACGGGGACGAGAACCGTCGAGCGGTGCCGCGTGCACTGCATCGTCACCTCCGCCTCCACTATACTCGCGCCCAGCGGGAGGCCCGCCGGCCAGGATCGATCACTGGCGCTCGACGACGATCTCGGTCCTGCTCGCGACCGCCGCGAGTATCGTCGGGTCGCCGTCGACGGCGCCGATGACGTTGACCGCGCTCGCGGGCCGAATCTCGGTTCCGCGGCTCATGGGCGTCGGTCCCCAGAAGAGGCAGAGTGCACGGCCCGGCGTCCAGTACGCCACGGTTCCCTTGTCGACCGTCTCCGCCGCGTCTTCCGCCTCGGCGGCGTAGACCGGGATCGAGAAATAGATCTCGTCGCCCCAGGTCTGCGCCCGGCCGGTGATGGGGAGCGCGTTCCATACCGCGTCGGCGGTGGGCGAGTCATTGAGCGCCGCGGTCACGGACACCTCGGCGGCGCTTATCCGAATCAGTCTGTCGCTCATGCGTCGTCCCGTCCTCCCCCGGTCCAGGCCGTCATCGCCGAGTACCAACGCGATTCGATGCAGGGTTGCGGTCCGATACCGGCAGACTATTCCAGGTGGTGCAACCACTGCAAGGCGGACCCGGCCGGTTGGCGCCGCGCCCGATCCGCGTGCGATCATCTGGAGGCATGGAGGTCACCGCGGCGCCCGAACCGATGGGCCGCAGGCGTCGGCTCGTCGACGCGGCGGGGCTCGGCTGCGCCCTGGGATACGGCGTTCTCGCGTGGGCCGCCCGGCAACCGGGGGAGCCCTCGCTGGCCTTCTTCCTGGCGATCGCGGGGTGGACCTCGTTGCTGACCTTCGGTCTGTACGCCGCCTGCCGCCAGTGGGGAGAGCCGTTCCCGGTGGGCCGCCTGCTCGGCTGGGCGGTGGTCTTCCGCGCGTGCGGGCTCGCCGGCGGCCCGTTCTTCGAGGACGACTTCTACCGGTACCTCTGGGACGCGTACCGCTTCGCCCAGGACGGCACGCCCTACGGGGTGGCGCCGGAGGCGTTCTTCGCCGACCCGGGGGTGCCGGCGGCGTTTCAGGACATCCTGGACCAGGTCAACTACCCCGAGCTGCCGACGATCTACGGGCCCGTCACCCAGCTCGTGTTCCTCGCGGCATACGGCGTGCGTCCCGGCAGCGTGATGGCGCTGCAGGCGATTCTCGTTCTCGTCGACCTGCTCGCCATCGGGCTGCTGTTGCGGATGGCGCCGGCCCGCGGGGTGCTGCTCTATGCCTGGTGTCCGCTGGTGGTCAAGGAGATCGCCTTCACCGCGCATCCCGACGGGGTCGCGGTCTGCCTGCTGCTGGCGGCGGTGGTGCTGGCGGGGGAACGGCGCCTGAAGGGCGCGGCGGCCTGCCTGGCCCTCGGCGCCGGGGCCAAGGTGCTGGCGTTGCTGCTGGCGCCGCTCGTCCTCGTCCGGGGCAGGCCGGCGCACTGGGCGGTCTTCGCCGGGGTGCTGGCGCTCCTCTACCTCCCCTTCGCGTGGCAGGGCGGCACCGACCTCGCGACGCTGGCGGTGTTCGCACGGGAGTGGGAGTTCAACGCCGCCCTGTATGGGCTGCTGGCGTCGTGGATGCCCGCCGGCGCGGCCCGGCTGGCGTGCGGGCTGGCCGTGGCCGGCGGGTGGGGCTGGTACTACCTCCGCTACCGGCGGTACGCCGCGGACGCGGTTCCCCGCGGCGACTGGGTCTACGGCGGGTTCCTCGCCCTCTCGCCGGTCGTCAACCCCTGGTACCTGCTCTGGCTGCTGCCGTTCGCGGCGATCCGGCCGAGCGTGTGGGCGTGGACGGCGTCGGGGGCGGTGCTGCTCGCCTACGTCACCGGGCTCAACCTGAACGACCTGACCGTGCATCCCTTCGGCCATCCGCCGTGGGTGCGCCCGGTGGAGTACGGCCTCATCGCGGCTGCGATCGCCTGTGGCATGATGGATCGGGCGCGGCGGTCGGGCGGCCGGCGCGAGCCGGACGGCCGGGAAGAACGGGCGCGGTGTACAAGGAGCTGACGGTCGGCGTGGTGGTGCCGGCGCGCGACGAGGAAGGCAACGTCGGCGCGGTGGTCCGGGACCTGCTGGCGCTGCGTGGCGACGGGGGAGAGCCGCTCGTCGACGACTTCGTCGTCTGCGACAACGGCTCGGCCGACGCCACCGCGCGGCGGGCCCGTGCGGCGGGCGCGCGGGTCGTGCGCGAGGAGACGCCGGGCTACGGCATCGCCTGCCTGACCGCGCTCGGCGCGCTCCGTCCGGTCGACGTGGTGCTGTTCACCGACGGCGACCGGTCGTTCGTGGCGGGACAGAGCGTCCGGCTCCTGGACGCGATCGCGGCCGGCGCGGACTTCGCGGTGGGGTCGCGCGCGCTGGGCCGGCGGGAGCCGGGGGCGTTGTCGCCGCCGCAGATCCTGGGCAACCGCCTCGCCGGTTTCCTGATTCGCGCGTTGTGGGGGCGCCGCGTGACCGACCTCGGGCCCTACCGCGCCATTCGCGCCGAGGCGTTGCGGCGTCTCGACATGCGGGATACCGCCTACGGCTGGACGGTCGAGATGCAGGTCAAGGCGATCCAGCACCGCCTGCGGATGGTCGAGGCGCCCGTGGACACCGTGCGGCGGCGCTCCGGTGCGTCGAAGGTGGGCGGTACCATCCGCGGGGTCATCGGCGCCAGCGTCGGCATCCTGTCGACGATCGCCCGGCTCCGATGGCGGCAGGCGCGGGCGGCCTTCGGCGCCCGCGCCTGCCGGGAAGACCCGGGGCCGCGGAAAATAGAGGGAGAACGAATCGGAATGACGAGAATTGCGCATGTACTGCGGAGACGTATCCTGCGGCCGGCTCTGATCGGCCTCGTCGGCCTCTCGGCGTTGGCCGGCGCCGCCTGCTCGGCCCCCCGGCCGGAGTCGGTTCCGTTCTGGGACGAACGCGACGATACCAACTCCGAGCGGATCGACCACGCGGCCTGGCAGGCGATTCTGGATGTCTACGTGAGCCCGGACGAGACCGGCGTCAACCTGTTCGACTACGCGGCCCTGCAGGCCAACGCGGCGGACCGGGAGCGCCTGACCGGCTATGTGGACGCCCTTCAGGCCATCGACCCGCGGGGCTACGCGGCGGCGGAGCAGATGGCGTACTGGATCAACCTCTACAACGCGGTGACGGTGCAGGTGGTGCTCGGCGGCTATCCGGTGGAGTCCGTTCGGGAGATTCACGAGGGCCTGGTGCCCCTGGTGGGACCGTGGGGCGATGTCCATGCCAACGTCGCCGGGCAGGATCTGACCCTGGACGACATCGAGCACCGCATTCTGCGGCCGATCTGGAAGGATCCGCGGATTCACTACGCCGTGAACTGCGCCGCCTACGGCTGCCCGCACCTGGCCACGACGGCCTTTACCGCCGACAACCTGGAAGAGCTGCTCGACCAGGGCGCGAGAGACTACGTGAACCATCTGCGCGGGGTCGACGTCCTCGACGAGGCGTTCGCGGTCGTGTCCAGCATCTATTCCGACGACTGGTACCGCGAGGACTTCGGCGTGACCGACGCCGACGTCATCGCGCACTTCCTGCAGTACGCGGAGCCCGGGCTGGCCGAGCAGTTGGGGGGCTTCGACGGCATCATGGAGTACGACTACGACTGGCGTCTCAATGAGCCTCCGGCGACCCCGACCGAGCCCTGAGATCGCCAAAAGGCGCCGCCCCGGAAGCTCCGGAACGGCGCCTTTCCCTGGATGAACCGCGGCCGGCCCGTAGCGCGCCGGGGCCTGGAACTGGCGCGACCCTGCGGTCGCGTTTGAAGCTTCGCTGGTGCGAAACTTCTACGGCGCAAGCTCCTGGCGCGACTTTGCGGTCGCGTTGGAAGCTTCGCTGGCGCGAAACTTCGACGGCGCAAGCTCCTAGCTAGAAGCTGCCGCCGAAGCCGAAGCTCACGCCGAAGCCGAAGATGCGCGACGCGGCGATGTTGCGCCCCTTCACCACCTGACCGAAGAACCCGTTCAGGCTGACGAGGTCGGTGACGCTGGCGATCAGCCGCGCCCCGACGATGTGGCCGTCCTCGTGCAGCCCCGGGAACCGGCTCGGCGAGAAGCCCTCGCCGCCGATGTCGATGCCGGACAGGGCGTTGACCATCCGATAGTCGAAGCCGATGGTGACGACATCGCCGGCCGGGATGAAGAGGCCGAGGTTGACGAACATGTCGTTGGGGATGTCGACCTGATCCCCGGCCATGGCCCCCACCGCGTTCGGGTTGACCTCGGTGCTCGTGCGGGCGCGGTAGCCGATCTCTCCCGAGAACCCGGCCGCGCTGCCGAACTTGCCGATGATGAGCGACGTCTCGATGGCGTTGCCGCCGTCGCCCAGCGAGTTGATGTAGCCGGTGTCGTAGCCGCCGGCGACGATCGCGCCGACCCGCAGGGCGACGCTCGGGGCGTCGCTGACCAGCTCGTCGACGAAGCGCCACGTCACCGCGACGTTGGAGTCGAAGAGACCGCTGTAGCCTTCCTCGCCCCCGGACGGGCCGGCCGCGCCCGGCAGGGAGCTCGACGCCCAGGCCGACTGCACGTCGAGAGCCACCGCGTCCGTGAGCGCGTAGTTGACGCCGAACCACATCGTGGTCTGCGCCAGGTGCGAATCGGCGAGCGGACCCGGCACCTTCTGGAGCTGGTCTTCGACGAAGCGGTAGAACTCGGTGGCGTTCTGGTTGGCGTACGTCAAGTTGACGGACCCGGTTCCCGGTTCTGCGATCCACGGCGTGCCCTGTGCGGATGCGGGTTGCACCGGCAGGGCCGAAAGCAGGGCCGAGCCGGCCAGAACGGCCAAGAGTGAGCAGCGTGGATTGCGCATGATTCGCTTCTTGTTTTCCCAGTCACATACATAAGCACCCGCCGCCTACAGCTTGTAGCGGCGGGTGAGGAAGTAGTGCACCAGCTCCATCTTGAGGTTGCAGTCGTCGGTTCCGGCGCACAGGACCTGGACCGCCGCGTCGTCCGGCGAGCCCGTCTCGTCGCCCTCGTAGGCCGCTTCGAGGCTGGCCGTCAGGCTGCGCGCGCGGTCCTGGTCGAGGTCGCCCTTCTGAAGCGGACAGGTGTTGCACACCAGCTCTCGGAACGTGAGCGCCTTGCCCTGCGAGTAGGCGGCGCGGGGGCTCACCTTGCCGGCGCCGGGTCCGATAGAGCCCGACGCCGAGACCGACCCCTGCAAGAGCCCGATGCCGGCGGCGAGCAGCACGCCGAGAAAGATCCATCGTTTCATTCCACACCTCCACTACGGCCGGCGCGCACATATCCGCCCGGCAGGCTCTGATCGAACAGTTGAATTGATCCCAGTCTAGCCGCTAAACAGCAGCGCGGCAAGATCCGTGCTTGCCCATCGGCAATCAGAGTCATTTCATCGGTCAACCGCGGCTGGTAGCGGGGGTTCGCGGATCGACGACCGCACACGGGCGTCAGCCCGGCAGGGTCGGGTCCGTTCGAGGGCTTGCTTCCGGTCGGCGGATTTGACGTGGAATGTTCAGTGCACGTAGATTTGATCTATACGGTCCGGTAACTCAGGACGGGACCCATGGAGACCTGATGCCCCTCTTCCGGGCAGACGAACGCCGAATCGTAGAGTTGGTGGCCCGGCTTGTCGGCTGCAATCCGTTCGGGCCGGAAGTCGTCGAATGGGAACGTTCGATCGTGGGTGCGGACCACCTCGGTCGCGCGGTCTGGAACCCGCGCGCACGGCCGGAGGCCAGGGACCGAGCTCTCGCGATGGTGGGAGTCATTGCGGACCGGGTCGTGCGCGATGCACGGGAGCGGCTGCGGATGCGCCGGAGCGCGACCGGCGAGGAGCTCGCCCTGTACGAGTCGACGGTGGCCTTCACGCTGTACCGGCGCTATCGGGAGCCCCTGCGGCAGGTGCATCTGGCGCGCGGGGGCTGGCGGGGACGGGTGCCCTGCTACCGGGAGTTCCGCCGCGACCTCGAACACTTCTTCTCGCTGCCTGCACTCCTGCGGCGGCGGCCGGTCGACCCCGCGCACCTGTTCGCCTGCTTCCATCAGGTGGGTCGCGCCGTCCGTCTCATCTATCGCGACATCATCGGTGAGTCGCGGGTGGCGGCGCAGCTGCGGGGCACCGTCTGGCAGTCGATCTTTACACACGATCTGAGGCGCTACTGGCGGTCGCTCCACGACCGGATGCAGGACATGACGACCCTGATCACGGGTCCCTCCGGCACCGGGAAGGAGCTGGTGGCGCGCGCGATCGGGCTCTCGCGCTATATCCCGTTCGACGGGGAACGGGAGGCGTTCACGGCGAACCTCGAGGGCGCATTCCACACCCTGAACGTGTCGGCATTGTCTCCGACGGTCATCGAATCGGAGCTGTTCGGTCACCGGAAGGGCGCCTTCACCGGGGCGATCCAGGACCGCGTCGGCTGGCTCGAATCGTGTCCGGCCCTCGGCACCGTGCTGCTCGACGAGGTGGGGGAGATCGACGCGTCGATCCAGGTCAAGCTCTTGCGGGTTCTGCAGACGCGTGAGTTCCAGCGCATCGGCGAGACCACCGCGCGGGAGCTGAAGGGCAAGCTGATCGCGGCGACGAACCGGGATCTGGCGGCCGAGATGCGCGCCGGGCGGTTCCGGGAAGACCTGTACTACCGGCTCTGCTCGGACCTCATAGTGACGCCGTCGTTGCGCGACCAGCTTCGCGACGCGCCGGGCGAGCTCGGCAAGCTGGTGCTCTTCCTGAGCGAGCGGGTGGTGGGCCCGGCGGGCGCGGCGGAGCTCGCCAACGAGGTGATGGAGTGCATCGAGCGGGATCTCGGCTCGGACTATCCGTGGCCGGGGAACGTGCGAGAGCTGGAGCAGTGCGTTCGGAACGTGCTGGTGCACAAGCGCTACCGACCGCCGGCGGCGGCTCCCGCGGCGGATGACGGCGTGGCGGCGGCGCTGCGTGATGGCGGCATCACTGCCAGAGAGCTGCTCAGTCGCTATTGCACCGCCGTCTACGCCCGGACCGGCAGCTACCAGGAGACGGCACGCCGTCTGGCCCTCGATCGGCGGACCGTGAGGCAGCACGTGAACCTGGACCTGCTCGAACGGTTGACCGCCCGCGCGTCGTTGTCGTTCTGAACGCCCAGCCTCTTCTCGCGCACACAGGCTTCCTTCCGCCCGCGACCGGCACCGCCGGTTGGTCCCTGTCGATCCTCGGTGCTCGGAATGAACAACGACCGGGCATTCAATGCCCGGTCGGGCGCGTCGCGCGCTCCCCGCCGGATGAGGTTGCGGCCTGCAACCAACTGACAGGACTGCACTTGCGTAGCTTTCCTCCGGGTGGCATCCCGCCTGCACTGTGTTCATGCAGCGTTCGCGGGTCACGCGCGCCCAATGGTGGGCGGCGGAAAGAGGAGGGAAGCAGCAATGACGACGCGGAGACGTTCGGTTGTGGGGTGGTGCTGTTCGCGGACCCGATTGGCGAGCGGTTGGGCAGGTAGTTGTTGCCTGCCATACATTCAAGGCTGGGGGACTCGAGCCTCATGACCCAAGACGACAGACAGGAAGCCATCGACAAGGCGCTCCAGCGCTTGGGCGAGTTGAGAGCGAACCTCTCGGATCGCCACGGAACCGTGCGAGAGATGCTGACGGCCCTCGATCAGGCAGGGCTTCTCGCATCCACGGGGAGCCTGAGCGCGCTCGAAGCCGCAAAGTGGCCCACTTCGCGGGAACTCCGGGATGCTGTCACGGGGATCCGCAGGGTCCAGGAGAAGATCGAGGTCGTGAAGGCCGAGTTGCGGGCAGTCGACTACGACGTCCTGGATCGGCTGCATTGAGCGGTCCGGAGGTGTCACACCGAGTCGCGGATGCGAAGAGGAGGCCGGGCGCCGTGTGACTGGGCGCCCCGTCGCTCCGGCCGGATCGGGCAGTCAGGGGAAGACGCCCAGGGCCAGATAGGATCGGGCGACCTTCTCGATGGCGTTGGCCATCGCCGCGATGCGCAGCGAGCCCATCTCCGGGCGGCGCTCGAGCGTCTCGCGGATCTCGCGGTAGGCCACGGCCAGGATCTCTTCGAGCCCCGAGTTGACCACCGTCAGCTCGTCCGGCCCCCGGATTACCGCGGCGCGTTCGGCCGGCGTGAGCCGGTCGCCGGTCGCGGTCTCGATGGTGCCGAGAATGCGGCTGTAGGTGCTCTCCTGATACCGCTTCTCGATGCGGCCGAACCCGATGTGGGACAGGTTCTTGAGCCACTCGAAGTAGGACACGATGACCCCGCCGGCGTTCGCGTAGATATCCGGGATGACGAGCACCCCCTTCGCGCCGAGGATGGCGTCCGCCTCCGGGGTGGTGGGCCCGTTGGCCCCTTCGATGACGATGCGGGCCTGAATGCGGGGGGCGTTCTCTTCGGTGATCTGGTGCTCCAGCGCGGCCGGAATGAGGATGTCGCACGGCAGCTCCAGCGCCGCGCGGGTATCCGGCAGGGTGGTCGCGCCGGGGCAGTCGAGAATCGAGCCGGTGGCGGTCCGGTGGCGCTGCACGGCGTCGGGGTCGAGGCCGCGGGGACTGGCGACGGCGCCGTCGTGCTCGGCGATGCCGACGATGCGCGCGCCCGCCTCGTGGCAGCACTGCGCCGCCCAGTAGCCGACCTTCCCGAACCCCTGCACGACGATGCGCTTGCCCGCGACGCCGGGGCCGAGGCCGATGCGCCGCATGTCGTCGGGCCGGTCGCAGGCTTCGCGGAGCACGTAGTACAGCCCGCGCCCCGTCGCCTCGGTGCGTCCGTTGATTCCGCCCAGGTCGACCGGCTTCCCGGTGACGCAGCCGAGCGCGTCGATCTGGTCGGGGCGCAGCGCGGCGTAGGTGTCGGCTATCCAGGCCATCTCGCGGCTGCTCGTGCCGTAGTCGGGCGCCGGGACGTCGACGGCCGGGCCGATGAAGTTCTTGCGCACCAGCTCGTGGGTGTACCGCCGGGTGATGCGTTCCAGCTGGTCGTCGGTGCACGCCCGGGTATCGATCTGCACCGCGCCCTTGGCGCCGCCGAAGGGGATGTCGACGATGGCGCACTTGAAGGTCATGAGGGCGGCGAGGGCCATGACCTCGTCCTCGTCCACCTGCGGGCTGTAGCGGATGCCGCCCTTCAGGGGCAGCCGGTGATGGCTGTGCTCGGCCCGCCACGCCCGGACGACCCGGATCGCGCCGTCGGGCTGCCGCACCGGAAAGTCGAAGCGGTAGACCGCGTTGCAGCGCTTGATCTGGTCGAGCAGTCCGGGGGGGTGGTTGCCGAACGAGGCGGCGCGGTCGAAGATGCGCGACAGGTCGGAGAAGAATCGGCGGCGCCTGGTCATCACGGGCATCCGGACACGCCCCGCGCACGCGTGCGGCGTACGCGGGGCGTGCAACCGGGACTAGGGCAGCGCATAGGCCAGCAGGGTGCCCGACTGGCCGCCGCCGCTGGTCGCCAGCACGATGTACTGCCGGCCGTCGACCTCGTAGGTCATCGGCGAGCCGCTCTGCGGGGCGGTCATGTACACCGCGCCCATCTCCTCGCCGGTGGCCTTGTCATAGGCGCGCAGCATCGCCCCGACCTCGCCGGTCTCGGTCGTGTAATAGCCCGATTCGCCGGCGACGATCAGGTTCTTCGTCACCAGCACCCCGACCCGGCCGGGCCAGCCGGTGCGGCCGATGTCCTGGCCTTCGAGCAGGGGGTGGTTCCGGATGTTGTCGGGCGCCTCGCCGTGGGGGACCTGCCACGCGATGTCCCCGGTGTTCATGTCGATCGCGGTGATCCGCCCCCAGGGCGGCTTGATCATCGGGAAGCCGTCGATGCTCGTCGACGCGTCGCGGAAGCTCACGCCGTCGGGCCGGCCGCGGATGAAGTCCATGTCCGACCGTTCCGGGTCGTTGACCAGCCCCAGGGCGCCGATCTGGGTCTTGGTGTAGACGTAGAAGAAGCCGGTCTCGGGGTCGGCCGACGCCCCGGGCCAGTTCACGCCGCCCGTCGAGCTGGGAAGCTGCAGGGTGCCGAGCATGTCCGGCTCGGCCACCGTCGGCGGGTCGTAGAGCCAGCCGATGGTGTGCCGGTTGTAGATCTCCATCGCGCGGGTCAGCAGCTCGGGCGTGTAGTCGACGAGGTCGTCGGTGCTGAGGTCGACGTCGTCCACCGCGGGCGGCTTCATCGGAATCGGCTGGGTGGGGGAGTACCACTCGCCCGGCACGTTGCCCGCCCGCACCGGAACTTCCGGAATCGGCCACACGGGCTCGCCGGTCTCGCGGTCTAGCACGAACATGTAGGTCTGCTTGGTGGGCAGGATCAGGGCCTTGACGTCCCGTCCGTCCACGGTGATGTCCAGCAGCACCGGCCCCGCCGGCAGGTCCCAGTCCCAGATGTCGTGGTGCACCGTCTGGTAGTGCCACACCCGCTCGCCGGTGTCGAGATCGACGGCGACGACGCTGCCCGAGTACAGGTTGTCCCCGGGCCGGTGCCCGCCGTAGTAGTCGCCGGTGGGCGCCTCGACCGGGAAGTACGCCATGTTCAGCTCGGGGTCCACGGTCCACTGGCCCCACGAGCCGGTGTTGCCGGTGTAGCGCCACGAGTCGTTCTGCCAGGTGTCGTTGCCGAACTCGTCGCCGCCGGGAATCGTGTGGAAGATCCACTTGCGGTCGCCCGTGCGGGCGTCGAATCCCCGCACGTAGCCCTTGACGTTGGTCCGTGACGGCGGAGCGCCGCCGGGCCGGTGGGCGGCCCCGATCAGGACGGTGTCGCCGGCGACGATCGGCGCCGAGTGCAGGCCGATCTCGGAGGTCGGCTCCAGGTCCTGGTCGATGTTCTGCTTCAGGTCCACGACGCCGTTGTCGCCGAAGCCCTCCATCTCGTACCCGGTGCGCGCGTTGAGGGCCGCGAGCTGGTAGCCGGGGGTCACGTAGAGCACGACCCCGTCCCCCCCGTCGTCCCAGTAGGCGAGTCCGCGGCCCGACAAGCGGCGCGGCGCGCTCTCTCCGCGTTCGCCCTCGTCGATGCGGTGCATCCACAACAGCTCGCCGGTCGCCGGATCGAGTGCGACCACCGCCCGCCGCGACCCCGCGGTGACGTAGAGGATCCCGTTGACCATCAACGGCGTCGACTGGTAGTTCGTCTCGGGCCGCGGGCCCAAGCTGTCGGTGTTGAACCGCCAGGCGACCTCCAGCTCGCTGAAGTTCTCGGCGGTTATCTGGTCGAGGGGGGAGTAGCGGTCGTGCGAGAGATTGCCGCCATAGGACGGCCATTCGCCATTGGCCGTCGACAGCTCCTGGGCCGCCGCGCTTCCCGGGACGGACAGCAGTGCGACCGCCGCGGCGGCCGCGATCGACATCGATCTCATGCTCATGAATCGTACCTCGTCGGTCATCGGTCGCCGCGCCCGACGACACTCGATCGGTACATGGCGATCCGGTGGGTGGCGAAAGCTACGGGAATGATAGCGGAAATCGGGTGCTCGCGATGACGTCGACCTGGCGGCGGTGTGTGATGGCGACGACTTCGGCGGCGAATGCGGCATGCCAAGAGCGCCGACGGCCGGATGCTCCGGCCGTTCATTGGTCATCGACGGGCCGGCGGCATTCGACGGTCGACCAGTCGGTGGCGAATACCTGCAGGACCATGGCCTTCCACCACACCTTGAAGTCGTCCCGGTTCTCCGGGTTCAGCGAGATGCCGCTGTCACCGGGGAAGAAGGCCCCGCTGGGCAGGCCGTCCTTCGCGACCGCGATCGCGGTCAGCCAGGGAAGTCCTCGCGCCCGGCACACCTCGTCTCGGATGTAGCCGAGCGGCTGTCCTATTCCGACCGCCGCCAAGCCCACGTCGCTCGCCAGGTCGATATACCTCACGATGCGCATGTCGTGGGCCGCACTCGCGAGGCGATACCGAGTAGAGGAAGTAGCCGAGCGTGAAGAAGACCGAGAAGTAGAAGATAAGCTCCAGGCTGAGGATGGCGCCCAGATCGAATTCGGCCACCCCCGCGCCCAGCGACAGCATCGGCGCCGCGTAGAACACCCCGGGCAGGACCGCGGCGACCCAGATGCCCAGTTGGGTCAGACCCGAACCGAGCACCCCGAGGATCTTCGCAGCGCAGAGCGGCGTTCGCCATCGTCACCTCGATTCGGGGAACCCGGATTCCGGCGCCCGCGCCGGGCGGACCCGGCCGAGACTGTCGTTTTGAGGTCTCGTGCATCGTACTCCGCCGCCCGCGGTGGTAAATTCGTGCCGGGAGCGCGTGGCGAAAGCGGTGGCGCTCCTTGTCACGGCTCTCCGGGGCCGGGTCCCCGACCAGCGATGAAGCTCTTTGCGCTCGGCGACCTGCATCTCGGCCATCGCGCCAACCGCGAGGCCCTGGCGGACTGGCGCGCCCGGCCCGGCGACTGGCTGATTCTGGCCGGCGACGTCGGCGAGTCGATGGCCCTGATCGAGCTCGGCCTGCGGGCCGCGGTCGAGCGGTTCGCGAAGGTCTTCTGGGTGCCCGGGAATCACGAGCTCTGGAGTCACGGCGGCGACGGCCTCCGGGGGGTCGCCAAGTACGAGGCGGCGGTCGAGGCGTGCCGCTGCCTTGGCGTGGTGACCCCGGAGGATCCCTATGTCGTCTGGCCGGAAGAGCCCCGGTGCGTCATCGCCCCGCTGTTTCTGCTGTACGACTACAGCTTCGGGCCCGACTCGGTGCCGCCGGCGGGGGCGGCGGCGTGGGCGGCGGAGGCCGGAATCCGGTGCGCCGACGAGCGTTTCCTCGCGCCCGATCCGTATCCGTCGCGGGCCGCCTGGTGCCGGGCGCGTATCCGGGAGACGGTGCCGCGGCTGGCCGAGGCGGCGGCGCGGCATCCCCTCGTGCTCGTGAACCACTTTCCCCTCCGGCGCGACCTCGTGCGGCTGCCCCGCATTCCGCGGTTCTGCGTCTGGTGCGGCACCCGGCGCACCGAGTCGTGGCATCGGCGGTTTCGGGCGAAGGTGGTGGTGGCCGGGCACCTGCACGTGCGGACCACCGACTGGATCGACGGGGTCCGGTTCGAGGAGGTGTCCCTGGGCTATCCGCGGCACTGGCGCCGCGACCGCGGCGTCGACGGCTATCTGCGGGAGATCCTGCCCGGGCCGCCCGCGGTCCGGGGGCGAGAGGGGCCGGTGCATCACCGATGACGACGAACGTCCCCCCGTTCGGGAACGGCGGTGCGGGCGGCGGCGAGGACCCGGGGGCGGCGGCCGGGCTCGCCGCGACCATGCCGCTCCCCGCCGGACAGGCGCATCTGTGGTCGGCGCGACCCGGCGCCTTCACCGATCCGGCGCAGCTCGCGCGGTATCGGGCGATACTGAACGGCGAGGAACGCGCGCGGACGGACCGGTTCCGCTTCGCGCGGGATCGCCGCACCAGCCTCGTGGCCCGCGCCCTCGTGCGGGTCACGTTGTCGCGGTACTGCGACGTGCCCCCGGCCCGGTGGCGGTTCCGCGCCAACCGCCACGGCCGGCCCGAGATCGCCTCGCCCGCCTCGCCCCTCCGGTTCAACCTGTCCCATACCGAGGGACTCGCCCTCTGTCTGGTGAGCCGGGGACGCGAGCTCGGGGTCGATGCGGAGAGCCTGCACCGCGACCGCCGCTGGCTCGACCTCGCGGGGCGGTTCTTCGCGCCGGCCGAGGCGCGCGCGTTGCGCGGGGTCCCCGCGGCGGGGCGGCCGCTCCGTTTTCTCGAGTACTGGACCCTGAAGGAAGCCTACGTCAAGGCGCGCGGCCGCGGACTGACGCTGCCGCTGTCGGGGTTCTGGTTCGACCTGCCCGCCGGGACGGCGGACGGCATCCGCATCCGCTTCACGCGGGCCATCGACGACGACCCGGCGCGATGGCAGTTCACGCTCGACCGTCTCGGAGCGGGCCATGTCGTGGCGACCGCGATCGACCGCGCGGGCGCCGCGGGGGTGCCGATCGCGCGCTTCGAGGCGGTGGCGTCGGGGGACGCCGATCCAGCCGGTCCGCTGCCGGCCGCCGGCCGGATGGTGCTCGATCCCGGCCCGGAGGCGGGAAGCGGCGCGACCCTACGGTCGCGTTGGAAGTTTCGCTGATGCGAAACTTCTACGTCGCAAGCTCCTGGCAGCCCGTGGTGGCACCCCGCGTTGCACGGAGAGTGGCGAGTGCGCCAGCGGGCCAAGGGCGCCAGCGGGCTGAAGAGCGCCCGTCCGCGGGCTGAAGAGCGCCCTCCGCGGGCTGAGCGCCCTTGCTCGACAAGGCGTGAGGAGGGCGCATATTGGGTATGTTGCAACCGCGGACAACAAGCAGTCCGTCCGAACAACGCAGGTCAGGCGGGATGCGTCGCCACTCGAATGCAGCGGGGACTTCACCACGGGCTGCTAGGCGGCGGCCAGTTGCGTCAGAATCAGCTCGCCGACGCGGCCGGCGACCAGGACCGTGACCCCGAAGAACATGGCCGCGAGCAGCAGAATGGCCAGAGACCGGCTGAACGACACCGAGAACAGGCCGCTGACGTGGGAGATGACCGTCACCGCCATCCACACCGGCAGGAACAGGAAGATCCACGATGCGTGGTCGATCACCGCGATGGTCGTGAGGACGACGAAGACGCTCAGGATGAGCACGCCCATGGCGTTCATGAAGGCATGCCGGAACGTCACGTGCCGGGCGTCCATCGCCGTGCAGGCGAAGTAGAGAGTCGAGCCGTAGACGAGCTGGGCCACCGCGGTGGCCACGAAAAGGCTCAACGTCATGAGAACGGGTGTCATGTGCGTTCCTCCAGCTCCGAATCGGCGCGGCGATGCCCCGTCCGCCGGAGCCGCAACCTTACCACACGCGGATGGCGGTACGGTGACCGGGAGGCGGTCGGGCGGGAACCGGATCGGGCTTCCGGGGCTTCGTTCCGGCGGTCGCCTGCCGCGGCCGGCGCGGCCCGTCAAGGGCCCGCGGTAGAACCCCGGGTGTCGCACCGGCGCCGGCGAGGGGCTGTCAGGGGTTGCCGGCACGTTCCCCGGCGCGCCAGGAACGGAGCGCGGCGGCAATCTCGCGGCGCGCCGCGGCCGGCCGCCGGTGATGATTGACGAAGTAGCAGAAGAACACCGGGGTCTCCGAATCGGGATCGAGAATGCCGGCGAGCGCGACGGTGTGCCGCAGCGTTCCGGTCTTGGCCGCGATCCGGGGCAGGCGGGGCCACGCGGCCAGGGTGCCCTCGCCCGGCCGCGCCAGCGCGTCGAGCAGTCTCCCGCCCCAGGGCCGGCCGGCCGCGTGCGCGAGCACCCGGACGACGGCGGCCGGCGTCACCAGGTTGGCGGTCGAGAGTCCCGACCCGTCCCGGATCGACAGATCGCCTGGTGCGAGGGCGCCGTCGTCCGGCAGATCGGCGGCGAAGTCGGCGATGACTTCGACCCCGTCGTCGAATCGGCCGCTGCCGGCCACTTCCAAGCCCAGGGTCAGGGCGAGAGTGTCGGCGTACC
This sequence comes from Vicinamibacterales bacterium, assembly GCA_965206285.1. Classification (GTDB taxonomy): domain Bacteria; phylum Acidobacteriota; class Vicinamibacteria; order Vicinamibacterales; family UBA8438; genus JAJEEA01. The sequence continues at coordinate 6,216,841 of OZ242205.1, forward strand.
AGTTGTGGCTGTTGGTGAGAATGGGGTCCAGCAGATCGTCCAGCGGGGGAGAGCGGAGCTCCGCCAGCAGCGTGGCCCGGTCCCCCGCGGCGGCGCCTGCCCTTTGAACCCGCACCCCGCCGTCGACGGCCACCCCCGCCTCGTCGAGGGCGGCACGCAGCTGGCGGGCCGCGCGCAGCGCCGGCGCGGGGTCACTGACGGGAACCACGAAGGGGGGCTCGCTGAGAGGGTACTCGCCGCGGAGCAGGAGCGTGTCGGTGCCCCACACCTGCAGGAAATCGAGGGTGCCGGCCCCGTGGCGATCCCGGCCCACGGTGGTCGTCAGGTTGATCACGGTGACGCCGTCGGGCGCCTCGACCCGGGCCGGCGCGCCGATCGACGGACCCGGCGCCACCCGCACCGTGATCGTCGCCTCGTCGACGGCGAGCGGGGCGGGTGGGGTGCCGTGACGGTACGGCAGGTCGCCGAAACCGCGGTCGAGCGGGTGCGGGCGGCCGGGAAACCGGCCGGCGTCCACCACGAGATCGCCGCCGACGCGGACGATGCCGTGGGCGCGGATCTGTTCCGCCAACGCCGCCAGCGGTTCGGCCGCGCCGTCGGGAAACCGAGCTCGCGCCCACGTGGGGTCGCCCCCCGGCTCGATGACGAGGTCGCCGTCGAGGACCTCCCCGGTGACCGGGGCGGCGGACGTCAGGCGGGTGCGCCAGCGATATCCCGTCCCGAGGTGCTCGAGGGCGGCTGCCGCCGTCACCACCTTGAGCACCGACGCGGGCACGAAGAAGCGGTCGGCGTTCAGCGCGTCGATCACCTCCGCACGGCCGTCGCCCCCCACACGGGCGGCGAGATAGCCGCGGTGCGCGCCGTCGCCGGGGGCGCGCTGCGCGGTTGCGCCGCGGACCGCGGCCAGGGCCAGGCAGACGGCGGCGAGGCCGAAGAAAACCGCGCGGAGCGCGGTGCGGGTGCGGCGCGCTATGATCTCAGCCATCGTTCCCCCGGGGCTCGCGTCGGCCTCGAAGCGGTGCGGTGTCGAGAGCCGCAAGGCGCGCGGAGCACGTCGAACGGGACGGCCACGCCGAGGTGGCGAAACTGGCAGACGCACGAGACTTAAAATCTCGTGACCCTTCGGGTCGTGCGGGTTCGATCCCCGCCCTCGGCACTTCGTTCGCTAGCCCGGAGAGCGTCGCCGTAGGAGTTTCTCGCCAGCGAAACTCCCAACGCGACCGCAAGGTCGCGCTGCGGCCTCCGCTCACCGCCCAACCAACCCTGCCAGGAGTCTGCACCGTTCTACGGCGCAGACTCCTGGCCCGTCCCTGCCGCCGCTTCCGCCTGCCGCATCACGCGGAGCATGTTGCCGCCCATGATCCGGCCGACCTCGTCTTCCGAGAAGCCGCGTTCCTCGAGCGCCGCGACGAGGTTGGGGGTGTCGCCGATGTGGTTCAGCCCTTCCGGAACCCGCAGCCCGACGCTGTCGTAGTCGCATCCGATGCCCACGTGATCGACGCCGGCCACGGTGGCGGCATGCTCGATGTGGTCGACGAGGCGGCTCAGCGGTATCTGACCGATCAGCTCGACGCCCGCCAGCTCGATCTCCCACAGGGCTTCCGACAACCGCCGCCGGTCGTTCGCGAACCTCTCGCGGACGGCCCTCCGCCTGCCGTTGAGGGCGGAGAGCTCGGACATGCGGCCCCGGAAATCGTCGTCGAGCATGCCGGCATAGTACGCCACCCCCAGCACGCCGCCGTTTCGGGCGAGGGCGCGGAGCATGTCGTCGGTCAGGTTCCTCGGATGATTCGCGATCGAGCGGCAGGCGGCGTGCGTATTCAGGATCGGGGCGCGCGAGACCTCGACGGTGTCGTAGAACGCCCGGTCCGAGGCGTGCGACAGGTCGATCAGCATGCCGAGGCGGTTCATCTCGCGCACCACCTCGGTCCCGAAGTCGGTGAGCCCGCCGGGGCCGTCGTCGTACTCGGCGGCTCCGACCCAGGGCGTGTTGCCGCTGTGGGTCAGACCCATGTAGCGCGCACCGAGGCGGTACAATTGCCGGAGCACCGCGAGGCTCGAGTCGATCATGTGGCCGCCCTCGATGCCGATCAGGATGGCGACCCTTCCCTCCCGCCGCGCGCGCAGCACGTCGTCCGACGTGGTCGCCAGAGAGAGGTCCGCGGGGTGGCGTCCGACCTCCTCGACGATGACGTCGACGAGGCGCAGCGCGTTCTTGACCGCGGACAGCGGCGTCTGGCTGCGGGCCGGGGTCGACACGGCGAAGAAGCCCGCCGTCAGGCCGCCCTGCCGCATCTTGGGAATGTCGACGTGCGTGTAGGCGGGGCTCTCCGCGAGGTCGAGGCCCTCGTTGAGGAGCCTGGCCGGCGTATCGATGTGGAGGTCGAAGTACAGCGGACCCTCGGGCTGGGCCTCCGCCCGCGCCGCAGGCCGGCGCGCCGCGGATGCGGCGAGGACTCCCGCCGCGGACAGTCCGAACTCGCGTCTGGTCAATATCGTCGTCATGCCGTTCACCCCCTGACGGCGGAATTATAGCGGGCCGCATCGTGCGGTCCCGCGATTTGAAGGAGAGTGACACTCATGGAGGAGCCACTGCGGGTCCTCGCGTTCGCGGGCAGCACGCGGCGGGCATCGTTCAACCGGGCCCTCGTCCGGATTGCCGCCGCCGGCGCCCGCGAGGCGGGCGCGGCCGTCACCGAGATCGATCTGCGCGACTATCGCCTGCCGGTCTTCGACCACGACGACGAAACGGAGCACGGCAAGCCGGAGCCGGCCAGGGAACTGAAGCGGCAGTTGATGGACCACGACGCGTGGCTCGTCGCGGCGCCCGAGTACAACAGCTCGATCACCGCGGTGCTCAAGAACGGCATCGACTGGGCGTCGCGCCCCGACCCCGGCGACGCCGGTCCGTTGGTGGCGTTTCGCGGCAAGCTGATCGTGCTGATGAGCGCCTCGCCCGGCGCGCTGGGCGGGTTGCGGGGGCTCGTGCACGTGCGCGCCATCCTCGGCAACCTCGGATGCGTCGTCCTGCCGGACCAGGTGGCGGTTCCCAGGGCGCACGAGGCGTTCGACGCCGAAGGCCGGCTCATCGATTCGCAACAGCATCAGCGTATCGAGGGGCTCGGACGGACCCTGGTGACGCACGGAAGGAAGCTGTTCGGATGACCCGGCGCGGGCCGCGCGCATTCCCCGCCGCGCGCGCGGCGGGGAGCCTGCTGGCGCTCACCGCCGCCGCCACCGTCGCCGCGGCGGCGGGGCGGGTCTCTGCCGGCGCCGATCAGCCCGCGCTCGCGGACGCGCTTGCCGCCATTGCCGGCCACGCGTGGCGGTACGGCGTCGGTGGCGCGGGGCGGTTCGTCTCCGGCCTCACCTTGATCGGGGCGGCCTGGTACCTGCCGCGGATCGGCGCCGGGCCCTCGCGTCCCGCCACACCGCTGGCGGCGGGGCTGCTCTCGGCCTCGGGGGCCTGCACCGCCGTTTCCGGCGCGTACGCGGTGCTGATGGCCGTCGCCGTCCGGGACGTCGCGGACGCCGGCGCGCTCGCGGCGGCGGCCGGCGCGCTCGAGGTGACCGCCCGCCTGCGGCCGTTCTTCGGTTCGATGGGTTTCGTGCTGGCGGGATGGGCATTGATCGTCATGGCGCCCCGGCAATGGCGCCTCGGCGGCGGCTGGAAACGGCTCGCGCCCGCATCGACCGTCCTCGGGAGCGCGATGCAGTTCGTCTGGCTCGACGCGGCGACCATCGTCCACGCGGCTACCGGCATCGCGTTCACGCTGTGGCTCGTCGCGGCGGGAGGCCTGCTGTGGGCGGGGCGGATCGAATCGCTGGAACCGTGATCGGCAGGACGGCGCACGACGCGCAGCCGCGGTTCGCCGGAAGGGGAGCGTGGGCCGCGCGTCGCTGTCGGGGGCCGTACCGCCGCGCCCGCGCGGCCCCGCAAACCGTCGCTCCGAGCCCGGCCAACGCCGCGGGGCCGCCGCGGCGGGGCGCAGACTCCGGGTTGCGCCCGGCCGTACGGTGACGCCCCGACACTTCGGAGAGCGCGGAGCCGGCACGACCCGGACCGCCGCGGCACTTGCAATAGCTGCCGGCGTTCACTACGATTCGCGCATCGGCCCCGCGGAAACGGCTGTTTGCGGCGTCGACCGCCGCCGCCCGCGTTGCGGCTGCTCGCGCCCGCGCGGCCCGGGAACAGCGCGAGGCGATGCGAATGCCGAGGCCGCTGGTCGAAATACAGCGGAGCCTGTTGCCGCGGACGCCAGCCCATCTATCGACTGACGCGCATCGAGTGATGCCGTTCGGGGGGAGAAGCTTCAAAATGGCCACCAGAATTCGAGTCCGCAAGGGCGACACCGAAGTCGAGTACGAAGGGAGCGAGCAGTTCCTCAGGACCGAGCTCTCCAGCCTGCTTCAGGTCGTCTCGGAGTTCCCTTCGGGCTCCCGCGGCCCGGTCCCGCCGGCGGCCGCCACCACGAGCACCGAAACCACCATCTCGGGCGCCGAAACCGTCACCACCCGCAAGAAGGTTTCCGGCCGAAAGAGCGGCGGCGGAAAGACACCCGCGAGCTCTGCGCCGGCTCCACCTGCGCCCGCCCCCTCTGCGCCGGCGGGCAAGACCTCGGCCAGCCCCGAGGCGAAGACAGCGCCGGCTCCCGGCAGTGCCGATATCGCCGCGAGGATCGGGTGCCAGCATGGCACGGACCTGGTGCTCGCGGCGTCCGCGCAATTGAATCTGCGCGCGGGGCAGAAGACCTTTTCGCGAGGCGCGTTGCTTGCGGAGATGAAGGCCGCGCAGGAATACTACAAACCGGTCTACGGGAAGAATCTGAGCCGATACCTGAAGAACCTGATCAAGGATCGCCAACTGGTTCAACGCCGCCCGAACATCTATGGTCTGACGGCGGCGGCGCGGCGGGAGATAGAGAAGATTCTGGCCGAGTAGTTCTACGGCGCGGACTCCTGTCGTCGCGACGCCGTGAAGCCGGTCACGGGTGCGTGGGTCATGAAGTCGTCCCAGTAGGAATCGTTCTGCTCGGACGGTTCGAGCATCGCATCGACCCAACGGAAATCGTCGAACCCGGCGTCGCGCGCCGCGGCCGCGTAGGTGGCCGGTTCCAGATAGTAGTTGTCGAACTCGAAGGCGTGGCCGTCGTGGTTGGTCAACCGGTACCGGATGGCGTCGCCTTCGCGCGGGGGGTCCGGGCAGGTTCTATGGAGTCCGTACTTCGCCAGAGAGACCCCCGGCCGCGGCGGGCGCCGGACGTTGTCGTTGAAACCGACGAGCCGGCCCCCCGGCCGGAGCGCGCGGTGGCAGGCCGGGAAGAAGCGGTCCAGCTCGGCCCGGGTCCGGGCGTAGTTCAGCAGATAGATCGCGGTGACGACGTCGACGGGCGCCGCCGGCGTGAACGCCGCGGCATCGGCGCAGACGTAGCGGCAGCCGAGGGGGTCCCGTCGTTCTTCCGCCTCCGCGAGGGCGATCATCTGCGCCGATACATCGACGCCGGTCACGCCGGCGGCGCCGGATCGCTTGAACTGGCGCGCATAGACGCCTTCGCCGCAGGCGAGGTCCAGCACCGTCCGGTCCCGCAGGTCGCCCAGCAGCTCGACCAGCGTGTAGCGCTCGATGAAGTGGCGGAACAGCAGCCACTTCGATTCGCGGTAGCGCTCGGCGATGGCGTCGTAGACCTGCTTGCCGCTCATCGCACTGCTCTCGGGGCCTTCCCGCCGGCGCCAATCCGTTGCAGATACGGAACCGTGGACGTCATGGCCGCAATTATACGGCGGTCCGTCCGCCGGGCAACCGCCGCCGCTCGTGGCCGAACAGGACATTCGTCATTGTCGCCGGTGACACGCTTTGTTGCGCGCCAGCGGGGCAGGCTCCGACGCGCACTGGCGCATGCGGACCGCGCGGTCATGCCATCCCTCGGCGCGCAGAGAGGCCCGCACGGGCCGACGGCGCGCTCGTCCTGCGAACGACCGGTGCGAACGGCAGCCTGATGACTTCCTCAAAGGAGATAGTGGCCGGTCCGATCCCGATCGAGGCGCGTCAGGGGGCGACCCGCCACGGCGAGACGTGCGGCCACCGGCGCAGCTCCGCGAGCGCCCAGTCGTCGGTCTCGTCGGTATGGCACGAGGTGCACGGGTTGGGGACGCCGTAGCGTTCGGTGTCGGCCGGCGAGACGAAGCGGAACGTGTGGCTGCGCACGTTGACGTCGCCGATGGTGCGGGCGATGCGCGGCATGTGGCAGGCGACGCACGCGCTGCCCTCGCTGTCCGGCGCGTGCCGCGTGTGGTGCTCGATCGATCCGGCCGGCCCCGGCTGAAGCTGCGGCTGGTGGCACGACGTGCAGACCGCGTTGCCGGGGGCGATCAGGTCGGCGTCGTACGGGGTGCCGTGGACGTCGTGGCAGCCCGAGCAGGTGACGCCCTTCACGTACATCCGGCTCTGCACGTAGTCGTTGCCCTGCATCCGGTTCTTGTGGGCGGAGCCCTCCGGCCAGTGCGTGAAGGTCTCCTCGCCGAGATGCGGGGCGTCGAGCTCCCAGACGTCGCTCAGGCGGTCGCCCGCCGCGTAGCCGACCGGCCAGTCGAAGTGGCGGCCCTCGATGGGGTTGTCGAGGGGCACGCCCTGCGAGTGGCATTGGATGCAGACGTCGGTGGCGCGGACCGGGTCGAGCCGCGCCGGGTTCACGATGGTCTCGGCCACCGGATCGAGCACGTGCGCGCGGCCCGCGCCGTGGCACGCCTCGCAGCCGACGTTCCACTCGGTGACCGCCTTCGTGCCCACGTCGTAGTTCACCGAGTGGCAGCCGTCGCACAGCGGCCCCGTCGGCCGCTGCATCTGGTCCTCGGGGTAGTGCTCGACCCACCACTCGGTGCCGGGGCGGGCGCCGTAGCGGCGCCATTCCCGGTTCTGCACGTCCCATTGCGCGGGGAAGACGAAGAGATCGTCGCCGCGCCGCGTGAAGTAGCGCTGCTTCCACTTGCGGCCGTAGGTGAACGTCACGTCCTCGGGCCGGAAGGTGACGAGCGGATGCGGCGTCTCGAAGTCGGCGAGGATGGCGTCCGGCCGCTCGCGGGGGTCGAGCAGGACGTTCGCCATCAGGGTCTCCCGCCAGCGGTCGTGGATCTCCAGGTGGCAGTCGCGGCAGGCGGCCGAGCCGGTGAACGAGTCCGGGAAGTCGGCGGCGTCGGGCGGCGCCGGCGATCCCGAGCAGCCGGCGGCCAGCGCTGCCGCGACGACCAGGAGCGCGTGGCGGAATCTCCGCCGCGTTCGACCGGCGATGCATCCCGCCTGGACTGCGTTGCTCTCCGGAGCTGCGATGTACCGCGGTCGCCAATGCCCGACAGGATCCCTGGTCGCGCCTTGCGAGACGGGCGCTTCGCCGGTCTCGGCACCACGCGGGGTTTCACCACCGGTTCCCGGGAGCCCGTGGCAGGAGCCCCGCACGGTTTCGGCACGGGCTCCCGGCCGTTGCGGGCGGTGCAGCTCGCGCCGTGGTCGGGGTGACGCGGCGATCATCGACCATCAGTGTATAACTGCTCGGGTGATGATCTGCATCGGCGGTCGAATGGGGTGGGGCGGTCGCCGCGGGCTCCCGGCGGCGGCCGCGGCGATTCTGCTCGTTCTCGCGCCGCCGGCCGTGGCCCAGGACGACGACGAGCCGCGGTGCCGCGTTCTGTGCGCCCCCGACTTCAAGGTCGAGCCGACCGTCACCTTCGAGAACCTCGTGAACCGCGCCCGGGTCGAGACGCTCGACGACGACGGCGCGGTGTCGGCCGGGCGGCAGGGACGCGAGTCGGTCTTCGAGTTGATCCTCGCCCTCGGCATCCCGACCGCGGTTCCGCGGGTCGGCTTCACCATCGAGACCATCCTCGTGCCGGGGGGCGAGACCGACCGGCATCCGTTCACCGGCGCGACGTCGGGCCAGCTCGGCGGCGTCGCGATTCGCGACAACGGGATCGAGTTCGAGCTCGAGCTGAACCTCGACTGGCTGACCGGCGAGCAGACCGGCGGCTGGATCGAGAGTCACTTCGACGTCGTCGACAAGTTCAGCCCCGCCGAGCGGCCGATGGACACCAGCGTCTACACCCACAAGCTCAACTTCGAGCTCGATACCGCGTTCCTGCTGTTCAACTGGCTGCCCGACGACAACTGGCTGAGCCACGTCGAGCTCGAAGGCTCGCTCGACTACGTCGCCACCGGCCTGCCCCGGGCCGGGGACGTCATCGGCGGCGAGCGCTACCTCGACGACGCCAGCCGCTGGGGGTTCTCGGTCGTCGCCGTCCTGCCGATGGCGCCGCTCGCGCCGTGACGCTCACCGCTGTAGGCGAGAGCTCGAAATCTCTCGCCGCCCGCCGCTTGCGGCCGGTGCCCGGCAGCGAGCCGAGACGAGTTGCACGTGGCCGAGGCAATAATTTCCGATTGAGGTTCATGACTGATAGGGTTGTCGTCATTCGGGGGCGGGCGAGACGTTGGGGACCGGCCGCGCGACCCGTTGGTCGTCGCCTGCGCCGGTATCCGCAAGAGGTAGCGCGATGAGAGTTGGACTGCCGGGGCACGGTTGGTGGCTTTTCCTCGGGCGTGCGGTCGTGGGGCTCGTGGTGACCGCGCTCGCGGCGTGCGCGCCCGCGTCCGACCCCGCGTCGGAGGCGATGGACGAGACGGCGCCTCCGGCGTACGTGCCGCCGCCCGTCGCCGCGGAGTCGCGCGAGCTCGACCAGGCCGACATCGAGCGGCTGATGGACGAGCTGTCGAACTGGGGGCGCTGGGGTCCCGACGACCAGCTCGGGGCGGCGAACCTGATCACGCCCGAGAAGCGGCTGGAAGCGCTGGCGCTCGCCACCGAGGGCGTCACCGTGTCGCTCGCGCATCGCGTCCTGCAGGACGAGGCCGACGACGTGCCCCTGCCGTTCGGGCGCCGCATGCTGGGGGTGCCCGATGCGGAGGCCGCGTCGGCGTTCTTCGGCGGCGTCAGCGACAACTACCAGGTCAGCTACCACGGCTACTCCCACAGCCACATCGACTCGCTGTGCCACATCCTCCACAAGGGACAGATGTACAACGGCGTGTCGCAGGACACGATCACCGAGGCGGGGTGCTCCAACGCATCGATCGTCAACCTGCAGGGAGGCATCGTGACGCGCGGGGTGCTGGTCGACATCCCGCGTCTGAAGGGCGTGCCGTACCTCGAGCCGGGGACGCCGATCTATCAGGAGGACCTCGACGCCTGGGAAGAGATGGCGGGAGTCACGGTGCGGCCGGGCGATGCGGTCTTCATCCGCACCGGCCGGTGGGCGCGGCGCGCCGAGGTCGGTCCGTGGACGATCTCCGAGAACGCGGCGGGGCTGCACGCCTCGACGATGCCGTGGTTCAGGTCGCGTGACGTCTCGTTCCTCGGCAGCGACGCGGCCCTCGACGTCGTGCCGTCGCTGGTCGAAGACGTCCGCCTGCCGGTGCACCTGCTGACGATCGTGGCGATGGGGGTCGACCTGTTCGACAATCAGGATCTGGAGGCGCTGGCGGAGACCGCGGCGTCGTTGAACCGCTGGGAGTTCACCCTGGTCGCGGGGCCGCTGGCGGTGGAGAACGGCACCGGCTCGCCGGTCAACGCGCTGGCGATCTTCTGATTCGGGACGGTTCGTATCGGCGCCGGCGTTTTCCGTCGTCACCGTGGCGGCTTCGTGCAGCGGGAGACCGTGAGGAGGAAGACGATGAGCAGCACACGCCCGGACCGGCGGCGGTTTCTGAAACAGGGCGCGGCCGTGGCGGGCCTCGTCGCGGCGCCCCCCGCGCTGGAGCTGGCCGGCGGTTCGTCCGCCGCGGCCGCGCAGGCGCCGGTGGTCGCCGACCCCAACGCCATCGAGAGCGTGCTCTACGGCCGGCGGTCGCGGTTCGTCACGACCACCCGCGAGATCGAGGGACGGAGCCACAGCGAGACCCCGCGCATCCGGCCCAACCCGCAGCGGCCGAGCGCGAAGACCCCGCTGGCCGAGCTGACCGGCACCATCACCCCGACGTCGCTGCACTTCACGACGCAGCACTACTACGGCATTCCCGACATCAACCCGGCCGAGCACACCCTGCGGGTCGAGGGAATGGTGGACCGGCCGCTGGTGTTCACGATGGACGAGCTGCGCCGGCTGCCGTTCGTCTCGCGCGTGCACTTCCTCGAGTGCGTCGGCAACCGGCCGAGCCCCCGGGGCGCGACGGTGACCGCGACGCACGGCCGCATGGGGTGCAGCGAGTGGACCGGGGTGCCGCTGTCGGTCCTCCTCGGCGAGGTCGGGGTGCGCGACGGCGCGTCGTGGATCATCGCGGAGGCCGCCGACGGCGGGCGCCACACCAAGAGCGTTCCCCTCGCCAAGGCCCTCGACGACGTGCTCGTCGCCTACGGGCAGAACGGCGAGCCGGTGCGGCCGGACCACGGCTTCCCGCTGCGGCTGCTGGTGCCGGGGTTCGAGGGCATCTACAACGTGAAGTGGCTCAAGCGCATCAAGGTCGTCGACCAGCCGTACCTGTCGTTCCAGGAGCACTCGCGGTTCCTGACCCCCGACCCGAAGACGCAGCGCGACGCCTACGACTTCGGGCCGAACTCGGTCATCACCCAGCCGTCGGGCGCCCAGCGGCTGCCGGCGCACGGCCTCCACGCCGTCAGCGGGCTGGCGTGGTCGGGCAGCGGCAAGGTGAGCCGGGTCGAGGTGTCGACCGACGGCGGCGCGACCTACCAGGAGGCGGAGCTGGTGGGGCCGGTGCTGCCGAAGGCCCACACCCGCTTCTGCCTGCCGTGGCGCTGGAACGGGGAGGAGGCGGTGCTGCAGTCGCGCTGCCTCGACGAGCGCGGCCAGCTCCAGCCGACCGAAGCCGAGTACGCGCACTACTGGGGTCTCACCCGGGGGGAGCTCTACGGGACGATCCAGAGCCAGCTCGGGCACTGCAACTGGATTCAGCCGTGGAAGGTAGGTTCCGATGGCGAGGTCACGAACGGGCTGGAGCCCACCGACGTGGTGGTCGACGTGCATGCGTAGGAGCTCCGGGGCTCCCGGCGCGGTGGGTGGGGCGTGCCTGCGAATCGCGGGCGCGCTCGTCGCGGCCGGCGTGTTGACGGCGGCGGTGCAGGCGCAGGAGGCGGCGTCGCCCTCGGGGCTCGGCCGTCCTCCCACCGCGGCCGAGCTTGGCGACCGCATCGTCGGGCCCGACGGCGCGAACCTGCCCGAGGGCAGCGGCAACGCCGCCGAGGGCGCGATGGTGTTCGCGCGCCGGGGCTGCCCGACGTGCCACGGCCCGACCGCGGAGGAGGGTCCGTCCATCGCCCTCGTCGGCGGCGACGTCACCACCCGCACCAACTACTGGCCGATTCGGCACTGGCCGTTCGCGCCGAGCATCTGGGACTACATCCGCCGCGTCATGCCCTACGACCGGCCGGGCATCCTCACCGACGACGAGGCCTACGCGGTGACCGCGTACCTCCTCTATCGGAACGACATCATCTCCGAGGAGGACGTCATGGATGCGCAGACCCTGCCGCAGGTCCGCATGCCGCGCCGCGACGACTACGTGATGCCCGGCACGTGGACGCCGGAGACCCGGCGCGGGTTCCGGCTCGAGTCGGACCGGTGAGCGCTCGGGGGCGCCTCGGCGCCCCCGCCGGCAACGCCGAAGACAGGAGAAGGTGCAGATCAGCGCCATAGTTGCTGGATTTCATGAAAAATCAGCGACAATGACGCTGATATGTACCGCCGGTTCCTGGATCTGCAGGCTCTCGTCCGAGACCGTTCCGTTTCCTGCTCGGCCCTCGCCAGACCGGCAAGAGCACGCTCGTCCGCCGTACGTTCCCCGATGCGGCGATCTACGACCTGCTCGAAGCCGACACGTTCCGGCAACTGAACAGCCGTCCCGAGCTTCTGCGGCAGACCCTGGACCCGCGTCGCGAGATCGTACCGGTGCAGGGTTCCTGCAAGAGCTGTGGGACGGCGCGATCGTCCGGTGACGGCCACTGTGCGAGGCGGCTGCCACCTACCACAGCACACGTACCGGATAGTCGCCGAGGATACGGTCCTTGCTCACCAGCGTCATGTCTTCGCACATTGCCTGTGCGACGAGCAGGCGGTCGAACGGATCCCGATGGTGCCAGGGCAGCGCCGCGACTTGCGCGCAGTGGTTCGACTCGATGGTCAGCCAACGCGCTCCGATACGCGAGCGATTCTCTTCGATGAGGGCGAGCCAGTCCGATGACAACTCAAGACGCCCGAGGCTCACCTTGATGGCGATCTCCCACAGGCTGGCGATGCTGAGCGAGACGGCATTCTCACGCGCGAGCAACGCGGCGCGCGCGTCTTCGGTCAACCGCTCGGGAGCACCGACCGCCCATAGCAGTGCATGGGTGTCGAGAAGCAGTCGCATCAGACGTATGCGGCGAAGTCCTCCAGCGGAGCGTCGAAGTCCTCGTCCATGCGCACGATGAGCCCGCGTGCGGCGCCGAGTCGGCGGGCGCCGCCGGCGTCGGGAAGCACTTCCAGCCGGACCAGGGGGCGGTTCCCTCTCGCGATGACGACCTCCTCGCCGTCCAGCGCTTCCCGTATGAGTCTGGAGAGATGCGTCTTGGCTTCGTGGACGTTGACTTGGCGCACGTGAATGACCTCGGCTTGTTAGTCGGATTATATGGTCATGTCACGATGCGTCAAAGCGGCGTTGCGATCGAGCGTGCGGGCCGGACCCTCGGCCTCACGAGGTCGCTGTGGAACAGCCGCCGCAGGAAGGTGCGGAACAGCAGCCGGAACTGCTTCCGTTCCTCGTCGAGGCCGGCGCGGCGGGCGCGGTCATCCCTCACAGCTTCATCGCCTCCACCAGCTCGCCCGCGACCTCGCCGGCGTCGTCCTGCACCGCGAGCTGCGTGAACACCTGCTCCAGGGACGGCTGGTTCATCAGCTCCTCCAGGCGCTCGATGCGGTCCGAGGTGGCCACCTGCCCCTCGCGCAGGATGACCACCGACAAGCAGACCTGCTCGACGATCTCGAGGACGTGCGAGCTGTAGAGGACGATCTTGCCGTCGGCGGCGAGGGCGCGGATGAGCTGCTTCAGGACGAGGGTGGCGCCGACGTCGAGCCCCGACGAGGGCTCGTCCAGAATGACGATCTCCGGGTCGTGCAGCAGCCCCGCCGCGATCAGGATCTTCTGGCGCATGCCCTTCGAGTAGTTCGAGAGTCGGGCGTACCCGACAAATCCGCGTCGACGGCGAGGACATCCGGCGCGACCTCCTCGCCCACCGGCGCCGCGTCGGGTACGTGCCGGAGACGCCCGACGTCTACTCGTACCTCACCGGCCCCGAGTACCTCACCACGGGCTGCGCCCAGAAGCAGTCGGCGACTTCATGTCGATGACGGTCCTTCACTCGTGGCGCAGCGCAACCAGCGGATCGAGCCGGGCCGCGCGCCGCGCGGGCCAGACGCACGCCGCCACCGATACCCCGCCCAGGAGGACGGCGACGGCGAGCTGGGTGACCGGATCGGTCGGCGACGTTTCCACCAGCCAGCGCTCGAACAGCCGGCCGACGGTCAGCGCGCCCCAGATGCCGACCGCGAAACCGACGCCCAGGGGGGCGAGGCCACGGCGCAAGACCAGCCAGCCCACCTGACCGGCCTGCGCGCCGAGCGCCATCCGCACCCCGATCTCCCGCGTGCGCCGCGTCGCGGCACAGGCGGTCACGCCGTACAGGCCGACGGCCGACAGGACCAGCGCGATCCATGCGAACGCGGCCAGGAGCGAACCGATCAGGCGCGGCAGGAACATCGTGTTGCCGAGGACGACGTCCAGGGTGTAGATGCGGAGCGGAATGTCCGCGTCGAGCTCGCGCAGCGCGCCGACCGCCGCCGTGGTCTGCCGCTCGCCTCGCGCGAGTATCTGCGTGAACGGGAGCGGTTCCGCGCGGTACGGGAGATAGGCGACCGGGATGGCCGGCGCGGCGCCGAAGCTCTGCCGCACCGTCGGCGAGACCCCGATGATGGTCAGCCACGGCGCGTCGTCGTCCGGCCCGTCGCGCGGCGTCAGGCGAATCCGCCGGCCGAGCGGATCCTCGTCGGCGAAGAACGTCTCGGCGAAGAGGAGGTTGACGATGGCCGTCTCGTTGCCGGCGGTTCCGTCGCGGTCGGTGAACCCGCGGCCGCTCCGGAGGCCGAGGTCGAGCCGCTCGAAGTAGTCGGACGAGACGGTGACGACGCCCGCCGTCGGCGACGGGCCATCGCTGGCGAGGGGGCGACCGTCGACCGCGAGCTCGCGCCGCGGCGCGGGGACGAACGGCGGTCTGCTCGCCCGGGCGGCGGCCAGATCGGGTGCGGTCGCCGCGATCCGCTCGTCGAGCGCCCGAAAGAACGCAAGGCGCCGTTCCGCCGACGGGTAGCGCGATTCGGGCAGGGTGAGCTGGATCGCGGTCATGCCGGCGGGGTCGAGAATGCGGTCGGCGCTCGAGAGGGTCAGCAGACTGCGCGCCATCAACCCGGCCCCGGCCAGCAGCACCAGGGTCAGCGCCACCTGGGCCGTCACCAGCCACGCCATCCAGCGGCGCTCCGGACCGCCGCCGGCCGGGCTGCGTACCCCGCCGGTCGAGACATCCCGGACGTTGGCGCTCGACGCGTGGAGGGCGGGCGCGAGCCCCGACACCGGCACGATCGACAGGCAGGCCAGGGGTGATGAACGCCGCCACGCGGCCGTCGACCGGGAAGTCGATCCAGAAGGGAGCCCCCAGCGGCGCGATGCCCAGCGAGAGCAGGCGGGCCGCGAGCCCCGCGAGCCCGAGACCGAGCACGCCCGCGAGTCCCGCGATGACCCCGCTCTCGGCGAGCAGCTGCCGCACGATGCGTCCCCGCGTCGCGCCCAGCGAAACCCGCATGCCGACCTCGCGCGAGCGGCGGGCGGCGCGCGCGAGCAGCAGGTTGGCCGCATTGGCGCACGCAATGAGGAGAACGAGCACCGCCGCCGCCATCACCGCGTTCAACGCCGGCTGAAACTGCGGGTGGAAGTACTCGTGGAACGGGGCGAGTCGCGGTCGCAGCCCCGCGTTCGTGTCGGGATGCGTCTCCGCCAGGCCGGCCACCACCGTGTCGAGGTCCGCCTGCGCCCGGGTGAGGCTCACACCGTCCGCGAGGCGACCGAAGGCTCGAAGGGCTCGCCGGTCACGCCCGTGCTCCGCGAGGCCGGGGGTGAGCGACAGCGGCTGCCACAGGTCGGCCCAGAACGGGAACTCGAAGCCCTCGGGCATCACCCCGACGACGGTCGACGGTACGTCGTTCACCCGGATGATGCGGCCGAGCACCTCCGGGGCCGCGCCATAGCGGGTCGTCCAGATGCCGTGTCCCAGCAGCGCCACGGGCGGCGCGCCCGGACGATCGTCGTCCGGGCGAAAGTCGCGGCCGAGCACGGGCCGGACGCCGAGCAGGCCGAACGCGTTCGCGGTGACCCGCGCGCCGAAGAACTGCTCCGTGCCCATCCCCGGGTCGGAGACGTTCATCGGAGGCTCGCTGTACGCCGCGATGCCCCTGAAGCTCCCGGTCGCGCCGCGCCAGTCCAGAAAGTCGAGGTACGAGACCCCCTGTTCGCCCCCGGTCTCGTCGCGCATCGCCAGCGCCGTGACGCGGTGCTGGTCGTCGACGGGGAGGCCCCGGAGCAACAGGCCGTTGTAGGCGGTGAACGCGGCGCTCGAGATGCCGAGGCCCAACCCGAGCGCGAGCACCGCCCCCGCCGCCACCCAGGGCTCCTTCACCAGCAGGCGCGCCGCGAACCGCAGGTCCTGCCAGGTCTCTTCGATCCACCGCGTGCCGCGCACGTCGCGGCACGTCTCCTTGATCTGGTCGAGGCCGCCGAACCCGAGGCGCGCGCGCCGGCGCGCCTCGTTCTCGGACAACCCGGCCCGGACGTGATCCGCCACCTGCCGCTCGACGTGATCGCGCAGCTCGCGGTCGAGCTCCCCTTCGAGCCGGCCTCTTTGCAGCAAACGGGTCCACCAGCTCATCGCACGCCTCCGTCGGCGGTCCGGAGGATGAGACCGACGGCCTCGGCCCGTCGGGCCGAGCTCTCGGTCTGCTCCCGCAGCGCCAGCGGGTCGAAGGTGCCCGGCGGCGGACCGGTCCTGGGTTCGTTCATCGCTTGATGCCTCTGACTTCTACATATAAAGGATCACGTGTAGAAGATTCAAGGCGTTCAGGCCGCCGGGAGCTGCGGAGGGGAGCCGATCGAGGGTCAGACGGCGAGAGAGGGCGAGAGCGCGTGCGAGACGGCCTGGCCGTCGCGTTTCGACAGGACCCCGAGCTTGCGCAGCATCAGGGCGTCGTCGAGCGTGAAGAGCTTGAGGCGGACCCGGCAGGGAACGTGCAGACCGGCCTGGCGCCAGTCGCGTATCGCGACGTCGCTCGGCCAGGCGCTCCGCGCCGCGGTGATCATCGCCAGGATCGACTGCGCATGGGCACGGTTGAACGCAGCCGAGGACACCACCAGCGCCGGCCGGCGCTTCGCGGCGGGCCGGTCGGTGAACGGGAACGGCACGGCGACGATGTCGAGCGGCTCACAGGTCACGCCAGGCGTCCTCGTCCTCGGGCGAGGCCCACTCGCTCACCGTTGCGGAAAGGCCCTGCAGGTACTCGTCCCGGCCTCTCGCGACCTTCCGCACGATCAGGTGGTCGCCCTCGATCTCGAAGGCGACCACGTCCCCTTCGAGCAGACCGGCCCCTTCTCGGATGCGTTTGGGAATGGTCGTCTGGCCGCGCGCCGTGATCCTCGCTACTTCCATGCCCGAAAATTATCACATTTTCTGTACTGTCATCAAATCGTACTCCGGCATGTCTGAAATACTTATTTACCGTTGTCTACGTCTCGGGTTGTCCCCTCCGGCGCCGTCTGGAAGGCTCAGATATCTTCCACGATTCGCGTTCCCGCGACCGCGCGCACGCGCTTCGCCAGCGGGAAGCTGTGATCGCCGGCGTGGATCACGTCGAGCCGGCTCAACCCGAGGTCGTCGATCGCCGCGCGCATCGAGCGGGTCAGGGTGGGTGCGCTCGTGCGCTTGATCTCGAAGCCCCGCAGCCGCGGTCCGCGTTGCACGACGAGGTCGATCTCCGTCCCCGAGTGCGTTCCCCAGAAGTAGCACTGCCGCTCGTCGACGCCGAGGGCCTGGATGAGGTTCTCTATGATGAAGCCCTCCCAGGACGCGCCGATCGAAGACGTGCGTCGGTCCGGTCCGGCGACGCGCGATCTGCCGGGCCAGGGTCGTCTTGCCGACCTGACGCGCCCCGAGGAGGGCGACGACGGGAACGCGGGACAAGAGGCGCTCGAGGGCCCTGCGGTGCCCGTCACGGGAGACCATAGCGGCCACGACACCACGAAAATTGGACGCCATGCGTCCAATTTTCACACCAAGGGCCGGGACGAGACCGGAGAAGAGCACGGCCGCGCCCGCGATGCGGGCGCAGTTCTCTCACTGTCGTAGCTCGCGCGGGACCGTGCAGCGGCGTCCGGCTCGGCGCTGGCGACGCGAGGGCCGTCCGTTTCGGCGAAGGCGCGGCCGGCCAGCAACGGGGTGCCGATGGCGTCGAAGTAGGCGGGCGTCACGACCTCCAGGTTCAGGATGGAGTTGCCGGCCGCGTCCTCCGGGCTCTGGCCGGGCAGCGCGTAGGGCAGGTCCCACCCGATCACGCCCTCCAGGGGCCTCAGCAGGGCCGCGCCCGCCGCTTCCACCTCGGCGTTCGCCGCGAGTCGCGCCATCACGTCGCGAAAGAACCGACGCCGCGCCGCCGCGTCGGGGTAGCGCACGCGGCTCGGGTTCACGGATGCGGTCAGGACGCCGTCGCGGTCGAAGCCCACGTTCGCGCCGCGCAGGTTGGCGAAGCTCACGGCGAGGGCGCAGGCGGTTACGAGCAGCGCCACCGTCCCCATCACCTCGAGGGTGACCAGCGCGCCGCCGACGCGCGCGGCGCGGGTCGAGCCTCCCGCGCCGGCGGCGCTCCGGCGCAGGAGCGTGTCGATGGACGGGGTGCGGATCAGCAGGGCCAGCGCGGCGACGGCGAACACGGAGACGCCCGAGCGGCGGCCCGTGAACTGCCGTCGCAGCGCGAAGCGCAGGTCGCGTCCGAGGTCATCGAGCCACCGTGCGCCGCCGGCGTCGCGGCACAGCTCCTTGATCTGGTCGAGGCCGCCGAACTCGAGGCGCGCGCGCCGCCGCGCCTCGTCCTCGGGCAGGCCGGTCCTGACGTGATGGACCACCTGCCGCTCGACGTGGTCGCGCAGCTCGCGGTCCAGCTCGCCTTCGATCTGCTCGCGGCGCCGCAGCCGCCGCCACCAGCTCACCGCGCGCCTCCGGCGGTCCCGAGAATCAGTCCGACGGCCTCGGCGAGGCGGGCCCAGCTCTCGGTCTGCTCCTGCAGCCGGGCCCGG
The DNA here is from genome assembly GCA_965206285.1 of Vicinamibacterales bacterium. Lineage (GTDB taxonomy): Bacteria > Acidobacteriota > Vicinamibacteria > Vicinamibacterales > UBA8438 > JAJEEA01. The sequence goes on from OZ242205.1 coordinate 6,235,259, forward strand.
CCCTGCGGCGTCAGCCGGTAGAACTTGGCGTCGCGGCCCGTGTCCGATGGCCGCCACTCCGCCGCGAGCAGCTTGCGGTTCTCCAGGCGGTGCAGCGCGGGATAGAGCGACCCCTGCGGCACCAGGAGCACGTCGCGCGATATCTGCCTGATGCGCTGGGCGATGCCGTAGCCGTGAATGGGGCCGGCCGCGGCCACCTGCAGGATCAACAGGTCGAGGGTGCCCTGCGGCAGATCGGTCCTGGGTTCGTTCATCGCTCTATACCTCTGCCTTCTACATGTAGCAGAATCACATGTAGAAGGTCAAGGCGTTCCGAGAACGTCCAGGATTCACCTTCCCGCGACGGCGTGCAAGCGGGGTCGCTGGGCCGAAGGCGTGATCGCGCCAAGCGTCGACAGCCTGCGGATGCTCGGCGCAAGGATGGCGGCGCACCCGCGTCCAGGGTGGGGGGGCAGGAGTCCGGCAGCGCCCGCCTGCCGATGCCCGGCGCGCCAGATCGCGGATCGCCCCCGCAACCAGGAAGATTGGACGGCGCGCGTCCAGTTTCCTGGCATTCCGGGATTGGCGAAGCCACCGCGAACAGCGCGCCGCGCGGCGGCCCGCGCCCCGCGCCTCAGTTGAACTCCGTGCCGCCCTTGCGCGTCAGGTAGTCGCCCGAGACGCTCTTGAGGATGACCCGCCCGAGCTCGGCCGACTCGCGTTCCGCGGCGGGCTTCACCACGACGCCCTCGCGCACGTGCTTGCCGCCGAGCGCGGTCGCGCCGTCGGTCTGTTCCAGCATCACGGCGGCGCTGAACGGCCCGCGGTAGAGCACCGGCACGAGCGGGAAGAGGTCGCCGAGCGACGACTCGACCTCGTCCGGGGACAGGTAGCGGCCCCGGCCCGGCTCGCCGACGTAGGCGTCGAACACCCGCAACGCGGGGTTCGGCTCGCCGTAGTGCAGGTCCTGCACGCCCCGGCCGAACACCTCGCCGAGCACGTAGAACGGCTGCCCGTCCCCGGCGAGGCGGGCGCGCGCGGTCTCGAACGGGGCCTCGAAGTCGCGCCACGTGCGCACGTAGAGGTTGTTCCGGTTCGCCTCGTTCAGGATCAGGGCCATGCCGCGGTCGGACATTCCCTTGGACGTGACGACCGGACCGTGGTCGGGATGCCACCCCAGGCAGCACCACGTGCCGTGCAGCTTCTCGGTGACGACCACCGGCTCGCCGTCCTGCAGCTCGTCCGGGTACTTCTTCACGTTCTCGATGTCGTAGCGGAGCGTCGCGCCGTGCGCCGTGCGCACCTCGCCCTGCATGGCGATGGGGATGGGCGGCTCGTACTTCACGATCTCGAGCAGCTCCATCACCTCGTCGCCCTCGGCCACCGGCCGGCCGCGGACCATGCCGTCGCGGACCGGATAGACGAGCCCCTGCGACAGCGCGCCGCGCAGCTTCACCGCCTTGACGCGGTTCTTCTTGCTCCCGGCCAGCTTGCCTTCGAGACCGAGCTCGGCGATGAGCCAGTGCGGACAGACCGCGCCCTCGGGGATGTAGGCGGCGAGGTCGCCGTCGGTGAACGAGCCCTTCCCGACGACGCAACGGAAGCCGCCGATCGCGGCCAGCTCCAGGCGGTCGGCGTTCGGATGCGGCTCGATGCGCAGGGCGTGGATTCTGGATTCGAAGGTCGCCATGGTGGGTTCTCCGCGCCGGTGGAACCAACCATTATGACCGATTCGCAACGGTAGCGGTTTCGCGCGGTTCGCCCGAGTCCGCCTGCGGTCGGGCCGTTGAACCGGGCGCCCCACCGCCGCTACCATCGTGCCATGATCGTTACCATCGACCGGGCCGGGTGCATCGTCGTGCCGAAGAGCCTGCGGGAGCGCTTCAACCTGGTGGCCGGCGCCGAGCTGGAGATGGAGGGCGTCGGAGATTGCCTGCAGCTCCGCCGAGTCGACGCGGAGCCCGCGCTGGTGCGGAAGAAGGGGACTCTCGTGCATCACGGCGGCGCCCGCACGGACCTGGACGTCGCGGCGTTCATCCGGGCGGAGCGTGACTCGAGGAGCCGCCGGGTACTTCCCGAAGGTCCGGAGTAGTGCGCGTCCTCGCCCGCATCGCCGGTTGACGACCTGCCGGTTCAAGTGCACGATGAGTGCATGGCCGTCAAGACCATTACGATCGACCTGGCGGCGTACGAAGCCCTTCGGCGTCACCAGCGCAGGGGTCAGTCGTTCTCGCAGGTGATCAAGGACCACTTCGACACGCCCAAGACCGGGCGGGATCTGCAGGCGGCGCTGGGGCGGTTCGCGCTGAGCCCTGACGCGCTCGACGCCATCGACGACGTCGTGCGTCGCCGGGGCGAGAGCCCGGCCGGATCGGCGGATCTGTGATCCACTGCGACACCTCCTTTCTCGTCGATCTGCTGCGCGAGTCGTCCCGGTCGGGCCGGGGACCGGCTCACGATCTGCTCGGCTCGCTGCGCGGGCACGAAATCGTTCTGTCGGTGTTTGCCGCCTGTGAGCTGTACGTCGGCGTGGAACGGTCGGCGAGTCCCCCTCGCGAGCGGACCAGGGTCGAGGGGCTGACGAGCTTTCTCGGGATCGTCTATCCTGACGACCGATTCGCATCCGTCCATGCGCGGCTGCTGGCCGGTCTCCAGCGGGGCGGGGAGACCATCGCGACGATGGACCGGATGATCGCTGCCGCGGCGGTCGTCGACGAGGCCCCGCTGGTGACTCGCAACCGCAGGCACTTCGATCGAGTGCCGGGCGTCGACGTCGTTTCGTACTGAACGTGGAGCAGCCCCATGCCTGACCGTCGCTTGCCGACCCGGATGACTATCGCGATCGTGTGCGCGCTCGCCTGCCTCGCGACCATCCCCCTCGACGCCGAGGACTGGCCGCAGTGGCGGGGCGTCGACCGCGACGCGGTGTGGCGCGACACCGGCATCGTCGAGCGGTTCGACGACGACGGGCTGATCGTGAAGTGGCGCACGCCGGTGCGCGCCGGCTTCGCGGGGCCGGCCGTCGCCGACGGACGCGTCTTCGTGCTCGACTACCAGGAGACGCCGGGCACTCGCACGATGGACGGCCACGAGCGGCTCCTGGCGCTCGACGAGCAGACCGGAGCGGTCCTCTGGACGCGGGAATGGCCGGCCACCTACCGCAACATCGTGCCGGTGTTCGCCACCGGACCCAGGGCCACGCCGACCGTCGACGGCGACCGCGTCCATGTCCTGGGCGCCGCCGGCATGCTGTCGTGCTTCGACACCGCCACCGGCGATCTGCTCTGGCAGATCGACACCGTGGCCGACTACGGCGTCACCGTGCCGGTCTACGGCGTGGCGCACTCGCCGCTCGTGGAGGGCGAGCTCCTGATCACTCTGCTCGGCGGCGAGCCCGACGCCATGGTGGTGGCGTTCGACAAGGCGACGGGCGCCGAGGCGTGGCGCGCGCTCGAGACGGTCTCCGAGGCGGGCTACTCCTCGCCGATCGTGATCACCGCCGGCGGCGTGCGGCAGCTGATCGTCTGGCACCCGGCGGGGGTCACGTCGCTCGACCCGGCGAGCGGCGGCACCTGGTGGCAGCACGACTTCCCGCTCGCGAGCCTCCTGACAATAGGCACGCCGGTCCGCAGCGGGCGCTACCTGCTCGTGACGCAGGTGGAGAACGGCGGCCTGATGCTGGCCCTCAACCCCGACCGTCCGGCGGCCCGCGTGGTCTGGACGGGTGCGAACCCCAACCGCACCGACCGCCCGGTGCAGCGATCCATGACGTCGACGCCGCTCGTGGTGGGCGATGCGATCTACGGGCTCAGCAGCTACGGCGAGCTGCGCGGCGTGGACGCGATGACAGGCGAGCGGCTGTGGTCGAGCGACCGGCTCGTGCCCGAGGACCGCTGGGCCAGCTCGCACCTCGTGCAGCACGAGGACCGCTCGTTCATCTCTGTCGAGACCGGCGACCTCGTCATCGCGCGCTTCTCGACGGCCGGCTACGAGGAGGTCGACCGGACGCACCTGCTGACGCCCACCACCCGTACCCGCGGCGGGGGCTCCGGTCGCTGGAGAGGCGTCGATCGCGCGGTGCTGTGGGCGCACCCGGCGTACGCGAACCGCCACGTGTTCGCGCGCAACGACGCCGAGGTGGTGCGCGTGTCGCTCGCCGCCGCCGACTACGAGTGAGCGGGAACCCGTCGTGTCGCCCTGCACCCGGCCACGTGTTCGCGCGCAACGACGCCGAGGTGGTGCGCGTGTCGCTGGCCGCCGCCGACTACGGGTGAGCGATTCGGACGGTAGGAGAGACCGCAGCCTATGGACCAGCAGGAACTCGCGAGGATTCTCAAGGAGATGTACGACAACCCGGTAGGCGCCCGGCTGACCACCACCGGAAACGCTCGGAAAAAGACGATGGTGCATTTGTTCGGGATCATGTACGCCCAGGAAATCCAGAAATGCGGCGATTCACCCACACGAACCGCCCGAGAAATCGTGCAAAGCGCCGGCATTCCCCGGAGCTACGACATGGACATCGACAGAGGGCGCTTGCTGGCGGAGTACGTGACCGTGGCCAATGGAGTGTCATGAAATGGCGCGCCTGACTTGCTGGCGCGGTGCCTCCGCGATGCTGCTTGCGTGGGCTCTGGTTTCTCCATCGTCCGCGCAGGAGATGGGTGAGACCCACGACTGGCCGCAGTGGCGGGGCGTCGACCGCGACGCGGTGTGGCGCGACACCGGCCTCGTCGAGCGGTTCGCCGACGACGGGCTGGTCGTGAAGTGGCGAACGCCGATTCGCGGGGGCTTCGCGGGGCCGGCGGTGGCCGGCGGCCGCGTCTTCGTCCTCGACTACGCGGAGACGCCGGGCAGCCGCACCATGGACGGCCACGAGCGGCTGCTGGTCCTCGACGAGGAGACCGGCGAGGTGCTGTGGACGCGGGAGTGGCCCGCCGCCTACCGCAACATCCACTTCAAGTTCGCGATCGGCCCGCGGGCGACGCCCACGGTGGACGGCGACCGCGTCTACATCCTCGGGGCGGCGGGGACGCTGTCGTGCTTCGACGTCGCGACCGGCGAGCTCTTCTGGCGGGTGGACACCGCCGCCCACTACGGGGTGACGGTGCCGGTGTTCGGGGTCTCGCAGTCGCCGCTGGTGGAGGGCGATCACCTCATCGCGCTGCTCGGCGGCGAGCCGGACGCGATGGTGGTGGCGTTCGACAAGATGACCGGCGAAGAGGCGTGGCGGGCCATCGAGACGACCTCGGAGCCGGGCTACTCGTCGCCGATCGTGATCACCGCGGGCGGGGTGCGCCAGCTCATCGTCTGGCACACGGCGGCGGTGACGTCGCTCGACCCGGCGACCGGCGCGGTCTGGTGGCAGCACGACTTCGTGGTCCCGAGCGGGCTGACCATCGGGACGCCGGTCCGGAACGGCCGGTACCTCCTCGTGACTCAGGTGGAGAACGGCGGCCTGATGATGGCCCTCAGCGCCGACCGGCCGGCCGCGCGGCCCCTCTGGAGCGGCGAGAACCCCAGCCGCACCGACCGGCCGCCGCAGGGGGCGACGTTGTCGACCCCGGTCGTGGCGGGCGGCGCGCTGTACGGCCTCAGCAGCTACGGCGAGTTCCGCGGCCTCGACGCGGCGACGGGCGAGCGGCTGTGGTCGACCGACCGGCTGACGCCGCACGAGCGGTGGGCCAACTCGTACCTGGTGCAGAACGGCGACCGGTGGTTCGTCGTCAACGAGACGGGCGAGATCGTCATCGCCCGCTTCACGCCGGCCGGGTACGAGGAGATCGACCGCACGCTGCTGCTGACGCCGACCACCCGCACCCGCGGCGGCGCTTCCGGCCGTTGGGACGACCGGGCGGTCCTCTGGGCGCACCCCGCGTTCGCGAACCGGCACGTGGTGGCGCGGAACGACGCCGAGGTCGTGCGCCTGTCGCTCGCCGCGGACGATTACGAGTAGCCGAACCGCGCGGCGGGCGGATTCACCAGGCGTTTTCCAGGATCCAGTCGGAACGACGCCGAGGTCGTGCGCCTGTCGCTCGCCGCGGACGATTACGAGTAGCCGGACCGCGCGGCGGGCGGATTCACCGCGGGTCTTCCAGGAACCAGTCGCAGGCGGTCTGCAGCTCCGTTCCGGCCGGCAGACCGGCGGGCAGGCGGTCGTGCGTCAACGTCAGCAGTCGTTTGCGGGCGCGCGGAAACAGCTCTCCCGCGGCCGAGAGGGCGCGGCACTCGCGCGCCGCGGTGGAGGGGTCCGACAGGTCCGCGCATACCTGGATCAGCTCCATCCCGCCGGCCGCATCGCGGGCGAGGAAGTCGACCTCGTAGCCTTCGGGGGTTCGCACGTAGGTGGCCTCGAATCGCCGGCGCTCCAGCTCGACGAGGACCGCCGTCTCCAGCGCATGACCGAGGTTGGCCCGTCCGGTACGATCGAACACGGGGATCAGGCCCGGGTCGACCGGATACGCCTTGCGCGGATTCACCATGCGCTGGCGTTCCGACACGGATTCCATCCAGACGATCCGCACGAGAAAGCAGTCCTCCAGGTACCCGAGCAACTGATGCAGCGTGTCCTTCGCGATGGGAATGCCCTGCGACTTCAACGCCGCGCGGAACTTCTCGATGCTGAACAGTCCGCCCGCGTTTCCCAGCAGATGCCGCACGAGCCAACGCAGACCGGCGACGTTGCGCACGTCGTGGCGTTCGACGACGTCGCGCAGTATCGCCACGTCGACGTAGTCTCGAAGAAGCTGGCGCCGCGACGTCGAATCCAGCCCCTGGGCTTCGGGAAAGCCCCCGGCCTCGAGCCAATCCAGGAGCGCACGTTCGAGGTGCGCGCGCTCGCGGCTCGTCAGGGCGGTGGGATCGTCGGGGCGCGGTCGTCCCTGATGGCGCAGCGCCTCGTCGAAACCGAAGGGATGCATCAGCACCTGCCACGCCCGGCCTCGGAGCGCGGTTGCGATCTCGCGCGACAGGAGGGCCGCCGACGATCCGGTGATGAACACCTCGGTTCGTTCGGCATCGAGGAGGCGGCGGACGAACCGCTCCCATCCCGGCACGACCTGGATCTCGTCGAAGTGCCAGGTCACGGTCGCGTCGTCGTCCGCGTCCGGAAACCGGCGGTCGTACTCGGACAGCAACAGGCCGAGCTGGGTCGCATCGAGGTCCGCGAGGCGCTCGTCCTCGAACGAGACGTAGGGCAGCCGCTCGCGGGCCGTGCCCAGCGCGATACGTTCCCGGCGAAGCTGATGCAGGAACGTCGTCTTGCCGGCCCGGCGCATGCCTGTCACGACCGTGACCTTGCCGGGAAACCGCACCTTGCCGAAGATGCGGCGCCGGGTGAGCCCGGGCAGGGGCTTCCGCACGGAGTCGGCGAGCTGTTCGCCGAAGACCCGCCTCAGACGGGGGAGTTCCGCCTGCGCCATTCTGGTATTCTATCCTTTTAATAAGGACAAATGTGGACAAATTTATCCTTTCTGAGAGGACAAAAACGCCTCGTCCAACGGACTGCGGGTCGCGCTCATTGCCGGCCGCGGGGTCCGGGCGTTGGCCGGGGCCGCGCCGCGGGGCTTCCGCCGCCGCCGCGCGGTTGACGTCCGGTTCGTCCGGGGGGATGATGCGCGCACGGCTGTCGGGCGAGAACCGTAGCCGGATCGACCGCCGACTGACAGAGGAGCGTGGCTTGGACGAACAGGAACTGGCGAATATTCTCAAGGACATGCACGCCCACGGATTGGCCGGGAAGAAGGCGGTCGCGATGGTCCATTGGTTCGGGATTCTGTACGCCGGAGAAATCCAAGCGTGCGTCGCCAATCCCCAGGAAATCGCGCGGAAGGCGGGCCTGGGGAGGAGCTACCGCACGGAAATCCGGAAGGGGTGCGTGCTGGCGGAGCACGTGACCGTGCACGACGGGAGCATTCTCAGATGGCGCGAATGACTGGTCGCCGAGGCGCTGCCGCCATGCTGGCCGCGTCGATTCTGGTCCTGGCTCTGTCGGCCCAGGGGGTGAACGCCGAGGACTGGCCGCAGTGGCGGGGCGTCGACCGGGACGCGGTGTGGCGCGACACCGGTCTCGTCGAGCGGTTCGCCGACGACGGCCTCGTCGTGAAGTGGCGCGTGCCGGTACGCGGCGGCTTCGCGGGGCCGGCGGTGGCCGGGGGCCGCGTCTTCGTCCTCGACTACGAGGAGACGCCGGGCAGCCGCACGATGGACGGCCGCGAGCGGCTGGTGGTCCTCGACGAGGAGACCGGCGAGCGGCTGTGGACGCAGGAGTGGCCGGCCACCTACCGCAACATCCACTTCAAGTTCGCGACCGGCCCGCGGGCGACGCCCACGGTGGACAACGACCGCGTCTACATCCTGGGGGCGGCGGGCATGCTGTCGTGCTTCGACACCGCGACCGGCGACCTCGTCTGGCGCATCGACACGCCGGCCGAGTACGGCGTCACGGTTCCCGTCTACGGGGTGTCGCAGTCGCCGCTGGTCGAGGGCGATCTGCTGATCGTGGTGCTCGGCGGCGAGCCCGATGCGAAGATCGCCGCCTTCGACAAGGCCACCGGGGAAGAAGTGTGGAGGGCCCTCGAGAACACCTCCGAGACCGGCTACGCGTCGCCCATCGTCATCGACGCGGGCGGCGCGCGGCAGCTCATCGTCTGGCACGCCACCGCGATCACGTCGCTCGACCCCGCGACCGGCGAGGTCTACTGGGAGCAGCCCTTCGCCGTCGGCGGCGGCCTGTCGATCACGACCCCGGTGCGCAGCGGGCGCTACCTCGTCGTCAGCCAGTTCTTCAACGGCGCGATGATGCTGGCCCTGAATGCGGACCGCCCGGCCGCGCGCGTCCTGTGGCGGGGGCGCAACCGCGGCGAGCTTCCCGAGCAGACCGATACGCTGCACGCCATCATCTCGACGCCGATCGTCGCCGGCGACCACCTCTACGGCGTGGGGAGCTACGGCGAGCTGCGGGGCATCGACGCCACCAGCGGCGAGCGGCTGTGGGAGAGTGACCGCATGAACGCCCAGGACCGCTGGGCGACCGCGTACTTCGTCCGCCACCGTGACCGCTGGTTCGTGACCAACGACTCGGGCGACCTCGTCATCGCGCGCTTCTCGCCCGAGGGATACGAGGAGCTCGACCGGACGCATCTGCTGGCGCCGACCACCCGCACGCGGGGCGGCGCCACCGGCCGATGGGGCGACCGCGCGGTGCTGTGGGCGCATCCGGCGTTCGCGAACCGGCACGTCGTCGCCCGCAACGACGCCGAGGTCGTGCGGCTGTCGCTCGCCGCCGCCGACTACGAGTAGGAGCCCGTGATGAAGCCGCGCATCGCACCGAGACCGGCGAGGCGCGCGCGGCAAGGCGCGGCGAGGGCGCCTATCGGGCGTAGTTGACCCGCGGACTGGACGCAGTCCGAGGAGCAACGCGGTCCACGCGGGATGCATCGCCGGTCGAGTGCAGCGGAGCTCTCGCCACGGGTTCCTGGGAGTCTGCGCCGTAGAACGGTGCAGACTCCCAGGGGGGTGGTTGGGCGCAATCGGAGCCGCAGGCGACGATTCGGGGGCCAGGAGGCGATGCGGGCCGGAGCCGACCCATGCTGGAAACGCTGATACGCGACGTACGGTACGGCCTGCGCTCGCTGATGCGGTCGCCCGGGTACGCCCTGATGGTCGTGCTCACCCTCGGGCTCGGCATCGGCGCCAACACCGCGATCTTCAGCCTCGTCGACGGGGTTCTGCTGCGACCGCTGCCGTACGCCGACGGACACGAGCTGGTGCTCGCCCGCCAGCAGGCGCCGCGGGCCGGCACGGCGAACATCCCGTTCTCGGTCAAGGAGATCGGCGACTACCGCGCGCAGCTCGCGACCCTCGACGGCTTCGTCGAGCACCACGGCATGTCGTTCACGCTCCTCGACCGCGGCGAGCCGGACCGCGTGCTGACCGGGGTCGTGTCGGCGAACTTCTTCGACGTGCTCGGGGTGCAGCCGCTGCACGGCCGGACCTTCCGCGGCGGCGACGACGATCTCGGGGCCGAGGCGGTGCTGGTGCTCAGCTACCCGTACTGGCAGCAGCGCTTCGGCGGCGACCCGGACATCGTCGGGCAGGTCTTCGAGATGAACGACCGGCCCCACACGGTGGTCGGGGTGCTGCCGCCGGTGCCGCAGTATCCGCGGGAGAACGACGTCTACATGCCGACGTCGGCCTGTCCGTTCCGCGCCCGCGCCGAGGCCCGGATGGAGGAGGACCGCACCGCGTTCCGCGGCATGACCGCCTTCGGGCGGCTCGCGCCGGGGGTCGGGGTCGACCGGTTCGGGGCGGAGCTGGCCACCGTCGCCGGCCGGCTGCAGCGCGACCATCCCGAGACCTATCCGGACGATTCCGGATACACCGCGGTGACGACGCCGCTCGCCGACGAGCTGACGCGCGAGGCGCGCCCCACGCTCCTGATTCTGCTCGCCACCACCGTGCTGGTGCTGCTGATCGCCTGCGCCAACGTCGCCAACCTCACGATGGCGCGGATGAGCCGCCGCGAGCGCGAGCTCGCCCTCCGGTCGGCCCTCGGCGCGGCACGAGCGCAACTGCTGCGGCAGTTGCTGACCGAGTCGAGCCTGCTCGCCGTCGCCGCCGGCGCCTTCGGGCTGCTCATCGCCTGGGCGAGCCTCGACCTGCTCGTGGCCTTCGCGGCGCTGTTCACGACCCGCACCACGGAGGTGGCGGTGGACGGCCGGGTGCTGGCGTTCACCCTCGGCCTGTCCCTGCTGACCGGGGTCGCGTTCGGCGCGGCCCCCGCGCTGGGGGCGCGGCGCGACGTGGTGCTGGCCCTGAAGGAGGCCGGCGCGCAAGCCACCGACACGCGCGCCCGGCGCCGCGTGCGCGGCGTGCTGACGGTGTCGCAGGTCGCGGCGGCGTTCGTGCTCCTGATCGCCACCGGGCTGCTCCTGGCCAGCTTCTACCGGTTGCAGCAGGTGGATACGGGCTTCAATCCGGAGAACGTCCTGACCGCGGAGGTCTTTCCCAACTGGTCGAAGTACACGACGCCGGAGAGCCGGCGCCGGCTCTTCACCGATGTCCTCGAGCGGCTGCAGGACCGGCCCGGGCTCGCCGCCGCCGCCGTCGCCAACGGCTTCCCGATGGCGAGCGAGGTGGGGCAGCAGCGGCGGTTCGCGATCGAGGGGCGCACCTACGAGGACCCCGACTTGCGTCCCGAGCTCGAGACGCGCGTCATCAGCCCCGACTACTTCGCGGCGGTCGGCGTGCCTCTGCTCGCCGGCCGGACCTTCACGCAGCTCGACGACGCGGAGACCACGCCGGTGGCGGTCGTCAGCCGTTCCCTCGCCGAGCGCCACTGGCGGGACGGACAGAGCCCCCTCGATCAGCGCATCACCCTGGACGACGGCGAGACGTGGGTCACCATCGTCGGCGTCGCCGGCGACGTGCGCGACCACGGACTCGACCGCGAGGCGCCGGACCAGCTCTACCGGCCGTTCCTGCAGGGGGCCGGATCGCCGACCCGCGTCCTCGTGCGGGCGCGCGCCGACCCCCGGGCCCTGAGCGGCCAGGTGCGGGACGCCGTCCACGCCGTCGATCCGGAGCAGCCGGTGGAGAACTTTCTCACGCTGGAGGAGACGCGCGCCGGCACCACCGCGACGCGGCGGCTGTCCGTGGTGCTGCTGGGCCTCTTCGCGGCGCTGGCCCTCGTCATCACCGTGACCGGCATCGCCGCGGTCATCGCCACCTCCGTCAGCCAGCGGACCCGCGAGTTCGGCCTGCGGCTGGCCCTCGGCGCCGCGCGCGGGTCCATCCTGACGATGGTCCTGCGGCAGGGGCTCGCCCTGGTGCTGGCGGGGCTCGCCATCGGCGCCGCCGGCGCCTTCGCGCTGTCCCGGACGCTGTCCAGCTTCCTCTTCGAGACCGCGCCGACGGATGCCGGCATCTTCGCGGGCGTGTCGCTCGTGTTCGTCGTCACCGGCCTCGCCGCGTGCTATCTGCCGGCGCGCCGGGCGATGGGCGTCGACCCCCTCGTTGCGTTGCGCGAGGAGTAGCGCGGGGCCATGCTGTTCCGCGCGAACCCAGTCCGCCATCGGACAGGAGGTACCCAATGACCATGACTCTGCAGCGTGCCGTCGTGCGTTGTTTGTCCGGATCCTGCGTCGTGCTGTCGCTCGCGGCCGGCGCGTTGGCTCCGCTCCCCGCCGAAGCGCAGGAGGCTCCCCGTTACGAGCTCGATCCGCTGTGGCCGAAGCTGCCGTTCGGCGACCGGTGGCTGACCGGCGGCCTCGGCGGGATGTGCGCGGGCGGCGATCGAATCGTCATCCTCAACCGGCAGAACGTGGTGCCCGAGGACCTCGACGGGGCGCGCCACGCGCCGCCGGTCATCGAGCTCGACGCGGCGGGCGAGGTCGTGCGGGGCTGGGGCGACCCGGCGCTGATCGGCGACCGGCTGCACGACTGCCACGTCGGGGCGGACGGCAGCATCTGGCTCGTGGCGGCGGGGACCGGCGTCGTGCAGAAGTACAGCGGCGACGGCGGCGAGCTGCTGCTGCAGATCGGCGAGACGGGGCGGTACGACTCGTCGGACGGCACGCGGCAGGGGCGGCCCCTGAACTCCGACCGCGCGCAGCTCTTCCTGCCGGCGAGCCTCGACGTCGACGAGGAGACCGGCGACGTCTACGTGGCCGACGGCGAGACCCCCGCCGGGAACTACCGCATCGCCGTGCTCGACCGCGAGGGGAGCTTCCTCCGCCAGTGGCCGCTGCACCGGACCGAAGCCGAGGTCGACATCATCCCGCTCCCGCACTGCCTCCGCGTATCGAACGACGGCCTCGTCTACGTCTGCGACCGGCGGGCGGACCGCATCCAGGTGTTCGACCGGATGGGCGGGTTCGTCCGCAACATCGACGTGCCGTTCGACCCCGTCACCCCGCGCGACGCCGCCCGCACCGGCACCCGCGGGACGGCGACGGTTCTGGCGTTCTCTTCCGACCCCGAGCAGCGCCTGCTGTTCGTCGTCAACCAGAACAGCGTCATGGTCGACGTGCTCGACCGGCGGACCGGACAGGTGCTGACCAGCTTCGGCGGCGGCCCGGGACGCTATCGCGGCCAGTTCACCCTGCCGCACGGCATCGGCGTCGACGCCGCCGGCAACGTCTACGTGGCCGAGCAGGAGGGCCGCCGCATCCAGAAGTTCATGCCCGTCGCTCCGTGAACGCGGGGGTGGCGTCGGTTCGGGCGTGCCGGGGGGTGGCCAGGGTGCTGCGGCAGGGACTGGTCCCTGTGCTGGCGGGGCTCGCCATCGGCACGGCCGCCGCGGTCGCCCTCTCGAGGACGCTGTCCGGCTTCCTCTCCGAGACCGAGCCGACCGACGCCGGCATCTCTGCGGTCGTGTGGCTGGTGTTCGTCCTGACCGGGCTCGTCGCGTGCTACCTGCCGGCGCGCCGGGCGATGGGCGTCGATCCTCTCGTCGCGCTGGGCGACGAGTAGCGGCAGCGAGGACCATTCGCTCTCGAGTGCCAGTCGCGTGCTGCGGTCGTCCTCCACTTCATTCGCTGTGAAACGTGAGCTTGTAGCTTCCTGGTGCCGCGCTCGTGTGATCCGCTCCAGAGTAACTTCGTTTCTTGCCGGCAAGTTTGCCGGCGTAAACGAGCAGATCCTTGACATTCTCCCAACCGCCACGGCACGATGTTGAGGATGCTCCATCACGCCGCCGGTTCCCTGGTCGAGACGCGCGCCGTCAAGGCCGGGTTGAGATTCGGGGAGAGGAGCGTCCACACGAGTCGGACGATCATGCAGGCCGAGTTGCGCGATCTTCTCTCCGCCGTTCCGAGGGAAGCTGTCCGTGCGGACTACGCGGCGGCCATCGTCGACGAGAACGTGCTCGGCAAGGCGACCGTCGCGACGCGGCGCTGGACCAACCAGCGGCTGGGCGAGCTGTATGCGCTTGACCCGCGCGTGCCGATCTTCCGTGTGCTGCGGCGGCTCTGGCTGGTGGACGTCCCCGGGCGTCCGCTGCTGGCGATGCTGTGCGCCTTGGCGCGCGATCCGCTGCTCCGCTCGACCGCGTCGGCCGTGCTCGCACTTCCGGTCGGAGCCGAGCTCGTCAGGTCGAGCTTCCTGGAAGAAGTGCGGCGGGTTGTCGGCACGCGGCTGAACGAGGCGGTTCTCGAAAAGGTGGCGCGGAACGCGGCCAGCTCGTGGGCGCAGTCGGGACACCTGCAGGGCCGCATGCGGAAGATGCGGATCCGGGTGGCGCCGACTCCCGGCTCCCTGACCATGGCGCTCTGGCTCGGTGCCGTGGAAGGGCTCGCGGGGCACGCGCTGCTCGGCTGCAGCTGGACGCGCGTTCTCGACCGTTCAGGCCAAGAGGTTCTGCCGGTGGCGCTCCAGGCCAGGCAGCTCGGCCTGCTCCACGCGCGGGCCGGCGGTGGCGTGGTCGAGATCGACGTCAGTCGCGTCGACCCCGCGGCGGCGAGGACCTGAGCGTGGGCAGGATCGAGGATCTGGCGGCGGGCTACGAACGGCACGTCAGCGTTCCGTGGCCGCGCAGCGTGGCCGGTGCGCAGCGGGTGATGCTGGTCGTCTACGAGAAGGAGCTCGAACGCACCCTGCGGGCGCGGATCGGCGAGTTCGAGCAGGCGACGCAACGCAGTGGGCACGACTGGACGCTGGTCGACTGCACGCGTTGGTTCGCCGAGTGGATGGCGGCCGACGAGTACCGGGAATCGTGGTTCGAAGACTCGGATCTGCTCGGGATGAAGCTGGAAGGCGAGTTCCGCGAACATGTCGCGAATCGGCTGCGGGCCCAGCTCGAGCTGGTCGGCGAGAACAGCGTCGTGGCATTGCTCGGGGTCGCCTCGCTGTACGGCTTCCTGCGGGTGTCGGAGGTAATCCGCGCGGTCGAGCAGTCGATTCGCGGGCGGCTGGTGGTGTTCTTCCCCGGCACGAAGAACGAGAGCAACTATCGGCTGCTCGACGCCCGCGACGGCTGGAACTACCTGGCCCAGGGGATCACGCTGCACGGTGGGGGGCCTGCCCCGTGAAGATTCACGAAGCACTCGATCGCGATCCGCGCACGGCGCGGCTCGCCAACGGCGGGCAGGCGCGCATCGCGGACAAGGCCGACGAGCCGGCCATGAAGGAGCTGCGGGCCGAGCTCGAGACCTTCGTCTGCGACGGGCAGTTCGGCGACGCGCTCCAACGCGTTCTCGACCGCTATCTCGCGAGCCTCGGGACCCCGAAGCAGGAGTCGGCGTGGGTCAGCGGCTTCTTCGGCAGCGGCAAGTCGCACCTTCTGAAGATGCTCACCCACCTGTGGGTGAACACCGGGTTCCCCGACGGGGCGACCGCCCGCGGTCTGGTTCGTGGCGGGCTGCCCGACGAGGTTCAGGCCCAGCTTCGCGAGCTGGACACCCACGCGCACCGGGCGGGGCGGTCTCCCGTGTCCGCCGCCGGAACCATGCTGGGGGGCAGCGTCGATCACGTCCGGCACACCGTACTGTCGATTCTGCTCCGTGCCTGTGGCTGGCCCGCGCAGTATCCCGAGGCGCGCTTCTGCTTCTGGTTGCGCGAGCGGGGGCTGCTCGACGGCGTCCGGGCGGCGGTCGAGACGGAAGGGAAGGACTGGCTGAGCGAGCTCCACAATCTCTACGTCAGCCCCGTCATCGCCAAGGCGTTGATCGCGGCGGACGCCAGCTTTGCGGCCGACGTCAGGTCGGCCCGGCAACTGCTGACCCGACAGTTCCCGCCGCTGAGGACCGACATCTCGACCGAGCAGTTCATCGACGCCGCGCGGCAGGCGCTGTCCGAGCCCGCCGGCCGTCGCCTGACGGCTCCGCCCGGCGCCCAACCAACTCTGCCGGAGTCCGCGCCGTTCCACGGCGCAGACTCCGGGAACGGCGAGCTGCCGCACACCGTCCTGGTGCTCGACGAGGTGCAGCAGTACATCAACGAGGCCCAGGATCGGTCGGCCGCTCTGACGGAGGTGGCCGAGGCGGTGCAGACCCAGCTCGACAGCCGGGTCATGCTCGTGGGCGCCGGGCAGTCGGCACTCTCGGCCGGCACCCCGGCGCTGCTGTGGCTGCGAGACCGCTTCCGGATCGCGGTCGAGCTGACCGATGCCGACGTCGAGGCGGTGACCCGCAAGGTGCTCCTGCACAAGCGGCCGAGCGCGGGTCCCGGGATCGACCGGATGTTCGAGGCCCATGCGGGCGAGGTCGCCCGTCACCTGCAGGGCACCCGCGTGGCGTCGCGGCCCGAGGACGCGGCCGACCGGGTCGCCGACTATCCGTTGCTCTGCACGCGGCGGCGCTTCTGGGAGGCGTGCTTCCAGGCCGTCGACGCCGCCGGCAGCCACAGCCAGCTCCGGTCGCAACTGCGAATCCTGCACGACTCGCTCGCGAACGTGGCCGACCGCCCGGTCGGCGCGACCATTCCCGCCAGCGATCTCTTCGGCGCGCTGGCGCCGAGCCTGGTCAGCACCGGCGTGCTGCTGAACGAGCTCAACACCCGCATCCAGAAGCTGGATGACGACAGCCACCAGGGGCGACTGCGGCGCGACCTCTGCGGGCTGGTCTTCCTGATCGGGAAGCTGCCGCGACAGGAAGGCACGGATCTCGGCGTCCGCGCCAACGCGAGCACGCTGGCCGATCTCCTGATCGACGACATCACGACCGATTCCGGTCCCCGGCGTCACGAGTTTGCTGGCACGCTGGAGGCGCTGGCAACGGACGGCGTGCTCATGGAGGTCGGCGACGAGTACCGTCTGCAGACGACCGAGGGCGCCGAGTGGGACCGCGCGTTCCTCGAGCGCCGGCAGGCCCTGACCGACGTCGAGATTGCCACCCGCCGCGAGCACTTGTTCGCGCAGGCCGTCCAGGAGCTGCTCGGCGAAATCAGGCTCCTGCACGGTGAGGCCAGGCTGCGCCGCAAGCTCGCGCTGCACAACGGGCCCGAGCCGCCCGCCGCGAACGGCGACGTCGTCAGCGTCTGGCTGCGCGACGGCTGGTCGTGCGGGCGGAGGGACGTCGACAACGAGGCGCGGCGGCTGGGGGCCGGCGACCCGACGCTGCGCGTCCATCTTCCGCGGAGAAGCGCCGACGTCCTCCGCGGCCACGTCCTCGACGCCGAGGCGGCCCGGCAGGTTCTCGACCACCACGGCGTGCCCGCTTCGCCCGAGGGTCAGGAGGCCCGCGAGAGCATGGAGAGCCGGCGCGCGCGTGCCGCGCAGGAGCGGGACGCCATCGTGCGCGACGTGTTGCGGGCCGCGACGGTTCTCCAGGGCGGCGGCACCGAGGTCTTCGGCGACAGCCTGACCGAGAAGCTCAAGACCGGCGCCGGGGCTTCCCTTGCCCGCCTCTTTCCCCGCTTCGACGACGGCGACCACCGCGGTTGGGAGGGGGCGGTGACCCGCGCCCGGCAGGGGTCGGACCAGCCGCTCAAGGTGGTCGGCTGGGACGGCGCCACCGCCGCCCACCCCGTGGCCAAGGAGGTGCTCGGCGCCATCGGGGCCGGCGCCCGCGGCACCGCGCTCCACAAGGCCCTGAAGGCCGCCCCCTACGGCTGGCCGCAGGACGCCGTCGACGCCGTGCTCATCGCCCTGCACCGCGCCGGTCATCTGCGCGTGACGCGGAACGGGCGGCCGGTGGCCGCGGGCGCGCTCGACCAGGCCGGAGTCAAGACGGCAGAGTTCCGCCCCGAGAAGGTCCGTCTGACCACCAGCCAGCGCATCGCCCTGCGCGGGTTGTTCGGGAAGCTGGGCATCAACGCGAAGAGCGGGGAGGAGGAGAGCCGCGCGCCCGAGTTCCTCGGGGCGATCGAGGCGCTCGCCGGGCGGGCGGGCGGTCCGGCGCCGTTGCCGGCGCCTCCCGACACGACGACGCTGGACGACATCAAGCGGCTCGCCGGCTCCGAGCAGCTCGCGGAGATCCACGCCCGCAAGGACGCGCTGGAACGGTGGACCGAGGAGTGGACGGCCCTCGCGGATCGCGCCGAAGCTCGGATGCCGGGCTGGCGCCTCGCCGTGGCGTTGCGCCGTCACGCCGAAGGGCTGGCGGTCGCGGCGGACGCCGGTGCGGACATGGACGCCGTCGACGCCCAGCGGTCGTTGCTGGCGGAGACCGATCAGGTCGGACCGATCGTCGCCACGCTCGCCGCCGGGTTGCGCGAAGCGCTCGCCGACAAGCACCGCGAGCTGACCGGGGCGATCGAGGCGGCCTGCGCCACCCTCGCGGGAGACGCCACGTGGTCAGGGCTGGGCGCCGCAGATCAGGGGGAGATTCGCCGGCGACTCGGTCTCGACGCGCCCCCGGCGCTGGCGGTGGCGACGGACGACGATCTGCTGCGCGCGTTGGACGCCCGGTCGCTCGCGGCGTGGCGATCAGAGATCGACGCGGTAGACACGCGGGTCGGCCGGGCGCTGCAGGAAGCCGCGGAGCGGATCGACGCGAACACGCCGCCGGCCGGCGGATCGCCGGCGGACGGCCCGAGCCCGCCGACTCCGCCCCGCACGACGACGGTCCACGTGCGCCGTGGTACGCTGCCTGACGAGGCTGCCGTGGGGGAATGGCTGCGGGAACAGGAAGAGAGATTGCGCGACGCCGTGCGTGACGGGCCGGTGATCGTGCGTTGACGGCGCTGGTTGGACACGAGGGCGGCATGCTTGGCAATCTCCAACTGGACGGGTTCCGCGGGTTCGAGACGTACTCGTTGAACGAGCTTACTCGCGTGAACCTGCTCGTCGGCAAGAACAACTGCGGCAAGACGTCGATTCTCGAAGCGATCGAGTTTCTCGTTTCGGGAGCCTATCCGCCCGTCCTTGAGAGGGCGGCGGCTCGGCGTGGTGAAGTCAGCGGCGCCGGCACGTCCTCTGCGCCGGGACCGCGGCCCGACATCTCCCACTTCTTCTTCGGCCATCGCCTCGATCCGGGGGCGGGCTTCCGTCTTTCCGGCGACGGCTACCGGGCGATCTCCGTCGAGATTCGCCTTGTCGACGACACCGACGATCCTCGGTACTTCGGGGCCGATTCGGGAGTGGCCGTGCCATTCGTCTTTCAGATCAAGAGCGACGCGATCAAGGAAGCTCAGCGTCTTCCGCTCACCGAGGACGGCGTATTGCTCATGTCCAGCATCTCCCTCCGAGCGCGGCGGCGCTCTCCCGCCGGCTCCGTCGCGGGGGGTGCGAACGATCCGACCACGGCGCCGGTAGAGCTGGTCAATCCAGACTCCCTCGATCCAGACCACATGCGGGAACTGTGGGACAGGGTGCTGACCGAGGATCGAGAATCGGAGGTCGTCGACGCCATGAGGCTGATCCACGGCGACCTCAAGTCGATCGGCTTCCTGACCAGCGACGCTTCGCGGACGCCGTCGGATCGCGCGGGCGTGCTGCTCGGCTTTCAGGGAGGCGGCCGACGCCTTCCCCTCGGGAGCTACGGCGACGGGATGCGCCGGCTTCTCGCGCTGTCGCTCGCTCTCACGCAGACCGCGCACGGCGTGCTGCTGGTCGACGAGATCGACACGGGCCTGCACTGGACCGTCATGGAAGACATGTGGCGGCTGGTCGTCGACACCGCGCGCAAGTCTTCCGTGCAGGTGTTCGCCACGACGCACAGCTTCGACTGCATCCGCGGGCTCGCGTCGCTGGTCGAGTCGTGTCCGGATCTCGCCGGGGAGGTTTCCATCCACAAGATAGGCCGGACCATCTGCAAGGCGGTGCCCCTCGACGCGGAAGATGTTCGGGTGGCGGTCGAGCAGAACATCGAGGTGCGTTGACGATGGCGACCGGAAGCGAGCGATCCGTCCTTCGTGTGGAGGGGCCTGATGACCTGCACGTAGTCAGGCACGTGCTCGTCAGTCACGGTCTCCGTCATGACGAGTCGGCCTGGTTCCCCTCGTTCATGATCGCGGGCGACGGCGCGGGCGTCCCGGGGGACGGCAGGACCGCGCTCCTGCGCGGCGTGCGGACGGCGGTGAGGCTGAGCGAAGGCAAGGCGGTGGGCTTCGTGCTGGATGCGGACGATTCCGTCGAGAATACGTGGCGGGCGATTGCGGACCGCCTCGAGATGGCGGGGGTCGCGCCTCCGCCGGCCATGCCCCCGGAGGGCTTCGTGGGCGAATCCGGCGAGTACCGGGCCAGAGTGGGCGTATGGCTGATGCCGGATAACCGGCAGGAGGGCGACCGGGGAGAGGGGACGCTGGAGGGTTTTCTCGAGACTCTCGTCCGGGAAGCGGATCCCCTGCTTCCGCACGCACGAGAGGCCACCGCGCGGGCGAAGACTGAACACGGAGCGCGCTACTCCGACCGCGACGCCAGGAAGGCGGTGCTGCATGCGTGGCTCGCGTGGCAGAAGGAGCCCGGGCTGCCGTACGGCACGGCAATCAAGGCCCGCTACTTTCGGCACGACAGTCCGGCGGCCCGGAGCTTCGTTGACTGGTTCCGTCGCGTGTTCGAGGTCGACTGAGGACGGTTTCGATGCGAGTCATTCAGCGAATCCGCATGCCAGGGCTGTTGTCGTTTCCGCCCGACATGGGTTTCTTCGACCTGCAGTCGCTGAACGTCCTCATCGGTCCGAACGCGTCGGGCAAGTCGAACTTCATCGATACCCTCGAGCTGTTGCACGCGTTGCCGACGGACTTCGCGGCGGCGGTGCGGGACGGCGGCGGTGGGGCGGAGTGGTTGTGGAAGGGCGGCTTCGGGGCGTCGCCGGCGGCAATCGAGGTCGATGTCGATATCGGCGACGGCTCCAACCGGCAGTTTCGTTACCGCTTGTCGTTCGAGGCCAGGGGGCCGGGGGTCAGCATCGTCGACGAATTCATCGACGAACCGAATGATCAGGGCGTGGTGGAGCGACCGTACTACCACTTTCACCAAGGGCGGCCCGAAGTACACATCCGGGTGCGAACGGCGGATGGACCACGACTGGAAAGACGGACGGTGCAATGGGCCGATCGCTCGTTGGATCAGTCGGTTCTCGCGCAACGCAGGGATCCGGATTTCTATCCGGAACTGTTCTGGCTAGGGGCGATCTTCGGTTCCATCCGGACATTTCGCGAGTGGACGTTCGGTCCGCATAGCGCGCGGCAGCGGCAACGAACGAATCTTCCCGCGCAACAGTTGCTTCCCGACGCCAGCAACCTGGCGCTCGTGATCAACCAAGTTGAACACAAGGTCGGTCCGATTCTCGACGACTACTTGAAGCGCTTTCTTCCTCGATTCAAGCGGATGACGACCTCGATCGAGGGCGGAACAGTGCGATTGTACCTGCACGAGACCGGCCTGCGGGCGCCGACTCCAGCCACCCGGCTGTCGGACGGCACTATTCGCTTCGTGGCGCTGCTGGCCACGCTGCTTCACCCGGCTCCGCCGCCGCTGGTGTGCATTGAAGAGCCGGAACTCGGATTGCATCCCGACGCGGTAGCTCTGCTCGCCGACCTGCTTGTCGACGCCTCGGACCGCATGCAGCTCGTGGTGACGACGCATTCTGACGCGTTGGTGTCGGCGTTGACCAGCCAGCCAGAGGCGATCGTCGCGTGCGAACGTCCCGGAGCCGGGACCGAGCTGCGGCGCCTCGATCCGAAGCGGCTCGCCTCGTGGCTCGAAGACTATCGCCTGGGCGACCTGTGGCGCATGGGAGAACTGGGGGCGAACCCTTGAGCGGCGTGGCGATCTACATGGAGGGCGGCGGCAACAGCAGGGACACGAAGGCCGCGCTCCGCGTCGGAATGGACGCACCGTTGGCGCCGCTCAAGCAGGCGGCCAGGAACAAGTCGATGCATTGGAAGCTGGTCTGTTGCGGCCCCCGAGACGTGGCGCTCCGAAGCTTCCGGAACGCCGCGCGCCACGAGGACGGCGCCATCGTGCTGCTGCTGGTGGATGCGGAGGGACCGGTCGCCACGGGTCCGTGCGAGCATCTGCAGGCGCGCGCCGGGTGGGAGATGGCGGCCGCCGACACGGGGTCGGTGCACCTGATGGTGCAGACGATGGAGGCGTGGATCGTCGCCGACGCGGACGCGCTGAACCGGTACTACGGCCGGAGCTTCAACGCGGGGCTGTTGCCGAAGGCGGCGAATCTGGAGAGCGTGGCCAAGAGTGAAGTCGAGGATTCCCTGCGCCGGGTGACGGAACATACAGGCAAGGGGCGGTACCACAAGATCAGGCACGCAAGCGACCTGCTGCAGCGGGTCGATGCCGAGAAGGTGCAGGCGAGGTGCCGTCACTGCCGGCGGCTGTTCGACGAGCTCGGGCGGATGATCGATGAGTCCCAGGGGAAGGCGGCAGCGCGATGACGCCGAGACTCTGCGGGTCGGAGTACCGTGGTCGACATGAAGCCGGAGAGCATGGCCGCCGCCAGACGGCTGCTGGCCATGGAAGGGGTCGTGCAGTGATTGGAGTGACGGAAGTGGAGCCGGCGCGTGGCTGACGGATGGCTCCGGTGCTCAGAGCGCTCCGAGCGCTGAGGACACCGACTCTCGGGGTGTGCACAATGGACGATCGAATCACGGTATCCGTAGACGCCGACGTCGCGGACGCGTACCGCGCGGTATCCGACGGGGACCGCCGCAAACTGGATTTGCTGGTCAACCTGCGCTTGCGAGAGGCGACACATTCCGAACGAACGCTGCGCGACATCATGCGGGACATCAGCCACAGCGCGCAGCGGCGCGGGCTGACTCCCGAGATGCTGCGGTCGATTCTGAACGAGGAATGATGCGGGGCGTCGTCGACACGAAGGCGGTAGCGGGATGACGCCGAGACTGTGCGGGGCGGAGTACCTCGGCGAGTACAGGATCTTCCTGACGTTCGAGGACGGCAAGGCGGGGGTCATCGACCTCCGGGATGAACTGCGCGGTGAGGTATTCGAGCCACTGCGGGACGTCGGGCTGTTCCGGCGCTTCAGGTTCGATGCCGAGCTCGACACCATCGTATGGCCGACCGGCGCGGATCTCGCGCCGGAGTACCTGTACGAGAACGCCGTCGCGGGCGAACTTCGGCCGGTCGTCGAATCCGCGGTCGATCAGCCCTTCTTTCCGGTGTCGAAGGTGCGCGTCCGCGCGACGGACACCGGTCACACGTTCCGACGGCACTGGGCGGTCGTGGCGGATGACCGGCGAGAGGTGTTCGCGATCGTCACCGAGGACTATCGACTGGTGTCCAACCTGCGAGCGTACGAGCTCGGCCGCCGGGCGTTCGCGCTCGTTTTCGGCGACCAGGCGACGAAGCGCCTGCAGCTCTTCAACGTCAACATGCCCATGACGCGGTCGTGGGTGAACCTGGACCTGACGGCGGGAGGCCTGGACCTCGCGCCGCTGGACGAGGATCGTTGGCTGCCGTTCCTGCGGGTGACCAACAGCTACAACCGCAGCCGCGCGCTCGGGTTCACCGTCGGGGTCTGCCGGTGGATCTGCACCAACGGCATTGATCTTCGGCGAGCAGTCGCTCAAGCTGAACGTCGCGCACGCGAAGGGCGTGGATCTCGACCGCCGCCTTGTAGAAGCCTTCGCACATCGACGGTTCGACGTAGCCGGGTGCAGGGACAAGCTGGAGAAGCTGACGAGGCTGTCCGTGCCGAGAGAACAATTCCTGGCGGGGACGCTCGAGATCCTCGAGATGAAGCCCCCAGTGGAACGCCCGAGAAGCGCCGCGCGCGGGGATGGCTGGTCGCGCCTCGGGCCTTGGTTGCGCCGTCTCGGCGACAAGTACGGAGACGATCTTGGCGACACGGCGTACGCGCTCGTCAACGCCGCAACCGAGTACGCGAGCGACGCGAACGCCCCGCTGATGAGTCGGGCCCGTGTCGATGCGCTTCAGGCGCGCTGCGGGCGATGGGTGGACCGGACGCTCGAACGGTACGGGTCCGTGTTGACGTCCCGGCCTGTGGTCGAGGTGTCAGGGGAGAGCCGGGACGCCGCCCGGCGATTGGCGGCCATCGAGAGTAGCGAGACATGATTACAGCAGTGGAGGTAGCACCGCGGGCCGGATACCGAATCTGGCTACGCTACTCGGATGGCGTCTCCGGGGAGGTCGACCTCTCCGACCTGGCCGGTCGGGGCGTCTTCGGAGCCTGGCTCGACCGGTCGTTCTTCGAGAAGGTCCACGTATCGCCGTACGGATCGATTGCGTGGAGCGAGGAGGTCGAGCTCTGCGAGGATGCCCTCTACCTGCGGCTCACCGGCAAGTCGGTCGAGGAGGTGATGCCGGCGGCGCGCTTGCCTGGGGTCCATGCCTGAACTCTGCAGGTTCTTCGGGATCATCATTCGGATGCAGTGCGGAGACCACCCGCCGCCGCATTTTCACGCGGTGTACGGCGATGCCCGCGCGAGCATCGACATCGAACGACTGGTCGTGATCAAGGGGTCGCTGCCGCCGCGCGCGCTCGGGCTGGTTGTGGAGTGGGCGTCGCGGTACCGGGACGACTTGCGGAACGCCTGGTCGCGCGCGGAGCGGCTGGAGGCGCCGGGCAAGATCGCCCCGCTGGAGTGAACGACGATGGATTCGCTGCCGGTCGAAATCCGCAACCAGCTCGCGAGGACGGTGCAGGCGGCCCGCCGGGCCGGCGAGGCCGGCGCGCGCAGCGCCTTGGGCGTGCTGGCCGTCGGCGACGCTCGGGCACACCCGTCGCTGTCGCCGGACGAGCAGGACCTGCGGCGGCGCCTCCGCGCGCACGGGCGCCAGCTCGGCGACCGCCTCGACGCGGAGACCGGCGTGCAGCAAGTCGAGCGCCTCGCCCACGAGGTCGCCTACGAGCACTGGCACCGGATGCTGTTCGCCCGCTTCCTGGCGGAGAACGACCTGCTGATCGAGCCTGAATCGGGCGTCGCCGTCTCGCTGACCGATTGCGAGGGGCTGGCCCGCGAGCGGGGGCAGGACTGCTGGACCGTGGCCGGGCGCTTCGCGGAGCGGATGCTGCCGCGCATCTTCCGCAGCGACGCCCCCGCCCTCGCCGTCCCCCTGGCGCCCGAGACCCGGCAGGCGCTCGAGCGGCTGCTGGAGTCGCTGCCGGCCGCCGTCTTCGCGGCGCGCGATTCGCTGGGCTGGACCTACCAGTTCTGGCAGGCCGAGCGGAAGGAGGCCGTCAACAAGAGCGGCGTCAAGATCGGCGCCGACGAGCTGCCGGCGGTGACGCAGCTCTTCACCGAGCGCTACATGGTGCTGTTCCTGCTGCACAACACCGTCGGCGCGTGGCGTGCGGGCAGGGTCCTGGCCGCGCAGCCGGAGCTGGCCGCGACCGCCGCGAGCGAGGACGAGCTGCGCCGGGCCGCGCGGCTGGAGGCGGCCGGCGGCTACGACTTCTCGTACCTTCGATTCGTCCGCGAGCCGCGCGAGGATGACGAAGAGGAGCACCCCACCGGCCCCTGGCGGCCGGCGGCGGGGATCTTCGCGGGCTGGCCGCGGGTGGCAGCGGCGGTGCGCATGCTCGACCCGTGCTGCGGCAGCGGTCACTTCCTGGTCGAGTGCCTCGACCTGCTGGTCCGCCTGCGGATCGCCCCGGGCGCCGCCGTCGAGGCGGTGCTGCGGGACAACCTGTTCGGCCTGGAGATCGACCCGCGTTGCACGCAGATCGCCGCGTTCAACCTGGCCCTGGCCGCCTGGACGTGGCCCGGCGCCAGCGGCCATCGACCCCTGCCGGCGCTGAATCTGGCGTGCAGCGGCCTCGCCCCCAATGCGACCCGGGACGACTGGACCGCCATGGCGGAGGCGGCGGCCGACGCCGGCGGGCTGCCGGCCCGGCGCGACCTGCTCGGCGTCGACGACTCGCTGATGTCGGCGCCGCTCCGCAACAGCCTGGGCGCCCTGCACGACCTGTTCGTCCAGGCGCCCGTGCTCGGCTCGCTCATCGACCCCCGCGCGGTGCAGGCCGACCTCTTCCAGCACGACTACGAGTCGGCGAGGGCGCTGCTCGGCGCCCTGCTCGAGCGGGAGGGCGCAAACGACGAGCAGACCGAGCGCGCCGTGGCCGCCCAGGGCATGGCGCGCGCCGCCGAGCTGCTGGCCGGCCGCTACCACCTGGTCATCACCAACGTCCCCTACCTCGCGCGCGGCAAGCAGGGCGACGCGCTGAAGCAGTTCGCGCTCGACCGACACCCGACCGCGAAGGCGAACTTGGCGACTCTGTTCGTGTCGCGCAGCTTCGGCTGGCTCGACCGGTATGGCGTGCAAGCTGCAGTGACACCGCAGAACTGGCTGCTCTTCACCAGCTACAGGAAGCTCCGCGAGAGGCTGCTGAAGAGACGGACATGGAGCCTCGTCGCCCGGCTGGGGCCCGGCGCGTTCGAGACCATCCGAGGACATGTAGTGGACGTCGCATTGAGCGTGCTGTCCGCGGACCGGCCCCCACGAAACTGCCGCATCGCCGGCATCGACACTCTGGCTCCGGCGGGAAAGCGGGCGATTTCGCCACAGGAAAAGGCGGCGCTGCTGCGCGGAGATCTTGATGAGGTCGTGGGCGAGGCCGAGGCCGACGCATCCTGGGGGGGAGTCTATCTGAGCCTCCAACGGAAGCAGATCACGAATCCTGACTCGATGCTATCGTTCGGTGACCTTGTCGCGCACGGACTTTTCTCCAAAGTTGCTTCAACATATCAGGGGTTTTCCACCGGTGACAACTGCGCCACGGTAGTCGCGCATTGGGAGTTGCCTTGTGTCGGCGGAGATTGGACGCGAATGCAGGCAGCTGCCGACGAGAGCATTCCCTTTTCGGGAAGAACGCATCTGCTTCGGCGTAGAGTCCTTGACTCGGAGTGTGCTACTTCAACGGTGCGCGGTCGGAGCGCGTGGCGGCATGACGGCGTTGCCGTCTCGCGAATCGGTCGACTCGTGCCGACTCGGTATACCGGTGAGTGCTTCTCCAATGTCGTCCCGGTGGTGGTTCCCCATGACCCGACTCACATGGGCGCTGTGTGCTGCTTTTGCGAAAGCGGCGAATTGGAGGCTGCGCTACGTTCCCTCAATTCTAGCGTGAGCGTCGACAACGGGTATTTTGGCAAGATACCGTTCGATCTCTCGCACTGGCAGGACGTCGCGGCCGACAGGTATCCCCGCGGCCTACCCGAACCGTACTCCGACGATCCCACCCAGTGGATCTTCCACGGCCACCCGTGCGGAAGCGTTATTTGGGATGAACGGGCGAAGCGGACAGCCCACGGACCTTGCCGGGTCGACTCCACCGTACTCCAGATCGCCGTCGCACGGCTGCTCGGCTATCGCTGGCCGGCCGAGCACGACCAGGAGATGCGTCTGGCCGACGAAATGCGTGCGTGGCTCGAGCACTGTCGAGATCTCGACCGGTTCGCCGACGCCGACGGCATTGTCTGTTTGGCTTCCGTGACGGGTGAATCGCCCGCGGCCGACCGACTCCGCCGCGTACTCCAGGTCGCCTATGGGGACGATTGGTCCGCCGCAACCGAAAGGCAATTGCTCGCTGCAGCCACGCCCGACGCTCGGCCGGCGGAGTCCATCGAGGAATGGGTGCGCGACCGGTTCTTCCGGGAGCACTGCCAGCTCTTCCGCCAGCGGCCCTTCGTCTGGCACGTGTGGGACGGCCGCCGCGACGGATTCCATGCTCTGGTGAACTACCACCGCCTCGCTGGCGCCGACGGAGAGGGGCGCCGCACGCTCGATGCGTTGACGTACCGCCATCTCGGCGAGTGGATCGCGCGCCAGAGGTCCGACCGGGACCAGGGCGTGGACGGGGCGGATGGCCGGCTCGCCGCGGCGCAGGACCTGCAGAACCAGCTCGCAAAGATCATGGCCGGCGAGCCCCCGTGCGACCTCTTCGTCCGCTGGAAGCCGCTCGCCGAGCAGCCGATCGGTTGGGAGCCGGACATCAACGACGGCGCCCGCATCAACATCCGCCCGTTCATGTCAGCCGAGCTCACGCGGGGTGGCCGGGCGGGAGCCGGTGTCCTTCGCGCCAAGCCGAAGATCGCCTGGAACAAGGACCGGGGCAAGGAAGCGCTCAAGCCGCCCAAGCGCTGGCGGCCACCATGGGCCGAGGATGACGACAACGGGGATGTCGAGATCGACGAAGACCTGGAGCTTCGCCCTCGGCAGGACTACCCTTGGTTCTGGGGCTGCCCCGGCGACGGTTCCCGAGCCGAGCGCACGGATTTCCGCGGCGGCCCCGACTTCGACGGCTACCGCTGGAACGATCTGCACTACACGAACGCAATCAAGCGAGCCGCGCGGTCACGAAAGCCGCGGGAGGCTGGCCCATGACAGCCGCATCCCTGCCGGCACCGGTTGCGCGGCAGCGGGAGGGAGTACCCTGCCACGCCCGATCCGGTCGTCTCGTTAGGCCCGAGGGCGCGTTCTTGGCGTTTGCGGCGGGAGACGCGCTGGGCTGGCCGCAGGAGATCGAGCGGAACGTGCGGAGCGGTGGCGGCGGCGCTCCGCCGCAGATCGAGTTTCGGTCGTGGACGCGGCGGAGCGGACGGTACCGCCGCTACGAAGAGACCATCGGGGTGGGAGAGTACAGCGACGATACGCAGCTCACGCTGTCATGCGCGTGGAGCTGCCTCGCTAGACGATCTATGAGCGGGGCGGCCACGGTGCGACGAAGCGGGTGGCGCCAGGCTTGGCTCGCCAGCCGCCCCCCCTGGGAGTCTGGCAAGACCGATGCTGCCCGTCGGTACTTCGACGCGGGCGGCAACGGGGTGGCCATGGGCGTGCTGCCGCACGCCCTGTTCCTTGCGGGCCAGGAGGACCCGACGGTCCTGGTGCATGACGTCGTGCGTGACGGAGCCGTGAGCTACGGCCATCCGCGGGCTCTGGTCGGCGCAACTGTTAGCGCGTAAGCGGCGTGGTCGCTGTCGCGCCGGAGCGGGGCGCTCCGCTTCGGAGAACTGCTGGATCTCCTGATTGAGGAACACGATGCATGGGGGGTGTTTCCCGACGTCGGCCGCGGGGGCGAGGCCCGGCTCGCCGTGGCGAGTCCCGTGCTCGACGAACCCCATGGCCGCTTGTGGCCTATACGGCCGCTTATGGGAGCGCACGGTCGACGAGATGCGGCAATTGCTGGAGCGGGCTCGCAACCGAATCCGGGCGGGCGCGTTGGCCGATGACCGCGCTGTGCTCGCGGACCTCGGATGTTCCGGGTACCTCAAGGGCGCAGGCACCGTCCCGGCGGGTGCCGCGGCGCACCTCGCGGCGAGGCACGCTGCGCAGCCGGCGCAGGCGGTGCGGCGGGCCGTCCTCGAGCAGGGCGCCGACACGGACACTCTCGCTACCGTGACCGTCGGGCTGCTGGGATGTCTCGCCGCCGACGGGTGGCTGCCGGCGCCATGGCGGGAGGTGCCAGGACGGAATGTTGAGCAACAGGCCGACGAGGCCCAAGAGAATCGAAGAGGCGCTGGGACTGCTTCCCCTCGAGGTTCGCAGATGGCTGGAACGAACGGAGCACGGCGGGGGAATCGACACGCTTGCAGAAATCCCGTGACGTACGCACTAACGAGGAAGACGCTGTGATGACCACGCTGGCTCCATCGCACCTGCAGGTTCTGAAGTCCTTCCTGCTCAAGTTGTGCGCGACTGGCGGCGACGGCTTCGAGGGCCTGATGGCGAGGGTACTGACGGATATCACCGGAATATCGTTCAGACTGGCTGCCAGTGGATCGCAATTCGGAAGTGACGGAAGTGCTGTCAGGGAGGAAGATGGGGTCGCTTTCGAGTGCAAACGCTATGAGGACAGAATTCCAAGAAGCGAGATTCTGTCGAAGATTGCCGAACTGTCGTTGAGTTCAGCAAATGTCGATGCTTGGTTCCTCTGCGCGACCTCGACAGTATCGGCCCAGATAGCGGGGGACGTAAGCAGACATGGTCGGCAGTCCGGGATCGGTACGCTTGTTCTAGACTGGGCAGGCGTTCTTCCTCGGTTGGCTGTCGCAGTCGCATTGTCGACACAGGTCACGCGACACCATTTCGGTGCCGACGCTTCAGTCTCGGCGGCCGTCGCGGCGGTTCGGGCGGCCGGTGGCTTCGATGCGTGCGCAGAGCAACTTCGTCGCGACCTCCGTGAACCGCTGATGGGAACAGAGGTTGCGCGGCGAGAGAACGCTGCCTGGCTTGTGGCGGCCTTCTCCAGCAGGGAGAAGGCGGCACTGGCGTTTGGCGAGCCATTGTCGCCGCTCGATGAAGTACACGGCCTCGCACGCCCTCGAGCTGGTCTGATTGCGGAGATGCGGCGGTTTCTGACCGGTGACCCGACCGGTACAACCCTGTGCGTCCTCGGTGCCGAGGGAACGGGCAAGTCCTGGTTGGTCGCGCATTGCTGGTGTCGCGTCGACCGAGGGCCGTTAATGGTTGTACTCAGTCCTTGGGACTGCCAGGCTGTCGCCGGGCCCGACGACTGCGAGAATCTGCTCGCTTCCAAACTCCCCGCGCAGGCCGGCGGCCCGGTGAACGACGCGGTCGTATCGGGTTGGCGCCGGAAACTGTCCCGTTGGCGCGACAATAGTCGACCCGACCGTCCTCGCCTGATCGTCGTCATCGACGGGGTGAACCAGCGTGCGCAAGCCGATTGGGCACGAGTCATCGACGCATTCAGCGACGTGCTGAGCGGAATCGGCGGGCGGCTCGTCGTAACGGCTCGCACGACATACTACGAGACCAGACTCAAGCCTCGTTTGATGACGGCGGTCGAAGAACTGAGCGTTCGGGAATGGACGGAAGCCGAGCGCGACGCGATCCTCGTCGAAAATGGAATTGACCATGCTGTTCTTCACCGCGTTCATGACCCTCACGCTGCGGTTGGGCGGTCACTTCGCAATCCGCGCCTGCTCGGAATAGCCGTACGCCTTCTGAAGGGGAGGACCGTAGAACATATCGAAGAACTGAGCGTGAATCACCTGCTGTTCGAACACCTCCGAATCCGCGAGCAGGAAAGTCGCGTTCCGGAGCCGGCCCACGAGTGCGTGCGTCGTCTCCGAACCCATGCCCAAGACGTTCTGCGCCGCCTTCGGGACGGACTGAGCGATGACGTTACCGTCTTTGACGTCGAGGATGTACAGACAGTGGCCGACGGACGATACTTCGTTCCGGTGGACGGGGATCCGACGCGCTACGCACTGCAGGACGACGGCTTGGTACTGGCTCTCGGCTTCGTTTTGATCGACCGGCTACGCGTTGCATCAAGGAACAATCGAGATCTGGCTGCCGAATTGGATGCAGCCATCGATCCCATCGCCGCTCTTGATCAGACCGCCGCTGTATTGACGGCGGCGCTCACGTGCGCCTGCATCGATAGCACACAGCGGGACGAGATAGCGGTAGCGCTTCTATGCGCCTTCGCGGGGCTCCAGAATCCGAACCACGAGAATCTGGAGGCGTTCAAGTGGCTTGCGCGAACGCGAACCGGCGCATTCCTGGAGGCGGCGCGTCATCTGTGTCTGGAAGGGTGGAGCCAACCGAACGTGGACTGGATCGAGACGGCTTTGGCGTCGTGCAAGGCGCGCGCGAAGTCGTGGCAAGACATGGAGCCTGCCCTGAATGCATGGCTGAAGTGCTATTCACTGACGGCAGAGTCCGGTGAGGGCGCGCGCACGGGACTGGCCGCAGAAGAGAGGGCGAAGAGAGCGGAGAAGGTCAAGGAGCGCGTGCAGTCCCTATCGAGCGCAGAGCAACGCCTGCGGGAGCAGATGGAGGAGACGGATGGTGATGTCGGCGCACTTTCTCGTCTGGCGTTCCGTCTCATGGCGGGTAAACCGATGGCGGGCTTTGCAAAGGGTATTGTTCAGTGGTGTTTCGCGAGCTTGGTTAATCAGCACGCACGTTGGCCGCACGAGATGTTGGAGCACGTCGTCACGTTGAACCGGAGTGATTGGTCGGTCGCGCACGCGGAGCTGTTACGGGAGGGCGCCGTCTTTCGGGAGGCGAACGGCTCCAACGTCGGGACTTGGGCGTTGATCGTTCTGCTGCGCGCGACGGGAGATCCTGAGGACGCGCGCGATGCCGAGGACCTGAGAGCGAGAATCAGCGATTTCACACCTACAAGTTGGCGGCTCATTGAAAAGTACTGTTCTACGGACCCGTGCGACCCGTCTGCGTCGAAGCCGACGAACGTCGCAGATACGGCGCGAAAGTACGAGGCCATCGACGTCTCGTCGCTCTACAGCGGCTCGTGGAAGGGCGCCGGCGAGAATTTTCTCGAAATGGCGCGGCCGGGCGTCGTTCGCTTTGAGCCTCAGGCGGCGATCGAGAGGCATCAGCAGTTCATTGATGACGTGCTGAAGCGCCGGGGACTTCCGTTAACGCGAGGACTCTCCGTCTTGCTGCCGCATAGTGCGCTCCTGACCACGGAGATGGCGGTGGCCGTGGTGAGTGAGGGCGAAGACTGGCGTGGCACAATCGCGGACCTGCCGGAAAGACGCCGGTGGTTTGTGTCACAGGAGCGGCTACTTCTCGCGTTTCCGAAGCTGAGCGGCGAAGAACAACTGAAGGCGCTGCTCGGTACCACGGACGGAGACGATGTGCTGCGCTCGCTGCTGAAGGTGATGAAGCCAGTCGATGAGGCGGTCTTCGACGACTATTTCCGGAAGGCGTGCGTGGAAAACGATGCTCACCGTCTGTACTGCCTGCTGGTATTCGCGAGTGGAAGCGGTACGAGCATTTCACAACGTTCCCGGGAGCGCATGGCGTCGTTGGTGACAGCGGAATCCCGGTCTGTCCGAATGATCGTGTTCGAGAGGATTCTGTACCTGAAAGATGAAAAACTTATGAGACTCGTGGTCGATGGAGGGTGGCGCGCGGAGAATGGAGAAGGTCGAAACAGCTACGAGGATGCTTATGGCTCCGCCATTCTGGTGGAGGGTGCGTTGCGTGAGTGGATCTCGGTAGATGAGGCGTTGACGCGAATCTCGCCGGGACACTATGGTTGGGCTGCAAGGCGACTTGGGCCGATGGCCGCACGCAAAGTCGCGACATTGGTCGATGCGTCGATAAGGGCGGCGACTGGTGTCCATGTGGAATGTGCGTTGCCGGACGTAGAGCGCCGTTGCCGGCATGAAGATCAGGCAGATCCGTTTCCGTACGGGTTGTCGGAAAGCGAAGTAGAGTCCAGTGACCTTGGCGAGCTGTGGAAGCGAGATGCGGAAAGTGACGAAGCGTTCGACGAATGGCAGAGGCGGCGTCACGAAGCGTTCGACACGTTCAAGAAAAGATTGAACGATGCCAACGCCTGGGTCGTCGTCGACGATGTCGCCAAGGGGGAGTTCGAGGAGATTGTGAATGCGGATGTGGGTGCCGCGGATCGATGGTACCGCTTGTTTCTGGATCTGGGTGGGGGTGCAAGGCGGACTGTTCGCAACGTGGTTGTGATGCTTGCATATGCGGTACGCAAGCGGTGTCCGGAACGCACCGTCGCGTTGCTTCGGTCAGTGGGCAGAGAGAATGCCCCCATTCGGTTGAGCGTGGGCCGCGCGCGGGTGCCGCTTGAGGCGATGGTTGCTTGGAGTGCTGCAGGCAGTGTCGAGGGTCGCGAGTGGTGCCATGAGCGGCTGAACCGGGCCAGGAACGACCACGAACTCGCGACAGAGGTGCTGGCTGCGTTGTTGAATCGGGAAGAATCGGTGTTGATGGCGTTTATTGGCGAGCGGTTGAAGACGGGAGAGCCGGAAGGCATTGCAAGGGCATTGCTCGTGGCGGGATTCTCGAGTCAACGGGATCAAAACAAAGGGGTAATCCGTTGTTACGGAGACGCGAAGGGCTTCATTGGTGAGGCGTACAAGGCGGCGAAGTACGCCCATGATCGAGACGGGTGGGCACGGTACTGGTTCGAGAAGATGTGCAAGGCGGACCACGCGACGGAGTTTTGGCGGTATTCCGTACTGTTTACCAAGATTGTGGACGGCCGGTTCGCGATTTGGAGTTCGGAGTACGAGCGCCGCGGCGAGGCGATGGACCTGTTCGGACGGAGCATAGACGAAGAAGTAGACGGACGGATAGAAAGATGGCGGAAACACAGGGAAAAGACGCTGTTCGGAGCGAAGAGGCCGGCGGATGTGTTTCTGCCCGAATAGGCGGGCGCCGGGCAATTGTCGAGCGGGAGAGGCGCGGTGAGTGAGTACTTGGCGGAGCGGCGTGACCGGAGGGACGCCTGGGTCTTGCGGGATGAGGACGTCAATCACCATGGAATGGCCTGACGTCCAGCGGCGCATCGCCGGCGGGGAGGACGCCCGCACCGAGTTCAAGCACAGGCTGGGAGACCTGCGCAGGGTGGGCAGGACGGTCTGCGCGTTCGCCAACGGCGACGGGGGGCTTGTCGTCATCGGCGTCGATGATGCCGGCGCCGTCGTCGGCGACGAGGAGAACCCGGAAACCGTTCAGGAGCGGTTGTTGAGCTTTCTGCAGACCGGTTGCGGCAAAGCCCGTGACCGCGGAGTGCGGCAGGCACGAGTCCGAGGGCGGGTGGGTGCACTGGATCGACGTGCACCGCCATCAGCGCGGATACGAGCCGTTCTCCTGCGACGGCGGGTTCTGGATCAGACGCGGTGGGAGCACGGTGGCGCCGTCTCCTCGGAGCTGGAGGAGCTGCTGAACGCCTTCGGACTCGTGCTGACGGAGAGGCAGATCATCCCGTCGGCAACGGTCGACGACATTGATTTCGGTGCCGTGCGGGCGTTCATGCGCGCGCAGGGCCTCGATCCGGACGAAGCTCCGCAGCGGGCTCGCGAGGACGATCTGAGGAACGGGAGCATTGTCGACGAGCTGGACGGTGTCGCGAGGCCGACGCTGTACGGGTTGATGGTATTCATGGTATTCGGCCGCGACCCCCAGGCATACGCGCACACGCTGAGCCTGTTCGTGGAGTGCACGGCGTACGGGGGTACGGACCAGTCCGGCGAGGTGTTGAGCGCCGGAGAAGGCAAGGGGCGGTTGCAGGACCAGGTGCAGCGTGCAATGGGGTGGTTTCGCAGTCTTGGCCGGAGGGAGACGTACGAGGGCATCCGGCGCATCGACGTCCCGCCGGCGCCGGAGGCGGCGTTGCGGGAAGCGTTGGTCAACGCCGTCATCCACCGCGACTACGCCATCACGGGATCGCAGGTGCTGCTGGAGGTGTTCGACGACCGCATCGTGGTGACCAGTCCCGGGGCGTTGCCCAATCACATGACCGTCGATCAGGCGCGAAAGGGCGGGGCTCCGCGGTCGCGCAACGAGATGATGGCGAACGCCATGGTCGTCGGTGGGCTGATGGAACGCCGCGGGCGGGGCTGGCTGACGATGCGGCACGCCATGCGGCGGTTCAACGGAACCGAGCCGGAGCTGGTCAGCGACGAGCGCAACCGGTTCGTTCGGGTGACGTTCGAGCGGGGGCCACGCAATGCCTGACACGGCCACCGAGTGCATGCGCGAGATCCAGCTCGGCGAGAACAGCTCTCTGGTGTTCGCGGAGGTGGTACTGGCAGGCGATCGGGTCGAGGGGCCGGGACGCGATGCGTTGGCGGACGAGCTGGCTGCCTTCGCGAACTCGTCGGGCGGCGTCTTGGTGCTGGGTGTGTCGGACACGCGGCGGGCGGTGACCGGGATCCCGCTGGAGCACCTCGACGCGGTGCAGCGCTACGTGATCGAGATCGCCGACGATGCCATCACGCCGCCTGTCGTGCCGCTCATCGAGAAGCTGGAGTTGCCGGATGCCGGCGGCCGGATGCGGCCGGTGCTCAGGGTCGAGATTCCGCGGGGGTTCTTCGTGCATCGGAGTCCGGGCGGGTACCTGCAGCGTGTCGGGACGTCGAAGCGCCTGATGGAGACTGCCGTTCTCGCCCGGTTGTTCGAGCAACGCAGCGGAACCGGTGGCGGGCAGTTCGACCTTCAGGTGGTCGAGGAGGCGACGCTCGACGACCTGGATCCGCGTCTGGTGGACCGGTTTCGCGGGGAGAGCGGCGGCGACGACCGGACGACCGCGCTCTCGAAGCTCGACATGGTTCGGGAGGACGCCGCCGGCGTGCTCCGCCCGACCGTGGCCGGCCTGCTTCTCGGGGCGCGGCAGCCGCAGCGCTGGCTGCCGCACGCGTTCATCCAGTCGGTGGCGTACCGTGGCGTCAGCGTTTCGGACGCGATGGGCTCGCCGCGCTACCAGCTCGACGCCAAGGACAACGACGGACCGCTTGACGATCAGATCGAGTACGCCTGCCGGTTCGTGGCGAGGAATCAGCGGGTCGAGGCATCGAAGCACCTGGGGCGGATCGACTGGCCGCAGTACGACTTGACGGCAGTCTTCGAGGCCGTCGTCAACGCCGTCGCGCACCGCGACTACTCGCGTCGCGGGTCCAAGGTGCGCCTGCGGATGTTCTCGGACCGCATCGAGCTGTACTCGCCGGGCGCGCTGCCCAACGGCATGCGCCTCGACGAGATCGCCTGCAAGCAGAATGCACGGAACCCTGCCATCGCCAACCTCCTCAAGCGTTGCGCGGTCGCGGACGAAATCGTGGCGCCGCGCTGCACGATGATGGACCGGCGCGGCGCGGGCGTGCCGGCCATTCTCGCGCGGAGCCGGCGCCTCTCGGGCAGGCAGCCGGTGTACGAGCTGTTCGGGGACGAGCTGCGTCTGACGATCTACGCGGCCGACGCCGCGGCCGGCGACACGGCGTAGCGGATCAGGCAGACCATCCGCCATGGAGACACCGCAGTATGTCCATCCTTGACGCGTCGTTGCGCAAGACCTGGGACTCGTTGCGGGCGAGGAAGCAGGTGCAGAACGACTTCCTCGACGAGGTGCGGCTGAAGGGCCTTCGCGGGATTCGCAACCTGCGGGTGGCGTTCGACTATCCGGTGTCGGTGATCGCCGGGCCGAACGGGTGCGGCAAGTCCACGGTGCTGTTCGCGTGCGCGGCGGCGTATGCGCCGGCGGGGCGAAGCGCCCGCACGTACACGCCCGCGGCGCTGTTCCCCGGCTTCTCGGGCGGGGGGCAGGGCGGGCTTGTGGATGAGGCGGGCGGGACGGGGCTGGAGTTCTACTATCTCGCGGCCGGCGTCCGCTACTCGATGGTGTGGAAGAAGGGTCGGTCGTGGAGCCGGGGCTTCATGGGCCGGAAGGGCGTGCGGCAGCCCGAGAGGGAGCTGTATCTCCGAACGTTGGCCAACCTCACGAATCCGTCGGAGGTTCGCGGCATTCTGCAGCTCGGTCGGGGGACGTTCGAAGCGGAGGAGATTACCTCCGATCTGCTGTTGTTCGCGCGGCGCATCCTGCCGCAGAAGTACCGCGGCGTCTCGTTGATTCGCGGCCGCAGCCGCGATCTCCTGTTCGCGGGGCTGGACCGTCGCGAGGTCGTCCGCTACTCCGAGTTCCACATGTCGGCCGGCGAACGCGCCATCCTGCGGATGTCCAAGGACATCTCGGGGTTGAGGCGCGCGCTGATCCTCATCGACGAGGTCGAGGCCGGGCTGCACCCCTGGACGCAACAGCAGCTCATGCTCGAGCTGCAGCGCATCGCGTTGCGCAACGACCTGCAGGTGGTGGTGACGACGCACAGCCCGGTGGTGCTCGACAGCGTGCCGCCGGAGGGGCGGATCTTTCTGGAGCGGGATGCGGCCACGCTCGACGTCACGCGTGCGCCGGCGTACCGCGACATCTTCCAGAAGGCCCTGTACGGCCAGTCGGCCGACCGGTTGTCGATCCTCTGCGAGGACGAGGTGGCGGAAGGCGTGATCCTGGGCGTGCTGGACGTGCTGAACTACCGGAACGGCACCCGTCACGACGATTTCGTCGTCGGCCGCGATACCGGGAGCGACAAGTTCAGGGGCCACATCCACGCGTTCGGCAAGTTCGGGAAGCTCGCCGATTTCGTCTTCGTGCTCGACGGCGATGCGGCGGACACGGCGCCGGCCCTGATCGGAACGGCGGGTCAGTACGGCCACAAGCTGGAACCGCTGTTCCTGCCGGGCGGGAGCTCGCCGGAAGCCTGGATTTGGAGCGCGGTCGGGGACCGGCCGGAGGAGTACGCGCGAGAGTACGGCCTGTCCGCGTCGGATCTCCGCGGACGTCTCGCCTCGATCGAACGGACGTTCGCTGGCGACGCGACGACCCGCCCGCAGGACGTGCCGAAGGTGATGGTGAGAGCCCTGTCGGACGAGCTGACGCGGGCGGTTCCGGAGATCGCGCGGATTGCCGGCAGGCTGGAGACCGAGGCGGCTCGGGGAGAGATGGCCGCGTTCAGCGTCGGGCTGACGGAGCAGATCGACGCGTGGCGCCAGGCGGGCGGCCCGCTGATGGCGACACGGTGTGCGGCTGCCTTGTCGCGGGTCGGCGCGCCGCGCCGGTGTCAGGCCGACCGGGGGGCTTGGTCGTGACGGTGGCGACCGTCGTTCCGCCCGCAAAGGCCGAGGGGGCGTTCATCGCGCTGGCGGCCGGGGACGCGCTGGGTTGGCCGCAGGAGACGCCGCGGCGCGTTCGGCACGGGGCTGGCGGCGGCTCCCCGAGTCTCGAGTTCCGGACATGGACGCGCCGAGGCGGCGGTCGGTTCGGGCTCTACGACGAGACCATCGGGGCCGGCGAGTACAGCGACGCTACGCAGCTCGCCCTGGCGGTGGCGCGCTGCCGTGCCAACCACGGCGAAGATTGGTGGAAGGCGTGGGTGCGGATGGAGCTGCCGCGCTGGACGCTCTACGAGCGCGGTGGCGGGGGCGCGACGAAGCGGGCGGCGCGGGCTTGGCGGGCCGGCGCGCCCCCGTGGCTGGCGGACACGACCGCCGGCCTCCGCCGGTACTTCGGCGCGGGCGGCAACGGCGTTGCCGCGCGGGTGCTGCCGCACGCCCTGTTTCTGGCTGGCAACGACGATCCGGCGGTGCTGGTGCACGACGTCGTGCGTGACGGCGTCGCGACGCACGGCCATCCGGGGGCGTTGGTGGGCGCCACCGTCAGCGCGTTCGCCGCCTGGTCGCTGGCGCGTCGACGTGCGACGTTGGGGTTCGGAGAGCTGCTGGACCTGCTGATGGACGAACGGCGAGCCTGGGGAACGCTTCCGGACCGGGGACGCGGCGCCGGCGCGTGGTTGGCCGCGGCGGGTCGGGCGTTCGGCGAGCCCTACGAGGAGGTGTGGCGGCGCGCTGTCGAAGAGATGCGGGCATTGCTGGACAAGGCCCGACGCGGGATTCGGGCCGGCGCGCTGGCCGACGACCGGGCGGTGCTCGACGACCTCGGATGCTTCGGCGCCTGCAGGGGCGCGGGCGCGGTGGCTGCCGCGGCCGCCGCATATCTCGCGGCGAGGCATGCGGCGCAGCCTGCGCAAGGCGTACTGCGGGCGGCGTTCGAACCGGGTGCGGATACCGATACGCTCGCCGCGATGACCGGGGGGCTCCTGGGGTGTCTCGCCGGCGACGAGTGGCTGCCGGCGCCATGGCGGCGGGTGCAGGACTCCGCCTACCTGCGCAGCCTCGCGGGCCGGGTCGCCCTGGGACCGTCGGCGTATCGCGAATCGGTAGAGGCTCCCGCGCTTCGGGCCAGCCTGGCGGACCTCGAGTGGAACGTGGATCACGAGGTGTCTCTTGGCGGGGGGATGCTTGCCCGGGCGACCGCGCTGCCGGATCTCGAGCCGATCTCGAAGTCGATCACGGTGCGCGCATGGCGGCTCAGGACGCGCGAGGGACAGACGCTGTACGTCACCCGGGTCGAGAAGCCGAAGGCGCGGCGGGACGCGCGTCCGGGCGTCACCGTTTCGCGGCAGGGGTCTGCACATGCCGACCACTCGTCCGCTGAACGTCGAAGGCGGGTCGCCGCCGACGCCGGACCGGGACACGCCGGGGATCACGGAGACCTGCTCGGCGGCGCGCCCCGCCTTCGGCGCGGGCAGTCGTGAGGAGCGGCGTGAGGGCATGACGGATCGGCATGACCGAAGCGTCGCGCAGGTCATGCGGGACGAGGACGCGAGTCACCATGGAATGGCCTGACGTGCAGCGGAGCATCGCCGGCGGCGAGGACGCCCGAACCGAGTTCAAGCGGAGGCTGGGAGACCTGCGCGGGGTCGGCAGGACGGTCTGCGCGTTCGCTAACGGCGACGGGGGGCTTGTCGTCATCGGCGTCGATGATGCCGGGGCCGTCGTCGGCGACGAGGAGAACCCGGAAACCGTTCAGGAGCGCTTGGCGAGCTTTCTGCAGACGGGTTGCGGCAAGTCCGTGACCGCAGAGTGCGGCAGGCACGAGGCCGAAGGGAGGTGGGTGCACTGGATCGACGTGCACCGCCATCAGCGCGGATACGAGCCGTTCTCCTGCGACGGACGGTTCTGGATCAGACGCGGGCGGAGCACGGGGGCGCCGTCTCCATCGGAGCTGCAGGAGCTCCTGAACGCCTTCGGACTGGTGCTGACGGAGAAGCAGATTATCCCGTCGGCAACCGTCGAGGACATCGATTTCGGCGCCGTCCGGGCGTTCATGCGTGCGCAGGGCCTCGATCCGGACGAAGCTCCCCAGCCGGCTCGCGAGGACGATCTGAGGAACGGCAGCATCGTCGACGAGCTCGACGGTGTCCTGCGGCCGACGCTGTACGGGTTGATGGTGTTCGGCCGCGACCCCCAGGCGTACGCGCACACGCTGAGCCTGTTCGTGCAGTGCACCGCGTACGGGGGTACGGACCAGGCCGCCGAGGTGTTGAGCGCCGGGGAAGGGAAGGGCCGGTTGCAGGACCAGGTGCAGCGAGCAATGGGGTGGTTTCGCAGTCTCGGCCGGAGGGAGACGTACGA
The DNA here is from genome assembly GCA_965206285.1 of Vicinamibacterales bacterium. Lineage (GTDB taxonomy): Bacteria > Acidobacteriota > Vicinamibacteria > Vicinamibacterales > UBA8438 > JAJEEA01. The sequence goes on from OZ242205.1 coordinate 6,275,886, forward strand.
CGGCATCCGGCGCATCGACGTCCCGCCGGCGCCGGAGGCGGCGTTGCGGGAAGCGCTCGTCAACGCCGTCATCCACCGCGACTACGCCATCACCGGGTCGCAGGTGCTGCTGGAGGTGTTCGACGACCGCATCGTGGTGACGAGTCCGGGCGCGCTGCCGAACCACATGACCGTCGATCAGGCGCGCAAGGGCGGCGCTCCGCGGTCGCGCAACGAGATGATGGCGAACGCCATGGTCGTCAGCGGGCTGATGGAACGCCGCGGGCGGGGCTGGCTGACGATGCGGCACGCCATGCGGCGCTTCAACGGAACCGAGCCCGAGCTGGTCAGCGACGACCGTAACCGGTTCGTTCGGGTGACGTTCGAGCGGGGGCCACGCAATGCCTGACACGGCGGCGGAGTGCCTCCGCAAGGTCTGGCGACCGCCTGCGGCGACGAGGGACCCGAGATGACACCTGACGAACACGACTACCCCAGCATCCCCTACGGGTTGGCCAACTTCCGGCGCATCCGCATGGAGCGCCGGCTCTGGGTGGACAAGACGCGCTTTCTCCGCGCGCTGGAGCGGGTGGACCACGCGGTCCTGATCCGGCCGCGGCGCTTCGGCAAGACCTGCTGGGTGTCGGTGCTGGAGCACTACTACGACCGCACCTGGGCGCACGAGTTCGACGCGGTGTTCGGGGGCACCGACATCGGCCGTCAGCCCACGGAGCAGCGTCACCGCTACGTCGTGCTGCGCTTCAACTTCTCCGCGTTCAAGACCGCCCTCGACGGTCTGGAGCACCACTTCGAGGAGTACTGCCAGCTTCGGCTCCGTGGCGCGCTGGAGCGGAATCCGGACCTGTTCCCCGAGGCGGCGGTCCGGCGCATTCGCGCCCCGGCGTCCGTCAACGGCCAGCTCAACGAGCTGTTCATGTATGCCGCCGACCACGGCATTCCGCTCTGCGCGCTCATCGACGAGTACGACAACTTCGCCAACACGGTGCTGGCCCACCACGGCACGGCGGCGTACCAGAGCTTCACGCACGGCGGCGGCTTCTACCGCAACTTCTTCGCCACCCTCAAGGCCGGCACCGACGCGGGGAGCGGCGGGCTGGAGCGGCTGTTTATCACCGGCGTCTCGCCCGTGACCCTCGACGACGTCACCAGCGGCTTCAACATCGGGAGGAACATCAGCCTGCGGCCCGAGTTCAACGACCTGCTGGGGTTCACCGAGGGCGAGGTGCGGGGCCTGCTGGAGGTGTATCGGGACTGCGGCGTGTTCGACCAGGACGTGGACGCCGCCCTGGACGTGATGCGCGAGTGGTACAACGGCTACCGGTTCGCCGAGGACGTGGAGGGCGATCTCTACAACACGGACATGGTGCTCTACTACCTGTGCGAGTCCATCCCGAACCAGTCCCTGCCGAGGGACCTGATCGACACCAACGTGCGCATCGACTACGGCAAGCTCCGCCATCTGCTCGTGGTCGGCCGGCAGCTCAACGGTAACTTCGAGCTTCTGCGGCACGTCATCGGCGATGGGCGGGTGGACGCCGAGGTGCAACCCAGCTTTCCGCTGGAGCGGCTGAACGAGCGGGAGAACTTCCTCTCCCTGTTGTATTTCTTCGGCCTGCTCAGCTTCCGGCACGTCTCGGGCGACACGCCGCGCCTGGGCATTCCCAACCAGACCGTCCGGCGGCTGATGTACGGCTACCTGCGCGACGCTTGGCGCGACGTGGACGTGTTCTCGGTCGACACCTACGACTTCTCGCGCCTCGTGCGCGCCATGGCCTACGAGGGGGCCTGGCGGCCGGCCCTGGAACACCTGCGCGACGCGGTTCGGCGCCAGACCGGGATTCGCGACTACGTGGACGGCGGGAAGGTGGTGCACGCGTTTCTCGCCGCCCACTTCAGCCTGCTCGACGTGTTCCTGATCCACACCGAGCACGAGCTGAACAAGGGCTGCGCCGACCTCTACCTGGAGCCGTTCGTGGCCCGCTACCCGGGCGCGGCGTTCGGCTACGTGATCGAGGTCAAGTACCTGAAGCGGCGAGAGTCCCTGGACGAGTCCGTGGTGGCGGACAAGATGCGGGAGGCCGCGGAGCAGGTGCGGCGCTATCTGGCTGACGAGGCCTTGGGCCGCCGTCATCCGTCGGTGCGGCACGTCGGCCTCGCGGTCGTGTTCCATGGCTGGGAGATGACCGCCTGCGAGGCGGTGGGCGCAGATCCGGAGGCGGAGCAGAGTCGCAGCGTCGACGGCTGAAAGCAGACCAGGCTGCGCCTGCGCAGCCGAGGCGCGTGACGTGCGACCACGGCCGCGACGGCCGTTGCGGGGCAATGCGGGCCGGGGCCGCGGCGGCGTGCGGGGACCTTGATGGGAGGCGACGTGACGTGCGGCCACGCCGGCGACGGTCGTTTGCCGCGGGGCAATGCGGGCCGGGGCCGCGGCGACGTGCGGGGACCTTGATGGGAGGCGGCGGGTCGGGCGGCACGGCGGCGCAACGCCTGCCGGGGCCGCGGCAGCGAGGGGGGAGGCAGAGGCGAGCATGAACACAGCGGAACGGCCCGGCCCGGGGCCGGCGGCCGGCACCGTCCTCGACCGGCTGCTCGCGAGCGTGCGGGCGAAGGCCGCGCCGCTCGACGGCGAAACGCGCCCGGCCGCGGTGCTGTGGACGGACCCGAGAGAGGAGTGGCGGCCCCTGGTCGACCTGCTGCTGCAGAACGTCGACGAGTGCGTGGTGCTCGGCGACTACGCCCCGGCCCGCCGCACCGGTCCCGCCGTCTGGGTGCGCTGCGTCGTGGACCGCACGCTCGACGAGCCTGCGCTGCCCGACGGCCGCCCGCCCATCGTCTACCTGCCGGGCGTGGCGCGCCAGGATCTCCGCGCGGGCGGGGAGTGTCCCGACCGGCTGAGGCCGCTGGTGGAGCTGCTGTTCCGGGGCGCGCTGTGGCGCCAGCCGAACGGCAGCGACTGGACCGTGAACGCCTTCCTGACGTCGCGGAAGGCGCTCGGCCTGGACGTCGCCGGCGACCGCGCCACCGCGGAGGCCCTGCTGCGGGCGCTGCCCGAGGTCGCGCTGGCGCCGGTGGCGCAACTGGAGGGACGCCGCCTCGAGGCGGAAGACTTCGACCGCATGCTGGCCGGCGACGTCATCCGCGATCTGCTGCGGTGGATGGGCGACCCGCAGACGACGCGCGCGCGTCTGGGCGAGAACGGCTGGCACGCGTTCTGCAACCGTTGTCAGGACGAGCTGGGGTTCAGTCCGGCGCAGGAGGCGGACGTCGTGGCCGGCGAGCGCATGGCCGGGGGCGGGGAGGGATGGGCGGCGGTCTGGGAGCGGTTCGCCGAGGCGCCGGGCAGCTACGGGGACGTTGCCGGTCTCCTGCGGCGCAGCGCGCCGGCGGGCGCCTTGCGGTTCGAGGAACGGGAGCGGTGGCCGGACCTGAACGACGAGGACGAGCAAGCGGTGCGCGGCGCGCTCGAGAAGCTCCCGAAGCTCGCGCACCACGAGGCGTGCGAGGCGGTGACCACTCTCGAGAGGAGTCATGGCGAACGGCGCGCCTGGGTGTGGGCGCGCCTGGGGCTGGCCCCCATGGCGGAGCTGCTGAAGCCGCTCGCGAGCCTGGCGACGGCGGCGCGGCAGGTCCTGGGGGGAACCGAGCCCGCGGACGTGGCGAGCGCCTACGTGGAGCGCGGCTGGCAGGCCGACCTCGGCGCGTGGCAGGCGGTGGCCGCGGCGCCGGTCTCCGACGAAGCGTGCGTGGCGGCGGCGGTGCGACACCTGCTGCAGCCCTGGCTGGAGGAGTCGGCGCGGGCGTTTCAGGCGGCCGTGGAACGCAAGCCTCTGCCGGGCGCCGGCGAGCAACCGTCGGTGAACGCAGAGGACGACGGTTGCCTCGTCTTCGTGGACGGCCTGCGCTTCGACCTCGCGCAACGTCTGGCGGAACGGTTGGAAGGCCGCGGGTTCCGCGTGGACCTGGGCCGGCGGTGGGCCGCGCTGCCGACGGTGACGGGCACCGGGAAACCCGCGGTGACGCCGGTGGCCGGAGAGATCGAGGGCGATGCCCTCGGCCAGGCGTTCGGCGCGCGGCTGAAGGCCGCCGGCAAGCCGGCCGATGCGCCGGCGCTGCGCGACGCGATGGCGGTCCGTGGCTACCAGATCCTCGCCGGCGACGGCGCCGACGCTCCCCGCGCCCATCCCGCGCATGGGTGGCTGGAGACCGGCGAGTTCGACACCCTCGGCCACCAGCGTGGCGCCCAGCTCGTGCGTCATCTCGAAGGCGAGCTGGAGCGCGTGGCGGAACGGATAGAGCGTGTGCTCGACGCCGGCTGGACGTCGGTGCGCGTGGTGACCGACCACGGGTGGCTGCTGCTGCCCGGGGGGCTACCGAAGGTGGACCTGCCGAAGCACCTGACGGAGAGCCGCTGGGCGCGCTGCGCGGCGATCGCCGGAGAGTCGACGCCCGACGTCGTCAGGGCTCCCTGGCACTGGAACCGTGAGCAATGGTTCGCGACGCCGCCCGGCGTGGCCTGCTTCAACCGCTCCGAGGAGTACGCGCACGGCGGTTTGAGCATCCAGGAGTGCCTCATTCCGGATCTGGTGGTGACGTGCGCCGAGGGATCGGAAACGAGCGGCAGCATCACGTCGGTCACGTGGCGCGGCCTCCGTTGCTTCATCGAAGCGGAGGTCCGCGGCGGTCCGGTGACGGCCGATCTGCGACTGGCGCGGCCCACCGGCGAGTCGGTGGCCGCGGCCGCGAAGCCGGTCGACGCCGAGGGCGCCGTCAGTCTGGTGCTGGCCGACGACGAGCACGAAGCGGCGGCGCTGGTGCTCGTGCTGGTGGACGAGGCGGGCCGGGTGCTGACCCATCGGCCCGTGCGCGTGGGAGAGGACGCATGAGCGGGGTGAACGCTGCCGACCGACGACGCGCGCGAGGCGGCGGCCCTGGTTCTGGTGCTGCTGGACGAAACGGCCCGCGTGCCGGCCCACTGGCAGGCCCAGTTGGGAGAGGACGCATGAGTGACTCGGCAGCGATGGATCAGCCGTCAGCGGACCGTGCAAGCGAGCGAACCCCGTGACGGGCAGGTGGACGCATGAGCGACGCCGTCGAGATGGATGCGCTGGACACGCTTGCCGCGGAGGCCTTTCCGGGCTACCTGGTGCGGAAGGACCTGGTGCGGCGCTACGCGCGCCAGTACCCGGTGCCGACCTACGTGGTCGAGTTCCTGCTGGGGCGCTACTGCGCGAGCGTCGACGAAGGCGAGATAGCGGAGGGGCTGGCCATCGTCGAGCGGCAGCTCCAGGGCCGGACGGTGCGGACCAGCGAACGGGAGGTCTTCAAGTCGCGCGCCCGCGAGAACGGCTCGGTGAAGCTGATCGACGTCGTTCGCGCCAGGCTGGACGCGAAGAACGACTGCTACGTGGCCGAGCTGCCCAGCCTGAACCTGAACGACGTGCAGGTGTCGGACGCTCTCGTCAAGGACAACGAGCGCATGCTCGGCGACGGGTTCTACGCCGAGGTGACCCTCGGCTACGACCCGGTGGAGTCGCAGGACGCTTCGGGCCGCCCGTTCCGCCTCGTGCAGTTGCGCCCTATCCAGATGTCGAAGCCTGACGTGCTCGACGTGCTGGCCAGGGGCCGGCGGGCATTCACGACCGAGCATTGGCGCGACTTCCTCGTCCGGTCCGCGGGCCTGGAGCCGGCGCGCCTGGACGACGCCGCCAAGCGCGTGGTGCTGCTGCGCATGGCGCCGTTCGTCGAGCGCAACTACAACCTGGTCGAGCTGGGCCCGCGCGGGACCGGGAAGAGCCACATCTACCAGCAGCTCTCTCCGTACTCGCACCTGCTGTCGGGCGGCAAGGCCACCGTCGCCAGGATGTTCGTGAACATGGCCAACGGGCAGCGCGGCCTCGTCTGCCAGTACGACGTCGTCTGCTTCGACGAGGTCGCCGGCATCTCCTTCGACCAGAAGGACGGTGTCAACATCATGAAGGGCTACATGGCCTCGGGCGAGTTCAGCCGCGGCAAGGAGAGCATCCGCGCCGAGGGCGGCATGGTCATGGTCGGCAACTTCGAGGTGGACGTCGAGCAGCAGCAGCGGATCGGCCATCTCCTGAGTCCGCTGCCGCGGGAGATGCGGGACGACACTGCTTTCCACGACCGCATCCACGCCTACGCGCCGGGCTGGAACTTCCCGAAGCTCAACCCCGCCGATCACCTCACGAACCACTTCGGGCTGGTGAGCGACTTCCTGAGCGAGTGCTGGACCCGCCTGCGGCAGACGAGCCGCGTCTCGGTGCTCCAGAACCGCGTGTTCTGGGGCGGGGCGCTGAGCGGCCGCGACGTGGAGGCCGTGCACAAGACCTGCTCGGGCCTCGTGAAGCTGCTCTTTCCCGATCCGGACGCGCCCGTGTCGGACGATGACCTGGAGTGGGTGGTGCGGCTGGCGCTGGAGTCGCGGCGGCGGGTGAAGGAGCAGCAGAAGCGGTGCCTGAAGAGCGAGTTCCGGAACACGCACTTCTCCTTCACCCTCGGCGTCGACGGCGTCGAGCAGTTCGTCTCGACCCCCGAGCTGCACAGCGACGAGGCCATCGACGGCGACCCGCTGCCGCCGGGACAGGTCTGGGCCATCGGTCCCGGCCAGGGCGAGACCGGCGCGGGACTCTACCGCATCGAGATCGCCGCCGGCCCCGGCAGCGGCGCCAAGGTCCTGAACCATCCCGTGCCGCCCGCGTTCCGCGAGAGCGTCAAGGTGGGCGAGCAGAACCTCTACGCGCGAGCCAAGGAGCTGATCGGCGACCGGGACGCGCGAGCCCACGAGTACACCATCCAGCTCCGGCCGTTCGACGCCGACACGTCGGGCGCGGGTCTCGGGCTGCCGGTCCTCGTGGCCTGCGTCGGCGGGCTGCTCGAGCGCAGCACACGCGGCGGGACCATCATCGTCGGACCCCTGAACCTCGGCGGTTCGATAGAGAGGATTCCCAACCCGGTTGCGGTCGCGGAGCTCGCGGTAGACAAGCAGGCCGCCACGCTGCTGATGCCGGTCTCGGCCCGGCGGGCTCTGAACGACCTGCCGGACGACCTCTGGACGAAGATCAACATCGAGTTCTACAGCGACCCGGCGGATGGCGTGTTCAAGGCGCTGCTCGAGTAGGAGTCTGCGCCGTGGAACGGCGCGGACTCCTGGAGGGTTGGTTGGGCGCCAAGCGGAGCCGCAGGTGACGATTGGCGGGCCAGGGGCGCGGGCTCGCGTCCAGGAGCTTCGGCCAGTCGTGGTCGAAGGCGCGCTACCATGGCGAAGAGAAGAGTGGAGAGGAAATGGGCATCATGCACGTCACTGTCACCATCCGGAACCCGGCCGATCCCACGAGGAGCTGGGAGGGACCGTTTCTGGTCGATACCGGGGCGATCGATTCGCTCGTCCCGCGGCCGCACCTGGAAGCCATCGGTCTCGCCCCGAGGGCCCAGCGGGTGTACGAAACCGCGGACGGTCGGGAGATCACGATGGACGTCACGACGGGAGAAATCGAGCTCATGGGCGAGCTCACGGCCGGGCTCATCATCTTCGGGGACGCCGATGCCGAGCCGCTGCTCGGCGTCACGGCGCTGGAGTCTGCCGGCATCGAGATCGATCCCCAGAACCAGCGGTTGAAGAAGCTGCCCTCGGTGCGGCTCAAGGGGCTTCGATGAGAGGGAGCGTGCGGCAACTCCGGGCAGTGGCACTGGCGGCGCTGGCCATCGTCGGTCTGGCCGCGACGAAGGGGGCGAAGGCCGCTCGGAGGGTCGCACTGGCCGCGTTGGCCATTGCCGGCTTGGTCCCGACGGGCGCCGCGGCCCAGACCGTCGGCGACGCGTCGAGCGCGTGGCCGTACTTCGGCGGCACCCGCGCCTTCACGCGTTACGCCCCGCTCGACCGGATCGACCGGACCAACGTGGCGCGCCTGCGGGTGGCGTGGCGGCGGCCGGGCGTCGACGCCTCGTTCACGCGGCCGTTTCCCGAGCTGGAGCCCTCCGGCTATCTGCGCGCCACCCCCATCCTGGTGGACGGCGTGCTGTATGCGTCGAACGCGGTGGGGCTGGTCGAGGCGTTCGATCCGGGCACCGGCGAGACCCTCTGGCTGCAGCCGCCGCCGCTGCCGACCCTCGAGGGGGTCGCGGGCCGCGGCGCTCACGGGGTGGCGTTCTGGGCGGACGGCGCGGACCGGCGCGTCTTCTCGTTCCGCAACCGTTTCCTGTATGCCCTCGACGCGTCGACCGGCGAGCCGATCGCCGGGTTCGGCGAGGGCGGCCGCGTCGACCTGACTCCGGCCGGGGCCCGCCGCGCCCACGGCGGGGCGAGCCCGATCGTGGTCGGCGACGTGGTCGTGGCGGCGGGCACGGTGGACGGCGCCGGCGACAGCGGGGCGCGCTGGCGGGACAGCGTCCCGGAGAACGTGCGGGGCTACGACGCGCGGACCGGCGCGTTGCGGTGGACCTTCCACGTGGTGCCGCGGCCGGGAGAGGTCGGCGCCGACACGTGGAGCGGCGGCTCCCTCGGGGCGTCGGGCGACCTCGGGTCGTGGTGCTGCCTCAGCGCCGACCCCGAGCTGGGCTACGTCTACGTGCCGCTGACCGCCCCCACCGCCGCCTACTACGGCGGACACCGGCCCGGCGACAACCTCTTCTCGAACAGCCTCGTGGCGCTGGACGCGGCCACCGGCGAGCGGGTCTGGCACTTCCAGATGGTGCATCACGACCTGTGGGAGTACGACACCGTCGGGCCCCCCACGCTGGGGGAGATCACCGTGGACGGCCGGCGCATCCGCGCCGTCATGCAGCCGAGCAAGACGGGCTTCCTGTACGTCTTCGACCGGGTTACCGGCGAGCCGGTGTGGCCGATCGAGGAGCGTCCGGTGCCGCCGTCGACGGTGCCGGGCGAGCGGGCGTCGCCGACCCAGCCGTTCCCGACCCGCCCCCCGCCGTTCGCGCACCAGGGCGTCAGCGAGGACGACCTCATCGACTTCACGGCCGAGCTGGAGGAGCGGGCCCGCGAGGTCGCCGGCCGCTTCGTCCTCGGGCCCCTCTTCACCCCGCCCACTGTCGTCGGCGACGGGCCGGACGGCACCGACGGCACCCTCGCGCTTCCCGGCTCGTGGGGGTCGGGCAACTGGAACACCGGCGCCTTCGACCCCGAGACCGGCCTCTACTACGCCTTCTCGCACGTCGTGCCGCGCGTCTACCGGCTCGCCGACGCCTCGGGCGAGGAGAACGCGGAGATGGCCTACTACAGCCCGAACCGCGACGCGCCGTACCCGGACGGCATCCCCCTCGTCAAGCCGCCGTGGGGCCGCATCACCGCCATCGACCTCAACCGCGGCGAGCTGGCGTGGCGGGTCGCGAACGGCCGCGGGCTGCGCGACCACCCCGCCCTGCGCGGGCTCGACCTGCCCCGGCTCGGCATCGCCAGCCGCCCCGTGGCCCTGGTCACCGCGACCCTGCTGTTCATCGGCGACGGCGGCAACGTCTTCGGGGGCATCCAGGACAACATGTGGGGGGCCGGCTTCCGCGCCTACGACAAGGCGACGGGGGCGGTGGTCTGGGAGACGGAGCTGCCGGCCGGCACCACCGGCGGGCCGATGACCTACCTGCACGCGGGGCGGCAGTACATCGTCGTCCCCGTCGGCGGCCGCGACCGGCCGGCCGAGTGGGTGGCGCTTGCCCTGCCCTGATGGGCACGGGAACGGCGGCGTCAAGCCGGGTCGTCGCCGAGCATTTCCCCCAGCAGGTCGTCGTCGGGGCGTAGCGGTTTCGCCACGCGGCCCAGAGAAACCGGGCTCAGGTCGGCCAGCGTCGTGGATCGGGCGACTCGCCGTTGGCGGAGCTCTTCCATCGCTTCCCGGTCGTACTGCCAGAGCGCCTTGTCGATCAGGCGCGGGGAGACAGCCTGTTCGCAGGCGCTCCATCGCCTGAGCAGCAGCGTATAGCGCCGAAACTCCTCAGGCTTGAACAGTGTGCGCTTGCCCCGGTCGAAAGCCGACGATCCCGTCAGCCGGTGCAACGCACGCCAGGTACGTACGTCCAGGATTCCGAACATATCTGGGTGCAGCGCGGTGAGGAAGGCCGAGGCGGTGGGGTAGCTCACCGCGTTGAGCTCGTTCAGGATCCGGGCGGCCTCCTCCGGGAACTCGGGCCGTTCATCTGCACATCGGGCTGCGGTCGCGGTCAACCGCTCGACATCCTCGTTCCGGTTCCTCTTCCGGAAGTTGTTCCATTGGCGAGCCGTCTTCCATTTCACCAGTTCGGACGCCTGCTGAAGCGTGAGGTAACCCTGCTCCCGGAAATCGGCGCCCCTTCCGTCGAGTGTCTGTTCGCCATTGCGGTAGGAGAAGTCCTGGGCCAGCCGCAGGAGCTTGTCGCTGGGGAGCTTCCTCCTCAACTGGTCCACGAGCTCGTCGACGCTGGCGTCGGCGAACTGATCGACGGGCTCGAAGTAGATCCGGAGACGCGTCCCGGTGCTTCTGGCGAATGCCTCCAGTGTGCGGGTGGACGGATTCCCCCGCCCACACTCGATCCGAGCGATGACCGACTGGGTCGTTTCCATGCGTTCGGCCAACTGCGCCTGGGTGAGCCCGGCGCCCAGGCGCGCCTCGAGCAGCGAGCGCGTCAGCGTGAACTCGGCATCGAGATCTTCATAGGCTTCGCGATACGCCGGATCACGGCTCCATTTCCGGTGCAGATCCCGTACTTTGCTCATTCGATCACCTGCGCACCAACCGAAATATAGCATATGTGCTATGTGCGCGAGGTGGACACGGGGCGCCGATCTTGACAACCCGTCCCGGTAGCGGCATCGTTGCGGGCGGCGTCCGTGACGGCCAGCGCCGCGACCGGGCTCGGCGGCGTTGCGCGGTGAAGACGACAGGAGGAGCGATGACTGCCGCCAGCGCGCGTCGTCGAAAGCCGTTTCGGGAAGAGTTGACCGCCGGGCTTGCCGCTGCCGCCTTGGCGCTGGGTCTCGGCGGCGCTCCCGCCGCCTCTGCCGAGACGCGCGGCTACGTGATCTCGATGGTCCACACGGCGACCTACGGAGACACGGACACGTGCCCGCAGGGAGACAACGGCGGACTGTCCGATCTCAAGGCGCGTCGCCTCATCGGCCGGGGCTACAGCGAGACGGAGGCCAGGACCATCCTCGCCAACGGCGGCGTGGACGGGGACGGCAACCGGGTGCCGATCACCGAGCTCCCGCGCCTCGACGGCCGGGAGGTCAACCCCGGCAACGTGCCCGTTCTCGCCGCCGACCCGCAGATCCGCACCGCGCAGGGACGGTTCGCCCACGGCTTCAATCTGAACGGCCTGGTGGAGCCTGAATCCTTCGAGGATCCGGCCAGCGGCGAGATCGGCGTGGACAACCGGATGTGGCGCGCCCTGGGCTGCTTCGAGGTCTATCAGGTCCGGCGGCCGGTGCGGCCGTACAACGAGGACATCGCCTGGGACACCGCGCTCGACGCGATGCCGGCGTGGCTGATGTCGGTGTCGGGACCGGACCTCGACCGCGACGGCGAGGTCACCGTCACCTTCGACCGGGCCCTGAACGTGGCCATGCGCGACGCCCGTGGCGGGGTGCTGTCCGGCGCCACCTACGTCGTCGATCGCGACCCGCGCTCGCACAGCGTCTTCGCGGGCCGCATCGAGGAGGGGGTCCTCACCGTCGAGCCGGGCGACTTCTCCATTCAGGGCGAGTCGCAGTTCTACGCGATCCTGCGTTTCACGGGGACTCGCCTGCGCCTGGAGATGGCCGACGATGGCAGCGCGTCGGGCATCATCGGCGGCTATCAGCCCTGGCGCGACTACTTCCACTATCTGGCGATTCGCGGCGAGGAGAACGCCCAGGTCGACCTGCCCGGCGTGTACTACGCCATGAAGCGGCTGGCCGACGGGGTCCCCGACCCCGAGACCGGGGAGAACACCGCGATCTCCGCCGCCTACTTTCTGGAGGCGGTGCCCGCGTTCCATGCCACCCTCGCCGGTGAGATCGTGGCCGACGCGGTGGGCCCCGGCCCCGAGCTGAGCGGCCCCGCGGTGCACGAGAACGTGACCCTGGATCCGGATTGAGGACATGGACGGGAGGTTTCACATGCGGCGTTTCCCGCGCCTGCCGGCCCTGCTGGCGGGTCTGATCGTCGGCGCGTCGGCGGCGGCGAGCGCGGCGGAGGAGCTGACCTTCGTGCGCGTCACGCCGGCCCAGTATCAGCGCGCCATCCACGAAATCTTCGGTCCGAGCATCCGGGTCGACGGCAGCGCCGGGGTGCTCGGCGTTCGCGACCGGGGGCTGCTGGCGGTCGGAGCGCGGCGGAGCACGCTGAGCGCGGCGGAGCTGGAGCGTTACGAGGCGCTCGCCCAGCAGGTCGCGGCGCAGGTGACGGATCCGGCCCGCCGGGCTACGCTCATCGCGTGCCGGCCCGCGGCGGACGACGCCCCCGACGACGCGTGCGCCGCGCGGTTCGTGGCGCGGGCGGGGCGGTTCCTGTTCCGCCGGCCGCTGACCGGCGGCGAGACCGACCTGTACGTGGCGGTGGCGCGCGCCGCCGCCGAGACCCTCGACGATTACTACGCCGGGCTGCGCGCGGCCCTCGCGGGGATGCTGGTGGCGCCGGAGTTCCTGTTCCGCGTCGAGCACAGCGAGCCGGACCCCGAGGACCCCGGCCGGCCGTGGCTGGACGCGTGGTCGCGGGCGTCGCGCCTCAGCTTCTTCCTCTGGGACAGCGCCCCCGACCACCTGCTCCTGGACGCCGCCGAGTCCGGCGAGCTTCTCTCCCCGGAGGGGCTCGACCGGCACGTCGAGCGGCTGCTGGCGTCGCCGCGGGCGGAGCACGGGCTGCGCGCGTTCTTCTCGGACATGCTCGAGCTCGACCGCTTCGCGACTCTGTCCATCGACTCGAGCCTCTTTCCCCGGTTCACGAAGAACGTCGAGGACGACGCGCGCGAGCAGACCCTGCGGACCATCGCCGACCACCTGCTGAACCGGAACCGCGACTACCGCGACCTGTTCGTCACGCGGGACACCTTCCTGACGCCGCCGCTCGCCGCGATCTACGGGGTTCCGCTGCCGCGCTCGCAGGAGCTGGGCGGCGCGGTGCCGTGGGTGCCGTATCGTTTTCCTGAGGGCGACAGCCACGTGGGGCTGCTCGGGCAGGTGAGCTTCCTGGCCCTGCACTCGCATCCGGGGCGGTCGTCGCCGACCCTGCGGGGACAGGCGGTTCAGCAGATCTTCCTGTGCCGGACGGTGCCGCCTCCGCCCCCGGACGTCGACTTCAGCCTGCTGCAGGACACCTACAACCCCGACTTCCGGACGACGCGCGACCGGCTCGCCGAGCACCGCCGGAACCCGGCGTGCGCGAGCTGTCACAACCTGACGGATCCCATCGGGCTCACGCTCGAGGTGTTCGACGCGGCCGGCGGCTATCGGACCACCGAGAACGGGGCGCCGATCGACGCGAGCGGCGAGCTCGACGGCCGGACCTACGCGGGACCGGCGGGGCTGGCGGAGGCGCTGCGGGACGAGCCGCGGGCGGCGTCCTGCTTCATCGAGCGGGTCTTCTCGTACGGCGCGGCGCGCGCGCCGACGGACGGTGAGCGGGCTTGGCTCGCCGACGTCGAGGCGGAGCTCGTCGAGCGCGGTGTGAAGTGGCGCGACCTCATGCGCCGCATCGCGCGGCATCCGGACTTCTACACGGTGGTTCCAGGCGCATCGTGACCGGCGGCTCCCGGCTACGGGGTTCCGATCAGACAGAGGAAAGCGACATGAGTGCAACACGCGAGATCGGCCGCCGCACGGTGCTGCGGGGCATGCTGAGGGGCGGCGCCGCGGTCACCGTCGGGCTGCCGGTGCTGGAGTCTTTCCTGAACGCGAACGGCACGGCCTACGCAGCGAGCGGCGCCCCGCTGCCGCCCTGCTTCGGCACGTGGTTCTGGGGGCTCGGGCTGGTCCCCGGCCACTGGGAGCCCGCGGCCGCCGGCCCCGGCTACGAGCTGCCGGGACATCTCGCCGGACTGAAGCCCATCCAGTCGAAGATCAACCTGTTCAGCGGCATGCAGGTCTTCCTGGACGGCAAGGTCAACCAGAACCACTACTCGGGCGCCCAGGGCCAGGCCACCGGCATGGTGTCGCGCAACGGCGGCGAGTACTCGACGAGCATCGACACCCTCATCGGCGACCACATCGGCCGGGGTACGCGGTTCCGCTCGCTCGAGGTGACCTGCGACGGCGACAGCAGCGCGAGCTGGAGCGCGCGCGGGTCGAGCGGGCTGAACCCGTCCGAGACCTCGCCCCTCGCCCTGTACGCGCGCATCTTCGGCGACGGGTTCCGCGATCCCAACCTCGCCGACTTCCAGGCCGACCCCGCCGTGATGGTGCGCCACAGCGTGCTCTCCGCCGTGTCCGAGCAGCGCCGGAAGCTGATGACGGCGGTGTCCGCGACGGATCGCGCGCGGCTCGACGAGTACTTCTCCTCGGTGCGCGATCTGGAGCAGAAGCTGGCGTTCGAGCTCGACCGGCCGGCGCCGCTGCCCGCGTGTACGGTGCCGGAAGCGGGGACGGAGGAGATCGGCGCCCTCGTCGAGCAGGTCGAGCGCACCCACCGGCAGTACGCGCGGCTTCTCGCGCACGCGATGGCGTGCGGCCAGACGCGGATCTTCAACCTCACGATGGGCTCGGCCTTCTCGCGGCTGCGCCTGCCCGGCGAGGTGAACGCCTACCATTCGCTGACCCACGAGGAGCCCATCGATCGGGAGCTCGGGTATCAGCCCGCCTGCAAGTGGCTGGCCGAGCGCATGATGGACTTCTTCCGGGAGCTCGTCGAGACGCTGGACGGGATACAGGAGGGTGAGGGCACCCTGCTCGACCGCACCGTCGTCTTCGCGTTCACGGACCACGGCGAGGCGCGCATGCACTCGATGAAGCGCTACCCGATTATCACCGCCGGCAGCGGCGGGGGCCGGATGAAGACGGGGCTTCACGTCGCGGCGGAGGGCGACGCGGCCACCCGCGTCGGGTTCACCATCCAGCAGGCGCTGGGGGTGGTGAGCGGCCGGTGGGGCACCGAGTCCAACCAGGTCACGCGGCCGTTCGGCGAGGTGCTGGCATGAAGCGTCTGCAATGGGATGGGCCGGCGGTTCGGGGCGCGGCGGTTGCCGCGGCGGCGTTCGTTCTCGGCGGGCCGTTCTCGGCCCTGGCGGAGGAGAGGGCGGCGCCCCCGACCGTGCCCCTCGGCGTGACCCTGGTGGAGGTGGTGCGGGAGCTGCAGGCGTCGTCCGCCCAGGTGCTCTGGACCCGGCTCGGGGATGAAGAGGGCCGAACCCTCCTGTTCGGGGAGGACGGTGAGACCGGCGGCGCGAGCTGCGTGGACGCCTGCGCCGCCGAGTTCCCGCCGCTGCTGGCGCCCGCCGGCGCCGCGCCCTTCGCCGACTGGTCGCCGCTGCCCCGAGGGGACGGACGGCTGCAGTGGGCCTACCAGTCGCGCCCGCTGCACACCTGGTCGCGGGAGGAGGAGCCGGGCGAGGTCGCCACCAACGTCGGCCTCGCCGAGACCGCGAACCTGAAGCTCGCCGAGCGGCCGGAAGCGGCGGGGGCGTTGATGCCGCCTCCGGGATGGCGGGTCGCCCGCTTCGAGCCGGCCCGGTCCATCGCGATGCCGGACGGCATCGACGCGAGGCTGGGGTTGTCGGCGCAGGCCGTCGTCCTGACCGACTTCGCCGGGTTCACGCTGTACGCGTTCGACGGCGACGCCGCGAGCGACGGCCTGACGTGCTCCGATGCCGGGTGCGAGATGCACTGGCTGCCGGTCGTGGCCCCCGCCCTCGCTCTCGACGTGGGCGACTTCTCGGTGGTGAGCCGCGTGGACGGATCCCGGCAGTGGGCGTACCGCGGACGGCCCCTCTATCGATACCCCGGGGACCTGCTGCCCGGCGACGCGCACGGCCGGGCCGCCGACGCGCGCTGGAGCATGGCCGCGCTGACGGAGAGCTTCCGGCCGCCGCGGGTGGCGGTGACCGCCCTCGAGGGCTACGGCGACGCCCTGTCGCTCGACGGCATCACCCTGTACTCCGGCTCCGCGTTCCAGAAGTACTGGGGCGGGCGCAACCTGCGCGACAGCTTCAAGAACGCCTGGCACCGCGGCAAGCGGCTGGGCGGCGACGCGTGCGCGGACGAGGAGTGCCTGCAGCTGTGGCGCCCGTTCCCTGCGCCCGGCGATGCCCGGTCGACGGGGTTCTGGGAGGTCATCGCGCGCCGCGACGGGACCCGCCAGTGGGCCTACAAGGGGTACGCGCTCTACACCTACGCCGATGACGAGGCGCCCGGCCAGAACCGGGGGCAGGCCACCTACACCTTCGCGAAGCTGGACGGCAGCCCCGGCGACATCGAACGCGCCGTCTGGCTGGCCGAGCTCGGCCAGACCTACGGCGGCGCGGGCGTGTACTGGAACGTCGCCAAGCCGTAACGCCGCGTTGCCGCCGAACGACAGAGGTGGTTCAGGGTCTCCGCTCGGATCCTGCTTGGCGAGGGTGAGCAGCCGGCTGACCGTCTCGCCGGGCAGGCAGTCGGGATGCCGATCCGAACCGGCGCTCCGGACCCCGCCGTCGGCGAGTTGCGCGACCACGCCGGGGTTCGCCCGTGTCCGCCGTCTCGCATCGCGCTCGACTGAGTACGTGGCTGCGAGCGGACGAGTCCCGCGGGTTCCCGGCGGGTTTCGCCGGCCGGAGCTACCCCGGGAACGCGTCGAGAAAGTGGACCTCGCCGTCGAGCGCGCCGGCCTCGACGCCCACCGCGGCCGATTCCGGCGACGCCATGTACGCCTCCGCGCGTTTCCGGTCCTCGACGTCGAGCAGGAAGAAGACCTGGTCCGGCGCGTCCACCGAGCGCCACACCTGAAGGACGGTCAGACCCGCCGCCGCGCCCGCGGCCGCCTGGGCGTCGAAGACGCGCTTCCACCGGTCGGCGTCCTTCACACGATTGCGAACCAGCAACACCATCGCTTCCCCTTGGGACCGTGATCGATACGAGTTTGCCAACTACTCGGCCGGCCGGCGTCACCGTCCCTACTCGGCGGCCGGCGGCCCCGGCATCTCGAACGCGTGCCCCGGCTGTCTCACGGTGAGGACGGGGCAGGGCGCCTTGCGCACCACCTTCTCGGCCACGCTGCCGAGCAGCAGGTGCCTCACCGGCCCGCGACCGTGCGTGCCCATGACGATCATGTCGATGGCGTTGTCCGTGGCGTACCGGACGATCTCGACGAACGCGTGGCCGATGCGGAGCGCCCGCACCGTCGCGACGCCCCCCAGCGAGACCCGCTCGAGGTGCTGCTCGGCGTCGGCCTGCCACTTCTGGAGCAGATCGGAGACGATCGGCGCCGCCGCCCCGATCGCCCAGTCCTGCGGCGACGGGTCGGGCACGACGTACAGCACGTGCACCTCGGCGCCGAAGCGTTCGGCCATCTCGCGGGCGTAGCCCAGCGCGTGCCGGGCGGTGTCGCTGAAGTCGGTCGGCAGCAGGATTCGCTCGAGGGTCATTTTGCGAGTCTCCCTCCCGGAGGTATGCGCTCCCGCAGCCCGGCCGGGACTCCCGAGGGGTGGGTCGGGCGCAGGCGGGAGGGCGGCCTTTCCCCGGATCCCTTACTGCGACGGATTGACCAGTTCGGTCCTCCTCGACCAGAGGCCCGGCGGGGCGACACGCGCATGGCCGTCTCCCCATCTCGGCGCGTCACGCGGCGGCACGATACCACGATTGCGGAGTCGATTCAGCCCGACCCGGAGGACGCCGCAGTGCGTCCCGCTCGCGCAGCACGCGGTTGTCGCCGGCGCCCGGCGAGGCGAGCATCCTGACGAACGGCTACGTCGTCAGTTCGGTCCGGCCTCCGGCCGTACCGGGCTGCTGCTCACGCGTCCTTGCATTACCGGGATCTTCCCGGCATAGTGGGCAGGCATCGACAAATCGCATTCCGTCTGGACGGTCGTAAATGAGAGCTGGATTCCTGGCGGCGGCGTGTCTGGCGGCGTTCGCAGCCGGCGTCTCGGCGCAGACGGCCGGCCCGGCCGCCCGGGGCTCGACCCCCGCCCCCGGCATGTCCCGCGCGGCCGTGCGCGGGCTCCTCGACGACTACTGCGTGCGCTGCCACAACCCGCGGGCCGCGGTCGGACGGAACACCGGCGTCCTGTGGGACGCCGTCGATCTGGCCCGCGTGGCCGATCACGCCGAGGTCCTCGAACGCGGCGTGCGGCGGCTGCGGGCGGGCATGATGCCGCCGGCCGGCTCGCCGCGCCCGGACCCCGAGGTCTACGCGGCGCTGACCGAGTGGCTCGAAACCGAGCTGGACCGCCACGCGGTCCGGCGCCTCCCGCCCCCCGGGCTCCACCGCCTGAACCGCAGCGAGTACGCCAACGTCGTGCGGGATCTGCTGGCGGTCGAGGTGGACGCCGCGCGGCTTCTTCCCGCGGACGACTCGAGCCGGGGATTCGACAACCAGGCCGGCACGTTGAGCCTGTCGCCGGCCCTCATCGAGGCCTATCTGTCGGCGGCGGCCCGCATCGCCCGGCTGGCCGTCGGCAACGTCGCGGCCCCCTCCCAGACCGTCTATCGCGTGGCGGAGGACGCGACCCAGAACTACCACGTCGACGGGCTGCCGTTCGGCACCCGCGGCGGGCTCAACGTGCGGCACCTGTTTCCCGCCGACGGCGAGTACGCCCTCCGGGTGGTGCCGGTGAACATGGGCAACATGGGCAACACCCGGCCCTTCGGCGAGGTGCGCGGCGAGCAGCTCGAGATCCTCCTCGACGGCGAGCGGGTGGCGCTCGTCGACTGGGACGAGGCGCTGGGGGTTGGGGGGCGCGGCCGCGGGGCGCGCGAGCTCGCCATCGATCTCAGCCTCCCGGTCGAGGCCGGCCCGCACACCGTCGGCGTCACGTTCCTCGCCACCAACCTGGCCCCCAGCCTCGATCTGAACGACGCGTTCCTGCGCAGCACCATCGAGACCGGCGGGCTTCCGGGCTTCACGTTCCATCCGCACGTCGGCAGTCTCCGCATCGACGGCCCGTACGACGCCGCCGGCGCCGGCGATACGCCGAGTCGCCGCCGCATCTTCACGTGCCGCCCCGCCGGCGCCGCCGACGAAGAGCCCTGCGCCGAAGCGATCCTGTCGGCGCTCGTGCGCCGCGCCTACCGGCGGCCGGTCGCCGCCGCGGACCTCGACACGGTGATGGGCTTCTACCGGCTGGGGCGGGAGACCGGAGACTTCGAAGACGGCATCGAGATGGGTCTCCAGCGGATTCTCACCGATCCCCGTTTCATCTACCGGGTCGAGGTCGAGCCCCCCGGCCTGGCCCCGGGCGACGTCCATCCCGTCAGCGACCTGGAGCTGGCCTCGCGGCTCTCGTTCTTTCTGTGGAGCAGCGGTCCGGACGACGACCTGCTCGACCTCGCGGAGCAGGGCCGCCTGCGCGAGCCCGGGGTGCTGGAGGAGCAGGTGGGGCGGATGCTCGCCGACCCGCGGTCGGCGGCGCTGGCCGCCGACTTCGCGGGCCAGTGGCTGACGCTGCGGGGCCTCGAGAGCCAGGCCCCGGTCGTCGAGCGCTTTCCCGACTTCGACGACAACCTGCGGCAGGCGCTCCGCCGCGAGACCGAGATGTTCTTCGCGAGCCTCGTGGCCGAGGATCGCAGCGTGCTCGACCTGCTGGCGGGCGACTACACGTTCGTCAACGAGCGGCTGGCCCGGCATTACGGGATCCCCAACGTCTACGGCAGCCGGTTCCGGCGGGTCGCGCTCGGCGACGGGCACGACGCCCGGCGGGGGCTGCTGGGCAAGGGGGGCATCCTGACCGTGTCGTCGCAGCCCGGCCGCACGTCGCCGGTGCAGCGGGGCAAGTGGGTGCTGCAGAACCTGCTGGGCGTCACGCCTCCCGACCCGCCGCCCGACGTGCCCGACCTGCCGCCGCCGGCCGACGATCCCGCCGGCAACACCCGCGAGCCCTCGATGCGCGAGCAGATGGAGCAGCACCGCGGGAACCCGGTCTGCGCCGGGTGCCACCGGCTGATGGACCCCATCGGGTTCGCGCTGGAGAACTTCGACGCCATCGGCCGTTGGCGCACGGCCGAGCAGGGGGCGCCGATCGACGCCTCGGACGTGCTGTACGACGGGCACGCCATCGACGGCCCGGCCGGCCTCAGAGCCTTCCTGCTCCGCTACTCGGACCAGTTCGTGCGAACCGTGACCGAGAAGCTGATGACCTACGCCCTCGGCCGCGGGGTCGAGCACCACGACATGCCGGCGGTGCGGGCCATCGTGCGCGCGGCGGCGGCCGACGACTACCGCTTCACGGCGCTGGTGATGGGCGTGGTGCGCAGCGATGCGTTCCAGATGAACATGCTGGTCGGCGACGGCGCGCCCGTGGATCAGGAGCAGGAGTCTGCGCCGTAGCGCCGTAGTACGGCACCGCCTCCTTCTGGAGGCGCCGACTCCCTGGAGGGTTGGTCGGGCGGCAGGCGGAGGCCGCGGCGCGACCTTGCGGTCGCGGCGCGGCCTTGCGGTCGGTCGCGTTGGGAGTTCGCTGGCGCGAAGCTCCTGCGGCGACGGTTTCCGGGCGAGGCGTCGGCGCCGTGGAAGGGCGCGGATTCGCAGGGTTGGCCGGGCGGCAGGCGGAGGCCGCGGCGCGACCTTGCGGGTCGCGGCGCGACCTTGCGGTCGGTCGCGTTGGGAGTTTCGCTGGCGCGAAGCTCCTACGGCGACGCTTCACGGGCTGGGGGAGGCTGAGGATGTTCATCGCGAAGCGGCGCCTGCCGCGCCGGACGTTTCTGCGGGGAATGGGCGCGACGGTCGCGCTGCCGCTGCTCGAGTCGATGGTGCCGGCGGCCACGCCGCTGCACGCCGCCGCGGCGGCGCCGACCCGCTTCACGGGGATCTTCATCCCGCACGGCGCCGCGCCCGGCTACTGGATTCCCGACACGGTGGGGCGGGGCTTCGCGTATCCCTACATCTGGGAGCCGCTCGAGCCGTTCCGGGACCAGGTGGTGATCACGAGCGGGCTCTGGTCGCGGTCGGCGGAGTCGCCGCCGGGGGTGACCGGCGCCGACCACTTCGTCGCGGCCGCGTATCTGTGCGCCGAGAAGCCGAAGAAGACGACCGGCGCGGACATCGACGCCGGGACCACCATCGACCAGCGCATCGCGCGGCGGATCGGCCAGGACACGCTGCTGCCGTCGCTGCAGCTCGCGGTCGAGGATCCGGGCGCCAACTCGAGCAACTGCGGCGAGGGCTACAGCTGCGCCTACACCAACTCCATCTCGTGGCAGACGCCGACCCGGCCGCTCCCGATGGAGATCAACCCGCAGGTGGTGTTCGAACGGATGTTCGGCGACGGGAGCACGGCGGAAGAGCGGTTCCGGCGGCGCGAGCGGCAGCGCAGCATCCTCGACTCGGTCACCGAGAGCCTGGCGCGCCTGCGGGTCGACGTCGGCGCCGGGGATCGCGTCCGGCTGGATCAGTACCTCACCGACGTGCGCGAGATCGAGCGGCGGCTGGAGATCGCGGCCCGCGCGTCGATCGAGACCCCCGACGTCGCCGTGCCCTACGGCGTGCCGGCGTCGTTCGACGCGCACATCAGGCTGCAGCTCGATCTGCTGGCGCTGGCGTTCCAGGCGGACATCACCCGCGTCTCGACGCTGCTCTACGCGCGCGACCTCACCGGCCGCGTCTACCCCGAGAGCGGCACCAGCGCGAGCTTTCACGGCGCGTCGCACCACGCCGAAGAGCCGAGCCGGGTGCGGGAGTACGCCAAGCTCAACCGCTACCACGTCGGGACGCTGGCGCACTTCGTGGAGAAGCTCCGGTCGATACCGGACGGCGACGGCACGCTGCTGGACCACACGCTGGTGCTCTACGGCTCCAACATGGGGAACTCGAATCAGCACCTGCACTACGACGTCCCGCACGTGCTGATCGGCGGCGCCTCGGGGCGGCTCGAAGGGGGGCGGCACCTGGCCTATCCCCAGCGCAGCGTGACGACGGGAAATCTGCTGCTGAGCATCATGGACATGTTCGGCGTGCACCACGACCGCATCGGCGACAGCACGGGCCGGCTGGCGGAGCTGTAGGAGTCTCGCCATAGAACGGCGCGGACTCCTGGAGGGTTGGTTGGGCGCCAAGCGGAGCCGAAGGCGACGATTGGCGGGCTGGCGGAAGCGCTCTCCCGGAGCCGGCCGGCGGAACGCAGAAGAAAAAGAGGCTGATCATGCGTCTGCGACGTTTCCGTCCCGTCCTGGTCCTGCTGGCCCTCGCGCTGGCGTGTGGCCCTTGCGCGTCCGCGTCGGCGGCCGACTCGCCGCTGATCGAGGCGGCCCGCACCGGCGACGTTGCGGCCGCGCGCGCGTTCCTCGATCGGGGCGCCGACATCGACGGCCGGGCCGCGGACGGGGCCACCGCGCTCCACTGGGCCGCGTATCGCGACGACCTGGCGATCGCCCGGTTGCTGATCGACGCGGGCGCGGACGTCACGGCGAAGAACCGGGCCGGGGTCACGCCGCTGGCGCTCGCCGGCGCCAGCGCCCGCGCGGCCCTGGTCGCGAGGCTGATCGACGCGGGGGCCGACCCGAACGAGCGGATGCCCGGTGGCGAGACGCCGCTGATGATGGCGGCGCGGACCGGCCGCCTCGACGTGCTCGGCGTGCTGCTGGACCGGGGTGCGGCGGTGGACGCGGCCGAGGACCGGCGCGGCACGACGGCGTTGATGTGGGCCGCCGCGAACGGGCGTCCCGAGGCCGTTCGTCTTCTCGTCGAGCGCGGCGCCGACGTCTCGGCCCGCTCGAAGGCGGTCCCGATGGGCCGGGGGCCGTACCTGGCCCCGATCGCGCGCGATCGCATCGAGGACGCACGGCGGGGCGTGGGACAGGCGGGCGCCCCCGCCCGCACCGCGGATCTCAGCGACGTGCCGCCGCTGACCCGGCGGGATCGGGACGCCGCGCGCGGGGGCGGCAGCCCGGATGCCGCGGCGGTGGACGAGGCGCGGCCCGGGGACGAGCCTCGGGGCGCACCGACCCGCGCCGACGTCCCCGAGCCGTCGTCTGCGCCCCGCCCGCCCCGCCCCGCCCGGCCCCTCACCGGCGGCCTGACCGCGCTGGTCTTCGCCGCCCGGCAGGGCGACGTCGAGTCCGCGCGGGCGCTGCTGGACGCGGGCGCCGGCGTGAACCAGACCACCGAGTACGGCTGGACGCCGCTGCTGGCCGCCGTCCACAATCGGCACTACCGGCTCGCGATGGTGCTGCTCGAGCGCGGCGCCGACCCGGGCCTCGCCAACCAGGGCGGCTGGACGCCGCTGTATCTCGCGACGGACAACCGCAACATCGAGGCGGGGGACTACCCGACGCGCCGGCCGGACGGGGACCATCTGGAGCTGATTGCCGCGCTTCTCGCCCGGGGCGTGGACCCGAACGCGCGGATGGCTTCGAGCACCGAGACCCGGACGATCTTCACCCACCAGTGGCTGTACGAGGCGGGCGCCACCCCGTTCCTGCGCGCCGCCCAGTCCGGCGACCTGGCCCTGTTGCGGCTGCTGCTGGAGCACGGCGCGGATCCGTCGATCCCGACCACGAACGGCACGACCCCCCTGATGGTCGCGTCCGGAATCGGCTGGGTCGAAGGCGTGACCCATGAATGGTCCGAGGAAGACACGCTCGACACGGTGAGGCTGCTGCTCGATCTCGGCGCCGACGTGAATGCGGCGGACGCCGACGGGCGCACCGCCTTGCACGGCGCCGCGCACAAGGGCCGCAACGACATCGTGCGGCTGCTGGTCGATCACGGCGCCGATCCCGGCGCGCGCGACTACGGCAGCCGCGACAGCATCCACGCCCTGGCGGGCGTCACGTGGCAGGCGATCGACTACGCCGACGGCCTCGTCCGCATCGGGGTGCAGTCGTCCATCGCGCATCCCGAGACCGCGGCGCTGCTGCGGGCCCTGATGACCGAGGCGGGGCTGCCGGCGCCGCCCGAGGGCCGCACGCTGGACTCCATCTGCGTGACGGCGGCCTGCCAGTAGACTCTCGCCGCGAGCCGTCGCCGGGCTCGCGCCGACTTCGACCGCGAGCGGTTCAGCAGCGATGAAGCGCTCGCCGCGAGCCGCCGCCGGGCTCGCGCCGGCCCCCGGCTCGCGTGACATCCCAACGGCCGCCCGTTCGCGGGGCATCGCGCCGGCCCCGCGTGATCGGCGCGCGGGCGCGCCGGGCGTCGCCGGCATGCGCCGAACCGGGTCGCTTGGGGCTGTCCCACGCGCCCGGACCGGATCACGGCCCCGCCGTCGCGCCGCTCACGAACAGCAGGTCGTGGATGCGCCCCCGGCCGCGGCGTCGGACGCATGGCGCCCGACGACCGTCTTCTGGAGTTGGCCGGCGTCTCCCGACTTGACGTACCACTCCCAGCGCGCACCGTCGGGGTCGGCCAGCCAGGTCTCCGTTTTCTCGGCAAAGCAGCAGACGGTCTCCTCGACGCCGGTCGTCTCGAGCCCGTCCGCGCGCAGGCGCCGCTCGGCCGACGCGACCTCCTCGGCCGTCTCCACCTCGACCCCCAGATGGTTGAGGGTCGCGCCCTCCGGACCCTCGAAGAGGACCAGCTTCAACGGCGGATCGGCAATCGCGAAGTTGGCGTAGCCGGGCTTCACCTTCGCGGGGGCGGTGCCGAACAGGCGGGAGTAGAAGGCGATCGCCTTGTCGAGATCGGTCACGTTGATCGCAAGCTGTACGCGGGACATGGAGTGCTCCTTCGAGATCGTGCCATGGGCTTCTCCGCGCAATCGGTGCAGGGCATCGGCGTACTCCGGATGATCCGAAGTCGATTCCGCGGAAGCGTCGATTGCCATTTCGGCGGGATGTCGTCCGGCGCTCACGTTCGATCGCCAGACAGCGCATTGTACCGCCGCCAAGCGCGGTGTGGCCGAGCCCGAACCCGGCGCGGCGCCGACGATGTGGCGCGAGCTGGACGGCACCGGCGTGTCGCTGCACAAGCCCGAGGTGGAGGAGCCGCCGGGCAACAACCCGACGGGTCGGTCAAGACCCACGAGGTCGACCTCGTACCCCCCCCCCACGGGACATCCGTCTGCTGGCGAGGCACGGCGTGCCCAAGCCGAGACCACCCAAGAGGCGGACTGAACCAGCAATCAGCGACGCCTCC
This sequence comes from Vicinamibacterales bacterium, assembly GCA_965206285.1. Classification (GTDB taxonomy): domain Bacteria; phylum Acidobacteriota; class Vicinamibacteria; order Vicinamibacterales; family UBA8438; genus JAJEEA01. The sequence goes on from OZ242205.1 coordinate 6,301,058, forward strand.
GCTTCGAGGTTCACGCCGACAACCGCACCATCGATCTACTGCTGCGCCCTGCCTGCATCCGCACCGGAGCCGCTGCGCGGCATCCACATGACGCCGATCGCGTAATCCAGATCGAGCCGCTCTCCGTACCAGTCCGGCGTTGCGGTGTCGGGGCCGATCGCGATGTCGGCCGCGGCCAGGCCCGCGTCGGTCGGCGCCAGCGGCGGGCCGGTCCAGGCCGGCGCCGCCGGCGCGTCCGGGAACGGCCGGCCGTCGGGCCAGTGGAACTCGGCATCGCCGGCCGGGCCCAGTCGAACCTGGAAGCCGTCCTCGTGGACCGCCCGATGGTGCCGGCGGCAGAGCAGCACGAGGTTGTCGAGCCGTGTCGCACCGCCGTCGCCCCAGGACTCGATGTGATGGACATCGCAACGTCGGGCGTGGCAGCCGGGGAACCGGCACTGCCGGTCCCGCGCCTGCAGTGCGCGCCGGAGCGCCGGCGGGATGGTGCGGGTCCTGCGGCCGACGTCGAGGACAGAGCCGTCGGCCGCGTGCCGCATCACCACCTTCGCGGCGTCGCACGCCATCCGTCTGGCGGTCTCGGTGGACACCCGGAGGCCGTCGGCGTCTTCCAGCGCTGCCTGGCCGGGGCCCTGAGGGGGAGAATCGGCCGGGGCCGCGCTACCGCTCGCGTCTGCACGCCCTTCGACGCCAGGGGGACGCGATGACGTCTCCGCGGAGACGTCCGAACCGACGGTCACGTCCGCCGGCGGAGCTTCCGCCGACGGCGTCTCCGCGGAGACGTGGGACTTGCGACCGGCCACGCCGGGTGGCGTCTCCGCGGAAGCGCGGGACTCGCCATCCGCGACGCCGGGCCGCGTCTCCGCGGAAACGTGGGACTCACGATCCGCGGCGGATGGCGGCGTCTCCGCGGAAGCGCGGGAATCGCCATCAGCAGCGGATGGCGGCGTCTCCGCGGAGACGTCCGGCTCGCGGTCCCCGGCCTCGGACCGGAGCGTGTCCGCCTCGACGTGCAGCACGACCTGGTAGCGGTCGCCCGCCGTCCCCCGGTCGAGGTCGGCGGCCAGCGCGCTCTCCGCCAACAACCCCAGCGCATCCGCCTGCCGCTGGCCGAAGCTGGTCTCCGCCGCTTCTTCGTCCGACACGTCCGCCCGCAACCGGTCGGCCGCCGCCTCGAGCGCCCGCCGCACCACCGCCCCCACCTCCGGCGACAGCCGCCCCCCGATGACGACCATCCCGTCGTCGTCGACCCGCGTGGTCAGGTTCCGGCGCGCGTGCCGCCGCTGCTCGTCGGCCGCCTCCGCCTGCCGGTCCACCCGGCGCCAGGCGCGGGTCAGGCGTTCGACGTGGGCGGCGGTGCCGGACAGGGCGAAGTCGAGGAGACGGCGCTCGTTCTCGGGCGTCGCCACCCGGGTGATGGCCCGCACCTTCGAGTAGGAGACCCGACCCCGCTGCATCGCCTCGCTCAGCCGCGGCAGGTCTCCCAGCGCGCGCGCCACCCGCACCTTCTCGCGGGCGGCGCCGAGGGCGAGCCCGGTGCGCCAGTTCAGCCAGTGCGCACACGACGTGAACCCGGCCCACCCGTCGCGCTCGTCGAAGCGGCGGATCAGCACGAGCAGCTCGTAGGTGGCGGCCTGGATGCGGGCGGACAGCTCGGCGATGTCGTCGCCGAGACGCGCGGCCTCGCCAACGGGTCCGGACGGGGGGACGCCCGCGCAATCCGCTTCCTGGTGGTCTGGAGCAACGTTCATGGATCCATTTTAAACCCCTGTTTTTAAACGAGTTGAGAGCATCCGTGCGCGCCGATCGCGGCGCCGGGGTCGGTTCGGATCGTTCTGGCCGGCCGCAGGGCCGCAGCGAGCCGATGTGACGGCCTGAACGCTCTTACAGCTCGCATTCCGGACTGGGAGGCAGTCTGCGGTCAGAAAGTTGTCAAGCGAAAAGTTCGCATCGTGCAACCCAATTCTTGTTGAGCGTGCCAGAGATCCCCCTTGGCCGAACTGTTCGGAACTGGCGAGGTGAGCGTCCGGAGTGCACCTGGTCTACGGCGCACGCTGCAGACGCCTCCACCATGTACGGACCGATCCGGCAACGGTCTGCCACCACGGATGCTTCCGCCGCATCGGCTCGCTGGCGGAACGGATGCGGAGCATCGCGCCGGTTTCGGGCCGAAGCGTGCCCTGCCGGCAACGCGATGGTAGATTCCGTCCCCGCGCGGTACGGGACGGCACCGAGGCGGCGGCGCCGCGGGCCTTCGTGCGCGATCGAGCCGCTTGGGGGCCGGGGCGCCAACCCTGGGCCTTCGCCGCCAGCACGATTCGTGCGCATGCCATGGCGTCCGCCCCCGCGTCGTGGTGCCGTAGCGGGATGCGCAGCCGGCGACAGACGTCGGGGAGTTTCGTCGGGCGGATTCCCCACTGCGCTCGGGCAAGCTGTACCGTGCAGATGAACGGCGCACGTGACGGGCGCAGACGATAGCGGGCGCAGCACGCGTGCAGAACGCTCCGGTCGAACGGCGCGTTGTGGGCGGCGAGGAATGCGGTGCTGTCGATCCAGGCGCGAAGCGTTGGCCAGAGCTCGGCGAAGGAGGGTGCGTCGTGCACGTCCCTCCAGGTCAGGCCGTGGAGGTCACTGAAGGTGAACCGAGGGCTGGGCGGTCGGATCAGGTAGGTTCGCGACAGCACGACGCGGCCGTCGCAACCCGCTGCAAGTCCGATTGCGCAGGCGCTGTCCCGGCGGGATGTGGCGGTTTCGAAGTCTATTGCGAGGAAGGTGGTTGGATCATGCACGGCGGTGGAGACCGACCGGATGGAAGTGTAGCACTGGCCCGGGCGAAGTCACCAAATCGAAGAGGAGCGCCTGGGTCGGGTTGGCTCAGTCTGGTCGATAAAACTGCGTCGGATGCGTACACGACTGACTGTTGCGCAATGTCCTGGATCAGCTGTGTGGCAAGGCTTCGTGCACCTTCTACAACGGCCGCGAACCGCCAACGATGAGCGCGACCGCGAGGACCGCGCACGCCACACCGATGCCCTGCCAGCCGTTGAGGCGCTCGCCGAGGACGATCCGCACGAGGATCACGGTACTGGCGGGGGTACAGCGATGACAAGGTGACGGCGACGCTGAGGGGCCCGTAGCGGGTGGCCAACAGGTACAGTGCGTTGGCGCCCATGTCGATGGCGCCGCCGGCGATGGCCTGCTGGCGGAGAGCCGCGGTCGGACGATCGCCGCCCGGTGGGGCGCTGGACCGATGGCTCGGGCCCTTCGCCGCGGATGGTCGTCCCCCGAACCGGTGCAGGGCCACCGGAACGGAGCCGTAGACGCAGGACCCGCCAGCGCGGCAGCGTCCGGCGGCGGCGAAGGCGGGCGCCTGCGAGCGAGCGGCCGAATCGGAACACCCGGCGGCGACCGGGCTACCTGCTCGAGCTCACCTCGTTTCCGGTGATGATGGCGTCGCGCAACTGCGCGGAGATGTCGGCGACGTGGCCCGGCAAGTGGGGAATCAGGATCGTGTTGGCCTTCGACGACTGGCCGATGTCCTTGAGCATGTCGAAGTACTGGGTCATCAGGATCAGGTTCATCACGTCCTGGGCCGAGGTGCCGGGGACCGTCCTCTGGAACTCGTCCACCGACTCGCGGAGCCCCTCGACAATGGCCTGGCGCTGGTCGGCCACACCCTTCCCCGCCAGGGCCTTCGCCTCGGCGTCGGCCTCGGCCGCCTTCACCTGCATGATCTTCTCGGCCTCGCCCTTCTCGGTGGCGGCCGCCCGCAAGCGCTGCGCGGCGTTGATCTCGTTCATGGCCGCCTTGACCTTGGCGTCGGGGTCGATGTCGGTCACCAGGGTCTTGACGATGCCGTAGCCGAAGTCGTCCATCACCTGCGACCGCTCGACGACGTCTTCGAGAAGAAGGACGAGATCTCCGGCGCCGTCAAGAACGAGCGTTATCGCTGGTCGGCTCGCGGCACCGGGTCGCCTTGACATTCCGCCCTGGTGTAGTTACGTTTGTGGCTTCTACCCAGGATGCGCGGATACTCGTGGGACGAGACGAAGAGTCGTGAGAACCTCGCCAGGCATGGTCTCGGTTTCCAGGACGCTCAGGTCGTGTTCGACGGCGCGTGTGTGACGTTCGAAGACACGCGCCGCGACTACGGCGAACAGCGGTTCATCATTCTGGGTCAACTGGAGGGCCGCGTGGTCGTGATCGCGCACACGCCGCGCGGCGGGCACACGCGGGTGATATCGATGAGAAAGCGTACAGCCGTGAAGCGAAACGCTACCGCGAGCGACTTGAAGCGCGTTGACGCCTTGCGAGACCAGGATATCGACTACTCGGACATTCCCGAACTGGACGCCGACTTCTTCCGGCAGGCGCGGGTGGTCGTCCCTCCAGGCAAGCAGCAACTGACGATTCGTCTCGACACGGACGTGCTCGCCTGGTTGAAGGACCAGGGCAAGGGCTACCAGAGCCGAATCAACGCCATCCTGCGCGCCTACTATGAAGCCCACCGGGACCAGGCGCGATAGACGCCTGGGGCGCGGGCAGCCCGTGGCGGACCCGCACCACGGCGCCGGTCTACCCCTGTCGGGCGGCCGGCCTCGCCCTTCCGGCGGCTGGCGGGTCCTTCCGGATTGCGTCTCGGCCGGCGCGGGTGTACCCTGCGGTAAGCAACCGGTTTCTTCGGGACGGCAGGAGGTGTGGGCATGAGAATGCTGTCTGTCGGCGTCGTGGCTCTTGGGGTGCTGCTGGCGGGGGCGGTGGTGTCGGCGCATCACTCGTTCTCCGCCGAGTTCGACATCGAGCAGCCGGTCACCCTGCAGGGCACGTTGACCGAGCTGGAGTGGGTGAACCCGCACGGGTGGATCCACATGGACGTCGCCGGTTCCGACGGGGCGGTGGTGAACTGGGCGGTGGAGATGGGCAATCCGACCGCGCTGCTGCGGCGGGGCCTGCGGAGGAGCGACTTCCCGCCGGGCATGGAGATCGTGGTCGACGGCTACAAGGCCAAGGACGCGACGCCGACCGCCAACGGCATCACCATCACCTTCCCCGATGGCCGGAACGTGTTCGCGGGCTCGTCGGGAACGGGCGCGCCGGAGCCGAATCGCTAGCGTCGGGTGGGCGGGTCGGCGGAGATTCCCGGGCTGGGCGCGAGGCGCCGAGCGGTTCGTGGTGGAGCAGCTGATGACTACTTTCGGCAGGTGTGTACGAAGGTGCGGTGAGACGGTCCTCGTGCTGAGCCTCTTGGTGGTTCCGGCCGCCGGTCAGGCCCAGTCGGCGGAGTCCGGGGCCGAGGCCTACGTGCCGCCGAGGACCAGCGACGGCCACCCCGACCTGCAGGGCATCTGGCAGGCGTTGAACACCGCCGCGTGGGACATCCAGGACCACGCGGCCAGCCTGGGCGTCCCCGCCGGCCAGGGTGTCGTGGTGGGCAACGAGCTCCCCTACCAGCCGTGGGCCCTGGAACAGAAGCAGCAGAACTTCGAGAACCGGGCGACGGCCGATCCCGAGACCCGGTGCGCCATGCCGGGGGTGCCGCGCGCCACCTACATGCCGTACCCGTTCCAGATTCTGCAGTTCTCCGACCGGGTGCTGATCCTCCACGAGTACGTCCATGCCACCCGGACGGTGTACATGGACGGGACGCCGCATCCCGAAGGGCACATCGATTTCTGGATGGGCGACTCGCGCGGCCGGTGGGAGGGGGACACGCTGGTCGTCGACGTGATCCACTTCATCGACGAGACGTGGTTCGACCGGGCCGGGAACTTCCACAGCGACGCGCTGCACGTCGTCGAACGCTACACCCCTACCGGTCCCGACCACCTGCTCTACGAGGCCACGATCGAGGACCCGGAGGTGTTCACGGAGCCGTGGACGATGCGCATGCCGCTCTACCGGCGGCAGGAAGCCGGCGCCCAGCTTCTGGAGTACGAGTGCTACGCCTACGCGGAGGAGGATCTGGCGGTCGGGGCCCGGTGAGGGCCGCGTCGCTTCGGGACGCCGGGCGGTGGTGATGGACGGGCGGACGGAAGCTCCCGGAACGGTTTGGAGAGAGGCGCCGACGATGAAGAGCAGATACACGGTCTGGAGTGTCCTGGCGGTCGCGGGCCTGATCGCGGGCGGCCTGCTGCCGTCCCCCGCCCTCGGACAGTCGACGTCCGGGGCGGAAGCCGAAGCGGAAGCCGAAGCGGCGGCCGCCGAGGCCAACCAGGAGGCGGAGTCGGCGTGGTCGCCCCGGCGCACCGCCGACGGCCGCCCCGACATGCAGGGGTACTGGGACGGGGGGCCCGCCAACGCCTCGCACAGCATCGAGGACGGGTGCTGCGACCCCGTCCACGCCCGCATGCAGAGCCGCGGCCCCGAGCGTCTCGGCCTGCCCTTCAAGCTGATCATCGATCCGCCGGACGGGCGCATCCCCTATCAAACGTGGGCGGCGGAGCGGCGCACGGAGTTGCTCTACGACATGGAGACGCCCACCGAGCTGGGCCATATCGACCCGGAGGACCGCTGCCTGCTTCTGGGGGCGCCGCGCAGCAACTACCGCGGCGATCTGGAACTCCGCCAGACCGACGGCCACGTGGTGCTTCAGTATGAATGGGCCCACGCCTATCGGATCATTCCGACCGACGGGCGCCCCCACGTCGGCGCGGGCATCAAGATGTACAACGGCGACTCCCGCGGCCGCTGGGAGGGCGACACGCTGGTCGTCGAGGCGACCAACTTCAACGACGAGCCGTGGCTCGATTCCCACGGCAGCTTCTACAGCGAGAATCTGCGGGTGGTCGAGCGCTGGACCCTCGTCGATGATGACACCCTGCGCTACGAGGCGACCCTCGAGGACCCCACCGTCTTCACGAGCCCGTGGACGCTGGCCTTCGAGATGGGCCGCAAGGGGGAGGACGGGGAGTACGAGTTCTTCGAGGAGGCGTGCTCCGAGGGCGTCACCAACGAGCACCGGCTGGCCGCGGGCCGGCAGGCGGTGGCGGCCGGCGAACGGTATCTGCACACGCACGAAGGGCCGTGAGACGTGTTCCACGTCACCCTGACGGGATGTCCGGGGGTCGTTCCGGGACCGCCCGCCGTCTCCATCGTGGTCGAAGACCATTGGAGTGAGGTGGCGGAGGTGGTGCCGCGGGAACGGTTCTCGCCGGTGCGGATTGTCGCCGGTCTCGAGGTGGGGCCGGTGCCCCCGGCGCGCGCGGCCCGCCGCGAGTACGCCACGCCGCTGCTGGGCACCACCAGCGTCATCGTCGAGGAGTCGGTCGCGGTTCGCCGGTGAGCTGTCCGCCCGCGGGTTCGGGACAACCGGTCGCCGCCCGGCCACCGGTTGCGGCGGCGCCGGGAGCTTGCGGCGAAGCCCCGCGTTGTACCGAGACCGGCGAGGGCGCCAGCGGGCTGAAGGCGCCCCTGCGGCAAGGCGTGGCGACGGAGCCTGTCGGGCATGTGCGACCGCGGAGCAAGACGCGGCTCCGCGGAGCCGCGCGGTCGGTCAGGGATGCATCGCCGCCAAATGCAGCGGCTGGTGTGTCACTTGAACAAGTTGACACTTGACCTGCGAGGCGTTGCGACGGTTCGGGCCGGAATCGCCGTTCGACGAGCTGTTCGGCCACACTGAGCAACCGCAGACTCATTTCTGGGACATACCGCTACGCACTCCCGCCCGTGATGGCTCTCCACCGGCGGCGGGGCGGTCGCCGCGCGGCAGCGCCCCGATGAACATCCACACCATGTCGGTTTCGCCCTGAAGGAGCGTCCATGTCGAGACAGATGCAGGCTGGCCTTTTCGGGGTGCTGGCGGTGGCGGTCACCGCCGGTCTGATCGCCCCGAAGGTCAGCGGCGCGCCGCAAGAAGGCGGCGCGGGCGGGTTCACGGCAGCCCAGGCCGCGGCCGGGCGCTCCGTCTATTCCCGCGGCTGCTCCGAGTGCCACGGAGCGGCACTGGAGGGCGGGTCGCACGGGCCTGCCCTGACCGGCTCGGGCTTTGCGGGCGGGTGGGGCGAGCGGACCGCCGGCGAGCTCTTCGATTACATCCGCCGCGAGATGCCGCCGGGCCTGGGCGGTTCGCTGGGCGACGAGGCCTATCTGAACGTCGTGGCCCTGGTGCTGCAATCGAACGGACATGCGGCGGGAGACGTCGGGCTGACCGCCGACGCCGCGGTCCTCGTCGGCGGCGATGCCGTTCTCGCCGCCGCGGCGGCGTCCCGGCAGGCTCCCGCCCCGGCGGATCCGGCCGACGGCGCCGAGGTCGATGGGGCGGATGACGCCGCGGCACGGACCCGGCGGTACGGCCCCCCGCGGGCGCTGGGCCTGACCCCGGTCACCGACGCGCTGCTGCAGCAGCCCCCGCCGGGCGACTGGCCGAGCTGGCGCCGGACCCTCGACAACCACGGCTACAGCCCCCTCGATCAGATCGACCGGGAGACCGTCGGCGATCTGCGGCTCGCCTGGGCCGTCACGATGCAGGACGGCAACAACCAGACGACCCCCCTGGTGCACGACGGGGTGATGTTCCTCGCCCACCCCGGCAACGTGGTGCAGGCGCTCGACGCGAGCAACGGCGACGTATTGTGGGAGTACCGCCAGCCCCTGCCGGAAGACGCGGCGCGGTTCGGGGCGACCCGCACCATCGCCCTGTACGGGGACAAGGTGTTCCTCGCCACCTACGACGCGAGGCTGGTGGCCCTCGACGCCCGCACCGGCGATCGGGTGTGGGAGACGGTCAAGGCCGACTACACCGAGGGCTTCATGCAGTTCGGCGGCCCGATCGTGGCGAACGGGGTCGTCGTGAGCGGCATCAACGGCTGCCAGCGCTACAAGGACGAGACCTGCTTCATCACCGGGCACGACCCGGATACCGGCAACGAGCTCTGGCGCACGTCCACCATCGCCCTGCCCGGCGACCCGAACGACGCGTCCTGGGGTGACGTGGCGCCGTACCTGCGGGCAGGGGGCGACGTGTGGATCCCGGGCAGCTACGACCCGGGGCTCGACCTGTTCTACATCGGCACCGCGCAGGCCAAGCCGTGGGTGGCGGCGAGCCGCGGCATGTCGACGAGGCAGGACGCGCTCTACACGAACTCGACGCTGGCCCTGAATCCGGGCACCGGCCGGGTCGAATGGTACTTTCAGCACGTGCCGGGCGAGACGCTCGATATGGACAGCGTCTACGAGCGCGTGCTGATCGACGCCGGCCCCGAGCGGTGGCTGTTCACCATCGGGAAGGACGGCATTCTGTGGAAGCTCGACCGGCGGACCGGGCGCTTCCTCGACCTTCGGGAGACGGTGTTCCAGAACATCTTCGAGTCGATCGACCGGGAGACGGGGCGGGTCACCTACCGGCAGGACATCCGGGACGCCGGCATCGGCGACGTGGTGGCCGCCTGTCCCGGGCTGTACGGCGGGCACAACTGGCAGGCGACCGCGTACCACGCGGAGGCCGGTGCGCTGATCATCCCGCTGCACCAGATGTGCATGACGATGTCCGGCCGCCAGGTCGAGTTCGTCGACGGGGGAGGCGGCGAGGCGGCCGAGAGCGTCGAGATCCTCGAGATGCCGGGGACCGGCGGGCGAATCGGCCGGCTCGCCGCCTACGACGTGCGCACGATGGAGGAGCTGTGGAGCCGCGAGCAGCGCGCGGTGTTCCTGACCGCGGCCCTGACGACGGCCGGCGGACTGGTGTTCGCCGGCGACGCCGACCGCTACGTGCGGGCCTTCGACGTCCGGAACGGCGACGTCCTGTGGGAGACGCGTCTCGGCCACGCCGTCCACGGCTACCCGATCACCTACGCGGCCGGCGGCCGGCAGTTCCTGGCCGTGCCGACCGGGCTCGGCATCTTCCGGGGGCTGACCGCGACGCTGAACCCGGAGATCCACCAGGCCGCCACCGGGAACGCCCTCTACGTCTTCGCGCTGCCCGAGTGATCGGGCCGGCGCATCGGTTTCATCGTTTTCGTCAAGGAGCAGTCATGCACGCACGCCGCCTCGTTCTGTCGTCCCTCGTCGCCCTCGGGCTGCTGGCGCCCGCCGGATTCCCGGCCGCCGCGCACGCCCAGGCCCCGGCCGACTTCGTCCCCGTCACCGACGCCATGCTGCAGGATCCCGATCCGGACGACTGGCTGATGTGGCGGCGCACCCTCGACACGTGGGGCTACAGCCCCCTCGACCAGATCGACCGCGGCAACGTCGGCGACATCCGCATGGTGTGGACGCGGGCATTGGGGCCGGGGCTGCAGCAGGGGACCCCCCTCGTCCACGACGGCGTGATGTACATGCCGAACCCGCGGGACGTCATCCAGGCCCTCGACGCGGTGACCGGCGACCTGATCTGGGAGTACCGCCGCGACCGGCCCGACGACCTCGCCGAGTACATGATCGGCAGCCTCACCGACACGAACCGCAACATCGCCATCTGGGGCGAGCTGATCATCGACACGAGCGGCGACGACTACATCTTCGCCCTCGACGCGAAGACCGGCGAGCTGGTCTGGGAGACGCAGGTCCTCGACTACCGGGTGCATCCCGCCAACCAGACCTCCGGCCCCATCGTGGCCAACGGCAAGGTGGTGTCGGGCCGGAGCTGCGCGCCGAAGGGCGGTCCCCACGCCTGCGTCATCGTCGCCCACGACGCCATGACCGGCGAGGAGCTGTGGCGCCGCCGGCTCATCCCCGGTCCCGGCGAGCCCGGCAACGAGAGCTGGGGCAGCGTCCCCTTCGAGGAGCGGAAGCACGTCGGCTCGTGGATGGTCCCGAGCTTCGACCCCGAGCTGAACCTCGTCTACGTGGGCACGTCGGTCACCTCGCCGGCGCCCAAGTTCATGATCGGCGGGACCGACCTGAAGCACCTGTACCACAACTCGACCCTCGCCCTCGACGCCGACACCGGCGAGATCGTGTGGTACTACCAGCACCTGAACGACCACTGGGACCTCGACCATCCGTTCGAGCGGCTGCTCGTCGACACCGCGGTGGCCCCCGACCCGGCCACCGTGCCCTGGATCAACCCGCGGCTGCAGTCGGGCGAGGTCCGGAAGGTCATGACCGGCATCCCCGGCAAGACCGGCATCGTCTACACCCTCGACCGCGAGACCGGCGAGTTCCTGTGGGCCACGCCGACCACCGCCCAGAACGTGGTCAGCGCCATCGACGGCGCGACCGGCGCGGTCACCGAGAACGCCGAGCTCGTCTTCGAGCGCGAGGGGCAGGAGATGCTGATCTGCCCGAGCTTCGTGACCGGCGGCAAGGACCACGAGGCCGGCGCGTACAGCCCCCTGACCGGCCTGATGTACTACCCGCTGCGCAACGTGTGCGCGCGCATGATGGCGACCACCGAGGGCGGGCTGACGCTCTACAACCTCGCCCAGCGCCAGCAGGTCGCGCCGGGCACCGACCAGGTCGGCATCGTGCAGGCGATCTCGGCCGAGACCGGGAATACCGCGTGGGTCTACGAGCAGCGGGCCGGCACCACCTCGCTGATCGCGACCGGCGGCGGGCTCGTCTTCGGCGGCGACGGCAACGGCCGGTTCCGCGCCCTCGACCAGGAGACGGGCGAGTCGCTCTGGGAGATCAACGTCGGGACGTCGGTCACCGGCTTCCCCATCACCTACGCGGTCGACGGCAAGCAGTACGTCGTCACCAGCACCGGATCGTCGCTGAGCTCGCGCGACAACATGCGCCTGACCCCGGAGCTGCGGCCGAGCAACGGCAACAACATCTTCGTGTTCGCCCTGCCGTAACGCCGGTTTGCGCGGGCCGGCCCGGGTTCCACCGCGGGCCGGCCCGCACCGCGCCCGCGCCCACCCGTTCATGACGTCCTGCACCGCCCTGCTCAAGCTGATCGGCGGGGGAATCATCGTCCTGACCTTCGCGTGCGGACAGACCTTCGCCGTCTGCCTGACGCCGTGGTTCCCCCGTGCGGCCGCACGCTGGGCGAACCGGGTCACGTCCCTCTGCTGCCGCGCGTTCCTGCGCCATTGGGGAATCGGGGTCACCCTCAGGAACGCGCGGCACGTCGCGCCGCGGCAGACGTATCTCTACGCGGTCAACCACCTCTCGTATCTGGACATCCTGGTTCACGCGTCCCTTTTTCCCTCGACGTTCATCACGTCCCGGGAGTTGCGGGAGTCCCTCTTCCTGGGCCATGTCTGCCGGCTGGCCCTCTGCTTCTTCGTGGACCGGAAGAACCGGAGACGGCTGGTGCAGGAGATCCGGGCCATCGCCGCCCTCCTCGAGAGCGGCGTCCCCGTGACCCTGTTCCCCGAGGGCGCGGCGGGCGACGGCGCCGGGGTCCACCCCTTCAAGAGCCCCCTGTTCAAGGCCTGTGCCGCCGCCGGGACGCCGGTGCTGCCCCTGACGCTGAACTACCGGACCCTCGATTCGGTCCCCGTCGGACCCGAGAATCGGGACCTCGTCTGCTGGTACGGCAACATGGGGTTCTTCCCCCACGTGTGGCGATTGCTGCACTCCCGCCGCATCGAGGTGGACGTGGTCGTGTCGCCGCCCATCCTCGAGGCCGACTACCGGGTGCTGGCGGAGAAGACCCGCGAGGCCGTCGCGGGTTCCTTTCGGTCCCTGGGGGAGTAGTCCCGATCAGGCGGCGGGGCCGTGCTGGTGGTCCTGCCACCCGGTGATTCGACCTTCGAGGGACGCGAGACGGCGGTCGACACCGGCGACCGTGTCGGCGAGGCGGTCGAGCCGGCTACTTACCTGGTCGATCCGGCCGTTCACCTGATCGCCGAGGCGATCCAGACGGCTGTTGGTCTGGCGCCAGAGCAGAACCACGATGGCGATCACGATGGCGGGCGAGACCCACTGGGTAAGGTCCATGATCGTATCGTAGCACGTGGGGGGATCGGTCCGCCGGCAGGGAGGAGGGACAGGAGAATCATGAGGAGCGCTCCGCCGCGGCCTCGCCGATCAGCCTGCGCGCCTGGCCGACCAGATACAGGGGCAACGACAGCAGATCGAAGCGCACCGTCGTTCCATCCGGCAGCTTCCTGGAGTCTCGGAGCAGGCTCGGCGGGTCTGCATTGAATCGCAGGGCGAGGCCCGAGGACTTCTCATGGATGAACTGGTGCAGCGACCTCAGGGAGCCGGTGGCGCCCGCCTTGACCTCGACCGGCACGACGCGGCTTCCCGCGGCGATCACGTAGTCGAGCTCGGCGGCCGCGTTCCTCGTCTCGCGCGCCCAGTAGTGCAGCGCCGGCGTGAGGTACGGCGCCTCGGAGTAGAGCAGATGCTGGCCCACGAACTGTTCCGCGACGGCGCCGCGATTGACGAGCGTCGGGTCTCCCTGCCGTTCCAGATCGAGCACGTCGAGGCCCAGTGCGGCGCACATGAGGCCGACGTCGACGTGCAGGCACTTGAAGAAGCGCTCGTTGATCTCGGCCGCGAGTGGCACCCCGTTGGCGGCGGTGCGGAATACCTTGCTGGCGACGCGGGCCATGCAGAGGTGATCGAGCGCGGCGCCGATCTCCGAGGCGCGATGTTCTCGGCTGACCTCCACGTACTTGAACTTCCGCGCCACCAGATGCGGCAGCCGGTCGAAGACCATCCGAATGCGGTCGCGGGACCGGCCGTACTTGCCGAAGTCGTCGCGGTAGGTCGCGACGACGCTCTGCAGCACGCGGGACACCGGCTCGAAGTCGCCGCCGCCGCCCGATGATGCGTGGACGAACGCCGCCACGGCTTCCGGGAGTCCGCCCACGACCCAGTACCGGCGAAGCAGATCGAGGCACTTGCGGTGCAGCGCCGCCGGCAGGGCGTTCTCCTTGACGCTGCGCAGGGGGAACGCGCGCAGGAAGTCCGCCAGGTCCGCCTCGCCCATGGCAATCACGAAGTCCTCGAAATGCATCGGTCCGAGGTGCATGTACTCCACGCGGCCGACGGGCATCGGGAAGCGTGTCTGCGCGAGCGCGAACTCGAGCAGCGACCCCGCCGCCAGCACGTGCAGCTCGGGCATCTCCTCGCGAAAGTAGCGCAGCGCCGCGAGCGCTTCGGGCGCGGCCTGTATCTCGTCCAGGAAGAGCAGGTGCGTTCCGGCTGCCGCCGTCTTCCCGGTCAGCAGCTTGAGCAGCGCCAGAATGCGTGCCGGGTCCCGGCCCGTGAAGGCTTCCCGCAGCTCCGGGTTGCGCTCGAAGTCGACCGCCACCAGCGTCAGTCCCGCGGCGCGGGCGAACTCGCGCACCAGAGTCGACTTGCCGACCTGCCGCGCACCCCGAATCACGATCGGCTTGTGCGGCCGGCGCGCCGCCCAGGCCTCCAGATGGCCGATCTCTCGACGTTGCAGCAACTCGGGCATGGGGTTTATTGATGAAATAGCATGTATTTTTGTCGTTTTTAGTGCTTAATGACAAGGCTTTTTCGGAGGCCTGCGAGTTCAAGGCCGAGTAGACGATCCGATTCCGGCGGCGGTGTCGGCGAGGTGGTCAATCCGGTCGGCTCACCTGATCGATCAGAACGTCAGCGAAGAACCGCGGTCCCGGAGCCGGGATGAGGGGAGGAGCCACGCGTGAACTCCATGGCCAAATCGTGGCACGTTCGGGGTATCATATCTTGATATTCAGACTGAATACTGGACACAAATCGTCATGCCTGCGATCTCGTTGAAGCTGCCGGAACGGTTGCTCGATGCGTCCGGCCGATGCGCCGCGGCGCTGCAACTGTCGCGCGCCGAGTACATTCGCCGAGCGTTGGAGCGCATGAACCGCGACACGCGCGCCCTTCTGCGTGCGGAGCGGCTCCGGGCCGCCTCGAGCCGCGTCCGACAGGACAGCATGCGGGTCAATGCCGAATTCGACGCCATCGAACGGGACGCCGATGTCTTCTCTGGCCTGCCCCTGGCGCCGCCACCAGCGTCGCCCCGCTGATGTTTGCCCATAGACGCTTCGTGTGAGCTGTGGGTATCGTCACTTCGCGTCGAGCCGGCGAATCCTGATGTTCCGGAACGCGACGGGGTCGCCGTGGTCCTGGATGGCGACGTGCCCGCGGGGCTCGCGGCCGTAGCGGGGGATCGAGGCGAACTTGCTGGCCATCATGCGCCGCTCCCAGTCGGAATCGCCCAGCTCGTACTCCAGCAGCTTCTCGCCGTTCATCCAGTGCTCGACGTGGGCGCCGCGGACGAGGAGGCGGGCGGTGTTCCAGGCCCCGACGGGCCGGGTGGCGTCGCGGGCCGGGGGGTGGACGGCGTAGTTGCTGCCGGCCGAGGTGATGGGGGCGAGCCCGTCCCGGTGGCCGGCGTTGTGCAGGATCTGGAACTCGGGTCCGGTGTGCCACGGGGGGCCGTCGCCTTCCGCGACCCGGAACATCACGCCGCTGTTGCCGGCCTCCTCCACCTTCCAGTCGAACCGCAGCTCGAAGTCGGCGAACTGCTCGACGGTGATGAGGTCGCCCCCGCGGCCGACTCGGGCGAGGGCGCCGTCGACCGCCTGCCATCCGTCGGGCACGCCGTCCCGCTTGTAGCCGCGCCAGGCCGCGAGGCTCTCGCCGTCGAACAGCAGCTCCCAGCCGTCGGCCCGCTCCTCGGCGGTCAGGGTGTTGGCGGCCGTGTCGTCGGCGCGGGCCGCGGGGTTGCCGATGGCCCACGCGATGCCCTGCAGGAGGTGGGTCTGGAAGCGCGGGTCGTCCCACACCTCGGGACGGTGACCCAGCGCGGTGTAGAAGACGCGGCCGGCGCCCTCCTGCCGCGTCCAGGCGAGAGCGAAGTCCCGGTCGTCGCGCCGGATGTTGCGCGCGTTCATGTCGACGGAGCCGACGTCGAGGCTCAGCAGCACGTCGACGTTGCCGCGGGACCATTCGCGGTGCTGGTAGATCTCGTCGTGGATGCGGAACGACTCGCCGAGATGCCGGGTGGCGGGGTGCTGCCCGTCCTCGACCCGCACCGTGACCTCCTGGTGCCAGGGATGGCCGTCGAAGTAGCCGCCGATCAACCCGAGATACCCCGGCCACTCGTAGAAGGTGTCGGTGGCGCTGTGCACGCCGACGAACGCGCCGCCGCCGCGCACCCAGGCGAGCAGCGCCGCCTTCTGCGCGTCGTCCATGGGCAGCTCGCCGGTGGTGAAGAAGACCACCGCGTCGTACTCGGCGAGGGTCGCCGCGTTCAGGGTCGAGGCGTCGCGGGAGACGGTCAGGTCGACGTGTCCCGACTCCTTCGCGATGCGCGTGAAGACGGCTTCGGAGTGCGGAAGGACGGGATGCGCGAACGCGGCGGACTGCGTCAGATAGAGGACCCTGGCCGGGGCGGTCTGCGCCGCCGCCGGGGGCGGGGCTGCGAGGATCGCGAGGGCTGCTGCTGCCAGGACGACGAAGGGATCTACCTGTCGCACGGTCCACATCCTTTCCGCGGTTGGCATCGTTCCGTGCCCTCATGGTACAGCGTCGAGAGCCCGTGGCAAGGCCCGTTGCATTCGACGGGCGATGCATCCCGTGTGGACTGCGTTGCTCCGCAGACTCCGTCGGGTTCCGCGGTTGTCTGTGCCTCGTCGCGCCTTGCCACGCGGGCGCGCCCGCCGATCTTCGGTGCGACACGCGTTCTTGCCACGGGCTTTCGCCGCGGAAGGATGACGCGCGATCGGACCGGCGCCGCCCGGCCGGGCCGGCGGGCGGGTATCCTTATGGGACCGATGGCGGTGCTGGGGCTCGATGTCGGAACCGGCGGCTCGCGCGCCACGATCGTCGAGGCGGACGGCTCGGTGACCGCGACGGCGACCGAGCCGCACGCGGCGTTCGACGCGCCCCGCACCGGCTGGGCCGAGCAGCATCCGGGCGACTGGTGGCGCGCGTCGCAGACGGCCGTCCGGGCCGCCCTGGCCGCCGGGGGGACGGCGCCCGGCGCCATCCGGGCCGTCGGCCTGTCGGGGCAGATGCACGGGGCGGTGCTGCTCGACGCGGCGGGAGCGGTGGTGCGGCCCGCGATCATCTGGTGCGACCAGCGGACCGGCGCCCAGTGCCGGCGGCTCACCGACGAGGTGGGCGCGGCCCGTCTGATCGAGCTGGTCAGCAATCCGGCCCTCACCGGATTCACCCTCCCGAAGCTGCTGTGGGTGCGCGACGAGGAGCCCGCGCACTGGGAGCGGGTGCGGACGGTGCTGCTGCCCAAGGACTACGTGCGGTGGCGGCTCACCGGCGAGCGCGCCACCGACGTGGCGGACGCTTCGGGGACCCTGCTCTTCGACGTGGCTCGCCGGTGCTGGTCGTCGGAGCTGCTCGGGCGGGTGGGGATCGACGCGGCCAGCCTTCCCGCGGCCCACGAAGGGCCGGCCGTCACCGGCCGTCTCGCCCGCGCCGGCGCCGAGGCCACGGGCCTCGCGGTCGGAACCCCGGTGGTGGCGGGCGGGGGAGACCAGGCGGCGGGGGCGGTGGGAATGGGCATCGTGGGCCCCGGCGCGGTCAGCGCCACCATCGGCACCTCCGGCGTGGTGTTCGCGGCCACGGCCCGGCCGGCGCGCGACTCCCGCGGGCGGGTCCACACCTTCTGCCACGCGGCGCCGGGCCGCTGGCACGTCATGGGGGTCACCCAGGGGGCGGGGCTGTCGCTGCGCTGGCTGCGCGACACCCTCGGCGCGGGGGCCGGCGGCGCGGACGCGCCGGGCGACCCCTACGACCGCCTGTGCGCCGAGGCGGCGGCGGCGCCGCCGGGGGCCGACGGGGTCCTGTGGGCGCCCTATCTGATGGGCGAGCGGACGCCGCATCTCGATCCGCACGCGCGGGCGGCGCTCGTGGGGCTGTCCGCCGCGCACGGCCGGGCGCACGTGATCCGCGCGGTGCTGGAGGGCGTCGCCTTCAGCCTGCGCGACAGCCTGACTATTTTCAACGAGATGGGGGTGCCGGCGACGCGGATCCGGCTCGGCGGCGGCGGTGCGCGTTCGCGGCTGTGGCGTCAGATTCAGGCCGACGTCTACCGCCAGCCCGTCGACGTGCTGGCGGCGGAGGAGGGCGCCGCCTACGGCGCGGCGCTGCTCGCGGGGGTCGGGGCCGGGGTCTGGGGCTCGGTGGACGAGGCGTGCGCGGGCGCCGTCCGGGTGGCGGGGACGGTGGCGCCGGATCCCGGTGCGATGGAGACTCTCGACCGGCAGTACGCCCGTTTCCGCACCCTGTACGGCGCCCTGCATCCCGGGGGCCGGTGGGGTGACGGTGGCGAGATGAACCATGTCTGACGATGCCTACGCTCCCCGTCCGGAGCACAAGTTCTCGTTCGGTCTCTGGACGGTCGGCAACCCCGGCCGCGACCCCTTCGGCGAGCCGGTGCGGCCGCGGCTGACCCCGGTCGAGCTCGTCGCGCTGCTCGGCCGGGTGGGCGCCTGGGGGGTGAACCTGCACGACAACGATCTGGTGCCGATCGACGCCACCGCGGCCGAGCGGGACCGCATCGTGCGGGACTTCCGGCAGGCGTGCGGGGACCACGGGTTGGTCGTCCCGATGGCCACCACGAACCTGTTCACCGACCCCGCCTTCAAGGACGGGGCGTTCACCGCGAACGATCCGGCGGTGCGGGCCCTCGCGGTCCAGAAGGCGATGGGGGCGATGGACCTCGGGGCCGAGCTCGGCGCGAAGATCTTCGTCATGTGGGGTGGGCGCGAGGGGACCGAGACCGACGGCTGCCGGCGGCCCGACGCCGCCATCCAGCGGTTCCGCGAGGCGGTGAACTTCCTGTGCGAGTACTCGATCGCCAACCGCTACGACTACCGCTTCGCGCTCGAGGCGAAGCCGAACGAGCCGCGGAGCGACATCTACTTCCCGACCACCGGCGCCTATCTCGGGTTCATTCCGACCCTCGACCATCCGGAGCTGGTGGGGGTGAACCCCGAGGTCGCCCACGAGCACATGGCCGGCCTGAACATGACTCACGCCGTCGCCCAGGCGTGGGAGGCGGGGAAGCTCTTCCACATCGACCTGAACGACCAGGTGATCGGCCGTTACGACCAGGACTTCCGGTTCGGCGCGGCGAACCCGAAGGCCGCGTTCTGGCTGGTGAAGTTCCTGGAGGACGTGGGCTACGACGGCCCGCGCCACTTCGACGCCCACGCCTACCGCACCGAGGGGGTCGAGGGCGTCGAGGACTTCGCGCGCGGCTGCATGCGCACCTATCTCATCCTGAAGGAGAAGGCGGCGCGGTGGAAGGCCGACCCCGAGATCGGCGGCCTGCTTGCCCGGCTCGCCGAGACGTCCCAGGCCGCGCCCGCGGTCGGGGCCTTCAGCCCGGATGCCGCGGCCGCCCTCCGGAGCCACCGGTTCGACCGGGCGGCGCTCGGCGCCCGGGAGCTGTCCTACGAGCGGCTGGACCAGTTGACGACGGAGATCCTGCTCGGCGTGCGGTAGGCGTGCCGCCCGTTCTCCCTCTCCGGGCCTGGCCTGACGCACGCCATATTCGGCAATATTCCCCGCCATCCGCGTGGCTTCGGCGCGGACCGTACGGGCGACCGGCGCCGGCCGGTCCGCCGGGCGCTGGAGGGGGCGCGCCGGTGGGTGGACGGAATTGTTTGGCGCGGAGGGATGTTCGGTGTGAGAATGCAATCCGGGCGAAACGTCGCGTCGAGGCCTGCCTGACAAGGCGTGACGAGCGCGCATGGCCGGCATGTGCGACCGCGGAGCAGGACGCGGCTCCGGGGAACAACGCAGTCAGGCAGGATGCATCGCCGGTCGAACGCAGCGGCGCCGCTTGCCACGGGGCGCCGGGCATCGTGCCGGCGACACGACTTGGAGGGAACTGGGCCAACTGAATCTGAAGAACCGCGAATGACAAGCGACGCTCTGGAGGATATTCGTTCGGCGACCGGTCGGTCGGTGGCGTAAATCCGTGCTCCTCTTGGAGGTGATCCCATGCGTGCAATCGTCGTGTCAACGCTCGCCCTCGGGCTGTCGTGCGCCATAGCCGCGCCAACCTTCGCACAGGGAACGTCCGCGATTCGCGGAGTCGTCTCCGACGAGCAGGGCGGCGTCCTCCCGGGCGCGACGGTCCTCGCCACCCACGAGGAGACGGGAACCTTCCGGGAGACCGTCACGGGACCGGGAGGCGAGTACTCCCTCGCCAGCCTGCAACCCGGCCCGTACACCCTCAGCGCCCGGCTCGCGGGCTTCCGCGAGCTCATCACCGAGAACATCGTCCTGCAGGTCGGGCCGACCGTGCAGATCGACCTCGCGCTGCAGATCGGGGCGCTGGAGGAGTCGCTGACGGTCACCGGCGAGTCGCCGCTCGTCGACCTCACCTCGGCCCAGGTCGGCGGCAACGTCTCGGAGGAGGAGCTGAGGGACCTGCCGTCTTCGAGCCGCAACTTCACCAGCTTCGTCGCCCTCCTGCCCGGGGTGCAGCTGGCGCCGTCGAGCAGCCCGAGCTCGTCAAGCGTGCGCATCAACGGCCAGAACCAGACCGGCATCATGTTCATGCTCGACGGCGGGGCCAACAACGACGATCTGCGGGGGGGCCAGTCGCAGGCCAAGCCCGCCCTCGAGGCGGTGGCAGAGTTCCAGGTCGTCACCAACCAGATGGACGCCGAGTACGAGTCGGCCACCTCGGGGGTCATCAACGCCATCAGCAAGACGGGAACCAACGAGTTCCACGGCAGCGCGTTCGGCTTCTACACGAGCGGGGGCCTGACCGCGCCGGACTTCTTCGTCAAGCAGCAGGACCTCGAGAAGCCCGACACGGTGCTGCGGCAGCTCGGCGGCACCATCGGGGGCCCCGTCGTGCAGGACAAGGCCCACTTCTTCTTCAGCTACGAGCGCCTGGACCTCGACGTCGGGGAGAGCCGCTTCTACCCGGAGCGGCCGGACCTGAACTTCTCGACGGTGCAGGAGTCCAACTTCGACAACTACCTGCTCCGCTTCGACAACCAGATCAACTCCGATCACAACTACTCGATCCGCTATCTCTGGGACCACCAGCCCACCAACGGCAACCCGTCCGGCTCCCGCACGGCGGAGACGGTGACCAACGAGCGGGACGACGACTGGACCCTGGTGGGGACCTACAACTGGATCGTCGGCACGAACGCGGTCAACACCACGCGGGCGTCGTGGACCTACGAGCGCCCCAACTGGGGCTCGCTCGGGTATCACGCGACGAACGACCAGACGCTGGAGCCGCCCAACATCACCCTGAGGAGCGGCATCAGCACCCAGGCCGACTGGTTCGCGCTGGACCGGAAGATGCAGTCCTACGCGTTCCAGAACAGCTTCAGCTGGTTCGTGCCGACCGACGGCGGGGACCACGACTTCAAGTTCGGCATCCAGTACAACAACGCCCAGCACCGGCGCGTCGACCAGAGCTACATGAACGGGAGCTTCACCCTGGCGAGCGACAGCTCGTTCGATGCGAGCGATCCCTTCACGTATCCTGAACGGCTGAGAGTGCGCGTACCCAGGCCGGACACGCCGTACACCACGGTGCATTCCGGCGGGCTCTTCCTGCAGGACAAGTGGCGCATCGACAATCTGACCCTCAACCTGGGGGTGCGCTACGACGTCCACATCGCCCCCATCACGGCGTTCTTCAACCCGTTGTTCGACGACCCCGACGCCTATCCGGTCGACAAGAACAACATCGCGCCGCGCCTGGGCTTCGCCTACGACGCGGGCAACAGCTCGGTCATCCGCGGCGGCTACGGCCGCTTCTACGAGCGTCTGTGGGTCAACCGCTTCGAGCCCTTCGTCCGGAACGGGGTCTACGCCAGCTCGTTCCTGATCGACTTCCCCCTGGACGACATCGATCCGGGCCCGAGCCAGGGGATGTTCCCCACCCATCCGCTGCTCATGAACGGACCCGTCCTGAACCGCGACCTCATCGGCCAGTTCGTGCCGCCCGGCCTCAGCCGCAACCTGGGTTCGGTGTGGCTGGACACGCCCCAGCGTCCCGTCGCCCACCAGGACTCGGTGTCGTTCGGCTACGAGCGCGAGCTCAGCCCCCAGGTCTCGTTCGGCGTCGACTACGTCAAGCTCTGGGGCCGCGACCTGCCGTTGCGCTACAACCTCACGCCGCGGGTCCGGGCGGGGACGAACAGGACGGACCCGCTCACCCGCGTCGACTTCATGGGGCTTGCCGACCAGCTCGGGATCGCGCCGTTCGCCAGCGACGTGTGGATCATCGAGAACAACGCCGGCTCGGCCTACGACGGCCTCAACTTCCAGATCGAGAAGCGATACGCCGACAACTGGAGCGCGCGCGTGGCGTACACCCTCGGCTACGCGCGGGGCAACAACGACGGCGACCCCAACGATGAGGTCAACGTGGCCCAGGTCATGGAGAACCCCAACCTGGACCTGCTGTGGGGCCCCAGCCAGTACGACCGCCGCCACCTCCTGACCCTGAGCGGGCAGACGGAGATACCGGGGACCGGGGGCGTGACCCTCAGCGCCGTCGCCCGGTACATGACCGGCACCCCGTTCACCATCGAAGACCGCAACTTCGATCCGGACATGAACGGACAGCTGGTCGACCCGCTGCCGCCGGGCATGTACAGCGGCACCGGACAGAACGCGATCAGCGTGGACAACGCGGGGGGGCTCAGAGGCGCCTACGGTCCCGGCTACTTCCAGCTCGACATGCGGATCGGCTACCGCTTCCGGAGCGACGGGCAGCAGACCGTCGATGTCTTCGGCGAGCTCTTCAACCTGACCAACCGCGTGAACTTCGTCAACCCGACGGGCGACATGCGGTCCGGCAGCTTCCTCGTGCCGACCCGGCTCCTGGCCGGGGGCTACCCGCGCCAGTTCCAGGCGGGTATCCGGTACGGCTTCTGAGCAATCCCCAGGGCAACGGCGCGCGGCGGCTCGCAGGTGACTGCGAGCCGCCCGCGCCGCTGGCGGTTGCAGGCGGCTGCGCTCTGGCCGGAGCCCGGCCCGGGAATCGTCGCCGCGCGACCTTGCGGTCGCGTTGGAAGTTTCGCTGACGCGAAACTTCTGCGGCTCCGATTCCCGCCCAACCAACCCTCCACCGCCTCCCCGCCCGTGGCGCCCCGCGCCGACACGGGGTACCATCCTCGGGCTGGAACAGCATGCGTGCAGCGTGGATCGGTTCGCGGTGGAGCTGGGCTCCAGGAAGCAGGGAGGCGTTCATGACTCGTCAATCGGCAGGTATCGCGGTCGGGCTCGCCGGGGTGGTTGCGGCGGTGCTCGCGCCGGCCGCGCTCGCGCAGGACGACGCCGAGGCGCACGCCGGGCTCCCGGTGGCCAGCCCCGGCGCGGTCGGGATGTCCGCTGACGCGCTGGACCGCATCGCGCCGGCCATGCAGGCCTACGTCGACGACGGCCGGCTGGCCGCGGTGATGACGATGGTGGCGCGCCGGGGGCAGGTCGTCCACTGGGAGGCGATCGGGACGCGGGACACCGCGACCGGCGACCCCCTGGAGCGGAACGACATCTTCCGCATCTACTCGATGACCAAGCCGGTGACGAGCGTCGCGGTGATGATCCTGGTCGAGGAGGGCAGGGTCGCCCTCGACGACCCGGTCTCGAAGTTCGTGCCCGAGTTCGCCGGCGTGAAGGTCCTGGCCGACGGCGGAGACCGCGTGCCGGCGGAGGGCCCGATCACGGTCGAGCACCTGCTGACCCACACGTCGGGCCTCACCTACGGGTTGTTCGGCGACTCCGCCGTCGACCGCCTCTACAACCAGGCGAACCCCCTCCGCCTCGCCGAGGGCCTCGACGACTTCGCCCGCCGCGTCGCCGAGCTCCCGCTGCTCGCGAGCCCGGGAACGCGGTGGAGCTACAGCGTGTCGACCGACGTCCTCGGCCGCGTCGTGGAGGTCGCCTCGGGGCAGGCCTTCGACGCGTTCGTCGAGGCGCGCATCCTGGGTCCCCTCGGCATGGACGACACCGCGTTCCAGGTGCCGGCGGAGAAGCGCGGCCGGTTCCTGGCCAACTACGCGAAGCTGGGCGGCCGGCTCGTCGTCGCCGACTCGCCGGTGGACGGCCAGTACACGCGCCCGCCCGCGTTCCCCTCCGGCGGCGGCGGCCTGACCTCGACCGCGTCCGACTACATCCGGTTCGCCCAGATGCTGCTCGAAGGGGGCAGCCTCGACGGCGCGCGCATCCTCGCGCCGGAGACCGTCGCCAAGATGCGCACGAACCACCTCCCGGACGCGCTGGTCCCGATAGACCTGGGGACGTACATCAGCCCCGGCTACGGCTTCGGCCTCGGGTTCGCGGTCATGGTCGACCCCGACGCCTCGCCCGAGCCCGACAACGACGGCGTCTTCCGCTGGGCCGGCGCCGCCAACACGTTCTTCTGGATCGACCCCGAGGCCGAGCTCATCGGCATGGTGTGGACCCAGTTCACCCCGTTCGCCGCCTACGACATCGAGCGCGAGTTCCAGACTCTCGTCTACGGGGCCATCGAGTAGTCGCGGGCGGGCCGGGACAGTGATCGATATGGAGCCGCCAACTGCACGCGGGCGCTCCGCCCCGGGTGACGTTCAACACGGACAGCGGAAGAAGGAGATCGAATCATGAACAGACGGCGCTTTCTCGCAATGACGGGCATGACGGTGACGGCGGCCGCGCTCAGGGATCTGCCCCTCGCCGGAATGCAGCAGCTCACCACCTCGTTCGAGGACCTGCGGCGGGGCGTGGGCATCTTCAACGGCCAGGGGGGCACGATAGGCTGGCTGGTGAACGCGGACGGGATTCTGATCATCGACAGCCAGAACGCGGCCGCGGCGGCGGCGTGCATCGACGGGATCGGGGAGCGGTCGTCGAATGCGATCGACATCCTGCTCAACACGCACCACCACGGTGACCATGTCGGCGGCAACCAGACGTTTCGTCCGGTGGTCGGCACGATCGTCGCCCACGAGAACAGCGCGGCGTGGCAGCGGCGGACGGCCGAGGAGGCGGGGAACGAGGACTCGCAGGCCTATCCGGACGAGACCTTCACCGACGAGTGGCGGACGACGATCGGGGACGAGACGGTCGTGGCGCGGTATCACGGCGCCGGTCATACGAGCGGCGATTGCGTGGTGACCTTCGAGCAGGCCAACGTCGTGCACATGGGCGACCTGATGTTCAATCGCCTGCACCCGTTCGTCGACCGTGCCTCGGGCGCCCGGATTGCGAGCTGGATCGAGGTGCTGGAGCAGGTGTCGGCGGACAATCCGGCCGACACCATCTACGTCTTCGGGCATGGGACCCCGGGCGCCGGCGTGACGGGCGACCGGGCCGAGCTGGCGCACCTGCGCGACTACTTCACCGCGGCGCTCGAGCTGACGCGCCGCGAGATGCAGGCCGGCCGGTCGAGGGAGGAAATCACCGGCACCGAGGCGCTGCCCGGGTTCGAGGACCACGTGTCGCCGTTTGCGCTGCTCAGCCTGAGCGGCGTGCTCGGCGTGGCGTACGACGAGCTCAGCGAGGGCTAGAACGGCTTGAGCGAGGCGGCCGGCGGCGGTTTCGGCCGCGTCTGTCGGCTGTCTCGCGCACCCCGTGGGCATACAATCGGGGCATTCTCTACCTGTGGCGCAACGAGGAGGGAGGAACACCATGATGGAAAGCCTGCAGTTCATCTTCCGATGGCTCCACGTGTTCGTGGGAATCATCTGGATCGGGCACCTCTACTTCTTCAACTTCGTGAACGGCCAGATGGCCGCGCAGCTCGACGGGCCGACGAAGCAGAAGGTGGTGCCCGAGCTGATGCCCCGCGCCCTGTTCTGGTTCCGCTGGGGCGCCGCCTGGACCTGGATCACCGGCGTCGTCCTGCTGCTGCTGATCTTCTACCACGGCCGCTTGGCGATCGAGGTCGACGCGACCTGGGGGGCGGGCCCGATCGCCATGATCGCCGTGACGTTCCTGGCCGTCTTCGGCTACGACGCGCTGTGGAAGAGCGGGCTCAAGTCGAACGTCCGCGCCGCCACCCTCGTCTCCTTCGTGCTGCTCGCGGTCGTCGTGTGGATGTTCGTGGAGGTCGGCGGATTCCCGCCGCGCTCGGTCCTCATCCACACCGGCACGATGTTCGGGACGATGATGGCCTTCAACGTGTGGTTCCGCATCTGGCCGGCGCAGCAGCGCATCATCGCCGCGGTGAAGGCCGGCAAGCCCCCGGACGCCGCCGATCCGGCCCTCGCGGGGCTGCGCTCCAAGCACAACACCTACCTGTCGCTGCCGCTGCTGTGGGCGATGCTCAACGAGCACGCGACCCCCTTCTTCGGCGGCAACCTCGGGATTCCCGGCGACTACTACTGGGTGGCGTGGCTCGCCGTGGTGGCGCTCGGCTGGCACATCATCTTCCACTGCTACCGCATCGCCGGCCGCGTTTCCGGCATGTGAGGCCCGCCGCCGGGGCGGGTTCGAGCCGCTGCGGGGAGGTCCGCCGAGCTTCTCGGCGGACCTCGTGGGTGGTCCGGGCCGCGAAGGCAAGTCGTACAAGAGTCGAAATCGAACCGCTCGAAGCGATGCTCGAACACGCCAACGAGGTCTCGCGAGCGTCGCCCGTACCCGCGTCGGAATGGCCGGTGTTGCAGCGCGTCCTCGGCGTCGATCTCCTCGCTCGTCTGCTGAGCATCTCCACCGTAAGCCTGCGCCGCTACGTGACCAGCGCCCGGAGGACCCCGGACGACGTCGCCGCCCGTCTGCACGCGCTGGCGCTGATGGTCGGCGACCTCGCGGGCGCCTACAACGACGCCGGCATTCGCCGCTGGTTCGCTCGGCCGCGCACGGTACTGGGGAACCGCGCGCCCGTCGCCGTCCTGACCTCCGGGTGGCGGCCGGACGACCCCGAGCCCCGGCAGGTGCGCGGTCTGGCGCACGCTCTGACGGCATCGCCCCCCAAAGCGCTGTCAAGAGCGTGCGTCGAGTGACGGCACGACGTCGAAACCGAGGGCCGCCGCGTTGCCGCGAATACGGTCGTCGAAAGACAGCACCCGAACGTCGGGCTGCTGCGCGGCGACCACTCCCAATCTAATCCAGGTCGAACATCCGGCTGAACTTCAGGATCAGGCTCCGCCCGCCGCCGGAGGGTATCGTGTCGTGCAGGCCGCGCGTGTCGTTGTAGACGATGAAGAGCCCGGTGTTGGCCTGCCCGAGCAACCCCACCCGCAGGTTCGCTGACCAGAGGTCGGCGGCATCGTTGTATTGCACGAGCGCCTGGACGAAGCGGCGGGGCGAGAAGTTGTAGGCGATCCGCGCGCTCGTCAAGTTGGCGACGAACCGGCCGCCCGGCAGGTCGACGTCGTTCCGGCTCCACTGCAGCAACGCATTGAACCTGTCGCCGCTGCGCACTCTCAGAGTCGGTCCCACCGTGGCCCGGTGGCCGCCGAAGAACCCCCCGATCCGGGCTCGCGCGCCCACGCTGACGGGTGCGCCGCGGTTCGACTCGTAGGAGAGTTGCGCCTCGTTGTGGTCGTAGATGCCGGCCGGCACGATGACCCCCTTCGCGATCTCGAACGGTTCGGTCACGCCCTCGCCCGTGACGTTCCAGGCGGTCTTGACGAGCGTGCTGTCGGCGAACTCCAGATCGTTGTCGATGTGCAGGAACGAGGTCTCCTGGAACCCGGCGAAGTTCCAGAACCGGTTGAAGGTCGCGTGCGGCCGCACCTGCTGCAGCCACGGGATGCCTCTCGGGCGGGTGATGAACGAGAAGCCGGAGTCGAGGTTGCGGAACCCCTGCCGGCGCAGGAACCCGACCTCCGGGTTGAAGTTGTCGGCCACCTCGACGTAGCCGAGCGTGAAGCGCCAGCGCTCCGAGTTGTGGTCCCAGGCCACGTTGTAGGCATGGTCGTCCCCGGCGAGCCCGGGCGTGTCGGTCAGGGCGGCGAACCCGGCGATCTGCCCGTTCGGTCCAATCCCCACCCGTCCGTCCACCCCGTAGGTGCGGTTGTAGTCGCCGCCTCCGGCCAGAGCGCCGGTCGCCTGCCGGTTGACGAAGATCGCGCCGATCTGCGAGCTGTTCGGCAGGTCGCGATACGCCCGCGCCACGGTGAAGTTGTTCGCGGGCGCGAGCCCGCCCACCGCTTCGGTCTGCATGTTGAGCAGACCGACCGACACCGAGTCGGACAGCTTGCCCGAGAGGCGGGCGCCCCCGAGAATCGGGATCTCCCGTCCGCCCGGACCGATGCCGATGCCGCGGCTGAAGAACAGCTCCGTCTGACCCGGGTTGCCCCCGGCCACCTGCCGGACGCTGCTCACCGAGAAAACGCCGGCGTTCTCGAGAAAGAACGGTCGTTTCTCGGGAAAGAACAGGTTGAAGCGATCGAGATTGATCTGTTGCTGGTCCACCTCGACCTGCGCGAAGTCCGTGCTGTAGGTCAGGTCGAGGGTCAGGGCGGGGGTGACGGCGTACTTCAGATCGATGCCGGCGTCGCCCAGCGCGAGCGTGCGGCGGCGCTCGTCGCTGCGCGCCAGGTCGCCGGCGACGTACGGGACGATCTTCAGACTGCGCTCCGACGCCGGCGGGCGAATCCCGGACAGCTGCCCCGCCAGCGACAGCCGCAGCAGGTTGTACTGACGGGGCAACGGCGCCCAGTAGGCGATCTCGTTGCGGCGGCGGATGTTCCGCTGGACGTTCACGCCCCAGGTCTGGACCTCGCGGACGGGATAGCTCAGGGTCCGGAACGGAATCGCGAACTCGGCGCTCCAGCCGGCGTCCGACAGCGACGTGCGCACCTCCCATACGCCGTCCCAGTTGCCGTTGAACCCGGCGCCGGAGCCGCTCGACGTGGTGGTGCTGCGCCCCAGGCGACCCTCCCCGGCGTTCACCACCTGCCCGTCGTACTCCTGCCCCGCCGGGCTGGTGCCGAAGACGAAGCCGCTCTGCCGGTCGAGGAAGGTGTCGAGAATGATCTGGACGCTGTCTCCATCGTCGAGCGATGCGTCCCGCCGGCTGTCCGCAATCGTGATCGACCCGGCCTCGCGGTCATGGCAGATCACCCCGATGTACAGCGTGCTCGCGGTAAAGACGACGCGGACCTCGGTGCGCTCCGAGGCCGGCGCCCCTTCATCGGGCTGGGTCTGCCGGAAGCCGGTGGCGGGCGCCGCGGCGCTCCAGACCGGATCGCCCAGGACGACGCCGTCCAGACGCGGTGGGTCGGCGCTGGCCACGGCCGCGAACGACGGCGTTGCGGCGGTGGGGATCGCGGCGCCTGCGGGAGACTGGGCCCCCGCCGGCTGAACTGCCAGCAGGATTCCGATCACGACGCCCGCGCCGCCGAGCGGCGCGGGCGCGTGCGTGTCGAGCATGCGCCCCAATTATCGCCGAAGACGCCGACACCGAAGGGAGGGCGACCTGACGCCGACGATGCCCGGGGCCGACATGACGCCGAAACCTCGACTGGTGACGCACGCATCGGCGTGCCCTGGAAGGTCTTCGAGGGCCGACGACGGTCGGGCGAGAAGCCGAGCGCGCGGACATGGGCGGGCGCGTCGGGGATGCGCGGCGGTCCCGGCAGGTCGCGGAAGAGCTCGAAGAGCCGCGGCCCGTCGGGCCACTCCACGATGTGCCGGTGCTCGTCCGCGCCCCTTCCGCCCGCCGGCGGTGATTGCGGCAATATTCAGGTAATTTGGCGTATAATTCGCTAATTATTCGCGTAAACGACCTCGTAAAGGACGATATTTTAACGCACTTATCGTCTATAATCACCAGGAGCAAAATCTTGCGGGGAGCTCCGGGGCCTCGGCCGCCGGAATCGTGCGGACCGGTTTCGGGCATGCCGGTCAGCGAGTGGGAGCACTGGAATGGGTTGTTCTTCAGAAATGAATCGCACTCCGGAAGAACCGGCCGTCACGCCGCCGGGCGGCCCGGCCGGACTTGCTGTGCCGGCTCTCGGCGTTTCCCGGCGCTGCGGCCAGCAGCGGAGGGAAACGCCGAGAGCCGAGAGCCGAGAGCCGAGAGCCGAGAGCCGAGAGCCGAGAGCCGAGAGGCAGCGGACCGCACCGGGCCTCCCTGGGGCGGCGGCTCCGTCCGCGTGAGAACGCCGCCACCCTGCTGCGCGGCGCGCGGCCCCTGGCGCTGGCCGCCCTCGCCGTCCTAACGCTCGTCGTGCCGGAGCAGGCCGCGGCGCAGACGGTGACGCTGGTCTCCAACACCGGCCGAGCCGAATCCTCTGCTAGGACTCCAGGCGGCAACGACTACGCGCAGCCCTTCGGCACTGGGACCAATGCGGCCGGTTACAACCTGGCCAGCATCGTTCTCGATTTCATGGCTGCGCCGACCGGGACCGGGACGTTGACGGTCACGGTGAGGGCGGACGCGTCGAGTGATCCGAGCGGGACCGTCCTGTATACGCTGATCAACCCGACGTTTTCGGCCGGTTTGAACGAATTCCTCGCGCCGGCAAATGCGGAACTGAATGCCAATACGACTTATTGGGTCATGGTTTCCTACAGCGTCGATTCTGGCGGACCCCCTTGGTATCGGACGCTACTAACCAGTGGCGTGGACACGGGCGCTGCGGCGGGATGGACTATCGACACTGCCTACCGAGATGCAACTCGTGGTACCGGGTCTTGGAATCCGAGTTTTACTCGAGCGTTCCAGATCGCCGTCAAGGGCTCGGCCAAGGCCGGCACCGTCACCAACACCGCGCCGGTGTTTGCGACCGACACGGCGGCCCGGAGCTTCACCGAGACGGTGGGCGACGCGTCGGTCTCGACGCCGGGCAACGTGGGCGCCGTGGTGACGGCGACGGACGCGGACGCCGGCGACACGCTCACCTACAGCCTGGAAGGCACGGACGCGGCGAGTTTCTTCATCGACCCCAGCAGCGGGCAGATCCAGACGCGGCAGGGTACGGGTGTGAAATACGACCGGGAGGCCAAGGCGGGCTATTCGGTGACGGTGAAGGCCGCCGACGGCAACGGCGGCACGGACACGATCGCGGTGACGATCAACCTTGACAACGCGGTGGAGAAGCCGTTGCGGCCGGCGATGCCCACGGTGACGGCGACCTCGGGGAGCACGACGAGCCTGGACGTGATCTGGACGGCGCCGAACAACGCGGGGCGCCCGGCGATCACCGGCTACAAGGTGGAGTACCGGGCGGGCGTGAGCGGCAGTTGGATAAACCATCCGCATACGGGCACCGGGACGACGGCGACCATCGGCAGCCTGACAGCGGCGACGTCCTACCAGGTGCAGGTGCTCGCGGTGAACTCCGACGGCGACGGGCCATTCTCAAGCCCGGGCGCCGGGACGACGGGCACCCCGACCAACGCCGCCCCGGAGTTTGCGACCGCCACGGCGTCCCGGAGCTTCACCGAGACGGTGGGCGACGCGGCGGTCTCGACGGCGGGCAACGTGGGCGCCGTGGTGACGGCGACGGACACGGACGCCGGCGACACGCTCGCCTACAGCCTGGAAGGCACGGACGCGGCGAAGTTCGGCATCGTCTCCGGCAGCGGGCAGATCCAGACGAAGGTGGGTGAGAAATACGACCGGGAGGCCAAGGCAAGCTATTCGGTGACGGTGAAGGCCGACGACGGCAACGGCGGCTCGGACACGATCGCGGTGACGATCACCGTTGACAACGCGGAGGAGAAGCCGGTGGCGCCGGCGATGCCCTCGGTGACGGCGACCTCGGGGAGCACGACGAGCCTGGACGTGAGCTGGGCGGCGCCGGCCAACACGGGGCGCCCGGCGATCACCGGCTACAAGGTGGAGTACCGGCCGGGCTCGAGCGGCAGTTGGATAAACCATCCGCATACGGGCACCGGGACGACGGCGACCATCGCCGGCCTGACGGCGGCGACGTCCTACCAGGTGCAGGTGCTCGCGGTGAACTCCGACGGCGACGGGCCATTCTCAAGCCCGGGCGCCGGGACGACGGGCACCCCCGCCAACAACGCCCCGGTGTTTGCGGACGCCACGGCGTCCCGGAGCTTCACCGAGACGGTGGGCGACGCGGCGGTCTCGACGGCGGGCAACGTGGGCGCCGTGGTGACGGCGACGGACACGGACACCGGCGACACGCTCGCCTACAGCCTGGAAGGCACGGACGCGGCGAAGTTCGGCATCGTCTCCGGCAGCGGGCAGATCCAGACGAAGGTGGGTGAGAAATACGACCAGGAGGCCAAGGCGAGCTATTCGGTGGCGGTGAAGGCCGACGACGGCAACAGCGGCTCGGCCACGATCGCGGTGACGATCACCGTCGACAACGCGGAGGAGAAGCCGGTGGCGCCGGAGATGCCCGCGGTGACGGCGACCTCGGGGAGCACGACGAGCCTGGACGTGAGCTGGGCGGCGCCGGCCAACACGGGGCGCCCGGCGATCACCGGCTACAAGGTGGAGTACCGGCCGGGCTCGAGCGGCAGTTGGCTGAACCATGCGCATTCGGGCACCGGGACGACGGCGACCATCGCCGGCCTGACGGCGGCGACGTCCTACCAGGTGCACGTGCTCGCGGTGAACGCCGACGGCGACGGGCCATTCTCAGGCCCGGGCAGCGGGACGACGGGCACCGGCACCGACACCGCCCCGATGGTGACCAACGTGGACGTCACCTCGATGCCGGCAATCGGTCAACGCCTACGGGACCGGCGAGATGATCCAGTTCACGGTGACCTTCGACCAGGCCGTGACGGTCACGGGCACGCCGGAGTTCGAGTTCTGCCTGGGCAGTTCGGGCGCAGGAAGCTGCTCCGAAGGCATGCCTCCCCCGACCCGTCGGCGCGCCGCGCTGTCGAGCGGCTCGGGCACGACGGCGCTCGTGTTCAGCTACACGGTCGTGGCAGACGACATCGACGACAACGGCATCTGGGCCGGGAATCAGGACCGCACGATCAAGCTCGACACGGGGGACGCGATCGTGGGCACGATGGGCGGGCTCACCGCCGTGCTCACCCACCAGGAGGTGGGCGCCAGGACCCGCCACAAGGTCAACGTTGCGGTCACGGCACTCGCGTGCGACTCGGACCCCAACGCCGACAACGTGCTGGCTCTTGTTGAAACGAGTCGGCACGACACGCTGCCGTGTGCGGTGTCCGATGACGGACAGATCCGAGCGATCTGGACGTCCGAGGGAAGCGCGTTGTTTGTCGAAAAGGCCGTCGAGGGCGGCGATGAACCAACCCTTGGGAACAGCGATGAGCTCAGATTCACTCGCGAGGTACAGCGCAGGACCAAGCCTGACCTGCATCGGTTTTCGTGCCAGACGCTCTCTGGTTTCGGTCGCGTCTGGCACACCTCCGATGCGGCCGACCATCGGATCTCCGTCGACTGTGGACAGGCTCCGCCGCCGCCGAGCGAGCCCCTCGAGCAGGTGACGGGGGTGGGGGTCGCACCGGGCAACGGGCAACTGGTGGTGACATGGACGGCGGTGGCCAACGCCACGGGCTACACGGTGCAGTGGAGGTCCCTGAGCCAGCGCTACAACACCGGCGACCGGCAGGCCACGGTCACTCCGGGGTCGACCACGCGCCACACGATCGACAGCCTCGTCAACGGCACGGAATACACGGTGCAGGTGATCGCGACCCGGACCGGCGCCGCCGACGGCCCGCCGTCGGCGGAGAGGACGGGGACGCCGACGGTGTCCCTCGAGCAGGTGACGGGGGTGGGGGTCGCACCGGGCAACGCGCAGCTGGTGGTGACGTGGACGGCGGTGGATTACGCCACGGGCTACACGGTGCAGTGGAGGTCGGGAAGCCAGGGCTACAACACCGGCGACCGGCAGGCCACGGTCACTCCGGGGTCGACCACGAGCCACACGATTCCCGGCCTCGCCAACGGCACGGAATACACGGTGCAGGTGATCGCGACCCGGACCGGCGCCGAC
This sequence comes from Vicinamibacterales bacterium, assembly GCA_965206285.1. Lineage (GTDB taxonomy): Bacteria > Acidobacteriota > Vicinamibacteria > Vicinamibacterales > UBA8438 > JAJEEA01. Next base: position 6,334,741 of record OZ242205.1, read on the forward strand.
GACGGCCCGCCGTCGGCGGAGATGACGGGGACGCCGGCGGTAAACGCCACGGCCCGGGTGATGGGGGTGACGGTCGCGCCGGGCGACGCGCAGTTGGTGGTGACCTGGACGGCGGTGGACAATGCCACGGGCTACAAGGTGCAGTGGAGGTCGGGAAGCCAGGGCTACAACACCGGCGACCGGCAGGCCACGGTCACTTCGGGGTCGACCACGAGCCACACGATTTCCGGCCTCGCCAACGGCACGGAATACACGGTGCGGGTGATCGCGACCCGGACCGGCGCCGATGACGGCCCGCCGTCGGCGGAGATGACGGGGACGCCGACGGTGTCCCCGCCGCCCCCGCCGCCGCCGCCGAGCGAGCCCCTCGAGCAGGTGACGGGGGTGGGGGTCGCACCGGGCAACGGGCAACTGGTGGTGACCTGGACGGCGGTGGCCAACGCCACGGGCTACAAGGTGCAGTGGAAGTCGGGCGGCCAGGGCTACGACACCGGCGACCGGCAGGCCACGGTCACTTCGGGGTCGACCACGCGCCACACGATCGACAGCCTCGTCAACGGCACGGAATACACGGTGCAGGTGATCGCGACCCGGACCGGCGCCGACGACGGCCCGCCGTCGGCGGAGATGACGGGGACGCCGGCGGCGCCGACCACGCCGGGCGTCACGGTGTCGAAGTCGGCGCTGACGGTGGCGGAGGAGGACACGACCGGGGACAGCTACACGGTGGTCCTCGATATCCAGCCGACGGCGAATGTCGTGGTCACGGTCGCCGGGCACGCGGGCACGGACGTGACCCCGACCCCGGGCGCCCTGACCTTCACGACGACGAGCTGGGAAACGGCCCGGACGGTGACGGTGACGGCCGGCAACGATGCGGACACGGCGGACGAGTCGGTCTCGCTGACCCACGGCGCGGAGAGCGCGGACAGCGGCTACGAGGGCATCCCGATCGCCGGCGTGGCGGTGACGGTGAACGACAACGACACCGCCCGGGTGACGGGGGTGACGGTCGCGCCGGGCGACGCGCAGCTCGTGGTGACCTGGACGGCGGTGGCCAACGCCACGGGCTACACGGTGCAGTGGAGGTCGGGAAGCCAGGGCTACGACACCGGCGACCGGCAGGCCACGGTCACTCCGGGGTCGACCACGAGCCACACGATCGGCAGCCTCACCAACGGCACGGAATACACGGTGCGGGTGATCGCGACCCGGACCGGCGCCAACGACGGCCCGGAGTCGGACGAGAGGACGGGGACGCCGACGGGGACGACGCCGCCTCCCCCGCCGCCGCCGCCCCCGCCGCCGCCGAGCGGGCCCCTCGAGCAGGTGACGGGAGTGACGGTCGCACCGGGTAACTCGCAAGTGGTGGTGAGATGGACGGCGGTGGCCAACGCCACGGGCTACAAGGTGCAGTGGAAGTCGGGCGGCCAGGACTACAACACCGGCGACCGGCAGGCCACGGTCACTTCGGGGTCGACCACGAGCCACACGATTTCCGGCCTCGCCAACGGCACGGAATACACGGTGCAGGTGATCGCGACCCGGACCGGCGCCGACGACGGCCCGCCGGCGGCGGAGGTGACGGGGATGCCGGTGGTGCCGACCACGCCGGGCGTCACGGTGTCGAAGTCGGCGCTGACGGTGCCGGAGGAGGACCCGACCGGGGACAGCTACACGGTGGTCCTCGATATCCAGCCGACGGCGAATGTCAGAGTCACGGTCGCCGGGCACGCGGGCACGGACGTGACCCCGACCCCGGGCGCCCTGACCTTCACGACGACGGACTGGGAAACGGCCCGGACGGTGACGGTGACGGCCGGCAACGATGCGGACACGGCGGACGATTCGGTCTCGCTGACCCACGGCGCGACGAGCGCGGACAGCGGCTACGAGGGCATCCCGATCGCCGGCGTGGCGGTGACGGTGAACGACAACGACACCGCCCGGGTGATGGGGGTGGGGGTCGCGCCGGGCAACGCGCAGCTCGTGGTGACCTGGACGGCGGTGGCCAACGCCACGGGCTACAAGGTGCAGTGGAGGTCGGGAAACCAGGGCTACGACACCGGCGACCGGCAGGCCATGGTCACCTCGGGGTCGACCACGCGCCACACGATCGACGGCCTCGCCAACGGCACGGAATACACGGTGCGGGTGATCGCGACCCGCACCGGCGCCAACGACGGCCCGCCGTCGGCGGAGGTGACGGCGACGCCGACCGCGGAGCCGATACCCGTGCCGGCATTGCCCATGGCCGGCGCGATAGCCCTCGGTCTGCTGCTGCTCGGCACGGGAGGACGCGCGCTGCGCGGCCGCGCGAGAGGCTGAGTCCGGATCGCGGCCGGACCCCCGAGGACAGCGATGCGGCGGTCATGCGTGTGTGGCGCGCGGATCGTGCATGTCGGCCTCGCTCACGCTCACGATACCCGATGCCCGCGGTCCGTCAGGAGAAGGGTCGTGCCGCTCTGGACCTCTTCAAGGCACTTGCTCAGGTTCGCGTGGAGCAGCCTCGAAGGACGCGGGGGGGCCGAGAACCGGGTGTCAAGTGCTTGCCTGCACCGACGTGATACCATGCCTGCATCTATGGCATGCAGTACACGATTCGAGCGGTTCCCGACGAGATCGATCGCGCCATTCGGCGGCGGGCCAAGCGTGAACGGGTGCACGGGCGGGGCAGGGCCGGGGATGTCAGACGCGGGAACGCTTGTGTTCCGGGCGGCCCGCCCGGGAGTGCAGACCGCCCACGGAGCCGCGTTCACGGACGCCAGCCGCGGACGGGACCCTGGTCGGAGCCCCGTCCGCGGCCGTTCGTCGTCGCCAGTCCGCGTCAGGACAGTCCGCTAGTCGCGCAACGCGAACACCCAGACGGTGCCGCCCTGCGGCACCTGGATGTTCCGTTCGAAGTGTGCGTTGACCGCGCGCTGCATGCCCTGCGCGTCGACCCCCCAACCCGCCTGCACGGCGATGTACTGCACGCCGTCGATGGCGTAGGACGACGGGACGCCGATGACGCCCGAGTTCAGGCGCTGCTCCCAGACGATCTCCCCGGTGGCCGCGTCGAACGCCCGGAAGTACCGGTCGTGGGTGCCGCCGGCGAAGACGAGGCCGCCCGCGGTGGTCATGATCGGGCCCCAGTTCTGCGACTCGGGGAACTCATGGGTCCAGACCTGCTCGCCGGTCGAGAGGTCCCAGGCCTGGATCTCGCCGAGATGGTCGGCGTCGTTCACCACGAAGACCTGGGACGTGGCCCCGGTGTACCCCTGGCCGGGGACGTACTCGACCTCGCGGCCGACCATGGTGGAGCAGAGGTTCTCGTTGGCGGGAATGTAGAGGTAGCCGGTCTGGGGGCTGTAGGCGGCCGGGGGCCAGTCCTTGCCGCCCCACAGCGAGGGGCAGAAGGTGGCCGGCCGGTTCGTGCCGGGCTTGCGTTCCTGGTCGTACTCCGGCCGGCCGGTCACGGGGTCGATCGCGGTGAACACGTTCTGGTCCACGTAGGGCTGGGCGTCGACGAAAGTGATGGCGTCCGGCCCGCGCTCGAGCATCCACAGGTAGCCGTTGCGGGCGGGGTGCACCAGCGTCGGGATGGTGCGGCCGTCGCGCGGAACGTCGATCAGCAGGGGGGCCGAGACCTCGTCCCAGTCCCACGAGCCGTTCCAGTGGTACTGGTGATAGCCCTTCATCTCGCCGGTGTCGGCGTCGAAGGCGACGACCGAGTTGGTGTAGAGGTTGTCGCCGGGCCGCTGGTCTCCGATCCAGGGGCCCGGGTTGCCGGTCCCCCAGTAGGTGAGGTTGAGCTCGGGGTCGAACGAGCCGGTGATCCAGATGGATGCGCCGCCGGTGCGCCACGTCTCGCCCGGCCAGGTCTCGTTGCCGGGCTCGCCGGGACCCGGGATCGTGTGCGACCGCCACACCTCCTCGCCCGATTCGGCGTCGTAGGCGGCCACGAACCCCCGGATGCCCCGCTCGCCGCCCGACGCGCCGACGAGGATCTTGCCGTTGGCGACGAGCGGCGCCATGGTCATGTAGTACCCCGTCCGGTAGTTGGCCACCTCGGCCTCCCACGCGAGCTCGCCGGTCATCGCGTCGAGCGCGACCACGAACGCATCGTGCGTCGTGTAGTAGACCTTGTCGCCGAAGAGGCCGACCCCCCGGTTGGTCCGGTGGGGATGGCTCATGTCCTCGGGAAACTGCCGCTGGTACAGCCAGAGCTGATCCCCCGTCCGGGCGTCCACCGCGATGACCCGGTCTTCGGGGGTGGTGACGAACATGATGCCGTCGTTGACGACCGCCGGCGACTCGTGGCCCGACGTGACCCCCGTCGACAGCGACCACACCGGCTCCAGGTTGGCCACGTTCCCGGTCGTGATCTGGTCGAGGGGGCTGTAGCCCCAGCTGTCGTAGGTGCGGCGGTACATCAGCCAGTCGCCGTCGGCGGGCGCGCGCAGCCGCTCGTCGGTGACCGGGGTGTAGACCGGCTCCTGCGCCGCCGCCCCCGGCGGAATGGCCAGCCCGATCGCGCCGATCGCGGCGCTCGCGATTACCAGTCGTAAGGGTAGTCTCGCCATGTCGTCTTCTCCTGCGTGTCGTTGTCTCGCGCTCCGCCGCAGCGCGACGATGCGGTCGACGTGCTCGTCGACCTGTCCGGGCGTGGGTACTGCTGCGTTCGGTCACTCACCCCGCGGCGGGCGGGCCTGCTGCGCGCTTGTTCGCGCAACTCCTCTTCCATGAGCGGGACCGCTTTCCGGCGTTTCGTGTCCCACTTGCCGATGAGCCTGATCGCTGTGCAGGCTGGACGGACTCGTCGAGCTCCCGACCGTGCTCTTCGGGCTGCCTCGGCATCGTCCCTGCCGTCCCACGCCGGTCGACGGGTTCCCGTCCCGGCATTATGACGCGAACGCACCGGCCGGCGCACGGGTGGCGCAGGCTCTGCGGGAGTCGGCCGCCCGAATCGCCCTGCGTCCGGTTCGCCGATGGAGCGGGGGGCCGGGGCCGCTTGTGAACGGAACGCGGGTTCCAACGTCTGGATGGGTATGAAACAATTGCGCGGTGAAGTACAGGGAGTCGGAGCGATGAGACGCAGGATGTCCGGGGCGGAAGCGGCCAGCCGTTCCTCGAAACGGATCCGCGGCGGGCCGGGAGACCCTGGCACCGGGGGACGCGGCGACGCAGGGGCCCGCAGCGGGCTCTTGGCGATGCTGCTCCTGCTCGCGTCGGTCCCGGCGCAGGCGGAGGGGCCGGCGTACCGCGGCGGGGCGGGCGGGATCGCGCCGGCGGCGCAGGCACGGCAGGCGCCCGCGCCCTCCAGCGACACCGTGGCCGTCGTCGCGTTCGCCAATATCACCGGCGCGGAGGAGGACGCGTGGATCGGGTTCGGCATCGCCGAGACGATTACCGTGGATCTGGCCGGTCTCGGCACGGTGGCGGTGGTCGGGAACGACGCCGTGCAGGCGGCGCTGCGCGGGGTGGGCGTCGATCCGGGGGCGGCGGTGGACCTGAGCGACACGCCCGCGGTGCAGGCGGGGCGGGCCCTGGGCGCGCGGTGGGTGGTCAGCGGCGGCTTCCAGCGGCTCGGCCAACAGGTGCGGCTGACCGCGCGGATCGTCGACGTGGCGACGGCGGCGGTGCAGCATGCGACCACCGTCGACGGCATGCTGGCCGATCTCTTCGATCTGCAGGACCGGTTGTCGGTCGACCTGCGCCGGGGGCTGTCCGATCCCCGTCCCGCGATGGCCGCGAACCGGCCCGGCGCCGGCGCCGGGGCGCCGCCCATGCGCCGGCCGGAGACATCGGCGGGCCGGATGCAGCCCGCGCCCGGGCAGCCGCCGGCGCCGGGGATGCGGCCCCGATCCCGGCTGGGCGGTCCGCCGGGCGGCCCCCTGGGCGGCGGCGCGCCCGCGGCGCCCCCGGGACGGCCTCCCTTCAGGCCGCCGTCGACTCCGGGCGCCGCCGCCGGCCGACCTGCCGGCCTCGCGGCGGGGGCGCCACGCGTCGTCGGGGGCCCCCCGGCTCCGGTGGCCCCCGAGACGCTCGTGCGCGACGCGGCGGGGCGGGTGACGATCCGCGCGGTGCCCATCGACGGGCCGCTCGATATCGACGGCGTTCTCGACGAGGGCGTCTACGAGATCGTGCAGCCGCTGACCGGCTTCGTGCAGCAGCAGCCGGACGAGGGGGCGCCGGCGACCGAACGCACCGAGGCGTGGGTGTTCTACGACGACCGGAGCATCTACGTGTCGGCGCGCAACTGGGATTCGGCGCCGGAGTCGCGCTGGGTCGCCAACGAGATGCAGCGCGACTCGTTTCAGATCATTCAGAACGACAGCTTCAGCGTCGCCCTGGACACCTTCTACGACCGGCGCAACGGCTTCGCGTTCATGGTCAACCCGATCGGAGGGTTCTTCGACTACCAGATCACCGACGAAGGCAATCCGAACCTCGACTGGAACCCCATCTGGGATGTCACGACCGGGCGCTTCGCCGGCGGCTGGACCGTCGAGATGGAGATTCCCTTCAAGTCGATTCGGTTCCCCGGCGGGGAATCGCAGGTGTGGGGCATCCAGCTCGGCCGCAACGTCCGCTGGAAGAACGAGTGGAACTACATCACTCCCGTCGCCATCTCCGCCGGACCGGGGATGTTCCGGCTGTCGGCGGCGGCCACCCTGGCCGGGCTGGACGTGCCGAGCGGCAACCGGACGTTCGAGATCAAGCCCTATGGCATCGGGTCGTCGGCCACCGACGTCAACTCCGACCTCTACAACGAGGGCGACTTCGAGTACGGGGTCGACGTCAAGTACGGCGTGACCGAGAACCTGACCGCCGACTTCACGTACAACACCGATTTCGCCCAGGTCGAGGTCGACGAGGCCCAGGTCAACCTGACCCGCTTCAGCCTGTTCTTTCCCGAGAAGCGCGAGTTCTTTCTCGAGGGCCGCGGCATCTTCGACTTCGGCCGCGGCGTGCAGTTCGGCGGCGGCGGCGGGCCCGGCGGCATCGGCCGGCCCGGCTCCGGGGGGTTCATGGGCGGCGGCGACGTCCCCACGGTCTTCTTCAGCCGGCGGATCGGGCTGGAGTCGGGACAGACGGTGCCGATTCAGGTCGGGGGGCGGATGACCGGCAAGGTCGGCGACTTCACGCTGGGGGCCCTGAACATCCAGACCGAGAACCTGAGCACGGACAACGTCGACGCGCTGTCGACCAACTTCACCGCCCTCCGGGTGAAGCGCGACGTCCTGCGGCGGAGCTCGGTGGGCGCCCTGTTCACCAACCGGTCGGTGTCCGTCGAGGGTGACGGGTCGAACGAGGCGTACGGCGTGGACGGCGTGTTCTCGTTCTACGACAACGTGAACTTCAACGGCTACTACGCCCGGACCCGGACCCCGGGGCTCGTCGGCGAGGACCAGAGCTACCAGGCCGCGTTCACCTACAACGGCGATCTCTACGCGCTCAACGTCGACCACCTGCTGGTCGGCGACAACTTCAACCCGGAGGTGGGCTTCCTGCGCCGCGACGATTTCCGGCGCACCTACGTGCAGACCAAGTTCAGCCCCCGCCCGCGCGGGATCGCCGCGGTGCGCCAGTTCACGGTCGGGGGCACCTACGATTATTTCGAGACCGCGCTCGACGGAATCGTCGAGTCGCGGATCGCGCAGGTCAACTTCCAGACCGAGTTCGAGAACAGCGACCGGTTCACCGCCGACGTGCAGGAGAGCTACGAGTTCCTCGACCAGCCGTGGGAGCGGGTCCTGGGCACCGACTTCACGATTCCGGCCGGCGTCTACCGGTTCCGCAACTACTACACGTCGTACGCGATGGGCGCGCAGCGGCGCCTGTCCGGCACGCTCTCGCTGCAATACGGCGAGTTCTACAACGGCGAGATCACCTCGGTGGGCTATTCGCGGGGCCGGATCGAGGTCACCCCCCAGTTCTCGTTCGAGCCCAGCCTGTCGGTCAACCACGTCGAGCTCCCGGACGCCGAATTCACGGCGCCGCTGGCGGTCACGCGGCTGACCTACTCCTTCACCCCGCGCATGTTCTTCAGCGGTCTGCTGCAGTACAACGCGACGTCGCAAGCCCTCGGCACCAATCTCCGGCTGCGGTGGGAGTACAGCCCCGGCAGCGAGCTGTTCGTCGTCTACAACGACCAGCGGGACACCCTGCTGGCGCCGGACCAGCGGTTTCCGATGCTCCAGAACCGCGCTTTCGTTGTAAAGTTCACCCGGCTGTTCCGGTACTGACCGGCCGCGTCCCCCGGGGTGCGCGCCGGCCGGCTGGCCGCGTTGCCGGCGACGCGCCGGCGGCAGGATGCCCGGCGCCCGCGGTTGGACCCCGCGTTGCACCCGGATCGGCGATGCATCGCCGGTCGAACGCAGCCGGGCCTTCGCCACGGGCTCCTGGAGGCGGGCGGCCGGCCGCGCGGTCCGTCCGTGGCCGCGGAGCCGGTCCGGCCCGCGCACCGGGACGTTCGTTCAGGGGGGCCGATACCTCGCAAGCGGAGTGCATACACCATGTCCATTCGTCGCCTGGTTCTTGCCCTGACCGTGGCCGGCGGCGCTGCGGCGCTGCTGCCCGCGTCCCCGGCCGGCCTCGCGGCCCAGGCTCCGCCGCCGGCCGCCGCCGTCGACTTCCAGCGCGATGTGCGGCCGATCCTGGCCGACAACTGCTTCTCGTGCCACGGGCCCGACGAGAGCACCCGCCAGGCGAGGCTGCGCCTCGATACGCAGGAAGGGGCGTTCGGGGCGCGCCCGCGGGGCGCCGCCGTCGTGCCCGGCGACGCCGGGGCGAGCCTGCTGCACCAGCGCATCACCCAGGCCGACGACCGCCTGCGGATGCCGCCGCCGGCCCTGTCCAACAAGACCCTCTCGGGCGGGCAGGTCGACGTGCTGACCCGCTGGATCGACGAGGGCGCCTCGTGGCAGCAGCACTGGTCGTTCGAGGCCGTCGCCGAGCATGCGCCGCCCGACGTGGCCGGCGAGGCGTGGGTGCGCAACCCGATCGACCGGTTCGTGCTCGCGCGGCTCGAGGCGGAAGGACTGGCGCCCGCGGCCGAGGCGGACAAGCGCACCCTGGCGCGCCGGGCGGCCCTGGACCTGACGGGGTTGCCGCCGGACCCCGGTCTCCTGGCGTCCTATCTGAACGACACCTCGGAGACCGCCTACGAGACCCTCGTCGACCGGCTGCTGCAGTCCCGGCACTGGGGCGAGCACCGCGCCCGCTACTGGCTGGACGCGGCGCGGTACGGCGACACCCACGGCATCCACATCGACAACTACCGCGAGATGTTCGCCTGGCGCGACTGGACGATCCGGGCGTTCAACGAGAACCGGCCCTTCGACGACTTCGTCGTCGAGCAGGTGGCCGGCGACCTGCTGCCCGAGCCGACCCTCGATCAGCTCGTGGCCACCGGCTTCCAGCGCAACAACATCACCACCAACGAGGGCGGGGTGGTGCCGGAGGAGTACGAGGCGATCTACGCCAAGGACCGGGCCGAGACCATCGGCAACGTCTTCCTCGGGCTGACCGTGGGATGCGCCACCTGCCACGACCACAAGTTCGACCCCATCGCCCAGAGCGAGTTCTACGCGATGACCGCGTTCTTCCGGAACACCACCCAGTACGTCATGGACGGCAACGTCTCGGACCCGCCGCCGATCCTGGTGGTGCCCGAGGACGCGGACCGCGACCTGTGGCGCCGGCTGCGCGAGGAGGCGTCGGGCGTCGACGCCGAGATCGAGGAACGCATGGCGTCGGTCGACCCCGACTTCATCGAGTGGCTGACGCGCGGCGAGCACCGCGAGGTCGAGACCCCGCTCGAGCCGTCGGCCGAGCTCCTGACGCTGGTGCTGGACGACCCGGCCGGTCCCGCCGTCGTCCACGAGGGCCGGCGGCGTCCGATCACGCTCCAGCCCGGCGCCGTGATCGAGGAGGGCCCCGACGGCCATCCCGCCGTCCGGTTCGATGCCGAGTCCTGGGTCGAGCTGCCGTCCCTGGCCCTCGACAGCGATACGCCGTTCTCGATCGCGATGTGGATCTATCAGCCGGAGGGCGAGGGGAACTTCGTCGTGGCCGGACAGTACGATCAGGAGGACGGCGGGCGCGGCTGGTCGGTGACCCTCGGCTCCCGGCAGCTGAGCTTCCGGCTGACCGGCGAGCGGAACGCGCGCGGCGCCGCCACCACCGCCCGCGTCGGCCCCATCAACACCAGGCGGATGCCGGCCGGCGAGTGGACCCATGTCGTGCTCACCCACGACGGGTCCGGCGAGCGCGGCGGGCTGCACGTGTACCAGAACGGCGAGCGCGTGGAGGAGCAGGGCAGCGAGTTCTTCGCGAAGGCGGCGGGCAGCATCGTCACCGGCCAGCCGTTCTACCTGGGACGGGGGGACGCCACCAACAGCGGGGTGATCGAGACCCGCCATTTCGGCGGCGGGGGAATCGCCGACCTCCGGGTGTTCAATCGGGCCCTCACGGTGCACGAGGCCAAGGTCGTGTCCGAGTGGCGGACCCTGCGGGGGGCGGCGGCCAAGTCGCCGGACGGCCTGAACCGGCGGGAGCAGGACGCCCTGCGGCTGCGTTACCTCGGCCTGCAGGACGAGCCGTATCGCCGGCTCCGCGCCCGGCGCCAAGCGGTGGACGACGAATGGCGCGAGGTGCGGCGGCGCGGCAGCATCACCCACGTGATGCAGGAGCGGTCGGAGAGCGAGGCGGCGGCCCACGTGCTGAGCCGCGGGATGTACGACCAGCCGCTCGAGCGGGTCCTCGCGGGCACGCCGGCGGCGCTGCCGCCGATGGCGGAGTCGCTGCCCCGCAACCGGCTCGGCCTCGCGCGCTGGCTCGTCGACGAGGCGAACCCCCTGACCGCCCGGGTGACCGTCAACCGGTTCTGGCAGCAGCTGTTCGGCACCGGGCTGGTGGCGACCAGCGAGGACTTCGGGGCGCAGGGAGAGATCCCCTCGCACCCCGAGCTGCTGGACCATCTGGCCGCCGGGTTCCGCGACTCGGGGTGGGACGTCAAGCAGTTCTTCCGCACCCTGGTGACCTCGTCCACCTACCGGCAGGCCGCGGCCACGACCCCCGAGAAGCTCGAGCGCGACCCCCAGAACCGGCTGCTGTCGCGCGGACCCCGGTTCCGGATGGACGCCGAGATGGTCCGCGACCAGGCCCTGGCCGCGAGCGGGCTCCTCGTGCGCACCGTCGGCGGGCCGAGCGTGAAGCCGTACCAGCCCGAGGGGGTCTGGTCGACGGTGGCCATGCCCCAGAGCAACACCCGGGTCTACGAACGGGACAGCGGAGACAAGCTGTACCGGCGCAGCCTCTACACGTTCTGGAAGCGGTCGGCCCCGCCGGCGTCGATGGACATCTTCAACGCCCCGACGCGGGAGCACTCGACGGTGCGCCGCGACCGGACCAACACCCCGCTCCAGGCCCTGGTGACGATGAACGACACGCAGTTCGTCGAGGCGTCGCGGCATCTGGCGCAGCGGGCGATGCGCGAGGCCGGCTACGACTTCGACCAGCGGCTCGACTACATGACCACGCGGCTGCTGGCGCGCGCCTTCACCGCGCCCGAGCGGGCGGTGGCGCGGCGGACCTGGGACCGGTTCGTCGAGCTGTATGGAGCCGACGCCGGCGGGGCGCGGGATCTGCTGGCGGTCGGGGAGTCGGCGCACGACGCGGCCCTGCCGATGACGGAGTCGGCGGCGTGGACGATGCTGGCGAGCCAGCTGATGAACCTGGACGAGGTCCTGAACAAGTAGGGCGCAGCCCGTGGTGGAGATTCGACGCTGCACCGAGACCGGCGGGGGCCGGCGGGCTGCAAGGGCGCCCGCGGGCTGAAGAGCGCCCGAGCCTGACGAGGCGTGACGAGGGAGCCTGTTGGGCCGATGGTGACCGCGGAGCACAAGCGCAGCTCCGAGGAACGACGCAGCCAGGCAGGAGGGATCGCCGGTCGAATGCAGCGGGGCCTTCCGCCGCGAGCTGCCTGCCGCGAGAGGACACGATGCACCCATTCAAGGAAGCCGTTCGGGCAGAGACACGGCGTCAGTTCTTCGGCCGCACGGCCCGGGGGATCGGCGGCCTGGCCCTGGCCAACCTGCTGGCGGACGACACGTTCGCGCTGCCGGGGCAGGACCGCGCGGCCGTGGGCGGGTTGCCGTCGCTGCCGCACTTCGCGCCCAAGGCGAAGCGCTGCATCTACCTGCACATGATGGGCGCGCCGCCGCAGATGGACCTGCTCGACTACAAGCCGAAGATGCGGGACTGGTACGACCGGGACCTGCCCGAGTCGATCCGCCAGGGGCAGCGGCTGACGACGATGACGTCGGGGCAGTCGCGCTTCCCGATCGCTCCGTCGGTGTTCGAGTTCTCGCAGCACGGGCAGGGCGGCGCGTGGTTCTCCGAGCTGCTGCCGCACACCGCGAGCATGGCCGACGACCTGGCCGTCATCCGGTCCATGCACACCGACGCCATCAACCACGAGCCGGGCATCACGTTCATCCAGACCGGCCAGCAGATTCCGGGCCGGCCGTGCATCGGGGCGTGGTTCGCCTACGGCCTCGGCAGCATGAACGAGGACCTGCCGGCGTTCGTGGTCATGAACGCCGAGCGCAGCCATCCCCGCGCCGGCGTGCAGGCGATCTCCGCCAAGCTCTGGAGCGCCGGGTTCCTGTCGCCCGAGTACGCCGGGGTGGGGCTGCGCACCGGGGCCGACCCCGTGCTCTACCTGCGCGACCCCGACGGCGTGTCGCCCGGCGTGCGGCGCGAGATGCTCGACGGGCTCGGCGCGCTGAACCGGCTGCGGCACGAGCAGGTCGGCGACCCCGAGACCCTCGCCCGCATCGAGCAGTACGAGATGGCCTTCCGCATGCAGTCGTCGGTGCCCGAGATGGCCGACCTGTCGAGCGAGCCGGACAGCACGTTCGAGCGGTGGGGCGAGGAGGCGAAGCAGGCCGGCAAGTTCCAGAACGCGGCGCTGATGGCGCGGCGGCTCGTCGAGCGCGGCGTCCGGTTCGTGCAGATCTACCACCGCGGCTGGGACGTGCACTCGTTCGCGCCCCAAGTGCTGCCGGCGCAGGCGCGCGACGTCGACCGCGCCGCGTGGGCCCTCATCCAGGACCTGAAGGAGCGCGGGCTCTTCGACGAGACCCTCGTCATCTGGGGCGGAGAGTTCGGCCGCACCATCTACTCGCAGGGCCGGCTGACCCCCACCGACTACGGCCGCGACCACCATCCGCGGTGCTACAGCCTGTGGATGGCGGGCGGCGGCGTGCAGGGCGGCACGGTGTACGGCGAGACCGACGACTTCTCGTACAACATCGTCAGGGACCCGGTGCACATCCGGGACTTCCAGGCGACCATCCTGCACCTCTTCGGCATCGACCACGAGCGGTTCACCCACAAGCACCGCGGGCTCGACGCCCGGTTGACCGGCGTCGAGCCGGCCCGGGTGGTGCACGAAGTCCTCGCGTGACCTCCCGGGCGGCGTGGAAGGGCGGAGTGAGCTGCCGGTCACCGGCCGGCGGCTCTCGCTTCACCCGCGCCTTCCCGGCGAGCGCGCCGCATGAACGCGAGATGGGCGTGCGCCCGCGAGGTGCTGGACATCAGTTGCCGACCGACCGTGCGGCCTCGGACGCCGCGGACGGCACCCTCCGAACCACCGCGGCGATTCCGACCTCGCCCCCTGACCCTGGGGGCGTCACCGCATGATCGAGCCCCTGTCGCGCGCACTGTTCCACACCCTCGCGGCGAGTGCGGCGGTGAAGCGGCTCGCCTCGCGTTACGGCATGCGCGAGGGCCGGTTCGCCCGGCGGTTCATCGCCGGCGAGCGCGTCGAAGAGGCGCTCGCCGCCGCCCGCGCGCTCGCCGACCTCGGTCTCGGCTGCACCCTGAACCACCTCGGAGAGGCCGTCACCGCGGCGCCGGCGGCGCGGGCCGCGGCCGACGGCTATGCAGGCTTGGTGCGGGGCGCGCGCGACGCCGGTCTGACGTGCCAGATCTCCGTCAAGCTCACCCAGCTCGGCCTCGCCGTCGACCCCGCCGCCTGCGAGGCGAACCTGGGCCGGGTGCTCGACGCCGCCGGCGACGGGTGCTTCGTCCGCATCGACATGGAGCAGTCGCAGTGGGTCGACCCCACCCTCGACGTGTTCGAGCGCGTCTGGCGGGCCGGCCATCGCAACGTCGGCGTGGTGCTCCAGTCCTATCTCTACCGGACGGCCGACGATCTCGCCCGGGTGAACGCGCTCGGCGCCCGGGTGCGGCTGTGCAAGGGCGCCTACCGGGAGCCCCCGAGCGTCGCCCATCCGCGGAAGGCGGACGTGGACGCGTCGTTCGTGCGGTTGATGCAGTTGCTTCTGGAGGACGGCGTCGACCCTGCGTTCGCCACCCACGACCCGGAGATGATCGCGGCCACCCGTGCCCACGCCCGCGCCCTCGACCTCGCGCCGGACCGGTTCGAGTTCCAGATGCTGTTCGGGGTGCGGCGCGACCTGCAGGCCCGGCTGGTCGATCAGGGGCACCGGGTCCGCGTCTACGTGCCGTTCGGGCGCGAGTGGTTCCCCTACTTCATGCGGCGGCTGGGGGAACGGCCGGCCAACGTGCTGTTCGTGCTCAGGAGCCTCTTCCACGAAGGGCGGGGCTGATCTGCCGGTGGTCATCGCCGGGGCGGTCGGTGCGGCTTGCGCGGCGCGATGCGGGCGCGTCACGTGGCTGTCGCCGGGGCGGTCGGTGCGGCTTCCGCCGCCCGAAGCGGAGCGTTACGAGACGCGGAGTCGACCTAATCGCGGCCGGAGGAGTATGCCGCCTCCTCTTCACGAACGCGTACGCTCATACGCTGGCGGCGGCGCACGATGCGGGCGACGGCATCGGTCCGCTCGTCGCGGGTCACGCTACGCCGCATCCCGCTCACCGCCTCGCGCACGTCGGCGGGCGTGAGGCTGCCGAGGACGCTCGAAACCGCCAGCGGCCGCGGGCCAGCGTGAGGACGCAAGGCGAGGAAGTCCAGCTCCGGGTTGTCCTCGCCGTCGCGGGGGCGGAAGAGCCACAACTCTCGCACGCTCAGATCGGCGTAGCGCGCGATCTTGCCTCGGGCCGCGCTCGTGATCTCGACTTCGACGACCAGGTCGGGCGGGGTCGTCTCGAAGAACGCGTCGGCCGCGTTTTCGCCTTTCGTCAGGGCCTCGCGATAGGCCAGTGCGTTCTCGCCGATGTAGAACGCGCAGTCGGGCTCCATCCCGGTGCCGGGCGGGGCGCCCGGTTCGCGGAGGCGAGAGGTGCGCAGTCCTCTGACCGCACCCTCGAGCGTGCTGGCGGCGATGTCCACGATGTCGTCGAGGAACCTCGACAGCTCTTCGTGGAGGCGCGACGGGGTCATCAGGACGATGAGCCCGCTGACGGGGTCGAGGCAGACGCGCCGGAACGAACGGTTCCAGTCGATGGATGCGAGCTCGGCGATGGTTCCGGCGTCGGCGTGCAGTACGTGGATGGTGGAGCCGAGCGGCCCGGTGTGCATCGTGGCCTCTCGACCGCCCGGGACAAGTGTCATTGCCTTTGCCATGTGGCGTTCAGCATAGCACCTGCTGAGCGATTCCCGTCACATCTCGCCGGATCCCGGGGGTCGTGGTGCGGTTCGATACCTATGGCTGGTCTTCGGTCTCGGCTTCCGGCTGGAAGCTCAGGTCGGGCAGGTACCGGACGAGCCACTGCTCGCTGCGGAGCACGACGCCCGACAGCTTCGCCAGCACCTCCAGCGCCGCGGGCGCGCCGAGGGCGCGGGCCATCGGGGACCCCTGGTCGAGGGCAGCGAAGTTGTCGACGTGGAAGACGTGGACGTACCCGCCCTCGCCCCCGAACGTCAGGGCGCCGGTGGTGTGGTGCATCTCCGCCTCGTCGAAGTGGGGGAGGACGTCTTCCGCCATCACCCGCAGGTACTCCTGCTCGCGGCCGGGCGCGACGGAGACGACCTGCACGATCATCAGGGTTGGCGCCTCGCCGTCCGGGAGGGGATTGTCGAGGGTCGGCGCCGTTCTCAGCGCATAGGTGGTGCGGCTCGTGATGACGTTGCGGATGCGGCTGACGGCGGCGTTGCGGGCGGGGTCGGCGTCGTCGGCCCGGTCGAGCCGGGCGAAGTTCGCGAGCGGCGAGGTGATGACGAAGCGGTAGGTGTCGCCGAAGACGGCGGTCCGAGCCACGCTGCGCCACTCGGTGCCGGCTTCCTTCTCCAGAGCCGAGATCTCCCGCTGCGCGGCCAGGAACTCGTCGACGCGGTCCGGCGCGACGTGCACGATGGTCATCTCGAGCCAGGGCGCCGGGTCCTGCCCCCGGGCTGTCGTCGCGGCGGCCGCCAGCACGAGGGAGAGCAGGAGTCCGCGCCGTAGCACGGCGCGGGCCGGCCCCCCTCGCGTTGCGCCCGCACGACCTGTTCGCTGCATCGGCTTCCGGTTCGTTGCGCGGTCCCGGGACGCGGAGCGGGATGACGATGGGACGAGGGTCATGCGGCGGCCGGGCATCAGCAGGTCACGCAGTTGTGGTTGTTCTTCGATCCGAGACGCTCGAGCAGCGCCACCGTCCGGGGGATCGGCGACACCCGCTGCACCGGGCCGTTGGCCATGTCCGCCGTTGTCTGCCCGCGCCGGCTCACCGCGGTGACGTCGCCGCCCTGCTCGACGAGGTAGAGGATGAGCTCGTCGTCCCCGCGCGCCGCCGCGTGGTGGATGGCGTTGTAGCCGTTGTGGTCCCGCTGGTTGACGTCGGCGCCGAGCTCGACGAGGTAGCGGACGGTATCGAGCCAGGCGTCAGGCGCGTGGCGGTGGGCGTTGCCCGCGAACCCCTCGCCGTAGCCCACGCCCGACGCGGCGTGAATCGGGTACACCCCCGGATCGCCCTCCTTGTAGGGAGGCAGGCCCGACGGGTCGGGGCCCATCGTCGTCAGATCCGTCGCCACCCACAGGCCGGGCGCCGCCGGCAGCACCGCCGGCACGTCCTGCTCTTCGTCGTTCTCCGCGGTGGTGCCCCCGCGCGCGCGCCGAAACGGCGGCGCCAGGGTGGGGACGTGGGGGTCCGCGCCGTGCTCGGCGAGCAGGCGCATGGCCGGCAGATCCGTCGCGTAGGCGGCCCGCCAGAACGCGGTCGAGCCCTCGGTCTCCACGAGGCCGCAGTTCCGGTTTCCGCAGCCGCTGTAGACCATGTACCAGGGATGTCGGGTCAGCCGGGCGTTCGGATCGGCGCCGGCCTCGAGCAGCGCCGCCATCACGTCGAGATAGCTTGCCTGCTGCAGGCCGTGCTGCTGCGGCTGCGGGAACCGGGTTCTCGGCTGCCACTCGGCGTTCACGGTCGCCCACAGGGGAGTCACCCCGTTGAGGCCGGACGCGAGGTTGAGATCGGCGCCGCGGTCGATGAGCATCAGGGCCAGATCGAACTGCGCGTTTATCGCGGCCATCAGGAGCGGGCTCGTGGCGTCGCCGTCTCCGACCTGGTTGACGTCGGCGCCGCCGTCGAGGAGGGCCATCGCCGCGCCGACGTGTCCCTGCCGCACCGCGTGGAGCAGCGCCGTCAGCCCGCCCTGGGTCTCGATGGACGGCGGCGGCGCATTGGCGTTCTCCTCGGCCGGCGGCACTTCGCCCGACAGGTAACGGTTGCGTCCGGCGAGCACCGCGGCCTGGACCTGGCTCGGCGTCGGCCGGGCGTCTCCCGCCCCGAGCGCGGCCATCACCGCGCGCTGCCGTTGCCTGGCCTCGCCGGCGAGCCGGCCGTCGGCGACCAGATCTACCGTCGTCGAGGTGATGGCGGGGTCGGCGCCGCGCTCGAGCAGGACGCGGATGGCGCCGGCCCGACCCCTCGCCGCCGCGAAGATCAGCGGCGTCTGTCCCCAGGCCCGTTCCCCCGCATCGACGTCGGCGCCGTGGTCGAGCAGGGCGGCCACCGCCGCGGCGCTCCCGGCCGCGGCCGCGAGATGCAGCGGGGTCACGCCGGTGGTGCTGGCGGCGGCCGACACGTCGGCGCCCGCCTCGACGAGCCGCTGGATGACCGCGCCGTGTCCCCCGGTGCTCGCCACGTGCAGCGGCGTGTAGTGCCCGATGCGGGTCACCGCGTTCACGGCGGCGCCGGCATGGACCAGGGCCTCGACCATCCCGGCGTCACCGCGCTCGGCCGCCCAGTGCAGCGCGGACATGCCGTCCCCGTGCGCGGCGTTCGCGTCTGCGCCCTGCTGGAGCAGCGCGCGGAGGGCATCCAGGTCTCCGCGTCGCGCGGCGTCGGCGACCGGCGTGGCGCCCGGCGCGGCCGCGAGCCCGGCCCCCCCGGTCAGCCCGCCGCCGGCCACGGCGACGAGGAGCAGCGCGCTGGCGACCGCGTTCCCGACCCGACCTGTCATGCGTCGCAGATCCACCAGCCTACCCTCCCGCCTCGGTGGTGTCCGGAGCCGCCGGCCCGGACAGCGAGAACGTGCCGGTGCTGTCGCCGAAGTGGTCCATCTCGAGGCCCAGCGACTGCATGAGCGTCAGCATCGCGTTCGCCATCGGGGTCCCGTCGGCTGCCCGCAGATGCAGATTGCCCGACAGGTGACCGTTGGCCCCGCCGAGCAGGACCAGCGGGCAACGCCGGTGGTTGTGGATGTTGGCGTCGGCCATCGGCGAGCCCCAGACGATCGCGGTCTTGTCGAGCAGCGACGCGTCCCCTTCCATCGCCTGCTGCAGCCGTTCGATGAAGTAGGGGAGCTGCCCCACGCGGTACTGGCAGATCGTGTTGAAGTCCATGATCCGCCCCTCGTTGTTCCCGTGGTGCGAGGCGGGGTGGAACGGCCGGCTGCTGCCGCTCTCGGGGAACACCCGGTTCTGGGCGTCGCGGCCGGTCTTGAACGAGATGACCCGCGTCATGTCCGTCTCCATCGCCAGCACCTGGAGATCGAACAGAAGCTGCATGTGCTCCGAGAACGAGTCCGGCACCCCGGGCGGGGCGTCGGGCAGCTCCCGCGGCTCGGCGCCGTCGTTGCGGCCCTCCACCATCTGGATGCGGCGCTCGACCTCGCGGACGTCGTCGAGATAGCGATCCATGCGGCGGCGGTCGACCGAGCCGAGCTCGTTGCGCACCTCGGCCACGTCGTTCAGGATCCAGTCGAGGATGCTGCGCCGCGTCGCCCGGCGCTCGGCCCGCTCCTCGGGAGTGCCGCCGGCCCCGAACAGCATCTCGAACGCGACGCGCGGGTCCCTGAGCATCGGGAGCGGCTCGCTCGGCGACGACCAGCTGATGGAGTCGGTGTAGGCGCACGAGTAGTTGTACGTGCATCCGCCGGCCTGATCGAGGTTCTCGATGCAGAACTGCATCGACGGCATCGGCGTCGACTGGCCGAACCGCTGCGCGTAGATCTGATCGAGGGACGTGCCGACGAAGAGGTCCGAGCCCTGGGTCTGCTTGGGGTGCGACTGGGTCAGGAAGACGGCCGAGGACCGGAAGTGGTCGCCGCCGATCTCGGGCGGGCTGAACGCCTCGGCCATCCGCACGTCGGTGTTGCTGACGATCGTGAGGTGGTCCCGGAACGGCTCGAGCGACTTGAGGGCGTTGTCGGGCAGCAGCTCGAAGTCGCTCCCCACCGCCGCCGGCGCGAACAGGTGCCGGGTTGCTCCCCACTCGTTGCAGCCGGGCAGCCCGTGGACCTCCTCGATGCAGACGAGCCGGGTCACATCGGAGACCGCGGCCATCGCGGTCCGGCCCAGCCGCCCCGCCGGCGCCATCGCGTCGAGGAACGGCAGCGCCACGGTGGCGCCCATGCCGCGCAGGAACGTCCGCCGGGGCAGGTGCTTTCCGGTGATGAACGCCATGAGGTCTCCTCTGAATCGGCCGAGCCCGGCCGCCGGGCCGGGTCCTCGCCGGAAATCGTCGCCTTCAAGCGACCGCAAGGTCGCGCTGCGGCATCCGATTGCCGCCCAACCAACCCGGCCAGGAGTCTGCGCAGCGCTACGGCGCAGACTCCCGGAGTTCCCGACTTCGCTGAAACGCGTCGCTGCCGACGACGCCGAGGACGAACGACGCCGTCCGGTAGTCGTTCGCCTCGGCCGCGCGCGTGATGGCGCGGACCGCCGGCTGATCGAAGTGCTCGACCCGCCGGCCGATCGCGAATGCCAGCAGGTTCTCGGTGAAGGTGCGGACGAGCGGAATCGGCCGCGCGAGCAGGGCGTCGACCAGCTCGCGCGGCGTCGACACCGGGGTGCCGTCGTAATAGTCGCCCCGCGTATCGAGGGCGACGCCGTGCTCGCGCACCCGCCACTTCGCGGTGACGTCGAAGTTGTCCAGGGCCAGCCCGATGGGGTCGATCAGCCGGTGGCACGAGCTGCAGGCGGGGTTCGACCGGTGCAGCTCCATCCGCTCGCGGGTCGTCAGGCGCCGGCCGTCCCGGGTCTCCTCGGTGTCTTCCAGGGCCGGAATGTCGGGGGGCGGCGGCGGGGGCGGGGTGCCCAGCAGGACCTCCATGACCCACTTGCCGCGCAGCACCGGCGAGGTGCGGTTCGCGAGCGACGTCAGCACGAGGATGCTGCCGTGTCCGAGCACGCCGCGGCGGCGGTCGTCCGGATAGTCCACCCGCCGGAAGTGGCGGCCCGCCACCCCCGGGATACCGTAGTGCCGGGCCAGCCGCTCGTCGACGAACGTGTAGTCGGCCCGGTAGAGGTCGAGCAGGCTGCGGTTCTCCTGCACGAGGTTCGCGAAGAACAGCTCGGTCTCGCGCCGCATCGCGCGGGCGAGGTTCTCGTCGTAGTTCGGGTAGAAGTTCGGGTCCGGCCGGACCTTGGCCATGTCCTGCAGACGGAACCACTGCGCCGCGAACCGCGTGCCCAGCGCCTCGGCCCGGGGATCGGCGAGCATGCGCAGGGCCTGCCGCTCCAGCTCCTCCGGGGTCAGGCGGCCCGCGTCGGCCAGCGTCCGGAGCTCCTCGTCCGGCGGCGTCCCCCACAGGAAGAACGACAGGCGGGAGGCAAGGGCGGCGTCGCTCAGGCGGTAGCCGCGCCGCGGCGCGTCGACCGGCGCCCGCTCCAGCCGCAGCACGAAGTGCGGACTCGCCAGCATCGCCTCGAGCGCGGTCCGCACCCCGACCTCGAAGCCTCCGGCGGCCGCGCCCTCGTCGAAGAACGACAGCAGCCCGTCGACGTCGCGCGGGGTGAGGGCCCGCCGGTAGGCCTCGCGGCCCAGCCGGGTGACGATGCGGCGGGCGCAGGGCCGCGCCTCGTCGGGATTCGTCGGACGGCACGTGAAGATGCGTTGCCGGCTCGGGGTCTCGGACAGGCCCGTGACCCCGTAGGGCCCGCTGACGATGAGATCGCGCACGTGGGGCAGCGTCGTGATGCCCGCCCCGCCCGAGCCGCCGCCGGCGAACGACCAGTCGTGGGGGCGGATCAGATCCTCGTAGGGGCCGTCGGCGCGCCGGACGAACGCCGCCGCCACCCGGCGCGGCCCCGCCCGCACGAAGACCCGCGGCGTTTCGGTGGTCACGCCGCCCCGGCCGTCGGCGTCCACTCGGCGGTCCGTGTCGTAGTGCAGCAGCGCCACCCGCTCGCCGTCGATGGAGACGTCGATGTCCTCGATGCGCGTGTTCGCCCCGGAAGTGAAGGTCAACCCGAAGACGTACTCGGCGTCGGCCGGGAAGACGCGGTCGACGACGAGGCCGCCCCGGGTGCCGTAGGGGGCGCCCTCGACGTGGTCCCACGGATGCTGCGACACGTACTCCGAGTTGGAGTAGGTGTGATCGACGGCCCGGCTCCCGGGCTCGCCGACGGCAAGGCGGCTGATGGCGCTCGCCGCGTTCAGATAGGCCTCGAGCAGCGTCGGAGACAGCGTCTGCGCGTCGGCGATGTTGTCGAAGTTGGCGCTCATCTGATCGAGCGGCAGCCAGTCGCCGGCGTCGACGTCGAGGGCCAGCAGCTCGCGGACGGCCTGAGCGTACTCGGCGCGGTTGAGACGCTGGAAGGGCCGGCTTCCCGGGTCGGGGGCGATCCCGGAGGCCTCGTCGAGCTGGTGCTCCAGGGCCTCGGCCAGGGCGCGGAGATCGGCCGTGTCGGGCCGCCGCGGGCCGGGCGGCGGCATCATGCCCGCCCGCAGCTTGCGGACCATCCGCTCGGCGACCTCGGGATGGTCGGCCGCCGCCCTCGGGTCGAAGCGTTCCAGCGACAGGTTGCCACGCAGCGTTCGATCGTTGTGGCACGTGACGCAGCTGCGGCGCACCACGCGGTCCGGACTGCCGCCCGGCGCGGTCCGGACGGAGCTGCCCGCTGGGGCGGCCTGGGCGGCGACGAGGTTCGCCCCGCCGGCCGCGACGAGGACGCACAGCCCGGCGGTGAAGAAGGTGGCCAGTGCCTGCATCTCAGCGTCTCTTCGGATTTCAGGGCCTCTCTCGCCCGGCCTTCGTCAGAGGGGTGATGGTCTGCGTCTCTTCGCCCCACGTCCCGATCGCGGATCGCGGAACGGGGGCCGGGTGAGGCTGTCGATCTGCCTCTCTCGTCGGGCGGTCGGGCCTCAATGGCTTCGACTTTGCCGGCAATCTACGCGCGTGGACACCAACAGTCTAGCCGGGTGTCCACCGCCGATTCAAGAGCCTTGTCGCGCTTGGCGTTGGCTCCGGGGCACGGCCGGGAGAAGTGGCTGTCCGGGAGGCGGACCGCGCTCCGGCTGACACTTCCGGCGGACCTGCGGCGCCGCCGTCGGCAGGGAGGACCGTGAATCGCCCGGGACGGGCGGGGTCAGCTCCAGCCGTCGATCGAATAGCGGGACACGGCGCCGTCGTCCAGGGAGATCCCGAGCCCCGGACCGGACGGGAGGGCCACGCCGCCGGGAACGACCTCGAGGGAGGTGGAGAACAGGCGGCCGAGGTTGAGGACCTTGAAGTCGGTGAAGTACTCCACCCACGCCGCGTTGGGGGTCGCCGCCACGAGGTGCACGTGCAGGTCGGCGAGCCAGTGGGGAGCGACGGCGAGGTCGTGGGCCGCGGCCAGCCCCGCGATGCGGCGCCACTCGGTGATGCCGCCGCAGACCCCGGCGTCGGGCTGGAGGACGTCGGCGGCGCCCTGATCGACCAGTTGGAGGAAGTCCCACCGCGTCGCGTGGATCTCGCCGGTGGCGACCGGCGTCGCCACCGCGGCCGCGACCCGGGCGTGCCCGTCCACGTCGTCGGGCATCAGCGGCTCCTCGATCCAGCCCGGCTCCCACTCCTCCCACGCGCGCACAGCCCGGATCGCGCTCGCCGCGTCGCGCCAGGCGTTGTTGGCGTCGAGGAAGAGCTCGACGCCGGGGCCGACGGCTTCCCGGGCGGCCGCGATTCTCACCGCGTCTTCCGCCGTCGACACCCCGCCGACCTTGATCTTGACGGCGGTGAAGCCCATGTCCACGTAGCCGCGCACCTCGGCGGCGAGGTCGTCGGGGGTCTTGCCGTCGGCGTAGTAGCCGCCGCTGGCGTAGGCCGGCGCCATCCCCGTGCGGTAGCCGCCCAGATAGCGGTGCAGGGGCAGGTCCGCCTCGCGGGACACGGCGTCCCACAGGGCCTGGTCGACGGCGCTGATGGCCCGCACCACCGCGCCCCGCCGGCCCTGGAGCAGGGCCTCGCGGAACATCGCCTCCCAGAGCGCCTCGACGTCGTGGGGGTCGCGTCCCACCGCCAGGTCCCGGAGCAGCTCGCGCACCGCCAGGGTGGCGAGCCGCCCGCCCCGGGTGCCGCCGTAGCAGAAGCCGATGCCCTCGGCTCCGGTGTCCGTCCGTACGCGCACCAAGGTGTAGTGGCGCTCGGCCACGGCCCGGGTGGCGAACGCGATTCCCCGGTCCAGCGGCACGACGCAGGTGGTCGCGTCGACTGCGGTTACCTTCACGTCGGATTCCCCTTCGCCGGCAGACTTGCGTCGCCCGGGCCGGTCGCTGCCCGGTAGACCGTCGCAGGAGGGTCACGCTCGAGCGGTGCGACGGGGCCCTCCCCCCGAGGCTCCCGGCGACCTGCCGCGGAGAAGGGCTGCCGATCGAGCAGGCGACGATTCCCTGTCCGGTCGACTCCGGCCTGTCCGCCGACCCACCTCTGCGACCGTCCGGTCTAGAACATCGCGATCGGGTTCACCGGCGACCCCGTGCCGTTGGGAATCGCCAGGGGGGCGATGGTCACCATGAACTCCCACCGGTTGCGCTGGGCGGCGGCGGTGGCCAGCGCCTGGAAGTCGGCCCGGTCGAGGACCTGGATGCCGAGAATGGTCAGCGCGAAGTTGTGCAGGGCGGTGCGGGGGAGGTCGCCCTCCGGCTGCGGCACGTAGCCGGGGGTCTCCCAGCCGGCGATCGCCACGTCCCGCTCCTTCAGCCACGGAATGACGTTGTTGTCCAGTCCCGCCGCCTCGCGGCCCGTGTCGAACGGGCCCAGGGCGTCCTGGCGGGCCCACCGACCCCAGCGGATGAAGAAGGCGTCGCCGGGCCCGACGCGCACGCCGGTCTGCGCCTCCCACGCCTCGAGGTCCTCGACGGTGATGCGGGTCCCCGGCTCGAGCCACGGCACGCCCTTGAGCCGCGCGATGTCGTAGAGGACGCCCCGGGTCACCAGGCCGTTCTTCACGGCCATGATGGAGTTCTTCGCGGCGCCCCCGTCCATCGTGACCAGGCCCTCCACGTCGTAGCCGTTCCACATCTTGCCGTCGAAGAAGACGTGCGCGAAGGCGTCGAGGTGGGTGGTGCCGGGGCCGTGGATGCACGGATAGGCGATGGTGTCGCTGGCCCCGGTGCGGGTCGCCCGCGACATCGACCACTCGACCGGGCACGGCACGTCGACCGAGCGGTAGCTCTGCGCGTTCGACGAGAGCGAGACGGTGTGGCCCTCGGTGACGAGGGCCGCCGCCTCCGCCCGCTTCGCGTGGGTGATCAGATTGGCCATGCCCAGCTCGTCGTCGGGGCCCCAGCGGCCCCAGTTCGAGAGCTCGGTCTGCCACCGCTCGAACTGCTCGGCGCTCACGAGGGGGGCCGAGGTGTCCGGCTCCTGCGCCTGGGATCCGGTGGAGAGGACCGCCGCGCAGGCGGCGACTCCGAGAAGCAGCGACAGTCGGCGAAGTGCGGTCATCGGTCGATCTCCCTCTTGTGCCGGGTACGTCTCGGGGCCGCAGCGGTCGAGCGCGGCGCGCGTCGAACGGGAAATGCGACCATTATAGGGCCGGTGCGACGGCGTCGGAGTCGGCGCGCCACGATATAATCTCTGCCGCAAGCGGAGGAACGGACGCGGAGGCGTCGGGCCACGACCGGTCCAACCTGGGGGCGTCCTGCCGAGGGAGCGCCAGATCGGCATTGACGGTGTCCTTCGCCGAATCGCGAGCCGGCGCGACCTTGCGGTCGTGTTGGGAGTTTCGCTGGCGCGAAACTTGCGGCGACGCCGGCGCGACCTTCGTCGCGTGGCGCGAAACTCCTGCGGCGCAAGCCCCTGAGGAGACGAGATGCGAACGAGGACCGCGATAGTCGCCGCCGCCGCGCTGCTTGCGGCGTCGTGTGGAGGAGAGCCGCCGGCCGGGCCGCCGTTCCGGACGGACAACACCGTCAGCGTGTTGATGGCGAACATGCTGGACCCGGCCGCCGACCTTCTGTGGGACGCCGTGGGGACGGTGCTCGACGAGACCGGCGAGACCTACTGGGAGCCCGAGACCGAGGAGGATTGGCTGCAGGTGAAGCTGGGGGCGATGGCCCTGGCGGAGTCGGCCAACCTGCTCATGATGGAGAACCGCGCCCGTGATCAGGACCAGTGGATCCGCATGAGCGAGGCGATGGCCGACGCGGCCATGCAGGCGTTCGAGGCGGCCGAGGCGCAGGACGCCGACCGCATATTCGATCTCGGCGAGGTCGTCTACAACTCCTGCAACAGCTGCCACACCCTGTATTGGGTCGACGACGAGGACCGGGGCCGGGCCATCGAGCCGGGGGCCTGAGTATCGGAGGGCGGTCAGGAACCCGTGGTGAAACCGCGGGGCCTGGCCACGGGCTCCTGGGAGTCTGCGCCGTGGAACGGCGCGGAATCCTGCAGGGTTGGCTGGGCGGCAAGCGGAGCTGCAAGGCGACGCTTGCCGAGCCCGGGTAGACACGGGGGCGGTCGGTGTCGAGCCCATCCATCGTCTTGCGCCGGGTCCTCATCTATGCCCATCGTTGGCTGGGCATCGCCGGCAGCCTGCTGTTCATCGTCTGGTTCGCCTCCGGCATCGTCCTGATGTACGCCGGCATGCCGGTTCTCGCCCCCGGCGACCGGCTCGCGCGGGCGCCGGCCCTCGACCTGTCCACGGCCCGCATCGACGTCGGCGAGGCGGCGGTCCGGGCGGGATTCACGCCGGCCCGCATCGTCGTCGGCATGCACGGCGACCGGCCGGTCTATCGGTTCGCCGGCGCCGGCGGCTGGACCACGATCTACGCCGATACCGGGGAGGCGGCGGGCGGGCTGCGGCCCGAGCAGGCCCTGGAGATCGCGCGGCGGTTCGTCCCGGAGCACGCCGGCACCGCCCGCCATGACGCGTGGCTGACGGCGCCCGATCAGTGGACGCTGCAGAGCCTCGCCTTCTTCCCTCTCCATCGCGTGCGCCTCGGCGACGAGGCCGCCACCGTCCTCTACGTATCCGACCGTACCGTCGAGCCGGTCCTCGAGACCACCCGCCGCGGCCGCCTGTGGGCTTATCTCGGGGCGGTGCCCCACTGGCTGTACTTCACGCCCCTGCGGTCCCGGGCCGCCGTCTGGTCCGATCTGGTGATCGGGCTGTCGATGCTCGGCTGCCTGTTGGCGCTGTCGGGCATCGTCTGGGGGCTGTGGCGGGTGACGGCCTCGGCCGCGTATCGACTGCGGGGCGGCGCCTCGCATTCGCCCTACGCGGGACTGATGCGCTGGCACCACTACGCCGGGCTCGTCTTCGGTCTGTTCACCTTCACGTGGGTCTTCAGCGGCGGGCTGTCGATGGATCCCTGGAGCTGGCACCCGGGAACCGACGCGACGGCCGCGCAGCGCCGGGCGCTGACCGGGGGACCGTTGCGTCTCGGTCCCCTCACCGTCGACGGGCTTCGCGCCGGGGTGGCCGCGATCGGCGAGTCGTTCCGGCCGAAGGAGCTGGAGGTGCTGCAGCTCGCGAACGAGCCGCACCTGCTGGCCGTCGACCCCGCGGGGGCGCCGCCCGAAGGCCTGGCGTTGCCCACGACGCTGGCCACGTTGCGATCCCAGGTCCCGGCGCAGCGGCTCGTCTCGATGCTGCATCCGGAACGCGGCGCCTTCGTCCGGTTCAGCGACGCGCGGATCGAGGCGACGGCGGCCGCCGCCATGCCCGGCGCCGCGATCGAGGAGGCGGCCTGGCTCCGGGCCTACGACGCCTACTACTACGATCGCAGCCGGCGCCGGTCGTTGCCGGTCTTCCGGGTCACCTACGGCGATGCCGACGCCACGTGGCTCTACCTCGACCCGTACCGGGGGGCCATCGCCCGGAAGGAGGAACGCCTGACCCGGGCGAACCGCTGGCTCTACCGGGCCCTGCACGGTCTGGATTTTCCGTCCCTGTATACGCGGCGGCCGCTGTGGGACGCGATCGTGATCGGGTTGAGTCTCGGCGGCATTTTCCTGAGCGTGACGTCGGTCTCCCAGGGCTGGCGGCGGCTGCGCCGGCACGCCCGCCGTCTGAGGCTGCCGTCCTGACGCCATTTCCCCTGTTTTCGGTTTTCTTGACCTTGACCAAGCTGCGAGGTACACTCCGCGCCTGCGAAACGCCGGGAGGTTCGCGCCGGCCGCCGCGAGTCGTGCGGCTCATTGGCGGCTCCCGTCGCGACGGATACCGGAGTCATGGCGGTGCGGCTCGGCGCGCGGGCGGGGGGATAGTCCTCTAGTTCCTCCCTCCCGTCGGCGTTTCGGGGGTCGGACGAAGCATGCGGTGGGTGCGGCGAGACGACCGACGGAGTAGCGGACAATGAGCAGCCTGTTTGAGTTGATGCGGCCCCTGTTCGAGTGGGTCGACGTGTTGCCGAGCAGCATCTCGCTCCGCGAGTCGTTGAACGCTTATGTCTACCTGCTGACGGTGCACGTCGTCAGCATGGGGCTGGTGGCCGGCATCATCAGCTACTGGGACCTGCGGCTGGCGGGCACGGCACTGAAGTGGATTCCGGTGTCGAAGGTGAAGTCGGGGCTGTTTCCCTGGCTGTACGCCGGCGTGATCGTCAACGCGGGCACCGGCTTCGTCATGCTCTACAGCCAGCCGATGCGGTACTTTCCGAACTTCTGGTTCTGGTTCAAGATGGGGATGCTCGTCATCCTGGCGTTCAACGCGGCGTACTTCCACCAGAGCATCGAGAAGACCGTCGATCAGTGGGAGAACGACCCGGTGGCGCCGCTCAAGGCGCGGGTGGCCGGCTATTTGTCGTTGGCATTGTGGGCCGGGGTCATCGTCACCGGCCGCATGACCGCCTACAGCGGCCTGGTGCCGCAGTGGTGGATCGATCTGGGGCTGGGGTAAACGCCATGCTGCTATCGTTTTTTCAGTGGATGCAGGGGCTGTCGTTCAGCGCCTACTTCCTCAATTCCGTCTGGCCCACGCCGATCATTCAGTGCATCCACCTGATTGCCGTGTCGGTGTTCGCCGGCGCGCTGCTGGTCGTCGATCTGCGGCTGCTGGGGCGGGGGCTGACCTCGGCGTCGATTCCGGAGCTGGCGCGGGCCGCGCAGCCGTGGCTCGTCTGGAGCTTCGTCGTGCTGGTGCTCACCGGCATTCCGCAGATGGCGTCGACCGCGTTGAAGCAGTACTACAGCCCCTTCTTCTGGTGGAAGATGGAGGCGCTGTTCGTGGGCGTCGTGATAACGTTCGTGATTCGTCGAATCATCGCATCGAAAGAGGAGGGGCACTTCGGGCCCGTCTGGCCCAAGGTGGTGGGGGTGACGTCGATCGCGCTCTGGACGAGCGTGACGATCGGCGCGCGCCTCATCGGACTGCTGTCGTAGGGGTATGCTGTCGTAGGGCAGAGCTCGTGGTGGCACGGATCCTGTGGTCGTACAGGGGCTTGCCAGCCAGTCAGACACGCGGGTGCGTGTCAGGGAGACACAAACAAATGCGAAATCGGTTCAGAACTGCAACGATTGCCGGCCTGACGGCCGCCGTGATGGTCTTCGGCCTGACCGCCGCCGTCCAACCGGCCCGGGCACAGGATGACGGGTACATGGCTCCGCGCACCGCCGACGGCCAGCCGGATCTGAACGGCATCTGGCAGGCCATCGGCTCGGCTCATTGGGACATCGAGCCGCACGCGGCGCGGTTGGGTCCGGTCGTCGAGATGGCGGCCCTGGGCGCGATTCCGGGCGGGCTCGGCGTCGTCGAGGGTGGGGAGATTCCCTATACGGACGAAGCGCGGGCCCAGCAGCAGGAGAACCTGCAGTACTGGCTGGAGCGCGATCCGGCGGCGAAGTGCTACATGCCGGGCGTGCCGCGGGCGACCTACATGCCGTATCCGTTCCAGCTCGTGCAGACGCCCGAGTACGTGCTCGTGGCCTATGAGTTCGCGAGCGCCAGCCGCATCGTCTACATGGACCGCCCCGACTTCGAGGCGCCGGTCGACTCCTGGATGGGCCACAACATCGGCCGCTGGGAAGGCGAGACCCTGGTCATCGACGTGACCGCCCAGATGCCCGACACCTGGCTCGACAGCGCGGGCAACCACCACAGCAACGCGCTGCACGTCGAGGAGCGGTACACCGCCGTCAGCGAGAACCACCTCATGTACGAGGCGACCATCACCGATCCGGAGACCTATACGCGGCCCTGGACGATCAGCCTGCCGCTGTATCGGCGCATCGACGAGAACATGCAGCTCCTCGAGTACAAGTGCGTCGAGTTCGCCGAAGAGCTGATGTACGGGCACCTGCGCAAGGATCCCGACCTGACCCCGGTCTTCCGGGCTTCCGGCGTCGGCTCCGATCGGCAGATGGTGCTCGAGCCGCCTCAATAGGCGGTCGACAGGCGTCGCGAAGTCCCGGTATTGACACGGGACGCGGGAATTTCGATAATCACCGGAGTGTGAGCTTACACAGCGAGGAGGCGTAAGAGATGCGAAGAATGCTAGTCGTCGTGGCGGTCGGGGCTTTCGTAGCGCTGGCCACCGTGCCCGGGGACGCCCACCATGCGTTCTCGGCGGAGTTCGACGCCAATCGGCCCATCCACCTGGAGGGCACGGTTGTGAGGATGGAGTGGATCAACCCGCACGCGTGGGTCCACCTCGAGCTCGAGGACGGGACCGTGTGGATGGTCGAGGGCGGCACCCCGAACACGCTGCTCCGCCGGGGCTTCAACAAGCAGTCGCTGCTGCCCGGCACCGAGATCATCGTCGACGGCTACCAGGCCAAGGACGGCTCGAACAAGGGCAACGGCCGCGACCTGACCTTCAGGGACGGCCGCAAGCTGTTCATGGGCTCGTCGGGCACCGGCGCTCCCGCCGACGGCCGCGACGTTACCGAGCCTGAATAGGCCGGGAAGCCGCAAGGCAAGCTTGAGAAAGGCCCGGGTGCCCCGCATCCGGGCCTTTTTCTTTGCCCCCGAGCGCCTGCCCCTGCCCCGGTCGTCGCCCATCGGATGATCGAGGCGCCCGCGCAAGTCTGGAACCGCGTGCGCGGCTCGCGTAGAATGGCGGTTGCAGTCATGTCTCGCCGCGCACTGCCCGGGATGCTCCTCGCGCCGCTCGTTGCGGCCGCGGTCTCGATTGCCCTGTCCGGCCAACCGGCCGACCGTGGCGACGACTTCTTCCGAGCCGGGGTCGAGATCGTCCAGATGGCGGCCACCGTCGTCGACGCGGACGGCCGTCTCGTGGGCGACCTCGGGCGTGACGACTTCGAGATCGTCGAGGACGGCCGGCCCCAGCCCCTGACCCATTTCACGCGCGAGCGCGTACCGCTCAGCCTGGGCGTGGTGCTCGACGTCAGCCAGAGCATGTTCGGCCAGCGGATCGACGACGCGCGGCTCGCCCTCGACCAGTTCCTGACGGATCGGCTGGACGTGAGCGACGAGGTCTTCATCAGCGTGTTCAACCACGAGCCCAGCATCGCGGTGCCGTGGACCGTCGGGCCGCGGCAGCTCCGCAACCGGCTCGACGACATCCGCCCGTGGGGCGGCACGAGCATCTACGACGCGATGATGAACGCGTTGCCCCTGTTCGAGGACCGCAAGCATCCCCGCGCGGCGGTGGTGCTCATCTCGGACGGCTCGGACACGGGCAGCCTCGCGGACGTGCGGGACGTCCGCCGCCAGCTCCGCCGCAACTCCGCCTTCGTCTATGCCATCGCCATCGACGCGCCGGATACGCGCGCCATCAACGATCGGGTCAATCCGTTCGCGCTGCGGGAGATCACCACCGAGAGCGGCGGCTATACCGAGGTGGTGCACGACAGTCCCGAGCTGGGGCCGGCGACGGCGCGCATAGCCGACGAGCTGAACCACCAGTACATGCTCGGCTACCGGCCCACGCGGCCGGCCGACGGCAGCTACCGGTCCATCCGGGTTCGCATTGCGGGCCGGGACCATACGGTACGGACCCGCCGCGGCTACGTCGCCGACCCGCGGGGCCGCAACTGACGGCGGTCCCTGCCCGCCCCCCGGAGAAGACCATGCCAGTAGTCTCGAGGCGATTCCCGCCGGTGCTGCTTGCGGCGCTGGCGTTCCTGCCGATTCCGGGTTCGGGACTGGCCGAGGAGCCCGCCTCTCGCGTCGCGATGCGGGGTTCCACCACGGGCAGCCAGGAGCCCGAGGGGCGGCCGTCCATCGCCGAGCGGACGGCGGGCATGGAGCGGCGGTCCGGGCTGCTCCCGCTGCACTGGGACGCGGGAACCGGCAAGTTGTGGATGGAGGTCGCCCGGCTCGACCACGATCTGCTCTACGTGCGCTCGCTGGCCGCCGGGGTAGGGTCGAACGACATCGGGCTCGACCGCGGGCAGCTCGGGGCGACCGCCATCGTCCGGTTCGAGCGCGTCGGCCCCAAGGTGCTCCTGGTGCAGCCCAACCAGCGCTATCGGGTGGACACCGAGAACCCGGCCGAGGTCCGGGCGCTGGAAGAGGCGTTCGCGACCTCGGTGCTGTGGGGGTTCACCGTGGAGGCGGAGACCGACGGGACGGTGCTGGTCGACGTGACCCCCTTCCTCCTCCGTGATGCGCATGGGGTGGCGGACCGGCTGCCCGGAACCTACCGGCTCGACGAGAGCCGCAGCGCCGTTCATCTGCCGCGCACCCGAGGGTTTCCCCGGAACACCGAGCTCGAGGCGCGGCTGACGTTCACCGGCGACCCGAGCGGCGGAGGGCCGGGGTTCGGGCGCGGCTCGCTGGCCGCGGTGGCGCCCACCGCGCGGGCGGTGACGGTGCGCCAGCACCATTCGTTCGTCGAGCTCCCCGACGACGGCTATACGCCCCGTACCTACGATCCGCGGGCCGGCTTCGGCGCGCTGACCTGGGAAGACTACGGCGCGGCGCTGGGACAGCCGATGACGCAGCGGTCCCTGCGGCGCCATCGGCTCGAGAAGCGGGACCCCGCGGCCACGGTCAGCGAGCCGGTGGAGCCGATCGTCTACTACCTCGACCGGGGGACCCCGGAGCCGATCCGGTCCGCCCTCCTCGACGGCGCACGGTGGTGGAACCAGGCGTTCGAGGCGGCCGGGTATCGCGACGCGTTCCAGGTCAGGCTGATGCCGGAGGGCGCCGACAGCCTGGACGTCCGCTACAACGTCATCCAGTGGGTGCACCGCTCGACCCGGGGCTGGAGCTACGGCTCGTCGGTGACCGACCCCCGCACCGGCGAGATCATCAAGGGGCACGTCACCCTCGGCTCGCTCCGCGTCCGGCAGGACTACCTGCTGGCCGAGGGGCTGCTGTCGCCCTACCTCACCGGCGACGAGGAGCCGGCCGAGCTGTCGGAGATGGCCCTGGCCCGCATCCGGCAGCTCTCCGCCCACGAGGTCGGGCATACGATCGGGCTCGGCCACAACTATTACGCCAGCGCCCAGGGGCGGATCTCGGTCATGGACTATCCGCATCCCCTGGTAACCGTCAACCGGGACGGGCGCATCGATTTGTCCGACGCCTACGACATCGGGATCGGCGCCTGGGACGCGGTCGCGATTCGCTACGGCTACCAGGACTTCCCGGTGGGGACGGACGAGCCCGCGGCCCTCGGCGGGGTGCTCGACGCCGCGTGGGAAGAGGACCTCCGCTTCATGACCGGGCAGGACACCGGGGCCAACCCCCGCGTCCACATCTGGGCCAACGGCGCCGACCCGGCGGCGGAGCTGCTCCGCATGCTCGAGGTGCGGCGCGCCGCCCTGGACCGGTTCGGCGAGGCCGCGGTGCCGAACGGCACCCCGCTCGCCCTGCTCGAGGAGACGCTGGTGCCGCTGTTCCTGCACCATCGCTACCAGATCGAGGCGGCGGCGTCGGCCCTTGGCGGCGTCGACTACACGTATGCGTTCCGGGGGGATGGACGCGAGCCGCTCCGGGCCGTTCCCGCGGCCGACCAGCGGGCGGCGCTCGAAGCGCTGATGCGGGTGCTGCACGTCGACGAGCTCACCGTTCCCGCCGATGTCATCGACCTGATTCCGCCCCGTCCCGCCGGATACGGGCGCCACCGCGAGCTGTTCCCGCGCCATACCGGCCCGACGTTCGACCGGGTCACCCCCGCGGTGGTCGCGGCCGACCTCGCGGTGTCGGCGCTGTTGCGGCCGGACCGCGCTGCCCGTCTCGTCGAGCAGCACGCGCTGGACAATGATCTGCCGGGGCTCGTGGAGGTGATCGACGTCCTCACGGAGACGACCCTCGGAGCATCGTTTTCCGACGGATACCGCCAGGAAGTGCAGCGGGCGGTGGAGCGCGTCGTCGTGGATCGCCTGATCCGTCTGACATCGGTGGCGCCGATGGCCCAGGTGCGCGCGGTTGCCGCCTACCAGTTGGAGCAGCTCCTTGGCCAGGGGTGGGCGAGCAGCCTTCTTGGCGAGATCGAGGTGATTGCCCATGCGGCGCACGTGAACGCCCTGCGCCGCGACATCACCCGGGTTCTCGAAGGCCCGGCCGACGGCGTCGCGGCGTGGGAGCCGCCGGCGGTCCCGCCCGGCAGCCCCATCGGCGATCCGGGACCGCGCTGGCTGCCGGAACCGTTCTGCTCGCAGTGGCTCGATCCCGCCCCGTGGTGAGTTGACCGGAAATCGAGCCCCCGACGTGAATCGCGGACCGATGCCGGTGCTCCAGGCCCTGGACCTGCACAAACGCTACGGGGACGGCGAGAGCGCGGTCGACGCGGTGCGGGGGGTCAGCCTGGAGCTCGCGGCCGGCGAGTTCGTGGCCGTCGCGGGACCGTCCGGATGCGGCAAGTCGAGCCTGCTGCATCTGTGCGGGGGGATGGACCGGCCGACCGCGGGGACGGTGGTCGTCGACGGCGTCGACCTCGCGGATCTGGACGACGAAGCGCTGACCGCCTTGCGGCGCGATCGGATCGGCTTCGTCTTCCAGTTCTTCAATCTCCTCCCCACCCTGACCCTCGCGGAGAACATCGCCCTGCCGTTGCTCCTGGCCGGCGCGCCCAGTCGGGCCGGGTTGGCCCGCGCCGGGGAGGGAGCCCGGCGGGTGGGGCTCGGCCATCGCCTGGACCATTATCCGGCGCGGGTCTCCGGGGGGGAGCTGCAGCGGGCGGCGGTCGCGCGGGCCCTCGTCCACGAGCCGGCGCTTATCATCGCCGACGAGCCCACCGGCAACCTCGATACCGACAACGGCCGGCGCGTGCTCTCCCTGCTGCGGGACCTGAACCGCGAGACCGGGGTCGCGGTGCTGCTGGCCACCCACGATCCGACTCTCGCGGCCGCCGCCGACCGCGTGCTCCGCCTGCGGGACGGGGCCGAGGAGGGCCGCCCCGCGGCCGGCGTCCGCGCTCCCGAGCCGATCGAGATCTGACCGAGGCCCGAGCATGCAGCGCCGATCGAATGCAGCGGGGTCATCGCCTCGAACCCCCAGGACGCCGCGGTGACCCTGTTCCGCCAGTTCATCGTGCGGGCGTTGCGGCGGGACCCCGTGCGGGGCCTCGTCACCGTGGCCG
This sequence comes from Vicinamibacterales bacterium, assembly GCA_965206285.1. Lineage (GTDB taxonomy): Bacteria > Acidobacteriota > Vicinamibacteria > Vicinamibacterales > UBA8438 > JAJEEA01. The sequence continues at coordinate 6,369,775 of OZ242205.1, forward strand.
GGCTCACCCTCGGGGTGGCGGTGGTGGTGGCCATCCGCCTCGCCAACACCGCCTCGGTGCGCGGCTTCGAGACCGCGCTCGACGTCGTCGCGGGCCGCACCGCGCTCGAGATCGTGGGGGCGGGGGTCGGCGTGCCGGAGGCGCAGTTGGCGGACATGGGGTGGCTGCGCGAGTACGGGCGCGTCAGCGCCGTCATCGATCGCAACGCCCGGCTGGAGACGCCCGACGGCGCCGGGCGCCGGATCCGGGTGCTGGGGGTCGACGTGCTGCGCGACCGGCCGTTCCGCGACTACCAGTTGCTGCGGTTCTCGCGGCGGGGGCGGCCCCCGCGGTCCCGGGAGCTGCTCGATGTCCTGTTGGACTCCAGGTCGATCGTCCTGACCGAACGGTTCGCGCGGCGTCACGGCATCGACGTCGACACGCCGGTGCGGCTCGTCGTCGGCGACGCGGTGCACGAGATGGTCGTGCGCGGTCTGCTCCTCGACGAGGGTCCCGCGCGGGTGGTGGACGGCCGGCTCGCGTTGCTGGACATCGCGGTCGCGCAATGGCGGTTCGATCGCCTCGGCTGGGTGGACCGGGTCGAGATCCAACTGCTCGACGCGTCCGCCGTCGACGACGTCGAGCGCGCGATCGCGGCACGGCTGCCGGCGGGCCTGCGCGTGCAGCGCCCCGCCCAGCGGGGACGGCAGGTCGAGCGGATGCTGGCCGCCTTTCACTTCAACCTGACCGCCCTGTCCTACATCGCGCTCGTCGTCGGGCTGTTCCTGGTCTACAACACGGTGGCCGTCTCGGTCATTGCGCGCCGCGCGGAGATCGGGGTCCTGCGCGCGCTCGGCGCGACCCGCCGTCTCGTGCTCGGGCTGTTCCTGGGCGAGGCCGCGGTGCTGGCGGGGCTCGGCGCGGCGCTGGGGGCCCCCGCCGGATGGGCGCTGGCCCGCGCCGCGGTGGGGCTGACCTCGACCACCGTCAACACGCTCTACGTGACGTCGCAGGCCACGGTGCCGGCGTTGGGGGCGGCGGACGTGGCGCTTGCGGGAGCCGTCGCGGTCCCGCTGGCCCTGGTCGCGGCGGCGATGCCGGCGGCGGAGGCGGCCGGGGTAACGCCGGTCGCGGCGGTGCGCGCCCCCGACGGCGGGACCGATGACCGCCGGTTCCCGCGGCGCGCGGCCCTCCTCGCGGCGGGGCTGTTCGTCGCCGGGGGGTGGCTGTCGACGCTCGAAGCGGTCGGGGGGCTCCCGTTGTTCGGCCTGGGGGCGGCGCTGGCCGTCGTCTTCGGGGCGGCGGCCCTGGTGCCGGTGCTGCTGGAGGGGCTTCGCCGGCGGGGCCGCGCGGCGCTCGCGGGCTGGTTTGGCATCGCCGGCCGGCTGGCCCACGCGAATCTCTCCGCGGCGGTGTCGCGGCTGGCCGTCTCCGTGGCGGCGCTGGTCGTCAGTCTGGCGATGCTCGCGGCCATCGCGATCATGGTGGGCAGCTTTCGGGAGACGGTCTCCTACTGGGTCGGGCAGACCCTGCAGGCGGATCTCTTCGTCGCCGTCGCGGACGGCGGGCGGGTCGGCGCGTCCGCGGGCATCTCCGAGGCGGCGGAGCGGCGGGTTGCGTCGCACCCCGCGGTGGTCGCGGTGGACGGGTTTCAGGGCGTCGATCTGCCCTACGGTCCGGACGGCGACCTGATCATTCTGGGCGCCGGCCGGTTCGATGTGCTGCTCGATCACGGTGCGTTGCTGTACAAGGACCCGGCGGACGGGCCCGCGGCGATGCGGCAGGCGATCGGAACGGACGCGGTGATCGTGTCGGAGAGCTTCGCCATCAAGCACCGGGCGGCGGTCGGCGACCGCATCGAGCTCGACACCCCGCGGGGGCCGCGGCCGTTCCAAGTGGCCGCCGTCTACTACGACTACTCGAGCGACCGGGGTCTCGTGGTGATGGAGGAGGAGACGTTCGACCGCCACTACGGCCCGCGCCGGCCGAGCGGCCTGACGCTCTATCTCGCGCCCGACGCGGACCCCGACGCCGTCCGCGACGAGCTGCTGGCCGCGGCCGGGGCGGACCACCGCCTCTTCATCCGCACGAACCGGACCCTCCGCGCCGAAGTGCTGCGCATCTTCGACGCGACGTTCGCCATCACCTACGCGCTCCAGGCCATCGCCATCGTCGTGGCCATCCTGGGGGTGGCCGCCACCCTGTTGACCCTGGTGCTGGAACGCCGCCGCGAGCTGGCGGTGTTGCGGCTGGTCGGGGCCGGCCGCTCGCAGATTCGGCGCATGGTGGTCATCGAGGCCGCGATGATCGGGCTCGTCAGCCAGGGGGTGGGACTCGTCGTGGGCGTCGCGCTGTCGCTGATCCTCATCTACGTCATCAACGTGCAGAGCTTCGGCTGGACCATCCAGTTCCACCTGCCGCTCGGGTTCCTCGTGCAGTCGACGGTCGTCATCGCGGTGACGACGGCGCTGGCCGGCCTCTATCCGGCCCGGGTGGCGTCGCGGGTGGCGGCGGGGGCGGAACGATGATTGCTGTCCGCGGCGGCGCGAGCCCGCCGGCTTGCCGTGCGCCCGGCAACGGGCGGCGCGGGCCCGGCGGAAGGCGGGCGGCCCATCCCGCGTGGACGGCGGTGGTTCTCGCCTGCCTGTGCCCGATCGGCGCCCTCGCGGGGCATTGCCTCGCGGACGACTCGCTGGTTGCGGCGGCACGCAAGGTCCCGCCGGCTCACGGGATCGCATCCCGAGCCGGAGGCGGCGGACCGCAAATGCGAGCCGCTCCCGTCGCTCCGACGTTCGGAATGTCGCCCGCGATCCCGGGTGCGCCGTGGGAGTTCCCCGGGGGAAACGGGCCGCCGGGGCGCCTGAGCATCCAACCGCCGGCCCCGCGTCGTGGGGCCGCTTCCGGCCAGGATGCCGGCGGGGCCGTGACTCCGGAGGGTTGGCGCCAAGCCGGGCCCGTCTACCCGTGGCAGTTTCCTCGGGACCACGGCAGTCATCCGGAGTACCGCATCGAGTGGTGGTACTACACCGGGAACCTCGAATCGGACCGCGGCCGCCGATTCGGCTACCAGGTGACCTTCTTCCGCGTCGGCGTCGATCCGGCCCCCGAGAACCCGTCGCGGTGGGCGGTCCGGGATCTCTTCATGGCCCATCTGGCGGTGACCGACCTGCGGACCGGCCGGCACCTCGTGGCCGAGCGGCTCGATCGCGGCGGGCTGGGATGGGCCGGCGCGCGGACGGAGACCCTCGACGTCTGGAACGGCGACTGGCGGGCGTCTCTCGACAGCGGACGCCACCGGCTGGACGCGGTCGACCGATCGTTCGGGGTCGAGCTCGATCTGGAGCCCGGCAAGGGGTCGACCCTGCACGGGGAGGGCGGTCTCAGCCGGAAGGGGCCGTCGGAGGGCAACGCGTCGCTGTACTATTCGATGACCCGCATGTCCGCGGCGGGTCGGGTCCGCCTCGACGGCGAGTGGGTCGACGTGACCGGCGCGAGCTGGATGGACCACGAGTTCGGCACGACCTTTCTCGAGCCCGGTCAGGTCGGATGGGACTGGTTCTCGCTCCAGCTCGATGACGGCGCGGACCTGATGGTCTTCCAGTTGCGCCGCGCGGACGGGCGGCCCGACGACCACTCCGCCGGGACCTGGGTGGACGCCGCCGGCGCGGCGACGCGGCTCGGGCGGGACGACGTGCGGCTCGTGCCCGGACGCCGGTGGTCCTCACCCGCCAGCGGCGCCGCCTACCCGGTCGAGTGGCGCGTCGACGTGCCGGGGCGGCGGGCGCGGTTCGACGTGACCGCCGCTCTCGATGCCCAGGAGCTGGACACGGGCGCCTCGACCGGCGTGACCTACTGGGAAGGCGCGGTGACGGTGACGGGCCGGGTCGGCGACCGGCCGGTCCGGGGCCGCGGATACCTGGAGATGACCGGGTACTCCGGGCGACCCATGAGCGAGGTCTTTCGATAGAATTGGTGAGGAAGGCGGTCGCGGGTCTCTTGGACCTGCGTGTCGTTATCCGGAGAGCTGGGGCGGTTTCTGCCGAACGGCCGGCGTGCAGACGGTTCGGCGACAGGCTGTCGCCGGGTGACAGTCCATGCCGGGCAGCTTGCACGTGGGGGAGGCAGGGCCAGATGGCGATGCGAACGTGGCCGCTGTGGTTCACGCATCGGGGTGTCACGCTTGGGCGAGGCTTCATCGCCAACGTCGAGCTCACCGGCCGGCTCGTGGCGCATCAGGATTCGACGGGAGTCTGGCTGGAGGGCGTGACGCCCGCGGGACTCGTGATCGATGCCGGGGCTTCCAGGATCGACGAGGTGCAACCGCTGGTTCGTGAGACGCTGGTCGACACTCTCAACGCCTTCGCGAAGGATGCCGGGACCTTCCGTGAATTCCGGGATGCCGTACAGGCGTTTCTGAGCACGACGGATGAGACGGCGATCGAGGAATGGCGGGATGCAGTCGAGCGCGTTCGGAGCACACGGGAGCGCCTCGAGGGTTTCGACGTCTGGTCGGCTGACCGCGAGACGTCCGTCACGGTTGCCGAGATGGCTGTCGAAGACCTCACCCCCGTGGACACGACTCCGCCAACGGACTATCTCCGAACGGCAGCGTAGTGGCGGCGGAGATCCGGGTCCTTGATGTCCTCAGAATGCTGGAAGTGTGTGCTCCGACGCATCGCGTGGTGGACACGACCCATTCCTTTCTCGATGCCTGCTCCTCCCTTCGGTCCTCCTCGGTGTTGACTTTGCGGGTGTCTGTACGTGGCCGGTCGGTGATGCGGCGCCGTCTCGTCACGTCGGCGTTCCTGACGGTCGTGTGCATGCTGTTCGTTTCGGGCGGTCCCGTATCGGCCCGTGCTCAGAGCCCACCCCGGAGTCAAGGCCCGGCCGGGACGGCGGCGGTGCCGGGGACCCCGGCCCCGGTCGCCCGGGTTTCGGGCGCCGGGGATGCATCGGCGGGCGGCGCCGGCGGGTTCGCGCTCGCCGGCCTGCCGGACCGGCCGCCGCCGCCCCGCCCGCCGGCGGTGGTCGCGCGGGATGCGCAGGGCCGGGCGACGGTCCGCGCGGTCCGCCTCGCCACCGGCATCCGGCTCGACGGCCGGCTCGACGAGCCGGTGTACGACGCCGTGCCCGCCATCGCCGACTTCGTCCAGCAGATGCCGGTGGAAGGCGTCCCGGCGAGCGAGAAGACCGAGGCGTGGATCCTGTTCGACGAGACGAACATCTACGTCAGCGGGCGGGTGTGGGACTCGGCGCCGCCCAGTGAATGGGTGGCGAACGAGATGCGGCGGGACACCCCGCAGCTTCGCGAGAACGACTCGTTCTGGGTCGCGTTCGACACGTTCAACGACCGGCGCAACGGGGTCGCCTTCTACACCAACGCGCTCGGAGCCCTCGGCGATCTCGGCATCACGAACGAGGGCAATCCGAACGGCGACTGGAACCCGGTGTGGGACGTGCGGACGGGACGGTTCGAGGGCGGCTGGACGGTGGAGATGGCCATCCCGTTCAAGTCCCTGCGCTACCGGCCGGGGCCCGTGCAGCGGTGGGGGGTGCAGATCCGCCGCACCGTGCGGCGGAAGAACGAGATGACCTACATCACGTCGGTGCCGATCGCCGTCGGGCGCCGGGGCCTCTTCCGCCTGTCCGATGCCGCGCTGCTGGTGGGTCTCGAAGTGCCCGACGGCGGCACCAACCTCGAGATCAAGCCGTACGGCATCTCCGGGGTCGCGACCGACCTCACCGTGGACCCGCCGCGCCGGAACGACGGCGACGGCGACTACGGGGTGGACGTCAAGTACGGCATCACCCGGAACCTGACCGCGGACCTGACCTGGAACACCGACTTCGCCCAGGTCGAGGTGGACGAGCAGCAGGTGAACCTGACCCGGTTCAGCCTGTTCTTTCCCGAGAAGCGGGAGTTCTTTCTCGAGGGCCGCGGCATCTTCGACTTCGCCCGCGGCGGCGGCCCCAGCACCCGCGACAGCGCGCTGCGGCCGATCGGCAGCGGGTCGTCCCGGGAGGAGAGCAACGCGCCGACGCTGTTCTACTCCCGCCGCATCGGGTTCCAGGAGCAGGCCGTCGTCCCCATCGTGGGCGGCGGGCGGGTCACCGGCAAGGTGGGCGCCTTCGACGTCGGGGCGCTGAACATGCACGCCGGCGAAGAGCTGGACGCCGAGGTCGAGCCGACCAACTTCACCGTCGTGCGGGTCAAGCGGGACCTCCTGCGCCGCAGCGCCGTCGGCGCCCTCGTCACCAACCGCTCGGTGTCGCTCGCCGGCGACGGGGCCAGCCAGACCTACGGCGCCGACGGCACGTTCTCGTTCTACGACAACGTCAGCGCCGTCGCCTACCTGGCGCGGACGCGGACACCGGGCCGGCCCGGCCGTGACCGCAGCTACCAGGGGCAGCTCATCTATGCGGGAGACCGCTACGGCTTCCAGGCCGAGCATCTGACCGTCGAGGACAACTTCCGGCCGGAGGTCGGGTACTGGCGGCGCGAGAACTTCCGGCGCTCGTTCGGGACCGTGCGGTTCAGCCCCCGGCCCGCCTCGATCGAGGCGATCCGCCAGTTCCGGCTCGAAGGCAGCTTCGACTACGTGGAGACCGCGGACACCCGGGCGGTCGAGACCCGGCAGACGCAGCTCGCGTTCTCGACGGAGTTCGAGAACAGCGACCGGATCGGGGTGTCGGCGGCGGAGAGCTACGAGTTCCTCGTCGAGCCGTTCGAGCCGGGGCGGGACGTGGTGCTGCCGGTCGGCGGCTACCGCTTCCGCGACGTGGAGACCACCTATAACCTCGGCGGGCAGCGCCGCCTGAGCGGCATCTTCACGGTGCGGCTGGGCGAGTACTTCAGCGGCACCATCCGGTCCGTCGGCTTCCGGCGCGCCCGGCTCGTCCTGATGCCGCGGCTGGCCGTCGAGCCGACGCTCTCGGTCAACTGGATCGAGACCCCGCAGGGCTCGTTCCGCACCGATCTGCTCGTCTCGCGCGTCACCTGGACCCTCTCGCCGCGCATGTTCTTCAGCGGCCTCGTCCAGTACAACTCGAGCACTCGCACCGTCAGCAACAACCTCCGGCTGCGGTGGGAGTACAGTCCCGGGAGCGAGCTGTTCGTCGTCTACACCGAGGACCGGGACAGCGATCCGCTGAGGCCGGACCGGTACTCGGGCGGGCTGCGCAACCGCGGGCTCGTGGTGAAGGTGAACCGGCTGTTCCGTTTCTGACGGGGCCGGCGATTCCCGCTCGCGCCGGCTTTTGCGGTATAACCACCGGTGAGAGGAGCTTGTTCGATGACCCATCCCCTGTCTCGTCGTCATTTCCTGCACGCGGCCGGCGCCGGCGCGGCGTCGGTGTGGATTCCCAAGCCGGTCAAGGGCTACAGCGCGGCCGAGATGCGGCAGCAGGCGCTCGGTGGCCGCGTCGAGGCGGGCATCTCCAAGTGGGACCTCGACACGCCGTGCCTCTGCGTCGATCTGGACCGGCTGGAGGGCAATCTGGACCGCATGCAGACCACCGTCTCGCGCAACGGCATCGCCAGCCGCCCCCATGCCAAGACCCACAAGTGTCCGGCCATCGCGCGGTTGCAGATCGCGACGGGGTCGGTCGGCATCTGCACCGCGAAGATCTCCGAGGCGGAGGTGATGTTCGAGCATGGCGTCGAACAGATCCTGATGACCACGGTGAACGTCACCCCGCGCAAGATCCGTCGCGCCATGTATCTGAAGAAATGGTGCGGCGGCTTCATCCAGGCCGTCGACACCGCCGCCAACGCGCGCGATCTCTCGGACGCCGCGGCGGAGGCGGGGGTGGTCGCCGACGTCGTGGTCGATGTCGACCCCGGTGGACACCGCACCGGCATCACGCCGGGCGCCCCCGCCCTCGAGCTGGCGCAGCTCGTGGACACGCTGCCGGGGCTGCGGCTGCGGGGCATGCTGTGCTACGACGGCGGCTCGCAGCATGTGACCGGGTTCGCCGAGCGGCGCCGGCGCACGCTGGCCAATCTGGAGGCGGCCGCCGGCACCGCGGGGGGCATGAAGCGGTCGGGGCTCGACACCCGCATTTTCAGCGGCGGGGGCACCGGGACCTACAACATCGACCACGAGACCCCGGGCTTGACCGACGTGCAGGTCGGCAGCTACGTGTTCATGGACGCGCAGTATCTGGGCATCGGCGGTGCGGAAGACGAAGAGGTCTACCGCGACTTCGCCCCCGCCCTGACGGTGCTGACCACGGTGCTGAACGCCCAGTACGAGGGCCGCGCCACCACCGACGCCGGCGCCAAGGCGAACACCATCAACCGGCCCTGGCCGATCGTCGCCGGCGAGACCGGGATGAGCTTTACCTCCGGATCGGACGAGTTCGGGACGATCCGCTACGAGGAGAACGCCAGCCGCACCTATCGGGTGGGCGACAAGCTCGAGCTGATCGTGTCGCACTGCGACCCCGTGGTGAACCTCTACGACCAGCTCTACGGCGTTCGGGGCGACCGCGTCGAGGTGGTGTGGCCGATTGCCGGGCGGGGGATGTCCGTCTGAGGCCCCGGGAGCCCGTAGCGGAAGCCCGTCGGGGATGGCGCCAGATTCGTGGACGCTCAGGCGGCGTTGGCCTGACTCGCGCCCCTCACGAACCTATCTGTCAGCAGGTTACCAGGCCTGTCTCACCCTTCCGATGTGGGACAGGCCTCTTCCGCCACCAGTCCGCGTTCCGTCGCACTAGCGGCTAGTTCTCTCCTGCTCCGTCTCGCACTCCGTGCTGCTTCTCGAACTTCCGGTGCATCTCCCTGCTGTGTCGCTTCAGTTGCTCCTCGAGTCTCGCCTCTGGGGTCTCCCAGCGTCCGTCCCACCGTCCGAGCTCGTCCAGAACGGAGATGAGCGCTCCCTTTCGTGGACCGGCCAATCGAGTGAAGCAGATCGGCTCGGACAATCGGCACGCCGCGTGCAACCCGGCCGCGGACCGCTCGGCCATACCGAACAGCATGCTCTCGACCCAGTGCATGCAGATTCTCCGATGTTCCGAGTCGCTCAACATCGACGCAGCCACGCGAATGCAGCGCAGATAGTCGGAGTAGAAGTCTGGCGCGGTCTTGGAGTAGAAGGGAATATCGAACCGCTCGGACAGCGTCCTGCACGCCCTGTGTGCGGACTGTGTCCAGGTGGCCCTCGGTGGTGGCAGGGGAAAGCACTTCCTGCCATCTCTCTGTCCGATGTAGCCGCGACCGTGACCGACACGCCGGATTACCAGATAGTTCAGACTGACGGCCACGCGCGAATCGTAGATCGCATATCGCGATGGGTCGTGCAATACCAGCGCCTTCGACCGTGACGCGATGCCATCGAGGCCGGAGTCTGCAAGGCTCTTCGCACGCTCACGAGCGTATCGCCGGCACGTATCCGCTCCGATTCTGATATGGCCCCACGTTGTCACGTAGTACCTCACCAGCTTTTCCCGTTCATCACTGGGTGCATTCTCGAATCGCTCGTGCAACTCGCGTTTCAATTCGATGTTCCGGTCGAGTTCCGAGTACGAACGAAGCGCGATACCCGTATGTTCCCGCAGTTTCGCGCCATCTATCGGCCACGCGTACCACTCCACGGTATCCACTACCCGGCGCAACCTGTCCTGCTCACCGATGGGCGTTCTCAGCCCAAGTGGAAACGGATCGAACGGCTTGTTCGCGAGGGCGACGATTGCGCGCGCCAGGTCGAAGTCGCTCATGCCGGATCTCACATCCTCTGCCATCACTCTCTCCCTTCCACACGGCGCACCAGCGCGGGCAGCACGACGCCGATCTCGTGGCGCACCACGGCGTCTGCGAGTCCGTCCAGCGGGGTCGGGCTGCGGCTGACGACGATCAGGCGCGCCCCGGCCTCGTGGGCCAACCGCGGGAGCGAAGCGGCCGGTTCGACTTCCAGGGACGAGCCGACCGCGAGCAGCAGGTCGCATTGCTCGGCCGCCGTCTCGGCTCGCTCCATGACGTCGGGCGGCAGCGCTTCGCCGAACAGGATCGTCGCCGGCTTGAGCAGTCCGCCGCACTGCCGGCAGCGCGGCGCCCGCTCGCCGTCCTCGACACGTTGGCACGCCTCGTCGGAGGCGATCCTGTCGTTGCAGGTCAGGCAGACCGCCTCGGTCGCGGTGCCGTGCAGCTCCAGTAGCTTCTCGGCGGGCAGTCCGGACCGCTGATGCAGGTTGTCGATGTTCTGCGTGATGAGCGTGTCGAGCCGGCCCTGCCGGTGGAGCTCCACGAAAGCTCCGTGCCCGGCGTTTGGCCGAGCCTGGCGCATGGTGGACCAGACGGCGAGCGCCAGCTGCCAGAACTCGACGCGCGCCTCTTCGGAGGATACGAACTCCTGAAAACTGACGATCCGGTGCTGCGTCCACAGCCCCCCGTTCCGGCTGCGAAAGTCAGGCACGCCGGATTCGGTCGAAATGCCGGCGCCGGTGAAGCCGACGATCCGCGACGCGCTGGTGGTCAGCGCCCGGGCCTTCTCTTCCATGTTCATGCCGATGCCCCTCTCGTGAAGCACGCCGCAACACGATTGCCCCGTCGAGCTTGTCCAGGTGGAGCCCGGAGGCTGTGCCCTGGGAGGATTGCTGCTGAGAGTTGGCGGGCGGGTGGATGGGGAAGATGGACACGCGCAGCCGGCTGGGCGGCAATCCGACGGCGGGGACGGGCGTCGAGCGACTTACTTAATATTGTCAAGACTACAAGTATAGGTTCACGTGTTTATGTTGTCAACATTACAAAAATAGAGTCGGGTGAAATCGGCAACCGACGGCCACCGAGGCGCCCTTCGCAAGGTGGCGTTTGGATATGACAAATGTGCGGCTGCGGCTGTTGATGTTGTAGACGCTACAATATATATTCTTCTCATGGTTTCCGGTGCCGGCCAGGAGTACGACGCCGCCGCCTATCCGCTCTTCGCCGTCACGGTGGACGTGGCGGTCCTCACCATCCGGCACGACGCGCTGCATGTGCTGCTGATCGAACGGGGGGGCGAGCCGTTTCTCGGCGCCCTTGCGCTGCCCGGCGGCTTCGTGCAGCCCGACGAGAACCTGGATCAGGCCGCGGCCCGGGAGCTGGCTGAGGAGACCGGCCTGCACGCAGGCGCCTGGCACCTGGAGCAGCTCGCGAGCTACGGCGCTCCGGGTCGCGACCCCCGCATGCGGGTGGTCACGGTCGCCTACCTGGCGATCTGCGCCGAGCTGCCGGCGCTACGTCACGGCGGGGACGCCGCCGCGGCAGCCCTGACGCCGGTGGAGGAGATAGAACGGGGCGCCGTCCGCCTAGCGTTCGACCACGAACGGATCGTGAAGGACGCGGTGGAGCGGACGCGCTCCAGGCTGGAGTACACGGCCCTCGCGGCGAAGTTCTGCCCGCCCGCGCTCACCATCGGCCAGCTTCGCCGGGTCTACGAGGCGGTCTGGGGCGCGCGGCTCGATCCCGGCAACTTCCACCACGATGTCCAGGCGAGCGGGGCCTTCAAGCGGCGTGCCGGGGCGGTGCCCGCGCCCTGGTCGCGGCGCGGGCGCCCGGGAGCGCTGTGGTCGGTCCGCGATTCGACCGACCGCGACCCGTTTGCGGCGCCCCTGGAGCGGCCCCCCGCAAGGCGAATGCGCCCGGCACGGCGCAGGTCGCTCGACGGCGACGGGGGGGCGAGATTGCCGAGAACACCGAGACTGCCGTGGCGCGAGTACGCCGCCTTGTTGCTTGAAGCTGTCAGGGGCTACGACTTTCCGAGGGTCGTCTACGATTTCCGCAAAGCGACGGAATCCCGTTGCGAAGACATGTTCCTGGTGGAGGAGAGTATCGGTGCACTGTTGTGCAGCTCGGACCCCGGCAGAATAAGAGACGGCTTGTCGAATGTGCTGTACTGGGGGTACGCGCGGCAACCGCGGCGGCGGGACGCCAAGGTGCGTGACTTCAGGAACGCCACTCCTGCCGGCGATCCCAGGCTCCATCAGTTCGCAGCCTTCGTCAGAGCGATGGGAGAACGGCCGCGGCCGGCGGCAGGCAGGTTAGAGTTGCTGGACGTCAAGAGTTTGATGCTGCGCCAGTTCGGTCAGATGTCGTTCGCCACCAAGATCCTCATGTTCCTGGACCCCCGACGATTCCCCGTGCTCGACCTGAAGGTGGCCAGGGCGTTCGCGAACGGCGGCTTCGCTCCCCTGACCGATCTCCGATTCGACAAGGGCGGCATTCGCATCACCCGGGGCAACGTGAGAGCCTACGAGTGCTGGGCGCGCTGGTGCCGGGAAATCGCCGGGCTGGCCAACGAAGAACCGCCTTCTCCTCGCCGTGGACTGAGAGCCGTCGATGTCGAAAGGGCACTCTTCGCGCTTGCCGACAAGCCCGATGAGAAAGACCGGGCGCGCAAGCTCCTGGAGGGCCCGGAAGACTGGACGTTCGATTGCACGTAGCGCCGCCGGCACAGTCGGCCGTGGAGAGCTTGGGGCGCGGGCAGCGGATGGACTTGGCCGCTTGTTCGGCGGTGGATGTGCTGGCGGCAAACGGCGACGCGGGACCATTTCGGAGGTGCCCGGGGCAAGCGATCGAGCGCAGCGGACATCGGCTACGGCACAACAGCTCTCTCGGGTCGGCGCCGCCGTCCGCCCGCCCCGTGCGTGACCTCCGCCCACCGGCGGCTGGGGTATAATCTCCACCCATGTGGACGAAGCTTCAGAACACTCCCCGCAAGCGGGCGCCGCGCAAGGTCGCGGTGGTAGACCCCGAGCGCTGCTTCGGCGCGTTCGCGTGCTCGATCTGTCAGGCCGCCTGTCCCGTCGAAGACTGCATCATCGAAGAGAAGGACGCGAACGATCGCTGGGTCTGCGCGGTGCTCATCGACAAGTGCATCGGCTGCGGGCTGTGCGTCACCATCGGCAACCCGACGGCGCCCGGCAAGCGGGACTTCGGCTGCCCGGCCGACTACGACGCGATCGACATGGTCGCCTATCCGGACGTGGTCGAAGCGGTCGAGTCGGAGGCGGGGTCCGATCAGCCGGCCGAGTCCGAACCTGCGACCGCCTGAGCAGGTCGGCCCGGATCGGCCCGGATCGGCATAAAGGGCCTGCGGATCCGGGAGCCCGCGGCAGGAGCCGCGCGGCGTGACCGGGGCTCTTGGTCGTGGAACCCTTCGCGGCCCCGAGGGCCGGCTTCGGCTGCGGTTTATCAGTCCTGCGGCGCCTCGTCGGCGTCGAGCTCTATCAGGGACGTAGCCGGGTCCACGCGGTCACCGGCCGCGCAGCGGACGGCAGTGACCCGGCCGTCCCGCGGCGCCTTCAACGGAAGCTCCATCTTCATCGCTTCGAGCACCACCAGGGTGTCGCCCCGCGCCACCGCCTGACCGGGGGCGACGGCGACCGCGGTGACGATGGCGGGCATGGGGGCGCGTATCGCGCTCGTGTCGCCGGCCAGTTCCTGCTCACCGCCGGCGACCTCCGCGGCGCGCGTCCAGCGAAAGACGCGGCCGTCGACCCAGCCCCACTCGACATCCGGCTCGCGGGCGACGACGACCTCGAACCGCCGTGCCCCCAGCGAGACCCGGTAGGTGTCCGCGTCGATCCGTTCCACCTCCACCGGCTCGTCGATTCCCGAGATACGGACCCGGCCGGCCGCCGCGTCCCCGTCGCGGGCAATCGTCTCCACGGTCACCGGCCGGCGGGGACGGGTCATGCCAGCCGCCAGCCCCCGAGCGTGCTCCACGGATCGCGGACGGCGTCCGGGGACGACGGCCCGGCCTCGGGGGCGCCCGGCGAGAGCCGCGCGTCGACGGTCAGCGCCGCGGCCAGGGCAAGGGCCGGGTCTTCGTCGCCTTCCGCCAGCAGGTCGTCGAGGGCGGTCTCCAGAAACCCCGTGTCGACCGGCCCCGCGGCTACCCGCGGGTGGTGCAGGATGCGCGACAGCAGACCGATGTTGGTCCGTACGCCGAGTACGACGTAACGGGCGAGGGCCGCCCGCGCGCGCGCCAGCGCCTGTACGCGCGTCTCGCCGTGGACGACGAGCTTGGCGAGCAGCGCGTCGTAGGCGGGGGAGACGACGCTGCCCTCGACGACCCCGGCGTCGACGCGGATGCCGGGACCGGCCGGTTCCCGGTAGCGGAGCAGGGCGCCGGCGTCCGGCAGAAAGCCCTCCGCGGGGCGTTCGGCGTAGACCCGGCACTCGATGGCATGGCCCCGCACCGCGATCTCGTCCTGGGACCACGGCAGGGCGCCGCCGCCGGCCACCGCGAGCTGGGCGTGCACGAGATCGCGGCCGGTCACCAGCTCGGTCACCGGATGCTCGACCTGAAGCCGGGTGTTCATCTCCAGAAACGCGACGGCCGCGCCGTCGCCGGCGCCCTCGACGAGAAACTCCACCGTCCCCGCATTGCGATAGCCGGCGGCGCGGGCGGCGGAGACCGCGGCCTCCGTCAGGCGTGCGCGTACCGCCGGCGTCAGGCCGGGCGCCGGGCTCTCTTCGACCACCTTCTGGTGCCGCCGCTGTATGGAGCAGTCCCGCTCGTGCAGATGCACGACCCGCCCCGCGTCGTCGGCCATGATCTGGACCTCGACGTGCCGGGGGCGGACGAGCTGCCGCTCGACGTACAGCGTACCGTTGCCGAATGCCGACTCCGCCTCGCGGCGCGCCTCGCCGATCGCCTCCCGCAGGCGGCCGGGCGTGCCCACCGTGCGCATCCCCCGTCCGCCGCCCCCCGCGGATGCCTTCAGCAGCAGGGGATAGCCGACCCGCTCGGCCGCGGCAGTGAGACCGGCCTCGGTCTGGTCGGCCGGGGTCTCGCCGGGGACGATCGGCACCCCCGCCTCGCGCATGAGGCGCCGCGCCTCGATCTTCGAGCCGAGACGCGCGATGACGTCGGCCGGAGGCCCCACCCACACGAGGCCGGCGTCGGCGCAGGCGGCGGCCATCGCCGGATCCTCGGACAGGAACCCGTAGCCGGGATGGATGGCGCTGGCCCCGGTGTCGCGGGCCGCGTCGATGATGGCGCCGGCGTTCAGATAGCTCTCGCGCGGATGCGGCGGGCCGATGGTGACGGCGCGGTCGGCCGCGCGCACGTGCGGGGCCCGGACGTCGGCGGTGGAGCAGACAGCCACCGATTCGATTCCGAGCTCCCGGCAGGCGCGGATGATGCGCAGGGCGATCTCGCCGCGGTTCGCGACGAGCAGTCGGCAGATGGGCGTCGCCATGGGCATCACATCCGGAAGACGCCGAACCTGGGGTCGGCCAGGGGGGCGTTGGCGGCCATCGACAGGCCGAGGGCGAGGGCGGGCCGGGTTTCGGCCGCCGTGATCACCCCGTCGTCCCACAGCCGGGCGGTCGCGTACCACGGAGAGCCCTCGTGGTCGTAGCGGGCCAGGATGGGGTCGCGGATGGCCGCCTCGTCTTCAGGCGTGAAGCCGCCGCCCCGGCGCGTCTGCTGGTCGCGCTTCACCGTCACGAGCACGCCCGCCGCCTGGGGGCCGCCCATCACCGAGATGCGCGCGCTGGGCCACATCCAGAGCAGGCGCGGATCGTAGGCGCGGCCGCACATGCCGTAGTTGCCGGCCCCGAACGACCCGCCGATGATCACGCTGAACCGGGGGACGACGGCGTTCGCGACCGCGTGCACCATCTTGGCCCCGTCCTTGGCGATGCCGGCGCGTTCGTACTCCCGGCCCACCATGAATCCGGTGATGTTCTGGAGGAATATCAGCGGGACCCCTCGCAGGTTGCACAGCTGGATGAAGTGCGTCGCCTTGAGGGCCGATTCCGAGAAGAGGACGCCGTTGTTGGCGAGGATTCCCACGAGAAAGCCGTGGAGGCGGGCGAAGCCGGTGACCAGGGTCGGACCGTAGCGGGCCTTGAACTCGTCGAAGCGGGAGCCGTCGACGAGCCGGGCGATCACCTCGCGCACGTCGTACTGGCGCCGGAGATCGGCCCCGACGACGCCGCCGATCTCACCCGGATCGTATCGCGGGGCCTCGGGCGTGGTGACGTCGCCGGCCGGCGGCTTGACCGCGTGCAGCGTCGAGACGACGGTGCGGGTCGTCTGCAGCGCCTCGACCTCGTTCCGGGCGAGGTAGTCGGCGACCCCCGACAGCCGCGTGTGGACGTCGGCGCCCCCGAGCTCCTCGGCCGGGACGTCCTCGCCGGTCGCCGCCTTCACGAGGGGCGGCCCGCCGAGAAAGATGGTGCCCGCGCCTTCGACGATGATCGTCTCGTCGGCCATTGCCGGCACGTAGGCGCCGCCGGCCGTGCACGAGCCCAGGACCACGGCGATCTGCGGTATGCCCGCCGCCGACAACCGGGCCTGGTTGAAGAAGATGCGTCCGAAGTGCTCCCGGTCCGGGAATACCTCGGCCTGCATCGGAAGAAAGGCGCCGCCGGAATCGACCAGATAGACGCACGGCAACCGGTTCTCGAGCGCGATCTGCTGCGCCCGCAGGTGCTTCTTGACGGTGACGGGAAAGTAGGCGCCCCCTTTGACGGTGGCATCGTTGGCCACCACCATCACCTCGCGGCCGCTCACGCGCCCGATGCCCGTGACGAGCCCGGCCCCCGGCGCCTCGTCGTCGTACATGCCGCCGCCGGCCAGCCCCGAGAGCTCGAGAAAGGGGGTGTCGGGGTCGAGCAGATGGGTCAGCCGGACGCGCACCGGAAGCTTGCCCTGCTCGGAATGCCGGCGGGTCGCCGGCTCGCCGCCCCCCTCCCGCGCCCGCGCCCGGCGGGCTTCGAGATCGCGCTCCAGCGTCTCCATCGCGCGCAGGTTGGCGCGGAACTCCTCGCTGCGGGTATCGATGCTAGTCGGCAGGATACGCATGGGGAACGCGCCGGTCGAGTGCAGCGGGGCCCTTCGCCGCGGGCTCCCGGGACGGGGCGCCGGAGGCGGACGGCGGGGGCGGACAGGGTCGCATCTGCCGGATTATAGTCCCGCGCCGCGGCCGGGCCCGCGGGCCGGTGGCCGTCTCCTGATACTCTTTAGCGATGCGTATCGCCTACCAGGGTGAACCCGGCGCCTATTCCGAGGCGGCCGCCCTGCGGTTCAAGCCGTCCGCCGACCTGCTGCCGTGCGAGACCTTCGAGGCAGTGTTCGTGGCCGTCGGGCGGGGGATGGCGACCCACGGGATCCTGCCCATCGAGAACTCCAGCCACGGTACCATTCACGGCAACTACGACCTCCTGCTGAAGCACGAGCTGCCAATCGTCGGCGAGGTGAAGCAGCCCATCGTGCACAATCTGCTCGCGCTCGAAGGAACCGCCCGCGATCAGCTGCGGCGGGTGTTCTCGCACCCGCAGGGCCTGGGCCAGTGCGAGCGGTTTCTCCGCACGCTCGACGTGGAGCTCGTGCCCACCTACGATACCGCGGGCAGCGCCAAGCTGATCCGCGACGGCGGGCTCCGCGACACCGGGGCGATCGCCTCCGAGCGGGCGGCCGAGGTGTTCGGGTTGTCGATACTGATGGCCGGCGTGCAGGACTTCGCCGACAACACCACCCGGTTTCTGCTCGTCGGGCGCGACCCGACGCCGCTCGGCTCCGCCGACAAGACGACGATCGTCTTCACCGTGACCAACGACGCCGGGGCGTTGTTCAAGGCGCTGAGCGTGTTCGCGTTGCGGGACATCGACCTGACGAAGCTCGAGTCGCGGCCGATCCCGGAGCGCCCGTTCGAGTACCTGTTCTACGCCGACCTCTCGGCGACGCGTGACGATCTGCCCTGCGCGCGCGCCCTGATGCACCTGGCCGAGTTCGCCCCGTCGCTCAGGACGCTGGGGTCGTATCCGCGCTGGGAAGAGCCCGAGTCCGAATAGATGCCGAACCGCCTTGCCGACGAACCCAGTCCGTATCTCCTCCAGCACTGCAACAACCCCGTCGACTGGTACCCCTGGGGGGACGAGGCCTTTGCCCGCGCCCGGTCGGAGGATCTGCCCATCTTCCTGTCGATCGGCTACTCGACGTGTCACTGGTGTCACGTCATGGAGCACGAGTCCTTCGAGAACGACGACATCGCCGGGGTCCTGAACGGCAGCTTCGTTCCAATCAAGGTCGACCGGGAGGAGCGTCCGGACGTGGACCGGGTGTACATGACCTTCGTGCAGGCGACGACCGGCTCGGGGGGATGGCCGATGAGCGTCTGGCTCACCCCGGAGCTGAAGCCGTTCTACGGCGGCACCTACTTCCCGCCGTCCGCGCGCTGGGGACGCCCCGGGTTCGTGGAGATCCTGACCGAGATCGCCAAGCGCTGGCGCGAGTCGCGCGCGGAGCTGGTGGCGTCGGCCGACGGCGTGATCGAGCGGCTGCGGGAGGTTCAGCAGAGCCGGCAGCCGTCCGGAGGAGGCATGCCGGACGGCGATCTGCTGGCGGGCGGGGTTCGCGAGTACGCCGGCGTGTTCGATGCGCGCGCCGGCGGGTTCGGCGGCGCACCCAAGTTCCCGCGGCCGGCCGAGCTGCTCTTTCTGCTGCGCGAGCATGCCCGGACCGGGGACGTCGAGGCCCGGCACATGGTGCTCGAGACGCTCCGTGCGATGGCCCTCGGCGGCATGCGCGACCATGTCGGGGGCGGGTTCCATCGGTACTCGGTGGACGCCGGGTGGCGGGTGCCCCACTTCGAGAAGATGCTCTACGACCAGGCGCAACTGGTGATCGCGTTCCTGGAGGCGGCGCAGGCGGCGGGCGAGCCGTCGTTCGCGGAAGTGGCCCACGACACCTTGGCCTATGTCCGCCGCGACCTGCGTCACGCCGGGGGCGGGTTCTTTTCCGCCGAGGACGCGGACAGCCTGCCTCCGGACGGCGATGCGCCGCCGGCCGGGGGGGCGGCGGCGAAGCGGGAAGGGGCGTTCTATGTCTGGGCCCAGCCGGAGATCGAGGCGATCTTCGGGGAAGACGCCGACGTCGTCCGTTCTCGGTACGGCATCGAGCCGGACGGCAACGCCCCCCAGGACCCCCACGGCGAGTTCACCGGGAAGAACCTGCTCTACGTGGCGCGCGGGGTCGACGACGCCGCGCGCCTGAGCGGACGGTCCCTCGAATCGGTCATGGCGGTGCTCGACGGCGCCCGGCCGCGCCTGTTCGAGGCGCGGGGCGGGAGGCCCCGCCCGTCCCTGGACGACAAGGTGCTGGCCGGCTGGAACGGTCTGATGATCGCGGCGTTCGCGCGCGCCGCGCGGCTCACTCCGTTCGGCGAGACCGCACCGCCGGACCCGCTCGAGACCGCGGGGGGTGCGGCCCGGTTTCTGCGCGACCATATGTGGGATGCGGAGCGCGGGGTGCTGCTGCGGCGGTTCCGTGACGGGCGGGCGGGCATCGACGGCTACGCCGAGGACTATGCCTGCGTCGTCTGGGGGCTGCTCGAGCTGTTTCAGGCCGGCGGCGACCCGGCATGGCTCGATTGGGCGAAGCAGCTCCACGCGACCCAGAGCCGGCTGTTCCGGGACGGCGCGGACGGCGGGTGGTTCAGCACGAGCGGCGACGACTCCAGCGTGCTCCTCCGGCTCAAGGAAGACTACGACGGAGCCGAGCCTTCGGCCGCCTCGGTGACGGCGTGGAACCTCCTGAGCCTGGCGCATCTGTCCGGCGCGGCGGAGACCGGGACGTATCGGGATCAGCTCGAGCAGACCCTGCGCCGGGTTCCGGCGTCGGCGCAGCTCGCGCGGGTGGTCCCCATGATGATGGCGGCGGCGTCGGCCTGGCGGGCCGGCGTGCCGCAGGTGATCCTGCTCGGCCCGCGCGAGGCGCCCGGAACCGCGGCGTTGCACCGGGTGTTCACCGAGTGTTTTCTGCCTGGGGCAGTCAGCCTGGTGGTCGAGCCGGGTGCGCACCAGGCCGCCATTGGGGCGCGGCTGCCGTGGATCGAATCGATGCAGATGCTGGACGGTCGACCGACCGCCTATCTGTGCCGGGATCACGCCTGCGAACACCCGGAAACCGACCCCGAGGGGTTTCGCGCCCGCCTCGCCGCGTTGACCGCCCACCGGTCGCGGCCGGACCGATCCTGATGGCGCCGGAAGGAGCCACCGTATGACCTTCGACGTCGAAGTGTTGCTCAAGGGGACCGACGAGGTGGTCACCGAGACCGTGAGCTACCCTGGTCCCGAGCCCCCGGGCTGGACCGACGCCGACGTGCGCGAGGTGCTGCTGTCGATCCTCCGGGTGTTCGACCGGGTCAACCGGCAGGAGGCGGCGGAGCCTGATGAGGTCTCCCTGCGCGGGCTGAGCTGGATCGTCACCGCGGTCGCCGCCGGGGTGGCGATCGCGATCGAGATCCCGAGCGGCGCCATCGCCGCCGGTCCCTTCGATCTGCCCGCCGACGAGCTGACCCAGATGATCGCCCGGGTCATCGCGTCGGGCGGCCGGTCGTCCCCGGTCCACTGATTTCGTTTCCGCCGAACGCGGCGCGGGAGCAGCCGTAGAAGTTCGCGCCAGCGAACTTCCAACGCGACCGTGAGGTCGCGCCAGGGGCTTGCGCCGTAGAAGTTCGCGTCAGCGAACTTCCAACGCGACCGTGAGGTCGCGCCATGTCGGGGCCAGACCGGGGGCGACGGGGTCGAAGGATGGTGCCGGGGAGGTGGGGGTCGAAGTCAGCCTGCAACCGGCTACAGGTCAGTGACTTACGCATTGGCTATGGTGTCTGTACCCACGCCCGTACCCACGCCGTGGCGGGTCCGCCACGAGCCGGATCGTGCAGTACAATTCGGGGTACATGACGATCCTCGAAGGATCGTCCGACACGTCTTGAAGAGGGGGGGCGTGCCATGATTCATCAATCGGTAGCACCGTCGTACGTCTCTGAGCGGCTCCTGCACCAAGCCTCCGCTGTGGAGCGTGTGCTGACCCCGATGCAGGTGATCAAGCTCGTCTACATCAGTCACGGCTGGATGCTCGGGTTGCTCGACCAGCCGCTCATTTCCGAGACCGTTGAGGCGTGGCGGTACGGCCCCGTGGTACGAAGCGTCTACCGGAAGTACAGGAAGTATCGAGGGAATCCCATCGACCAGCAGGGTGCGCGGCATGACGAGCAACTACACGC
This sequence comes from Vicinamibacterales bacterium, assembly GCA_965206285.1. GTDB lineage: Bacteria > Acidobacteriota > Vicinamibacteria > Vicinamibacterales > UBA8438 > JAJEEA01. The sequence continues at coordinate 6,390,757 of OZ242205.1, forward strand.
ACAACAGCGAAACTTGATCGATCAGGTGTTCCAGGGATACGGCCGGTACTCAGGGATCCAACTGTCGGGCTTGACCCATCAGCCGGGCACGCCTTGGGCCATCGCTTGGCAGCATGGGATGAACATAATCCCGAACGAACTCATCCAGGACCACTATCGTCGTCGTGCAGCCGAGTTGAGAGCCTGAACATGCCGCCGGCTGATTTGTCGGTTCCGAGTGAACCGATCCCGAGCGACGAGAGATCGGACGCGGCCACCGAGGAAGCTCGACTTCTTCAGGAAGGCGACCTTGAACAGCAGGCTCGCAAGCACCGATCCTCCAGGATGTGGCACCTGCACTTGATCGGGACCCTCGGCCTGTGGGCTCGCGTCGGGACTGGTGTCATCATCGGCGGAATGGGCCTGTTTCATCTTGTCACCCCACCAGCTTGCCATCTCCTCAAGGCTGATCAGCTGTCGCGGTTGAACACGATCATCGTCACATCGATCGTGTCGGCCCTGTTGACTTTTTTCGTTCAAGAGATGACACGCTGATGTGGTCCCGGACCGCGCCTGAGAGATGCCCCCCCGGTGCGTGGCCCTCCCGGGGCCGGGGCCGCGGGAGAAGGAAGGTCATCTCGCGTCGCGAGCCGGCGCTGGGACTCGTCGGTGGGCGATGGGAACCCCATGTCGGTCACCTACAGCCCGACGACCTCGCGGGCTTGGTCGTACGGCGGTCAGCGAGTAGGCCCAGCGCGAGGGATCTCCCCCGCCCCGGACGACGTAGGACGCCGCGGCCGGAATCAGCCGGACCACGCCGCCGACCACCCGGATGTCCGCGATGAGTTCGCCGCGAGCCGCGAGTTCGCGACCGGCGAGGGCGAGCAGCGAGGGCGTGACCGCCGCGGTCCGCCGGTTCATCGGCCGCACCAGGGCGAGGGCCAGGACGCGCGACCACAGCCCCGCCGACGCCTCGACGGCCGCCGTCGCCGACGCGACGTCGGAACCGACACCGGATGCCGCGTCGATCGCCGCCTGGACGATCTGCGCCGTTTAGCCGCCCGACTGACGGACCTCAATCCGGCGCGGGCCTCCGGATACCCCGAGACTGGTCACTCATCACCCTCGCACGGGGGCGGCGCCAAGGGGCGAGGATGCCGGCGGCGCCGGAGCGCCGGACGACGTCGGCCCGCAACGGGTCGCGGAACTGCACGCTCTCGCCAGCGTCCACGATAGACGACTCGACGGCGCCGGACGAGCCACTCTGGAGCACGCGCGCGACCATCGCCGCCGCCTGAGCTCGCACGGACTCGGGCGCCGCAGGGGCGTAGCGGTCGACCAGCTCGGCGGCGACGTCGTTCACAGCCACAGCCGCGGACCTCGCCGCCGCCGGACTTCGGCCGACGTCTGGGTGTACTCGGGTCGGTCGGTCAGGGCGACCCCGGTCAGGAGCGCCCGCTCGATCTCGCGGACGCCGCCGCGCGTGCGGACCTCGGCGAGGGCGTGAAACTCAACGGACGCGAACCGGCGCCCGTCCACGTCGACGGCGCGGCGGAGCGCGTCGTTCGCGCGGGCCTCGATCCGGATCTCGTTTGATGAGCCTGTCTTCCCCATGTGATCCAGTCATGCCCCATACAGTGGCATGGGCTCCCGCGGCGGCGCTCCTACTTGTTCGTGCGGTTCCGTAGGACGCTGGAAGGCGCACCAGGAGATCGCGGTCGGTCGCTGATGAGGACTTCGCGCTGGCGTTCCAGATCTTCATCTATCGCCTTGTAGTTCATGCCGAGCGCGACGCCGACCGCATCGCAGGCGGAACCGCCCTCAGCGCTCGCCTGGCCCCGCTTCCCCTTCATCGGCAGCCGCCTATTGCGGGTCGCACGGAACCCGTCATCTACCAGCGTCTGCACTCCGCGAGCACGGGGAAGGCGTGCCGCTCCAGTTGCTGGGTCCAGTTCTGAGCCGTCTTCGGGCTCCACCGCGAGCGGTTCGCCTCGAACGTGCGCTGGGCGGCCTCGCGGAAGGTCGGCGCCTCGGCCTGCCTTGTCGGCCGGGTCGCCGCCTCGGCGTGCGAGCCGGCGATTCTCGAACGCCTGGTCCCGGGCCTCGGCGAGCGTCACCAGGGGCCAGCCGCCCAAGCCGAGATCGCGACGCTTGCCGTTGACGGTGAGCCGCTGAATCCACGACTTCGACCCGCGGGGCGCCATGTTCAGGAACAGCGTTCCGCCGTCGCCGTACCGGCCCGGCTTCGACAGCGCGCGCACCATGGCGACAGTCAACCGACCCATCGAATCCCCTTTCCCCACGAGCGCATCGAACGTGTTTCCCCACGTACTTCACCACACCATACGTGGGGATGTATGGAATCCGTGTGGAATTTTCAACACTGCGAATGTCTGACAAGGCCCGTGTTTACAGGGGTTTGTGGGACTCTCGGGGAACGTCTGGGAGGAAGGGCTGGTGCCGGAGGTGGGGGTCGAACCCACACGGGCCGTAAAGCCCACGGGATTTTGAGTCCCGCGCGTCTGCCAGTTTCACCACTCCGGCACGGAGGGTGTGTGCCTCTAGGGTCGCACCACGCCGTCGGCGCGCCACAGGTGCAGCGTACGCGTGGTGCCGCGCTCGTCCTGAAACTCTCGTGTCACATCCGGCCGCCAGTCGCCCATCCGAAAGGCATGCGACACGATGCGCGCGCCGGGCCTGAGCTGTCGCGTCAGGATCGGACGCAGCTTCCGGTTGGACGACGACAACAGGTACAGGGTGACGACGGTGGCGTCGGACACGTCGGCCTCCATCGCATCCTGCTGGATGAAGGTCACGAGGTTCTGCACGCCCCGGCGTGCCGCGTTGGCGTTCGCCTCGGCGATCCGTTCCGGGTCGTAGTCGATGCCGACGCCGCGGGCGCCGAAGCGCTCGGCGGCAGTGATGACGATGCGGCCGTCGCCGCAGCCGAGGTCGTAGACGACGTCGTCGCGGGTCACCTCGGCCAGCTCGAGCATCCGGTTGACCACGTCGTACGGCGTGGGAACGTAGGGCGCCAGACTCACCCCCGGCTGGCGAGCGTTCAAGGTGGGCGGGGCGAGCTGCGCCGAAACGACGACCGCCAGAACCGCCGCAAGCATCGCGGCCTGTCTACGCATGAGAGTCTCCCGATCCGACCACGGTTGTACGCGCCGCCCCTACTGTACAGTACTTTCGATCCCGTTCCAGGACCTTACCACCCCGCGCCGGCGCGGGCCGAAGGCGGTCCGGACCGGCTCCATCAACAGGCTGGAAATTCCGTAACCGTCTAGAAATGATAGGGTTGCCGTTGATCAGAGGGGCCAGATGGACTATACTAGGCAACTTTGAGCGCCATAGCTGGATTCCAACTGGGGGGTTACGTGAAGTTCGAAGTTGGAGACAAGGTCATTTATCCGAACCATGGTCTCGGGGTCGTGCAGTGCATCGAGACGCGCACGATCATGGGGACGACCTGCGGGTTCTACTCGCTACGTATGGCGGACAGTGATACCACCGTGCTCGTCCCGCTCGACAATGTCGACGCGGTCGGGTTGCGTCGTGCGATCGGTGACAAGGAGGTCAAGAGGCTGTTCACGCTCCTCGGGAACGGCAAGATCGACAATCACCAGAACTGGAAGGGGCGTTTCAAGGACAACTCGGACAAGATGCGCACCGGCTCGATCTACGACGTGGTGGACGTGCTCAAGAATCTGACGTTTCTCTCCAAATCGAAGAACCTGTCGTTCCGCGAGAAACGGATGCTCGACCGGGCGAAGTTCCTGGTCGTGTCCGAGATTTCGGAGGTCGTGGGCGACAGCGCGGAGGCCATCGACGAGCGGGTGAACAAGGCGCTCGACCGGTGCTTCGCCAATCGGGACCGGGCAATGGCTAGGGCCAAGGCGGCCAAGGCCAAGCCGAAAGCGACCGCCGCGAAGGCGCCTGCCGCTGGGCGGACCCAGGAGGCTCGTGCGTCCTGAGGGTTGATCGGCGTCTCCGTCGAGCCCGATCCGCGAACGCCGGATCGGGCTCTTTTCGTATGCGCCGGACTCTCATTCCGCCATGCGCGTCCCGTGGCCCACCGTCGTCGCCGCCGTGCGGTCCGTCGCCGCCTACCTCATCGTCTCCCTCTACGTGGCGGTGACCGCCCCGGTGGGCATGCTCATCGCCCTGATTGTCCGGCATCCCGGCGTGCTCTACTGGTTCGGCCGTCAGGGCGTGCGGATCGGGCTCGCTACCGTCGGCATCCGCTATCGCGTAGCCGGCGCCGAGCACGTCCGGGGCAGCCGTCCCTCCGTCTATTGCGTCAACCACACGAGCAATCTGGAGCCGCCCATCGTCTACATGGCGCTTCGCGGCGTGCACCCGAAGCTGCGCATTCTGTACAAGGCCGAGATCCAGAGGCTGCCGCTGCTGCCCGCCGCCTTCGCGATCGCGGGGTTCGTTCCGATCGACCGGCGCAATCGCGAGCAAAGCCGCGCCGCCATCGACACCGCGGCCGCCGCGTTGCGGGCGGGCTTCTCGTTCCTCGTCTTTCCCGAAGGCACCCGGAGTCGGAGCGGAGCGCTGCTGCCGTTCAAGAAGGGCGGATTCGTGATGGCGATCCGGGGAGGCGCCGCCGTCGTGCCGTTGACGATTCTCGGCGCCGGCCAGGCGATGCGCCGGGGCAGCCCCATCATCCGGCCCGTGACCGTCAGCATCCGGATCGGCCCTCCCATCGAGTCCCGGCGGTTCGGTTTCACCCAGCGCGACGAGCTGATCGCGATCACCCGGTCGGCGATGGAAGGGTTGTTGGCGGCCGGTCCCATCCGTTGACCGCGAAACCGAAGCGGCCTCCCGGCGCGGATCGAGTGGAGAGCGTGTGCGACCTTATGGTCGCGTTGGGAGTTTTGCTGGCGCGAAGCTTCTACGGCGCAAGCGCCTAGGAGCCGCCGGTCGCGAATCGTAGCGTGAAGGGGAGGAGCGAGGCGCCGTCCACCGCCGCGATGCCGTCGCCGAGCGTCACCGAGACGGGCCGATAGGGGAGCAGCGGCTCGGCGAACTGCACGTTCAGGACCCGGTTGCGGAGACGATACTCCACCGTGAGCCCGAGCGTGCCGTCGTCGTCGGCGTTGCCGGCCGGGGCCGCGCCCACGTAGTCGGCCCGGACGTTGCCCGTGAACGAATCGGGGTCCATGTCGCGCGAGAACTGGAACCGCACCAGCGCGTCGAGCGCCACCCCGATGTCGTCCTGGGTCGGCGCCGAGAAGATCACCTCGGCGGGGAGCCGTTGCTCGGGCCGGCGTATCTCGCGCCGGGTGGTGGTCGGGGCCGGCCGTTCCACCGCGGCCAGCCGTTCCGCCTCGATGGTGGTCAGATGGTCGCCACCGCTGACGACGCCGGTCACCTGAAGCCACCGGTTGGTGTCGAGCCTGGCCATGACGTCGAAGTCGAACCCCTCGCCCTTCGGCTCCATGCCCACGATCCAGACGGAGGCGTCCCCGGACCGCAGCACGAAGTCGTCGCGCGTGTTGCCCGGCGCCTCCGGCAGGTCGCCGAACAGGTTGCGGGCGCGGAACCGGCCGGTCACGGTGACCGTTCGGTCGCGATAGCGGGCCGGTTCCAGGGCGATGGTCCGGATGGTCGTGCTCTCGGGCGCGTCCGCCCGCCGCGTGTCGTCGGCGATCAGGATTCGAAGCTCGCCGCTCGACGGCCAGGGTTTGCCGAGCAGGCGTTCCGACAACGCCGCGATGCGGTGGTTCGCCACCCGCGGGTCGTTCGGCTGGAGCCGGCCCACGTCCCAGAACGTGCCCTCGATATCGAGGAGGTCCCGCTCGTCGGCGACCGGCGGGGCGACGTAGAGCGCGCGGATGCGCCGCTCGCCGTCGCCGATGAACACATCCTGCAGATCGCCCTCCGGCGTCGCCCGTACCACCACCGGTTGCCGATGGAAGAAGCTGGGATAGGCATCGAGCGCAGCCAGAGTGGTCGGAACGTAACGGGCCGACTGGGCGGAGAGAAATGCCGCGGGGACGAGGCCGGCGAGCGACAGGAGCGCAATGCCGGCCGCAGACCGCCACCGCCCGGCGTGCGGCGCCGGCCGGACTGGCGCGATGGAACGGCGTCCGTCGCCGGTTGACGTGACCCGCACGCCGGTATCCTAACATATACTCTTTCCGGGCAGTTGCGGCGACGGAGAGGGCCGGCGGCGGCCGGCTGGCCATGGTGCGATGGCAGAGCAGGTTTCCGAGCAGACCACCAATCGGTTGTCGCTGTATCTTCGATTCCTGAACGAGCTCGAGGCCGGCGGTGTGCGCACCGTGTCGTCCAAGGTGCTCGCCGCGCAGTTCGATCTGAACGCCGCGCTCATTCGCAAGGACCTGTCGCACTTCGGCGACCTCGGGGTTCGCGGAGTGGGGTACGTCGTCGCGGATCTCCGGCGGCGGCTGCGGCAGATCCTGGGGCTCGACCGGCATCTGAACGTGACCATTATCGGCGCCGGTAACCTCGGGTTCGCCCTGGCCGACTACCCGGGGTTTCGCAAGGAGGGGTTCCGTATCGTCGCGCTGTTCGATACGCTTCGAGAGAAGGTGGGACGCCGGTCGCGGAGCGGCGTGCCTATTTACGACATCCGCAACCTGAAGCAGGTGGCGCAGCAGGAACGAATCACCATTGCGGTGGTGGCGGTGCCCGCGGCATCGGCCCAGGTGGTGGTGAACACCGTCGTCGAGGCGGGTATCAAGGCGTTGCTCAACTTTTCGCCGGGTGCGCTTCGGGTGCCGCCGGACGTCAAGCTGAAGAGTGTCGACCTGACGGTGTCGCTGGAGAGTCTGTCCTTTCATCTGGCTCGCGGCGGCGACCGCGCGACCGCGCGACCTGACGGTCGCGTTTGAAGTTTCGCTGGCGCGAAACTTCTACGGCGCAAGGGTCTGGCGCGACCTGACGGTCGCGTTGGAAGTTTCGCTGGCGCGAAACTTCTGCGGCACAAGCTCCCGGGAGTTGCGCAGTGACACCGCGGCGCCTCCTCCGGGAGGCGGCGACTCCCTGGAGGTTGGTTGGGCGGCAATCGGAGCCGCAGTCGGCGATTGCCGGGTTGGCATCATGCCCTTACCTGAATCTGAACCCAATGCATCGGCCGGAGCGACGGGGAAGCGCCTGTCGCACGTGGACGGCGAGGGCCGCGTCCGGATGGTCGACGTCGGCGCCAAGGAGAGCACGCGCCGCGAGGCGGTGGCCCGCGGCCTCATCACCATCGCCGCGGATGCGCTGGCGTTGATTCGCGACGGGCGGATCGCCAAGGGCGACCCGTTGCAGGCGGCGCGGCTGGCGGGGATCATGGCCGCGAAACGGACCGCGGACCTCATCCCGCTGTGCCATCCGCTGCCGCTGTCGCACGTGGAAGTCGATCTCCGGGAACGGCCGGGCGGGTACGAGATCGAGGCGATTGCGCGTACGACCGCGCAGACCGGCGTCGAGATGGAGGCGTTGACCGCGGTCGCGGTGGCCGCGCTGACCGTCTACGACATGGTGAAGGCGGTCGACAAGACGATGGTCATCGGCGAGATTCGCCTCCTGCGGAAGTCGGGCGGCCGGAGCGGCGATTACCGCCGGGAATGACGGGCCGGTTGCGACCGGGACAGGAGAGAAAGACATGACCGAGCCGAACATCCGGACCCTGGCGGAGCTGGCGTTCCACGTGTCCGGGCGCTTTTCGAAACCGGTGCTCACCGGCCGCTGCGTGGGCGACGAGACTCGCGAATGGTCGAACCGCCAGTTCTTCGATGAGGTGCGAGACCTCAGTCTGGGGCTGGCAGGGCTCGGGGTCCGGCCGCGTGACCGCGTGGCCATTCTGTCGGACAGCCGTCCCGAGTGGGTCATCACCGACCTCGCGATACTGACGGCCGGGGCGGTGACGGTCCCGGTCTACGCCACCCTGCCGGCCAACCAGGTCGGCTACATCCTGGCCCACAGCGGAGCCAAGGTGGTGGTGGTCGCCGACGAGGACCAGGCCGCCAAGGTCCGCGCGGCGCGGAAGGAAGCACCGGCGGTCGAGTCCATCGTGATCTTCGAGCCCGCCGCTCCCGACATGAGCAGCGCCGGGGCCGGGGCTTCCGAGGCGGATGCCGAAGCCGCGCTGAGAGAGCACTCGCTGGCCGAGATCATCGAGGGCGGGCACCACCGGCTGATGACCGAGGACGGTCTGGGACGCATCTTCAAGGAGCGGGCGCATGCGGTCGAGCCCGACGCGCTGGCGACCATCATCTATACGTCCGGCACGACCGGACACCCCAAGGGCGTGATGCTCTCGCACCGCAACTTCCTGACGAACATCGCCGGCGTCAACCAGGTGATCGGCATTTCCGAGGACGACACCGCGTTGTCGTTCCTGCCGCTGAGTCACGCGTTCGAGCGGACGACCGTCTATCTCTACCTCTACAACGGCGCCACGTTCATATTCGCCGAGGCCCTCGATACGCTGGGCCGGGACATGCAGCGTGTGCGTCCGACGGTGATGACCGGCGTGCCGCGGGTCTACGAGAAGCTCCGGGCACGGGTCGTCGCGGCCATCGCGGAGGCGCCGCGGCTGCGGCAGGCGCTGTTCGCGTGGGCCACCGGCGTGGGACACGCCGGGGCTTGCGCGCGGTTGGCGGGTCGGAAGCCGGGCCTGCTCACCCGGCTCCAGGCGCCTCTCGCCGACGGGCTTGTGCTCTCCAAGGTCCGCGCGCGGACCGGCGGGCGCCTGCGGTTCGTCGTCTCCGGCAGCGCGCCGCTGAGCCGCGAGGTGGCCGAGTTCCTGTACGCGGTGGGACTGCCGGTGATCGAGGGGTACGGCCTGACCGAGACCGCACCGGTGCTTACCGTCAATCCGCTGGGGGAGGCGCGCATCGGCACCGTCGGGCGGGCGTTGGCCCGGGTGGACCTGCGCATCGCCGACGATGGCGAGGTGCTCGCACGGGGTCCCAACATCATGATGGGGTACTACGAGAATCGCGACGCGACGGCCGCGTGCATGGGGGAGGGGTGGTTTCACACCGGTGACATCGGCCGTCTCGACGAGGACGGGTATCTGTCGATCACGGATCGCAAGAAGGAGATCATCGTCACCGCCGGCGGCAAGAACGTCGCGCCGCAGCCGATCGAGGCCCTGTTGAAACGAGACCCGATCGTCGCCGAGGCGATGCTGATAGGCGACCGGCGTCCCTACGTGTCGGCGGTGCTCGTGCCGGACGCGCCCAACCTGCAGCAACGCCTGGCGGGGGCGGGCCTGACGGCCGGCAGTCTCGAAGACCTCGTGCAGCGCGAGGACGTGCGGGCGTTGTTCCAACCCATCGTCGACGAGGCCAACGCCGAGCTGGCCAGCTACGAGCAGGTGAAGCGGTTCGCGCTGCTGCCGGCGCAGTTCTCCATCGGCACCGGTGAGCTCACCCCTACGCTGAAGGTGAAGCGCCGCGTCGTGACGGAGCGCTGGCAGGACGTCATCGAGGGGATCTACCAGGACGGCTGACGCCCGCGTCGGTCGTCCCGCTCCCGAGAGTCGGCAGTCCTGGTACGAGAGCGGAATCGGGGCGCCTGGCGCGCGGGTGACGGCTTCTACTGGAGCAACCGCGAGTCGGGACCCTGCCGGCTGCACTCTGGATTTGCCAGACGGCGACGTACCGTTTAGGCTGGAGTGTGATGTTACTTCCAAGGAGGACCCATGCACACAGGGCTCGTACGACGTAGCCTTGGCTGGCGCGCCTGGATCGCCGTTCTGGTGATCGCGCTGGTCGGTGCCGCGTCCGCCGCGGCCGCATGGCACGGGGACCATGCCGGCGACCAGGACTGTGCGGTCTGCCAGCTGCGTCACCAGCCTGCTGCCGAGCTGTCCGGCTTTCTGGAGGTCGGACCGGCGGCCGTCGCGGAGCTGCTCGAGCAGCTTCCCCGTGACGGATGGATCGCATCCGATCGATTCTCCCGTCTCCCCGCCCGCGCCCCACCCGCCTAGGAGCTTGCGCCGTAGAAGCTTCGCGCCAGCGAAACTTCAAACGCGGCCGCAAGCTCGGTAGCTTCCGTCATTCGCTGCATTCGTTGGTCGCGTAGCGGTCGCCGCCGTTGCGGCCCGCGCCCCCGTGGTCACGTCCGACGTACCCGCGGCGCGGGCCGCCGGGTAGCACCCCCCCGCCGGGAAGGGTGCATTCCGGCGGCGTGTCAACCGGCTGCCGACCACGACAGGAAGCGTTGGAAAACAGGCATTGTGGAGACGAGGGGGACTGGATGTTCGGAACGACAACGACTCGCTTCTCGGCGGCGCTAGCAGCGGCCGCCATGCTGGTGGGGCCGGTTTGGGCGCAGGAGACCGGCGTCGTGGGCGGCAGGGTCACGTTGATGGAGAACGGCGGGCCCGTTCACGGTGCGGTGATCGTGGTGGTCGGCGCGGGCGCGGTCGGGCTGACCGATGAGCAGGGCGCGTTCGAGATCGACAACCTGCCGGCCGGTTCGTACGAGGTGATCGCCCAGCGTGAGCACCTCACCGCCGACCGGCAGATGGTAACCGTCGCGGCCGGCGAGACGGCGACCGTGGACTTCGCGCTCGGCCTGTCCGCGGTCCACGAGGAGTTGACCGTCACCGCCTCGGCCGGCGGGGCTGAAACAACGCTCGAGGCCTTCAACGCCGTCACCACCCTGGATTCGTTCGACATCGCGGTGGAGGGCGCGAATACCGTCGGCGAGGCGCTGCAGAACGAGCCGGGCATCGCGAGCCGCAGCTTCGGGCCGGGCACGAGCCGGCCGATCATCCGCGGCTTCGACGGCGACCGGGTGCTCATTCTCGAGGACGGCGTCCGCACCGGCGACCTCTCCAGCCAGTCGGGCGACCACGGCGTCACCATCGACCCGAACGGGGCCGAGCGGATCGAGATCGTCCGCGGGCCGGCGACACTGCTTTACGGCTCGAACGCGGTCGGCGGCCTCGTCAACGTGATCACGCCGCACGAGAGCTACCGCGACTCGCTGTTCCAGGGTACGCGGGGGCAGTTCAGCACCGACGCGGGGAGCGCGAACCTGCAGGCGGGCACGGCGGCGAGCTTGCAGCACGCGCAGGGCAACGCCCTCTTCTGGGGCGGCGGCAGCTTGCGGCGGACCGGCGACTACGACACGCCGCTGGGGGCCGTCGAGAACTCGGCGACCGAGCTGAGGAACGCGCGGGCGGGAGTCGGCTGGTTCGGCGGCCGGGCGTTCGCCAGCGCCGGGTTCACGGCCGAGGACGGCCGATACGGCGTTCCGTTCGCGGGCGAGTTCCATGGAGCGCACGGGCACGACGACGAGGACGACCACGGCGACGAGGGCGACCACGATGACGAGGACGGGCACGAAGAGGAGCTCGAGGTCGATCTCGACTCGCGGCGCCGCGCCGGCCGCTTCGACGTGGGTCTGCGCAACCTCTCCAACCCGGTCATCGAGGGGGTCCGCCTGACCGCCAACGTCATCGACTGGAGCCACGACGAGCTGGAGATCGACGAAGGGCTCGAGAGCATCGGCACCCGGTTCACCAACCGGACCACCATCCTGCGCGCCGAGGTCGACCAGCGGCAGACGGCGCGGGCGTCGGGCCGGTTCGGGGCGTGGGCGCAGGTCCGCAACTTCCAGGCGGTCGGGGCCGAGGCGCTCGCCCCGGAGACGGACCAGACCGCGTTCGCCGGGTTCGCCTACGAGGAGATCGACTTCGGGCGCTACCGGCTGCAGTTCGGCGGCCGGGTCGAGCGCAACGACTACGTGGCCGGCGAGCGCCCGTTCGGTCACGACGACCACGACGACGACGGCGACGACCACGACGGCGACGACCACGACGGCGACGACCACGACGACGACGACCACGACGACGACGATGACGACGATGACCACGACGATGACCACGACGATGACCACGACGATGACGGCGACCACGACGACGAGCTCGTGGCCCCCGACCCCCGGGACCGGCAGTTCCTGGGGCGCTCCGCGTCGGTCGGCCTGCACGCCGATCTCGGTGCGAGCAGCGCGTTCGTGGCCAACCTCACGTCGTCACACCGTGCGCCCGCCCTCGAGGAGCTGTACAACTTCGGCCCGCACGTCGGGAACCTCGCCTTCGAGGTCGGCAACCCCGAGCTCGACGCCGAGACCACGGTCGGCCTTGACCTGAGCGTTCGGCACCAGTCCGAGCGCGCTCGAGCCAACCTGAACTTCTACGTGTACGAGATCGACAACTTCATCTTCGGCGAACGCACGGGTGACCTGGCCGACGGTCTCGCGGTACTCGACTTCCAGCAGGGGGACAGCCGGTTCACCGGCTGGGACGCCCGCGGGAGCTTCCGGTTGGGGGGGCGCGCGTGGACGACCCTCGGCATCGGCTACGTGAACGCGAAGCTCACCGCGACCAGCGAGCCGCTGCCGCGCATCCCGCCGCTGCGGGCGACGTGGAGCCTCGACCTGCCGTACGGCGGATTCACGGTCAGCCCCGAGCTGGAGTTCGCGGCGGCCCAGGACCGCCTGTTCCATGGAGAGACCGAAACGGAAGGCTACTCGGTCGTCAACCTGCGCGCGTCCTACGTCTGGCCGCGCCAGCACGCGGCGCATATCCTGACGTTCACGGGGTACAACCTGACCAACGCGCTCTACCGGAACCACACGTCCTTCATCAAGGACCTGGCTCCCGAGATGGGCCGCGGGATGAAGGTGGGCTATTCGGTGCGGTTCTTCTAGCCCGGAAATCGTCGCCGGCGGCTCCGATTGCCGCCCAACCAACCCGGCCAGGAGTCCGTGCCGTTCTACCGCGCAGACTCCCGGGCCCACCCCGGACCGTTGAGGTTGTTTCGACCATGCGGAGCTCCGCATGGTCGGGGCAACTTCGATAACGGGGCGCGATTTCCGCGAGACCCGCGAGAGCCTGGGACGAGAAGTGGAGTGATGCGCGTTTCCCGGGGTGACGGCCGCTCACCAAAGTGGGTCGGAGGGCGGCCGCCGCGGGCAGCGCTGCGTTCAGAATATCGTGGCGTTCGACAGCGGCCACCAGCGGAGCTGCACCTTGCCGATGATGTAGCGCTCCGGCACCTGGCCCCAGGCGCGGCTGTCGGAGCTGTTGTTCCGGTGGTCGCCCATGACGAAGTAATGGGCGTCCTCGACGCGTTCCGGACCGAGGTTCTCGTGGCTCCGGAAGTTGGGCGGAACGTACTCGTCGGGCAGGAGGACGTCGTTGACGTAGACGTTCCCGTCCTGGATCCGCACCTCGTCGCCCTCCTGCGCGATGACCCGCTTGACGAACGATTTGTCGGGGTCCCGCGGGTAGTAGAGCATGACGATGTCACCAGGCTCCGGAGTCCCGAAGAAGCGGTATAGCGCCTTGTTCACGATCAGCCGGTCCTGGTCCTCCAGGGTCGGCTCCATGCTCCGGCCCTCGACCCGTGCGACCTGGAACCCGAAGGTGACGATGAGCGTCGCGTAGACGGCGGCGGACGCGAACGTCTTGACCCACGCCACGACTTCCTCGCCGGCCTGCGCCGCGAGGGCCGAGCGCCGTGCCCTCCGCTCGGCATCGTAAGCCTGGCTGGGAGAGAGCAAGTGGGGCGGCGGGCCTTCCGCCGTTGGCGCTAGAGGCTCAGATACTCCCGGAGACGTTTGGTCTGGGTGCGGCTGACCGGGATCTCCGTACCTTTCCCGTCCTTCATCCTCAGGATGTAGTTGCGGCTGAACCAGGGCACTATCTCCTTGATTTTGTTGATGTTGACGACATGAGATCGATGCACGCGCCAGAACACCGCGGGATCCAGATGCGAATGCAGCTCATCGAGCGTGCGATAGTTCGAGGTGCCGGATACGGTTCCGGTCACGATCGTGATGGCGTCGTCGGCCAACGAGGCGTACACGATGTCGTCCGCCTGCACGAGCAGGAAGCGGTCGCCCGCCTTGATGGCGAGGCGCTCCCGCCGGTGCTGACGCTCGGCTACATACTGGACGATCCGTTCGAGCTCCTTGTTCGCAACCGGTTCATCGGGCTGTCCCGGCCGGGTCGCGAGCAGGCGGCGGACCCGCTGTATGGATTGGGCGAGCCGGGCCGACTCGACCGGCTTCAGGAGGTAGTCGACCGCGCTGACTTCGAACGCCTCGATCGCATACTGATCGTAGGCGGTCACGAAGACGACGCGGCTCCTGACGCCACGCTCCAGCAACCGGCGGGCCACCTCGAACCCGGTCATTCCCGGCATCTGGATGTCGAGCAGCACCAGATCGGGATTCAGCGACTCGGCCAGCGACACCGCCTGCAGTCCGTCGGCCGCCTGGTCCACCACCTCGACGTCGTCGAGCTGATCGAGCTGAAAACAGAGCTCGTTACGTGCAAGCCGCTCGTCGTCGGCGACCAGAATTCGCAGAGGCATTCTATCAGGACCGCCGGTCGCTGGGCGACCTTCGGTCGCCTTGGAAGTTTCGCTGGCGCGAAACTTCCGGGCGCAGGCTTCTACGGCGTAGTCTTCTGCGGCGCATCTTCTACGCTTCTACGGCGCAACTTCACGGCGCAACTTCACGGCGCAATCTTCTACATGGTGGCGGTGCGAGGCAGCGCCAGCTCCGGAATCTCGATGCGGGCGCGAGTTCCTTCGCCGGGCGCGCTGTTCAGCTTCAGATGATAGTTGGCGCCGTAGATCACCCGCAGGCGCTCGTCCACGTTCTTCAGGCCGATTCCGCGCCGCCCGGCGGGGTCGGAGGCGTCGGTCACCATGCCCAGGCCGTCGTCGACCACCTCGATCACGGTATGGCCGGAGAGGCGCTTGCTCGAGAGGGTGATCCGGCCGCCGCCGACCTTGCGGGAGATGCCGTGCTTGATGGAGTTCTCCACCAGCGGCTGCAGCAACATGCTGGGCACCATCTGATCGAGGGTCTCCGGAGCGATCCGCTTCTCGACGACCAGCGTCGGGCCGAAGCGGATCGTCTCGATGTCCAGATACTCGTCGATCGACTCGATTTCCTCGCGCAGGGTGACGAAGTGCTCCTGGCTTCGCAGCAGTCGGCGCAACAACCCCGACAGCTTGCCGATCAGCATGCGGGCCGTCTCGGGCTGCGAGCGAATGAGCGACGAGATCGACGTCAGCGTATTGAACAGGAAGTGGGGGTTGATCTGACTGGCGAGCGCCTCGACCCGGGCCTGCATGAGCAGCTTCTCCTGCTCCTGCAGCCGGTGCTCGATACGGGCGGTGTTCCAGATCTTGATGGGGATGGCGACCGACATGACCGTCGTCAGCACCGTCACCGCCAGCAGCCAGACGTTGGCCGGCTCCAGCCGGAACAGCCGCTGGACTCCGAACTCGGCCGAGAGGGCCTGCCGGAGGAGCTCGAGGCAGATCGGCCCGGCCATCAGGGTGAGCTGCCAGTCGATCCGGAACCGTCCCGCCAGCCGCCAGGTGTGCCGCCGGAGGGCCGTCACCAGCAACGGGGTCACGTGCCAGATCGCCTCCTTCGGCGACAGCTCGCGCAGTCCGCCGCCGGCGAACCCGCAGCCGACCATGACGATGATCGCTATCCACTCGCCGGCCATCAGGGCCGGGAGTCCGACGAGACCGCCGACGATGGCTCCGGCATAGGGGCCCGCGATGAGTCCGGCCAGGAACGAGCCGGCGAGGGACAGATCGGCCGCCGCGTAGTTCAGCAGCAGCCGGGAGATGACCCCGATGCTGACGGGGATTCCGAACGCGAAGGCGAACGTCAGCCGCTCGCGCCAGGCGCGTTTCTCGGTGAGGAGGATCCGGCGGAACTGGCCGAACCGGACCAGCATGGTGGCGAGGGCCGCCACGAGGGCGATCTTGACCATCACCGTGGTCAGCAACGCCTGCTCGACCGTGAGGCTGACTTCCTGCTGCATGGTCAGGGGTTGGCGATGGCCGGCATCCGCTTCGCCGCAGGATATCGGCGCCGTCTTCGGCCTGTCAAACGCCTTCTCTCCTTGCCCATCGGCCAGCGAAGGGCTATAGTCGCACGGTTGTCTTCTCTCTGGGTCCGTGCATCGATCGCATGGGCCTCCTCGAGGCCATCCGGTCGACCGTCAGGCGGAGCGCAGCCATCATGTCCCCACAGTTGCAGGACTCGGACCCCAAGAAGGTCGTCGCGCCGCCGGATGCCGCGACCCGCGCGTTGTCCGTCGCGTCCGTGGACACCGACTTCGTCGAAGAGGTCTACGAGAAGATTGCCTCCGTGTACGATTTCACCTTCGGTCCCACGCTGCACGCGGGCCGGGTCGAGTCGATCGGGCTGCTCGGGATCTCGCCGGGCGATCGGGTGCTCGAGGTCGGGGTCGGCACCGGCATCAACGCGGTGCTCTACCCGCGGGACTGCAAGGTCACCGGCATCGACCTGTCCGCATCGATGCTGGAGAAGGCGGAACGACGCATCGCCAGGCGCCGGATGACCCACGTCCGGCTGCTGCAGATGGACGCCGAGGCCCTGAAGTTTCCCGACGATTCATTCGACCTCGTCTACGCGCCGTACACCATCAGCGTGGTCTCCGATCCCATCCGGACGGTGCACGAGATGCGGCGCGTCTGCCGGCCGGGCGGCCGGTTCGTGTTCCTCAATCACTTCATGAGCGGGAGCCGGCTGGGGGCGAGAATCGAACGCTGGATCTCTCCCGTCACCGTGCATCTCGGTTTCAAGGCGGATCTCGATCTGCCGGCGTTCCTGGCCCAGGCCGGGCTCGAGCCGATCTCCATCGAGAAGGTCAACATCCCTCGCATCTGGTCCCTCGTGACCTGCATAAAGGACGTCTGATTCCCCCATGGCACGCCATGAGCGCGACTTCTTCAACGAGCGGGAAGAGCTGAAGCCGGCTACCTTCACCTGTCCGAAGTGCCGGCACCGGGGCGAGTTTCAGGTGCGATGGATTCGGCGTCTCAAGAAGGACCAGCCGCCGCGCGGGGCCGACGCCGAGGATCGCGAGATGTACCGCAAGCTCCGCGACTACATGGTGCGGGTCGACGACATGCTGTCCTGTCCCCGGTGCCGCCGCCGGTTCGAGATTCCGTCGCACCAGTCCATCGCCTTCCTGTGATCCGATCGGGCCGCCGCTGGCAGGTTCCCTCTGCGGTCGGGACGCTGGCGGAAGTTGTCTGGCTGTGTTGCGAGGCGCGCCAAGCCCCAGACAAAGAGGCTGCGCTTGGATGCAGTTGGCAACTTTGCATCGCTCACTGTCCTTACGCAAGACTGGATCGGAGAGCCGGGATCCACGTCGTCTAGTGCGACCTCCTGCGTGCCGCCGCCGGCAGACGGGCCGGCGGACTGCCCGCAGGACCGGTAGCAGTTCCTGCACGACAGGACGCTGCCAGGGCTGGTCCACACTGCAGGGAAGAGCCCGCCGCACCGGGCGGGGTCGCTCGACGCGTGCCGGACCTGGATATAATCGGACCGTTCAGGATCTGATGCAGAGGAGAGTCAGCGTGACCAGCAGACATCCCGGCTTTGGTGTGCTCTGCGCCGCGGTCGTCGTCGGTGCCGTGTGGGCGTGGCCGGTCGCGGCGTCGGCCCAGGAGCGATACACGCGGGCGGAGGAGGATCAGTTCCACCGCGCGGCCACCCGTGCGCTCGCCCACGGCGCCTACGACGAGGCGCGTTCCCTGGCCGCGGCCCGGGATGCCGTCGACCCGTCGGCGGCGGCGCTGCTGGCGCGGCTCGACATCCTGCGCGGCGAGTACGAGGCGGCGGAGGAGCGGCTCGCGCCCGTGGCGGCCGCGAATCCAGTCAGCGCGGCGGGGCTTGAGCTGGCGCTGCTGCACCAGTACCTGGGTCGGCGGGACGAGGCGGCGGCCCGGTTGCGGGTGCTCGTGGACCGGCTCCAGCGCTCGCCGGACGCCGTCGACCTGTACCGGGCCGCCCGCGCCGCGCGGGCCCTCGGGCGCTACCGGCAGGGCAACGCGCTTCTGCGGAACGCGGCCGGGGTCGCCCCCGACGACCCGGCGATCGAGACCCTCTGGGGCGACCTCTTCGGCGAGAAGTACGATCAGGCGGAGGCCTCGCAGTCCTACATCGCCGCGCTGGAGATCGACGAGGACTGGGCGCCGGCGCTCCTGGGAATGGCCCGGGCCCTGGCGGACACCAACCCCCCGCAGGCGAGCGCGGCGGCGAGCCGGGCCATCGAGATCGATCCCGACTACCTGGACGCGCACCTGTTCTTGGCCCAGCGCAGCCTCGACGACCGCGACCACGAGGCGGGGCGCGCGTCGCTCGATCGCGCCCTCGCCATCAACGATCGGAGCCTCGAGGCGCGGTCGCTGGTGGCCGCGGTCGCCTACGTCGAGGACCGGCTGGACGACTTCGAGGCCGAGGTCGAGCGGGTGCTCGAGATCAACCCGACCTACGGCGAGGTCTACCGGGTCGCCGGCAACCTCACCGCCCGCAACTACCGGTTCGAGGAGGCGGCGGCGCTCGTGCGCCGGGGGCTGGAGCTCGATCCCGCGAACACGCGGAGCTACGCCGAGCTCGGCATGCACCTGCTCCGGACCGGCGACGAGCCGGGGGCGCGGCGGGCCCTGGAACGGTCGTTCGAGGAGGATCCGTACGACGTCATCACCTTCAACCTGCTGGAGATGCTCGACACCCTCGACGAGTTCGAGACGTTCGAGGAGGGCGACCTGATCGTCCGGCTCCATCCCGACGAGGCCCCGGTGCTGAAGGACTACGTGATCGAGCTCGGCCAGCGGGCGCTGGACGACCTCTCGGCCCGCTACGGCATGGAGCCGGACGTGCCGATTCTGATCGAGGTGTTCCCGCAGCACGACCACTTCGCGGTGCGCACCCTGGGCCTGCCCGGCATGATCGGGGCGCTGGGCGCCTGCTTCGGCAAGGTGGTGACGCTCGATTCGCCCCGCGCTCGCAGTCCCGGCGAGTTCAACTGGGAGTCGACGCTGTGGCACGAGATGGCCCACGTCGTCGCCCTGCAGATGTCGAACCAGCGGGTCCCGCGGTGGCTGACGGAGGGGCTCTCGACCTTCGAGGAGAAGCGGGCGCGGGCGGACTGGGCGCGCGATCAGGACCTGGAGTTCGCGACCAACCTCAACCGGGGCGACGTGCTGTCGCTCCGCGATCTCAACGGCGGCTTCTCGCGGCCCGAGACCATTTCGATCGCGTACTTCCAGGCCTCGGTCCTCGTCGAGCACATCATCGACGCGTACGGCGAGTCGACCATCTACGATCTCCTGCGGGCCTACGGGGACGGGCTCGACACCGAGGCGGCCCTCGACCGGGTCGGACTGGACTTCGACACCCTCCAGGCGTCGTTCGACGTGGCCATGGAGGCGCGGTTCGGGGCGTTGGGCCGGGCGATGGAGAGTCCGGAGCAGGGGAACCGGGTGCTCGCGGGCAGGTTGAGCGGCGATCTGACGAACCCGCAGCCGGTCAGCCCGGGCCCGGAGCAGGGAAGCAGGGAGCTGGAGGGCGAGGCCCGGATCGACCACCTGCGGGAGCTGAGCGAGCAGCATCCCGAGAGCTTCCCGGTCCAGATGTCGCTGGGACATGCCCTGTGGGCGGACGGCGACGCCGCGGCGGCGCGGGCCGCGTTCGAGAAGGCGGCGGTCCTGGCCCCGATGGCCACCGGCGACAGCAGCGCCCATCTGCCGCTGGCCGCCATCGCCCTCGAGGAGGACGATCGGGAACGGGCGATGGCGCATCTTGAGGCCCATCTCGTGCACGACCATCGGGCCGTCGACGCGGCCCGGCAGCTGGCCGCGCTGGCCGAGGAGGCGGGGGACGAGCGGCGGCGGCTTCGCGCCTACGAGCTGCTCGTCGAGCTCGACCCGTTCGACGCCGAGCCCCATCAGGCTCTCGGCCGACTCGCGCTGGCCGCGGGCGAGACCGCGACCGCGGTGCGGGAGTTCTCGATTGCGCTGGCCGCGGGGCCGATCGATCGGGTGTCCGCCCACGTCGACCTCGCGGACAGTCATCTGGCGACCGGCGAGCTGGACGCGGCGAAGCGCGAGGTGATCGCGGCCCTCGAGATCGCCCCGACCTACGAGCGCGCCCAAGAGCTGCTGCTGCAGATCGTGGAGGCCGGTCTGTGACGTCGGCCGGGGGGTGCCGTCGGGCCGCGGCGTCCCTGGCCCGGGGAGCCCTTGGCAACAGCCGCGTTGCTCTCGACCGGAGTTCTCCGCGCAGCACGAGGTTTTGCCGCGGACTCCCGGTCCTGCTCGCGTTGCTGCTCGCCGGCGTGTCTCCGGCCGCCGGCCAGCCGCCGGGCGCGGTCATCACCGACATCGACGCGGCCCCGCCCACGCCCCAGCTCGACGGCCTGGAGTGGACCTTCGTGCGGATCCGGTACACCTCGTGGGAGGAGCAGCTCCGGGCCTTCCGGGCGCGTTACTGGAGCGACCCCTGGGCCATCGACGGCCCCGCGGCCGAGCAGAACCTGTCGCGCCGGCTCGGTCGGGTCACCTCGATCCGGGTCAAGGACCCGGTGGTGCTGACCTTGGCGGACGAGCGGCTGTGGGAGTACCCGTGGATCTATTTCGTCGAGCCGGGGAACCTGCGCCTCAAGCCCGACGAGGTCGGGGTCCTGCGCGAGTTCCTCCTGCGGGGCGGCACCGCGACCTTCGACGACTTCCACGGGCCGGTCGAGTTCGGCACCGTGCAGAAGGAGCTGCGACGGGTGTTTCCGGATCGGGAGATCGTCAGGCTCCCGCCGGACCATCCCGTGTTCAGCGCCTTCTACCGGGTGACCGAGTACCCGCAGATTCCGGGACTCGGGTCGTTCTTCAACGGGGTCACCTGGGAGAAGGGCGGATACGAGGCGGGGCTGCACGCGGTTCTCGACGACGACGGACGCGCGATGGCGCTGCTCAACTTCAACACCGACATGGGCGACGGCTGGGAGTGGTCGAACGCGGAAGACTACCCCGGCTACATCAAGTACACCGCCCAGGCCTACCGGATGATGATCAACGAGGTGGTCTATGCGCTCACGCACTGACCCCAGGAGCCCGTGGCGAGAGCCCCGCGGCATTCGACCGCCGGTCTCGGCGCCACGTGGCGTTCCGCCGCAGGCTCCCATGCTCGTCGTCCGGGCGGCGCCGGTCCCTGCGCATGACTGACGTGTCGACGGAAGACCTCAATGTCGTCGGGCCGCCCTCGCCGGCCGGTCTCTCCGCCGCGGCCGAGGCCGCGGCGGCCGCCGTCCGGGACCTCGCGGGCAGCCGCGAGCGGATCCTCGGCGAGCTCCGGCGGGTGATCGTCGGCCAGGACGAGGCGATCGACCTCGTGCTGACCGCGCTCTTCACGGGGGGGCACTGCCTGATCACCGGCGTGCCGGGGCTCGCCAAGACCCGGCTCATCAAGGCCCTCGCCGACATCCTGGATCTGCCGTTCAAGCGGATCCAGTTCACGCCGGACCTGATGCCGGCGGACATCACCGGGACCGAGATCCTGGACGAGTCGGGCGGCCACCGCACCCTGACCTTCAGCAAGGGGCCGATCTTCGCCCAGATCATCCTCGCCGACGAGATCAACCGGACGCCGCCGAAAACGCAGGCGGCGTTGCTCGAGGCGATGCAGGAGCACCACGTGACGGTGGCGGGGCACAGCTATCCGTTGCGCCGCCCGTTCCTGGTGTTGGCCACCCAGAACCCGATCGAGCTCGAGGGCACCTATCCGCTCCCCGAGGCGCAGCTCGACCGCTTCATGTTCAACGTGGTCATCCGGTATCTCTCCGAGGACGACGAGGTCAGCGTGGTGACCGCGACGACCGGCGACGACGAGCCCCGTCTGGCGCGGGTGCTGAACGGGGACGACATCCTGGCCGTGCAGCATCTGGTGCGGAAGGTGCCGGTGGCGGAGGCGGTGGCGCGCTACGCGGTCCGCCTCGTCGATGCGACCCGGCCCGGACAGCCCAACACGCCGCCCTTCGTCGAGAAGTGGGTCCGGTGGGGCGCGAGCCTCCGGGCGTCTCAGGCCCTCGTCCTCGGCGGCAAGGCCCGGGCCCTGGTGCAGGGACGCTACCACGTCGCGGTGGAGGACGTCCGGGCGCTGGCCCTCCCCATCCTCAGGCACCGCGTGGTCACCAACTTCTACGCGGAATCGGACGGCGTCGACGCCGACGCGGTCGTCGCCCGGCTGCTCGAGACGGTGCCGCCGCCGGCCAGCGGGATGTGAGCGCACGAATGACCTCCGCGGCTGCCGACGAACGGTCGTTCCTCGACCCCGCCATCGTCGCCCGCATCGGGTCGCTCGAGCTGATCGCCCGCGCCATCGTCGAAGGGTTTCTCGTCGGCCTGCACCGCAGCCCGTTCAAGGGGTTCAGCGTCGAGTTCAGCGAGTTCCGCCCCTATCTGCCGGGCGACGACCCGGCCACCATCGACTGGAAGCTCGCCGCGCGCCGGGACCGGTACTACGTGAAGAAGTTCGAGGAGGAGACCAACCTCGAGTGCCACCTGCTCCTCGACGTCAGCGCCTCGATGGGCTACAGCTCCCAGGCCGTCAGCAAGCTCGAGTACGGGTCCTTCGTGCTGGCCGCGCTGGCCTATCTGATGCACCGCCAGCGGGACGCGGTCGGGCTGACGCTCTTCGACCACCAGGTGGTCGATACGGTGCCGGCGGGCGCCCGGAGCGGCCATCTGCGCCGGGTGCTCGCGCGGTTGAGCCGGGCCGCGGCGGGGACGCGATCGGATGTGGCCATGCCCCTCCATCGGCTCGCCGCGCGCATGCAGCGCCGCGGGCTCGTCGTGCTCGTCTCGGATCTCCTGGACGAGCCCGCGGGCATCATAGAGGGGCTGAAGCACCTGCGGTTCCGCGGTTCGGACGTCCTCGTGTTCCAGGTCCTCGACCCGGCGGAGCTGACCTTTCCGTTCGAGGAGGCGGCGCGGTTCCGGGATCTGGAGTCCGCCGACGAGATGCCGGTGGTGCCGGCCCGGGTGCGCAAGCACTACCTGGCGCAGATCGACGGCCTCGTGGAACGCTATCGCGAGGCGCTCCGTCCCGCCGGCATCGACTATCATCTCCTGCGTACGGACCATCCCCTGGACACGGCGCTGCTCGCGTATCTCGCGGCGCGCGGGCGGAGGCGGTGAATGTCGTTCCTGACGCCGGCGTTCCTGTTCGGCGCGCTGGCCGTCGCGGTGCCGATCGTCCTGCACTTCCTGCGGCGCGAACGTCTTCCGCGCATGCCGTTCAGCGACCTGCGCCTCCTGCGCGGCGCGCGGGTCGAGCAGACGCGGCGGCAGAGCCTGCGCGAGCTCCTGCTCCTCGCGCTCCGGGTGGCGGCGGTGCTGCTGCTCGCGCTGGCGTTCGCGCGCCCGTTCTTCGCGGACCGGGCCGCGTCCGGCGCGCGCGCGACGGTGGTGCTGGTCGACACGTCCTTCAGCGTGTCCGCGCCCGGGCAGGCGGCCGAGGCGCGGGCGCTGGCCCACGCGGTGGTCGATGCGGTTCCCGCGGAGCAGCTCGCGGGGGTGGTGGCGTTCGATGACGCCGCGCGGGTGGTGGCGGCCCTCGCCCGCGCGCGCGGGGAGGCTCATGCCGCGATCGACGGCCTGTCGCCGCGCCCGCGCGGCACCCGCTACCGCGACGGGCTGGCCGCCGCCTCGGCCCTGATCGGGGACCGCCCGGGCCGGGTGGTGGTGGTGACGGACCTGCAGGCCGGGGGCTGGGACGTCGGGACCGGCGGCCTCGCCCCGCATATCACGGTGGAGACCCGGCGGGTGGCCGCGCCCGCCGGCAACCTGGCGGTAGTGGGAATCGATCCGGAGCCGGAGCAGACGGCCGTCCGGTTGTGGCGCTGGGGAACCGCCGGAGCGGAAACCAGGCTCACGATCGAGGTGAATGGCGCCGTGCTCGACGACAGCGTGCACCGGGTGGGGCCGGGCGCGTCGACCATCAGGCGTCCGCTTGCGCTGCCCGCCGCGGGCGTCGTGACCGCGGTGGTCTCGGATGCGGTGGGGTATTCCGCCGACGACCGCCGCTATCGGCGGCTGGACCCGGCCGGCGCCGCCGGGGTGCTTCTGGTCCTGGAGGACCGGCGGGTCCCGGAGCTCTATCTGGAACGGGCGCTGGCGCCCGGGGACGCGGTGGGCGGGTTCACGGTCACCACCGTTGCGGCGGCCGAGCTGGGGCGGGGGGCGGACCGGCTGGCGGAGGCGGCGGTGGTGGTGCTGGCTGGCGCCCGCGGTCTCGACCGCACCGGGCGCGAGCGGCTCGGCGCGTTCGTGCGCGGCGGCGGCGGGCTGCTGGCGGTCGGCGGACCCGCGGCCGCGGCCGCGGCCCGGGCCGGCCTGCTGGGCGCCGGCGCCGCGCCGGATGCGGCCGCGGCCCGCACGCACGCCGAACCCGTGACCCTGGTGCCCGCGGATCTGCGCCATCCGTTGGTGCGGGCCCTGGCGGGGCTGGCCGGCCGGCTCGGCCGGTCCCGGTTCGCGCGGACGGCGGGGGTCGACGCGGCGGGCGGCGCGGTGGTGCTCTCGTTCACCGACGGCGCCCCGGCGCTGGTAGACCACGCGGCCGGCGCCGGCCGCGTCCTGCTCTTCGCCTCGGACCTGCGCAACGACGGCAACGACCTGCCCCGGCGGCCCGAGTTCGTCCCGTTCCTCCATGAGATGGTGGGTTATCTCGCGGTCCGGTCGCCGCCGCGGGAGTTCGTCATCGGCGCCGCCCCGCCGGGCGCGCCGGGTGAGCCGGGTCCGGCGCGGCTGCCCGATGCGATCGGCCCCATCGTGCTGAACGTCGATACGCGGGAGTCGGCGTTCACCGCCCTCTCCGACGACGCGTTCCTGGCGTCGGTCGACCGCCTCGCCCGGGCCGCGGAGCCCGAGTCGGCGGAGCCGGCAGGTCCGCGGGAGGCCGGGCCTCCGCAGGCGGCCGGGTCTCCGGAGGAGGCGGAGCAGAATCTGTGGCGGTACCTCCTGATTGGCATGGCCCTCGTGCTCGTCGCCGAGGGGTTGCTCGCGGCCCGGACGCCCTGACGGCCCGCGTTTGGCCCGTGCGGGACCCTGCGTCGCCCCGAGACCGGCGAGGCGCCTGCCTGACAAGGCGTGACGCGCTCCTGCCGCCGGTTGCCGCCGCCCCGGACGGGTGAGACAATTGGCGCCATGGCTGACGGCTATGCGACCGAGCTGCGAATCGCCTTGACCCGGGTGCGGCGTCGTTGGCTCGCCGCGCGGTGGCTGCACGGTCTTGCCCGCGTGGCGGGGGGTGGCTGCATCGGCCTGCTCCTGGTCATCGCCGTAGAGCTGCTTCTCGCGCCGCCGGACGTTCCGTTGCTCGTCGTGGCCGGCGCCGCGCTCCTTGCGACGCTCGCGTTCGGGGCGCGCGCGCTGTGGCCGCTGGGCCGGACGCCGTCGGACGAGCGGGTGGCGCGGTTCGTCGAGGAGCGGTGTCCCGAGCTGGAAGATCGGGTGGCCAGCGCGGCCGCGCTGGCGTCGTCGTCGGACACCGGCTTTCACGAGCTGGTGATTGCCGATGCCGCCCAACGCCTGCGGGGGATCGATCCCGGCCGGGTGGTCGCGGCGGCGCGGATGCGGCGCGCCGCCGTGCGGGGAGGGCTGGCGGTGGCGGTGCTCGTCGCGGTGGTGGCCCTCGGGTTCACCCCCCTCAACCGGGTCGCGAGGACCGCCTGGCTGTATGCGCTGCCGTCCGGCGTGGAGCTCCAGGTGGATCCCGGCGACGTCCGTCTCGTGGCCGGCCAACCCCTCCGCGTCCGCGCCCGATTCACCGCCCCCGGCGGCGCAATGGCCCGGACCCCGCCCGTCCTCTCGGTGCTCGACGGCATGACCCCGCGCGAGATTCGCATGCGGCGGGCCGGCGATGGCTATCTCGCGGAGTTCCCGTCGGTGACCGGCAGCTTCCGCTACCGGGTCGGCGCCGCCGCGTTCACCTCGCGCGACTATCTGGTCGAGGCGTTGTCGCCGCCGCGGGTGACGCGGATCGACGTCGAGTACACCTACCCCGCGTTCACCGGCCTCGCTCCGCGGGTCGAGGAGGACGGCGGCGATCTCTTCGCCCCGGCCGGCACCACCGCGAGACTGGTGGTTCATACGGACAAGCCGGTGGCGGACGGGGCGCTGGTGGTGTCGAGCGGCCGGCGGGTGGCGCTGGCCGACGCCGGGGACGGCCGCCGCACCGCGGCGCTGGTGGTGGAGGGGAACGCCCGGTATACGGTCAGGGTCGTCGACGCCCACGGGCTGTCGAACCGGGACGCGGCCGACTACGTCATTCGCGCCACGACCGACCGCCCCCCGACGGTGCAGGTCGTGCGTCCCGGCGGCGACCGGGAGGTCACCCCGCTCGAAGAGGTCACCATCGCGGTGGAGGCCGGCGACGACCACGCCGTCGACCGCGTGGATCTGGTCTATACCGTCGCGGGTCGGGCCGAGCGCGTGCTGCCGTTCGACGTCCCCGAGGGGGCTCCGGCGGTGACCGGGGTCCGTACGCTCCCCGTCGAGGACCTGGCCGTCGAGCCGGGCGACGTCATCACCTACTTCGCGCGGGTGCGCGACGCGGGGCAGGCCGGCGGCTCGACCGAGGCGCGCTCCGACCTGTACTTCCTGGAGATCCGGCCCTTCGACAACGCGTTCGAGGAAGCGCTGAGCCGCGGCGGTCTGGGACCGCAGGCAGCCGAGATCGGCCAGTTGGTGGCGTTGCAGAAGCAGATCGTCGTGGCCACGTGGCGGCTCGCGCAAGCGCCGGGGGGAGCGGACGCGGACGACGTCCGGGCGGTGGCGGAGGTGCAGGGCGACGTGCGCGCCACCGCGGCGGGAGCGGCGGCGCAGATGTCCGGGCGCGCGCGGGGTCGCGCCGCCGGCGACGCCGGTCAGGCGGTCCAGGGCCGGGCGCTGTCCGCCGCGGTCGAGGCGATGACCGAGGCCGAGGCGGCGCTGGCGGCGCTGGACCCGGTGTCGGCGATGCCGCACGAGACCGAGGCGCTGAACCAGTTGCTGACCGCCCAGGCCGCGGTCCGGCGACGGCAGGTCTCGATGCAGCCGAGCCCGGGGTCGGCGGGCTATCAGGCCCAGCAGGACCTCTCGGCGCTGTTCGACCGGGAGTTGCGCCGAGAGCAGGAGACCAGCTACGAGACCGGCCGGCAACCGGGCGAGCCGGAGGCCGGCGAGGACGACGAGGCCCTCGACCGCCTGCAGGAGCTCGCCCGGCGGCAGGAGCGGATCAATCGCGACCTGCGCCAGTCCTCGGAGACCGGAACCGAGGAGGAGCGGCGGCGGAGGCTGGAACGGTTGAGACGGGAGCAGCAGGCGCTGCGGGCCGAGATCGAGACCCTGGCCGAGCAGCTCGGCCGGCGGCAGCCGGGTTCGGAGGGGCAGTCCGGGTCGGGCCGGACCGCCCGCGAGCAGCTGCGCCGGGCGGCCGAGCAGATGCAGAGCGCCACCAACGGCCTGCGCCGGCAGGACGGGGACGCCGCGCGCGAGCACGGGGACCGCGCCGAGGAGGCCCTGCGGCGGCTCGCGGACCGCCTGGGGGGCGCCGGCCGGGGGGAGCGGGCCGGCGCGCTGGGCGAGCTGCAGCTCGAAGCGCAGCAGATCGCCGAGGCCCAGCGGCGGGTGGCCGGGGAAATGGAGCAGGCCGCGGGGGCGGATGGCAGCCCGGCCCATCGAGACGCGATCGCCGGCGAGAAGGACGGCCTGGCCGACCGCACCGAGGCGCTCGAGCGGGGCCTGTCGGCGCTGCGCGGGAGCGCCGATCCCGGCGTCGAGGCCCCGTCGCCGAGCCCTTCCGGGACCGAGCCGTTGATCGCCGAGGCGCACCGGACCCTCGTCCGCGACCGGGTGGCGGAGAGGATGCGGGCCGGCGCCGATCGCCTCCGCGCCGGCGCCGATCCTGGGGCCGGCGAGCCTCCCGCCGGCGAGTCGCGGCCGCCGGGAGACGCGCAGGCCGAAGAGGCGGCGCTGGCGGACCGGCTGGGGACGGTGGCTGGCCTGTTGCAGCGGGCGCTGATGCAGGACGACGGGCAACGGCGGCTGGTGGCGGAGCTGGAGACCGCCCGGCGATTGCGCGAGCGGCTGCAGGCGGCGCCGGAGGGCGGCGCGCCGCCCCCCGCGCGTGGCGGCGAGCCCTCGGCCGACGCCTCCTCCGGGGACGGGCCGGCGCCGGGGCCTCGATCCGGGGGCGATGCCCGCCGGACGGGCGAGGGCTCGGGCCAGGAGGCGGGAGCGTCCGAACGCCGCGCGGGTCAATCCGAACCGCCGGGCAGCGACGGGGCCGGGCAGGCGTCGGGGGCCGGGCAGGCGTCGGGTGCGGGTCAGGAGGCGGCCGGCGAGCTGGCCGAGCATCCCGAGCTGCTCCGGGCGTTGCGGGAGGCCGATCCCGGGTTGGTCGCCGACCTCGAGCGCTGGGCGCAGCAGTGGCGCAGCCGCTCGGCGCCCGGCACCGACCGGGCCAGACTGGACTTCGCCCACTGGACCTCGCTACGCCGCGACCTCGTCACCGCCCTGCAGCGGTTCGAGCGGGACCGGGCGCGGGAGCTGGCGGACCGGGCGCTGCGGGACCGGTACCCGGCGGGACCGGACGACGCGGTGCCGGAGCGCTATCGGCGTCTGGTGGACGAGTACTACCGGTCGCTGGCCGGCGCCCGGCGAGCGGTTCCGTGATGCGCTTCGCTGCCGGGTGGCCGTGGTGGGTGACGCTGGGGCTGGTCGCGGCCTGCGCCGCCGCCGGCTGGGGCTATCTGCGACCGCTCGCGCCGCTGCCGCGGGGGCGCCGGGGGCTGCTGATCGGAATCCGATTCGCCGTCTTCCTGCTGATCGTCCTCCTGCTCGCCCGGCCGGTGCGGGTGGAGCCGTCGCCCGCGGCGCGCCCGGTGCTTCCGATCCTCCTCGATCAGTCGCGCAGCATGGGTATCGCCGACGCCGGCGGCGCGCGCCGTCTCGATGCGGCGGTGGCCGCGATCCGCGACGACCTGATTCCGGCCCTCGCCGGCGCGGTGCAGGTCGAGCTGTGGGGGATCGGCGAACGGCTCGAACCCCTGGAGCTTGCGGCGGCGCGGCCCGAGGCCCGCTGGAGCGATCTGACCGGCGCCCTCGCTCAGATCGAAGAGCACTACGGGGAGCGCCGGCTGGCCGGCATCGTGCTGGTGTCCGACGGCGCCGATACCGGGGCCGGCGCCCCCGCCGCGCCGGCCGGACCGCCCGTCTTCACGATGGGGGCCGGCGCTTCCGAGGCCGCCCGGGACCGCGAGGTGATCGACCTGGGCGCGGACCGTCCGGTGGTCGCCGGGTCGACCGTCGACCTCGCGTTCTCCACCGTCGGCCACGGGTTCGCCGCGGAGCCGTTCGAGGTCCGGGTGCTGGAGGACGGCCGCATGCTGCGGGTGGTGACGGTGAATCCGCCGGCGGACGGCGCCGTCACCCGGACCGTCGTCCCGGTGTCGCCCAAGCCGGAGAGCGCAACCCTCTACACGGTCGAGATTCCCGTCGACGACAACGAGCTGGTGGCGGGGAACAACGTCCGCAGCGTGCTCGTGCCGCCCCCCGGCCGGCCCCGGCGCGTGCTGCTGGTCGAGGGAGGGCCCGGGTACGAGCACAGCTTCCTGAAGCGGGTCCTCCGCAGCGACCCCGGGGTCGTCATCGATGCGGTGATCGACAAGGGCCGGAACGATCTGGGCCAGCGCACGTTCTACATCCAGGGCGCGGCCGACCGCGCGCCGGCGCTGGCCGGCGGATACCCGGCGACGCGCGAGGCGTTGTTCGGGTACGACGCGGTCATTCTGGGGAACGTCGAGCCGGATCGGCTGCGCCCGCCGCAGATCGAGGACACCGCCGCGTTCGTGTCCGAGCGGGGGGGCGGCCTCCTCGTCATGGGTGCCCGTTCGTTCGAAGGGCGCGGGTTCCAGGCGACGTCCCTCGAGGCCCTGCTGCCGCTGGCCCTGCGGGAAGAGGGCCGCTCGGGGGTCCTCGGGTCGGGCGCCGCCGCCGGCGGCCCGCCCCGCATCGCCGTCACCCCGGACGGGCAGCGTCACCCGGTCATGCGCCTGGGAGCGCGTGTCGAGGAGACGGCCGAGGGGTGGGCGGCGATGCCGTCCCTGGGACGCATCGTTCCCATGGGACCGCCCCGCCCCGGTGCGGCGGTGCTGGCCGTCGCGGCCGGCGAATCGGCGTCCCCGCCGGTCATCGCGGTGCAGCGCTTCGGGCGCGGCCGCACCATGGTGTTCGCGGGCGAGGCGTCCTGGCGCTGGCAGATGCTGGCGCCGTCGACCGACCAGACCTACGAACGCTTCTGGCGTCAGACGGTGCGCTGGCTGGGGGCCGGCGCACCCGATCGTGTTACGCTGCGGGTCGACGGCGGGCGTTCCGCGGGCGAGGCGCTGCGCGTCGAGATCGTGGCGGCCGACGAACGGTTCGCGCCGATGACCGATGCCCGGATACAAGTTCGCGTGCGGGGCCCGGACGGTGGTGAACAGGAGCACGCCGCGTTGGCGCGGCCGGGCGAGCCGGGACGGTACGCGGTGGAGGTCGCGCCGGGGGGGCGGGGCGTGCACCGGGTGACGGCGATCGTCGAGCACCCC
This sequence comes from Vicinamibacterales bacterium, assembly GCA_965206285.1. Taxonomy (GTDB): domain Bacteria; phylum Acidobacteriota; class Vicinamibacteria; order Vicinamibacterales; family UBA8438; genus JAJEEA01. Next base: position 6,421,190 of record OZ242205.1, read on the forward strand.
GCCGGCACCCTCGAACCCTTGAGCGCGTCCGTGCTGGTGGGAGGATCGGATCCGGAGCTGAGCGAGCCCCGCCGCGACGAACGCCTGTTGCGGCAGCTCGCGGAGACCACCGGCGGCCGGGCCGTGGGCCTGGACGGAGCCGTCCGGCTCGCCGGCGCGGTGCGCGCCGGGCTCGGCCCGCCGCCCGCCCCGGTTCTGCGCGATGCCTGGGATACGGTCTGGGGGTTCCTGCTGATTGTCGGTCTGCTCGCCGCGGAATGGGGATTGCGGCGCCGGTGGGGGCTGCGATGAACTGCGCCCGGCGGTACGGCGCCGCGGCCCTGGTCTCGGCCCTCCTCGCCGGCGATGCGGCCCCGGCGCCCCTGACGGCCCAGGAGCAGTACGCCCTGGTGGTCAGCGGCGCCTCCGGAGGAGCTGGGTTTCGGGAGAAGCACGCGCAGTGGCGCACCGCGTTGGTCGCCGCCTTGCGCAGTCTGCCGGGGTTCGACGAGACCCACCTTGTCGTGCTCGCGGAGACTCCCGGTCCCGGCGTCGGCCGTGCGTCGCGCCGCGGAGTCCGGCAGGCGGTGGACCGGCTGGCCGGTCGGATGGGGGACGACGCCGTCCTCTTCGTCGTCCTCATCGGCCACGGCTCGTTCGACGGCGTGGACGCCAAGTTCAACCTCGTCGGTCCCGACCTCGAGGCGCGGGAGTGGGACCGGTGGCTGGGGGCCCTGCCGGGGAGGCTCGTCTTCGTCAACACCAGCAGCGCGAGCTTTCCGTTCCTCGCGCGGTTGTCGGGGCCGGGCCGCACCGTGGTCACCGCGACCGAGTCCGCGGCGCAGCGCTACGACACGGTGTTCCCGCAGTTCTTCGTCGACTCGCTGACCGACGCCGCCGCCGATGAAGACCGGGACGGCCGCGTGTCGGTGCTGGAGGCCTTCGAGTTCGCCAGCTTCGGCGTCCGGCAGTGGTATCGGCAACGGGGACGGCTGGCGACGGAGCGCGCGGTCATCGACGACAACGGCGACGGCCGCGGCCGGGAGGCCGGGCAGCCGGGTCCGGATGGGCAGGCCGCGGCCCGGCTCCATGTCGGCGCCGGCCCCGCGGCCCGGCTCGCCGTGACCGCCGACCCGGCGGTGGCGTCGTTGATGGCGCGGCGGGCGGCGCTCGAGGAGGCCGTGCACGCGCTGAAGGCGGCCCGGCCCCGCATGCCGGCGGGGGCGTATCTCGACGACCTCGAACGTACGCTGATCGATCTGGCGCGGGTCTCCCGCCAGATCCGGCGTCTGGCGTCGAACCCTCAGGAATCCTGTTCTTCATGCACTGTGCAACCTGCGGCACCGAGATAGCCGAGAAGGCGCTGATCTGCTTCCGGTGCGGCGCCGCGACCGCCCCGCGCCGCCGGGAGGCCGCGCGGGCCGGCCGGCGCGGGCGGTGGTGGCTCTGGGTCGTGCTGCTCGGCTTCGTGGTCCTGGGGCTGATGGGCTGGATGCGGTTCGGGGACCGATTGGTGGAGCGGTTCCGGGAGCCGGACCCGGCTGCCTCCGAACGGGTGCAGGATGACGCCCGGCGTCGGGCGGCGATCTCCGGATTCGAGGGGTTCCATGGCCTCGCCCAGACTGGACGTCACTGACGAGCACGGCCGGCGGGTCGTCCCCGTGGACAAGGATCCGTTCACCATCGGCCGGCGGATCGGAAGCGATCTGCATCTGACGAACGGCGACGTGTCTCGCGCCCACGCCGAGATCACCGCCGTCGACGAGAGCTTCCGCATCTCCGACCGCGGGTCGCGCCACGGCACCTTCGTCAACGGCGAGGCGATCGCCGAGCATCGGCTCGCCCACGGCGACCGGGTTCGGCTCGGCCAGCGGGACGGGGCCGAGTTCGTCTTTCTGTCGGATGACGAGGGCGCGGCCGACGGGCCCTCGGAGCGCGCCGCCGTCAACGAGCTGCACCAGGTGGCGGTGCTGCTGGAGGGGCTGAAGGCGCTGAGCTCCGGCAAGGTCCTGGACGACGTGCTGGCGCTGGTCGTGGACTCCGCGATTGCCGTCAGCCGGGCCGAGCGCGGCTTCATCATGCTGGCCGGCGAGGACGACCGGCTCGAGTTCAAGCTGGGCCGTTCGCGGGATCAGGCCACCCTGCCCGGGGACACGTTCCAGACCAGCCGGAAGATCCCGGAGGAGGTGTTCCGCGCGGGACGGTCGCGCATGGAGACCGATCTGCTCGACGGCGACCTCGCCGGCCAGCACATGGGCACCGTCGCGCTCGGAATCCGCAACGTTCTGTGCGTGCCGTTGCGCCTGGTGCGCTACGTCGAGTCGAGAGAAACGGCCGCCGAAGATCGGCGCATCGGCGTGCTCTATCTCGACAGCCGCGCGAAGGGGACCCTGCTCGCGCCGGAGACCGGCGCGACCCTCGATGCGCTGGCGGCCGAGGCGGCGGTGGCCATCGACAACGCGCGGCTCTATCGGGCCGCGGTGGAGAAGGCGCGGCTCGACCAGGAGATGGCCACGGCGGCGCAGATTCAGCAGGCCCTGCTTCCGACCCGCAGTCGAACCGGACCGTTCTTCGACGCCGTCGCGGAGATGCTGCCGTGCCGGTCGATCGGCGGGGACTTCTTCGAGTACATCGATCTGCCGGACGGCCGATTCGGGTTCGCGCTCGGCGACGTCTCGGGCAAGGGGCCGCCCGCCGCGCTGCTCGGCGCCCTGACGCAGGGCAGCCTGGCCGCGCAGACCGCCGTCGCCGCCGGTCCCGCCGATGTCCTGAGCCGGCTCAACTCCGCTCTCGTCCGGCGGGCCATCGCGGCCCGGTTCGTCACCTTGTTCTACGCTCAGCTGGACCCCGACGGCACGTTGACCTTCTGCAACGGTGGGCACAATCCGCCGTTTCTGGTCGACGGGCGCGGTGAGGTGCGACGGCTCGAGACGGGCGGCTTGCCGATGGGGCTGTTCGACGGCCTGCCGTTCCTCGAGGAATCGGTCAGGATGGAGCCGGGCGATTTCCTCGTCCTGTTCTCCGACGGGGTGTCCGAGGCGTTCGACCCCGACGACGCCGAGTTCGAGGACGCGCGCATCCTCGAGAGCATCGCCGGCGCCCCGTCCCGCGAGGCGCCGGCCCAGCTGGCGCACCTGCTCTCGAACGTGAAGAAGTTCACGGCCGGGGCGCCGCAGAGCGACGACGTGACGGTGCTCGTGGTCGCGTATCGGGGGCTGGCACCCAGCCTCGCAGAGGGTCGATAGAGCCGATTCACCCCTCGACGAGCCGGTTCGAGTCGGTGCAGGTCATTTGCCGCGCCGAGGCCGTCGTGTCACCCTCTCGATCGCGACCATCAAGGGCCGCGCGGCACCGCGTCGCGCGGCGCCATCAGGTGCGCCGCCTCGATCGGCGGCGGCGGCGCCGCTCTCCGGTCAGCGGTTCGCCATCGGGACGTAGTCGCGTTCCGACTCGCCGACGTAGATCTGCCGGGGCCGGGCTATCTTCCGGCTGTCGTCCGCCAGCAGCTCCTCCCACTGCGCGATCCAGCCGGCCGTGCGGCCGATGGCGAACAGCACCGGGAACATCGCCGGGTCGAAGCCCATCGCCTGGTAGATGAGCCCCGAGTAGAAGTCGACGTTGGGATAGAGCTTGCGCTCGATGAAGAAGTCGTCCTCGAGTGCGATCCGTTCGAGCTCGAGGGCCACGTCGAGCAGGGGATTGCGGCCGGTCACCTCGAAGACCTGGTTCGCGGTGGCCTTGATGACCTTGGCGCGGGGGTCGTACGACTTGTACACCCGGTGACCGAACCCCATCAGCCGTCCCGCGCCGCTCTTGACGCTCTCGACGAAGGCGGGGACGTTGTCGGTGGTGCCGATCTTCGTCAGCATGCGCAGGACGGCTTCGTTGGCCCCGCCGTGGAGCGGCCCGTAGAGCGCCGCCGCGGCGCCGGCCATCGAGGCGTACGGATCGGCGTTCGAGCTGCCGATGTTGCGCATCGCGCTGGTGCTGCAGTTCTGTTCGTGGTCGGCGTGCAGGATGAACAGCACGTCCAGGGCCCGTTCCAGCACCGGGTCTGGCCGGTAGACGGGCTCGTTCTGCTTGAAGAGCTGACACAGGAAGCTGCCGGGGTAGCTGAGCTCGCTGTCCGGATAGACGTAGGGCTTACCGACGCTGTGGCGATAGGAGTAGGCGGCTATGCCCGGCACCTTCGCGATCAGTCGAATCGTCTGCAGGCGCCGCGACGCGGGGTCGTCGATGGCCTTGGCGAGGGGATAGAACGCCGAGAGGGCGCCGACGGTGCTCAGGAAGATGCCCATGGGGTGGGCGTCGTAGCGGAAGCCCTCGACGATCTTCTTGACGTTCTCGTGCAGCATCACGTGCTGGGAGAGATCCCCCTGCCAGTCTGCCAACTGGCTCTCGTCGGGCAGCTCGCCATGGACGAGCAGATAGGCGGTCTCGACGAACGTGCTGCGTTCCGCGAGCTGCTCGATCGGGTAGCCCCGATACCGCAGAATGCCCTTCTCCCCGTCGATGAACGTGACCGCGCTCCGGCAGGAGGCGGTGTTCAGGAACGCCGGGTCGTAGGACATCATCCCGAAGTCGTCCGGGTTGACCCTTATCTGCCGGAGATCCGTGGCGCGAATGGTGTCGTCGGTCACCGGGATCTCGTACTGTCGTCCGGTGCGGTTGTCGGTAATCGTCAGCGTATCAGCCATGTCTGTTCGCGGTTGTTTCCGTTCGGGAATCGGATCGTGCCCGGCCGCTCGGGGCAAAGGCCCCGCTGCATTCGACCGGCGGTGCATCCTGTCCGAACTGCGTTGTTCCTCGGAGCTGCGTTGCTCCGCGGTCGCCTCTGCCCAAATGCTCCCTCGCCGCGCCCTGTCGCACGGGCGTCTGGCAGCCCGCCGGCACCCTCGCCGGTCTTGGTGCGACGCGAGGTCCTGCCACGAGTCACCAGGGAATCGGATCGTGCGAGCGAGCCGGCTCTGGCGGCGGGGGATGACACCGTCGTTCAGGGCTGTCGGTCCGAGTCGTCCTCGCCCGCCGCGTCTGCATCTTCTCCGGGTACGCGATACCGGCCGTCCACCCAGTTCCGAAGGTCCAGCAGCTTGCAGCGCTCGCTGCAGAACGGCGCCCATTTCGGGGCCACGGCCCGTTTCCGGCAATAAACGCAGACCGTCTGCTCCATTTCCTTTCGTCCCGGCGTCGGTGGGGCCGCGGCGCCCGCTCCGCGAGCCCGCACAATTCTAGTGCCGGAGTCCCGGCCTGCGCCACCTAAAATCCTGGCGCCGTCGCCTGGATGTCCGGCGTGCCTGCGCGGGAACCGACAGGGATGCCATCCCGCCTCCGATCGGGTTGGCGCTCTCGTCATCGCGGACCGGGAACGAGAGAGGGAGACGCGGCCGCCCTCAGGCGGCGCTCTGCAGGATGGCCCCGAGGACCCCGCCCGCCAGCACCAGCCAGGTGGAATTGAGGCGGGTGGTGAACAGCAGGAGGGCCGCCCCCAACGCAAGCACCGCGGCGGGCGGGTCCACGATCGTCGAGCGGAAGAGACTCCAGGTGACCGCGGCCATCAGCCCGAGCGAGGCGACGACGACGCCGTCGAGGACGGCGCTGGTGACGGCCGAGGCCCGCAGGCGGGGGATGAGGGGCTGCGAGCAGGCCACGAAGAGGAACCCCGGCGCGAAGATGCCGAGGGTGGCGAGCAGCGCCCCGCTCCACCCGTGCAGCACGTAGCCGATGAACGTGGCGGTCGTGAAGACCGGGCCCGGGGTCACCTGGCCGATGGTGATGGCGTCGATCAACTGGGCGTCGCTCAGCCAGCTCCAGCGGTCGACGAGGTCCGCCCGGAGGAAGGCCAGCAGCACGTAGCCGCTGCCGAAGAGGACCGACCCGACCTTCAGGAAAAAGAAGGTCAGGCGGGTGAGGGTGATCGGCGCCGCGACACCGGAGCCCGCTGCCAGCGCGGCCGTCGCCGGCAGGAACGCCGCGGCGAGCGCGGCGATGCCGGGGCGGCCCAGCCGGGCCCCGGCCATCACCAGGCCGCCGATCGCGAGCAGCCCGAGCTCGTTCCAGCCCCGCAGCGCCAGGCCGGCCGCGGCGAGACCGATCACCAGGGTCAACGGCCCCTTGATCGCGGCGGTCCCGAGCTTCCAGAGGGCCTGGGCGACGATCGCGATGATGACGGGACCGACGCCGTACATCACCCACCCGAGCTGCGGGGTGTCGCCGAAGCGGACGTAGGTCCAGGCCAGACCGCCGACGATGAGGGTGGCGGGCAGGATGAAGCAGGCGCCGGCGACGAGCAGCCCCGGACCGCCGCCGCGTCGATACCCGAGATGAATCGCCATCTCGGTCGAGTTGGGACCGGGAATCAGGTGGGTCGCGGCGAGCAGGTCGAGGAAGTCGGCGTCGGTCAGCCACCGGCGCCGCTCGACGACCTCGTCCCGCATCATCGCGATGTGCGCGGCCGGGCCGCCGAAGGCGGTCGCCCCCAGGCGCAGGAACAGGCCGGCCAACTCGCGGAGGGCGCCGTGGGTCGTCACGCCGGGATTCTATCCTCTGCCTTCCGGTCGCGGTCGGCCGAGTCGACGGTGCTCAGGGCCCGGTCGGCCGGGACTCGATGATGCGGGCGCTCACGATGCCGAGCTCGACCCGCCGATTCCGGGCATGCGCCTCGTCGCTGTCGCCGGTGTCGAGGGGGAGGGCCTGGCCCAGGCCCTCCACGGTGAAGCGTTCGCTGGCGAGTCCGGCCCCGATCAGGTAGTCGGCGACGGCCCGGGCCCGCCGTTCAGAGAGCCGCTGGTTGTAGGCGTCGTCGCCGCGGGCGTCCGTGTGGCCGGTGATGGTGATGGCGAAGTCCTCCGACGTGAACAGGATGCCGGCGATGCGGGAGAGTATCTCCCGGCTCTCCTGCCGCAGGTCGGCCCGGTCGAAATCGAACTTCAGATAGCCTTCGTCCAGGCTCATCACCAGACCGAGGGCGGTGCGGCGGGTCTCGGCAATCCGGCCCAGCGCCTCGCTCAGACGGTTCATCTCCGCTTCGGCGGCCTGGCGGGTGGCCTCGGCCTCTTCCTGCACCCGGCGGGCCTCCGCCTGCGCCGCGAGCGACGTGGCCTGGGCGTTGGCCGCCCGGTCGAGAGCCGTCGCGGCCCGCTGGTCGGCGTCCGCGGCCACTCTCTGCGCCGTCTCGGCCTCCGCTTCGGCCTCCTCCCGCGCCGCGGCCGCCTCGCGGGCGGACCGTTCCGCCCGCTCGGCCCGCGTGGTCTGCTCGCGGGCCTCGTCGGCCGCGCGCTGTCCGGTGACCTCCAGCGTGGCGATCCGGTCGTTCAACTGATTGACGCGGTCGATCACCCAGCTGGCCAGCAACCCCCCCCCGCCGCCGACCACGAGACCGATGACCACGATCGGCCAACGCGTGCCGGCGCGTGGTTTCCGGCGAGGTGCGGGCGTGCGTGATGCGCGAGTCCTGGACATGGGTCGCCCTCGATGTGCCGACACCCCATTGTCGCGCAGCGGGGCGAGAAATCAAGGGGGGCGCCGACTTCTAGAGCTCCCGCACCTGCCGGTGGCCGGCCAGGAACAGGGCCGCCACCAGCGACAGCAGGCATCCGCTCGCGGCGATGACAGGGGGCGCCGAGAACTGCGCGATGAGCGTTCCGCTCACCAGGCTGCCCAGCGGCATTCCGCCGCGAAACGCCACCAGATAGATGCTGATGACCCGGCCGCGCAGCTCGTCGGGGACGGTGAGCTGCACCAGCGAGTTGATCAGCGAGAAGATCATCAGCAGGGCCATGCCGCCGAGGAACAGCAGCACATAGCTGGCGCCGCCGATCGGCAGGAGGGCGAATGCGGCGACGATGCCGCCGAAGACGATCTGGGTCTGCAGGAGCGCCTGCCCCATGTGGTCGAACCGGCCCAGCCACGCGACGATCAGCGCTCCGACCACCGCGCCGGCCCCGAACGTCGTCATCATGCGGCTCAGCAGCAGGATGTCGCCGGCGGCGAAGACCGGCAGGAACGCCCTGATCGGCAGGGCCAGCGACGTCGTCGCGAACGCCAGCGCCGTCAACCCGAGGAGGGCGCGGCTGTGCCGCACGTACTGCAGGCCGCTTCCCAGCTCGGTCAGGATCCGCTGGCGGGTGGCCGGCGCCGGCGGCGGGACCCGCATCAGCCCGAGGACCGCGATCACGACCAGGAACGACAGGCTGTTGAGGCCGAAGCAGGCCGCCATGCCGAGCCCCACCATGACCACGCCGCCGATGGCCGGCCCGATCATCTGGGCCAGGTTGAACTGAATCGAGTTGAGGGCGACGGCGTTGGGCAGATGCTGCCGGGGCACGAGGGACGGAACCAGGGACTGGAAGGCCGGTCCCCCGAAGGCCTGGGCGAGGCCGGACATGAACGACAGCACCAGGATGTACCGCACCTGGACGACGTCGAAGAACACCAGCGCGGTGAGGGTGAGGGCGCAGGCCATCTGCAGGGCCTGCGAGCCCATCAGCAGGTGCCGGCGATCGTAGCGGTCGGCGACGACCCCGCCGATCAGGGTGAACAGCAACAGGGGCAGCTCGGCGAGGAACGTGTCGAGGCCGAGGAAGAACGCGGACCCGGTCAGGCTCAGAATCAGCCACTGCTGGGCGATGCGCTGCACCCAGGTTCCGACGGCGGAAGTGAACGCGGCCAGCCACATGTTCCGGAACCTGGCAAAGGTGAATGCCATGGCCAGCCGGCGGAACAGGGCGGATCCGATCGGCGGCCCGGCGGCGGGGTTGGGGCGGGAGGCGTCGCCGCGGTCTCCGATTACCGGTTCGGCCACTGAATGTAGAGTCCTTCGCCCAGGAAGATGATGCTGGTCCAGAGACCCGTGGCCAGACGGAAGAAGAGAAACGGGCCGAGGGCGGCGACGGGGAGGAGGAGGCTGAGCTGCTGCGACATCGGCAAGGCGGTGAAGGCGTTGATGACCAGGTATCCGCCGGCCGGGAGGATGCCGGACAGCCCGAGGTTGATGTAGATGACCCCGAACCACTGTCCGGGCTCGCGTTCGAAGCGCTCACCGCACGAGAGGCAGTGGTCGTAGGTGCGGAACCTCGTCCGGAAGAGCCGCCCGTGCCCGCAGCACGGGCACCGCAGCTTCGCGCCGCGGCCGAGAATGTCGAGGATCTCGAAGAACAACCTGCGCCCCTGCGATGGTCACCGCATGGTAACACCGTCGGCAGCGGCGCAGACTCCCTGGCCCGGAAATCGGCGCCCGGCTCCGCTTGCCGCCCAACCGGCCCTGCGGGAAGTCTCCGCGGTTCCTGCGGCGTGGACTCCTCAGCGGGCGAACCCGGCCGCCGCGACGAGCGGAGCATTCAGGAACTCGACGAACGGCGCCAGGGTCTGGAAGCGCCGCAGCAGGGCGCCGTAGAAGCGGGGACTGAGGCCGAGCGCCGCGTCCGGCTCCTCGCCCCCTGCCAGATACTGCTTCAGCTTCAGATACTCCGCCGCCGCGTGGTCGGCGGGGAAGCCGCGGGGAATGCGCTTCAGGCTCTCGCCCCGCACACCCCCCCGGCGCCGCAGCGCCGGCGACTCCGCCACGCGCCGAAAGCGCTCGGGGTCGGCCGCGATGTGTTGGCGGATGCGATGCAGCAGGGGTGTCGGCGGGGCGTACAGCCCGCCGCCGATCCACAACTGGCCGGGCGCGAAGTGGAAGTACAGGGCGGCGCTCTCGTTCTTCGGCAGGGTCCGGTGCGTGAACGCCGCCGCCACGTGGGTCTTGTAAGGGGTCTTGTCGGAAGAGAACCGCGTGTCGCGATAGATGCGATACATGGACCGGGGCGAGGCGACGAGGTCGGGGGCGACGCGTGGAAAGTCCTGCGCGAGCCGCTCGATGATCGCCAGCATCGGGGCGCGGACATGGGTCTCGTAGTCGGCCTTGTGCGCGTTGAACCATTCCCGGGTGTTGTTCTGCTTGAGGGCCTCGAGGAATGCGACGGTCTGCTCCGTGAAACGGGGTGCGGCGGCGCTCATCGGCCGGAGAGTATAGCAGCCGTCCCGGCGGCTCCGGGCCGCCGACCGAGGGCGGGTTGCGCGCGCCCGTGGCAAGAGGCCCGCTGCGACCGGCGATGCACCCTGGCGGAGCCGCGCTGTTCCTCGGCACCTGCGCCCGACAGGCTCGTTCGTCGCGCCTTACGGGTCGGGCGCCGGTCCCGGTGCGGCGCGGGTCTCACGTCGGGCCGCCGGATCCCGCGTCCGGCCCGGCCCACTTGACGGTCGGGGCGAGCGACCAGTCGAAGGCGTCCAGCCGGTCCGGCCCGAGACGGTCCACCGCCTCCCGCACCCGCGCCGCCCCGCCGATCAGATCCGCCACGTCGACGCCCTGACAGACCGGCGCGAACGGGCGCAGATGGTCGGTCCCGCGCGCGATCATCGTCACCACGCCATGGTGGTTGCCCCGCTGCAGGTGGTAGAGCGCGACGCCGATCTGCAGAATGCCCTGGTAGAGGCGGCGAACCGGCCGGGTCTCCGCCCGCCAGAGATCTTCCAGGGTCTCGTGCTGGTCGAAGAACTCGCCGGCGTTGAACTGGTCGATCCCGCGCCGCAACAACGGCGGCGCGGGCTCGTGGCATGCGTGCGTCACCGGACCGGATTATAGAGGCGCTCCGGGAAGATGGTAGGGTAGACCGGTCCCGCCGGATTCCCGCGGCGCGGAAGCCGCGGCGGGACCGCGCGTTGCGGCGGGACCCGCCGCTCGAATGCAGCGGGGCTTTCGCCGCGGGCTCCGGATACGGGTCATGTCGGTGGACGATCTCCAGGCGCCAGCCGCCCCTGCGATATCGGTGATCATTCCGGTGCTGCACGACGCGGCGCAGCTTGCAGGGCTGTTGTCGCGACTGCCGGGCCGGCCGCGGTGCGAGGTCATCGTCGCCAACGGCGACGCCGGCGACGCCGCCGTCGGCGGAATGCGCCGGACGCGGCCGGACGTCGTCTGGGTCGAGAGCGAACCGGGGCGGGGACGGCAGATGAACGCCGGGGCGGCGCGCGCGGCCGGCGTCTGGCTGCTCTTTCTCCACGCCGACGCGCGGCCGGACGCGGGATGGATGGGCGAGATCGGGAGAGCCGGGGCGGCCGGGGCGGTCGGGGGCTGCTTCCGGTTGCGGATCGATGCCCGCCGGTGGCAGGCGCGCGTGATCGAGGCGGGGGTTCGCTGGCGGGTGCGGTGGTTCGGGCTCGCCTATGGCGATCAGGCCATCTTCGTCCGGCGGGACCTGTTCCGGCGGCTCGGCGGCTACCGGCCGATTCCGGTGATGGAAGACGCCGACCTCGTGGGGCGGATACGCGCTCGGGGAGAGTTCTGGCGTTCGTCCCTCGCGGTCACGGTGTCGGCGAGACGCTGGGAGGAGGACGGCTGGTGGCGGCGCACGGCCGCCAACCTGCGCATCCTGGGGCTGCATCTCGCCGGCCGTTCTCCGGACCGGCTGGCCGCGCTGTACCCGGCGTGGAGGGACTCGGGCGAGGACGGCCGTTGACAAGCCGGCCGCGCTGGAGCGAACATGGCTAGTAGAGGTGGTCGGTAATCACCCGACTGGAGCAGCACGATGTTGATCAGGCAGGCACCGGATATCCGCTCGTCGGAGATTACCCCCGAGCGACTGTACCGCAACCGGCGAGAGTTCATCCGCACCGCGTCGGGGGCGGTCGCCGGGGCGGTCGCCGCCGGGACCGGGTTCGGCCCCGAGGCCGGCCGGCTGCAGGCGCAGGAGCCGATCCCGAACCTGCTGAAGTCTCCGCTGAGCACCGATGAGCCGCTGAACTCGTTCGCCGACATCACGACCTACAACAACTTCTACGAGTTCGGACTCGACAAGGGCGATCCGGCGCGCTACTCGCACGACATGACCATCGATCCCTGGTCGGTCCGGGTCGAAGGGGAGATGAACAAGCCGGCCGCCGACGTGCCCCTCGAGACGTTGCTGCGCCCGCATCCTCTCGAGGAGCGCATCTATCGGTTGCGCTGCGTCGAAGCCTGGTCGATGGTGGTGCCGTGGGTCGGGTTCCCGCTCGGCGACCTCATCAAGCGGTTCGAGCCGACCTCCAGGGCGAAGTACGTCCGGTTCGAGACGCTCTATCGTCCGTCCGAGATGCGCGGCCAGCGCGGCCGCTCGCTCGACTGGCCGTATGTCGAGGGGCTGCGGATGGACGAGGCGATGCACCCCCTGGCGATTCTCGCCGTCGGCGTCTACGGCAAGACCCTGCTGAACCAGCAGGGCGCCCCGCTGCGGCTGGTCGTGCCGTGGAAGTACGGTTTCAAGAGCATCAAGTCCATCGTCAAGATCCAGTTCGTGGAGGACCAGCCGCGGAACTCCTGGAACGTGGCGATTCCGAACGAGTACGGCTTCTACTCGAACGTGAACCCCGAGGTGAATCACCCCCGGTGGAGCCAGGCGAGCGAACGCCGGATCGGCAGCTTCTTCCGCATGCGGACGCAGATGTTCAACGGCTATGCCGATCAGGTGGCGAGCCTCTACGACGGCATGGACCTGCGCCGGAACTACTAGGAACTACTGGAAGGAGGGCCGGCGAAGCACGCTTCCGGGCCGGATTGGACATGTCGGTGCGTCGTGTCAAGCCGTGGGTGTTTGCCGCCTGCCTGATCCCGCTGGGGATGCTCCTCTGGCGGGCGTTCACCGGCGATCTGTCCGCCAACCCCATCGAGTTCATCACCCACCGGACGGGTGACTGGACGTTGCGGTTCCTGCTGATCGCGCTGGCCGTGACCCCGCTGCGGCGCGTCTTCGGCTGGCCGTGGGCGGCCGCGTTCCGCCGCATGCTCGGGTTGTTCGCGTTCTTCTACGCCCTGCTGCACTTCAGCACCTACCTGGTGCTGGACTTCTTCTTTGCGTTCGACCTCATCCTCGACGACATCGTGGAGCGGCGCTACGTGACGGCGGGGTTCACGGGGTTCGTCCTGCTCGTGCCCCTGGCCGTCACCTCGACGAACTCGATGATCCGGCGCCTGGGGGGCGAGCGGTGGCGGCGGCTGCACCGGATGGCCTACGTCGCGGCCGTCGCCGGGGTCGTGCACTACCTGTGGCTGGTCAAGATCGACATCCGGCCGCCGCTCGCCTACGCGGGGGTGCTGGCCCTGCTCCTCGGCGTGCGCCTCTGGTTCCGGTTCCGTCCCCGGCTGGCGGCGGCGGGAGCGGAACCCAGGGCGGTGCGGCCGCGCATCGCTTCCCGGGAGCCCCTGGTGAACCCCGCGTTGCGCCGAGGCCGGTCGAACGCAGCGGGGCCTCTCGCGGGCTCCTGACCCCCTGCTCCGCTTCAGAAGATCTGCCGTTCCCGCTGGTGCCGGTGTCCGGCAAGGGTGAATCGCGGCTCGGGCTCGTCGATGCCGGTGACCTGCGAGGCTACGTAGTTGCCCACGGCGGGGCCGTGCTTGAAGCCGTGGCCGGACCCGCCGCCGACGAGCCATACGTTGGCGATGTCCGGGTGGCGGTCGATCAGAAAGTCGCCGTTCCAACTGTTGGAATAGGCGCACACCCGTGCGTCGAGCAGCGGCGCATCGCGCAGGGCGGGCATGCGCCGGGCCAGGATCATGCGGGCGACCTGCAGGCCGCTCTCGGAGGCGGTGCGGTCGTCGCGGGAGCTCGGGTCGAAGGGGTGGCCGTGGTGGTCGAGACCGAGCTTGAACCCCCGGCCCTCGATGTCGGGGAGACCGTACACCCCCCCCGAGGGATCGATCCAGGCCGGCATCGCCGGGGCCGCGAAACGCCGGTCACCCGCGTCGGGTCCGAAGAAGAAGACCTCCTGCCGGGTGGGGTGAATCCGTTCACCGAGCACGCCCGGGAAGATCTCCGGGAGCCAGGGGCCGCAGGCGAAGACGTAGGTGTCGGCCACGATCTGGTCGCCGGTGCTCGTCTGCAGCGCCTCGACGCGATCGGTGTTCGCGGGCGGGGGCAGCACCCTCGCGATCAGATAGTCGACGCTCCGCTTGACCGCCTGGCGCACGACGTTCTGCACCGCCCGGCGCGCGAGGATGACCCCGGCCGTCGGCTCGAGCAGACCGCGCGTGACCGGTCCCAGCGTGAACTGGGGATACCGGCGTTCGATTTCGGCTCGATCGAGCTTCTCGAACGGAATGTGCAGCCGTTCCAGGTTGATGGCGGTCTCGTCGAGGGCGGTGTCGTTCGACCGGGCCATCCACAGCACGCCGGTGCGGATGAAGAGATCCTCGCGCCAGTCGCGGAGGAGCTCCTGCCACGCGTGGGCCGAGTATTGGGACCAGTGCGTATAGAAGTCGTGCTTGCCGTAGCCGAAGCGGATGAGCCGCGATTCTCCGCTCGAGCTCGACCGCGTGTTGCCCGCCCCGAAGGCGTCGATCAGCACCACCGATCGGCCCGTGCCCCGGAGCTGCAGCGCCGTCCAGGCGCCGAACACGCCGGCTCCGATCACCGCGATGTCAGCCGAGTGTCGCGTTTTCCAGGCAGTGGTCAAGATTCGAGCATCCTCGGCCGGGACTGTCGTGCGCCGGCGCGTAGGCCGGAGCGCGCTTCCGGCCCTTAAAATAGCACTGATGCCGGCTGCTTGTATCGAGATCCATCCCGATGCGGTGCACCTGCCCGCGGTGCTGGCTCCGGAGGAGCAACGCGAGCTCGCCGCACAGTGCCTGGCGATCGGCAACGGACCGGCCGGGTGGTACGTCCCCCAGGTGCGGGGCGGCGGCCGGATGCGGGTGCGGATGGTCTGTCTGGGCCGGCACTGGAACGCCCGGACCTATCGCTACGAGGCGGCGCGGAGCGATCACGACGGCCGGACCGTCCTCCCCCTGCCCGCCAATCTGGCCGATCTGGCGTCGCGGGTGGCGGCGGCCGCGGGCATGCGGCTCGCGCCCGACGTCTGCATCCTCAACTACTATCAGGCCGACGGCAAGATGGGACTGCATCAGGACAAGGACGAGCGTCCCGAGACGCTCGACGCGGGCGTGCCCATCGTGTCGCTTTCCCTCGGCGACACCGCGAAGTTCGTCATCGGCGGGCTCACGCGGCAGGAACCGAAGACCCTGGTGCGGTTGGCGTCGGGAGACGGGTTTGTCTTCGGGGGCCGCAGCCGGCTGCGCTATCACGGGGTGGTGTCGATTCTCCCCGGAACGGGTCCGTCCGGGCACGGTTTCGCGGGGCGACTCAACCTCACGTTTCGTCAGGGTGCGGCCTGACCGTCCCGCCAACCGAACCGGGGTGCGGCCTGTCTCGGGTTGCCGGGGTGCGCCAATCAGCGCCGTGGGTGCCCGTTCAATGCACCGATGCGCCATCCTGGAGAAAAGTTGCGCGGGTTCCCCGCGGGCTCGCGCTAGGCTACGGTAACACAGGATTGAGGCCAGCCCGGCGAGACCGTCCGGCCGGGGTGCGGCCGGGGTGCGGCCGGTCGGCGCCGCGGCGTTCGACGCCCGCGACCGATCTGCAGGAGTCAAAGATGCATAAACCGATCAAGTATGCCGAGAAGGGTCTGACCCTGGCGGCCGATGCCGGCTTCCGGGTGTTCGATTTCGTGAACCGGTTCAACCAGCGGCCGTCGTTCACGCCGGCCTGGGCCGACAAGCCGCTGCTGAAATCGCACGAGAAGGTGAAGCCGCCCCTGGGGTGGCCCCGCGAGACCGACTCGCTCTGCCCGAAGTGCGTCCGCGAGGCGCGGCAGGAGATTCTCGACGGCAAGAGGGACTACAAGATCCTGCTGAACGAGAAGGTCGGCGAGATCAAGGCGACCATCATCGAGCGGGACGGCAAGATCCTCATGGTGAAGGACTGCCCGATCCATGGCCACTTCGAGGACGTGATGGCCATGGACACGGAGTTCTTCAAGCACCTCGAAGAGTCTTTCCCCGGCAGCGACATGCGGGCGCACAACGACGAGAAGCTGCACAACCACGGCAGCAGCACCATCAAGTACGGCCGCGGCTCGGTGCTGACCATCGACCTGACCAACCGCTGCAACATGATGTGCGACCCCTGCTTCATGGACGCGAACCAGGTCGGGTTCGTCCACGAGCTCGGGTGGGACGACATCAAGACCCTGCTCGACAACGCGATCTCGATCAAGCCGAAGCGGCAGATGTCGGTGCAGTTCTCCGGCGGCGAGCCGACCATCTCGCCGTACTTCCTCGACGCCGTGCGCTACGCCCGCAAGGTTGGCTACAACAGCGTGCAGGCGGCCACCAACGGCATCGAGTTCGCCAAGAGCGCGGACTTCGCGCAGGCCGCGGCCGACGCCGGCCTCCGCTACGCCTACCTGCAGTTCGACGGCATCGGCAACGCCGCCAACTCGCACCGCCTCGTCGGCAACCTGTTCGACGTCAAGCTGCGCGCCATCGAGAACCTGCACAACGCCGGTGTCGACATCGTCCCCGTCATCACCATTCTCAACGGCATCAACAACGAGCAGGTCGGCCGGGTCGTGCAGTTCGCGCTGGACAACCCGAAGAAGATCAACTTCCTGTCGTTCCAGCCGGTGTCCTTCACGGGGCGGGACGAGGAGATCACCGACGAGCGGCGGCACGCCCAGCGCTACACCCTGTCGCACCTGGCCCACGACGTGAAGAACCAGACCGGCATCGGCGAGCCGGTCCGCGACTGGTTCCCGATCTCGTTCATGGGAACGTTCACCGATTCGGCCGACCACCTCCACGGGCCGCAGGCCGACTGGGGCCAGCTCAACTGCGGGTGCCATCCCAACTGCGGCGTCGGCATGGCGGTGATGATCGACAAGGAGACGAAGGAGTCGGTGCCGGTCACCGCGTTCCTGAAGGCGCAGCGGCTGGCCAGGGACCTCGGCCGGGTGAACGACGGCGGCCGCGGCCGCCGGGCCTCCGTCCTCGGCATGGCCCTGGCCCTGATGCGGAACTACGACCCGTTCAGGGCGCCGAAGCACTTCAAGCTCTGGGACCTGCTGCAGAAGTTCGACAAGACGTTCGGCGCGTCGAAGAAGGACTACGGCAAGGTGACCGGCGACCGGACGCAGGACGATATCTCCAGGCGGCGGTCCGACCGCTGGAACTTCCTGTTCATCGCCGGCATGTGGTTCCAGGACCTCTTCAACTACGACTTCCGCCGCACCGAGCGGTGCATCATTCCCTACGCCACCCAGGAGGGGGAGATCTCCTTCTGCGCCTACAACACGGGCGTCGGCTGGCGCAACATCATCGAGAAGATGCACATGACGGCCACCCTCACCAAGTGGTACGACGAGCACGGCCGCCACGAGATCTTCGCCGGCGGCAAGAAGGTCGACATGGTCAGCGCGGAGCACAACCTGGTGCTCGACCCCGAGGCGGTGGCGGCCGGCCAGCAGACCGACCTCGACGAGAAGGGCATCGCCAAGAACGCCCGGCAGGAGAAGATCGATGCCCGCGACCGGATGAAGCAGGAAGCCGAGAACAAGCGGATGGCCGAGCTCTACCGCCAGCACATCCTGAAGGAGGAGATGCCCACGGAGAGCGGCGTCATCCAGATCCAGGGGCTCGGCGGCGCCAAGCCGAAGACCGAGGACCGCCAGCCCGTCGGCGTCGGCTAGCGCTGGGCGGGGGCTGCCGCCGTAGAAGTTTCGCGCCAGCGAGACTTCCAACGCGGCCGCAAGGGGAGGCACCCGGTTCGGCAGCGCAGATACAGAAGGGCCGCACGGCACGTGTCGTGCGGCCCTTCTCGTGTACGAGGGGTCCTTCGTGGCGTGAAGCCTGGAGAACGACCGCCTGGCTACATGAGCCGCCGCTCGCCGGTGCGGAGCATCTTCAGAGCGCCCGCGACGCCGGCTGCAAAACGAATCTCGTACATGCACGATCGCACATGCACCATCTCGATCTTACTTCCGCGCCGGTCTGTAGTAGACTCGCCCGAAAAATCGGGGCGGCGGCTCGTGGAGGACATCGGCCGCGCAGCGCCGGAAGCGCCGGGTGGAGGGGACGGCAGTGAGCGGTTTCGAACAGGCTTTCGGAGATGTCGAAGTTTCCGCAGCTTCCACGATCGCGTCGGCTCAGGGGCTCGTCTCGCTGGCGAAGAGAATGCAGAAGGCGGCCCGCGAAGGGAACATCGCGGGCGTGAAGCGTGCGCGGAGCGAGCTCGACGCGGCCCTGCGCGAGCTGCGGCAGGCGGTCGCCGGCGCCGTTGCCTCGTGGTCCCTGTCCGAGGACGAAGAGCAGCGGTATCTCGAGGACGGTTACGCCGAGGAGTTCCGCGCGGCCGCGGAGGAACAGGGGTTGAACGTCTACGAGCGGGACGGGAAGCTGATCTCCTACCCGTCCATCGTGCGCATTATGCCCGGCGACCGGGCGGTCAGGGTGGACGGGAAGAAGGTGGCCGCGATTCGGCCGTCCCACCTCGCCGGCCTGCTTCTGAGGAACCAGAAGAAGCCCGGTCGATACCGGTCGGACCGCTTCCTGGAGGCCCTCCACACGGTCTACTCGGAGATCGTGCGTGAGGATTCCCGCGGCCGGGTGGCGGGCGATGGGCCTGTCGTTCCCCTGACCAGGGTCTACAAGCTCCTGACCTCCTTGCCGGGGGCCGGCCGCGAGTACGACCGGACGGACTTCGCCCGGGACCTGTACATCCTGGAAGCCGACGGTCCCCGGCGGACCCGGAAGGGCGCCGCCGTGGCCTTCCCGGCCTCCACCGGCACCCGGCAGTCCGGGTTCTTCACGTTCGTCGGCCCCGACGGACAGGAGGCCCGGTACTACGGCATCAGCTTCACCGCGGAAGGGTGATGACGAACGCCATCTCCATCGACGACTGGCTGCGCCGTATCGAAGACGAATACCTGTCGACGTTCGTCAGGGACGGCGGTGCGGCCGTCAAGTTCGCGGTGGCCCCGGACGACGATCAGCCGGCGTTGCGCGAGGCGCTGGAGCGCCGCTGCCGGGAGTCGGGCTACGTCTTCGCCGCCTTGGACGCGGCGGCGTTGCGGGCCCACATGCCCCAGGACCTCTTCTTCGGGCTGGCGCGGCAGATCGACTGGCGGGGGTTGGCGCGCCGACGGGTGCTGCGGCTGGCGGCCGACAGGCGGTATCAGGTCGGCGCCATCGACACCGCGGGCGACGACAACGTCTTCGACGCCATCGCCGGCGCCAACGGCCTCGAGTCGCAGTCGGTTCTCATGCGGCTCAGGCCCGACATCGAGACGCGCGTCTTCAAGCACCCCGCGATGGTCCGGGACTTCCGGGTGGCCATGACCAGTCTGTGCGACCTGGCCGGGAACCGGCCGGACGGCAGCTACGAGGGCCAGCCGGTGCTGGACTGGCTGACCGGGGCCAACACGCGCCTGAGCCCCGTGCGGCCCTTCCTCATCCACACCGCCATCAACCGCGCGACGGCCCGCTGCTTCTTCGAGTCGGCGCTGCACTGGGTGCGGGAGGCGGGCTGCACGGGGACGGTGGTGCTGCTGGACAACCGCCGCGTCACCGTGGCCCGCAACCCCAGAGACGGTCTGCGGTACTACACCCGGGCGATGGCCGTCGATCACTACGAGCTGCTGCGCGAGTTCGTGGACGGCGTCGATCGCCTGGCCGGAACCCTGCTGGTGGTGGCGACCGGCGACGGCTTCCTCGACGACGGCGCCGGCCACGGCTCGCGGGGCTTCGGCATCTACGAAGCGTTGAAGACCCGCGTGATGAACGACGTGCGCGACCGGCGCCTGGTCAATCCGGTCGCCGCGCTGGTGCGGCTGTCGCACCACGGCGGACTGCAGCATGGATCGCGATGACGGGAAGCTGACGACACGCCGCGCCATCGAGGCGCTGCGCAACGGCGTGCCCAACCGGGCGGCCGTGGAGATGCTGGGCTGCCGCCAGCCGAAGGCGGAAGCGGCGTTCGCCGACCTGCTGGCCGGGGCCGAGGACGCGCGCGTTCCGTCCGCGCACGTCCAGGGGATGCTGGTGTCGGGAGACTTCGGCGCGGGCAAGTCGCACCTGCTGGTCCACCTCGAGCGGCAGGCGCTCGCGCAGGGCTTCGTGTGCAGCCGGGTGGCGGTCAGCAAGGAGACGCCCCTCTACGACCTCGGCAAGGTGTTCAAGGCGGCCGTCGACAACGCCCGCATGCCGGATCGCGAGGGGCGTCTGTTCGAAGAGCTGGGCACGGTCGCCGACCGGGGATCGGAGAGCTTCGCCGCGTTCGTCGAGTGGGTGGAGACCGCCGGGTCGAAAGGGGTCCTGCACCGAGTCTTCCCGGCCAGCGTGGCCGTGTACGACAGCCGGCGCGACCCCGAGCGAAACGCAAGGATCGAGTCGTTCTGGGCGGGAGACCGGATCAGGGTGTCCGACCTCAAGGACGGACTGCGGCTGATCGGACAGGGGCAGCGGTGCGCCTTCCGCACGCCCCGGGTCGCCGAGCTGCCGCCGCAGCGCCTCCGTTTCGCGGTCGAGCTGATGCGGGGCGCCAGGTACAAGGGGTGGGTGGTGTTGCTGGACGAGATCGAGCTGGTCGGCTCGTACTCGCCCCTGCAGCGCGGCCGGTCGTACGCCGAGCTGACCCGCTGGCTGGGGCACGCCGCCGGCGACGCCTGTCCGGGCCTGGTCGCGGTCGCGACGGTGACCGGCGACTTCGCGTCCGCCATCCTCGGCCCGGACGGCAAGAACGACCGCGAGGGCGCGGCTCGGAGGTTGGCCGTCAGCCGCTACGCGGACAGCGTGCGCCGGGCCGAGGCCGGCATGCGCCTGCTGGAACGCAAGTGCATCCGCCTGTCCGCGCCCACCGCCGACGACGTGCGCGACACCCTGGAGACGCTGCGGCGGATCTACAGCGATGCCTACGGGTGGGAGGCCCCGCGGCTGGAGACGAGCGTCCGCGGCGTGGGCATCCAGGCCCGGATGCGCTACAAGGTCAGGGCCGCCATCAACCAGTGGGACCTGCTGCGAATCTATCCGGGCTCCCGTCCGGACACCGTGGGCGGCGAGTTTCACCACACCTATGAGGAGAACGCCGACCTCGAGCGGGAGTCCGGAGACGATGCGGAGGACGCCGGACGGTAGCTCCCGTTCTTGTACAGCGCACGTCGGCTCTCGATCGAGATCGCTCCTGCAGGTCCTCCGAAAGATCGGCGGTCAGCGCCGCCTCGGTCGTCGTCCAGCAGTCGTGCGCCTCGCCCTCTGCGACCCACTGCTTGCAGTGGCGGCACTCGTGGCCGTTCATGCCCCGTTTCCGTCGCGCCGTGCCTGGAAGGCAGCGATGAAGACATCATCGCGGCCCTCTCACGTCACGTGTTGTCGTCTTCGATCCGCCACTGCAGGAACCGCACGTCCATCCTGTCGGAGTCGCGGACCGTGTTCTTCATTCGAATCAGCAATTGCTTGCCGGCCAGGGGGATGACGACGTCTTCGATGCGGCGCTCCTCGATGCCCTGCACGATGGCGTCATCGTAGGTGACGCCGCACGCCGAGGCCATGAGGTCCACCACGATCTCGTCGGCGATCCGAACCACCGTGTGCCGCCGCACGTCGCCGTCTTCGATCTGCGATACCGCGTTGTCAGGAAGCGTCGCCAGGGCTCTCTTGATGGCCGCGACGTTGTCATCCGAGGGATCCACGAGGATGTCGATATCCTTCGTCGTCCGGACGAAGCCGTGGAGAATGACCGCGAATCCGCCGATCAGGAGGTAACGGACTCCTTCTGCGCGGAGGGCGCGGCAGAGGGCGAGGAGGTCTTCGAGCTCAGGTGCGCGGCTGAACGCGCGAGCTGACTCATCATCCATCTGTCCGCCTCTTCGAAGGAGGAGAATCGGTACAGCCCGCGCGGCACGAGTCCCCGTCCCCGCAGGCGGTTGAGCGTGCGCTGCAGACGCGCGACGTCGTCGAGGACCCGGGCTCCCGGCGCACGCTTCGACACGACCTTCATGCCAGCGATTCTAGCGCATCGACGCGATCGACCCTGTGGGCGATGTCGGCGACGCGAGCTGGAGCGCCACCGGGAACCGGAGATCGGCGGCGATCTGTCGGGGCCAGAACGCGCCGCCCCGAAAGGCGGAGGGCTGCGCGGCGCCGACGCATGCAGCGCAAGCCGCGGCTATCGGTCCGATCGGTTCCGCCTTCAGGCCAGGCGGGAGAGCAGGTCGTCGCCGTCGTTGCAGTCGATGATCAGGTCGCCGATGCTGGCGAGACGCCCGGGATCCTCAATGCCGGCCATCCGGCCGGCGAGGCGTTCGGCGGTGCGCGGATCGAACTTCCTCGCGACCAGGCGAGCGAGGAGCGCCCGCTCCCGGGCGATGCCTTCCGCACGCCCGTCCGCCCGGCCGGCGTCGCGGGCCTGCCGGCGGTGGCGGCCGAGTTGCGGGTCGTCGTCGGGGGTGGTGCCTTCCTGCCGGCCGAGCCGCCGGCCCACCCGGGTCAGGTCGGCCAGGGTGCGCGGGCTGAAGCGCGTCTCGTTCAAAGCGGCGTGGATGTCGGTGGCCGACCACGTGGGAAACGCGCGGCTCTCGTCGGCGATCCGGTAACGGCCGTCTTCCAGCAGGTAGATCGTCAGTCCCGGCCGCACGCGCCGGGGACGGCTCGGCGACGGCGCGTCGGGCGTGTCCACCCACAGCTCGGGGAACCCCCAGGCTTCGTACAGCGGCAGCTTGTTGCGCCGGACGTCGGTGGTGTGATCGACTTCGAGGAGAACGTCCGGCAGGGGGTCTTCCCCCCTCACGATGGCGGGGTCGCCCGGCAGCCAGATCTCGGGGTGCATGTAGATGGTCTGGTCCGCCACCATCACCAGCCGGGGCCGGCCGTCCGGATCCCGCTCCATCAGATAGACCGCCCCGCAGCACCGGACGCGCGACCCGCGCTCGAGGGAGATGCGGGTCAGGAGCTCGTTCAGGATGCAGGAGGGGCTCTCGTGGACGGGGCCGGCGTCGCGCAGAACCCACGCCGTTCCCGACGAGGCCGACCAGTACTCGATGCGCCCGTCGTAGGCCTGCACGTCCTCCCATGTCGTCAAGGGAACGGGGTCGCAGCCGGGGAACTCCAGGTTCGGGGATGGTTCGGTATCGTCCGCAACGGCGACACGTCGGTTGAGAGTGGATCCGGGGTGGGGCTTCGTTGGCATCTCACACGCCATGTTACTCCCATCACGGTCGGCGGCATCTTTGGCACAGTTCGCTGCGTCACGTGCGCAACCCCTTGACCCTGGCCATCGCCACGGGTGTCTACCGCTTCGATGGAGATTGACGACACCTCGCGGACTTTCCACGCGAGGGACCCGTCGCTCGATCGCCTCGGTTGCGTCGTCGGCGTACGGTGACTCACCTATCGGGCTGGCGTCTTCGGCACGATCAGCGCGTCGAGGGCGACCACGCCCTGTCCCGCGGGACGCACCACCACGGGATTCAGCTCGGCGCTCTGGAGCTGTCCGGCATGGGCGGCGGCGAAGCGGGAAAGGGCGGCGAGCGCTGCGGCGAGGGCGTCGATGTCCCCCGGGGGGCGGCCCCGGACGCCGGTGAGCAGGGGGAATCCCTGCAGCTCGCGCAACATGCGGTGCGCCTCGGCGGCGTCGAAGGGGGCGGCGCGGAACGAGACGTCCTCGAGCGCTTCGACGAACACGCCGCCGAGGCCGCACATGACCACGGGGCCGAAGGTCGCGTCGTGCTGCACACCGAGGATCATCTCGACGCCGCCGGTGATCATGGGCGAGACGAGGACGCCGTCGAGGCGGGCGTCGGGGTAAGCGGAGCGCGCCCTGCCGGTGACGGCGGCGAAGGCCCGGGCCACGGCGTCCCGGGTGTCGAGGTCGAGCGCAACCCCGCCGGCGTCGCTCTTGTGCGCGATGTCGGGCGACGCGATCTTGAGGGCCACGGGAAACCCGAGCACTGCCGCCGCCTGCGCGGCTTCGCTAGCGGTGCCGCACAGCCGCGACTCGATGACGGGAAGCCCGGCATCCGCGAAGATGCGGCTGGCCGCGGCCTCGCCGATGGGCGGCGGGGGCAGGGGGACGGCGGCGGGGGCAACGGCGGGCGCGGTCGCCGGCCGGTCGAAGCTCTCGGCGAGGCGGACCAGCGCGGCGACGGCGCGGACGGCGCGCGACGGGTCTTCGAACACCGGACAGCCCGCCGCCTCGTAGCGTTGCACGACGGCCGGCGGGCCGACGATGGAGAGCACCAGGAGACGGTCGGGGTGCCGGCGCCGGGCGTCGTGCATCATCTCGCGAATGGGGGTGACCATCCCCTCGGCGGCGGCGACGAACGTGAAGAAGGCGACGATGGCGTCGTAGGCGCCTTCCTCGAGCATGACGTCGAGATTGGAGCGGATCAGGTCGAGGTTGTTGAAGGCCTGGGCGGTGATGTCGACGGGGTTGCGGGGCGAGGCGTAGGGGAGCTGCGCCTTCAGCCGGGCCTGCGCGCGGTCGCTCATCGGGGTGACGTCGAGCCCGCAGGCGACCGCCTCGTCGGCCATCTGGACGCCGACGCCGCCGGAGATGCTCATCAGCCCGATGCGCCGGCTGGCCGGGAACGCGCCGAAGGTCGCGGCGTAGGCGACGTCGAGCATCTCCTCGGCGTCGCGGGCGCGGTGGACGCCGAACTGGCGGAACACGCCGTCGTACACCGCGTCGCTGCCCGCGAGGGTCGCGGTGTGGGACCGCACGGCGGCGGCGCCGATCGCGGTGCGGCCCACCTTCTGCAGGACGACCGGCTTGCGGTGCTCGCGGGCGAGGGCGAGCGACGCGAGCAGGCGGTCGCGGTCGGCGACGCCCTCGACGTAGGCGACGATGACCGAGATGTCGGGGTGGCGGGCGAGCCAGCCGATGGTCTCGGCGACGTCGACGTCGCATTCGTTGCCGGTCGTCACCCAGAACCGGATGCCGATGCGGCGGCGGGTGGCGAGCAGCGACAGGTGGCTGCCGTAGGCCCCGCTCTGGCTGACCAGCCCGACCCCGCCGGGCACGGGGTGCGCCGCTTCGAGGGTAGTCGTGAACGTGCCGTAGAAGCCGGTCTCGGAGTTGTAGACCCCGAGGCAGTTGGGGCCGACGATGCGCATGCCGGACGCGCCGGCGATGGCGGACAGCGCGTCCTGCTGCCGTCGCCCTTCCTCGCCGGTCTCCGCGAAGCCCGCGCTGAAGATGACCGCGGCCTTCACGCCGGCCGCCGCGCAGGCCTCGGCAGTCTCGACCACGGCCGGGGCGGGCACCGCGATGATCGCCGTGTCGACGGGCTCGGGGACGTCGGCGATGGTCGGGAACGCGGGCAGGTTCTGGACGGTGGCGCGCCGCGGATTCACCGGGAAGATGCGCCCGGCGAACCCGGCGTCTCGGGTGTATGCCAGCGGCCGGCCGCCGATGCGGGCGGGGTCGTCCGAGGCGCCGATGATCGCGATCGAGCGCGGATGGAGCAGGGCGGTGAGCGAATCGTCCGGCGTGGGGGGCGAGGTGGCGGCCATGGCGCCAAGATTGTATCCGTCGGCGCGAGCGACGGCCCGGGGGGCGCGGGCCGGTGCTATCATCACCAGTTCTCCGATCCCGACCATGTCCACCCCAGGCATCCGTGTCCTCGGCTACCGCCCCGCGGCGGCCTGGGTCGAACGGCTGCGGGCGGGCGGCTACGCGGTCGACGTGCGTCCCCTCCGCGCCCCGGCGGACCTGAAGGCGACCGGCGAGGACCCGCCGGCCGCGGTGGTCATCGACTTGTCGCGCGCGCCGAGCCAGGGGCTGGTCGACTTCAAGATCTGCGCCGTCGACGAGGACTGGTCGGGCCTGCTGTCTCGCGCCGGAAGCAGTGAAGGCGGCCGACCGGCGGGCCCGACGGTCCGGTTCACTTCGACGACGCCGCGGCGCGCTCCAGGCGGACTCGGCCGGCGCTACGCCGACGGCGGAACGAAGGCGAGGAGCCGCAACGGGTTGTCGACGGTCATGGTCCGGATCTGATCGTCGGTGACGCCCGCGTCGCGCAGCATCGGGACGAACCGGGTGATCGTCTTGGCGTACCCCGGACCGCCGTTGCGCTGGATGTCCACGGCGGAGGAGAAGTCCGACGCGAGCAGCACGCGGTCCACGTGGCCCGCCTCGATCAGCGCCCGGATCATCGGCACCTTGTGCCCGTCGGCGTCCGGCCCGCCGCCGAGCCGGTCGAAGCCCACGAACGCGCCGCGCGCGGCGATGCGTGCATGGACGGCCGCCTCGGGGTCGTCGAGCCCGCCCAGATGGCCGATGGCCACGTGCTCGGGCGGGACCCCGAGCGACTCGAAGAGGTCGAGCTGCTCTTCGGCGGCGAGGCCGTTCGCGGTGTGGGTGAAGATCGGCACGTTGGTGAGGAGGTGGGCCTTGCCGACGGCGCTGAACGCCTTGCGTTCCGACGGCGTGATCTCGGCCGAGCTGCCGATCTCGCCGAAGGCGCCCCACCGCTCCGCCGCCGCGGCCCGGGCCAGCTCTTCCGCGATCTCGTCGTCGTTCCGATCCGCGAGGTCCGGCGGATGGAACGGGTCGGTGTAGTACCCGCCGCTCACTACGATCGGCAGGCCGGAGCGCTCGGAGACCTCGCGCAGGAACGCCACGCTGCGTCCCATGTCGTCGTGGCCGCCGTCGACGATGGCGGCGACACCCTCGCGGGCCGCCGCCTGCATCTCGGCCGCCATGACCTCGACGTCCTGCATGAAGTACGGGGCATCCGACGACCCGATGAACCGCTCGCGGGCCGGGTTGTCGGCTCCGACCAGCCGGTCCCAGAACGGAATGTCCAGCGACATGTGCTCGTGAAAGAGCACCGCGCCGTGCGCCAGCCGGTCGGGGGACACGTCCTCGAGAATCGTGCGGATGATCGCCCCGTCCGGAAAGGGCGATGCGGTGGTTGCGGGCGACTCCGCCGGTGGTGCGTCCGACGCCGGCGCGCGCCCGCACGCCGCGGCCAGGCCGGCGCCGCCCAGACCGAGAATCCGCATCGCCGCGCGGCGACTCCACACCGTGGCGCGGCCGTATCCCTGTCTTCTCATCTCGTCCTCTTTTCTGTGCCGCCGTCAACGGTGGTCCGGCGGCGACGGCAGTGCCTCCCCATCATGACATTGCACAGGCAATACCTCCGATGTCGACGGCGCATCGAGGCCCTCCCTGCTCCCGGGCATCGGGATCCGACCACCCGCTGGATTGGTGCCGACTGCGGTGACTACGATCGGAGTATGAAGCTGGAGGCGAGGAACGTCGAGGCTCAGCCGCCGCGCGTGTGCATCTCGAGGTGCGGCTGGTCCTGCAGCGCCTCGAGGGGGATGAGGGTGGAGCGGTCGGTCGCGGCCAGGCGTTCCTCGGCCCCGCGGTCGTCGCGCGCCTGCCAGGTGGTCGCGATGAGGTCCTGCAGGGCCTCGCGGCTGGCCCCGGTCCGCAGCGGCTGGCGAAGGTCGGTGCCCGTGCGGGCGTAGAGGCAGCGGTACCAGAGCCCGTCGGCGGTGAGGCGGCTGCGGTCGCACTGCCGGCAGAACGGCTGGGTTGTCGACGAGATGATGCCGAACACCGTGCCGTCGGGCAGCGCGTAGCGGTCGGCGGGCGCGGCGGTGGTCTCGTCGACCGCCTCGATGCGGCCGTAGCGGGCCGACAGCCGGTCGAGCATGTCGCGGCGCGACACGACGTCGTCCATCGACCAGCGGGTGGCGCCGCCGACGTCCATGTACTCGATGAACCGGACCTCGGCGTTCATCCGCCGGCCGAACTCCAGCATGGGCGCGAGCTCGTCGTCGTTGACGCCGCGGATGACCACCGTATCGATCTTGATGCTCTCGAACCCGGCGCCGGCCGCCTCCTCCAGCCCCCGCAGGACGTCCCCGTGACGGTCGAAGCGCGCCAGGGCCTTGAAGCGGTCCGGGCGCAGCGTATCGAGGCTCACGGTGATGCGGGGCAGGCCGGCGTCCCGCAGGGCGGCGACCTGCTCGGCGAGGAGGATGCCGTTGGTGGTCAGGGCGAGGTCCCGCAGCGCCGACTTGCCCGCGAGCAGGGCGACGAGGTCCGGCAGGTCGGTGCGGAGCAGGGGCTCGCCGCCGGTGATGCGGACCTTCTCGGTCCCCAGGGCCGCGAACACGTCGACCAGGCGCTCGATCTCCTCGAAGGTCAGAATGTCTTTGCGGGGCAGCCAGACGTAGTCCGCCTCGGGCATGCAGTACTGGCACCGCAGGTTGCAGCGGTCGGTCACCGAGACCCGCAGGTTGGCGAGCGGCCGGCCTAGCCTGTCCTGGACTTCCATCGCCCTCCATTATGCCACCACGGTCCGGGTCGCGGGAGCCCCTGGCGACAGCCCCGCTGCAATCGACCGGTGCTGCATCCCCCGGGTGGACCGCGTCGAGCCGCCGACCGGGCCGGGTCCGCGGTTGCCTGTACCCGACCGGCGCCCTCGTCGCGCCCTGCCCCGCGGGCGCCCTTTCAGCCCGCTCGCGCCCTCGCCGGTCCCGGTGCGGCGCGCGGTTCCGCCACCGGCTCTGCGGCCCTCGCGGCCCGGCCGCACGGTGGTTCGACGTATAATTCACGCCGTGCTTCGGTCCCACCGCGCCGGTTTCCCGCGAGTCGCGTCCTCGGCGTTCGTAGACGAAAGCGCCCAGGTCATCGGCGACGTCGAGATCGGCGAGGAGAGCAGCGTGTGGATGAACGCGGTGCTGCGCGGGGACGTCAACCGGATCCGCATCGGCGACCGCACCAACATCCAGGACGCCAGCGTGCTCCACGGGATGGGCGAGACGCATGCGACCCTGCTCGGGGACGAGGTGACGGTGGGGCACGGGGCGATTCTCCACGGCTGCGTCGTCGAGGACCGGTGCCTCATCGGCATGGGGGCGATCGTGCTGAACGGCGCGGTCGTCGGCGCCGGCTCGATCGTGGCGGCCGGCACCCTCGTGGCCGAGGGGACGGCCATTCCGCCGGGGTCGCTGGTCATGGGCAGCCCCGGCCGGGTGCGGCGGGCGACGACGGACGACGAGGCGGCGTCGATTCGGCGCTACGCCGACCACTACGTCGCCTACAAGCGCGATTTCCAGATGCCCTCGAACCGACCCGAAGAGAGGCAGGACGCGTCATGACGATGCCGTCTGCGGCTGCACGAAGGGACCCCCCCTCACGGTGATTCCCGGCATTCGCGGCACCCGGGACATCCTGCCCGGCGAGGTGGGACGGTGGCAGCGCGTCGAGCGCGCGGCGGTGGAGGTGTGCGCGCGCTACGGGTACGTCGAGGTGCGGACCCCGGTCATCGAGCGCGAGGAGCTGTTCGCGAAGGGGACCGGCGCGTCGACGGACATCGTGCAGAAGGAGATGTACGCCTTCACCGACAAGGGCGGCGAGCGCATCACCCTGCGGCCCGAGGCGACCCCCAGCCTCGTCCGCGCCTTCGTCGAACATGGTCTGGAGCAGGCCCTGCCGTTCGCCAAGCTGTACAGCCTGGGGCCGATGTTCCGCTACGAACGCCCGCAGAAGGGCCGCTACCGGCAGTTTCACCAGCTCGACGTCGAGGTGT
The DNA here is from genome assembly GCA_965206285.1 of Vicinamibacterales bacterium. Classification (GTDB taxonomy): domain Bacteria; phylum Acidobacteriota; class Vicinamibacteria; order Vicinamibacterales; family UBA8438; genus JAJEEA01. Next base: position 6,450,551 of record OZ242205.1, read on the forward strand.
TCGGGATTGCCGATCCGGCCATCGACGGGGAAGTGATCGAGATGGCCTCGGCCTTCCTGACCGAGCTCGGTATCGAGGGGGCCGAGCTCGTCATCAACTCCGTCGGGTGCCACGCCTGCCGGCCCGCGTTCGGTGCGGCGCTGCTGGCCGCCCTCGGCGAGCGGGTGTCCGACCTGTGCGCCGACTGCCGGCGCCGGGCGGAGACGAACCCGTTGCGGATCTTCGACTGCAAGGTGCCGGCGGACCAGCCGGTCATCGACGCGCTGCCGCATTCGGAAGACTATCTGTGCGACGCCTGCCGGGATCACTTCGTCGAGGTGCGGCGTCATCTGGACGCCTACGGGCTGTCGTATCGGGTGTCGCACCGGCTGGTGCGCGGCCTCGACTACTACACGCGCACCACCTTCGAGATTCTCGGAACCGGGCTCGGGGCGCAGAACGCCCTGCTCGGGGGCGGCCGCTACGACGGCCTGGTGAAGCAGCTCGGCGGCCCCGAGCGCCCGGGCATCGGCTTCGCGGCGGGGCTCGAGCGACTGGTGCTCGCGCTGCCCGAAGGGGCCGGCGACGCCGCGTCGGCGGATGCGTTCGTGGTCGCCCTCGGCGACGCGGCGTGGGCGGCGGCCCGGGTGCTCGCCCGCGACCTGCGCCGGGCCGGCCTGCGCGTGCTCATCGACTACGGGGGGCGTTCCTCGAAGTCGCAGATGAAGCGGGCCAACCGCAGCGGGGCCGGGCACATGCTGATTCTCGGCGACGACGAGCTGGCCGCCGGCGAGGTGACGGTCAAGGAGATGGAGACGAGCGAGCAGCAGCGGGTGGCCCGCGACGCGGTGGCAGCGGCGCTCGCCTCGAGGAAGTGAACCAGTGCGGACACATACATGCGGCGCGTTGCGCCCGAGCGACATGGGCCAGGAGGCGACCCTGCTGGGCTGGGTCCACCGGGTGCGCGACCTCGGCTCCCTCATCTTCGTCGACGTGCGCGACCGCTACGGGGTCACCCAGGTCGTGGCGCGGGACGACGAGACCCTGCTCGCGGCGGCGAAGCGACTGCGGCCGGAGTTCGTGGTCGCGGTCGCCGGGACCGTCGAGCGCCGATCCGAGGACACCCTCAACCCGAAGATCGCCACCGGCGAGGTCGAGATAGCCGTGCGGTCGATCGAGGTGCTGAACGAGTCGAAGCGCCCGCCCTTCCACATCGCCGAGGAGACCCCGGTCTCCGAGGACCTTCGGCTGAAGTACCGCTATCTCGACCTGCGGCGGCAGCGGATGCAGCGGAACCTGCAGCTCCGCCATCGGGTCGTGCTCGCCGTCCGGCGCGCGCTGGACGAGCAGGGCTTCCTGGAGATCGAGACCCCGGTGCTCGCGAAGTCGACGCCGGAGGGGGCGCGCGACTATCTGGTCCCCAGCCGGGTGCATCCGGGCGAGTTCTTCGCCCTGCCGCAGTCGCCGCAGATCTTCAAGCAGATCCTGATGATCTCGGGCATGGACCGCTACTTCCAGATCGCCCGCTGCTTCCGCGACGAGGACCTGCGCGCCGACCGGCAGCCGGAGTTCACGCAGATCGACATGGAGGTGTCGTTCGCCACGCCGGACATCGTCTTCGCCATCGTCGAGCGTCTGATGCAGGCGGTGTGCGACGCCGCCGGCCTGACCATCGAGACGCCGTTTCCCCGGTTGTCGTATGCGGACGCGATGGCGAAGTACGGATCCGACAAGCCCGACCTGCGCATCGGGATGGAGATCGCCGACGTCTCCACGGTCTTCGCCGATTCGAGCTTCCGGGTGTTTCGGGAGTGCGTGGAGGGGGGCGGGGTCATTCGCGCCCTGGTCGTGCCGGGGGCGGGGCGGTACTCGCGCAGCCAGGTGGACAAGCTCGTGGACGAGGCGATCGCGCTCGGGGCCTCCGGTCTCGTGTGGGCGCGGCGCGGACCCGAGGGCGACGTCCAGAGCTCGATTCTCAAGGTGGCGGGCGCCGACACCCTGGGGCGCCTCCTCGCGGCGGCGGACGCCGGCGACTCCGACCTCGTGCTCGTCGCGGCGGGCTCGGGCGAAGAGCCGTCCCGGCTGCTCGGGCAGATGCGTCTCCGGCTCGCCCGGCGCGAGGGGCTCGTCGACGAGTCCCGTCCCGCCCTGGCGTGGGTCGTCGACTTCCCGATGTTCGAGTGGAACGAGACCGAGGGGCGCCACGTGTCCCGGCACCATCCGTTCACGTCGCCCTACGACGCCGACCGCCATCTTCTCGACGGCGGCGACCTCGGCGGCATCCGCGCCAAGGCCTACGACCTGGTGTTCAACGGCTGGGAGATCGGCGGCGGCAGCATCCGGATCCACGAGCAGCCGTTGCAGCGGCGCATCTTCGAGCTGCTGAAGATCAGCGACGAGGACGCCCGGTCGCGGTTCGGGTTCTTCCTCGACGCCCTCGAGTACGGGACGCCTCCGCACGGCGGCATCGCCTTCGGGGTCGATCGCATCGTCGCCCTGCTCGCCGGCGAGGCATCCATCCGGGACGTCATGGCGTTCCCCAAGACCGCCACCGCCGTGGACCTGATGACCGGCGCCCCGTCCACGGTGAGCCCCCACCAGCTGCGCGAGCTGCACCTGCAGACCGAGGGCCAGTGATCCGCCCGGCGCCGCCGCGGGTGATGCGGCCCGGGCCGAGGCGCTTGCTGTGACGTTCGAACCTCGAACGGCTCCGACTGTCCGGCAACACGTCGAGCGGTCCGATTCCGAAGTCTGGGTAACCGGTCCAGGCTGGAATGGCTGGAGCCGGGTGACCCAGGGGCTTGCGCCGTAGAAGTTTCGCGCCAGCGAAACTTCCAACGCGACCGCAAGGTCGCGCTAGAAGTCGTACTCCAGCCCCGTGTACACGCGGCGGCCCACCTCGGCAATGCGCTGCCTCGTGAACGGGTTCAGCGAGTTGAGGTGGTTGACGTAGTACTCGTCGGTCAGGTTCTGGACCCCGGCCCGGATGGTCAGCGTCTCGGTCGCCCGCACGCCGGCCAGGAGGTCGACGGTCGTCCAGCCCGCCGTCGCCTGCTCGAGGCGCGTCGCGGCCACCCGCTCCTGCGTGGCGGTGCTCGTGATCTGCAGCTCGACCCAGGCGGAGCGGGCCGGGTTGTGCACCTCGACGGCGTACCGTTGCTCGAACGGCGGGATGCCGAACAGCGGCTCGTCGAACAGCACGTCCTCGGCCCGGACGTACGACCACCCGCCGCGCAGGTCGATCCAGTCGCCGGCGGGAGAGCTCGCGGTCAGGTCGAAGCCGGCGAACCGCGCGGCGTCCGCCTGCACGTAGCGGTAGAGGGCGTCGGGGCTGAGGGGCAGCCGTTTCTGCAGGTTCGGGTCGAGGGCGACGGTGATGTAGTCGTCCACGTTCCGGACGAAGACATCGAGGCCGGCCGTCGCCTCGCCGGCGCGCAGCGTCGTCCCGACGTTGAACTCCAGGCTCTTCTCCGGCACGAGGTTCGGGTTGCCGATGAACTCGGCCGCGGTCTGGAACTTCACGGCCGGGAAACGGTCCGCGTAGCGCTCGAGCGCCGACGGGTTGCGGACGGCGCGGCCCGCGCCCAGAGTGACCCGCCAGGTGTCGGTCAACCGCAGGCTGGCGTTCACGGCGGCGCTGACGTTCGTGTTCGTCTGCGCGAACCGATCGCCCGGCACGAGCATCGCCGCGCCATGGCCGGTCATCCCGTGCCCGTCCGTCGCTGGGTCCACGTGACCGGTGGTTCCATGCCCGGTCATCCCCGTCATCCCCGGCATGCAGTGGGCCGTGACGCAGTGGAAGCGGCCGTGCACGGCGTGCAGCTCGTAGGCGGGAACGGCGTTGTGCGCGAAGAACGACGTGACTCGGCCGATCTGCGCCTCCTCGCGATCCACCCGCAGGGTGCCGCCGATCGTGCTGCGGCCCCGCTCGTACAGCACCTGCGCGTAGCCGCCCAGGTTCGTCATCTCGGCGTCCGGCCAGACCGGGTGCCCGTCGTGGTGGATGTCGCCGGTGTCGCGGTCGCTCACGGTCTGCCGCGCCGACTGCAGGAGGCGATAGGCGTCCATCCCCAGCTTGTAGCGGAACGCCCCCGATCGGAGCGCGGCGTGCAGCCGGGCCCCCACGGTGTCGGCGGACGCCGGCAGGTCCACCCGGATCGGGAACGGCGGCGTGCGGTGGTGGCTGCGCACCGCCGTCGGCTTGTTGTCGTTGTTCATCAGGTGGTCTTTCCGGTTGACGTACACCTGCGCCGCCAGCTCCGTCAACGCGCCTGCCGCGGGCGAGTGGGAGAGGTCCAGGGCGTGCGACTGCGTCTCGAAGAAGGTGGCGTCGAGGATGCGCCCCGGATAGTCGATGTCGTTCTGGCGCTGGAAGCCGCCGCTGTACTCCAGCAGCGTGCGCGCCGCGAGCCGCGCGCCGAGGTCCCACCGCGTGTCGAACGACTCGTAGTCGCCTTGCACCTCGTTGCCGGCGCCGTCGGTGTAGTCGCTGCCGGTCCGGCTGTTGTGCTGAAAGGTGAACCGGACCCGATCGTTGCTTCCCCACAGCCCCGCGAAGCCGTCGCCGGCCGAGCCGTTGCTGCCGTAGTTGCCGCCCACCCGGCCGCCGACCTGGAAGCCGTCGCCGCCGAACGGCGGCTTGAACGTCTCGGCCCGAATGGCGCTGAGGGTGCCGGCCCCCCAGGTCAGCGCGTAGGGGCCGCGCACCACGCGGAGCGACTGCAGCGCGTGGGGGCTGATATGGCTCAACCCGGAGTCCATCCTCGCCGGACCGGCCGCGAACGTCCGGGTGCCGTCGACGAAGACCCCGATCTGCTCGGCGTAGAGGCCGCGCACCGACGGATCGAGGTTGATGGCGCCGCGGCGGAGCGCCGTCACCCCGGCGTGGCTCCTGAGCGACTGCGCGAGGTCCTGCGTCACGCGCCGCTCGATCTCCGAGACGGTCGCCACGAGCTCGGTCGCCAGCTCCGGCATCAGGGCGCTCACGGTCACCTCCTGCGCGAACGCACCCACCTCGAGCGTGACCGCGACCGGCCCACCGCTGCCCGTAACGACGGACGTCTCGGACGCAGCGAACCCGAGCAACGTGGCCTCGACCACGTACGTGCCCTCGGCGATATCCGGGAACGTAAACCTGCCCTCGCGATTCGTCACGGCGGACGCCACGAACTGTCCGGTCTCCGACCGGAGCAGGACGGTCCCGCCGGGGAGCGGCAGCCCCTGAACGTCCGCCACGGTCCCGCTGACACTTGTCTGTGCGTGCGCCGCTTCCGGCAACGCGAGCAGGCTCGACAGCAAGAGCGCCGCCGTCAAGCAACGCGGCCGGCGGGCGCCTGCCCTGCCTGTTGCAGTTCCAACAGTCATCCGAATCACCTCTATCTGTGAACACCACGAGTCCTCGCGCGGCGCCGCGGATCGGCTCGCGCAACCTGCCGGCGTACACGCAACCCGCCACGGCCGGCGAAGAGATCACCGGCCGGCGGAGGCTGGACACCGGCGTTCGGCGGGTTCAGATGCGAGGCGGAGGTATGTGGGGGACACCGGCCAACGAAATGGCGGTGTGGCGCGTCGGGGCGACACGCCCCGTGACCGCGGGAGCGACCTCGAGCGTGAACGTGTCGGGTGCGAGAACGGTCAGGCCGAGCAGTCCGATCAGTGCGTCGTCGAGCAGGTGGCAGGTGTGCACGCGGGGATGCCCGGCGTGCATTCCGTCCCGATCCTCCTGCGCCGCGCCGTGGGCCATCTCGGCGCGGTGTCCGGCGCCCGAGCCCCGGCTGTCGGCGCCGTGTCCGGCGCCCGAGCCCCGGCTCATCGGACAGGCGGCGCCGTGATGCGCCCCCTTGCAGCAGGCGGGTACGTCCTCGTCGTCGTGGGCGACGACCGCGTGACAGCACAGCGCCGCCGGCAGCAGCACCAGGGCGGCCAACTGCCAGACGATGACGGCGACAACCGCCGCCCCGCGAGAGGCGCGAACGGAATGCATGTACCCTGCCCAAGCGTCCACGGCGCTTCTCATGCAGTATATCCCGGAACCCGGGCCCTGGTGGAACGATGACGCGTGTCAGGAGTGGCCGTACTCACGGTCCGAGACCGGCTCGCGCGCCCCGCGCTGCGCAGCCGGTCCCGAGAATCTCTCTCCTGTGCCGTTCGATGTCCGTCAAAGAGTGGCGGCCCAGATTGCGCCGCAGGCCACGATGGCGGGTGAGCGGCTCTTGTCGGACCCCGCGGAGATTGCGGCGGCGTACGTGTTCTACCTCTGCCGGAATCATCCCTTCGTCGACGGCAACAAGCGTGTGGCGCTCGCCACGTGCCTGGTGTTTCCAAGCGAGAACGACCTGCTGCCGGGCGAACCGCTCGATGTGGACGCGTGGGAGGCTCTGACGCTGGACGTGGCCGCGAGCCGCCTGGACAGAGCCCAGATCACGACGCGCCTGCAGCAGATCCTCGTCAGCTCTACATGAACGGCACTCCTCGGAGGCGGACGCTCGTCGCCTGGCGGAGGCTACCGGCCCGGTGCGTCCGGGCTCGGTGCCAACCGCCTCCGCAGGTGCCCGCGGACGTTGGCAACTCCAGCGCCGGGACGCGGTGCGGGTGGCGGCCGGCTGGTTGCCGGGCGAATGCCGCTGGCGACGGGCACTTGCCGTAGCCGGCCGATTGGTGCAGGATCGGAGACGCACGTGTCCGAAGAACCCAGCCCATCCGGTACTGCCGCAGCCACGCGGATAGCCGTACCCGACGACGGGATCGAGCAACTGTTCGGCGCCCACGATTCCCACCTCACGACGTTCGAGGAGCTGTTCGGGGTGCGGGTCCGCACCGACGGCAACCACTTGCTGGTCGAGGGTGAGCCGCGGGCGGTCGAGGGGCTGGAACGGACCGTCCGTCAGTTGTCGGGGCTGGTCGGCGACGGCTACCGGTTGTCGCCCGACGACGTGCGGCAGGCGGCCCAGCTCGTGATGCAGGATGCGTCGGTCCGGCTGCGCGACTACTTCGTCAAGACCACCGTCAAGGCGTCGAGCAAGCGGCAGGTCGCCCCCAAGAGCCTGAACCAGCGGCGGTATGTGGAGGCCATCGATCGGCACGACGTGGTGTTCGGGGTCGGACCCGCGGGGACCGGGAAGACCTATCTCGCGATGGCCCAGGCCATCGCGTACCTGACCGCCAAGAAGGTCACCCGCATCATCCTCGCGCGCCCCGCCGTCGAGGCCGGCGAGCGTCTCGGGTTCCTGCCGGGGGACATGCAGGAGAAGGTGAACCCCTACCTGCGTCCCCTCTACGACGCGCTCTACGACATGCTCGACCTCGATCGGGTCGATCGGCTGCTGGACCGCCGGACCATCGAGATCGCCCCCCTCGCGTTCATGCGCGGGCGGACCCTCAACGACGCGTTCGTGATTCTCGATGAGGCCCAGAACACCACCGCCGAGCAGATGAAGATGTTCCTCACCCGGCTGGGGTTCGGATCCAAGGCGGTGATCACGGGCGACATCACCCAGATCGATCTGCCGACGGGGCGGGTGTCCGGCCTCGTCGAGGTCCTGGGGATCCTGGAGCACGTGGACGGTATCGCGTTCACCCGGTTTGACGATCGCGACGTCGTCCGCCACCCCCTCGTTCGGAGGATCGTCCGGGCCTATGAGACCTACGCGGAGGGTCCCGCCGCGCCGGCCGCGGCGGGGGTCCCGTCTGGGACGGCATCGTTCGATCCGGCGCCATGACTCCGCTCGATCTCCCATGACTGCGGACGACCCCGACCCTCGCCCCGCCCGACCGCCGGCCCGGCTGGAGGTGGTGGTGACGGACGGGCGCGGACGGCCCAGGGCGGCCGGCGATCTGCCGGCATGGCTCGCCGGGGTGGCGCCCCGGTCCGCGGCCGGCGTGGCGGTGGTCGCCCTGGTCTGCGATCGAAAGATGCGCGATCTCAACCGTCGGTTCCGCGCTATCGACCGGGTGACCGACGTCCTGTCCTTCCCGGCCGAGGCCGGCGACCCCGGGCCGCCCGGCGCCGGGCCGCCCGGCGGCGCGCCGTGCCTGGGAGACATCGTGATCGCCACCGGGCGGGCGGCGCGGCAGGCGCGCGCGGCCGGGCTCACCGAATCGCAGGAGTGGTGCCGCCTCGCCCTGCACGGCCTGCTGCACCTGCTGGGATACGACCACGAACGGGACGATGGACGCATGCGGCGGCTGGAGCGGCGGCTTCAGCGCCGCGGCGGGTTGCCGGTGGACGGCGCATGATGCCCCTGGCGCTGTTCCTCCTCGGGTGCGCGGTGGTGTACGTCGCGACCATCGAGTCGGCGCTGGGGGCGATGGTCCGGCTGCCGGAGCGGCTGACCGCGGAGCGGGACGCCCGCAACGAGTCCCTGGTCACCCATCTCTCGGATCCCCTCCGCCTGTACGTGATCACCCGCCTGTTGCGCGGCGGCCTGTTCGCCGTCGCCGCCGTGATCCTGGCCCACCTGATCGGGGTGGCGACGCCCCGGGCGGCGGGCGTGCTGCTGTTGAGCATCGTGGGGTTCGTCCTCGTCTGCGAGCAGGTGGTGCCGTCCGCCCTGGCGCGGCGCAACGCCGGCCGGGTGCTCGAGCTGCTGCTGCCGTCGTTCGATCTGGCCCTCCGGGTCCTGGGGCCGGCGACCGGCTGGCTGCTGCGTCTGGCCCGGCCGCCGCGCGGGCGGAGCGACGGGCGCGGCAACGGCGGGGCGGACCATCCGTCGGGCGAGGACGAGGAGATCCGGGCGGAGGCCGTCGAAACCGAGGAGCGGCGTCTGCTGCAGTCGGTGGTGGACTTCGGGGGGACGCTGGTGCGCGAGGTGATGACTCCCCGGCCGGACATCGTGGCGATCGCCCACGATGCGACGGTGGACGAGCTGCGGGCCCTGTTCGCGGCCGAGGAGTACTCGCGCATCCCGGTGTTCGGGGACGACCTCGACAACATTCTGGGCTTCGTCTTCGCCAAGGACCTGGTGAACCTCGAGGGCGTCTCCGGGAGCTCCCCCATCCTCCCGCGCCTGCTGCGGCCGGCCTGTGTCGTGCCCGAGGGCAAGCGGGTGGCCGACCTCTTGCGCGAGCTGCAGCTCCGGCACGCGCAGAGCGCCCTCGTCGTCGACGAGTACGGGGGCACCGCGGGGCTCGTGACCATCGAGGATCTGCTCGAGGAGATCGTCGGCGAGATCCGGGACGAGTACGACGGCGACGAGTCCGAGCCGGTCGTCGAGGAGGACGGCGGGCGCTTCGTGTTCCTCGCCACGGTCGGGGTCGGCGAGCTGGCCGAGCGCATGGGGGTGTCGGTCGAGCGGGACGGCTTCGAGACCGTGGGGGGGTACCTGCTGGCCCGGCTCGGACGGGTGCCGGCGACCGGAGAGACCGTCGACGTGGACGACCTCGTCGTCGAGGTGCTCGAGGCCGAACGCCGGCGGGTGCGGAAGGTGCGGGTCAGCCGCCGGACGGCGGCGGAAACGGTGGAGGGATAGCCGTGCCGGAGACGGAGCAGCGGGTCGTGCGCACCGGGTTCGTGTCGCTGATCGGGCGTCCCAACGCGGGCAAGTCCACCCTCGTCAACCGGGTCGTCGGCACGAAGCTGGCCATCGTCTCCGACAAGCCGCAGACCACGCGAAACCGAATCCTGGCGGTACGGAACTATGCGGGGGAGACCGCCGCGCAGGTGGTCTTCGTGGACACCCCCGGCATTCACCGGCCGCTGCACCGGATGAACGTGCGCATGGTCGAGATGGCCCTCGAGTCGATCGGCGAGGTGGACCTGATCGGGCTCGTGCGGGACGCCACCGACGGTCTCGGCGCCGGCGACCGGTTCGTCATCGACGCCCTGAAGGAGGCGCCGGCGCCGGTGCTGCTCGTCCTCAACAAGATCGACCTCATTGCGAAGTCGCGCCTGCTGCCGATCATCGACTGGTACCGGCGGCAGCGCGAGTTCGCGGCCATCGTTCCGGTGTCGGCGGCTACCGGCGACGGGGTCGACATCCTCGAACGGGAGATCATCGGACGGCTCCCCGCGGGCGAGCCGCTCTATCCCGACGACTATCTCACCGATCAGCCGGAACGCCTGCTCGCGGCCGAGACGGTGCGCGAGAAGGTGTTGCGCCATACCCACACGGAGCTGCCGTTCGTGACGGCGGTGGTCGTCGACCGTTTCGACGACGAGAGCGAGCCGGGACGCCTGCAGCTCTTCTGCTCGATCCTGGTGGAACGCAAGTCCCAGAAACCGATCGTCATCGGGGCCGCCGGGGCGCGCATCCGGCAGATCGGGACCGAGGCCAGACAGGACCTCGAACGGTTCTTCGGCACCCCCGTCTATCTGGATCTGCACGTGAAGGTACGGGCCGACTGGCGCGACAACGACCGGATCCTGGATCAGGCGGGCGTGGCGCCGACCCAGCAGGGATGAGGGACCACACACGGCGCCTTCGCGGACACCACGTCAGCGCCGCAGCGGCCGGCGCGACCCACCGGAGCCGTATCGGGAGCCGATTCCCCGCCAGCCCGCCGTGCGACTCGACGCGGGCCGCATGCCGGCCGTCGCGGCGGGGGCAACCAAGGACAGTGACGGAAATTACCTTGCTACGTGCCAAGCGCCCGAAACGGTGGAAAACGGGCTGCGCCCGGGTGCAGTTGGCAACTTTATATGGATCACTGTCCTAACGCGCCAACCGCTCGGCGAAATTGCGCAGGAAGTTGACGACGTGCCAGATCTCCTCGTCCGTGATGCGGCCCTCCCACGCGTCCATGTCGTAGTTCGGAGGGACGCCGTTGCGAATCACCAGGTAGATGTCGCCGTCACGGTCGCCGTGCACCCACTCGTCGTCGATCAGGTTCGCCGGCCTCGAACCCGGCGGCGCGGTCATGCCCTGGCCGTCGGCCTGTATGCCGTGGCACGAACGGCAGAAGCGGCCGTAGACCCGCAGGCCGGCCCTCACCGATTCCTGGGTCGCCTCGATCGGGTTCTCCGGGGCCTCGGCGGCCGCTTCCTGCTGGGGTCCGGCGGCAATCAGCGGGGCTGAATCGGCGGCCGTGAACAGGGCGAAGGCGAAGGCGAAAGCGGCCAGGACGGGCACGACTCGGGCAACACTGGATAGGGTCACGCATCCTCCTCGATGTGGAAGTCTCACCAAGAGTTTATACCGCGCCGCCGCGGGTCGGTCCGGCCCGGCGACCCTTCGCGGTTGACCCGTTCGTCGGCGACGGGATACACTGCCGGTCCTGACCTGGGCACACCCAATCGGAGAGATGAGCGAATGCGTAGATTGAGCGTCTTCTTCATGGCGATCTTGCTGACCGCGGGCACGGCCGGGGCCCAGCAGGCGGAGCCGCAGCCCTACGGCGATCTGGCCGAGGTGATGCGCGGCATTCTCTTCCCCAACTCGAACCTGATCTTCGACGCGCAGACGAACAACCCCGACGATCCGGTCGAGGCGGCCGAGGGTGATTCCACCAGCGCGCGCTTCGCGAGCATCTACACCGGGTGGGAGGCTCTCGAGAACGCGGCCGTTGCGCTCGTGGAGGCCGCCAACCTCATCGAGCTTCCGCGCGTGTGCGAGAACCTCGAGGACGACCCCGCGCGCAACGGCGTGTCGGTCCCGATCGAACGCGACGACTGGAAGCAGTATGTCGCCGGGCTGCGGGCGGCGGGTCGGACCGCCTACGAGTGGGCGCAAGCCCGCGTCTACGACGATTTCGACGTCATCATCATGACCGGCGAGATCGCCGAGGCCTGCTCGAACTGCCACGGCGTCTACCGGGACAGCTACACCGATCCGCCGACCCCGCGTTGCACGCCCCCCGGCGCGAACTGAGCGCGCCCGGTTGCACGCTGGCGGTGAAGCGCCGTTGCACGGAGCGTTTTCCCGGCGCGGCGAAGGACCCGTCGGCGGAGACCCCGCCTGACCCATCAGTAGCAGGCTGTGCCTGCTGTCGATCGCCGACGGGTATCGCCGGCAGTGCGACGTCGCCGCCATCGTTCCGGTGTCGGCGGCGACCCGTGGCGGGGTCGAATCCCCGAGCGCGAGATCGTGGAGCGGCTTCCCGCCGGTGAGCCGCTCCATCCCGGCGACTTCCTCACCGATCAGCCGGAGCGCCCGCCCGCGGCCGAGACGTGCCCGAGAAGCTGGCACGTCAGTCACCTGCACGCTGAGTTGCCGTTCGTGACCGCCGTGGTCGTCGACCGTTTCGACGGGATGAGCGGACGGAGAGGCCCCGATCTCGCTGTGCTACACTGAAGAGTTGCTGGTACTGATTGTGGATTATCCAGAGGAACCCGACTTGTCGCGGCGTTCGGTCGCGACCGCCCCCCGGACGACGGGACCATGCCCTTGCATCGCCGAATCGACGTGGTGCTCGACTCGGTCAAGCGACTGCAGAGGATTGGTGCGTCCGCCAATCTCCTGAATCTCCTCCAGAAACAGCGTCCCGCCGACCTCGCCGAGGTCCTGAACCAGCTCTCGGACAACGACCGCCACGGCGCGTTCGACCTGCTCCTCGACCAAAACAGCCGCCTCGCGATGGAGGCGCTGATGGAGTACGGCCCCGAGCCCGGCGCCCGGCTGCTCGCGGACCAGCCGCCGGAGCGCATAGCCCTGTGGCTGCTCGACCTGCCGTCGGACGACGCGGCGGCGCTGATCGACGAGCTGCCCGAGGACCTGTCGGCGGCCGTGCTCGAGCGGATGCGCCCGCACGAGTCGGGCGAGGTCGAGAACCTGCTCGAGTATCGCGAGCAGACCGCCGGCCGCATCATGAACCCGACGGTGTTCGCGCTGTCGGAGGACCTGACGGCGGGAGAGGCGATCCAGGCCCTGCAGGGGTCGCGCGAGGTGGAGATGGTCTTCTACCTCTACGTGGTCGACGAGCGCCGGCATCTGGTGGGCGTGGTGTCGTTGCGACGGCTGCTGCTCGTGGCGCCCGAGACCCCCCTGCAGCGGATCATGACCACCGACCTGATCAGTGCGCGGGTCGAGACGGACCAGGAAGAGGTGGCGCAGCACGTCGCGAGCTACAACCTGCTGGCGATCCCGGTGGTCGACGAGGAGAACAAGCTCGTCGGCATCATCACCGTCGACGACGTTATCGACATCATCAAGGACGAGGCGACCGAGGACCTCTATCGGCTGGCCGGGCTCAGCGGCGACGAGCACGTGTTCACCCCCGCCCGCGAGTCGGCGCGCAAGCGGCTGCCGTGGCTGGCGATGAACCTCGTCACCGCCGCCCTCGCCGCGTTCGTGGTGCGGGCGTTTCAGGCGACCATCGATGAGGTCGTGATGCTGGCCGTCCTCATGACCATCGTCGCCAGCATGGGGGGCAACGCCGCGACCCAGACCCTCACGGTGATCGTGCGGGCCATCGCGCTGGGAGAGCTCACCTGGGGCAACTCCCGCAAGGCGCTGCTGAAGGAGGCGCTGGTCGGGCTGGGCAACGGACTGGTCCTCGGCTCGGTGGGGGCCCTGGTGGCCTGGCTGCTGTCCGGGAACGTCTACCTGGGGGCGATCCTGGCCCTGGCGATGGTGATCAACCTGCTGGTCGCGGCGGTGGCCGCGACCCTGATTCCGATCGCCCTGCGGGCGCTCAAGGTGGACCCGGCGCTGGCGTCCGCGGTGTTCATCACGACGTTGACGGACGTCTTCGGGTTCTTTGCCTTTCTCGGTCTGGCCACCCTCTTCCTGCCCTATCTGGACCAGTTGGCGTGACCGCCCCGCCGGCCGGTCATGGCCTCGGCGGCGGCGGGACGCTACAATGGGGGCCAGCCGGTGTCCCGGGGGGGACGCGGCGCACTTCGCGCTCGCGATGCCAGTCCTGACGACCGACGCGCTGATCCTGCGCACCTACCATCTTGGTGAAGCGGACCGCATCGTCGTGTTCCTGACGCCCGAGCGGGGGAAGAAGCGCGGCGTCGCGAACGGCGCGCGCAGTCCGCGCTCGCGGCGGTTCGCGGGCGGGCTCGAGCCGCTGACCGCGGTGCGGCTCGCCTACTACGAGCGGGAGCACCGCGACCTGGTCCGGCTGCGCTACGTCGAGCCGGTGCGGTCTCCGATGTCCGCGCGGGACGGCGAGCGGCTCGGCTACGTCGAGTACTTCGCGGAGATCCTCGACGAGTGCGCGCAGGAAGCGGAGCCGAACGCGCCGCTGTTTCGTCTCGGGTCGGCGGTGGGGGCGTTGCTGGCCGGGGAGATCCCGATCGCCCGGCTGGCGCGCTACTTCGAGTACTGGGTGCTGCGGCTGCAGGGGGTCTATCCCTCGCTGAACGTCTGCGGGCGTTGCGGCCGCCGCCCCGATCGCGGCGGCCGTATCGACGCGGCGGGCGGCGGCTTCCGGTGCGACGCGTGCGCCGGCGACCGGGGCCTCCCGTTGTCGGCCGAGGCGGTGCGGTTTCTCCGCGACGCCGCCGCGACCCCGCCGGACGCGCTGGCGCAGGTCGGGTTGCCGCCGCGCGCGGACCAGGAGCTCGACCGGGCCCACGAGCGCCTGCTGGCGATGCATCTCGAGAAGGAGCTGCGGGCCGCCAAGGTGTTGCGGGCGATGGCCCGGACGAGCCCCGGAGCGACGCCATCATGATGAAGACACGTGACCGCAGGATTCGCCCCGCGGCCGCCGCCGCGGGCCGCCGCCGCGCGACGATTCCGGCCGCGCCGCCGGGAGGCTCGTACCGGGTGGTGACGCCGTGACCCTCCAGGATCTGATAGCGTCGTTGTCGCGCTTCTGGTCGTCGCGGGGATGCCTGATTCACCAGCCCCTCGACACCGAGGTGGGGGCCGGCACGATGCACCCGGAGACGTTTCTGCGGGTGCTCGGGCCCCGGCCCTGGCGGGTCGCCTACGTGCAGCCGTCCCGGCGCCCCGCCGACGGGCGGTTCGGCGAGAACCCGAACCGGTTGTTCAAGCATCATCAGTTCCAGGTCATCCTGAAGCCCTCGCCGGACGCCGCCCAGGATCTCTATCTCGACAGCCTGCGGGTGTGCGGCATCGACCCGTCGCGTCACGACGTGCGCTTCGAGGAGGACAACTGGGAGTCTCCGACCCTCGGGGCGTGGGGCATCGGGTGGCAGGTCCTGCTCGACGGGATGGAGATCACCCAGTTCACCTATTTTCAGCAGGCCGGCGGCATCGAGCTGTGCCCGGTGTCGGTCGAGCTGACCTACGGGCTCGAACGCATCGCGATGCACCTGCAGGGGGTGGACGACGTCTACGACCTCGAGTGGGCGCCGGGGGTGACCTATCGCACGGTGCGGCACCAGGACGAGGTGGAGCAGACGAAGTATGCCTTCGGCATGATCGACATGCCGGCGACGGAGTTCGCCGCCTGTCATCGCGACCTGTTCGAGCAGCATCACCGCATGGCCCGGACCCTGGTGCGGTCGGGGCTGGTGCTGCCCGCCCTCGATGCCTGTCTCAAGTGCTCGCATACGTTCAACATCCTGGACGCCAGCGGCGGGATCGGGGTGACCGAGCGGGCCGCGTACATCCTGCGGGTGCGCGAGCTGGCGGTGGCGGTGGCCAGGGCGCACGCGGGCGTCGGCGCCGCCGCCGCCGCCCCCGAGGCGTAGCCCGCGGGCGGACTCCTCGACGGGTTGGTCGGGCAGGGAGCGGAGCCGCGTGGCGGCGATTTGCGGGCCAGGACATCATGTATCGAGAGTTGCTGATCGAGATCGGGTGCGAGGAGCTGCCGGCGAGCTGGTTGCCGCCGCTCGTGCGACAGCTCGGCGCCTGCGTCGGCGCCCGGCTCGAGGCGGCGCGGCTCGCGTGTCCGACCCCCCCGGAGTCGTTCGCAACGCCGCGCCGCCTCGCGGCCCGCGCGGCCCGGGTGGCGGAACGGCAACCGGACATCGAGGAGACCCTGACCGGACCACCGCTGCGGGCCGCGCTCACCGCCGGGGGAGACCCGACCCCCGCCGCCCTCGGGTTTGCCCGAAAGCACGGCGTCGCCGTGAACCGGCTCATCCGGATCGAAACGCCCAAGGGGACCTATCTGGCCCACCGGCGCCGGCAGCGGGGGAAGGCGGCCCGGACGGTGCTCGGCGGCGTGCTGGCCGCCACCCTGCGCGATCTCGCCTTTCCGAAGCAGATGCACTGGGACGCCCGGCTCGACGACGGCCGGGGCGACCTTCTCTTCGGGCGTCCCATCCGCTGGCTGGTGTTTCTGTTCGGGGGGCGGGTCGTGCCCTTCGTCATCGGGCGAACGCCGGAGGCGTCGGCGCGGGGCGTGGCGCCCATTCGCGCCGGCTCGGCGACCCGCGGACACCGGTTCTTCGCCCGGGAGGGCCGGCCCGGCCGCCCCGTGCGGGTGGGCTCGTTCGCCGAGTACCGCAAGACCCTGAAGCGGCACTACGTGCTGCTGTCCCGCGAGGATCGCCGCGCGCGTATCGCGAAGAAGCTCGAGAGCAACGCGAAGCGGGTGGGGGGCGTGGTCGGCGGCGCCGGCGGGGCGACGTCGCTGCTCGACGAGGTGCCCGATCTGGTCGAGTACCCGTCGGTGGTCACCGGCCGCTTTCCCGAGGAGTTTCTCGCTCTGCCCGAGGAAGTGCTGAAGACGACGATGATCCACCACCAGCACTACTTCCCGGTGGCGACGAGCGACGGCCGCCTCACCGAGCACTTCCTCGCGGTGACCAACGTCCCGCAGGACAACGTGCCGGCGATCGCCCGCAACTCCGAGCGGGTGCTGGTGGCGCGGCTGCGGGACGCCCGGTTCTTCTGGGAGGCGGACCGGCGTGCGCCGCTCGCCTCGCGCCTCGATCGTCTCGACACCCTCCGCTTTCACGCGAAGCTCGGCAGCTATCTGGCCAAGGCCCGGCGGATCGAGGGGTTGGCCGGCGTCCTGGCCGGCGAGGTGTTCGGCGCGTCCGCGCAGGTCGACCACGCGGCCCGCGCCGCCCGCCTCGCCAAGGCCGATCTCACCACCGACATGGTCGGCGAGTTCCCCGAGCTGCAAGGGGTGATGGGGGGGATCTATGCCCGCGAGGACGGCGAGCCGGAAGAGGTCTGGCGTGCCATCTACCATCACTATCTGCCGATCGGGGTCACCGCCGATGCCCCGCCGCGGCCTGGCGACCTGGGCCGGGCCGGCATCAGTTGGGCCGCGACGGCGCTCGCCGACAAGCTCGACACGCTGGTCGGGCTGTTCCAGGCCGGCGAACGGCCGCGGGGGGCGCGCGACCCGTTCGGGCTGCGGCGGCAGGCCCACGGCGTCTTCGGGATTCTCGTGGATCTGCCGGAGCTGACGGGGTTGACGGCTCGTCCCGACCTTGGGCGTCTCGTGGCGGCGGCGGAGGCGGCGCACGGAGGGGGGGGCGAATCGGCCACCCCGCCCGAGGTGACGGAGCGGCTGCAGCAGTTCCTGCTGGAGCGGCTGCGGTTCGTGCTGGAGCAGCGCGGCCACGACGTGCGGAACGTGCGGGCGGTGACCCAGCCGTGGCCGTCCTGGCGCGCGGTCACCCCCCTCGATGCGCGGCGCAAGCTCGAGGCGCTGCCCGGGTTCACCGGGTCGACGGAGTTCCAGCAGCTCGCGGCGCTGTTCAAGCGGGTTCGCAACATCGCCCGGGAGCTGTCCGACGCCGAGCTCGGCGACGTGGAGGCGGGACGGGCGGCGGTTTCGGACGATGCCCCCGAGCCCGCGGAGGCGGCGCTGGCGGCCGAGCTCGAGCGGCGCCGCCCGGCCATCGCCGCGGCGGTGGCCGCCGGGACCGACTACCACGCGGCCTTCGCCGAGGCGGCCGCGTTCGGTCCCGCCGTCGATCGCTTCTTCACCGACGTGCTCGTGATGGCCGTCGATCCGGATCTGCGGCGCCGGCGCCTGGCGCTGTTGAAGCGGCTTGAGCGCCTCATTCTCCAGCTCGCGGACGTGTCGGCTCTGGTCAAGGAGGCGGACTAGGCGCCCGCCGGTGCGCTCGCCCATGACCGGCCACGCGCCCTCGGAAGACCGCCCGCCGCGCATCGTGCGGCTGCCGGCCGAGCTGGCGAATCAGATCGCCGCCGGCGAGGTCGTCGAGCGTCCCGCGTCAGTGGTCAAGGAGCTGGTCGAGAACGCCCTCGATGCCGGGGCGTCACGGGTCGCGGTGGCCGTCGAGCTGGGCGGGAAGCGCCTCGTGCGGGTGGAGGACGACGGCGCGGGGATGACCGCCGGCGAGGCCCTGCTCGCCCTCGAGAGGCATGCCACCAGCAAGATCCGGCGGGTCGAGGATCTCGCCGCCATCACCTCGCTGGGGTTCCGCGGGGAAGCGCTGCCGAGCATCGCCTCGGTGTCGCATCTGCGGCTGCGCACCCGGGCTCGCGGCGCCTCCCGCGGGGTCGAGGTGCGCGTGTCCGGCGGGGCGATCGATTCCAGCCACGAGATCGGCGCCGCGGAAGGCACGATCATCGAGGTGACCGACCTGTTCTACAACGTGCCGGCGCGCCGGAAGTTCCTGAAATCGGACAGCGCGGAGACGGCGCAAATCTCGCGACTGGTCGCCCAACTGGCCCTGGGGCGGCACCGGGTCGGCTTCACGTTGACCAGCGGGACGCGCCGGCTGGCGCAATGGCCGCCGGTCGAGAGCCTGGCGGATCGGCTGTTCCAGCTCTACAAGGACCGCCAGGACCTCGTCGAGGTGCGAAAGCACGCGGCCGGGGTCACGGTGACGGGGTTCGCGGCGGGGCTCACCGGCGGGAAGGAAGGGGCGCGGCGCGGGGCGCAGAACCTCTTCGTCAACGGCCGCGCCGTGAAGGACCGCACCCTCGCCCACGCGATCACCCACGCCTACGACGTCGCCACCATCAAGGAACGCCGTCCCGAGGTGCATCTGTTCATCGAGCTGCCTCCCGACCGGGTCGACGTCAACGTGCATCCGACGAAAGCCGAGGTCCGTTTTCTCGAGCCGTCCCTCGTCCACGAGGTCTTGCGCCGCGCCCTCGCGGAAGCGCTGGGGGACACCGCCGCGCCAGCCGTGACCTTGCCGGATGCGGCCCCCGCCCCCCCGGCGTCGCCGGCCTCCGGGGCGGCGCTGGCGTCCGCGGTGGAAGCCTCCGGCGATTGGCGGCCCGTCTCGCACGCGATCCCGGAGGGCGCCGCGGCGGGACCGGACGGCGCGACATCGGACGGCCGCGATCGGGGAGCGCCGGGCGTCTCCGGCGGACCGACGCTGGCCGCCGCCGTCCGCGAGCTGCGCCCGGCCGCGCCCCCGGTGCCGCCCGCGGCGGGGGTCGTGGACCGGCCCATGCAGCCGCTCGGGCAGTTCCGCGATACGTTCATCATCGCCATCGACGACGAGGGCGTCGCCATCATCGACCAGCATGTCGCCCACGAACGGGTGCTGTTCGAACAGGTGATGGAACGGCTCACCGCCGGGGCGCTCGAGAGTCAGCGGCTGCTGCAGCCGATCGTGCTCGACCTGCCCCCGGCCGAGCGGCACGCGCTGGCCGCCCACGAGACCGCCCTGCAGCGGCTGGGGTTCGAGGTGGAGGCGTTCGGCGGCGAGAGCGTCCGGATCGCCGCGGTGCCCGCGCTCGTGCCCCTCGCCGCGTGCGAGGCGGCGGTGCGCGGGTTGGCCCAGGACCTCGACGGTCTCGACCAGGGGGCGGCCATCGACGAGGCGCTGCGGCGCAGCGCCGCCACCACCGCGTGCCACGCCGCCGTCAAGGCGCACGACCGGTTGACGCCCGAGAAGATGATCTGGATTCTCGACGCGCTCCGCCGCACCGCCCACTCCTCGGTCTGCCCGCACGGCCGCCCCGTCGTCCTGCGCCTCTCGCGCCGCGAGATCGAGAAGCGGTTCGAGCGCATCTAGCCGGTGGCCGGGTTGACGAGCGCATGAGCCCCCCCTCCGAAGGCTGGCACGGGTGGGATGCCTACGCGCGGTTCTACGACTGGGAGAACGCCCAGACCGTCGGCCGCCGCGACGTCCGGTTCTGGGCCGACCTCGCCGCCCGCGCGGACGGGACGGTCCTCGAGCTCGGCTGCGGCACGGGGCGGCTGTCGGTACCCGTCGCGCGGAAGGCCCGCCGCTTCGTCGGCATCGACCGGTCGGCGGCCATGTTGCGGCGGTTGCGCGCGCGGCTGCGGCGCGCCCGCCTGACCGGCCGCGCAGCGGTCGTGCGCGGCGACATCCGCGCGCTGCCCTTCCGCCCGGACTGGCGCTGCCGGTTGGTCATGGCGCCCTACGGCATGTTGCAGTCGCTGCTCTCCGACGACGATGTGGCCGCGACCCTCGACGCCGTCGCCGGCGTGCTGGCGCCCGGCGGCACGCTCGGCGTCGACCTGGCTCCCGGCCTGCCGCGGTGGGGCGAGTACGCCCGGCAGGTCAGCCTGCGCGGGCCGATGAGCGGCGGCCGACGGGTGACCCTCATCGAATCGGTCCGCCAGGTGCCGCGCCACGGACTGACCATCTTCAACCAGGAGTTCGTCGAGACGCGCGGGGGACGGCGGACGAGCTACCCCGTCTCGATCGCGTTCCGCACCCTGACCGTCCCGCAGGTGGTCGAGCGCGTCGAGCGGGCGGGGTTTGCCGTTGACGCGGTCCTCGGCGGCTATCGGGAAGAAGCCTGGTCGCCCGACGCCGAGATCTGGGTCATCATCGCGCGGCGACGCTGACCGCCCGAAGGGGGCCGACTACCGGCTGCTCGCGACCGGCCCGACCTCGACCCGGCAGGAAGAGTCGAACAACGCGAGTGGGGAAGGGTTCGCGCTGGCTGGCGCGACCGTGGGCGGGACGGCTGTCGCTGGCGGCCAGGGGGTGGCGATTGCCCGCCGGGTCGTTCCGCAGTCAACCGCCGCCCGTGGTCCGCTTCACGATGAGGTGACCTACCAGGAAGGCCGCGACGCCGAACCCGAAGATGCGGGGGCTGGGGCCGAGGGGGCCGGCGATGAGAATCGCTTCGAGAAGCGCCGCCATCCCCAGAACCTGGAGTCCGCGGCCGAGGTAGTAGAGTGCGCCAGGCATGGTTCAATCGTCTTCCGCCTCGGACGGCGGGGGAGCGGCGCCCCTTCGGCCGGCCGCGGCTTCCGCGGCGGCCCGGCGCTCGGCCTTGATGTGCCGCCAGGCGGCCAGCCGGCGGCCGATTTCCTTCTCGAAGCCGCGCGTCGTCGGCGTGTAGTACAGGCGCCCGTCGAGCGAAGGCGGCAGGCAGCTCATCGCGGCCACCGCCTCCGGTTCGTCGTGCGCGTAGCGGTATCCCTTGCCGTACTCGAGGTCCTTCATGAGGTGCGTCGGCGCATTGCGCAGATGCAGCGGCACCGGGTCGGCGGCCTCGCGGTGCGCGTCGGCCGCGGCCTGCGCATAGGCCCGATAGACGGCGTTGCTCTTGGGGGCGGTCGCCAGGTAGACGGCTGCCTGGGCGAGGGCGGTGTTGCCTTCCGGCATGCCGATGAAGTGTACCGCGTCCTTGGCCGCCATCGCCACGCCGAGGGCCTGCGGATCGGCGTTGCCGACGTCTTCCGAAGCGAACCGGACGATTCGGCGGGCGATGTACAGGGGGTCCTCGCCCGCCTCGACCATGCGGGCGAGCCAGTAGACCGCCGCGTCCGGATCGCTGTTGCGCATGGACTTGTGGAGCGCGGAGATCAGATTGAAGTGCTCTTCGCCGGTCTTGTCGTACAGCAGGGCGCGGCGTTGCATCGCGTCCGAGGCGATCTCCAGGGTGAGCCGCGCGGCGCCCGTCGTCCCCGTCTCGGCCGCGCGGGCCAGGGCCGCGGCGGCGCCGAGCTCGAGCAGGTTCAGGGCGACCCGGGCATCCCCGTTGGCATGCCGCGCCATCGCGGCCAGGGCGTCGGGGTCGGCCTCCAGCGCATCCCTGCCCAGGCCGCGCCGGGTATCGGCGAGGGCCCGTGCGAGCAGGGTGGCGATGGCCTCGCGGGGCAGCGGCTTCAGCACGTAGACCTGCGAGCGCGAGAGCAGCGCCGCGTTCACCTCGAACGAGGGGTTCTCCGTGGTGGCCCCGATCAGGACGATGTCGCCCGCTTCGACCCGGGGGAGAAAGGCGTCCTGCTGGGCCTTGTTGAAGCGGTGGATCTCGTCGACGAACAGAATCGTCCGCCGGCCCCCGTGCCCCCGCGCCGCTTCCGCCGCCGCCGTTACCGCCCGGATCTCCTTGATGCCCGAGAGGACCGCGCTGAACGCGACGAACTTCGAGGTCGTCACGTCGGCGATGAGGCGGGCGAGGGTGGTCTTCCCGCTGCCGGGAGGGCCCCACAGGATGATCGACCGCAGCGTGTCGCGTTCGATAGCCTGCCGCAACGGGCGGCCCCGGCCGATGAGAGCGTCCTGGCCGACCAGCTCGTCGAAGCTCCGCGGGCGCATCCGCTCGGCGAGCGGGGTATCCTCCGCGCCGGCATCGCCGGGAGGCTCGTCGAAGAGGGATCCGGAAGTCATGCCGGTCGCGGTCCGCTCCGCTGTCTGGCCGCTTCATAGATGATGAGGGCGGCCGCCACCGCGATGTTGAGGGATTCGACGGGACGGTGCATCGGAATCGACACGATGTCGTCGGCGGTCGCGATTGCGTCCCCGTCGAGGCCGGACCCTTCGGCGCCCAGCCAGACCAGGCAGGGCGCCGTCAGGTTGGCCTCGGCCAGCGTGGTTCCGGCGTGCGGTACCGCGGCAATCACCCGCAGGCCGTGAACCGACGCCTGCCGCCGGACCGCGGCCGGGTCGTCGCCGCGGGCGATCGGCAAACGGAACGCACTGCCCATCGCCCCCCGGAGCGACTTCCACCCGAGCGGATCGGCCCCGCCGACGGTGACGACGCCCGAGGCTCCCCCGGCTTCGACGGCGCGGATCACCGCCCCGGTGTTGCCGGGATCCTGGACCCCGCTCAACCCGACGACCAGCGGCCGCGGGACCTGCATGGTGTCCTCCACCCGGGCGGGGCGGAGGGTGGCCAGGGCCACCAGGCCGCTCGGCGTCGAGACGGGGCTCAACGCATCCATCACCGCCGCGGTCACCCGGACGACCCGCGCCACCGGTTCGAGCCGCCGGGCCACCGCCGCGGCCCGGCGGCCGGCGGAGGCGGTGCAAACCGCCGCGACGTCCACCGGCACGCCCGCCGCCAAGGCGTCCTCCACCAGTCTGGGACCCTCCAGGAGCACCGTCGAGTCGACCCCCGCGTCGTGGCGCGCGGCGCGCCGGAACCGGGCCACGAGCGGGTTGCGCCGGCTGGTGATCGGTTCCACTAGGGCCCCGTGGTGAAACCGCGCGCAGCCCCGGGACCGGTGAGGCGCCCGCGGGGCACGGCGCGGCGAGGGGTCGCGGTGTTCGGCGGCATGTTCTCGTGCGGCGCCGCACGAGACGGCGGCGCCGGGGCGAGCATAGCAGATGTGCTATCGTTAGCCGTTGGTGGACACGCCACTCGCGGCGGCAGGCAGCCGTCGGCGACGGAGGTCCCTCGCCGGCGGTCGGATGGCGCGATGGCTCTCCTCGCCGGTCGGCCGGGCGGCTGTGGTGCGGTGGAGGCGACGCCGACATGAAGGCGGAACTGATCAAGCGATTCGAAGTCGATATCCGGGAGCTCGAGCGGGAGCTCAACAGCGAGCTGCCCCAGGAGATCAAGCGGGCTCGTGAACTCGGCGATCTCCGTGAGAATGCGGAGTATCAGGCCGCGAAGGAGCGGCAGGTCTTCGTGCAGGCCCGTCTGGCCATGCTGCGCAAGCGCGTGGCCGAGCTGTCGCTGCTGAACCTCGACCGGATTCCCACCGATCGCGCCGGCTTCGGTTCAACCGTGCATCTGCACGAGGTGGACGGCGACGCCGTTGTCTACCGGCTGGTCATGCCCGAGGACGCCGACCCGCGGAAGGGATGGATCTCCACCGCCTCACCCATCGGACGCGCGCTGATGGGGAAGGAAGAGGGGGACGAGGTCGCGGTGCCGACCCCGAGCGGGATTCGCGAGTTCGAAGTGCTCAAGCTCGTCACGATTCATGGCGAGTAGACTGCCCTCCCGCCCGGGGATTCCATGACCCCGTCGAGTAGTGCCGCGGCTCCGCCGCCATCCGGTTCCCGGGCGCGATACTCTCCGCACCGGCGCACCGCCGTGGTGTTGACGGGTACCGGCACCGCGGGCGCCTACCATGCCGGGGTGCTGCGGGCGTTGCACGAGGCCGGCGTGAAGGTCGATCTGATGGCCGGGCGCGGCGTCGGTACGGTGGGCGCCTTGTTCGGAGCGGTGGACGGCGCCGATCAGCTCTGGGAACGGACGGGGTTGTGGGCGGCGCCGGGGGCGACCCGGCTGTATCGCTGGCGTCCGGCCCTGGTCGCCGCGACCGCCATTCTCGGCGTGGCGCTCGCTACGTTGCTGCTTCCGTTCGGTGTGGTCGTTCTCGCCACCCTGGTCTACGCGATAGCCTACTTCGTCCAGATTGCCGGCTTGAACGGGGCCTGGCTCACGAGCGGGTTCGGACGGCTCGTCGAGTGGGTCTTCGCCCCGGACATGCTGCCGGTGTGGCTGCCGAGAGTCACCGTGTTCGCCCTGGCCCTGCTGCTGGGCGCGCTGGTCTGCTCGGCGGTGCTGACGTGGTACCGGACGCGCCCCGGGCGGCGCGGGCGCGGGGCGTTCTGGTGGCTGCTGGCGGGGGCGCCGCTCGACGCCGACTACGGCCAGCGCTGGTTCGGCAACGGACTGTGGAAGTCGGTCCGGGGCGCGTCGGCGATGGCGCGTCCCAGCCCCGAGCAGCTCGGCCTGCGATACACCCGTCTGCTCTCGGACAGCCTCGGGCAGCCTGGATTCCGCGAGCTCCTGGTGGCCGTGCACGATCTGGACGGATCCCGGGATCTGGTCCTGGCGATGCTGACGAAGAAGTTCAGGGGGCCGTTCTTCCGGCGCCGGGGCGCGGGCGGCGACCGGCCTCTCGAGGCCCTCGACCTGAGCGGATGGGCCGCGCGGCACGGATTCGACGCTCTCGCCGCGTCCCTCGGCCTGCCGGTGGTGACGGAGCCGTGGTTCGTTCAGTTCCCCGCCACGAGCGGTTGGCGGGGTGAAACGCATCGACTGTGCGACCGGCCGGACGCCCTCGGGCGGCTGCTCGACGAGGTGGCCCTCGCCGGGGTCCAGCAGGTCATCCTCGTGTCCGCGCAGCCCCCGCCGTCCGGTCCGCATGCGCTGGGGGGACAACGGCGCGACGGCCGCGGCCGGATCGGAGAGTCGCTCCAGTCTGTCGAGACGGTGGCGGCGCGTGACGCGGTCGGCAACCGGGCTCGGCTGTTTCAGGCTTTCTTCGAGATACGCCCCCTCCACAATCCCCTGGGGCCGTTCGATTTTGGCGGTTCGTACGACGAACGCTCCGATCGGCGGTGGACCCTCACGGATCTCATGGACCGCGGCTTCGACGATGGGTACCGACAGTTCGTCAATCCGGTGGTGGCGCCCAGCGGCGAGGAGATGCCGCCGACGCCTCGACCCCGTCCGCCGACACCGGTGACACCGGTGTCGTAACCGGGCAGGGCCCGGGACTCCTCCGCTCACACCGGTCGTTCGATGCCCGTGCCGCGGCGGCGCTCGGAGGCCGGCGGCGTCTGCAGAAACTCGTCGGCGAGCGCATGGGTGACGTCGAGAACGCGATCCGGCTCGACCGATCCGAACTTCTGGGCGAACCGGTCGACGGGGGCCACCGCCTTGGCCATGACGCGATGGCCGCCGGCGCTGCCGATGTCGTCGAACGACCGCTTCACGAACTTGCCGGCATCGCCCGAATCGCCGAGATTGCGGGCGGAGATGACCACGTTCCGCTGCACGATGCCCGACACCACCGACCAGGAGACCTCTTCCACCTGGAGGAGGAAGTCGGCGACGAACGTGATCAGGTCTTCGCGCGCGACCTCGCCCAGGTGCGACGTGTACAGCGACCCGCTGATCTTGCTGCATTGCATCGCCCTGGTCAGGCAAGCCAGGCGTTCGAGATTGGTTTCCGACCCTTCCATCTTGCGGACGAGCGCCGCGTTCGCCAGGGGATACAGGAAACGGAACGCATCGAGGTCCGATTCGTCGGTGTGGCGCGACAGGAACAGGGTGTCGGACTTGATTGCGTAGAGCATCGCGGTGGCGGTGCGCTCCGAGATGTTGGCGTCGACGGCGCGAAGATGCTCGGTGAGAATGGTGCAGGTGGAGCCGTAGTCGGGCCTGATGTCCTTGAAAGCCGCGCTGTACCCGGCGCGCGCGGGGTGATGGTCGATGACGAGGTCCACGCGGTTGATCAGCCCGCCGAAGTAGTGCGGCTGCACGTCGACGGTGGCGATGCGGGGGAACTCGGTCACCGATCGGCGGTTGAGCAGCTCGATCTGGATGTCGAGCAGGTTGGCCATCCGGATGTTCTCGGGTCGGGTCACCCCCTGGAACGTCCCGATGATGGCGGTCGTCCTGGTGCGGTGGAGCAGGGTGCGGAGGGCGAGGCCGCTGGCCATCGCGTCGGGGTCCGGGTCGTTGTGCAACAGAATCAGGATACGGTCGGCGTCTGCGAGAAACCGCTGGTACTGTTCGACCCGCGCGCGGGTGATGGACCGTTCCAGCGCCGCCCCCAGGGCGCCCCGGAGCAGCTCGGAGAGAGCCAGTCGGCTGACCCCCGACGCCGTCAGCAGCCGCTGCCGTTCCTGCTGCCTGGGGCTCCGGGGCTGCTCGGTGTCGAGCAGATACACGAGCGTGGCCCCCGCGTCCCGTATCGCCTCGATCGTCCGGCGCGGGCTCCGGCGGGGGGAATCCTCGACGAGGACGCAGGTGGCGGGACCGACGTCGGCCTTGAGCCAGGTGTCGACCCGGCGCGGGTTGCCGACATGGACGGCGATGCCGGCATCTTCCAGGCGCCGTCCGAGGAGCCGGTCTTCGACGACGAACTCAACGTCCAGGCGCGGCTTGAGCGTCCGGGCCAGGAGTCGAATGAGCAGTTCGTCCTGGCAGACGGCGAGGCATTTCATGCTGCTGACCGTTCGAGCCGCGTCCCATCGGCCCAAGCTCTCCATTATAGTCGGCGCGGCTCGCGCGCGGCCGGTCGGCCGGAGCGGGAATCGGATAAGATGCCGACGATGGAGCCGCGAAGCGGCGGATTCCGGGGTGGAAGCAGGAGAGTGCGATGCGCCGATATGTGACGTCGGTCGTCATGGTCTTCGCGGGAGTGGTTGCGGCCTCCGGGCAGCCGGTGTTTCGAAGCGGCGTGGATCTGGTTCGGTTCGGGGTCACCGTCCTCGACGAGGACGGTGAGCTGGTCTCCGGGTTGACGGCCGACGACTTCCGGGTGGTGGAGGAAGGACGCGAGCAGCGCATCGCCTATTTCTCCCGCGGACTCGAGCTCGACCTCGATCGGATGCCTCTGCATCTCGGGGTGCTGTTCGACGTCAGCGGCAGCATGACGGTCGATGCGTCCTTCGCCAAGACGGCGGCAATCCGGTTCCTGCGGGGGTTGGACTTCGCGGTCGACATGACGCTGGTCGAGTTCGATACCCAGGTGCGGGTGAGCCGGTTCACCCAGGCGGACTTTCCCCGGCTCGTGGAACGGTTGCGGGGTCAGGAGGCCGAGGGGATGACCGCGCTCTACGATGCGCTCGGGGTCTATCTCGACGGCGCCTTCGCCCAGGACGGTCGCAAGCTGCTGCTGCTCTATACCGACGGCGCCGACACCCGGAGCCGGCTGCGGTTCGACGAGCTGCGCGATCTCCTGCGTGCCTCCGACGTGACCGTCCATGCGGTCGGGTTCCAGGTCCGGCGCCGGAACATGGCGCAGATGCGCCAACGCGTGCGGCTCCAGCAGATCGCCGGGCTGACGGGAGGGCGCGCCTATTTCCCGACCTCGCAGGACGATCTGGACGAGATATACCAGCAGATTCGCGAGGAGCTGGAGGCGCGGTACTCGCTCGGCTATGTGTCGACCGATCGGACCACCGACGGCGCCTGGCGCGAGGTGACGGTGAGTCTGCGTGAGGAGCGGCCGGAGCTCGATAACGCCAGCATCCGCGCGCGTGAAGGCTACTTCGCACCCTATATCGAAGAAACCGAGCCGCGGGACCGCTAGCGCGACCGCGCGACCGCGCGACCTTGCGGTCGCGTTGGAAGTTTCGCTGGCGCGAAACTTCTACGGCGCAGACTCCTGGCGGGAGGTTGCGGTCGCGTTGGAGGTTTCGCTGGCGCGAAACTTCTACGGCGCAGACTCCTGGCGGGAGGTTGCGGTCGCGTTGGAAGTTTCGCTGGCGCGAAACTACGGCGCAGACTCCTGCGGGAGGTTGCGGTCGCGTTGGAAGTTTCGCTGGCGCGAAACTTCTACGGCGCAGACTCTTGGCCGCGACCTTGCGGTCGCGCCGGCGGCTCCGCTGCCGCCCGACGCTCCGTGGTCCCCGCCGTTCCCCGGCGCAGAGCCTTTGGCGCCGCGGCACGGGGCGGGGCATGGGCCACGGGTTCCCGGCCCCGGCGCGCGCCCCGCGGCCCGACTGCGGCGCCGGCCATCGTAGCGGGTGGGCCGCGTTCATCGGGAGTTCCTCGTGCCATCCACCTACGATCGGTTCACCCTCGTGAGCGACTTCGAGCTCCGCGGCGATCAGCCCCGCGCAGTGCAGGAGCTGACGGACGGCCTGCGGCGCGGCGACCCGCACCAGGTTCTGCTGGGGGTGACCGGTTCCGGCAAGACGTTCACGATGGCGAGCGCCATCGCCCAGGTGAACCGTCCGACCCTCGTGATGGTGCACAACAAGACTCTCGCCGCCCAGTTGTTTCTCGAGTTCCGGCGGTTCTTTCCCCAGAACGCGGTGGAGTACTTCGTCAGCTACTACGACTACTACCAGCCCGAGGCCTACGTGCCCGCCACCGACTCGTACATCGAGAAGGAGGCGACGATCAACGACGAGATCGACCGCATGCGGCTGTCCGCCACCCGGTCCCTCTTCGAGCGGCGGGACGTCGTCATCGTGGCCAGCGTCTCGTGCATCTACGGGCTCGGATCGCCCGAGGCGTACTACGGACTGATGCTGCCGCTCGAGCGGGGGCAACGCGTCGAACGCGACTGGATCCTGCGGAAGCTGGTGGAGATCCAGTACGAGCGGAACGACCACGACTTCGACCGCGGCACCTTCCGGGTGCGCGGCGACATCGTCGAGGTGCACCCCTCCTACGAGAACGTCGGGGTGCGGATCGAGCTCTTCGGCGACGAGATCGACGAGCTCGTCAGCTTCGACCCGGTCACCGGCCAGACCCTCCGTCACCACGACAAGCTCGCGGTGTATCCGAAATCGCACTTCGTGACCCCGAAGGCGCGGACCCTGCAGGCGGTCGAGGCGATCAAGGCGGAGCTCGCCGAGCGCCGCGGCCAGCTCGAGTCGCTGGGCAAGGTGCTGGAGGCGCAGCGGCTGCACCAGCGGACGATGTTCGACCTCGAGATGATGCGCGAGATCGGCTACTGCCACGGCATCGAGAACTACGCCCGGCACCTGACGGGCCGGGCCCCCGGCGAGCCGCCTCCGACGCTGCTCGACTACGTGCCGCCGGATGCCCTGACCATCGTGGACGAGAGCCACCAGACGGTCCCGCAAGTGCGCGGCATGTATCACGGCGACCGCTCGCGGAAGGAGATGCTGGTGGAGCACGGGTTCCGCCTGCCCTCGGCCCTCGACAACCGTCCGCTGACGTTCGACGAATGGAAGCACCGCGTGGGCCAGGTGGTCTTCGTGTCCGCCACTCCCGGGCCCTACGAGCTCGACCTGAGTCAGGGTGTGGTCGTCGAGCAGGTCATTCGTCCCACCGGGCTGATCGACCCGGTGGTCGACGTCCGCCCGGTGAAGGGGCAGGTCGACGACCTGCTGCACGAGATCCGGCAGCGGGCCGAGCGCCGGGAGCGGGTGCTCGTCACCACCCTCACCAAGCGGATGGCGGAGGACCTGACGCAGTTCTACCAGGAGCTCGGGGTCAAGGTGCGGTATCTGCACTCGGAGGTGGAGACCCTGGAGCGGGTGCAGATCCTGCGGGACCTGCGGCGCGGGGTGTTCGACGTGCTCGTGGGCATCAATCTCCTGCGCGAGGGTCTCGACCTGCCGGAGGTGTCGCTGGTGGCGATTCTCGACGCGGACAAGGAGGGCTTCCTGCGGTCCTCCGGCTCGCTGATTCAGACCTCGGGCCGGGCCGCCCGCAACGTCAACGGACTCGTCATCATGTACGCGGACGTCGTCACCGACTCGATGCGGACCGCGCTCGGCGAGATGCAGCGCCGCCGCACGTTGCAGGAGGCGTTCAACCGGGAGAACGGGTTGACGCCGGAATCGATCGTGAAGGACATCGACGACGTTCTGACCGGGGTGTACGAACGGGACTACGTCACGGTGCCGGCGGTCCGGGAGACCGCGGAGACGTTCGGCACCCAGGCCGAGCTCGACGCCCATCTGCAGTCGCTGGAGACGGAGATGCGGGCGGCGGCGGCGAACCTCGAGTTCGAGCGGGCGGCGGCGTTGCGCGACAAGATCCAGGCGTTGCGCAGCCCCGGCTATGCGCTGTCGTGACGGGCGCGTTTCCCGGCTGTGAGTGTGTAGAATGGGGCCAGGGAGTCTGTGGCGGAAGCCCGTGGGGTTTAGCCACGGGCTCCTGGTGTCGCGGGCGCCGGAGCCGACGGAGGAGGACGAGGAGAGCTGTTCACTTATAGGAGGGGCACCATGTCGAGATGCGTTCGGTGTGTAGCGAGACCCGCGGTGGTTGCGGCGGTCACGGTGCTCATCGTGGGCGCCGCGTCCGGGGCGCAAGGTCCGGAGTCGGCGTCGCTGGCAGGGCAGTTGGCGGCCGCCCTCGAAAGCGCGCAGCTCGACAGCATAGCGGCCCGGGACCCGGAGGGTCCGGAAGGCGCCGACCGGTTCGTGGCCGCCCTCCGCTTTCCGGGGCAGTTGATGGTCGTGTCCGCCCGCATGGACCCCCCGATCTACGTCGAGCAGAAGCTGGCCGCCGGCAGCTATCGGGACGTCTACATGGACCTCAACATGGCGTCGATAGCGGCCAGCAAGGTCCTGGTGACCGACGTCGGCGCCGACGGCCTGGTGGCGGGGGCCCCGGGCGACAGCGCGAACGTCGCCGGGAGCGTCGTGCGGTTCACCGACCAGGCGACGGCGGATCACACGGAGGCCGACGCGGGCTACGCCCGCATGCTGCGGGCCCTGCTGGACGCCGTGCCCTGATTCGACCGGTTCCGGGAGTCTGCGCCGGAGAGACGGTGCAGACTCCCGGGTTGGTCGGGCGGCAAGCGGAGCCGCAGGAGACGATTGCCGGGCCAGGGGCTTGCGCCGTAGAAGTTTCTCGCCAGCGAAACTTCCAACGCGACCGCAAGGGTCGCGCTGGTGCCGGTTGTCGGCGTGAGGTACAATGAGCGGCCGACCTCGGAGTGGGCGCTTGGCTCAGTGGTAGAGCATCGCCTTCACACGGCGGGGGTCAGTGGTTCGAATCCACTAGCGCCCACCACTTCCTCGACGCTCGGGTCGACCGGCCGTTCCAGCGATCGGTACGTGCCTCCGCCTCTGCAACCCGCTTCACGCATGGTCCAGGGATCGGCCCCGGCAGTCCTGTTCACGCCCGAGCGGATCCAGGAGCGGGTTCGGCAGCTCGGGACGGAGATCTGCGCCGGCTACGCGGACGGGTGCGAAGTGCATCTGGTGTCGGTCCTGAAGGGCGGGGTGGTCTTCCTCGCGGACCTGATGCGGGCGTTCGCGCGGCCGGTCACCGTCGACTTCGCCAGACTGGCGAGCTACGGGTCCGGAACGCGCCCGTCGGCTCTGCCGCGGCTGGTCAAGGACCTCGACGACGACGTCGCGGACCGCGACGTGCTGATCGTCGAGGACATCGTCGACACGGGGCGGACCCTCGCGCTGCTGATCGACACCGTGCGCGCCCGGCGCCCCCGCTCGCTCCGCACCGTCACCCTGCTGGACAAGCCTTCGCGCCGCCGGGTCGAGGTCGGCATCGAGCACGTCGGGTTCACCATCGCCGACCGGTTCGTGGTCGGCTACGGCCTCGACCATGCCGAGCGGTACCGGCACCTTCCCTACATCGGGGTGCTCGACCCCGCGAGCGCCGCCCCGCCGGTCGCGGCGGCGCCGGGGCGCGTCGAGCAAACGTGATAGCATGCCGCGTCCGTTCTGGAAACGTCGTTACTCGGAGGAGTAGGAGAAAAATGAGAATGCTCGTCGCACTCTGCGTCATGGTCGTTGTGGCCGTGGCCGCGGTGGGCGTCGGGGGAGCGGCCGCCCAGCCCCTGAAGGTCGGCGACATGGCGCCAGCGTTCAGTCTGCCGGGCACGGACGGCAAGACCCACCGCCTGTCCGACTATGCGGGCACGCCGGTGGTGCTGGCCTGGTTCCCCAAGGCGTTCACCGGTGGTTGAACGGTCCAGTGCAGGTCGCTGCGTGAATCCAGCGACGCGTTGAAAGCCATCGACATGGCGTACTTCATGATCAGCACCGATGATCCGCAGACGAACCGCGAGTTCGCGGAGTCACTCGATTCCGGTTTTCCGCTGTTGAGCAATCCCACCGGAGAGGTCGCCGAGGCCTACGGGGTCGTGCCCGCCGGCGGCCGCGGGTGGCCGTCCCGCTGGACCTTCATCATCGGCGGCGACGGCAGCATCCTGCGGATCGACAAGCGGGTCAACCCGTCGACGGCGGGGCGGGACCTGGTGGCGCACATGCGGGATCTCGGGCTCGACTAGCCGCCGAGCCCGGGCAACTGCCGGTTTCCGGTGGGCCTGGAGTGGTTCGAGGGCCGGCGTGCCTCGCAAGGGGTACACCGGCCCTTCTCGTGTACGTAACGCCCGGACGGCGCGACAGCGGGTGGGTCAGACGTCGCGCGGCGGCTCGGCTTCAGCCGGCTTTTCCTTCGAACTCGATCCCATCTCATCCTTGAAGCCGCGGATGGCCTGGCCCATGCCTTTACCGAGCCCGGACAGACGGTTGGCGCCGAAGATGAGCATCAGGATCAGAAAAATGATGATCAACTCGGGAACACCGAGCGTGCCGATGAGCGCGAACACCGTATGATCCATCACTGGGCACCTTCCTCAGTCGAAACCGGAATTGTCCACCAAGGATATCACGTCCGCGCCACGGCCCTCAGATCGCGGTTCGCGCGGGCCGCTCCGATGCGGTACCGCGGCGCCGCGCCCGGAAGCGGGGCTCCGGAGCGGCTTTGACTCGGCTCCGAAGTGTGATAGACAGACCAGCCTATGACATCAGAGCCCCTGTCGTCGCCCGCCAAGACCGCCGCGGAAACCCATTTCGACGAGAAGCGGCGGAAGATCGGGCTGGTGGTCGGACCCCTGCTCTTCCTGCTGGTCCTGGCGTGGCCGTTCGAGTCCCTGACTCCCGAGGGGCACCGGCTCGCGGCGGTCATGGCGCTGGTCATCGTGTTCTGGATTACCGAGGCTTTGCCGCTGGCCGTCACCGCTCTCCTGGGGCCGGCGCTGGCCATCTCCCTGCAGGTGGCGCCGGCCGCCCAGACCTTCAGGCCGTTCGCCAGCACCACCATCTTCCTGTTCATCGGCAGCTTCATCCTGGCCCAGGCCCTCTTCGTCCACCGGGTGAACGAACGGGTGGCGTTCGGGGTGCTCTCGCTGAAGATCATCGGGGCTCGGCCCACGCGCATCCTGTTCGCCTACGGCCTGCTCGCCGCCGGCCTGTCGGCGTGGATGAGCAATACCGCGACGGCGGCGATGCTCGTCCCCCTTGGGGTGTCGTTGATTCGGTTCATGGAGTCGACGTCGGACGTCCCGAAGAAGTACGGGACGGCGCTGATGCTGATGACGACGTACTGCTGCTCGCGCGGGGGAATGGCCACGCCGGTCGGCACGCCGCCGAACCTGATCGCGGTCGGCATGCTCAGCGAGCAGTTGGACTTCCGGATCACGTTCGTGCAGTGGATGCTGTTCTCGGTGCCCATCGTGTGCGTGCTGATGGCGATCGTCTTCGTCTACCTCAACTGGGTCGGACAGACCGGCATGAAGGAGATTCCGGGCACGGACCGGATCATCGCCGAGCGCAAGGCCGCCCTCGGGCCGTGGCGCCGCGGCGAGATCAACGCCGTGATCGCGTTCGGCGTTACCGTCTGCCTGTGGGTGGGGCCGGGCCTGCTGGCCCTCGTGCTGGGCACCGATCATCCGGTGGCGGCCTCGGTGCTGGCCAGCGTGCCGGAGGCGGTGGCGGCGCTCGCCGGGGTGGTGCTGCTGTTCCTGCTGCCGATCAGCAAGACCGAGCCCACGACCATCACCTGGAAGCAGGCGGCCCAGATAGACTGGGGGACCATCCTGTTGTTCGGCGGCGGGCTCGCCATGGGCGGGCTGGCCGCGTCGACGGGCCTCGCGCAGGTCGTGGGCGAAGGCATCACCGGCCTCGTGCCGACCAGCGAGGTGGCCACGCTGACGTTCGCGGCCGCCCTGTTCACGGTTGTGCTGTCGGAGACGATGTCGAACACCGCGGCGACCAACATCGCGGTGCCGATCGTCATCTCGATCGCGGCGGCGGCCGGGGTCAACCCGGTCATCCCGTGCGTCGCGGCGGCGCTGTCCGCGTCGGTGGCCGACGCCCTGCCGGTGTCGACTCCGCCCAACGCCATCGTCTACGCCTCGGGCCGGGTCCGCATCACCGACATGATCCGCTACGGCGTGTTGATGGACCTCATCGCCGTCACCGTCGTCCCGGCGCTGGTGCTGCTGATCGCCCCGCGCTTCCTCGGGTGACTGACCGCGGCCTGTCGAAATCGGGCCGCTCATGCGGGAACCGGGCCTTCCACCGCTGCTCCGTGGATGGACGGGGCGGGATGCGGCCCGTGCTCGGACGGAGGGTCGCTTCGGCGCGGATGATGCGCGAGACGCGCGCGAGGCTTGGTCCGCTCGCGCGGTGGCTGCTCGCGCTCTGATCGTGAGAAGCCTCACGACACCGGAGGTCAGGCAGCCAATGAAGAAACTCTTGGATAGCCTCCCGGTTCCGCGGCATTTGTCGCTCCGGATCGGTTCGCTGGCGCTGATCTGCGCCTGGCACTGCATCGTCGGGCCGGCCTTGTGCGTCGCCGCTTCCCAACAGACGAGCCCGACAGACCCGGTCAGATCAGCCGTCGTAACGGCGGTCACCTCGGAGATTGTCATCGATGGGTCGCTGGACGAGGCGCCGTGGCGACAGGCGCCGACAATCGGCGCTCTGGTCCAGAGAATCCCGGTGGCCGGCGCAGTGCCCACGGAGAGGACCGAAGTCACGCTGCTCTACGACGAGGAAAACCTCTATATCGGCGTCATGTGCTACGACGCAGAGCCCGACCGCGTGCTGGCGTCGCAGATGGCGCGGGACGCGAGCTTGAACGCGGATGACCGGCTGGGCATCGTGCTCGACACGTTCCGCGACCAGAGCAACGCCTTCCACTTTGCGACCAATCCGGCCGGCGCCATGGTCGACGGTCTGGTGTTTGCGAACGGTGAGACGAATGACGACTGGGACGGCATCTGGATCGTGCGAACCGCCCGAACGGACGAAGGGTGGAGCGCGGAATTCGCTATCCCGTTCAAGACCCTGAGCTTCCCGTCGGGTGATACCGTCTGGGGCTTCAACATCACTCGCACCATTCAACGAAAACTGGAGGAGAACCGCTGGACGGGGGCACGTTTTCAAACGCAGTTCTTCCAGATCTCCGAAGCGGGCGAAATCACGAATCTCGAAGGCCTGGCGCAAGGTGTCGGCCTCGATGTTCGCCCATTCTTGGCGCGGCGGTGGCCGCGTCGAGACACCGGCGGCGATACGGTCGTCGGAAAGCCGGGACTGGACGTGTTCTACAACATCACTCCGAGTCTCAAACTGTCCGTCACCGCAAACACCGACTTCGGTGAAACGGAAGCGGATGCGCGGCAGATCAATCTCACGCGTTTCTCCATATTCTTTCCGGAGAAACGGTCGTTCTTCCTGCAGGACGCCGGCGTCTTCAACTTCGCCACGACCGGGATCGATCCTCCGGGCGGCATTCCCGGTACCGGAGCTGAAGTGTTTCCGTTCTTCAGCCGGAAGATCGGCTTGCTTGGGGGGCAAGAGGTGCCGATCGACTACGGCGCCAAACTGACGGGGAAAGTTGGCCGAACTGAAATCGGCATGCTCGACGTGCGCACCCGCGACGTGTCGAACGCGGACGCCGACAACTTGTTCGTCGGCCGCGTCAAGCAGAACTTCCTGGAGCAGTCGTACCTGGGCGCCATTCTCACGAACGGCGATCCCGCCTCCGAGTTCTCGAGCAACACGGTGGGAGTGGACGTACGCCTGGCCACTTCCGATTTCCTGGGCAGTAGTCGAAACGTGGTGTTCAACGCCTACGGCCTCACGAGCAACAACGGAGGCGTCGCCGAAGAGAACTCGTCTTATGGCTTCGGAGCGCAGTATCCCAACGACAAGTTCGCGGCTCAGATTCTCTGGCGAGAGATTCAGGAAAACTTCGATCCGGCGATCGGTTTCGTTCAGCGCAGCAATGTGCGGATGCTTCGGGTTGCCGGCAGCTTCAACCCGCGCCCGAATCCGTCGACGGGCATTCAGCAGATGTTTCATGACGTCTTCTACACGCGCTTCACCCGACTCGACAACGGATTGGTCGAGAGCTGGAACGTCTACGCCACTCTGGTCGATTGGCACTTGAACTCCGGGGACTCCCTGCACAGCTTGTTCGACATGAACCCGACGTACGAGCACCTGTTCGAGCCGTTCGAGATTTCCCCCGGAGTTGTGCTTCCGGTGGGCGAGTACCGCTTCACGCCCTGGCGGATCTTTTTCACCTCGGCGCAGAAACGGCGAGTTCAGGGCAGCTTCGGTTTGACGTTTGGCAATTACTGGTCGGGCACCGCGCAAGCGATCCAGACGGGCCTCAGTTACAAGCTCCCTCCGTACTTTTCGATCAGCTTCAATACCAACCAGACGTTTGCCAGCTTGCCGCAAGGCAATTTCATCGCCCGCATCTACAGTTCACAGGTGAACTATGCGGTGTCACCCTTCCTTTCGTTCTCCAATCTGATCCAGTTCGACAACCGATCCGGAAATCTCGGCCTCCAGAGCCGCGTGCACTGGACTATAGAGCCGGGAAACGACATCTTCTTCGTATTCGGTCAGGGCTGGGTGCAAGACCTCGAGCGAGGCTACGACTTCAGGAGACAGGACTCGAGGCTGGCCACGAAGCTCCAATACACGTTCCGCTTCTGAGGAGGCCTGCGTGCTCCGCCAACTCGCAGGGCGGCGGGTTGGCGCCACTCGCGCGGCGAGCAGGGTGCAGACGGGAGTCGTCCCGCGGACGACACGAAGCTCCGTCTGGTGCTCGCGCTCCGCGGGTCGGGATCCTGAACGCATCGTCCGCTGACGAGGCGTTGCGCGCGGCGCGACCGGTCGCCGCGCCCCCTGCCGTCTCGTCCGTACGAGTCAACCGGCTCGAAGAGCGCCCTGCGCCCGGTCAGCCCGTCTGGTAGGATTGGGTTCTACACCTTGGTCATCGCGGTCGGAGGAGGAACTCCATGACCGGTCCCCACGTACGTTTCAGCGTCGTTGCAGCGACCGGTTTCGTCTGCCTGATTGGCGATTGGGCAGCAGACCCGCTCTTGGCAGAGAGTCTCGAGTCCATCGTGGCGAACGACAATCGGGTGCCGGGCGGAGAGCTGCGAGACGGCGTTCTGACCTTGCGACTGGAGCTTCGCAGGGGCGTCTGGCACCCAGAGGGTGAGGACGGCGAGGCCATTCCGGTCTATGCGTTCGGCGAAGAGGGAAAGCCGCTCCAGGTTCCCGGTCCGCTGGTTCGCGTGCCTGAGGGAACTGTCGTCGAGGTTTCCGTGCACAGTACGCTCGCCATCCCCGCGACCCTGCATGGATTGCAGGAGCGGCCGGCAGCCGCGGGCGACGTAGTGACCGTGGACGCGGGAGCGAGGCACGAGGTGCGCTTCGCGGCCGGCGAGCCTGGCACGTATCTGTACTGGGCGCGAACACCCGATGGACTGCGAGGGGACCGTCGGGTCGCGGACGCGTTGGTCGGAGGAGCCCTCGTGGTCGACGCGCACGGGGCCCCCACGGACGATCGGATCTTCGTGCTCGAGCGTTGACGGACCGACGCGCACGGCCATCAACGGGAAATCGTGGCCGTTCACCGAACGGCTCGCCTACCAGCGGGGCGAGCCCGTCCACTGGCGCGTGGTCAACGCGTCGGACCTCAGCCACCCGATGCATCTGCACGGCCTGCACTTCAACATCGAGGGGGTAGGGGTGCCGATTGTCTCCGGGATGGGCGACATGAGAGCGCCCCCCGTGGGGCCCGGGCAGACGTTCGTGGCCCGGATGACGCCGCCGCGCGCGGGAACGTTGCTCTACCACACCCACTGGCACGACGAACGGCAGCTCACGGGCGGGGTTCACGGCCCGTTAATCGTGATGCCTGCGGGACGGACGCACGATCCCGCCACCGACAAGACGTTCCTGTTCAGCCAGACGCCGCGCGAACCGTTCGGAGCAGCGATGCTCTTGATGAACGGCGTCCCCCAACCACGCACGATGGAGCTGGCGACCGGTACGAAGTACCGGTTCCGGTTCATGAACATCACGCCGTCAGTAGCGAACCTGCGCGTGTCGCTGAGGCAGGCCGGCGTTCCGGTGGAATGGCGCCCAGTGGCGAAGGACGCGGTCGACCTGCCGGCATCCCAAGCCACGATGCGGCGAGCGGACCTGCAGATCTCCGTCGGCGAAACGTACGACTTCGAGTTCGACACGACCGATCCGGTGGAGCTGACGCTCGAGGGTGTGCAGCCAAACGACACCCGACGCGTGGTGCAGACCCTGGTCTTCACCGATCCGCCAAGGTAGCGGTCCCACGAAGATCAACGAGTTCGACATCGGGCGCTGCGGCCGCGGCGTCCTGTCATCCGTCACCTTGCCATCGGCTCCGCTGGCGAGGCCGCGGGTGGGAAGTCCGGGCCAAGTCGCCCTCGAGCGGGGCCGCCTCGCGCCGTTCTACGGCGCAGACTCCCTGGCCCGCGGTGACCAGCGGTTCGATGCTGCTGACGTCCGCCGAGGCACGCGCCAGGTCGAGGTCGTACATTCGCTGCAGGTTCAACCAGAACTCGGGTGTCGTTCCAAGGGCTCGCCCGACTCGTAGCGCCGTGTCCGCCGTGACCGACCGGCGGCCGTGCACGATCTCGTTGATGCGCCGCGGAGGTACGCCGATGGTCCGGGCCAGACGGTACTGGCTGATTCCGAGCTCGGCCAGCATCTCGGCGAGGTGTTCACCGGGATGGATGGGAGTGATGTGCGTCATGGCTGCCTGCCCTCAGTGATAATCGGTGATCAGGCTACTGCCGGCGCGGCGAATTGCGCGTCGTAGAGCGCCACGTACGCTCCGCCGGCCCGCAGCAGCTCCTCGTGCGTGCCCCGTTCCACGATGCGCCCCGCGTCCATCACCAGGATCAGGTCCGCGTCGCGGATCGTGGAGAGGCGGTGCGCGATGACGAAGCTCGTCCGGTCGGTGCGCAGCGCCGCCATCGCGTGCTGCAGCAGCAGCTCGGTGCGCGTGTCGACCGAGCTCGTCGCTTCGTCCAGGATCAACAACGCGGGATCGGCGAGGACGCGCGGGCAATCGTGATCAATTGGCGCTCGCCGGCGCTGAGGTTGCCGCCCGCCTCGTCGACCACGGTGTCGTACCCGTCGGGCAGACTGCGGACGAACCGGTGCACGAACGTGGCCCGCGCCGCCTCGAGAATCTCCGCGTCGGAGGCCCCGGGGCGACCGTACGCGATGTTGTCGCGAATCGTCCCCTCGAAGAGCCAGGTGTCCTGCAGCACCATGCCCACCTGCCGGCGCAGGTCGGCGCGGCGCATCTGCGCGATGTCCACGCCGTCCAGGGTGATCCGGCCCGCATCGATGTCGTAGAACCGCATCACCAGATTGACCAGGGTGGTCTTGCCCGCCCCGGTGGGGCCGACGATGGCCACGGTGTGTCCCGGGTCGGCCAGTAGCGACAGATCCGTGATGAGCGGCGTGTCCCGGTCGTAACGGAACGACACGCCCTCGAGCTCGACACGACCGCGCCGCTCACACGGGGGCGCCGGTGCGGCGCTGTCGGCGGGCTCCTCCCCGGCGTCGAGCAGCTCGAACACCCGCTCGGCCGAGGCCACCCCCGACTGCAGCAGATTGACCATCGACGCCGCCTGGGTCAGCGGATGCGTGAACTGCCGCGAGTACTGGATGAACGCCTGGACGGCGCCCAGGCTCATCCCGCCGGTCGCCACCCGTAGTCCACCGACGACCGCGATCGCCACGTAGTTCAGGTTCCCGATGAACATCATCATCGGCATGATCAGCCCCGAGACGAACTGCGCTCCGAAGCCGGCCTCGAACAACGCTTCGTTCTCGGCCGCGAACCGCGCCTCGACGTCGCGCCGGCGGCCGAACACCTTGGTCAGCTCGTGCCCGGTGAACGCCTCCTCGACCTGCGCGTTGAGCGTGCCGGTCCGCCGCCACTGCGACACGAACAGCGCCTGCGAGCGTTTCATGACCAGACCCGCCAGCGCCATGCTCACCGGAATCGTGACCAGGGCGATCAGCGCGAGGGTCGGCGAGAGGTAGAGCATCATCCCGACCACGCCGACCACCGTGAGCAGCGAGCCGAGGAGCTGACTCAGGGTCTGAGACAGGCTCTGCGAGACGTTGTCGATGTCGTTGGTGACCCGGCTGAGCAGCTCGCCGCGCGGCTGCCGGTCGAAGTACCCGAGGGGCAGCCGGTTGATCTTGTCCTCGACCTCGGCCCGCATCCGGTACACCGTGCCCTGGACCACGTCGTTGACGAGGTAGCCCTGCAGCCAGCTCAGCAGCGACCCCGCCACGTAGAGGGCGAGCACGAGCAGCAGCACCCGCCCCACCGCCTCGAAGTCGACACCCTGCCCCGGCACGATGTCGTCCATCGCCGCCAGCATGTCCGCCAGCCGCGCCTCGCCGGACGCCCGGACCGTGTCGACCGCCTGCGCCCGGGTCACCCCGGGCGGCAACTGCCGGCCGAACAGACCGGCGAAGATCAGATCCGTGGCCCCGCCGAGAATCCGGGGACCGACCGCGAACAGGGCCGTGCCGACCACCGCCAGCGCCACGACGGCGGCGACCTTCGCGCGCTCGGGACGCATGCGCGCCAGCATCCGTTTCGCCGAGGGCCCGAAGCGCATCGCCTTCTGGGCGACCATGCCGCCGCTCAGCGGCCCGCGGCCCGGTCCGCCCGGCTGGACGCGCTCGGTCTGCTTCAGCGTGCGGGGCGGAGGCGTCCCTGAAGCGCTCATGCCCGCTCCTCCGCGCCGAGCTGCGACTCGACGATCTCCCGGTAGGTCCCGCAGCCGGCCAGCAGCTCTTCGTGCCGGCCGAGTCCGACGACGACCCCGCCTTCGAGCACGATGATCTGGTCGGCGTCGAGAATCGTCGACACCCGTTGTGCGACGACGACGACGGCGGCCTCCCGGGTGACCGGCCTCAACGCGTGCCGCAGCCGCCGGTCGGTGGCGAGATCGAGGGCGGAGAACGAGTCGTCGAAGAGATAGATCTCGGGGGCGCCGATCAGCGCCCGCGCGATCGCCACGCGCTGCCGCTGCCCCCCGGACAGGTTCGTCCCGCCCTGGGCGATCGCCGCTTCGAGACCATCGGGCATCTCCTCGACGAACGTGCGGGCCTGGGCCGTCTCCAGCGGCGCCCACATCTCGGCCTCGGTCGCGTCCGGCCTGCCGTAGCGCAGGTTCGAGGCGAGAGTGCCCGAGAACAGATACCCCTCCTGCGGCACCAGCCCGATCCGGCTCCACAACAGCTCGGGGTCGAGCCGGCGCACGTCCACGCCGGCGACGCTGACCTCGCCGCCGGTGACGTCGAAGAGCCGCGGCGCGAGACGCAGCAGCGTGCTCTTGCCGGCACCGGTCGATCCGATGATCGCGGTCGTCCGTCCCGGCTCCGCCGCGAAGCTGATGCCCCGCAGCACCGGCTCGCTCGCACCGGGGTAGCTGAACTCCACGCCGGAGAGCCGCAACGCCGCCCGCCCGCGAAGCTCGGTCACCGGCGCCGGCGGCGGGACCACCGACGACTCCGTGTCGAGCACCTCGGCGATGCGGTCGGCGCAGACGGCGGCCCGCGGCACCATCACCACCAGGAAGGTCGCCATCATGACCGCGATCAGGATCTGGATCAGATAGGCGAGAAAGGCGGTCAGCGAGCCCACCTGCATCGCGCCCGCGTCCACCCGTTGCCCGCCGAACCAGAGCACGGCGACGCTGGACACGTTGAGGATGAGGAGCACCAGCGGAAACGTCGTCGCCATCCAGCGGCCCACCCGCAGGGCGACCTCGGTGACCTCCAGATTGGCCGTTTCGAACCGGCGGGTCTCGAACGGCTCCCGCACGAACGCCCGGACCACCCGGATACCCGTGATCTGCTCGCGCAGGATCTTGTTGACCGCGTCGATGCGCACCTGCATGAGCCGGAAGCTCGGGATCGTCCTGTAAATCACCACGCCGAGGCCGGCAAGGAGGGCGGGGACGCTGACGCCGAGCAGCCAGGACAGCCCGATATCCTCCCGCAGCGCCATGATCACGCCGCCGGCCATCATGATCGGCGCACTGACCATCAACGTGCAGCTCAGCAGAACGAGCATCTGCACCTGCTGCACGTCGTTGGTGTTCCGCGTGATCAGGGACGGGGCGCCGAACCGGGTGATCTCGCGGCTCGAGAACGACCCGACCCGGTGGAACACCGCCGCCCGCACGTCCCGGCCGAGCCCCATGGCGGTCCGCGCGCCGCAGTAGACGGCGGCCACGGTGGCGGCGATCTGCACCAGCGCCACCGCCAGCATGACCAGCCCGGTACGGGCGATGTAGCCGGTGTCGCCGCGCGCGACGCCGTTGTCGATGATGTCGGCGTTCAGGCTCGGCAGAAACAGCGCCGCGATCGTGGCGACGAACTGCAGGCCGGCCACGCCGAGCAACCACCGGCGGTATGGCCGGAGGAAGGTCCGGAGCAATCGAAGCAGCATCGGCGTGTACTTGGGTCGTTACGTCCGCTCATGCAGCTCCTCGCGCGTCCACGAACACTGCGAGCGATACCTCTCCTCGGCCCACAGCGCGTCGAGCCGTGCGATGACCGACTTCGCGTCGTCCACCCGCGTCAGCTCGTTCAGGAAGTCGCGAACGAGCTGCTTCAGGCTGGTTCCCCGAGCGGCGGCGATACGCCGGGCCTCGGCGACGACCCGATCGTCGATCGACATCGTCACGTTCATGCATCACATGGTAGCGCACGTAATACGTGTCAACCCGGCGGATGCGATCCCGCCATGCGGGTGCCGCATTGCTCCCGACCGGGGGTGCGCGCGGGGAGGCCCCGCCAACCGCAACGGCTTGTCGAGGCACGCACGCCTTCGTCAGTCTCGCACGGCGTCGAGGAGGCGGTTGCAGAGATCGGCGACGTACTCGAGGTTGCCCGCCGCCCGTTCGGCATCCGTCTCGTCGAAGAGGTCCCGGGGGGCGAGGTTCTGGCGCTCGTCGCCGTAGAAGGCGATGCCGCGATCGCCGGCCATCTCCGTCGAGATGGTGGCCAGACGGTCGACCTCCGCGCGGAACCACTCGGGAAAACGCGCGGCCTCGCGGCGCAGCAGCTCGGCGACGTCGTGGGTACGGGTCGGCTCGACCGCGACGAGTCGAAGGGCGCCCTTCAGGAACAGCTCGACGCACTCCTGCGCTTCGCGCACGACGGTGGCCCAGAACCTGCGCTCGACGGCGAGGCGAACCAGCTCCACCCGGCTCGCGGCTTCCTCGATGTAGAGCCGGCCCATGCGCGAGCTGGTCATATCTCGACCACCTCGCCGAATCGGAAGTCGGGCTTGAGGTCCCAGTACCAACTCCCGTCCTCGAGGAACACCCGCCGGCTTCCCAGCTCGCGCATACGGGCGCGCATGGCGTCGAGCACCGTCTCGAAGAACTGCCCGCGGTCGACGAGGAGCACGCCGTCCTCGACGATGTCGAGGTAGAGCGGGCTGTGGAACCGCGCCTCTTCGGGGGTCTTGGTCACCAGGCTCCACTCGACGGCCGGCAGGGCGTGCCGGGAACGTACCTGCGACCACACAGCCAGGAGGGGACGCCGGCGTTCGACTAGGCTGCGTGGGAAGCCCTCTGCGACCACGAGGAGGTCGACGTCCGAGCGGGCCGTGCCCTGGCCGCGGGCGAGCGAGCCGAAGAGCACCAACGAGCGGAGGCGGGGGCCGAGGAGCGTGCACCAGGCATCGCTGGCCGTGACGATCGACGTGCGGAACGGTTCCTGCACGGACGCCGGCAGGCTCGCGAGCGAAGGTGCGGTGGAGTTCACGCTCGGATCCTACCAGCGCAGACCCGGCAGGCGTCGGCGCGACAAGGGAACTGGACCCGCCAAGAGTGTCGTGGACCGAACGTGCGCCCGGAACCTCACGCGCACGTTCAGGGTCCCGCGGGCGGCGATGGATACGGATTCGTCAGCTTCGCCGAAACCCGCCCCGCATTGCGCTGTTGGTGCGCCGGGGACGCGGCAAGGCGATTCCCGTCATTGTCCGCGGCTCGGGACGATGAACAGGTTGGTCATGTCGCCGTCGAGGTCGATGGTGCGGAGATAGCGGTAGGTGGACGCCTCG
Organism: Vicinamibacterales bacterium; assembly: GCA_965206285.1. GTDB lineage: Bacteria > Acidobacteriota > Vicinamibacteria > Vicinamibacterales > UBA8438 > JAJEEA01. Next base: position 6,495,091 of record OZ242205.1, read on the forward strand.
AGCAGATCGATGGTGGCGCCCGCCTGGTGGACGTAGAGGAGCTGGCCGTTGGTGCTCACCGCCAGCGACATGCGCGGGCGCCCCTCGATGACCTCGCGCCGCTCGACGCGGCGCCCCTCGAGGTCGAAGGTCCAGATCTCGTAGTGGCCGATGCGCTTGAGGACCGCGTAGGCTTTGCGGCGGTCGGGCGCGAGCGAGAACGCGGACAGCGGCTGGTCCGGCCCGAGGGTGTAGAAGTCGACGTCGCGCTCGGCGAGGTTGATCCGCGCGATGCCCATCAGGCGCCGGTTCTGCACCGGGTCCTGCACGCGGAAGAGGCTCGTGAAGTAGCCCGGCTCCTCGTTCGGGTCGACGCGGAAGCCGAAGCTGAAGCGCTCCAGGTCGGGCGCCTCGATCGACGACAGCTCCCACCGGTCGACCACCTCGAACGATTCGGTGTCGAGGGCGATGATCTCCTCGGCGAACAGGTAGAGCACGCCGCCGTCGGGCGAGAACATCATGCTCGCGCCGGTCCGTTCCTCGCCGTCCGGCCACGGGATCTCCCGCATGATCTCGTGCGAGGCGAGGTCCACCTGCAGGAGCCGGCGCGGGGCGATCTCGAACCGGTCGGGGTGCTTGATCGCGGTGTCGGCGAGCATGACCGCGTAGCGGTCGTCCGGCGACACCACCATGCTGCGGATGCGCACCTTCGTCGCGCCCTCGCTGAGGGTGAAGGTGTCGGCGGTGCTTCGGGTCTCGAGATCGATCACCTCGATATGCTCGAACGTCCGGTCCCGCATGTACATCCGGGTGCCGTCGGCCGACATCCGCATGTCGTTCGGCGGTCCCCCCAGGGTCATCTCGATGGTGTCGACGACCTGCTCGGTCGCCTCGTCGATGACGTAGATGCGGTTGGGGAACGCGCCGACGTAGAAGGTGCCGTCGCCGCCGGTCAGCCCGCCCGCGGGCTGGGCGAGCGCGCTGCCGGAGAGGGCGCTCAGGATCGCGAATGTGCAGGCCAGCTTGCGCATGGGTCGATGTCTCCCGAACGAGGGGCGGGCTGCTGGTCGCTTGCGCCTCAGGGGTGGCGTGGCGAAACTCCCAACGCGACCTCGATGTCGCGCCGCCCGGGAACCGTTGTCAACCGTTCTGGCGGCGCCCTGCGGCGCGCCGGCCTCGCCAGCCCGCCAGGAGTCGGCGCCTCCGCTCCGAGGCGGCTCCCCCGAAGAGTCAGCGCCTGTGCCGGAGGCGGCGCCCCACTGGAGGGGGCGCCGTTCCACGGCGCAGACGCCTACGGAAAGATCAGGTCGATGTTGCGCCAGTCCTTCTGGGCGGCGGCGCACTTGCCGGTCCAGTCGGGGGTGTGGTTGAGCTGGTCGGGGACGTGCGCGGGCCAGAAGCAGCCGCGATGGCAGTCGAACAGATCCCGCTCGACCGGCTGGCACAGTCCGGCGGTGCCGCCGTTGCGATCCGCCTCCCAGCCCGGCGAGAAGACCAGCGAGCACCCCAGCGGGATGTGCGGCCCCTCCGGTTGCTGGGGCGGACCCGATCCCTGCTGCAGCGCGACGACATCCCCGGCCGGCGACGCGTCCGGGGCCGGGGCGGCGACCGTCCGCTCGACGCGGGCCGCCTTCTGGTTGATCGCTCTCAGGTGTCTCATGGTCTCACCGCCGTTCACTCGAACCGCCGCAGAAACTGGGGGTTCCGTTCGGCCAGCTCGCCGTAGACGCGCAGGCAGACGTCGGTCCACCCGCGGATCCACTCGCAGTAGTGCAGGTTCGGTTGGGCGCTCGTGCCGTACCGGGTGTGCGCCTCGTGATAGCACCCGCCGGAGCACAGCGGGCGCGCCCAGCAGGTGTGGCAGTCGGTCTTGTTCGCCAGATGGTGACGTTCGAGAAACGCGTTCTGGGCGTCCCGGTCGATGCCGTCGTCGACGGTGCCCAGCTTGTGCTCGTCCGAGCCCGCGAACCGGTGGCACAGGGCGACGTCGCCCCCGGTGGCGACCCCTACCAGCCCCAGCCCCGCCCCGCACGGATAGGCCTTGCTGGCGCCCTTGTGGATCTCCTCGAGGGTCTCGCTCACGTTCGAGAACCCGTGGTGCTTTCCCGCCAGCCCGGCCTCGAGGAACTCGTCGGCGAGCGCCGTGAACTGCTCCACCATCTGGTCGAACCCCGACCCGTCGAGCGCGTAGTCGCGGCCGGGGGAGGTCGTCACCGGAGCGAACCCCACCTCCTGGAACCCGATCTCCTCGGTCAGGTGCCGGTAGATGCTCACGACATCGCTGACCTGCGAGGTCAGGGTCACCCGGGCCCCGATGGGCCGGCTCGTGTGGCGCCGCAGCAGCTCGCGCACCCGCGGGAGCAGCTCGTCGTAGCTGCCGCGGCCGTCGTGGAACACGCGGAAGCGGTTCTGCATCTCGCGGGGGCCGTCGATCGACACCGTGACGGAGACGTCGTGCTCGGCCAGGAACCCGATCATCTCGCCGGTCAGCAGCGTGGCGTTCGTCGTCAGGTTGAACTCGACCCGCTTGCCCCGGGCCTCGGCCTGCTCCCGGGCGTAGGGCACGACGCGGCTCAGGACCGGGTAGTTCATCAGGGTCTCGCCGCCGAAGAAGCTCACGTGCACCACCCGGTTGTCGCCCGACTCGTTCATCAGCATGTCGACGCTCTTGCGGGCGGTCTCCTCGCTCATGAACTTGGGCTGCGCCCCGTTGGTGGTGTCGACGATCTTGTCCTCGCTGTACTCGTAGCAGTAGGTGCAGCTGAGGTTGCACTGATTCGTGACGTTGAGGACCGCGGTCGTCAGCGGGAACGGCGTCAGCGGGATGATCGCCGGCGCCGGAGGCGGCGGCGCGGCGACGGCGCGCACCGCGTGGACCTGCTCGAGCTCGAGCAGGGTCTGCTCGAGGTCGGCGTCGGGAAACCGCGCTCCGACGTCGGCGAGGAGATCCTGACGCGGCACGCGCCGTTCGGCGAGGCCGTCGATGAGGGCCGCCGCCGGCTCGTCGAGCGCGAACACCGCCGCGCTCGGCACCAGATAGAGGAACCGCCGGCCGGCGGCGGCGAACGGATGAAATTCTCCCTGTGCCAGAAGGCTCATGGTTGCTCCACGGCCGCGGGGTCCCAGCGCAGGTACAGCGGCACGGTGACGAGGAGATGGGCGCGGCCCCGCAGCCCGCCGCCGTCGCCCGCATCCGGCGGCCAGGTCGCCACCACCCAGACGTCCCCGACGTTGTTCCGGCTGCCGCTGCGCTCCACGTTCGGCCCGTCGACGGCGGGGATGAACAGCCCGCCGGGCCCGAGCTCGCCCACGTAGCGGATGTCGTCGTCCCCGATGGTCACGGCGTACTCCTCGATCGACCAGCGGGCGTCGACCATCCCCAGATCCAGGTCGTCCTCCGTCGCGGGCTCGCCGTCCGGCCCGTCGTGCCAGGCCCGCGCCTCGAACTGCTGGAACTGCTTGGGGAAGCGGACCCCGCCGACCCGGGCCATGCCCGCTCTCGGGGTCACCTCGACGCGGTCGACCTCGTCGTAGACGGTGAGGGCGCCGGTCGCCGCGGTCTGATCGAGGACCAGATCGCGGCCGCCGGTGGCCGCGTCCGCGTCGGCCCGCACCTGCACGTCCAGCCAGTCGCCGGTCGTCCCCGTCACCTCCAGCACCGAGACGCCGGGGCCGAGGTCGATGGAGTCGGCCGACGCGGCGAGGTTCCGGCCATGGACCCGGATCGTCGCGGTGGCGCCGGCCGCGAGCGACGGGGGATGCACCCCGGCCACCGCCGGGGCCCCGGCGAGGCGCTCCAGGGTGACGTCGATCCCGGTCTCGTCGTAGCCGCCGGCGAACCACCGGCCCCGTATCGTGCGCCAGCCGCGCTCGACGAACATCACCTCGCGGAGCTCGTCTTCGCTCGGGTCGCCGGGAATGGACCGGCCCCGCCACTGGAAGCCGGTATAGATGATGGCCCGGCCGGTGCGCTCGACCTGCCGGCCGGTGTGCGCGTAGGTGTACGTCGCCTCGGTCGTGAACTCGTCCTCGGAGCCGGCCACGGGGGTGATCGTCACGCTTCCGTAGACCGCGCCCCGTCCGGGGGCGTGGCCGCGCAGCAACCACGCGCCGCCGACGCGGGGGGGCCGCATGGTCGCCGACCACGCCGACCACTCCGCCGTCTCGAACGGGAACCGCTCCGAGAGGTGGGCCACCGCCCGGTCGACCGCCTGCGGCTCGCCGTCGCCGGGGTTGCCGCGTCTGAAGGACTGGAAGTCGGTGAACGGGTAGTAGCCGCGATGCATCGCCATCAGCAGCGACCATTCCTCCTCGGTCCGCTGCTGACTGATCACGCGCCCCATCGAGTGGCACTGCGTGCAGGTCTCTTCGATGTCCGCATCGTCGTAGGGCTGGTCGTCGCTGCGGCGTTCCGCCTCGTAGGCGGCGGCGTGCGCCTCGGCCGGGGCGAGGCCCAGGGTGTTCGAGAGATGGCGCACGACCTCGCGGGCCGTCTCCGGGGTCAGGGTCACGTCGTTCAGGGTGACCATGCGGCGGATGGTCTGCTGCCACCCCTCCGGCGTCGTGCGCCGGAACGAGATGCGCGACATGCGCCCCTCGTCGTCGGGCTCGTGGCACGAGCCGCAGGCCTGCCGCACCGTCTCGTCGTCGATGGGTATGCCGGGGCCGTTCTCGGTCGGCTGGGCGGTGGCGCCGGCCGTCACGAGCAGCGCCGCGAGCGGCACGCCGAACAGGGGTCTCAGACAGGGCAGTGGCATCGGTCGACTCCGCAGGACGGCCCTTTGTAACACATGACGCGGCGTCTGTCAGCCTTGCCGTGAAGGTCGTGCTGCCGCAAACGCAAGCGATCCATCTGCTCGGGCAAGTGCGCGGCGCCGGTCTCGTCGGCCTCGGCGGGGGTGAACCCAGTGGTGGACGACCCGTGACGCGACCCTCGCCCGCACCGTGGCGTCGAGCCGGCCCGCCGCGCGGCGGGCCGGTCCCGCCCACTTCCTGCACTCACGGGTGGTCAGCTCCCCGCCGGCCCGCTGATGTACGCTCTAGGAGTCTGCGCCGTCGAACGGTGCAGACTGCCGGCAGGGTTGGTTGGGCGGCAATCGGAGGCCGCAGCGCGACCTTGCGGTCGCGTTGGGAGTTTCGCTGGCGCGAAATTCCTGCGGCGACGATTTAATCCGGGTCGGTCCGTCCCGTCGGGGCGCGAATCGGCAGGAGGAGCGGATTCTGATCGAGAAGAGGACGGTCTGGCAGCGGACCTTCGATGTTCGTCCGTGCCCTGGCTGCACGCTCGACGATCTCGTCCCGGATCTGTTCCGGATCAGCTATCTGCCCGCCGCCGTGGACCGTGACGTCATTGCCGAGAACAACCGAGGCGACCGGGAGCAGATGGCGTCGTTGCGGTTCTACGACCTCGCCGCCGACTGCCCGACCCATGCGGGAGCGCTGTTGTTCGCCAGAGACCCCCTGCGCTGGTTGGCTGGCGCCTCTATACAGTTCGTTCGGTGGGGGGGGACGACGATGGCGGACGATCCCGTCGGCGAGAGACGGTTGAGCGGCGATCTGATCACGGTTCTGAGGGAGGTCGAGGCATTCGTTTCCCTCCCTGCACAGGCGCGTCCCGTGACGGAATCGGCTCTCCGCGACTATCCGCCGGTGGCGATTCGCGAGTTGCTGTTGAACGCGATCATGCACCGTTCATACGAATCGAACGCACCGGTCCGGTTCTACTGGTACGAGGACCGGATAGAAATCCAGAATCCCGGCGGGCTGTACGGAATGGCCTCGCCGCAGAACTTTCCGCGTCAGACGGATTATCGCAATCCGGTCATGGCCGAGGCCCTGGCGACGCTGGGCTACGTCAACGCGTTCGGGCGCGGAGTCATCCGCGCGCAGGATGCATTGCGCAGGAACGGCAATCCGGAGGCGAAGTTCACGTTCGAGCCCTCCCACGTGCTGGCGACCATCCGGAGGGCGCCTTGAAGACGATCGCCTTCTTCAACAACAAGGGGGGAGTCGGCAAGACGACGCTGGTGTACCACCTGGCCTGGATGTACGCCGAGCTCGGATTCTCGGTGGTGGCCGCGGACCTCGATCCGCAGGCGAACCTGAGCACCGTGTTCCTCGATGAGGAACGGCTCGAGCGGTTGTGGCCTGACGACGGTCATCCCGACAGCATTCTGGGTGCGATGTCGCCCATTCTGAGAGGTCTTGGCGACATCCGGGAGCCACACCTCGAGCATATCGCCGACAACCTCGGCCTTGTCGTCGGCGATCTGGGCCTGTCCGGTTTCGAGGCGAAGCTGTCCTCGGCGTGGCCGGCCTGTATGGAGGGCGACGAGTCCGCGTTTCGTACCGAGTCGGCGTTCCATCGGACGATTCTCGACGCCGCCGACAAGCAGAATGCCGATCTGGCGCTGATCGACGTGGGTCCGAACCTGGGCGCCATCAACCGGGCCGCGATCATCGCCGCCGACTTCGTCGTATTCCCGCTCGCCCCCGATCTGTTCTCCCTTCAGGCGCTCCGCAACGTCGGTGAGACGCTCGACAAGTGGCGCAAGGATTGGCGGGATTGCCTGGAGCGCCGTCCGGCGGTTCCGGCTCTCGCGCTGCCGTCGGCCGAGATCGTGCCGGCCGGCTATGTCGTGATGCAGCACGCGGTGCGCGCGGGCCGCTCCGTCCAGGCCTACCGGAAATGGATCGAGCGAATACCGGACGTGTATCGCAGGGAGGTAGCGCCCGATTCGCACGGCGGCGGCTCCTCGACGGCGGAAGACGACACGGAATGCCTGGCCACGCTGAAGCATTACCGCAGCCTGATGGCCATGGCTCACGAGGCCCGCAAGCCGATGTTCCGTCTGAGGGCGGCGGACGGTGCCCTCGGCGGTCACATTCACGCCGTGCAGGACTGCTACCGGGACTTCGAGAAACTTGCGAGAGCGATAGCCGCCAAGTGTGACGTGCGCATCAGTTGATGGAAGCGGTCTGAATACAGCCCCGAACCTCATTCGGCCTGTCGCCTGGCTCCAGGTTCACTCCTGCGGCTCGTCGTCGGCCATCTGCAGCGCCCCCTTGGCGATGAGCACCGACAGGGCGCCCAGGAAATCCGGCAGCGGCGCCGGGGGGCAGACGCGGTTGTAGGCCTCGAACAGGTCCGGCACCTGCCGGTGGAGCGGCGCCAGCTCGACCACCCGGACCAAGTCGATGTCGCGGAGGAAACGGAGGCCCCGGGCGGCGTCGGCATCCGGCCAGCCGGGGACGACCAGCCGGTCCTCCAGGACGATCCGCCGGGCGGTGATGGCGGGGCGGCGGACGACCGCGAGCCGGTCGCCGCGCCGGAGACGCAGGGCCGGGGCCCGCCGGAGGGCCTCGAAGGCGGCGAGGACGGCGGGGTCCAGGCGGAGGGCGTCGACGGCCGGCTCGGGGGGTGCGAGGGGCGCCGCCTCAGGCATGCCGGCCTCGGCGCGGTCGGTCCAGAACGGATGCTCGTGCCGGCCCGCCGCCTCCGCGAAGAACTCGGCCGACTGCCGTTCGAGCGCGGCGTGCATCTCGCGTTCCCGCTCGTCGAACAGGTCCAGGGCGACCCTTGCCAGCGCGGAGTCGTTCAGCGCGGTGTGGGCCACGACGGCGGCGAGCCACCCCGACGCGAGGGCCTTCTTGACCCCGTAGGACGACAGCGGGTCGATGAACGAGCCCGCGTCGCCGACCAGCAGCATCCCGGGGGCCCCGTAGGCATGCGCGTCGTAGACCGAGGCGTCGCATCCCCAGGGCTCGACGTCGAGGGCGGCCCCGGCGGTCAGCGGGCCGAGCACCGCGGTCTTGGCGAGCTCCGCGTCGTAGCAGGGGGCGAGGGGCCCGCCGCGCTCGAGGCGGGTGACCCGGGGGTCCACCATCAGGGTGAAGTAGCGCTGCTCCGCCGTCACCGGGACCGACCACGCCCAGCCGTCCCCGTAGCTCTCGACCAGGGTGTGCGACTCGTCGTCGAGGCCCCAGCCGCCCGGCCGCGACCACACCGCGGTGAGGGCCAGCGTCGTGCGCGCGGCCGCGTGCCGGCGGAATCCGCGCCGCGCGACGATCCCGGCCCGGCCCGAGCAGTCCAGCACGAACCGCGCCCGGAGCGATCGGGCGGCGCCGCCGGCGAGGTAGCGGGTCGAGGACTCCGTGGCTCCGGCCGGGGCGGACGGGGGCGCCAGGTCGACCTGGCGCACGATGGCGTCGGCCTCGACGGCGGCGCCGGCCTGCGCCGCGAGGCGCAGCAGCAGGCGGTCGAGCTCGCTGCGCCGCACCTGCCACCCGATTCCGCCGCCCGCGAACCGCACCGCCCGCGGGTCCCGTCCCCCCCACCACACCGTGTTCCCGGTGCTGCGCAGGAAGCCGGCCGCCTCGACGTCCCCGGTCACACCAATCAGGTCGAACAGCTTGCGGCAGCTCGGCGGCAGGGACTCGCCCAGGGTGCGGCGGTCGCCCGCCGGCTTCGCCAGCACCTGCACCGAGTGGCCCCACGCCGCGAGCAGGCGGGCCGCGGCCGCGCCGGCCGGGCCGCCCCCGATGACGACGACGTCGAGGGGCGACGGACTCATCGCGCCATTGTGGCCGAATCCAGCGGAGCGGGGTAGAACCCGCGTCGTTGCAGAGTCCCGCGAGGACGCCCGCGGGCGGAAGGCGCCCGGTCATCAGGGGGCGACGGAGCCGTCGGGCGCGGTGACCGGGGGAATGACCCCGGTCAGGGGGAACGACGATGCGCCGCGGGTCGGAAATCGTCCGGGCTTCTCCCACGGCGGGCGGGCCTGGCCGTCCGCGCGATCGTGGCCGCCGGTTCTCCGCCGCCCCGGCCGCGGACGCGTCGTCACTTCCCGACCGATGCTCCCGGATCCGACGTCGCCGAAGGGTGCAGATCGCGCAGTCGTCGGCACTGCTCGAGGCGATGCAGGAGCACCGGGTCACGGTGCAGGGCCGGACCTATATCCTGGAGGCGCCGGTTCGGCATATTCTGTCACCCGTGCTCGACCCGCACTTTCGGCGCGCGCTGTCCTATCTGAGGCCCTACCGGCGGCAATTGCTCCTCGTGGTGGCGCTCAGCCTCGTCTCCACCGCCTTCTCGCTCCTGGTGCCGCTGCTGTCCCGCACGCTGGTCGACGGCGCGATTCTCGCCGGTGACGCCGGCGCCCTGCGCCTGGTGGTGCTGCTGTTCGTCGCGGTCACCGTGGCCGGGTTCGGGCTGAACGTCTGGAGCGGGCTGCGCTACACCCGGGTGTCGGCCGACATCCTCTTCGACATGCGCCTCGCCCTCTACCGCCACCTCCAGCAGTTGTCGCCGCGGTTCCATGCCCGAACCCGGTTCGGCGACATCATGTCGAGGCTGAACAACGACATCGGCGAGATTCAGCGGGTGGCGTCCGAGGTGGTGCTGGCCTGGGTGGGGAACGTGCTGTTCCTAATCGGGGCGGTCGTCATGCTGGCCTACCTGGACCTGCGGCTGCTGCTGCTCGGCACCGCGGCGCTCCCCGTCAGCATCTGGGCCCTCGTGCACTACCGGCGCCGCCTCGAGACGCGGGTCGCGGTGCTGCGCGAGCGGAGCGCCGACATCGGCAGCTTCCTCATCGAGACCCTGCAGGGGGTCCGGCTGGTCGTCGCCGCCAACGCGCAGGAGCGCGAGGTGCAGCGCTTTCGCGGCCGGAACGGGCGGTTCATCGACGCCCTGATGGCGATGCAGTGGACGACCTATCTGTCGGGCGGCCTGCCCGGGCTGGTGCTGTCGGGCAGCACCGCGCTGGTGTTTCTCTACGGCGGCCAGCGGGTCATCGACGGGACGCTGACCCTGGGCACGCTCGTGGCGTTCATGGCCTATCAACTGCGGCTGTTCGGGCCCGTGCAGGCGTTGATGGGGCTGTACGCGAGCCTCGCGACGGTGCGCGTGTCGCTGGGCCGGGTGCACGAGATCCTGGACGTCGAACCCGAGGTGGTCGAGCTCCCGTCGGCGACGGCGCTGCCCGCGGTGCGCGGGGACCTGGAGCTGGACGACGTCACGTTGTCGTTCGATCGCGGGGCGGCCGTGCTGGAGCACGTCACGTTGAAGGCGCCGGCGGGCGCCTGCCTCGCCATCGTCGGCCCGAGCGGCGGCGGGAAGAGCACCGTTGCCGACCTCGTGCTGCGGTTCCTCGACCCCGACGCGGGGACCGTGCGGCTCGACGGGCACGATCTGCGGACGCTCAGGCTGCGCGATCTGCGGGCGCAGGTCGCCCTCGTCGAGCAGGAGCCGGCCGTGTTCCACGCCTCGATCGCCGACAACATCCGGTATGCGCGCCCCGACGCCACGGACGAGGAGGTCCGGGCGGCGGCCGGCGCGGCGGGGTTGGCGGGGCTGCTGGCGTCGTTGCCGGACGGCTGCGCGACTCTGGTGGGAGAGCGCGGGGCGGCGCTGTCGGCGGGCGAGCGGCAGCGGCTGGCGGTGGCGCGGGCGTTGCTGACGGCCCCGGCGGTGCTGGTTCTCGACGAGCCCACGGCGGCCCTCGATCCCGAATCGGAGCAGCAGGTGGCCGAGGGGTTCGAGACGGTCATGCGGGGGCGCACCACCGTTCTCATCACCCATCGGGCGGCTCTCGCGCGGCGCGCGGATCGGGTCGCGGTTCTCGACGGTGCGCGCATCGTCGAGGACGGCGCCCCCGACGAACTGATGGCGCGGGGCGGCCGGTTCGCGCGGTTGTTCGCGGCCGGCCGCGAGTCGCGCGGGGCGGGCGCGCCGGCGCCGGGGGATGACGGAGGCCGACGTGACGGGACGGATGCACCAGGGTAGTGCCGCGGCGGGGCGGTCGAATCGAGAATCGGTCAGGGCGCGGGAGCGGGGGAGACGGGCTTGGGCGGGACGCGGCCGGTACGGGTGGCGGTGGTGGACAGCGGCGTCAATCCGTCGCATCCGCATATCGGATGCGTCGCGGGCGGCCTGACCGTCGTGCCCGGCGCGGCGAACGGCGGCGACTTCCTCGATCGGGTCGGTCACGGGACGGCGGTGACCGCGGCCATCCAGGAACGCGCGCCGGGGGCCGACCTGTTCATCGTGAAGGTCTTCGACCGGACGCTGTCCGCGTCCATCGACACCCTGGTGGCAGGTATCGACGCCGCGTGGCGGCACGGCGCCGATCTCATCAATCTCAGCCTGGGCACCCCGAACCGCGCGCATGCCGCGGCACTGCGCGCCGCCGCGGACCGGGCCGCGGCGGCGGGGGCGCTGATCGTCACCGCGGGACGTCACGAAGAGGCGGCGTATCTGCCGGGAATCCTGGACGACGTCGTGGCGGTCGAGCTCGACTGGAACTGCCCGCGGCTGTCCGTCGAGGTGGGAACCGACGCGGACCACCGGCCGGTCTGCCGGGCGTCCGGCTATCCCCGGCCGGCGCCGGGCATCCCGCCGGAACGGAACCTCAAGGGCCTGAGCTTCGCGGTGGCCAACGTCACCGGCGTGCTGGCCCGGACGCTGACGGGCGGCTGCCGCCCCACCGCGGAAACCGCGCTGGCCGTCCTGCGCGCCGGGGCCGACCGCCCGCGCCATTGATGGGCCGGCGGGGTCTCGAGACCGCGTCCGGCTCGGTTGTCGCCGCCGAGCGGAGGCACGCCGGTCGCGCCCCCGGCTAATGGGCCAGGGTGATGTCCGGGGCCAGGAAGCCATGCGGGACGTGAACTTCGTGGGCTCATCCCTTGACGATCTTCGAAGCTGGCCGAAGGCCGCTCGGCAGGACATGGGCCGACAGATCGATCGGGTTCAGGAAGGGGTTCGATCCGACCGACTGGAAACCGATGCCCAGCGTGGGCCGGGGTGTAAGGGAGATCCGCATTCACGACGCCGACAGCATCTACCGGAGCATGTACACGACGAACGTCGTTGATGCCGTCTACGTGCTGCACGTGTATGTGAAGAAATCACGGAAGACGCCGACGAGGGACATCCGCCTTGCGAAGTCTCGACTGACGGCGCTTTCGCAGCATCTGGGAATTGATACATGAGCCTCGAGATACGCACTCACAAGAGCGTTTGGGATGCCGTCGCAGATGACGCCGGAGAGGCGGCCAACCTCAAGCTGCGCTCGCAGCTCATGGACATCCTGGAAGCGTACATCGGCCGTGAGGGCATTACCCAGGAGGAGGCATCCAAACGCCTCGGAGTGCCGCGGTCGCGTGTGAGCGAGCTCGTGAACGGCGGGATCAGCAAGTTCACCATCGACAAGTTGGTGAACATGGCAGCTCGCGTTGGGCTCGTGACTCACATCACCGTCGGACAGGTAGAGCATCCGCTGCCGCGTCGATTGGCCCTGACGAGGAAGCGAAGGTAATGGAAGGGGAAGGCTGGATCCTGGGCCTGGACTGACGCGGCGCGGCTGCGCGCCTCGACCTCCTCGTCGTCTGTCCGTTTCCCACTGGTCGATTGCGGCGGGTGTCCGGCGTTGCGTCGTGATGGCACCTGCGCGACACTGGGTGCGACGGCGCCCCGGGCCTCGAGTTGTCCCGTGGGTCTTCGGTGCGGGCTGCGAGCCTGCAACGCAGATCGCCATGGACGATCTTCTGAAGGAAGTTGACGGGCCCACGCTGGTGCACGGTATTCAGGCGCTGCACGGCATTCGCATCGCGGTTCCTCGGAAACCGAGACTCCAGCCGGACCAGCATTTTCTGGAGATTCGCTACAAGACCTTTCGGCAGGCATGATTGTCTTCCTGTCCGGTTCTTGGAGCAGGAATGCGCGACGCGATCTGGGTGCCGCGCATTCCGTGTGGTGACGCCGGGCGCGGGTCAGCCACGCTCGCCGGTACCAACGGTTCGGGATTTATGAAGCGCGACATGACCGGGATTCGCTGCCTTCGAGCGACGCTGCCGGCTGCCGTTCTCACTTTGCGGTGGGGCCCTGCGCGGCGGGCGCCGTCCACGTCCGGGACGTGGTCATTGACGGCGCCGTCACCGACACGGAGGGTCGGGGAATCCCGAACCTCCACCCTGGCGACGAACGCCGTTGCGGCTGTCGCAGGTCGGGCGAGGTGGGTGTCGCCGGGGCCGGATCGCCGACCCCGACGGAGCGAGCGGGTCTACTGCGCCTCGGTGATCATGATGGCTTCGAGATCGTCGGTGTCGCTCGGAAGCTCCATGGCGCCGGCCGGCACGTTGTTCTTCATGAGCAGGTAGGCGGAGATATCCGCGTAGCCCGACGGACTCAGGCTGGCCGGAGCGCCCTGCGGCATGGTGGTGCGGATGGCGCTGTACATGTCGCTGATCGACAGATCGCTCCACCGGAAGAAGAAGGACGAGCCGACCAGCGACGGCGCGATGCCGTCACCCATCAGGTCGTCGAGGTGGCACGCCGCGCACTCCTGCTCGTAGGTGCGCTGGCCGCGGGAGGCCTGTTCCTCGGTATATACGCCGTCCCAGATGGTCTGGTCCTGGGCGGCGAGGTTCGTCGTGAACGATGCCGCAAGGCAGAGTGCTGCAAGCAGGAACACCGCGGGGAAGCGGCGACCGGGGTTGATGGACGGATTCCGCATTTCTCTCATACCTCGTCTGTCTCGCGGCGATCAGAGGCGGCATCGCCGCCCGGTTGACGCCGGTTGCCGAAGGGTGTACGCCGGCAGATACCGCCGTATGCGCTCGTACGGGGTCTCGCGCCCCGGGGCGGCTCGAAGTGACGCAGGCACCTGACCGCGGGCGGGGCGACGAGACCGAACCGGGAACGAACTATATCATCCTCATTGCGATTCACGGCCGGGGGGCGGTTCGGCCTTTCGGCGTCGTTGCGGGTCCCCCGCGGGCGGCCGGCTACTTCCCGTCGATCAGGTTGCCGAGACCGAACGCGTGGTCCAGCACCGAGCCTTCACCCTGGCGGCGGCCGCCGGTCTGCGGCGCCGCCTTGTAGATCCGGTCGGCGAGGCGGCTCAGGGGCAGCGACTGCAACCACACCTGGCCCGGACCGGTGAGATGGGCGAGGAACAGCCCTTCGCCCCCGAACAGCGCAGTCTTGACGCCCCCCGCCAGTTGAATGTCGTAGGTCACGCTGGGCTGCAGCGCCACGAGGCAGCCGGTATCGACCCGCAGCGTTTCTCCCGGCTCCAGGTCCATCTGGTGCACGCTGCCCCCGGCATGCAGAAACGAGAGGCCGTCGCCCTCCAGGCGCTGCATGATGAATCCTTCGCCGCCGAAGAGCCCCACGCCGATCTTCTTCTGGAAGGCGATGCCGATCGAGACACCCTTGGCCGCGCAGAGAAAGGCGTCCTTCTGGCAGATGAGCTCGCCGCCCAGCTGGCTCAGGTCCATCGGGAGGATCTTGCCGGCGTACGGCGCGGCGAAGGCCACCCGTTCCTTCCCGCGGGCGTTGTTGGTGAACACCGTCATGAACAGGCTCTCGCCGGTGAGCAGGCGTTTCCCGGCGCCGAGCAGCTTGTTCATGAACCCGCTCTGCGGGGCCTCGCTGCCGTCCCCGAACACCGTCTCCATGGCGATGCCGCTGTGCATGTACATCATCCCTCCCGCTTCCGCGACCGCACTCTCGCCGGGGTCGAGCTCGATCTCGACGTACTGCATCTCGACGCCCTCGATGCGGTAGTCGATCTCGTGGGCGACGCGGCCCGCCGGCACCGGCAGCACGGAGCGGACTTCCTCCGGAAGGTGCGCGCGAAGCCGCGGGACATCCCCGAGGGCGGTCCAGTTGGCCATGCCGGCGGTATAGACCAGGGTCGATTCGCCGGCGTCGCCGTTCCGGATGTCCTCGGCCAGATCCGCCTCCGACAGCGGGCCGATCTGTTGCCCGTCCAGGGCCTTGTACCACTGTTGGTCCGACATCGATTCTCTCCTCGTCGCCCCGCTGCCGGCGCCGCGCGGCGGGATTGGGGTTCCGCGGGCACGTGCTATTCTGACAGGCCTCGCAGCCATCAGGGCCGCCCCCGACCGGCGCCCGGGCCCGTCGGTACAGTCTGGGGATACGCGCAGGGCGGCGTCGCGGTTCCCGCCGGTCGCGGACGGAACGGGAGACAGTGACCCGCGTGGACAGCGTTGGCGGCGTGGTTCCCGGCGGCCCGACGTCCGGGACGTGCGCGGTCAGCAGCCGGTTCTTCGCCGACGTGGCGTCGTTCGCCGGCCTCCGGGCCGTCAAGCTGTATCGGCTGCGGGTCGACATCGCCGCCGCGGTGCCCCGCCTGCCCTGTCTCGACCACGAGGCGGTGCTCCACGAGGGCATCGCGCCCCACGCGGCCGCCTACATCGAGGACCCCGAGACCGGCGAGCTGCAGGAGCTGGTGCTGATCCCGTCCCGGCGCCGCATCGAGGTGGACCCCGCCTCGACGCTGCACGAGCACACGGAGGCGGGGCAGGATCGACTGATCGCCCGGCTGCGCACCCGCTTTCCGGACTTCACGGTGGTGGTCGAGGGGGTGTCCTGGCTCCGCGGCGACCGGCGGGTGGCGCGGGCGTGCCGGGCCCAGGTCACCCTGCGCGACGTCCTGCTCGGGGCCGACTTCGACCGCATCGCCCGCGGCCTGGAGCGGCTGCGGACCGTGGCGGGGTTGATGGAGAAGCAGTCGCGGGTGGCGTCCTGGAGCGTCCGCACCGTCACCGGACCGTTCCTGGCGGCGGTGGGGTTCGTCGTCTATCAGGGCCTCGGACGCCTCGCGCCGGAGCTGGGCGAAGCGGCGGTGAACGCGCTGCAGGCGCTGGTGCTGGGTATCGCCGGCGCCGTGTTTCTCTACTACGGCCTGCGCGCGGTCCACTTGACGGAAATGGCCAACCGGGTCTGGAAGCGGGCAGCGGAATATGGCCTCATCGTCGCCGAGCGCCGGCGGCTCGCCGATACGGGGGAGGTCCCGGATCGCCTCGATCCACCGGCCGACCGCACGGGACCGCCGCCGGAGCGCTCCCCGCGTCCCGACGCCTGATCGGCCGGCAGACTTGCAGGGGAGCGCCGCCGCGGCGCCCCCCGAACCAGTGCGGATGAGTGTCGTGCGGCGTCAGGGCTGGTCCGGCAGCGGCAGCAGCAACTGACTCCCCGGCGGCCGTTGCACGTCGAACGCCTTGAGGGTGTAGTTCACCAGCGTGTAGTGGCCGACCAGGCCCACCAGGTCCACTATCCCCTGGTTTCCGAACAGTCGCTGGGCGGCCTCGAAGGTCTCGGCGCTGAGCTTCGGTTCGCGGATCAGCTCGCGGGTGGCCTCGATGATGGTGCGCTCCACCTCGCCCAGTCCCGGCAGCCCTTCCCCGTCCTCCACCGGACGGTCGTAGCGGAGAAGGTCGATGATCGCCTCCTCGAGCCCGGCCCGGCGCCCGAGCCCCTCGTGGGCCGACCACTCGTACTGGCTGTTCAGCGCGCGCGCGGCGGTCAGGATGGCCAGCTCGGCCAAACGCTGGTCCCGCGCGCCGTCCGCGCCGAAGCGCAGATAGGAGCTGGCCGGAAACAGATGCTCGGCCATCGGCGGGCTGTACAGCCACATCCCGATGGGGCCGCGCGGCCCGCTCGCGTAGCGGCTGTCCGGATTCACGATGATGTCGAAGACGCGCCGGCCCTCCGCGTCGAGCGTTTCGCGCTGGATGGTGGGCAGCCGCGCCCAGGAGTCTTCATGGATGTCCGGCGGAATGTCGGCCGGGGTGACCTCGTGGGGCGTGAACGGCTCCTGCCTGGCCGGTTCGCCCGCCGCGCGGGCCGCGGGGGTCTCCAGGGTGACATACAGGCCGCCCACGGCGAGCAGGGCGGCGAAGCTCAGGATGACGAGCGTACGCAACATCACAGAACCTCCATCGAAGGCGCCGCGGCCCCGCGGCGCGGTCTGGGACCCTGGGGAGCGCGGTACGCGCGATCAGCCGAACCGCCTGCACCGCCGGGGTTCCCGCGAGTCCGGTCGTATGCTCTCTCGGTACGGTCCCCTCTGGCAAGCACCGGACGCGGCAGCCCCCCGCCGCGGGGGCGGGCACACGTCGGACACGGAGAGCCGCCAGAAGGCACTGGCCGCGGCAGCTCCCCGCCGCGGGCCTGGCAGGAGCCGGTTGGGCGGCAAGAGGAGCTGACGGCGACGCCGTCCGGGCTGGGAGCTCGTGGCAGGCTCCGCGGTTTCAGCACGGGCTTGCGGTCGCCGGCGGAAGTTGCCGTCTGCGTTCCGGTGCAGCGCTGGGCTCTCTTGCCCGACGCCATGATGATCTCACCCAAGCCGAAGCCCGGGGGTCTGCGTTCCGGTGCAGCGCCGGGCTCTCTTGCCCGGCCACGGTCGCCGCCGCGCACCCGGGTGCAGCGCCGGGCCGTTCGCCGCGAGCGGCCGGACCCCCGGTGCGATTCACAGCCTCCAGGTCGCAAGCCGGTCCCGGCAGGTGCAGAAACGGCCGAGCCGGCAGAGGGCGGTTTCTGCGACCGGAAAGTGGAACGGCGCCGTCGATATCGGCCGGGGTCCGATGCCGATGGTCACGTGCGGATCGTAGCGGGCGTAGCTCGAGTGCTCGCGGAACCCCGTGACCCAGGCGGCGTCGGCGGGCCGGGCCGGCGCCGCGTCCGACTGGAACGCGGCCACGCCGCCCGTGACCTCGTGGTGCCGCAGCGCGTCCATCAACTGCTCGTGAAGCTGCTGAAGCGGTGTGGACGCCTCGACGGTCAGGACCTGCGAGGTGCGGCCGGCCCGCGCGCCGGTGACGTGCGCCTCGAACGGATCGAACCGGGCCAACACGTCGCCGACGCACCGGCGGACCTCGGACAGGCGCTCGCGCGCTACGAAGTGCTGGCTCAGGGTGACGTGGGGATGATGCGACCCGTCGAACCGGAACCCGGTGTCGGGCGCGTCCTCGAACCCGGCGTTCAGGCGTTCGGCGATGGCCCGGGCGGCGGCCGGGAGGAGAATCGCGACGTCGACGGCGATGGGCATGCGTGCGGCCGGGGGCTTCGCCTAGAGGATTTGCTGCAACGCGTCGAGCAGCATGGCGTGTTGCTCGTCGGTGCCGACGGTGATGCGCAGGGTGTCCGCCAGCGCCGGCTCGTCGAAATAGCGTACGAGCACGCCGAACGCTTCGAGTTGCCGGTGGAGGCGCGCGGCATCGCCGGCCGGCGGCCGGACCAGCAGGAAATTCGCCTGGCTGGGCCACACCCGCCAACCCAGCCGTTCGAAATGCCCGGCCAGGGTCTGCCGGCTGCCGACGATCCGGTCGACGACGTGTCGCACGTGGGCGGTGTCGCGGATGGCCGCGGCCCCCACCCGGTCGGCCACCGCGCCGACGTTGTAGCTGTCCTTCACCTTCGCGAGCCCCTCGATCACCGCCGGCGGCGCGATGGCGTAACCGAGCCGCAGGCCGGCCAGCCCGTGGCTCTTCGACAGCGTCCGCAGGATGGCCACGTTGGGGCGCCGCCGCACGAGATCGAGGGCATCGGTGTCGGCGAAGGCGACATAGGCTTCGTCGATCACCAGCAGGCCGTCGAGCGAGTCGGCCAGATAGGCGAGGGTGGACATCGCCGCAGCGGTCCCCGACGGGCTGTTGGGGTTGGCCACGAACGTCAGCGCGCCCCGCGCCTCGGCGAGGCCCGCGACCGGCAGAACGAAGTCGTCGTCGAACGGCACCTCGACCACCGGGGCCTCCTGGATGCCGGCGAGGGTGCGGTACAGGACATAGGTCGGGGTGGGGTAGACCACCGGGCGGCCCGGGCCGGTGACCGATCGGACCAGCATCGTGAGGAGATCGTCGCTGCCGTTGCCGGCGAGGATCCACGCGGGGTCGAGGTCCAGGGTGTCGGCGACCGCCTGGCGGAACTCCTGGCTGACGGGGTTCGGATAGCGCCGCAGCTCGTCCGCCTCGATGGCCTCGAGGGCGGCGAGCGCCCGCGGGCTGGGCGGATACGGATTCTCGTTCGTGTTGAGCTTGACGACCTGTGCGCCGGCGGCCGGCTGCCGGCCCGGCACGTAGGGCCGGAGGGTGTCGACGGCGGGACGAAAGAAGGACACGGCGGTCAGGTGGCGCGCTCAGCGCGTCCAGTCGAAAGCGTGTTTGGCGGTGACGACCCGTGAGGCGCCGAGGGAGCTGACGTTGTCGCCGGTCAGGTGCTCGCCGAACGGTCCGTACCGGAGCCGCACGGGCTCCGGCTGGGGCGCCACCGGGAACTGCACCAGGATGTCGACGCGGCCCGGCGGCCAGTAGGTCGTGTTGAGGCGCGCCCAGTACACGCCGCCCTGCACCACCGCCGCGCCGTCGGTAATCAGGTTCTGCGCGGGCCAGTCGCCCCGCGGCAGCTCGTTGGCGAGCCCGTGGGTAATCTGGTAGGACACGACCGCGCCGTCCTGCAGGTCCGTCGCACCCTCGATGCGCAGCTCCCGCCAGCGCGTCTCGTGGTCGACGGCGAGCATCACCGCCTCGGCCCCGCGGTCCTCGCCGACGGCCGCGTCCTCGATGCCCTCTCCGGCCGGAGAGGGCGCGCATCCCATCCAGATCGCGCCGGCCGCGACCAGGACGACGGCGGCCGCCACCGTCCCGTCGCGCCCCCCGCCGCGGATCGGGTCTCTGTTGCCGCCGGCCAAGGGGCCGCTCGCGGCCGTCGCGGATCTCGCACGGCGGTGGTCGGGTCCAAACGGCGCTCTGCCGGTCGATCCGGCGCAACTGTCCGGCGGGCGGCCGGCGGGATCGAGGCAGTCCATGTACTGTATTCTACGTGTTCGGTACGTCGAACGGCATCCGCCGGCCTCAATCCGGAGATCCATGACCGACCTGCAGGACGACCGCCTCGCGCCGCTTCGGGAGCTCGCGGAGACCCTCGACGATCCGCACCAGCTCGCCCTCGTGTCCGCCGTCGTGGCGATCGTCGAGCAGGACACCTCCCTCGTCCTCGACCAGACCCACGGCGCCCAGGATATCGCGGCGCGGACGAAGGCGGGGGCCTGGATCGGCAATACCGATCTGGTGGAGATCCTGGACGACGCGGCCCACTTCCTGAGACGCTACAAGCAGCAACGCGACGAGATCGGCCGCATCAAGACGGCGCTGCAGGCCCGGCTCGACGCGAGGCCGTAGCCTTCTGCCGTCGCATTTCAGCCGGCCGGCGTGCGGTCGGACGCCAAGCCCGGGCGCAGCTCCGCGATGCGATCGTCGACCGGGGGGTGCGTGGACAGGTACGCACCGGGTCCCCGGGCGCCGTCCGGTTCCAGCGCGCGGAGCCGCTCGAACAGCCGCAGCGCGCCGTGCGGGTCGAACCCCCCGGCCCGGGTCAGCAGCACCGCCAGCGCATCCGCCTCGAACTCCTGCTCCCGCGAGTACGCGCGTTCGAGCCATTGGAGGCCGATGCGCTGCAGCCACGGCGCGATGACGCCGCGGCCCGGCGTCAGGATCGACGCGGCGGAGTAGGCGGTCTGGCGCAGGACCCGGTTGATCGCGTGCCGCCGGATGACGTGGGCCATCTCGTGGGCCACGACGAACCCCAGCTCGTCCCGGTCGCGACCGCACAGCTCGGCGAGCGCGGCGGTGACGAAGATGAAGCCGCCGGGCAGGGCGTAGGCGGTCGGATGCTCGTCGCCGACCACCCCGACCTCGAACCGGTGGAGCTTGTTGCGGACCACCCCCGCCAGCGCCTGCGCGATCTGGTCGAGCTGCGCCCGCAGGGCCGGGTCGGGCTCGACCCCGCTCTTCTCCCGCACCACCGCCGCCATGTCCGCGCCGACCCCGTACTCGGCCTCGATCGCCTGGCGTTGGTCGCCGGTCAGCGAGTGCCAGACCCACTTGGCCTTGCGGGCCTTGCCGCCGGCCAGCCGGCCGAGCTTGTAGAAGACGCTGCCGTCGCGTGGGTTCACGGCTCCGGGTCGGGTTGGTGGCTCTGGTATTGCGCCCAGGCGTCGGCGAGGGAAGTCGGCCCGCACCGGGCGGCGATCGTCCGGCCGCGGCTCTCCGCCAGCAGATCGTGGCGTTGCAGCTCGACCTCGCAGCCGCCCACGCCTCTGAAGCAGTCGATCCGGGCCTGCGGGTCGTCGGGGTCCTGCCACACGGTGCAGTACACCGGGTCGTCGATCGGCTCGCAGCGTTCGGGGGTGGTGTAGCCGGAGTAGCCGGGGAGGGCTCGCACGAAGGCGTTGCACGCTTCCCGCGACGGAAACTCGCCCCGCGTGAAGTCGACCTCACCCCACGGCAGCAGGTTGATGAACGTCGGCTGGGGTTCGGAAACCGGTTCGGGGGTATCCTCGGCGGCGGCGACGTCGGGGGTGTTGTCAGCCACGGCGCCGGAACCTGCGCCGGTCGATCCGCCCGCACCGCCGCACGCCGTCGCCACCAATACCGCGCAGAAGGCCGCGCACGCGCATCTGGCAAGCATGTACCGGAAGTATACGCCGACTTGCATCCGCCTGACCGCCGGCGCACCTCCCGGCGGGAGTACAATGAGGCCATAGCAGCCCGAGGTGGAGTTGCGTTGCACCGAGAGCGGCGGGTGGTCCCCCGACGAGGCGTGAAGAGGGAGCATGCCCGGCATATGCATCCGACGAGCAACGCCGTGCAGGCGGGATGCATCGCCGCTCGAATGCAGCGGGGGACGTTCACTACGGGCGGACAGGCCGAAGTCACAGCGCCGTGCGGAGCCGAACGACACCCGCACGACATGCCGCAGGGCAGGGGAGCGTCTGAAATGGCAGTGAGCAAGCTGGCGGTGTTCGCGGGGTTGGCCGGGCTGACGTTCAGCGTCGCCTGTGGATCGCCGCCGTCCGGGAGCGGCGAGGGGGCGGAGCCGGCGTCAGCTCCCCTCGAGGTCTCCGAGCTGATCGGCCAGATGCGGGACATGGCGTGGGCGGAAGAGGTCGACGCCGCCCAGACCCTCATCGAGGCGGAACGGTCCGGGCAGGACACGTCGTCGCCGGGCTGGCTGCTGGCCGCCTCGTGGCTCGGCCGCGGCGCGAGCTTCGCCGAGCGCTGGGACGTGGCCGAGCAGTACGCGGCCGAGGCCCGCGACGGCAGCGTAGCGCTGCTCGGCGAGCGCGATCTCGACGCCGACGGCGAGCTGCCGCTCGCGCTGGGGGCGGGCATCGAGGTGCTGGGCCATGCCCGGGACGCCCGCGGCGACCGCGCCGGCGCCGTCGAGTTCCTGAGCGCCGCGCGCGAGCAGTATCGCGGGACGTCCATCGAGACCCGCATCCAGAAGAACGTGCTGCTGCTCAGCCTCGAGGGGCAGCCGTTTCCCGTGCTCGACGTCGAGGAACATCTGGGCACGCAGCTGCCGTCGGCCGAGAGCCTCAAGGGCAAGGTGGTGGTGGCGTTCTTCTGGGCCCACTGGTGTCCCGACTGCAAGCGGCAGCTCCCGGTTCTCGAGCAGCTCCACGAGACCTACGGCGACCAGGGGCTGGCCATCCTCGGTCCGACGCAGCTCTACGGGTACGTGCAGCGCGGCGAGGACGCGACGCCCGAGCAGGAGCTCGCCTTTCTGCGCGGCGCCTACCAGGAACGGTTCCCCATCCCGTCGTGGATGAGCGTGCCGGTCAGCCAGCAGAACTTCCTGGACTTCGGCGTCAGCACCACGCCGACCCTCGTCGTCATCGACCGCGAGGGCATCGTGCAGCTCTACAACCCCGGGGATCTCCCGTTGGAGGAGCTGGCGCCGCACGTCGAGCGGCTTCTGGCCGCGTAGCAGCCTGCGCCGTGGAACGGTGGCGCCTCCGGCCGGGAGGCGCCGATTACCCGGAGCGTCGGTTGGGCGGCCCGTGAAGCCGCAGGCGACAATTTTCGAGTCTGCGCGGTGGGAACGGTGGGGACAATCGGAAGGGTTGGTTGGGCGGCAAGCGGAGGCCGCAGCGCGACCTTGCGGTCGCGTTGGGAGTTTCGCTGGCGCGAAGCTCCTACGGCGACGATTGCCGGGCCGGGAGCGGGAGGATAAAGATGGCGAAGCGTCTTGTCGGTACGGTCGTTCTGCTCATGCTGGCCGGGAGTCCGTCGGCGGCCCAGGAGTTTCCCCCGGGCTACGTCGATCCGGCGCCCCTGCTGGCGGCGGTGGCCGAGGAGATCGGCGAGGCCGACGTGCGGTGCATCGCGTTCTCGGGCACCGGCTACGCCGGCGCGGTGGGGCAGACGTTCGAGAACGCGGTCAACGTCGACTGGCCGCGCATCGACACGATGGCGAGCTACACGCGCGTCATCGACTGGGAGGCCGAGACCAGCGTCGAGACCTTCGACCGGCAGCCCGGCCTGGCTCCGGCGTCCTGGAAGTACGGGCTCGGCTGGCGCGGCGGCACCCCGACCCAGCAGTCGACCCGGCAGACGCACGTCACCAACGGCGAGTTCTCGTGGCACATGGACGGCGACGGGCCGCCGGTGGCGGTGCCGCCCGAGATCGCCGAGGTCTACCGGCTCGACCTGTGGCTGAACCCGCACGGGTTCCTCAAGGCCGCCCGCCTGCCCGGCGCGAACCCGGTGGCGTTCTGGCGCTGGGAGCAGATCGAGAAGGGCCGCGACGGGAACGTGGTGGCGCCCGAGAAGATGCACGTGGTCGCGATCACGATGTTCGGCAAGTACCGCGTCGACGCGACCATCAACCCCCGGAACCGGATCCAGCGCCTCAAGACGACGGTGAACATCCCCGCGCTGGGTGACTTCAACATCGAGCACGAGTCGACGAACCACGTCTCGTTCGGCAACGTCAAGTGGCCCACCAACTGGCACTCGCACCAGGGCTGGGACGACAACTGGCAGTTCTACCGCAGGAGCACCGGGCACAACGCCTACGGCGGGACGTTCGCCGACATCGTGCCCAACGCGTGCGGCGAGCCGGTCCCGGTGCCCGAGGCGGTGGCGGCGGCGGACTGGTCGACCGAGGTGACGGTGGAGGAGATGGCCGACGGCGTGTATCGGCTGGGCGGCGGCCCCGCCAACAGCTACATGGTCGAGTTCAGCGACTTCGTGGCCGTCTTCGAGGCGCCCGGGGACGAGGAGCGCAGCCTCGCCGTCATCGACGAGATCACCCGGCTGGCGCCGGACAAGCCCATCCGCTGGGTCATCGCGTCCCATCCGCACTTCGATCACATCGGCGGGCTGCGCACCTATCTGCACGTCGGCTCGACCATCGTGACGCACTTCATCAACCTCGACTTCCTGAACCACGACGTGCTGAGCTACGAGCCGAGGACGATCGAGCCGGACATCGTCTCGATATGGCCGCCGACGGAGCTCGCCGAGGGCTACAACTACGAGGCGATCCAGGAGAACTACGTCATCGCCGACGACTCCCGGATCCTGCGCGTCTACTACGTGCAGCCGCTGGGCCATGTCACCGGCATGCTGATGGCGTGGCTGCCGGCCGAGCGCATCGCGTTCCAGGCCGACCTGTTCGACACCCACGAGCCGCCGAAGCCGGCCCAGCTGCCGGCCATGCGCAGCCTGCGCACGCAGGCGCAGCGCATGAACCTCGACGTGGAGACGCTGGCCCCGGTGCACGGGGATCCGGTGCCCTGGAGCGAGTTCCTGGCCGCGCTCGAACAGCTCGATCCGTAGGGCAGGGCGTTGGCTGCGTTACGCCGGCTGCACGCGCCGGCCGCGAGCATCGTGCCCCGGCGGCGGGCCGTCGATGACGGAGGTATCGGACCGTCGCCGGCACGACGCCGTTCGCCGGTCGTGAATACGAGGTAGGAGGATCCTCCGCAGTTGAGGTAGGATCCTCCGCAGCTGAGGTAGGATCCCCGCAGCTACAATGGGCGCGCGGCCTCATGAGGAGGCAGAGCGCACAGTCGCCGTCAACTGGACAGTGCCTCGACGAGAACCCCTCGGCGCGTTCGCGGCCTATTTCGGCCGACTCACTCAAAGGACTCACGCATGGAATCTACAACCGGCACGATCAAGCGCATCACGGACAAGGGCTACGGCTTCATCGCCGCGCCCGACGGCGTCGAATACTTCTTCCACCAGTCCGCGTGCACGAGCACGCCATTCGACTCCATGCGCGAGGGCGATACCGTGACGTTTACGCTCGGCCAGGGCCCGAAGGGCCCCCGCGCCGAGGACGTCGCACCCGCCTAGCCGGCTCCACACTCGCCCCCCGATGACCGCAAGGCCGTCGGGGGGGAGAGTGTCCCCTTCGCGCCGGAACATGAA
Source organism: Vicinamibacterales bacterium (assembly GCA_965206285.1). Lineage (GTDB taxonomy): Bacteria > Acidobacteriota > Vicinamibacteria > Vicinamibacterales > UBA8438 > JAJEEA01. Next base: position 6,520,099 of record OZ242205.1, read on the forward strand.
GTTCCCGCTTGGGGATTTCCGGCGGCCAACCACGAGGGAGCGCCACCCTCAGTGGGTCAGCCCGTACAGCATGTAGTTGATGCCGATCTGGAATCCCGTGTTCTCGGCTTCGATGGGCAGGAGGCCGCGGCCGGCGAGCCACCAGTACTCGGCGAGGTTGGTGTTGTAGTTGACGATGGCCATCAGCCGGCCGTTCGGGTCGTTGTCCTCGAACACCCCGAAGTACTCGGGCGTGAGCCCGCCGAGATGGTGGTTGTAGGGGTTGGGGTTGTCGATCTTGGGGATGCGGAAGAACACGCTGAAGATGGGATGGCTGGCGTCCAGGGTCATGAGCTGGGCGTCGGGGAGCACCCGCCTGAGCTGGGCCTCGAAGTTGATCCACTGCCGCGTCTCGAAGTCGTTGAAGATGATGAACCCGCCCTTCTGCATGTAGGCGCGCAGGATGGCGGCCTGCGCGTCGGTCATGATCCAGAAGCCAGGCTCCCACATCATGGCGATGGGGTGCTTGAACAGCTCGGGGTCGTCGAGGGGGAGGGTCAGGCTGCCGTCGGTACGGGCGTTGACGGCGGTGTACTCGCCGACCACGGACATCAGGTTGGCCTCGGCGCCGGGGAATTCGTGCATCCAGAAGTTGATGCCCATGCCCTCGGGCCGGGCTCCGTAGGTGCCCCCCGTCCAGCGCAGGCGCACGAACGTGAGGCGGCCGTCGTAGGGCAGGTCGGGCCGTCCCCAGAGGCGGTAGCCGCGGAATCCGAACTGCGCGGACACGGCGGTGACGCAGCCCAGGGCCACGATCGCAACCACCGCCGCCACCAGCATTCTGCGCTTCGTCACGCTGCATCCATCCCGCCGCGGCTCCCGCGGCGCCGCTCGATCTATCTCTCGGCCTCGGCCTCCTGCCGCTCCAGCCTGCGGGCGATCTCGAGAATGTGCCGCAGGTCGTGGTTGCCCTCGTGGCAGGCGTACTCGTACATGGGGCCCTCGGTGGCGACCATCGGAATCTCGGCGCTCCAGGGCTGCACCCAGGTGCTCGGGTCGTCGGCGGTGAACTCGTAGCGGATCGTCCCGGCGTCGACCCGGGTGAACCTTTCGGTCACGTGGAGGGAGGTCGAGGACCCTCGAAAGCGGGTCTTGTCGGTGAAGTTGCCGCTCTCCACCACCAGGGTGTCGCCCTCCCACCGGCCCCGGGAGTCGCCGGGGATGAGCTGGACCGCGCCGGGCAGGGCGGGGCGTCCGTCCAGCGGAATGATGCGCGGCAGGCTGTTGTTAAGCTCGGTGAAGATGACGACGTGGTCGGGGGTCTGCAGAATCTGGTGGATGTCGTTGTAGGCCGGGGGCAGCATCGGGGGGCCGTTGTGGGGCCAGACGACGCAGCGCTCGGAGAGCGGCCGGGTCTCGTGCCCGTGGAACGGGTCGCGGCCCCGCCTCGTCTCGGCCCGGGCCGCGTCCCGCGCGCGGGCCTCCGGGGTCGAGGCGGGGATGCGGCCGCTCGGCGGATCCGTGATCAGCGACGTCCGCCGGGTCGACAGCCCCTTGGGCACAGGCGTCCGCAGCCAGAGCTCGTTGTCGTAGTGGACGTAGCTGGGGTCGCGGTTCTCCTGGTACAGCCGCCGCTCCCGCTCCTCGGGGTCCTCGACGTTGATGACGTTCCCCGCCAGCGGGTCGACCCCCTCCGCGGTGAGCTGGGCCTGCAGGGCGGCCCACTCCTCCTCGGAGTAGAACGCCTGGTCGCCCAGGTGCTCGGGCCGCTCGAGCGGGGTGAAGGTCTGGGTGGTCCAGAACCCCTGGAGATCGGGTTGGCCGTCGGGCATGCGGGGCATCGTCCACGCCGACCCGTCGACACCCGCGGCCCGATCCTGGGCGGTGGCCGGGGCCGGCTGCAGGCCGCCCGCCGCGACGGCGATGATCAGGACCGGCAGTCCGAGATGACGATGACGCATCTGAGCCTCCCTGGAACGTTCGATTTTCTCCAAGCCTGCCCATGATGGCCCAGGACGCCCCCGTTCGCAACTCCGCGGCGGCGGCGACCCTTGACGCCGGGGCGTGCTGCGCCTACACTCGCGGCAAGACCGTGTGCAGTCCGGCGAGTCGGCTGCGGTTCGTTGCACCCGGTGGGCAGGAGGGCGAGATGGTCCGATCGGCAAGGCTCGGTTCCGGCGTGTGCATCCTGCTGTGGCTTGCGGCCGGCGCCCTGGTGACGCCCGGCCCCGCCGTGGCATCCCCGCAGGCGGAACCGTCACGCACGGCGAGCCAGGCCTCCCGGACCGCCGCCACCCCGCCTCCGGATTCCCGCGCCCTGCTCGACGAGTACTGCGTCGTCTGTCACAACGCCCGCACCCGGACCGCCGGCCTGGTGCTCGACAGCGCCGACGTCAGCCAGGTCGCCGCCGGCGCCGAGACGTGGGAAAAGGTGGTGAGCAAGCTGCGGAGCGGCGCGATGCCGCCGCCCGGCCGGCGCCGCCCGGACCCGCAGACCCTCGACGCCTTCGTCTCGGGGCTCGAGGCCGAGCTCGACGCGGCGGCCGCCGCCCATCCCAATCCGGGCCGCCCCCCCGATCACCGGCTGAACCGGTACGAGTACGGCAACGCGGTGCGGGATCTCCTCGACCTGGAGATCGACGCGGCGGCCCTGCTGCCGCCGGACGAGTCGGACCACGGCTTCGACAACATCGCCGAGGTCCTCTCGATGTCTCCGACCCTGTTGGGCCGCTACCTGTTCGCGGCCCGCCGGATCAGCCAGCTCGCGGTCGGCGATCCGTCGACGGGGCCGGCCGTCGAGACGTTCCGCGTGTCGCGGGGGTTGCGGCAGGACGAACGGATGAGCGAGGACCTGCCGCGCGGCACCCGCGGCGGGTTGGCGGTGCGCCACTACTTCCCGCTCGACGGCGAGTACGTCGTCAAGGTCCGCCTGGGTCGCAACTTCACCAACTCGCAGATCCGCGCCATCGCCACGCACGAGGAGATCGACGTGCTGCTCGACGGGGTCCGGATCACCCGGTTCGCCATCGGCGGCCAGTGCGCGGATGCCTCCGAGGACAACCCTGCGTGCACGGGGTCCGGCATCTATCGGACGTCGCGCTACCAGCTGACGGCCGACGAGGCCCTGGAGGTGCGTTTCCAGGCGCCGGCGGGCATGCACACGCTCGGGGTCGCGTTCGTCAAGAAGAGCGTGCTGATCGAGGGGCCGCCGCCGGCCCTCCTGCCGCCGCGGCATACCAGCTCGACCTACGAAGCCCCGCGCATGGACGTCGACTACGTGCGGCTAGAAGGGCCGTTCGATCCGACCGGCCCCGGGGACACCGCGAGCCGGAGGCGCATCTTCGTCTGCCAGCCGGCGGGGACCACCGCCGAGGCGGAAGCGGCGTGCGCGCGGCAGATCCTGACCGGGCTCGCCCGGCGGGCCTATCGCCGGCCGGTCACCGGCGCCGACGTCGAGACGCTGCTGGCGTTCTACCGCGCCGGTCGGAGCGACGGGGGCTTCGAGGGCGGCATCCAGGAAGCGCTGGCCCGGCTGCTGGTGTCTCCGCAGTTCCTGTTCCGCGTCGAGCGCGACCCGGCGAGCATCGAGGCGGGCGGCGTCTACCGCATCAGCGACCTCGAGCTGGCGTCGCGGCTGTCGTTCTTCCTCTGGAGCAGCATTCCCGACGACGAGCTCCTCGAGGCTGCGGCGAGCGGCACCCTCCGGGAGCCCGGGGTGATCGAGGCGCAGGTGAGCCGCATGCTCGCCGATCGGCGGGCCTCGGCGCTGGCGCGGAGCTTCGGCGGGCAGTGGTTGTTCGTCCGGAACCTCGCGGCGGTCGATCCGGATGCGAGCGCGTATCCCGAGTTCGACGACAACCTGCGCGGGATGTTCCGGCGCGAGACCGAGCTGTTCCTCGAGCATCAGATCCGCGAGGATCGCCCGCTCGCCGAGCTGCTGACGGCCGACCATACGTTCCTGAACGAGCGGCTGGCGCGGTTCTACGGCGTCCGCAACGTCTACGGGGCGCATTTCCGGCGCGTCCCGTTGCAGGACCCGCGGCGCGCCGGGCTGCTCGGCCAGGCCAGCATCCTGACCGTGACGTCCTATGCGACGCGGACGTCTCCGGTGGTCCGGGGCAAGTATCTCCTCGACAACATTCTCGGGGCGCCCCCGCCGCCCCCGCCGCCCAACGTGCCGGCCCTGGAAGAGACCGCCGCGTCCGGCCACGGGGCGTCCATCCGCGAGCAGATGGAGCAGCACCGCCGGAGCCCGGCCTGCGCGTCGTGCCACCAGCGGATGGACCCGCTCGGGTTCGCCCTGGAGAACTTCGACGGGATAGGGCAGTGGCGCGACACCGACGGCGGGACGCCGATAGACGCCTCCGGAGTCCTGCCCGACGGCACCGCGTTCGCCGGTCCCGCCGACTTCCGCAAGGCGTTGCTGGAGCGCCGCGGGGAGTTCGTTCGCACCGTCGCGGAGAAGCTGCTGACCTACGGGCTCGGCCGCCCCGTCGGGGCCCACGAGATGCCCGCGGTCCGGCGGATCCTGCGCGAGGCGGCGTCCACCGACTATCGGTGGTCGTCCCTCATTCTCGGGATCGTCGAGAGTCAGCCGTTTCAGATGAGGAAGGCGCAGGAGGCCGCGACGGCGGCGATCGCGCCATGACGCGCGGGGTCTCCGGCCGCCAGGAGTTTGCGCCGTAGAACGGCGGCGCCCGGCCGCAAGCATGCAATGAGGAGTGTCACATGGTGATCACGAAGAAGTGTCTGTCCCGCCGGACGGTGCTGCGGGGAATCGGGGCGAGCGTGGCGTTGCCCCTGCTCGACGGGATGGTGCCGGCCCTGCAGGCCATGCGGCTCACCGCGGCGCGGCCCGTGAAGCGTTTTGGGGCGATGTACGTGCCCAACGGCATGAGCATGCCCTACTGGTTGCCGGCCGCCGAGGGCAGGCTCGAGCTCAGCCCGATTCTGACCCCGCTGGCTCCCGTCAAGGACCGGTTGCTCGTCCTGAGCGGCATGGCCAACCAGGAGGCAAGGCAGTGGCTGGACGAGGGCGACGGCGACCACTCGCGCTGTCAGGCCGCGTTCCTCACCGGGGCGCACGCCCGCAAGGCGTCGGGGACCGCGAACACCACCCTCGAGGTCGGCGTGTCGATGGACCAGCTCGCGGCGCGCGATCTGCGGGAGGACACCCAGCTCGCCTCGCTCGAGCTGTCGCTCGAGGCCAACGATCTGGCCGGCCAGTGCGAGGACGGCTACGGCTGCGCCTACAGCGCCACCCTCGCCTGGCGCGACGCCAACACTCCCCTGCCGATGGAAACGAACCCGCGCGCGGTGTTCGAGCATCTGTTCGGGGCGGTCGGCAGCACTGAAACCGGGGCGCGGCTGCGGGCGCTGCGCCGGGACCGCAGCATTCTCGACTCGGTCAGCGCCGAGATCACCGACCTGCAGCGCCAGCTCGGCCGCGGCGACCGTTCCAAGCTCGGCGGCTATCTCGACTCGGTGCGCGACATCGAGCGCCGGATTCAGATCGCCGAGAGCCAGAGCGACCGGGAGCTGCCGGACGTGGTGCAGCCGGCCGGCATTCCGGCCGGCTTCGAGGAGTACGCGAACCTGATGTTCGACCTGATGCTGGTGGCGTATCAGGCCGACCTGACCCGGGTCTGCACGTTCCTCATCGGCCGCGAGAAGAGCGTGCGCACCTTCCCCGAGATCGGGGTGGCCGACCCGCACCATCCGACCTCGCACCACCGACAGCGGCCCGAACAGCTCGCGAAGCTGTCGAAGATCAACACGTTCCACATGCAGATCTTCGGGCGCTTCCTCGAGAAGATGGCGGCGACCCAGGACGGCGACGGCTCGCTGCTCGATCACTCCGCGATGGTCTACGGGGCGGGCATGGGGAACAGCAACGCTCACGACCCCCTCGACCTGCCCATCGTCCTCGCCGGCGGCGGGGGCGGCACGATCAAGGGTGGGCGGCACGTGCGGCTGCCGGAAGGGACGCCGCTGGCCAACATGCACCTGACGATCCTCGAGAAGATGGGGATCCCGGCCGATCGGCTCGGTGACGCGACCGGCGATCTGCCGGTTCTGTCGGGCGTCTAGAAGCCTGCGCCGTAGAAGCGGTCGGACTGTCGGCGGGGTTGGGGCAATCGGGGGCCGTAGCGCGACCTTGCGGTCGCGTTGGGAGTTTTGCTGGCGCGAAACTCCTGCGGTGAACGATTGCCGGAGTTGGGAGCCTGCGACGTAGAAGCGCGGATTCCCGGCCGGATTGGTTGGGGCGGCGCCGTCCCAAGGCGGCGGCAAAGCGGCAGGGGCGGCGATTTCCGGGGTGGCCAGTGTGCGTGGTGAGGGCTGGCGGCCCACCGTACGGGGATTCGGCGCGACCGCGCCGGGGCAGAAATGCCGGAGGACGTGACGATGCGAATCAACAGCAGATCGGTGATCGGCGTCGGGCTCTGCCTGCTCGTCGCGGCCCGTGTCTCCGGCGCCGTCGCCCCCGCCGATGACCTCTCGCTCGTCGAGGCGGCCCGGCAGCAGCATGCCGCGGCCGTGCGCGGCCTGTTGGCGGAGGGCGCCGCGGTGGACGCGAGCCGGGCCGACGGCGTCACCGCCCTGCACTGGGCGGCGCAGTGGGACGACGCGGAGGTCGCCGGCCTGCTCATCGACGCCGGCGCGAACCCGGGCAGCGCCGACCAGTACGGCGTGACCCCGCTCGCCCTGGCCTGCACGAACGCCAGCACCGGGATGGTCCGGCGATTGATCGAGGCGGGTGCGGATGCCAACGCCCGCCAGGATAACGGCGAGACGGCGCTCATGACCTGCGCGCGGAGCGGGGTCCGGGACGCGGTCGACCGGCTCGTGGCGGCCGGCGCCGACGTGAACGCCAGCGAGATCCACAACGGCCAGACGGCGCTGATGTGGGCGGCCTGGGAGGGGCACACCGAGGTCCTCGAGCGACTCGTCGAGCACGGCGCCGACGTCGATGCGCGGACCACGACCGGCTACACCGCCCTGCTCCTCGCGGCCCGGGAGGGCTACGAGGCGGTGACCCGGGCCCTGCTCGACGCGGGGGCGGACGTGAACGCGGTGGCCAACGACTGGACCAGCGCGCTCGTCGTCGCCACCATTCGCGGGCACGTCGACTACGTCGACCTGCTCCTGAGCCGTGGCGCCGACCCGAACATCGGCCCCGGTTACACCCCCCTGCACTGGGCGGCGGGGGAGTGGGACACCGAGCTGAACGACCTCTCGAACGGGGTGGCCGAGGGCAACCGGTGGAGCATCTTCGGCGGGCTCCACGCGGCCGACCGGCTGCGCACCGTCAAGGCGCTCCTCGACCACGGGGCGGACCCCAACGCCCGCACCAACCGCACCCCGGGGTTCGGCATCAAGGTGAAGGGGCACCTGGGCAACATCACCGGGGGGACGCCGTTCCTCATCGCGGCGCGCGCGAACGACACCGCGGTCATGCGCATGCTGCTCGAGCACGGCGCCGACCCGTTCATTCCCACCGCCAACGGGACCACGCCGCTCATGATGGCGGCGGGGGTGGGGCACGAGCCGGGCATCACCCGGTCGGCCGAGCTCGAGGCCGTCGAGGCGGTCTACCTGCTGGCGGAGCTGGGCGCGGACGTCCACGCCGTCAACGAGGCCGGCGACACCGCCCTGCACGGCGCCGCCTGGCGCGAGCGCGCGGACTCCATCGTGCAGTTTCTGGTCGACCGAGGCGCCGACGTCAACGCCAAGAACCACCGGGGCTGGACACCGTTGGTCATCGCCGAGGGCATCCACACCGGCGGGAACTTCATCAAGTCGGACACCACCGCCGCGCTACTCCGGACTCTGGGGGCCGACCCCAGTCCTCCGGACGTCTCGCGCGAGCCGGACGCGCGATAGGGGCAGCTCGGCCGGCCCGCGGCGCCGCTTTCTGGCATGCGCCCGGGCCGGCTATCTGCCTCACGCGCCGGGCGGGGCGGATCGGAACAGGTCGTCGACGTTCAACATGAAGCCCGGCAGGGTGGACCTCAGGGTTTCGCCAGATCCATACGTACCCGCGACCTTTGAACCCGCCTTGGTCCTCAAGCCGCAGGACCGTCAAGTTCTCTCCGGCGGTGTCCACCAGCCAGTAACTTCGTTCACCCCGTGCCTGGCGTACAGCGTGCGCGGGTTGGGCCTCGACCGTGCCGGGCGGCGGCTCTACCCTGCCGGTCACGGAAGCCGCTTTCTGCCGGGAAGGGCTCATGCTTGCGTCGCGGTCCGGTCAGGCTCGTTCGAGGGACGGGCCGAGGGCTTCCAGATGCCGCGCGAAGTGCTCGTTGAACAGCGCCCCCGCGCGGCGCGCGCGCAGCTGGCGGACCACCTGCGGCCCCGGCATGCCCAGCCGGTTGAGGATCAGGCCGGCCACCAGGGCCGATCGGTTGAACCCCATCCCGCAGTGCGACAGCACGCGATGCCCCTGGCCGACGAGGGTGGCGCCCAGGGTGGCGACGGCGTCGAGCTTCTCGAGATTGGGCAGGCCCTCGTCGAGGATCGGGAAGTAGACGTAGAGGATCTGGTTGGGCACGGTCGGCACCCCGATGTCGAGACCGCCCTCCAGATCGATGACGGTGTCGATGCCGCGGGCCGAGACAAGGTCCCAGTCGTGGATGACGGGCGAGATGAACAGCCGCCCGGCGTCGTCCACCTGGGTCACCTGGAACAGGTCGGGCGGCAGCCCGTGCTGTCCCTCGTTCGCGGGATTGTCGGTCACGCCGCCGTTCGTCATCGATGTCCCTTTCGAAGCGGTACCGTCCCGGCCGGGTCGAACAGCATAGCGCGTCGCACGCAGGCGGGCATGGAGCGCGGGCGCAGAGCCGCAGGTCGGGCAGGCCTCCGTGGCTGCGACGGTCGACGCTCGCGGGCGACCGGATTGTGGGCTGATTCAAAATGTAATTTTTAATCAGCCCACTCCTCGCTGGCCGACGACTGCGGCATCTCGCAGCCGACGGCCAAGGCTTGGTTCAGCATCCTGGAGGCCGGCTTCGTCGCCTTCCACCTGCCGCCGTTCAGCACGCTGCAGCGCCGGCGGCTGGTGAAGATGCCGAAGCTGTACTTCCACGACACCGGCCTGGCCTGTGGGACTCCGTCAGCCGTCATCCGCCGAGCCTCTGCACGAAGGCGGCCACGGCCTGTCCGATCTCGTCCGGCGCGTCCTCCTGGACGAAGTGCCGCCCGCGCACCGTCACCTCCTGCTGGTTCTTCCAGCCCCGGCAGAACTCGCGCTGCGGCCCGGTCAGAATCGCCCCCGGGTCGGCGTTGACGAACAGCTTGGGGAGGTCGTTCGCGGCCATCCATTCCGCGTAGTCCCGGACGATGCGGGTGACGTCCGCGGGCTCGCCGTCGATCGGGATCTCGCGGGGCCAGGTCAGGGTGGGCCGCCGCGATTCGCCCGGCTCGGTGTAGGGGGCGCGGTAGACGGCAATCTCCGCCTCGGTGAGCGCCCGCAGGATCGAGCCGGGCAGGACCCGCTCGACGAAGACGTTGTTCTCGAGCACCATCCCCTCGCCGGCGTCCGAGCGGAACCCCTGGAAGACGCGCCGCGCCGCCTCCGGCCACTCGGCCCACGTCACCGGCCGGACCAGCGCTTCCATGTACGCGATGCCCCGGGTCGCGCCCCGGTGCCGGTTCGCCCAGTCGAACCCGAGGGCGGACCCCCAGTCGTGCACGACCCAGACGACGTTCGACGCGACGCCGAGGGCGGCGAGGGCGCCGTCGATGAACTCGCGGTGCTCGATGAACCGGTAGCGGCCCGGTCCCGAGTGGTCCAGCTTCTCGGAATCGCCCATGCCGATCAGGTCGGGGGCGATGCAGCGCCCCAGCGGGGCCACGTGCGGCATGACGTTGCGCCAGAGATACGACGAGGTCGGGTTGCCGTGCAAGAAGACGACGGGATCGCCGCGGCCCATCTCGACGTAGGCCATGCGCTTGCCGAGCACTTCGACGGTCTGCTTTTGCGGCGCGGTTTCCGAGATCATGCTCCGATCGTAGCAGTCGGCGGCAAAGCCCGCGGCGCACCGGGGCCCGGTCGAAGGCAGCGGCGCTCCTGCCAGAGGCGGCTGGGCGCTCCGGGTCGCCGATGCACTGACGATCGGCCCCGTCCGGGATTCGAGGTGGACAGCCTGCGCCGAGATCGCTAGACTAGGCCCACACGTGGTCAACGTTCGGGCGAGCCGTGTGTCCGGCCGCCTGCTCGGCGATTCAGGAGCATGGAGGTGAGGGGAATGAGAAACGCCAGATTCGTGCTTGGCTGTCTGGCGGCAGCAGCGGTGATGGTCCCGGCCCTGGCCGCGGCCGAGGCGCCCGAGAACCCGACGTTCCACAAGGACATCGAGCCGATTCTGCAGCGCTCCTGCCAGGTGTGCCACCGGCCCGACAACATGGCGCCGATGTCGCTGATGACCTATCAGGAGGCCCGTCCGTGGGCGCGGTCGATCCGGACCAAGGTCGAAGCGCGCGAGATGCCCCCGTGGCACATCGACCCCAAGGTCGGCCTGCAGAGCTTCAAGAACGACAAGTCGCTGAGCGACGACGAGATCGCGACGATCGGCATCTGGGTGCAGAACGGTGCGCCGCGGGGCAACCCCGAGGACGCGCCGGCCGTGGTCGAGTTTCAGGAGTTCGGGGCCTGGACCATCGAGCCCGACGTGATCGTGACCTCGCCGCCGCATACGGTTCCGGCCGAGGCGGGGGACTGGTGGGGCGACTACATCGTGCCGTCGGGGATTCCGAACGACCGCTACATCCAGGCGATCCAGACCAAGGCGGGCGACCTGCGGGTCGTGCACCATGCGTTGACCTACGCGGTCACCGATCCGGATGCCCTGCTGAACGACAGCTCCGAGGACGCGTTCCTGAACGAGTACGCCGTGGGCAAGAACGCCGACGTGTATCCGGACGGGACGGGACGGTTGCTCCCGGGCGACGCGCGGGTGCGCTTCAGCTTCCACTACCACTCGGTGGGCGAGGAAGCGACCGACCAGACCGATCTGGGGCTGGTGCTCTATCCCGAGGACTACGAGCCCGAGCACATCCTCTACTCGCGGCAGCTGGGCCAGGCCGGCGAGCTCGACATTCCGGCCGGACAGGTGACGCGCCACGACGGCTACCAGAAGATGTATCTGCCCGGCAAGCTGACCGCCTTCCAGCCCCACATGCACTTCCTGGGGACCCGGCAGTGCCTGGAGCTCATCTATCCGAACGGGTCGACGGAGATGGTCAACTGCGCCAACTTCGACTTCAACTGGCACATCGTCTACAACTACGAGGACGGTGCCCAGCCGGTGTACCCGCCCGGAACGACCCTGCACGTGATCAGCTATCACGACAATACGCAGGCGAACCGCGGCAACCACGACGCGAAGAACTGGACCGGCGGGGGCAGCCGCACCGTCGACGAGATGGCCTTCGCCTGGATCAGCTGGCACGATCTGAGCGACGAAGAGTACGCGGCCGAGCTCGAGACCCGGAAGGCGAACGCCGACAACGACTAGCAGCGGTGGCTGGTCTCGCGTTCGGGTAGAATGCATGCCCTCTGCGGGGAGCCGTCGCGGCTCCCGCAGAGGGTTTTTTGCAGCAGCAGGAGGGAAGCGGAAAGTGATCATGCAGTTTCTCGGTCGACGGGCCCCGCGACGATGGCTCGCCGGGGGGGCGGGGGCGGTGCTGGTGCTGGCGTTTGCAGCGAGTGTGTCGGCGCAGGTCAATCGCCGGGACGTGCCGATCGTGACCCAGCCCCAGCAACGATTCAACTCGGGACAGGACATCCAGCCGATCTTCGAGGGGTGGACCCGGAACGAGGACGGGAGCTATCGGTTCCACTACGGCTATCTGAACCGCAACTACCGGGAGCGGCCGCACGTCCCGGTGGGCGAGGACAACTTTTTCTCGCCGGGCGAACCCGATCGCGGCCAGCCCGCGTACTTCTATCCCCGCACCAACCGGTACCAGTTCGACGTGCAGGTGCCGGCGGACTTTCCCCTCGACGCCGAGCTGATCTGGGAGGTGACCCGGCAGGGCAGCACCCAGCGGGCCTACGGCTGGCTGCAGCCGGAATGGGAGATCGACGTCAACACGATCACGTCGAACGCCCGGACGCAGTTCGGACGCGGGCTGGACGAGCTGTACTCCAACATCGCGCCGGTGGTCGGCGTCGAGGCGAGCCACGACACGGTCGCGGTGGGGACGCCGGTGACCCTCGCCGCGCGGCTGACCGACGACGATCTGCCGACCCCGGTCCCGGAACGGGACGACAGCCTGCCGCGCCGCCGCCGCGACCCGACCCTGGTGGCGCCGCCCGACGCGCCGGAGATTCCCGACAACATCTCCAGCTATACCCGGCCCACGCCGACCCGGAATCACCTGTCGGTGCTGTGGGTGGTGTATCGCGGACCGGCCGACGCCGAGTTCGAGCCCTACGGCTACCAGGAATGGGAGGAGGGGATGGACGGCGACGGATGGACATCCGGCACGTTCGAGACGACCGTCACCTTCGAAGAGCCGGGCACCTACACGCTGCGCGCCTTCGCCTGCGACGCGATGCTGATCTCGTACGTGAACGTCGAGATCACCGTGACCGCGGCCGAGTAGAAGCCGGACGGATGGGCGGCGGAGCGGCGCCAGTGGCGCTCCGCCGCCCATCCCGCGTCGCGGTGGCGCGGGCCACCAGGAACACGCCGATGGCCAGGCAGGCCGCCCCCGCCGGCACCACCGCGATGCCCAGGCCCGGATCCCCGCCGTAGAGCCCGACGCCGCCCGCGAAGAACCCTCCCGGCAACAGCACGCTCGCCCCGATGAGGCACCGCGAGACTGCCCGCCGATTGCCGTCGCCCAGGTCGGGGAACGCGCGCAGGCACAGCGCCCAGGCGATGTGGACGAGACCCAGCAGGGCGCCGTGGGCGTGGGCAAGGGTCCACATGAGACGCCGGGGCTCGTTCGTGACGTCCAGATAGAAGCCGGCCTTGAACCCGTGCAGCAACTCGAGCACGAAGCCGACGCAGAGGAAGGCCAGGAGCGACCACCATCCGAAGCGGAGGTGGCGGTCCGAATAGTCGACGCCGCCGGCGCTGTGCTGAGCCACTATTCTCGGAGGAAGATCGGCCGCCGGTCGCGGGCGTCGAACAGCCGGCGCATGGCGTCGACCCGCAGCTCGCCGCGTTGGTCGACCAGCAGCTCGGGCTCGCGCCGCAGGCGGGCGGCCGGCGAGGCGCGCCATTCCCGCAACACCCGGACCGCGGTGTCGACGCGCGCCTGCCGGGGACCCGTGAAGTCGTAATCGAGGTTCGCGTAGCCGGGCAGGCTGCGCAGCGAGCGGGCCGCGATGAACCGCACCGCGTCGTAGGGATCCCCGAGGGCCTCGCCGAGGTGGGGCACCATCCAGGTGATGCCCGAGGCCTCCTGGGCCGGCCCCCACCCCATGCTCCAGGCGGTCAGGGCCCGCAGGCCCGCGTCACCGGCCAGCATCCAGCCCAGCCCCGCCGCCACCGTCCGGTCGCCGTCCCGCAGCGGGGGGGCGGGAATGCCGTACCACGCGTCGAGCCGGTCCGCGGTCCACGCCAGGGTCTTGTCGAGGTGGCACAGGTTGCAGGCGTTGGGCCGCCCCACCTGCACCGTCTCGGCCGCCGACGGGCTGCCCACGGTGTGGCTGCGTATCGCCTTCAGCAGCCCGTAGCTCGTGTACGGCATGTGGCAGTTGTAGCACCGGCTGCCCGCCGACTCCGGCGCGTGCCGGGTGTGCGCGGCGGGGTCCGCGCGGAGCGGCTCGTGACACTGCAGGCACGCCTCGTCGCCGTCCATGCCCGCCGACACCTGGTGGGTGTCGGCCCACGCCGCGACGGTTCGCGGGTCGTCGGGCGTCTTGTGCATGGTGTGGCAGGAGAAGCAGCTCAGCGTGCGTTCCGGCGTCTCCGCGTCCAGGAAGCAGGGAGAGTCGATCAGCCCGTTGTACTCGCGGCCCGAGACCCGGATGGTGCCGTCGCGCCAGAACGATCCGCGCACGAACTCGGGGTCGGCGGCGACGAGGGCCCGGATGTCGGCCGAGGTGCGGTCGGCCGCGGGCTGGACGACGAAGCGGGTGTCCCGCAGCTCGTCGCCGGGGCGGTAGGGCAGCCCGTCGCGGCTCGCCCGCCGCTCGTCCTCGGGGTCGTAGTACTCCCACACGCTGTGGCACTGCCCGCACACCTGCGACGACCGCACCGGATCGAGTTTGGCCGGCTGCACGATGGTCGGGTCGCCGTCTTCCGCGAGGTGGAGTCCGTAACGGCGCAGGGGGTTGCGGTTGGCCTCGACGTGGGTCTGCGCGGGACCGTGGCACGACTCGCAGGCGATGCCGAACTCCGCGACGGTGGTGTCGACGGCCTGCTCGGCGAACGGCTCGGAGCGGTAGGGGGTATCGAAGGCGGTGCGGCCCAGCGTGGTGTGGCACACGATGCACACCGCGTTCCAGTGGCCGTCGAGCATGGCGAGCGACTGCCCCGGCGGGTGCAGCACCAGCGCGCTGCGCGGCACCCATTGCCGCTCGGCCAGGAGATACGCGCCGGGCAGGATGTTCAGCCCGCGGTCGTGTCCGGTGGCGTACCAGTAGACGTTCTGGTGATGCGAGCCGGTCATCAGGACCACCCGCCGCCGGATCCGGGGGCGTTCGGCGTCGGGTCCCTCCCAGCCGGGGTCGTCGAGCTCCGCCCACAGCTCGTCTCCCCGGCGTTCGAGCTCCATCGGGCTCCCGTGCACCGCGTCGACCCGCACGCCGTCGAAATCGGCGCGGACGGTGTCGGGGGTGGCGACCTGGGTCATCGTCCGGTGATACGACTCGTGCCAGGTCTCGTACTCCGAGGGATGGCACGCCCGGCACGTGTCCGACGAGACATAGTCGTCGCCGGTCACCTGAACGGGACGATCGACCACCTCCGATTCGGGCGCCGGCCGGCCGGTGGTGACGGCCAGGGTGATCCCGAGGCCGGTCGAGACGAGGAGGAGCAGGAAAGCCGGGGCGTAGCGGAGCGCGGGCAAGAATCGTGACGGCCGCGGGGCCGCTCGCGCGCGTGGTGCGGGGTCCGACGGGGTCCGCGGGCGGGAGGATCGAGGCATGGGAACCGGAGAAAGTCAGCCGCCCGTGCGATCGGTCGGGACCGATCGCACGGGCGCCGCGAGAGCACGACGGAACGGCGGTCGTCCCGCTGTGGCCGCGCGCCGTTGCCGGCGCGCGCCTGACCCGCAAGCGTTGCCTGCGGCCCTGCTTGCCGCCGAGCCAATCCTCCAGGGAGTCAGCGCCTCCAGCCGGAGGCGGCGCCGATCTACGGCGCAGACTCCTAGTTGGCGGCGAAGCAGTAGAAGTAGCCGTTGCCCCCCGTCGCCTGCAGGTTGGCCTGGCTGCAGCCGCGCGAGCCGTGGGCCGAGTTCCACGAGTTGGGGTTGCCGCCGCCGCCGGTGCGGTCGAAGTGGCCGACGAGGGCGCTGCCCTCGCCGTCGGCGCCCGACATCCAGTTGCTGCAGGTGGTGTCGCCGTCGACGGCCGTGCCGTCGAGATACGACCCGGTGAGGATGTCGTGCTGGTTCGGGTCGTCGCCCCGCCCGTTGGTCATGCCGCCCTGCTCGTTGAGCACGGTCTCCTTGGTCAGGTTGTTCTCGTAGTGGAGCACGTCGAGACTCCCCGCGACGACCACGCCGGCGACGTTCTGCCAGGGACCGCTGCCGATGCGAGCACGCGCATTGACGCCGCCCTCGCCGGTCGTGCTGAGATACGCCCGCCAGGTCTTGTCCCCGGCCCCGACCGCCGCGGCCAGCGACTGGCAGTGGGCGTCGGCCCCTTCCAGCCCGCCGAGATTGGCGCCGTTCCCGGGACCGGCGCTGGTCAGGAAAAAGGTCATGTCGGCGGCCTGCGCCTGCACGGGAGAGGCGGTCGCGAAGCACACGAGCAGCGCGGCGCCGAACAGCAGCAGCATTTTCTTCATCTTGTGGTTCTCCTTGTCGAGTCCCGTACGCAGGACGGTGCCTGCGTCGAATGTTGCGTGCGGACGATTATACCGCGGGGCCGGAGGCGGGTTCCGGCCCGACCCCGAGCAGGGGTGTTGGCGGTCGCGCGCCTGCGTATACTGTCTGCTGGGAGTCCGCGCCGCAGGACCGCGCCGCACCCGGACGGAGGCGCGGACTCCGGCCGAAGCGCTGGACTCCGGTTGGAGGCGATGACTCTTCTGGAAGGGGCGGCTGGGCCGGCGGAGCCGCATGTGACGACTTCCGGGTCACGGTTCCGCACCTGGGGGACGCGGATCGCTGACCCGCACCGGGGGAGGCGGATCGCCGACGGCAGGAGGTCCCGCACCGACCGGGACGGACATCGGACGAGGACGATCCCGCGCACCGGCGCGTGCCGACGTCCTGACGGCAGGATGAGGTGAGATCATGGTGAGGAGCGTTGCGTCATTGTTTCGCGGTGGGGCGACCGCGTTGCTGCTCGCGGCTGGCGTCACGGGCGCCGAGGCCCAGTCGGCGGGGCAGATCATGCGTCAGGCCGAGGCCGACTTTCTCGCCGGCCGCATCGAGGAGTCGGTCGCCGGCTTCGACCAGGTGGCGCGCGCGCGTCCGGATGCGGCGCCCCAGTTCTGGCAGCGGGGCATCGCCCTGTACTACGCCGGACGCTACGACGATTGCGTCCGGCAGTTCGAAGAGCACCGCATCGTCAACCCCGACGACGTCGAGAACGCCGCGTGGCACTTCCTGTGCGTCGCGCGCGGCGAGTCGCCGGACGCGGCGGTGGCGGCGCTGCTGCCGGTCGGGCGGGACTCGCGCCGGCCGATGCGCGAGATCTACGAAATGTTCCGCGGGCGGATGTCGCCCCAGGAGGTTCTGTCGGCGGCCGGGGCGCAGGCCAGCGCCCGGTTCTACGCCCACCTGTACCGCGGGCTCTACCACGAGGCCTGGGGCCGCACCGAGGCGGCGCGGGAGGAGATCTTCCTGGCCGCCGACGCCCGCTTTGCCCGGTTCGGCGGCTACATGCACGGCGTGGCGGTCGTGCACCGCAACCTGCTGCAGCAGGGCCGGTAGTGAACCTGGCGATGGACCACGACGACACCGCGGCCGATGCGGGCCGCGCGTCTGCGGGGACGGCGCCGGCCGGGGCAGCGGAGCTCAGCCGTCAGCGGCAGCGCCTGGTCGACTGGCTGCGCGGCCAGCTCATCGGTCCGGCCGGTTCGGGTTGGCTGCTCGGTTCGCCCGTCGAACGTTATCCGACCGGTGTGCTGCACCCGGTCGATCCGGGTGGTTCGGGCATGACCGGGCTGGATCCCGCGCAGTCGGAGAAGGACGAAGATGGACCCCGTCTCGACTCGGCGGGGCAACCAGTGGAGCCGCCCGCGGCTGACGTATCCGAATCCGCGGCGGTCCTGCCGGATGTCGAGGAGGACGAGTCGGCGGTCGGTGCCGACGGGGCGCCGGGCGGCGTCGTGGCGCAGCCGGTGGGCCGGCGCCGCTACGTGCCGCCGTCCTCCGTCGGCGTGTCCTTCTACCTGCGCGGCGATGCGCGCTTGCGCGTCACGGCTTCTGCGGCAAGCTACCGGCGGGTGCGCGAACGCGGCGCGTCGGGCCGGTTCGTGACCCACCGGCCGGACACCGAAGATGCGGTCGGCGACGGAGGAGAAACGGACGACGGCGGCAGCGGGGCCGGCGCACGCTACGAGCGTACACCCTTGGCGTTCGGCCTGATCTGGCCGGAGGGCGAAGGCGAGACGCCGGCCAGCGCAAGACGGCAGGTGCGCCGCCGGCCGTATCGGGATGGCGACCTGCTGACCGCGACGTTCTCCGAGCGGGCCGAGACCTCTGCGTGGGAGACACAGATCGACGTGCGCCGCCGGCCGTACGGGGACGGCCACATCCTGACGGTGGTCTTCGCGAACCGCGAGCGTGAGGCGCCGCGCGGTGCCGACCGCGCGGAACGGCGCCTGTTCGAGGCCAGTCTCGAGTGCGCGGTCGAGGCGGGCGAACTCGTCGAATACCCGCGCGTGGACCCAACCCTGCTCACGGACGAGGAACAGGAGATCGAACTCCGGTACCGCGACAAGCATATCTACGCGATCGGCCACGGCGCGGCGGCCGACTGGGCGCTGGAGCCGGGCCGTCCACCGCGCATCTGGTCCGAGTACATGCCGGCGGTGGACGTGCCGCTGGTGACGACGCAGGTGGACGGCGTCGACGACGACGTGCTGGTGATGCACGACATCGCCGGGAAGGAGACGTTCCAGGAGTGCCTCCACCGGTTCGAGGCATTCGTAGCCGCCTATGGCGAGTGGGTCGGCCGGCAGCACGCGGCGGCGATCCGGTTCACCGCCGGCGAGCGGGTGGGGGCGAAGCGCATCTGCGCGCGGATGGACGCGGCGCGGGAACGGATGCGGCGCGGCGTGGAGCGGCTGCGCCGCGACGACGACGCGGCCCTCGCGTTCCGGCTGGCCAACCAGGCGATGCTGGACCAGATGCGCCAGCACGATCGCGGCGGGGGTCGGGACCGGGACGTGCGGGACTACTGCTGGCGGCCGTTCCAACTGGCGTTCCTGCTGGCCGTTATCGAATCCACCCTCGACGAACAGGACGCATGTCGGGACGTGCTGGACCTGATCTGGTTCCCGACTGGCGGCGGCAAGACGGAAGCATACCTGGGGCTGATCGCTTTTCTCATCGTCTGGCGGCGGCTGCGGCACGGCGAGGCCGGCGGCGGCACGGCGGTGCTGATGCGCTATACGCTGCGGCTGCTGACGCGGCAGCAGTTCGAACGGGCCGCGCGCCTCATCTGTGCGCTCGAGCGGCTGCGACGGCACGGCGCCGCGCCGCTCGGTGAGGAGCCGATCACGGTCGGGCTGTGGGTGGGGGCGGCGGCCAGTCCCAATACCTTCGAGGAGGCAGCGAAGCAGGTCGCGGGCGTGGCGCCGCCCGATGCCGATCCCGCCGCGGAACCGGTCGTCGCCGGGCCGGAGGCCGCCGAACCGCCGGCGGAAAACGGCGCTCGAATGGCCGCGTCCGGTGCCGCGGCCGGCGCCGGCCAGCTCCTCGGGTTGCAGACTTGTCCCTGGTGCGGCCGTAGGTTCGCCGCGCCGTACGGCTACCGCGCCGGACCGCAAGAGTCTGGCTTTCTGTGCGGGAACCCCGCGTGCGCGTTCGGCGACGGGCGTCCGCTGCCCTGCCACGTGGTGGACGAAGCGCTGTACGAGCGACCGCCGGCGCTGCTCATCGGCACCATCGACAAGTTCGCGCGGCTGGCCTGGGAGGAGCGCGCGGCGGCGTTCTTCGGCCGCGGCATCCGCCGGCCGCCGGAACTGGTGATACAGGACGAACTGCACCTGATTGCGGGGCCCCTCGGGTCGGTGGCCGGCGTCTACGAGGCGGCCCTCGACACCGTGCTCGAACGGCGCGGCGTGCGTCCGAAGTACATCGCCTCGACCGCCACCATTAGCACCGCCCGCGACCAGGTGCGGCATCTGTATGGCCGCGACATGGCCGTCTTTCCGCCGCCTGGCCTGTCCGCTGACGATTCGTGGTTCGCCCGAACGGACCGCTCGCGGCCGGGACGGCTGTACGTCGGCTACCTGGCGCCGGGGCTCGACCAGCAGCACTGCCTGGCGCCTCTCGCCGCCGTCCTGCTGGCGGCGCCGTGGGCGGTGTTCGAGGCCCAGCCGGACGCGGACGACCTGCTCGACGCGTGGTGGACGCAGGTGGTCTATCACGGCAGCCTTCGCGGCGTCGGGGCCAGCCACAACGCCTTCGTCACCGACGTGCGCACGCTCCTGCGGCGTCTCGACGCGGAGCGGGCTCAGGCGGCTCGCGAGGGCGCGGCGCCGCCGGCGTCCGGTTCCTCCGCCTACGGCGGCGCCGCCGCGGTCGCGGACGGCGCGCGCCGCCAGCCGGCGGTCGCCCAGCTCACCAGCCGGTCGTCGGCGCAGGAGAACGCCCGCACCTTCGACCGGCTGGCCGCCCCCCGCGGCGCGCCGGACTGCCTGGACGCGGTGCTGGCGACCAACATGCTCTCGGTCGGCGTGGACGTCGACCGGCTGGCCGCGATGGTCATCAACGGCCAGCCGCTCACCACCGCCGAGTACATCCAGGCCAGCAGCCGCATCGGCCGCGGCGGCGTGCCGGGCCTCGTCGTCGCCAACTACTACCGCCACCAGGCGCGCAGCCTGTCGCACTACGAGAACTTCCGCCCCTACCACGAGTCGTTCTACCGCTTCGTCGAGCCGACCAGCGTGACGCCGTTCACCTACCAGGTGCGCAAGCGCGCGCTGCACGCGGCGCTGGTCACCGCCCTCCGCCATGGCTGCGACGACCTGACCGCCAACGGCGCCGCCGGCCGGTTTCGGAGGGACGACGCACAGGTGCACGCTGTCGTGGAAGCACTGAAACGGCGCTGCCGCCGGGCGGCTGGCGACGCGGCGAACGACGCGGCCCGCCACCTCGATCGGCTGGTCGACGAATGGCACGACGAGGCAGTCCGCTGCGGCCGCGAGAATCGCGGGCTGCACTACGATTGCCGGGACGAGAGCGCCGACCGCCTGCTGGGCACGTTCGACGGCGCGCGGCCGGGCCGCTGGAAGACGCTCAATTCGATGCGCAACATCGAAGACACCACCCTGCTGTCGGTGAAGCAGCGCGACCGCCCCGGCGCGGGAGCCACCGCGCGGGCCAGGCGCGATGGCTGACGAGCCGATTCCCGTACGGCTGTCGCACCTGCTGCAGTACTGCGCCGTCGGGGCGGTGGTGCGCGGTCCGGACTACCTGGTGACGGTGAAGGACACGCGCACGTGGAAATGCGGGGTGGAGCACCAGATTCAGCATGTCGAGCAGGTGCGCGCGGTTCTCGGGATCGGCCGGACGCTACGTTCACCGCCGGTGGCGCGGGTCGAGGACGGCAGGCCGACGGGGCGCCCGATTCCCGCCATGCGGTTCCCGGGATGGACGCGCTGCTCGCGGTGCGGATCGCTGCATCACCAACCCTGGAAGCGCGCCCCTACCGAGGGTTCGAGCGCCCGATCCCGGCCCCACGGCAATACGTGGATCTGTGCGGCGCGCGGGGACCCGCCGTGTCGCGGAAGACTGGAGCAGGCGCCGTGGGTCCTGGCCCACGCCCGCGGTTATCTCGCGGACGTGCCCTGGCACTGGCTGGCGCACGCCGAGAGTCGGCATCCGGCCCGGCGTGAGTGTCGCGTGGACTGGCAGCGCCCCTATCTGAAGGTGGTGTCAGCCGGCCGCGGTCACGACGTCCGGTGCACGCGTTGCGGGGCATCCCGTTCGCTGCCGCAGCGTTTCGCGTTTGCGAGCTGGATGTGGCAGCAACCGTGGTTTCCCGAACCCCCGACGGAGCCGCCGGACGAACCGGCATGGGTGCTCGAGATCAACGACGTGCGCGTCCACACGCCCGATTCTGTCACCGCGCTGGTGATACCGCCCGAGTCGCGCATCCGCCGCGGCACGGTGCTCGATCGTCTGTTCGGCAGCTCCGACCAGCAGGCGGCCCTGCGCGGCGCCCGCGCCGGCCTGCAACGGAAGACCGTGTTGCGGCGCATCGCGAGGGACCTGCGCTGCACGCCGGACGAGATCGAGGAAGCGCTGGCCGGGATCGACCAGGGGTATCCGCTCTACGGTCAGTCCATCGCCGGAGGTGACCTGCTGCAGAGCGAGTACCGGGCTCTTGTCGAGGCGATTCCGGACCTGCGCGAAGACGAGGACTTCGTGACTGCGCACCACACCGAGGCGTGGTCGGCGCTGGTCCGCGGACTAGACGGCGCGGCGGGTGGCATCGCCAGCGCCGTCGACCGGCTGATCGGTGTCGAGCGTCTCAAGGAGATCCTGGTGTTCAAGGGGTTCCGGCGGCTGGGCGGCGAGACCGTGACGCCGCCGGACCTGACCGGCGAGAGCGGTTGGCTGCCGGCGCTGGAGCTGTACGGCGAGGGAATCTTCTGCACCCTGCACGAAGACCGCCTGCGGCGCTGGGAATCCGACGACACCGTGTGCGGCCGGGCGCAGGCGTTCGGCGACCGGCTCGCCGGCGGCCCCGTGCGCCTGCCGGCGCGGCCGCTGGTCTCGCCGCGCTTCCTGCTGCTGCACACGCTGGCCCACCTGCTGATCCGCGCGCTGGAGAGCCATGCCGGCTATCCCGCGGCGTCGTTGAAGGAGCGCATCTACAGCCGTCCCGGCGGGGAACCGGACCAGTCCCCGCTGGCCGGCATCCTCATCTACGTCGCGGTGCCCGATACCGAGGGCTCGCTCGGGGGCCTGCTGCAACAGGCGCAGCCGCGTCGGTTCCTGCGCCTGCTCACTGCCGCGGTGGAGGCGGCGGGCTGGTGCTCGCTGGACCCGGTCTGCGGCGAGCGGGAGGGCCACGGCCCCGGGTTGCTGAACGGGGCCGCGTGCCATGCCTGCGCCCTCGTGCCGGAGCCGAGCTGCGCCTACGGCAACGTGCTGCTGGACCGCACTTTCGTGGCTGGTGATGCGGACGGCCGCTGCTCGACGTTGTTCGGCGGGCGGGCGCAGGTCCGCAGCGGCGCTTGATTTCCCGGAAGGGCGGAGGGCGGCAGAGACTCGGACACGACGGGACGTTGAGGATGGACCGGGAGAGAGAGCGGGAGATCGTGCGCGCCCGGGCGGCGAGGCGCAGGACGTTCGAGCTGCCGGGCATCCACGAGCTGAGCAAGGAGGCGGAGCTCGCAGTTCGTCGTGGGACCGGTGCCGGTCCCGGAGGACCGAAGGAGGAAAGGACTCTGGTTATCGGCGGCCCCGGAACCGGCAAGACCATTCTGTGCCTGCATCGCGCCGGCCGCCACCGAAGGCTGAAGGAGTACTACCGGTTCCTCGTCTGGAACCATCTGCTGCACCGAGCCAGCCGGCAGCTGCACGGCGAAGAGCTCGCCGGCGAAACATGGGAGACCTGGTTCGACAGAGTGTTCCGGGAACGTACCGGTCGTGCGCTGCCGAGAAAGCCGGCGGAAGGGGACGGCGACTACAGGCCGATCGACTGGGAAGCCGTTCAGCGTTTCACGCCTCGCCCCCTGGATCTCGCCTACGCGCCGTGGCTCGTGATCGACGAAGGCCAGGACATGCCGCCGCAGTTCTACCGGATGCTCGTCGAGTTCGGCTACACGCGGTTCTTCGTGGCCGCCGATCAGAACCAGCAGATCACGGAGCAGCACAGCAGCCGCCGGGATATCGAGACGGAGCTGGACATCGACACCGCGGACGTCATCATACTGAAATTCAACTACCGCAACAGCACCCCCGTGGCCGAACTGGCGCGTGCGTTCCATACCGGTGATCCGGCCAACCCCCCGCCTGACCCGCCCCTCGATCGGCCCGGTCCGGTCCCTCTGCTCCTGAGCTACGCGCCGGAACGATTCCCGGACATCTGCGGCCGAATCGTGAAGCTGGTCGATCGGAATCCGCGAGGGCTCGTCGGGGTCATCGCGCCCGACAACGAGACCCGGGAACGCTACCTGGTCCAGCTTCGCAGGGTGGACGGGGCCGGTCTCGACCATGGCGCGCCGGTCATCGAGACCTTCCACGGCAGCCACAGACCCGATGTCCGCTTCGACGAGGGCGGTATCCTGGTCATCAACGCGCAGGCCTGCAAGGGCCTCGAGTTCGACGTCGTGGTCCTCGCCGACATCGACCGGCACCACGTGTCGCCGACCGATCTCGACGCCGTGAGGAAACGGTTCTACGTGATGGTCGCCCGGGCCCGCGAGCAGGTGATCCTGCTCAAGCAGCGTGGAGTGAACAGCCGAATCGACGAGATCCTGCCGGACAAACCTAAGGTTCTCCAGCGGAAGGATCTGGAGTAGAGGCAAGCAGGATGACCAATCCGGAGCAGCCCGGCCTGTTGGGCATCCTCCCCGGGCGTGGCCCGCAGGACGGAGGCGCCGGCGGCCCCGCCGTGTCGCGATCGGGTCCCGTGGAGAGCGCGCCGCTGGCGGCGGCCGCGTTCGGCGCGGTCCCCGAACGGTGCTGCCTGGTCACCAATCACCTGAACCTGCTCTACATGCTCGCGGCCGGCCTGTTGCTGCCGAGGAGCGGCTTCGGCGAGAAGTACTACCGCGACACCCTCGAGAGCTGTCCGGGCTGGATACCGTTGTTCACCGGCCGTCCCGGCCGGGCCGCCGCCGACCACTCCATCGCGGAGGCGGCGCACCTCAAGCCGTGCCAGGTGGTCGTCTCGCTGCGGGAGTGCGCCGGTCCGGTCATGGTTCCGGTGCCGGGCGGCGTCGAGAAGCGCCGCTGGCCGCACGAGGTCGGCGGTGCGCCGCTGATCTTCGTGCCCGCGCCGTTGCCGGCGTCGGCGATCGAGGAGATCCGGTTCGGGTCGCTCGACGACGCGAAGGCGTGCAAGGCCGACGCGTTGGACTATGGCAACGTGCCCCTGGCGGACGTCGCGACGCGCGCCGACCGCAAGCGCTCGGCCCTCGCCGGGGGTCCGCCGTGGCCGCCGCCGCACGTGCCGCCCGAACGCGCGGCGCCGCTGGGAGCGGCCCACGCCGTCGGCGGCATGCTGGCCATGCTGCGCCTGCTCGCGAATCGGGACCGCGGCGAGATCCTGGAGGGCGGTGAGCCCCTGGGCCTGGCCACCTGCAGGGCCGGGTTCGACCCCATCGAGGACTTGGCGCCCGGCCTGTCGGCGACGGTGGTGGCGGAGCTGACGGCCTGGCTGCGGACCGGGCTTTCCCCCGCGCCGCCGGCCGCCGCCCTGCCCGGCATCGACGGCGGCGGCGCGCGACGGCTCTTCTGGGGCGCGGTCGACACGCTCGCGGAACGGGCGGGCGCGGCTGGCGTCGACGAAGCCAACGCCCGGCTTCTCGGCTACCTCGAACGCGCGTCGGGGGGGCTCGAAGAGCGGTTGCGGCAGCACGTCGCCGAGCTTCGCGAGACGCTCGAGTCCCTGACGGGGTTGGCCGATCTGACAGCCTCGGATCTGTTCGACCGGTTCACGACGCCGTTTCCGCGGGCGATGTCGCTGTTGTTCCTGCGGTCGACCTGCGCCGACCTGCTGGCGTTCGAGCACGAGGCGCTGACGAGCGAGGACCGCGTGGCGGCGGCGCTGCTGTTCGGGGCCCGCGCCGGCTGGCTGGCGTTGCCGCTGTCGCTACGCGGCGGGAAGGCCGCTTCCGCCGCCGTCTCCCACCGCATGGCGGCGTTGAGCCACCGCCTGGCGGACACCGGCTTCGAGCTGGGCCCGGCCCCGGCCCGCCCGAAGCCGCTTGCCGAGCTGTTCGCCGGCGAGTGGAACGCGCGCCAGCGGAAGGCCGCGGTCGAGCTCGCCCGCTGGCAGAAGTGGACCGACTGCTTGCAGACGCGGGTGAAGCTGGGCCCGGGCGAGTATGCGTTGAAGGTCACACGCGGCGGGGCCGAGATCGTATTCCCGGGCGAGGCGCGCGCCGTCGAGACCGAGGTGGACCGTACGCGATTCTCGACGCGGCTGGCGGAGACCTCCGTCGATCCGAAACACGAGGCGGCAGTCGCCGAGATGCTGGCGGACAGCGTCGCAGCACCGCTGCGCGGGCGCCGCGGCCAGGATCGCCGGCGCGGCGGAGATCGGCGGGTTGGAGGATAGCGGGGCAGCGCGGAGCGAAACAGCACGACGCAAGGCAACATGAACCCCACCGCGTACATTGAAACGTCGGGTTATCAGTTACCTGACCGCCAGACCGTCACGGGATCTGGTGATCGCGGCGTATCAGCAGATAACGCGCGAGTGTTGGCGGGACGCGCCACAGGTTCGAGCTCGTCACCTCGGAGTTGGTTGTCAGCGAAGCCGCCGCAGGGGACGTTCACGCCTCGCGGGCTCGACTGAAAATGCTTGAAGACATCAGTCTTTTGGGCACGGAGACCCAGGCCCTGGCGGAGAAGCTGCTCGACATCGGCGCGATTCCGCCCAGGGCCGCAGACGACGCCGCGCATATCGCCATTGCCGTCACCAACGGCGTCGACTACCTGGTCACGTGGAACTTCCGGCACATCGCCAATGCCATTGTGCGATCCACCATCGAAGACGTATGCCGGGCCGCAGGCTACAAGCCTCCGGTCCTCTGTACGCCCAACGAGCTCTTGGAGGACCGAGCCATGACCGACGCCGTAATCGATGAGCTCCGAGCGGTGCGAGAAGAACACGCCGCGCGCCACGGATACGACATCAAGTCAATCTTCAGGGAGATTCGAGCGAGAGAAGAGGCCTCCGGCCGCGTGTACGTTCGCAACCCGCCGCGCCGAATCGATGCGGGGCCGAGAGAGCAAGCAGGGGATTCTGACTGAAAGGCCGCTCCGGTCGGATGCGGCGCGACCCTCGCCTCTGGGGCTCTGGCGGGGTCGGGGTGCCGTCGGCGCCGGACGTGCCGCTCAGCGTCATCGGCTGTCGCGATCCTGGCGGAGCAGAGACACGCTGTCCTCGAGCGGGCCGCCGGTCATCGCCCGGATACGATCGGTCTCCGCGAGCAGCTCCGCTCGATCGCGACGCGCCGCACGCGTCGGGATGAGCTGTCCCAATGGGTATTCCCGGAGCGGGTCGTGTGTGCCCATGATCGTCTCCCAACTGGACTTGGTAAGAGGCCATGATATCGTCCCCGGCGCGTCCGCGCCGGTCGCCGCCCGTGCCGGCGTCAACCGCGACCCGGTGCCCACGGCGGAGAACCGCGCCGTGACACGCCACGTCGGCACGTGAAATGCAGGGATAGCGTCGATGCCTGCCGATTCCCCACCCCCGGTCACCGTCGACGAGGCCCGGCGCCGCGTCGCCGAGCTGCGCCGCGACCTCGTGCGCCACGAGCACCGCTACTACGTCCTCGACGACCCGGACATCGGCGACGCCGAGTTCGATGCCCTGATGCGGGAGCTGCAGCGGTGGGAGGCGCGGTTCCCGGACCTGATCACCCCCGATTCGCCGAGCCAGCGGGTCGGCGGGGCGCCGCGCGCGGGGGTGGAGAAGGCGGCCCACTCGTCGGTGATGCTCAGCCTGGAGAACGCCTTCGACGACGCCGAGCTCCGCGACTTCGACCGCCGGGCGCGCGAGCTGGCCGGGGTCGAGACCCTCGACTACGTCGGCGAGCTGAAGCTCGACGGCGCTTCCATGGCGGTCCGCTTCGCGTCGGGACAACTGGATCTGGCGTTGACGCGCGGGGACGGCGTCGAAGGCGAGGTGATCACGCCCAACGCGCGGACCCTGCGGTCGCTGCCGCTGTCGGTGGACGCGGCCGCCCGGCAGGAGGCGGGGGTGCCGCCCGACTTCGAGGTGCGTGGCGAAGTGGTGATGCCCCGGGAGGCGTTCGCCCGGCTGAACCGCGGGCAGATCGAGGAGGGGAAGCGGACCTTCGCCAATCCCCGCAACGCGGCCGCCGGCTCGCTGCGCATGCTCGACGCCGCCGTCACCGCCGCCCGCCGTCTCGACTTCCACGCCTATGCCCTGCTCGTCGGCGGGGAGCCGGTGCTCGACTCGCACTGGGCGTCGCTCCAGGCGCTGAAGCGGCTCGGCTTCAAGGTGGCGGCCGAGCACGCGAGGCTCTCGGGCGTCGACGCCCTGCCGCCGTTCCGGGACCGGTGCATCGAGCGGCGCGACGTGCTGCTGTACGACATCGACGGCGTGGTGTTCAAGCTGGACGACACCGGCCTCTGGCGCCGGCTCGGGGCGACGTCGAAGTCGCCGCGGTGGGCCATCGCCTGCAAGCCGGCCGCGCAGCAGGCGGAGACGGTGGTCGAGGACATCGACGTGCAGGTGGGGCGGACCGGCGCCGTCACGCCGCGGGCGCGGCTCCGGCCGGTGGAGGTCGGGGGCGTGACGGTGTCGCGCGCGACCCTCCACAACGAGGACGAGATCGCCCGCCTCGGCCTGCAGATCGGCGATCGGGTGGTGGTGGAGAGGAGCGGCGACGTCATTCCGAAGGTGGTGCGGGTGGCGGCCGAGGCGGCCGACCGCCGGCCGTTCCACATGCCCGCGGACTGCCCGGCGTGCGGCTCGCCGGTGGTGCGCGAGGCCGAGGAGGTGGTTGCGCGGTGCATCAACGCGAGCTGCCCGGCCCGGCTGAAGGAGTCGATTCTCCACTTCGCCCATCGCACGGCGATGAACATCGACGTCCTCGGCGACTGGCTGGTCGGGAAGCTGGTGGACGGGGGACTCGTGCGCGGGTTCGCCGATCTCTATGGGTTGCGCGCGGAGGAGCTCGCGGATCTGGAGAAGGAGACCGCCCTCGGGGCGGCGCGGGCGACGGCGTTGACGGAGCACCTGGCCCGGGTGCAGGCGGCGCTCGGTCCGGCGCGCGTGCTGCAGGCGTTGGGCATTCCCGGTCTCGGGCCGAAGACGGCGGAGCGGGTGGCCCATGCGATGCGGGATCTCGCCCGCCTGGCCGATCCGGCGCCGGACGCGCTGGCGCAGGCGGGGGGCATTCGGCGACGGGAGGCCGAGGCGATCGGGGCGTTCCTGGCCGAACCCGCCCACCGGCGCCTGTTCGAGCTGGCGTGCCTTTCTCTCCTCGCTCCGGAGAAGTCGGCGGAGGACGCGGGGACCGGTCGCGGACGGCTGCCGTTGTTCGAATCTGCACCCGCCGCGCCGCCGGGCGTCGAGCGAACGGACGCGTTTCGCGTCGCGCTCCGGCGTTTCGTGGAGCGGATCGGGACGGGACTCGGGGGTCGCGCGGGACTCGGAGCCGGGCTGGCCGGCAAGCTGGTCGAGCTCGGGCTGGTCCGGACGCCCGAGGACCTGTTCTCCCTCACCGCCGCGCGGCTTGCCGAGATCCCCGGGGCCATCAGACTCGGGAAGAAATCGGCCGCCCGCGCGATCGCGGGCATCGAGGGCTCGAACCAGGCGTCGCTCGGACGGCTGGTGTACGGGCTCGGCATCCGGCACGTCGGCGCGCACACGGCCGAGCTCGTCGCCGAGCGCTTCCCCAGCCTGGGGAGCCTGGCGGCGGCGGACGAAGAGGGGCTGGCCGCGATTGATGGCGTCGGTCCCCGCATCGCCGAATCGATTCGGGCGTTCTTCGACGCGAGCCGGAACCGGGCGCTGATCGACGATCTGCGCCGGGCCGGGGTCGACCCCGTCGGGCCGGCGCCGGCAGCTTCGGACGCGGTGCCGCTCCCGGAAGCGGCGCCGTCCGCCCTCGCCGGAAAGACGTTCGTTCTCACCGGAACGCTCTCGACGATGACCCGGGACGAGGCGAGGGCCGCGATTCGGGCGTTGGGGGGCAGGGTCGTCGGGTCTGTCAGCAGCAAGACGGACTACGTGGTGGTCGGCGACAGCCCCGGTTCGAAGCTGGAGAAGGCGCGGCGGCTGGAGGTCGAAATCCTCGAAGAAAGGGACTTCAAGCGTCTTCTGGCCGGCGGCGGCCCGACCGGCGGTTCCTCGATGGCAACCGGGAAGGGGACGGAGGCGCCCCCGGCCCCCCGCCGGGAGCTGGCGGCGAGCGATGAGAGGCGAGCCGCCCCGGACGCGGAGGAGCCCGCGGCTCCGGCCCCCTTGGCCGGCAGGACGTTTGTCCTGGCCGGCAGACTGCGGATGAAACAAGCCGATGTCAGGGCGCGCATAGAGGCTCTGGGGGGCGAGGTCGCCGGGTCGGTCAGCGCGGCTACGGATTATCTCGTGGTCGGTGCACACCCCGGCGCGAAGCTGGGCGAGGCCGAGCAGCTGGGCGTACGCGTCCTCCGCGAAACCGACTTCCAGGAACTGCTGGACGGGGTGGGCGGGAGCGCACGCCAACAGCGGCCGGGCCGGTGAAGCCCGGCCGCCTGCCTGACCCCGGGAACACGGATTCAGGAGCCCTTGCGGTCCCTGAGTATCCGGTCGAGGCTCCATTCGCCGGAATTGCGGCTGGCGAGGTACAGGAACAGGAAGCAGAAGAGGACGGCGGGCTCGCCCTGGTTCATGATCGGCCACAGGCTGCCGCGCGGCACGTGCGAAATGAAGAACGCCACCGCCATCTCGCCGCTGGCGATGAATGCGGCCACGGGGGTGAACAGGCCGAGGGCGATCAGGGCGCCGGTGGTCACCTCGATGATCCCGGCGAGCCCGAGGCGGGAGGTCAGCTCGACGCTCTCCTCCATACCGAGGATGCCGAAGATCTTCTGGGCGCCATGCTGGAAGAACAGCACGCCGGCGACGATGCGGACCGTGTCGTGGATGCACTCGGTGTAGGGCTTGAGGAACTGCATGAGTCACCTCCCGGTTGACGGCGGTTGACGGATACCGGGCTCCCCGGTGCTACCATGGTCGGCGACGCCGCCGTTCAAGGAGGCTGGCGGCAGGAGGATCCCGGTGACGATGACGACTACGAAGGCGAGGACGATACGGACGGCGCTCTGTCTGCAGATCGGCGCGGCGCTGGTGCTGGGCGCGGTCGCGGCGCAGGCGCAGTACGGACATCCCCTGAAGGGCTCGTGGAGCGGCGACTGGGGGCCCGACGACGACAATCGCACCCGCCTGTTGCTCGTGTTCGACTGGGACGGCGAGGCGGTTACCGGCACGATCAACCCCGGCCCGAACCCGGTGCCCATCGCCACCGCGTCGCTCGACCCGGCCACGTGGACCCTCCGTTTCGAGGCGGTGGACGAAGGTCCCGACGGGGACCCGGTGCGGTACGTCGTCGAGGGCGAGCTGCAGAACATCGGTTCCTACAACCGTGTGCTCACCGGTTCGTGGACGCAGGGCGAAGTGACCGGCGACTTCACCCTCATGCGGAACTGAACGGGACTCGCGGCGCTGCCGCCAATCACTCCCTTCCCTGTCCACCCCGGCAGCCGGTGGCGAGCGGTCGCGCCATTCGACCCTCGGAGCATTCCGGGGCGGGCTGCAGTGGCCTCCCGTGCCCCCGACGGTTGCGTTTGTCGCGCGGGGCGTCCCTGGCCCGCCGGCGCCCTGGCTGCCTGCGGCTGGCGGGCGGCTCACCGGAGACGACGCCGCTCAATGCTGCTCGACGGCGCGGCCATCTTCTACCGCTCCGTTCGAGACGGCTCGGCAACTCGGCCCTGCGGCCCGCTGGCGGCTCACCGATCCCGCACTTCACCAGCCCCTACCGGTTGCCGAAGATCGGCTGCCCGAAGTCGTCCGTCAGGTGATAGAGATACAGGTTGTTGTCCTGACAGATGTACTCGATCAGCTCGGCGTCCGGACGCCACGGGACGTCCCAGCCGACCGTCCACGGCTCCGTGTACGCTCCCGGGTCGTCGATCGTCGCCTCGTAGCGCAGGGTGTTCTTGTCCGGCCGTGAGAACCGCTCGACGATGTGCAGCGCGTCGGTGTGGGGATGGCCGTAGAAGTCGATCCAGCTCGTCTCGTTGAAGCCGACGATGTCGACGACGAGCGTGTCCCCTTCCCAGCGGCCGACCGAGTGCCCCAGGAACGTGGGGTTCAGGGCGTCGCCCTCCGGATGGGGGCGGCCGTCCATGTAGATCTCGCGCCAGACGTGGGTGGCGCCCTCGAAGATCATGATGATGCGCTCCTGCTCGGGGAGCTGAATGAACTCCATCGGGTACGGCGTCGCCATCATCCGGGGGCCGCCCGGCGGCAGGCAGTAGCCCTCGGGGTCGTACTTGGACTCGTTCTCCGAGTTGTAGTCGTAGATGGCGGCCGACCACGGCATGAACGGGACGTGGGGCTCGGACGCGGACCCGCCGCGGGCCCCGCGCGAGCTGGCCGGCGTGCTCGCGGCGGCCAGCGGCTCGCCGTCCGGCCCGATGGCCCGCGCCGCCATGTTGGTGATGTAGGGCACCGCCCAGACGCCCTTCTCGCCCGCGACCCGCCCGAGGTTGGGCGTGCCGTCGGGCAGGCGCGGCGTCGGCTCGACCGCCGGCGCGGTCTCCGACTGGCCCGCCGCTGCGGGGCCGGCGCTCAGAGGCAGGCAGGCAGCGATGCCGCCGGCCACGAGGACCGCTACGGCGGTGCGCCGCCACGCTTCCGGCGTTCGCAGGCGCCCGGTCATGGCGTCTGCCCCTGGCTCGACGCCGCGAAGAGCTGCTGACCGCTCGCCGCGAGCAGGACCACCCGCGCGTTGGCGCGGCTGGACCCGTCCTTGGCGAGGCTGCCCTCGACGTCGACGATGTCGCCGATCTGCATCGAGTTCCGGGTCCACCCCCGCCGCATGAGGCCGTTCGGACTGCCCATCTCCCAGCCCCAGCTGGTCACCTCGCCGCCGTCGTCGGTGACGTCGATGAAGAACCAGACGTGGGGGTTCTTCCACTCGATCTTGGTGACCACCCCGGAGAGGGTGACCGGTTGATTGGCGTCGAACTCGGCCGAGAAGGAGTGGTGTGCGTACACCGTTCCGGCCAACAGCAGCGCCGATGCGGCCAACGCCGCGGGTAATCTCGCGCCCATCGGAAGCCTCCCGTTCCTCTCCATGTCGCCTCTAATGGCCGCGCACGGCACGGCCGGACTGACTGACCCGACTCCGCCATTACGGCACGCTGTCCGGACTCCGCTATCTCGGCGCCTGCGCGCCCTCCTCGCCGGGGTCGTCCTCGACGGCCAGCCCCCCCACGATGCCTTCGACCCGGTGCCCGATCTGGATCCCCCGCAGCCGCTCGATCTCGGCCGGCGAAGCGGCCATCGGGTCGACGTCGCCGCAAGTGAACGCTCGGAGGGTGCATTCCGAGGTGGTGTGCACGATGCCGCGTTCTTCCATCATCCGCGTCATCAGCTCGGCCGCTTCCTCCATCATCACGATCGCGTTGTTGGGGCGGAACGTGCCCACGCCGATGGCGTAGTCGACGGGCATCAGCGGCTCGATGCTGCCCCCGAAGGCGCCGTCGTTCTTCTTCCCGAGATCGTGCGCGCCGAGGTCGGCGCCTCGGTCGACGAGATACTGGATGATCGCGACCTCGCCCATGTTGGCGGCGACCATCAGGGGGGTGATGCCGGCGTCGTCGGCCCAGTTGACGTCGGCCCCCAGGTCCACGAGCAACTGGATGACGTCCAGCCGCTCCGCGAACGACCCGCCCTGGCTGTAGCCGTCGATCCAGCCGTGACCCGCCGCGGCCAGCAACGGCGTCTCGTTGGCGCTGGACCGGATGTCGGGATCGGCGCCGTAATCGAGCAGGAGCCGGACGAGCTCCAGGTCCGCGGAGTACGCGGCGCGCATGAGCGTGGTGGCGAACTGGATGCGCGGAGAGCCGCCGAAGTTGCGGCGGGAGCGCGGGGTCTTGTCGACGAACCGGTTCGGGTCCGCCCCGGCGTCCAGCAGCTTGC
This sequence comes from Vicinamibacterales bacterium, assembly GCA_965206285.1. GTDB lineage: Bacteria > Acidobacteriota > Vicinamibacteria > Vicinamibacterales > UBA8438 > JAJEEA01. The sequence goes on from OZ242205.1 coordinate 6,553,283, forward strand.
GGATCAACGGCAGCGGGTCGGCGGTCACCGTCCACGGGAAGCCGGAGTTCCACTCCATGTTGCGCCGGTCGACGGCCCAGAACAGGGGGGTGAATCCTTCCGCGTCGGGGTGGTCCACCCGCGACCCGCTGTCGAGCAGCAACGACGCCAGCCCGTAGTTGCCGTTGTAGATGGCCAGACCGAGCGGGTCCTTCCCGTCGCTCGCCACCGCGTCGACGTCGGCGCCGCCCGCGACCAGCAGGCGCGCCGAGGCCAGGTCCCCTTCCCGCGCCGCGAACAGCAACGGGGTGAACCCGCCGTTGGAGTAGCCCACCGGCTCCGCGTCCGGCTCCGCGTCCTCGGGCTCGGGGCCCTCGCTCCCGGCCGCGTCGGCCACCGGGTAGATTCTCGACCGCGCGTCGACGTCGGCGCCGTGGGCGATGAGCAGCTCGACCGCCTCGGCGTGGTGCTCGGCCACCGCCCACATCAGGGCGGTGGTGCCGCCCCACGTTTCCGCGCGGTTCACCTCGGCGCCGCGCGCCAGCAGCGTCCGGATGGCGTCGGGCCGGCCGGTGCGGGCGGCCATCATGAGGGCGGTGTCGCCGTCCGGGCTGAGGGCGGCATTGGGGTCGAGCCCCGCGTCGAGGAGGCGCGCGATCATCGCGGCGCTGCCGTTGAGGGTGGCGAGCCGCATCGGGGTGGCCCCGGCGTGGTTCGCGGCGTCGAGCGCCGCCCCGGCGCGGATCAGCAGCCCGGCCGTCTCGTGGTCGTCCCGCCGCACCGCCCAGTGCAGGGCGGTGGTGCCGTCGCTCTGGGGAGCGTCGACGTCCGCGCCCTCCTGCAGCAGCCGGCGCACCGCGGTCGGATCTCCTTCCATGGCCGCGGCGGCCACCTCGTTGGCGGCGGCGCCGGCCGCGAGACCGGCAGCGGCGGCCGCGAGGCCGGCGACGGTGCAGGCGCGGAGCAGACGCGCTTGGACCGGACCGTACGTCATCGGGCGCGTGCAGGGCATGGGGCGGCCTCCTGGCCGGTATCCGGCCGAATCGTCGATTGCTTTCAGCCAGCTTTCTACCATTTTGGCTCCCGATGCACAAACCGCAGGTTGCCGGCCACCGGCAGGAAGGGGTTGCATTGAGGCGTCGTTCACGCGATAGTTGTCGGCATCCGAGGTACGGGAGACGCTTTTTGCCTGGCGTGCCGCCGCCCCGCCGCGGGCGTGGGAATGCCGGGCCTGGAGTCGGCGATGCAGCATCGACTCGTGGTCGGCGGTCTCGCGGTCGTCCTGGCGGGGGCCGGCCGCGCCGGCGCCGGGGCCCCGCAGGCGCCTTCGGCCGGCCCGTCCTCCCCCCCGGCGGCGCACGGCGAGCTCCTCCAGCGGTACTGCCTGTCCTGTCACAACGACCGCACGCGGGCCGCGAACCTGTCGCTCGAGGCCCACGACCTCGCCGCGGTGGGCGACAACCCGGAGCTGTGGGAGAAGGTGGTGCGCAAGCTGCGCGCGGGCATGATGCCCCCGCCCGGCGCGCGGCGGCCGCCGGAGGCCGACTACGCCGCTCTCCGGGACTGGCTGGAGGCGGAGATCGACCGGTCGGCGCCGTTGAAGCCGGGCTTCAAGGTGCTGCACCGCCTGAACCGGACCGAGTACGCCAACGTCATCCGCGACCTGCTGGACCTCGAGGTCGATCCGGCGACGCTGCTGCCGCCGGACGACTCGAGCCGCGGCTTCGACAACATCGCGGGGTCGCTGACGATCTCGCCGACCCTGCTCGAGACCTACGTCAGCGCGGCCGCCAAGATCGCCCGCATGGCCGTGGGGTACTGGAAGACCCCGACCGAGGCGACCTACATCAGCCGGACCGACAGCTCGCAGAACCTCCACCTCGCGGGCATGCCGTTCGGCACCCGCGGGGGCATGGCCGTCCGCCACGTGTTTCCCGGGGACGGGGACTATACCTTCACCATCCGGAACCTGGGGGTCGGGACCTACATCCCGGGCGAGGACCTCGAGCTCTACATCGACGGGGAGCGCGTGCACGGGTGGCGCTACACCGGCATGGGCGCCTTCCGGGGCATGGACGCGGCGCGGGACGGGCATCTGGAGGTGACCCTCCCGGTGAAGGCCGGCTCGCGCCTGGTGGGCGCCACCTTCGTCGCGACCAACTACCGGCCTAGTCTCGACGTGGCGAAGCACTTCGAGCGCAAGTCGCTCGAGAACGGCCGGGTGCGCGAGCTGACCACCTATCCGGCCATCGGCGCCCTGCAAATCCAGGGCCCCTTCGACGCCACCCGGGCCACCGATTCGCGCAGCATCCGCAAGGTCTTCACGTGCCGGCCGTCCCACACCGGCGAAGAGACGTCGTGCGCACGGGAGATCCTGGCGGTCCTGGCCCGCCGCGCCTATCGGCGGCCGACGACCGCGGGCGACCTCGACGCCCTCATGCCGTTCTACGAGGAAGGGCGCGCGCGGGGGACGTTCGAGGACGGCATAGAGCTGGCGTTGCGGCGGATGCTGGCCAGCCCCCAGTTCCTGATCCGGGTCGAGCGCGAGCCGGTGGACGCGGGGCCGGGCCGCCTCTACCGCGTCGCGGACCTGGAGCTCGCGTCCCGGCTGTCGTTCTTCCTCTGGAGCAGCATCCCGGACGACGCGCTGATCGACGCGGCCACCCGGGGCGCGTTGCGCGACCCCGCCGAGCTCGATCGGCAGGTGCGCCGCATGCTCGCCGATCCCCGGTCGGCGAGCCTCGTGACGAACTTCGCGCAGCAGTGGCTGTACCTGCGGAACCTGGCGACGACGGCGCCGGCCCAGGCGGCGTTTCCGGACTGGGACGACGAGCTGCGCGAGGCGTTCGCCCGTGAGACGGAGCTGCTCTTCGAGAGTGTCCTGCGCGAGGACCGCAACGTCGTGGACCTGTTGACCGCCGACTACACGTTCCTCAACGAACGCCTGGCGAAGCACTACGGCATTCCCCACATCTACGGCTCCCACTTCCGGCGCGTGCGGTTGGGCGCGGACCTCGACTATCGGCGCGGGTTGCTGGGACAGGGCAGCTTCCTGTCCGTCACGTGGGTCCAGAACAACCGCACGTCGCCGGTCAAGCGGGGGGTCTGGGTTCTCGAGAACATCCTGGGGACGCCGCCCCCCGAGCCGCCGCCCAACGTCCCCGCGCTCGAGGAGACCGATGACGGGCCGGACCGCGTGCTGAGCCTGCGCGAGCAGATGACCCGACACCGGGCCAGCCCCGCCTGCGCGGGCTGTCACCGCATCATGGACCCGATCGGCTTCGCCCTCGAGAACCTGTCCGCCGACGCGCAGTGGCGCCTCAAGGACGGCGGGGAGGGGGGCACGCCGATCGACGCGTCGGCGGTGCTGTACGACGGCACCGCGATCGACGGGCCGGTCGCGCTGCGGCAGGCGCTGCTGCGGTACGCGCCGCAGTTCGTGCGCACGGTCACCGAGAAGCTGATGACCTACGGGCTGGGCCGGGGGGTCGAGTACTTCGACATGCCGGTGGTCCGGGCGATTGTCCGGCAGGCGGCGGAGGACGACTACCGGTTCTCGTCGATCGTGCTCGGCATCGTCCGGAGCCCGCCGTTTCAGATGCGGATGACGCCGGACAGCGACGCGCTTGCGATCGCAGGGGTGTCCGCGGACCCCGCCGGCTCGGCGACCGCGCGGCCGGGGACGGCGGCGGCGCCGTGAAGTGAGCCGGTCAGGCGTCGGTCCGAAGGGGTGGGCCGCGTCCCGGTATCGGCATGGCGGCCCGTGGGCGGAACGCAGCGTCGCACCGAGATTGGCGAGGGGGCCGGCGGACCGGTCGAGGCGCCGGTGTGACAAGGCGTGACGAGGGGGCACATGGGTACGGGTGACGGCGGAGCAACGCAGTTCCGCGGAACGAGGCAGTTCAGGCAGGATGCATCGCCGGTCGAATGCACCGGGGCCTCTTGCCGCGGGCGGCCAGGGCGCGGCTCGAGACGGATGTTGCCGAGGAGGCGCTGATGTTCATTACGAAGAAGCACATTCCCCGCCGTACGTTCCTTCGCGGCGTCGGCGTCACGGTGGCGGTGCCGCTGCTCGATGCGATGGTGCCCGCCCATACCGCGCTCGCCAGAACCGCCGCCCGTCCGGTGCCGCGCTTCGCGGGCATCTGGCATCCGCACGGCGCATCGCCGGGCTACTGGAGCCCGCTCCAGACGGGCCGCGACTTCGAGTTCTCGTTCATCACCAAGCCGCTGGAGCGGTTCCGCGACCGCACCGTGCTCATCAGCGGTCTGGACTGCACCGCCGCGTACTCGACGGTGGACGAGCCGGGCGGGAACCACGCCCGCGGCGCCGTCTTCCTGTCGGGCGCACGGCCGAAGCGCGACGCCGTGACCCCGAATCTCGACGTCACCATCGACCAGACGATCGCGGAGCGGTGGGGCCGGGAGACGCTGCTGTCGTCCATTCAGCTCGGCATCGAGGACCCCAGCGGCAACAGCGGCAACTGCAACTGGGGCTACAGCTGCGCGTACACCAACTCCGTTTCCTGGTCCACCCCGACCACGCCCCTGCCGACCGAGATCAATCCGCGGATGGCGTTCGAGCGGATGTTCGGCGACGGCGCCAGCCCGGAGGAGCGCCGCGCGGGCCGGCTGCAGACCGTCAGCGTGCTCGACTCCGTGACCCACGAGCTGACCCACTTCAAGAAGAACCTCGGCGCCGGCGACCGCAGCCGGCTCGACGACTATCTCGAGAACATCCGCGAGCTCGAGCGCCGCATCCGCATCGCCACGAGCAACCCCGAGGTGGAGCTGTCGGGCGAGGTGCCGTTCGGCATTCCCGAGGACAAGGACGTCCACTTCAAGCTGATGTACGACCTGATGGTGATGGCGTTCCAGGCCGACATCACCCGCTCGGCCACCCTCATGCTCGGCCGCGACCTCTCCGCGAGCAGCTTCCCCGAGTCGGGGTACGAGGGCGGGTGGCACGGGACGTCGCACCACGGCGACATTCCGGACAACAAGGCGAACTACGCCAAGGTGAACCGGTACCACGTGCAGAACCTCGCGTACTTCTGCGAGAAGCTGCGGAACGTCCCCGACGGCGACGGCACCCTGCTCGACCACGTGCTCATCTACAAGAGCAGCAACATGGGCAACTCGCATCGCCACGCCCACGAGAAGGTGCCGGTGATCCTGATGGGCGGCGTGGACGGGACGTTCAAGGGCAACCGGCACCTGGTGTTCCCGGACTCCGCGGAGCGAACGTCCAACCTGCTGCTGAGCATCCTCGGGCTCTACGGCATCGAGCGGAAGAGCGTCGGCGACAGCACCGGGCCGCTGTCCATCGCCTGAAGCGCATCGCGCTCAGGAACGCGGGAGGAAGCGGCAGTGTCCGGAGGAGGACGGTGACAGGGACGGCGTGTCCGAGGTGGGCCGTGCCGGCGCTCGTTGCGGCCCTGGCCGTCGGGTTGGCGGTCCCGGCTGCGGCGCAGCAGAACCGGCGCGCCGCCCGGCCGGAAGTGCGGTTGCCGGGCGGGCCGGTGCGGCAGGTCATTCTCCGGTCCTGCACGGCGTGTCACGGCATCGACGACTACGCCTACCACGCGCTCGACCGCGGGGGGTGGCGCCTGCTCGTCGGCACGATGGAAGAGATGGGCGCGGTCATCCCGGACGACGACCGGTCGGTGCTGCTGGACTGGCTCGTCGCCGAGTTCGGTCCCGATTCCGCGCCCTTTCCCCGCGACTACGTCGTGGTCCCCGTCGACGACGGGATCTTCGCCGATTCGGCCGCCGCGGCCGGCTATCTCACCGCGACCTGCGCGGTCTGCCACTCGCTCGACCGGATCGAGACCGCCCGGTTCGACGAGCGCCGGTGGCGGGTCACGGTGACGGACATGCGGGCGAGGGGCGCGGCCGTGGCCGACGAGAACGTGGACGCCCTCGTCGACTATCTGGCCCGGACGCGCGGCGCGGAGTGACGGTCCCGGCGCGGACGGCGGTAGCAGGCGGTTGCGCGCGCGGACGATGCGGGGAGATGTCGACATGACCAGAGCATTGGCGATGGGCGCCGCGATGATTTTCGGATTCGGGCTGTCCGCGACCGCGCAGTCCACTCTCGAGCCGGGCGCGGTTCCCGGTGCGCAGTCGGGCGCGCCCGCGGCGGACAGCGCGACGGCCGAGCATCAGGTTCTGTTCAACCGGTATCAGGCCCCGATGATGACCGTCTTCATCGCCGACGCCGACGGCGCGAATGCACGGGCCCTGGCTCCGGACTGGGAGCTGGAGTACTCGCCGTCCTTTTCCGCCGACGGGCAGTGGGTCGTCTTCACGGCCGAGCCGGAGGGCCAGGCCGACCTCTATCGCATCCGTCCCGACGGCACCGGGCTCGAGCAGCTCACCGATCATCCCGCGTTCGACGATCAGGGCGCCCTGTCGCCGGACGGCGGGACCCTGGCGTTCGTCTCGACGCGGGAGCGGGGCACCGCGGACATCTGGCTGCTCGACCTTGCCTCGAAGACCGCCACGAATCTGACCGACCACGCGTCGGGCAACTTCCGGCCCCGCTGGTCGCCCGACGGGGCGTGGATCGCCTTCACGTCGGATCGGGACGCCGAGCCCGGGGACCAGCCCGGCCAGTGGGAGCATCTGCAGTCCACCGGGGTCTATCTCGTCCGGCCGGACGGGTCCGGGCTGCGCCGCCTGACGGCCCCGGGCGGGGTGGCGGGGAGCCCGTCGTGGTCGGCGGACGGCCGTCGGGTGCTGTTCTACGAGACCGACCCGGTCGGCGCCTACCTCGCGAAGAGCGGCCGGTCCCGCACCGAGCTCGCCTCGGTGGACGTCGCCACCGGCGAGCGCATCCAGCACACCGCCTCGCAGGAGACGAAGCTCTCGCCGGCGTGGCTGTCGGGGGGGCGCATCGGCTACGTGAGCCGCGCCGGCGGCGACGATGGCGGCCTGAGAATCCGGCATCCCGACCGGCGGGTCGAGACGGTGATCGCGGGCGCGGTGCGAAGTCCGAGCTGGTCGCCGGACGGCCGGCAGGTGGCGTACGAGCGCATCGAGCGGCTCGGCTACACCCAGCACCTGGTTCCCGCCGTCAGCCCCGACCCCGAGTTCGAGCTCTTCCTGCACGAGCCGTTCGTGTCGTTCTCGCCGGACGGCGCGCGGATGATCTTCAGCCAGTACGGCGACCGGGTCTCGGACGCCACCGGGCTCGAGGGGTCGAACCCGGGGAATTCCAGCGTCGAGATCATGGCGGTCGACGGTACCGACCAGCGGACGCTCTTCCACCGCGAGGGGGTCAGCGCCTTCGCCGCCGTCTGGTCGCCGGCCGGCGACGAGATCGCCCTCTCGTTCGGGCGCTACTTCCGGCCCGCGGGCCTGCCGCCGGCCCAGATCGGCGTGATCGATCCCGACGGCTCCGATCTGCGGCTGGTGGTCGACGACGAGGTGAACAACGGGTTCCCGAGCTGGTCGCCGGACGGCGACCGCCTGGTGTACAAGGGCGGCCGGCGCCTCTTCGTCATCCCCGCGGCCGGCGGCGAGCCGGTGCCGCTGACCGGGCCCGGCTACTACAGCAACTTCCCGGAATGGTCCCCGGACGGCGCCAGCATCCTGTTCACCTCGAACCGCGGGGGCGACTTCGACCTCTACACGGTCCGGCCCGACGGCGCCGATCTCCGGCAGCTGACCCACGCCACCGGGAACGATGCCCACTCGTCGTGGTGCGCGGGCGGCGACTGGGTTGTCTTCAGCAGCTCGCGGATGGGGTTCAAGGACGAGATGGCCCTGTACGACTCGGTGCCGCAGCCCTACGGCGAGATCTTCGCGATCCGCGCCGACGGCACCGACGTGCGCCAGCTCACCGACAACAAGTGGGAGGACTCGGGCGCGGTCTGCGTGCCCGACCGGGTCGGCGGGCTCTGATTGTCCCCCGCGCCAATCCCACGTGCACGTCTTGGCCAGCGCCCGACGCCTGCGGCGTCGGCGCAGGTCTTCTCGTGTGTCCGTCCCGGTCACCGCCGGATCCGCCGGATGGTGTGGGGGATGAACACGAGTCCCGCCACGAGACCCTCGAACGGGTGTTCGGAACGGCGTCCGGAAACCCTGCCCCGGGTACCGGGTCAGCCCTTCGGCCGCAAGCCGTTGCTTCTCGTCCAAAGTGCCGTCCAGCACGTAGCCCCATCCGGCGTCGCGCGGAGAGACCACCACCTGCCGACCGCCTCCGCAGCAGCCGAATGAAGTCCATAATCGTACTTCACCCCCGTGAGTCCTCGCGGCGAGAGCCCAGTCGCAAGACGTGTGGCATCGCAGACCCCAGCCGGTCAGTCGGTATGGCATTCCGAAGGAGGCGGATAGGCCCGGCCCCCCGGACCGAGACCTCCGAGGAAACGGACCGCACGCACCAGACTGCCGAAGCACGCCACCTGCGCCGCATCGAGTTCGGCAAAGTCTATCAATCGCGTCATCGGCTTCTGATCTGTGGACGGCTTGTAGCTCCTGCCTCGCGGAAGCTGGCCGCTGAGCCAGCCCTTGATGTTCCGTCGTGCTTCCCAGGTCGCACCGTCCCATCGCGTACGAGGCGGGAACCCGAAGCCCTGCATGCGGTGCAGACAGGGCAGAAAGAGCACCTCGTACTCGGGATGCAGCAGGGTCACGGCAGTCCGGAACGGGAGGTCGAGATTGCGGATGAGCGTCGAAATTCCGGGAGCAGTCAGCCTGGGACAGAGATCGTCTTCGTCGCGCAGAACCAGAACGCCACCCACGTGGCGCTTGCTTCGCATGAGCTCCAGTCCTTGCAGCAAGCCGCCACGCCCTCCATGGCTCGGTTTCCAAAGATGAATGTTCTTCCAGCGTAGCGTGCCGGCCCAGGGGATGTGCACACCCAGGTGATGCCCGAGCCGGGCTAGAAGGACCGGCACGGCCTTCACTTCGCCGTGTCCCTCGACGAGGACATAGAATTGCATGACCGCGAATCGCCTCACTGCAGATCGAGTGAGAGTTGGAGATCCCCCGAAAGGTAGAGATCTCCGAGGGAGAGCAGTTTCTTGCGAACCGGCGCCAGTTGCTCGTTCGACACGCGCTTCATGCTGGTTTGCCCATCGTGGCGATCGACCACGATGATATGGTCACGTTCGAGATCGGCAACGTCCAGAATGATCGGACTGTGCGTGGTGATGATGATCTGTGAGACTTCGCTTGCCTGCACGAGGTAGTCATACAGCATGGGGAGTGCGCCCGGATGCACCGTCAACTCGGGCTCCTCGATGCCGACTACGGGTATGATGGGCTTTTGCAGCAACGCGGTCAGCAGGCCGGCGACGCGCAGGGTCCCATCCGATTGCCGGCCTGCCGGAAACCATTTCTTTCTCTTGTTTCTGTCCTGCGGTACGAGTTGCTTGAATTCCGCGACCAGGAATCCGGCGGCGCTGCTGACCCGGGCGTCCTCGATGTCGCCGGTCAGTTCCTGAAGGCCGGAAATGAGTTCGCCCTTCTCTTCCTTCTTCAAGAGCTCTCGCAGAATCGAAACCCAGTTTTCGCCGTGCCGTTTCATGGGAGACGCTGAATCGAACGTCTGAGGCGCCCGAAGCACGTCGGGGAAGATGGAGTAGACGCATATGCGGCCGAGAAAGTCGGCCAGCGGTTTGAAGCGGGCATCGCCGGCGAGCGCCGTCAGTTCGAGAGCTTCGTCGTCCAAACGAGGAGCATAACCGTCGGGACCGCTCCATCGTTGCCCTTCGCGCCGGAACTGATATGTCTCATGCTCCGCGCGTACGGAGGCGGATTCTGATTTGACCCGATATTCTTCGGTTCGGTCGCCGGTGATTTGAAGGGCGTATGTCGCAGGCTTGTTCTCGATGACCATCTCCAACGAGATGCTCACGTTGTAGGGGTGACCGCCGCTATGCCTGCGAATGCTGTCGATGCCCTCGCGGTGCGTAATGGCGGCCGGCAGTCCCTGCAGGACGGCGTCGCGGATGAAGCTCAGGGCGTCCAGCGCGTTGGACTTGCCTGATCCATTGGGACCGATTAGAACGGATATCCTCCCGAAAGGCAACGCGATGTTTCGCCCGAGGCTTCTGTAGTTGGAAATCCGCAGTTGCCGAAGCATGTCGTCTCCACAGTTGGTCGTGAACGCGCCGAGGCGAATCAAACGTGCCGGACGATGAAGTGTATCAGGCATCCGTGAGCTTGGCGGCCGTTGCAGGGTGGGCTTCCGGACGCGGTGCAGCTCGGCGTCGCGCAGGGCGCCGGAGCAGCCGACGTACCGGAAAGGGGGGACAAGCGCGCGGCGTCCTCCGGATCCGGTCGGCGGTCTCGGGAGCGATCTGGTGAAATCGGGCGTGAGACCAGCGGGCCGATGAGCAGCTCGACGAGGGCGTGCATGCGCACGATTGAGGCGATGGCCTTCTACCGGCGGGCGCGTCTTGGACGGCGCAGTCCCGTGCGCGTTGTCCGGACATTGCGGCGCACCGTCTCGTGACGGACGAGCCGGACCGCGGTGAGCTCTATGAGGAGATCTTTCCGTGCGTCGGGGAGCCGTAGTCCAGGACCTGGAGCGCTCCCGGGGTCACCCCGACTCCGCGAGCAGCTCGCGCGTGATGCGCATGGCGGTGTGGGCGGCCGGGGCGCCGCAGTAGATGGCCTGCTGCAGGATGATCTCCTGCAGGTCGGCGGCGCTGAAACCGCCTTCCGCGAGCGCCGCGCGGGCATGGAGCCGGAACTGGTCCCACTGCTTGAGGGCCAGCAGGGTGCCGATGACCAGCACCCGCCGGGTCCGCTCGTCGAGGCCCGGGCGGGTCCATATCTCGCCCCAGGCGTAGCGGGTGATCAGGTCCTGAAAGTCGCTGCTCGCGTCCGTCGTGTCCGCGACCACCCGATCGACGTAGGCGCCGCCGAGAATCTCGCGCCGCATCCGCATGCCCGCCGCGTGTCGTTGCTTCTCGTCCATCAAGCGTCCAGTCCGTTTCGCGTGCCGCGGACGTCTCACGCGGGGGAGACCACCTCGAGGCCGGCCGCGGCCGCGGCCGCGTGAAGTCGCCGGTCGTAGGTCACGACGGCGTCGAGTCCATCCAGCGAGAGCGCAGTCGCGAGATGGACGGCATCGAGACTCCGGAGCTGTCTCGGCTCGAGTGCGGCGGCGTCGTTCAGGATCGGCTCGTCAACGGCCACCAGGGCAATGCGCTCCAGGACCGATGCAGCGCGCTGAAGGGGCTGGGAATCGGAATCCCGCGTACGGCGCAGGGCTCGGACCACCTCGACCCGCGCGAGCCCGCTCGAGACGCGATCCGCATGCCCGGCCAGGTACCGGCGGAGAGCGCTCGACTCCGGCTCCCTGACCACGAGCTTGACGATGGCGGAAGAGTCCAGATAGACCACGAACCGCCTCACCGCCGATCCGCGCGGTCTGCGATGATCGCGTCGCTCGCGGCCGTCGACGGTTCGCCGGCGGGCGGCGGCAGATCCAGGAGGTCTCCCGCCGGCATGGTCGCTCGTCCCGCCGCCACGAGCCTCGCCAGCGGAGACGGGTTGGCCCCGAGGGGCACGAGCAGCGCGACCGGCCGGCCCCGATCGGTGACCTCGAATCGCTCGCCGCGGTGGATGCGCCGCAGATACACGCTCAGGTTCTGCCGCAACGCGCGGACGCCGACCCTCGATGTGCCGGCGGTGGTTTCGGACATTGACGCACATGGTAGCACGTTCCGCTTCCCCAGCGAGAGCCGTGGGCCGGAGATCATCCCGGGAGTGGTCCGTGCCATACGAAGCCTGATTGGACCACTGTTCTGCCACGGCGGCCCATGGCACTCGAAGGATCCTTGCTGCGGGACTTCCGGCCGGGCGGGAAGCCGACCGGCAAGGCGACGAACTTTGGGCTAGCGAGGCTAACGTGGCAGGGCAGGGGAGAGAAAGTGCAGCACCCCCGCGGTGAAGGCATCGGGTTGTTCGACGTTCGCGAGGTGGGCGGCGTCGAGCGCGAGCAGTTCGGCCCCCGTGACGTGCTGGCGGATGAACGCGCCGTCGGCCGGCAGGGTGGCGTGGTCTTCGCGCCCGGTGACCACCAGGGTGGGGCAGGTGATGCGGTGCAGGTCGTCGCGCAGGTCCGCGTCGCGCAGGGCCGCGCAGCAGCCGGCGTATCCGGTTGGGGAACAGTCGCGCAACATCTTCTTGAACCGGTCGGCTGTCTCCGGATGGGTCTGTCGGAACCCGGGGCTGAACCAGCGGGCCACGGCCGGCTCGGCGAGGGCCTGCATGCCCAGCTCGCCGGCGTCGTGGATGCGCTGGTTCCAGAGCTCGGTGGTGCCGATGCGGGCCCCGGTATTCGCGGCCACCAGGTCGTTCACACGCTCGGGCGCGTGGAGGCCGAGCCAGAGGGCCGTCTGTCCGCCGAGGGAGACCCCGCAGACGTGCGCCCGCGGGGCGCCGGCGGCGTCGAGAACCGCGAGGGCGTCCCGTCCGAGCCGGTCGAGGGCATAGGGGCCGGCCGGCGCGTCGGACGCGCCGTGTCCGCGGGTGTCGAAGCGAATGACCCGGAACGCGGCGGCGAGGCGGTCCACCTGCGGCCTCCAGAGGTCGACGGTCGTGCCCAGCGCGTTGAGCAGGAGGAGGGCCGGCGCGCCGGCCGGTCCCCGCACGGTCCAGGACAGGCGGCATCGCGTCCGCGTCGACGTCAGGCATCGTCGTCGACCCCGGCGAGGGCGCGCTCGATGAAGCGTTGCGAGACGCCGAGGTAGTTGTCGGGAGACAGCAGAGCCTCGATCCGTGCGCGATCGAGGTGACGGCTGACGGTCGGGTCCTCCGCGAGCAGGTCGACGAGGGGCCGTTCCTCTTCGGCGGCGCGGCGGCAGGCGGCGCCGACGCAGGCGTGCGCCTCGTGCTTGCCGATCGACTCGGCCAGGGTCATCGCCACCGCCTCGGCCAGCAGCCCGCCGCCGGACGCGTCGAGGTTGGCGCGCATGCGGTCCGTATCGACCGTCAGCGTCTCGAGCGCCTCGGCGGTCGCCCGGATGCCGCCGCCGGCGACGAGCACCAGCTCGGGCAGCGCGTCCCACTCGACCTGCCAGCCGCCCAGCCCCCGCTCGTGCTCCTGCACCATCGCGCCGAGCAGGGTCGCGACGAGGCCCGGGGTGCGGCCGGCGGCGGCCAGGGCCACCGAGGCCGACACCGGGTTGCGCTTCTGCGGCATCGTCGACGAGCCGCCGCGCCCGCCGGCCGCGCGTTCCGCGACCTCCCCGACTTCGGTCTGGGCCAGCAGAGACAGGTCGCGGGCGATCTTGCCGGCGGCGCCGGTCGCGACGCCCAGCGCGCACGCCAGATGCGCGAAGCGGTCGCGGTGGGCGTGCCACGGCGCCGCCGCCGCGCGCAGGTCGAGGCGGGCCGCGAGCGCGTCGGTCACGGCCAGACCCCGCGCGCCGAGGGCGGCCAGCGTGCCCGCGGCGCCGCCGAGCTGCAACACGAGGGCGCGGTCGAGAGCCGTCTCCACCTCCCGGCGGGTCCGGCCGAGGGCGTCCGTCCAGCCCGCCGCCTTGAGTCCGAACGTGATCGGTGTCGCCTGCTGCAGCCACGTGCGGCCGGCCATGGTGGCGTCGGCGTAGCGGCGCGCGAGGCCGGCCGCGGCCTTCTCGGCACGGCGGAGGTAACCGGCGATGGCCGGTACCGTGGCCCGGAGCTGCAACACGAGACCGGTGTCCAGGATGTCCTGGCTCGTCGCGCCCCAGTGCACGTAGCGCGCCGCGTCGGGGTCGGCGGCGGCGACCCGCGCGGTCAGATGACGCACCACCGGAATGACCGCGTTGCCCGCGCCGGCCGCCTCCTCGGCGATCCGCGCGCGGTCGTACAGGTCGGCGTTCGCCGCCGCCCGAATGGGGGAGACGCACGCGGCGGGCACGACGCCGGCCTCCGCCTCCGCCTCGGCCAGCGCCGCCTCGACGTCCAGCATCGCCTGCAGCTGCGCCCGGCCGCCGAACCGGTCGACGAGGTCCGGATCACCGAGGAGGCGGGCGTGCAGGCGGCTGTCGGCAGTCATGACGGGCAACGGCGTCCTCGTGAACGGCGCGGACGCGCCCCGCGGCGTGCGTGCGGGCGGCTGTCGGCAGTCATGACGGGCCCTTGGAGCCCCGCGGGCGCCCTGCCGGTCCCGGTCCAACAGGGTTCTACCACGGACTCCTGGTGGTGTGTCCCGGAAACAATCTTGCGGTTCCGGTTACGTGGGCCCGAGCGGCAACCCTCAATCGGTACCAGAGAATCGCCGGGCATGATCCTGTCGGCCACGGCAGCGATGTGTAAAGCCATTGCGGGGACATGCCACTAGACATCGAAGAAGACCGTCTCGTTGGGTCCCTGCAGGGCGATGTCGAAGCGGTAGCCGCCGTCGCCCCGGGACGTTGCGATGAGGGTCGAGCGGCGGTCCGCGGGGACGCAGGCCAGGATCGGATCGCCGGCGTTGGACGGCTCGTCGTCGAAGTAGATGCGGGTTACCAGTCTCGCCAGCAGGCCCCGCGCGAACAGGCCGACCAGCAGGTGCGGCGCCTGCAGCCGTCCCGGACCGGGCACCTGTCCGGGCTTGACGGTATCGATGGAAAAGCAGCCGGCGGGGTCGGTATGCACCCGGCCGAACCCGGCGAAAGACGGGTCCGGGCCGGTGCGCCGCGGATCCTCCGGATGGTTGCACCGGCCGGCCGCGTCCGCCTGCCAGATCTCCAGCAGCGCGTCGGGGACGGCGCGCCCCGCCCCGTCCCGGACGGATCCGTCCACGCGGATCGGAACGCCGGGGGTCTCGTCGGCCCGCAGGCGCAGGCGGTCCCGCACCGGCACGAGGATGGCGAAGAACGGGCCGACGGTCTGGGACGGGGTCGGCAACGGCACCGGGTCAGATCTCCATCGGCGTGGCGTCCCGCCCCCGCAGCACGATGTCGAAGCGGTAGCCGAGCGCCCACTCCGGCTCGGTGGTGTCGAGCTCGAACGACGCGATCAGGCGCCGGCGGGCGGGTTCTCCGGGAACCGCATTGAAGACCGGATCGAAGGCGAGCAGGGGATCGCCGGGAAAGTACATCTGGGTCATCAACCGGGTCAGGAAGCTGCGGCCGAACACCGAGAAGTGCACGTGCGCCGGCCGCCAGGCATTCTCGTGGTTCCGCCACGGATAGGCGCCCGGCTTGATGGTCAGGAACCGGAACTCGCCGTCCGCGTTCGTCAGCACGCGCCCGGCCCCGGAGAAGTTGGGGTCGAGAGGCGCCGCGTGCCGGTCCTGCGCGTGGGCGTACCGGCCGGCGGCATTGGCCTGCCAGATCTCGACCAGGGTCTCGGGGACCGGCCGGCCGTCCTCGTCCAGAACCCGGCCGGCGACGATGATGCGTTCGCCGAGCGGCTCGCCGGCGTGCTGCCGGGTCAGGTCGTGATCCGTCGGCCCGGGGTCGCCGTGGCCGTACACCGGTCCGGTGATCTCCGAGAGCGTCTGCGGGATGACCACCAGCGGGCGGGTCGGATGCCGGGCGGCGGTGGACCGGTAGCCGGGCGCATCGTTCGACGGGTGGCAGCCCGCCGGCGGACGTCGATACCCGTGAATCCGAACGCCGGTCCTGCGCATGCTGTCTTGCGCCGGGGCCGGTTCGCCCGCGGCGCCCGGTTGCCCGCGGCTGCTCATGACTGCCTTCCACTGCCCATATTGGTGCTCGCGGCTGTATGATACCTGCTGGGGCCTTTGCGCGGGCAGTCTGGCAGTTCGCCGCCCGTGGAAAAGTGCTGCCGCGTCGGTCGAAGCGTTGCGACGGTGTCGGATTGCGTAAGCGGACTTGTAGCAGCCGGCGTCGTAGACCGATAGGAAGGACCGGGGGCGCGTTCTCGCACCGGCCCTACCGCTTGCCAGGGAGTGAAACGTTGCTTTCAAAAAAAACCTCGTTGCGCTGCGCCATCGGGGCGGTGTTCGCGGTCGGTGTGCTCGTCACCGGAGGGGGAGCGTTCGCCCAGCCGGCTGGGGCCGGCGAGACGGCGCGGCGACCCGCCGATGCCCGGCCGGTGGTTGCGGTGATGCCCTTCGTGAACATCTCGGGTCGACCCGACGACGACTGGCTGGGCACCGGGATCGCGGAGACCGTCATCTCCGGCATGCAGCGGTCGGGGGGGCTGTCGGTCGTCGACCGGCGGGCGCCGTTCGGCGGCGCACCGGCGGTCGGCGCAGGGGACGACGAGGTTCGGGCGCGCACGGAGGCGCGGGACGCCGGCGTGTCCTGGCTCGTGGCGGGCGGGTTTCAGCGGGTGGACGAGCAGTTGCGGATCGTGGCGCGGGTCATCGACGTCGAGACCGGGGCGGCCCGCGACATCGCCCAGATCGATGGTCGCGCCGATGATCCGTTCGCGTTGCAGGATCGGATCCTGACGGAAGTGGCGGATGGACTGGTCCGCTTGGTGCGTTCGGAGACACCGGCCCCGGCCATGCGCCGGCCCAACGCCGGGGGACCGGCGGCGGCTGGCGCGAGACCGAACGCGGGTGGTCCTCTGGCCGCCGGCCGGTTCGGCTCCGCATCCGCGGTCACGCCGCTCGGAGGCGGTCGCCCTGCCGGTGCTCCCGCGCCGGGCTCGCGGCTGGCGGGGGCCGGCCCCCGGGGGCCGGCGACCGTGGCCGGCCCGGGTCCCGGCCGCGCCGCTGCCGGAGTCGCCCC
The DNA here is from genome assembly GCA_965206285.1 of Vicinamibacterales bacterium. Classification (GTDB taxonomy): domain Bacteria; phylum Acidobacteriota; class Vicinamibacteria; order Vicinamibacterales; family UBA8438; genus JAJEEA01. Next base: position 6,569,899 of record OZ242205.1, read on the forward strand.
GGCCCTTCCGGCCGGCGATGCCGGTGTGCTCGCCGGGCGGGTGACGGTGCGTCCGCGGCGGACCGTGACTCCCCCGGCCGTCGACGGCCTGCTGGACGATGCGGTGTGGGGGAATGCGGCGCGCATCACCGAGTTCGTGCAGCGGCAGCCGATCGACGGGGCGCCGGCCACCGAGGATACCGACGTCTACGTCGCCTATGACGACACCAATCTCTATCTGGCGTTTCATGCCAAGTACGACAATCCGCAGGCCATGCGGGCGAATCGGGTCGACCGCGACCGGGCGGGCTTCGGCGACGACACGATCTCGGTCTACTTCGACACGTTTCTCGACCAGCAGCGCGCCTACGTGTTCTCGGTGAACGGCTACGGCGTGCAGGGCGATTCCATCGTCGGCGGCCGCGGCGGCCGCGGGGGTGGCGGATTCGGCGGCGGCGGGCGCGGCGGCGTGCCGCGTGGCGACCGATCGTGGGACGCCCTTTTCCTGAGCGGCGGCCAGCCGGTCGCGGACGGGTTCACGGCCGAGATGGCGATCCCGTTCAAGAGCCTGCGGTATCCGGCGCGCCCCGGCGGTGCGCCTCACACGTGGGGATTCCAGATCGTCCGGCAGATCCGGGACAAGGACGAGACGATCGTGTGGTCGCCCGTCTCCCGGGACATCGCCGGGTTCCTGCCGCAGATGGGAGTCATGGACGGGATGTCCGGCCTGTCGACCAGCCGCAACCTGGAGATGCAGCCGACGTTCACCGCGTTCCGGTACGGCACGTTCGACGAGGGCGCGGGTCGGGTCGTCGACGGCGAGCCGCGTCCCGAGGTGGGCGCCAACTTCAAGTACGGCGTGACCCCGAACCTCATCGCCGACTTCACCCTCAACCCGGACTTCTCGCAGATCGAATCGGACCGGCCGCAGGTCGAGGTGAACCAGCGCTTCGCCCTCTTCTACCCGGAGATGCGCCCGTTCTTTCTGGAAGGGGCCGAGATCTTCCAGATTCAGGCGCCGGTCACCGTCGTTCACACCCGGACCATCGTCGATCCCCAGTACGGGACCAAGCTGACCGGCAAGGCCGGCAAGACGACGCTGGGGGTGTTGTTCGCCAACGACCATGGCGCCAGCTACGGCGTGGACGACCGTCTGGACCCGGCGTACGGCCAGACCGCGCAGACCTTCGTCGGCCGCGTCCGCTACGACCTCTATTCCGAGTCGTTCGTGGGGGCGGTCGTCACCGACCGCGAGTATCTCGACGGGTACAGCCGCGTCGTGGGGATGGACAGCAACTTCCGGATCGGCTCGACCCACCAGCTCGGGTTCCGGGCCCTCGGCGCCGACCGGCGCGTGGCGCAGGGAGCCGAAGAGAGCGACGGCTATGCGGTGGACTTCGGGATTCGGAAGCGGGGCCGCAACCTGAGCTACTCGCTGGACTCGTTCGCGTTGTCTCCCGACTTCCAGACCGACGTCGGGTTCGTGCGCCGGACCGACCAGCGTGAGACCCAGGGGCGGCTCGAGTATCAGTGGTGGCCGCAGAACTGGTTGATCAGTTGGGGGCCGGATGTCCGGTACGGCCGCAACTACAACTTCGCTCAGGCGCTCGAGGACGAGAACCTCCGGGCCGGGGTCAGCGCCAACTTCGCGAAGAACATCCGCTACAGCTTCGACCTCGACCAGGACATGGAGCGCTACCTCGGGGTCGACTTCGAGAAGCGCCGGTATCGGATGTTCGGCAACGTCAACACGAGCCGGGTGTTGTCGATCGGCGGTGGATTCGACTGGGGGGACGAGGTCTACTTCGACGCGGCCAACCCGTTTCTCGGGCGCGAGAGCGGCTTCCGGACGTTCATCAATTTCCGGCCGACGGCGCGTTTCGCCACCAACGTCAACATCCAGACCAGCCGTTTCATGGATCCGCGGGGTCTCTTCGTGGCCGGGCTCAACGACGGCGAACGGGACGAGCACGGCGAGATCTTCAACGTGAACATCTTCCGCGCCCTCAACACCTATCAGTTCACCGACCGGTTGGCGCTGCGCAACATCACCGAGTTCAACACCCACGACCGGACGGTCGGCCTCAACGTCCTGGCCACCTATCGCGTCAACTCCGGGACCGCGTTCTACGTCGGGTACGACGATCACTACCAGCAGTACGAGCAGTTCTATGACGACCAGGTGAACATCACCGATCGCGGCTACCTGCAGACGAATCGCGCGGTCTTCACCAAGATTCAGTATCTGTTCCGATACTGACCGTTCGACGTGGGCATCGTGCACGCGCGGGCCCTGCATCGCTGGCGCGTATCCCATGCGCAGGCCGTCGGGATCCAGGACTCGTTGCGCCCGCGGCTCGTCGCCGCCCCGCTTCCGAGAGATCCGCGATGGGTGGCGGGGGCCGACGTGGCGTACTCGCGCCGCACCCATCGGGTGTACGCCGCCATCGTGCTGGTCGAGCTGCCGTCGCTCGAGACGGTCGAGACGGTCGGCGTCACGCGGGCGGCGACCTTCCCCTATATCCCCGGGCTGCTCTCGTTTCGCGAGGTGCCGCCGCTGCTCGACGCGTTCGAGCAGCTCGCGCAGGCTCCGGACATCGTGGTGTTCGACGGACAGGGACTGGCGCACCCGCGCCGGTTCGGTCTCGCCTGCCATGCCGGACTGCTGCTCGACGCGCCGTCCGTCGGGTGTGCGAAGACCCGGCTCGTGGGTGAGCACGACGTGGTGCCGGACCGCCGGGGAGCCTCGGCGCCCCTCCGCCTGGAGGGTGAGACGGTGGGGGCGGTGGTCCGCACCCGGCGGGGGGTGAACCCGGTCTTCGTGTCGCCGGGACATCGGGCCGATACGGCGTCGGCCGTCGACCTCGTGCTGGCCCTCGCGGCGCGCTACCGGCTTCCGGAGCCGCAACGGCGGGCCCACCAGGCCACGGTGGCCCTGCACGCACGGGACCGTGGCCGGCCCGCGCCCCGCGTGAAGACCTATCCGGACTTCGTGCCGAAGCGGCCGGCGCCGAAGCGCCCGCGTTAGAGCGCGGCGGCCGCCGGGTTCGTTCCGGCGGCCGCCGCGGCCCGCGGTGCTGCGCGGTCTACCGCCCCGGTATCCGCGCCGGGATGTTGCCGTCCAGGGTCGGAATCATCTGCAGTCCCTGCCGCTCGGTGGCGACGCCGATGGCCGGCTGCGCGGACGGGCTGCGGGGCTGGCGATAGGTGATGCGGTACTGACTGCTCACCCTGCGGTGCTTCTGCGCGATGTCCCGGCCCAGAGCCATCAGCTTGTCGACGATGGCCGTGCCGACCGCGATTCGTTCGAAGCTGCCGCGCGTGATCTGCATGAGCGCATTGCCGACGTTCGCCTGCTGGGCGGCCGCGCCGGATCCTGCGCCGCTGACGAACAGCAGGGTGTGGACCTCCACCGAATTGTTCACCATCCGCTCCACCATTTCGTCCACCCGTCCCTGCTGACTCGTGCTGTTGTCGATCCCGTCGGCGCTGACCATGACAACGACCGGGTAGTACTCGCGCTCGTCGTCGTCGTCGATGCGGCCCGCCTCTTCGATGAGCGCGTCCACGAACCGCGCTCCGGTGCCGGAGTCCGGGGTTATCAGGGGGACGTCCTGCTCGAGCTCCGCCCGGTCGGAGGTGTGGCGGGTGATCCAGCGCGGTTGCCGGGCCAGGGTCAGAAGCGCGACGTCGATCCCGGCCGGGAGCAGCCGCAGCATCGCCTGCACGCCGTTGCGCATCTGCGGCACCACGTTGACCGCGCCGCCGCTGTTGTCGACGAAGATGGTGATCCGGACCGGCCAACCCACGGGCTCGAACCGCGTCGTTTCCAGGTTCTCACCGTCCCACTGCACGATGATCTCGTCCTCGGTGAGGCCCGTGACCGGATTGCCCGCGCCGTCCATGACGCTCACGTGCAGGACGTGTTCCTGAGCCTGCACGGCCAGCGCGGCGCCGGAGATGCAGAGCGCGGCGGTGAGCAGAGCCGTGCGCGCGCGTCGCGTTCGTCGGATCGGGGTCGCCATGGGAACCTCCAGTTCCTGGCCGGCGGATGGGCGAGACGACGCCGCGCGACGGAACCGGGGCGCCGCCGAATCCGATTGTAGTCTCTCGGGCGCCGGCGACGGTGTCGGACCGACACGAGTGGGGGCTCGCCGAGGCCAGGCGGGACAGGCCGCCCGCGAAGGGCGCCGTTGAACCCGGACGCTATAATGAGCCCCTCCATGAAAACGGATGGCGCGGTCGGAACGCGGACTGCGGACGGCCGATGGTGAATCACTCCGACACGCCGTGGTACCGGCAGGTCGACGGGCAGCAACGGCGGGCGTTTCTCGCCACCTTCCTGGGCTGGCTGCTCGACGCGTTCGACTTCTCCATCCTGACGTTCATCCTGATCGACATCCAGAACAGCTTCACGGTCGATGCCGCGCTGGCTGGCGCGCTCGGCACCGTGACCCTGTTCTTCCGGCTCGCGGGCGGCCTCGGAGCCGGCATGATGGCGGACCGGTGGGGGCGGAAGCCGCCCCTGATGCTGTCGATCCTGTGGTTCTCGCTGTTCGCGTTCCTCAGCGGCTTCTCCACCTCCTACGCGGTGCTGTTCGCGTGCCGCGCGCTGTTCGGTATCGGCATGGGCGGGGTGTGGGCGGCCGGCATGCCGCTGGCCCTGGAGCATTGGCCGACGCGGCTGCGGGGGCTGGCGTCGGGGCTGCTGCAGGGCGGCTGGTTCTGGGGCTACATGCTGGCGGCGTTGACCTTCTCGACGGTCTACCCGCTCTTCAGCGCCGTGCCCGATCCGTTGAGCGCGTCGCCCGCGTCCACGCTGGGCTGGCGGGTGGTGTTCTGGATCGGAGGCATTCCGGCCCTGCTCGTGCTGTGGATTCGGACCGGTGTCCAGGAGAGCCCGGTCTGGCTCGAACGGCAGCGGTCCCTCGAGACCGGGGGACGCGAGGACCTGCGGGACCGGGTGTCGCTGGTGCGGCTCCTGCAACCGGATCTGCTCTGGGTGACGGTGCAGAGCTCGCTGCTGATGTCCGCGTTCATGTTCTCCTACCAAGCGATCTCGTTCTGGTACCCCACGTTCCTGCGGGGTATCGGTGTCGACCCCCTGCCGTACGTGGTCGGCTTCAACGCCGGCGCGATCCTGGGCGTCGCGGTCTGGGGCCGGGCGTCCGAGGGCGCAATGGGGCGCCGGGGCGCGGTGTCGCTGGCCGCGCTGCTCGGCGTGGCGGCGGCCCCGCTCTTCCTGGCCGCCTCCGGTCCGGCGCGGCTGCTTGTGGGGGCGGTGCTGATGGGGGCCACCGGCGGCGGCATCTGGGGGATGGCCCCGGCCTATCTCACCGAACGGTTCCCGACCGCGGTGCGCGGGGTGGGGCCCGGGTTGTCGTACCACGTGGGGGCGGCGGTGGGGTCGGCGACCCCGCTGGTTCTGGGGCAGCTGCAGGACGGCGGCATGACCACCGGCGGGGCGATGATCTCATGCATCGTCGCGGGCGGGCTGCTGGTGGCGGCGGTAGTCTGGCTGGGGCCCGAGACGCGGGGGCGGCGCTTCAGCGCCGTCGACGAGGTGGAAGCGGCCGAGACCGCGTGAGGGTCGGGGGAGTGGACATGAGACGGCACGGATGGCTGGTGGGCGCGATGCTGGCGGCGTCGCTGGTCGGCGGAGCGGTGTCGAACGTGCTCCTGACGGCGCGGCTGGGCGCGCAGGGCGCGGGGGTGGTCACCGCCTCGCAGGTGAATATCGTCGACGGCGCGGGGCGGTTGCGGGCGATTCTGTCCGGCGACGACGAGCGCGGACTGGCCTCACTGGCGTTCTACGCACCGGACGGGGCGTTCCGGGGGCTCGTGGGGGTCGACGCGGACGGGCATCCGGTCCTGCGGTTCACCGACCCGGACGGCGCCACCCGGATTCTCGCGACGGTCCGCCAGGAGGACGGGATGGTCACGGTCGGGGACGAGACCGCGCGCCACGTGCTGATTGGCTCCCAGGCCGGTACGCCGTTCGTCGGTCTGTCGGACGGTCGACGCATCCCGTTGCAGATGACCCTGGGAGACCAGGGACAGCCGCGGGCGACCCTCTTCAACAGCCGGGGACAGCCGGGTATCGGCATCGCGGTGGGCGCCGACGACGCGCCGTTCCTGACGGTCTTCGACCCTGGCGGCTCGCAGCGTCTCGCGCTGGGGACCGTGCAGGGTTCGACCGTGGTCAACCTCACGGACGGTGCTCGGACGCGGCTGGTGCTGGGCGTCGCCGAGAACGGCCGGGCCACCGTCGACTTCTATGACGAAGAGGGCGTAATCGAACGTCAGGTTGCGGCGGACACGCGGTGACGGCCGGGAGTTTGCCGCCGCTCCGGACCGTGGCAGGTTGCCGGTACGGTCGGTCGGGGGGCAGTTCGAGCCGCAGGCGGCGACTTCCGGTCGGGGAGCCTCCGTTGGACTCTGGCACCGGTTCCTCGCGTCCCGCTGTCTCCTGCCGGTCCGACCCGGTGAGGACCGCGCCGGTCACGACCGTATCGCGCTGGTCACGACCGTATCGCGCCGGCCACGACCGTATCGCGCCGGCCACGACCGTATAATGTGAGGCGTCCGCGACGGAGGTTATCGAATGCCCGGAACCAGGGTGGAGTTTGCGAGCAACGGCGCGACCGGCAGCGGCTATCTGGCAACGCCCGCGGCCGGTGGCGGCCCCGGGATCATCGTGCTGCAGGAGTGGTGGGGGCTCGTCGATCACATCAAGGACGTGGCCGACCGCTTCGCCGCCGAGGGTTTCGTGGCGCTCGCGCCGGACCTCTACCACGGCGAGAGCACGACGAGTCCGGACGATGCCGGCAAGCTCATGATGGCCCTCGACATCGGACGGGTCGAGAAGGATCTGCGGGGCGCCATCGACTACCTGCTCGGGCGCGCGGAGGTCACCACGGCGCACGTCGGCACGGTGGGCTTCTGCATGGGGGGGCAGCTGTCCCTCTATGCCGCCTGCGAGAACCCCGCGGTCGGCGGTTGCGTCGTGTTCTACGGGATCCATCCGAACGTCAAGCCGAACCTGTCGGCGCTCGAGGCGCCGGTGCTCGGCTTCTTCGCCGAGCGCGACGCGTTCGTCCCGCCGCCGGCGGCGCGCCAGCTCGAAGCGGACCTCGCGGCGGCGGGCAAGTCCGCCGACATCACCGTGTTCGACGGCGCCGATCACGCGTTCTTCAACGATACGCGTCCCGACGTGTACGACGCCGGGCACGCCGCCGCCTGCTGGTCGCGCATGCTGGCGTTCTACCGTGAGCATGTCCAGTAACCCGGATGGCCGCGGTCTCTTCGCCTGGCTGTCGCGCCTGCGCTCGTGGCAGCTCTTTCTCGTCGCGGGTGCGCTGTTCGTGGCGGATCTGCTGATCCCGGACCCCATTCCCCTCATCGACGAGATGATGCTGGGCCTCGCGACGCTGCTGCTGGGCCGGTGGAAGCGCCGGCGGGACGTGATCGATCCGCAATGACGCGCGGGCTGCCCCAAGGGGATGGCGCGCGCCCGATTCGAGCCTGAGATCGATCCATGCCCGGCGACTCGTTCGGACACAGCTTCCGCATCACCACCGCCGGCGAATCGCACGGTCCCGGCAACGTCGTCATCATCGACGGGTGTCCCCCCGGCATTCCCTTGGCCGAGTCGGATCTGGTCGAGGATCTCGCCCGGCGCCGCCCCGGCCAGAGCCGGATCGTGACGCCGCGGAACGAGCCGGACGCGCCGGAGATCCTGTCCGGCGTCTTCGAGGGGAAGACCACCGGCACCAGCATCGCGATCCTCATTCGCAACGTCGATCAGCGCGGCCGCGACTACGCCGACATCCGGGACAAGTACCGGCCGGGTCACGCCGACTACACCTACGACGCGAAGTACGGCCGGCGCGACTACCGCGGCGGGGGACGCGCGAGCGCGCGCGAGACCTCGGTCCGGGTGGCGGCCGGGGTGGTCGCGAAACGGATCATCGCCTCGGCGTTCGGCGGCCGGGTGGTCGGCTACGTCCGCCAGGTCGGGGACGTCGTGGCGGAGGTGCCGGACCCCGCCGCGGTGACGCTGGAGCAGGTGGAACGGCTGCCGGACGGCGCGCCGAACATGGTCCGGTGTCCCGATGCGGCCCGCGCGGCCGAGATGGTGGCCTTGATCGAGCAGGTGCGCGAGGCGCGCGACTCGATCGGCGGGGTGGCCGAGATCGTGGCCGTCGGGGTGCCGCCGGGGCTCGGAGAACCCGTCTTCGACAAGCTCAAGGCGGACCTCGCGAAGGCGCTGTTCAGCCTGCCGGCGGTCCTCGGGGTCGAGTACGGCGTGGGGTTCGGCTGTGCGGCGTTGCGCGGCAGCGAGAACAACGATCTGTTTCGTCCCGCGGAGGCCGGTGCGCCGCTGGCGGGCCCGCGCGTCGTCACCGGCACCAACCGCCACGGCGGCATGCTCGGGGGCATCTCGAGCGGCATGCCCATCGTGTTGCGGGCCGCCGTGAAGCCGACGAGCAGCCTGCCCCGCGAGCAGGCGACGGTGACCACCGGTGGCGAGCCCACGACCATCCGGACGAAGGGGCGTCACGACCCCTGTCTCCTGCCCCGGTTCGTCCCGATGGCGGAGGCGATGGTCGCCATCGTCCTCGCCGACCACTGGCTGCGGTGGCGGGCGACGGCGGGGCCGCAGGCCGTCTGACGCGGCGGCGACCGGCCGCCGCGGCCGGGCCGCTCGCGTGCGCGGTCCCCCGCGAAACGGCTCCCCGACGGCGTTTCGCGGGCGCGGCGCGGCGGCGCGTATGTACAATGGTTCGTTGGTGGGCGGGACCGCTCCGTCGCGGAGTCCGCGAAGGAGTGGTCGAGCGCCAACGGGGCAACTTGAACAAGACACACGTGGAGTCAGAGATCATGCGCAACGCTTTTCGTCTCCTGCTGGCCGTCGCCGTCGGCGGCATCCTCACGGCCTCCGTCGCGGCGCAGGACCTGGGGCCCACCGTGGCCGTCCCTTACGAGCCGGTCGAGGGCTGGCTGAAGCCGTTCGCGGGCGAGGGCTTCGCCTTCGGCGGCAACTCCGGGGTGTTCCCCGAGTCGCCCGACCGCATCTTCGTCCTGCAGCGGGGCGAGACCCGGCTTCCCGACCCGGTCCCGGACGGGTTCGACGCCTATGCCGGCTCCATCGGCATCAACACCCTGCGGGAGGCCGAGCGCCGGACCTGGCAGAACTGCATCTACGTCGTCGACGGCGACGGGAACGTGATCGAGGTCTGGGACCAGTGGGACCATCTGTTCGAGGGGTCGGACGGTCCCGGTCCGCACCGCATCCGCATCAGCCCCCACGACCCGGAGCGGCGGGTGTGGGTGGTGCACGAGTCGGCGCATCAGATCTTCGTCTTCTCGAACGACGGCAGCGAGCTGCTGATGACCCTCGGCGAGAAGAACGTCCCCGGCGACGACGAGACGCATCTCGGGGGGCCGCAGGACGTCGCGTTCCTGCCCGACGGCCGGATCCTGGTGGCCGACGGGTTCATCAACTCGCGGGTGATCATCCTCGACGCCGAGGGCAACTACCTCGACGAGTTCGGACGGGCCGGCGACGGACGCGGCGAGTTCAACGTCGTGCACTCGCTGGCCGTCGGCCCCAACGGCCGCATCTTCGTCGCCGACCGCAACAACCGCCGCGTGCAGGTGTTCAACCAGACGACGCGCGCCGCCGTCTGGTACCACCCGAACATCGCCCCCATCGCGGTCTGGCCGGGGTTCGGCCTGCCCCTGGACATCATCGTGAACCAGTACGAGGTCTTCGTGACCGACCTCTCGCCGGTCAAGATCGTCAAGCTCGACCTGAACGGCAACCCGCTGGCCCAGTGGGAGCTCGAATCCGAAGGGCCGAACGCGTTCATCGAGATGCACTCGTTCGCCGTCGACGCCGAGGGCAACCTGTACGGCGCCGACAACCAGTACGGACGGCTCCAGAAGCTCGCGCCGAAGGCCGACGCCAACCGCGCGCTGCTGATCGGGCAGCCGTTCGTGGAGGCCGCGGCGGGGCAGTAGCGTCCGGCCGCCCGGGGTGAGGCCGGACGTGGGCCTGCTCCTGGAAGAAGGTCACCGCAGGAGTCCGCGCCGTGGAACGGCGCGGACTCCTGTAGCATTGGTTGGGCGCCGAGCGGAGCCGAAGGCGACGATTGGCGGGCTGGCGGCCCGGCCGCCCGGGGTGCGGCTCTGCACGTCGGACGGAGGAGGATTCGAGATGGCAAGGGGCAGCATCGTCAAGATCGTCGCCGGCGCGGTCGTGCTGGCGGTGACGTTGGGTTTCGGCTGGCTGCTGGGGAGGGCCGGCGTCGGCCAGGAGGTCCCGGTCGCGTCGCTGACCGAGCTCGAGCGCGAGTTCGCCGAGCGCATGCAGCAGGTCGTGCTCGTCGGAAACTTCACCGTCGACGGCCGCGAGACCGGGGGCGCCAGTCCCGAGCGGTACGAGATCGCCAGCGTCGCCAAGGTCGGCGACGACACGTGGCGCTTCGACGTGCGCATGGTCTACGGCAACTTCGACGCCACCCTCCCGGTCGTCGTCCCCATCGTCTGGGCCGGCGACACCCCGATGGTCTCCATCACCGACTTCGGCATCCCGGGGCTCGACGGCACCTTCACCGCCCGCGTGTTCTTCTACGAGGACCGCTACGGCGGCTCGTGGGAGCACGCCATGGAGCGCGGCGTCTTCGGCGGCCTGATGTACGGTCACATCGAGCCGATGGCCGCCGGCTGACGCGGGAGCCGGCGACGAGACCGCATCCGGACCGGGACCGGCGGCGTGCCCGCATGACCGGGTCGCGCTTGGTATGGTTCTTGATGGTTGGTCGGTGACGATTGCTGTGCGGGCACGCCCGGGATGACCTTGGGCACCGTGTGCATCGGGAGTGCGCCATGGATGTGACCACGCTGTTGGGGGGAATCAACATCGCGGTAACGCTGGGCGCCGGTTTGTTGCTGTGGTGGGGGCTGTCGGCGACGAGGTCGAGTATTTCCTTGCGGCGAAATACGGCGACTTGCCAGACCGGGCCGACCGCATCAAGGACCGTGTTGCGGCGGAGCGCGCGGCGGTGTCGCGGCGTATCGAGCACCTCAACGTCTACCTGTCTCACCGGCACGACGACCAGACGGCCCGCCTCCGCAGGTTGTCAACCCAAGTTGACGGCTTGACCACTCGGGTTGGCCGATTGGCGACGACCGTGACACGCATCGAAGGCCGGCTTGAAAGGGACCGAACGGAGCGGCTGATCCCCCAATCAGCTTCGCAACGGTCTCGGATCGGTCGTTCTCGTCGTACGCAGCATTGACCGCCGTCGTCAGGCATTGAGCTTTCCTCAATCGGTGGTGTTCCCGCCCGCGCGGACGGGCAGGGAGCCGCCGGACGCAATTCAAGACCATCCGGGTTCGTGCCGATAACGTGAACGGGTTCGGCATGCCCGGCTGATCGGCGGCTGTGGTATCCGATTCGCCCGTTCCGGGGGGCGGCGGCCGCCTGTCCACGTCCGTGACGACAGGCGTCTGGCAGGCGTGCCGCCCCGGTTCCGAAGAACCGCGGAACGAGGAGGCCCGGGGATGGCGGACTCGACGATCGAGTGGACCGACGCGACGTGGAATCCGGTCGCCGGCTGCACGGTTCTCTCGCCCGGCTGCACGAACTGCTACGCCATGCGCATGGCGGCCAGACTGGCCGCCATGGGCCAGCAGAAGTACCGCGGCCTCACGCGTCCGAGCGGCGGAAGGCAGGTGTGGACCGGCGGGATACACTGCGACGAGGCGAGCCTCGACGTACCCTTGCGCTGGCGAAGACCGCGGCTCGTGTTCGTCAACTCCATGAGCGATCTGTTTCATGCCGATGTGCCGGAGTCCTTCATCGCCAGGGTGTGGGCGACGATGAGGGCCACGCCGAGGCACACGTACCAGATCCTTACCAAGCGGCCCGACCGCATGCGCGAAGTCGCCGAGCGGATGTATCTTCTGCCCAATGTCTGGCTGGGAACCAGCGTCGAGTCTTCCGAGTACCTGGGGCGTCTTCGCGAGCTTCGGTTCACTCCTGCCGCGGTGCGTTTCGTGTCCTTCGAGCCGCTGCTCGGTCCGATCACCGATGCCGACCTCAGCGGCGTGCACTGGGCCATCGTCGGGGGAGAGAGCGGCCCCGGGTCGCGTCGCATGAAGCGGGAATGGGTCCGTGCGCTTCAGGTTCAGTGCGCGGCGCAGGGAGTCGCCTTTTTCTTCAAGCAGTGGGGTGGATCGCGGAAAAAACGGGCCGGCCGAGAGCTGGACGGCCGTACGTGGGACGCGATGCCCTCGGTCCCGGAGTCGCCACGGGAGCAATCCTCCACATCACCGTAGCCGGAGAGTCTTTGTAATGACAGACACGGAACAGCTCGCCCTCTTCGACCCCCCCCGCGCCGCCTCAGCAGAAGGTCTTCCGATCTCTCGACCGACCGCTGTGGACCGAGCACAAGGCGAAGCTGATCAGCCGCTATCTGTACTATTTCGTTCTGATTACGAGACATGGTGTCTATATCGACGGCTTTGCAGGGCCGCAGCAGCCGGATCAGCCGGATAGCTGGGCGGCGAAGCTCGTCCTCGATATCGAGCCTCGATGGATGCGGGAGTTCGCACTCTGTGACAAGGATGCCGGACAGGTGACGGCTCTTGAGAAGCTTCGGGATGCTCAGCCCGATACGGCCGGCCGGTCCGTCCGTGTCTTCCCTGGCGACTTCAACGCGCAGGTCGCCACGATGCTCGAGACGGCGAGGATTCGTGAGAAGACAGCCACGTTCTGCCTTCTGGACCAGAGAACATTCGAATGCGACTGGGAGACCGTTCGGCAGGTCGCACGCCGCAAGACCGAAAGGAAAATAGAGATCTTCTACTTCGTGCCGACGGGTTGGCTTGCACGTTCGATCTCCGGGTTGAAAGATCCGGAATCGCGGATGTCGCGGTGGTGGGGTAAGGATGGATGGAGAGACCTCCGGGGCATGAGCAAGGATCAGACCGTGGAGGCTTTCCGGCGACGCTTCATCGAGGAGTTCGGGTACAAGCATGCCCATGGCTGGCCGATTTACGACCGGCAGGGTAGCCAGAAAATCATGTACCATATGGTTCACGCCAGCGACCACGACGAGGCGCCCAACCTGATGATCCGCGCCTACAGGACCGCGACGCGCCGGGCCGAGCCGCCGGAGCAGTTCCAATTGGCGTTCGAGCGGTTCGCAAGAGACCACGGTCGGACGATCGAGATGGACGATTCGGCGGACTGAGTGGGTCGGACGGCGATCGGCGTGCGGCTTCCTCAGTGCAGGGAGAGGATTGCTGCGATGCGGCGCGCGGTCTCGGAGAAGGCGGCGATTTCGTCGGGCCGTAGTGCGCGTCCGATGACGTCTCGTTCGCGGTAGGAGAGCCACTTCTTGAGCACCTGGTAGCCGCCGAGGCGGTAGCGCCAGACGGCGGTGGGCACGTTGCGCCAGAACGCGCGGCCGTTGAGGTAGACGTCGACGGTCGTGTCGCCGAGCGCACGCGCGGAGCCGGCGATAGCGGCGCGCTCACCGCCGGAGTAGCTGCGTTCGACGAGGCGCCCCTGGCCCGGCATCACGGCGCGGCCTTGGCCGGCGTGTCCCCAGCCGGCGGTCATGGCAAAGTCGTCACCCATCATGTAGGTTCCGTCGGTCGTGGTCGGCACGGCGATGACTGCCGGCACCGGCTGCAGTGGTCCGCGCGTGAGGCCGGGCACCGGCGTTTCCGGGTTGAGCAGCCTGGCGAGTTCGCGCCCGCGGCCGGCGGAAGCGGCGAGCGCGTCGGCGGCGCGGGCCTGGTCCGAGGCTTCGTCCGCGTGGTCGGCGGCGGGGGCTTCGTCCGCGCGGTGGTCGGCGACGGCGGAGCCGGGCCAAGCGGGAAGGGGAATGCGCGGCCAGCCGAGAGCCAAGGCGCCGGCGTTGGCCTCCCGGTATGCGGGGTCGTGGAGCACGGCGAGCACGTGGTAGAACAGGTCCTCGACGCTGGCGCCCAGACGTTCGAGGTAGCGCCGGGCCGGCGCCGAAAGGTTGGCGTGGCGCTCGGGACCGTGTCCGACCGCGGCCAGACCGTCATCGAGCAGCCAGGCGGGGAACAAGTTGGCGCCCCGCTCGATCAGGTGATGCGAGCCGAGGTGTTCGGTGAAGCAGACCTGAGGCTCGGCGGCGCCTTGGCGCAGATGCTGGGCGGCAGAGAGCCACAGGTTGCCGTCGAACACGTGCGGCCGATAGTCTGCTCGCTTTTCGTCGAGGAGTTTGGTGTCTGCTTCCCAATACAGCCAACGGTTGTCGAACGGTCGGTAGGTGAAGCGAACGAAACCCGTTTCGTTCGGACCGCCACGGGCCAGCAGGACGTCGCGTGTGGTGCGGGCATTGCACCTTGCGGTGTCCTTCATTGCATTGGGATATCGGCGCGCGATTCCGTCGTGGCTCACACTGTCGTCGAAATAGCTGTCGATTCGCGAACGGAGCCGATCGAGGTCGGTATCAACGAGGAAGGCGTCGCGGTTGGTCAGCACACCGTGAAAGCGGGCCGGGAACAGCTTTGGCAGTTCGGGCCACGCGAACCACCCGGGGCTGACCGCTGTCGAGGCGAAGGGGAGACCGAGACCAAGTGCCGGTTCGACGGGGTCGTAGAGTGTCAGGGGAGGGGCGTGCGCAGTCTTCGTCAACGTGTCACGCTTGGACGGACCCCAAAGGTGGCGGAAGCCGATCTCGCTGGCTGACGTGTGGTCGGACCTGCGGATCATCGTCGTGATCGCGGTGCCGACCTGGATGCCGACGGGCTCTTCGGGTGTTGAGAAGATGCTGGGATCGGGGCTGCCGTCGGGCGTGGTCTTGCCGGTCTTGTACTTGTCGCCGTTCAGGCAGTCGATGCGGATCGCGTCGAAGGCCTCCAGATAACGTTCGCGCATGCCGGTGTAGGACAGCCCGTCCAGCCACGAGTAGTTGGAGATGAAGCAGACCACGCCGCAGCCCGTCTTCTCGACGATGCGTCGTTCGGCCATGCGGAAGAAGCGGACGTAGAGGTCGTTGAGCCCCCGGCCTTCCGGTGGCCGGACGCGCTTCGTGACCCGGTAGGCGTCCGACAGCTCGCGTTCCTCGTACACCGCCATGCCGGCGAAGCCGTTGTAGGGGGGATTGCCAAGGATGACGAGGATGGGCGTCGCCTGCTTGACCCGAGCGGCGCGGTCGCGTTCGTCTTCCAGCTCGGGGAAGGGCAGGGGCTTGGTCGTGTGCGGCTCCCACCCGGTCAGGGCGTTCGTCAGGTAGATGCCGGCGCGTTCGTCGCCCTCTTCGGTGAGCGGGGCACCCAGGGCCCGCATGGTCAAGCCGACCTGCAGGTGGGCGACGACGAACGGCGCCGGCATGATCTCGAAGCCGAACACCCGCTTCGTCGCCGCCTGCTTCACCCGCGCGCCGGTCAGCGCCCCCTGGCCCTCGCGTTCGAGATTGGCGGCGATACGGCGCAGCACTTCGGCGAGGTAGGCGCCGGTGCCGCAGCACGGGTCGAGCACGTAGACGTTGTCGGCGGCGAGCCCGCCGGGGACGCCGAGGTCTTCCTCAAGCGCCTTGTCGACCCGGGCGA
Organism: Vicinamibacterales bacterium; assembly: GCA_965206285.1. Lineage (GTDB taxonomy): Bacteria > Acidobacteriota > Vicinamibacteria > Vicinamibacterales > UBA8438 > JAJEEA01. The sequence continues at coordinate 6,585,481 of OZ242205.1, forward strand.
CCATGTAGCGGACTACCTCGGCCGGAGTGTACCAGACCCCCAACTGCTTGCGCAGGCCGGGATCGAATGCCTCGAGGAATGGCTCGTAGAAGTAGGGGACGGCCTCGCCCTCGCTGAACTTGGCGAAGAACGCGGGCCGGTCGACCCGGTCGAGGGCTGCTGCGGTCCAGTCGATCACTTCGACGAGCCCGAGCGGCTGCATCCGTCCGGGATCGGAGAGTTGCTGGAACAGCGCGCGCAGCACCGGGGCGCGCAGGTGCCAGACGGCTTCGCGCCAGTTGAATCGATCTGACGGCGGAGGCGTCTGTCGCGCCCAGAGCACCCAGGCGGAGAAGACGCCGTAGAACAGCGTCTGGACCAGGGTCGACCGGAAGAACCGGGCGCCCCGCTCGCCCTCGAAGCGGACACCGAGCGACTCTTCCAGGGCGTTGCGTACGGACGCCAGCGCAGGCGCGTTGCCGGCAGCCTCCACGCGCGACAGCCCGTCCCGTGCATATGAGGCGAGCAGCCGGGCGAGATCCCTCGGCTCGGCGATCGCGGCGCGGTGCGAGAGCGCCCGGCTGAGGTACTCGCCCAGGCTCGTGCCGATCTGACGGGCGAAGGCGCGCGGGGTCTCGAGGCGGCGGTCGAAATCGGTCTCGTCTGCCGCCAGCCGGAAGGTCTCCAGCTTGGCGGAATGGTCCGCGGGGCCTTCACCGACGAGCACGAACTCGCGCGTATTGGTGACCAGCACCACGCGGTAGCGGGCTCGGTAGCGGTTCACTTGCTGGCTCGCGGCCGTCAGTCCGGCGTCGGCGTCGGCGGACTTCACTTCCACGACGCCGCATTCCGGCGTCTGCCCGTCCCGAGGGCGGCCCTTCTGGACTTGCCGCGCCGCGTAGAGTCCGAAGTCAGGATGGCCGGCGCCTTGTTCGGCGAGCTCGCCGACGCAGAACACCTTGGGCTTGAGCGCGCCGCCGACTGCATTCAGCAGGTTGGCGATCGGCGTGTAGACCGACCGTTCGCCGGTTGCGCCGCCGGACGCGCGAATCCTCTGCAGGTCGGCGAAGTAGTGCTCGGCCGCGGCCGTCAACCGGTTGCTCATCTTCCGTTCGGCGCCGTCGCGGACGGGAACGCGAGCCCAAGTCCGGGGCTGAAGGCTGGCTGCTGGACGTCAGTGGGGACCATAGAGACACGCGTCGAGGATGCCGAGCGCCTCGTCGAGCACGGGTGCGGACGCCTTCTCGACGAATTGTACGTGGCGGAGGCGGTAGTCGATCGACTTGATCTGTTCGACCATGATGTAGCCGGTCAGCGATGAGTCGGCCGGCGCTTCGACGTGAAACGGGACGCGACGGCAGGTGTTGGTCATCGGACACACCATGGCGAGCCCGGTGTGGCGGTTGAACAGCGTGCTGCTGACCACCAGGGCGGGGCGCCGGCCCTTCTGTTCGCGTCCCACCTGTCGATCGAACGTGAGGATCACCAAGTCTCCCTTCTCGGGAACGTACTTGGGCATCTACCAGGCTTCCCGACCGACCGGGGGGCCCCAATCCGTCTCCTGGACCTGGTAATCCTTCGGCATTCGGGCTACCAGCGCACGCAGGTCGTGCCTGCCGCGCACGCGGGACACGGGCTCGACGATGATGCGTCCCTCCTGGACCGACACCCGCACCTGATCGCCGACGTCGATCCGGGCCTCCGCCAGCACCGACTTGGCGAACCGAAGTCCCTGGCTGTTCCCCCACTTCTGGACTCTGGTGACCATCTCTACGCCTTCCGCGTTCGTTGATGTGTATCCAATGTATAGCCGGTGCCGGATCGCGGCGCCACGGCCGGCGCTACCCCCGCTTCCGGTCGAGAAACGCCTGCATGCGCTGGCGCGGCTCGTCGGTGTGGTAGGCGGTCGCGAACGAGCGGATGCCGACCTGGATGGCGTGGTCGAGCGGCAGCGTCTCCCACCGCTGGACCAGCGCCTTCTGCAGCCGGATGGCCTCGGGGCCGGCGGCGGCGATGGCGTCCACCCACTTCCCGGTCGCCGCGTCGAGCTCGGCGGCGGGCACGACACGTTCCACCAGCCCGTAGCGCTCCGCCTCAGCCGCCGTGATCGGTTCGCCGGTGTAGACGAGCTCGCGCGTCCGGCCGATTCCGATGAGCCGGGGAAGCAGGGCCGCCTCGATGACCGACGGTATCCCCACCTTGACCTCCGGCATGCCGAACGTCGCCTCCTCGCTGGCCACGCGAAGGTCGCACGAGGCGGCGATCTCGACGCCGGCGCCGAGACAGTACCCGCGTATCCGGGCGATGACCGGCACCTGCAGCCGGCGAATCGCGGCGCAGGCGAGGTGCAGCCGGCTGATGAAGGCGTGCGTCGTCTCGGGGGTGAGCTCGGCCAGCTCGCGGATGTCGGCTCCGCCGATGAAGGCACGGGGGCCCGACCCGGTCAGCACGACGCACCGCAGCTCGTGTTCTCCCCCCAGGGTGCGGAACGCGGTGATCAACTGGCGGATGAGGTCGCTGTCGAGCACGTTGAGGCGCGCGGGGTTGTGCACGGTGACGCGCGCCAGCCGGCCCGCGTCGCCGAGCGGCTCGATTTCGGTCCGGACTTCCGGGGAATCGTCAGAAGGCATGCTGGGCTCCGTGGTCGGGGGTGGATCGAGACGTCGGCGCGCGCGGCGCGGGAAGACGGACGTATACTGACGCCATGCTCAAGTGTAACCACATCGTCGGCCTGCTTGCAGGCGTATTTCTGTCGAGTGCGGCGCTGGCGACGGCCCAGACCGGCGCGGTCGGGGGAGAGTGGCCGACGTACGGCGGCGACCTCGGCCACACCCGCTACGCCCCCCTCGACGCGATCACCGCGGACAACTTCGCGGACCTCGAGATCGCGTGGCGGTTCGGGACCGACAACCTCGGGCCGGTTCCGGAGACCCGCTTCCAGTCGACGCCGCTCGTGGTCGACGGGGTGATGTACTCGACGGCGGGGTCGCGCCGGGCGGTGGTCGCCCTGGACGCGGCGACCGGCGAGCTGCTGTGGATGCACCGTCTCGACGAGGATGCGCGCGGCACCGCCGCCCCGCGTCGGCTCTCGGGCCGCGGGCTGGCGTGGTGGGACGGGGGCGCGGCCAGCGAGCCGGCGCGGGTGATCTACGTGACCCCGGGATATCGGCTGGTCGCGCTCGACGCCGCCACCGGCCGGCGGGTTCCGGGGTTCGGGAGCGACGGCATGGTCGATCTGAAGCGGGACAACGACCAGCAGATCGATCCGGTGACCGGCGAGGTCGGCCTGCACGCGACCCCCATCGTCGCCGGCGACGTCGTCATCGTGGGGGCCGCCCACCGCACCGGCGGAAACCCGCGGAGCCGGGCCAACGTGAAGGGCTACGTCCGCGGTTACGACGTGCGCACCGGCGAGCGGCTGTGGATCTTCCACACGATTCCGCGTCCCGGCCAGCTCGGGCGCGAGACTTGGCTGAGCGACTCGGCCGTCTACACCGGCAACACCGGGGTGTGGGGACAGATCTCCGTCGACGTCGAGCTGGGGCTGGTGTACCTGCCGGTCGAGGCGGCGACCGGCGACTACTTCGGGGGCAACCGGCCCGGCGACAACCTGTTCGCGGAGAGTCTGGTCGCGGTCGATCTGTACACCGGCGAGCGCCGGTGGCACTATCAGCTCGTCCATCACGGCATCTGGGACCACGACATCCCCTGCGCGCCGATCCTGCTCGACGTCGTCATCGACGGGGAGACGATCAAGGCGGTGGCGCAGCCCACCAAGCAGGTGTTCCTGTACGTCTTCAATCGCGAGACCGGCGAGCCGATCTGGCCGATCGAGGAGCAGCCGGTGCCGGCCGGCGACGTGCCCGGCGAGTGGTACTCTCCCACGCAGCCCATCCCGACCCGTCCGCCCGCCTACGACCGGCAGGGCGTCACCGTCGACGATCTGATCGACTTCACGCCGGAGCTGCGGGCCGAGGGCGAGGAACGGGCGTCGTTCTACAAGCTGGGCCCGATGTTCACGCCCCCGGTGGTCAGCCGCCTGGACGGGCCGCTCGGCACGCTGATGGCGCCGGCCCAGGGGGGCGGCACCAACTGGCCGGGCGGGTCCTACGATCCGGAGACCGGCATCCTCTACGTGTCGTCGAACAGCTCGCTGGGGTTGCTCGGCATCGTGCCGCCGTATCCCGGCCAGTCCGACATGGCCTACATCCAGGGCAACGCGGTGACCGGCCCCCGCACCACCGGCGGGGCGGGGTCGGCCGCCGGCGGCGGCCGGACGAGCTTCGCGGTGCCGCCCCGCCCGCGCCTGTCGGAGGAACAGCGTCGGCGCGCACGGCTCACGATCCGGGGGCTGCCGCTCCTCAAGCCGCCCTACGGCACCATCAGCGCCATCGACATGACCCGGGGCGATATTCTCTGGCAGATTCCCCACGGCGAGACGCCCGACCATATCCGGAACCACGAAGCGCTGCGGGGGCTCGACATTCCCCGCACCGGCCAGCCCGGCAGCGTCGGGACGCTGGTGACCAGCACGCTGCTCATCGCCGGCGACCCCCAGATCACCACCGACGCCTCGGGCGAGCGCGGCGCGATGCTGCGGGCCTACGACAAGGCGACGGGGGGCGAGGTGGGCGCCCTCTTCATGCCGGCGCCGCAGAGCGGATCGCCCATGACGTACATGCTGGACGGCGTGCAGTACCTGGTAGTGACGGTGAGCGGGGGCGGCCGCTCGGGCGAGCTGCTCGCCTTTCGGGCGCCGCCTGAGTAGGGGTCGGTGCGCGGCCGGGATCGCCGGCGTTCCGGAATCCGGCGAGGAGTCCGCGCCGCAGAACGGCATCGCCTCCGCGCGGGCGGCGCCGGCTCCTGGAGGGTTGGGCGGCAATCGGAGGCCGTAGCGCGACCTGGCGGTCGCGTCGGGAGTTTCGCTGGCGCGAGACTCCTACGGCGGCGATTCCCGGGCTAGAAGTCCCGCTCGTAGCGCCAGCGGCCGTCGAGCATCCAGATGCGGTGCCGCGGACCGGCGCAGTCGATGTCTCCCGTCTGGTATCCGCAGTCTTCCGCGTAGAGGGCCACCCGCCCGCCGTCGACGGGGTGGATTCGGCCCAGCAGGCGCTCCCGGGGCCACGTGTCGACGGCGGCGAGGGCCTCGGCGACGGTGGCGTGCCCGGCCAGCCGGATGCTCAGCGCGAACGTCGGGTTCGCGAACTGGATGCGCTGGTCGCGGTGCGCCTGGAGGGCGTCCGGGGGCCGCCACCACCGGTGGTCGTGGATCTCCACGCCGTCGACGCGAATCGCCGCGGGGTCCGCCGCCGCCGCGAAGAACCAGGTGGCGAACCGGATGGGGCTCGTCGCCGGCGTCGTCCACTCGCAGATCGGATGCAGGGTCGCCGGGTCGACCACCACTCCGGCCTCCTCGAGCGCCTCGCGGGCCGCCGCCCGCCCGGCCGCCGCCAGCTCGTCCGCTTCGTCGCTCGGCCGGTGGTCGCCGGGGTCGATGCGCCCGCCTGGGAACACCCAGTAGCCGCCCATGAACTTGAGGTCCGGGCTGCGGCGCAGGTAGAGAATCTCCGGTCCCGCGGGGGTGTCCCGCAGGAGCACCACCGAGGCGGCGTGCCGCGGCGTCGCGACGGGTCGAGGCTGATCGTTCACTGCCTCTAGTGTACCCGCCCCGCGGGTGGAAACGCCGGGGCGTCGCGCCGGGGCCGGCGATGCCGGCGCGCCGGCCCCCCGTGCTAGGCTTACCGGTTGCCTGTACCCGGTGGACCTTCCCCGTGGCGAGACGATCCACGGTCGGCGCACCGTGGTCGTGACGCACCATGTCCTCCCTCGATCTCGTCGTCGTCGTGTTGTGCAGCGTGGCCGGATTCACCCTGCAGGGAGCCGTCGGCTACGGCATGGGCATTCTCGGCACGCCGATCCTCATCCTGATCGATCCGCGACTCGTCCCCGGACCGGTGCTCGCGTCGACCATGGTGTTCACGCTGATGGTGACGGTGCGCGAGCGTCGCGGCATCGATCTCGGGGGAGTGGGCTGGGCGCTGGCTGGACGCATCGTGGGGACCCTTCCGGCCGCGGCGGTGCTGGCGGTGCTGCCCGAGAGTCAGCTGAGCCGGGTGTTCGGCCTCATGGTGATCCTGGCGGTGGCGATCAGCGTCTCCGGGGTGGACGTCCGGCCCCGCCCGTCGACGCTGCTCGCCGGCGGCGCGCTGTCGGGGTTGATGGGAACGGTGGCCGCGATCGGGGGGCCGCCGATCGCGTTGCTGTACCAGCACGCCTCCGGCACGCGGTTCCGGGGAACCCTGTCGAGCCTCTTCTTCGTCGGAACCATCATCTCGATCGTCGCGCTGGTGCCGGCGGGCCGTTTCGGCGGGAGCGAACTGCGCCTGACCCTGCTCCTGCTGCCGGGCGCGGCGTTCGGTTTCCTGGTGTCGCGCCGCCTTGCGAGCCGGCTGGATCGCGGCTACACCCGGCCGGCGATCCTGGCGGTGGCCGCGATGGCGGGGCTCATCGTGGTGGTGCGCTCATTCGTCTCGTCGGGCTAAAGTCCGGCGTCCGGTCGGCCGAAATCGCGGGTATGGGGATCGTGTCCTTCCCGGTTCGGGTGCTCGGCCTTCCCGCTTGCGGTGCGGGTGGCAGACTGACGCCGTCGATGCAATGGCGGCGCCGGTGCGCGGCTGCACTCCTGGCGGCGGGTCTGCTGCTCGGCGGCGCGCCGGACGGGATATCGGCGCAGAGCCTGCGGGGGAGCAGCGCGTCGCTGGACCGCCAGGTCGCCCAGGCCCGGCGGCACGACTTCACGCATCTGGAGGGCGCCGGGCAGTTGCGCCGCTTCGTCGACGCCGGTTTCCTCGTGCACGTCGGCGGAAACCGGGACTACACCCTGGTCGACGTCTCGTTCCCGTTCGCCCGTCCCGAAGTTCGGCTGTTCATCGAACGGCTGTCGTCGCAGTACCGCCGGGCCTGCAACGAGCGGCTGGTGGTGACGAGCCTGACGCGGCCCCTGTCCCATCAGCCCCGCAACGCCTCCGACCGCTCGGTCCACCCCACCGGCATGGCCATTGATCTCCGCCGTCCCGGCGGGCGCTGCCGCGGCTGGCTGGAGGGGGTGCTGCTGTCGCTGGAGGCCCGGGGAGTGCTCGAGGCGACGCACGAGCGCCGGCCGCCGCACTATCACGTGGCGGTGTACCCGAAGCCGTACGCGGCCTACGTGAGACAGATGACGGCGCGAGCCGCCCGCGGGACCGGGGAGACCCCGGCGGCGGATGCGGTCACCGTCCACGTCGTGCGCCGCGGCGATTCCCTCGAACGAATCGCCCGGCTCTACGGGGCGACGATCGACGCCCTGCGGCGGGCGAACGGCCTCACGTCTTCCCTCATCCATCCGGGGCAGTCGCTCCGGGTGCCCCGGGCGCAGCCGTCGACGGGCCGAGCCGCCCGCGGGACCGGGGAGACCCCGGCGGCGGATGCGGTCACCGTCCACGTCGTGCGCCGCGGCGATTCCCTCGAGCGAATCGCCCGGCTCTACGGGGCGACGATCGACGCCCTGCGGCGGGCGAACGGCCTCACGTCTTCCCTCATCCATCCGGGGCAGTCGCTCCGGGTGCCCCGGGCGCAGCCGTAATCGATTTTCGTCCTTGCCCCCGGATCGCGAGACAAACGCTGTATTGTCGCGGCGCCGGTTAGAATACCGCGTGCGGCATGACGCTCGCCGCGTGCGGCGGGGCCGCGACGTTCCCTGGAGTGGTGACTAGATGAAGATGACGTCCGTTGTACTCACGGTGGCCTTGGGACTGTTCGGACCGGCGGCGGCCCGGGCGCAGGATGACATGCCGCGCCTCTCGAACGGGCTTCCCGACATGAGCGGCATCTGGCAGGTGCTGAACGAGGCCAACTACGATCTCGAGCCGCACATGGCCCGGCACTCGATGCAGATGCGCCCGGGACCGGTGAACCCGGTGCCCTCGATTCCGACGTTGCGGCTCGGCGCGGTCGGCGCGGTGCCGGGCAGCCTGGGGTCCATCGTCGGCGGGGGCCGGATTCCCTACACCGAGGAGGCGCGCGCCCTCAAGGAGGAGAACCGCGCCAACTGGATCGACCGCGACCCCGAGGTCAGGTGCAACATGCCGGGGGTTCCGCGCGCCACCTACATCCCCATGCCCTTCCAGATCGTCCAGAGCGAGAACGACTTCTTCATCGCGTACCAGTTCGCGGGCGCGGTGCGCGACATCTACCTGGACAATCCCGGGCCCTCGCAGGTCGACTCGTGGATGGGGTGGTCGGTCGGAGAGTGGGACGGGGACACCCTGGTCGTGGACGTCACCGGTCTCCACGACGGCACCTGGTTCGACCGGGCGGGCAGCCATCACAGCAATCAGCTCCATGTCGTGGAGCGCTACACCATGCTGGGGCCGAACCACATCGACTACGAGGCGACGATCGAGGATCCGGTGGTGCTGACCGAGCCGTTCACCATCAGGATGCCGCTCTATCGCCGCCTGGAAGAGAACGCCCGCCTGATGGACTTTCGCTGTGTCGAGTTCGTCGAAGAGTTGTTGTTCGGCGAGTGGCGCCGGGAGCCGCTGCCGCGTTGAGGGATCCGGGTACTCGCAGGGAGATTGACATGGGCAGTCGAATCGCAATCGGCGCGCTGGCGGTACTCGGACTGGCGGCGCTGCCCGCGGCGGCGCAGACCGGCGACATTCCCCGCACCCCGAGCGGCCGTCCGGATCTGTCGGGCACCTACGACGTATCGACGTTGACGCCGATGCAGCGGCCGACCGAGCTCGGGGAGAAGATGTCCCTGACCGACGAGGAGGCGGCGTCGATCGCCGCCGCCGAAGCGCGACGCATGGCCGAGCGCAACGCCCCCAGCGACCCCAACCGCGGGGCGCCGCCCCAGGGCGGAGACGGGTCGGCAGGCGCGGCCGGCAACGTCGGCGGATACAACTCGTTCTGGATCGATCGCGGCACCGGTGCGTTCCGGATCGGAGGTGAGTGGCGGACGTCGATTCTCGTCGACCCGCCGAACGGCCGTTTCCCCCCGGTCACCGAGGAGCGGCAGGCGGCGTCCAGGGCGGCGCGGGAAGCCGGCCCTCCGCGGCGCGCGCAGAACGACGGGACCGCCTACTGGCTCGAAGCGGGGCTCGATGCGCCCGGTCCCTACGACAACATGGAGCAGCGGCCCTATGCCGAGCGGTGCATCCTCAGCTTCGGCTCGACGTCGGGACCGCCCATGTTGCCGGCCCTGTACAACAACCACAAGCGGATCGTGCAGGGCGAGGACACCATCATGATTCTGATCGAGATGGTGCACGACGCCCGCATCGTCCGGATGAACGCCGAGCACGATCCGCCGGAGCTCAAGAAGTGGCTGGGTGATTCGATCGGTTGGTGGGAGGGCGACACCCTGGTCGTCGAGACGACCAACTTCGTGGACCGGCCGGCGTTCCGCCAGGGGAGCGGGAACATGACCGTGACCGAGCGTTTTCGCATGCAGAATGCCGATACGCTCATCTACACCTTCACGGTCGAGGATCCGTCGGTGTGGACGGCGCCGTTCAGGGGCGAGTACGCCTGGCCCCGGAGCGAGAACAAGGTGTTCGAGTATGCCTGCCACGAGGCGAACTATGCGCTCGAGGGCATCATGAAGGGGGCTCGGCTGCTGGAGGCGGACTTCCGTGGCGAGCAGCCCGAGGGCGTGGCCAATCCCACCAGATAGCATGAGCAGATCCGGCGATCCGAATTCGACAGTCAGGAGAAGGACGATGCGCAAGCAGACCCGTGTGCGGTTCGGAATCGGTATGGCCATCACTCTCGTCATGGCCGGATTGGCGGTGATCGGCAGCGTGCCGGCGCAGGCGCATCACGCCTTCGGCGCGGAGTTCGACCCCAACCGCCCCGTCGTGCTGCGGGGTCCGGTGGTCCGGGTGGAATGGGTGAACCCCCACACCTGGATCCACGTGGAACATACGACCGAGGATGGGAGCAAGCAGGTCTGGATGGTCGAGGGCGGCACGCCGAACACGTTGTTGCGGCGCGGATTGACCCGCGACACGATTCCCGTCGGCGCGATGATCGTGGTCGACGGCTACCAGAGCAAGGACCGCAGCGCCCGGGCCAACGGCCGCGACGTGACCTTCGAGGACGGCCGGAAGTTCTTCATGGGCTCGTCCGGCACCGGCGCGCCCCTCGACGGCCGCGACCCGACCGAGCGGCGTTAGCCAGCCGCTTCCGTCCGACCGACCCTCCGGGAATCCGCGCCTTCTGACGGCGCAGGCTCCCGGAGGGCGTCCGCGGGATGTTGAATCACGCAGGCTGACTGAACATCGGGCCGGCGGCTTCCAGCGCGCCGGGGGCCGTCCACTGGCTCTGCGGTCTCGGAGAGCGGGGCAGTACCGTCGTGCGCTCCAGCAGCCAGACGACGTTGACGGCCACCGGGGCCCCTCCCGCCCGGGCCGGCACGAAGCGGACATCGGACGCCAGCCGCGACAGCGCCCGCTGAAGCTCGGCCGCGGTGGCCCCTTCGCGGACACCGGAGCTCGCCAGCGCGCCGGGCCCTCCCTCGTGGAGGGCGTCGCTCCGAGCCTCCACCGAGTGCCGTCGCAGCACCTCGACCGACGCGAGCAGGCCTTCGCGGGTCACCACCGCGGACAGCGCCAGATTCTTCAGCACGAGCGGCGGAAGCGGCTGAATCAGGATGGCGGCGGCCTGGGTGTCGGCCGACACATGGGGCAGACTCACCCCGGCCTCGAATCCCAGCAACGGATTGGCGTTCGATCCGAGGCTGTTGGACCCCTGCAGGAATCCCGCCAGCGAGTGCGGATGGACCGGCGGCGAGAAGCTCAGGGCCATGGCCACGAACAGGCCGGCCACCAGTATCGAAGCGGCCGCGCCCCCCACCACGCACAGGCGCTGTCCGTCCGCGATGACCTCGCGCAGCCGCCGTTCGAGTGGCAGGGGTGGTCCGGGCGGCACGGCGTCGAGCGCCCTCGACGCCACCCCGGCGCAGTCGGTTTCGTCCGGCCGGTGCTCGGTCGCGTACTCGCGCAGGGCGATGCTGATGGCCGTCAGGTCGTGCCGGGCGCGCCGGCAATCCACGCAGGCATCCACGTGGGCGTCCAGAGCCACTTGGCGTGCGACCGGGAGCTCGCCGTCATGGGCCTCGGTCAGCCAGTGCCGCGCGGTGCGGCAGCGAAGTGATCTCATACGTGTCATCGGAAGGCGTGCCTCAACTCTGCGCGCAAGGTCCGACGGGCGCGCGCCAGTCGTGATTTCACCGCGGCGGTCGAGATGCCGACCGAGAATGCGATCTCGGCGTAGCGCATGCCGTGCAGCTCACGCAGCACGACGGCCGAACGTTGCTCGAACGGCAGGCGGCGCAGGGCGCGCCACAGCCGCTGGCGCAGCTCTTTCCGGTCGAGGGCGCGCTCGGGCGACGTCGTCGCCGCCGGCGCCGGCGGGTCGATGAACGCCGCTTCCAGCGACACCTCATGGGACCGTTTGCGGCGGCGCCACCAGCGTTGCTGGTTGCGGGCCTGATTCACGGCGATGCGGTAGATCCAGGTCTGCAGCGCCGAGTCGCCGCGAAACCGGTGAATCGAGCGAAACACCGTCAGGAACACATCCTGCGACAGGTCGCGGGCGTCCTCGGGGTTGCCGAGCAGTTGCAGGGCGAGGTGATACACCATCCGCTGGTGGCTGTGGACCAGCTCCTGGCAGGCCTGGGCGTCGCCGGCCGCACACCGCTCGGCCAGCTCCGTCTCGGAGGTCGTCGTTTCCGCCCAGTCGATGGCTCGAACCGGTTTCACCCTGCCTCCCGTGCTGGAGTCTCCCGCGTCGGGGTGGTCGGCGCGCTACGGCGCAGCGGACGGCTCACGCGCCGGAGCGGTGTCCCTGGACGACCATCGTAGTGCATCGCGCGCGCCGGAGGGTCCGGAACGTCGGCCGCGACCTCGGAGCACGGATTCTCGATGGGCTTTCCAGTGAAGTTGGATGCCGTTCGGCGCAGAAAGTTCCGGGCCGGGGCAGGATGCGGGATCGAGGCGTTCCCGCCAGGCGCATCGTTGAACCTCCGGCCGGGGCAGGGTAGGATACACGGATCTAACGGGGCAATCAGGCTCCGCGGTCCCCGCGTGACCTCGGGGCCGGTGCAGCAGACGGGGGGGACGGACATGCTCAGTCGTAGTCGCGTGACGGCCGGCATCGCCGGCGTGGTCGTGGCGCTCATCGCCGCGCCGGTCGCGGCGCAGTCCGGGGACGCGGTGCAGATAACGCCGCACGGCGATCCGGATATCTCGGGGATCTTCACGTTCCGGACCATCACGCCGCTGGAGCGGCCGGAGGCGCTGGCCGGGAAGGCGAGCCTGACCGCGGAGGAGGCCGCCGCCTTCGAGGCGTCCGAGCGCACCCGGCTGAACCGCGACCTGTTCGACCCGGAGTCGGGCGCGCCGAACGCCGGCTATCAGCCGCGGGCGGAAGGCGGAGTGCTGTCCTACAACGAGTTCTGGTACGAGCGCGGCATCGAGCTGACCGCCGACAGGCGGACCTCGCTGATCGTCGATCCGCCGGACGGCCGTCTGCCCTGGCGCGAGGAGAGCCGCCGGGCGCGCGCCCTGGACCGGCTGAACCTGCGCAACGGCTTCGCCGACCACTATACCGACCGCAGCCTGTCGGACCGTTGCATCATGGGGTTCAACTCGGGGCCGCCGATGAGCTCGGGCGCGTACAACAACAACGTGCTCATCCTGCAGATCCCCGGCTACGTCGTCATCCAGAACGAGATGGTGCACAACGCCCGCGTCATTCCGCTCGACGGACGCCCGCACGGCGCGGTCCGACAGTGGGCCGGCGACTCCCGCGGGCACTGGGAGGGCGACACGCTGGTCGTCGAGACCACCAACTTCCTGCGGGAGACCGCCGCCCGCGGGTCGAGCCGGGACACGCAACTCGTCGAACGCTTCCGGCGCGTCGATCCGGATACGGTGCTGTACGAGTTCACCTTCGAGGACGACAATCACTTCACCCGTCCGTGGACCGCGATGATGCCGCTGCGCCGGACGGACGGGCCGCTGTTCGAGTATGCCTGCCACGAGGGCAACATCGGCATGCACGGCATCATGGCCGGCGCCCGACAGCTCGACACGCAGCCGGTCGAGGGGTCCCGCTAGGAGCCCGTGGCCGAGCCGCGTGTTGCACCGCGACCGGTGAGGCGCCCGCGTCGCAACGCGCGGCGAGGGCGCCTGTTGGGCACCGGTGACCGCGGATCCCAACGCAGTCCGCGGAGCAACGCAGCCCGCGCGAGTTGCATCGTCGCTCGACTCCTGCGGGGACTGCGCCACGGGCTGCTGGACCGAATGCAGGGCGGATTGGCTGGTCAGATGCTCGTCGGGGGCCAACCGGTCCGGTAATCCATGGACTGGACCGCGCTCACTGACGTCTTGCGGATTCGCGCCCAGGAGCTGCTGGGGACCGAGCTCGATCAGATCCGGTTCACCGACATCGGCCTCACCTACTGGCTGTCGGTCGCCGTGGTCCTGGTCGGGTTCGCGACCCTGGCGCGCCTTTGGGGCATCGCCCGCTTTCACCATCGACAGCATTCCGGACATCGCATCGAGCGGCGCTTCCGCCGCGGGGTCCTGGGCCGCGCCCTGTACCACCTGCCGAAGGTCCTGCTGGGTCTCGCTCTCGCGATTCTGCTGGTGGCGATGGCCGACCCTTATCTCGCGTCGACCGAGGAGATCGCCGGCGAGATGGAGTCGCGGATCCGGATCGATCTGGTCGATACGTCCCTCTCGATGTCCTGGGAGCTGCCGGGGACGGAGAGGTCGCGGGCCGAGGTCGCGCGCGAGGCGCATCTGGAGTTCCTGGAGATGCGCCGCGAGAAGAACGACCGCGTGGCGTTGTGGCTCTTCTCGTCGTTTCCCTACATGGTCGACGACTTCGTCATCGACGACGAGCTGTACTACTTCCAGGTCATGGATGCGCCGTACGCCATCGTGCGCATCCTCGCCGCCCAGTCGGGCACGCCGATCGATCAGATGTACGTTCCGCCCGACAAGGTGCGCATCGTCGACCGGGAGGGCAACACCAACATCGTGACCGCGCTGCAGTCGGTGGTGCGCCACTTCGACCGCGACGTCGCCGTCCTGGGGCGCGGCGCAACTCCCCACCGGGCGGTGCTGATCGTCACCGACGCCGACGTCGACGAGATTCCCGAGGCGGAGTTCGTCGCGCTGACCCAGCGGAACATCGTTCCCTACATGATCTTCATCAACGCCACCGATCCCCAGCGTGCCGCGCGCACCGGCCGGAGCGCGGCGTCGCGCCAACCGGCCAACAACACCCAGGGGCTCATCGACATGATCCGGGCTTTTGGCGGGGACTACTTCGACGTGACCGACGCCGACGGGCTGGCCCGTGCCTACGAGGCGATCGACAACGCCGAGACGGTGTCCGTCGAGCTGTCGCATCGCGCCGTCAAGGTGCCGATCTACGCGCGGTTCCTGCTGATCAGCATGGCCCTCTTCCTGGTGGGGATTCCCGCCGGGTTCGTGGCCGAGCTGATGTGGGGCACGAATCCGTAACGCCGGGCAGTCCGCGGCGTGCTGCCGGGTCGACCGGCGTGTCCCGGCCCACGTATACTGTCGGCACAGGTCCAGTCGAACGATGACACCGAGACAAGAGTCACTCTTGGGAGAAGACGTGCGCGAAGCGTCTCCGGACGCCATCAAGAAGGTGCTGGGTAAAGTCACCCGAGCCCTGACCGCGCTGGCGAAGGCCGTGAAGGCGGATCCGGGACAGGCGTACTCCGCGCGGGAAAAGGCCGTTGCCGCGCTGCGCGATCTGGACGCCGAGCTTGAAGGATGGGTCCGCCATCTCGACGGCGAGCAGGCTGCGCACCTTCGAGAGCGGGAAGCGGCGCTCGATCGACGCCGGGAAGATCTGAGGCGATCGGCGGAGGCGGTGGGCTGGAAGGTCCTGCGACGGCGGGACTACGACATCGTCGACTGCTTTCGGGTTGACTACAAGAAGGACCGTGTGACCGTCCGGCTCGGTAGCGAGAGGCTGGATGCGTTCGACGAAGTGGATGGGAAAGGGCTCCTTGCGCGCCTGCGCGCCGCCCGGGAGGCGCTCGACCGCGTCCCGTTCGACAGGCTCGGATTTCTACAGGATCTGAAGGACGCGATCGGTGTAGCGGGGGTGCTGAGGCGGGATCGCAACGGCAGGGTGCCGGTACGCAAGCTGTATCCCTTGGTGGCGCTGGTCCGGCAAACCGACAACGAGCGCTTCCTCAAGAGGCCGGACTCGAAGACGTACGCCGACTATCCGATGACGCAGTTCGTCTACGACTTCGCGCGGTTCGGACGCGAGGGTTGGAAGACGGAGCGGGGTGAGCGAGTCTCCAACCAGCCGCCCAACATGGCTACCGTCGCCAGAGGTGCAAGCGTGACACTCCCGGTGCTCGACGGACGAGACACCGACGGCGTGCAACTCGGCTCGATCTGGATCGAACGGAGCCGTTCCGCGTGAATCCGCTGGAGGTACTGGCGCATCTCGCGGAGGTGGGCACGCCAGCCGGCGGCGGCGCGGACGTGATCAAGGTGTCGGCCGGCCTGCGGCAGACGCTGGAGCGGGTTGCGCGGGAAACGCTGCCCTTCGTCGCCGCCGGTGGTGGCGACCTGCAGTTCGTCTTCGGTCCCTATGGGCGCGGGAAGACACACTACCTCCAGGCTCTCGCGCAGTGGGGGCGGGAACACGGATTCGTCACCGCGTATGTCGACGGCCAGGACAACCAGAGTCCGTTCAGGGAGTTAGACCAGACGTACCGTGCGATCGCCGGCCGCATGACTCCGCCGAACGTTTCCGAGATGCAGCGGTTCTTCGGGGTGTCTGGAGTCGCGAGGGTAGTCGAGGCGTCGTGCGTCGGCCGTGATCACGCCGGGCGGCGGGAAGTGGTCGAGCGCGTCCGGGACGACAAGGCGCTGGTGCCGGACTTCCGCAACCTGGTTCTGGCCTACTGCACGGAAGCTGTCATGGGGGGCGGTGACGACGAACTGTGCGAACGTCTGGAGGCGCTACTGGCGGCGACCTCGTCCTACCGAGTGACGCTGGGCGAGCTGTATCGGATGCACCGCGACCTGCCGAGACCGCTGGGCAAGTTGAGCAGACGCAATGCGGCGATCTGGCTGCGCGCGCTGCTGTCGCTCCCGCGCGTCCTCGGATTCGCCGGTCTCCTGGTGCTCTTCGACGAGACGGAGACGGCCCTGACGCGGGGCCGCCGTCGGCAGCGCCTGAGGCACTTGGCGCACGTGAGGACGTTCATCGACCACATGGCCACTGGAGCGTTTCGGGGTTGCGGGGTGTACTACGCGGTCACGGAAGAGTTCATCGTCGACGCGAGAGCGCATCTGCAGGCCCTGAGCCAGCGCATCGAGCGACCTCGCCGGCCCGGCGCCCGCAACCCGCGGGCGGTGTGGGTGGATCTCGACGAGTTGACCGTGCCCGCCCCACGGGAACCTGCGTTCTTTGAGGAGCTTGCGAGGCGCATTGTCGGGATCGGCCGGAGTGCGGGGCTACCGGCAGTTGACGCAGACCGAGTCCAGCGCGAGCTCGGGTCGCTCGCCGTCAGCTCGGCGTTGGAGAACATCAACGAGGGCGCCGTGCGCGAGTACGTCAAGGAGGCGGCCGCACGCGTGGCCCAGGAACTCAGTGCCATGAGGGATGGACGTGAACGAGCGTGAGGCGCGGCAGGTCTGGGCGCAACTGGGCGAGGAGGGCAAGGCGCCAACGGAACTCGCGCGGGCGGCCCGAGTACTTCCGGACTATACCGCCGGCATCCAGCCCTGGCTCGATCGTCTGGCGCAGCGCTACCTTCGTGGGCTGTGCCGGGAAGACGCGCACTACAAGCTGGTTCTGGCGGATTACGGCGGCGGGAAAACGCATTTTCTGTGTTCGTTCGGCGCGCGCGCGCTGGACGAGGGATTCGCCGTTTCCTACGTGCCGTGTAGCGCCGGACTGAGCCTGGACGAGCCCTTGGCGGTGTACAAGGAGCTCGTCAAGAACCTGCAGCAGCCGGGAGAGGGCTTCCGGGGTTTGCAGGCGCTGCTTGAGGCGGTGATCAGGACGAAGCGGGAGGAGATCGAGCGCGCCGGGGCGCCGGACGTGGACGGCGCCCTTCGACGGTGGCGCTTGAGTCTGCGGCGAGAGGGCTTTCCGGAGAACGCCTTCGGCCGGGTGATGGCGGCGGCGCTGGGAGCCGTCGAGGGTGAAGGGACGACAGTCGGGGAGGCTGCGTTTCACTGGCTGCAGGGCGAGCCGGAGATCCTCCATCGGGGGGAACTGCAGGAGTTGCGGCTCGCCAGGTTGCGGAAGGAGGATCGAAGGACGTTCGGGATGAATCTCCTGCTGTCTCTGGTCAAGTTCCTGCCGCAGGCCGGTGTGCACGGACTCGTGCTGTTGCTGGACGAAGTGGAAACCCTGACCCAGGTCCGCGGCAAGGCGCTGCTGCGGATACTCGCTGCGATGCGCGTGTTTCTCGATTCGCCAGCCGGCATTCCCGGCGGCGTTCCCCTGTGCGGCGTCTTCGCGGCGACGCCGGATGTGCTCGGCGGAGACCACGTGGGCCGTTACTCAGCCCTGGAACAGCGCCTCGCGGTCAGAGGCGCCTCGTTCGCGGAGGGTAACGACCTCGCCGTGCAGTTGCCGCTCCACGAGGTTGCACCGCAAGAGGTGCTGCTGAAGGAGGTCGGGGGGAAACTGATCGACATCGGCACGCGCGCCACCGGCCATGCGTTCGATCCGGGGTTGCAGGCCGAGAACGCCCGGCGCCTGGCGGACGTTGCCTGCGAACGGAACCTCGACGTGCACGCCCGCCGCCTCTTCGTCAAGACGTGGGTGAACCTGCTCGAACTCCAGGCGCAGGTCGGCGAGAGGTCGATCGGACGGGATGAACTGGTCGATCGGTACGAGGGGGTGTTCAACAGATTCAAGAGCGACGAAGCGAACGCCGAAGGCCACGAAGCATGATCCCCGGGGATCGAGTCAGGCATCCGGCGCTCGGGGCGGGCGTCGTCCTGGCGGTACCCGCGCGGGGACGGGTTCCCGGCGCCCGGGTTGACTTCGGCTACATGGTCGATTGGGTGCCCCAGAAGGAGCTGGTGCCGGGCGGCAATTTGCGCGTGCCGGGCTCGGAAGACGAAGCGTCTCGGGATGAGCCGGAGCACTGGAAGCCCTTGGGCACGCTGACCGAGAGCGTGGTTGGCGCGCGCCGGGCGGTCCTGGCGCTCAAGCTCGGCCAGGTGCTCCAAGAGGACGTCCTGGACCTGAGCGTGGGCACGGAGACCGCCGAAGCGCTGCTGAGGAGAGCCGTTGGTGGCGCAGTTCGACGGAAGCCGGCGGCCATCCTCGTGAGCGGGCAGTACGGCGCCGGAAAGACCCATCTGCTGACGATGCTGGCGTCCCTGGCGGCGCAAGAGAAGCTCGCCACGGCGTCGGCGATACTGGACGGTGAGGGCGTGACGCTGGCGGATCCGATGACGATTCTGGAGCCTGTCCTGCGCTCGCTCTGCTTGCCGGGAGAGTCCGCGCCATCCGGCGTAGGCCGGTGGCTTGCCGAGTTGCGGAGACGTGGCAGTCGTTGGGACCTCGACGGGCGGCAGCCGTCGCGAATCGCCGCAGCTGTCTTCCAGATTCCAGTGGCGGATCTCGACGATCCCGATGTCCTGGAGGCGTTGGAAGACTACCTCACGACGAGTCTGCCTGTTTCGCACGCAAACTTGAGGTTGCGAAGGCTCGTACGGCAACCGGTCCAGTTTCCTGCCATGAAGGCGCACCGGATCGCCGAGCGGGCCGAGCGGTTCTGCGAACTGCTGCGGGACTGGGCGGAGTTCTGCGAGGCGGCCGGAGCAAGAGGGCTTGTCGTGGTCATCGACGAGGTGGATGTCGAGTATGCTGCGACGCTCTGGAGCGTCGGGCGTCGCAGACGCAGGCAGCAACTGCTCCACGCGTTGAATGAGCTGCTCGGCCAGCCGGTTCCGCTCGTGATCGCGTTCGGGAGCGCGCCCGCCACGGACGAGGAAGCAGCGAACGACGCGGCGCGGGATCTCACAGAGCGCATGTCGCGGATTCAGCAAATCGACGCGCCGCGGCCGGATTCGGAACAGATGCGGGAGTTGGGCAGGCGGCTGTGCGGGTTGTACAGCAGGGCCTATCCGGAATGGGTCTCCGGCGTCGACGAAGGGTCAATCGAACGCGCGATAGACGAGCATGCCAAGCGGTACGCCGAGGGATACGGAGAACCTGGTGACCCTGCGCCGCGCCGGTTTGTGCGCGAGTTGTTGGAATGGCTGGACGTGGCCTTCGATCGGGATTCCATGGACGCCGATGAGGCGTGACGGGAGACGAAACGGCTGGTGAGTGACCGCGACCTCGTCCGCGCTCTGGGGCTGGTCGGTAGCGCCTTCTTCGGCCGCTTCAGAACCCTGCGTGACGTGCAGCGCGCCGCGATTCCTCGGATACTGGAGGGACGGGATGTTCTCGTGGCGTCGGCCACCGCGTCCGGCAAGACGGAAGCGGTCCTGGCTCCGCTGGTCGCCAAGACCTGGGACCGGGTGTCCACGCATGGATCCGGAATCCGCATGCTGCTGGTCGCGCCGACACGCGCGCTCGTCAACGACCTTGCAGCGCGCCTCGACGGTCCCCTCGGGCGGCTGGGATTGACTTGCGGCCGCCAGACCAGCGATCACACGGACAAGCACAAGCGCCCGTTCGTCCTTATCACGACCCCGGAGTCCCTCGATTCCATGCTCGTGCGGGACGGGCGGGTGGAGGGCGGGCGGATCACCGACCACCTGCTTGCCACCGTGTCGGTTGTCTTCGTCGACGAGGCGCACCTGTTCGACGGCACTGCCCGTGGCGACCAACTGTCCTGGCTGATGGGTCGTCTTCGACGCGTTCGGCGCCTGACCGACGAATCGGGGACGGACGGTCGGGCCGGCCTCCAGGTCTGCGCGGGAAGCGCCACGATCAGCGACCCCCAGGGTCTTGCCCGGCGGTTGCTCGGGCCGTCGGCCGTGGCGGTCGAGGTGCCGGGCACACGCGAGCTGGAGGTCTTCGGGCCATCCGGCGCAGCTGCCTGGTTTCCGGTCGAACCGTCCCTGGACGCAGTTGGACTGCGTGACCGCCTCGAACTCGCGCCCGCGGAGAAGTTCGCGGAGGCGGCGGAGCGTCGTCTCTGGCAGGCGCTTTCGGGCGCGGGTGACACGCGGTTGCGGAAGGCGCTCGTGTTCGCGCCGACACGCAGGCTCGTGGACACGCTGTCGACGGAACTTGCCGCGATGTTGCCGCGCCGGCGCGCCATCAGGGTTCTGGCCCACCACGGCAGTCTGGAACGCGCGGTCCGCGAACGCGCCGAAGACGAGTTTGCGGCGGCCGGGGATGCGGTGCTCGTGGCGACGACCACGCTCGAAGTCGGTGTCGACATCGGCGACGTCGATTTCGTCGCGCTGGTCGGCGCGCCTCCGGGGACGCGTTCCCTGCTGCAGCGCATCGGGCGGGCTGGGCGGAGAATCGGCTGCACCCGGGTGCTGGCACTGCCCCGGACGGCGGTCGAGCAGGCGGCGCTGGCGAGTATGCTGATCGCGGCGCGAGACGGGCGACTGGAGCCAGAGGGCTATGCGCGCCGCTGGTCGGTCTTCGTGCAGCAGGCGGCCAGCTTCGTCGCGCAGGGCAGACCGCGGGGTCGGAAGCGCAGCCACGTGGTCGATCTGGCTCAGGACGTCTGGCCGGATGACGAACCGGCGAGCGTCGACGCGATCGTGGAGCACCTGCTCGACGAAGATCGCCTCATTGAGGACCGGGGACGGCTCTGGCTCGGCGAGCCGTGGGCCGACCTGTTCGATGCCGGCGGTCGCGGGCTGCACGCGAACTTTGGTTCACTGGGCGCAGGCGTTCCCGCCGTCGACGCGAGCACCGGCGAGGTCATCGCGTACGTTGCGGGCCCGCCCTCGGAACGCAAGGGGTTGGCGCTTGGCGGACAGAGTTGGGACATGGAGACGGTGAGCGGCGAGATCCTGCTGAGGCCTCGTGGCGCCCGTTCGGCTCGGGAGGGCTTCCGGTATGTGGCTAGGCGCGCGCCGGTCAGACGTGAGTACGCGGTGCACGTCAGGCGCGGCCTGGGCATGGAAGAAGAAGACGCGCCGCTGGTCGATCTGTCGTCAGGGTTGACTTGGTTCCACTTCGGCGGGGCCGAGTACGAAATCGCTCTGTGCGAACTCGTTCAGGGATTGCGGCCGATCGGGGCGCTGGCGGGATTGGCGGTGCGAGTCGATTCCGGCGGTGCGTTGTCGTCGACTCGGCTCGATGTCTCCGAGAGCAGGCTGCGCCAGGTGGTGGACGACCGCTTCGCGGACCTGGAGCGGGTATTGGCCGTTGGTCCGTATCAGCACGCGCTGCCGGAAGCACGCCGTCGGAGTGTCGTCGCCGCGCTAATGGATGTGCCTGTGTTCCGGCGTTGGTTGCAGTGCCGTCGCGTGTGGCGAATGGCCTCGGATGATCCCCAGTGCCAGCACGTGCGGGCACTCTGACTGCTTTGATTCGCCGCCAATGTCAGGCGGATGCAGCATCGCCCGCCGAATGCAGCGGGGACTGTCACTCGCCCCTTGTTGAGGGACCTCAGAGTGGTAACCGGCAGTTTCCGAGGGGTAAGCGGGACGGCCGCTGGACGCCCCGCTTACTGTAGCCGCTCAGTCGTTCGTCGACTCGTACTGCGCTTCGACCGCCATCAGCGCCGCCTTGATGGTCGACGCCCAGATGCGCGTGCCTTTCTCGTTCAGGTGCAGGCCGTCGTCGATGAAGATGTCGTCCATGACCGTCCCGTCCGCCTGCAGGAACGGGGTGGCGACATCGATGTAGTGCACCCGGTCGTCGGCCGCGGCGACCTCCTGGTACAGCCCGTTGGCCTCCTGCGCCTTGTCCCAGAACGCCACGCGGGCCAGGCTCGGCTTCACCGACATCGCGTAGACGCGGGTCTCGGGCAGCTCGGCGTGAATCGCCGCGATGACCTGCTCGAGCTCGCTGGCGATCGTCGCCGGCGGCACCCGGAAGCGCCCGGTGTCGTTGTCGCCCTCGTAGATGACCACCGCCCGCGGCTGGTAGCGGATCGCGACGCGGTCGACGAAGTGCAGCACGTCGGCCATGGCGCTGCCTCCAAACCCGCGCGGGATGACCGTCAGCGGGGAGAGGTCCGCGGGCATGGCGTCGTTCCAGCGGGCGATGCTCGAGCTGCCGGTGACGACGATCGCTCCCGGCGGGGGCATGTTCTCCCGGTCCGCCGCCTCGAACGCCTGTATCGCGCCCTCGTAGCGGGACGGGTCGATGGGCAGGGCCTGGGCCGCCGCCATCGTCGCGATGCCCGCCACGAGGAGCGTCGCCGCCACCACCGATCTCAATCGCACCATCTTCATCTGCAACCTCCTGGTTCCATTGGCGTTCTACTCAGTGCTGCCGATTATAGCCGCCGCGGGGCGGCCGGTCTTCGCCGTTCTCGACGCCATTCGCGGGCGCCTCATGGCTTCGTCGACCTCGACGCGTTGGCGACGTCCTCAGCGACGTGGCGCCAGGGCCGGGGTGCTTCCGGCACATAGATGCTCTCGCCGTTCTCGAGCTGATACGCGACGCCCACCCGCCGGCCGCGATCGATGTGGCGCCAGGGTCAGGGCGCTTCCGGCACGTAGATGATCTCGCCGCTCTCGAGCTGGTATGCGATGCCGACCCGCCGGCCGCGCCGCCCCGCGGCGTCGTCCGCGTCCTCGGCCCGATAGCGGGTGATCTCGCCGGCCTCCTGGGTGATGATCTCCATCTCCGCCGTGCCCGGGTTCTTGACCATCGTGAAGTCCTCCTGGGTGAGGAACTCCGTCAGCTGCCAGCGGCTGACCATCGCCACCATGAGGGCCACCGCGAAGACCATCGCGACGTCGAACAGGTTCGCGATGGCGCCGAGGGGGTCGCTGTCGTCGTGGAGCGAAGCGCCGATTCTACGCCGCCGTCTCCTGCCGGCCATCCGGTCCTCCTTCCGCGGGCTTCCGCGCCCGCTCGCCGACGAGTCCGCTCACGAACTCGAGATCGTTGAGCGCCTCGGTGTGCCAACGCTGCTTCGCCTGCTGGACGGCGAAGCCGATGCCGCCGACGAAGAGCCCCACGACGGTGGTCGAGAAGGCCACCTGCAGGTTCTCGGCCATCGCCACGATGTCGCCGGCGGCCAGTCCGACGAGGGCCGGCCCCATCGGGATGAGGGTGCCCATCAGACCGAGCATCGGGCCCAGCCGGGCCATGGTCCGCGCCGCCGCGAGATCGGTCTCGCAGCCCGCCTCGAAGTCGGCGAGCACCTTCTCGCGGTGCGCGGCCGAGCCGCCGTGGTCGAGCAGGCGCCCGATCGCCGGCGTCCAGTGCGCCTCGGGGGGCAGGTCGGCGTCGCGGAGCACCGACTCCACGTTGCCGCGGTCGAGCCGGTCGAGCAGGGGCCGCAGCGCGCTTCGGAACCGGAGCCGCGACAGCCACGCGCCGTAGGTGCGCCCGACGAGCAGCAGCGACCGGCCGAAGAGGATCAGCAGCAGGACGATGACCGGCACGAGCAGGCCGGTCGAGAGCAGGTACAGGGTGCGTGTCAGCAGCTCCATGACTCAGTCCGCGAGGCGGCGCAGGCGCCGGCGATGGCTCCAGTAGCCGATGAGGACGCCGAGGGTCGCGGCGCCGGCGACGACGGCGAGAGGTCCGGCTTCGACTGCGGCCCCGGTGCTCCGAACTCCCCCCCGTAGCGCGAACGCGGTCAGTCCGGTTGCCAGCATCACCTGGCCGACGTGCACGAGCAGGCGCAGCTCGGCCCGGAGGTCCCGATCCGGAAGGAGCCGGCGAATTGCCGCGCTCCCCGCCATGCCCGCGACGACCACGGCGAGGCACAGCGCCAGCGCGGTGGTCGAGAAGGTCCATCCCGACGCGGCGTGGAACGCCTTCACCTCCACGTAGAACAGGGCCGGCGCGGGGATGATCCCGACGTGATGGGCCGCCAGTCGCTCGAACCAGCGCAGCCGCCGGCCGTGCCGGGCGCCGAGCAGCAGGGCGACCCCGCCGCAGCCGAGGGCGCCGTCGAACGCGAGCAGCGCCGCCAGCGTCTGGACGCCGGCGCCGTCCAGCCCGCCCACGAACGCGGTCAGGCTCTGGCGCACGGCGAGCGGGTGCAGGGCGTAGACGGCGGCGGCGACCGCCGCCACGGCCAGCCACCGCGCCCAGCTCCGGTCGATGGACGCCCCCGCCAGCAGGAGCAGGACGACGCCGGTTCCCGCCACGACGTCGAGTACCGCCTCCATGGCTCCCACGCGTCAGGTCGTGCTCCGCCGCCGGCGCAGCGCCAGGCGAATCGTCCTCCGACCCGCCCCTGGCGCGCACAGGCGCAGGAGCGTGCCCGTCCGTCTCGTTGCTTCCATCATCACGTTGCTCCTCGAGTTCCGCGCGGGCTCCTAGAACGGCGTCACCGCCAGGCTCACCGAGTACATCCGGGCCGTCGTCGGGGCTCCGAGAGACTCCTCGTAGTACGCGTCCATCAGGTTCAGCACCTGAACGCCCACGCGCAGGTCGTCGTTGGGACGGAGGTAGAGTCCGAAATCGGTGCGGACGTACTCCTCGAGCCAGACCGGCTGGCCCCTCGACGTCTGGAAGCGGTCGTCGACCCACCGCTGATCGACGGATCCGGTCAGGCGCCACGAGCCCAGCCAGGCGCCGACCTGGAGACCCAGATTGACCTTGTGCCGCGGCACGCGGGCCAGCAGGTTCCCGGTGGCCAGGTCCTCGCTGTCCGTGTACGTGTAGTTGGCGTAGTAGTCGAGCCAGTCGGCGGCCTGCCCGTTCGCCACCAGCTCGACGCCGGTCGAGCGTGCCTCGGCGACGTTGACCCAGTCGAAGTGACTGCGGTCGGCCGAGACGACGAGCTGGACGAGGTCCGTCATGTCGTTGTGGAAGACGTTCATCTCGGTCCGGAACGTGCGGCTGACCTCGTGCTGGATGCCCCCGTCGAACGAGATGATGTACTCGGGCCTGAGGTCGGGGTTCGGGAAGCCGGGCGTGGTGCCGTGGAAGATGACGTTCCCGAACAGCTCCGACAGGCTCGGCGCCCGGAACGCGCGGCCGGCGGAAGTGCGGAGGCGCGTCGTCGGCGTGATGGAGTACAGCATCGCGACCTTCGGGGAGGCGACGGCGCCGAACCGGGAGTGATAGTCGAACCGCAGACCGGGGACCAGCCGCACCCTCTCCGCCACGTCCCACTCGTCCTGCACGTAGGCGGCCGCGACGTTGAACCGTTCTCGGGATCCGTCCGACAGGGGAAAGACGTCTCCGAGCGCCGGGTCGCGGACGATGCTGACGGACGGGTTGACGGCGCCGGCGGCGAAGAGGTCGGCCTGCAGGCCCAGGGCCTCCGCCGCGAGGTCGGCGTCCGAGCCGAGGAGGTTGGTGCGGTCGGCGATGAGGCTGTCGCCGAAGTTGCCGCGGTCGAGGACATAGGTGGCCCCGAAGACGACGGAGTGCCTCAGGTTCGGCGTCCAGGTGAGCTGCGGCTCGACGAGCAGGCTCTGGATGGCCGTGTCGCGCCGGGTGAGGGCGGCGAAGGGGTGGGCGCCGCGTTCGACGGACTCGCTGAGGCCCGATCCGGGGAGCCCGACGATGGTCGTCTGCCGCGTCGGCGTGCGCGTGTAGTTCTCCTGGAAGATGTGTGAACGCAGGTCGCGCTGGCTGAACTTGAGCTGCGCCGCCAGCGGGCCGGCGCCTCGGTGGCGAAGGATGCCGCCGAAGTTCACCGACGTGCCGGTCCGGTGCTCGTCGACGGCCATCGGCAGACGCGCCGTGAGGTCGAGCCCCGACGTGTAACGCGAGATCCGCGGCAACAGCGTCGCCGTCCACCCGTCGGCGGGGGCGAAGTCCAGCCGCCCGCTCAGGCGCACGTCCTCGTAGCCGACGTTCTGCAGCGGGACCGTCCTCGATCCGCTCACACGCGTCTCGCGGTTGTAGACGTTGTCGATGCGGCGGCGGTCGGCCGTGAACGAATAGCCGACGGGCCCCGATTCTCCGCGGGTCGACCCGCCGAGCTGGTAGTAGCCGGAGTTTCCGCCGCTCGCGAAGAAGTCGGCGGTCGGCGGCCCCGCCCCCTGCCGGGTGATGGCGTTGATGGCGCCGGCGAAGGCGTTCGCCCCGTAGAGGCTGGAGAAGGGTCCGCGAACGACCTCGACCTGCTCGACCGACTGCACCTGCACCAGGTTCAGCTCGGCCAGGGTGCCCGTTCCGAGGTCGTTGGCGGGGAGCCCGTCGACGAGGAAGAGCGCCCGCTTCGTGCCCGGGACGCCCCGCACGACGAGCATCGAGTTGGCCCGGGCCGCCATCCCCGATCGCTCCACGAAGTCGATGCCCGGCGTTCGGCGCAGGAGGTCCTGCAGGTTGCGGGCCGGGGACGCCTCGATGGTCTCCGCGTCGAGAACGGTGACGCTGGCCGCGACCTCCGTGAGCGCGCGTTCGGTCTGGGTCGCGGTCACCACCACGCGCTCCTCGAACTCCAGCACCGGGAGCTCGAGGTCGATCCGCACGAGCTGCCCCGCCGTCACCGTCACCGGCGACGTGAGCGTCGCGAAGGCCTCCCGCGTGACGGTCAGCTGATACGTGCCGGAGGAAACGCCGTCGATGACGAACGTGCCGTCCGGCCCCGTGGTGGCCGATATTCCCGTGCCGTCCAGGACCACGAGAGCGGCCGGCAGGGGCGCGCCGCCGTCTTCGGCGACGACGACTCCCTGAATGGAGCCGTCCTGCCCGAGCGCGGATGCAGGACCTGCTGCGAGCAGTCCGACCGCGACGAGCACGGCCGGGGCGAAAGGAAGGGTTACACGACGACGTACACGCTTTTTCACTCCACACCTCCGCGGCGGTTGTGCGCCGGCTCCTCGGCCGACGAACCTCCGCCGATTCCTATGGTTCCGATGGCCGACACGCGGGCGCCCTTCCGGGGACATCCGGGTCGACGCGGCGACGGGAGGTGTCAAGCGGGCGGCCCGCGGGGGAGGCGTGGGTCGAACTCGGTCCGCAAGACGCAACCGCGGCGGGCCGGAGCGGCGACAGGCGCAAGCGCGGCCGGCGCCGCGGGCGCGGGCGCCGCCGACATCGTCAGGGTGGAATGGTCGCGGAGACAGCAGACGATGCAGTCGTGATCGTGGCCGTCGAGATCCCGGTCGTCGTGTCCGTGAGAGAGGAAGCCGGCCGGCAGCAGGACGCACGCCAGCACCAACGCCGCGGATGCGATGGGCCGGTTCGGCTTCGTCATGGCTCGTGCTTGCGATGGCTCCTGCTTGCGTGGCGACGGGACGGATTCGCCCGGCTCAGCGCCCGGTTGCGCCGCTCTGTCCGATGCGGATCAGCTCGCGGCCCGTCCTGACGAAGAACGCGCCGTCGACGGCGGCGACCCCGTACAGCCGCTCGGAGACGGTCAGCGTGTTCCTGGCCAGCTCCACCGGCTCGGCCGCGTCCGCCGCGAAGACCGAGGCCGCGCCGTCGTTCCCGAACAGGTAGACGCGGTCCCCGTTGACGATGGGCGTCGCCCACGCAGGAGACGGCAGGCGGACCGCCCATCGCGACCGGCCGGAGTCCAGCTCCAGGGAGCGGACGACGCCCCGGGAGTTGGTGAACCAGACCGACTCGCCGGTCACCACCGGCGACGACATCGACGCCGTCGCGCTCTGGCCGCGCCAGAGCACCTGCTCGTTCCCCACGCGCCCGCGGTGGTCGATGGGCAGGGCGAGATTCGACCCCGAGTCCATCGACGGGACGACGATGCGCTCTCCGGCGATGACCGGCGACGGGAGCCGGTTGCCGGAGAGGCCGTCGAGCCACCAGACCTGTTCGCCGGTCCCCGCGTCGTAGGCCTCGACCGCGCCGTCGACGCTGACCACGACGAGCTCGCCGCCGCTCCACGGGACGATCGTCGGCGTCGTCCAGGACGACGTCGGGGGACGGTCCGCCTTCCACCGCGTCTCGCCGGTGGCGGGGTCGACGGCGAGCAGGTACGACGGTCCGTCGTGGGCGGCGAGGACGAACAGCGCCTCGTCGTTGGCGGCGAGCGAGCTGCCCAGCCCGTAGCCCTCGATGGCGCCGTAGTCGGCCTTCAGCGACCGGGACCAGACGGGCTCGCCGTCGTGGCTCAGGGCGCCCAGATCGCCGCTCTCGAACAGGTAGAAGACGCGCTCGGCGTCGACCCGGGGCGTCGGCGCGCCCTTCGCCACGAAGTTCGTCACCTCGACGGGCTGGCTCGACGCCAGGGTGTGGCGCCACCGCAGCACGCCGGTCTCGGCGTCGACGGCCTCGACGATCTGCGTCTCGCGAAGCGGGCCGTCGATGGCGGTGACGAACACGACGCCGTCCCAGACCACGGGGCTCGACTGGCCGTAGCCCCCGACCGCGTGCCGCCACGCGACGCCTTCCTCGTCCGACCACGTCAGCGGGAGGTCGCGGGCCTGGCTGTGACCGAACGCCGGTCCCCGGAAGCCGGCCCAGCGGCGGGCGCCGGCCAGGGGAGGCCGGTCGCCGGCCGCGCCCTCCGCGCGCCGCGGCGCGTCGGCGACGTCGCTCGGCCGCAACGAGGCCGTCTCGACCCGGTCGACGACGGCATGGGTCCGGCCGTGCGCGGCTCCCCCCACGATGTGCAGCACGCCCGGTCCGCGCACCGGCGCATGCGCGCCCGGTCCGCCCACCAGCGCGTGGTTGGCGCGTTCCGGCTCGATCTCGTAGGCGAGCGCCTGCCAGGCGCGCCCGTCGGCGTCGAGGCGGAACAACTGGTTCAGCTCGCTCGCGTACAGGCTTCCGCCGGCGGAGGCCAGGCCCAGGCCCACGCTCCGGGAGCGGCCGCGCACCGGTGGGGCGGTCGCCGGCGCCAGGGTCAGGGTCCTCGGGTCCAGCCGATGCACCTCGAGCCCCGGCCCGCGGGGCGACATGCCGCCGGCGACCCAGATGGCGTCGCCGTGGACGGCCGCGTCGAGCGAATGGAGGCGCAGCGAGGCCGTCTCGACCACGGTCCAGGCCATGGGGTCGGCGTCGAGATTGGCGACGAGCACTTCGTCCCGCCAGTCGTCGGCCGGCACGGGGGGCGGACGGCGACGGCGGCCGGCCACCTCGGCCCCGGCCGAGGGCGCCCATCCGCCGATCACCCAGAGCTCGCGCCCGACCACGACCGCCGCGTGGTCCGTCCTGCCCGACGGCATCGGCGTCAGGCCGACCCAGCGCCGATCACTCCAGTCCCACCGCTCCAGGTCGGGGCGGGCTCGACGGGCGCCCGCGACCTCGACCCCGCCGACGCGGTAGAGGTCCTCGCCGTCGCTGACGAGCACGGCCCCGCGTGCCGCATCGCCGGTCCAGACCGTCGTCCACGACGTGTCCGCCGGCGAGAGCGCGTAGAGGGCCGCCCTCCCGATGCTCGCGGCGCCGCGGGAGGCGGGCGGCCGATCGCCCGCGTGAACGTAGAGCACGTCGCCGACCCACGCCCCGGACGCGTCCGACGACGCGTGCGGGAGGGGCGGCGCGGTCTCGGGCCGCGCCGCCGGCGCCAGGGGGGACTGAGCGGGGGGCTGCGCGTGCAGCGTCACGCCGGCGCCGGGGCCCGCCCCTGCCGCCAGGACGACTGTCAGGGCGCCTGCCGTCGAGATGCGTCGCATGATCGTCTCCAACTTCCGAACGGCTCGAGTCACGCCGGCGGTCCGGGGCCCGCTCCCGTCGCCACGACGACTGGCGGCAGGCCGTCTGCCGCTGAGATGCGACGCATCAGCGTCGCCAACTTCCGACGGTTCGCGTCCGCAGCAGGGAGCCTGCCGCCGAGATGCGCCGCTCGAGCGTCGCCAACTTCCGCACGGCTCGCGTCTGCAGCAGGGCGCTTGCCGTTGAGATGCGCCGCTCGAGCGTCGATCAACCTCCGAACGGCTCCCGGCCGGGGTCGCGCCGAGGTCCGGCACGCCCCGGTCAGGTCGTTCTCCGCCTCCGCAGGACGAGCAGCGCGAGCACGAACAGGCCCGCGGCGAGGGCCGCCCCCAGCCACGCCAGGCGCACCGGGGTCGGCCGGGCCGCCGCCGGGTCCGCCGGCCGAGGCTCCGCGTCCTGCTCGGCCAGCACCACGCTCGCCTCCGTCAGCTCCACGCTCGTCGTCAGGTTGCGTTGCAGCTCGCTGCGATAGGCGGCCGCGAGGTCCGCCGGGGCCTGCTCGGCGATGAACGACGCGAGGGCCGCGTTGTCGCAGACGAAGCCGCTGCAGCCCGCCTCGAACTCCTCCACCAGCCGGGTGTGCAGCTCCGCGAGCACCGCCACCTGTTGCGCGGTGGCGTCCCACAGGCCCTTGCGCACCGTCTCCAGCATCACCGCCGTCATCTCCTGCAGGGCATACGGGTTCTCCCGCCGGAAGAAGTCCTCGACCCCGAGGTCGTGGCGGTCGTCGACGTACACCTCGTACAGCTCGTTCCAGAGCGCGTCGTCGATGGCGGCCGGCTTCATGACGTTCCAGCCGTAGGTGTTGCGGAACGTCTCGGCGAACGTCTCGGCCGACGAGGCCCCGCCCTCCTGCATCTCGCCGATGTAGGCCGGGTTCAGGAGCGTCGATCGCGCCTCGGTCCAGACCGTCTCGGTGAGGTCGGTCACCCGCGGCCGCTGGGCGTTGCGGAAGTCGTTGAAGTAGGCGTCGGCGTCCCGGCCGGTCACGTGGCGGACGGCCATGCTCAGCCCGCCCATGAACTCGTAGACGTGGTCGAGGCTGAGGGCCCCCCAGGTGTGGCTCTCCCGCGGCTGCACGACGACCTCGGTGCCGGCGAGCGCCGCCTCGAAGATGCCGTCGGCGTAGAAGCTCCAGAGCTCGCCCTCGTCGTAGACCGCGCCCATGTTGCGCAGGTACTGGTCGGCGACCTCGGCGTCGTCCTCCCAGCGGTCGCCGCGCTCGACCATCTCCATGATGGCGGTGCCGTAGTTGCCGTTCACGCCGCCGAAGACGCGCAGGGTCGAGAAGCGTCGCGCGTCGGCGGGGGAGAGGCCCCTGGCCATCATCACCTCCTCGGCGCGCCGCCGTCCGTCCTGAACGAAGTTGGCGTGCGCCTCGGTGTCGCGCGCCTCCGCCGCCATGGCGACGGCGCGGTTGATGAGGGCGAGGCGCGAGGCGGCGAGGTCGCGGAGCTGGCCGGCGGTCTGGACGACGACGTCGATGCGGGGCCGGCCGAGGTCGGCCGCCGGGATCAGGCGCAGGTCGGCGACCCGCCCGAACGGGTCCCAGACCGGCTCGACCCCGAGCAGGTAGAAGATCTGGCCGATGGTGGCGCCCTCGGTGCCGATGAAGTCGCTGGGCCAGAGGGTGAAGGCGACCTTCCGGGGATAGGCGTCGTGCCGCCGCCGGTGCTCGTCGAGGAGCGCTTCCGCCAGACCGCGCCCCACCGTCCACGCCTCCGGCGACGGGGTCTTCTCGGCGTCGATGGAGAAGAGGTTGCGCCCGGTGGGGACGGCGTCGGGGTTGACGATGGGGTCGCCCCCGGGCGTGGGCTCGACGTAGCCGCCGGCGAGGCCCCGCGCCACGCTCTCGAGCTCGATGTCCGAGCTGTCGCGCAGACCCTTCCGGTGCCGGTCGATGCCGGCCACGCTCGTCTCCAGCGTCAGCACCGCCCGGGCCAGCTCCGCGTCGCGGGCCGCGCGCGCCTCCAGCTCGACGCTGGCGGCGTCGACGGCGGCGTCGAGGCGCGGGTCGAACGCCGGGTCGTCCAGGATCTTCCGCAGGCGATCCGCGGCCGGCGCGTCGACGTCGTGAAGCTGGCCGCGGAGTGCCGTGCGGTGCTCCCGGTAGAAGGCGACCGCCGAGAGCGCCCCCTCGATGTCCTCGCTGGCGGCGGTCAGCAGCTCGCCCGCCGACTCGTGGCCCCACGCCCGCCCGAGGGCCTCGACCTGCGGCGCGTCGAGGGCGAAGGCGAGCCGCTCCGACGCCAGCCGGCGCTTCTCCTCCTCGACGCGGTCGACGAGTCCGGGATCCTTCAGCAGCGCGAAGGTCCGCTCGCGGAGGGCCGCGTCCTGCATCGCCTCGAGGAGCGCGAACACGTCCGGGTCTTCGGCGATCTCCAGCGCCTCGGCCATCGGCGGGATGACCGCGGCGATGGTCCTGGCGCGCTCGCGCTGCACCGGGTCCAGCAGTTGCGACGTCCGCGCGAACTCCTGCTCCGACTGCATCCGCTCGACGAACTCGACCTTCCGCGGATGCGGAAGGACGCGCGCCATCAGGTCTTCGAGCTCGCCCGCGCGGGCTTCCGACACGGCGGCGTCCGGCCGGCTCCGCGTGCCCGCCCCCATCGAGATGAAGCCCCGGATGATGTCGTCGTCCGACGGCTGCCGCGACGCCTCGCGCCACGCGTGGGCGTGCTGCAGGTCCGCGTCCGCCACGAGGTCGGCGAGCACCGCCCCGGCGTTCGCGCCCGCGACCCGCCGGGCGTAGGCGTCGCGCGCGCGCCGGCGGTAGCGGCGCTCGAAGTACACCTCGTCCTCGAGATTCGCGGCCTCGACCGCGCCCTTGACGGTGTCGATGCGGGCGAGGGCGTAGGCGATGGGATCGATGGCCATCAGCTCCGCCGTCGAGTCGACCTCGGTCGCCGTGAAGGCGCTCCCGAGGGTGTAGAGACCCTGCGCGACCTTCTCCCCGTCGATGGTCTCGACGTGGTTGCTCAGGCGGAACATCTCGTCCGCCGACCACGCCGCGTCCGGGTCGAGGCCGAGGTCCACGTGCAGGTTCATCTCCGTCGCGAGGCGCCGGATCGTGCGCGCATGCTCGGTCCGCACCGGACCGTCGGCCGCGTTGCGCCAGCTGTCGAGCCGGTCGCGCAGCGGGCGCAGCCCGTCGTACAGCCCGCCCTCCATGAACGGCGGCGTCAGGTGGGTCACGGTGGCCGCGTAGGAGCGGCGCTTGGCGATGATGCCCTCGCCGACATTGCTCATGACGTAGACGTAGACGTGCGGGAGGCCGCCGACGAGGGCGTCCGCCCAGTCGAACGCCGACAGGGCAATCTGCTTCCACGGCGTGAACTCCAGGCTGCCGTGGGTGCCGAAGTGCATGACCGCATCGGCCCCGAAGGCGTTGCGGGCCCACAGGTACGAGGCCACGTAGGGGTGCGGCGGCGCCTTCCGCGCGCCGTGCACGAGCCGGAACGTGTCGTCGCCGGCGCCCGGCAGGGGCTGCGGCAGGATGACGACGTTGCCGAACCGCACGCGGGCGACGGCGAGCGCGGTCTCCTCGCCCTCGCCGACCGTCATGTACTCGCCGGGGGCGGGGCCGTACTGCTCGACGACGGCGTCGCGCATGCCCGGCTCGAGGTCCGCTTCCACCCACGCCGCGTACTCGCCGGCCGGCACCAGCGCCGGATCGCCGGTGGCCACGTACTCCTCGAACGCCCCGCGCGCGTACGGCCCGAGCACCGGACCCTTCGCCTGGACGAGCTCCCAGAACTCGTCGTCGGTCTCGGGCAGCCCCTCGACCGTGTAGCCGGCGTCGCGCAGCGAGCGCAGCAGGTTCAGCAGGCTCGGCGCGACCTCCAGGCTGCCGGCGTTCATGGCGTTCTTGCCGGGTCCCTTGTAGTAGTAGATGGCCACCCGCTTGTCGCGATTGGGCTTCGCCTTCAATGTCAGCCAGCCCTCGACGAGGTCGCAGAAGGTCTCGAGGCGCTCGGGCAGCGCGTCGAAGATCTCGTAGCCGTCGGCGTCGGTGAACTGCGCCGCCACCGCGTAGGGCGCCACCCCGCCGTCGAGCTCGGGCAGGACGACGCTCATCGTGAGCATGGACCCCGCCATGCCCTGCTGGTCGGTCACCCAGTCGTCGTGGTTCTGGAACACCGACACCGGCGTCAGCATGGGGATGTCGCGCTCGCGCAGCCACGCGATCGCCTCGTCGGCGCGTCCCAGGGTGAGCCGCCCGTGCGGCATCAGCACCACGAGGTCGGGGTCGATGCGCTTGAGGAAGTCGAGGCGCTTCTCGGCGCTGGCCATCGGGTAGACGTTCCATGCGCGGCCTTCGAGGGCGCGGATGAACGCGTCGACGTGGTCCCGGTTGGCGTTGAACGGGCCGGGCACGCTCGTGATCAGGGCGATCTTCGGGGCGTCCGGCTTGGCGAGCCCCTGCGCGCCGTAGTAGGCGTCGTAGGCGTCGACGGACTCGAACGTCAGATCGTCGTCGAGATGGAACAGCACGTCCATGGAACGCTCGACGGGAGGCTCGACCGGGTCCGACCGGAACGACTTGCCGTCGAGCTCGGCGCGCGAGAAGTCGAGCAGCCGGGCGTAGTTCTCGGCCCCTCCGAACTCGAGGTAGCCGTTGGCCGCGTCGAGCTGCGCGCCGCGCAGGTTGGTGACGTCGAGGGCCGGGTTGGTGGCCCCCTGCACGAACAGGCGCGTCCCGCGGCGGCCGGCTTCACGCAGGTGCTCGAGCTGCCTCTCGTCGAGCTGCAGGCCGCGCCCGAACACGTAGGCGACCGGATAGTCGGCGACGCGGTCCAGCGACGCCAGGTCCAGCGACTCCACGCGCACCGCCGCGCTCTGGCGGGCGCGCTCGATGCGCGCGAGCTGGAAGCCCGGGAAGTTGACGAAGGCGACCCGCGTCACCGCGAGATGGCGCTGGTAGGCGGCGATGCCGCCCCAGAGCACCGCCGCCGCGAGCAGGGCCGCCGCGATCCGCCTGCGATGGGACCACAGGTCGGCCAGCCGCGTCCGCACCGTCCGCGTTCGTGTCGGTTCTGTCCTCGGAGTCATCGGGTCTCTCCCTCCGGCTGCCGCCGCGCCGTCGGCTTCAGCACTTCTGCAACGCGGACTTCCGGAAAGCGTCACCGTCAGTTCAAGTAGCGAGACGGCCGAGCGTCTGGCTCGACGCGGTTTCCCGGCAGTCGGCGTCCATCAATTCGAGCACCCGGCGCGCCCGCGCGGGTCGGTCGTTCGGATGCAGGTAAACCGCAAGCTCGGTGCGCGCGTACTCGTCGAGCAGGACCGGGGGCCCTGCGGGCTCTGCGTGCGCGCGCTGGCCCGGCGCTGATCCCGGGGGTAAGCGGCCGGGCCGTCGATGTGATGGGGAAGGCGTTACGCGGGCGGCCCGCGCGTCGGGTGGGTGGCGAGCGTCGAAGCGTAGCGGCTCCGCCGGCAGCTCGGTGCGGCGGGGTGGGCCGCCAGGTCCGGCACGGGGGGCGCGGGCGCCGTCGTCGTCGTGACGGGGGAGTGGTGCCGGAGGCAGCAGATTACGCAGTGGTGATCGTCGCCACCGGCGTGCCCGTCATCATGGGCGTGAGAGACGAAGCCGGCCGCCAGCAGGGCGCACGCCAGCAGCAGCGCCACGAGAGCGGTGGGCCGGCTCGGCTTCGTCATGGTTCAGGCGTGTCGATGGTTGCCGTCTCGAGACAGGCGTTCGCGGACCCGGTCAGTCGAGATCGACGATGGTGATGGCGTTCCAGTTGTTCATCGGGATGAGCAGCCGGTTCCGCTTCGAGTCGTAGGCCATCGAGGCGGCGCTGGGGATGCCTGAGGCCACGACCTCGGCCTCCTCTCCCGGGCGGATGCGCGAGACGGTGCCGATCCGGACGCTGGAGACGTACTTCGTGCCGTCGTCGAGAATCACCAGTCCGTCGTTGCCGCCGTCCACCGCGTGCTCGGTCCTGACGAGCTCGCCGTCGGGCGAGAACGTGAGCACCGCGTTGTCGTTGACGTTCACGACGACGATGTTGCCGTCCGGGTCGAAGGCGATGCCGTTGGGCCGGGCGAGCGGCGCTCCCTCGACGACGACAGACGCGTCACCGTCCGGCCCGATCCGGTACACGCGCCAGGTGCCGCTCTCCTCGGTCCCGGTCTGGGTGGCCCAGATGGTGCCGTCCTCGGCGACCTCGATGTCGTTGAAGCGCTGCGCGTCCTCGACGGCGACGCTGCCCCGCGGCTCGCCGCTCTCCATGTCGAACCAGCGCACGACGTTGATGTCGGCCACGTACAGCAGGCCGTTGACGATGTCGCTGCCGAGCGGGTGGTTCAGCGTCAGGCCGTTCCGGTCGACGCCGATCCACTTCAGCGTGTGCGCGCTGCCGTCGGGATTGATCAGCGAGATGTAGCCGTCGTTCGGGACGACGTCCTGGGCGATTCCGGCGTTGACCGCGACGTACAGGTCGCGGGCTTCGTCGTAGGCCATGCTCTCGGCGAATCGGAAGCCGCCGTAGGTCCGGGCGTTCGCCGACAGGTCGAGCGGCGCGCCCGCCATGAAGGGCTGATCGGCCGCTTCCTGGGCCTGCGCCCGGGAGGCCGTCGCACCGGCGGTGAACCCGGCCAGCAGGGCGGTGGCGATCATGCATCGAGAAACGAGCTGTTCTCCGCGAAGACGGGACATGAGCTTCTCCTCCGATTCTTGGACGTTGAATCCGGGGCGTCGCCACGCGCTGGTGTATGTGCGTGCGCGCGCCGATCCGGACAGCCGGCGAAAAACGTGAGTGAGTGGGGTGTCGCAGGCGGATGCGACGAGGCGGTTACGCCGGCGGGCCGCGCGTGGGGCGGATGCCGAGAGCCGCGGCCCGTTCGCCGTCCGAGTGGACGGTCACGACGGCGTGGGCGACGAGATCCACTGGGAACGGTGCGGGCGCGCCGTCGGCTTCGACCCCCGACATGTGCCGGAAGTGACAGGCGTCGCAGTCCGCGTGACCGGCGGCCTGCGCGTCAGCGTCGTGCTCGTGGAACGCGACGCCCAACGGCACCAAGGCGAGCACCACAAGCAGCGCGGCCACCATGACGCCCATCCGCTTCAACGGCACCATTCGCTTATTGGGCCCCAAAACCGCGCCGAAGTCAAGCGCGTATCCATGGTGCGCGATCCTGATCCGGTACCGCGGGTAGTGGCTTCATTTGGAGTCATCCTCCGAAAGACCCCTGTCGAGACTCCTCTAGACCGGCGACAGCGACTACGTGCTCCTGCACGCCTGTGTGAAGCCGTGAGCAAGGCTACTGCCGGCCTCGTATCCCCTCATCGCGTCCAGCGTTCACGAGCACCCCGATCCGGCGGCCGGCGGCAGCACTCGTGCGCATGCGCATGGGCACGCCCGCGTTGCGGAGATCACGGGGCACGGGTCCCGAGCGCCTCCTGCCTGACGACTCGCACCCGTAACTCCCAGGTTCCGTAGCTGCGTCGACGCGCCGGTGGCGCGCCGGCGGTTGTGCTCTTCTTCATTTGGAGGGGGAGTCCCGGTGATAGATCCCGGGACCCTGAGCGAGATCCATGAGCGAAGTTGTGACGATGGAGGCGCCGTCCGCGTCCGGGGCCGTCGCGCCGGCGCCGGTCCTCGAAGCGCGCGGGCTGTCCAAGCGGTATGGCGACGTGGAGGCCGTCTCCAGCCTCGATCTCCGCGTCGGGCCATCGGAGATCTACTGCCTGCTGGGCCCGAACGGCGCGGGCAAGACGACCACCATTCACCTGTTCCTGGGCTTCCTCGAGCCGACGGCGGGGAGCGTCCGCGTGCTGGGCCTCGATGTCGCGACGGCCCCTCTGGAGTCGAAGCGGCGCCTCGCCTACGTCCCCGAGCAGGTCATGCTGTACCGCAATCTCAGCGGCCTCGAGAACCTGGAGTACTTCACCGCGCTGGGCGGCAGGGGGTCGCTGGCCCCGGAGCGGCTCACCGACATCCTCGTCGGCGCGGGCCTGCCCGCCGACGCGGTCGGTCAGCGCGTGTCCGAGTACTCCAAGGGCATGCGGCAGAAGGTCGGCATCGCCATCGCGATCGCCAAGGAGGCCGGCGCGCTGCTGCTCGACGAGCCCACGTCCGGCCTCGACCCCAAGGCCTCGAACGAGTTCTCCGAGCTGCTCGAGCGGCTCAGGGACCGCGGCGTCGCGGTGCTGATGGCGACCCACGATCTGTTTCGCGCGAAGGAGACCGGCACCCGCGTCGGCATCATGCGGCACGGGCGCCTGGTCAACGAGATGAGCACGGACGAGATCGGCCACGCCGATCTCGAACGCATCTACCTGGAGCACATGCACGAGTAGGGGCCCGTCGCGAAACCCCGCGTTGCACGGAGAGCGGCGAGGCGCCCGTGAGCTGAAGGGCGCCCGGGCAAGGAACGCCCGCCTGACACGGCGTGAGGAGGGCGATTGGGCATCTGTCACCGACGACCGACGGAGTCAGCCGGGCGCCTCGCGCTCGAATGCAGCGGGGCCTTTCGCCACGGGCCGGCAAGGCGGCAATCGGCGGTCGCAGCGCGAGCCTTGCGGTCGCGCGGCGGCGATTGCCGGGCAAAGGAGCCACCGATGATCAAGCACATCGTCCGGAAGGAGTTCACCGACGTGGTCCGGGACGGCCGCTTCCGCTGGTGCGCGGCCCTGGTGGGGGCGCTGCTCCTGGTCTCGCTGGGACACGGCTGGGTCCAGGCGCGCCAGGCGCAGGAGGAGCTCGCGGCGGCGCAGGCCACCGCCCGCGACCACTGGGAGTCGCAGGGCGAGAAGAACCCCCATTCGGCCGCCCACTACGGCATCTACGCGTTCAAGCCCCGCCTCGCCCTGTCGTTCGTCGACGAGGGCGTGGACCCCTACACCGGCACGTCGGTGTGGCTGGAGGCCCACCGGCAGAACGAGCGCGTACGCCTCGCGGAGGTGGCGTAGCCATGACCCTGCGCACCGTCCTCCTGAACGAGTGGCGCCTCCTCGCGGCCGACCGGGCGCTGCGGGTCGTGCTCGGGGTCTTCGCCGTCCTCTTCGTCTACGCGCTGGCCAACGGCATGGCCTGGGCGCGTTTCCAGGAACGGACGGTGGAGGCGGCGCGGACCGGAAACGCCGAGCGCGTCGAAGCCCTGGAGCAGGAGCTGGCCGACATCGCCAACGGCGGGCGGCCGTCGTCGCCCTTCCGCGACCCCCGCGCCCCCAACGTCCTCGGCGGGGCCCGGGGCGCCCGCACCGCGGTGCTCGAGCCCGGGCCCCTGACCGCCCTGGCGGTGGGGCAGAGCGACCTCCTGCCGTACTACTACGACGTCAGCATCTACACCAACGAGGCGTCCTTCCAGCAGAACGGGGAGGTCGAGAACCCCCTCAACCTGATGGTCGGGCGCTTCGACCTCGCCTTCGGGACCGTCTACCTGCTGCCGCTGCTCGTTCTCGCCCTCAGCTACAACGTCCTCTCGGAGGAGCGCGAGCAGGGGACGCTGGCCCTGACCCTCTCGCAGCCCGTGTCGGCGCGCGACGTCGTGCTCGCGAAGCTCGCGTTCCGGGCGGTGCTCGTGGTGGGGCTGGCGGCGGCGGTCTCGCTGCTCGGCATCCTCGCCACGGGTGGCTTCGGCTCGCCCGGCCGGGTGCTCCTCTGGTGCGGGACGGTGACCGTGTACGCGCTGTTCTGGTTCGCGCTCGCGGCGTGGGTCAACGGTCTGCGTCGGTCCTCGGACTGGAACGCCACGGTCCTCGTGGGGGCATGGCTCTTCCTCGTGGTGGTGCTGCCGGCCGCCGTCAACATCGCGGCGGGCCTGCTGCATCCGCTGCCGTCCCGCGTGGAGATGATCACGGCCCAGCGCGAGGCCTCGAACGACGCCGTCAACCGCCGCAGCGAGCTGCTCGCGCGCTACCTGGAGGACCACCCGGAGATGGCGGGCGGGGTGGTGGCCGAAGAGCCCGGCCTGGGCGCCCTCGCCTGGGCCGCCACCGACGCCGTGAACGCCCGCCTCGAGGAGGTGACGGCGGTGCACGACGCGCGCCGCGCCGACCAGCTCGCCCTGGTGCGCCGCTACCGCTTCCTGTCGCCGGCGCTCCTGGCCCAGGAGGTGCTCGTCGACGCGGCGGGGACCGGCGACGCGCGCTTCGCCCGCTTCCAGTCGCAGGTGCGCGCGTTCGCCGACGAGTGGCGGCAGTTCTTCGTGCCGGCGATCCTCGCCAGCGAGCGGATGGACGCCGGGGTCCTCCCCGACGTGCCGGTCTTCGGGTTCGTGGACGAGGGACCGGCCGACGTTGCCCGTCGTGCGGTCGTTCCTCTCTTCGTCCTGGGCGGACTGGTGGTGCTGGTGAGCGCCGGCGCCGCGGCCCGGCTGGGGCGCGTGCGCGGCGCGGACTGATCTCCACGGCTGCCATGCCGGCTCGCCGGTTCCGGGCCGGCATGGCGGCCGAGGTGCGCACTGCTCATCGGTCCCCGCGCTCCTCGCAAGCAGAGACCTTCCGACGGGAGGGTTCGGTGCCGGGCGAAGCGGGCTTCAGGACTGCGTCAGGAACTCACGAGAAGCGCGTTCAGCCGACGGCCTGCCTCTCCCCGGCCCCGGTAGCCTGGCGCGGCTCGATCACGCGGGTCGAGGCGCGGCTCGACCCGGGCTGGTTCGTTCGTCTGGCGACCTGGTCGCCCGGATGGCGCCGATGCCGGGCGGCACGTAATCCGGCAGTGCCTACTACGGGGCAGAATTCAAACTCCAGTCCAAAAGCGCAACATTCCGTCCGGACTCGATGGCTTACAGCGGTCTGTTCCGGAACAGCGCTACTCGACGCCTTCCATCAGGTATTCGACGAGCGCGGGCACGATGATGTCCGGCCGCTCCAGGTGCGGCACATGGCCCAGCCCGGGAAAGAGCAGCGTGCGACCGTTTTCGTTCGGGACGGTGTCGGCCAACACCTGCATTCGCTCCTGGAAGACCTCCGCCGGACCGAGCAGCAGATCCTCGGCGCCCCCGAAGGCGAGCGTCGGCACGTGGATATGCGGCCAGTCGTAGACGACAGGGTCCTGGTAGAGCATCTGGCTGATGATCGCCTGCACCATGGCGAGGCGCGGAAAGTCGGAGCTGAGGGTCCACGACGAGCGGATGCGGGTGTAGAGCTCGAACTTGTCGTTCCAGGCCGACGCGTCGTGCCCGACGTACCGGCTGAGGCTCCGGCGGGTGCTCTGGTAGTCGGTCTGCAGGGTCCGCTCGTAGATCTGATCGACCGGCGTCATCGGGCGATTGAACCGGTTGTCGGAGAGGCCGATGGGGTTGTAGATGACCAGCCGCTCGACCGAGTCGGGATACTGCGTGGTGAAGCGCGTCGCGAGCATGCCGCCCATCGAGTGGCCGACCGCCATGACCTTGTCGATCCCCTCGTGCTCGAGGATGAGCTGCGTGTTGCGCGCCTGCGTGTTGAAGTTGTAGGGCGCGATCGGCTTCGACGATTTGCCGTACCCGATTTGGTCCGGGACGATGATGCGGAATCCGGCGTCGGTCAGCCCGTCGATGATGTCACCGAAGTAGAAGCCGCCGAAGTTGTTGCCGTGCATCAGCAGGACGACGTGGCCGTTGGCGGTGCTGGTCGGCGGGATGTCCATATAGGAGATGCGCACGTCCTGGCTGTAGACATTGATGTCGAGATACTTGCTCGGGGCCGGATACGGGCACTCGTCGCAGGTGATGCTGCCCGGCTTGATGTCTGTCGGCGTCGGTGCCGGCGGCAGAATGTCGCGACCTTGGGCGCCAGCGGCGGCCGCCACACCGAGAATCACGAGCACCGAGGCGAGTGTTCTGACATGAACGGGCATGGGTCCTACTCCCTGGTCTGGAGGTGTCGGTCAACGTACCATCCGGGGGCACGGGGACGAAAGTCCGCGGAAGACGGATACGGCAATCACCCCAATAATACAATACGACGCTCAGGATTTCGTGTGGGCGCCCAGGGCGTCCGGGTAGAGGTCGAGCCCTCCGAGGTGGAAGTAGATGGCGTTGCGGAAGCGCTCGCGATTGCGATAGCCGCAGCCGAGCCGCTTGATCCACTGGATCATCGACAGCGCGATGCCCCGCTCCTGGCAGCGAGCCCCGAAGGCCAGCGACGTTACACGCCAACGCGGGCCCGCTGGCTTGTTGCGCCCGGCTGTACAACCACAGGAAGGCGCCCAGGGTGATCCTGTTGACTGCTCATTGCCAAAGGGGCGTCGGCGGCAGGAACAAGGGGAGGGCGAAGAGCAGGAGATAGACGAGGCACACGTGGCGTATCCAGCGGCTCCACTTGGATTCCGCTCTGACCGCGTTCAAATCCACGTCGCCTCTCCTCTCGACCGCGGGGGCGAAGCCCCCGGGCATGCGACCGCCACCCCTTCGTGCGCCGCATCTGGCCCGGTGACCGTCGTTCGAGGGGCCCTCTTCCCACAACCAACCGGCGCGCTTCACAAGGCCGAGGTCGGGCGGCGCCTCCTCCGCTCCACCGCGTACGCCGGGACCTGATGCGGCAGTCCGCGTAGCGGCCCGGCCTCCTACGCCGGATGCACCGTCCGTCCTCCGACCACCGTGCGCACGACGCCGATGTTCTTGATGTCGTCCGGGTCCGCGTCGTGCGGATCGCGGTCGAGGATGACGAAGTCGGCGAGCTTGCCGGCGGTGATCGAGCCCTTGTCCCGCTCCTCGTAGGATGCCCGCGCCCCGTGCAGCGTGCCGATGCGCAACGCCTCGTCCACCGTCACCCGCTGGCTGGCCCCCCACACCTGGCCGTCGAAGTCCCGGCGGGTCACCATGCTCTGGATCGCCATGAGCGGCTCGAACGGCCCCGGCGTGTAGTCGGAGGCCCCGGCCACCGGGATGCCGTAGTCGAGGAACGAGCGGTGCGCGAACATCCACTCCATCTTCGCGGCCCCGTACTCCCGCCACTTCTCGCCGTGGAAGTGGATGTAGGTCCAGAACGGAGTCGGGATGGTGCCGGTGTCCCGGATGCGCCGGAGCAGGTCGTTGTTGACGAGCGAGCAGTGCTCGATGCGGTGCCGGCGGTCGGGATGGGGCCAGCGGGCGAGGACCCGCTCGTAGGCATTCAGCACCATGTCGATGGTGACGTCGCCGTTGGCGTGGATGCCCACCTGCCAGTTGTGGCGGTGCGCTTCCTCGACGGCCTCGTGAATATCGTCCTGCGACATCGTCAGGATGCCGTAGTCGTCCGGCCGGCCCTCGAACGGCGTGCTCATCCGCATCGTCCGTTCCGAGGCGGACCCGTCGGCGCCGTACTTCACCCCGCCGATGCGCACCCACTCGTCCCCGAAGCCGGTGGAGATGCCGGCGTTGCGCAGGTCTCGGTACGGCCCGCGGATCATGGCGTAGACGCGGTGGCGCAGCTCGCCCGACTCGCGGGCGTCCTGGTAGGCG
Organism: Vicinamibacterales bacterium; assembly: GCA_965206285.1. GTDB lineage: Bacteria > Acidobacteriota > Vicinamibacteria > Vicinamibacterales > UBA8438 > JAJEEA01. The sequence continues at coordinate 6,628,600 of OZ242205.1, forward strand.
ACGAGCCGGCCGCGGCTCGCCCCCGCGTCGTGGACGGTGGTGAGGCCGGCCGCGGTCATCAGCCGCGAGATGTACGCCATCCCCTCGCGGCCGCGGGTGCGCTGCTCCTCCTCGGTCAGCTCCTCCCGATCGCCGACGGTGGAGAAGACGTCCCGGGCGTGCTCGGCCACCATGCCCGAGAGCTCGCCGTCGGGGCCGCGCGCGAACCGGCCGTCGGGCGGGTCCGGCGTGTCGCGGGTGATGCCGGCCAGCGCGAACGCGTGGCTGTTGAACCAGTTGGTGTGCCCGCCGCGGTGAGCCACGTTCACCGGATGGTCGGGCACCGCCTCGTCGAGGTGGGTCCGGTGCAGGGGGCCGTCGACGACCTTGGTGTCGTCGAACATGAAGCCCCGCACCCACCGGCCGGGCGGCGTGTCCAGGGCCTTGGACCGCAGGGCCCGCTGGATCTCGGCGACCGTCCGCAGGTTGGTGTTCACGCCGTAGAGCTCGTTCACGCCACCGGGGTGGGAGTGCGCGTCGATGAACCCCGGCGTGACGGTCATGCCTTCGGCGTCGATCACGTCGGTGTCCGGACCGGCGAGGTTGCGCACGTCGTCGGCGCTGCCGACGGCGACGAACCGGCCCCCCCGGACCGCGAACGCCTCGGCCCGGGGCAGGGCGTCGTCCACGGTGTACACCCGGGCGTTGACTACCGCCAAGTCCGGTTGTCGACTCTCCCCCCGGTCGGGCTCCTGCGCGGCCGCGATCGGCAGGGCGCTCGCGCCGGCTCCGCCGGCCAGCACGGCGCCGAGGTTCAGAAATTCCTTGCGCGTATAGGTTGCCATCGGACGTCCTCTGGCAGCCGGTAGCAGAAGGCTCCGCCGCATTCGACGGGCGATGCATCCTGCCTGGGCTGCGTTGTTCCGCGCAGCTGCGTTGCTCCGCGGTCATCCATACCGGGTGTGGTTCCTCGTCACGCCTTGTCGCCCGTGCGACAAGGCGGCCCCGCTGGCGCCCCCGCCGGTCCCGGTGCGACGCGGGGTTCGACCACGGGCGGCTCGCCGTCGCCGGAATGCGGGTCCGCCCCCCTGGTGATCAGTAGTCGCCCGCGTCCAGCGACACCCGGATGATCTCCTCGTCGTTCCGCACCAGGACGTGGCGGTTGGCGAACGCGGGATGCGCCCACACCACGAGCCGATCGCTCTGGCCGTGGCGGAAGCGGGACCGGGAGCCGGCGCGGCTGCCGCCGTAGCCGGATCGCGACGTGGGGTCGATCAGGTGCGTGCGGTCGAGCTCGACGTAGCCGTCCGGCTCGAACCGGACGATGATGAGGTCGCCGTTCTCGTTGTAGACGAAGTAGCGATCCTCGTGCTGCACGAAGTAGGCGGAACCCCAGCGGTTGCGGTTGGTCAGCCCCTCGGCCTCCCAGAGCCGCTCTCCGGTGGCGGCCAGCAGGCCCCGCACCTGCCCGTGGCTGCCGATGCCGTAGATGTAGTCGCCGATCACCAGCGGGGTGGTCATCACCGAGTGCAGGCCGGTGGCCTCGGCCACCTCGATGCCGCTGTCGAGCACCCGGCGGCTCCCGTCCTTCCACAGCGCCGTGGCGCCGGGCCGGTCGAGGTCGAGCCGCATCATCATCGAGCCGCTGTAGAAGCCCGAGATGAACAGATAGGAGCCGGCGTGGACGGCGTCGGCCACCGTCATGTTGGCCCGTCCCTCGAACGGCTCCTCCCAGTACACCTCGCCGGTGGCGGGGTCGAGCGAGGAGAGGCCGCGGGGATGCCAGACGATCAGCTGGCGGACGCCGCCCGCCTCGATGATCAACGGCTGGTTGTAGCCCATCTCCGTCCGGCTCTCGATCGCCCGCCACACCTCGGCGCCGGTATGCTTGTCGAACGCCATCACCAGGGCGTCCGGTTCGCCGCCCACCAGGAAGATCGCGCGGTCGCCGTCGATGATCGGCGCGCTCGACGTGCCCCAGATCGGAATGCTCGTGTCGTACTCGGCGACCGTGTCCTTCTCCCAGAGGACCGCCCCGGTCGCCGTGTCCAGGCACAGGATGCGCCCGGTCGACCCGGTCACGTAGACCCGGTCGCCGTCGACGGTGGGGGTGGCGCGGGGGCCGGTGGCGTAGGTGAACATGAGCATCCGGTAGGTGGTGGTCCACTCGTGGGTCCACAGCACCGCCCCGGTCTCCTCGTCGAGCGCGAGCAGGCGCTCGGTGCCGTCCATCGTTCGCGGCTCGGTCTCGACGTAGTCGAGCACGAAGACGCGGCCGTCGGCGACGGCGGGGCCGGCGTAGCCGCCATTGACCGGGGCCCGCCACTTCACGGTGAGCCCGGCGTCGGGGAACGCCTCGAGAATGCCGGTCTCGGTCCAGACTCCCCGCCGCTCGGCGCCTCGCCATTGCGGCCAGTCCTTGGCCGACAGGCCGGACACCGCGGTCACGGCGAGCAGGCCGGCGATGAGAGAGGCGGCCGGTGCGTGGCGGCCGGTGCGCCTTCGACCGGGGCCGCGATGGAACGTGGATGGCTGCATGAACGACGCCTCCTCATGGAAAGAGCCCGTGATGGGGCTCCGCGCCGCGCCGGCGGTCGAATGCGGCGGGTTCCCGCCACGGGGTCCCGGCGGGGCGCGCCGCCGGGCCGCGGCGCAGGAACCGCGGCCCGGCGGGCGGACACGCGGCTACTGGCCCAGATAGTCCTCGTCGCTCACCGGCCCGAGCCACTCCGTCGGGCCCTCGCCGCCGACCACGGTGAGCTGCACCATGTGCTCGTCCGGCGCCGCGCCGTGCCAGTGGACGACTCCGGAGCCCGCGTAGTAGGGCACCCCGGGCAGCATCTCCTGCAGCGCCTCGCCGCGCACCTGCGTGCGCCCGCGTCCCTCCTGGGCCATGATCACCTGGAACCCGCCGTGGCTGTGCCAGTTCGACCGCGCGCCCGCCTCGAACCGGAGCCGCAGGGCGCGGATGTCGGAGGCGTCCGGCCGCGACGGGTCGCCGCCGACGAAGTTGCTCTGGGCCGCGGTGATCGCGGTCGAGCCCTGTCCCAGCGTCCAGATCCCGAGCGCCGCGAGCACCAGGGCCAGCATCAGGGTGAACCGCGTGTCGATCCGTCGCGTCATGTCGTTCCCTCCTGTATAGAGTGGTCGTGTCGCGTAAACCGTATCACGCCCCAGCGGCGGGCATGCCCGGTCTGATCGGCCTCGACCCGCCGTCGCGCCTCACACGATCTCCGGAATGTACTTCTCGCGCGCCAGGTGCCAGAGCGAGGCGAGAAAGGCGGTCAGGGGGATGGCCAGGATCAGCCCGAGGATCCCGCCCAGGGCCGTGCCCCAGAAGAAGATCGCGACGATTATCGCCATGAAGTGCAGCCCGGTGCGCTGCCCCATGATCTTCGGGGTCAGGAACCAGCCCTCAATCTGCTGCACCACCAGGACCACCGCGACCACCAGCAGGCAGGTGAGCCAGCCGCCGTCCGTCTGGAAGAAGGCGATGGGGATGGCGACGGCGAGTCCGATCATGTTCCCGAGAAAGGGGATCACGTTGAGGAGACCCAGGGCGAGGCCGATGACGAATCCGTAGCGCAGGCCGACGAGGCTGAAGCCGGCCGCGAACAGCAGGCCCTGCAGAAACGCGATGATCAACTGGCCGCGGAAGAACCCCACCGTGATGTCCACGAACTCGTGGAGCAGATAGCTCACGTCCTCGCGGGTCTCGGGCTTGAGGAACGGCAGCACGCGATCGGTGTCGAGCCGAAAGCCGGCGGTGAGGAACCAGGCGAAGTAGACGGGGGTGATCATCCAGGACAGGAGCGCGCCGAGCCCGCGGGCGACGCCGAAGCCGACAGTGACCGCCTGCACCCCCATCGTCTGGAGCCAATCGAAGATCGCGGCCTGCTGCGCGATCGCGATCTCGCGCAGCCGGGCGCCGAGGCCCGACGACTCAAGCATCTCGCTGGCCTGCGGGAGCCGTTCCTCGATCAGCGTGCGGGCGTCCGCCCACCACTGGGGCACCTGCGCGGCGAGGCCGACGATCTGGTCGATGGCCAAGCGACCGAAGAACGCCACGAAGATGCTCAGCGGCACGAGGGCGGACAGGAAGACGACGGCGACCGCCGCCGCCACCGGCAGCCGCCCCGTGCCGCGCAGCCAGTCGTAGTAGGGGCGGAACACGAGGGCCGCGACCCCGCCCACCGCCAGCGGCAGGAACACCCCCGAGAAGGCGCGGAGGAAAAGGGCGGCGAGCCATCCCAGGAGGCCGATGGCGAGCAGGATGACGAGGGCCGAGACGGTGGTGACGGCGGCCGCGATGGTGTTCGCCTGCCGGGGAGTGAGTTCGAGCGCCATGGACGGTCTCGCGGGACTGCCCCGCATGATACACGGAACCGGCGGAGCCCGGGCCGCGGCGGCGGGCTCCCGGGTGTCGAGAGGTTCGAGCCTCACGCACCCTGCTCGGCAAGGTGGCGGAAGTTCACGGCTGCGTTCGGGCTCTTGGACGAAGCCGCGACGAAGAGATCGAGGTCGACAGTGAGCAACGGCATTTCGGCCGAGGCGAGTTCCCAGAGTACGGCGTCGGTGAGCCCCAGTCTACGGAACACCGGGACGTGAGCAGCATCTGCACTCGCAACGCTCAATTCGGCGCTCTGCTCAATGATGCTGCGTAGTTCCGCCGAGAACCTACCGTGCATGTCGCCAAGCAGGTTGGACGTTTCAGTAAGGGTATTCGGCGTCACGACTATCTGTTTGGCGGCTCCCATCACCCTGGTCAACAGGTCGTAGTCGTCGGCGGAGAAGGCCCTCACTCGGCGGTGCTTGCCAATCAAGTGCGGACTTGTTCTTCCAACGACAAACAGGACAAGCAGGTTTGCGTCGAGGATAAGGTGATGTGTGCGCATGGGCCCTTCCTAGTCCCCGGGAGGATTGCGGTGGGTCACCGACAGGACCTCCCCATTGCTGTCCCTGATGTTGACTACCTTGTACGAGCGTTGTCTGGGGTTTGGAATGAGCGGCAGCGCGGTTCGAGCCCACCCGGGATAGAATCCAACAGTGACCTTCCACCTGGTTCCTTCGTATTTGATTTCCTCAAGGGCAACGTGATAGATGTCATCGTCGCCAAAGACATCCAGGACGTAGTCCTTGGCTGCCTTGGCAGCCTCCTTTGCATCCACTTCAGTTCTCCTGTTTTTAAGCGCCAGGCACGCTGCGAGCCCCGTGCGTAGCCAACCCGCCGCAGCAGGTGCACGCCGCCCGCGGACGGCCGCGCCGCTCCATCATCACCAGAACCACGGGACGGGTCAACGGCCTTCCGGTCAAGCCGTTCGCCAGCGGGCGGGGTCAAGCGGCGGCGGCACTTCGGCGAGGCAGCCGGCCGCGACGTGGTTCGAGCCAACCGGGGTCCCCGGCAAGGTGCGGGTCCCCGGCAGGGTGCGGGTCGCCGGCGTTCGAGGCGGGCGGCGGGCGGACGGCGTCGGTCTGCACGTCGGGTCGGCCCGACGCGTCGGGCGGCGGGCGCCGCTTGCGCCAGACCCGGTTCGGGGCCATCATTGACGCGTCGAGAAACGCCGAGAAGACCCGTATCTGGAGGAGGGTGACATGAGCCGTCTATCTCTCGCCGTCGTGTCCGTCGTGCTCGCGGCGATGCTGGCGCCGGCCGCGGCCGCGGGCCAGCCGTCCGAAGCGCCGTCCTCGCCCCGCACCGCGTGGGGCGACCCCGACCTGCAGGGCATCTGGAACAACGCCACCCTGACCCCGTTGCAGCGCCCGGCGAACCTTGCGGACCGGGCGTTCCTGACGGAGGAGGAGGCGGCCGGTCTCGCGCAGCAGACGGTGGAGCGGAACGCCGATCTGCTGAACGCCCCCGCCCGGCGGGCCGAGGCGGGCGGCAACGTGGGGGCCTACAACAACTTCTGGATGGAGCGGGGAACGTCGGTGGTGCCCACCATGCGGACCTCGATCATCGTCGATCCGGAGGACGGCCGGCTGCCGCCCCTGACGCCGGAGGCGCAGAGCAGGATGGACTCGGACGAGGCGCGCCGGCTCGCGCGGATGCGCGGGGGCCAGGAGCCGGTCGAGACCTGGGAGCAGCTCGATCTCGGCGACCGCTGCCTCTGGTACCGCGGCATCCCGTCGTTCCCCACCGGCTACAACAACAACTACCACATCGTGCAGACGCCGGACATGGTGGCGATCCTGCAGGAGCACATCCACGATACCCGCTTCATCCCGCTCGACGGGCGCCCGCACGTGACGGGGAAGATCCGCCAGTTCGCCGGAGACTCGCGCGGCCGCTGGGAGGGAGACACCCTCGTGGTGGAGACCACCAACTTCAACGAGCACGCGTTCATCCGGAACTTCAACGGCAATCTCAGCACCGACCTCCACGTCGTCGAGCGGTTCACCCGGCTGGGTCCCGACACCCTCGGCTACGAGTTCACGGTGACCGACCCGAACACGTGGACCCGGCCGTGGAGCGGGTCGCTGCCGATGTCGCGCCTCGACGGGGCGATGTTCGAGTACGCCTGCCACGAGGGGAACTACGGCCTGACCAACATCCTCGCCGGGAGCCGCGCGGCGGAGATCGCCGCGGCGCAGGAGACGGCGCGGTAGCGGCCTGGAGACGAGAACCGTTCAACGCATCGAAGGGACAACCATCAGCATGAAGACGACGTACCGCATGCTCGCCGCCGTCCTGACCGCCGCCGCCCTGCTCGCGCCCATTGCGCGGGCCGACGTGGCGTCGGTGGAGATCACCGAACGAAGCCCGATCGAGGACGGACGCGCGTTCGGCGACTCGGGCCCCTACGACCTGATCGCCGGCCGGGTCACGTTCGCGCTCGACCCCGCCGATCCCCGGAATCACGTCATCGTGAATCTCGCCCGCGCCCCCACCAACGCGGACGGGATGGTGGAGGCGACCGCCGACCTGCAGATTCTCGCCCCCGCCGACCCGGAGCGCGGCAACGGCGTGGCGCTGGTGGACATCGCGAACCGGGGGCGTCTGAGCGCGCTCGGGTTCAACCGCGGCGGCCGCGGGCCGTACGGGGACGGGTTCCTCATGAAGGAGGGGTACACCGTCGTGTGGGTCGGCTGGGAGTTCGACGTGCCGGAGGGCCGGCCCATCCGCTTCGCCGTGCCCGCGGCGGACGGCAAGCCGGTCGGCGGGCTCGGCTTCGCCGCCATCCGCGACACCGCGGCCTGGATCAAGCACGACCCCGACGCCGTGGTGACGGCCGGGCACGCCCTCTCGTTCGGCTCGTCGCAGAGCGGCCGTTATCTGCGGACGTTCCTCTACCTCGGCTTCAACACCGATACCGCCGGGCGGCAGGTCTTCGACGGGGTGATCCCGCACATCGCCGGGGCGTCCCGGCTCGACCTCAACCAGCCCGGCGCGACGCCGATCTCGCTGGGCATGTTCGACGCCACGTCGTTTCCCTTCGCCGACGCCGCCCTCCGCGACCCGGTGACCGGGGTCGTCGACGGCACGCTGGGGAACGATCGGAGCCGGGAGAACCAGCCCCGCATCTTCTATACCAACACCGGCGTCGAGTACTGGGGCGGCGGGCGGGTGGCCACCCTGGTGCACGCGACCCCGGACGGCGCCGCCGACGTCGACCTGCAGGAGAACGTGCGCTTCTACTTCCTGGCGGGAACCCAGCACGGCCCCGGCGCGTTTCCGCCGCCCGACCCGGGGAACCGGCAGGAGATGGGCAATCCGACCGACTACTGGTGGAACATGCGCGCGCTGCTGACCGCCATGAAGGACTGGGTCGTCGACGGGGTCGAGCCGCCCCCGAGCCGCCATCCCCGGTTCGCGGACGCCAACCTGGTGCCGCCGCGCGACATCGGGTTCCCGGCCATCCCGGGCGTGCGGTCGCCCGAGGATCGCACCGGCGGCACACGCGTGAGTAATCCGTGGATGGCCGGCGCCGACGACGCCGGCGTGCCGTTGCCGATGTTCGTGCCCGCGGTCGACGCCGACGGCAACGAGACGTCCGGCATCCTGCATCCGGAGGTGGCGGTGCCGCTGGCCACCTACACCGGCTGGAACTTCACCCATCCGGACTCCGGCGACCCCGATACGCTGGTTTCCCTCGCGGGGTCCTACGTGCCGTTCGCGGCCACGCGGGCGGAACGCGAGGCGGCGGGAGACCCGCGGCCGTCGATTGAGGAACGCTACGCGTCTCGCGAGGAGTTCCTGGAGAAGGTCGAGGCGGTCGGGCACGCGCTGGTCGGCGACCGCTACCTGCTGGCCGACGATCTGCCGGCCATTCTAGACCGGGCCGGGAAGCACTGGGATCTGGTGACCGGCGAACACTGAGGCAGTGCCGCCGCTGGCTCCGTTCGCGGGGTTCCGGCCCTGGGAGCCACCGGCGGCACCGCTGCTGGCGAGGAGGGATGCGATGCCGGTTGCACGCGGCGGGTCTCCCGGCCGCGGCCGTCCCGGTCAATCGGGATCTTCGAGCGAGTCGTAGAACTTGATGATGTCGCCCCGGTCCTCCGATTCGTTGAAGGCCATCCCCGCCCGCGGGTGCTGGTTGAGGACCCCGGTCATCATGTACGGGTAGTCGAAGCCCCACTTCAGCGCGTCCCGCATCGGCTCGATATGGTGCTGAATGCAGTGCAGCACCGGGCGCAGCCGGAACTTCGGGTTGTGCAGGAAGCTCAGCAGCAGCTCCATCGGGCAGTTGCCGGCGCCCCGGCCCAGGCCCGCCATGCTCCCGTCGAGCCGGTTGGCTCCCTTGATGGTTGCCTGGATGGTATTGGCGAACGCCAACTGCCGGTTGTTGTGGGCATGCATCCCCACCGCCTTCCCGGCCGGCGCCGCGTAGCCCAGGAACGTATCCATGTAGCTGTCGATCTGCTCCGCGTACAGCGCCCCGAAGCTGTCGACGATGCAGATGGTGTCCGCCTCCGATTGCGCCACCAGGGCCAGCGCCTCGTTCAGCTCGCGGTCCGGCACCGTCGACAACGCCATCAGGTTCAAGCTCGTCTCGTAGCCCTGGTCATGGGCATGCTTGACCATGTCGAGGGCCAGCGGGATCTGGTGGATATAGGTGGCCACCCGGATCATGTCCAGGACGCTCTCCGATTTCGGCAGGATGTCTTCCCGGTAGTCGCTCTTGTCGGCGTCGGCCATCGCCGACAGCTTCAGCGTGGTCTCGTTGTCCCCGACTATCCGGCGGAGGTCGCTCTCGACGCAGTGCTTCCACGGGCCGAACTGCCCCGGCGGAAACTGCCGGCGCGAGTTGATGTACCCGATCTCCATGTAGTCGATGCCGCTCTCGACGCACGCCTGATACACCGCCTGCACCGTCTCGTCGCCGAACCGGTGGTCGTTCATCAGACCGCCGTCCCGGATGGTGCAGTCCAACACCTTGATCTCGGGGCGGTACGACACCCAATCGCTCGCAGGGCTCGCCTGCGGCTCTTGCTCACTCATCACGCGATTTCTCCTTTCGGGGCGATGGCGCGAAAGCCTCCCGCGCGCCACCGCCGCGTTCCCGCTCCCCGGAGCCTGCGCATCGGGGGACCCATGATCGTAGATCATCCGCGTGCTTTGCCGGAACGTCGGTCCGAAGGGGAGAGCGGGTCGTCAGGATGCGGCAGCTCGCAGCTCGCGCGGTGCGGGCCGGAAGTCGAGGCAGCGCCGGTCGGAGTTGCGGCGGCGCGGGTCAGAAATCCCGGCGGCGGGAGTAGAGGATCACGTGCATCGAGAGCACGTCCTTCCGCGGTACGACGCGGGCCGGATACTGGTGATTGTAGGATTCGAGCACGTAGCCGCCCCGGGTTCTTCGTACCAGTCGAATCAACCGCTCGTCCGGGACGAGCTGCACATAGGCCTCGTCGCCGTCCTGCACGCGGCGGCCGGGGGCGACGATCGCGATCGTGTGCGGCGGGTAGGCGGGGGCCATGGAGTCGCCGCGGACCCTGACCCCGTAGGCGTTCGCGTCGTCGACGTCGCGGGGACGCGGCACCCAGCGCTCGATGTTGCCGGGGGCCGGCGCGTTGCCCTCCCACGTGATTCCCGCGGGGGCGGCGGCGCCCTCCGCCACCACCGGAATACGGCCGGTCGCGTCGGTCCCGTAGTCGATGCGTCTCGGCTCGGCGTCGACGGCCTCCCGCTCCTCGCGGACCTGGTCGTAGTCGGGGTCCACCCCGTTGAGCAGCTCGTCGATGGAGCATCGCAGGACCTTCGCCAGCTTGATCAGCGTCTGTGTCTCGAGGGCCCCGTACCGATCGTTCTCCCAGTCGGATACCTGCGGCTGCGGGACGTGCAGCCGGTCGGCCAGCGCTCTCTGGGTCGAGAGGCCCGCCGCCATGCGCAGTCGTTTGATGTTCTGGCCCAGCGACACGCCATACAGGGTAATGCATAGACCGTACACGTGCAAAAACGTAGTTCAATGGAATCAATACGTTAGCGTGAAGCCGAATAACGGTTGCGCGTATTAGCGCAATCACGTATATTTACGACACGATGTTGAGCGCGGAACAGCTCGTCGCCCTCCGTGCGGCACCGGGCACCAATCGCGTCGCGAAGGCGATTGCTCTGGCCGGCGTGACGCAGGGAACCGTCGCAGCCGCGCTCGGGTTTCCCCAGCCCTACATCAGCGACGTCGCCCGCCACCGGTATCGGACCATAACCGTCGAGAATGCGAGAAAGTTCGCGCACTACTTCGGCTGCTCCATCGAGGACCTGTTCCCCTCCCCGCGGCCGGCGGAATCCTGACGCCCTGCAAGCCGGGGCCCTGGCGCGGCCGAGAGTGATAACCTGTCCGCGAGCCTGGGGCGGCCCGGGACCCCTTTTCGCGATTCCGCTCCGATGTCCACGCACTCCGTCAGGCGCCACCTGCGGGTCGAGACCGCGGCCTACGACGCGGTGATCCGCCGGTTCATTCCCGGCTACGAGACGATGATCGAGGTCGTCGCGGGGGCGCTTGCCGCTTCCGGTCCGGACCAGGTGATCGATCTCGGGGCCGGCACCGGTGCGCTGTCCGAGGCGATTCTCGCGCACGGCGGCGCGCAGACGGTGGAGCTGATCGACGTGGATGCGGAGATGCTCGAGCAGGCCCGCCGGCGGCTCGAACGGTTCGGGGCACGGGTTCGCGTGCGGGAGATGTCGTTTCTGGCCCCGCTGCCGGGATGCGACGGCGCGGCGGCGTCGTTGGCGCTGCACCACATCCCCGCGATGGACGAGAAGCGGGCTCTGTACCGGCGGATTCGCGCCGCGATCCGGCCGGGCGGCGTCTTCGTGAACGGCGATGCGACGATGCCGGCGGACCCGGCGGGGCGGGAGGCCACCTACCGCGTCTGGGCCGAGCACATGATGGCGTGCGGCATCGACGAGGCGCGGGCGTTCGAGCACTTCGACGAATGGGCGGACGAGGACACCTACTTTCCCCTCGACGAGGAGCTGGCGGCGATGCGGGCGGCGGGCTTCGACGCCGAATGCATCTGGCAGGAGGGTGCGATAGCCGTCGTGGTGGGACGGACCGCATGAGCGCGCGCCGCCCGCGCGCCATGCCCGCACCCGTCGCGGCCCGGTTCGCGGCGGTGCGGGATGCGGTAGGATCTGCGGCATGATGAAATTGATGACGCCACGCATATTGATTGTCGCTACCGCGTTTGGAGCCTGCTCGCTGGCCTTCGCCGACGGTGCGAGCGGCCAGGTGACGATACCCGCGCCCGACGACGTCGCGGCCGCGCCGGCCGAGGCCGAATCCACCGCCTCCGGGCTGGCCTCCCGGGTGTTGCAGGCAGGGACGGGCAGCGCGAACCCGGGTCCGACCAGCAACGTGACCGTGCACTACACCGGTTGGACCCCCGATGGCCGCATGTTCGACAGCTCGGTCGCCCGGGGCGCCCCCGCGACGTTCCCCCTCGACCGGGTTATCCGGGGCTGGACCGAAGGCGTGCAACTGATGGTGGTCGGCGAGAAGCGCAGATTCTGGATTCCCGCCAACCTCGCCTACGGCAACAACCCGGGCGGCGGCCGGCCGGGCGGCCTGCTGGTGTTCGACGTCGAGCTTCTGGCCATCCGCTAGGAGCTTGCGCCGTCGGGAGTTTCGCGTCAGCGAAACTCCCGACGCGACCGCAAAATCGCGCCAGACCGGGAATCAGCGCCTGCGGCTCCGCTTGCCGCCCAACCAACCCTGCCGGGACTCTGCATCGTTTCCACGGGCAGAGCCCCGAGGGTTTCGGGAGAGAGAGGTTCCATGGCCCGTCGACTCACATTCGCTTCGGCGTTGATCGCCGTCGTGCTCTCCGCCGCGGCCGCGGCGGCGCAGGTCGAGAGCTACACGCCGGTGACCGACGCGATGCTGCAGAACCCGGATCCGGCCGACTGGCTGAGCTGGCGGCGCACCCTCGACGGTCAGGCGCACAGCCCCCTCGATCAGATCGACACCGGCAACGTCGGCGAGCTGCGGCTGGTCTGGAGCTGGGCGTTACGCCCGGGGTCGCAGCAGACGACCCCCCTGGTGCACGACGGGGTGCTGTACATCGCGAATCCCGGCGAGATCGTGCAGGCGCTGGACGCCGCCTCCGGCGATCTGATCTGGGAGTACGAGCGGGGCGCCGAGGAGCCCGGCAACAGCTTCGGGGGACCGCCCCCTGGCCGCATGCACCGGAACATCTCGATGCACGACGACAAGATCTTCCTGAACACGGCCGATGCGCACGTGGTGGCGATCGACGCGCGCACCGGCGAGGAGGTCTGGGACGCGGACATCGACCAGGGGGTCGGCTACCAGTTCTCGAGCGGGTCGATCGTCGCCGACGGCAAGGTGGTGTCGGGGCTGACCGGATGCGGTCGCTATCGCGAGGAGAGCTGCTACATCGTCGGCCTCGACGCCGACACCGGGGAAGAGCTGTGGCGCACCTCGACCGTCGCCCTGCCGGGCCAGCGCGGCGGCGATACGTGGGGCGACCTGCCGCCGATGTTCCGGGCCGGCAGCGACTCGTGGATCCCCGGCAGCTACGACCCGGTGACCCGGACCCTGTTCCACGGCACGTCGCAGGCCAAGCCGTGGGCCCGCGCCGTCCGCGGCACCGACGGAGATGCCCTGTACACCAACTCCACGCTGGCCCTCGACCCCGACACGGGGGAGATGAAGTGGTACTACCAGCACCTGCCGGGCGAGACCCTCGACATGGACGAGGTGTTCGAGCGCATCCTCGTCGACTACGACGACCGGCGCTCGGTCTTCACCATGGGCAAGATCGGCGTCCTGTGGGAGATGGCCCTCGAGACCGGACGGTTCCGCAGCGCCCACGATCTCGGGTACCAGACGGTGGCGGACATCGATTCGGTGACCGGCCAGGTGACCTATCGCGACGGCACCATTCCGGTGATCGGCGAGGAGATCTACTGGTGCCCCAGCACCGCGGGGTTCAAGAGCTGGCGCGCGATGTCCTATCACCCCGGGCTCGAGGCGTTCTTCATCCCCATCCACCTGAATTGCGAGACGGCGGTCTTCGGGCCGGTCGACCGGGTGGCCGGCGGCGGCGGCACGGGGCCGGTGCGCCGCACCAACCACCACCATCCCGACAGCGGCGAGCAGCTCGGCGAGTTCCTGGCGATGAGCATGCGCACCGGCGAGGTCATGTGGCGCCGCCGCTTCCGCACCCCCATCAACAGCGCCGCCCTCACCACCGGAGGGGGTCTGGCCATCGCCGGCGGCTGGGACCGCCAGGCGTTCGCGTTCGACGCGCGCACCGGGGAGACTCTGTGGGAGACCCGGCTGCCGACGTCGGTACAGGGATTTCCGATCACCTACGCGGTCGACGGGCGGCAGTATCTGGCGATACCGACCGGGATCGGCGGGGCGAGCTGGGGCGGCATGCTGCCCGCGGATCTGACGCCCGAGGTCCGGCGCCCCTTGGGGGGCAACGGCCTCTTCGTGTTCGCGCTGCCTTGACATCTCTCGGCCGCCTCGTCCGAACCCGCCGCGCCAGGAGGGCACACCGACGGCGGCGTCCAGGGGGCGTCGTCGACCAGCAGGGTGCGCGGCGGGTCGGCCTCAGCAGCTCGGAGTACGGCCGGGACTGGCCGCCTGAGCGACATCAATCGTGATCATCGGCACGGACGCCGCGGACGGTCAGCCCGCGTGAAATGGCCGCGGTGGCTTGACGCTCGTCGTGCGTCCAGAACTCCAGTGGTTCCCCGTCGGCTGCAGCGGCCAGCAGCTCCGCCGTTGCTACGTGGATGGCATCGATCGCGCGGAGATTGACCGCGAACGAGCTCTTCGCCTGGTCGATGACCGTGCCGTCCACGGGCGCGAGATCCGTCATCGCAAGCAGCTCGGTCAGCTCCTTGCGCTTGATGGCCGTCTCGGCATCGCTCAGGCGGCCGAGCAGCCGCTCACGATCAACGGCCCGGACCGCTTCGACCTCGATGAGTTGGGAGGACACCACATGGTCGCCGGCCAGCAGCGGCACCGACGGCCCGGGCTCAACGAACAGGACTCGGAGCACTGCGCTTGCGTCGACGTACTTCACCTGGATCCTCGCGGACGGCGCGGAGCGACGACTGGATATCCACGTGCCGCTCGATGGTGGATATCTTCAGAGCGCCCCAGTCCTGAGTCCCGCGCCGGAGCCGGCCCTCGCGCACCAGGCGGTCACGCCAGGAAAGCGGCTCCCCGTGAGCGGGCCCCAACTCGGCAATCGGGCCGTCCCGATCTCTGACGGTTATCCTCTCCCCACGGGAAGCCTGCCGCAGATACCGGCTCAAGTGGGACTTGAGCTCCGTGACCTTGATGGACTGCATGGCCACATTTTAGGGCCATCATGGTCTTGATCACCAAGGACGGAGGGCGGCCGCTCGACCGGTCTCGAGTGCGAGATGGGGTCTCACCCTTGGTTGATGGCATTCTCCCGTTCCCCCCGCTGAGATCTCCAGTCGTTCCGCCGTCAGCACGGCCGGTGCCGACGCCGTGGCAAGCCAGGTCACGGCGGCTGACAACGCGAGCCCGAGGACCGCAATCGCACTCCATAGAAACGTCAACTGGCGCCGAAACCGGAGCGGGCCGCTCGCCCCCGTCTGGTCTTGAGACTCCATCAGCCGCGGTCTGCGCACGGGGGTGCCCGCGCTTGCCCCTTGCCGCAGCATGCCGTCGCATGCGATCTTCAAGGATGACCGTGCTGCACCGGGCTTGGCTCGGCGTTGCCGCGACAGTGGCACTCGCCGGAGAGGCGAGCAGGTTGGCGGAAGCCCAACGGAACGGAGGCTGACATGCACCCCAGGTATCTCATTGCGCGAGGCGTTCCCGTCATCGTCGCGGCCCTGTCGATGCTGCCGCTGGCGCCGGCCCCCGCCGGTGCGCAGGCCGAGTCCCCCGCGTCGTTCGTCCCCGTCACCGACGCGATGCTCCAGGATCCGGCGCCGGGCGACTGGCTGACGTGGCGCCGCACGCCGGACGGCTGGGGCTACAGCCCGCTCGAGCAGATCGACACGGACAACGTCGGCGAGCTGCGCCTGGTCTGGTCCCGCGCGCTGGCCGCCGGCAGCCAGGAAGGGACGCCGCTGGCCTACGGCGGCGTCCTGTACATGCCGAACCCGAGCGACGTCATCCAGGCCATCGACGCGGTGACGGGCGACCTGCGGTGGGAGTATCGCCGCGACCTGCCGGGCGACATCGACGATTACGTCAACGGGTCGATGACCAACCGGAACATCGCCATCTACGGGAACCGCATCATCGACACCAGCGCCGACAACTACCTGTACGCGCTCGACGCCGAGACCGGGCGGCTGGCCTGGGAGACGCAGATCCTCGACTACCTGGTGAACCCCGCCCGGCACTCCTCGGGTCCGATCGTCGCCGGCGGCAAGGCGGTCTCCGGCCGAAGCTGCCGGCCGCACGGCGGGCCGGAAGCCTGCGTCATCACCGCCCACGACGCGACGACCGGCGACGAGGTCTGGCGGCGGCGCCTGGTGCCGGCGCCGGGCGAGCCGGGCGACGAGACCTGGGGCGGCGTTCCCTACGAAGAACGCGTGCACGTCGGGTCGTGGATGGCGCCCAGCTACGACCCGGAGCTGAACCTGGTCTACGTCGGGACGTCGGTCACGTCCCCGGCGCCCAAGTTCCTCCTCGGCGGCATCGAGAGCAACTACCTGTACCACAACTCGACGCTGGCCCTCGACGGCGACACCGGCGAGATCGTGTGGTACTACCAGCACCTGAACGACCACTGGGATCTCGATCACCCCTTCGAGCGGCTGCTGGTGGACACCGCGGTGGCGCCGGACCCGGCGGCGGTGAGCTGGATCAACCCGCGGCTCGACCGCGGCGAGATGCGCAAGGTGCTGACCGGCATCCCGGGCAAGACCGGCGTCGTCTACACGCTGGACCGGGAGACGGGCGAGTTCCTGTGGGCGCGGCCGACGGTGACGCAGAACGTCATCAGCGCCATCGACGGCGCGACCGGCGAGGTGACGGAGAACGCGGAGCTCGTCTTCACGGCCGAGGGGCAGGAGGTGCTGACCTGCCCGACCTGGTTCGGCGGCAAGGACTGGGAGGCCGGCGCCTACAGCCCGCGGACCAACGCCATGTACATGCCGCTGCGCAACACCTGCGCCCGCATGCTCGCCACGCGCGAGGCGCGCATCCACTACGCGCTCGCGCTGCGCCACCAGCTCGCGCCGGGGACGGACCAGCTCGGCACGATCCAGGCGATCTCGGCCGAGACCGGCGCCACGGAGTGGCTCTACGAGCAGCGTGCGGCGACGATGTCTCTGGTTGCGACCGGCGGTGGGCTGGTGTTCGGGGGCGACGTGAACGGGAGGTTCCGGGCCTTCGACGACGAGACAGGCGACGTGCTGTGGGAGATCAATCTCGGCTCGTCGGTCACCGGCTTTCCGATCACCTACGCAGTGGACGGCCGGCAATACGTCGCGGTGAGCACCGGAACGGCGGGCACCGCGTCGGGCTTCATGCGCCTGACGCCGGAGTTGCGGCCGAGCGCCGGCAACAACCTGTTCGTGTTCGCGCTACCTTAACGCTGGCGCTGGTCCGTGGCGGTCCGCATCTGTCCAAACATGCGGACTCGAAAGCGTAAATTCCGGAAATAAACCATCTTTGGGGTCCGTGTCAGTCCGCGGCGGTCCGCTCCAATCCGGGGCCTGATTGTGGGCGTCACCGTGGGTGTACGATTTTCGGTCGAAAGGGGGCTGATTCAATGGAAAGACTGACAGCCAAGCGGGCCGAGGCGCTGCGGAAGCCGGGCCGGTATCAGGCGGGCGACACGGTGTACCTGGTCGTGGCCAAGGGCCGGACGGGCAGGGTAAACAAGCGATGGGTTCAACGGCTTCACGTCCAAGGGAAGCGGCGCGATATCAGCATCGGCACGTACCCGGCCGTCACGCCGTCCGAGGCTCGGGAGCGGGCGCACGACAACCGCCTGACGGCGAAGCGGGGCGGCGACCCGTCCGGGCGTGCGTCGACCGTGCCGACGTTCGCGGACGTGTCCGCCAAGGTCGACCAAGGGGGCCAGTGGCGCGGCCGGACCCGAGAGACGCGGCGGCGGACCCTGGCGCGGTACGCGGCGCGTCTCATGGGTCGACCCGTAGACGAGATCGACCGGGCGGCCGTGCTCTCGGTGCTCGGGCCGGTCTACCGCGACAAGCCCGCGATCGGAAGGCTCTTGCGCGGTTGGGTCCGGGGCGTGCTCGCCGCGGCGCAAGCCCTCGGACATGTCGACGTGAACGCGGCGGGCGAAGTGATCGACGCGGCATTGCCGAAGACCCCGAAGACCCGAGAGCATCGGCGGGCGTTGCCGTACGCGGACGTTCCCGCGGCGCTGGAGTCGGTCGAGGCGTCCGGGGCCGGTCCGGTCGTCAAGGCGGCGATCAGCTTCACGGCGCTGACGGCGGTACGGTCCAGCGAGGCTCGCGGGGCGACGTGGGGCGAGGGTCGACCTTGAGGCGCGGGAGTGGCGCGTACCGGCATCGCGGATGAAGAAGGCCGGGGCGGAACGTGGTCGGATGCGGCTGTGGGCGTGCTGGAGGGCATGAAGGCGCATTCTGACGGCGCGGCCGATTCGCTGATCTTCCCTGGCGTGGGCGGGCGGCCGCTCAACGGCGACACCTTGATCAAGGCGCTGCGGAGAGCGACGGGGACGGATGCGGACGTTCACGGCCGGTCGAGTTTCCGCACGTGGGCTGCGGAGCGGTCCGGGGCGACAAGGGACGTGGCGGAGATGGCCCTTGCACACGTGGTCGGCGGGGCTGTCGAGCGGAGTTACGCGCGAAGCGATCTGTTCGACCAGCGGCGCGGGCTGATGGACCGATGGGCCGCGTTCGTGACCGGCCCCGTGCCTACCCGGTAACACGCCTCCCGGTCGCCGCAAACGAACGCTCCCGCTGGTCGCCCAGGGCCGGCGGCGGCGTGCAGCCGTACGGCGCAGAAACCCGAGTCACCGCTAAGTGCGTTGCCGCGCTCCGCTCGTCGGGTCCGGTCCGCTCGTACTGCGGCGGCCGGTACGCGCGCGGCCGCCTCGCGCGCATCGGCAGCCGGGCGGTCTCCCAGGTGACCAGCGCCGACGTGGCTGGAGATCCTGACGCCGATCTGGCCCGTTGAAGGTCCAGACGGCCGGGTGCGTGCGCCAGCGCATCAGCGCGTTGATGGAGTGGGCCATCACGATGAGCCTGCGCTCGGATAGTCTGTGCGACCGGCTCGGGCCGGTGCTCGGCAAGCAGAACGAGGTCGTGAGTCACATGCGGGCGCTGCCGCATCGGAACGTGGCGGCGGCGATCGCGAGGGTGCGGGCTTCGAACGCGGCCAAGGTCGTGAAGCTGGCGTTCGCGAGTTCGTGGCCCTGGCGGTGGCGCGGTGCAGCGAGGTACGCGGTGCACTATGGGACGAGATGGACACGTCGGCCCCCAAGTGTCGACCGTTCCGGCGCCGCGGATGAAGGTGAACCGCGAGCACCGGATCCCGCTATCGCCGGCGTGCTCCGGACATCCTGGACGCGGCGCGGACGCTCGGCGCTGGCGCCGGCGCTCTCGTGTTCACGCTCGGCGACGGGGCGATGCTCGACGAGAAGGTGATTCGCCGGCCGCTGGAGCGGCTTGGAGTCCCGACCGTGCCGCACGGCTTCCGGTCGTCGTTCTGGGACTGGGCGGCCGAGGGAGACGGATCACCGTCGGGAGGTCATCGAGGCGGCGCTGGCTCACGCGGTTCAGAACAAGGTTGAGGCCGCCTACGCGCGTGGTCGGCCTGTTCGGCCGTCGTTGGCGGCTTTGGACGAGTGGTCGGCGTACCTGGCTCCCGAACGCGGGAGGGCCGGTTGAGTCTAGTCATCCTCGCGGCCGTGCGGCAACATTGGAGAGAGGGCGCAGGAGAATGACCCCGAGCTTCTACGTCAACGGCCATAGCTCGGACGGCCACGGGACATCGAGCCGCACCACCGTTCATCGAGCCGATTGCTCGTGGGCGCTGCGCTACGGGGACAGCCCGAAATGGAGGGCCTTCGAGACCATCAAGGAGGCCATCGCCTGGGGCGAGAGAACGCCGTTCCCGCTCAACTTCTGCGGGCAGTGCCTGCCGTTACGACGCCGAGAAGGGGAGTCGTTCGGGTCGAGAAGAAGAACTGTCCAGAGTGCAGATGCACTAGCCGGACCGGCGTCACCCCCGCCGTCAGGACCGGGTCCGTCCCACGGGAATCATCCCAACCCCGCCGCCGCCCCCCGCAGGGTGTCGATCCGCATCCCCCAGCACAGCTCCCCGGCCTTCAGGCGTGTCGGTTTGGCGTCGTTGCTGTTCGCCATCGCCCGGCCGCGGGACGCGAGAGCGGCAACGCTCCGACGGACGGCCATCAGGCTGACGATGTCCTCCGGGCCGCGGGAGATCCCGATGCGGAACATCCGTGCGGTCTCGCTGCAACGGCAATGGCCCTGGGCCGGCGTTCGCATCCGCACCGCCGGCGGCGACACCGTCGTGTCAGGACTCCGGCGCCGCGAGGCGGCTACGCTGGCCGCTGCGGCCGAGGAAGCGCGAATCACTTGGTGGCGTGAATTCCTGGTGGAACATGCGGACGCGCTGCGCGCCATCGATGTCCGACTGGCCGACCTGGAGGCGCCGCAGTCCTCCGTGCGCTCCCGCGCCTTCTCGTCGCTGGTCGAGGACGTACGGCGGGAGTCAACGTCGTTGCCGGACTGGTGGCCGGAGCAGCTCGAGGCCGAACCCGTCGCGAGGGCGGTGAAGCGCATCCGCGCGTTGCTGTCCAACCCGGAGGCGGCGCGTGAACGGGCGAACCAAATCTTCGCAATCGGTCGAATCGACGCTCGGCTGAGCGAGCTCAAGGCACCAGAGAGCTACGTGCGGCACCGCGCGTTTGCGGCGCTCGTCAAGAAGGCCAAACGGGTGCCCTCGTCATTGCGAAAGTGGTACCCAGAGCAGGTGGACCCTGAACCCACCGTACAGGCACTGAACCGGGTCCGGTCATTCCTATCGGAGCCGGAAGCGGCGCGAAAGCGGGCGAACGAGACCTTCCTGGTCGGCGAACTTGAGCGCTCCCGCGGTTTCTTGGACTGCGTGGAAGAGCTTCCCCTTACGGAAGAGCAGCGCCGGGCCGTGTGCGTGGACGACGACCGCAATCTGGTGGTCGCTGCCGCCGGCAGCGGCAAGACGTCGATCATGGTGGCGAAAGCCGGCTGGATCGTCGAACGCGGCGACCGGCAGCCGGAGGACCTGTTGCTGTCAAGAGTCGCGAAGAACTGACGAATTCTCGACACTTGTCGACTCGCCCGGCTTCGCCCCCGGTCTTTTCGTGCAGATCTTGATCGAGAGGAAGATGACGGCTGTGGGCGCTGTGGGAACCGCGTTCTTCGCGGTTTCCAAGCTCCCTGTGGACGCGTTCTTTGCGTCCATGGGGGGCGGCGGCGTCCACGGCCCCGGCGCTGGCGGTCGGCACGGCGTTCGGGTAGCGTAGAGAGCGGACTCAGGCGTGGGGTGAGGGCCCGGTTGTGCCGACCGGACCCTCGTGACCGCCCCGAGCTCCGACAGACCGGGCCGGTCCCCGCTGTTTTGCCACGGTTCAGGCCCGTTGTCCAGTCGGAGACCGCCCCGCGCGCTCCGACGCCGTGGACCAGCCCCTCCGGCAGAAGACCTGTCGTCAGTGCGGCCGACCCTTCGCCATCTGCGCGGCGTGTGACCGCGGCCATGCCTACTGCACGCCGCGGTGCCGGGCGGCCGCCCGCCGCCGGGCGGTCCGGGCCGGGCGGTCCGGGCCGCTCGGGCCCTCCATCAGCGCAGTCCCGAAGGGCGCCTCGACCACCGCGACCGGCAACGCGCCTACCGCGCCCGGCGCCGCGTGACGGATCACACTTCCCCCGCCCCCCGGCCGTCGGACAGACTCCCCGTCCCGGAACCCGCCCCGGTTCCCGCGCCCGCGCCCACGCGGTGTGTGGTCTGCGGCCGGCAGAGCCGGTGGCTGGTCCCGATGCCGGAGCCCGGCCGCGGTCGGAGGAGGAGGGACGATGATCACGCCCGCGCAGCGCGCCGAGATCCGGCGCCTCTACTACGGCGAGCACTGGAAGATGGGCACCATCGCGGCCCAACTCGGCCTCCACCGTGAGACCGTCCGCGCCGCCGTCGAGGGCGAGTCGGTCGGCGTCCGCCGCGGCGCGTGCCGGCCCAGCGCCCTCGACCCCTACCTGCCGTTCATCCGCGACACCCTGGCCCAGTACCCCACTCTGCGCGCCACCCGCATCCACGAGATGGTCCGACAGCGCGGCTACCCCGGCTCGGTCATCCAGGTTCGCCGCCTCGTCGGCCGCCTGAGGCCCGAAACCGCCCGCACCGCCTACAGACGGGTCGTTACGCTGAGCGGCGAGCAGGCTCAAGTCGACTGGGGCTCCTTCGGCAAGGTCCGCATCGGCCGCGGCGACCGCGCCGTCTCCGGATTCGTCATGGTCCTCGGCCACTCCCGCGCCATGGCCGCCCTCTTCACCCTCGACCAGACCCTTGAAAGCTTCCTCCGCGGACACGTCGAAGCCTTCAAGGCCCTGGGCGGCGTCGCCCGCACCCTCGTCTACGACAACCTCCGAACCGCCGTCCTCGACCGCCGCGGCGCCGCCGTCCAGTTCCACCCCCGACTGCTCGAACTCGCCGGCCACTACCACTTCGCCCCCCAACCCTGCACGCCAGGACGGGGCAACGAAAAGGGGAAGGTCGAACGCCAGATCCAATACCTGCGGCACGCCTTCTTCGCCGCCAGGCCCTTCCGAGACCTCGACGACCTCAACGCCCAGTTCCGACGCTGGCGCGACGAGGTCGCCCACCGGCGCCGCCACCCCGAACAGCCCGACCGCACCGTCGCCGACGCCTGGGCCGACGAGCGGCCCCGACTGCTGCCGCTCCCCGCCCATCCCTTCGAGACCGAGCTCGTCCGCGCCGTCCGCTCCGGAAAGACCCCCTACGTCCGCTTCGACCGCAATCTCTACTCCATCCCCCACACCCACGTCCGAAAGCCCCTCACCCTCCTCGCCAGCGACACCCGCGTCCGCATCCTCGACCAACAGGTCGAACTCGCCCGCCACCGACGCAGCTACGACACCGGACAGGCCGTCGAAGACCCCGCCCATCTGGAAGGGCTGCTTGCCGCCACACGCCAAGCCAACGTCCACACCACCCGCGACCGACTCCGAACCGCCGTACCCGCCACCGCCACCCTCTTCGAGCGGCTCGCACAGCGCGGAGAACCCCTGCGCCCGAACGCCACCAGGCTGCTCGCCCTCCTCGACGACTACGGGCCGCAAGAGCTCGCCGCCGCCGTCGAAGACGCCCTCCGACGGGACGCCCTCGGCGCCGGCTCCATCACCCACATCCTCGAAACCCGGCGGCGGCGGCGCGGACTGAGACCGCCCCTCCGCCTCACGTTGCCCGACCGACCCGGACTGCGGGACGTCGACGTCCGGCCCCACGACCTGGAGACCTACGATGACCTCGGACAACACGACCCCGACGACGCTGGCGACTGACCTCCGACGCCTCGGACTCAACCGCACCGCCGAAGACCTCAACGACCTCATCGCCGCCGCCACCCGCAAGCGATGGAGTACGACCGCGCTGCTCGAACACATCGCCGCCGCCGAGCTCGAAGAACGACAGCGCCGCAGCGTCGAGCGCCGACTCGCCAGCGCCCGGCTGGGACGCTTCAAGCCCCTCGCCGACTGGGACTGGAACTGGCCCACCACCCTCGACCGGCCAGCACTCGAACGCATCCTCACCCTCGACTTCCTCGCCCGCGGCGAGAACGTCATCCTCGTCGGCGCCCAGGGTCTCGGCAAGACCATGCTCGCCAAGAACATCGCCCACCAAGCCATCCTCGCCGGGCACTCCGCCCTCTTCACCACCGCCGCCGACCTCCTGCTCGACCTCAGCGGGCAGGAGACCGCCCGCGCCCTCGAGCGACGCCTCAAGCACTACACCCGGCCCGCGCTGGTCGCGATCGACGAGGTCGGCTACCTCGCCTACGACGCACGCGCCGCCGACCTCATCTTCCAGCTCGTCAGCCGCCGCTACGAGCACCGCTCCCTGCTGATCACCACCAACCTGCCCTTCAAGCGCTGGGACACCGTCTTCCCCAACGCCTCCTGCGCCGTCGCCCTGATCGACCGCCTGACCCATCACGCCGAGATACTCGTCATCGAGGGCCAGAGCTATCGCCGCCGCGAGGCCGAGCTCACCCATCAGCAGCGTGGCCGCAAACGTCCGTCCCGCAAACGGGCATCCGTCAACGGCGGTCAGCCGTGAGCGCCGTCGATGACCGCGCAGAAAACGTCATTTTCGGGAGCTCGGCAACAGTTGCTGCTCGCCTTCGCGGGTACCGCCCGCGACGAACTTGAGCAGCGCGTCAAACAACGCCTTGGCGCGAGGGTGGCCGGGGCGGTGACCTCGCAGACGTTCCACTCCCTGGGGCTCTCGATCATCGGGGAGGTCGAGCGTCGCCGCCCCGCACTCGCGAAGGTGGCGGAGGACCGCAAGGCACTGCTCGACCTGCTGAACAGCATCATCGCCGAGCTGCAAGGCCACCCCCGGTACGGCCATGCGCTGATTCGGTGGCTCGCGTACGATGCCACGCCCTACCGTAGCGAGCACGAGTTCCGGTCACAGGGCGAATACTGGGACTACATCCGCAATCGGGAGATCCGGTCCCTGAAGGGGGAATTGGTCAAGAGCTTCGAGGAGTGCTACATCGCAAACTTCCTCTACTTGAACGGGGTGAGCTACGAGTACGAACGCCCCTACGAGCACGCCACCGCGACCGCGAGGAAGGTCCAGTACAAGCCCGACTTCTATCTGCGCGACGCGGGAATCTACATCGAGCACTTTGCGCTATCTGAGAACGGAGACACGCCGCCATTCATCGACCCGGCCAAGTACACGGCGGAGCGGAAGTGGAAGCTGGAACTCCACGCGAAGCACAGCACGACCCTCATCGAGACTTTCAGCCACGAACAGGCGGCCGGCCAGCTGAGGGAGCGTCTCGCCGACAAGCTGCGCGCCCACGGCGTGGCGCTGAACCCGATTCCCACGGAAGAGATATTCGAGGTGCTCAACGAGCAGGGACGGGTGGAGCCGTTCAGGCAGCTGGTGGCCACCTTCCTGCATCATTTCAAGGGTGCCCGCCTGACTATCGAGGCGGTGGAAGGACGGGCCTCCGGGAAGCGCGACGGCGGCCGTAGCGAGGCGTTCCTACGCGTGTTCCGCCCGATCTTCGAGCGCTACGAGGCGAAGTTGGCCGATGCCGGCGAGATCGACTTCCACGACATGATCAACCGCGCGACGGACCACGTGACCGCCGGGCGTTACCGCAGCCCCTTCGGCTATATCCTCGTCGATGAGTTCCAGGACATGTCCCCAGGCCGGGCGGCGCTGCTGAAGGCGCTCCTGGACCAGTCACTCGACGCCCAGCTCTTCGCGGTCGGCGACGACTGGCAGGCGATCTTCCGTTTCGCGGGATCGGACATCGCTATCATGCGAGAGTTTGAGGAACACTTCGGCGCAGGGGCGCGCACCGATCTGGAGACGACGTTCCGATGCTCGGACGGCCTCTGTGACGTGGCCACCCGCTTCGTGCTCGGCAAGCCCGCGCAGATCGTGAAGAAGGTGCGTCCCGTCCGGCGCGTGGACGGGCCCGGCGTCTGGATCGGCGGGGACGGCGTCGGCCCCCCCCTGCGAGAGGCGCTCAACCGGATCACGACCGAGGCCGCCCAGACGGAAGGCCGGCCGAGGGTCCTCCTGCTCGGGCGGTACAGGCACCTGATGCCGGACATGGGACCGCTGCGGCGGAACTATCCGAGCCTGGATCTTGCCTACCAGACCGTGCACACCGCGAAGGGTCTGGAAGCCGACTACGTCGCGGTGCTCGGCATCTGCGCAGGCCGGTATGGGTTCCCGACCGAGATCACCGACGACCCGCTGCTTGACCTGGTACTCGCCGCGCCCGAAGAGCACCCGAACGCGGAAGAGCGTCGGATCTTCTACGTCGCCCTGACGCGCGCCAAGCGGCGGACGTACCTGCTGGAGGAGGGAGGGCCACGCTCGGCTTTCGTTGATGAACTCCTGCTAGGAGTCTGCGCCGTAGAAACCGGGATGCGACAATTGTAGAAGAGCCTGACGACGAAGGGACTTGATGTCGACGACATTCCGCCGCTACGCACCGGAGCAATCGCTGCTGTTGCCGCCGGATGTACGGGAGTGGTTGCCGGAGGGTCACCTGTCGCACCACATCAGCGATCTGGTGGACGGGCTGGATCTGACGGCGTTCTACGCGGGGTACGAGGGCGACGGGCGTCGCAACGCGCCGTATGAGCCTCGGATGCTGGTGAAGGTGCTGCTCTACGCCTACGCGACGGGTGTGTTTTCGTCGCGTGGGATTGCGCGGAAGCTGGAAGAGGACGTGGCGTTCCGGGTGCTGGCGGCGGGCAACTTCCCGCAACACCGGACGATCTGCGAGTTTCGGCGGCGGCACCTGGACGATTTCAAGCAGTTGTTCGTCGAGGTGGTCGGTCTGGCTCGCGAGCTGGGCCTTGCGCGGTTCGGGAAGCTGTCTGTCGACGGGACGAAGGTGCGCGCGAACGCGAGCAAGCGCAAGGCGATGAGCTACGGTCGGATGCAGGAGGAGGAACGGCGTCTGTCCGGCGAGATCGACGAGCTGTTGCGGGCGGCGGACGAGACCGACGTGGCCGAGGACGTGCGGTTGGGGCCGGAGGTGCGGGGCGACGAGTTGCCGGCGGAGTTGCGTCGGCGGGAAGATCGTCTGGCGGCGATCCGGGCGGCGAAGGCGCGTTTGGAGGTGGCGCAGCGGGCGGCGGACGACGCCCGCGGACGGCAGGCGGGCCAGGCTCGAAACCCGAAGGGGGGACGACCGTACAAGCGGGCGTATGGCGAGCCTGACGAGAAGGCGCAGAGCAACTTCACGGACCCGGAAAGCGGGATCATGAAGACGGGCAACGAGGGCTTCCAGCAGTGCTACAACGCGCAGGCGGCGGTGGACGCTGAGCACCAGTTGGTGGTGGCGACGGATGTGACGGCGAACGCGAGCGACCAGGGCGGTCTGCCGGTGTTGCTCGACGCGGTCCAAGAGCGGTTCGACGCGCAGCCGGAAACGGTGCTGGCCGACGCGGGGTAC
The DNA here is from genome assembly GCA_965206285.1 of Vicinamibacterales bacterium. Lineage (GTDB taxonomy): Bacteria > Acidobacteriota > Vicinamibacteria > Vicinamibacterales > UBA8438 > JAJEEA01. The sequence continues at coordinate 6,655,216 of OZ242205.1, forward strand.
TGCAACGAGCGGGACTTGACGGAGCTCGAAACGCGGGGTGTTGACGGGTATGTGGCGACGGGCCGGGAGGACAAGAAGGTCGCCGCCCGTAATCTGAAGAAGCATCCGGCGACGGGTCGCATGGTGGAGAAGCTGTCGACGCCGGCGGGCCGGGCGGTGTATGCGGAACGGAAGTGGTTGTCGGAGGCGCCGTATGGCTGGATCAAGCACGTGCTGGGCTTCCGGCGCTTCAGCCTGCGTGGACTGGCGAAGGTGCGGGGCGAGTGGGACTTGGTGTGCCTGGCGGTGAACGCCAAGCGCCTGCACCTGCTGATGGCGGCGTAAAAGGGGTGGATCTTGCCTTCCGTGACCGAGAATGGGGTGCAAATCGCGGCGTTTGGAGCGGTGTACGGCCTGTTCTCGGTTCGCGCCGCCGGTTGGTCGAAAATCACCTGCTCGGCGACCGGCAGAATACGCCTTGACGCCGCGCGTCACGACGCAAACCGCCGGGTTTCGCGAATTTCCTACGGCGCAGACTCCTAGCGATGCTAGCGGGCGGCCGGGTCGACACCTTCGGCTTACCGAATGGGCATGATCCGCACTGCCCCGAATGCAGGAAGGGGCACCTCGTGCTGCGGACGAGTCAGGGCGGCCGGTTCTACGGCTGCTCCAACTACCCCTATTGCGAGCACAAGCAGTCGCCGTGTCCCAACTGCGGGCGAGGACTGCCGGTGCGGGACGGGGAAACCGTCCGATGCCCTGAGTGCGGACAGCAGGTCGCGGGCTGCCATCGGTGCGACGGGTGGCTCGGGCGAAAGGAGGGGAAGTACGGATCGTTTCTGGGCTGTTCCAACTGGCCCACATGCGAATTCACCAGTGCGATCTGACGCCACTTGAGCCCAGGACGTTGACGTGCAGCTTGCCGGTCCCGACCTGGGGACAGCCTGCGAGACGCCGCGGCCGAGGTGAGGGCGGCGCTGGCCGGGTACGCCGGCGTCTACGGCATCGCGGGCTCGTTCCGGGCGGGGAAGGCGGGGCTGTAATCGGTTTCTGGTTCATACCCGTGACGGGACGGCATCGCGGGCTCGTTCCGGGCAGGCGGAGATGCGGAAGGCGGAGATGCAGCTCGGCATCCGGCCCGCGGCCGAGACGCTCGGGCTGACGCTCCAGGACCCAGACGGTCGGTCTGCCGTCCTCGGAGTTCCAGCGGACTAGTGCGCCGCCTCGGCCGCCCGCATGTGCGCGATCCTGCCGGCTATCTTGCGGGCCTGCCGGGCGCCCTTGAGGAATTCCACTACGGGATCGGGGTCGTCTCCGGGGTTGGCGGCCTCGGCTTCCGGTCGGCCGGTGAGGCGCCTCACGGCCGCGGCCGCGCCGGGGATGTCGTCTCCATCGTCGTGGCCGGCCGCCTCCAACAGCCACGCCTCGAACGCGGCCGTCCTCTCGTGCATGCGTGAGAGGTGCTCTCCGAGGGCGGTGCTCGCCGGCCTCGGGTGCGGGAGCTCGGGATCCTCGTTCAACCGTCGGTGCCACACGAAGGTGAGCGCCTCGTGTAGCGAGTCCACGGCGGCCTCGGCCTCGTCTCCGGATACCGCGGTCCTCTCTTTCGCCTTGGCTGTGTGGGCCAGTTGCCTGTTCCGCCATGTACGCAGTGCCTCGTTTGCGGCGGTGGCGGTGCGGACGAGCCGCTCGATCTCCATCTTGAGGTCGGGCTCGTCCGCGAACAACCTTGGGAGCGCCTTGATGGTGACTGTTCTCTTCGTGTTGTCCGTCAACCGGCAGGCGGCGAGGACGATCGCCTCGACCAGCAGGTTCCGGTACCGGTTCTGGAACTCCGTTGCGACGGCCCACACCGGAATCATCGGGGGGTCGTCGCCCCCGAACCCGTTCTTGAGGTCGTGGAAGCACATCCGCAGGTGGAGGTACTCGGCCCACAGCCATGCGAAGAGGTCGCCGTCCTCGTCGCCGAGGAAGGTCTTGATCTTCTTGAGCAGGGCTTCGTCGAGCTTCACCCGTGGGAATATCTCGGTCTTCGTCATCCTCTGTCTCCTTGCGCTCTTTCGAGCGGCTCTAGGGGTGGGGAACGGTCTTGAGCCCGGCACCGGCGCGGGCTGGCTCGTCGAGGTCAACCGGCCCGCGCTGCCGCCGGCTTACACCCTTGCCGCGCGGTCGGTCCTCGACGGCGTGCAGCAGGCCTGGTGCGTCATGACCCAGGACGTCCGGCCGTTCGACTCCTGCATCCCCATGCCTTGACGGCGATGTGCGGGCGCAGGCGGTCTGGCACGCGTTCGATGGTCTCGGGCGGGCCGTCGCCATGACCGAAAACGGCGATTAAGCACCGCAGGTTTTCGGAGGCGTTGCCCGGGCCGTGGCCCGCGACGAACTGGACCCGTCCCCAGGCCCGGCGTTAACAGCCCGTGGAAGAAGTCTATTCGCTGAGCCGACCTGTTCAGGCGGCTTGGCGATGAGCGATTGAGCCGACCAGCCCCGCTGGCGTCCATTGGAAGTCCCAAGAGGCCGTCAGACGCCCCCAGAGCGCGGTCAGGCGAGCGATCAGTCCGCAAATGGCCGAAAGAGCCCGCCCCTGCAGGCTCCGGGGCGTGCCGACGCCGGTCAGCCGGCGCAGCAGCAGTCCGAGGTTGCAACCGGCCGCCTGGATGAGCACCCGCTTGCGCACATTCTCGTGGCCGCGCACCCACACTCGCCGCAGCCCCCCGGTCTCGTACTGGTGCGCGAAAGGCCGCTCCACCAGCTCCCCGCGACGGCGTTGAAGACGACGGCCTCGGTCGCCGCGAATACGCCGACGGTTCCCATACAACGCCTTCTGCGCAGCACGTTTCCCCACCGGCGTCTCTCCCGTCTTCTTGTCCTGCCAACAGCGCCGACCCCGCTCCGGCTCCGAGACGTAGCTGCGAACCCCAATCTCGTCGAGAGCCACCAGCGTCGCGTCGCTGTGGTACCCCTTGTCGGCGACCACCTCTTCGACCTCCGCACCGGCCGGCTGCACCGCCTCGACCTGCTCAGCCGCCATCGTCAGCGTCTCCGGCAGCGTCGCCGAATCGCCCTCCGACGCATCCTGCACCGTCACCGAGAGGATGGCGCCCGTCTCCATGTCGACCCCGTGCTCCGCCTTGTGGGCCAAGTGCGTCCGACCGTCCTTCATCTTTGCGATCTTCGCGTCCGGGTCCTGCGGAGACTGCCACTCCTTGTTCGACGTCTTCCTGTCCTTCCGGGACCGGTCAAACCGCGCCAACTCCGCTCGCGTCGGCGTCTCAATCCCCGATGCCTTCGCCAGCTGACGCACGAACGCCTCGTACGATTCCCCGGTATCCCGCCGCTCGATGCTCCGCATCGCCGCGTTCGCTTCCAGCGTCGTCGCATCGACGCCGACCGTCTTCCCCTGCACCAGACCCGCTCCCGCCAACCGTTCCAGCACCCACGTGAAAACCGCCACGTGCGTTTCCACGTCGATCAGACGCCGCGTGCGCGACAGCGTCGAGTGGTTCGGCGGCGCCTCGGTCACGTCCAGGTCCAGGAAAGCCCGCAGGCTCAGAGAATCCGCGACCCGCCACGCAATCCCCCGCTCCGACGACAGACCCTCGAAGTAGCCGATGAACAGCAGCCGGAAATACCGCCCAGGACGCAGACTCGGGCGCCCCAGCCGCGACGCGTAGAACACCGCGCACAACCCCTCCACAATGGCATCGAATCCGGCCTCCTCCAGAACCCGGTTCAGCCGTTCGAAAAAGGGATGTCCCGCGCTCGTCGGAAGGTCCGCTGTGGTCACCCACATCGGCGACGGCTGTCGCGCCGCCGGCTTCTTGCCCATTGCCATGCCGCCAAGTCTACGCCACTCCGTCGACTCCGATCTATCGACTTTTGCCACAGGCTGTTAAGGACAGTGACGGAAATTACCTTGCCGCGTGCCAAGCGCCTGAAACGGTGGGAAACGGGTTGCGCCCAGGTGCAGTTGGCAACTTTATATCGATCGCTGTCCTAACTAAGGACGCTCGCATCGTGCGGCTGGAGTTCTGCCACGTCGAACAACAGCGACTACCTCTAGCGAGGCTCCGCCTCAGACCGACGAGGCATGTAGGCCTCGGCGTCTGCTTACGTTGGAAGTGGACTCCGACCGCTGCTCCAGCCGCGGCGTGAAGCCGCCTTCATGGTCGCCCGGAGGCGATGGTGGCCGTAAACTGGCCGGTGAGGAGCCCATCGACCGGAGTCCGACCATGAAGGTAGCACGTTCCGTCGCCGAGGCGTTGGCAGAGCACACGACCCTGACAGCCCGTGGAAGAAGTCTATTCGCTGAGCCGACCTGTTCAGGCAGCTTGGCGATGAGCGATTGAGCCGACCAGCCCCGCTGGCGTCCATTGGAAGTCCCAAGAGGCCGTCAGACGCCCCCAGAGCGCGCTCAGGCGACCGATCAGTCCGCAAATGGCCGAAAGAGCCCGCCCCTGCAGGCTCCGGGGCGTGCCGACGCCGGTCAGCCGGCGCAGCAGCAGTCCGAGGTTGCAACCGGCCGCCTGGATGAGCACCCGCTTGCGCACATTCTCGTGGCCGCGCACCCACACTCGCCGCAGCCCCCCGGTCTCGTACTGGTGCGCGAAAGGCCGCTCCACCAGCTCCCCGCGGCGGCGTTGAAGACGACGACCTCGGTCGCCGCGGATACGCCGACGGTTCCCATATAATGCCTTCTGCGCAGCACGCTTCTCCGCCGGCGTCTCTCCCGTCTTCTTGTCCTGCCAACAGCGCCGACCCCGCTCCGGCTCCGAGACGTAACTCCGAACCCCAATCTCGTCGAGAGCCACCAGCGTCGCGTCGCTGTGGTACCCCTTGTCGGCGACCACCTCTTCGACCTCCGCACCGTCCGGCTGCACCGCCTCGACCTGCTCAGCCGCCATCGTCAGCGTCGCCGGCAGCGTCGCCGAATCGCCCTCCGACGCATCCTGCACCGTCACCGAGAGGATGGCGCCCGTCTCCATGTCGACCCCGTGCTCCGCCTTGTGGGCCAAGTGCGTCCGACCGTCCTTCATCTTTGCGATCTTCGCGTCCGTGTCCTGCGGAGACTGCCACTCCTTGTTCGACGTCTTCCTGTCCTTCCGGGACCGGTCAAACCGCGCCAACTCCGCTCGCGTCGGCGTCTCAATCCCCGATGCCTTCGCCAGCTGACGCACGAACGCCTCGTACGATTCCCCGGTATCCCGCCGCTCGATGCTCCGCATCGCCGCGTTCGCTTCCAGCGTCGTCGCATCGACCCCGACCGTCTTCCCCTGCACCAGACCCGCTCCCGCCAACCGTTCCAGCACCCACGTGAAAACCGCCACGTGCGTTTCCACGTCGATCAGACGCCGCGTGCGCGACAGCGTCGAGTGGTTCGGCGGCGCCTCGGTCACGTCCAGGTCCAGGAAAGCCCGCAGGCTCAGAGAATCCGCGACCCGCCACGCAATCCCCCGCTCCGACGACAGACCCTCGAAGTAGCCGATGAACAGCAGCCGGAAATACCGCCCAGGACGCAGACTCGGGCGCCCCAGCCGCGACGCGTAGAACACCGCGCACAACCCCTCCACAATGGCATCGAATCCGGCCTCCTCCAGAACCCGGTTCAGCCGTTCGAAAAAGGGATGTCCCGCGCTCGTCGGAAGGTCCGCTGTGGTCACCCACATCGGTGACGGCTGTCGCGCCGCCGGCTTCTTGCCCATTGCCATGCCGCCAAGTCTACGCCACTCCGTCGACTCAGGTCGACTCCGATCTATCGACTTTTGCCACAGGCTGCTGACCCTGGAGTGCATCGACCGGATGTACCTCAACGTTTACGTGCCCTTGCTTCAGAGGGCCGCGGGGGCGGCGTACTTCTTCCGCAAGATGCGGGGCGCGGCCGTACCGTCCTCGGCTCTGATGGCCCCCATGACCCAGCGCTTCGTCGACGCCATCAAGAGCTTCGCCGCCCGCAACCGGATCGAGATCGTGACGTTCCGCCGCGGCGAGCGCAAGGACGACCGTACCCGGCAGTACCTCCGCCGGTGGTCCGGCGGCGAGGGCGTCCTCTACATCGGCAAGGCCCAGGAGAAGGCGAAGGTGGTACGCACCGAGCGCCGCCACGACCCCGCCACCGGCGACACCTACCCGTGGCTGGCCGCCTCGACGGCGATGGTCAACCAGTTCTACTTCTACGCCGTCGACGACGACTTCGGCCCGTTCTTCTTGAAGTTCTGCTCGTACTTCCCCTACAACGCCAAGCTGTGCATCAACGGGCACGAGTACCTCAAGCGGCAGCTGACGAAGCGGGGCATCGCCTACGAGTCGCTCGACAACGGAATCCTGCGCTGCTCGGACCCCGAACGCCTGCAGCGTCTGGCCGACGGGCTGACGGCGGCGAAGGTCGACGCGCTGCTGCGCAAGTGGCTGGCCCGCCTGCCCCACCCCTTCGCGGCCTCCGATCGTCAGCAGGGCATCCGCTACGACGTCTCGATTCTCCAGGCCGAGTTCGCTCTGACCCAGGTCTTCGACCGGCCCGCGCAGGGGCGGGTCTTCTTCGAGGAGGTGGTGCGCGAGAACCTCGACATGGGTCGGCCCGACCACGTGCAGTTGATCTTCGACCGGCGCGTCAGCCGGCGCACCCCCTCGCGGTATCGCACCCGCGTCATAACCGACGGAGTCATCCCGTCGCTGCACGTCGACTACAAGCACTCGCGCATCAAGCAGTACCACAAGGAAGGGCGCGCGCTGCGCACCGAGACGGTCATCAACGACACGTACGACTTCGATGTCGGCCGCCGGCTGAGGAACCTCGATGATCTGAAGAAGATCGGCTTCGCCGCCAACCGACGCCTGCTCGGCGTCCAACGCCTCAGCCACGACTGCACCCTCGGCGCCGACGTGCTCGACGAGCTGCACCGTCCGGTGTGCATCGACGGCCAACGCGCCTCGGCGCTCCGCTTCGGCGACCCGCGGGTGCAGAGCCTCTTCGCCTCCCTGCTGCGGTTCGACCTGCTGCCGCAGGGCTTCCGCAACCGGGACCTGCGCGAGACGGTGGCGGCGCTCTGCGGGCTCTCGCCCGACGACTACGGCCCGGGCCGCATGACCTACGACCTGCGCCGGCTCCGGCTGCGGGGCATCATCGAACGGATTCCCCGCACCCAGCGGTATCGACTCACCGCCGAGGGGCTGTGCGTCGCCCTCGCCTACCACCGCACGCAGGCGCGAGTTCTGGGTCCCGTCGTGTCCGCGACCCCTCGACGGGGAATCGACCACGCGCCTGCGTGAAGCCGTGGCCCTCTACGATCGCGAGGTCGACCGGGCCTGGAACGGACGGGCCCTCGCCGCGTAAACCGTGGATCACCGAGAAATGAAGCTACAGAATGCCTTGACCCCAGAACTTGACTCAACTGTAAAGATCACGCCTGTTCAAGGAATCTAGAGGAGGCCGGCGGGCGCCAGAAGGCGCGACCCGATCGTTCAAGGCACGAGTTTTGCTATCCTCGTCTTGGCTGGAGCTGCGGAGCGACAGCATCGGACACGAGGTGATCAGATGGAGGAAGGAAGCGGAAACGCGCCTTCAGCGCTGTGGGGCAGGCTGCGATGAAGAAGGATGATGATGATGAGTACGACCAGCCAGGGCTTGACAGTTCTCGCGCTTCTCTCGATCGTCCCCGTGGGGGTCGGGGCGCAGGAGGATAACGAACTCGATCGCTTCATGGCGCGGGTCCTGGAACAGCAGGGGCAAGACGCCGCGCGCCGTCTGGACTACGTGTTTGACGAGCGGGCGGAGGGTCGCATGACGGGGCCGGATGGCGACATGATGATTCCGCGCGACTACACCTGGTACGCGCGTGATGGTGTCTTCGTGCGTAGTCCGATACGCGTCGCCGGCGTCTCGATCGGCGCGGAGGAGCGTAGGGCGTACGAAACCGTTTGGTTGGAAAGCGAGCGGCAGCGGCGGACACGCCGCTCCTCGGCCCGTGAGGGGGACGCGGAGGAACCCGTCTCGGCGGATGACGCACTGATGTTGCATTGGATGTTCAGCGGCTTGGCGCAGGAGGCGGCGCAGGCGGCTTCCGACTCGGGCGACAACGAGGTTGAATCGCGTTTCGTTGCCTTCGCTTTCGTGGATATCCTGTTTGAATCCGGAAACTACTATCTGGTGGGACGAGAGACGCTGGAGGGCCAGGATGTCCTGCGCATCGAATACTACCCCGAGCGGCTCGCACCGAATTCCGGCGACGACGACCAGTCGGAGGGCGACGCCGAGATTGATGCGGGAATGAGCAAGACCCTGCGCGTGACCCTGTGGGTCGATCCCGCTCAGCACCAGATCGTGCGCTACTCGTTCGACAACCTCGGTTTCGCGTTCATGCCAGGGCGCTGGATGTTCAGGCTGGAGGACGTTACCGCGTCGATGTCGATGCGACAGCCGTTCGCGGGCGTCTGGCTGCCGGCGCAGATTGAAGTGCGCATGGTGATGTGGCTGGCCACGCGCAAGTACGAGTTCCGCCTCGTCCGGACGTTCGCCAACTACCGGGAGGCGGTGACGGGCGGACGTGTGCTGGTTCCCGAGCCACGATGATGCCGCTTCGGTCTCACGGCGTTGCGGCGTGGGCGTGCGTCGGAGTAATCGGTGCAATGCTGTCGCCGGGCGCGGTTGTCGGCGCCTTCGGCGCGCTGGTGGCGACGGAAACGGTTGTCGAGATTCGGATACACGGCAACAACTCCGTACCAGACGAGGAGGTGCTGGAGCTCGCCGGCATCGCGGTGGGCGACTTCGTTGACAGCGCGGAGCTGGATGCCGTTGCCCGCCGGCTGGCGACCAGCGGTCGTTTCGAGGCGGTCGAAGTCCACAAGCGTTACCGGTCGCTGACTGCAACAGACAAGATCGCGTTGATGATCGTGGTGCGCGAGCGACCGCGGCGGCTCGACCGGTTGATGTTCACGCCCATCTTGCGCTACGACGAGGGGTACGGCATTAGCTACGGTCTGGGCTTCAGTCTCGTTGATACCCCGGGGCAGGGCGGCCGGGCCTCCGTTCCGATGACCTGGGGTGCCGACCGTCGTACGGCGTTCGAGGTGGAGCGTCCGTTCGGAAGCGAAGCGGTCGGTCGCCTGCGCGGGGGCGGGTCGTCCGGCCGGCGGGTGCATCCGCACTTCGAGGTGGAAGACCGCCGGTCGCGGGTGTGGGGTGGCGTCGAGCGCCGTCTGGCGTTCGGCGTGCGCGCCGGGGCGGAGGCGGCATGGGAGGAGGTCGTCTTCGGGGAGCTGACGGATCGGCTGACGCGGGTGATTATCGTCCTGGAGTACGACAGCCTGTCCGGCATGTTCCCGCGCGACGACGTGAAGCTGCACGCCGCGGTCGAGCGGCTGTCGGTCGCCGGGCACCCCGCGGCCATCTTCCGGCCGCGCGTCGATGCACAGGCGTTCAAGGGCGTCGGCGGACAGGCGGTCCTGGCTGCGCGCGTGCTGTTATGAAGGCGCCTCGGCGCCGCTGCCGCCGTACGAGCGATCGCTGCTCGGCGGCCTGGGCACGCTGCGCGGGTGGGAGTTCGGCGCGCGGGTGGGCGATCGTCTGCTGGCGGCGTCGATCGAGCTCCGCCTGCCGCTGAGTTCTCCCCTCGCGACTGGCAAGACGGGGTTCCTTCTCTTCTACGACACGGCTGCGGTCTGGAACGACGGATCGGTGCGTGAGCAGTGGCTGAAGGGGGTCGGAGTCGGCGTGTTTCTGGACCTTCCGGTGATCGGCAGCGTGCGGTTCGACGTCGGCCACGATCTGCGGGGAGGGGTGGTGGTCCACAGCGTGGTCGGCTTCGGCTTCTGAAGGTCCGCCTTGGCTAGCCGGCCGGCGGCGGAGCTTCGAGACAGCTGCCGGACGCGCACGAAGAAACCGCGGATGCCGGGGCCGTCCCGGGATCTGTCGCCTCGATGAGTCTATCCTTCGCGCTGCCAGAATAGCGTCTGCGCGGCTCCGATTCAGGCAAGAGGGCCTGCCCGCCTGGAAGACAGGCCCTTCTCGGTTGTGGAGACGCATGAGGTATCGAGGCCGGCAGATTCCGCCTGCCGCGCGACCCGGCGGAAAGTCCCGCGCCGGTCGGCGGCGCAGGCTCCCGGGCTCCGCCGTTGCTACTGCAGCGGCGGGTCCGGCCTCGGCATCAGCTCGGTGAACGACGCCTCTTCCAGGCGGTCGAAGCGTTGCGTGTGTCCCCGCACGTTGTCGGCGCCGTACCAGGTGCCGTTCGAGTCGACCGAGAACTGGTGCAGCTCTCGGAACGTGCCCGGACCCTCTCCTTCGAGGCTGAACGTGAAGAGCCGGTTGCCGTTCACGTCCAGCTTGATCATCTTGGGGGGCATGTTGTCCGCCACCCAGACGTCGTACCCGCTGACGTAGATGTCGTTCGGGAAGTCGAAGTCGGGCCAGGTGCCGATGGGCGAGATGTTCGGGTGATACCACACCGACCGGGTCGTCTGGTTGAACACCTGCACCCGGTCGTTGTTCCGGTCCGCGACGTAGATGTTGCCTCGGACGTCGGCGGCGACCGCGTGCACGCCGTCGAACTGTCCGCGGCCGCTGCCCTTCACGCCCCAGTGGGTCACGTAGTTGCCCTCGGCGTCCAGCTTCACCACGCGCGAGTTGTCGAGGCCGTCGGCGACGAACATCGTCCCGTCCTCCAGGAACGCGATGTCCTGGGGGCGTCCGAAGTGCGTCTCGTCGTCGCCGCCCACGCCTTCCTCGCCGAGCGTCATCAGCAGCTCGGAGCCGTCGTTCGAGAAGGCGTAAATGACGTGCTTCGTCTCGTTGACCACCCACACCCGCCTCTCCGGGTCGTAGGGGCTGATGCGGATCTTGTGGGGGCCGTTGGTGCCCTCGAACAGCGAGTCCCACTGGGTCCAGGACTCGATCAGGTTGCCGTCGCCGTCGACGGCGAAGATGCTGTTGCGCCAGACCCGCTGGCCCTCCTCGGGCCGCAGGGCGTTCAGGCCGATGGACCCGACGAAGCCTTCGAAGCCGGGGGGCACCGGGTCGGGAAGCCGGAACTCGCCCCGCTGGGTGATGAAGATGCGGTCCGGCGACTCGGCGAACACCCCGGAGTGGGAGCCCCAGGCGAAGCCGGCCTCGGCGAACGGCTTCATCCACCCGTCGACGATGTTGTAGGGGCTCTCGCCGACGACGAGGCGCTCCTGCAGGGACGCCGGTCCGGCCACGAGGCCGGCGCCGACCATGACGGCCAGGACGAGAACAGACGTGCGCATGGTGATCCTTCCGATCCAGTTGACGTGCAGGTCGTGGAGATACTCGACGTCATCGAGCGGGACGTCATCAAGCGGTATGAGTGGCTTGGCGGCCGTCACGGTCCTACAACGGCGTGATATCGGTTGGCGCGGACCCGGCGGGGAGCCCGCGCCGCCCCGCAGCGCGGACTCCCCGCCCGCGGCTATTGCAGCGCCGGGTCCGGCCTCGGCATCAGCTCGGTGAACGACGCCCCTTCCATCCGGTCGAACTTCTGGGTCCGACCCATCATGGTGTCGACCCCGTACCAGGTCCCGTTCGAATCGACCGAGACCTGGTGCAGCTCGCGGAACTGGCCCGGACCGTCGCCTTCGAGACCGAAGGTGAAGAGCTGGTTGCCGTTCACGTCCAGCTTGATCATCCTCGGCGGCCGGTTGTCCACCACCCACACGTCGTACCCGCTGACGTAGATGTCGCTCGGGAACTCGAAGCCGGGCCACGTGCCGATGGGCGAGATGTTCGGGTGGTACCACACCGACCGGGTCGTCTGGTTGAACACCTGCACCCGGTCGTTGTTGCGGTCGGCGACGTAGATGTTGCCGCGGACGTCGGTGGCGACCGCGTGCACGCCGTCGAACTGGCCCCGGCCGCTGCCGTTCACGCCCCAGTGGGTCACGTAGCTCCCCGCGGCGTCCAGCTTCACGATGCGGGAGTTGCCGCTGTCGGCGATGAACATCGTCCCGTCCTCCAGGAACGCGATGTCCTGCGGGCGTCCGAAGTGCGTCTCGTCGTCGCCGCTGACGCCTTCCTCGCCCAGCGTCATCAGCAGCTCGGAGCCGTCGTTCGAGAACGCGTAGATGACGTGCTGCGTCTCGTTGACCACCCACACCCGACGGTCCGGGTCGAAGGCGCTGATCCGGACCCTGTGCGGGCCGTTGGTGCCCTCGAAGAGAGAGTCCCACTGCGTCCAGGACTCGGTCATGTTGCCGTCGCCGTCGACGACGAAGATGCTGTTGCGCCAGACCCGCTGGCCCTCCTCGGGCTGCACGGCGTTGATGCCGATGGACCCGACGAAGCCGGCGAAGCCGGCGGGCAGCGGATCGGGCAGCCGGAGCTCGCCGCGCTGGACGATGAAGATGCGGTCCGGCGACTCGGCGAACACGCCGGCGTGGGAGCCCCAGGCGAAGCCGGCCTCGGCGAAGGGCTTCATCCAGTCGTCGACGACGTTGTAGGGGCTGTCGCCGACGACGAGGCGCTCCTGCAGGGAGGCGGGTCCGGCCAGGAGGCCGGCGCCGACCATGACGGCCAGGACGAGAACAGACGTGCGCATGGTGATCCTTCCTTTCCTCCTCTTCTCTCCCCTCTTCTCTCCGTGATCGCTTTGTCGGGCTACCGCGTTCCCTCGACCGGCTGCGTGTTCAGGCGCCGGGCGCCGGCCAGGATGCCTGGCAGCCCGTAGTTGCCCTCGTGGCAGGCGTACTCGAACAGCGGGCCGTCGGTGCGCCGGAAGGGAATCGCCGCCGTCCACGGCCGCGTGTAGTTGTTCGGGTCGTCGATGGTGAACTCGTACATCACCGTGTCCGGGTCGATGCGCGTGAAGCGCTCGACGAGCTCGGTGTCCTTGGACGAACCGCTGAAGTTCGTCGCCTGCCGGAAGTTCCGGGTCTCGACGATCAGCGAATCGCCCTCGTAGCGCCCGCGGGAGTCGCCGACCCACAGGGGTATGTCGCCGTGCTCGGGGTCGCCGACCGGGATGATCCGGGTGTTGTGGATATGCTCGTTGAGTATCGCCACGTACCCCGGCGCCTGCAGGATCATCACGTTGTTGTTGTACGAACCCGGCCGCATCGGAGGGCCGGAGTTCGATCCCATCAGGCAGCGGTCCCCCAGGCTGCGGTCGGTGTAGTGGTCCCCGAACCCGTTGCGCAGGTTCAGCCGCCGGATGCGGTTCGCCTCGTTGAACTCCGCGGTGTAGGGAATGCGCCCATTCGGGGGATCGACGACGAGCGACGTCCGCTTGTCGCTGGTCAGCTCGATGCCGCGCTCGTACCAGAACTCGTTGTAGGACAGCACCCCGCCCTCGGACCGGGACTGATAGCCGGCGCTCGGCGCGCCGGTCTCCGGATCGAAGAGGTCGCGGTTGAGCCGCGTCCGCTCCGACGCTTCGAAGGCCGCCGCCTCCTCGGGAGTGAGCGTCGCCTGCTCGCCCAGGACCTCGGGACGCTGCAACGGGGTGAGGGTGCGGAACGTGAACACCCCGGAGACGTCGGGGTACTCGGCCGGCAGGGCGGTCGCCTTCGGGCCGTCCGGGGCCTGCGCCGGCGCCGGGAGCGGCGCGAGCAGGAGTGCAAGGATCGCGAACGATCCGGCCAGGCGTCTTGTCGTCATGGGTGGCCTCCGATGGTTGCGTGGAACTTCTTGCGCGCAAGCCGCCGCGGCGCGGGTCAGGGACGCCCCGACGGCGTGTACGACACCAATCGTCAGGTGCCGATCCTATCGCCGGATGGCGCGGGGTTCAACGATTCCGGCCCGGGATCGGCGCGCGGTGGTTGCGTCCGGTCCGTACCGTGGGCGATCATGCCGGTGCGCCGCGAGTCGTCCGGATCGCGCCGCGGCTTGGCCGCCCGCGGGTTCGCGTCGCACCGAGCGGTGAGGTGCCCGGCCGACGCGGCGCGGCGACGGAGCACATCGGGCCGGGCGACGCAGTCGGACGGGATGCATCGCGGCTCGAATGCCGGGGCCGATCGTCACGGGCGGCCGGGAGGGCGGGGGCGGCGGTGGGGCGCACTTCTCCGAGGAGGGTTCGCGCAATGAAGAGACATGGTGTCGCGCGGTGGTGGCTCGTCCCGGTCGCGGCGGTCGCGGGCGTCGCCTGGATCGGGCTGTCGGAAGCGGCCGCCCAGCCGAGCGACAGGAACATCTCGGCCGGGCGCCGGCTGTACCACCAGAAGGCCGACTGCCAGGCGTGTCACGGGTGGTCGGGCGACGGCGTGAAGATGGACAACCAGGCGCCGGACGGGGCGAACCTGCGCGAGAGCGGCCTCGGCCGCGAGCAGCTCGTCTTCGTCATCAAGTGCGGGCTGCCGGGCCGGGAGATGCCCGCGTTCGACCGGCTCGCCTACACCGACGACCGCTGCCTCGGCCGGACCCGGCGCGACCTCGAGCGCATGGGCCTGAGGCTGCCGGAGCCGGGCGCGACCCTGCAGAACCGGGAGGTCGAGCGGCTGGTGGACTTCCTGCTCGCCAAGGTCGTCGGTCAGGGCGACATGAACCGCGAGCGCTGCATCGACTTCTGGGGCGAGGAGGTCGACGTGTGCAACACGTTGCCGTGAGCCTGTCGGCGGCGACGCACCGGTGCCCTCGTCGCGCCTGGCCACGCGGGCGTCCCGCGGCCGGCTGGCTCTTGGGCGGCAAGGACACCGACGGAAGTCACCTTGCCGTGTGGTAAGCCCGCGAGACCGGAGAGAGCGGGCTGCGCCTGGATGTAGTTGGCAATTCCATATCGGTCACTGTCCTGACCGGTCTTCGGTGCAACACCAGGTTTCGACACGGGTTCCTGCGGACGGCGGACACCCGGCCCGGCGCGGCGTCCGGGCCCCCAATGTGAGGAGAGGCGGCATGAGTGACGTCATCGAAGGGCTGGTGCGGCGGTTCGAGGGCGGCGGGATGACCCGCCGGGAGCTGGTGGTGGCGTTGTCGGCCGTGGTGGTGGCCCGCTCGGCGCCCGCGGCGGCGCCGGCCGCGCAGGCCAACGCGGCGCCGATTCCCGTCACCACCCTGAACCACGTGACCCTGACCGTGTCGGACGTGCAGCGCTCGGTCGAGTTCTATCAGCGGGTCCTCGGTCTGCCCCTGGTGACCACGCAGGGGACCGAGGCCGACTGGTCGGCGGCCGCGGTGCCGGTCCTCGGCATCGGAGACGGCCCGCAGTTCATCGCGTTCGGGCGGGGCTCGACGCCGTCCATCAATCACTACTGCCTGGGCATGGAGGGGTTCGACGCCGCCGAGGTGGTCGACCGGCTGGCCGCGCACGGCATCACCGCGCGGGTCCGGCGGCGCGCCGACTCCGATCCGCCGGCCGAGGAGCTGATGTTCAACGACCCGGACGGCATTGCCGTCCAGCTCCAGGACGTGAGCTACTGCGGCGGGTCGGGGGCCCTCGGCGACCTCTGCGATCCGGACGACCGCCCACGCGACCGTTGATGGCGGGAGGGCAGTGATGGGTCGTCGAATCGGCGCGGTCGTCGCGGGGCTGGCGGGCAGCGTGGCCCTGATCATGGCGGTGCAGGCGGTGGGTACCTGGCTGTACCCGCCGCCTCCCGGCACCGACTTCACCGACCCCGAGGTGGTTGCGGCGCTGATGGCGCAGATACCGCTCGGGGCGCTGCTGATGGTCGAGCTGTCCTACGCGGCGGGCAGTCTCGGCGGCGGCGTCATCGTACGGCTGGTGAGCCCGGGTCGGGCCACGGCCCTCGCCGTCGTACTGGGCGGGCTGCTCACCCTCGCCGGCTTCGCCAATCTCGCCGCCATCCCGCATCCGCTCTGGTTCGGCGTCCTGTCGACCGTGACCTACGTGCCCTGCGCCGTCCTCGGCGCCGCCGCGGCGGCGCGCCTGCGTTCGGGGTGACCACGCGTACGAGCCTCGGCGCCTGCCGTCCGCGCCGCGGCCGGCGCCGAGGACAGCGTCGACGCATTTGCCCCTGACGAGAGGGGGTCGCTAGAATAGCTGTGCCGCCTTCGGCTGCGGTGAGGGAACATGCCCCTGCAGAACGGTTCTCAAATCGAGCTTCCGCTCATCTTCACCTGTCGCGATCTCGTATACGGCACCGGAATCCTGGCCGAAATACGCGTCCGCGGGCGCGTGCTCGCTGTCACGGAGCAAGACGGCGTCTGGATGTACGGGGTCAACCCGGGCGGTCTCGCCGCCTCGGGGGCAACCATACCGGAGGCCCACGCCGCATTCCGGCGGTCGTTCAGGGCGGTGTTGTTCGACATCGCCGAGGACGCGTCGAGCTTCGATGATTTCGCTGCCCGGACGAGGGAGTTCGTCAACGAGGCCAACGCACCGGTGGAAGCAGCGTGGCGGGAGGCCGTCGAGGCCCACCGCGCCAATCGCTTCCTCTTGGGAACCGCTGCTCGCGACATGGACAGGCTGCCTGCCGAGACCCCCATCTCCATCGACGTCGTACTGAAGACGCAGGCTGACTTCACGACGGCCCTCAACGAGCTCGATCAGGAGCCCGTTCTCGCGGCATAGGCGTGTCGTCCTTCTCCACCGTCCGGTTCAAGGACATTCGCCGGATGCTTGACCAGTGCGCTCCCGGGGCGGCCATCGAGAAGAAGAAGCACAGGCACTGGGTTCGCTACGGTGGGAAGACCTACCCCGGGCTTCCTCTCGGGCGTCACGGCAAGCGAGAGAATCCCGAGATCGAGATCGGACACGTCCGTCAACTGATTCGCTACTTGGGAATCGATGAGGAATGTGCCCGACAGGCCATACCTGCCCTGGGATGACCGCGTCACCCGGCCGTTCCCCCAACCCTCAGCGCCCCGTTTCGCGTGACTGTCCCCGCCGGGCCCCGGCGGATGCTCAGAAGACCGCAATCGGGTTGAGCGGCGACCCTGTCCCGCCCTCGACGGGGATCGGCCCGGCCGTGAGCATGAACTCCCACCGGTTCTCGCGCGCCGCGGTCTTCGCGAGCGCCTCGAGGTCCATGTTGTCGAAGATGTTGGTGCCGAAGCCGGCGATCAGCATCGTATGGACGGGCTGGGTGACGCCCTCGACCAGCGACGGCATCACGTCGGTGGCGGCGTCGCTGCCCACGAACGCCACGCCGCGCTCCTTGATCCAGGGGAGCACCGACGCGTGCAGGCCGGCGCTGTTGCCCGACACCTGCCAGGGGCCGAGCTCGGCGCGGCGCGCCCACCGGCCGGTCCGCACGAAGATCACGTCGCCCGGCGATACCGTGACGCCGGCCATCTCCTCCCACGCCTCGATGTCCTCGACGTAGATCGGCGTCTGCGGCTCGAGGTACGGCACGCCCTCGAGGCGGGGGAAGTCGAGGAGGATGCCGCGGGTGACGATGCCCTGCTTCAGGTTCTGGATGCCGAGCCTGCCGCATCCCTCCGGCGTGCTCGCCGACGGCGGGACGTCGTTGTAGAGCCGGTCGTTCCAGATGAAGTGGCAGAGCGAGTCGATGTGGCTGACGCTGTAGCCGTGATAGGTGAACTCGTAGGTGTCGCTGCGCAGCGATCGGCCCATGGTGTGGTTGAACGACGCGTCGGGGTTGTCCACCTCGGGGTCCGGCATGGGGTTGTGCGAGAGCGACACGGTGATGCCACGCCGGACGAGGCCCGCCGCCTCGCGGGTCTTCTCCGGGGTGATCAGGTTCATGGTGCCCAGCTCGTCGTCCGCCCCCCAGCGGCCCCAGTTGTTGATCTCCTGGAACATCGCGTCGAACTCCGCCACGTTCCGGGGGGTGCGCGGCTCCTGCGCGTGGACGAGGACGGCGGTGGCGACCGCGATGGTGACCGTGCCGGCGAGGGCTCCGAGTCGGACGAATGGGGTTCCGGTCCTGGGTGTCATCTACGTGCTCTCCCGAGTTGGCTTGCCGGTGATGCCGATACGGGCACTATGCTAACGCGACCCGCCCCGAGCGAGCGGAACGCGCCGCGCCAGGACCGCTCAGAGTCCGGCCCGCAGGCGCTCGACGGCGACTTCGAGGGTTTCCATCGATCGGCAGAACGCGAACCGGAGATAGCGGTTTCCTTCGTCGCCGGTGGCGTAGAAGTTGTCGCCGGGCACCGTCGCCACCCCGACGCTCTCGACCAGATGCGTAGCCGCCTCGGTCGGCGACATCTCCGCCAGCGCCGGCACGGTGCGGTAGTCGGCGAAGAGGTAGTAGGCGCCCTCGGGCGGGGTCACCGTGAAGCCGACCGCGCGCAGGCCGGCGACGAGCAGATCGCGTTTCCGGCGATAGTCGCCGGCGATGCCGTCGAAGAACGTCCGCTCCTGGCGCAGCAGCGCCACCGCGCCCTTCTGCAGCGGCGTCGGCGCCTGCACGACGAGGTTGTCGTGCACCGCGCGCAGCCGCCGGGTGTACCGCGGCGGGGTCAGGACCCAGCCGATGCGCCAGCCCGTCGCGCGCCCGGTCTTCGAGATCGAGTTCACCACGAGGGTGCGTTCGGCCATTCCGTCGAAGCTCGGCAGGAACAGATGGCGGTGGCCGTCGAAGGTGATGTGCTCGTAGATCTCGTCCGTGATCGCGAGGAGATCGCGAGTCCGGCACAGCTCCGCGATGAACGACAGCTCGTCCCGGTTCAGCACCTTGCCGGTGGGGTTCTGCGGCGTGTTCACGATGAACGCCTTGACCGACGGATCGGAGGCGACGGCGCGCACCTCGTCGCGGTCGAGCCGCCACGCGCCGGCGCCGCGGTCCTCGCGCAATGTCACGAACCTCGGCACGAGCCCGAAGATCGCCGCCTGCGACGGATAGAGCTCGTGGCAGGGCTGCATCACCACGACGCCGTCGCCCGGCTCGAAGAGCGCGCAGAACGCCGCCGCCATGCCTTCGCTGGCCCCGAGCACGACGGTGATCTCTTCCTCCGGATCCGGCCGGCGCCCGTAGAGCCGGTCTGTGTAGTCCGCGATCGCGTGCCGCAGCTCCGGGAGCCCGAACGGAAACGAGTACTGATTGAACTGGTCGCGCGGGTTCCGCACGCCCGCCAGCAACTCCTTCACGGTCAGATCGAGCGCCGCGCGGTCCCCGGCGCCGTGCGCGGCCAGCAGGTCGCGCACCGTCATCGATTCGATCCGCGCGAGGCGTTCTTCCGTCCCGCCGAGCATCGCCGCGACCCCGCTCCACACCATGTCGTACACCGGCGCCTCGTCGGTGAACCCCTGCGAGAGATTCACCGCCCCGTGCTCGATGGCGAGCCGGGTCATCCGGCGAATCAGGGTTTCCTCGACGTCCACCCGTGCTCCCTCACGCGCCGTTGTGGCCGACCGGGTCGCGACGGTCCATCGTAACCGGAAGCGCGTGCAGGGCGTCCCAGTCGCCGCTCGCCGACCGGAACGGATCGCGCACCACGCGGATTCCTGCGCCGATGCACGCGCGGCGGGAGGTCCTCGACCCGCGTGGCGCCGACGAGTCCATGGAGGCGCCCGGCGGGACCCTCCGAAGCGCCGGAGAGCATCGACCGGGTGCTCGGCCGGTAGCGGAAGCCGTGGTTCAAGACCTGATGATGCCGGCGGCCGTCGCACCTGGGCTGTGTCACCCGTCCCCCGCAGGAGGGCGGTTGACATCGGTGTGGTCCGACAGTAGCGTGACGAGAGCCGACGACGGCTCAAGTGGGGAGGGGACGCACATGAACGTGGATCGACGCAAGTTCTTCGCATCGGTGGGCGGGGCGGCGGCGGTGGCGGCGATGGGGCACGAGGACCGGGCCGAGGCCCTCGAGCACTACATGACGGATCGGCTCGATCGTCGCGTCGGGCTTGCGGAAGCCGCGCAGGCGTCGGCCGAGCTCCGGGTGCCGCGCGGAACCGGCAACCTCTACAAACCGACCGCGAGCGGCTTCGAGCCGATGCCCGACAAGCCCACGCTGGTCGACTTCTTCGAGCGCCGGTTCGCCCCGGCCCGCCATGTCCTGCAGAGCGCGAACCGGGCCGTCGAGACCGGTCAACCGGAGCGCACGGTGTTCGCGTGCCTCCTGCACGACGTGACCCAGAACCTGATCAAGGCGGACCACGGCTACTGGGGTGCGCAACTCTTCGCCCCCTACGTGGACGAGCGCGTGGCCTGGGGGATCAAGTACCACCAGGCGTTGCGGTTCTACGCGGACGACTCCGTCGGCTACGAGTATCCCGACATGTACAACCGCATCTTCGGGGTGGACTACGAGCCGGACGAGTACATCAAGCAGGACTACGAGTTCGCGCGGAACCACCGGTACTACATGGAAGCGCGGCTGGTCACGGTCAACGATCAGTACGCGTTCGACGAGGGCCAGCGCGAGATCGGGATCGAAGAGTTCACCGACGTCATCGGCCGGCAGTTCAAGCAGCCGAAGGAAGGGCTGGGGTACGACAACAGCCCGGTCGCCCACATGTGGCGGTCGATCATCAATCCGGATCGGCCGTTGTAGCCGTCGCGAACGGATGGTGCACGTGGGGTCCGGCTCCGGCCGACCCCGCGGCGCCTGCGGTAGATCGGCGGACAGGCTTTGGGGGCGACGGCCGTCTCGGCGCCGTCTGGCTGCTTTACCGTTGCCGCGGAAGCAGCTGCGAGGCACCAGGAGACGGGGCACCGGGACGGTCGCGGACCTGGGTCGTTTACGCGGCCCGTGCGGGCAACCGGGGGGCTCGACCAGGCCGCGGTCCGGCACCACGCCCGGCCGGGAGAGGGAGTCGAGGCACATGAAGGACTGTCGAATCTGGATAGCGGCGGCGGGCTTGCTGGCGGTGGGTCTCGCGACGCTGGCGCCGCCGGTCGGAGCGCAGGCCGCGCGCGAGGTGACGGCGGAGACGGTTGCGCAGTGGATGACGGAGCTGTCGAACTGGGGCCGGTGGGGCGACGACGACGAGATGGGCGCGCTCAACCTGATCACACCCGAGAAGCGGCGGGCGGCGCTGGCCCTGGCCACGGCGGGGGTGTCGGTGTCGCTCTCGCACAACTACCTCACCGAGCGGGCCCTCGACGCCACCTCGCCGGTCGGCTACGAGATGCTGGGACCGGACCGCCCGGGGCCGTTCCGCAGCGACCGCTACACGTTCGCCTACCACGGCTACGCCCACTCGCACATGGACTCGCTCTGCCACATGATGCACGACGGGCGGATGTACAACGGCTACGTCCGCGACGACGAGGTGACGGCGGGGGGCTGCGCGAAGCTCGCGATCATCAACTTCAAGCAGGGAATCGTCACCCGCGGCGTGCTGCTGGACATCGCGCGACTCAAGGGGGTGGACTATCTCGAGCCGGGCACGCCGATCTACGTCGAGGACCTCAAGGCGTGGGAGCGCGAGGCGGGGGTGACGGTCGAGCCGGGGGACATCCTGTTCGTCCGGAACGGCCGCTGGGCCCGCCGGGCCGAGTTCGGAGCGTGGGAGACGGGGCGCGAGTCCGCGGGGCTGCACGCCTCGGTCGCCCCGTGGCTGCGCGAGCGGGGCGTGGCGATGCTCGGCGCCGACGGGACCAACGACGTGCTGCCGTCGGGGGTCGAGGGGGTGACGCAGCCGATCCACCAGCTCACGATCGTCGCGATGGGGATGCCGCTCTTCGACAACCTCGACCTCGAGGCGGTGGCGGCGGAGGCGGCGCGGCAGAACCGGTGGGAGTTCCTGCTGGTGGCGGCGCCCCTCGCGATGGACGTCGGCACCGGCTCGCCGCTCAACCCGCTGGCGATCTTCTGATGGAGGTGCGGCGGGGTCGTGCCGGCATCGTCACTGATTCCGCGGCGGGGTCGAGTCGCGACCGGTGATGGCGTCGCGCAGGCCTACCAGCAACCCCTCGACGCGGGCGAGTCGTTCGCCCCGCAGCCGCACGTGCGAATCCATCCGGAACACCAGGGACGCGATTCCCACGCCGACGCCGACTACCGTCCATGCTTCGGGAGTCATCGTTCATGTACCTCTGCGTCCGCCGTCCTGCCACAAGACGTCGGCAGGAGCGATCACGCCGATGTATCAGGTTAGCAATTTCTGACACGTGCATCCACCAGCGATTCCGGTCGAACCGTGGTTGCGCCCGTCATGCCGGGATGGACGCCACACAGCGATCACAAGGGAGCAAGGACCGTGCCGTCTGCTGGCGTCTCGGCCGGCATCAGGTACGCTGGGGAGCCTTCTTGCCGCGCGGAGGCTGCCCGGGCCGGCTATAATCAGGCTCGCGTCACATCAGGAGGAAAGCCATGAATCATCGAATGCTCGCCGCGGCCGGGAGCCTGGCCGTGCTGGTCGTGTTGTCGGCGCCGGTTTCCGTGTCGGCCCAGAGTGAGGCGGAGGCGCCGCGGACGCCCTGGGGAGCCCCCGATCTGCAGGGGGTCTGGGACTTCCGGACGATCACGCCCTTGGAACGTCCCGAGGAGCTCGGCGATCAGGCGTTCCTGACCGCGGAGGAAGCAGCCAATCAGGAACAGGAGGTCGTGGAACGGAACGCCCGGTTGTTGAACGAGGCGGCGCAGCGGACCGAGGCCGGAGGCAACGTCGGCGCCTACAACAACTTCTGGATGGACCGGGGCACCCGGACGGTCGGAACCCGGCGGACGTCGCTCATCGTGGACCCGCCGAACGGGCGCATTCCGCCGTTTTCGGAAGCGGGGCAGGCGCGGGCCGACGCGCGGGCCGAGTACCGGAGCGAGCACCCCGCCGACTCGTGGGAGGATCGCAGCGTGGGCGAGCGTTGCGTGCTCGGGTTCAACTCGGGACCGCCGATGGAGCCGCGCGCCTACAACAACCACATGCAGCTCTTCCAGACCGCCGACCACGTGGTGATTCTCAACGAGATGGTCCACGACGCGCGCATCATCCCCCTGGACGGCGGCGCGCTGGCGGAAGGGGTGACCCAGTGGATGGGAGACTCCCGCGGGCGCTGGGAGGGCGACACCCTGGTCGTCGACACGACCAACTTCTACAACAAGAACTCGTTCACCGAGCGCTACGGGGCGACGGCGGCGATGACCCTGCAGGAGCGCTTCACGCGGGTCGACGCCGAGACGCTGGTCTACGAGTTCACGGTCGAGGACTCCGCGACCTGGACCTTGCCCTGGACCGTCGAGGTGCCGATGATGCGCTCGGAAGATCAGGTGTGGGAGTACGCGTGCCATGAAGGCAACTACGGGATGGACGGCATTCTCGCCGGCCACCGCGCCGAGGAACGCGATGCGGCGCAGGACCGGTAGGGGACCACGCGCCGGCACGGCGCGGAACGCGGCGGGATTGGCAGGGCGGGAATCGGCGCCGCGGGGCGGCGCTTCCCGGTCCAGGAGCCTGCGCCCTGGAACGGTGCAGACTCCGGGCGGGGTTGGTGGGGCGGCAATCGGAGCCGGAGGCGGCGATTTTCGGGCCAGGGCCTTGCGCGGGTTCCTGGCCGTCTGCATCGCGGCCGTCGTCCTGAGTCCCGCCGTTTCCGCGGCTGCGGCCCAGGACCATCCCGGCGCCGAGCCCTACCAGCGCGTGTGCCAGTTGTGCCACGGGGCGGGGGGGCGCGGGGACATCGCTCCGGGGCTGGTTCCCCTGGGTTACGACGCCGAGTATGTGCTGGCCGTCGTGCGCGAGGGCTACAGCCAGATGCCCCCGATCTCGACGCGCGAGCTGACCGACGACGAGGTGCGGCAGGTCGTCGGCTATCTCGATGCGCTGTCCGGCCCGCCGGCCGAAGCGCCGGCGAGCACCGCGGCGGCGACCGCTTCCGCGGCGTCCGCACTCGAAGCCGAGCAGCCTCCGGCCGGCGCGTCCGGCTACGACGGACCCCGGACCCCCGAGGGGCAGCCCGATCTGAACGGCTTCTGGCAGGTGCTGAGCTCGGCGGCCTGGGATATCCGCCCCCACAACGCACAGGACGGCATTCCCGCCGGCCTCGGGGTGGTCGAGGGGGGCGGCATCCCCTACCAGCCGTGGGCGGCCGAGCAGCAGCAGGAGAACTACGCGAACCGGCTGACCGCGGACCCGGTGCGGCAGTGCTATCTGCCGGGGGTGCCGCGCGTCACCTACATGCCGTTTCCGTTCCGCATTCTGCAGACGCCGGACCACATGGTCATCACCTACGAGTTCGCCCACGCGGTCCGCATCATCTACACCGACGGCAGCCCCCATCCGTTGCCGAACGACTTCTGGATGGGCGACTCGCGCGGGCACTGGGAGGGCGATACGCTGGTGGTCGACACCACCCACTTCAACGGGCGCACCTGGCTCGACGCGGCCGGCAACTTCCACAGCGAGGCCCTGCACGTCGTCGAGCGCTACACCCCGATCACCCCGTATCACATCGACTACGAGGTCACTCTCGAGGACCCTGACGTGTTCACCCGTCCGTGGACGATGCGCATGACGCTGTACCGCCGGATGGACCAGGGTCTGCAGATTCTCGACTACGACTGCGTCGACCATCTCCTGCAGGCGGCGGTCGAGCAGGAACAAGGAGACAGATGATGAGCGCTCGACGAGCCATCGGCGCGGCGCTGCTTCTCGCGTTGGCGGCGGCGCCCGCCGCCGCGGGCCAGGACGGCGACTACGAGCCCCCGCGCACGCCGTGGGGCGACCCCGACTTCCGCGGCCACTATCTGCCCGGCCGGTCCCAGCCGATGGAGACCCCCGCGAACGCCTCGTGGCGCCCGCCGGAAGGCGCCAGCCTCGGGCAGGGAGCGGCGTTCTCCCGGTTCTTCGAGCCCGACCCGGACGCGCCGCCGCGCCCCGGGCGCGTCACCCGGCCGATGGTCGTCGACCCGCCTGACGGCCGCATTCCGCTCCAGCCGTGGGCGTCCGAGCGCCGGGGCGAGGTGATGGCGCGGCAGGACGAGCTCGAGCATCTCGACCCCCGGGTCAAGTGCCTCCCCGCGGCCCTGCCCCGCGCGCACCTGCCGGTGGGCTACAACACCTACCAGATCCTGCAGGTCCCCGGGCACGTCGTCATCCTCTACGAGTGGAACCACCACTCGCGCTACATCCCCCTCGACGGCAGCCCCCACCCCGACCCCGAGATCCGCCTCGGCATGGGCGACTCGCGCGGCCGCTGGGAGGGGAACACCCTGGTCGTCGACGTGACCAACTTCACCGCGAACACGTGGCCGGTGGGGCACGGCGCGCCCCCCGAGGGAGCCCCGGCGAGCGCCCTCGCCACCGGGCACGGGGTGTTCCACAGCGGCGACCTGCACGTGGTCGAGCGCTTCACCCTGGTCGACGACGACACCATCCGCTACCGCGTGACCATCGAGGACCCCGAGGTCTTCACGCAGCCGTGGACCATCGAGTTCGACGCGCTGCGGCGGGCCCCGGACGACCACATGCTGTTCGAGTACGCCTGTCACGAGGGCAACGGGCGCAACCTGTCGCTCATGACCGGCGCCGACCTCGAGGACATTCGGGTGAACCCCATAAGGTAGACCGATGCGAAAGACTGCAACCTCGTTTCTGGCCCTGGCCGGCGCCGTCATGCTGTTGGCGCCGGCCGGATCGGTATCCGCGCACCATGCCTTCTCGGCCGAGTTCGACGCCAACCGGCCGTTGCAGCTCACGGGCACGGTGGCGCGCACGGAGTGGATCAATCCCCACTCGTGGATTCACGTCGACGTCACCGCCGACGACGGTGCGGTGACGACCTGGGCGATCGAGTGCGGCGCGCCGAACTCGCTGATGCGGCGCGGGCTCAACAAGAACTCGATCCCGGCCGGCACCGAGTTGGTCATCGACGGCTTCGGGGCCAAGGACGGTTCGAACACCGCGAACGCGCGCGACATCACCTTCCCCGACGGGTCGCGCTTCTTCGTCGGGTCGTCCGGCACCGGCGCGCCGTACGAACGCAACCGCTGAGCCGGCCGGCCTGCCGCAGCCGCGTGCGGCGGCCGCGAGTAGTCGTGATGCAGAATCGGTACGTCGGTGACGTGGGAGACTTCATAAAGTAAGGGCTCCTGCGGGCGATCCGAGGATTGACTGGCAAGGGCACGCTCGACAGAGCGCTCAGTGCTCCCGGTTTCGACGCGAAGCCCCTGGGAGTCGCATGGTACTTGCACCCCGACGCAGGGCCGGCTGGTGACGGTCGCCACACCGCATACCTCAAGGAACGGGAGGAGTGGCGACATCTTGACCCTGAGTTGTTCGATACCCTGAAGAAGCTGATCGGTGCCGGCACTCGCAGGGCGGTCAAGACCATCCAGGAGTCGGGCATTCTCGGGGATGCTGTTTTCGCTGGTGATCCTATCGACATCGCAAGGGTCAGAGTTCGGGAACGTGAGCAATGGCGACACCAGTGGTTTCGCCGTATCCAAGACCAGCTCGTCGACTGCGACATCGTCTTTGCCGACCCGGACAACGGGCTCGCCCTGGACGATCGCTTCCGGGCGGCAAGACAGGTAGCGGCGAAGCGAATACCGCTCGCCGAGGCGGCAGCGCTCGCCGAAGGACGAACCGCCGTGATCTACCACCACAACAGCAGGCGCCGCGGTGGCCATCTCGGCGAGATTCGGTGGCTGAAGGACCACCTGCCGGGCGGCACGATTGCCTACTACTGGCGCCGTGTGAGCAATCGGACGTTCTTCGTCATCAATCCAACCGACCAAGTCCGCCGGCGAGTCCTTGAGTTCGTGAACCGATGGGGAGACCGGGGCCAGTTGGTGTGATTTGATTCCCTTCAGTCCGAGAAGGTTCACGTGTCTCCGCGGCGTGAGGTGCGGACCTCTTGCGATCAACTCAGGCTATGACGGGTCGGTCGGGGCGTATCGGACGTCCCAGATTCGAAGCAGCTCGCGGCATCCATCGTCGAAACTGCGGGTGAAATCGACTATCTGCATCTGCGGAAGGGTCCAGGACAATTGGTCGTAGGCGCACGCTCGATGCAGCACGGGAGCGATGCGTCCTTCGAACCGGTCCTGCTGGAGGGCGTACAGCCCAAGGCGTCGGGAGAGAGAACGACGACGAACCAGTCGCAACGCTGGAGCGCTCTGCCGATCTCGTCGTGCCACTGCTGGGCGCCGCGGATGTCGGTGTCGCTGTACCAGACCGGAACGCGATGGCGGCGCAGAACACCCACCAGCCAATCGACGAACGCCTGATCCTTGTGCGAATGTGAGACGAAGACTTCGGTCGGCACGCGTGCAGATTACCTGCGCAGGCTCAGGTCCGGCCGAGGAGCGCATCGGCGATGGGCTTGACTTCGGGATCGCCGGTTTCCGGGTTCGGCAGATCCACCCAGGGCAGCTTTCGGACTATCCAGGGAATCTCGCCCGTCGGAAGCTGCTCGCGGCCACCGACGGCGACGGGAATCAGTCGGTTGCTGTAGCTCTTCGAACCCAGCGCTGGCAGTCCGGCTGGCAGTCTGAAGCGGATCAGCGTTGCGGCGCCGGGAGACGGCGGCCCTGCTGACGGAGCTCGGCGCCAACACGAAGCTCGGCATCCCCGGGACCGTGCAGGAACGCCTGCGAGACGAGCCGCTCACCGTCGCCACCGACCAGCTCGCGCGCGATCACCGGGAGACCGAGGACACTCTGCCGGTCTGGGGCCGGCGCGCCAGCGACGCGCGCCGCACCACCAACACATGGAAGGACCGCATCCGCGCCCAGGGGGTGTTCAACGACGACACGCGCAACGCCAGCCCCTACCGCCGCGTGAAGCTGGTCATGGACTGGACTACTGGTGCGCCCTTTGGTTCTGGCCGATCCGCGAAGCCGACCGGTTGCCCGACAGGGACGAGTTCCTCAACGAGATCTCGCTGGTGCTGACCGGCTCCAGGTCAGCGGCGCGCCATTCGGCGGCGCCGCGTCGCTCGATGCCGTGGGATGAGGCTCCCCTGCGAGTAGACGATTCGGGTGTAACGCGCCGATTCTCCCACGAGGGATGGCCGTCGGCCTGAGCCATGTGTCCGGGTCGGCGGCCGACGGTGATGGAGACCGGCATGAACCCGCGTAGAGGGCGCAGCAGCGTCTGGATCCTGGCGATGCAGTCGTCCCGGGCCTGTGGGGATCGAGCCGCCAGCTCGCAGCTGATGATGAAGCGCACTGGGCCTCCGTTGTGACGGCCCGATTCTACACGGGCGTGCCGGCCTGGGGTGCACTTCTCGCGAAGTACGGCTGGGCGAGCCTGGCGGAGTCAAACCCTCCCTCACCGGGGCCGCTTTTGTGGTACGTTTGTGCGAGACTCGAAGACCCGTGGCCGCCCCAGTCCTCCCCTCGCGGTAGAGACGTCGGCGGTCGGAGACCTGGAGACCCGCGTTATGGCCGCAGTCCTCACGCCCGATGTCCGAGAAGCCATCTGGGCAGCCTTGCTGCACAGCGCGAGGTGGGAGCGCTACTACGGAATCCTCGCCAGCCGCAGCGTGTGGATCGAGCGCGCCGTGCGGTTCATCCTGATCGCCTCTGCGATGGGCGGCGTCGTGGCCCTCATCGATCGGCTTCCGCCAGGGACCACTGTGGTCTTCGGCGCCGGCATCGGTCTCGCAGTGGCCCTCGACGTCACTCTCAGGCCCGGCCGTGACGCGATCGTCTACGCGATCATTCGAGACGAATGCCATCGGTGCAAGATCGAGCTCGACATGCTGTGGCGCCAGGCCCAGCACCAGCAGCTGGAGAGGAGCGAGGCTGAGCGGCGGCTGAGCGAGCTGAGGAGCGCCCTACACAACGTCACGGTCCGGGACGCCGGACCGCTCTACGACAAGATCAACAGAGCAGCTACTGCTGCCGTGTTCGTCGAGGCGAAGACCGGACGTGTCTCGTAGGCTCAGCGCGGGAGGCCCACCCGTCCCGCCCGACATGCCGATGCCAGCTCCGCCACCTCCACCGGAGCCGCCAGCTCCGCCAGCTCCGCCTGAGTCTTCCAGACCCGAGGGGGCGGCGGACTCCCCAAGGGACTGACCGCGGATGACGACTTCGGCGAGAGCGCGCGCCGCAGCCTCGGAAGCAGTCCATGAACGAGAAGCGGGCCGGGATCGCGCAAGCAGGGAAGGCGCTGTCCCGCGTCAGGCTGCCGGGGGCGTAGGCCACAATCCCGCTGGCACGCTCTCGTGCTACCGGACCTGCGCGCCGCCATGACTATCACCGACATCTTCTTCCGCATCTGCGCCAGTTCGTGCGGGTCCGTCACGCGCTGGCCGGGGCCGGTGCGCTCGGCGCCTCGCTCGGCAAGCTGCTCGGCAACAGGCATGCAGGCGTCATCCAGTTGGACCGGCACGGGCGGATCGCGGCGGCGAACGACCGTGCCCGTGATCTGCTGCGCCGGGGCGATCGGTTGTCGGATCGGGACGGAGCCCTCTGCACCCCCGTGGTCGCGGAGAACACCACGTTGCAGAAGCTTCTCGGTCGCGCGCTCCCGCGCTACGGCGACCGGGGCGTGAGCGGCTCGATGGTGATCACGCGCCCGAACGGTGCGCCGCCGACCGTGCTGCATGTCATACCCGTCGACGATGCGGACATGTCCTTCAGGAGCCCGCGCGTCGCGGCTCTCTTGCTCATCATCGACAACGACCCGAAGAGGCCGCCGGCGGGTCGGCCGCATCTACGTCGTGCGCACCGCCGACGGCCTCGTCGTCAAGCGCGCCGGCCGGGACGTCGCCGGTGCCTGGCAGCTCGTCAGCGACAACCCCAACAAGAACGTCTGGCCTACGCGCCCCTGGCCGCCGGGCGCCGAGATCGTCGGCGAGGTCAAGTGGGCCGCGAGGACGTTCGTATGAAGGAGCCGACCATTGAACCCGACCGTCAACCCCGCCGACCCCGCGCCGGCCGACGCGGCGCCGCCGAAGCGCCGAGCCCCCAAGGCGAACGCCGCCAAACCGGCCGCCCGCCGCCGCGTCCGCGTCGCCGAGGGCATCTACAAGGACCGCCACGGGCTCGCCGCCACCGTGAAGGTGAACGGCATCCAGCGCGAGATCCGCTTCCCGCCCGGCACGCCGCTCAAGACCATCCGGGCGCGCCGCGACGAGCTGCGGGCCAGCCTGCGCACGCTCCCCGAAGGCGGACGCCACACCCTCAACCACGACTCCGGCCGCTACTCGGCCAAGTCGAGAGCACCCTGATCAGCTTCGGCGACCGCCGCCGCGAGCTGCTGGCGTGGCTGCCCCGGTTCGGCCATCTGCGAACCCTCGCGCTGCCGGCCCACCTGCCCGCGCTCAACGCGCAGCTGCACGAGTGGCGCCGCACCCTCACCGCCTCCACCTGCAACCACCGCCGCCACGCCCTCACGAACCTCGTCCTCTACGGCCGCCGCGCCTCGTTCGACCTGCTCGACCTCGTACGATTCGCGCCGCCCCCGCCCAGGCCCCGCTGGGTCGACCGCCGCCACATCGCCGACGTGCTCGCCGAGATCCCCGCCGGATCAGTCACCCGCGCCCGGCTGGAGCTGATGCACTGGACCGGCATGCGGCCGTCGCAGATGGGCCGGCTCCGCGCCGAGGACTTCCGGCTCGACGAGCCGATCCCCTACGCGTCGCGGTCCCCCGCGGGAAGGGCGGCCGGATCGCCGCCGTCCCGCTCGTGCCCGAGGGCGCCGCCGCCGCCCGCCCGTTCCTCGACGCCGAAGCCTTCGGCCCCTGGCCCCGCAGCAGCGTCAACCGGGCGCTCGCCCGCGCCGCCCGCCGCGCCGGCCGGCCCGTGTTCACCACCTCCCAGATCCGCCACTCGTTCGCCGCCGGCCTCCGCCGCGCCGGGACCGACGTGGCCGACATCCAGGACCTCTATGGACACGCCCGGCCGGAAACGACCATGATCTACGCGCC
This sequence comes from Vicinamibacterales bacterium, assembly GCA_965206285.1. Lineage (GTDB taxonomy): Bacteria > Acidobacteriota > Vicinamibacteria > Vicinamibacterales > UBA8438 > JAJEEA01. The sequence continues at coordinate 6,685,825 of OZ242205.1, forward strand.
GCCCGAGTTGGAGAAGCACCAGGCGGCACTCGAACGGCTGCGCCGCAACGATCGGCACCCCGCGTCTTCGTCGGCTGGCAGACTTGTTTCCGTCGGCACGACCTCGTACCCTCATCAAGGGTCGTCCCACCGGTAAACCCGGTCAAACCATGAGCACTCTCTCCCTCCACCTTCGATACCGCCCTGTCCGCATCGGCTGGTGCGTCCAGACAGGCAATCATGCTCACCTGGAGGCCGCGCTTCGGTTCACTCATGCCTTTGCCGGCGGCAAATTCAATCCGCTAATCCCCGTCGATCAAGAGACGATCGCAGAGTACCTTGTCGATCTTTTTCGCGTAGACGTACTCTTTCCTCTGGAGTCAACCGACCTACTCATGGCGTTTGTCAAGAAGTACGATTATCTCATGTGGCCCACAGAGGGAGACTATCAGTTGTTCCACAGTCAATGGGATGACCGCCCGCCCTACGGGGCGTTCGTGGACGTCTATCACTCCGCCCACCGTATTTGGAAACGCAGAACCCAGGGCACTATCCCGTCCGATCTCCCAGTGTCCTTGTGTAACTGGGACGCTGAGGACCCGCTGGCCAACGTATTCCTCGCCACCGTAGGCGCTTACCCGGCGCCATCGCCAGCGATTCCAAACTACGAGCGCATTATTGACGACATGCTGAGCACCAAACGACTTATGCTACATACACTGCCTGCTGGACTCAATAGCCACCTAACGCCATCCAGACTTTGCGCCGTAGAGCTTGAACACGACCATCGCCCTGAAGACCCTGGGTACTATGTCGGAGACGCCGGAAAGTTCATGGATATAGTGAACTACTGGAATGTACGGGCCACCGGAACTGAAGTCATATTCGTTGACCCAAAACACCGCGAACGCCTGACTCCCATGATCGAGGCTCACAAGCGATGGCTCTCAACCTTGACACCGGAGTCATTCAGCGCGATTGGCGGTATTGCAATCTGGGGACACCCTGACACCGACGCGGAGGACCTTTCTCTACCAGGACGAAAAGTCGTTCGGCATCCCGTTGACGTTTCGAGCTGGAATGGTTTGAACATTAGCGAGACCGGCGACACTCCCACAGTCACGTTCTCGCTAACCCAAAAACCAGTGCTCAGCGATGTACTGCAGCAGTACGTCGGCGTGACTTTGAGCGGCTACGACCACTTTTTTCGTGACAAGAACGTCACGTTCTTCCCGCCGTTTCTCCCGGAACTGAATGAATTCTATGGACGAGAACTGTTTTATCGATATGATCAGGTCCGAGCCGATCGCGGAATCACCGGGAACGCCGTGAGTTTGTTGGTTGCGACTACCACGAACGATGTGACCTTGAGAGCGTTGTCCGCCTTGGACCTAGTGAGGAGCTTGTTTCGGCGCTTTGGAATACACGCTCGACCGAGTCGCGCGGGTGTTATCACGCGCCAGCTGATTTCGCAAATGGGCGGACTTCAGGGCTGCAGAGTCTTCAAGATCGAGGGGGTCCGTGCACTCATTGCTCGCCACAAGCCAGACCAGCACTTTGACCGGAGTCGCGCGTGCAAGATTATTGGGGACTTTGACGAGGCCGAACAACGCATGCGGTTCGAGCCCTACCACGATTTGTTCATTGCGCCGCGTTCTACGCGCCGGAAACTTCAACCACAGGACGCATTGAACCAGCTACTCAAGCAACGTGTGTTTCGAGTTGGCCTCGAACTTCACTGTCCATCTTGTGACTTGCCGTTTTGGCAATCACTCGACGATGTCAAAGTCGAAGTTGTATGCATCTATTGTGGTACATCCTTCGACGTCACGATGCAGTTGCGAGACCGGAACTGGGTATACCGTCGGTCGGGACTATTCGGTCGTGACGATCAACAGCAAGGCGGGATTCCAGTTGCGGTAACTCTTCAGCAGCTTGACACTGAATTCAGCCCGGAAGGCATGTTGTATACGACGTGTCTCGAACTTGCGCCCACTGATTCAGGTGTAGTCAACGCGTGTGAAACAGATTTCGCGGCGCTTACGACGGGAATGTCTTATGAGCGCCCCTGGTGTCCACAACTCGTTATCGGTGAATGCAAGTCCAACAGAGGACAGATCACGAAGTCGGATGTGGAACACTTACAGCGTGTCGCGGACGCGCTGCCAGCAAAGCGGGTCAGCGTGTTCCTCGTTTTTGCGAAGACCGGGGCGTTCTCGCATGAAGAGATCAATCTGTGCGCGGGGGCGCAGGGGAGGTGGAGGCACGCGTCCTTCTCTTCTCGAAGGATGAACTGGAGCCGTACCACATCCTGGACCGGCACGCGCACGCGGGCCGTAGCCTGCGCGCGCCAGGACTGGAGGGGCTCGCTCAGTTGATGATCACGTGGTACCCGGGACTTCGTCCGTCAGGGTGGAAGCAGCGGGAGAACGACGGCGCAAGAACGCCGCCGACCGAGCCGGCCTAGCAAGATCACTGGAGCCCTCGTGCCCCTCACGGTCGGCTCCGCGATCTTGCGTTCGATTGGAGCGAACGAGGACGCTGCCAGGTAATGGTCCCTCGCAGATGGCCGTGGCTAGGCCGACTTCCGGCTCGACGAGCCGATCCTCTGGGTCGCGGTTCCGCGCGGCAAGGGCGGCCGACTCGCCGCCGTACCGCTCGTCCCAAGGGCGTCGCCGCCGCCCCCGCCTCCTCGACGCCACCGCCTTCGGTCAGTGGCCCCGCAGCAGCGTCAACGGCGCGCTCGGTGCCGCGGCGCGCCGCACCAGCCGGCCCGCCACTCGTTCGCCGCCGGCCTCCGACGCGCCGGAACAAACGTGCCGTCATTCAGAACCTTTATGGACACACGCGGCCCGAAACGACCATGATTCTACCCGTCGGCAGAGCTAGGGAAGCGCCGGGCCACGCTCGAACGCCTGCGCCGGAATGATGGGAGCGATGACGTTCCGCGGCCGGCTGGCAGACCCGATCTGGCTGGCACGCGCGGCTGGCAGAGCAGCGCGTGAGCCACGTAAACCATTGTAGACACAGGTGGTTATAGAGCCGTCGCGCTTAGGGATACGGGACTGGGAGGGCGGCGCCTACAGCCCCCTCACGAACCTGATGTACTTCCCCTTGCGGAACACGTGCGCGCGGATGATGGTGGTCGAGAGCGCCGAGACCCTGGCCCTGGAGCTCTACTCGCTCGCGGTGCGCAACGAGATCGCGCCGGGCACCGACCAGGTCGGCGCCGTGCACGCGATCTCGGCCGAGACCGGCGTGACGGCATGGCGGTACGACCAACGCGCCGCCACGACGTCGCTCGTCGCCACCGGGGGCGGACTGGTCTTCGGCGGCGACGCGAACGGCCGCTTCCGCGCGTTCGACCACAATACCGGCGAAGTGCTCTGGGAGATCAACCTCGGCTCGCCCCTGACCGGCTTCCCCATCACCTTCGCGGTGGACGGCCGACAGTCGCGGCCAGTACCGGTGTGGGGGGCAATCCGCTGGCGTTCCTCGCCCTGACCCCGGAGATCCGGCCGAGCTTCGGGAACAACCTCTTCGTGTTCGGTTTGCCGGAGTGAGGGTCCGCCAGGACGCGTACCGGGAAGCAAGCGCTTCACTCGTTTCGGGTGGTCGACCGCTTCACCCGCCGCCGCGGTGATGGCGCTAGAATGGGCGTGTGATGCAGACACCATCCCCCGTTGTCCGCAGGGTTCCCGGCCTCCTCGTCATCCCGCTGATCGCTGCGCTGGGTGGCGCGCCCGCGGTCCCGGCCGCCGCACAGGCCCAGCCCGAGTCCGACTTCGTGCCCGTCACCGACGAGATGCTGCAGGACCCCGCGCCCGGCGACTGGCTGATGTGGCGCCGCACCCTCGACGGCTGGGGCTACAGCCCCCTCGACCAGATCGACCGCGACAACGTCGGCGAGCTGCGCATGGTCTGGTCGCGCGCCCTCACCGACGGGCGCCAGCAGGGCACGCCCCTCGCCTACGGCGGCGTCCTGTACATGCCGAACCCCGCCGACGTCATCCAGGCCATCGACGCCGTCACCGGCGACCTCGTCTGGGAGCACCGGCGCGAGGTGCCCGACGACATCGACGAGTACGTCTTCAACAACCTCTGGCAGAACAACCGGAACATCGCCATCTACGGCTCGCTCATCATCGACACGAGCGTCGACGACCACATCTTCGCCCTCGACGCAGCCACTGGCCGGATGGCGTGGGAGACCGAGATCCTGAACTACCAGCAGAACCCCGCCATGCAGAGCTCGGGGCCGATCGTCGCCGACGGCAAGGTGATCTCCGGCCGAAGCTGCATGCCGGCGGCGGGACCCGACGGCTGCGTCATCACCGCCCACGACCCGCATACCGGCGAGGAGCTGTGGCGCCGGCGCACCATTCCCGGACCCGGCGAGCCCGGTGACGAGACCTGGGGCGGGGTGCCGTTCGAGGACCGGAAGCACGTCGGCGCCTGGATGGTGCCGAGCTACGATCCCGAATTGAACCTCGTCTACGTGGGGACGTCCGTCACCTCTCCCGCCCCGAAATTCCTGATCGGCGGGACCGACAACCAGCACCTTTACCACAACTCGACTCTCGCCCTCGATGCTGACACCGGAGAGATCGTCTGGTACTACCAGCACCTCAACGACCACTGGGACCTCGACCATCCCTTCGAGCGGCTGCTCGTCGACACCGCGGTCGCCCCCGACGCGGGCGCCGTCGACTGGATCAACCCCCGCGTGCAGCCGGGCGAGGTGCGCAAGGTCATCACCGGCATTCCCGGGAAGACCGGGGTGGTCTACACCCTGGACCGCGAGACCGGCGAGTTCTTGTGGGCCACGCCCACCATCACCCAGAACGTCATCAGCCACATCGACGGCGCGTCCGGGGCGGTGACCGAGAACCCCGAGCTCGTCTTCACCGGGGCGGGGCAGGAGGTGCTGACCTGCCCCCACGCCAGCGGCGGCAAGGACTGGGAGGCGGGCGCCTACAGCCCCCTCACCAACACCATGTACTACCCGCTGCGCAACGTCTGCGCCCGCATGATGGCCGAGGGCCCCGAGAGCACCTCGGTCTACGCCATCGCCTGGCGCCCCGAGATTGCCCCGGGCACCGACCAGGTCGGCACCGTCTGGGCCATCTCGGCCGAGACCGGCGAGACGGCCTGGATCCACGAGCAGCGCTCGGCCACCATGTCCCTGGTCGCCACCGGCGGCGGCCTCGTGTTCGGCGGCGACGTCAACGGCCGCTTCCGCGCCCTCGACCAGGAGACGGGCGAGGTTCTCTGGGAGATCAACCTCGGCTCGGCCGTCAGCGGCTTCCCGATCACCTACGCCGTCGACGGCCGCCAGTACGTGGCGGTCAGCACCGGCACGCCGCGGTTCCTCAACCTGACCCCCGAGGTGAACGCCAGTAGTCAGGGGAACAACCTGTTCGTGTTCGCGTTGCCGACCATGCAACGCCCATAGAGCCGAGCGGCGGGGTACCGTTCACGGTCCTCGATTGGGGCCGGCCGCGAGTCCACCACCACCTCGTCCTCGAGGGAACGCTTCACTGTCCTCGAACGGGCCGCGCCAAGCGCGGCCGAGGGCAGGTGGCGACGACGGCGGCCAACTCGGGGAAGTGTGAACTCCAGGTAAGACGAAACGGCAACCGCTCACCATCACCGGCTACTCGAACAGCCGGATGTGCGTTACCCGCCCTTCCGGCCCGATGGCCCAGCCGCTACGGAGGCTGGCAAAAGCGACGCTCCAATGGCTCCGGGTGTCCAGGTTGGTCCACGTCATGCCGTTGTCGGCGGAATACGCCATGCCGTTTGGTCCGACCCCGACGAGCGTCGGCGTCGGCGCGCCCGGCACGTAGGCTGCACCATAGACCGCTCCCGAGAACGACGGTCGCCCCGCCAACGTCCACGTGCTCCCGCCGTCGTTGGTCACGGCCACGTTGTCGCTGTATTCGTCCGGCTTGTCGATGACGCCGCCCAGGGCCGCGCCGTTGTCGAAATCCCGGAAGGCCAGCGAGGCGATACCCGCCGTCGGCGTACCGCCGACGATCGGGGTGTCGGCAACGGTCCAGGATCTGCCCCGGTCCGTCGTCTTCAGAACCCGCGCGGAAGCGCCGGCTCCAGTGCCGACCCACGCTGTCGCCTCACCATGCGTGACGAGGCAGGTGCCGCTGGCCGCGAAGCTGCCTTCGCCTTCGCTGGCCGGGGGAAGGCTGTCGGGCGGTACCCGCTGCCAGGTTGCGCCGCCGTCTCCGGTGGTGATGAGGAAGAACGCCCCGCCGAACGAATCGCTGAAGGCGATGCCGTGGTCTCCGTCCCAGAAGTCCATGCAGTCGAAGAAGCCTTCGGGTTCCGGGTTCGTGAACTGAAGCGCCCAGGTCAGCCCGGCGTCCGTGGTCATGTAGATGCGCGACTGCTCGCCGTCGCCGATGCTGAGCAGGTAGGCCGTTTCCGCGTCGACGGCATGCACATCGCGGAACTGCAATGCTCCGGCGTCCGGCACGACCCCCGCATGCCATGTGGTCCCGCCGTCGGTAGTGCGGGCGTATGTGCCCTCGGTCCCGCTGATCCAAACGATGTTGTCATCGACTGGGCTGATGCCGATGAACCGCGCCTCGACGCCCGAAGTTTGCGCCGTCAGCACCGGGTCCAGGTGCAATGGGGGAGCCTGCTGCCCGGTCCCGGACGGGGCGCAACCCGACATCGGAGTCAGGCTGAGGACCAGGAGCGGCAACACGAACCGGCGGATTCCGTTGGCGACGAGCCTCTTGCCATTCATTAGTTTTAGCCAAGTACCAATCGCTGGTTGGGGCATCGTTGTCATCCGTCGGCCCATTCTTCCACGTCCCCGGGACAAGACTCCCACAGACCGTTCAGCGAGTCACCATCCACGACTATGACGATAGGCGGTATTGGTTAAAGGGGCGCTTCCGGCGCGAGCGCCGGCTCTCCCCGCCCGAACATCCGCCGCATCGTCCGCTGCACGTCGTCGAGGATGAGGTACAGCGTCGGCACGAGGATCAGCGTGATGAAGGTCGCGAACAGCACGCCGAAGGCGAGCGATACCGCCATCGGCACGAGAAACGCCGCTTGCATGCTGCGTTCCAGCATCAGCGGCGCGAGCCCGAAGAAGGTGGTCAGCGACGTGAGGAGGATGGGACGGAACCGGTTGCCGCCCGCCTCGCGGATGGCGAGCTGGAGTCGGGTCGACTCGAACTCGTGGCGGTCCCCGGGCTGCCCGCCCGCCTGGCGCACCTTGCGGCCGAGGTCGGCGTGGACGTTCCGGGCGCGGTTGATGAAGTCGACCATCACGAGGCTGTCGTTGACGACGACCCCGGTCAGTGCGACGAGGCCGAGCATCGATATCGAGGTGACGTCGAGCCCCATCACCATGTGCCCCCAGATGGCGCCGACGAGGCCGAAGGGGATGGCCGCCATGATGATCAGCGGCTGCACGTACGAGCGCAGCGGGACCGCGAGGAGGGCGAAGATCATGAGGAGGGCGAGGAGGAACCCCGACTGCAGGCCGCCCATCGTCTCGACCTGCTGGGCCTGGGCGCCCTCGAACGTGTAGAACACGCCGGGGTAGTCGGCGATGTCGGACCCGGCGAGCTGCACGTCGACGTCGTCGCCCGGACTCATGGCCGACGTGTTGAAGTTGACCTCGACCACCTCCGGGATCGGGCCGGTCTCCTCCCGCCACATCAGGCCGAGCTGCTCGCTCGTGTACGCCCGGGCCTCGGGCGGGGCGAGCTCGACCGTCACCTCGCCGAGGTTCGCGGCCGACGCGGCCTCCATCGGCACCGTCGGTCCGCCCCCGCGCGACATCATCGGCTGGTCGCCGACCGACGCCGACACGTGGGGGAAGTAGTCCATGCCGGTTTCCCGCTCCAGCCGGGCGCGGAGCCGCTCCGCCCCCGCCTCGAGCTTGTCGACCGCCTGCGAGGTCATGTCGACCGGCGTGCCCTGCGGCATGGTGATCGCCGCCGCCATGAAGTCCGCCTCGATCGAGGGGAAGAAGTGGAAGTTGGCCCACCCGCCGACGACCATGCCCCCGGTCAGGATCAGGGTCGAGAGCCCGATCGCGGCCGTGACGTAGCGCCAGCGGAGCGCGGTCTCGAGCAACGGCTGATAGACCGTCCGGACGAAGGCCTTCAGCCCGCTGGCGAAGAACTGCTGGAACCGGCGCCACGGACCGGACGCGTCGGGGCGCCGGCGAATGTGGGCGAGGTGGGCGGGCAGGATGCCGAGCGACTCGATCAGCGAGAAGAGCAGGCAGGGAATGACGACGAGGGGGATGACCCGGGACATCTTCCCCATCCCGCCCGGCACGAACATCAGCGGCATGAACGCCACCACCGTCGTGAGGACCGCGAAGACCACCGGCTTGGCGATCTCCCGCGCGCCCTCGATGGAGCCGCGCAGCCCGTCCCCGTGGCTCTCCTGGTGCCGGTAGATGTTCTCGCCCACGAGGATCGCGTCGTCGACCACGATCCCGAGCACCAGGATGAACGCGAACTGGGAGATGGGTTGGCCGAGATGTCGAACCACGGCATCAGCGCTATGGCGCCGAGGAACGAGATGGGGATGCCCAGGCTGACCCAGAACGCCAGTCGGAACTCGAGAAAGAGCGCCAGCACGATGAAGACGAGCACGAACCCGGTGGCGCCGTTGCGCGCCATGAGGGTCAGCCGGCCGGCCAGGATCTCCCCCTGGTCCTGCCAGATCGTCAGCGAGATGCCTTCGGGCAGCCGCGGCTGCCGCTCGACATAGCCGTGCACCGCCGCCGCGATGTCGAGGGCGCTCTGGTCGCCGGTGCGGAACACCGACACCATCACCGCGGTGTCATGGTCGAAGCGGGCGTACTGGTCCGTCTCCGCCAAGTCGTCGACGACGTTCGCCACGTCGCCGAGCCGCAGGCGGGTGCCGTCGGCGCGGGTCCAGAGCACGAGGCCCTCGTACTCGTCCCCGCGGTAGGCCTGGCCGATGGTGCGCAGCAGGATCTCGCCGCCGTCGGTGCGGACGGAGCCGCCGGGCAGGTCGAGCGACGAGCGGCGCACCGCGTCGGCGACCTCATCGAAGGTCATGGCGTGCCGCCGCAGCGCCGTCTCCGAGACCTCGATCGAGATCTCGTAGGGGGGGGCGCTCACGATGTCGACCTGGGTGATCTCGGGCAGGACGGTCAGCTCGTCGCGCACCTGCTCGGCGATCGCCTTCAGGGTGAAGACGTCGGTGGCCCCCGAGATGGCGATGTCGGTGACCTGGTTCCGCCCGATCAGCTCGCGGATGATGGGCTCTTCCGTCTCGAGGGGGAAGGTGGTGATGGCGTCGACCTGGTTCTTGATCTCGTCGACGACGCGGCGGGGGTCGGCGCCGAACTCGAGCGCGACCATGACCGAGGCGCTGCCCTCGGACGCCGTCGACTGGATCGCCTTGATGCCGTCGATGCCCTGAATGGCCTCCTCGATGCGGAGTATCACGCCCGACTCGACCTCCTCCGGCGCCGCGCCGAGATAGGGGACGGTGATGCCGACCCGATCGAGATCGATCTCGGGGAAGACCTCTTCCTTGACTACCTGGGTGGCGATCGCGCCGCTCATGATGATGAAGACCATCATCAGGTTCGCGGCGACCGGATTGCGGGCGAACCAGGCGATCCCGTCCTTCATGACTGTTCCATTTTCCGTGATAACCGGGGTTCCACGAGTACCCTCTTGCCGTGACTGCGTTCACCTCTCGCGGCATCGATGGAGCGTCGAAGCCTTCCGGGAGGTGTTGTAGAGTCAGGCAGGTCAATGAGCCCCACACTCTTCAGTCGATCTGTACGGGCGGCTATCCACATCAGGATCGACCAGCTCTCACCGGAGAGCGTCCGCCAGTGGGGGACGATGCCTGTAACACAGATGGTCTGCCATGTTGCCGACCAGCTACGCGGTCGCGACTGGCGGCATCGAGACACGTCCGGGGAGGCTCAGGCTGAGGTTTGGCGACCGGGAAGTGCAGGTCAGCCCGGGACTGCTCTGGTTCGGACAGGGCCGACGCCTGTTCGTCCACCGCGCGCAGCGGCCGAGGCGACGGGTCACTGCACGGCGAAGGCGATGAGCTCGCCGTCGTGATCGCGCGCGCTGACCGCGACCACCACGTACTGTGTGCCGTCGTGCATGTAGGTCATCGGCGCGCCGGAGGTTCCGGCGGGAAGCTCCGTTTGCCACAGCACGCGGCCGGTCGCCTTGTCGTAGGCGCGGAACATTCGGCCGCCGCCGAGGGGCGGCACGACCTGCATCGACCGCGAGCCGTCGCCCAGGAAGAGGAGCGTCTTCGTCAGCAGCGGCGCTGCCCGCCCGGGAGCTCCGAGCCACGGGAGCGCGAGGTCCTGCAGCGCGATGTGGTCGCGCGGACCCGGGCCGTTCGGCACCATCCAGACGTGCTCGCCGGTGTTGAGGTCGATCGCCGTGATGCGTCCCCACGGCGGCTTGACCAGCGGTAGCCCCCGCGGCCCGTCGATCCACACGCTGGGCGTTCCCTGCAGGTACCGGAACGGCGAGTCGTCCGGGGCCTCGCGCAGCCCGATCTGGATGGGTGCCGTGATCGACGGCACGTAGAGCATCTGCGTCTCCGGGTCGTAGGCGGCCCCGTTCCAGTTGGCGCCGCCGACCCAGCCGGGGAGCTGGAGGGTGCCGAGCGTGCCGCCCGGCGACTCGTCACGTAGCGACGGCGGCGTGAAGATCGGCCCCGAGCGGTAGCGGCGCAAGATCTCGATCGCTTCCGCGCGAAGCTCCGGCGTGAAGTCGATCAAGTCGTCGACGGTGATGCCCTGCCGGTCGAACGGCGCGGGCCGGGTCGGGAAGGGCTGGGTCGGCGATGTCCGTTCGCCGGGGACGTCCGACTGCGGCACGGGCCGCTCCTCGATGGGCCAGACCGGCTCGCCGGTCACCCGGTCGAAGACGTAGGCAAACGCCTGCTTGGTCACCTGCACGACCGCCTTTATCGGCCGGCCGTCGACGGTGATGTCGGCCAGGATCGGGGTCGACCCGGTGTCGTAGTCCCAGACGCCGTGGTGGATCAACTGGTGGTGCCACACGCGGCGTCCCGTCTCGCACTCCAGGCAGAGCAGGGTCTCCGCGAACAGGTTGTCGCCCGGACGGTGTCCCCCGTACCAGTTGTGGGTCGGGGTGGCGGTCGGCAGGTAGGCGTAGCCCAGCTCCTCGTCGGCGCTCGGGACCGTCCAGACGTTGCTGGCGCCCGTGTGCTCCCAGGATCCGTCCTCCCACGTCTCGTGCCCGAACTCGCCCGGCTGCGGGATGGTGTTGAACCGCCACTTCAGCCGTCCGGTGACGGCGTCGTAGCCGCGGATGTACCCGGGCGCCTGGTTCCGCCGGTCGAACCGGTCGGTGGTGAAGATGCCGACGATGACGGTGTCGCGGCAGATGAGCGGCGCCGCCGTCCAGCGGTACTCCTCGAGGTGGGGCACGCCGGCGGCGAGGTCGACCTTGCCGCCGGTCCCGAACTCCCGCAGGGGGTCGCCGGTCCGTGCGTCGAGGGCCACCAGCTGCTCGCCGCTCACGACGAAGACCCGCTCGTCGTCGCGCTCCGGATCGTGCCAGTGCCCGACGCCGCGGGTCGGTCCCCCGCGGGGCCGCCCCGCACCGTCCTCGAGCGCGCGATAGACCCACGTCGTTTCGCCCGAGGCAGGGTCGATGGCCGCCGCCTGGCCCAGGTTGGTGCTCATCAAGAGCCGTCCCCCGACCATCAGCGGCGTGGCCAGCAGCATCGGATTGAACTGCAGGTCGGGATCGGCGTCGGCCAGCTCGTGGTCGACCGAGCGCCAGCGCCAGGCGATGTGGAGATCCTGCACGTTGCCGGCGTGGATCTGGTCGAGGGGCGAGTACTTCGTGCCCCCCGCCTCGCCGGCGTAGCTGCGCCATTCGCCTCCGGCCGCCCCCTGCTGCGCGAGGGCGGGTGTCGCCCCGAGAAGGACGGCGCCGAGGAGGCCCGTGGCGGCCAGGGATGCTCGGACTGTCGGCGTGGCCGTACTCCTCATCGTCACCTCCCAAGGACCGAACGGGGCGATTCTATCCCGCGGCGGGGCGAATGCCGAGCGACAGTTGCGATGTGCGATGGCCGGACGCACCTGCCCCGGCGACCTCGGTCTTCCTCTACCTCGTGGACGATTCCTCCGCCCGCAACCGTCCTCGGCGAGGAAGGGCGGGCCTTGGGGTATGCGGCCGGCCCGGATGTCGACCCTTGGGCCGCGGGGCGCATATCTGCCGTACCGCGGCGATCGACGGCGCAGAACGTGGGGCACGTACCCCGAGCCAAGGAGTGCAGCGTGAGCCTGTCAACCTAGCGGCGCGGCTGGATGTGGATTCCGCTCGTGTCGCTGCTGTGCGTTCCCGGCGTGCCGGGGGCCGCGGCCGCCCAGGAGGGTTCGGCGCCCGACCCGTCGTCGCAATGGGTCATGCCGAACGCCAACTACGCGGGCTGGAACTACAGCCCGCTGGATCAGATCGACGTCGACAACGTCGAGCAGCTCACCATGGCGTGGACGATGCAGCTCGGCGTCCACGATTCGTACGAAGCCTCGCCGCTCGTGCTCGGCGACACGATGTACATCGTCACCCGGGAGCCGAACTACGTCTACGCGCTCGACCTCGCCCGGGACGGCTTCATCAAGTGGGAGTTCCGGCCCGAGATCCCCGACTCGGAGCTGACACGGAGGAGCGCCTGCTGCGGCGCGCAGACCCGCGGCCTGGGCTACGACGACGGCCGGATCTTCTTCGCCACCCTCGACGGACAGGTGTTCGCGCTCGACGCGGAGACCGGAGAGCAGATCTGGCAGGCCGAGAACGCGACCGTCGCGATGGGGGAAACGGTCTCCGGCATGCCGCTGGTGGTCGGCGACAAGGTCATCGTCGGCGTGGCCGGCGGCGAGCGCGGCGTCCGCGGTCACGTCACCGCCTACAACATCGACGACGGCCGCTTCCGGTGGCGGTACTACAGCATGGGGCCGAACAACGAGGTGGGCATCGGGTCTCGCTTCGCCCCCTTCTATCCCGACGACCGGATCCCCAACCTGGCGCTCGACACCTGGTCCGGCGACTCGTGGCGGCGCGGCGGCGGTCGCCAAGCCGTGGCGACCGCCAGCAGCCCCCCGTGTGAACCCTTGCTATCCAAGCGCTTCGAGTTCCGCCGTCACTTCGTGCGGCAGCCGAAGCTCGTTGGTGACCGAGAAGGCGTTGAACTGCCCCGCGAGGGCCCGCGCCAGTTGCCGGTCGGTCTCGCTGTCGACGACGCCGGTGAGCGTCACATGCCCACGATTCACCACGATGTGGATCGACGGATTCGCGCTGGCGCCGTAGAGCCAGAAGTTGGGATTCCCGTAGATCGCACGGGCAATAACGTACCGCAACTGGTTATCGAACCGCGACACCGGGAGCACCGCGATCTCGTTGGTCACTGCCGTCACGCCTTCGAGCGCGTCGACGCGTTTCGCGATGGCCTTCGCCTTGTGTCCCGCGGTAACGTGGCCGGTGAGCACGACGTGCCCCTCGCCAGCGATCTCCAGGTTGACGTTGTCGAACACCGTGAAGAACGAGTACCGGAGCACTTGTTCCTGAACTCGTTCGAACAGATCGTACTTCGGCCCGTCGGCGACCGCCGGTGACACCGAAAATGCCGTCACGGCGAGCGCCATCAGTGACAGAGCGATTCGGCGCGTGTTCAACAGAGTGTTCATCGGATGTGTCCTTTCTGCGCGTGTGTCTCTCGCCGGAACTCATTGCCTGCACGCGCTACCTCACTGGTAAGCAAGACGCGTGCCAGACACCCGGAGGCCTGGATACAGCCACGTTCCCCGCGGCCGCGCACGAATCTGCCGCACCGGAGAGGCGCCAAGTTGTCCACCAGGGAGGTCACTCCGGCAAACAGGCCCAAGCACGTGGCCGATTGCCTCGGCGACGACAGCGCCGCCTGGCAGGAACGCGCGCCGACGAACACGATGGCGCCCGCCCGCAGTGCTTCGCCGATGCGCACGACGCTCTTGACGGGGCCGTACCTGCCGCGTACGGTAAATGACTTGTGAGAATCTGGTGATTCACGCTGCCGAGTGATCGCCGACATGGACGCGTAGCCGTGAAGCACGAGACTTCACTTCCCCGGGGAGCGTGCAAGATGTTCCGACAGCTTCTTCGACTCTCTCTTTCAGTGCTTGCCCTCGTGCCGTTCGCGGCGCTCGCCGCGGCGGCGCAGTCCGACGAGGATGCCGGTTTCGTGCCCGTCACCGACGCCATGCTCGAGGATCCGGCGCCGGACGACTGGCTCATGTGGCGCCGCACCCAGAACGGCTGGGGCTACAGCCCGCTCGACCAGGTGAACCGCGACAACGTCGGCGATCTGCAGCTGGTGTGGACCCGGGCCCTGGCCGAGGGCGCTCAGGAGGGGACCCCCCTGGCCTACGGCGGCGTCCTCTACATGCCGAACCCGAGGGACCACCTGCAGGCCATCGACGCGGTGACCGGCGACCTGCTTACCGGCGCGACATCCCCGAGGACGTCCCCGAGATCATGGGCGGCCTGACGGACAACAACCGGAACGTGGCCATCTACGGCCGGCTGATCATCCCCGACACCAGCAACGACGACTATATCTACGCCCTCGACGCCGTGAGCGGCGAGCTGGCCTGGGAGACGCAGATCTTCGACTACCAGGTGCACCCGGCCCGGCATTCATCCGGCCCCATCGTCGGCGGGGGCAGGGCCTTCTCGGGGCGGAGCTGCCGCCCGCGGGCGGGGCCGGTCTCGTGCGTCATCGTCGCCCACGACGCCGCCACCGGCGAGGAGCTGTGGCGGACGGGCCTCGTGCCGGCGCCGGGCGAGCCGGGCGACGAGACCTGGGGCGGCGTGCCCTACGAGGAGCGGATGCACGTCGGCTCGTGGATGGCGCCGAGCTACGACCCCGAGCTCGACCTCGTCTACGTCGGCACCTCCGTCACGTCGCCGGCCCCGAAGTTCATGCTCGGCGGCGTCGACAACCGCCACCTCTACCACAACTCGACCCTCGCCCTCGACGGCGAGACGGGGGAGATCCGCTGGTACTACCAGCACCTGAACGACCACTGGGACCTCGACCACCCCTTCGAGCGCATCCTCGTCGACACCGCGGTGGCGCCTGACCCGGACGCGGTCGCCTGGATCAACCCGCGGCTGCGGCCCGGCGAGGAGCGCAGGGTCATGACCGGCATTCCCGGCAAGACCGGCGTGGTGTACACGCTCGACCGCGAGACCGGCGAGTTCCTGTGGGCGACGCCGACCATCGCGCAGAACGTCATCAGCGACATCGACGGGGCCACCGGCGCGGTCACCGAGAACTCGGAGCTGATCTTCACCGACCTCGGGCAGGAGGTGCTGTCGTGCCCGTCCTGGGGCGGCGGCAAGAACTGGCCGGCCGGCGCGTACAGCCCCCTGACCAACACCATGTACTTCCCGATGCAGAACACCTGCGCGCGGGTGCTGTCGACGATGGAGGGCGGGCTCGCCATCTACCGCCTCGCCGCCCGGTTCCAGCTCGCGCCGGGGACGGACGACCTCGGCAGCGTGTGGGCGATCGACGCCGAGACCGGCGAGACCACCTGGCTGCACGAGCAGCGCGCCTCCACCTATGCGCTGGTCGCGACCGGCGGCGGGCTCGTGTTCGGCGGCGACGGCAACGGGCGGTTCCGGGCGTTCGACCACGAATCGGGCGAAGTGCTGTGGGAGATCAACCTGGGGTCGGCGGTCAGCGGCTTTCCGATTACCTACGCGGTCGACGGACGGCAGTACGTGGTGGCCAGCACCAGCGCGCGGCGGTCGGGGCTGACGCCGGAGCTGCAGCCGAGCGCGGGGAACAACCTGTTCGTGTTTGCGTTGCCGGACCCGGAGTAGAGAGTTCGAACTGCTGGCGCCCTGGACTCGACGTACGGTCCAGTGCCGCAAGGCCAAGACGGTAGAGTCCGGCGCATCGATGCCAGCACTGCCCAACCGCTACCGGCTGTATATCGACGAAACCGGCGACCATACCCGGTCGATGTCAGAATCTGACCCGGTGGGTCGCCGCTACTTGTGTCTTCTGGGAGTGATGGTGCGAATGGGCGAGAACTACACTCGTCTACAGGCTTCCGTGGAGGACGTTAATTAAGCGAGCACACTTTCCATACGACCCCGATGCCCCGCCAATACTGCATCGCAAGGACATTCTGCGCCGGCGCGGACCATTCCACGTTCTCAAGGACGATGCTATCCGCACAGCCTTCGACGGCGACCTGATCGAACTCGTCAACGCTGCTCCCATCACCATCTTCGGCGTCGTCATCGACAAGTTCAGTCACGGTAGCAGGGATTACCGCTATTTGACCCATGCCTACCACTACTGTCTCGCTGCCATGCTGGAGAGGTATTGTGGTCTTCTTGAGTTTCTTGGTGCAGTCGGCGATGTCCTGGTCGTCTTTGGTTAGCGGGTAAAGTCGAGAAAATCCGTGAAGTGGTGTGCAGCGTCGGGGCGCATGTGCCGATACATGGAGCATGGCCGGCGAGAACGGCGGGCGCGACGGTTCGGGGGCGCCCCGGCGAGAGCAGGATTCGCGGGACCAGGGCATCGAGAAGCTTCAGCGGGAGAACGCCAAGCTGATCGACGATTTGGACCGCACCACCCGGGACCTGGACCGCACCACCCGCGACCTGGACCGCACCACCCGCGACCTGGACCGCACCACCCGCGACCGAGACCGCTGGAAGCAACGCAGCGAAGACCTCAAGAAACAACTCGATGAGGCCCGCCGCGCCGGCAAACGGCAGGCTGCACCCTTTGCCAAGGACCGGCCGCAAGGGACAGGTAAGCGGCCCGGCCGACGGCCCGGGGCGCAGTACGGCCGGCAAGGTTCCCGACGTTGCCCGCCGAAGGTCGACGAGACCCACAGGGCGTCGGCGCCGACGGCGTGTCCCGACTGCGGCGGCGCCGTCGAAGTGACCCGCGTCGCCTCGCAGTATCAGGAAGAACTCCCCAGGGTGCGCCCGATCGTGCGCCGCTTCGACATCGAGGTCGGCCGCTGCTCGCAGTGCCGCCAGCGCGTGCAGGGGCGGCACCGCCTCCAGACATCCGACGCGCTCGGGGCGGCCGCGGTGCAGTTCGGTCCCGGCCTCGCCTCGCTCGTCGTCGAGTTGCACACCGAGATGGGCGTGCCGCTGGCCAAGGTCGCCGGCCTGCTGCGGACGAGGTTCGGCCTGGAGGTCACCGCCGGCGGCCTCGTTCATCTGCTGCATCGAACCGCCCGCGACGCCGCGCCGGTCTACCGGGAACTCTGCCGGCAGGTCCGCAACGCGCCGGTGGTCACGCCCGACGAAACGGGCTGGCGCGTCAGCGTCGAGCCCCACTGGCTGTGGACGTTCGTCACTCCGGATACCACCGTCTACGCCATCTGCCCTGGCCGCGGGTTCGCCGATGCGGCCACCGTGCTCGGGACCGACTACGCCGGCGTGCTCGTGCGCGACGGCTGGCAGGTGTACCGGCGTTACAAGGGTTCGTTGCACCAGAGTTGCCTCAATCACTATGCCGATATCCGGATTATGCCGATGTCGGCGTAGGCGCCCCTGCCACACGGGACGCCGGCGCCTAGACTATCGGCATAATCACAGCCCTTCGAGGAAAGCCAGGAGCGCATCGGATGGCCGATAGCGGCCGGGCTGGACACCGACGGGTGTCGTCCTGTCGAGCGCGCGTTCTTTCAGGGCGAGGTCCGCATGGATGTAGATGTCGGTCGTAGCGAGCCGTTCGTGTCCGAGCCACAGCGCGATAACGGCGGTATCCACCCCGGCGTGCAGTAGGCGCATGGCGGCGGTGTGGCGGAGCGTATGCGGGGTGACGTTTTTCTCACGGAGAGAGGGGCAGGCTTGCGTGGCGGCGGTCAGGTGTGTCGCCAAGCGCTGCGCCAGTGCGTCGCGGCTGAGGGCTTGGCCCGTCCGTGTCGGAAAGACCGGTGCGTCCGGTGCGCCGACGCGTTCGGTGAGCCATGTTCGCAGGGCGGCGGCCACCGGCTTCGTGAGGGGCGTCATTCGCTGCTTGCGTCCCTTCCCCAGACAGTTGACGTGTGCGCCCTGCGCGAGGTGCAGATCGGCACAATGCAGGCCGGTGAGCTCGGAGGCGCGCAGGCCGGTGTGCACCGCGAGTGCGAGGAGGGTGTGGTCGCGGCGACCGGTCCATGTGGTACGGTCCGGTGCGGCGAGTAGGGCGTCGACCTCGACGTCCGACAGGAAGGTCACGAGCCGCCGCGGCCCGCGCTTGAGCGGTATCGCGAGCACGCGGGCGATGACGGCGGCCTGCCCGGGATGGTTCGGTGCGGCGTAGCGCAACAGAGCATGAATGGCCGCCAGCCGGGCGTTGCGGGTGCGCACAGAGTTGGCGCGGTCCTGTTCAAGGTGGACCAGGAACCGCCCGATGAGCGGCGCATCGAGATCGCCGAGTTCCAGTTGCGAGGGTGCTCTGGCGAGGTGGGTGGCGGCGAAGCGGACCAGGAGCTTCCACGCATCGCGGTATGCGGCGACGGTATGCGGGCTGGCGTGGCGCTGTTGAAGCAGCCGGTCGGTGAAGAACGCCTGGAGCGTGGAGGCGAGACTGCTCATGCCGAACCTCCCTGATGGCGCTCAAGGCGGTCAGCCGCCAACTGCATCAGCTCCGGCGCGGCCGACAGGTACCAGTAGGTGTTCTTCGGGTCGACATGCCCGAGATAGGTGGCCAGCCGCGCGATTCGGGCCTCCGGGTTGTGACCTTGACGATAGGCATCGATCAGCGTGCACACCGCAAACCGATGTCGGATATCGTGGAGCCGTGGCCGGCAAGCAACGGAGTGCGGTGCAAGCCCGGCCCGCCGCACCAGCGTGCGAAACGTGTGCTGCACATTGCAGTACAGCAGCCGGGTGCCGGCAGTGGAAACGAACAGGGCGGTGGCGCGCGGGGTCACCGGTCGGTCCGAGCGGCGCAGATACTGCCGGACTGCGGTGGTGGCCGTAGGGTGCAAGGGAAGCGCACGAGACTTGTCGAATTTGCCTTGGTGGACGGTGATCAATTCTTGCTGGGCGTCGAAGTCGTGCCGATCGAGGGCGATGGCTTCCCCGACCCGCATCCCGGTGACAGCCAGTAGACCGATGAGGGTTCGATAGGTGGCCGTCCGATGGGCGCTGCGCAACGTCGAAGTGGCGGCCAGCAGGTTCGCGATGTCCGCGTCGGTGTAGGGGTACGGCGTGGCTCGGGGAGGAGGCGCTCTCAACAGGTCGGCGGGGGGTATTTCAGTTGTCGGGTCGACCGTGTGCAGGTAGGTCGCAAAGCCGCGTACCACGGCAAGCCGGCTTCTCCACCACCAGCTCGGATCCCCGGGAGGGAGTGTTGCCCACGCGAGAGCGGTCCGGGTATTCAGTCGCGTTTTCCCGCGTTCTTCGAGATAGGTCAGGAATTGTCCGAGGAGCTTCTCGGCGCGAGCCAACCGGTAACCCATTGCCCGACGTATCGTCAGATAGTCGGCCAAGGCCTGACGCAAAACCATCATGCTGCACCTCCCGGCCACGGGCGTGCAATGGTGCGGAGGGTGTCGTAATCGACCTTCGTGTAGATCGCGGTGGTCTGCAGTCGGGCGTGGCGTAGGAACTGCTGGATCTCGGGCAGGGAGGCGCCCGCGCTGAGCAGTTGGGTTGCCGCGAAGTGGCGCAGCCGATGCGCGCGGATGCGGCCGAGGCCGGCCCGCTTGGCGGCAGCCGCCACAATCTGCGTCATGGCGGTGGTGCTCAGCCTTCCCAGAGGAGCGATCAGGCGAACGAAGACGGTGCGCCCAAGGGCGCGAGTCGGACGCTGGCGAAGGTACGCGGCAATCGCGTTACCTGCATCCGTCGGGAAGGGCATACGCTCGACTCGGTGTCCCTTACCGTGAATGACGACCTCTCCAGCGCGCCACCGCAGGTCGTCGAGCCGCAGGTTGACCAGCTCGGCGACGCGCAGGCCAAGACGAGCCAGCGTGGTGATGACGGCAAAATCCCGGCACCCTGCAAGGGTTCGGCGATCGCAGGTCGCAAGCAGGCGCTGGACGTCGTCGGGATCAAGGCTCCGTGGCAGCTTCGCCAGTCGCCGGCCTGCCACTGACGGGACGGCCGTCATCAGCGACCGTGCAATCGCCCCCGTGACATGGAGGAAGTTCAGCAGGGAGCGCAGGGCGGTTGCCGTCAGTTGCGCGGGCCGGCAGGATTGCTCGGCGCAGCGCGCCACCATGAACGCCGTCACGTCAGCCTCGCCGAGTCCCTGGAGGTCCAGTGTCACGCCGTCGACGGAGACACAGCGGTGCAGAAATGGGCGGACCGCATCGACGTAACCGCGGGCGGTGGCCTCACCCAACCCCCGTTCCACGGTCAGGTAGCGCCGGTAGCGGGCCAGGGTCTCCTCAACCGGCCCGGTGGGAAGAGGTGTCGGCGAGAGGAGGGTCGCGCCCTCCTCCCGGAGGTACGCCAGCAACGGACGCAACGCCTTGCCCGTCAGATGACGCTGGTAACCGGCGTCCAGTCGGGCTTGCAGAAACTGCTGCGTCCACCTTGGCAGATCGCCGACGTCAAGGTCCCTTGCGTGCAGCCAACGGCTGACATGCGCCATCAGATGCAACTGCGTCTGCAGGGAACGTGGCGTGTAGCCTTGCCGCGCAAGCTCGGTCGCGAATCCCGCCGCGAACGGCTGGAGCGAGCCGATGACGCCGACGAGTGACGGATCCGTCATGAGAGCCTCCTCTCTGTGGTGTGGCCAGAGAGAAGAGTCTCTATCCGTCAGGCAACGATTATGCCGATAATCTCGGCCCAGACACCGCTTTCAACGGCGGCGTCCGCGCCGACATCGGCATAATCCGGATATCGGCATAGTGATTGTTATGCCGATATCGGCATAACAATCACCTGCTTCAGCGTTGCAAGAAACTGGAGCAGAAGCACCCCTACAGTCCGTGGGGCTCGAAGGTCAAGGCCGTTCTCCAGACCGGCCTCGACCTTCGGGACCGCTGCCGGAACGGCGAGCTGACCCGACACGGTCTCGACTCGCTCCGCGGCCGGCTCGAGGCCCGGCTCGGTCGGCTGATCGACGCGCCGCCACCGTTGAAAGACGCCAAGCGCTTCGCCAAGCACCTTGCCAACGAATTCCCCGCCGTGTTCCTCTTCCTGCGGGACCCGTCGATCGACGCCACCAACTGGCGGGCCGAACAGGCCATCCGGCCCGCGGTGGTCATCCGCAAGGTATGCGGCGGCAACCGCACCCGCAAGGGCGCCGACACTCAGCAGGTGCTCTCGACCGTGGTGCGTACCGTCCGTCAGCGCCGCCTCGACCTGCCGATGCTGACGGCCGAGATGTTGCGCGCCCGCCAGCCCGCCATTCCCGAGGCTTTCGGGCTCCCGCCGCCGCCCGCGTAGGCGGGTGTGACGCCCGTACTGCGCTTTCACCGCACCGGTTCCCGCGGCTCGACGCCGCCGCGCCGCACGCACCGATTCGCGGACCCTCCGGGCAGGATGCCCGAGGGGCCCGAGCCCCGCGGGCGACTTGGTCGACCACGTTCACCGACCGACCGCCGGATGGCTCCGCCGCCTGTCACGTCAAGCCAACGGTGGTCGTCGCAACCGTCATGAACCCAACGCGTCAGCCGAACCAACCTCGGGCGCCGCTCCAAATCCCTGCCCCTTCAAGCTGATTTCAGCCCGTGCCGACCCGCTAAACGAATACGTCCTGGTCGAGGCCAGGGGCAAGACTGAGGACATGACCCTCCAGGAGGAATTCCGGTCTATCTGGACGAGCGGGACACACTTCATGCCGAGCAGCAGGACACAGAAGACGCTGACGTCAAGGGAGTTGAAGATCAAGTCCAAGAATCTCAACATCGCGGGCCTTCAGGTCGCTGATATTCTCGCGCACCCGGTGATGCGGGATGTGCTATTGGATCTGGGGCGAGTCAACTCGCTGGATGGGGATTTCGCGGCCCGGATTATCGAGGTCGCGAAAGCGAAGTACAATTGCCAGCGCTTCAAGGGCACGATCCGCGGGTACGGGAGGATCTTGCTCACCTAAATGGAAAAAGCCGACCGAGGTCGGCTCCCTCCACGCTGGCCCATACAGGCCATCCCCCTCCGCAACCGCGGATTGAGTGAAGACTACCACAGGCGGACCTAACCATCAATCCGGATACCGAATGGGCCGCGACCTCGGTGGCCAGGGGGCCGATGCCCCTAACCGCCCCCGTAGGCCGCATGCATCGCCAGCCGACCATTACGGCTCTTTCGGCGGAAACAGCTCGACGCGGCTCAGAACGGACCCAACGGGCCTCACGGGGAGCGTCGTGAGGCACTTCGGGTTGCGGATGCTGAGGCTCGCCCACCCCGACCCGGTCGACCGCGACCCGCTCCGCCGTCGGCGCGGTCCAGGAGCACCCGCCGACGACGACCGCGGCAATGCGGCGCGTGTTCGTGATGTCGGTGAGCGGATCGTGTTGGGCGGACGATGAAGCGACATCGGCGGCGCTGGGTGGCGGCCACGTCGGAGTTCGTGATCGGGAGCAGCGGCGAGCTCGGGGAACACCTGGACGCCGGACAGCTGCGCACCGACCTACCGGAAGAAGAGCGTCTTCAAGCGGCGGCGGGAGCTGATGCTGAACGTGCCGCTCCACGCCTCGGTGGCGCTCGACGAACTGTCGACCCGCACCATCCAACTGGCGCGCGCGTATGCTGCGCTGACGGAGAAGCCGCTCGTCCGGGACGTCCAGGTCCTGGTGGACATGGAGCTGCTCGCTCGCGATTCCGACACCGGACGCTATCCGGCGAATCTCGATCTGCTGAGGCGCCGGATGCCGAAACGACGCCCGTCGCCGGTGGGCGCGCGGTCGACAGGCGGCCGCGGGTCGGTGTGAGCGGAGTCGCTCGAACCGGGTTCAAGAGGCAGGGCCTCACGGGGGCGCCGTGAGGCGCTTGGAGCTCCTGCGCCGCCGATTGTGGTCCTGATCCTGACCGCGGCGACGAGCACCGGGAGGCGTCACTCTCGCTCCTGCCCCTCGGGAGGGGAGAGGTCGAGGGCGTCGAGCACGTCCTCCCACGAGACCAGCTTGAAGTTCAGCCCCGGGAAGGCGGCCGGCCGACTGGTCGCGGCGACGATCCAGGGCGGGCGGTGTGTCGGTCGGGCGCGCTACAATTCCCGCGTGGTCAGCGACCCGCGGCCAGGTGCTGTCGAGCGCGGTGTGTTGAGCGCGGATACGTCGGCGGAGATCGAACGGCTGCAGATCGAGGCATGGCGGCGGATGTCGCCTCTCGACCGGTTGCTGGCGGCCAATGCCCTCTCGCGGCAGGTTCAGGCGCTGGCCCTGGCGGGCGTCCGACATCGCCATCCTCATGCATCGGAACGCGAGTGCTTTCTCCGGCTCGCCGCGATCAAGCTCGGTCGCGAGCGTACGGTCCAGCTGTACCCGGACGCGACGGGCCTGTTCGAGCCGTGAGCATCGACTTCGGGCCGCTGCAAGTGGCGCTCTGCCGGCAGGGCCGACGGCCGAGATTCGCTCGCCGATTGGACTCGCCGGGCTCGGGTCCGTGTCTCGGCCGGCGCGGACGGGACTGAGCGTGTGAGGCTGAACAGTTGGCATGCAAGCACGCGCTTGCATATCATGAGCCCCCTGACATGCAAGCGAGCACTTGCCTTGGACTGGTCTTGTGGACGTGTATCGCGCGATCGCTGACCCAACCAGGCGAGCCATCCTGGACGAACTCGTGGATCGGTCAGGTCAATCGCTCTTCGAACTCTGCGCACGCCTGACCATGAAGCACGGCATCAACTCCTCACGGCAGGCGATCGCGCAACATCTGGACGTCTTGGAGGCCGCCGGGCTGATTCGCACGAGGCGCGAGGGGAGGTCGAAGCTCCATTGGTTCGAGGGCGGCCCGCTGAAGGCCATCGCGGAGCGTTGGCCGATCTCAACAGATGAAAGGGCATTTGAAAGATGAGAATTCACCTGGCCAGCGTCCCCGTGGACGACCAACAGAAGGCACTTCGCTTCTACACGGAAACGCTTGGCTTCCAGTTGAAGCACAACATCCCTCTGGGAGAGCACGCCTGGATCACCGTTGTATCCGAGGAAGCTCCAGAGGGGACGGAGTTGGTGCTTGAGCCTGATGGCCATCCCGCGGTGCGTCCGTTCAAGAGGGCGCTTGTGGAGGACGGTATCCCCATTACCTCCTTCGCGGTCGACGACGTCAAGGCCGAACACGAGCGTCTCGTGGCAAGAGGTGTGCGATTCGTACAGCCGCCAACAGACCTCGGGACTGTCATTACCGCGGTATTCGACGATTCGTGCGGCAACTTGATCCAGATCGCAGAGGAGAAACGTCAACCGTGACGATCCTGAGCAGTCGCACCAGCTCCATCGCCGATTCGGTTTCGCTACCTAGCGCTGCGTTGACGCCAGTGGTGCGCCGCCGCTCAGGCGATCCTGGAATAGACGTCACTCTCGCTCCTGACCCTCGGAAGGCGCGAGGTCGAGGGCGTCGAGCACGTCCTGCCAGGACACCAGCTTGAAGTTCTGGTTGGCCTCCGAGGCGTCCGGGGCCAGGTTGATGCCGTCCTGCACGACGAGCAGGCCCATCGGGTAGCGCGGACCGAGCGGGGCCGAGACGACGTGCAGGCCGTCGGTGTCCTCGACGCCGTCCACCGCTCCTGCCTCGCCGACGCGGAACGTCCCGCGGTAGGCGTGCGGCGGGGTGCGGTCGTAGACGACGTAGGTGTGGTTGCCCTGGCTCGACGCCACCAGGAAGCCGTCGTCGGGACCGCCGCCCGGCGGAGCGTAGATCGACAGGCCCTCGACGTGCGACGCCAGGTGTCCGCCCGCCGGCTCGCCCACCCCGACCCGGTCGACCGCGACCCGCTCCGCCGTCGACAACCCCGGCTCGGCGCGGTAGCGCCAGATGCCGACCTCCTCCTCGCCGATGAACAGCCACCCGTTGGCGTCGTCGGCGACGCACCCTTCCGTCTGGCTCCCGACCGCCCACGACCGGACACGGGTGCCGGTCAGACCGGTGTCGCCGGGGTCCAGTCGCCACTGCTCTACCGCGCCGCCCTGGTCGTTTGCGAAGACGTACAGGTCGCCGCTCGTCGCGCTGCGATACAGGCAGAGGCCGTACGGGTCCTCGTCGAAGTCCGGCGAGATGGGGGCGTCGAGCAGCGGGGTGAGAGCTCCGCTGTCGGGATCGAGCCCGAGGACGTCGATCGTCCAGGTGGTGCGGTTGGTGGCCGCGACCACGATCGTCTCCTCGCCGCCGACGTCCACGCCGTCCCGCAGATCGACGTTGTTGACGCGCCCGACGTCGTTGGTCGAGACGACGGCGCCGTCCAGCCCGTACACCACGAGGCCACGCAGCTTGTTGGTGGCGACGATCAGGCTCGCCTCGGGGTCCGATTCGTTGACCCAGACGGCGGGGTCGTCCGCCGCGTCGCAGGCGTCCAGGACCGGCGTCGTCTCCGCCGCCGCCGCGACGGCCCGGGTGTCGGCGGGCTGCGGCCCCGGTTCGGGGGTCATGAGGTCCGTCAACGCGCACCGGACCATCGTTCCCGGGCTGCACCCGGCGACGCCGAGAGAGCAGAATGTCAGCGCCGCCGTCAGCCCGTGGGCTCTCATGTTGGCCTCCCTGCTGGGGCCGTCTCTGGTGATGCCCTCGCGTGTGGTCGAGGTCATCGCCGAGGAAACCAGGGCGGGCGGATGCGTCGGTCCGGCGCGCCACGGTTTTCCGCGTGTGCTCAGCCAACCCGCGGCCAAGTGTCCAGCGCAGCGTATCGAGCGTAGATACGTGGCTTGCCGACCGGGTGTTCCCGGATCGAGGCCCGGCGTCGACGTGACCCTCGTCGCCGCCACCAGTCTGGCCGCTACTGCAGGGAGAAGGCGACCAGCTCCGCGATTCTCTCCTCGTCCAGGGCCGCTACGACGAGGTACTGCCGGCCACCCGCGCTGTACGTGATCGGGAACCCGGTCGTGGGTCCACCCGGAAGCGCAATCTCATGCACCACGTCACCCGTGCGCTTGTCGTAAGCACGGAGAACCGGCGACCCCCGTTGTCCTTCGCCCGCGAACAGCAGGGTGGACGTGACGAGCAGTCCCGAGCTCTGCGTGAGAATCCCGGTCTGCGGCACGTCCACGCCCTGGAGGTCCGGATGCTGCCGGATGTGCTCGGGCGTCTCGCCGTGCGGGATCTGCCACAGCATTTCACCCTCGGTCAGGTCGATCGCGGTGATCCGGCCGTAGGGAGGCTTGAGGAGGGGCAGGTCGCGGACGGTCGGCACACCCCGGGAGAACGAGATGTGGTAGCGCACGCCGGTCCCCTCGGTGCCGTCCGTCAAGCCGAACAGCGTCGGCCGCGTCTGCGACGGCACGAAGAGGAGACCCGCCTC
Source organism: Vicinamibacterales bacterium (assembly GCA_965206285.1). Taxonomy (GTDB): domain Bacteria; phylum Acidobacteriota; class Vicinamibacteria; order Vicinamibacterales; family UBA8438; genus JAJEEA01. The sequence continues at coordinate 6,712,249 of OZ242205.1, forward strand.
GGCATCCACGGCACCGGCCGGCCAGTTGACGCCGCCACCCGCGCCCGGGGCCCCGAGGGTCCCGAGGTTGACGCCCGGCTCGATCAGCGACGGCGGCGTATAGAGGGGCCCGAGCCGGATCGTCTCCACGGTGCGCAGCGCTTCGGCCCGCAGCTCGGGCGTGAAGTCGATCAGGTCGTCCTCGGTGACGCCCTGCTGGTCGAACGCGGGCGGTTTGGTGGGAAAGGGCTGGGTCGGCGAGGTCCACTCGCCGGGAACGTCGGACCCCTCAACGGCCCGCTCCTCGATCGGCCACACGGGCTCGCCGGTCTCGCGATTGAGCACGTACGCGAACCCCTGCTTCGAGAGCTGCACCAGCGCCTTGATCGGGACGCCGTCGACCTCGATGTCCACGAGGATGGGGGCCGTGGGGATGTCGTAGTCCCAGAGCTCGTGATGGGTGAGCTGAAAATGCCACCGCCGCTCGCCGGTCTCCGCGTCGAGCGCCAGCACGGAGTTGCCGAACAGGTTGTCCCCGGGCCGATAGCCGCCGTAGTAGTCGTTGGTGGGCGTCTCGGTGGCCACGTAGAACAGGCCGAGCTCGGCGTCCGCCGTCACCGGCGCCCAGTGCCCGACGTTCCCCGTGTACTTCCACGAGGCGTCGAGCAGCTCCGGACGCTCCTGCACCCAGTCGTGGGTGCCCGTCGGCACGTCCCAGAGGGCCTCGTCCGCCTTCAGCCAGGTGTCGACGCCGAACTCTCCCTCCTTCGGGACCGTGTTGAAGCGCCAGAGCATCCGGCCCGAGCGGGTGTCGTACGCCACGATGTCGCCGGGCATGTTCATGGGCCAGACCTCGTTGGGAGAGGCCCGGGTGGGAACGCTGCCCGTGTGCATCGAGATCGAGGCGATGAGGGCGTTGCCGAGAATCGCCGGCGGCGACGTGTTGGCCACCCGGCCCGCCCTCTCCGCCGCGGGGCGCTCGCCCCAGCGGAGGTCGTCCATCATGTCCACCACGCCGGCCGTGCCGAAGTCCTGCACGCGATTGCCCGTCCGGGCGTCCAGGGCCACGAGCTGGAAGCTCGGCGTCACCACGAAGATGCGCTCGTCCCCGGCCCCGTCCGTCCAGTAGGACACGCCGCGCCCGGCGCTCCGCGCAACGGGCTCGATGATGTCGCCCCACCGGCGCTCGCTGTCGCCCGGGTGCCAGTTCCAGACGGGCTCGCCGGTGGCGGCATCGAGGGCGATCACGCTGCGCTGGTTGCCGATGGTCGTATAGAGGACGCCGTTGACCACGATGGGGCTGATCTGCGTCCGGCCGGACGGCGGCGGCGTGCCCTGGTCCCGCGCGCTCCATCGCCAGGCGACCTCGAGATCACCGATGTTGCCGGCGTCAATCTCGTCGAGCGGCGAATAGCGGGTCGCGCCCGCGTCCGCCCCGAACACGCCCCATTCCCCGTCGGCGGCGCCGTTCTGAGCGCTCGCGCCGACGGTTCCCAGACACGCGACGGCCGCAACCGCCGCGAAACGAATCACGAGGTGCCGAGCCGAAAGCGTTTTGCACATGGGGCCCATTCTACTCTCGCCGCCCATCTGTGGCGGGTCTTCGGCGACGCGCACATCCAACGATGGCCAATCGACGACGGGCAGTCGCGCAGGTTGCGGCGGACGGCCCGACCGACCGACGGCGAGGCGCACCGGCCGGTGTGGCGCAAGCACCGGCCGAGACCACGACGACCCGGGGGCATCCGGTTGCGACCAGCCTCGGGTCCACGATCTGGCCGCCCGGAACGGGCAGCGCCTGGAAGCCGTCCCGGAGCCGATCATGGACGACGTGCTCGCCCGCCTCGCCGCGATCCTGGAGTAGACGAGGAGGCTTGTGGCCGGCCGGGCCGGCCGGGGATCTGTGCTAGCATGTGCCGTTTCCGGCCGTTGGCAGTGCGCTTCGGGGAGGTTGGCCGTCTTGACGGAGGTGCTCGGCGAAGGTGTTCGGCTCATGCTTGCGGGGATGGGCGTGGTGTTCGTCCTGCTCACCCTGCTGGTGCTGGCCGTCAAAGGCATGTCCCGCCTTGCCCTCGCCGTGGGCCCGCCCGCCCCGGTCCCGGACGCCCGTGCCGCATCCGGCGTCGAAGGCGGCGGGACGGAGCTGATCGCCGCCATCTCTGCGGCCGTGACTGCATATCGAAGGGACGCGCGGTAAGACATGAAGAAACCCCTGGCCATCACCGAGCTGGTCCTTCGCGATTCCGCCCAGTCACTGCTCGCGACCCGCGTCCGCATCGACGACATGCTGCCGATCTGCGAGAAGATCGACAAGGTCGGTTTCTGGTCGGTAGAGCTTTGGGGCGGCGCGACGTTCGACGCCTGCATCCGCTACCTGGGCGAGGATCCCTGGGAACGGCTGCGCCGGTTTCGCAAGGCCCTGCCGAACACGAAGACCCAGATGCTGCTGCGCGGGCAGAACATGCTGGGATACCGGCACTACGCCGACGACGTGGTGGACGTGTTCGTCGAGAAGGCGGCCGAGAACGGCATGGACGTCTTCCGCGTCTTCGACGCGATGAACGACTTGCGGAACGTGGAGGCCGCGGTCCGGGCGGTGCTGAAGACGGGCCGGCATGCCCAGGGCGCCATCTCCTACACGATCAGCCCCGTCCACACGATGGACACGTGGATCGATCTCGGCAAGCGCCTCGAAGACATGGGCTGTCACTCGGTCTGCATCAAGGACATGGCGGGCCTCATCAAGCCCTACGTAGCCGAGGAGATGGTGTCGAGGCTCAAGAAGACGCTGTCGGTCCCGATCGCGCTGCATTCTCACGCCACCACCGGCATGAGCACCGCGGCCATCGTGAAGGCCGTCGAAGCCGGCGCCGACATGGCCGATGCCGCGATCTCGTCGATGAGCCACACCTACGGTCACTCGGCGACCGAATCGGTGGTCGCCATTCTCGAGGGCGGGGACCGGGACACGGGCCTCGATCTCGGGCTGCTCGAAGAGATTGCGGCCTACTTCCGGGGCGTCCGCAAGAAGTACGCCAAGTTCGAGGGCTCGTTGCGCGGCATTGATGCGAGGATCCTGACCGCCCAGGTTCCCGGCGGCATGCTGACCAACATGGAGAACCAGCTCCGGGAGCAGGACGCCACCGACCGGTTCGACGAGGTCCTCGCGGAGATGCCGACCGTGCGCGAAGAGCTCGGCTTCATTCCGCTGGTCACGCCGACGTCCCAGATCGTCGGGACGCAGTCGATCGTCAACGTGCTGTCGGGAGAGCGTTACAAGACGATTACGCGGCAGACGGCGGGCGTTCTCCGCGGCGAGTACGGCCGCACTCCCGCCCCCGTCGACGCCGATCTGCAGAAGCGGGCGCTGAACGGGGACGATCCGGTGACCTGCCGGCCCGCCGACCTGATCTCCCCGGAGATGGACAAGCTCACTGCCGAGGTGGACGGTCTGGCGCGAGAAGAGGGGTTCCGGCGCGCCGGCGATCCGGTGGAAGATGTCCTGACCTACGCGCTGTTCGGTCAGGTCGGGCTGAAGTTCCTGAAGCACAGGAACGACCCGTCGGCATTCGAGCCGCCGCCCTGGGAAGACGCGCCCTCGCCGACGCCCGCGGCCGCGCCGGCCCCCGGCCCGGTGGCCGACACCGGCCCGGCCCGGTACCGGGTCAACGTCAACGGGACGGCCTACGACGTCGAGGTCAGCCCCGAGGGCGCCGTCGACTCGATCCAGCCGGCCCGCCCACCGGCGCCCGTGCCCGCGCCGGCCCCCGCCCCCGCGCCGTCCGCTTCCGGGGAGCCGCTCCCGTCGCCGCTCTCGGGAACGGTGCGCGCGGTCCGGGTGCAGCCCGGGCAGGCGGTCGCCGCCGGCGACGTCGTCCTCGTGCTCGAGGCGATGAAGATGGAGACCAACGTCAGCGCCCCCCGCGCGGGCCGCATCGTCTCGATTGCCGTCCAGGAAGGCACCCAGGTCCGGAAGGGCGACCCCCTGCTTCACATCTCCTAGCAGCTCGTGATGAAACCGCGCGTTGCACCGCGCCCGGAGGGCGCCAGCGGAAAGCCGGGGCGCGGGATGCATCGCCGCTCGAATGCAGCGGGAATTCCGTCACCGGCTCCTGGACTCATGGAACGCGCCGCATGCAATCCGATCTACTCCTGAGGCTCTGGGAAACGACCGGTCTTGCCAACTTCGGCGGGATCGGGCCGATCGCCATGATACTGGTCGGCGGGGGCCTCATCTATCTCGGCATCTCAAGACGGTTCGAGCCGCTGCTGCTGATCCCGATTGGGTTCGGCGCGATTCTGAGCAACATTCCCGTGGCCGACATCGGCGGCCCCGACGGGATTCTGGGCTACTTCTACTCGGTCGGCGTGTCGACCGGCATCTTCCCGTTGCTGATCTTCCTCGGGGTCGGCGCCCTGACCGACTTCGGCGCGCTGATCGCCAATCCCAAGACGCTGATACTGGGCGCGGCGGCGCAGTTCGGCATCTTCCTCACCCTGCTCGGGTCGCTCGTCATGAGCGAGCTCGTGCCGGCGATCGAGTTCTCGCTGCAGGACGCCGCCGCCATCGGCATCATCGGCGGCGCCGACGGTCCGACCGCGATCTTCCTCGCCTCGCGGCTGAGTCCCGATCTTCTGGGGGCGATTGCCGTCGCCGCCTATTCGTACATGGCGTTGGTGCCCATCATTCAGCCCCCGATCATGCGGGCCCTCACCACCGAGAAGGAACGCGCCGTGGCCATGGACGAGCTGCGTCCCGTGTCCTCGACCGAACGCATCCTCTTTCCGTTCACGGTTCTGCTGCTCGTCGTCCTGCTGCTGCCCTCGGCGTCGCCGCTGATCGGCATGCTGATGTTCGGCAACCTCCTGCGCGAGGCGGGCGTGGTCGAGCGGCTGTCGCAGACGGCGCAGAACGAGCTCATCAACATCGTGACCATCCTGCTCGGCCTGACCGTCGGCTCCCGGCTGGCCGCCGACGCCTTCCTGACCGTCGAGACGCTTGGCATCCTCGCCATCGGGCTCGTGGCGTTCGCCGTGGGCACGGCCACCGGCGTCCTGATGGGGAAGGCCATGTACCGCCTGAGCGGAGGGCAGGTCAACCCGTTGATCGGCGCCGCGGGCGTCTCGGCGGTACCGATGGCAGCCCGCGTCGTCAACAAGGTGGGCCTGGAGTCCAACCCGAACAACTACCTCCTGATGCACGCGATGGGCCCGAACGTGGCCGGCGTGATCGGGTCGGCGGTGGCCGCCGGGTTCCTGCTGTCGATGTTGGGGTAGGTCGGGCGACTATCGTGAGCGCTGCTGCCGCCGTTCTTCGCGCCACAACTGGTGCTGATGCGTGGCCTGTAACGCTGTCGGTGCTCTCAGCCTGGCGGTCAGAAAGACCACGAGCCAAGTGGCTCCGCCTATCAGCAGCACGTCCAACGGCCTGACGTCCCCGGCAGCCCACACCCATAGAGCACACCCCCCACGGTACTGCTGGACGCCATGACAGACGCCCAGATGGCCGCGTATGCCCCAGGCGGGATCCGTGCGAGCGGTGAGAAGTTCGCCCGCTCCCCCCGGACGGTCGGGCCGTCCGGGGGAGAGCGGGGGAGAGCAGGGCCGACAGTCAGCGCTGGTCGAGCGCGAACACGAACAGGTAGCTCGATGTCTCGAGGTTGTCGTACTTCACCGGGTGCAGATGGCGGCCGCTGGCCTGCACCGCGACGTACTGCGTAGGGCCGATGGCGTAGGTGACGGGGGCGCCCTTGAGGGGGGTGCCGACGTTGAAGCGCCACAGCTCTTCGAGCGTCTCGTCGTTGTAGGCCACGATCCAGCCGTCCTGCAGGGCGGTGAACACGAGGCCGCCGGCGGTGGCGACGACTCCCGATCGGATCTCGATGTCGGTGATCGCCTTGCCGAGCACCTCGTGCCCCACCGCGTCGAACGCGGTCACGGACCCGTAGTAGAGGTCGCTGTTGTATTGGCGGCGCTCGCTGCGCTGGCGATCGATGTCGCCCTCGGGCGAGGCGGCGACCATGGCGGCGCCGGTCTGCTCGAAGCAGCCCTCGGTGCCGACGCCGTAGGCGATGTGCTTCACGGGGTTGTAGGCCATCGGCTGATGGGCGACCCCGCCGTGCCAGGTCGGGCAGGCCCGCTTCATCTCGTCGCGGTCGCTGCGCATGGCCCGGGCCTCGGGGTTGTAGATCTGCACGTCGAGGTTGGGGTCGTACTCGACGGGCTTGCCGGTGACGGGGTTGAGCCCCGCCGTCCAGTTCAGGTCGTTGACGTACTTCGCGCCCCGGATGAAGCTGCCGTCGGTGCGGTCGAGGGTGTAGAAGAACCCGTTGCGCCCGTAGTGGGAGACGACCTTGCGCATGCGCCCGTCGATCTCGAGGTCGTAGAGCATGTGCACGCCGACCTCGTCGTAGTCCCACGAGTCGTTCGGGGTGTACTGGAAGTACCACTCGAGCTCGCCGGTGGCGAGGTCGAGGGCGACCGCGCTGTTGGTGTAGAGGTTGTCGCCGGGGCGGAACTCGGCGTCGTAGCCGGGGAACGGGTTGCCGGTGCCGACGATGTAGAGGTTCGTCTCGGGGTCGTAGGAACCGGTCTGCCAGATGCCCCCGCCGCCGGTCTTCCAGGCGTTGTGGTCGTCCGTCCAGGTCTCGCTGCCGGGCTGGCCCGGCTCGGGCACGACGTACCAGCGCCACAGCTCCTGGCCGGTGTCGACGTCGAGGGCCGCCACCCAGCCGCGGGTGCCGCCGTCGCCGGCGCCGTTGTGCACGATGACCTTGCCGTCGGCGACCAGGGGGGCGGTGAGGAACCGCTCGCGGCGGCCGAACTCGTTCGTGCCCGCGACCTCCACGTCCCACATGATCTCGCCGTTCTCACGGTCGATGGAGATGACCCGGCCGTCCGGCAGGTTCGTGATGACCCGATCCTCCCAGAGGGCGATGCCCCGCGAGCGCGAGGTGTTGCCCTCGTGGTCGACGCCGGGGTCCGCGATCCAGACGAGTTCGCCGTAGTTCGGGTTGCGGGCGTCGATCTTGTAGACCGTGCCCCACCCGTCGCTGGTGTACATGAAGCCGTTGTCGACCAGCGGGTTGAGCTCGGCCTCGGGGCCGTTGCGCCCGGTGTCCTGCATGCCGCCCAGGGCCAGGGCCCACACCATGCGGAGGTCGCCGACGTTGTCGCGGTCGATCTGGGTGAGCCGCGAGTAGCGGGTCGACGTGTAGTCGCCGTTCATGATCAGCCAGTTCTGCGGCTCGTTCTCGGCGTTGATCAGGCGATCGCGGTTGACCGTGAGGCTGTACTGCCCGTCGGCCGCGATCGTCGAGGCGACCACCAGGACGGCGGCGGCGCAGACCGTTTTGACCAAAGAGTGCTGGCGCATGCAGGGTCCCCTTTCTGGACGTTTCGATCAGTGTAGCTTACACCGAAAGGCGTCGGTCGGCGGGGTTCCTCGTCACGCCTTGTCGCACGGGCGCCTTGCACCCGCTGGCCCTCGCCGGACTCGGTGCAACGCGGGGTTTCACCGCGGGTTGCCTAGCTGAATATGCCGTAGAGCGTCAGGAGGACGCCGCCGGCGATGACGGAGCCGAGCTGGCCCGCGGTGTTGGCGCCCATCGCGTGCATGAGGACGTGGTTGGTGAAGTCCTCTTCCTGCGCCACCCGCTGCACGAGCCGCCCGCTCATGGGGAAGGCGCTGATGCCGGCGGCGCCGACCAGGGGATTGACCTTGCCCCGCGTCACCGCGCAGAGGACCTTGCCGAACAGGATTCCCGCGATGGTGTCGAGCGCGAACGCGAAGAGGCCCAGGCCGAGAATGAACAGGGTCGTCGACTGCAGGAACGTGTCGGCCTGCATCAGGCTGCCGACGGTGAGCCCGAGGAAGATCGTCGACAGGTTGGCGAGCTCGTTGGACGCGGTGCTCGCGAGCTGGGCGACGACGCCCGACTCCTTCAGGAGGTTCCCGAACATCAGCGTCGCCACGAGCGGCGCCGAGGGCGGCACGAGAATGCCGACGAGAATCGTCACCACGATGGGGAAGGCGATGACCGCGCCGCGCGGGACCGGCCGCGGGGCGTACTCCATGCGGATGCGGCGCTCCGCCTTCGTGGTGAAGAGCCGCATCAGCGGGGGCTGGATGATCGGGACCAGGCTCATGTAGGAGTAGGCGGTGACCGCGATCGGGGCTAGCAGCTCCGGGGCGAGCAGGGACGAGACGTAGATGCTGGTGGGGCCGTCGATGGCGCCGATCACGGCGATCGAGGCGGCCTGGTTCAGGGGGAACCCGAAGAGGGTGGCGAGGATGAGGGTGGCGAAGATGCCGAGCTGGCCGGCCGCCCCGAGCAGGGCGAAAACCGGCTGCGACAGCAGCGGGCGAAAGTCCATCATCGCCCCGATGCCGATGAAGATGAAGAGCGGGAAGAGCTCGGTCTCGATGCCGAACTCGATCAGCAGGTGGAGCATGCCCTCCGGCTGGTTCATCGGCGAGTTCGGCAGGTTGCCGAGCAGCACGCCGAAGCCGATGGGAAGCAGCAGGGTCGGCTCGTACTCCTTCCCGATCGCCAGGTAGATCAGGAGTCCGCCGATGGCGAACATCAACAGCGCTTCGGGGCCGATCGAGGGAATGTAGGGCATGAAGACCGGTGCGCGCTTCCGCCGAGGGGCGGACGGTGTGCCTGAAACCGGCGGTTGAGGCGCGAGGCTCAGGGCACGAAGGATATCAGCGGTTCGCCTTGGGCGACCCGGCTGCCCTGGGCCACGTGCACGGTGTCGATCCGGCCGTCTCGCGGCGATCGGATGACGTTCATCATCTTCATGGCCTCGAGGGTGATCAGATCGTCGCCGCGAGCGACGGTCTGCCCGGCCGCGACAGCGATCGCGGCGACCACCCCGGGGATCGGCGCGATCATCCGGTCGGGATCGCCCGGCGTGCCGGTCGGCGCCGGGGCCCCGGCCGGCGTGGTCTGTCGTGTCCCCGCCCGCGGCGCCGGGTCGCTCAACGGCACGTCGGTGCTGTCGGACGGCTCCACGTCGACCGAGAAGGTCGCGCCGGACACCTTCGCGGTGACGGGGCGCGCCTGCGGGTCGTCGATATCCACGTAGTACCGCCGGCCGTCGACGGTGACTCGATAGCGGCTCACGATCGCGCCCTCGTCCGCGGCGCCTGGCCGCTCAGGCGGCGGGCGAGGTGCACGTGCCGCCACTGGGACGGGGTTAGATCCGGCACGCTCGGCGCCGACGCGGCGGTCGCGCGGGCTACCGCCACCGCGATCACGACAGCGCGAAGCCGCCGCTCCCGCTCGGCATCGGTGATCCGGCCGAACGTCGCCGGCTCGGAGCCGGGGACCGTCTCGAGCAGCCATTGCGCGGCGCGGGCCGGCCACTGCGCGGTCAGCAGGTACATCAGGCCGAGCAGGCCGGCCAGCGCCGCAAAGAGGATGACGGTGCCATAGGCGGAGATCTCCAGCACCGTCTCGAGTTGGGAGAGCATTACAGCGGAATGTTCCCGTGCTTCTTCGGCACGGTGGCGGTCTGCTTGTCCTTGAGGAAGTCGAGCGCCGCCGTCACCCGCGCCCGGGTCTCGCGCGGATAGATCACGTCGTCGACGTGCCCCGCCGCCGCGGCCACGAACGGTGAGTTGAACTTCTCCTGGAACGCATCCTCGAGCCGGCTCCGCTCGGCCTCGCGTTCGGTCGGATCGACCGCCGCGAGCTGCCGGGCGTACAGGATGTTGACGGCGCCCTTCGGACCCATGACCGCGATCTCGGCCGTCGGCCAGGCGAGACACACGTCGGTGCGGATCATCTTGCTGCTCATCACGATGTAGGCGCCGCCGTAGGCCTTTCGGAGCACCACCGAGACCTTGGGTACGGTCGCCTCCGAGTAGGCGTACACGATCTTGGCGCCGTGACGGATGATGCCCTTGCGCTCCTGCCCGCTGCCGGGAAGGAAGCCGGGGCAGTCCACCAAGGTCACGATCGGGATGTTGAACGCGTCCGAGAACCGGATGAACCGGGCGATCTTGTCCGAGGCGTCGATGTCGAGGACGCCGGCGAGATGGGCCGGCTGATTCGCAACGACCGCCGCCACCCGGCCGCTCAAGCGGGCGAATCCGACGACCGCGTTCGGCGCGAAGTCCGCCTGCACCTCGAGAAACGAGTCACGGTCGGCGATCAGCGCGATGGCGTCCCGGATGTCGTAGGACAGCTCCGCCGATTCCGGAATGAGCCTGTCGAGGGCCGCCGCGTCCGGGGCCAGGGCGTCGTCCGGCGGAAGCGCCGGCGGATCGTCGACGTTGTTGGACGGGAGGTATCCCAGCAGCCGCCGCGTGAGCGCGAACGCGCCGTTCTCGTCGTCCGCCACGAAATGCGCGACGCCCGAGCCCGCCGCGTGGGTGGTGGCGCCGCCCAGCGTCTCCGCGTCGACCTCTTCGCCGGTGACGGTCTGGATGACATCCGGCCCGGTGATGAACATGAAGCTGTTGCCGCGGGTCATCACCACGAAGTCGGTCAGTCCCGGCGAATAGACGGCGCCCCCCGCGCACGGCCCCAGCATGAGGCTGATCTGCGGCACCACGCCGCTCGCCTGGGTGTTGCGCCAGAACAGGTCGCCGAACCCCGCGAGGCTCCAGACGCCTTCCTGGATGCGGGCCCCGACCGAGTCGAGCAGCGCGATGATCGGCAGCCCGCTGCTCGTGGCCGCCTCGAGCAGCCGTCCCACCTTCATCGCCTGGACTTCGGAGAACGACCCGCCGAGCACCGTGAAGTCCTGCGCGAAGATGGCCACGCGCCGGCCGTCGATGAGGCCGAACCCGGTGACGACCCCGTCCCCGGCGTGCCGGCTCTTCTCGAGCCCGAAGCCGGCGTGGCGATGCTCGACGTACGGGGCGATCTCCTCGAACGAGCCGGCGTCCAGCATGCGCTTGATGCGCTCGCGCGCGGTCAGCTTGCCGCGGGCGTGCTGCGCATCGATGCGTTCCTGGCCGCCGCCCTGCCGGGCCGCGGCGCGCCGCTCGGCAATCGAGTCCCGGTTCGCGGCGGCGTTCTCAGCCGTGGGGCTGTCGACGGGCGGCTCGCTGGTCGCGAGCGGGTGGTTCGCGACGTCGGCAGGAAGCGGCGCCCCATCGGCGGGGGAGCTCATCGCGATGGCGCCGGGGCCCGTTGGGGGGGCGGCATCGGCTGCGAGGTCCGGCTCGTCCGCGGCCGGAGTCGGATGCGGGAGTCCCACCGGCTCGGCCTCGGCGCCGGCAGACTCGGCGGCAGCCCCGCCGGCGGCCGGCGCGCTGATGCCGGAACGCAACGGGGGATGCGCAGTGTCCAGGGCCTCGGCGGCGGGCGAACCGTCGTTGTCCCCCCCTTTTCGCGACCGACGCCGGCGGTTCCAGTTGCGCAACGTCGCCAATACCGTCCCGCCGGCGACCGTGCCGGCGGGCGCCACCAGCTTCAACGCCTCGGCATCCGCGCTCGTCGCCCGGTCGCCATCGCCGGTAACGGGAACCGTGGCCGGCTCCGGTTTCTCGTTCGGCATCGCGTCGGCAGGAGTGTCAGACATGTCGACCATTCATTATACCGAGGAACCGCCGGTCCACCCCGTGGAACCCGAAAACGCGGGGAACCGCCCCTCCGGAACCGGCTGCCGGCCCGGGTGCGGACTGGACTCTCCTCGGCCACCCGTTCATGTCGATGCGACATCGTACCACGACCGGCGAGACGGCGGGTGGCGCACCCGGGGATTTTGGTGTCGCGGGCGGTGTCCGATTGGGTGATAATTGCGGGGACCCGCGGCCCCGCGTGCAACGAAATCCGGCAGGTGTCATGCGGAGGGCATGCGGAGAAGGAGCGTTCAGATGCTTCGTCGAGACATCGTGTCGAGCGGCTGGCTGGTCGCCCTGGCCGGGCTGGGGCTCGCGGCGCCGGGCTCCGTCGCCGCGCAGGCGGCGGCCGGATCGGGCCAGGCGGATGGAACCTACCAGGCGCCCCGGACACCCGACGGCCACCCGGATCTGCAGGGCTTCTGGTCGAACCAGACCTACACGCCGCTGCAGCGGCGGGAGGGGGTGACGGGTGCGTTCTATACCCCGGAGGAGCTGGCGCTGCTCGTGAGCGGCGCGGCCGGCCGCGAGAGTGCGCAAACCGAGCCGGGCACCATTCCCGACGTGCACTACGACTTCACCCAGTTCGGGCTCGACCGCAGTCAGGCGGCGCGGGCCGAGAATCTGCGGACTTCGATGATCGTCGATCCCCCGGACGGACGCTTGCCGCCGGTCAACGCCGCGGGGGAGCGCCTGGCGGCGGAGCGGGCCGAGGCGCAGGCGCGGCTCGGCGGGCGGTGGGACTCCGCCGAGTCCAACCAGCTCGACGATCGGTGCATCATCATGCGCGGGGTCGGCCCCCCGATGATGCCCAGCGGGTACAACGCCAACTACCATATCGTGCAGTCGGCCGGCCACGTGATGATCCTGTCCGAGATGATTCACGACGCGCGGATCATCCGGCTCGACGACCCGGCGGCGCCCCCGTCGGGCGTGCGGCAGTGGATCGGGTTGTCGCGGGGGCACTGGGACGGCGACACGCTGGTGGTGGAGACCACGAACTTCAGCGGCAAGAACCCGTTCGAGGGGTCCGGCGAGCGGATGACGGTGACCGAGCGCTTCACCCGGGTATCCGACGACGTGATCGCGTACCGGTTCACGGTCGACGATCCGGGGACCTGGGATCGCCCGTGGACGGCCGAGAACCTGATGCAGAGGACCCGCGGCCCGCTGTTCGAGTTCGCCTGCCACGAGGGAAACTACGGGCTCTACAACACGCTCGTCGGCGCCCGTCTCGAAGAGCGGCGGGCCGCCGAGGAGGCGGACCAGTCCAGGGACAGGTGACATGGCGATGCTTACTCGGCTATCGACGATGACGTTGGCCGCCGTGGTGGCGCTGGCGTCGGCGTCCGCGGCGGGCCAGACCTCGGAGTATCGGGCGCCTCGGGGGCCGGACGGCAACCCCGATCTCAACGGGATCTGGCAGGCCCTGAGCTCCGCCCACTGGGATGTCGAGCCGCATTCGGCGGGGCCGAGCGTGGTACGGGAGCTGGGCGCGCTGTCCGCGGTGCCGGCCGGTCTCGGGGTCACCGGCGGCGACGCGATCCCGTACACGCCGGCGGCGCTGGCGCAACGGAACGAGAACCGCGCCGACCGGCGCGAGCGCGACCCCGCCATCAAGTGCTACCTGCCGGGCGTGCCGCGCGGCATGTACATGCCTTTCCCGGTGCAGATCGTCCAGAGCCGGGCTCACATCATGATGCTCCACGAGTTCGCCGGCGCCGTGCGCACGGTGTACATGGAGAACCAGATGGAGGCCCCGGCCGACAGCTGGATGGGGTGGTCGAACGGACACTGGGACGGCGACACCCTCGTCATCGACACCACCGGGTTCAACGGGCAGACCTGGCTCGATCAGTCGGGCAACTTCCACAGCGAGGCGTTGCACGTGGTGGAGCGCATCACGCCGCGGAGTCCGGACACGCTCTGGTACGAGGTCACCCTCGAGGACCCGAACGTGTTCACGCGGTCCTGGACGATGCGGATGCCCCTCTATCGACGGGTGGAAGAGAACGCGCGGGTTCTGGAGTTCCGGTGCGTCGAGTTCGTGGAAGATCTGATCTACGGGCACCTCCGCAAGCAACCCGAGGATGCCGGCCGGTAACATTGAGGAGGGAATCCTTATGCGCACGAAACTCGCTTGTGTCGTCGTCGGCGTCGGAGTCCTGCTCGCGGCCGCTCCGGTGTCGACCCATCATGCCTTCTCCGCCGAGTTCGACGTCGAGAAGCCGCTGACGCTGACCGGCACGCTCGTCCGGTGGGAGATGATCAATCCGCACTCCTGGTTCCACATGGACATCCAGGACGCGGAAGGGCAGCTGGTGCGGTGGATGATCGAGGGCGGGAGCCCGAACGAGCTGATTCGGAACGGGGTCACGAAGAACACCCTCGAGATCGGGGTCGAGCTGACCGTGGAGGGCTACTACGCCAAGGACGGGACGCCCAAGGGCGTGGGCAGGAACTTCCTGCTCGCGGACGGCGAGCGGCTGTTCCTCGGCGGGTCGGCTCCGCCGGTCGCGCCCGCAGCCCGCTGACCCGTTGCGGGCACGACGGCGATATTGGTGCGGGCCGACGCACCATCTGGAATCTTCGAAACAGGGAGACATCGATCATGCGTGCAATCATCGTGGCGGCGGGTGTCGTCGTGCTGTCGCTGGCGGGCGGCGTCGGTGCGGCGGGTGCAGGGGCGGCAGAAACTCCGACCTACAACCAGGATGTCGGCCCCATCCTGCTTGAGAACTGCACGAGCTGTCACCGGCCGAACCAGGTGGCGCCGATGTCCCTGTTGACCTACGGGGACGCGCGGCCCTGGGCGCGCGCCATCAAGGCGAAGGTCGCCTCGCGCGAGATGCCGCCCTGGTTCGCAGACCCGCGGTTCGGCAAGTTCTCGAACGACAAGAGCCTGAGCGAAGAGCAGATCGCGACCATCGTCGCCTGGGCGGATGCCGGAGCCCCGCAGGGAGCCGGCCCGGCGCCGGCCGCCCCGCGTTTCTCGGCCGCGGGTTGGAGTCATCCATCCGGGGCGGAACCGGACTACGTCATCGAGTTCCCGCTCGCGTGGCATATCGAGGCGGACGGGGAGACGCCGAACTTCAATCTGTACACCCCGTTGCCGTTCGATGACGTGATGACGGTGTCGGCGACGCAGGTGCGGCCCGGGAACTATGCCGCGACGCATCACATCACCACCGGTCTCGTGAACATGCCGACCGGCATGGTTCTCGGCACCGGCCCGGCGTGGGTGGGCGGTCCCGAGGTGGGCTACGTACCGGTTCCCGAACCCGGCGTCGATGCGGACGAGGTGGCCAGGCTGACCGCGGACGGGCGTGCCCGGCGGCGTGAGCTGGATCCGGAAGCCCTGGAGGAGGCCGCCGCGCAGCGGGCCGGCTTCGGCCCGTACATTCCGGGCGTCGGCGCCGACGTGGCCCGCCCGGGTCAGGTGCGCGAGATCCGCGGGGATCTCTTCGACTACATCATCTGGAACCTGCACTATCAGGCCACCGGCAAGCCGGAGACGGCGCGGCCGTCGATCGGGGCGTGGCTGGCGACCGAAGCGAGCACGCAGCGGGTCCGCAGCCTTGGCCTGCGAGAGATCACTTCCGAAGGAGCGCAACTGGTCGCGCCGCCGCCGTTGTCGCCCGAGGAGCGCCGCGCCGCCGCGTCGTCCCGGCAGGTGGGACAGGGGCTGAATCCGCTGCTCGCGCCGATTCCCGCGAACGACGGAAACTGGACGGTCACCGGTATCGGAGGCTTCCAGAACGATGCGATCATCCAGTCCCTGTTCGTCCACGCCCACGTGCGGGGCAAGGACTTCACCTGGGTGCTGACCTATCCCGACGGCCGCGAGGAAGTGCTGCTGCGGGTCCCCAACTACGACTTCGACTGGCAGTTCGATTACGAGCTCGCCGAGCCGATCCGGGTGCCGGCGGGCAGCACGGTGAAGTCGGTGGCCCGCTACGACAACTCCCGCAACAATCGACGCAATCCCGCTCCGCACAAGGAGGTCTACTGGTCCGAGCAGAGCTGGGACGACATGTATCTGACGAACGTCAGCTACACGCTGGTCGAGGAGACCCCGGCCGGCGAGTAGGCCGGCGGCGACGCCGGGCAGGACGGGGCCGTGCGCTCGCGCCGGCCCCGTCCTGCCCGTTCGGTCCCCGCCTGCGACTGCGAGCGGGGCCGACAGGAGACATCATGCGGCACGCGGCGGTATCGGCAATCCTGTTTCTGACGATCGCGGCGGCGGGGGCGGCGCAGACCCCCCGCGAGCTGGAAGCCGAGCCGATCGTCAAGCTCCAGCCGGGCGAGTCCGACGTGGCGGGGCAGTGTCTGACGGAACAGGAGCTCGATCTCATTGCCCGGCTCAACGCCCTGCGGCGGCCGACCCTCGGGGTGGAGGGCGACAACGATGGCGACGACCCGGCCCCGTTCGATCCGCATTACTTTCTCGGGCGCTGGGAGGTGGAAGGCGTCCTGCCGGATTCGCCGTTGGGCGCGTCGAGCGAGTTCGCGGGCACCGAGACGGTACGGCATCTGGACGGGTGCCACTACGGGAGCACGATCGAGGCGGCCACCCTCGACGGGGACGTGACCGTCGAGTCCCGCCTCGTCTACGACCGGCGCATGGACTACATGGTCCGCCTCGAGGAGGACAGCCGCGGATTCGAGCTCCTCAAGGTCGGCCGGGTCGGCGGCGATCCCGGCGGCTACTTTTCGCACCACTGGGAGGCGGCGCCGATCGAGCGTCAGGGCAGCCGGGTTCGGCTGGTCGGCCGCACCTTCATCCTGTCGCCGTTCTTCTACGAAGTTCGCATGCGCATGTCCGTCGACGGGGGGCCGTTCGTCAACTTCGGGACGTTGCGCTGGCAGCGCCTGGACGACGAGCCGTGAACCGCGGCGCGGTGGCCGCCCGCGTCTCATGCGCCTCGGTCTGACGAGCGTCCTTCCTCGCGGTGCGCGAACAGCCAGCGGACGTCCAGGGCGAACGAACCGATCAGCAGCACGAGGGTGATGGCCGCTCCGGCGGCGGCCAGCGTCGCGGGGACGATCGGGGCGAGGCAGACGACGAGGGCGATGCCCTGCGCCACGCAACCCGCTTTCCGGCGCAGCCGTTGCGGCAGGGGAGCCCGCAGCCACGGTCGGAGCCAGCCGGCGGCGACGAACAGATAGCGGGGTGCGCCGAGCAGCAGAATCCAGGCGTCGATCCGTCCGCTCCGCCAGACCAGCGCGGCCAGCACCAGCATCAGGAACGAGTCGAGCTCCATGTCGAAGCGGGCGCCGAAGGCGCTGGCGGTGCCGGTGCGCCGCGCCACCTCTCCGTCGACGCCGTCGAGGCCCAGGGCGAGGGTCGCGAGGCCGATGACCCACCAGTGGCCGGCGCCCGACAGGACCTGCGGGTGGAGCACGAGCGCCGCGAGCGCGAAGATCAGCGTGCCCCGGCCGACCGTGATCCGGTTGGCGGGGCCCAGCCCGGGCCAGGGCTGCGCCGGCAGGCGGCTCTGGACGGCGGTCGCGAAGAGACCGTAGGCCGCCACCGCGGTGAGGAGGTAGTCGCGGGGCAGCTCGAATCGCCGCGCGGTCGCGCCCGCGGCGAGCAGCAGGGGCACCAGACCGGCGGCCAGCTCCGCGGCGACGCGGCCCCGGCCGTGGACCGGTGGACCAAGGGGGGCGTGGGACGTCGTCGCCGGCATGGTTTTGCGATAAGGTGTCGGCGCTGGACTCGTCATGGCGGAGTCGACCACCGCACGTCAGTTCTGGATCGAGGCGCCCGGCCGCGGCGCCATCGTGGGCGTGCGCCTGCCCCCGCGGCGGGACCACGAGCTGTCGATCCGCACGCTCTACTCGGGCATCAGCCGCGGGACCGAGGCGCTGGTGTTCCGCGGCGAAGTGCCGCCCTCACAGTATCAGGCGATGCGGGCGCCGTTCCAGGAGGGAGAGTTTCCCGGCCCCGTCAAGTACGGCTACAGCAACGTCGGCCGGGTGGTCGAGGGTCCGGACGGCCTCGCCGGACAGGTGGTCTTCTGTCTCTATCCCCATCAGGATCGCTATGCCGTTCCCCCGAGCGCGGTGGCCCGCGTGCCCGCCGGGGTCCCGCCCGGCCGTGCAGTGCTGGCGGCGAACATGGAGACCGCGGTGAACGTGCTGTGGGACGCCCGCCCCGTCGTCGGCGACCGTATCGTCGTCGTGGGCGGGGGCGTGGTGGGACTGCTCTGCGCCTGGCTGTGCCGGGGGATACCCGGCGCCGCGCTGACCCTGGTCGATCCCAACCCCGCCCGCCGGCCGGTCGCCGCGGCGTTGGGGATCCCGTTTCGCACCACGCCGCCGGAGCGCGACGACGCCGATCTGGTCATCCATGCCAGCGGCCATCCGGACGGACTGGCCGACGCCCTCGCGGCGGCGGGGGTGGAGGGCGTCATCGTCGAGGCGAGCTGGTACGGCGACCGGTCGGTGCCGCTGCCGTTGGGCGAAGCGTTTCATGCCCGGCGGCTGACGGTGCGGAGCAGCCAGGTCGGCCGCCTCGCGGCCGCCCGCACGCCGCGGTGGGACCACGCGCGACGGTTGGCGCTGGCCCTGACCCTGCTCGGCGACGCCCGGCTCGATGCGCTGATAACCGGTGAAGACCGTTTCGAGGACCTGCCGCGCGTGATGGCCCGCGTGAGCCAGGCGCCCGGGGACACCCTCTGCCATCGGATTCGCTATTGACCACGTCGGTCCTCCGAACCATGTACAGCCTCAACGTTCGCGACCACTTCATGATCGCCCACAGCTTCGAGGGCGAGGTCTTCGGTCCGGCCCGGCGCCTGCACGGGGCGACCTATGTCGTCGACGCCACCTTCCGCCGCCAGGAGCTGGACGGCGACGGCCTGGTGGTGGACATCGGGTTGGCGAGCCAGTGCCTGGCCGCGGTCCTCGCGGACCTGAACTACCGCAACCTCGACGAGGAGCCGGCGTTCGCGGGGCGGAACACCACGACCGAGTTCCTCGCGCGGTTCCTCTTCGACCAGCTTGCGCAGGCCGCGCGGGAAGGGCGTCTGGGGCCGGGCGCGCGCGGCCTCGCCTCCATCTGCGTCGCGCTGCACGAGTCGCACGTCGCCTGGGCCAGCTACGAGGGTACCGTGGTGTGACCGCGGTCCGCCTGCACGTCGTCGTCCCCGGCCCCCTCGACCAGCAGACCGGGGGCTACATCTACGACCGGCGAATGGTCGACGGACTCCGCGCCCGGGGCTGGCAGGTCGACGTGCACAGCGTGGCCGGCAGCTTTCCGGCGGCCGATGTCCGCACCGGAGCCCGGATGAGCGCGGCCCTGGCCGGCCTCCCCGACGGAGGCCGGGTGCTCGTCGACGGGCTGGCCCTCGGCGGGCTGCCGGCCCCGGTGCGCGCCGAGCGCGCCCGGCTGCGCATTCTGGCTCTCGTGCATCATCCGCTGGCGGACGAGACCGGGCTGGACGCATCCCTGCGCACGCGGTTCGCGGCCCTGGAACGGGAGGCGCTGGCCGCCTGCGCCGGCGTGCTGGTCACCAGCGCGTTCACCGCCCGGCGTCTCGAGGCGTATGGCGTGGCCCCGGCGCGGGTGCGGGTGGCCTTCCCCGGTACCGACCCGGTGCTTCCCGCCGCCGGTCCGGCGCGGGGAGACCCCCCGCTGTTGCTGTCGGTGGGCTCGGTGACGCCGCGCAAGGGCCAGCGGGTGCTGGCCGCCGCCCTGGCCGGGCTTGCGGCGCTGCCGTGGCGCTGCGTCTGCGCCGGCAGTCTCGAACGGGAGCCGGACTACGCGGCCGGGGTCACGGAGCTCACGCGCGAGGCCGGCCTCGCCGACCGGCTGCGATTCACCGGCGAGTGCGATGCGGCCGAGCTCGACCGCCTGTATCATCGGGCCTCGCTGTTCGTGTTGCCCTCGTACTACGAGGGATACGGCATGGCGCTGGCGGATGCACTGGCGCGGGGGCTTCCGGTCGTCAGCACCACCGGGGGGGCGATTCCCCATACCGTGCCGGCCGATGCGGGGGTGCTCGTCGCGCCCGGTGACGAGGCGGCCCTGGCCGGCGCGCTCGATCGCCTCCTGCGCGAACCCGGCGGCGCCGCTCGCCGCCGGAGCCTCGCGGCGGCGGCTCGCCGCCATGCGGCGCGGTTGCCGGATTGGCAGGATGCCGCCGGTCGGTTCGCCGAGGCGATACTGGCATTGACGCCCGATGGAGACGTTTGACGCCGACTGGCTGGGGCTGCGCGAGGCGGCGGACCGGCGGTCCCGGGCCCCGATGCTGCCGGCGCGGTTGTGCGCGGAGTGGCGGCGGCACGGCTGGACCCGGGTCGTCGATCTCGGCAGCGGGACCGGCGCGAACCTGCGGTACCTGGCTCCGCGGCTGCCGCCGGGGCAGCGGTGGACGCTCGTGGATCACGACCCGCGGCACGTGGACCGGTTGCAGCGCCTCGAGGCGCCTCCGGAGGTCGAGACGGTGACCGCGGTGTCCCGGGACCTGGCCGCGGACGGGCTCGCGGTCGTCGCGGAAGCGCACCTGGTGACGGCGTCGGCGCTGCTGGATCTGGTCTCCGAATCGTGGCTCGCGGGGCTGGTGCGCCGGTGCGCGGACAACGCCTGCGGCGCGTACTTCGCGTTGACGTATGACGGTGAGGTGCAGTGGATGACGGAATCGGCGGCCGGATGGCGGGTCGACGACGACCCGGACGACGGCCTGGTGCGGGACGCCGTCAATCGGCATCAGCAGAGTGACAAGGGGTTCGGCCCGGCTCTGGGACCCGCCGCCGCCCCGCTCGCGGAGCGTCTCTTCCGCGAGGCCGGATACCGCACCTGGCTCGCGGGGAGCGGTTGGAGGCTCGATGCCGCCGACGGCGGGCTGGCGGATCGGCTCGTCGAGGGATGGGCGGAAGCGGCGGCCGGGCTCCGGCCGGAGATGGCGGCTCGCGTCGGCGCGTGGGCGGTGCGCCGCCGGACGGCCGTGTCGCGGGGGTCGTTCCGGGTGACGGTCGGGCACCGCGATCTGCTCGCGCTGCCGGGTGGTCCCGCATGAGTCGGGACAGGATGCCGGCGGCGGAGCTGCCGCGGCGCGACCTCGGACGCCTCGCGCTCGGCCTCCGGGCGGCGGTCAGTGTCGGCCTGCTGGCCGGTCTCGCCGTGTGGCTCGACGCCGGCGCGGTGGTGTCGCGGCTGGCGTCGATGCGGCCGTCCTGGGTGCTGGCGGCGCTCGCGGTCTCCGTGGTGCAGGTGGCGGTGCTCGCGTGGCGCTGGAGCTTCACCGCCCGCCGGCTGGGCGTCGACCTCCCGTGGCCGGTCGCCTGGCGCGAGTACTACCTGTCCATCTTCCTCAATCAGGTCCTTCCCGGCGGCGTCCTCGGTGACGTCGCCCGGGCCTGGCGCCAGGTGCGGTCGCAGATCCGGGTGCAGGCCCCGCGGGGGCCGGCGGTGCGGGCGGTGGTGTTCGAACGCCTGTCGGCCCAGGTGGTGATGACGACGGCGGCGGGCGTCTCCCTGCTCTTTCTCCCGGTCACCGTGGCTCCCGGGTCCCGGCCGGTCATGATCGGGGCGGGTCTGCTGGCGGGAGTCCTCGTCGCCACGATGGTCGTGTGGATGCGCCGCCAGTCGTCCGAATGGTCGCTGTTCGGGCCGGTTCTGGCGGAGGTCGGCGCCGCCCACCTGTCGCCGGGCGCGTTCGCGGCGCAGCTCGCCAGCGCCCTCGTGGTCGTGGCGACGTATCTGGCGACCTATCTCCTGGCGGCGAGAGCGGTGGGAGTCGAGACGCCGTGGCCGGTCCTGCTCCCCCTGGTCGCCCCCGTCCTCATGTCGATGCTGATCCCGGTCACGGTGGCCGGCTGGGGGCTGCGCGAAGGGGCCGCCGCCGTCCTCTGGGGCGCGATGGGGTTGACCGCGGCCGACGGCGTCGTGGTGTCGGTCGCCTACGGGCTCCTGGTGCTGGTGGGAAGCGTGCCCGGCGCCCTCTTCCTGGCCCTCGGCCTCAGGCGCGGACACTCCCGCGCCCGGCCGCCCGGCGAGTCAGCGCAGATCCAGGTCGAACAGCACGTCGTCCCCGAGCGGGAACCGCCGGCACGGCGGGCGGAGGGCGTGTTCGAGGGACGGGATCGGTGGCAGGGTGAGGGCGTGGCGGCCCGATCCGATGACCATCGGCGCGACCGTGACGTGCAGGCGGGTGAGCACCCCGGCTTCGAGAAACCGTGAGACGGTCACCCCGCCCCCCTCGACGAGGATGCGCGACAGGCCCTGCGCGCGCAGGGCGGCGAGGATCGCGGACGGGGCGACGCGGCCGTCGGCGGACGACTCGTCGGCCGGCAGCTCGAGCAGATCCCGCGTCGGCCGGGCGCGGGTACGACCGGCGGGAGCGCGGCGGACGACCACGGTCCGCGCCGCTCCGTCGCGAAAGACCGCCCGATCGTCGTCGAGGCGGCCGTTCGGGTCGAGGACCACGCGCACCGGGTTCTCGCCTTCCACGTGCCGCACCGTGAGGCGGGGGTCGTCCGCCGCGACGGTGCCGGCCCCGACGATGACGGCGTCGACGAGCGCCCGCAACCGGTGCAGACGGCGGATGTCCGCGGGGCCGGTGATGTAGTGAGAATGCCCCTGCTCGGTCGCGATGCGGCCGTCCAGGCTCTGGCCGATCTGGCCGATGACCGGATCGGATTCGAGCTGCAGCGGCAGATAGAGGTCCAGGAGCTCCCGCGCCGCGTCGCTCGCCGGCGCCGAGGTTCGCCAGGCGCCGCCGGGGTCTACGTGCAGCCAGACGTCGCCGCTTGGATTATGATGTTCCCGGACGGTGCGGTTCTTCGCGAGCGTGTCGCGAGACACCGCACACAGCAGTCTCCAGGCGGCGGTTTCGGTCAACAGCGGCGACACCGGTGCTCCATCGTCGCCTGAACGTCGTCATTTTCGGGAGGCGCAGGCGCGAGACAGTGATTCGAAGCATGCACGAGGCGGAACGCGGGCTGTTCGACCTTCGGCAGGGACGGCCTCTCTATGTCACCGAATCGTCGGATGCCGCCGGGAAGCCGGGCGTGCTGCTGGCGACGGTGGAGACGCTGAGTCAACAGACCCTCGAGACCCTGCGCCGGCTCGACACGGCGCCCCGTCTCGCCGTGACCCACCACCGGGCGCAGGCCATGGGCCTGGTCGACAGCGGTCCGCCCCGGAATCTGAGCCTGGGGTTGAACGGGGCGACGCGGCCCGAACAGATTCTGCGCCTGTGCACGGCGGCCGGCCGGTTCAGTGCGCCGGAGCTCGATCCCCGGCCGGCCACGACGCCGGAGACGAGCGGACTGGCCCTGGCGCGGCTGGGGGGGCTGCTGCCGGCCATCGTGGGGGTTCCGATAAACGGCCGGGGAGCCGGGGAGCTGGGCGCGGGGCTGGCCAGCGGGGCGATCCTCTCCGTGTCCACCCTGCAGGTCGAGGCGCTGGCCTCGGACGAGCGCGTCGAGGTCACCCATGTCAGCGACGGTCCGGTGCCTCTGGAGCACGCCGAGGACGCCCGCTTCATGGTGTTCCGCGAGGGGAACAGCTTCCGCGAGCACGTCGCGGTGCTGATTGGGGACCCCGCGGGCTGGCCGGACCCGGTGCCGGTCCGGCTGCATTCCGCCTGCCTCACCGGCGACCTCTTCGGCAGCCTCCGCTGCGACTGCGGCGAGCAGTTGCGGGGGAGCCTGCGCGTCTTCACCGCCGGCGGCGGGGGCGTGCTGCTCTATCTGGCCCAGGAGGGGCGCGGCATCGGGCTCGGAAACAAGCTCCGCGCCTACTCGCTGCAGCATACCGGTCTCGACACCGTGGACGCCGACGAGGTGCTGGGTTTCGGCGACGACGAGCGGCGCTACCATGCCGCGGTGGAGATGCTCCGGCATCTGCAGATCCAGCGCGTGCTGCTGCTGACCAACAACCCGAACAAGGTCGAGGCGCTGCGCGACGGGGGCATCGACGTGGTCGAACGGCAGCCGCTGTTCGGAACGCTCAATCGCCACAATCTGCCCTACGTCACGGCCAAGGTCAACCGGGCGGGCCACTGGCTCACCGACATGCTTTCCGGCGCGCACGGCAACGAGTAGACGGGCGCGCCTCAGGTGCGGACCGGACCGCGCGTCGTTCGCGGGCCTAGCGCGAGCGCGGTCCGGCCCGCAAAATGTCGGAGCCGGTCGTCGCAGGCTTGCACGCCCTGCGCCGTTCCGGTAGCGCCCGGTGCGTCTCACCCGACCTCACGGAACAGGTCCTGCATCACCAGATAGCCGGCGCTCTGCATCCCCAGGCGCGCATAGGTGGCCTGCGCGGTCGCGTTCTCGCGTTCCACGTAGAGCCTCAGCCCCACCACACCCGGATCTGTCGCCGCCAGCCCCTTCAGATGGGCGTACAGCGAACGGCATGCGCCCCGGCGGCGGTAGTCGGGATGCACGTAGACGCTCTGGATCCACCAGATGTCGCCGTTGCGCCAGTCGCTCCACTCGCGGGTGTGCATCATCTGACCGACGATGCCGTCGTCGCACGCGACGAAGTACGAACCACGGGCTGCGCGGGACAGGACCCCCTGCACGCCGTTGCGCAGCGTTGCACGATCGAGAAGCAGGCCTTCGCTCTCCTCGGCAAGCCGGACATTGAAGTCGACGATCGTCTCCAGATCGCCGTCGGTCGCCCTCCGGATGGCAAACTCGGTCATCGGTCGTCTCCCCGGCGGGGAATGGGATGCCCACACGCGGCCAACCCGTCTCGCCGCCCCCCGATCAGCCGTCACGCGGCGCTCGTCGACGCGGAGCCCTTGTCGGCGCGGCAGGGCGGCGATCGTCAGATCAGTCGGTCCAGCGGAAACCGGCGGGCATCCTGGATCACTTCGGCCAGCACTTGTCCGTAGTGCGCCACGAGGCGCGCCCCGAGCTCGGCGCTCCCCAGCGTCGCATCGCCGGCGACGCCCTCCGGGTTGAGATCGCCGGCGAGCCAGGCGAACGACGCGCCCCCCTCCGCCGAGACCTGTCGCAGCGTGCCGCTCAGATCCTCGTCCAGGGACGGGAACCGCTGCACCGAGTCGAGACGCACGAGGTCCGGCCGGAGATGCCGCATCATCGCGGTCTCGACGGCGCCGCCATGCAGTCCGTATCGCCATTCCTCGTCCGGGAGCCCCGCCCCGGCGGGGCGCGGACCGTCGAAGTAGCTGGTCTTGACGACCAGCAGGCGGTGCTCCTCCCGCAGCCGGCGCGCCGCGATGTCGATCGCCGACAGGTTGCCGCCATGGCTGTTGGCGACGACGAGGCGCCGTATGCCGGCGGCGCCGACCGCGGCGCCCATCTGGACCACGGATTCGACGAGCAGCTCGGGCGTCAGGCTGAGCGTGCCCGGGAACCGGCGATGTTCCCCGCTGGTGCCCACCGCCTGCGGGGGCAGCGCCCGGGCCGGAAGGTCCGGGGGAAGCCGGCGGAACGCCTCGGCCAGCACGCCGAGGCCGAGCACGAGGTCGGTCGAGAGCGGCAGATGGGGCCCGTGCTGCTCGACCGCGGCCACCGGCAGCACGATCACCGGATCGCGTGGGGCGAGCGCCGCCGCCTCGACCGTGGTCAGGCTCTGCCAGTAGCGGATTGGATCGTCTGACATCAGGGTGGAGGACCTTTGGGGCGCTGACGGAAATCACCTTGCCGTGCGCCACGCGTACCAGCCCGCAGACAACGGGCGCGCTTGGGTGTAGTTGGCAACTTCATATCGATCGCTGTCCTTGCCGCGGCCCGTCCGCGGGGACCGGCAGCGGCTCGCCGGCAGTCGGCAGAGTCTTCGCATCGGCGGTCCGGCGGAACAGCGCGAGATCGTATCCGATCCACCCTTTCGCGAGACAGGTCTGCAGGGCGGTGCCGCCCACCAGATGCCCGAACCGCGTGCGGTCGAGGGGCAGCCAGCCGCAGAGGGCGATGAACAGAGCGGCCGCGCGGTCGCGGGGGCGCCGGAGCCGCAGATGCGGCGTGAGGTCGTCGGTGGAAAGGTGAGCGAACCCCGCCCGTTCGGCGAGGGCGCGTAGCTCTCGGGGATGGAGCAGGGTATTGAGATGCCACCCGCGCCGGAATCGTGCGACCGTCCGCCGCGCCACCCTGCCGCCGGCCGGCCGCAGAAAATCGTCGCAGATCGCCAGCAGCCCTCCCGGCCGGACCATCCGGGCGCACGCGGTGAGGAAGCGGGCCGGATCCGGTCCGTGGACCAGCGACTCGATAGCGTACGCGAGGTCGGCGGGGGGCATGTCGGTTGGCGGCTCGCAGTAGTCGGCCTCCAGGCACCGCACCCGATCGGACAACCCCGCGTCCCGGATGCGCCGTTCGGCGTGGCGCACCTGCACCGGGCTCAGGGTGAGCCCGGTGCCGCGAATCGGCACGCGCGCCGCGAGGTAACAGAGGCTGCCTCCCACGCCGCAGCCGAGATCGACGGCGTGCACCGGCCGTTCATCGGCCGGCAGGTCCCGCAGGTGGGCCAGGAGCCGGTTCTCGACATGGTGGAACGCGGCATCGGCTTCGTTGACCCCGGGGGCCCACACCGCGCGATGCAGCGCCCCGGCCGCCCCGCCCTCGCCGAGGGCGACGAAGTTGCCGGTGTTCCGGTCGTAGTACCGCCGCACGTCGGCCGCGTCGAACTCGGGCATGAACCAATGAGCGTAAGGTGTGTCGCCGCAGAAGCCGGATCCGATCCGAGCTGGTCCTCGCACCGGCGGGTCGGTCGCCCCCATCGGCGCCGCCGCAAACTCTACCACCCGGGCCGCTGCCCGTTGATGGAGATCAGCTCCCGGGTATGGGATGGTTCGTGCGAGTGGCACGACGAGCAGTGCCGAAGATCGGGCGGCTGCGGAAACCCCCGGACGCATTTGCCCACTGTCATGGCCTTGGTTCCGAGAGCCGTCCATCGTCCGGTCTCGCGGGGGGCGCGTACCCTTGGCGCGGGCTTGGTCAGGCCGTCTGCAGCCGCGCGTAGACGTCTCCGGACCGGCGCCGGGCGGGGCCGGTGCCGAGGGCGTCGAGGAGGGTCTCGCCGTCCACCCAGTCCGCGGAAGCGAGCGCGTAGGACTCGCCGATCGACCAGTTGAAACGGTAGCTTCCCAGTGCCTGCAGCCGGTCGATGCAGGCGCGCGCGTAGTCGAGCGCGTCCGGCAGATACTCGAACGATACCGCGGGGACGGGGTGGGTGAGGCCGGCCAGCACCGCCGGCTCCGCCCCTTCGACGTCGACTTTGACGAACGCGGGGGTGCCGAAGCGGGCGATGAGGGTGTCGAGGGTGACCAGGTCCACGTCGATGTCGCGGTTCCACCGCACGCCGCTGAACACCGGATCCTGCTCGCGGGCCGAGCGCCATGCGGTCGCCAGGGTGGTCATGGTCGGGGTGCGGTCGCTGACCGACAGGGTCGCGGTGCCCGCGTGGTCGCCCACCGCGGCTTCGAGAATCGAGACCCGCGGCTGGTTGCCGAACAGGAGGCGGAGCAGTCTCACGAAGTCCGGTTGCGGCTCGAGCGCCACGACCCGGCAGCCGAGGGCGGCGAGGGCGCGGGTGCGGTTGCCGGCGTGGGCGCCGACGTCGAACACGAGATCCCCCGCGCCGGCAAAGGTAGCGTAGAGCCGCCGCAGCCGACGCTGGCGCAACGGTATCGCGTGATAGACGGCCAGGGACCGGATCAGACCGTAGATGCGATTGGGACGCGTCCATCTCATGGCGGTGCATTCTGTGGCGAACCGGACGCGGTTTACAATGCCTTGGAGATGCCTAATTCAAGCGCCGACGGACTCCGGCTACTCTCGGTGGTCCTGGGGATCTTCCTGATCTGCATGGGATACGGCAAGCTGGGCTGGGCGGTCGACAGCAGCCTGCTCGAAGATCAGCTCCGGGCGTGGTGGGGACCGGCGCCCACGATCAGCAAGTGGTACATCGACCAGGTCGCGATGCCCGGCGTCCCGCTGTTCGCCCGGCTCGTGCTCCTCGGCGAGCTGTCCACGGGGCTCGCGCTCCTGGTCGGCTACCGCCCGCAGCTCGCGGCCCTGGTGGCGCTGCTCATGGTGCTGAACTTCCATTTCGCCATGGGCCTCCTGTTCACGTCCGAGTATCTGACCAACGGCTACGCGCTGCCGGTGGTGGGCGGGCTCGCCGCGCTGGCCGTCGGCGCCCGGCGGCTCCCGTTCTGCGTGGCCGGCCAGGAGCGGTGGTGAAACCGCGTCTTGCACCGGGACCGGCGAAGCGCTCGCGTGGCAAGGCGCCACGTGGGCGCCGATTGGGCATGGGCAACCGGGGAGCAACCCAGTCACCGCGGGGTACGGCGCCGGACGAATGCAGCGGGGCATTTGCCCCGGGCTCCTGGTGGTGTGTCACTTGAACAAATCGACACTTGATCTGCGAGACCTCGACGGTTCGCGCCGGAAATCGGCCGTTGCACGACCCGTTCGGCCACATGCGGGCAACCGTAGATTCATTTCCAGGACATACCGCCTGGTACGCGACAGAAGCCAATGACTGATGTGCCGGGTTGGGGCGGAGCGCGGTTCGCCGCCGTGCGGCGCGCCGCGGCGCTCTGCGCGGCGCTCCTGCTGGTGAACGTCTCGCTCACCTTCGCCAACGTCTGGCCCACCCTCGGGGTCCGTTTCAACCGCGATCTGTCGGTGGAGGCGGCGGCCGGCGTGCTCGTGCTCGTGGGGATGTGCGCCTGGGGGCGTCCGCTCCGCGCCGCCGTGCGGTGGCTCGCCGCCGCCTGGCTGCTGCTGGCGGCGGGACGGTACGTCGAGGTCACCGTCGCCTCGCTCTACGGCCGCGAGGTGAACCTCTACTGGGACATGCAGCACGTGCCGAAGGTCGGGGCGATGTTCGCCTTCGTGGCCGATCCCTGGCTCAAGGCGGGCTTCGTGGCGGGGCTGGTCCTGGCGCCGCTGGGACTCTACCTGTTGGCCCGCTGGGCGTGGGGGAGCATCGCCGAGGTCGTCGGCCACGCGGCGGCGCGCCGGGCCCTCGGGGGCGCGGCCGGCGCGGTGCTGGCGCTCGGTCTGGCGCAGTGGGCGGGCCTCGGGGCGCCCGGGACCATCCGGGTGGCCGAGCCGGTATCGCCGGCCTTCGCCGGCGAGCTCGGCGAGCTGGTCTACGAGGCGAGCGGGGCCGGCGTGCGCGACCTCGGGCCTCCTCCGGCGATACGCTCGGACCTGTCGCGGGTCGCCGGGGCCGACGTGTTCGTCGTCTTCCTCGAGTCGTACGGGGCGGTGAGCTGGGAGCGGGAGGCCTTCGCCGAGGCGCTGGTCCCGTCCCGCCGCCGGTTCGAGGCGGCGGTGAGCGAGACCGGCCGCCGCATGGCGTCCGCGTTCGTCGAGTCGACCACGTTCGGCGGCGAGTCGTGGCTCGCTCACATCAGCCTGCTCTCGGGCACCGAGGTGCGGGACCCCGCGACCAACGTGCGTCTCATGGCGCAGGAACGGGACACGGTCGTGAAGCTGTTCTCCCGCCGCGGCTTCCGCACGATGGCGATCATGCCGGGGCTCCTGGTCGGCTGGCCCGAAGGCGCGTTCTACGGCTTCGAGGAGATCTACGACCACCCGCGGCTCGACTACCGGGGACCGCCGTTCGGGTGGTGGGGCGTCAACGATCAGTACGCCCTCGCGCGCGTCGACGCGGCCGAGATCGCCCCGCCGGACCGACCGCCGGCCTTCGTGTTCTTCGCCACCATCACGACCCACGCCCCGTTCGTCCCGGCCCCGCCCTATCAGGCCGACTGGGCCCGCGTGTTGACCGAGACCCCCTACGACGCGGACGACCTCGACCGCGCGTGGTCGGCCTGGGCCGACTGGACGAACCTCGGCCCGAGCTACGTGGAGGCGCTGCAGTACGCATTCGCGTACATCGGCGGCTATCTCCGGCTGCGGGCGGATCGCGATCTGGTGCTGGTGCTGGTGGGCGACCACCAGCCCCCGGCCCTGGTGAGCGGGGCCGGCGCGTCCTGGGACGTGCCGGTGCACGTCGTCACGAGCCGTCCGGACCTCCTCGATCGGCTCGTCGACGGGCACCGGTTCGTGCCGGGACTCGAGCCGCGGCGTCCCGCCGTCGCGAGCATGGACGGGCTGCTGCCGATTCTGCTCGATGCGTTCGGCGACGAACCCGCCGCCGAGGATCCGCCTGCGCCGGGCGGATCGGGATGACCGCGGCCGCGGGGCGGCGAATATCCTGGCGCGGGCGGCGTAATTGACACCGTGAGGAGCGGCCGGCCGCGCGTGGCGGAGCCCCGCGACCCACCGGGACCGACGAGGCGCGGGACGCGTCGCCGGTCGAACGCAGCGGGGGCTCTTGCGACGGGCGGCCGGGTGGGCGCTCCGGGAGCGTGATGATGGCGCGTGCCTGGGAACTGCTCTGGGACTGGTCGAACGTGGCGGCGCTGGGCGGCGACGCCGTCACCTACTCCGCGATGGCGCTGGTGGGCACGATCCTGTTCCTGCTGCGCCTCACGCTGGCGATGTTCGGCGACGTCATCGGCGACTTCGAGGTCGACGTCGATTCGGGCACCGACGCCTCCTTCACGCTGTTCTCGCTGCTGTCGGTGATGGCGTTCATCATGGGCACGGGGTGGATGGGGCTCGCCTGCCGCTTCGACTGGGGGCTCGGCCGGCCGGTGTCGGTGGTCATCGCGGTCGGATTCGGGGTCGCGATGATGTTCCTGGCGTCCGGCCTGATGTACATGACCCGGACCCTCAACCGCACCGTCACGTATGACGTGCAGACGGCCGTCGGGAAGACCGCGCGGGTGTACATGACCGTTCCCGCCAAGGACGCCGGTCAGGGACAGGTGCAGGTGACGGTATCCGGCCGTCTGATGACGCTCGATGCGGTCAGCGACGGTCCTGCGCTGGATGCCTTCTCCGATGCGACCGTCGTCGGCGTGCGAGACGATCAGACGCTGATCGTCGGTCCCCATCGATGAGCCGGGCGGGCGCCAGGCGGAGGGTGGCCCGGAGCTTGCACCGGGAGGGGGCGAGGGCCAGGAGTCTGCGCCGTGGAACGGTGCAGACTTCCGGAGGGCTGGTTGGGCGGCAATCGGGGGCCGCAGGCGACGAGGGCCGGGCTGGCGTCTGCAGGTGGCTCGGGCGGTGGCGCAGCCGCGAGGTGGTCGCTTCGGGGCGGGCCGGGAATCAGCGATAGACAGCGACCGGTGATGCAGGGGGCAGGTGACGGATGACCGAGATGATCAACTTCGGCACCCTCGGGGTGGTGGCCACCATCGTCTTGTTGATGCTGTTCGTGCTGACGATGCTGACGCGTCAGTACCGGCGGTGTCCCTCCAACCGGGTGCTCGTCGTCTACGGCAAGGTCGCGGGGTCTCGCGCCGCCCGCTGCCTGCACGGCGGCGGGACGTTCATCGTGCCCCTGCTCCAGAGCTACGCCTACCTCAATCTGGAGCCGATGACGATAGAGATCGAGCTGACGAGCGCGTTGTCGAAGAAGAACATCCGGGTCAACGCGCCGTCCACGTTCACCATCGGCATCTCCACCCGGCCCGACATCATGAACAACGCGGCCGAGCGCCTGCTCGGCCTGAACGAGAAGGCGATCGCGGCCCAGGCCAGCGACATCATCCTCGGCCAGATGCGTCTCGTCATCGCGACCCTCTCCATCGAGGAGATCAATCAGGACCGCGAGAAGTTCCTCGACCTCGTCAACAAGAACGTCAGCACCGAGGTCAACAAGATCGGGCTCGAGCTGATCAACGTCAACGTGCGGGACATCACCGACGAGTCGGGCTACATCGCCGCGCTGGGCAGGAAGGCGGCAGCCGAGGCGATCAACCAAGCCAAGATCGAGGTGGCCGACGCCGACCGATCGGGCTCGATCGGCGAGGCGAGCGCCAACCGCGAGATGGCGGTCGAGGTGGCCCGCCAGCAGGCCGACTCGGCGGCGGGGCAGAAGCAGGCGGAACGCGACCAGCGCATCAAGGTGGCGAAGCTCGAGGCGGAGGGCGTCTCCGGCGAGGCGAACGCCACGCGCGAGCAGGAGATCGTGGTCGCCGAGCAGGATGCGCTGTCGGCGCAGGGAAAGAAGCAGGCGGAGATGGACCAGCGCGTCAAGGTGGCCTCGCTCGAGGCTTCCGCCGTGCAGGGCGAGAACGAGTCGAAGGCGAACATCGCCGACTACGAGGCCAGTCTCGCCGAGCGCCAGGCCGAGGCCAGGCGGCGCGGCGAGATCGCCCTCGCCGATGCCGCCCGCGACGTGCTCCGGGCGGAGAAGGAGCAGGAGCTCGCCCGGCTCGAGAAGACCCAGATCGCCCAGCAGCAGATCGACCGCCAGAAGATCGAGATCGACGCCGAGGCCGAGGCGGAGAAGATTCGCCGCATCGCCCAGGGCGAGGCCGACGGCGTGCTGGCCCGGTATCTCGCCGAGGCCGAGGGCGTCCGGAAGGTGCTCGACGCGAAGGCCGCCGGCTACGAGAACCTGCTGCGCATCTGCGCCGAGCGGCCGGAGCTGGCGCCGTCGCTGCTGATCATCGAGAAACTGCCGGAACTGGTTGCGGAGCAGGTGAAGGCGATCCAGAATCTGAAGATCGACAAGGTCACGGTATGGGATTCCGGCGCCAACGGTCAGGACGGCAACGGGGCGACGGCGGGCTTTCTGCGGGGACTCATCGGGGCCCTGCCGCCGCTGCACGAGTTGGCCGAGCAGGCCGGCATCGACCTGCCGGCGGTCCTCGGCAAGGTGCAGAACCCGCAGGAGCAGACCGGCGACCGGCGGGGATCGGCGTGAACGCGGGGCGCGGCGTCCCCGGGGCGATCGGCCGGCGGCGCCTCGGAAGTCGCGCCGCGGTGCGAACCGGAACGGCCGCCGTCCTGGGGCTTCTCCTGGCGGCGGTGGTGGGGGCGTGGCTGGCGCCGCCGGCTGCGGCCCAGGTGTCGATCGACGTGATGACGTTCAACATCCGGACGTCGAACGTCGACGACGGCGCGGACGCCTGGCCCCATCGCCGGGATCTGGTCGTCGAGACGATCGCCCGGGCGGCGCCGCACATCCTCGGTCTCCAGGAGGCCCTCGACGAGCAGATCGGGTATCTGGAGACGATGCTGCCGGAGTACCGGTGGATCGGCGTCGACCGCGGCCTCAACGGCGGCGTGGGGCTGAGCGAGTACACGCCGATCTTCTATCGGCACCGCGAGCTGAGCCTCATCGCTTCCGGCAACTTCTGGCTCACCGACAACCCCGACGTCCCCCCGCCCCCGCGCGTGGAGCCGCGGCGGCGGTTTCGGCGGTCGCGGGGCCGCATCGTGACCTGGGCCCGCTTGTACCACCGCGCGAGCGGCCGCGAGATCTACGCGTTCAACACCCACCTGAGCTTGCGCCGGGGGACCCGCCAGCACGCCTCGGCACAG
Organism: Vicinamibacterales bacterium; assembly: GCA_965206285.1. Classification (GTDB taxonomy): domain Bacteria; phylum Acidobacteriota; class Vicinamibacteria; order Vicinamibacterales; family UBA8438; genus JAJEEA01. The sequence continues at coordinate 6,745,142 of OZ242205.1, forward strand.
TTGATCGCCGATCGCGTCGCCGCGTTGCCGGCCGGCAGCGCCGTCGTCGTCACCGGCGACTTCAACGCGAGCGCCGGCGATACCGAGACTTGGCGCATCGCGACGGAACAGGGGCTGCGGGATGCGTGGTTCGCCGCGGAAGAACGACGGGGTCCGCCGTTCACCAGCAACGGCTTCGGACCGCCGCCGCCCCACGACGAGGTATGGCGCATCGACTGGATCCTGGTCGGGGGCCCGCTCGTCGTGCGCACCGCGCGGACGGTTCTGCACGACGACGAGGGGCGGTACCCGTCCGACCACTATCCGGTGGCCGCCCGTCTCGATTGGCCTTATTAGCGCCCCCCGCTCCGGTATCCCCGCTCCGCCCGCCACGTCCCACCGGTTCGAGGGCCGCAAGCCGGAGCCCCGTGTTGCCGGCGGCGATCCGCACCGTGCTCGAGGAGAAGATCACGTACTCTCGTTGACGACGCGCCTGATTTGGTTGACCAAGTCAGGGTGTCGGACTACTCTTGCGCACAATGACCATGGTGAACGTCCATGAAGCCAAGACGCAGCTCTCCCGGCTGCTCGAAAGAGTGCATGCCGGAGAGGAGATCGTCATCGCGAAGGCGGGCAAGCCGTGCGCGCGCCTGGTGCCTCTGGATCCACCGCCGGAGCGCGTGCTTGGACGCTATCGTGAGCGTGACGGTGAGGTGCCGGATTCGGTCTTCGAGCCGCTTGACGGCGCGGAGCTGGCGGCCTGGGAGGGGGGCGAATGAACCTGCTGCTGGATACCTGCACCCTGCTGTGGGCGTGGGGCCGGCCCGGCCGGCTCAGCCGCCGGCTGCAGGGGCTGCTGCGCGATCCGCACAACCAGGTGTGGGTCAGCGCCGCGAGCGCCTGGGAGCTGTCGACCAAGCACCGCGTCGGCAGGTTTCCGAGCGGCGGGCCCATCCTTGCCGAGTGGGATGATCGACTCGCCCGCGACGGCTTTCGCCAGTTGGCGATCTCGTCCCGCCACGCGTTGCGGGCCGGCTCCCTGCCCGGCGCGCATCGGGATCCGTTCGACCGCATGATCGCCGCCCAGAGCCTGAGCGAGGCGCTCAGGGTCGCGACGCCCGATCCGGAAATCGCGGCGCTCGGCGCCGATACGGTCTGGTAGCTCCCGCCGGAGGAAGAGGACGCTGGCGCGACCTTGCGGTCGTGTTGGGAGTCTCGCTGGCGCGAAGACTTCTACGGCGCAAGCTCTCGAATCGGACTCGTCGGCTACAGGTAGCGCCGCGGCACGTCGAGGAGCACCCGTCGCCGTCTCAGATCCGCGTAGCGCGGGCCGAGTTGCCGAGCCTCGATCGGCCCGCCGAGATCTGCGTCCACCGTCAGGCGGTCCGGCAGATAGCGCCGGCAGTCCCCGAACTCGGCCTCGTACTCGGGGGTGGGAAACCGCAGGGTCAGCACCGACCGGCCGTCCCGGACCTCGACCGTGTAGAGCGGGTTCAACACGAGCACGCCGGCGACGGCGTCCGGCGCGGGGGCCTGCACGCGCCGGCGTATTTCGGGGCGCCGGCTCGCGACGAGGGTCAGGGACGGCTCGCCGCCGAGCTGATCGGGCGAGCGGTCGTCCGCCAGATCGACGCACACTTCCTCGATCAGCGCGTCGAGCAGCCGGGCGTCGCTGAACAGCGCAGGTTGGAAGGGCGCGAACAGGTCGCGGTAGGCCGACGGGCTGAGGGGGTCTCCGGCGGAGACGTTCTCGCCCTCCGAGCTGTGGAGGTGCGGCAGCGCGATGATGCCGTCGGGGCGCGCCACCCGCATCATCTCGTCGGCGCACAGCCGCTTGTGCCAGATGTAGGGGAAGGCGTCCATGAGCACGACCATGGAGAAGCGGTCCGTCAGGAACGGCAGGGGGGCGTCGGCGCTGCAGCACACGGCGTCGGCGCCGGGCGCGTTGACGTGGGTCGCGAGCCACAGCTTTCGGAAGTAGAGGTCGGCGATGACCGTCCCCTCGCCCGGCACGCTTCCGCCGGGGGCGGCGAGCGCGTGCGCCAGGTGTCCGGCGCCCCCGCACAGATCGAGCCAGGGGCCGCCGGTCTGCGCCGCGGCGGGGCCGAGCGCCCGCAGGAGAGCTTCGGCGGCGACGAACGTGGGGTCCGAGAAGCGGTGCAGGAAGTACGTGCCCTCGGCGTCCGGAGCGAGCCGCGCGGCCGCCTCGCGATAGGTCAGCACGGCCGCCTCGTGGGCGCGCGCGAGATCCGCGGCTTGCGCGCGGTCGACGTCGAGGGCGGTCGCCAGCGCCCCGTCGCGGTCGCCGCGCTCCAGGGCGTGCATGGCGTCGCGGGTCGGGTCGTCCGCGAGCAGCAGCGGAATGCCGGCGATGATGGGAAAGGCGCAGCACTCGCAGCCGAGCACGCCGGCCTCGACGCGGGTCTCGGTGCGGGCGAGGGCCGCGTTGTCGATCAGCTGCAGCCGGGTCCCGCAGAACGGGCACCGCATCCAGTCGAGAAGTGCAAACTGCATGATTGGTCCCGGTCAGGCGCCCTTCGCGAACCCTCTGCTGTGTGCGGCGGCCGCGGCCAGCCGATCGACGATCGTGTCGCCCTGCGCGCCGACCTCGGATCGCCGGTAGTGCTCGGTCCCGAGCAGGCGAGGCGCTTCGTCCTCGCCGACGAAGCCCAGCGCGCAGTCGTCGAACTGGCTGCGGTGGCAGCGCAGCGCCCGCAGCTTTTGCGCGGCATGGTCGCGCGCATGCACGACCAGCGTCGGGGGCGGCGCGCCGGCCGCGAACGCGTCGGGGTCGGCGACGCCGAGGATGGACCGCGCGAACGGGCGCGGCAGCCCGCGCGCGGCGCTCACCCGGGCGGCGTGGTCGACGACCGCCCGCATCGCGCCGGGCGGCACGGTCACGTGGAACAACGCCGGCGCCCGCCGGCCCAGGGCGGCCACCACCGCGGTGGTCCGGTCGTGCACCGCGATGTGGTCCGGGTGCCAGTACAGACCGTCCGCGTCGAAAGTGATCACGACGTCCGGGCCGGTGCGCACAATCTCGTCCAGGATGTCGGCCTCGAGCCGTTCCGGGAGAGTCCAGGGCAGCATCCCGTCCTCGTGGTCGAGCAGGCGGACGCGGGTGATGCCGAGCACGCGGGACGCGGCTTGCAGCTCGTCGGCGCGCACCTCCCGCAGGGGACGGGCTCCGGGCCGGGGCGCGCCGCGGCCCGTCTGCCCGTGCTCTCCGTGGGTCAGGCAGAGCAGGGAGACACGGGCCCCGACCGCCGCGCACCACGCGAGCAGCCCGCCGCTCGCGAGGGACTCGTCGTCGGGGTGGGCGAAGACGGTCAGCAGCGAGGGCGGGTCGCCGGCCGCCGATTCGGGTGACGGCGCGCCGTCGGCCGAGGTCGCCCGTCCACTCACTGCTGTTCACCTCCGCGTCGGGTCGCCGCACGGGCGGGAGCCTGGCCGGCCGGAGTCTGGCGCCGGGTGGCGCGGCCGGCGGCGGTTGCCGGCTGCGTGCGGTGCGCCGCCACGATCCGTCGGTACGCGTCGATGTGTGCGTCCACCATCCGCTCCGGCCGGAATCGGTCGTGCGCGCGCGCGCGCACGCGACCGCGGTCCAGGGCCAGCACGTCGTCCAGGCCGCGGACGAGGGCGTCGAGCGAGGCGTAGGCGTGTCCGGTGCGCCCTTCGTCGACCAGCTCGCGCACCGCGCCCCGGTCGAGGGCGGCGACGGGGGTGCCGCACATCATCGCTTCGATCAGCACCAGGCCGAACGACTCCGCCGCCTGCAACGGATAAAGCAGGGCGCGCGCGCCCTGCAGCAGGGCGACCTTGGCCGCGAGGTCCGCCTCGCCCGCGTACACCACTCGGTCGCCGTCCACGAGCGGCGCCACTGCGGCCCGATAGTACTCGTTGTCGGCGGCGGCGAGGATCAGGCGGTGACCGGTCCGTCGGGCCACTTCCATGGCTTCCAGCACCCCCTTTCCGGCGGTGAAGCGCCCGAGAAAGAGCAGGTAGTCGTCGGGGTCCGCGTGGTAACCGAAGACGCCGGGGTCGACCGCGTGGTGGATGGCGCCGGCCACGTTGAGTCCGGCCAGCAGCTCCGCCTGTGCGTGCGAGACGGCGACGAACGGGGCCTCCGGATAGCGCGACCACAGCGCCACCTCGGCCGGGGACGGCGCATGGTGCAGCGTCTGCGCCACGGGGACTGGCGAGATCCGGGTCCATGCCAGCGAGAGCGGGGCGTACTCGGCCTGGTAGTGGATGAGGTCGAACGCGGGAGCACGCTCGACAGCGGCGGCGAGGTTGAGCAGCTCGCACAGCTCCCAGGGCCACAGATCGGTGTCGTGGTTGTAGCCGTCCTCGAAGATCGCGTGCAGGCGCGCCCGGGTGGTCGAGGACGCGGTTGCGAACAGGGTGACCTCGTGCCCGCGGGCCACCAATCCGTCGGCGAGCATCGCGGTCACCGTCTCGATCGACCCGGACCGGGCCGGCGGTATGGACTGCGCGACCGGTCCGACGAGGGCAATGCGCAACGCGGGCGCCGGCGTTGCGGCGGCGGTCACGCCACGGCCCTCTCGAGCAGCGGCGGAAGCACGCGCGACGCCTCGAAGTGGTCGCGGGCGACGTGGGCGGCGGCCCGGGCGTGGCTCGCATAGTCGGCTTCGAGCCGGGCGAGGCCGTCGATCGCCTCCTCCATCGTCGAGAACGCCAGCAGCCCGGCGCCCGCGGGCAGGTGCGCGCTCCAGCCGGTGTCCTGGACGAGAGCCGGTCGGCCGGCCGCGAGATAGCATTCGGTGCGGTCGCTGAACCAGCCGGAGCGGTGCGCCACGTAGGCGTGCTTGGCCACCCCGAACTCCGCCCTCGAGCCCTGGATGAACGCGCGATAGGCGTCCGTGGTACGGGATACCTCCATCGCCGGCACGGGTCCCCAGCCGTGCTCGGCGAGCAGCTGGTCGGGACCGTTCACGGCGAGGCCGAAGCGGCTCGGGGTTCGCCGCGGCAGATCGAGGAACCGGAGGAACTCCCGGTCCTTGTTGCCGTCGACGTCCTCGAAGCTCTCGGTTCGCCACGTCATCACCGTCGTGAACCGATCCCGGGTCGCCGGCGCCTCGGTGCGCCACAGGTCGGTGACGACCGGCTGCCAGGTCTTCTGCCAGTGGAAGCCGCCGGTGGGGACGTCGCAGAGCGGCGTCCCGATATTGGCGCCGAAGGTGAACAGATGGTCGAAGCGGCGGAAGAAGTCGACGTACCAGGGCACGCCCTTGGCGATAGCGAGCTGGGTGAAGACGGGGTCCGAGTCGATGAACACCCGTCGGGGGATGCGCGCGTACTCGTCGCGCCAGAACCAGGTGCCGCCGGACAGATTGATCAGCAGGTCCGCGCCGGCGCAGTACGCGCGGACCGCCTCCTTCGACAGGCCGTGGTGGACGCCGTCGTAGTTCACGAAGCTCCACCGGTCGCCGAGCCCGTGCGGCGCGAGGGTCTCGTGGATGTGCCGGGTGCCGTAGGACGGGTCGAGCGACACCGCATCCTGCGCGGGGTCGTAGACGCACTCGCCGGTGTCCTCGACGTAGCAGACCTCGTGCCCCAGCGCCCGCAGCCCGACCAGATACATCAGGGAGCACCACGCCACGCCTCCGAAGGGGTAGCGGCCGATGATGCCCGCCAACAGGATCCTCATGGGACCGCCAGGTCCTGCAGCAGCTCGTCGACGGTCGCCGGCTCCCGGGCCGCCCAGCCGAGGGAGAGACGGGTGCACATGGTGCGGTACAGCGTATTCGTCGCCATCAGCTCGTCGTGCGATCCGCTCGCGGCCACCCGTCCGTGGTCCATGACGACGATGCGCGTGGCGTCGCGGATGGTCGACAGCCGATGGGCGATCACGAGGGTCGTGCGGCCGGCGCGAAGCTGCCGCAGCGCGTCGATCACCGCGCCCTCGGACATCGCATCGAGGGCGGACGTCGGCTCGTCGAGGAGCAGGATGGGCGCGTCCTTGAGCAGCGCCCGGGCGATGCCGATGCGCTGCCGCTCGCCGCCGGACAGCGAGGCGCCGTCCTCGGCGACGTCCGTCCGATAGCCCTGCGGCAGGCGGACGACGAAGTCATGGACGTGGGCGGCGCGGGCCGCCGCCTCGACGTCCGCGTCGGTGGCGTCCAGCCGGCCGTAGCGGATGTTGTCGGCGATGGTGCCGGTGAACAGGATCGGCTGCTGCGGGACCAGCGCGACCTGGCGGCGCAGCGACCGCAGCCCATAGCGCGAGACGTCGACGCCGTCGATGAGAATCCCGCCGCCCTGCTTCTCGAACAGCCGGGGGATCAGATTGGCCACGGTGGTCTTGCCGGCGCCGGTGGGGCCGACGAGCGCGACCAGCTCGCCCGGATGGGCCTCGAAGCTCACGCCGTCGAGGACCCGGCGGTCCGGCTCGTAGGCGAAGTCCACCGCGTCGAACCGGATGTGGCCGCGGAGCCCGTCCGCGTCGATGCTGCCCGCCGCGTCGGCGACCTCCGGGGTCAGCGCCAGCAGCTCCCGGACGCGGCGCGCGCTCACCACCGCCTGCTGCAGCGTCCCGGTGGTCCGGGCGATCTCCGAGATTGGCGTATAGACCGCGGCGAGGTAGGCGACGACGACGAGCAGGCCGCCCACCGTCAGTCGGCCGTCGAGGACGTGCAGGCCGCCGACGCCGAGGACGAGCGCGGTGCCGACGAGCGTCACCGCGGTGACCGTGACGGAGAAGAGGGACTCCTGCCACGTCAGGTCGAGCCGGGCGCGCCGGGTCCGTTCCCCGGCGTCGGAGAAGCGCTCGAGCTCGTAGCGCTCGCGCGTGAAGCTCTTGACCGCGGCGATGGACGACAGCACGTCGAGTATCCGCTCGATCAACCCCGATTCCAGGGTCTTGACCCGTTCCGCCTGGTCCGTCATCGTCCGGGCGTGGTGCCGCAGGCACAGGTACAGGAACGGCGCGACGCTCAACGACAGCAGGGCCAGGGTGGTGTCGAGATAGAGGAGCACCCCGAACATGAGGCTCAGGTTCATCGCGGCGACGGTGAGCGGAAAGACCCCGCCGATCACCAGATCGTCCACGCAGTAGGCGTCCGCATCGAGGCGGTAGACCGCGTCCGCGGTCCGGGACGCGACGTGGTGGCGCAACGGCAGCGCCTGCAGGTGATGCAGCAGTTGCTCGCGCAGCCGGTAGACGACGCGCTGCGCCATGTCGACCTGCATCTGCGTGTGGGCCATGCGCACCACCTCGCCGCCGAGCTGCACGAGGACGCCAGCCACGACCACCGCCACCAGGAGGAGCACGGCGTTGTCGAGGGCGGCCGCCGGCAGCCGCGCCGCCACCGCGGGAGGCAGGGGGGTGTCGCCCAGCACGTTGTCCACCAGGACCTTGAGCGGCCAGGGCGCGAGCGCGGTCAGAACGGTCTCGGCGAGGACGAGGACCAGCACCGCGAGCGCGCGCCCGCGATACGGCCGCAGATAGCCGAGAATCCACGCGGCGAGGTTCACCACGGAATTCTACCAGCCTCGCCGGGGCGCCGGCGCCCCGGCTCGCCGGTTTCGGAAAGCCGTCGCGCTGTGTCGCCGTGGCCGCCCGACCCGGCGGCCGTGGCGACAGTCCCCGCTGCATTCGCGCGGCGATGCATCCCGTCTGAACTGCGCGGCTCGTCAGCCGCACGTGGGCCGAAATGCGCCCGTTTCCCGCCTTGTCGCATGGGCGCTACAGCTCGCTGGCGCCTTCTCCGCTCTCGGTCAACGGGGGTCCACCGGGGGCGGCCGGGTGTCCGAGCCGGCCTCGCGCAGCTCGGCGCGCAGAACGTGCTTCTGGATCTTGCCGACGGCGGTGCGGGGCAGGGCGGTGCGGAACTGGACCCGTTGCGGTACGCGGAAGCGGGCGAGCCGCCGGCGGCACCACGCGATGATCTCGTCCTCCCGCAGGGAGTCGTCGCTCGGCACCACGACGGCGAGTATCGACTCGTCCCGGATGTCGTCCGGCACCCCGATGACCGCGCAGTCGAACACCTTGGCATGCTCGCGGATCGCCGCCTCGACCTCGCTCGCGGCGACGTTCTCGCCGGCCCGCTTGATCATGTCCTTGGCCCGGTCGACGAAGTGGTAGTACCCCTCGGGGTCCTGCCGGGCGGTGTCGCCGGTCCACAGCCACCCGTCCCGCAGGGTCGCGGCGGTCGCCTCCGGGTTCTTGTAGTACCCCTTCATCAGCGTGCGGCCGGGCTCCCCGCGCACCACGATCTGACCCGCCCGGCCCCGCGGCACCGGCTGCCCGTCTTCGTCCACGAGGTCCGTCGCGTAGCCGGCGACGGTCCGCCCCATGGACATGTTGAGCCGCTCGCCGTCGACGGGGTTCATGATCGGCGGTCCCATCGTCTCGGTCATGCCCCACAGCTGGAGCAGTTGCGGCCCGAACCGGTCGCCCCACTCGTCGAGTTGCGCCGGCGTGACGTTCTGGGCGAACAGCACCACCCGCAGCGGGTTCGACGCGAGCTCGGGACGCCGCGGTTGCGCCAGCAGCATCCGGATGGGCGCCGCGAACAGGCTCGACGCCGTGCACCGATGGGCGATGGCCTGGTCGAAGTAGCGGCTGGCGCTGAAGCGGGCCATCATCGCCATGCTCGCGCCGGCGACCAGGGTGCTCATCGTCGAGTAGTACTGGGCGTTGCCGTGGAAGAACGGCAGGACCACGAGATGCCGGTCGTCGCGGGTGAGGCGGATGTGGTTCGCCACCGTCCGTCCCGCGTAGAGGTAGTTGGCGTGGGTGACGAGCACGCCCTTGGGCCGCGCCGTCGTGCCCGAGGTGTACAGAATCGCCGCGTCGTCGGTCGGTCCGGGGAGGGGTCCGGGCGGCGGCGTGCCGGCGCGCGTCGCGGCCAGCGCGGCGAGGCTGGTCGACGGGGACGGCGCGCCGGGTCCGCAGACGAGGACCGACTCGACCTTCGGGCACCGCCCGGCGACCGCCTCGGCCGTCTCCCGATACGGTCCCTGCGTGAAGATCAGCCGGCTGTCGGAATGACTGGCCAGGTACTCCAGCTCCGCCGCCGACGAGGCGGTGTTGACGGGCACGACGACCGCGCCGATCACGGCCGCGCCGAACCACAGGTCGAGAAACTCCGGACAGTTTCCGAGCAGCAGCGTCACCCGGTCGCCGCCGCGGATGCCGAGGTCGCCGAGGAGACGGGCGGTCCGGTAGACGTCGCCGGCGAACTCGCCGTACGTGCGCATCGACACCCCGCCCTCGAGGTCGTCGAAGATGACGAAGGGGGCATCCGGGGCGGTCCGGGCGCGCTCGACCACGAGGTCGCGCAGCGTCGAGGCGCCGGTCCGATCATCCCGGTCCGGCCGGATCGGTCGTTCTGCGAGTGTGGGCTTCAGCGACATGACGACCTGGCCCGGAAATCGTCGCCTGCGGCTCCGATTGCCGCCCAACCAACCAACCCTGTCAATGAGCCCGCGCCTCCTTGCATGAGGCAGCGCCTCCCTTGCGGAAGGCGGCACCGTTTCCACGACGCAGACTCCCAGCTGCGACCCGGAGCTGTCACGACGAGCGCACGAAGGTGACAGCGGATTCCCGTGAGATGAAACCCGGGTCGCCGCTCCGGCCGACATCCTCGCCGCATCCGTCTGCACGACCTCGTGAAGCCGGGGCGTGACCGGTGACTGCCACGTGTCCGTCGCGTTCGGAGCGCCCGCCGGACTTCGCGCCGCCCCGGATGGAATCAGTTCACCTTGACGTACTTCCGCAACCTCTGCGGGCCGACGTCGGCCGCGAATACGTTGCCCATGGCGTCGGCCGTGATGCCTGACGCCCCGGAAATACGGTTCACGTCCGCCTGGTCCAGGTCAGGGTCGGGGATGAAGGACCGTAGCGAGCCGTCCAGGGCGCTTCCGATGGTGATTCCCCTCGGATAGCCGGGGTTCACCCGCGAGTTCGAGTGCGAGTCGCTCACGTAGAGGGTGTCGTCGGCCGACACGTGAATCGCGCTCGGGCGGCCGAACTGCCTCCACGCGGCAATGAAGTTGCCGTCCTGATCGAAGATCTGAACCCGGTTGTTGCTCCGGTCGGCGACGAACACGCGTGCCTGGGAGCCGCCGATGGAGATGTCGTGGGGCTGGTCGAACTCGCCGGGGCCCGCTCCGGTCCCGCCCCAGGTCTTGATGAAGCGGCCGTCCCGCGAGAACTTCACCACGCGGTTGTTCTGGCCGTGGCCATCGGTCACGAAGATGTCGCCGTTGGCCGCAACGGCGACCCCGGTCGGCCGATCGAACGTGTCGGAATCGTTCCCGGCCACGCCCGCCGTCCCGATCGTCATCAGGATCTCGCCTTGCGGACTGAACTTGAAGATCTGGTGGCCTCTCATCGAGCCTTGCAGGGGACCGGCCGTAGCCCTGGCCGACATGCCGAGCACCGTCTCGTCCCCATTGGCGTCGGTCGCCCAGATGTTGCCCTCCCCGTCGACGGTGAAGCCGTGGGGAAAGGCGAATATCTCCTCGCCGAAGCTCGCCAGAAGCTGCCCGGACGGGTCGAACTGCAGAATCGGCGGCTCGGACCGGCCGACGCACGTCGCGGCGCCCGGGGGCACGTTGTTGAAACAGCGGTGAAAGATCCAGATGTTGCCCCCCGGATCCAGTTGCGCCCTGATCAACTCGCCCCAGCGACCTCCATTCATGTCCGGGGGGAGCGTCGGCCAGCTCTCCACGAGGCGGTACGGGTTTGGCAGTTGGCTCTGTTGACTCTGTTGGCCCTGCGGGGCCTGTCGGGTCTGCCCAGCTACCCCGAATGCGGCGACCGCCACGACGGAGGCGACAAGCGTGAATCCCGTTCGACGTGCGTGCGACATCACAGCCTCCAGAATAAGGGTGAGCGGGCGCTACGGCGACGAAACGCGGGAGTCGTCAACCCGCAATCACGAACTCCCGTGGAGACATTCCGCCCATCGTTGCATCGACGGGATGCCGACTACGCCCCATTCTCGCACCGAATCTCCGGCCCGCACGGACAATTTCCGACAGGTAGCGTGCACCCCGGAGTCGATGGGATGAAGGGAGGTCGGCAGGCCGGCGATGGGGGACTCGGCGGCGACACCGTCCGGCGCTCGACGCGAACGTGGCGCCGGGGTCAATGGCTTCCGGTCCGCCGACAGATCCGCCAGACGGCGTAGGCCCCCAGCGCGGCCTTGAGCATCTCGAGGCTGGTGTAGGCCGCGTGCAGGATCCCGAAGGTGGCGAGGCTCGGCGGCGGCGTATCGCGGGGAACGAAGTCGAGGCTGCGTCCAATCGAAATGATGGGCGGCGTGATGACGATTGTCAGGGCCAGGGTGATGGCCAGCATGGCGCCGACAAGCCACCGGAGCCTGCGATCGCCGGGCACGCCGAGGACCAGCCAGAGGGTGACGCCGCCGAGGGGGATCTGGAAGAGGTTCCAGTATTGAAAGAACAGGCGGTTGAGCTCGGAGGACAGGTACCGCAGCAGATCGCGGGCGGCCGGCGCCCCGAGCTGGTCCACGCTGTCGGCGAACGACGGATGCCCGCCCGCGGCCAGCAGACGGTCGATGGTGTAGAAGTTCTGGGTCGCTGCCACGCTGATGCAGACGGTGCCCATGATCCAGAGCCCGAGGCCGAACGTCGCCGCAGGAGACTTCACAGCCTTTCCCCCCTCTGCGCCTGCTCCGGCGTGATCGCCGCGCGACTGCGCCCGGTCTCGGCGTCCGTCCTGGCGACCCCGCGCCCCTGCGTCGCTTCCCCCCGCCGGCGTTAAAGTTGTGAAAACAGGCGCTTTTTTGAACGAACCGAACGAGCAGGACGATGTCGACGGCGTATAATACGTGCCCGCGGGCCATGACGGTGACGGTTGACCCGCGGCGGTCGATTTCTGGACAGGTGGAACACCCACCATATTACAGGTTCACGATAGATCATCCGACAATCTGGTAAGGCGAGGAACTGCGGCTCGCGGAGTCTGCCGGCCGCGGGTTGCTTCGCGAGCAGGCCGGTCGCGCGGTGCGACTGTCGTCGGGACGGCATCCGGGCGGCGCGCGGGTGCCGGAGCCGAGGGCGTTCTCTACCGCCCCGATGCGCGGAGCCCACAGATAGAGCCGAGTGGTTATCCATGCGGTCCCAACTGAGCCTGCATACCGAGACGCTTCAACAGGTCGTCACGGCCGATCCCATCTGTCTCGATCCGCGCACCCCGGTGCGCGAGGCGTTCGAGCGGATGAAGGAGCAGCAGCGGGGCGCCGTGTTGATCTGCCGGGAGGGCAGGCTGATCGGCATCTTCACCGAACGCGATGCGTTGACGCTGATGGCCGATGCCGTCGACCTGAGCTTGCCGATCGAGCGGGTGATGACTCCCGACCCGGTGGCGTTGTCCGAGCACGATACGGTCGGCGCGGCCATCACCAGGATGGCGCACGGGGGATATCGGCGCCTGCCGATCGTCGACGCCGAAGGCCGGCCCGTCGGATTCGTCAAGGTCGGCAGCATCCTGCATTACCTCGTCGATCACTTTCCGGCGACGGTGTACAACCTGCCGCCGGGGCCCCACCATTCAACCGAAGCACGCGAGGGGGCCTAGCCTCGGGACCTTGTGGCGTGACTGCGAGCACCCAGAAATGACGCGCGAGTCGACCGTAGCGGCGCCAACCGAAGAACGGCCGGAGTCCCCGGGCCTGCCGGCTTCCGCGAAACGAACCATCCGGCTCGACGGGGCGACGGTCAGGCTGGCCGGCGACTCCGGCGACGGCATGCAGGTGGTGGGGGGCCAGTTCACCAACACGTCGGCGCTGCATGGCAACGACGTCGCCACGTTCCCTGACTTTCCGGCCGAGATCCGCGCGCCCCGCGGCACCCTGGCCGGTGTCAGCGGATACCAGGTGCAGTTCTCCTCGCGCGACATCTTCACGCCCGGCGATACGTTGCAGGCGCTGGTCGCCATGAACCCGGCCGCCCTCGTCACCAATATCGGGGACCTCGAAAAGGGCGGGATCCTCATCGTCAACGACGAGAGCTTCAAGGCGAAGGACCTGAAGCTGGCCCGGCTCGAGACCAATCCGCTCGAGGACGGAACGGTCGACGACTACCGCCTGATCAAGGTTCGTCTCGACACCCTGAACCGCGAGGCGGTCCGGGAGGTCGAAGGTCTGAGCTCGAAGCTGCAAGATCGCTGCAAGAACTTCTTCGCCCTGGGGTTGATCTACTGGCTGTTCGGGCGTGAGATCGAGCCGACCCTGCGGTTCGTCCAGGAGAAGTTCGGCAGCAAGCCGGAGGTCGCGACGGCCAACGAGAAGGCGTTGCGCGCCGGCTGGTACTACGGGGAAACGACGGAGGCGTTCGACCACAGCTACCAGGTCGAGCCGGCCCGGTTGGCCCCTGGCACCTACCGGAACATCATGGGCAACCAGGCGCTGGCCTGGGGGTTGATTGCCGCGGCCCGGCTGAGCGGCAAGGAGCTGTACTGCGGCTCGTATCCGATTACTCCGGCCAGTCCGGTCCTCGAGGAGCTGAGCTCGCTCAAGCATTTCGGCGTGCGCACGGTGCAGGCAGAGGACGAGATCGCCGCGATGTGCTCGGCCATCGGGGCGGCCTTCGGCGGCGCGATGGCGGTGACCAGCTCGAGCGGTCCGGGCATCGCGCTGAAGGGCGAGGCGATGGGGCTGGGCATGATTCTGGAGCTGCCCATGCTCGTCATCAACATACAGCGGGGCGGCCCCAGCACGGGGCTCCCGACCAAGACCGAGCAGTCCGATCTCCTGCAGGCGATGTTCGGGCGCAACGGCGAGTCGCCGCTCCCGATCATCGCGGCGCGCAGTCCGAGCGACTGCTTCGAGGTGGCGCTGGAAGCCTGGCGCATCGCCACCCGCTTCATGACGCCGGTCATTCTGTTGTCGGACGGCTACATCGCCAACGGCTCGGAGCCCTGGGCGATCCCGGACATCAACGATCTGCCGCGCATTCCGGTGGAGCATCCCGGGCCGCCGGCCAACGGCGAGCCGTTCCTGCCCTATCAGCGGAACGAGCGGCTGGCCCGTCCCTGGGCCATCCCCGGGACTCCCGGCCTGATGCACCGGGTCGGCGGTCTGGAGAAGGAGGACGTCACCGGCAACGTCAGCTACGACCCCGAGAACCACCAGCACATGACCAATATCCGCGCCGAGCGGGTGGCCCGGATCGCGGACGACATTCCTTTGCAAGCGGTGGACGGGCCGTCGCGGGGGGAGCTGCTGGTGCTCAGTTGGGGAGGAACCTTCGGCGCCTGCACGAGCGCCGTGGATGAATGCCGGGCCGGCGGGCTCTCGGTGGCGCATGCCCACCTGCGGTATCTGAACCCGTTTCCCGCCAATCTCGGCGAAGTGCTCGCCGCCTACGAGCGGATTCTCGTGCCGGAGCTGAACACGGGACAGCTCCGCATGCTGGTGCAGGCGCGCTACCTCCGGGAGTGCGTCGGGTTGAACAAGGTCAAGGGCAAGCCCTTCACGGTGTCTGATGTCGTATTCAAGATTAGAGAACTGGTGGCGTAGGGTTGCCCTCGGGCAGCAGGATGCGGTTTCCCCGGGCGACGCGTCGGTCGCACTGGCCGAGCCGCCGCCGGGCAACGGCGGCGCTCCGCCGGTCGTTGCGGCCGCCCCGGTCGCTGCGCCGACTCGGCTGCCGGTGCTGAAGGCGGCCGATTTCGCCAGCGACCAGGACGTGCGCTGGTGTCCCGGGTGCGGGGACTACTCGATTCTCGCGCAGATGAAGAAGATGCTGCCGTCGATGGGCGTGCCGCGCGAGAAGATCGTCTTCATCTCCGGGATCGGGTGCTCGAGCCGGTTTCCGTACTACATGAACACGTACGGCATCCACAGCATCCACGGCCGCGCGCCGGCCTTCGCGACCGGGCTCAAGGCGGTCCGGCCCGAACTGATGGTGTGGGTCATCACCGGCGACGGGGACGGGTTGAGCATCGGCGGCAATCACCTCATGCACGCCATTCGGCGCAACCTCGATATCAACATCGTCCTCTTCAACAACCGCATCTACGGATTGACGAAGGGCCAGTACTCGCCGACGTCGCCGCTCGGCAAGAAGACCAAGACGTCGCCGATGGGGGCCATCGACAACCCGCTGCATCCCCTGTCGATCGCGATCGGATGCGAAGCCACGTTCGTGGCGCGCTCCATCGATACGCATATCAAGCACCTCGAGGTGGTGCTGCGCCGCGCCGCCGAGCACCGGGGCACCGCCTTCGTCGAGGTCTATCAGAACTGCAACGTGTTCAACGACAACGCCTGGCAGTACGCCAGCGAGCGGCAGACCAAGGCCGAGAACACCATCGAGCTGGAGCACGGGGCGCCGCTGGTCTTCGGCCAGGACCGCAAGAGGGGGATCCGCCTCAACGGTCTCAACCCCGAGGTCGTCGATCTGGGGAACGGCACGACCGAGGCCGACCTGCTGGTGCACGACGAGCAGGCGGCCGAGCCGAGCCTGGCCTATCTCCTGAGCCGGCTCCGCTACGAAGACGGATTTCCCGAGCCGATCGGCGTGTTTCGGGCTATCGACGCGCCGCGCTACGAAGAGCAGCTGGCGATGCAGGTGGCGTCCGCCCGCGAACGCTCGGGCAAGGGGGATCTGAACGCGCTCTTCGGCGGCAGCGAAACCTGGACGGTCTCATGAACTGCCCCTACTGTGGGGCCGACAACCTCGACGGGGTGGACGATTGCGCCGAGTGCGGCCAGTCGCTGAGCGACGCGCATTTGCCGGACCCCCCGACCGTCGTCGAGCAGAGCCTGCTGGCGGATCGCGTCCAGGTTCTCGACCCCCAGACCCCGGTGGTCGTGGCGGCCGATACGCCCGTCCGGGACGTGCTGCGGGCGATGGTGGACGGCGGGACCGGATGCGTGGTGGTCGCCGACGGGAACCGGCCCGTCGGCATCTTCAGCGAGCGCGACGCCCTCATGAGGGTGAACACCGAGACTTCCACGCTGGGCGACCGCCCGGTGTCCGCTTTCATGACAGCCCCGCCCGAGACGCTGGAGCCGGAGGCCAAGGTCGTCTTCGCGGTGCAACGCATGGATGTCGGCGGCTTCCGGCACATCCCGATCGTGGACGAGGACGGAGAGCTGGCGGGGATTATCTCGGTGCGCGACATCCTTCGCTATCTGGCCGACAGGATGGGCGCGGGTCAGGAGTCTGCGCCCTAGCAGCCGTGGTGAAGCCCCGCGTTGCACCGAGACCGCCGGTCGAATGCAGCGGGGCCTCCTGCTGCAGGCTCCAGGGCGGCTGGGAGGAGACGGGCATGGTGGCTGGATGGTTCGCGGCGGGCGCGGGGCTGGCCGGGTTGGGGGTCCTGCTCGGGGCGTTCGGGGCCCACGGGTTGCGCGAGCGGATCGCGCCGGACCTGCTGGCCGTCTATGAAACCGGCATTCGCTATCACCTGATTCACGCGCTGGGGCTGCTGGCCGTTTCCTGGGCGGCCGAGCGCTGGTCGAACGCCTGGATTGGGGCGGCCGGCTGGCTGTTCGTGGCCGGGATCGTCGTCTTCTCGGGCAGCCTCTATCTGCTCGCGGTCACCGGCACCCGCTGGCTCGGCGCCGTCACCCCGATCGGCGGCGTCTGTTTCCTGGCCGGCTGGGCCGCGCTCACTGTGGCTGCGCTACGCGCCGGTGGATGACCCCGGCGCCCGGCCGGCCCCTGCCGCAGGGGTCGCCGGGGGGACTGGTTCCCGAGACGGCCGGGGCTCGACCGGGTCGTATCCGTCGCACCGCAGCACCGGCAGGCGCGGATACTTCGGGTAGCGCGCGTCGGCCGTGGAACGTTCGCACCGATAGTAGTCCTGGTTCGCGCGGGAACGCACGACGCGGACGTGCCGGCAGCCCGGGCACAGCCCCACCGGCCCTTCGCGGGTCATGTCAGTACACCCGTAGCGGCGGCGCGGCGGAGTCGGCGAGACCGGCCCGCCGGGCCTGCCGGTCGAGCGTATCGAGCGCCGCCCGGCCGGCGTCGCCGAGGTCGGTGGTCCAGTCGTTCACATACAGATCGACGTGCTGGAACATCACGTCGTCGCTCAGCTCCTGGGCGTAGCGGCGCATGGTGGGGGCCGTCTCTTCGCGATGGCTTCGGGCATGGGCGAGCGAATCGCGGATGACCGCGGTCACGGTCCGAATCGTCTTGGGGCCGAGCGCGTGGCGCACGAGGATGCCGCCGAGGGGAAGGGGAGCGCCGGTGGCCTCTTCCCAGACTGCGCCGAGGTCCTCGACCAGCGCGAGCCCGTGCGCGCGCCAAGTGAAGCGGCCTTCATGGATGCAGACGCCGAAGTCGGCGGCGCCCGCCTCGAGCGCGGGCATGATGTCGGAGAACACCACCTGCTCCACCGCGCCCTCATCGGTATGGAACAGCTCGTAGAGCAGCGTGGCGGTGGTGTGCGCGCCCGGGCACAGCACGCGGGCGGGCCGCGCGCCGCCGGGGGGTTGCGGGACCGGGTCGCGGGGATGGGTGTCGGGGCGCGCGGCGAGCAGCAGGGGGCCGACGCCGAAGCCGAGCGCGGAACCCACCGGCAGCACCCCCAGAGCGCCGCGCAGCCGGAGCGCGGCGTGAAAGCTGGCTTTTGCGACGTCGAAGTCACCCGCGAACAGCCGCCGGTTCAGCTCTTCGACGTCGAGCAGATCGACGCGGAAGTCGAGGCCGCGCAGGTCCACCTTCCGTTCCAGAATGCCATGGAAGGCGAAGGTATCGTTCGGACAGGTGGAGATGCCCAGGTGGATCGGCGTCACGCGGCGGGGCTCCAGGTGGGCCGGTGCAGCAGGTCGGCCGCGACCAGATAGGCCGCGTCGAGGGCCTCGGGCATCTGCCAGCGCTCGAACCGCCGGTCGCCCACGGCGTTGGAGACGCCCCGGACGATGGCCAACGGAACCTCGGCGAGCCGGCAGGCCAGGGCCACCGCGAAGCCCTCCATGTCTTCGGCCACCGCGCCGGGGAACAGATCCCGGCGCTCGCGGGCCTCGGCCTCCGTCGCCGACGCGGTACACACCGTCAGCAGCGGGCCGGCCGCGGGGGGAACCGGACAGGCGAGAGGCAGCGCGTCGGGCTCGTCCGCCTCGCTGTGGCCGCTCCGCGGCCAATGACGGAATCCGAGGGCGTTCGCCGACACGAACGAGGCGACGCCGACCCCGACCCCGTGCATCAGCACCGACGGAAAGACGGCGGCGGTGCCGACCGGGAGCCCGCGGGGGGCGAAGGTGCCGGCGATGCCGACGAGGATCACCCGCTCGGGCTCGTGGACCGCGATGGCGTGGCGGGCTTGCGCGGCCGCCGCCACCGGCCCGAAGCCGCACAGCTCGCAGGGCGCCTCGACTCCGAAGCCCGGCTGGCGGGCGAGGTGGCGGCGCTCGGTCTCGGTCGGGACCAGCACCAGGGTGTGGGGAGCGGCCATCATCACCGTATTGTCATCCAGGAGAACGGGCTCCCAAGAGAGCCCGTGGCAAGAGCCCCGCCGCGGCGTTTCGCCGCAGGCTCCCAAGTGTACCGCGGGCCGTCACGGTTCGTGCCTCCCCGGTGAAGGGCGGCGCTCCTACGCCCGGAGGTCGTAGCACTGCAGACGGGGCACGGCGCCGGTGAGCAGATCGCGCGTGTTCTGGACGAAATAGAGCAGGCCGCGGCTCAGCACCGGCAGCGTCCAGGACTCGTACGCGGCGGCCAGCCAGGTCCGGGAGATCTCGCGATAGCCGTCCGGGGTGAGATCCAGCCACAGCAGGTGACCGAGCTCGCCGAGGGCGAGGAACCGGCCGTCGACCGCGAGCAGCGATCCCCGGGCGGTGCCGAGCTGGACCTGGCGCTGGCGGCCCCCCTGCTCGAACGTCTCGGGCCACAGCGGCGCCTCCCGCCAGACCACGCGCCCGGTCGCCGCGTCGACGCAGGCGAGCGAGGCGTCGCCCTGATTGCGGCCGTCGAAACCGTAGAGATGGCCGTCGTGGTGGATCGGGGTGTTGAAGTGCAGGGCGAACTCGGGGGTCGTCCAGACGACCTCGTGGGTGAAGTCGGGAAGGACCCGGAGCAGGGCGCCGCCGGTACGGTAGCTGGCGGAGACGAAGACCTTGTCGTCGAACACCACCGGACAGGAGGCGTTGACGGACTCATAGGTCCGGCTGCGGAACGGAAACGCGAAGTCCACGGCGCCGTCCGTCGGGTCGATCGACAGGAGACCCCCGCTGGGCGGCGTCGACTCGCCGCCCGCGAACACGAAGACTCGGCGTTGGCCGTGCATGTCCGCGGGCACCGGGGAGGCGTAGCTGGGGCCCCAGTCGCCGGCCCGCCAGAGCTCGCGGCCGGTGCCGGCGTCGAAGGCGACCACGCAGGCGCCGCGCGGTGCGCCGACGTTCACGATCACGCGGCCGTCCTCGACCAGGGGCGTCGACGAGGTGCCGAAGAAGTCCTGGCGCACGCCGTACTCGGCCTGCAGATCGCGACTCCAGAGGCCGCGGCCGGTGGCCAGGTCGAAAGCGTGCAGCCGGCTCTCGGCCCCGAGAGTGAACACGCGGCCGCCCTCGATGACCGGGCTCGAGCGCGGGCCGTTGTTGTAGCCGTAACGGTCCCGGTAGCGGGTGGGATAGCGGAAGTCCCACTGCAGCTCGCCGGTCTCGGAGTGGCGGCACTCGACCACCTCCCGGTCGCCCACCCGATGGAGGAACAGCAGGCGCTCTCCGGCGATGGCGGGTGACGTGTAGCCGGTGCCCTTTTCCATCTCCCACACGAGCGGCGGGGGCAGGGACCGGCTGAGGCGGGTCTCGGTGGATACGGCGTTGTGGCTGGGGCCGAGGAACGACGCCCAGTCGTGGGTGACGGCGTCCGGCGACAACGGACGCGGCCGGTTCCGCACCACCGGCTGCGCGCCCGCCGCCTCCGCCAGGACCATCCGGCCGGCGAGCCCCTGCAGCAGGGTCCGGCGCGAGAAGACCTTCATGGCCGGCGATCCTATCCGTTCCCGGACGCCGAAGAAAGCTCGGGCAGGCTATAATCCCGAGGTTTCACCCCGGTACCGGGAAGCTGGACGCAGGCGGAAGAGAGAATCGACGTGGCGGACAACGGGCCGAAGAGCGCGGTCGAGCTGGCGATGGAGCGTCTCCGGCGGCAGGATGCCGAGGCGGGGGACGGCGCGGCGGGCGGCCGCCCGCTGACCGACGATCAGAAGCAGGCGATCGCGGCGGCCCGCCGCGACTACGAGGCGAAGGTCGCCGAGGCGGAGATACTGATGCGCTCGAAGCTCGCGGGCACGTTCGATCCCGAGGGTCGGCTCGAGATCGAGGCCAACCACCGCCGCGACCTCGGGCAGTTCGCGTCCTCGCGCGACCGGAAGATCGCGGCGATTCGGGAGGGCGCCCGGCCGTGACGAAGGCCGTCGTCGTCGTCCTCACGCTCGTCAACTTCCTGCTCCTCGTTCCCGGCGTGACCCTGCCCGTTTACAGCGTCACCATCACCACGGAGGTTGCGGCGCCGATCATCCCCGATCCGGTGGAGGTCACCGTCTACGAGCAGACCCGGTCGATCCTCGGGACCGTCCGGGAGCTGTGGGGTTCGGCCGACTACCTGGTGTCGTTCCTGATCCTGCTCTTCAGCGTGCTGGTTCCGGTGACCAAGGCGGGGATGCTCCTGGCGTCGATCTACGCGGCCGGCGACGTGGTCCGGAAGCGGCTGGTGCTCGCCGTCGACCTCATCGGGAAATGGTCGATGGCCGACGTGTTCGTGGTGGCGGTGTTCCTCGCGTTCCTGGCCACCCGCGACCAGGCCCAGGCCAACAGCTTCAGCGTGCCGGTGCTGCTGCGGCAGATCGACGTGGACATGCAGACCCGGCTCACCTCCGGGCTCGGCCCCGGCTTCTACTGCTTTCTGGCCTACTGCCTGTTCTCCGTCGCCTGGACGCAGGTCCTGAAGCACCGCCGGGGCGCCTGATCGCCACGCCCGACCGGCGGCCCGTGGCAGAACTCCGCGGTTGCACCGAGACCGGCGAGGCTCCGGCGGGCTGAAGGGACGCCGGCGGGCTGCAGGTCGTCCGTGCGACAAGGCGCGACGAGGGAGCATATTGGGCGTAACGCAGCTTCGCGGAACAACGTAGTCAGGCAGGATGCATCGCCGGTCGAATGCAGCGGGGCCCCCTGCCGCGAGTCGCCAGGCGCGATCGCCGGGTGATACCATCCGTCGAATTTGCCACGCGCCGTTTTCGCAGCCCGGCCGCTGCTGCGGCTCTGCCGCGGCCGGCCGGAGGAGGAGAGGTTCATGACGTTCCGCCGCATCGCCGTGACCGCCGGCATCGCAATCATCCTGTCCGCCCCGCTCGCGTTCGCGCAGGACAGTCCCGTCGTGGTTATGGAGACCAGCCTGGGGGCCATCACGGTCGAGCTCGCCTCCGCCGAGGCGCCGATCAGCGTCGAGAACTTCCTCGCGTACGTGGACGCCGGGCACTACGACAACACCATCTTCCACCGCGTCATCCAGGGGTTCATGATCCAGGGTGGCGCCTACTCGCCGGACATGCGCACGCGGCCGACCCGCGATCCGATCAAGAACGAGGCGGAGAACGGGCTGACGAACGACCGTTACACGCTCGCCATGGCGCGCACCAACGAGATCGACAGCGCCACGGATCAGTTCTTCATCAATACCGTCGACAACAACTTCCTCAACAACGGCGTGCGCGACTTCGGGTACGCGGTGTTCGGGCGGGTGATCGACGGAAACGACGTCGTGGACCGCATTGCCGCCGTACCGGCGACGAACAGCCTGCCGAACGAGACGGTGGTCATCCAGTCCATCCGGCGCCGGTAGACCCGCCGGCGCCGCGCGGGACGAGACCCCGCGCGCGGGACGCCGAAAGCCGCGCCCGCGGAGGCCTCCGCGGCGGGCGCTCGGGCAGAGCACCATGCGTGACCGTTGGTACGGCGATGACCGCGACGTCGTGAAGTGGGGGGCCGTCGTGCATCTCGCGCGCCGCGAGGCGATCGCGGATGTCCTGCATGCGGCCCTGTATCGGCCCGAAGCCGAATGGCCGCGGCTCGCCACCGCGCGCGGGCCGGCGACGTTGCCCGACGAGGTCGTCCGCCACTTCCGCGACCTCGACGATCTGGAGCGGCTGGCGGCGGGGACCGGGCTGCGCATCGTCACGGTGAAGGAGCCGTTCGTCGATCGGGCCGCCTACTTCCGGCGCCTGTGCGAGCGGATCCGGACGCACCCCGCGCCGGTGCTGGTGCTGCTCGATCCCGACGTCGGGATCGTGCCGGAGGCGCCCGGTCCTCAGCACGTGGAGTCGGCCGACGTCTCCCTCGTCTTCGGCGCGTTGCGGCCGGGCGACCTCCTTGCCTGTTACCAGCACGCCCGCCCGCAGAAGGACTGGCGCGGCCGGGCCCGGCGCGGCTTCGCGAACGCCCCCGGCGTGCCGTCGTTCGAGGTGGAGGTCCTGCGCTCGGACCTGGCCCGCGACGTGCTCCTGCTGGCGGTGAAGAAGGGGGAATAGAAGTGCGGTTCCCGTCGCTGCCGCTCGCGGTGCTGGCCGTCGCGGCGGCGGCGCCCGCGTTCGCGGGCCAGTCCGACTTCTGGTTCACGGACGAGGTGGCGCCCTACCGCGAGCTGGTCGGGGCCTATCGCGACGGAGACGCGGGAACCGCGCTGGCCGGGGTGCGGGCGATGGCGCCGTCCGCCGTGCACGACCTCCTCGACCGGGTGCGGGAGCCGGACACCCCGCTGACCGGCACCGACCCCGAGCCGGCCCTGAACGAGCGGCTCTTCCGGGCGGCCGCGATGCTGCACCTCGACGTGGCCGAGCTGCTCCGCTCGCGGGGCCTCCACGGCGACGCGGAGGATCAGATCGAGATCGCGATCCGCTGGGTGAACCTGGGGGAACGGGATCCGGAGCCGATCGGGTCGTTCCGGCGCCGGTGGTTTCTGGGGGCGGCCTTCCTGGCCTTCGAGCACGGCGGCTGGCAGGACGGGGTGACCTTCACGGATCTGGCCTGCGGGCTGCTCCCCGACGACGTGGCCTTGCTGACGGCCGCGGCTTGGTTCAACGAGGGTCTGGCCCTGGCCCCGGTGGACCCCGGCGAGCTGGAGCGGGGGGGATTGCCGCGGGTGCAGGAACGGAAGCGCAGCCGGTTGCTGGCCGCGGCCCGGCGGGCCGGCGCGGCGCTCCGGATCGCCCCGACCGCGCCCGAGGCGACCCTGCGGCTGGCGCGGGTCCGGATGCTGCTGGATCAGGGGGAGTCGGTGCGAGAGCAGTTGACGCGTCTCGTGGACCGCGGCGGAGTTCCCCGGGCGTATGCCTATCTGGGCCGGCTGCTGCTGGGCCGGCTGCATCTCCAGGCCGGCGAACCGGCCGAGGCGGAACGGCGGTTTCGGGACGCGATCGACCTCGATCCGCAAGGGCAGGCGGCCCGGGTCGCGCTCGGCCGCCTGCTCGAGGGGCGGGGCGACCGCCGGGGCGCGGTGGCGGTGCTCGATCCGGTCCTGCGCGGCGAGTCCGGCGCCGCGATCGATCCCTGGGTCGACTATCTGCTGGGCGCCGGCGCCGGTCCCGATCGGCGGGACGCCCTGCGCCGGGAGGTGCGGCGGTGAGCCGGAGTCTGTGCCGCCGGTGTCCGGGACCCCGTGGCGAAGCCGTGCATCGGGCCTTTTGCCGCGGGCTCTTCGCGGTGTGTCGATGACGCCGAAGGAACGGGCGGTTCCTGGCGTGCATCGGGCCTTTTGCCGCGGGCTCTTCGCGGTGCTGCTGGCGCCGGTCATCGGCAGCGGGGCGGCGCCCGCGACCGCGCAGACCTTTCGCAGCGGGGTCGATGCGGTGGCCGTCGACGTGCTCGTCACCCGCGGGCGCGATTCGGTGGGGGGGCTGACCGCGGCCGACTTCACGGTCCTGGACAACGGCGTGCGGCAGGATGTCGCGGCGGTCCTCGTCGAAGAGGTCCCGATCACCCTGCTGCTGGTCCTGGACACGAGCGGGAGCGTGCGCGGCGCGCCCCTGCGCCAGTTGCGGGCCGCGGCCGAGGCGGCCGGAGAAGCGCTGGGGCCGGGCGACCGGGTCGGTCTGGTGACCTTCTCCGACAAGCTGCGGCTGGCCGTCGCGCCTCCCGCGCCGCCCGCCGGGCTCCCGGAGGCGTTCGCCCGGGTGCGGGCCGGCGGTGCGACCGGGCTCTACGACGCCACCTTCGCGGCCCTCGCCCTGCGGGAGCGGACGTTGGGGCGGACGGTGGTGCTGGTCTTCAGCGACGGCTACGACACCACGAGCTGGCTCGACCCCCTCGACGTGCTCGACGCGGCCCGCCGCAGCGACGTCGTCGTCTACGGCGTGCGCCACGACCATCTCGCCCGCGAGGGGTGGCAGGAGCGGGAGGGGCGCGGGCTGGCGAGCCGCTGGTTCGCGGACGAGCCGCATCTCTTCGGGCAGGAGTACCTGGCGCAGCTCGCGGCGGACACCGGCGGCTCGGTCTACGTAGCCGCGGACCTGGACCGCCTGCGCGGGGTGTTCTCCCGGGTCGTCAACGAGTTCCGCAGCCGCTATCTCCTGACCTACACGCCGCAGGGCGTCGACGCGGGCGGGTGGCACGAGCTGGAGGTGCGGGTGCGGGGGCGCGGCCGGCGCGTGCAGGCCCGCCGCGGCTATCTGCGCTGAGCGGCGCTCGCCGGACGGGGGGGGGGGCGCTGGCCGGGCGCTGGGCTCGGTCGCGCGCGCACGTGATGACGTATGGACGCCCGGTTGTCGGCGGCGGTCGCGCAGCCCCGAGCTCACCCGTCGAGGAGTTGCAGGTCGAGCCCGACGAATCGCCCGAAACCGCGATCGAACGTCGCGAAGCGATGTCGTCCCGCTCGCGCGAACGCGGCGAGGTACGCGTCGGACCAGAAGCCGGACGAGGAGCCCTTTCGCGCGCACAGATCCGCGAGCTCGAGATCGATGCCGTCCGGTTCCGTCAGGAAACCGACGTGCGGCTGCGCGACCATGCCCATGACGGTGCTCCACGCCAGCCGGTGGCTCAGACGTCGACGCCCCATGACGCGCTCGTTCGAAAGCAGTCGCAGCAGACCCAGCTGCGTCAGTCGACAGAAGGCGACGTGGTCGCCGGACGGCAGCACCGTTTCCCGCCACCAGCTCACCGCGGCGTCGTGATGCGGATGGCTCGCGACCAGCGTGGCCAGCCAGACGTTGACGTCAGCGAGAATGGGACGCTCGCTCACCCTCTTCCTCGTCGAGGAAGCGCTGTGCGCCGCCGCCGAGCAGGTCGCGCATCACCGGCCCCGTCGCGCCGGTGACGAGGGGGAACACGCAGTCGGCCGCCAACACCTGCTCATCGAGTGCCTCCGGGGCCGGCGGCTCGAGAGAATGCCCCGCCTCGGACAGCAGGCGCTGCAGCGCGTCCCGCACGATGTCCTTCAGGCGCAGCCCGCGCAAGGCCGCCTCCGCCTTCGCGAGCCGAAGCAGATGCTCGGGGATGTCGATGGTCGTGCGCATCTTTCGCATCTTAGCATCAATGATGCGTCGATGTGGTGGACTCCCCCCGATATGTCTTGCAAGGGTCGGAGAACCGAAGCTGTCCTGGGTGAAGGCGACGGCAGTCGGCCGGCGCAGGCGGGGCGCGAAGGGTGCACGACAAGAAAGTTGGGGATTTTGCCGTTGGGGGTATTGGGCGAGCCCTGATCGACCGATTACTCGGGTAGGAGGACTCCGACCATGCCCGAGGCGCAGTTGACTGAACCGCTCGATCACGCGGCCGAAAAAGGGGGCGTCAAGAAGCTGTTCGCCGCGTTGGACGCGGCGGTCAAGGCCGACGTGGACGCGTTCCTCAGACGAGGAGACGCGAATGCCCAGGACTTCGAGACCCTCTTGCAGACCGTTCACCGTCGAGCCCTCGCCACGGCGAGCCAAGCCGTCAAGGTGATTGGCGCGCAGCGTTCGTAGCCGCGCTCGCGGCCGAAATCGATGCGCTCATCGGACCGCGGCGGTCCGCCGCGCAGGACTTCGAGGCCCTCGAGCAGGCCCTCCGCCGCCAAGCCCTCGGCCTCGCCGCTCAGGCGATGGCGGAGTACTACGACGCGGACGATTCCGACCATTCGAGTTCGACGATAGCGTGCGCCTGCGGCCAGACGGCGCACTACGCCGGCCGCCGCCCGAAGACCTTCACCACGCTGTTGGGGCCGCTGATCATGCACCGCGCCTACTACCACTGCGCCGCCTGCCGCCGAGGAAGCTGTCCGCGCGACCGGGCCCTGGGTCTGCAAGACACCTCGCTGTCGCCCGCCACGGCGCGGCTGGTGGGACTGGCGGCGACGAGCGTCAGCTTCGCCGAAGCGAGCGAGTGGATGGGGGAGCTGGCCGGCGTGGCGGTCGACCCCAAACAGGTCGAGCGCATCGCCGAAGCGCTGGGCCGCGAAGTCGCGGCCGACGAACGCGAGAGGGTCGAGCCCGCACCCGGCGCGGCATGGACGATGTACCTGGGGCTTGACGGCACCGGCGTGCCGGTGCGCAAGTCCGAGGTGGAAGGCCGGCGCGGCAAGCAGCCCGACGGCTCGGCCAAGACCCGCGAGGTCAAGCTCGTCACCGTGTGGACGGCGGAAACACGCAACGCCGACGGCCTCCCCGAACGCGACCCCGGGTCGGTCAGCTACAGCGCTGCGGTCGAGAGCGCGGCCAGCCGCCCCACCGACCCGCTGCCTTCCCCGTTCGCGCAACGGGCGTATCGCGAAGCGCGGCGGCGCGGCTTCGACACCGCGGCGCGACGCGTCGTCATCGGCGACGGGGCCGAGTGGATCTGGAATCTGTCCGCCGAACAGTTCCCCGGCGCCATCGAAATCGTCGACATCTACCACGCCAAGGGGCATCTGTGTGATGTCGCCAAGGCCATCTACGGCGCCGGCTCGGACTTGGCCGTCCGGTGGGGCAAGGACCGGCGGGACGAGTTGGACGCCGGGCGGTTCGATGCGATCCTGACCGAACTGCGCGCCCACAGCGAGACCTGCGAGGAGGCCCGCAAGTGTATCGACTACCTGACCCGCAACCGCCACCGGATGCGCTATCCGGAGTTCCGAGCGTGGGGTCTTTGCGTGTCGTCGGGCGTCGTCGAGGCCGGATGCAAGCTCGCCATCGGCGCCCGGCTCAAGCGCGCCGGCATGCACTGGACCGTGGCCGGCGCCAACGCCATCATCGCCCTGCGGTGCTGCAAGCTCAGCGGCCGCTTCGAGGACTTCTGGGAACGACGAGCCGGCAGGGCCGCCTGATGGCCCTCCAACAAATCTGACGTGCACCCGGGCGCGAAACGCCGGTTGCGTTCAGCGTGGGAGTGTGAAGGGGGCTGCGCGGGCGCTGAGGCCGTCCCCGCGGACATCCACCCGCGGCGCCGGCGTCCCCGCGTCGCCGGGCAGAAAGGACACCAGGTACTGCATCCCCAGCTCGCGGCCGATGCCGGCCAGGGTGTCTCCCAGCGCCGCCGGCTCGTCGAGCCGCTCGAAGCGGCCGCCGGTGGCGGCGGCGAGCCGCTCGAAGCTCGGGAGGGGAACATCGGTCACCGAGACCCCCGAGAACAGCACCCCGTGGGCGGTGAGCAGGTCCAGGAGCCCGTCGACATCGCCCGACAGGTCCGCGGCGCGCCGGCGGCCGCGCACCTGCGAGGACTGCAGTTCCGAGCGGGCCATCTCGGTGGCCTGGCCCAGCATGACGATGACCGGCCGCGATGCGCCGCGGGCCTGCAGGTCGTTCACGGCCTCGACGATGGCGGCGTCCAGTTCGCCGTCGACGCTCTGCATGTCGAGGATGCTCTCGTCGTCGAGCGCGCCGATCAGGCGGCCGATACCCGCGTTGAGCTGCCGCTGGGTCACCGCGAGGTTATCGAAGATGGCCACGAGCTGGACGGCCGCGGGCGCCGACGCCACGTCGACCACGTCGAGCTCGACCCCGCCGGCGCGCACCGTGAAGTCCTCGTGGCTCAGGCCCGCCACCGGGGCGCCGTCGCCGTCCACGACCGTCACGAGCAGATGGGCGGGAGACTGGGCAAGGGCCGGCTGCACGATGAAAGAAAACACGAGAAGCGCCAGGTTCGAGTGCCGTGAGGAGCGGATGGATGTCATGTGCGGTGCCTGGGTGAGGCGGACTGTCGATTTTCCGGGCGTCTGGATTGCCAGCGAGGTGGTTCCCGGGAACGGGTCGTCTCAACCGGCTTCTTCAAGGTCCATCATGTGCGTCGGTTGTCGATTCCGTCGCTGCGACGACGCGCTCCGCGCAAGCGGGGACGCCTCGTTGCACTTCACGAGGACGGCCGGAGGTGGCAAGGGGCCTCGATACTCTGTCACGCCTTCAACCCGTTACTCACGCCGGGGGCAGGAGCTCGGCGAGCAGCTGGGCTGGGTGCACCGCTTGCGCTTCCGCGAGGTCGTGCACCTGATGCCGGCAGGATACCCCGGCCGCGACCAGCCGCTCGTTCGGGCCCAGGGCGCGGGCGGCGGGCAGCAGTCGCCGCTCGCCGATCTGCCGCGACAGGTCGAAGTGCTCGCGGGCGTAGCCGAAGGACCCCGCCATGCCGCAGCAGCCGGCGTCGAGGTCCACCACCTCGGCGCCGGGCACGCGCGAGAGCAGGGCCCGCGCCGGGGGCAAGAGGCCCAGCGATTTCTGATGGCAGTGTCCGTGCAGCAGCAGCCGCTCGGGGCCGGGCTGCAGGTCGAGGCCGAAAGCGCCGGCGCTCAGCTCGCCCTCGAGCCACTCCTCGAACAGGACGCAGGCGCCGGCCACGTCGCGGGCCATGCGCTGCGCGTCGCCGCGCAACAGCGACGGAAGGTCGTCGCGCAGGGACGAGAGGCAGCTCGGCTCGAGGACGACGATGGGCTGTCCCCCGGCGGCGAGGGGATGCAGGCGCGCTACCGTGTCCTCGCCCCGGCGCCTGGCTTCCCGCAGCAGCCCCTGCGATATCAGGGGCCGGCCGCAGCAGACGTCCGGTCCGAGCGCGACGCCGACCCCGGCGCGGTCGCAGACGGCGGCCGCGGCCATCCCGATCTCGGGGTGGTAGTAGTTGGTGAAGGTGTCGGCGAACAGGACGACGGACGAACCGTTGCCGGCGCCGGGGCGGGGACGCGCGCGCCAGTGCGCCCGCAGGGTGCGGTTGGCCCACCGGGGCAGCGCCCGGCGGCGGTCCAGCCCCAGCAGCCGCTCGTTCAGGGCGCGCACCCACGACCGGCCCAGCCACGGGTTGACGAGCCGCGCGAGGGGACTGGCTGCGGCCGACAGTTCGTGGATGTGCCCGAGCAGCCGGGCCCGCAGGGGTGTCCCGTGCCGAGCGTGGTAGTCGGCGAGAAACTCCGCCTTGAACCGCGCCATGTCCACGCCGACCGGGCACTCCGCCTTGCACGCCCGGCACTCCAGGCACAGGTCCAGCGCGTCGTGGACCCCCCGGTCGCCGAGCCCCGCCTCGTCGAGGCGGCCGGTCATCGCCGACCGCAGGGCGTTGGCCCGCCCGCGGGTCGAGTGCGTCTCGTCCCGGGTGGCCATGTAGGACGGGCACATGGTGCCGTCCAGGGTCTTCCGGCAGGCGCCGACCCCGCTGCACATCTCGACCGCGCGCCCGAGGCCCCCGAACGCCGCGTAGTCGAAGAAGCCCTCCGGCTGCGGGGTCTTGTACTCGGGGCCGTAGCGGAGGTTGGCGGTGAGGGGGGGCGCGTCGACGATCTTGCCGGGGTTGAACAGCCCCGCCGGGTCGAAGGTGCGCTTGACGGTCCGGAATGCCTCGTAGAGCTCGGGACCGAACATCCGCTCCATGAACGGCCCGCGCACCAGCCCGTCGCCGTGCTCGCCGGAGAGGGCGCCGCCGAACTCCAGCACCAGCTCGGCGATGTCGTTGGCGATGGCCTCGAACTGGCGGACCCCCGCCTCGGTCTTCATGTTGACGACGGGGCGCACGTGCAGGCAGCCGACCGAGGCGTGCGCGTAGACGCCGGTGGTGCTGCCGTGGCCCTTCACGATGTCCAGGAACCGGGCGATGTAGTCGCGCAGCCGCGCCGGCGCCACCGCGGTGTCCTCGACGAAGGAGATGCTCTTCGCATCGCCCTTCATCGCCATCGACAGCCCCAGCGACGACTGCCGCAGGCGCCAGATGCGGGCCTGGGCGGCGGGGTCGGTGGCCCGGGACGCGCGGCAGGCGATGCCGCGGGCGGCGAGGTCCTTCTCGATGGCGCCGAGGCGGTCGGGCAGCTCGGCCGCGTCGTCCGCGTACAGCTCCACGCAGAGCACGGCGCCGGGGGTCTCGTCGCCCTGCAGTACCGCCCGGCGCAGCGCGTCGAGGGACGGGCTCTCGCGGGCGTGGTCGAGGATGAAGCGGTCCATCACCTCGACTGCCGACGGCCGGTGCTCGAGGATCGCGGGGGTGGCCCCGAGGGCGTCGAGGAGGTCGTCGAACTCGAGGGTCAGGACCGCCTTGGCGGTGGGCAGCGGCACCAGGTTGACCCGCGCCTCGACCACCGTCCCGAGGGTGCCCTCGGACCCGACGATCAGCTCCGCGAGGTTGAACGACCGGGCGGGGTCGGTGAACCGGTCCAGGTTGTAGCCGCCGACCCGCCGCAGGATCTTCGGATACCGGCGGTCGATCTCGTCCGCGTGCGCCGGTCCCAGGCGGCGGATCGTCCGGTAGCACGCACCCTCCAGGGTGTCGGCGGCGCAGGCCGCCTCCAACTCGTCGGGCGCGAGCGGCCGCAGGTGGGCGATCGATCCGTCGCTCAGCGCGACGTGGAGATCGAGCACGTGGTCGATCGTCTTGCCGTATAGCACCGAGCGCGCGCCGCTCGAGTTGTTGCTGATCATGCCGCCGACGGTGGCCCGGTTGGCGGTCGAGATGTCGGGGGCGAAGCGCAGCCGGTGCGGCGCGAGATGCGCGTTCAGCTCGTCGAGCACGATGCCCGGCTCGATGCGCGCCCACCGCTTGGCCGGGTCGACCTCCAGCACCCGGTTGAAGAACCGGGCGGTATCGAGCTGCAGCCCCGAGCCGATGGCCTGGCCCGCCTGCGAGGTGCCGCCCCCGCGCGCGGTGATCGACACCCCGTGCCGGCGGGCGATCTCGATGGTGCGCAGCACGTCGTCGCGGTTGCGGACGACCACCACCCCGGTCGGTTCGATCTGATAGACGCTGGCGTCGGTGGAGTACAGGACGCGACTGATCCGGTCGAAGCGCACCTCGCCGTCGATGGACGCCTCCAGATCGCGTTGCAGGCTGTCGCTCACGGGGGGAGTATATCGCTGCCGCGGCGCCGGCGGACCCGGGAGCCCCGACGCGGGCAGGAGTGGGGCCGGCGTCGGGATGATAGATTGTGCCCGACTTCATCCGACCCTGTTCACAAACGGAGAGCGCGCGCATGTCCTACCGAGCCGGCCGTCACTTCCTGCAGATTCCCGGACCGACCAACGTGCCCGAACGGGTGCTGCGGGCCATGGCGCAGCCGACGATCGACCATCGCGGCCCCGAGTTCCAGGCGCTGGGGCGCGAGCTGCTGGACGGGATCCGCGAGGTGTTCGGCACCACCCGGCCGGTGGTCATCTACCCGGCGTCCGGCACCGGCGCCTGGGAGGCGGCCCTCGTCAACGTGCTGTCGCCCGGCGACCGCGTCCTGATGTTCGAGACCGGGCACTTCGCCACCCTCTGGAAGCAGATCGCCGAGCGGCTCGGCCTCGACGTCGAGTGGGTCCCCGGGGACTGGCGGCGCGGCGTCGACCCCGCGCAGGTCGAGGCGCGCTTGCAGGAGGACCGCGGGCACGCCATCAGGGCGGTGTGCGTGGTGCACAACGAGACCTCGACGGGGGTGGCCAGCCGCATTCCCCTCATCCGCCACGCCATTGACCACGCTCGGCACCCGGCCCTCTTCATGGTCGACACCATCTCGTCGCTGGGGTCCATCGACTACCGGCACGACGAGTGGTCGGTCGACGTGACGGTGGGGGCGTCCCAGAAGGGCCTGATGCTGCCCCCGGGTCTCAGCTTCAACGCCGTCGGCGAGAAGGCCCTCGCCGCCCACGGCCGCGCGACCCTGCCGCGGGCCTATTGGGACTGGAGCCCGGTGCTCGCGGCCAACGAGAAGGGGTTCTTCCCCTATACGCCGGCCACCAATCTCCTGTACGGGCTGAAGGAGGCGCTGGCCATGCTGCGGGAGGAGGGCCTGGAGCAGGTTTTCGCCCGGCATGCGCGCCACGCCGAGGCGACGCGCCGGGGGGTGCGGGCGTGGGGCCTGGAGGTCCTTTGCGCCGACCCCGACGAGTACAGCGCGTCGATCACCGCGGTGATGACGCCCCCCGGGCACGACGCGGACCGGTTGCGGGCGGTGGTGCTCGACCGGTTCGACATGTCGCTCGGGGTCGGGCTCGCGAGGCTCTCCGGGGCCGTCTTCCGCATCGGCCATCTCGGCGATCTGAACGATCTGAGCCTGCTCGGCACCCTGGCCGGGGTCGAGATGGGCCTGCGGCTCAGCGCGATGCCGGCCGCCGCGAGCGGCGTCGAGGCCGCGATGCGGTATCTCGAGAGCTGCGCGGGGCCGGAATAGCACGGCCGCAACCCGGCATCCGGGAACACCTGGGTTGATCGTGCGCCGGCCCTGACGGAGAATGCACCGAGCCGGGCAGTGGCGTGCGCCGCGCGGGCGGAGGTGCGCCGGACCGCAGAAGGGGTCGATCCGGTGGGAGGTCGAAAGATGAACGTCAGGCAGGGACGGTGGAGCGGTGGTTTCGGGATGAGCGTCTGCACGCTCGTCGTCGCCGGCAGTGCGCTTCTGGCGCCGGCGGGAGCGGCCGGCCAGGCGGCGGACGGCGACGTGACGTTCACGAGAGACGTGCTGCCGATCCTGCAGCGCGCCTGCCAGCAGTGTCACCGCCCCGACTCGGTGGCGCCGATGTCGCTGCTGACCTACCAGGACGTGCGGCCGTGGGCGCGGGCCATCCGGGACAAGACCGCGCAGCGCGAGATGCCGCCGTGGTTCATCGAGCGCAACGTCGGGGTGCGGCGGTTCAAGGAGGACGCGTCGCTCTCGGACGAGGAGATCGCCACCATCGGCCGCTGGGTCGAGGCCGGCGCGCCGCGGGGCAACCCCGCCGATGCGCCGCCGCCGATCGAGCTCGCCTCGCTGGACGACTGGCGCATCGGGACCCCGGAGTGGATCGTCGAGCTGCCGGAGCCGGTGGTGGTCGGCGACGTCGACGCGGACCGCTGGCTCGACATGTGGGCCGACTCGCGGTTGACGACCGACCGCTACATCAAGGCGGTCGAGACCAAGCCGTCTCCCGGCGCGCACCCGGTCGTGCACCACGTGGCCACGTCCATGCGCTGGGAGGAGGAGGACGGCGAGGAGGGCGGCGGGTTCCTCAACGAGTACGCGATGGGGAAGAACGGCGACATCTTTCCCGACGGCACCGGCCGCCTGATCCGGGCGGGGACGCAGATCCGCTTCAACATGCACTACAGCTCGGTGGGCGAGGAGATCGTCGACCGCACCCGGGTCGGCTTCCAGCTCTATCCCGAGGGCTACGTGCCCGACCGGGTGCTGATCTCGCGGCACGTCGGCGACAGCTTCGACACCCTCGACATCCCCGCCGGCGCCGACAACGTGCGCAGCGACGGCTACTACGTGCTGCCGGAGCCCACTCAGGTGACCGCGTTCCAGCCGCACATGCACATTCGCGGCAAGCGGATGTGCCTCGAGGCCATCCATCCCAACGGCCTGATCGAGACGCTGAGCTGCACGGGGCACAACTTCGGCTGGCACATCGTCTACAACTACGCGGACGAGATCGCTCCGCTGCTGCCGGCGGGCACGATCCTCCACGTCATCGGCTGGCACGACAACACCGCTACCAACCGCTACAACCCCGACCCGAAGAACTGGGTGGGGTTCGGCAACCGGTCGATCGACGACATGAGCTTCGCGTGGACGAGCTTCTTCCACATGCCCGAGGACGTCTACGAGCAGAAGCTGGCGCAGCGGCGGCGCACCAACAGCGAGTAGCCGCGTCAGGATGTCGTGCCGATTCTCCACGGCATGACCGGGAGCCCGCGGCGAGGCCGTACGGCTGGCGAGCAGGGGGGAGCAGTCGGCCCCCCTGCTCGTCGCGAGAGCGGGGCCGGTGGCGAGGGCCGCACGGCTCTTGCGAGTGAGGTGTGAAGATGCGGGTACCGGTTCGAGGCGCGTTCGGGGCCGCGGCGGGACGGAGGGGCCTCCCGTTCCTCGCGGTCGCAGCGGGGCTGACGGGTCTCGTGTGCCTGGCGGCGGCGCCGGCCGCAGACGCGCAGACCTACCACAGCGGCCAGAATCTGCAGCCGGTCTTCGAGGGCTGGGTGCAGAACCCGGACGGCAGCTTCGACATCGTGTTCGGGTACCTGAACCGGAACTACGAGGAAGAGCTGAACGTTCCCGTCGGGCCGAACAACTTCCTCGAGCCGGGGGACATCGACCAGGGGCAGCCGACGTACTTCTATCCGCGCCGGCAGCGCTTCGCGTGGCGGGTGACGGTGCCCGCCGACTGGGGCGACAAGGAGCTGGTGTGGACGGTGACCGCCCACGGCCGGACGGACCGCGCGGTCGGCTGGCTGGTGCCCGAGCAGATCATCGACGAGCAGGTCATCGCGATGAACCGCGCCGGCGGCGGCGCCCCCGAGATCCAGAACGACGCGCCGTCCATCACCCTGCCGGAAGGCCGCCGGCGCACCGTTGCGGTGGGCGAGACGCTGTCGCTGACCGCGGTGATCGCTGACGACGGGGTGCCGGAGATGCGTCCCGCCCGCAACAGCCGCCCGCCGGGCCGCCGCAACGCCCTCGGTCTGCGGCTGGCCTGGATCCAGTACCGCGGGCCGGGGACGGTGGACTTCGATCCGTTCGTCCGGCCGATGGTCGACCACACCCCGGGATGGACGCCGCCGCCGCTGCCCGAGGACGGACGCATCGTGACCACCGCCCGCTTCAGCGAGCCGGGCACCTACGTGATACGGGCGATGGCCGACGACGGCTACCTCTACACGCCGGCCGACGTGACAGTGACGGTGACGCCCTAGCTGTCGGCCGGAAAAGGAGAGAGCGATGCACAGGACGCGATTCGCGGCGCTCGGCCTCGTGGGCTCGATGTTCCTCGCGGGATGCGGCGGCTCGCCGCCGGCGATGGAGGAGGCGCCGGCGGTCGACGCGGCCGCGGACAACCCGATGAGCCGGTTCGCCGGCGCGTGGTCGCTGGTGCGTACCGAGCGCCGCGACGCCGAGGGCGAGCTGATCGGCGAGCCGATCGAAGACCGGTTGGGCTACATCATGTACGACGCCACCGGCTACATGGGGGTGACCCTGATGCGTCCCGACCGGGAGCCCTACTCCGACGGGGGCCCGACCCCCGACGAGGCGCTCGCCCAGCTCGGAAGTTACACGTCGTACTTCGGGCCCTACACCGTCAACGAGGCGGAGGGGTACGTCACCCACCATCTGGAGGGCAGCGTGAACCCGGGCGGCGCGGGGGCCGACAATCAGCGGTTCTTCACCTTCGAGGGCGACAACCTGATTCTGCAGCCGCCGGCCAGCGAGGACGGGGCGCGGTCGTACATCACCTGGGAGCGGCTGCCCGATCTGCCGGAGTCGGAGCTCACCGACACCCACCGGCGTCTCTTCGGCTTCTACCGGGTCGAGTCGGTTTCGCGGGAGGCCAGCGACGGCGAGTCGTTGCCGGCCGACCAGTACGAGACGGCGTACATCGCGTACGCGCCCTCGGGGCACATGTCGGTCCATCTGATGCGGGCCGGCCGCCAGCCCTACGCGGGCGACGAGCCGACGGCGGAGGAGGCCCTCGCCACGGTGGACTCGTACGGCAGCTACTTCGGGCCGTTCTCGGTCAACGAGGAGGAGGGGTACCTCGTGCACCACCGCATCGGCAACGAGGACCCGGGCCAGACCGGCACCGACGCCCAGCGCTTCTTCGAGCTGACCGATACGCACCTCAACCTGATGCCGCCCCCGTCGACCGACGCCGAGGGGCGGGAGGTGCAGGCCACCATACGCTGGGCCCGCATCAGCGAGTGACAGGAGCCCGTGGAGAAGCCTCGCGTTGCACCGGGACCGGCGAGGCGCCAGCGGGCTGAATCGGCGCCTGTGCGACGGGGCGGACGAGGGAGCACATTGGGCTTATCGCGACCGCGGAGCAAACGCAGCTCCGCGGAACAACGCAGTCAGGCAGGCTGCATCGCCGGTTCGAATGCAGCGGGGCCTTTCGCGACCGGCTCCCATAGGCTTCTGACAGGGTGGAGGATTCTCATGACGAAGACAATCGCGTTGACGGCGGCGGCCGCGTTGTTCGTGCTGGGAGGCGCCTCGGCGGCGCAGGCGCAGTTGACGGCGGCCCAGGACGGTCCGATCGTCTACGGGCACCACCACCTGGTCGTGACGAGCATCGACGAGCACAAGCGGTTCTGGGTCGACACCCTGGGCGGCGAGCTGGTCACCTTCGGCACCAACGAGATCGTCAGGTTCCCCAACGTGCTCGTGTTCATGCGCGAGGGCGAGCCGACCAGCGGCACGAAGGGCACGTCGGTGAACCACATCGGCTTCTCGGTGCCGAGCACCCGCGAGGTGGTCGACAAGGTGCGGGCGGCCGGCTACCCCATCGTGACCCGGGAAGAGCTGCCGCCGGCCCTCGCCGTCGAGGACGGCCTGGCCCACATCGCCGATCAGGACACCTACATCGCCTACACCATGGCCCCCGACGACCTGAAGGTCGAGCTCGTGCAGAGTGCGACCGAGCCCCCGATGGCCCTGCACCACCTGCACTTCGCGGGCCCCGTCGACGAGATGCAGGCGTGGTACGTCGACACGTTCGGCGCGGAGCGCGGCATGCGCGGCTCGTTCCAGGAAGCCGACCTGCCCGGCGTCAACCTGACCTACTCGGCGTCGGCGGAGACCCCGGCGGGGACCCAGGGGACGGTGCTCGACCACATCGGCTTCGAGGTGGACAACCTCGAGGCGTTCTGCCGCGAGCTCGAGGCCAAGGGCATCACGTTCGACCGGCCCTACACCGAGATTCCCGCGCTGAACCTGGGCATCGCCTTCTTCACCGACCCGTTCGGCACCTATATCGAGCTGACCGAGGGGCTGGACGCGTACTAGACGAGCGCTTGGCAGAACGCGGTATCACTACGGGCTCCTCTGGCAGTCTGCGCCGTGGAAGCGGGGCAGACTGCAAGCAGGGTGGGTTGGGCGGCCATCGAAGCCGCAGCCGACGATTTCCGGGCTGGTGGAAACCGGAAGTCCGGCACAACCTGCCCGGTAGGAATCCGCGGCGTCAGGAGGACTCCATGCGCGGCATTCGGCTCACCGGCTTCGTCCTGGTCCCGGCCCTCGCGGCGGCGCTCGCGGCCCCCGCAGCGGCGCAGTCTGATCAGTGGCCGGGGTTCCGCGGCCCGGATGCGGGCGCGGCGGCCGACGACCCCCGCCTGCCCGAGACCTGGAGCGAGACCGAGAACGTCGTCTGGGTCGCCGACGTGCCGGGCCTGGGCTGGAGCTCTCCCGTCGTCTGGGACGACCATGTCTTCCTGACCACCGCGGTCAGCGCCGGCGACGAACCGCCCCCGCAGCCGGGGCTGTACGACCCCGGGGCCGACTTCGGGGCCACCCCGGCCGCGGCCGCGCACCGGTGGCTCGTCTACGACATCTCCTTCTCGACGGGAGAGGTCCGCTGGGCGCGCGAGCTGTACTCCGCGCTGCCCGCCATCGAGCGGCACATCAAGAACAGCTTCGCGTCGGAGACCCCGGTCACCGACGGCGAGCGGCTCTACGTCTACTTCGGGACCGTCGGCCTCGTGGCCGCCCTCGACCTCGAGGGCGAGGTGGTCTGGACCCGCGAGATCGGCGTCTTCAACGGCTGGCAGCGCTTCGGCACCGCGGCCTCGCCGGCCCTGCACGACGGACGGCTGTACATCGTCAACGACAACACCACCGGGTCGTTCCTGCTCGCCCTCGACGCCCGCACCGGCGACGAGATCTGGCGGGTCGAGCGCGACGAGAACGAGAACTGGTCGAGCCCGTTCGTGTGGGAGAACGACCTCGGGACCGAGATCGTCACCGCGGGCCGCCGCCGGGTGCGCTCCTACGACCTCGACGGCCGCGAGCTGTGGGAGATCGGGGGCATGACCGCCAACGTCGTCCCCACCCCGTTCGCCCGCGACGGCCTCGTCTACATCAGCTCG
Source organism: Vicinamibacterales bacterium (assembly GCA_965206285.1). Taxonomy (GTDB): domain Bacteria; phylum Acidobacteriota; class Vicinamibacteria; order Vicinamibacterales; family UBA8438; genus JAJEEA01. Next base: position 6,783,292 of record OZ242205.1, read on the forward strand.
GGGTACCCCGGCGGCATGCCGCGGCCGGTCTACGCGGTCCGCGCCGGCGCCTCGGGGGACATCTCGCTCGCCCCGGGCGAGAACGGGAACGACTTCGTCGTGTGGTACCAGCCGATGCTGGGCACCTACAACACGTCGGCCCTCGTCTACCAGGGCGCCTACTACACGCTGCTCGACCGCGGGTTCCTGCTGAGCCACGACGCCCGCACCGGCCGCGAGAACTACGGCCGCACCCGCGTCCGGCCCGGCTCGGGCTTCACCGCCTCGCCGTGGGCCTACAACGGCCGGGTGTTCCTGCTCGGCGAGGACGGCGACACGTTCGTCGTGCGCGCCGGTCCGGAGTTCGAGCTGCTGCACACGAACTCGCTCAACGAGATGGCCCTCGCCACCCCCGCGGTGGTGCGCGGCAGCCTGATCCTGCGCACCCAGTCGAAGCTCTACCGCATCAGCAACGACGCCGGGGGGCGCTGAGGGTCCGGTCGGGGTTTATCTGGGTTGGCTGAGGCGGTTGTCACCTTCTCGACTCGCGCGCGCCGCGACCTGCGGCGAATCGGTCCGCGAACGCGCGTCCGCATCGTCTCCGGTATCGAGACGTACGCGCAAACCGGTGTTGGCGACGTCAAGCCGGTGCAATCGCTGGGCGGGCTTCGCCTTCGGGTTGGTGATTGGCGCGTGTTCTTCAGGCGGCCTGAAGAGGCGATTGTCGAGATTGACGCGATCCTCCACCGTCGCGAAGCGTATCGGCGAACATGATCGTTGGCCGGCAGCAATTCGCCACGGGCACCCAGGGAGGATAGTCTCACGGGGCGGCGGTACTGGTGGACATGGGCCCTGCCCCCGCGCCGGCTATTGGCAACTGCGACAAGTTCGTTGCCCCGACAGTGCGGGCCATGGACTGCGAAGGGCGGGTTCAGGGATCTTGCCCCAACTCCCGCTTGATCTCCGCCATGCTGAACGCGCGCCCGGCAGCGTGATCCGCGCGCCCTTCCTTGATGGCGCTGATGGCGTCCTCGCTCAACGTCGTTTCCGTTGCGGACGGTTCGGACTGCGCCGGCGGCGCACTCTCCCGCACGCGGGGTCTCGCAGACGGAATCTGGTCAATCCTGGGCATTTGTGCGATCTCCCCGGCCACCCGGCCGAGCACCTTCGTATCAATCATAACCCCTGGGCGCAGCTTCCCGGGCGCCCGCGAGGATCCATTGCGCAGTTCTGCCAGGCTCCTGCCGAGAGAGATGAGAGGTTGTTCACCAGCCGGACGATGTCCTTTCCCACCGTGCGGGATCGTCGATGCCGGCGGGCACAACCGGCACGCTCTTCAACTGCCAGGGCCGGCGCCCGGCGCGTTCACGCCGGCCGAGGCCGGGAGCTGGCTCAGGAAGCTCAGCACGATGTTGCGCTCCATGCTCGGCCGTCGCTGCCGGCGAAGCCCCCGCTCGCGCGGCGCCGCCATCCGCTCCTCGACGTGCTCGACCACGTGCACCGCCACCGTCCGCCCGAACCGCGTCCAGCAGGGCCCGCGGCAGCGGGTCCGAGTTGACGGATCGGGCCCTCGCCTCGTTTTCCGTCACCCGGCCGCCCCAAGCGTTCCACAGCGACCGCGTCAGCGTCTCCTCGTCCGTCGTCGTGCTCGTCGTCGAGCACCGCCACCTCGCCGTCTTCGACGACTCGCCCGTCTCGAACGTCAGCGTCCCGCTCGCCCCCGTGTAGTCCACGCCCGACCGCGCGCTGCCGTTCGCGGTCGCATAGTCCACCCGCACCGTGCCGGTCGCCACGCGACTCAGGGTCACCGCGAAGGCCAAGAACGCCCCGGCGCCCTCGTCCTCCCGCGCATCCGACTCCGATCCCTCATCCCAACCACGGAACGTTGCCCTCCGGGTGGCCGCTCGTGGAGCCTCGACCCGACGGTGCGTGCCGCGGTCACCCCGGAGCATCACGCCCTTTTCGTGTCACGTATGGCACGAATGTAGCGATTAGTGACATAAGTTGGGCTGTTGGTGCTAACTTGTCTCTGTCAAACCTAGTTGCGCTACGTGCGTGTCAGGTGTGGCAATCCAGCCCGGTGACCATTTTCGGTCACCGGCGCGGCTCCACCACGGGGGAGAAAATGCTATGAGGACACGAATCCTAGGGGCGACGTTTGCGGCGGTTGGTATTGCGGTGAACCTCGCCAGCGCGCAAGATGCTGAGCGGTGGCAGGAGAAAAGCGCCCGCGCCGAGACGTTTGACCGACAACATGTCGAGGCGAACAACCTGTTACCTCCCGGTCACTCGACCACGACGCGGACCTACCTGGGCATCGAGATCCACCAGGGAGGGCTCTATGAGCCATCGATCTTCCCGACGGAAACATGGCTTGAAATCGCTTGCATCCATAACGATTTGCAGGTGCAGTACTCCAGAACGGAGCACGGGTCGTCCCTGTTCAAGATCCACGCGTTGGTCTACGATGCGGACATCAACAAGATCCACGACACGACGGACACCACAGCTTCCGACGAAGCGATTTGCAGCGTCTCATCCACAATCGATACCAGCTTCATCGAACTTCCGCGCACGGTAGGGCGCCGGGCGGCGGCAGTAGCCCTGATTGCAGTTCCGAGCGCCAGGCAGTACGTTGAGGCATCGAAGCTGATCTACCGCGTCTTGCTGCGGTGAGGCAACTCTGGGCAAGAACGGGGGCGGGTTCGGTGCGATGGGAGAGCGCGCCGGGCTCGCCTTCCGTGCTGCCGATGGATGAGCCAAGTATATTGTTACCCTCACAAGGGGCTTGCGGTCCCGGCCGCCGGGCTCCCGCGGCCCCAGGGTGCGCCGGACAACGGAGCACAGAGGCATGAGCCACTCCGAACTGTTGAAACGCATCACCGTGCGACCGGATGTCTTCGGCGGTAAGCCGATAGTCGGGGACATGCGTCTGTCGGTAGAGCTGATCCTGAGCCTGCTGGCGCAAGGAGTCACGCCGGAAGGGATCCTGGACGGCTACCCGAAGCTGGAAGCCCAGGACATCCGGGCGTGCATCGCCTACGCGCACGCAGTGATCGCCGACGACACGCTGTCCGCGGTTTCGGTGACGAGGCCGTGAAGTTCTCGTCGACCACTGTGCAGGCCGCCGCCTGACGGAATGGCTACGTGCTCAGGGACACGAGGTCTTCGACGCAGGGGAGCTCGAATCTGATCCGGGTGATCGGACGCTACTGGAACGCGCGGCAGCCGAGGGCAGAGTTCTGATCACGATCGACCGGGACTTTGGAGAGCTGGTGCACGTCAGAAGAATCAACCATGCGGGCTTGGTGCGGCTTCCCGACGTGCCCGTTCGAGATCGCATCGCTTTGATGGCCGAAGTGCTCCAAGAACATCGGGAGGCGCTGGAATCGCAAGCGCTCATCACGATCCGCGCCGGGCGAGTCCGGATCACGCACCCACGGCTGTCGTGAACGAGACGGTGAAGTCACCTCAGTGATCGAGGTGCGGCTGCCACTGCTGGGCGCGCTGCCGGATGTCCGGCAGGCGTTTCGGGTTTGTACATCGCGACGGGGATGCAGGTGATGCAGGCAATGATGGAGTCCAACAGGGACGCGCCGTGCGGTGGCGGGGTAGTTGCCACCGCGAGCCGATTTCTGGCGATGGCGGCCGGAATCCTCCTGGCGGCGGCGCTGCCGATGGCCGCCGCCCAGCTCCCGGACGGCCTGCGCGAGCGGGCCGAGCAGGGGGACGTGGCCGCCCAGGCGGACCTCGGCCGCCGCTACTACGTCGGAGAGGGCGTGCCGCAGGACGACACCGAGGCCGCCCGCTGGACCCGGCTCGCGGCGGAGCAGGGCTACGCGCCGGCCCAGTACAGCCTGGGTCTGCTCTACTTCCGGGGCCGCGGCGTCACCGGCGACGACGCGGCGGCGGCGCGGTGGTACCGGGCGGCCGCCGAGCAGGGCCACCCGCCGGCCCAGGCCGCGCTGAGCTCCCTCTACGCCTACGGCGCCGGGGTCGAGGAAGACCCGGTCCTCGCCAGCATGTGGGTCGAGCTCGCTTGGCGGGCGAGCCTCGACGGCGGCGACTGGCGCCTCTACGCCCGCCAGCGCGCCGAGCTGGCGTCGTGGCTGACCCCCGAGCAGATTGCGGAGGGCCGCCGGCTCGCCCGCGAGTGGATGCCCGCGCCCCAACGCTGACGCTCCGCGCCTCATTCCGGGCAGTCTCCAGGACCACACTCGTGCCAGGGCACCTCGCCCGTGTCGAGGCTGCCCGGCAACTCCGCGATGACGTTACATTTATTGTAGTAACATAAATCATGCGGATCGAGTTCGACGCGGCCAAGCGCACCGCTACGCTGGAAGCCAGAGGACTGGACATGGCCAGGGCGGAGGAAGTGCTGACGGGCGCGACGCTGACCGTTGTTGGCCACCCTCAAGAATTGATCATTTCTCGACACTCGTCGACGGACCCCGTTGACGACGACGCGGTGGCGGGTCGTCGTCATGGCTGGGGTCTGTGCGGCGACGGCGTTTGCGCTGCTGCTGGGTGAGCTCGGCCTCGCGCCGGCGATAGCTGCGGCCTTCGACGACGAGGATCTCGACGTGGTGGGTCAGGCGGTCGATGAGGGCGACGGCGCACGAGGCGTTGGGGAAGACGGTGTCCCAGTGCTTGAACGGCAGGTTGGTGGTGATGAGCAGGGACCGGTGCTCGTAGCGGCGGCTGACGAGTTGAAAGAGCAGGTCGGCGGCCCGTGCGTCGTAGGCGAGAAAGCCGACCTCATCGACCACGAGTAGTGATGGCCGCGTGTAGTGTCGGAGGCGTCGTTCGAGGGCTCGGGCGGTCTCCTGTCCGTTGAGGTCGAGCAGGAGGTCGGCAGCGGTGGTGAAGAGGGCGGAGTGGCCGGCGAGGATGGCCTGGTGGGCGATGTTCTTGGCGAGCATGGTCTTGCCGAGGCCCTGGGCCCCGACGAGGATGACGTTCTCGCCGCGGGCGAGGAAGTCGAGGGTGAGGATGCGTTCGAGGGCCGGTCGGTCGAAGGCGGTGGGCCAGTCCCAGTCCCAGTCGGCGAGGGGCTTGAAGCGTCCGAGGCGTGCGCAGGTGAGTCGGCGCTCGACGCTGCGGCGCTGTCGGTCTTGGAGCTCGGCGGCGACGATGTGTTCGAGCATCACGGTCGTGCTCCAGCGTTTGCGGGTGGCTGTGGCGACGAGGTCGTTGAGGTCGTCGGCGGTGCGATTGAATCCGAGTCGGCGGAGATCAGTCTGCAGCGTCGTCGGGGGTGTTTCGTCCGAGGGCATCGTAGGTCTCCAGGTCGTGGGGCCGGACGTCGAGGTCTCGCAGCCCCGGTCGGTCGGGCAGGGTGAGCCGGAGCGGGGGTTTGAGTCCGCGCTGTCGCCGGCGCGTTTCGAGGATGTGCGTGATGGAGCCGGCGCCGAGGGCGTCTCGTTGGAGGGCGTCGTCGACGGCGGCGGTGAGTTCCTGCGGTCCGTAGTCGTCGAGGAGAGCGAGCAGCCTGGTGGCGTGCGGTCGTAGCGCCTCGCCGCGTTCTGCGAGCCGCTCGAAGAGGGCGGCGGTGGCGGGGACGGCGGCGCGGAGCCGGTCTCGGGTGGTGTGGACGTTGGCCTGCCGGGTGGCGGCGAGCAGGCCTTCCAGGTGCGCGGGGTCTTCGACGGTCTGTGCGGTGTCGTAGCTGCGGCGATGACGGGCGAGCTCGGTCTGCTGGTCGAGGATGCGGACGCGGGTGTCGCTGGCGAGCAGGGTCAGGGGCTTGCGGACGTGGGTGTGGGGGATGGAGTAGAGATTGCGGTCGAAGCGGACGTAGGGGGTCTTGCCGGAGCGGACGACGCGCACGAGTTCGGTTTCGAAGGGATGGGCGGGGAGCGGGAGCAGGCGGGGCTTCTCGTCGGCCCAGACCTCGGCGACGGTACGGTCGGGTTGCTCGGGGTGGCGCCGTTGGTGGGCGACGTCGTCTCGCCAGCGTCGAAACTGGGCGTTGAGGTCGTCGAGGTCGCGGAAGGGCCGGGCGGCGAAGAAGGCGTGACGTAGGTATTGGATCTGCCGTTCGATTTTCCCCTTCTCATTTCCGCGTCCCGGCGTGCAGGGCCGGGGGGCGAAGTGGTAGTGGCCGGCGAGCTCGAGCAGGCGGGGGTGGAACTGGACGGCGGCACCGCGGCGGTCGAGGACGGCGCTTCTGAGATTATCGTACACGAGGGTGCGGGCGATGCCGCCCAGGGCCTTGAAGGCTTCGACGTGTCCGCGGAGGAAGCTCTCGAGGGTCTGGTCGAGGGTGAAGAGGGCGGCGATGGCGCGCGAGTAGCCGAGGACCATGACGAATCCGGAGACGGCGCGTGTGCCGTGTCCGATGCGGACCTTGCCGAAGGAGCCCCAGTCGACCTGCGCCGACTCGCTATGGTGAGCTCACCATAGCGAGTCCTATGTTGACACCCGCGTTATGTTGCGCAAAGCCGATCAAGAGCGTCTGTTGGCGGATGGTGGAGGCCTCGCACTTTCCATAATTCCTACAGGGACTCGAGCCAGTCGAGGAGGTCCTTGGAGAGCCGGCGAGGCTTGGGCCCGATCCGGATTGGGGTGCCGACACGGTCCAAGGCGTCCCGTTTCATCGCGAGGTCGCTCTGGACGTACACCTCCGTGGACTTCACGTCGGCATGGCCCAAGAAGTCCTTGATGGTGACGAGCGGGATGTCCGACTGGAGGAGATGCATCGCCTTGGTGTGGCGGAAGGTGTGAGGACTGATGCGGGTCCGGGCGAGACTCGGGAGCGAGACCTGGGCGCGCTGCACGTACTTATCCAAGAGGTAGCGTGCACCGTGACGCGTGAGGCGTTGCCCGTTCCGGTTCTGGATCAGCGGCGCGGTGTCCTCTTCGCGGCGTCCTGCCGCGGCGAGGAAGCGTCGCACCAGCCGAGCGGTTTGCGGCAGCAGGGGCGTGAGCCGTTCACGCCGGCCTTTGCCGAAGAGTCGGACGAACGGGGGTGGGGCGAATCGGACATCGCACGGAGCCAGGTCCAGGAGCTCTTGGATGCGCGCCCCGGTGTCGTAGAGGAGGGCCACCAGGAGGTAGTCGCGTTCGCCGACCGGCGTCGAGCGATCGATCTGCGCGAGCACGTGCGCCAGCTCAGTGTCGCTGAGGTAGCCGAGCACGGGACGCGGCGCCTTCTTCACGGGGATGGCGAGCACGCGCTGACAGAGCAGCGCGAGGGCCGGCTCGGTATCGAGGACGTAGCGGAAGAAGCTGTGGATAGCGGCGAGCCGGGCATTGCGCGTGCGAATGGTGTTGCGTCGAGTGGTTTCGAGGTCCTCCAGGAAGGCGAGGATCCGCTCGGGCGTGAGGTCTTCGACGTGCAGAGCGGAGGCCGTACGATGCAGCGACGCGGCCAGGAAGCGCAGCAGGAGCTTGAGGGTGTCGCGATACGCGGCGATGGTGTGCGGGCTGGCGTTCCGCTCGGCCGGAAGATGTCGCGTGAAGAACGTCGTGACGAAGGGCGCGAGGTCATGGGTAGTCATCGAGGCCCTCCGTCGGAGACAAGGTGCCCGAACCGCGTTGCGTAGCGGTGCGTGAGGTCGGCGGCGACGTCCTCGGTCAACTGGAGATAGCGCTGCGAGCTGGCGATGCCGACGTGCCCGAGGTAGGTGGCCAACGCCGGGAGGAGGTTGCCGAGTGAAGCCTGCTGGCGATACCAGAGGGTCAGGCGGAGGACGGCGAAGGAGTGCCGGAGCCCGTGCAGCCGCAAGGATCGCCCGCCCTGCCGGCGGGGAATCTCCGCGGCGGCCAGAACCGCGTGGAAGGCGTCACGCAGGGCCGAGAGGGAGTACGGCCGACCGGACGGGGCCGGGAAGAACGGCTCGCCCGGTGTCCGCTCGCCGAGCTCGTCCGCGACGGTGTGGCGACAGCGTGCGAGTCGGGCCGCGACGTCGGCGGCCAGGGGCACGAGCCGCGACTTGCCGAACTTGGTGTCGCGAATGCGGAGCACCGCGGTCTCCAGGTCGACGTCCGCCAGGGTGAGGCGAAGGGCTTCGCCTGCCCGCAACCCCGTGAGGTACAGCAGGACCAGCAGCGTCCGGAGGACGAGCTCGCGCCGCGGCGAGCTGCGGTGCCGGTCCAGGGTGTCGCAGGCGTCGAGGAATCGGCGGCCTTCTTCGAGCGAGAGGACACGCGGCACGCGGGTGCGGCGGTGGATGCCAAGGAACCGAGCCGCGGGCACGAACGTCCGCGGGTCGTCGAGCGCGAGGAAGCGACACACCTCCCGGATGAGCGTCAGCCGATGCGCCCGCGTGGTCTCCGACTCGGTCCCGCGCCGGGCCACGAAGGCGCGCACGATGTCGCTGGTGATCACGGGGTCGGTCGGCGAGAGGGTCTCGCCCAGGAAACGGTCGAGTACGCCCAGCGCCTTGGCTTCGGCACGGTAGCGATAGCCCGCGGCCCGCTTGCCCTCGAGAAATCGCTGCAGCGCGGCGGCCAGCGGGGACGACCAGGTCGAGTGCGGCCCGCCCGTTGCCGCCGTCATGGACGCACCTCGGCTTCGCTGATCACCACGCGTCGCAGGGCCGTCAGGTCGACCGAGGCGTACTCCATGGTGGTGTCGGTGGACGCATGCCCGAGGACATCTCCGATCCGCTTGAGCGGACTGCCGCTGGCGAGCATCCGACTCGCCAACGTGTGGCGCAGAAGGTAGAGCCCGCGGCGTCCTTCCCGCTGATCGAGCCCGACGCGCTGCAGGGCCTGCCGCATGATCGTGGCCAGGTTGTTCGCGGCCACGAACGGCTCGAAGGGCGCCTTGTGCCGGACAAACACATACCGCGACGACGTCGCCGGCCGGGCGGTGCGGAGGTAGGTGATCAGGGCGTCAGCGACGTCGGGAAGCAGCGGCAGGGTGAGGACACGGCCGGTCTTGGCCTGGGTGATCGACAGCACGTGCTCCCGCCAGTCGACGGCGTCGAGGCGGAGCTGCCGAAGGTCGCACGGACGCAGGCCGTAGCGGGCCGCGAGCAGCAAGACGGCGTAGTCCCGACGGCCGATTGCCGACGAGCGATCGACGCCGTCCAGCAGGCGGCTCACCTCGCGCTCGGTGAGGGCATCGCGTAGGCCACGCTGCTTGAATTGACGGGGCGGCGGCACCGCCGCACTGAGGTCGCGGGGGAGCGCCCCCTCCATCACGGCCCACCGGAAGAAGCTGCGCAGTGTCGTCACGTAGGTCAGGCGTGTGGCGACGGCCTGTGTCCGCAGCCGGATCAGGAAGTCCTGAATGTGACGGGGCGTGATGGCGGCGAGCCGGGTCACGCCGTCCTGCTCGAGGTGCGCCGCGAAGCGCGTGAGCTGCCACACCCGCTTGCCGACGGTCCGCGGGGCCAGCCCGCGATGGGAGCGCAGGAACGTGGTGTACTCGGCTACCGCCGACCTCGACCACGCCGGCGCCGGCTGCGGCACCTGACCGATGCGGCGACGACAGTATCCGTGCTCGTCAGCGTCCAGGAAGATCCGGACGGCCGCCCACACGAAGCGCGTTCGACTGGCGCTGAGCCCGATGACTCGGTCCGTCACGTACTGGCCTACCTCCGGGGCATCGAGCGCGAGCGGAAGCCGGAGCTCCTGCGCCTGGAGGTAGCGCGTCACCCGCAGCCACTCTCGCAGATGCTGCGCCGTGACCTCTGGGTGGTACCGCTGCTCGACCAGACGCTGGCCGATCTGATCGATGCGGTCCTTGTACGGAGAGGTGCGATAGCTCTCCAACCGGTCTGCGGGAAAGAAGCTGCTGAGCACAGGGCCCTCCTCATCAGGGGCGGGTATCGCCCTCAAGAAGGAGGAATTATGGAAAGCAGACCAAAGCGACAACAGCGGCGCGGACGCGGCGGACGAGGCGGATCTACCGGGGGCTCAACATAACGCGGGTGTCAACATAGGACTCGCCGGTCAGCGTGACGACGCGCCGGTAGACGGTCCGGCCGGTCTCGGGCCGCAGGCGCTTGACGATGCGTCGGAGTTGGTTGACCGAACCGGGATAGCCGCGCTGGCGGACCATCTCGTGGATGCGGGTGGCGCGGAGGCTGGGGTACTGGGCCAGGGTGTCGCGGATGAACGGCAGATAGGGGTCGAGGGCGCTGGGTCGATACACGCCGCGGCGGCCGGCTCCCGACTCGTGGTCGACGGCGGCGCGAACCGTCTCACGGTGGAGGCCGAGTTGGGCCGCGATGGTCCCGAGCTTCCAGTGCTCGCCGTAGTACAGGCGCCGGATCTCGGCGCGTTGCGCGGGCGTGATCATCGTCCCTCCTTCCCCGCACGGCGCGAGGCTCCCGCATCGGGGTCAGCCACCGGCTTGACCGGCCGCAGACCACGCACCGCGCGGGTGCGGGAACCGGGACGGCGTCAGCCCAAGTTTACCCAGTTGACCGGCTATTTTGCCGATTTTGGCCGTATTTCGAGATTTACATGCCTGTAAGTTGTTGATTCTAAAGGAACGGGTTTTGATGGTGCTCGATGTAGTGCCATAATTTTACAGAATGGGTTGACTCCGGTACCGCGCGCCCGCTATCGTGGGCATCGTGTTCATTCGGCGCACCCAAACCCGGCGGACCCAGGACGGCAAACCCTACTTCTCCCATCGCCTGGTGCACTCCGAGCGCGTCGGAAACGCCGTGCGGCAGCGCACCCTGCTCAATCTCGGGCGCCACTTCGACATCCCCCACGCGCAATGGCCGCAGTTGTGCGCTCGCATCGACGACATCCTGGCCGGCCAGGCGCCCCTGGTGGCCGATTGCCCGCACGCCGTCGAACACGAAGCCCAGCGCATCGCCGGGCAGTTGGTCGTCCGCAGCGCGCAGGCGAGCGGCGCGGCGGCCGGACCGACCGACGTGCAGCCCCTCGATGTCGACTCGCTGCGTCTGCTCCGCCCCCGAAGCGTAGGGGTCGAGCAGCTCGGCCTGTGGGCGCTGGAGCAATTGGGCCTGCCGGCACTGCTCGCCGACCTCGGCGTCAACGGCGCCCTGCGCGCGGCGGCGGCCGGAGTCATCGTCGGGCGTCTCGCCCATCCCGCCTCGGAGCGCGCGACGCACCGCTGGCTGCAAGAGCGCAGCGGCCTCGGAGAGTTGCTCGGCGTCGACTTCGAGACCGTCGGCGCGATGCAGCTCTACCGCGCCTCGGATGCGCTGGTGAAGCATCGCGAGGCGATCGAGACGCATCTGTTCGACCGCGCGATGGGGCTGTTCGACCTGCAGCCGACGGTGACCCTCTACGACCTGACCAACACTTACTTCGAAGGCGAGGCGAGCGAGCAGCCGCAGGCGCAGCGCGGGCACTCGAAGGAGAAGCGCAGCGACTGTCCGCTGCTGACCCTGGGCCTGATGCTCGACGCCAGCGGCTTCGTGCGCCGCTCCAAGGTCTTCGCCGGCAACGTCCGGGAACAGCGCACGCTGGCCGGCATGCTCGAGGCGCTGGATGCGCCGGCCGGCGCCCTCGTGGTCATGGACCGCGGCGTCGCCACCGAAGCCTGCGTGCAGTGGTTGCGCGACCACGACTACCGCTATCTGGTCGTCAGCCGCGAACGTCACCGCCAGTTCGACGCCGAGGCCGCCGTATCGCTCCAGACCAGGTCCAACCAGACCATACACATGCACAAGGTGGTCTCGACCGACCCCGACGAGGTGCGCCTGTACTGCTACTCCGAGGAGCGCGCCAACAAGGAGCGGGCCATCGTCGAGCGTTTCGCCACCCGCTTCGAGGCTGCCCTGACCCAGCTCCACGAGGGGCTGGCGCGCCCCCGCGCCCACAAGCGGCTCGACCAGGTCTGGCAGCGCATCGGGCGATTGAAGACGAAGCATTCCCGCGTCGCCTCGCACTACCAGATCGGGGTCACCGCCGACGAGACCGGCGAGAAGGCCGTCGCCGTCACCTGGACCCGCCGTCCCCGGGACGGCTCGATGGCCACCCATCCGGGGGTCTACTGCCTGCGCAGCAGCGAGACCGCGTGGGACGAAGACGCCCTGTGGCGCACCTATACCACGCTCACCGACGTGGAGGCCGTCTTCCGTTCGCTCAAGTCCGAGCTCGGCCTGCGCCCCATCTACCACCACAAGCCGCGGCGGGCCGACGGCCACCTGTTCATCACCGTCATCGCCTACCAGCTCGTGCAAGTCATCCGCACCCGACTGCGCGGGCACGGCAACCCCGCCAGTTGGACCACGTTGCGCCGCATCCTGGACGGCCAGCAGCGCGTCACCGCCACCTTCCGCCGCCCCGACGGGCGCACGCTGCACGTGCGCACGGCCACGCAAGCCGAACCCGAACAGCGGGACATCTACGACGCGCTCGGCGTCGACCCGCATCCCGGGGGCGTCCGCAAGACGCTCATCTGACCGACCCCTTCTCACCGGTTTGTGCAGGTTTGTAGTGCCACTCGAGTATTTCTGTCGGCGTAAGCTGCTTGTTTAAAATGGTTTAGATTTTCGGTTGGTAAACTTGGGTCAGGGACGGGGAGTCTGTCCGATGGCCGGGATGCGGGGGAAGTGTGATCCGTCACGCGGCGGCTGGCGCGGTAGGCGCGTTGACGGTCGCGGTGGTCGAGACGTCCTTCCGGACTGCGCTGATGACGGGCGTTGGCGGCCCGAACGGACCGGCGCCGAGCGGCCGTCCGGCACGGCGGCGTGCAGTAGGCATGACCGCGGTCACACGCCGCGCAGACGGCGAAGGGACGGCTGCACTGACGGCAGGCTCGCTGTCGGAGGGGCTGGTCCACGGCGTCGGAGCGCGCGGGGCGATCTCCGACTGGACAACGGACCTGAACCGTGGCACAACAGCAGCGACCGGCTCGGTCTGTCGGAGCTCGGGGCGGTCACGAGGGTCCGGTTGGGGTACAACCGGGCCCTCACCCCACGTCTGAGTCCGCTCTCTACGCTACCCGAACGCAGCGCTGGCGGCCAACGCCGGGGCCATGGACGCCGACGCTCCCCATGGACGCAAAGAGCGCGCCCACAGGGAGCTTGGAAAACCGCGAAGAACGCGGTTTCCCACAGCGCCCACAGCCAGCATCTTCCTCCCCATCAATCTCCAGGAAGAGATCCGATGCTGGACGCGCACCGACGGTTGTCGAGAATACGTCACTTTTCGACGGCCGTTGACACCGTGGAGGACGACCGACGGAGCTATGGCGAGGAGCGCTTCATCACCATCGGTTTTCTCGACGGTACGACTATGGTGGTCGTCATCTGGACTCCCCGCAGCGGAGCGTATCGGATCATCAGCATGAGGAAAGCCAATGAAAGGGAACGAAGGCTCTACGGCCCGAGGTTTTGACCCGGATACCGCTCCGGACCTCTCCACGGACGGCTGGCCTGAACGCTTTGCTCAGGCGACGTTCGGCGGGGCCGGCCACCCGCCACCAATCCGAAGGTGTCGACCACCATCCGTCTCTCGCCAGACGTGATCGATCACTTCAAGGCCGGCGGCCGGGGTTGGCAGACGCGGATCGACGACGCGCTTCGCGAGTGGATCGGGAAGCACGACACGGCTTGAGGGCACTCGATCCAGGTCCCGGGACGGGGGAGGTCTGTCGAGTACCTGGCTTGGCTTGCCGCCGAGGCGCGGTCGGACACCGGCGCCCGCACGTCCGCCCCGCCGGCCTCACTCCCAGCGAAAGACCCGCGAGGCGATCAGGGTGCACACGCCGAAGACGACGAGCAGCGCGGCGACGTCGCTCGCGTGGGCCGACCACGGGTCGCCCTGCCAGATGCCCGACAGCAGGGACACGGCATAGGTCAGCGGAATCACCCGCGAGATAGCCTGCATGGCGGGCGGGAGGGCGTCTATCGGGTAGAACAGCCCGCAGAACGGCAGCATCGCGTAGAGGGCGAGGCTGCCGAGGGGCGGCGCGAACCGCGCGGTGCGCACGAGGCTGGCGATGATGAAGCCGATGGACAGGATGCTCCAGGTGCTGAACAGCAGGGCCACCGTGAACGAGAGCAGCGGGACGTCGGCGCCGGCGGGGTAGTAGCGGCGCCCCGCGAGAACCATCAGGAGCACGGTGACCGCGGTCAGGGCGAGCTTGACGAGCACGTGGGTCACGAGAATCGTCACGGGGCTGAGGGGGGTCGCGCGCAGCCGCTTGAGGATGCCGCCCTCGCGGTAGATGGCGACGATCGCGACCAGCGACAGCACCGCGCTGATGGCGATGAAGACGGCTACGAAGACAGGGAGCCCGGTGCGGAGCTGAGTCGCGGCCGGCGACGCGGCCTCGGCGAGCCGCGGGCCGAGCGTGCGCCCCAGCACCACGAACATCAGCACCGGGATGACCACCGACCCGATGAGGCCCATCGGCTCGCGCACGAAGATCTTCATCTCGAGCCAGGTGAGCTTGCCGAGGCCGCGCAGGGGAAGATGTCGGGTCATGGTCGCCGGCACCTGATCTCCGGCCAGGTGAGCTTGCCGAGGCCACGCCGGGGAAGATGTCGGGTCATGGTCGCTCTCGTCCCTCCTTGCCGCGCGGGCGACTTACCGGTCTTTGTGCAACACGCGGTTTCGCCACGGGGTCCCTCGCTTCCCGGCCGGTCAGTCGCGGATGGAATGGCCGGTCAGCGTGAGGAAGACGTCCTCGAGCGTCGGCTCCTCGGTGCTGAACGCGGTCACCCGCATGCCGTGCTCCGAGAGGCAGTGGATGACCTCGGTCACGAGGTCGTGCCCGCGCCCCCGGATGGTGTGCCGCTCCCCGTCCCGGGTGACGGTGTCGGCCGAGTCGAGCCCCGAGAAGCGGGCCGCGGCGCCGTCGTGGGCGGTGGTCACCGTCACGGTGCGCTCGGGGCAGTGCCGGGCGACGAGGCCGGCCGGCGTGTCGTGGTCGACGATGCGCCCGTGCTCGATGATGGCGACGCGGTCGCACAGCCGTTCCGCCTCCTCCATCAGATGGGTCGTGAGGAAGACGGTCTGGCCGCGGTCGCGGATGCCCCGCACGAGGTCCCAGATGGCCCGCCGCGCTTGCGGGTCGAGGCCGGTGGTGAGCTCGTCGAGAAATACCAGCTCCGGCGCATTGATCAGGGCCAGGGCGATGAACAGGCGCTGCTTCTGGCCCCCCGAGAGGGTCATGAACCACGCGTCGCGCTTGTCGGTCAGCCCGAGCTGGTCCAGCAGGCGGTCACCGTCGATGGACGTGTCGTAGAGCGCGGCCCACAGGTCCACCGCCTCCCAGACCTTGATCCGCTTCTGGAGCTGCGCTTCCTGGAGCTGCACGCCGATGCGGGGCTGGAGGGCGCCGGCGTCCCGGATGGGGTCGAGCCCGAGCACCTCGATGCGTCCCCGGTTCGGCCGCCGCAGGCCCTCGACGCACTCCATGGTGGTGGTCTTGCCGGCCCCGTTCGGGCCGATCAGGCCGAAGATCTCGCCCGCCTGAACGGTGAACGAGACGTCGTCGACGGCCACCGTCGCGCCGTAGGCCTTCCGGATGCCGGAGACGCGGACCACTGGGGTGTCGGCCATGCGGGCGTCATCCTATCCCACGTGTTGACAGCCGTCGCCCGGCCGAGCGTTCAATCAGTGGTTCGTCGGGGTGGGGATGTCCTGATCGTCGGGATCGTCGGGATCGTCGGGACGGTCGGCCCTGTCTTGAGTTCGGTCGAGCCTCGTGCGTCCGTACTCGGCGAGCTGGCGGCCCCGCTGGCCGATGTCGGCGCCGAGCCGCTTCGACGTGTCGCCCACCGTCCTGGAGAAGTCGGTGCCGAGGCGCTTCGACGTGTCGCCCACCGTCCTGGAGAAGCTGACCAGCGTGGCTCTGAGATTCTCCCCGCTGTCGGACTGGAACAGCTCGAGCATGTCGCCGTCGTCGCCGGAGAAGTAGGGCGCCTCGTTGAAGCCCAGCCTCCCGGCAATCAGTACGGTGGGCAGGCTGTTGCGCCGGGTGTTGTACCGGTTCGCCGTCTCGTTGTACTGGTCGCGGCGGTGCAGGATATTGGTCTCGACCCTCTCGAGCTGCTTCATGAGCATGGCGTAGTTCTCGTTGGCCTTCAGGTCGGGATAGGCCCGGGCCATCTGGGAGAAGACGCCCGCGACGTTCCCGACGGGTACGGCCGGTCCGCCGGCCGGCTGGCCCTCGGCGGTTGCAACGAAGCTGTGGACAAATTGCTCATGGGCGCCGTACTCCTTGGCTATCTCGAACAGCTGCCGGACGAGATCGGTCTTCGACTTGACTGCCGCCGCGATGGCGGAATGGCTCTTCCGGACATCCTGCGAATGCGTCTGCAACGTGTTGTAAGAGAGCCACAGCACGGCAACGATCACACAGAGGAGCATGATCGCCATGAACATCAGCGACAGAAGAGAACCCACGAGCTCGAGCATGGTTCTTGTCCTCCCGGTCTCGATACCGCTGGGCTTCCGGGTTGGGCCGGATCGCGCAATCCGCACCAGGGACGGTAGTCTAGCGAGGTTCGCTCGGCCCCGCAAGGACACCGGACGCAGGCGCACCGGGCGCAGGCCGGGCGAAAGGGAGCCCGGGGGGCGCGGGACTCGCGGGGGCGCCGCGCTCCCGGCGGTCGGACGGCCGCGCGGCACGTGCGCCGGGACTCCGCCAACTCGCCGGTCGGCTTGACACCGGCGGCCGAACCGTTTGCAATGGCGCATTGCCCCTCCGGCGTCGGCCGGACGGGATTGGTATCGGACGACACGAGACCGGGAGGTTCACGATGAGGCTTTGGAAGACGCTGGCCGGGGTGGGATTTGCGTTCGGCGTGTTCGGGATGGCGTGGGGGCTGTCGGCCCAGCAGCCGGAGTCGCGGGCGTTCGAGCTGCGCATCTACAAGGCGGTCGACGGAAAGCGCGGCGAGCTGTCGGACCGGTTCCGCGACCACACGTCCGCCATGTTCGAGCAGGCGGGCATGGAGAACGTAGGGTACTGGAACGCGGCCACCGGCGACGACACCGACGACACGTTCATCTACATGCTGGGGTATCCGACCCTCGAGTCGCGGGACGAGATGTGGGCCACGCTCGCCGAGAACCCCGAGTTCCAGCGCATCATTATCTCGGCCGAGCGCTCCGAGGACCGGAAGCTGGTCGACACGATCGACGCGCGGATGCTCGTGCCGACGGAGTTCTCGGCTCTTCGCTAGGAGTCGGGGCCGTAGGAACGCTGCAGGCTGCCGGGAGTGTTGGTCGGGCGGCGAATCGGAGCCGCGGGGCGGCGGTGTTCGGGCCTGGAGTCAGCGCGGTAGAACCGCGGGGACTCCGGTCGGGTCGGTCGGGCAGGCAGCGGCGCCGCGAGGGCTGCGGTGTTCGGGCCAGTGACAACGTCAAGCAGGAAACGGGGAACCGATGGCGAACAAGAGGACAGCGAGACCGGCCCGCGGCCGCCTTGCGGTTGCGGCCCTGGGCATGCTGGTCATGGCGGGGACCGCAACGGCCCAGCACGGCACGAGCGGCGAGTGGCGCGTCCACGGCGGCGACAGCGGGTTCACCCGCTACGCACCCCTCGATCAGATCGACGCCGACACGGTCGGCGACCTCGAGATCGTCTGGCGCCGCCCCGCCGTCGACGCGAGCGTGCACGCGCGCTGGGAGAACCTGCGCTACTCGAACAACCTGCGGTCGACGCCGCTGATGGTCGACGGCGTGCTCTACGCCTCGAACGGCATCGGCATCGTCGAGGCGTTCGACCCCGCGACCGGCGAGACCCGCTGGGTGCAGGACCTGCCGTTCCTCGCCGACGACGAGACCCCCCGGGGCGCCGCCAACCGCGGGGTCGGCTACTGGGAGGACGACGCCGGGGCCGGTGGCCGCATCCTGTCGGTGCGGCCGCCGTACCTGCTCGCGACCGACCCGGACACCGGCCGGCTGGTCTCCGGCTTCGGCGACGCCGGCAGGGTGGACCTGCGGGTCTTCGAGGACACCTCCGAGCTGGTCGACTTCAACTACACCTCGCCCCCCCTCGTCGTGCGCGACGTGGTCGTGGTCGGGCAGGCCATGGCCGACCATCCCCTGACGATGGAGAACCGCCCCGGCTACGTCCGCGCCTACGACGTCCGCACAGGGGCCCTGCGGTGGACCTGGAACCCGATTCCCCGGGCCGGCGAGCCGGGGGTCGAGACCTGGCTCGACGACTCGTGGGAGTACTCGGGCATGGGCAACGTCTGGACGATGATGAGCGCCGACGAGGAGTTGGGGCTCGTCTATCTGCCCACCGGGGCGCCCAGCAACGACATGTACGGCGGGCACCGCCCCGGCAACAACCTGTACGCCAACAGCCTCGTCTGCGTGCGGGCCGAGACCGGCGAGATGGTGTGGCACTTCCAGACCGTGCACCACGACCTCTGGGACTACGACAACAACGTCGCGCCGATCCTGATGGACATCGTCGTCGACGGCCGCGAGATCAAGGCGGTGGTGCAGCTCACCAAGCAGGCCATCGCCTACACGTTCGACCGCGTGACCGGCGAGCCGGTGTGGCCCATCGTCGAGCGCCCGGTGCCGGGCTCGGACACCCCCGGCGAGTGGATCTCGCCCACCCAGCCGTTCCCGACGAAGCCGGCCCCGTTCGATGTGCACGGCATCTCGGTCGACACGCTCGTCGACTTCACCCCCGAGCTGCGGGCCGAGGCGATCGAGATCGCCGAGCCGTTCGTGCTGGGGGAAATCTACACGCCGCCGTCGATCCGCGGCGACGGCGACGGCGACCGCAAGGGCACCCTGCAGCTTCCCGGCTCGGTCGGCGGGGCCGAATGGGGCGGGGCGGGGTTCGACCCCGAGACCGGCATGCTCTACGTGCCGTCGGTGACCGGGACCTTCGCGGCCGACCTGACGCCCGGCAATCCCGATCGCATGAACGTGCGCTACACGCGCGGCACCCGCGCCTTCCCCCAAGGGCCGCGGGGGCTGCCCCTGCTGAAGCCTCCCTACGGCCGCATCACCGCCATCGACATGAATACCGGCGAGCACGTCTGGATGGTCGCCAACGGAGACGGCCCCCGCGACCATCCGGAGATCGCGCATCTCGACCTGCCGGCGCTCGGACAGCCGGGGCGGGCGATGACCCTGTTGACGAAGAGCCTGCTGTTCGTCAGCGAGGGCGACCCCATCATGGTCCGCACGCCTCCGGGCGCCGGTCCCGACGCGGGCAAGGGGTTCCGCGCGTTCGACAAGGCGACGGGCGACGTGGTCTGGGAGACGACCTTCCCCGCCGGCAACGTCGGCTCGCCCCTCACCTACATGCACGGGGGAAAGCAGTACATCGTGCTGCCGATCGGATCGTTGAGCCACCCCGGCGAGTGGATCGCGCTGGCCCTGCCGTAGGAGTGCTACAGGAAGTCGACGAGGTCGGCACCCGCCTGAACACGGCACGTGCGCATAATCGCGCCAGTGACCGGGCGCAGTTCCCGGAGGAGGCATCATGCGTGCAACTCGATCGGCTACGTCCCGGACCTGCTTGGCGGTGTTGACGTGCGCGGCGTTCGTCGTCGCGGCCGAAGTGCCCGGCTGGGCGCAGGACGAGGACTTCGTCCCGGTCACCGATGCGATGCTGCAAGATCCCGATCCGGCGGACTGGCTGATGTGGCGCCGGACGCTCGACGGTTGGGGCTACAGCCCGCTGGATTCGATCACACAGGAGAACGTCGGCGATCTGCGCATGGTCTGGTCGCGCGCGTTGATGCCCGGCACGCAGGAGGGGACGCCGCTCGCCTACGGCGGCGTGCTCTACATGCCGAACCCGCGCGACATCATCCAGGCCATCGATGCGGTCACCGGCGATCTACTGTGGGAGTACCGTCGCGACCTCCCGGACGACCTCGACGACTACCTCTTCGCGGTCGCCACCAACCGCAACGTCGCCATCTACGGCAACCTGATCATCGACAACAGCGCCGACGACTACGTCTACGCGGTCGACGCGACGACGGGCGAGCCGGCGTGGGAGACGCAGATCCTCGACTACCGCACGCACCCGGCCAACCAGACTTCCGGCCCGATCGTCGCCAACGGCAGGGTGGTCTCGGGGCGCAGCTGCATGCCGCTGGGTGGTCCGGATGCCTGCGTCATCACGGCCCACGACGCGGCGACGGGGGCGGAGCTGTGGCGCCGGCGGACGATCCCCGGCCCCGGCGAGCCCGGCGACGAGACGTGGGGCGGCGTGCCGTTCGAGCAGCGCGCGCACGTCGGGGCGTGGATGGTGCCGAGCTACGATCCGGCGCTGGATCTCGTCTACATCGGAACGTCGGTCACGTCGCCCGCCCCGAAGTTCCTGCTCGGCGGCACCGACAACACGCACCTGTATCACAACTCGACCCTCGCGCTCGACGGCGCCACGGGTGAGATCCGCTGGTACTACCAGCATCTGAACGACCACTGGGACCTCGATCACCCGTTCGAGCGCCTGCTGGTCGACACCGTCGTTGCGCCCGATCCCGATGCGGTGAGCTGGATCAATCCCCGGCTGCGCGTGGGGGAAGAGCGGAAGGTCGTCACGGGGATTCCCGGCAAGACCGGGGTGGTCTATACCCTCGACCGGGAGACCGGCGAGTTCCTGTGGGCGACGCCTACCGTCACACAGAACGTCATCAGCGACATCGACGGCGCCACCGGCACGGTGACGGAGAACGCCGAGGTCGTCTTCACGGGGATCGGCCAGGAGGTTCTCGCCTGCCCGACGTGGCTCGGCGGCAAGGACTGGGAGGCGGGCGCGTACAGTCCGCTGACCAACACGATGTACTTCCCGCTCCGCAACGCCTGCGCACGGATGATGGCGACGCCCCCGCGGGAGGATGACCTCGGGGCCCGGTTGTACTCGCTGGCCGTGCGCAACCAGTTCGCGCCCGGCTTCGACCAGCTCGGCACGGTGCGCGCGATCTCCGTGGAGACCGGGGAGACCGTTTGGCAGCACGACCAGCGGGCGATGACGATGTCCCTTGTCGCCACCGGCGGCGGCCTCGTCTTCGGGGGCGACGCGAACGGGCGCTTTCGGGCGCTCGACCACGAGACGGGGGAGGTCCTCTGGGAGATCAACCTCGGATCGCCGGTCACCGGGTTCCCGATCACGTATGCCGTCGACGGCCGACAGTACGTGGCAGTGAGCACTGGCGTGGCCGGCACGTCGGGAGGCCTCTTGGTGCTGACCCCGGAGCTGCGCCCGAGCCTGGGGAACAACCTCTTCGTGTTTGCCCTGCCAGAACGCGATACCGTTCCGTGACGTTCCGGGAAGTGCGAAGACAACAATGGTCGTTGAGCCGGGCGGGTCGATCCCGGCCTGGGTGCAGGGGATCGTTGTCGGCGGCCGGCGGCGGGATCTCGGCCTGGGCCCCTACCCGATGACATCGCTGTCGGACGCGCGGGAGCGGGCACATGGTCCGCCGAGATCCGCCCGTATCAAGGATTCGTGCAGACGAAATTCACGGCCTTGCCGGGATCCCCGGATTGACTGTATCGCGCGACGGACGGATACGGGCACAGCGTGCGAGTGAACTCCACGGTCGTCGTGTCCGCATCGTCGTCGACGTACTTCGTGGCGACCAACCGGTCCGGCGCCACGCCATTTTCTACCCACTCCTCCAGGGCGAGCTGGACATCGTGGAGGGCGTCACGTTGGGGAGGAATCTGTTGGCCGACTCCTCCGAAGCTATTCGCCCCCGGGCCGCGGTAGCAGTGCGCCATCCCGGGAACCATGAACAGTCGATAGAAATCCTGAGTTTCAGCCAAGCCACCCATTTCCGCCGTGACGAGATCGTAGTAGCTTGGGCTGTAACCCGGTTGCAGTGTCTGATCGTTCCATCCGTGATACTGGATGATCTTGACGCCCTGCCGTTTCGCGGCCGAAAGATCGGTGTCGATGGCGTCAGCAAGGGAGCCGACCTTTGACTCGGCAAAGGTCAGGTCCTCCTCGAAATCGAAGGTTCGATAGTCCCAGTCGGGATCTTCAAACACCAGGTTCGAGAAATACGAGTGCCCGAGGTTCGTCACGCCGTCGGCGTCAACCCATCTCGCCCAGCCACGCTCGCTGCCCATCGCCCAGCCAGGAAAGATGGCTGCGCCGGTCCGCGGGTTCTTCGGACCACTGTAGAGTCTTCCCAACGACGCAATCTGCGCCTCCGTCAGGCAATCGTCGCTATCCGCCGTGGTGCATTGCAGAACCTCGGGCGCAAAGCTGCACTTGTCCGGCTGTTCGATCAGACCGTCGACGAGCCCGTCGGTCGCATCGCACGCGGCGACCGCCGCAGCCTGGATGGCGGGCAGCTTGGACGATGGTATCGCCGCCCCTGACGCACCGAGTGTCTGTGCGTCCCAGACGAATCCTGCGTTCGAACGCGACTGATAGTTCCACGGGGCTCCCACCACCACCCCGTCATAGTCGCGCGGGTAGCGCTGGACTTCCATGAGGCCCTGGCGTCCACCATTCGAGCATGAATTGAAGTAGGCATGGGTGGCCGGTCGTCCGTAATAGGCTGCGATCAGGCCTTTCGCCGCCACCGTCACGAGATGTTTCGACCGATAGGCGTAGTCGATGGCCCGTTCCGGATGGCCAACGGCCCAGTTGTCGTCGGTCGAGCGATGCCCCGTATCGGTCGACGCCGTGGCGTAGCCTCTCCTCAGCCACTCGTCAAGACCGCCATCCAGGCCCAGACGCGTGTAGTTGAGCCGTCCCGCGAAGCCACCCTCTCCGGATGACACGAACTTTCCGTTCCATGAATCGGCCGGCAACCAGACCTCGAAACGAATATCGGAATCGCTGGTCGGCCGACTGACTCCAATCACGCGGCAAAACGCCGGAAGACCAGTCAGACTCTGGTCCGTCGGCGTGACGAGGGCGCCTGTGGAGACTGTCGCCGACGCGGTAATGGTCGTGTTGCCTTCAAAGGTCAGGCCGACCAACTCTCCACACGCTCGTTCGGCCGCCGTGGGCCGTGCCGGAGGGCTCTGGCCGGCGGTGACCTGTGAGGCGCGAACGAATACCGCACACAATAGCGTGGCGCTCAATAACGCCATGATCAGCCGGCTCATCCTCGGCCGCCGCTTCAGGCCGTAGACGAGGTCGCGAAGGCTCGCCTCAGCGTCCACCGATCCGCTCATAACTCACCTCCGGAGAGATCTCTTCGAGTCGCTTGATTTCCACGGTCATCGTCTCCCCCTCCCAACGGGTGACAAGCGGCTCGTTGCGAAGATGACCAAACAGGTACTCCTCAACGAACGGCGTGCAGCGGTAGTGAAGAAGCTGCATGTTGGGTTCGAGACGACGATACAGCGGCATCGAGACTGTCCAGGGCCGTGTGAAGACGTTCGGGTCCTCGATTGTGACTTCATACTGGATGGCGTGCTGGTCGATCAGCGTAAAGCGTTCGACCAGCCGCAACGCGTCACTGTGGAAGTTACCGGCGCGATCAAACCAGGTCTGGCCGTTGAAGTCCCCGACTTCGACGACCAGCGTGTCTCCCTCCCACCGACCGACCGAATGCCCCATCGACTGCGGGATGGGCGCCGGGTCCACGTCGTCCAGATGAATCACACGCGCCGCATTTGAAAACGCGAAGAAGATATGGATCTTCTCGGTGCTCTGCACGATCTGGTATGGGTAGGGCATATACATGGCCCGTGGCACGCCCGGCAGCTGACATTTCAGTTCCGGGTCGCGGTCCAGCCAGTGCGCGGCGTTGTCCTGCTTCCGTGCCAGGGCTTCCGGTGTGTACGGAATCTCCCCGTCGCCCTGCACCACACCGAGCGATCCGGGAACTCCGCCGGCCGCACCAAACGGGAGCGATGGGGCCGCCGGCACGTGGGCGAACTCGTACGGATACACGCCCGGCTGCATCACCGCGCCAGCTCGCGCTTCGTGGGCCTGGAGGTCCCAGTTTGCTTCGTTGTTGGCCTGCCAGATCCCGCTCAGATTCGGCCGGCCATCGATACGGTCGACCCGCGTACCCTGGCTCGCGGGTCGGGCGACCGACAACGCGACGGCGGTGGCCACTGCCACCCCCGTCGCCACTACCATCGATCCCAGCATCAGTCTGTTTCGCATGTCAGTCGTCCCGCGGGTCATTGATACCCGTACCAAGGGAGTTGGAGTTCGAGGAGATGTCGAACGAGGCCGGATGGGGACCCCGGCCCTCGGCAAATGCCCGCTCCACCGCGCGATTGCCCTGCAGGAGCCCGACCATTCCAAAATTGCCTT
Source organism: Vicinamibacterales bacterium (assembly GCA_965206285.1). GTDB lineage: Bacteria > Acidobacteriota > Vicinamibacteria > Vicinamibacterales > UBA8438 > JAJEEA01. The sequence goes on from OZ242205.1 coordinate 6,807,389, forward strand.
CGTGACATCGCGGTTCGTAGTAGATCCGATTCAGTCCACCGTCCTGACGCTCCAGTGCCTGCTTCGTTGTCCAGGGGCGTGTCCACGTCGTCGGGTCTTCGATCGTGGCCGAGTACTCGAGCGTGTTGGCGTCCAGGGGGGTCCACCGCTCGACGAGATGCAGATTCTCGCGGGAATTCTGAAAATCGAGATACGGCTCGAAGTTGGTGACATCGACGACCAGGGTATCGCCCTCCCACCGGCCGCGCGAGTCCCCAAAGGGTTCGCGGACATGCGGAGGGAGATGCGGAAGATCGGTCACCGGGATGATGCGATGGAAGCCCTGGCCCTGGCCGACGTCATAGTAGATCGAGACGACGCCAGGCGATTGCACGATCCGCCAGTATCCGTTGAGCATCGGAAGCTGAGCCGCCATGCACCGCTCGCCCGAACTCCGGTCTTCGGGACCGTTGGCGCGATTCAAGTTGATCGTCGAATACGATGGGGGAATCTCCTCGCGTCTTGGTGACGGTGGCCCGTAGGTCCCGTCAGCGCAGTCCCCTTCCCTGTTCTGGCACGTCACCGTGTTCTGCTTCAGCGCCAGCGCATATTCGCGCAGCGCCGCTCGGCGCTGCTGGACCTCTGGCGTCAGCGGGGGGAGTCGCCCGTCCGGCGGGTCGACGATGAGCGAGGTGCGACGCCCCGTCGGCCGCACCGAGACATACACCTCGTCATAGGCACCTGCGACGTCCGCGATGCTCCCCCTCTCCGCGCGAGGGCGAACGTCACTCGCGATACGTCGACGATCCAGCTCGGCGACTTCTTCCTCGGTATAGAACTCTCGCTCCCCCAGGCGGGGAGGGCGCTGCAGGTTTGTCGCGTACGGGTCGGTCCAGATGCCCTGCAGATCAGGCTCGCCCCACGGTGTCCTGGTTGATGCATCGGCCTGGCCGCCGGCGGTCTGCCCCGACAGGCCAGCCTGGCTCGCGCCCAGCAGGCCCACGGCGACCATGATTGTTGCGGCCGCTCCCGCCGCTACGAATCGACGTATTGTCATTGACGTGCTCCTTTCGGCTCGAACTTGTCCTCCTGGAGCGCGGCGGCCACCAGGCCATCGCCGAGAATCGCATCGCCCCCATCCAGGACCTCCGCGATCCGCTGCTCCAGCTCGGCGAGCTCCTCGTCGGTGAGGACGTCCTTTCCCTCAAACGCCAGCGGCCGCTCCAGCGGAGTGGCAACGTTGTTGGCCGAGATGCCTTGCAGATCCGGGTGATCGTCGGCGGTGCGCGGGATGGTCAACGGCTCGGGTTGCGTCTCGCCGGCCTGCGCGTCGGCGGGGAAGACGCCCGACCAGAGGAAAGCGGCGGCAAGGGCGACAACGAAGTGCGCACGAAGCTTCATGAACCTCCTGGCCGTGCCCGTGTCGGAAGTATAGCCCAAGGACCGGGGTTTTCCTTGACATTCGAACGGTCTTGTGCGGCCCGAGGCCGAAAGGCGTACACCCGCGAATCATGGGGTTGCCGGAAACCCCGGGGGCCGGAGCTTCGAATCGGTGACGCGGTCGAGAGATGGAGGAGGGATCACGATGACGGACAGACCACTCCACGTGTTAGGATGCCGTGGGCGCGCAGCACGGACGCTGGCAACCATTCGGGAAGGGGACAGAAGATGAGAACAGCAATGCTCGCCGTCGTGATCAGCCTCGCGTTCAGCGGCCTGGCCTTCGCCCAGGACGACGCGCCGCCGCCCTGCGGGCCGGCCGGCGACCTCGCGATGGAATTCGCCAAGAACGTCGCGGCCGACTCGCGCTGCTTCGAGATCCGCATGTACACGGCCGAGCCGGAGATGGACGGCAAGGGCGGCATCGACAACCTGCACCGGCGCTTCCGCGAGGGCGAGGCGGCGCTCTTCGAGAAGCACGGTGCCGAGGTCGTCTGGTCGTGGCAGAGTCTGGACAATCCCAACACGTTGATCTGGATGCTGGCCTACCGCGACCGCGCCCATCGCGATCAGGTGTTCGCCGACTTCCGGGAAGACCCCGCCTGGCTCGAGCTGCGCGCGAAGTACGACGTGCCGCTCAACGCCGAAGTGTTCATGATGAGCGCCACCGACTACTCCAAGCTCAAGTAGCCTGCCGGAGCATCATCCCGGCGCTCATCGATTCGATCGCAGATTCAATCGCGGCTCCCGTCGGCCGGTTCTGCCGGCCGGCTGGAGTCGCGAAACACCTCTCGGTTCAGCAGGCTCGGTCTATCGCCGCGCATCGCTGCCGGCCCGGCCCATGCCGGGTCTCCATCTCAATAGCGGACGACCCCGCACCAGAACATCGTCTCGCCCCGCGTGTCGACCGGAAGGGTGGACCTGAACGCCAGCCGGCCGTCCGCTTCGATGTCGTACAGCGTCAGCGCGGCCGGCACGGTCTCCAGACGCCCCTGGGCGCGGATTCGTCCTGGCGCTGGGCTCGCGGCGACCATTGACCGGCCGTCCGGTTGAAACGCCATCGTCCTGACGGCAATGCTCCGGGTGTCGATCGTCTGCACCAGGGTCGGCTCGCCGGTACCGGAATCAACGGAGAACACCGCAATAGTGTTTTCGGTGCCGTTCGACACTCGCTCGCCCTGAAAGATCTCCGTTCCGCTGCCCCGGTTCGCCACGTACAGGGTCCGGCCGTTGGTCGGATGCATGCGGATCGACGACGTTGTCTGCCCGCCGCGATATGCCTCCGGCGCGGCCAGCGTCGTGCTGGCGAACAAGGGCTCCTCCGAAAGCGTGTCGTCCGCTCGGATGGCGTAGGTGTGCAGCAGGTTCTGCGTCTCGATATCGACGTAGGCCCAACGGCCCGACGGATGGAAGTCGGCGTGCCGCGCGCGGTACGCCAGTCCCCCGTTCGGCGCCACCGTCTGCTTGTTGGTCAACTGGCCGTTCTCGAAGCCGTATATGTAGAGGCCGCCCGGATCCTCGGTGTGGACGCCGGGCTCCGGCTCGTTGCCGCGCGCCGGCAGCAGGACCGCGCGGTTCGAGGGCATGACGTACACGGCGTGCGCATAGAAACCCGCGTCCAGGCTCGTCCGCTGATCTACCACGTCGCCGATAGATCCGTCGACATCGAGCCGATGCACCGAAAGGGAGCTCGGAGAGCTGTATGCCGACAGCAGGTACTCGCCACGCTGGTCGACGGTGATGTAGATCGGCCGGTGCGGCAGCTCTACGGCCCCGCCGAACGGTTGGAGATCTCCCGATGAATCCACCCGGAACGCGTTCAGGTAGTGATGCCGCACGCGGGCGGTCGACGTGCGCTGGTCGCTGCTGGCAATGTAGAAGTACCGGCCCGACGGATGCTGCCACCCCTCCTGCACCTGCGCGGGAAGGATCAGCGGGCGCGGTTCCCGCACCAGGGAATCGCCGTCGACGCGAATCCGGTAGAGCCGGGCGTCCACGCTGGCATAGATGGCGCCGCGCGACTGCGACTGCGCGGCGGCCGTGCCGAGCGGGCCCAGGGCAACCCGGCCGGCCGTCCCCGCGAGCAGAGTGTTGAACTGACGTCGACCTACCATGTGGGTACCTCCCGCGCCTCCCCGCGAGGCGCCTCCGTGACCGCGTCGGCGTTGGCGTGCGCGACCTCGCCTCAGTTGCGAGCTGGAGGGAGCGCGAACACGTAGAGCGCGCTGCCGGCCCGCCGGAATCGGTCGCCCGCGTCCGGCGCCGCATCTGGCGTGACTTGCACGCTCCCCGGGCGCTGGCTGCCGATGATGGCGACGTACTGCCGGCCGTCCGGCCCGATGTAGGTGATCGGCGAGTTCCGGAAGTTGCTGCCGGTCCGGAACGTCCAGACGATGTCCCCGGTCCGGGCATCGAACGCTCGCGCCACACCCTCGTTGGGACCGCCCTGGAAGGGCAGGTCCCCGCCGGTCGCCATGACCGGCGCGTTGTTGGCGGTCGTCCACTGAACCCGCCAGACAGTCTCGCCCGCCACCGGATCGTTGGCCTGCAGCTCGCCGACAACCTCCTCATCGGGTGGTTGCGGGGCGCGGCCGCCGCGCTCACGGAGTGTGTAGCCTTGCCCGGGCACGTACTCGCCTTCGATCACCCTCTGGATCCCGCAGGTGTTCGAGGTCGAGGTGTACAGGAGTCCGGTGCGCGGGGAGAACGCGTCGTTCTGCCAGTTCCTGGCGGCAATGCCGGGACACCAGCCGACGGCGATGTCCTCGGCGTCCGGCACGTACCACCCGGAAGCCTTGGCGTTCCGGGCTTCCACTCCGGTAGTGGCGCCCATCCATCACGATTCGGCATCTCGACCTTCGGCAGACTCTGGGCGTCGAGCACCAGATCCTCCGCGATGACCCATGGGGCTCTCCTTCGCAGCCTGAGGCCTACCCGCAAAATTGGCTGCCGCAGCCAGCAGTATACGCCAATGCCTGTTTTTCCGAGTCTCCTCAAATGCGTGTGGGTAGCGGCGGCGCCAGTTCTATGCCTCCACAGCAGAGGAACAGCATCGAGATCAACGCGCCGGGCGAGTGGAAGCCATAGGCGCGACGCGCGATCACCCGCAGCTTGTTGTTGATGCCCTCTACCGGACCGTTCGTCATCTTCGTGTCTAGCCTGGATTATTCGTGAAGATGGTGATTCTGGGGGAGACACAGGAGCCTCCGTGTGGTACAAACGTTGTGTCCACAAGCGTTTAGCCACAACGGAGACCCCTGCGTGACACCTGACAAGATATCACAGACTGTCCTGTTCCCGGATCTCTTCGACAAGCCCCTCGTCGCGACGTTCAACCGCGAGCAGGCGAGTTCCGACGGCGGCGGCGTCCTGCTCAAGGCGGCCGAGCGCGTGTACGGCCTCGTCAAGGCGTTCGCCGGGTGTCTCGCCGACAAGCGCGCGCCGGAGAAGGTTCGGCACACGCTCGCGGAGCTGGTCGGACAGCGGATCTTCGGCATCGCGTGCGGTCATCCCGACGGCAACGACGCCGACCACTTGGCGGAGGATCCCATCCACAAGCTGCTGCTCGGGCGGGACCCTGTGGCTGGCGCGCCCTTGGCGTCGCAACCGACGATCTCGCGATTCGAGAACGCCCCGGGCCGCGGCGCGCTCTACCGAATGGCACGGGAGTTGGCGGCGAGCGTCATCGAGCGACATCGGCGCCGCCTGCATCGGCGGGTGTGGCGGATCACCATTGATCTGGACCCGACCGACGACCGGACGCATGGCGCGCAACAGCTCACGTTCTTCAACGGGCACTACGACAGTTGGTGCTATCTGCCGCTGCTCGCGTTCCTGACTTTCAACGACGAGAAGGAGCAGTATCTGTGCGCGGCGGTGCTGCGGCCGGGCAAGGCGGTGGCGGCCGACGGGACCCTGAGCTTGCTGTGTCGGCTGCTGCCGATGCTGCGGGCGGCGTTTCCGTCGACTCGGTTTCTCGTCCGGCTCGACGGGGGCTTTGCGACCCCGGAGATCCTCGATTTCCTGGATGCCGAACCGGGGCTCGACTACGTGGTCGCGATGGGCAAGAACGCGGTGTTGCAGCGGCATGCCGAATCCGCGATGGCCGTGGCCCGCGCGCAGAGCGAGGCCAGTGGCCGAACCGAGCACGTCTATACCGACACCCGCTACGCGGCCGGCACGTGGGGCCACCAACGCCGGGTCGTGATCAAGGCGGAAGTGGTCCGGCTCAAGGGTCGCGAGCCGCGGGACAATCCGCGCTTCGTCGTGACGAATCTCTTGCGGAGTTCGCGCTTCGTCTACGAGTGGGTCTACTGCGCCCGCGGGGACATCGAGAACCGGATCAAGGAGTTGCTGGACGGCCTGCAGATCGACCGCACGAGCTGCTGCAAGTTCCTGGCGAACCAGTTGCGCGTGTTGCTGACCGCGGCGGCCTACGTACTCATGCAGGAGCTGCGGCTGCGGGCGGCGCGGACCGGCTGTGCCCGCACCCAAGTGACGTGGCTGCGCGACCGGCTGCTGAAGCTGGGGGTGTATGTCGTCGGCTCCGCGCGCCGCATCGTCCTGCATCTACCACGGGCGACGCCCCATCTCCACGCGTGGCGGCGCATCGCGCTCGCGCTCGGCGCCCGCGCGGGTCAGTAGTCAGCGCCCCGCGGGGCTCGGCGCACGTCTCGGTCCCGGGCGGCACCGCCGTCCCGGCAGAACTCTCCCCCAACCTGGCCTCCGCGACTGCCCGGCGCCGGGAAGGGCCACTCTACGCCCCCTGCCGCGCCCGCTGCCACGTCCGAGAGGCTCCGCTCGCGGTCAACAAGCCCCGTCGGTGCCTGATTCTCGACCCTCATGAATAATGCAGGCTAGGGGTTAACCTGCATTATTCAGTGCGCCGTGACAAGGTGCCATTCCTCAGCGGGTGCGAATCCCGCCCGGACTGTCGCTCCAGCCGGTAGCAGTCGCGGACGATGGAGGTAACGACATCGGCTGAAGCACTCCGACGACAAAGGGCCGCCCTGGGCGGTTCAGCGACCACACGGGCCGCAACGAGGTTGAACGCCGAGCAGGCCTCGAAACGGGTAACGCGGAAGCCGACCCGCCTGAATAACGGGGAAGGCTGCAGCGGTCGGGAAGCGAGCGACGCGAGCACCGACCGGTTCCGCCGGGGTAGTGGCGGCGGCACGTGTGGAAGAGGGGATTGGTCGCAACACGGGAAGCCCTGCCGGTGGCGTGGCACGCGCCAAGACAGCCCGCGAGGGTCGGGTCGGGCCGGTCAGGGTGGCGGAGAGGTCCGTAGGTACCGAGGAAGCCGGGTAATGCCGGCGGAGGGAAGGGCAGGTGGAAGGGATGGCGAAAGGGAGCAGGCTCACGGGAGTGGCCGAACGGCCTATCACCCCGGAGATGAGCAGGAATGCCGGATGTCATCACATGCACAAGCGAAGGGGACGACCCGAGCGGTCGCCGTCGCCAGGGCGTCAACAGGCCTGACGACGCACCGGCCGGCCGGCTCAAGGGTGCAAGCCTGGTGCCAGGGCTCGCGAGACCCGTCCGCTGGTCGACCGGGAAGCCCGTGCGCGAGCCGCATGATTCCACTGGAGAGCCCGGTGCCGGTGCGAAAGCGCCGGGCCACCGACCCCTACCTACGCGCCTCTCCTCGACTCTACTGAAGGTCCAGATCGACCGCCAAAGGGCGTGATCGGCGCAGGAATGGGCTGCCTGCAAGCGGAGCGGGGTTTGAGCAGCCGACCGGGGGGGGCATGACGGACGCGAGGGTTGGGCAGCGACAGCCCCGCCGCGGAGCGGCCCATGCCGCCCAGGAAGCAGGTGGGCGCGGCGCAACGGGTGGGCTATCCGGCGCGCGCGCCCAGCGCGAGTGCGATGTGCCGCCACGCCTCGAGGTGCGGCGTCGAGCGCGGCAGATGCAGAACCACGCGGCGGACCGAGCGGACGACGTGGACCCCCAGCTTCAGCAGCCGGTCGCGCAGCCACGTCACCTGGCTGCGGGCACACGCAGTACGCGCCGCCCGCAATCGCAGTTCCTGCATGAGCACGTAGGCCGCGGCGGTCAGGAAGACGCGCAACTGGTTCGCCGAGAACAGACAGCAGCTCGTGCGGTCGATTTGCAACCCATCGAGCAGTTCCTTGATCCGATTCTCGATGTCCCCGCGAGCACAGTAGACCTTCTCATAGATGAAGCGCGGCGTCTGCCGCAGATTCGTCACCACGAACCGCGGGTTGTCCCGCGGCTCGCGGTCTCCGAGGCGAACGACTTCGGCCTTGATCACGACCCGGCGCTCGTGGTCCCACGTGCCGGCGGCGTAGCGGGTGTCGGTATAGACGTGCGCGGTCTCGCCACCGACCTCGCTCTGCGCGCGGGCCACCTGCATGGCGGACTCCGCATGCCGCTGCAACACCGCGTTCTTCGCCATTGCCACGACGTAGTCGAGCCGGGGCTCCGCATCCAGGAAATCGAAGATCTCCGGGGTCGCAAAGCCCCCGTCGAGCCGGACGAGAAACCGCGCCCGCGGAAACGCGGCCCGCAACAGCGGGAGCAACCGACACAGCAGGCCGAGGGTCCCGTCGGCGGCCACTGCCTTCCCGGGCCGCAGCACCGCCGCGCACAGATACTGCTCCGCCTCGCGGTCGAAGCTCAGAAGGGTGTGGCTCTTCTTCGTCGGCCACCCGGAGGGTTTCGGCGAGCGGCATGGCAAGAGTTACTTGACCCGTCGAAGGCGGGGTGAGGAGGGCGGTGGGGGAGGCTCGGTGACCGGCGGTACCGTCCCATCCGTGTAGCGCTGGGCGTGGTTCCGCTCGTACTCCCGCGCTTCGTGGAAGTCCCAGTACGCATCGAAGTCGCCGCTGGCTCGTAGCGCCCGGAGCTTCAGGACGGCCTCGGCGCCAACCAGGCGCCAGCGGGCCCCGGTCAGCTCCATCCGGTCGCGGACCAGGTGCCGGCACGCCCCTTCGATGACCCCGGTCGCGATGGGATAGCCCGCCGCGAGGTAGCGGTCGTAGTGCAGATACGGCGCGTATTTCACTAGGTAGTCGGCGCACTTGTCGACCGGCTTGCGGGTGTCCTTCGAGAAGCCGGCGACGGTCGCCGCGCGCCGCATCGACGCCGCCACCCGGGTCGCCTTGCCTTCGAGAATGCTCCGCACGCGCGTCCAGGCCCAGTGAGTCAGCTCGGGGCTCCCCTCGCGATGGAACACCCGCCCCGCCTTCCAGACATACTCGACCACGTGGATGATGTCGAGGATCACCGTGACGTCCACGCCGTAGGCGGCGGCGCCCGCTTCCACGAGGTCGAGCTGCGGCTCGGCCCCGTCGACGAGCACGACCCAGCGCTTGGCGTGCTCGGGGTCCTGGCGCTCCGCTTCCAGCGTCGCCTCCGCGACCACCTCCCACGGCTCCCGTTCGAGACTCGCCCAGACCCGTTTCGCCACCGGGCGGGGCCGCACGGCCCGGGGCTTGTCTCCCGGCTGTCGGGGCATCAAGCTCTCCAGGAAGTCCTCCGGGCTCCGCACGAACGGCGCCGTCGTGTAGACGGCGGCCACCGTCGCCATGCGCTTCGAGTGCTTCTTCTCTCCCGGCTTGAGGCGGTGGAACCGGGAGAGCGGCTCCCGGTGCCGCTGGCGCCTCTCGGCCGCCTTCCGCGTCGCCTCGCGCAGGTCCTCGCGATGCAGCACCACGCCCTTGCCGTCGAAGGTCAGCACGACCACCGACCCCTCGGGCGGCGGCTCGCCATCCGCCGCACGGCGCGCCTCGTAGAAGGCGTCGAAGTCCTCAGCCGCGCGAACCACCAACTGTTCGGCCTGACGCTTCGGCACCTCCGCCCCGGTGCTGCGAGACAGATCGAGCAGCGCTTCGTCGAAGGACCGCGAGGCGGCCGCCGCCGCCACCCGGCGCCGCACCTCGAGCGAGTAACGCTCCCCCGGCAGGTTGAGCGCGGCATCGAGCGGATGCAGACTGTCGTGACCAGCCCGCGCGTAGCCCACCCGCTCGACCTGCACCGTGCCGAAGATCGTCTCCAGGTGGCGTTCGTGCACCCGGCGCTCCGAGCGCTCGACACCGTCGGCGCCCTCGACCGGACCGGCGGCCTCCCCCGGGCTGCGTTGCTTGAGGTGCCCTTGCAGGAGCTTGCGCATCAACTCCTGGCCCCGCCGGTGCAGCTCCCGTTCGAGGTCGCTCTCGCTCATCTGCTGTGCTTCGCGCGAAGAGAGGTACGCTTTGGCCTCGGCGAAGGCCACCTCGGCCGCCGCATACGGCGCCGGGTCGGGTCGAGCGACGCGGGGGGTGACGGCTCGCATCGCTCAGCTCTCCCGCAACCGCCGCTTCGCATCCCGGACCACAGGATAAACCAGGACCGTCTTGGGCGCCTCGCCGGCGCGGCGGCCGTACCGGTCCATCCGACCTCGACCGCTCGTGGCGCCCAACGCGACCCAGTTGGCGGCGCGGTAGCAACCCCCGTGGTGGCGGCGGGGGTCCACCAGCGTCTCCACCAGCCAGGGCTCGAGCTTGTAGTGGCGCGGCCAGTCCACTACCAACTGCCCGAGGCCGCGCGCCAGCACCGCGCTGGCGAGGTTCCTCACCGCGACCCACGGCAGCAACAGAAAGCGGCTGTTGTTGACCACGCGCTGGAGATTCCGCGCCCGAGTCGCGTCGTCCCAGCCGATCCAGCCGTCCCGGACCGCCATGCGCCACGCCGGGCTGGAGAACTGCAGGCAGCCGACCACCGCCCGGGCCGGCCTCGATGCAAACACCAGATAGCGCAGGTGGGCGCCGAACGGTACCGTGTGCCCGAGGTAGTGGTAGCGTCCCACCAGCTCCCGGAACAGCAGGCGCTCGGCGGGCTCGCGCACCCGCTCGACCCGTAGCGGCTCGACATCGCGCACGCTGCCGACGAGCGGGGGCCCCGGCTCACCCGCCGCCGTCCGGGGAACGCGGGTGACGGAGCCGGTCGCACGGCCCCGGCGCTTGTCCGGCAGCACCAGCGCGCCACCCGCGTCGAGCCGCTCCAGGAACTCGCGGCACTCGCGGGCCTTCAGCCTCCCGTTCGGGCGCCGCCACCGCAACAGCTCGCACACGGTGCGCGCCAGCTCCATCCGGCTCAAGGCCGCACAGTCCCGCACGATCTCGCGGATCAGCGTCACCTCTCGTACGCTGAAGGCCCGTCCCGAGAACGTCGTCGTCGCCACGGCCATCGCAGGGGCTTCTCCCTTCCCACGACACCGTAGCAAAACGCCGCGCGAATGTCCAGGGGGGCGCCGGAGGGGACAGACCGAGCACCCCGGCGCCGTGATCAGGTCGGGCTGGCTGCCCGAAAACCGGCGGGTGGGAACGCTGTCCCCGCCCAAGGCGCACCGAAGAGGGACCGTCCGCGAGCAAAAACGCCTATGAATAGGCGAAAAAGCGCTCTACGAAGAAGAGCCACACCCAGCTCAGAAACCCCAGCATCGGCAGATAACACCAGCCGCCATAGTGCCCGTTGAAGAACGTGAGCTGCTGGGCCCCGTGCGTCAGGTCGTCGGTCGGGTCCAGATCGATCGTGATCCGGCGCGCCCGCCCCTGCAGGCGACGCCGATGACGCTCGATGACGCACGCTGCCAACTCGCGCCCCATCCGATAGAGCACGCTGCGGCGCGCGCCGTTCTCGAATCGCGAGATCGTGGGTTGCGACGCCAAGGGCGCGCCGGACACCGGGTCCCGCCCGAGCAGCAGCTTGTGGATGGGGTCGTCGGCCAAGTGGTCGGCATCGTTGCCATCGGGATGACCGCACGCGATGCCGAAGACCCGCTGGCCGATCAGGTCCGCGAGCGTGTGCCGAATCTTCCCCGGTGCGCGTTTGTCGGCCAGACACCGGGCGAACGCCTTGACCAAGCCGTACACGCGCTCGGCCGCCTTGAGCAGGACGGCGCCGCCGTCGGAACTCGCGTGTTCCTGGTTGAACGTGGCGACGAGGGGCTTGTCGAACAGATCCGGGAACAGAACAGTCTGTGGTATCGTGTGAGGCGTCACGCAGGGGTCTCCGTTGTGGCTAAAACGTTGTGAGCACTACGTTTGTACCACACGGTGGCTCCTGTGTCTCCCCCAAAATCGGCTCCTCGTGCATAATCCGGGTTAAGGCCGCCGGCTCAAGCTGCCGGGAGTTCGTAGACGAGGCCGCCGAAACCGGACGGCGTCTGGCGACGCCCCGGACACCGCTCCCGGTCGTCTGGGACGAGCCGGCCCTTGTAATCGCCGGGGTTGCGCCCGGCACGGTCGCCCGCTGACGCGAACGTCGGTACAAGCTCAACAACCCTCCGGGAGCGGAGCCGTGACCGACGAACGCGTACTGGCCCGGGTCGAGGGACGCTGGCTCGCCGATGTCATGGTCGATCCGGACATCTACGCCAAGGGCGTCGACGACGGCTGGAACGACGTCGAGCTGTACCGGCTGATCGTGCGGCAACTGCAGCGCAGCTTCCACTCGGGCACCGAAACCGACCGGCGGACGATGCTCGCGAACCGACCTCACCTGACCGGCACGAAGTGGGATGCGGCCATGGCGGCCGTCATCGAACACACCGCCCGGGTCCACGGCTACGAGCCGCCGGCCTGGGTAGACGAGGCCGAGCGATTCCTGGACAAGCCGGTAAAGCTGACCAAGTTGGAGACCGACAGCGACTCCGCGTGGCAGCCCGGCTCGTTCCTGCGACATGGCGTGAACGTCGACAGCCGAGACGTTGACTGGAGGACGGGGGATGGCCGGCACTGGACCGCTGAACTCTGAGAACATCACCGGACTCCTCGAGAATCTCGACAAGGCGCTCGACGATGTCGGCGGAAGAGCGGAGCTCTACCTAGATTCCTTGAACAGGCGTGATCTTTACAGTTGAGTCAAGTTCTGGGGTCAAGGCATTCGGTAGCTTCATTTCCCGGTGATCCACGGTTTACGCGGCGAGGGCTCGTCCGTTCCAGGCGCGGTCGACCTCGCGATCGTAGAGGGCCACGGCTTCACGCAGGCGCGTGGTCGATTCCCCGTCGAGGGTCGCGGACAGGACGGGACCCAGAACTCGCGCCTGCGTGCGGTGGTAGGCGAGGGCGACGCACAGCCCCTCGGCGGTGAGTCGATACCGCTGGGTGCGGGGAATCCGTTCGATGATGCCCCGCAGCCGGAGCCGGCGCAGGTCGTAGGTCATGCGGCCCCCGCCGTAGTCGTCGGGCGAGAGCCCGCAGAGCGCCGCCACCGTCTCGCGCAGGTCCCGGTTGCGGAAACCCTGCGGCAGCAGGTCGAACCGCAGCAGGGAGGCGAAGAGGCTCTGCACCCGCGGGTCGCCGAAGCGGAGCGCCGAGGCGCGTGTCCGTCGATGCACACCGGGCGGTGCAGCTCGTCGAGCACGTCGGCGCCGAGGGTGCAGTCGTGGCTGAGGGGTTGGACGCCGAGCAGGCGTCGGTTGGCGGCGAAGCCGATCTTCTTCAGATCATCGAGGTTCCTCAGCCGGCGGCCGACATCGAAGTCGTACGTGTCGTTGATGACCGTCTCGGTGCGCAGGGCGCGCCCTTCCTTGTGGTACTGCTTGATGCGCGAGTGCTTGTAGTCGACGTGCAGCGACGGGATGACCCCGTCGGTGATGACGCGGGTGCGATACCGCGAGGGGGTGCGCCGGCTGACGCGCCGGTCGAAGATCAACTGCACGTGGTCGGGCCGACCCATGTCGAGGTTCTCGCGCACCACCTCCTCGAAGAAGACCCGCCCCTGCGCGGGCCGGTCGAAGACCTGGGTCAGAGCGAACTCGGCCTGGAGAATCGAGACGTCGTAGCGGATGCCCGCTGCCGGTCGGGGGCCGCGAAGGGGTGGGGCAGGCGGGCCAGCCACTTGCGCCGCAGCGCGTCGACCTTCCGCGCCGTCAGCCCGTCGGCCAGACGCTGCAGGCGTTCGGGGTCCGAGCAGCGCAGGATTCCGTTGTCGAGCGACTCGTAGGCGATGCCCCGCTTCGTCAGCTGCCGCTTGAGGTACTCGTGCCCGTTGATGCAGAGCTTGGCGTTGTAGGGGAAGTACGAGCAGAACTTCAAGAAGAACGGGCCGAAGTCGTCGTCGACGGCGTAGAAGTAGAACTGGTTGACCATCGCCGTCGAGGCGGCCAGCCACGGGTAGGTGTCGCCGGTGGCGGGGTCGTGCTTGGTATGCCGACTCACCGCCGACGGATGGAGCCTTGGAGAAAATCTGGCGGTTCCGCGCTCCTCTCGTGGATGCGTTCGTTTACGAACGGACGTAGCGGCTTGCTCGCCGCCCGCGCCCCGTCCTCACTGTTCGGCCTTCTGCACCGGCGCCGGATTGTTCAGCGCCTCCGCGATCAGCTCATCGAACTCCTCCAGCCGATCGGGCGCGAACCGCGACACCTCCGACCGCCAGCGCATGATCTGCTCCACCGCCATGACCTCCGCGTTCCGCTTCGAGGGCGCTTTCCCGACGTGCGGTATGGCTGGCGGGCGTGTTTGGCGGACGACGGACCCAAGCCCAAAGCGTCAACGGCCGCGGAGGAGGCGGCGCATGGCGTCCACGCGCCCACCGAAGACGTACTCGCCAAGCGCCCGAACTGGCAGGCGTAGCGAGGGGTCTGGGGCCGGCATGGTCCGGCGCGCGGGCTGCGACGCATGGCCGAGGTCTCTGCGCTCATTCGCGCCGGTGGACAGTTCGGCGGGGTCGACCTCGCGGTTCTGACGTTCGTGCTCCTGCTCGAGTTCCTCGATGCGCACGTCCCGAGAGGCCTGCTCCGGCTGGGGCGCGGTCGCACTGTCGTTCTCGGGAGCCACACTTCACGTATCGACACACGCGCCCTCAACCTGCACGCGGCATCCCGACTTGTCTCCGGCGCGCGGTCACGAGGCGGCGGTTTCAGAGGGTGGTTGGCGCTACACCCTACGGAGGGTCGTGTGATCGCGGTGGGGGACTGGGCGCGTTTCCGTCAGGCCAGGCCGCCCTGGACGCACACCGTGACGGGCTTGGGGGGCGGACGGTGCGTCCACCCCGGCGCTCCGCCCACGCGGCCGTCAGCAGCCAACCCACGGCCGCGCCGGCCCGTCGACGAGCTGACGAGCCGGGCCCGCCCTCACTCGGTGTCGCCGCCGCCGTCGGGGTCCTCTTCGGAACTCGCGTCGTCGGTGTCACCCTCGTCCGCTGCCCTTGTCGGGTCCTCGGGCCGCTTCAGGCTCGCGGCCAAGGCGCTTGCGCCGGCCAGCGTCGGGATCGTCCACACCATTTCGCCTGTCAAGGCTGCCGCCGTGTACGAGGGGATCAGCATGATCGCGACGCGCGCGCACGCAAGGCTGTCAACGGCGAAGGGCAGGCGCCTGGGTGAGTCGCCCCGGGTCTGCTGTCAGCTCGCCGCCCACCGGCGCACGCCACCGACCAGCAACAACACCGCAAGCGCGATCGCGCCGGCCATCGGCAGAGCCGGCACCGGGGTCAGGTCCGCGACGATCGAGAACTGGTCGGCCGTCGCGCTCGGGTTGCCGGCGCTGTCCTGCGCCGCGCCGGCCGCGATGTCCACCGTTACAGTGCCGGAGGCCTCGGGCGTGATCGTCACGGTGTAGGTCGCGTTGTTCCCCTGCAGCTCGGACGCGCTGCCGTTCCCGACGACGAGGTCCTCGAGCTCGAAGCCGGTCACCGGTTCCGAGAAGGCGATCGCGATGGAGAACGGGCCGGTGACCGGGGCGCTGGCGTCGCTGCTGATGGCCACTGCCGGCGACGTGGTGTCCGCGTCCACGCAGCTCAGTTGCGCCCCGCCGAAGGCGAGCAATGCCTCCAGCGCATCTCGTTCCGCTGGGTCGGCCGACAACCCGTATTCCAACTTGACGGCGATGACCTGGGCCGCGAACCACGCGCCGGTGCCGGGCCGGCGTCCACTCTCCGGCGTCGCGGTCACCCTTCTCGGTCCGGTTCACTCGCGAATCCGCGATCGTGAGGTTGTCCAGGTCAGCACCGCGATGTCCCGGCGCCGGTCGTCAGCGATTCTGCTGTCGGCGCCTCGGCGAGCGCCACGATGTGCTCGATGCCCGTCGCCGCGGTCCCGTCCGCCCTGGTTCGATGAGCGGCGACTGGAAACGGAGCCACGGCGGGGAGTGAGGCACCGACAACGGGCGAAAGCCGCCGGGAACAGCTACCCCCATCCGCCTAGCGCCACCGTGCTAGTCGTCGACTCTACTCGCTTGGCGCTTCCTCGTCGGCTGGGCGTCAGGCGGGGTCTCCGGGCCCGGGGTGGGCGCAGCCGCCGTGCGCCGCGAGGAGGAGCGCCGAGCCGCCGGCTTCGCCGACGATCCAGAGCCCCGGCACCACGACTCGCAGGCGAAGCCGCCACCACGTCGCGGTCGACGGGGAAGGGGTGATATCCTGCCGCCGTGCCCGGGTTCCTCCCGGGTGCTGAGTCCCGGTACACCGAAACTCGGCGGAGCCTGCCCGCGGGTCGTTCTCCGGTGGCGCACGACACTCTCCACCCATCCGAAGGGCCGCTCCACTTTTCATGAGAGAGAGGGAAACATGCGCAAGCTCCACACCGTGATCATCATCGCCTTGGCCCTGTTCCTCCTGGTGCCGCCAACAACCGCGCAGCAGTCCGAACAACCCGAGAAGTACCTGCTTCTGTCCACCAGCCGCACGGGGACCATGGAGGAGGAGCTCAACGAGGCCGGGGCGCGCGGCTACCGCTTCCTCGCGACCCAAGGGGGCGAGACCGCCTTCGGCGGCAGCGAAGCCGTCGTCGTCATGACCCTGGACCCGGAAGGCCGCCGGTTCCGCTACATCCTGCTTGCCACGAACCGCACCGGAACCATGCAGCGCGAGATGAACGAGGCCCCGCCGGAGTACAGCTTCGCGGGCATGACGGTGTTCGACACGAGGTTCGGCGGCAATGAGGCCGCCGTCATCCTCGAAGCCGAGATCACCGACGACTGACGCATCCAGCTGCAGGGCCGGCGCACGCGGCGCGGGCGCTCTTGCCGCGTCGACGCCTTTGGCTCGGACGGCCGAATCGCGGTCCGGAGCTTGCCTTGCAACTCCGGACCGCGCTCGGTCCGCGCCTCGCTCGGCCGCGCCGTAGCCAGCTCGAACGTGCTCACGTCTCGTCCACCGCCATGCGCACGACCTCTGATTCGGCGTTCAACTTCCCCCGGATTCAGCGACCAGGCGCGGTCGCCGTGCTGGAGGACGTGCGTAATTCGGGGGATCTTGAAGCGAACTCTCGCAGCTCGGTCGGTCGCTGGGGTCAGCCTCGACGCCCTCGCCAAGGCTGGCGTCGCCGGGTCGAGGGCAACATCCAGACGAAGGTCATGACCACGCTCTTCGCGCTGTTCGCCGAGGTCGAGCGCGACCTGATCTCCGACGGTGTCGTCGGTCAGCGTGCCGTCCTGTCCACCCCCGTGAAAGGAGTTGCGTACGGCCGATCTACATCTGAAGGCCAGAGGCGCAGCTGCCTCGCTTGAGCCGGGGAGGTGATCGGGTGGGGACTGTTGCGCCGGCCGGGGGCGGACGGCGCGACGACCCCCGGCCGGAGCGGTATAGTGAGGGGGTATGCCCACCCCGACGCAGGGTAGGCGAGGGAGGGAGAATCGACATGAAGCGACAGGCTCAATCCCGTGTGAGCGTCCTGCTTGCCATCATGGCGGCGGGCGCGTTCGTGAGCTTCGCGTTCGGCCAGCCATCGACGAACGCGGCTCCCCAGAGCAACTTCGTCGGCGGCGAGCCGAGCCGGCCGGACTCGTCCGACATGCGAGCGCTTCGGCTGCGCTTCGAGGCCGGGGTCCGCTCGAACTGGCACAGCCATGCCGGCTGGCAGATCCTGGCTGCCGAGGAGGGCCGGGGCCGGACGCAGGCGCGCGACGGGGAGATCATCGAGATGGTGCCCGGCGGGCGTGCGGTCTTCGCGCCGGCGGGCCTCGTGCACTGGCACGGCGCGTCGCCCGACGAGCACGTCGTGCAGCTCACCGTCCTCGGCGGCGGCGACGGCGGGCCGACCTCCTGGTTCGGCCCCGTGAGCGAGGAAGAGTACCGGGGCCAGTAGCCTGCCGGCTCGCGAGCTACATCCGCAGCCGTCACTCGCCGCGACGGCTGACCGGAACCAACCCGTGAGGGCGGTGACCCTCGCCGACACGCTGCCCGCCGTGCGGTGGCGGCCTGTCTGGCGTGGGGTCGCCCCCAAGCGGCTATCCAGCGAGTTCCCTGTTGACCACGCTTCCCGCACCGGCTGGGGGCGGACGGTGCGGCTGCCATGGCAGGGCGGCCACGGCCGCCGGAGGCGTCGGCGCGGAACCGGTGCCCCACGAGGGCGACCTGGGCGAGCGGCCAAGGCTGGCGGAGGCGGTCGTGCAGGCTGGTGGAGCTGCGCGTCGACCGCGGCCGGCCGTCGCCGGCGCGGCCGACGGCCAAGCCCGCGCGAGCCGCGACGACCTGCAGGGCCGAGGGCTTGGGACGGACAGGGCGTCGCGCCCGTCGTCCCGCCCAGCCGCTTCGACTCTGCGGAACCTCGAACTACCCGCGCCTGTCCTCCAGCCGCGGTCCGCCGGTAGCCGGCGAGAACCCCGGCGCGCGTAGATTTCCCCGGTCGGCCTCGGCTTCTCCGGCGCGCTTTGCCCCCGGAAGCAGGCCGCGGCGCGGGCCTGCGCCGCGGCCACCCCGCTGAGGCCCTAGACTAGGAGTCTGCGCCGTAGGAAATTCGCGAAACCCGGCGGTTTGCGTCGTGACGCGCGGCGTCAAGGCGTATTCTGCCGGTCGCCGAGCAGGTGATTTTCGACCAACCGGCGGCGCGAACCGAGAACAGGCCGTACACCGCTCCAAACGCCGCGATTTGCACCCCATTCTCGGTCACGGAAGGCAAGATCCACCCCTTTTACGCCGCCATCAGCAGGTGCAGGCGCTTGGCGTTCACCGCCAGGCACACCAAGTCCCACTCGCCCCGCACCTTCGCCAGTCCACGCAGGCTGAAGCGCCGGAAGCCCAGCACGTGCTTGATCCAGCCATACGGCGCCTCCGACAACCACTTCCGTTCCGCATACACCGCCCGGCCCGCCGGCGTCGACAGCTTCTCCACCATGCGACCCGTCGCCGGATGCTTCTTCAGATTACGGGCGGCGACCTTCTTGTCCTCCCGGCCCGTCGCCACATACCCGTCAACACCCCGCGTTTCGAGCTCCGTCAAGTCCCGCTCGTTGCAGTACCCCGCGTCGGCCAGCACCGTTTCCGGCTGCGCGTCGAACCGCTCTTGGACCGCGTCGAGCAACACCGGCAGACCGCCCTGGTCGCTCGCGTTCGCCGTCACATCCGTCGCCACCACCAACTGGTGCTCAGCGTCCACCGCCGCCTGCGCGTTGTAGCACTGCTGGAAGCCCTCGTTGCCCGTCTTCATGATCCCGCTTTCCGGGTCCGTGAAGTTGCTCTGCGCCTTCTCGTCAGGCTCGCCATACGCCCGCTTGTACGGTCGTCCCCCCTTCGGGTTTCGAGCCTGGCCCGCCTGCCGTCCGCGGGCGTCGTCCGCCGCCCGCTGCGCCACCTCCAAACGCGCCTTCGCCGCCCGGATCGCCGCCAGACGATCTTCCCGCCGACGCAACTCCGCCGGCAACTCGTCGCCCCGCACCTCCGGCCCCAACCGCACGTCCTCGGCCACGTCGGTCTCGTCCGCCGCCCGCAACAGCTCGTCGATCTCGCCGGACAGACGCCGTTCCTCCTCCTGCATCCGACCGTAGCTCATCGCCTTGCGCTTGCTCGCGTTCGCGCGCACCTTCGTCCCGTCGACAGACAGCTTCCCGAACCGCGCAAGGCCCAGCTCGCGAGCCAGACCGACCACCTCGACGAACAACTGCTTGAAATCGTCCAGGTGCCGCCGCCGAAACTCGCAGATCGTCCGGTGTTGCGGGAAGTTGCCCGCCGCCAGCACCCGGAACGCCACGTCCTCTTCCAGCTTCCGCGCAATCCCACGCGACGAAAACACACCCGTCGCGTAGGCGTAGAGCAGCACCTTCACCAGCATCCGAGGCTCATACGGCGCGTTGCGACGCCCGTCGCCCTCGTACCCCGCGTAGAACGCCGTCAGATCCAGCCCGTCCACCAGATCGCTGATGTGGTGCGACAGGTGACCCTCCGGCAACCACTCCCGTACATCCGGCGGCAACAGCAGCGATTGCTCCGGTGCGTAGCGGCGGAATGTCGTCGACATCAAGTCCCTTCGTCGTCAGGCTCTTCTACAATTGTCGCATCCCGGTTTCTACGGCGCAGACTCCTAGCCGCCCTTGGAAGAAGTCTATTCGCTGAGCCGACCTGTTCAGGCAGCTTGGCGATGAGCGATTGAGCCGACCAGCCCCGCTGGCGTCCATTGGAAGTCCCAAGAGGCCGTCAGACGCCCCCAGAGCGCGCTCAGGCGACCGATCAGTCCGCAAATGGCCGAAAGAGCCCGCCCCTGCAGGCTCCGGGGCGTGCCGACGCCGGTCAGCCGGCGCAGCAGCAGTCCGAGGTTGCAACCGGCCGCCTGGATGAGCACCCGCTTGCGCACATTCTCGTGGCCGCGCACCCACACTCGCCGCAGCCCCCCGGTCTCGTACTGGTGCGCGAAAGGCCGCTCCACCAGCTCCCCGCGGCGGCGTTGAAGACGACGACCTCGGTCGCCGCGGATACGCCGACGGTTCCCATATAATGCCTTCTGCGCAGCACGCTTCTCCGCCGGCGTCTCTCCCGTCTTCTTGTCCTGCCAACAGCGCCGACCCCGCTCCGGCTCCGAGACGTAACTCCGAACCCCAATCTCGTCGAGAGCCACCAGCGTCGCGTCGCTGTGGTACCCCTTGTCGGCGACCACCTCTTCGACCTCCGCACCGTCCGGCTGCACCGCCTCGACCTGCTCAGCCGCCATCGTCAGCGTCGCCGGCAGCGTCGCCGAATCGCCCTCCGACGCCTCCTGCACCGTCACCGAGAGGATGGCGCCCGTCTCCATGTCGATCCCGTGCTCCGCCTTGTGGGCCAAGTGCGTCCGACCGTCCTTCATCTTTGCGATCTTCGCGTCCGTGTCCTGCGGAGACTGCCACTCCTTGTTCGACGTCTTCCTGTCCTTCCGGGACCGGTCAAACCGCGCCAACTCCGCTCGCGTCGGCGTCTCAATCCCCGATGCCTTCGCCAGCTGACGCACGAACGCCTCGTACGATTCCCCGGTATCCCGCCGCTCGATGCTCCGCATCGCCGCGTTCGCTTCCAGCGTCGTCGCATCGACGCCGACCGTCTTCCCCTGCACCAGACCCGCTCCCGCCAACCGTTCCAGCACCCACGTGAAAACCGCCACGTGCGTTTCCACGTCGATCAGACGCCGCGTGCGCGACAGCGTCGAGTGGTTCGGCGGCGCCTCGGTCACGTCCAGGTCCAGGAAAGCCCGCAGGCTCAGAGAATCCGCGACCCGGCACGCAATCCCCCGCTCCGACGACAGACCCTCGAAGTAGCCGATGAACAGCAGCCGGAAATACCGCCCAGGACGCAGACTCGGGCGGCCCAGCCGCGACGCGTAGAACACCGCGCACAACCCCTCCACAAAGGCATCGAATCCGGCCTCCTCCAGAACCCGGTTCAGCCGTTCGAAAAAGGGATGTCCCGCGCTCGTCGGAAGGTCCGCTGTGGTCACCCACATCGGTGACGGCTGTCGCGCCGCCGGCTTCTTGCCCATTGCCATGCCGCCAAGTCTACGCCACTCCGTCGACTCAGGTCGACTCCGATCTATCGACTTTTGCCACAGGCTGCTAGGTCCGATAATGGCCCAAGGAAACGTCGCCCCCGGGGGCGCGGCCAAGCTACCGACGAGCGCTTACAAGTGTCGTGGTCCATTTCCGTCGGCTCAAAACGTGTTATGCTTATAATGCAACATGGTCGCCACGCACACCGTCGCCCGCTCGTTGACCGCCGCCGAGGTCACGCCAGAAGCCAAAAGATGACTGAAGATGAACAGTACTCCGGGATAGTGGAACGACTGCAGGCGTACGACGAAGAGCAAGACGCTGCCTGTCTTCTGATGCCGCACCTGGACTACGAGTCACAGTTGATGGCTATCGTCGAGCTACTCAATCACCAGCGTGAAGCCAAAAAGAAGATCGCTGCCAGAATCACGAAGCTCGATGCGCTTTCCGAGCGCACTGGCGGAGAACACTTAGGCGACTTGTGGGTCGAGCATGTACATCAAAGTGTATTCCAGGACGCCGCATACAGTATGGCTGCCGTTGGTATGATTGCTCCTTTTATAGAGTCCATGTTTGGTCAAGCGTTTCAAGGGATCGAACGCGGCGTGGCGGCTGCAACTCCGATACCTATTGAACACGTACGTTGGCACCAGTCAGCAAAGGACCAGTGGAACTGTCGATACGTATGGAAAAATGGGCGTCGACATACGGATCTCGTTCGCGGCATAGTGCAATTAGCGGATGCGACCGGGTTATTGGCGTACCTGCCGAACGATGTGGCAAATACTTTGTTTGCATTATTCGAGTACCGGAACAAGATGTTCCATTTCGGATTCGAGTGGCCTATAGAGGAACGTATTCGCTTTGAGAAACACCGGTCAGGCTGGCCGCGGACGTGGTTCTCGATGTCGACATCGGATGAAAAACCGTGGATCTTCTACATGTCGTCGGAGTTCATCTGCCACTGCCTTGTGACGGCCCTTGCGATCATCGGCGGCATCGGGAAGTTCTGCACGGAACGGTGCTATACATTGGATGACGGGATCTCCTTGGGCATTTCAATGTCGGAGAGCCGTCCGACCGCAAGTGGTCCTGGGCTCGCATCGTAGCAGGGCCTCCGGCGCGGGCCGGCTGGTTCTTCGTCGCCGAGGGCGCCCAATCGCTGACGTGCCTAGAGAGCTGGACCGGCTGAGGGGGGCGGACGGCGCGTCCGCCCGTGCCAGTCTGCCGACCCCGGGTCCAGCTCGGGCTCGGGCCGCCGGGGTGCCGCCTTCGACGGTGCTACCACACGGTGCCCGGTGACGGCGATCAACCGCGTACTTTGCCGAACGAGGGGAACCCAGAGGAAACGGGAGATCGAGCGCGTCGCGATCTGAACGGGCGGGCATGCCGGGTCGCGGTCGCTCGGGCGAATCCGCCGCCCCAAGCGCCGCGCTCCTTGACCCGAGAATAGGTGTCGATGAACTCAAACGAATTGGCGGCCCTGCATGCCGACGGCTACCACACCACCGCCTGGGGCTTGTTCGCTGGACTGTGTACGAAGCTCCTCTCCACTAGGCACGCCGTGCCCTCCGACGTGTCCCATCTAGTGCACTACACGACGCTGGATGCCTTGATGTCGATGCTCGGCGCAGCGGGCGACGCGGCGAAGAATTACCCGCTGGCGACGCGTGGTCCGAGCGGAGTTCACGGAGAGCGCGGTGGCAGCGTGGGACATCTGAGGCTCTACGATACGTTTTCCTCCAATGATCCACACGAGGGAGCGTTTTTCGTCGACTCGGCCCGCGCACAAACCGGCCTCCGACGCGCGTACGGGGCTCTGTGGAACCTGTTTGAGCACCGGTCGGCGGTGCCCGCGTATCAGACCTCACTGACTTATGTTCGCGACACCGCGGAAGCGGACAACCTCATGTTTTGGAGAACCTACGGCAAAGAGGGCACGGGATGCGCCTTGGTGTTTCCCATGACGTGTTTCGATGAACAGGCCGTCCCCCTTGTTCCGAGTCCGATACGGTGGGCGTGAGGTCGACACCTGTCTCGATATGCTCTTCGAGCTGCTAGAAGAATACGTCCAAATCCCGGGGGCACCGAATCTCAAAAACATGAGCAAGTTCCAGGAGTTGCCGGCACCACTTGTAAAAGCGCTCTCCCCATTGGTTTACCTCTATAAGTCGCCTGCTTACGAGTACGAACAAGAAGTACGGATAGTAATCCCGTTTCCCGACCTCGAGGACGGGTTGTACCTTCAAGGCTCCTCGGTAACCGACACACCCCTTGCGTGGCGACACTTCGCGGAGCTGTCTACTTTGCGAGCGCCGGAGTTGTTCGTTTCTGGATCACACATCTTCTTGGGGCCGACGGTCGCAAAGGCGACTAACGTTCAATTCGTTCTGGAGAGACTTCTTCGCGCGCGCCAGTTGTACGGGCCCAAGGTAAAGCAGTCCACCATTTCCTACAGGCGGTGAGCAGTCGTGCGGCCAGTCCGCCCGATGACGGCGGCTCGGGCGGGCCAGGTCGCAGGTAGCTCGGGGCACACGTGTCGCCTCGGCCCACGCGGTCACGGAACGAGCAGTGTGGATGGCATTCGGTCGCCGAGACGACGGTGCGGGCCCCAACGAAGCGGTATTCCTGGCGTGACGCCGGCGGCCACCAGTCGGCGGCAATCAGGTAGCGGACCATGAGATTCACCTGCATGCTGGCGCTTCCGAGGCTGAACGGGAAGACGTTCTGGTTCGCGTGTTGGCGTTCGCGCGGCAAATTCGCAATGTACGAGGGGTCGTCCAAGGATCCGTCTAGTTCTTGCAGGACCTCGCTGGAGGTGTACTGTCCGGTGCAGCGAATGCAGGCGTGTGCGGGCGTGACCAAGTGGCTGCGCCACCGGGCGGACTCGAAGTCGCCGGTGTCTGCGTGGAGTTCCACCGCCACGCCACCCTCGATGACAGGGATGAGATGCGAAGTCGCGACGTAGTTCAGGACGTCGCGCGGAACAGGCTTGTCCACACAGCTGACGAGCAGGTCGCAGTCCAGGGCCTCCCGGTACGCGTGCGCGTGTTGTACGCCAGCCGCTATGGCGCGGATCTTGACGTTGCGGGCGGTGGCGCTGCGCAGGGCCTCGGTCCGCGCACGCGCGACCTTCAACGTGCCGACGGTGGACGTGTCGGCGTGGAGGAGCCGGTCCAGGTTGTGGGGCTCAATCGTATCGGGGTCGATGAGCGTGATCTCGGACACGCCCATACGGGCGAGGGCTTCCGCCACCAAAGCGCCGACGCTACCGAGGCCGACGACACCGATGCGCATGTTTGCGATGTGTTGCTGGGTGGCGACGCCCCACGTGGCAATCGTGCGGCGCTGAACCGGGTTGTTTTCCAGACAACGTAGCGCCGACGGCTTCCAATGGATTACATATCTGGCGGCTGCAGGGATGCGGACCTTACGGCACCATGTGCCAACCATCCGGTTGTCCTCCTTCTCCCAGAGCCGTGCACTCCAGTACCCGTCGTCGCCCATGGTCATCCCGAGGAGGGGTTTGCCAGTAACTTGGGCGGGGTAGGCCACCTCATCTCGTTCGGCCGCGATGTCCGTATCGCTCAAGTCCTGCCACCCGGGCGTGGGGTGGCTGTGGAGAATGGCTAGCAGCCTGTGGCAAAAGTCGATAGATCGGAGTCGACGGAGTGGCGTAGACTTGGCGGCATGGCAATGGGCAAGAAGCCGGCGGCGCGACAGCCGTCGCCGATGTGGGTGACCACAGCGGACCTTCCGACGAGCGCGGGACATCCCTTTTTCGAACGGCTGAACCGGGTTCTGGAGGAGGCCGGATTCGATGCCTTTGTGGAGGGGTTGTGCGCGGTGTTCTACGCGTCGCGGCTGGGCCGCCCGAGTCTGCGTCCTGGGCGGTATTTCCGGCTGCTGTTCATCGGCTACTTCGAGGGTCTGTCGTCGGAGCGGGGGATTGCGTGGCGGGTCGCGGATTCTCTGAGCCTGCGGGCTTTCCTGGACCTGGACGTGACCGAGGCGCCGCCGAACCACTCGACGCTGTCGCGCACGCGGCGTCTGATCGACGTGGAAACGCACGTGGCGGTTTTCACGTGGGTGCTGGAACGGTTGGCGGGAGCGGGTCTGGTGCAGGGGAAGACGGTCGGCGTCGATGCGACGACGCTGGAAGCGAACGCGGCGATGCGGAGCATCGAGCGGCGGGATACCGGGGAATCGTACGAGGCGTTCGTGCGTCAGCTGGCGAAGGCATCGGGGATTGAGACGCCGACGCGAGCGGAGTTGGCGCGGTTTGACCGGTCCCGGAAGGACAGGAAGACGTCGAACAAGGAGTGGCAGTCTCCGCAGGACCCGGACGCGAAGATCGCAAAGATGAAGGACGGTCGGACGCACTTGGCCCACAAGGCGGAGCACGGGGTCGACATGGAGACGGGCGCCATCCTCTCGGTGACGGTGCAGGATGCGTCGGAGGGCGATTCGGCGACGCTGCCGGAGACGCTGACGATGGCGGCTGAGCAGGTCGAGGCGGTGCAGCCGGCCGGTGCGGAGGTCGAAGAGGTGGTCGCCGACAAGGGGTACCACAGCGACGCGACGCTGGTGGCTCTCGACGAGATTGGGGTTCGCAGCTACGTCTCGGAGCCGGAGCGGGGTCGGCGCTGTTGGCAGGACAAGAAGACGGGAGAGACGCCGGTGGGGAAACGTGCTGCGCAGAAGGCGTTGTATGGGAACCGTCGGCGTATTCGCGGCGACCGAGGCCGTCGTCTTCAACGCCGTCGCGGGGAGCTGGTGGAGCGGCCTTTCGCGCACCAGTACGAGACCGGGGGGCTGCGGCGAGTGTGGGTGCGCGGCCACGAGAATGTGCGCAAGCGGGTGCTCATCCAGGCGGCCGGTTGCAACCTCGGACTGCTGCTGCGCCGGCTGACCGGCGTCGGCACGCCCCGGAGCCTGCAGGGGCGGGCTCTTTCGGCCATTTGCGGACTGATCGCTCGCCTGACCGCGCTCTGGGGGCGTCTGACGGCCTCTTGGGACTTCCAATGGACGCCAGCGGGGCTGGTCGGCTCAATCGCTCATCGCCAAGCCGCCTGAACAGGTCGGCTCAGCGAATAGACTTCTTCCACGGGCTGCTAGACCAGCGTTGCGCTTTCGGGCTTCCTTGATGGCTCGGGTGACGTAGCGTCCTTCGAAGCTGGCGTTGCCGTGCAGATGCACTTCGCCTGCTTGGGGCAGGATCAGGTCCGCGAGAATGGCGGTCAGGCGGTTCCGGCCGCGTGAGGGGTACCAGAGGCCGAGGCAGAGGTCTTCCTGCAACCGACCCGCGCTGTAGTGCCGCAACAGGTGGCTCTTGGCGAGAGCGTGAGTCGTGTCTGTGAGCGCGGCGTCGCGCCTCACGCTTCCCTCCAAAAGCGGCGCATGTGAAGCGCCAGGTAGGTCGTCATGTTCTTTTCGTGACGGGGCAGACTGTCCCAGAAGTCGGCGGGCGGCCTGCTGAATGCGACCCACCGCCTCCCCCTTGCATCGTCGTACGTCATGCCGGCTCGGCCGTGCTTCTCCCCGATGGCTGGCGTAACGTGTATCCAGTGCGGCGCGAACTCGGGGTAGTCCACCTCTTGGAAACTGAGGCCGACGTCAAAAGTACGGCCGGCGTAGCGACCCTTCGGCGGCACGTAGGGAAACGCGACCACTTCCGTCTTGGCCCCTTCAACAACGTACGTCTGGAAGCCGCACTCGTCGAGCTCGTCTTGGATCTTGCGCAAGGCGGCGTTCACAACGGGCTCTCCGCGACAGGGGTCCGACCGGACTTCTCCGTGAGGAACTCCTTGTACTCCCCGAGGTTGACGATGTCGTCGGACTTGAACTCCCGCTCGGGATCCAGCGACTGCAACACGTAGTCCTCCGGTTTTCCGGAGATGCCGCCGGCACCCTGCTTGATGGCGAGACGAATGATGTCGCCCGCCGCGAGCTTCTCGTGGGGCGTCTTGATTAGCCTGGATTATTCGTGAAGATGGTGATTCTGGGGGAGACACAGGAGCCTCCGTGTGGTATAAACGTTGTGTTCACAAGCGTTTAGCCACAACGGAGACCCCTGCGTGACACCTGAAAAGATATCACAGACTGTCCTGTTCCCGGATCTCTTCGACAAGCCCCTCGTCGCCACGTTCAACCGCGAGCAGGCGAGTTCCGACGGCGGCGCCGTCCTGCTCAAGGCAGCCGAGCGCGTGTACGGCCTCGTCAAGGCGTTTGCCGGGTGTCTCGCCGACAAGCGCGTGGCGGAGAAGATTCGGCACACGCTCGCGGAGCTGATCGGACAGCGGATCTTCGGCATCGCGTGCGGTCATCCCGACGGCAACGATGCCGACCACTTGGCGGAGGATCCCATCCACAAGCTGCTGCTCGGGCGAGACCCCGTGGCCGGCGCGCCCTTGGCGTCGCAACCGACGATCTCGCGATTCGAGAACGCCCCGGGCCGCGGCGCGCTCTACCGAATGGCACGGGAGTTGGCGGCGTGCGTGATCGAGCGGCATCGGCGCCGCCTGCATCGGCGGGTGTGGCGGATCACCATCGATCTGGACCCGACCGACGACCGGACGCATGGCGCGCAACAGCTCACGTTCTTCAACGGGCACTACGACAGTTGGTGCTATCTGCCGCTGCTCGCGTTCCTGACTTTCAACGACGAGAAGGAGCAGTATCTGTGCGCGGCGGTGCTGCGGCCGGGCAAGGCGGTGGCGGCCGACGGGACCCTGAGCTTGCTGTGTCGGCTGCTGCCGATGCTGCGGGCGGCGTTTCCGTCGACGCCGTTTCTCGTCCGGCTCGACGGGGGCTTTGCGACCCCGGAGATCCTCGATTTCCTGGATGCCGAACCGGGGCTCGACTACGTGGTCGCGATGGGCAAGAACGCGGTGTTGCAGCGGCATGCGGAATCCGCGATGGCGGTGGCCCGCGCGCAGAGCGAGTCCAGTGGCCGAACCGAGCACGTCTATACCGACACCCGCTACGCGGCCCGCACGTGGGGCCGCGAACGCCGGGTCGTGATCAAGGCGGAAGTGGTCCGGCTCAAGGGTCGGGAGCCGCGGGACAATCCGCGCTTCGTCGTGACGAGTCTCTTGCAGAGCTCGCGCTTCGTCTATGAGAGGGTCTACTGCGCCCGCGGGGACATCGAGAACCGGATCAAGGAGTTGCTGGACGGCCTGCAGATCGACCGCACGAGCTGCTGCAAGTTCCTGCCGAACCAGTTGCGCGTGTTGCTGACCGCGGCGGCCTACGTGCTCATGCAGGAGCTGCGGCTGCGGGCGGCGCGGACCGGCTGTGCCCGCACCCAGGTGACGTGGCTGCGCGACCGGTTGCTGAAGCTGGGGGTGCATGTCGTCGGCTCGGCGCGCCGCATCGTCCTGCATCTACCACGAGCGACGCCCCATCTCCACGCGTGGCGGCGCATCGCTCTTGCGCTTGGCGCTCGCGCGGGTTAGTCAGAGCCCGCGCGGGGCTCGGCGCACGTCTCGGTCCCGGGCGCCACCGCCCGTCCCGGCAGAACCTTCCCCCAACCTGGCCTCCGCGACCGCCCGGTGCCGTGAAGGCCACGCTACGCCCCCTGCCGCGCCCGCCGCCATGTCCGAGAGGCTCCGCTCGCGGTCCAGCAGGCCCCGTCGGTGACTGATTCTCGACCTTCGTGAATAATGCAGGTTAGGGTGTTATTGACGGTGAATTCGTAGCTAGTTGCGTTGTCCATGGTTAATGTCTTCCTCGGTTGGCGGCTGGGTAGAACGGCCCCCGGCGTCAAGGCCCAGTTGACATTTTACCACCAACCGTGCTTTAGTCAACCCCTAAAGGGGGGGGATCATGTTCGGACAGCGGCTCAGGCTGGCCCGGAAGAAGGCGGGGTTGTCGCTGCGGGATCTTGCGAAGCGGTTGCCATCACGGCTGTCTGCACAGGCGATCGCCAGCTACGAAGCAGGGCGGATGATGCCGAGGTCGGCGGTGTTGGTGGAACTCGGCCGGGCGCTCGACGTGTCGCTAGATTTCCTGATGGGTGGTCAGATCGAGGTCCTGGAGGGGATCGAGTTCAGGAAGCACTCACGCACCTCCGCGAAGGACCGGGCGCGGGTTGAAGCACTCGTGACCGCAGCGCTTGAAGACTATCTGGCAATCGAAGAGATAGTGGAGAACCCGGCGGTTGATGATTCACTCGGCAATCTACGGTGCGAACGGGTTGGGAGCTTCGATGAGGTCGAGCAGAAGGCAAAGGACTTGCGACACCACTGGAGCCTGGGAAGTGCTCCGATCAATAGCATGACGGGCCTGCTTGAAACTCGGGGCTTCCGGGTGATCGCAGCCGACCTGCCGGAGCGCTTCCACGGGCTCGCGTGTGGCGCGAAACGACGCGGAAACGAATCCGCCATCGATGTGGTGGTCGTCTCGTGCAAGGCCACTGTGGAACGAAAGCGCCTCACCTTGGCGCACGAGCTTGCTCACCGCGTAGTGCGGGGCAGCGGCAATGCGGATATCAAGCTCGAAAAGGCAATGCATCGGTTCGCTGGGGCGTTTCTCGTGCCTGGCGACCATCTTCGTGCGGAGGTGGGGGCGACGCGGCGGCGACTCACGTATGTGGAGTTGATGCGGCTGAAGCGCTTCTATGGGATCTCGGCAAGCGCCATGCTGATTCGGCTGCGGGACGTCGGTATTCTGCCAGCATCGGCGGTGGAGTACGCATTCCGGACTTTTGCGCGGTCTTGGCGGAAGAGTGAACCAGAACCGATCGGTGATGAACAGGGGTGGGAAAGGCCTGCGCGGTTTGAGCGGTTGGTGTGGCAAGCATTGGCGGAGGAGCTAATTGCGCCGATTCGGGCCGCGCAACTGCTTGGGCGGGCGGTGGCTGACGTTGAACGCGAAATCAGGGGGCCGCGTGACCAGTGACTACCGTTGTCGTCAACGATGCATCGTGTCTCATCGATCTGAGGAAGGGCGGGCTCGTGCGGGCCATGCTGACGTTGCCGTACCGGTTTGTGGTTCCGCTACCAATCCGGCGGTCGGAGGCGTTGGACTTTACAGACGAGGACTGGCAGCGGATGGACGCGGATGGGCTCGAGACATTCGATCTGCCGCCGGAACAAGTTGCTGCAGCGATGCGCGTCAGGGTGGCGCACCCGAAGCTGTCGGCAAATGATTGCATTTGTTTGGTGTCGGCGCGGTGTTACGAGCAGGGTGTGCTGCTCACCGGAGACAGACTGCTGCACCGTGCAGCGGCGGAAGTGGGATTGTGCGTGCACGGTGTCCTGTGGATTGTGGAGGAACTTCGGAAGGCTGGGAGCTGCGACCACGCGGTGCTGATTTCCGCGCTTGAGTGCTGGCGCGACGACCCAACGGTGTTTTTGCCTCGGCAGGTGGTGGACGCTAGGCTTCGAGGATTGCGTCGAGAGGTCCAGCGCGGCGGTTGAGCCACGGCGGCAGGCAGGAGAGGTGTCCAGGGCGACGCTCGAGAACAACTGCCCGGTGACGGTTGGGGGCGGACGGCGCGTCCGCCCTGTGCCAGCCCTCCCGGCGCTCGACACGGCACGTCGCCAGCGTGGTTGCCTAGCTAGACCGGGAGGCGGCGACGTAGCCGGCCGCTCGCGGCGCTCGACAGCGACCACGCGACGCGGTAAACCGCGGGCCGGACCTCGTCGAGCCGGACGAGCTCGGGCACGCCGCCGAGTAGCACGCCACATCGTTCGGCCGCGGCGCGGTCCGCATGTACGTGGCACACGTCGCTGCGGGTCAGCAGCTCGCCGGGGTGCCGCGGCGCCGGGCAGCATCCCCACGCGGCCGTCATCGGGCCGGGCTCCGGGCGGGCGTGCACCTGACAGGAACTGGGTCGAGGGAGGTGCCGGTGGGTCGCAGTCCCTCACACAGCGGCCGGTCGTCTTCGCGCCCGGGCCGGCCGGTGATGGCGGGCTGCTGCCCTCGGCCGAGAAGCGGGCGCGGGACATCGAACGCGGGCGGTGCGTGGGAGGTCTTCTCGGTGTTCGAAGCCATGGTAGTTTTCTCGGGGGTCGGTGGAGCCGTGGGTCGGAGGCGTGGGTACCTGGGGAACTACTCACGCGACGGTGCCGCTCGGCGGGACGGCGGCCCCACGTCCCGAACTCTTCAACGGCCTCGGAGGAGACGGCGCATGGCGTCCACGCGACCACCGGGAACGTACTCGCCAAGCGCTCGGACTGGCAGGCGTGGCGGCGGGTTTGGGGGTGTGGCCGGCATGGTCCGGCGCGCGGGCTCCGACGCTCCGGTGGACAGTTCCGGCGGCCAGCATCCGCCGGCGGATCCGGCCGAACACAGCGTTCAGGTTGCGCGGATCCGGTGGTCCCAGGGGCACCGACTACCCTGATCGCTCTGGAGTGACGCGGCGCGGCCGCTCTCGGCGAGGAGCTGCAATCTCCGTTCGCACCTCTCCGCGCGCGTTCGGTTCCCTCCCTTGCGGCGCTTGAACCGATAAGGTCCTTCGGGCTGCCGCGGCTCGGCCGCAGGGTCGCTGGAGAGTCGGAACGGTCACGGCGCGGGAACGAGATTGGCGAGATTGGCGAGATAGAGCTATAGCCTGAAGAGGGGGTAATGAGCCAATGCAGCGAACGCGACGCACGCTCGCCGTCGTTCTGCTGGCGCTCGCCGTCGGGGCGTTCGCGCCGCCGGTGGCCGGGGCCCAGGACGGGGCCATCTCCGGCACCGTCACCGACACGACGGGCCTCGTGCTGCCCGGCGTCACCATCGAGGCGCGGAGCGCCCCCGGCGGCCCGGCCCTGACCGCCGCCACCGACGGCGCCGGCCAGTTCGCCCTCGCGGGGCTCGAGGCGGGGACCTGGGAGCTGACGTTTACCCTGCCCGGCTTCCAGACCGTCGTGCGCGGCGGCGTGGCGGTGGGGGCGGGGGCCACTGCGGTGCTCGACGTCGAGATGGCGGTGGAGCTCGCCGAGCGGGTGGTCGTCCTCGGCAGCCGCGCCCAGCCGCGGTCGGTCACCGAGTCGCAGGTGCCCATCGACGCCATCCCCTTCGAGGACGTCATGAGCCAGGGGGCCACCACCCTCGACTACCAGCTCCGGAACCTGATCCCCTCGTTCAACGTCGCCACCCATCCCATCAGCGACGCCGCGACCCTCGTGCGGCCGGCGAGCCTGCGCAACCTCTCGCACGACCACACCCTCATCCTCGTCAACGGCAAGCGGCGCCACCGCTCGTCGGTCATCGCGTGGTTCGGGGGGGTGACCGACGGGGCGCAGGGGCCCGACATCTCGACCATCCCGTCGATCGCGCTGCGGCAGGTCGAGGTGCTGCGCGACGGGGCCTCGGCCCAGTACGGCTCGGACGCCATCGCCGGCGTCATCAACTTCCTGCTGAAGGACGACGCGGCCGGCGGCAGCCTCGAGCTGAACAGCGGCACCTACCGCGCCGGCGACGGCGACTCGTACAGCTTCGCCGGCAACGTGGGGCTGCCCCTCGGCGAGACGGGGTTCGCCAACCTCAGCATGGAGTACGGCAACGCCAACCCGACCGATCGCAGCGTGCAGCGCCTCGACGCGGCCGCCCTCGTCGCCGCCGGCAACACCCACGTGCGCGACCCCGCCCAGGTCTGGGGCAACCCCCGGATCGAGGACGACCTGAAGCTCTTCGGCAACTTCGGCCACCTGTTCGCCAACCGCGTGCAGCTCTACGGCTACGCCCACTACGCCGACAAGAAGGTCACCGAGGGCTTCTTCTTCCGGAACCCCAACTCGCGGCAGAGCATCTACAGCCTCGACGGCGGCCAGACCCTGCTCATCGGCGACGTCCTCCAGGCCCGCGGCATGGGCTCGGCCAACTGCCCCGTGGTGCGGGTCACCGACAACGTGCCCGACCCCGACGCCCTCGCCCGGGTCTTCGCCGACCCCAACTGCTTCTCGTTCCAGGAGGTCGCGCCGGGCGGGTTCACCCCGCAGTTCGGGGGCATCGTCACCGACCAGTCGGTGGTGGCCGGGGTGCGGCGCATCGCCGACAGCGGCTTTACCTGGGACGCCAGCGCCAGCTACGGCGCCCACGAGTCCGACTTCTTCTTCCTCAACACCGTCAACGCGTCGCTCGGCCCCGACACCCCGCGCGACTTCGACCCCGGCCTCTACCGGCAGGAGGACGTCAACCTCAACTTCGACGTCTCTTACGCCGCCACCGACAGGGTGAACGTCGCGGCCGGGGCCGAGTGGCGCGACGAGAGCTTCGAGACCGGCGCCGGCGGCCGGCCGTCGTGGGAGGTCGGCCCCTTCGCGGCCCAGGGCTTCATCCCCGCCTCGAACGGCTTCCCCGGCTTCCCCGACTACACCGCGGGCACGTGGACCCGCAACAACGTCGCCGCCTACGGCGATCTTGAGCTGCAGGGGCTCGACGGCCGGTGGAGCGCCGGGGGCGCCGTCCGGGTCGAGCACTTCGACGTCTTTGGCAACACCACCAACGGCAAGCTCTCGTTCCGCTACGGGCTCGACGACGCGGTCTCGGTGCGCGGCGGCGTCAGCACCGGGTTCCGCGCCCCCACCCCCGGCCAACAGAACGCCCTCAACGTGCAGACGACCATCGATCCGGCGACCCTCGAGCTCGTCGACAGCGCCACCGTGCCGTCGACCTTCCAGACGGCGGGGCTGCGGGGCGGCAAGCCCCTCGAGCCCGAGAAGTCGTTCAACACCACGGCGGGCCTCGTCGTCGACACCGGCCCGTTCACGCTGACGGCCGACTACTTCCGGGTCGCCATCGACGACCGGCTCTCGCTGTCGCACATCCTGACCCTCACGCCGGAAGAGCGGACCCTGCTCCTCTCCGAGGGCATCACCTCGGCCGGCAACCTGTCCTTCTTCCGGTTCTTCGTCAACGACTTCTCGACCCGGACCCAGGGCATCGACGTCGTCTCGACGTGGACGCCGCCCGCGCTGGCCGGCGACACCGTGTTCAGCCTCACCCTGAACTACACCGACACCGAGGTGACGCACGAGACCGACTTCCTGAGCGCGGCCGACGTGCTCGCGATCGAGCGCGGCGTCCCCCGGTTCCGCTGGAACGCCGCCCTCAACCAGCGGGTCGGGCGGGTCGGCCTCCTCGGCCGCCTCAGCTACTACGGCCCGTGGGTCGACTACTACTACACGCGGCTGTGGGTGGACGACGCGGCGCCGGTCCAGGACGCGGCGTACATCGTCGACCTCGAGGCGAGCGTCCCCCTCGCGGCCGACGTGACCCTGTCGGTGGGCGGGCAGAACGTGTTCGGCGTCCTCGCCGACGCGCCCCAGCCCCTCATCGACGTCCTCGGCTCGCGCTTCAGCCCGGTCACGCCGTGGGGCCTGAGCGGCGGGTACTACTACGCCCGCGTCAACTACCAGTGGGGCCGCTAGTTTTTAGGCATGCTGAAAAGCTGATGCGCCCTCTTGTGCCATTGTTCTCGATGTTCACCGCGGAAGAGGCGCAGGCTTTGGCTAAAGCGGCCGTACGAAACGGCCAGATATGGTCTGCGTCTCTGTGTCGTGGTCGATATCTTCCGGAATTCATTCGCGTTCAGGGGAGCAACCTCAAACCAGAAACGTTACACGCTCTTCAAGTACCAGGTCGAGAACGACGAGTGGTACCGTGACGGGGGGTACGTTTAGCAGCCTGTGTGGCTCGCGCCGGACCGTGATGCCGCCCCTTCGGAGGGGGCGGACGGTGCGGAAGCCCCGGTCCGCGGCTTGCGGGGGCGCGCCAGACCAGGGCACGGGTGAGGCGCGCCGCAGCGGTGCCGGCAGCCGGGGCAGCGCGACGTTCAGACCTCTGAGGGTGTTGAGACGTCTTCCCAGGTTCCGTGCGTATCCGGCCGGGTGACGCCGGCATGCGGATCGCGCCACAGTGTATCGACGAAGATCCGCACGGAACCGCCGGCCGTCCGCACGTACTCGACCTTGCCACCGGCGATCCAGTTGTAGATCGTGCGGCGGGTGACTCCCACCAACTCACCCGCCTTCGCGATCGAGAGGGTTGTCCTATCAGCAATCATGACAGACACTCGAGTTTCGCCCACCCAGGTCTTCCCGGTCGATCCACGCTCCCTGACAGGCCCAAGGATGGTATCGGCACCTGATGACCCCTTCATTAGTTAGCAGCCTGTGGCAGTGCGCCGTGAAAGGCGCCGAGAACCATCGCCTAGCCCTGCCCGTGCCCCACAACTTTTCGCTGGACTTCATGAAGCCACTTCGCTACGGTGGCGAGCATGGAGATTCAGAATCAGGTCGGGCGCAGCCTGCGGGGCAACCTCACCCGACTGCGAGCGGTGCTGGACGGGTCGGTATCGCAGGGCATTCACGGCCTCGGGCAGGTTGCCGATCGCGTCTGTAAAGCGTTCGATTTTCGCGATGGCCGCGGCCGGTGGCAGCGCGCGAGCTGCTGCGCGGCGTTGGCCGACCTCGAGGCGGCAGGCCACGTCTCGCTGCCTCGGGGTCGGCCCTCTTGTGGCGGTGTGCGGCGCCCGCGTGTGCTCCCGCACCCGGTGGCGCCGGCGGCTGAGGTGCCTGGCACGGTCGGCGAGGTCCGGGACTTGGCGCTGGTGCGGGTGGAGACCGACGAGCAGCGCCGGGTCTGGAACACGCTGATGGCGCATGAGCACCCGCGCGGCGCCGGGCCCTTTGTCGGCCCTCAACTGCGGTATCTGGTGGGCTCCGGGCATGGCTGGCTGGGCGGGGTCGGGTTCGCGGCGTGTGCGCGGCGCCTGCGGGCCCGCGACGCCTGGATCGGCTGGGACGACACGCGCCGGCGCGCTCACCTGCACCGGGTGCTGGGACTGTGCCGGCTGCTGATACGTCCCGACATCTCGTGCCGCAACCTGGCCTCCCACGTGTTGGGCCGGGTCGCTCGGGCGGTTGGCGACGACTGCGAGCGCCTCTACGGCTATCGCCCCTGGCTGCTGGAGACGTTCGTCGACGAGACCGAACACACCGGGGCGAGCGTGCGGGCGGCGAACTGGGTGCGCGTAGGTGAGACCCGTGGGCGCGGGCGCCAGGACCGTACGCACGCGGCCCCCGAAACGTGCAAGGCGGTGTATATGTACACGTTGGAGCTGGCGTGGCGCGATACCCTCCAGGCGCCCGCACCGGGCGTGTCGCCGCTGGCGGTCGGCGACGGGCTGGACGCCGCGTCCTGGGCGGGCCACGAGTTCGGGGGGGCGCGGCTGGGCGACGCGCGGCTGAGCGCGCGCCTGGTCCTGAGCGCCGAGCAGATGGCCGAGTCTCCGATGCGCGCCATCACCGGCGCCGCGAACGGAGTGAGAGCCTTGGTCAAGGGACATTACCGGCTGATCGACCAGCCCGCCGAGAGCGCGGTGACGGTGGAGAACATTCTCGCTCCCCATCGCGAGCGCACGCTGCGACGGATGCGGACGCATGACACGGTGCTGTGCATCCAGGACGGCACCCGCCTGAACTTCACCCGGCGCAGCCAGACGCGGGGGCTGGGGACCATCGGCTCGAATCAGACCGGCGCGGCGGCCCGCGGCCTGGACCTGCACACGACGCTGGCGGTCAATCCCGACGGGGTGGCGTTGGGGGTCCTGCGGGCGGCGTTCGACGCGCCCGAGCCCCCGAAACCCGAGGAGAAAGGCAAGCCGAAGCCGCGGGAGGAACGGAAGTCGTTCCGCTGGGTCGAGGGGCTGCGCGACTGCGCGGCGGCGGCCGAGCAGCTGGGTGAGACCCGGGTGGTGTGCACGATGGACCGCGAGGCCGACTTCCTCGACCTGTTCATCGAACGCCGGACGCACGCCCCACAGGTCGAGCTGCTGGTCCGGGCGAAGGTCGACCGCGTGCTGGGCAGGGAGAAGACGGCCGACGGGCACACGGTCTCGCGCCGTCTGTTCGACGAGGTGCGCGACGGGCCGGCCCGCGGCGCCGCCACGGTCGAGGTGCGGCGGCTGAGCGCGCGGGTGAAGGCCAGCAAACAGGCCCGCCAGGACGGCCGTGCGGCCCGCGTCGCCGAGGTGACCCTGCGCTACCAGCCGGTGGCGCTGCCGTGCCTCGGGGCCGAGCCGGTCGAGCTGTTTGTCGTCCATGCGCGAGAGGAACAGCCGCCGCCCGCGGTCAAGCCGCTGGAGTGGTTCGTGCTGACCACGCTACGTGTGACCAGCGCCGACGACGCCACGCGCATCCTGGGCTGGTACGCCCTGCGGTGGCGCATCGAAGAGTACTTCCGGGTCCTCAAGTCCGGCTGCAAGGTCGAGGAATTGCAGCACCACGAGGCGGAGCGGCTCGAACGGGCCATGGCCATCAAGATGGTCGTGGGGTGGCGGATCCAGTTGATGGTCCAGCTCGGACGCGAGACGCCTGAACTGCCGGGGGACCTGCTGTTTTCCGATGGCGAGTTGCGCGTGCTCGCCACCTTCGCCCGCTCCCGGACGCTGCCGGCACCCACGCGCCTCGGGGACGCGGTCGGTCTGGTGGCCCGCCTCGGCGGGTGGCTGGGGCGCAAGCGCGACCCGCCCGGCGCGCAGCTCCTGTGGCACGGCTACACCCAACTCGTTGCCATGGCCTTCGCTTTCGAACTGCGGGATGAATTCGGATGATCACAAGTCCAGCCAGCGAGATCTGGGGCACGGGCAGGCCTAGGAGTCTGCGCCGTAGGAAATTCGCGAAACCCGGCGGTTTGCGTCGTGACGCGCGGCGTCAAGGCGTATTCTGCCGGTCGCCGAGCAGGTGATTTTCGACCAACCGGCGGCGCGAACCGAGAACAGGCCGTACACCGCTCCAAACGCCGCGATTTGCACCCCATTCTCGGTCACGGAAGGCAAGATCCACCCCTTTTACGCCGCCATCAGCAGGTGCAGGCGCTTGGCGTTCACCGCCAGGCACACCAAGTCCCACTCGCCCCGCACCTTCGCCAGTCCACGCAGGCTGAAGCGCCGGAAGCCCAGCACGTGCTTGATCCAGCCATACGGCGCCTCCGACAACCACTTCCGTTCCGCATACACCGCCCGGCCCGCCGGCGTCGACAGCTTCTCCACCATGCGACCCGTCGCCGGATGCTTCTTCAGATTACGGGCGGCGACCTTCTTGTCCTCCCGGCCCGTCGCCACATACCCGTCAACACCCCGCGTTTCGAGCTCCGTCAAGTCCCGCTCGTTGCAGTACCCCGCGTCGGCCAGCACCGTTTCCGGCTGCGCGTCGAACCGCTCTTGGACCGCGTCGAGCAACACCGGCAGACCGCCCTGGTCGCTCGCGTTCGCCGTCACATCCGTCGCCACCACCAACTGGTGCTCAGCGTCCACCGCCGCCTGCGCGTTGTAGCACTGCTGGAAGCCCTCGTTGCCCGTCTTCATGATCCCGCTTTCCGGGTCCGTGAAGTTGCTCTGCGCCTTCTCGTCAGGCTCGCCATACGCCCGCTTGTACGGTCGTCCCCCCTTCGGGTTTCGAGCCTGGCCCGCCTGCCGTCCGCGGGCGTCGTCCGCCGCCCGCTGCGCCACCTCCAAACGCGCCTTCGCCGCCCGGATCGCCGCCAGACGATCTTCCCGCCGACGCAACTCCGCCGGCAACTCGTCGCCCCGCACCTCCGGCCCCAACCGCACGTCCTCGGCCACGTCGGTCTCGTCCGCCGCCCGCAACAGCTCGTCGATCTCGCCGGACAGACGCCGTTCCTCCTCCTGCATCCGACCGTAGCTCATCGCCTTGCGCTTGCTCGCGTTCGCGCGCACCTTCGTCCCGTCGACAGACAGCTTCCCGAACCGCGCAAGGCCCAGCTCGCGAGCCAGACCGACCACCTCGACGAACAACTGCTTGAAATCGTCCAGGTGCCGCCGCCGAAACTCGCAGATCGTCCGGTGTTGCGGGAAGTTGCCCGCCGCCAGCACCCGGAACGCCACGTCCTCTTCCAGCTTCCGCGCAATCCCACGCGACGAAAACACACCCGTCGCGTAGGCGTAGAGCAGCACCTTCACCAGCATCCGAGGCTCATACGGCGCGTTGCGACGCCCGTCGCCCTCGTACCCCGCGTAGAACGCCGTCAGATCCAGCCCGTCCACCAGATCGCTGATGTGGTGCGACAGGTGACCCTCCGGCAACCACTCCCGTACATCCGGCGGCAACAGCAGCGATTGCTCCGGTGCGTAGCGGCGGAATGTCGTCGACATCAAGTCCCTTCGTCGTCAGGCTCTTCTACAATTGTCGCATCCCGGTTTCTACGGCGCAGACTCCTAGCCTGGATTATTCGTGAAGATGGTGATTCTGAGGGAGACACAGGAGCCTCCGTGTGGTACAAACGTTGTGCTCACAAGCGTTTAGCCACAACGGAGACCCCTGCGTGACACCTGACAAGATATCACAGACTGTCCTGTTCCCGGATCTCTTCGACAAGCCCCTCGTCGCCACGTTCAACCGCGAGCAGGCGAGTTCCGACGGCGGCGCCGTCCTGCTCAAGGCAGCCGAGCGCGTGTACGGCCTCGTCAAGGCGTTTGCCCGGTGTCTCGCCGACAAGCGCGCGCCGGAGAAGATTCGGCACACGCTCGCGGAGTTGATCGGGCAGCGGATCTTCGGCATCGCGTGCGGTCATCCCGACGGCAACGACGCCGACCACTTGGCGGAGGATCCCATCCACAAGCTGCTGCTCGGGCGGGACCCTGTGGCTGGCGCGCCCTTGGCGTCGCAACCGACGATCTCGCGATTCGAGAACGCCCCGGGCCGCGGCGCGCTCTACCGAATGGCACGGGAGTTGGCGGCGAGCGTCATCGAGCGACATCGGCGCCGCCTGCATCGGCGGGTGTGGCGGATCACCATTGATCTGGACCCGACCGACGACCGGACGCATGGCGCGCAACAGCTCACGTTCTTCAACGGGCACTACGACAGTTGGTGCTATCTGCCGCTGCTCGCGTTCCTGACTTTCAACGACGAGAAGGAGCAGTATCTGTGCGCGGCGGTGCTGCGGCCGGGCAAGGCGGTGGCGGCCGACGGGACCCTGAGCTTGCTGTGTCGGCTGCTGCCGATGCTGCGGGCGGCGTTTCCGTCGACTCGGTTTCTCGTCCGGCTCGACGGGGGCTTTGCGACCCCGGAGATCCTCGATTTCCTGGATGCCGAACCGGGGCTCGACTACGTGGTCGCGATGGGCAAGAACGCGGTGTTGCAGCGGCATGCCGAATCCGCGATGGCCGTGGCCCGCGCGCAGAGCGAGGCCAGTGGCCGAACCGAGCACGTCTATACCGACACCCGCTACGCGGCCGGCACGTGGGGCCACCAACGCCGGGTCGTGATCAAGGCGGAAGTGGTCCGGCTCAAGGGTCGCGAGCCGCGGGACAATCCGCGCTTCGTCGTGACGAATCTCTTGCGGAGCTCGCGCTTCGTCTACGAGTGGGTCTACTGCGCCCGCGGGGACATCGAGAACCGGATCAAGGAGTTGCTGGACGGCCTGCAGATCGACCGCACGAGCTGCTGCAAGTTCCTGGCGAACCAGTTGCGCGTGTTGCTGACCGCGGCGGCCTACGTACTCATGCAGGAGCTGCGGCTGCGGGCGGCGCGGACCGGCTGTGCCCGCACCCAAGTGACGTGGCTGCGCGACCGGCTGCTGAAGCTGGGGGTGCATGTCGTCGGCTCCGCGCGCCGCATCGTCCTGCATCTACCACGGGCGACGCCCCATCTCCACGCCTGGCGGCGCATCGCGCTCGCGCTCGGCGCCCGCGCGGGTCAGTAGTCAGCGCCCCGCGGGGCTCGGCGCACGTCTCGGTCCCGGGCGGCACCGCCGTCCCGGCAGAACTCTCCCCCAACCTGGCCTCCGCGACTGCCCGGCGCCGGGAAGGGCCACTCTACGCCCCCTGCCGCGCCCGCTGCCACGTCCGAGAGGCTCCGCTCGCGGTCAACAAGCCCCGTCGGTGCCTGATTCTCGACCCTCATGAATAATGCAGGCTAGCCCTTGACGATCTCTGAGCCCTGGTCGACCAGCTCGCCGGCTCACCGTCCTGGTCAACCGACCCTTCTGAGTCGGTGACCGCGTTGCGAAGCTCGCCAACCTGGTTCGTTCCGGGACGGAGCAAGCCCTCAGAGCTGCAGCTACGGGCTGGTTCTGATGGACGTTGGGTGCCGATAACGGCTCTTCCGTCAACTTTGGGGCGCGTGTGAGCGTTCAACGGCCTCGGATGAGACGGCGCATCGCGTCCACGCGCCCGCCGGGGACGTACTCGCCAAGCGCCCGGACTGGCAGGCGTGACGGCGGCTCGGGAGGCGTGACCGGCACGGTCCGGCGCGCGGGCTCCGACGCGTTGCCAACCGTCCCGGTGGACAGTTGGGCGACCAGCATCCGCCGCTGGAGCCGGCCGGACACAGCGTTCAGGTTTCGGGGTTGCTTTGACATGGGGAACCCTCTCCAGCATAACCCCGGCCTCGCGGACCCGGACGGACCGGGTGCGCCCACGGATCCGGGGTTCAGCATCCGGTCAGCGACCGGGCGGACGGCGTGCGCGTGCGAACCACAACTCCACGTATCGGCACACGCGCACCAAACCTGCATACCATTTCGCGGATTTTCTCACCCCTACCCGCTAACCAAAGTCGCACCGTCTTCGTCGCTATCGCCGACAACCCCCGGCGTTCGCGGTCGCCTGCATCGAGAAGTGGTGGCGCACCGAGGGACGCAAGCGCTATCCCGACGCCGATTGCCTCCAGAGCCCTCGCCGACAGCGGCAGCAGCAACGGCTACACGCCGCGCGCCTGAAAGTTCAACCTGCAGCTCCGGGAAACCCGGGCGTCGCCGGGCGAGCTGACGAGCGCCGCGTCCCGGCGAGCTGGTCACCAGGGCTGCCGAAGCGACCTGCTCGAAAACGGAAGGGATCTGCTCGAACAGGAGCGATCTGCTGGCGATCGCTGGGGTGGTTGCGCCGGCCGGGGGCGGACGGCGCGTCTGCCACGGCGCTGGAGCCCACGGCCGCGGCGGCGTGGGGCGGGTTCAGCGAGACACGCCGCCGGTGAGCTCGGCCGCACGCTGAAGACCGAGTTCGTGCATGTCCGAGCCGCAACTCCGGGCGAAGGTGCGGCGGGGCCTGCTCAAGGTCCGAGCAGCTCCACGCCTT
This sequence comes from Vicinamibacterales bacterium, assembly GCA_965206285.1. Lineage (GTDB taxonomy): Bacteria > Acidobacteriota > Vicinamibacteria > Vicinamibacterales > UBA8438 > JAJEEA01. Next base: position 6,849,507 of record OZ242205.1, read on the forward strand.
GGCGCGGGCCCAGCCGGAGCCGCGCGGTCACAACTCCGCCGGGTTGGGACACCGATGGTCGCCAAGGTCGACCCAGGTGCTCGGCGGCGAGCGCCGCCGGCGAAAGGCGGACTAGCGCGGCCCCGGCGGGGGCCGGTCGTGATGAGTGAATCAAGGGTCTTCGTCGTCGAACAGCTCGTCGTCGTCGAGCAGCACTTGGGGGGTCCCATTTCACGTGGCCACAGGGGTCCTTTTTCTGGTTGCCATTTCCACACGTCGCCCGGTTGCAGGACGACACCGGGCTCACCGGGGTGGTTGCCGCCGTCATGACCAACGGACGGCTTGTCGGTGCGGCCGCCAGTGGCGAGCGCCGGCGGGGTTCCGGCATCCCGGTGACCGTTGACGATCGCTGGCACGTCGGCTCGATCACCAAGTCAATGACGGCCACGCTGCTCGCCGTGCTGGAAGACGACGGACTGCTCTCGGCCGACGACACGGTGGCGGCGTTGCTGCCGGAAGTCGAAACGAGCGACGGCTGGGGTGCCTGCACGCTGCACCCATCTGCTGACGCACACCGCGGGCGCCCCTGCGAACTTTCCGCGCAGGGTGCAGAGCGTCTGGCCCGAGACACCCGGGGAACTAGTCGCGGCGCGACGCCGTTTCGTCGCCGACGTTCTCGCCAGGGAGCCCGAGTCGCCCTGCGGCGAGCGCTTCGACGTCGGCTACACGATCGCCGGCCATACGGCGCGTCCACAGCAGCCCGCCGCCGGCACCGGCCGACCAGGGTCTGATGGCGGCGAGGACGGGTGCCGAGCCGGGGCCCCGAACGGCCGGGTCTGGACGGCGGGGTCCGCGCACGGTCAGGCCGCTGGTTCAACGCTGGCGTTCCCGACGACTAGATCCTGGCCTCCAGCGTGGCTTGCGGCGGATCGGAGCGAGCCCGACACCAAGATGGTCGACAGCCTTTCGAGCTTCGTGACGTAACGACCGCTCTGCTGCTATCCAGTGTGACCGCGAGCCAGCAGCACAGCACGTCGAGCGAGAGACAACGCCCGCTCATGAGCAAGCTCAGGTTCAGGCCCAGCCCCGTCGCAATTCTCCGTCGTCACGTTACTCTCGCGGAGTCGTCAGGTATTCGATGGTCCCTTCGAGCCGTTCGATCAGGCCCGTGTCCTGTTTCTCTGACCGCACCTGCCGTTCGCTTTCGAGCAGCGCACGCAGCACCGCAATCTGCGTCCGCTCTCGCCCAATCGCATCCCCCGCATCGAACGCCACCGAGTCTCTGCCTGTCTTCGTGATCATGTCGACGCCCTTTCGCATACGCGCTTCGTTCACAAGCCTGTTTTTCCAGCCTTTCGGTGGTGGCCACGGAACGCCCCATTTCGCCAGAGTGCTTTTCGTCCATCCGCCGCGCTCTGTCTTCGCAGCTTCGATTTCTGACTCGGTCGGTATCATCATGCTATACGCCTCAGCCCCCGCTACTCGCCCTCGTTGTATTCGTCGAAGATAAACCTACCGCGACGCTGCCTGCACGGCCCGCCGGCGACCACCGACCTCCTCGACGAGCTGCAGTCCTTGGGTGATCACGCCCGCGGCGTTGGGACACCGACAATGGCCAGCAAGTCGACCCCAGGTGCTGGGCGGCGAACGTCGCCGGCGAGCGCCCCGCGGCCGACGGGGCGCTCGTCACGCGGCGGCGCCCGCGTATGCGGCGCTGCGCGAGCAGGTCCGCCGCAGTCCGGTGGTCACGCCGGATGAGACGGGCTGGCGGGTGAACGCACTCCGCTGCTGGCTGTGGGCGTTCGCCACCCCGGAGACGACGGTCTACGCCATCTGCGACGGCCGGGGGTTCGACGATGCGGCGGCGGTTCTCGGCCCCGACTTCGCCGGCGTGCTGGTGCGGGACGGTTGGGTGGCCTATCGCGGCTTCAAGAAGGCACCGCACCAAACGTGCCTGTCGCACCTCTTGAGACGATGCAAGGACTTGCAGGCCGCTCATCCCGACAGCCCCTGGGCGGGCGCGGTGCAGGCGGTCCTGCAGGACGGCCTCGCTCTGCGGACCCGCTCGAACGCGGGCGAAATCAGTGAGCACGGTCTGGCGTCGGCCCGCGGTCGACTCGCCGCCCGGCTCGGCCGGCTGATCGACGCCCCGCCGCCGTTGGTCGACGCCGAGCGCTTCGCCAAGCACTTGGCCAACGAATTCCCGGCGGTGTTCCTCTTCTTGTGCGACCCGTCGATCGAAGCCACCAACTGGCGGGCCGAGCAGGCCATCCGCCCCGCGGTGGTCACCCGCAAGGTGTGCGGCGGCAACCGCACCCGACGGGGGGCCGACACCCAGCAGGTGCTGGCCAGCGTCGTGCGTACCGCCCGCCAACGCCACCTCGACCCGCGCTCGCTGATCACGACGATGCTGTGCGCCCCCGAACCCGTCGTGCCCGAGGCGCTTGCGTTGCCGCCGCCCGCCTGACAACGGGCGGCGTGGAAACCGCTCATCCGCTTCCCGTCCTCCTGCGCGCCCCCGGCCCGCACTCAATCCGCGCCGTCCCGCCGCCGCCCGAGCCCGCGACCCGTGGGTTTCGCCGCCAGCGGCGGGAACGCCACCAGGCAGCTCGCCGCTGTTCGCGGCGTCGGTCCCCGCCGCGTGTCCTCATTGGCGGCGGCGCCATCGCCGGGACCCGCGTGGCCTCGCGCCGCCGTGGGGGACCGGGATGCGCCGCGGGAGCCGCCAGACCCAGCGCCCCGCGAGCGAACCACCCGGACCGACCGTCGCCGCCGATGACGCGCTGACAAGCTGCCTTGGCGACAATGGGACTGCGAGTCTGCCATGGGCGCTCTCAACAGCGACATGCTCTGCGCAGGTGCGCCGGCCGGCGAGTCGCCCCTCGTGCCCCTCGTTCCAGACCCCCTCACAGCCACAGAGACCGACGCCGCGATGCCGACAAATCTGCGCGGGGACAACCTCGTCATGCAGCAACTTCCCCGGCGGCTCGGTCCATTTCCGCCCATTTCCACTGGAGAAAATCAGTCCCGCACCCGGTAACCGAATACCGTCGAAGATAAACCTACCGGACGCTGCCTGCACGGCCCGCCGGCGACCACCGACCTCCTCGACGAGCTGCAGTCCTTGGGTGATCACGCCCGCGGCGTTGGGACACCGACAATGGCCAGCAAGTCGACCCCAGGTGCTGGGCGGCGAACGTCGCCGGCGAGCGCCCCGCGGCCGACGGGGCGCTCGTCAACGCGTTCGCCCGCGCCGGTCGCTGGCACGGCGTCCACTCCAGACCGCCGCAGGCATCGGGCGATCAGGGTGATGCCGGGTCCTGCGACCCCAACTGGGGGCAGTCCGTGAGTCCGCCCCGAACGGCCGGGGAGTCTCCGCGGCCGCGGCCGGGAGGTAGGCCGCGTCCAGGATCACAGCATCGAACTGGACCAGGCGAGCACACCAGCGGGTTTGCTAGGTAGTGGGCTGCGTGCGTTTAGCCTTCCGGTCCGCGATCCGTTCATGCGCGAGCCGAATTGCTTCTGGCTCCGTATATAGTCGCGTCAAGAGTCGTTCGGTGAAGTCGATCAAGTCGTCGGCATCTGCCGCGTCCAGCGTTCCGTCATGCGCTCCAGCGTTGCCTTCATCCTTCACAACCAACGACAGGTCCCGTAGCGGCTCGGGCAGCATCCCGTTGTCGAACAGCCACTGCAGGCGTAGAGCTAGACGCCGCGTGATATGCTCATTTGGGCCCTGGGTTTTATCAGTGGGGAGTAGCTCCTTCGTTGCAAGGTCTAGGGACAGTCGGAACATCGCAGCCGCAGCATTGAAGCACCCAACCGCTACGCACTTTGCTCCTTCTTCGAAGGCTGCGGCGATGGGGCTTGGTAAGTGAGCAGGCGAAGATCGCGCATTGAAGTCCGCGATGCTGATGTAACCCAGTATCTGCACGTAGTTGTTGACCGAGCCGTCAATGCTGGAAAGGTCGACCTCTCTTAGTGGTATTAACTCAAAAATCGTCGCCTGTCTGCAATGCTGACAGACACAAAAAGCCTCCAAGACGTGCTGCCCATTACGTAATACCGAGGTTGCGTTTAGAAGATTGAATGTTATATGCCCAGCACCACATCGCGGGCAGTCATCAACGAGTTTGGTCATAGCTACACCCCCTTCCGATACGCGGGCAAGTCCGCCGCCCCGGTACGGCCGCGCCTAGCCCCGGCCGCCGCCGCCGCCCCGGTAGCCGGCGAGGACCCTGGGCCGTCCGTTCTCCTGGCCTGGCCCGGAGCACGCCGCGACCACTGCCGTCGAGGCGCTCGCCGGCAGCTCTTCCCTGGTCGTGGAGCTCGGTGACGTAGGCGGCGAGGGTCGCGTCATCGAGCGGCTTGGCCGGCGAGCCAGGCGTGTCTGCCTTCCTCGCTAGACCGTAGCCAACTTGCACGGCGTAGTCCCCCCGCCCCGGGAGCCGACGTAGTTCCCCCGTGCGCAATCGCATGGATGTTCGCAACCCTTCAATCAGGTTCAACACTCTGCAATCGGAAGAGTCGATCGGGACGACCATCTCGATATCCGCCATTTGCCGAATCCCGCCGCGCGTAGGTGGCAGTTCGTAGATCGCGGTCATCTCGACATCCACCAGTTGGGTCTCGGTTCCGTCGTTGACGGCGGGGTGCTGGATGTAAATCTCCTTGGTCATTGGGGGGGCTCCGTGGAGGGCGCGTTCGTCAGCATTGTATAAGCGTCGGCCCAGCCTGGACAAGTTGACCATGCTGGTCTAACTGTGCAAAGCCGGGGAGCTGCCCGGGTGTGCCGGACGGAATGAGAACGCGGTCGCCGGCGGTGGCATGGCGCGTGTGCAGCTCCGCGACGCCGAGCCCGAGCCGCACCCGCGGCCACCGCGAGCAGCGCGACTAGACCGGCGGTGCCGCTCGGCGATGTGCTCGAAGCGCGCCTACCGGCGCGGTTCCGAGACCTGACAAGCGCCTGCGGGTCCGGCGAGCTGGTCGCCTTAGGCTGCCCGCGCGACCGGGTCGCTCCCCGTTCGAAGAAGGTCGCGTTCCCTTCGAAGCTGCCGGCGAACCCCCGCGACCGGTTGTCTGCATCGGCAGAGGCCCGGCCGGCGCGGATGGGCCAGGCGCGGGGAGCGGGGTTCGACTGTCTCGACCTGCGGCGCCGCGCCGGTGACGAGGCGAGCCCGTGTTCCCTGGAGCGCCAGCCGGCCGTCCGAAGCTGCAGCTGCGGGCGGACCGGGCTCTCGCGGGGGCGGACGGCGCGTCTGCCACGGCGCTCCAGCCACCTCCGCACCTGTTGACCACGCTTCCCGCGCTAGCTGGCGCGGACGGCGCGTCCGCCCGTGCCAGTCTGCCGACCCCGGGTCCAGCTCGGGCTCGGGCATCAGGACCGCCTGGGTCCGCCTTGGACCGGGCGCTCAGTCCACGGGGCAGTTCAGGCATCGTCCAGGTACAGCGAGACGTCGATGTTCAGCCCTCGCTGCGCGATCGATCCTGCCCGCGCAGATAGGCGCTTGCCGGCGTCCATCAGCCGGGCGGGCATCTCGTTGCGCCGGCGGGGCACGTAGCCCAGCTTGTGTCCCTCCGGTCCAAGGACCTCGATGGCGAACGCATCGTAGCGGTTCTCGGGCTGCCGCCGAAGCGCAAGACGCTGCCCGGGGCGTAAGCGGTCGGCAGCCGCCTCCGCGTCGTAGTAGGCGGTTCCGGCGACGTGCAGACGAGCGAGCAGGATCGCGGCGAAGAAGGGCGGCAACCGCACCGACGTCGACGACCTCAGGCTCCAGGAGCTCGAGTGTCAGCGGTCCCTCTATCTCGGCGCTGACGGCAAGCCCACGCTACCGCCGGCAGCGCTTCGGGCCATGATCGAGGCTGGCGCCCGCACGGTGCGGCAGGGCCCGCAGGTCCGCGGGGGACTGCTGATCGAGCCCGAGGTCTCGTTCCGCTACGACGTCAAGCGGTACGGCGGGACGCTCAAGAAGCTCGTCGAGACGGCGCAGTTCACGGCGCCGGTCGTGGTGCAGGGCAAGAGCATCCTGCGGACCCGGGCGAAGTTCGACTGCCCGTGGTCGGTGGTGGGCGTGGCCGACGTCGACAAGGAGCTGGTGGACAAGGCGCAGTTGACGGCGTGGCTGGCGCTGGGCGGTCGCAGAATCGGTCTCGGGGATTGGCGTCCGGAGAAGAGCGGCTTCCACGGCCGGTTCGACGTCGAGGTCGTGACCGAGCTGACCGCCGGCGGAGCGGCGGCGAGACCTTCCCGCCGGGGCCGTCGCGCGGCTTCGGCCGGAAAGCGCGGCAGGGCGCGGCGGAGCGGGGCGGCCTGACGGGCCGGTTGCCACATTCGGACGCACGCGTAGCGCGGGTTCCGGTTGCAGGGAACCGTATCGCGGCGTGGCATGGCGGGGCGGGGCCTGGCATGGCTAGGCGCGGCTTGGCGGGGCGAGGCAGGGTTTTTCCGGCGGGACGCGCAGGCGTCCCGCCGCCACCCGGAGGGCATGCACCATGACCGAGACCGATGCCGAGAAGGCGTATGTGAAGCTGCAACAGGCCCAGGACTGCTACAACGAACCGTGGCCGCAACTCAAGGTGCTCGAGCACGAGATGGGTGGAACCTACCACCACGAGGACCTGGACCTGGGTCTGGCCTCGACGTGGTGGTTCCCGGACGGTTCGAAGCTCTACGTTCTGAATTCTTCGCGGGTGTTCGTGGGTTGATCGGCGAGCCCCGGGCGTGCCGGGCGCGCACAGCGCGCCCGGCGGGGCGGACCCGAGCGGATCACACTCATCCTCGACGCCCCACACAGGCGTCGGCGAGCAGCCCGTAGCTCACCGGTCCCCCAGGGGTACAGCGGGGCACGACGTCGTCCGTCTCGGCCGCGAGCTCGAGCCAACGCCGCACGTCGCCGGCGGCCAGCGGTCCGCCTCGAGCGGCGAGAGCACGTCCCGCCGTGAGGTGGGCTCGAAGTCGCCCGGGAGCCCGTGCGACAGCAACGAGATCGCTCAGATCGGCAGTTCAGACCTCGGCCTGGTCCCGCTTCCTGACCGTCCTGCCGCCCCAGGTCGGCATCGGGGGCAGCAACGGAATCTGCCCCCTGAGCCCTTGGCGGCGACACCCCGCTCAACTCAAGGCAATCGGGGGTGGACGGTGCGTCCGCCCCGATGCTCTTGCCCGGTCGAGGCGTTCGCTGCGTTCGTTCTTGTGGTGGAGCGTGACGTTGGCGCTGAACAGGGGGGTCATCTGGTTCCGCGTGCGGGTGCGGTCGCCTCGGACACCGCCGCTGTGGTTGGTGCTACCGAGCTTCCGCATGAACTCGGAGAGCGAGCGGCCGAGCCTGAGGGTCCGGGACTGCGTGCGGACGGCCTCGGTGTAGACGCAGGCGAGCAGGAAGTCCTCGAGCGCGGCCGCCTCGACGCCGTGATCGCCGGGCTCCTCTTCATGGCGGGGGGATGCGGCGGAGCGAGGTGAGCGCCCTCCGCTGGGCCGACGGCGCCGACGGCGCCGACGGCGACGGCGTACTCGTCACCATCCGCCGCGGGAAGACGAACCAGGAGGGCGAGAGGCGGCGGCCCGCGCCATCCGGACGCTCAGGGGCCGCCGTTCCAGGCTGCGTCGTTTGGGACGTTCGCGCCCGGCCGCTCCCGCGATCGCCAAGCTGGTCGGCGTACGTCTGGGCGGCGCGTCAGGGATGTGCTCAGTCCAGTGTTGGGGCGGTTGCACCGGCTGCGAAGTGCCGGTACGCATCGTCGGCCTGCGCGAGGACGCCGGCCCTGATGCCCTGCACGACTTGGGGGGTCAGATGATGGCAAATCAGCTCTCCCTCGAACCAATTCGACGGGTCGGGCCGCCCCTGCGGCGCTTCGGCCGAGTGGAAGAACGGTACGCCGGCCAACCGCAACATGCCGAGATCTTCGCGTTCCAGCGGAGCGTGATGTCTCAGCTTGTCGAACCCGACGGCAGTCAGCCGCTGGTTCCAGCAGCCACCACCGCTGGTTCCACCCCAGTTCCTCCTGTGCTTCCTGGACTCTCCGACAGGGTCTACGAACGTTGAGAGGAAGCTCATCCCCTTTCGTTCGTAGACCCTGTCAACGAACCCGGCTCTGTCCACCTCGTTGTAGGCACGTCCGGGACCCGACAGCTCTCCACGCGCCCCGGTGATCAGCCAGGTCCCCTGAAGAAGATCGTCGGCGTCCACGCAGCAGTGAGGTTCGTCGAAGGGGAACGCGCGGGGCTTGTACTTCTCCACCATCGACGGGTCGTTCAGGACGAAGACCGCGAGATCGGGGAGCCCCTCGACGGAGGGCTCCCTGTTCGGTAGCGGCCCGAAACCGCCAGACAGGAACACGGCGGCGGTCGGCACCGACCTCCCACGGTTCTCGCGGCTTTGCCCGTTGGAGAACATCGCGTATACGGCTCCGCCGAATCGGTCCCCCTCAAGACCCTTCTCGGCGAAAACGTGCGACGCCGAGAGAATGGCGACGTGTTGTTCGACCTGGATCAGCGTTCCGGATCCGGCCAACGAAAGACTGCGCGTATCGACGTCTTCACGCTTCAGGAGAGCTACGTGGTACTCAGGCGCGGAGGTGTGATCCGCCACGAAATCGTTCAGCTGCCGGCTGCGCTCCGCGCTGAGGTCGACACCGTCCGGCGTCGCGTTGGCGACCGCGGTCCGCCTGGACCACTTCAGCTCCTGGGGAACGCGGAATTGCGGAACGGGGAGGGCGCGGATCTCGTTGTCCAAGTTCCCCGTCGGAATGTGTATGCTCGTCTTCTCTGGCACTCGTGTTCTCTCCCCACAAACGACAGCCTGCAGGACGCGCTTGAGAAACTTCCCGGAACCCTCTCCCGAGGTCCTGGGCCCCGCCCCCTCGCCGCCGGAATCGTCGGGCAGCCTACCGCGCGTCCGGGGGCGGACTCCAGGGCTGCCCCCGCGGGGTGTCCGACCCAGGTTGGCCGCGTCCGCCAACGCGGCCCCTTTCGCTCGACCTGTGGCACTTCATTGCGGAAAGCCCGTCTGGAGCTGGAGACGCGGAACTCGCGGGGGCGGACGGCGCGTCGGCCCCCGGTCGGCCGAACGGGGGAACAGTCGGCATCGCCGGACGGTGGCCCAGCCCCCTCGGACTTGGGAAAGGACCAGCTCGCGCTCGCGAGTCCGCCACCACGCAGTCCTGGGTCGGGGGTTCAGTCTGGGACGCCGGCCGCGGGGCGCTACGTGGCCTTGCGCGGGCAACGGCGGCTGCCCAGTCCTGCGTCGCCTCTCCGAGGACACCCGGGTCGCCCCGTCGTGATAGGTTCCTCGAGAGTCAGAAGAGGAACGCCATGAAGACAATCGCCGGCTCGGTGCTCGTTCTCTGGATGTTCCTGTGCACGCCGGTGCCGGCTGCCGCACAGCCTCCGGTGGGGGCGCTCGCGATCGACGAACAGCGGGGCGACCAGTACGGCTGGGCGGTGGACTACCAGACCGCGGCAGCGGCCCGCAATGCGGCCCTGCGAGAGTGCGGTCCCGGATGCCGGGTGGTGCTGACGTTCCCGCGGTGCGGAGCCTACGCGACCGACCAGGATGCGGGCAGCACCGGGGTGGGCTGGGCGGAATCGTTCGCGGCGGCGGAGGGCGCGCGTCAGGCGGCGCTGGCGGAGTGCGGTTCGCGGGGCGGTTCTGGCTGCATCGTTCGAGTGTGGGGCTGCAACGGCCACGTGGTGGAGGAACAGTTGGGCCTCGACCGAGCGGTGCGTCGGCAGATTCAGCAGGGGCTGCAGGCCGCGGGCTTCGACCCAGGCGGTGCGGACGGCGTGTTCGGCCCGCTAACCTGCATTATTCACGAAGGTCCAGATTCGACCGCCAAAGGGCGTGATCCGGCGCAGGAATGGGTCTCGGACATCGCCGCCTGCAAGCGGAGCCGGGGTTTGAGCAGCCGACCGGGGGGACATGACGGACGCGAGGGTTGGGCAGCGACAGCCCCGCCGGCGGAGCGGCCCATGCCGCCCAGGAAGCAGGTGGGCGCGGCGCAACGGGTGGGCTATCCGGCGCGCGCGCCCAGGGCGAGTGCGATGTGCCGCCACGCCTCGAGGTGCGGCGTCGAGCGCGGCAGATGCAGAACCACGCGGCGGACCGAGCGGACGACGTGGACCCCCAGCTTCAGCAGCCGGTCCCGCAGCCACGTCACTTGGCTGCGGGCACACGCAGTACGCGCCGCCCGCAATCGCAGTTCCTGCATGAGCACGTAGGCCGCGGCGGTCAGGAAGACGCGCAACTGGTTCGCCGAGAACAGACAGCAGCTCGTGCGGTCGATCTGCAGCCCATCGAGCAGTTCCTTGATCCGATTCTCGATGTCCCCGCGAGCACAGTAGACCTTCTCATAGATGAAGCGCGGCGTCTGCCGCAGATTCGTCACCACGAACCGCGGGTTGTCCCGCGGCTCGCGGTCTCCGAGGCGAACGACTTCGGCCTTGATCACGACCCGGCGCTCGTGGCCCCACGTGCGGGCGGCGTAGCGGGTGTCGGTATAGACGTGCGCGGTCTCGCCACCGACCTCGCTCTGCGCGCGGGCCACCTGCATGGCGGACTCCGCATGCCGCTGCAACACCGCGTTCTTCGCCATCGCCACGACGTAGTCGAGCCGGGGCTCCGCATCCAGAAAATCGAAGATCTCCGGGGTCGCAAAGCCCCCGTCGAGCCGAACGAGAAACCGCGCCCGCGGAAACGCCGCCCGCAGCAGCGGGAGCAGCCGACACAGCAGCCCGAGGGTCCCGTTGGCGGCCACTGCCTTCCCGGGCCGCAGCACCGCCGCGCACAGATACTGCTCCGCCTCGCGGTCGAAGCTCAGAAACCCCAGCATCGGCAGATAACACCAGCCGCCATAGTGCCCGTTGAAGAACGTGAGCTGCTGGGCCCCGTGCGTCAGGTCGTCGGTCGGGTCCAGATCGATCGTGATGCGCCGCGCCCGCCCCTGCAGGCGACGCCGGTGACGCTCGATGACGCACGCTGCCAACTCGCGCCCCATCCGGTAGAGCACGGAGCGGCGCGCGCCGTTCTCGAATCGCGAGATCGTGGGTTGCGACGCCAAGGGCGCGCCGGACACCGGGTCCCGCCCGAGCAGCAGCTTGTGGATGGGGTCGTCGGCCAAGTGGTCGGCATCGTTGCCATCGGGATGACCGCACGCGATGCCGAAAACCCGCTGGCCGATCAGGTCCGCGAGCGTGTGCCGAATCTTCCCCGGTGCGCGTTTGTCGGCCAGATGTTGCCGAGCTCCCGAAAATGACGTTTTCTGCGCGGTCATCGACGGCGCTCACGGCTGACCGCCGTTGACGGATGCCCGTTTGCGGGACGGACGTTTGCGGCCACGCTGCTGATGGGTGAGCTCGGCCTCGCGGCGGCGATAGCTCTGGCCCTCGATGACGAGTATCTCGGCGTGATGGGTCAGGCGGTCGATCAGGGCGACGGCGCAGGAGGCGTTGGGGAAGACGGTGTCCCAGCGCTTGAAGGGCAGGTTGGTGGTGATCAGCAGGGAGCGGTGCTCGTAGCGGCGGCTGACGAGCTGGAAGATGAGGTCGGCGGCGCGTGCGTCGTAGGCGAGGTAGCCGACCTCGTCGATCGCGACCAGCGCGGGCCGGGTGTAGTGCTTGAGGCGTCGCTCGAGGGCGCGGGCGGTCTCCTGCCCGCTGAGGTCGAGCAGGAGGTCGGCGGCGGTGGTGAAGAGGGCGGAGTGCCCGGCGAGGATGGCTTGGTGGGCGATGTTCTTGGCGAGCATGGTCTTGCCGAGACCCTGGGCGCCGACGAGGATGACGTTCTCGCCGCGGGCGAGGAAGTCGAGGGTGAGGATGCGTTCGAGTGCTGGCCGGTCGAGGGTGGTGGGCCAGTTCCAGTCCCAGTCGGCGAGGGGCTTGAAGCGTCCCAGCCGGGCGCTGGCGAGTCGGCGCTCGACGCTGCGGCGCTGTCGTTCTTCGAGCTCGGCGGCGGCGATGTGTTCGAGCAGCGCGGTCGTACTCCATCGCTTGCGGGTGGCGGCGGCGATGAGGTCGTTGAGGTCTTCGGCGGTGCGGTTGAGTCCGAGGCGTCGGAGGTCAGTCGCCAGCGTCGTCGGGGTCGTGTTGTCCGAGGTCATCGTAGGTCTCCAGGTCGTGGGGCCGGACGTCGACGTCCCGCAGTCCGGGTCGGTCGGGCAACGTGAGGCGGAGGGGCGGTCTCAGTCCGCGCCGCCGCCGCCGGGTTTCGAGGATGTGGGTGATGGAGCCGGCGCCGAGGGCGTCCCGTCGGAGGGCGTCTTCGACGGCGGCGGCGAGCTCTTGCGGCCCGTAGTCGTCGAGGAGGGCGAGCAGCCTGGTGGCGTTCGGGCGCAGGGGTTCTCCGCGCTGTGCGAGCCGCTCGAAGAGGGTGGCGGTGGCGGGTACGGCGGTTCGGAGTCGGTCGCGGGTGGTGTGGACGTTGGCTTGGCGTGTGGCGGCAAGCAGCCCTTCCAGATGGGCGGGGTCTTCGACGGCCTGTCCGGTGTCGTAGCTGCGTCGGTGGCGGGCGAGTTCGACCTGTTGGTCGAGGATGCGGACGCGGGTGTCGCTGGCGAGGAGGGTGAGGGGCTTTCGGACGTGGGTGTGGGGGATGGAGTAGAGATTGCGGTCGAAGCGGACGTAGGGGGTCTTTCCGGAGCGGACGGCGCGGACGAGCTCGGTCTCGAAGGGATGGGCGGGGAGCGGCAGCAGTCGGGGCCGCTCGTCGGCCCAGGCGTCGGCGACGGTGCGGTCGGGCTGTTCGGGGTGGCGGCGCCGGTGGGCGACCTCGTCGCGCCAGCGTCGGAACTGGGCGTTGAGGTCGTCGAGGTCTCGGAAGGGCCTGGCGGCGAAGAAGGCGTGCCGCAGGTATTGGATCTGGCGTTCGACCTTCCCCTTTTCGTTGCCCCGTCCTGGCGTGCAGGGTTGGGGGGCGAAGTGGTAGTGGCCGGCGAGTTCGAGCAGTCGGGGGTGGAACTGGACGGCGGCGCCGCGGCGGTCGAGGACGGCGGTTCGGAGGTTGTCGTAGACGAGGGTGCGGGCGACGCCGCCCAGGGCCTTGAAGGCTTCGACGTGTCCGCGGAGGAAGCTTTCAAGGGTCTGGTCGAGGGTGAAGAGGGCGGCCATGGCGCGGGAGTGGCCGAGGACCATGACGAATCCGGAGACGGCGCGGTCGCCGCGGCCGATGCGGACCTTGCCGAAGGAGCCCCAGTCGACTTGAGCCTGCTCGCCGCTCAGCGTAACGACCCGTCTGTAGGCGGTGCGGGCGGTTTCGGGCCTCAGGCGGCCGACGAGGCGGCGAACCTGGATGACCGAGCCGGGGTAGCCGCGCTGTCGGACCATCTCGTGGATGCGGGTGGCGCGCAGAGTGGGGTACTGGGCCAGGGTGTCGCGGATGAACGGCAGGTAGGGGTCGAGGGCGCTGGGCCGGCACGCGCCGCGGCGGACGCCGACCGACTCGCCCTCGACGGCGGCGCGGACGGTCTCACGGTGGAGGCCGAGTTGGGCCGCGATGGTGCCCATCTTCCAGTGCTCGCCGTAGTAGAGGCGCCGGATCTCGGCGCGCTGCGCGGGCGTGATCATCGTCCCTCCTCCTCCGACCGCGGCCGGGCTCCGGCATCGGGACCAGCCACCGGCTCTGCCGGCCGCAGACCACACACCGCGTGGGCGCGGGCGCGGGAACCGGGGCGGGTTCCGGGACGGGGAGTCTGTCCGACGGCCGGGGGGCGGGGGAAGTGTGATCCGTCACGCGGCGCCGGGCGCGGTAGGCGCGTTGCCGGTCGCGGTGGTCGAGGCGCCCTTCGGGACTGCGCTGATGGAGGGCCCGGGCGGCCCGGACCGCCCGGCGGCGGGCGGCCGCCCGGCACCGCGGCGTGCAGTAGGCATGGCCGCGGTCACACGCCGCGCAGATGGCGAAGGGTCGGCCGCACTGACGACAGGTCTTCTGCCGGAGGGGCTGGTCCACGGCGTCGGAGCGCGCGGGGCGGTCTCCGACTGGACAACGGGCCTGAACCGTGGCAAAACAGCGGGGACCGGCCCGGTCTGTCGGAGCTCGGGGCGGTCACGAGGGTCCGGTCGGCACAACCGGGCCCTCACCCCACGCCTGAGTCCGCTCTCTACGCTACCCGAACGCCGTGCCGACCGCCAGCGCCGGGGCCGTGGACGCCGCCGCCCCCCATGGACGCAAAGAACGCGTCCACAGGGAGCTTGGAAACCGCGAAGAACGCGGTTCCCACAGCGCCCACAGCCGTCATCTTCCTCTCGATCAAGATCTGCACGAAAAGACCGGGGGCGAAGCCGGGCGAGTCGACAAGTGTCGAGAATTCGTCAGTTCTTCGCGACTCTTGACAGCCAGACACCGGGCGAACGCCTTGACCAAGCCGTACACGCGCTCGGCCGCCTTGAGCAGGACGGCCCCGCCGTCGGAACTCGCGTGCTCCTGGTTGAACGTGGCGACGAGGGGCTTGTCGAACAGATCCGGAAACAGAACACTCTGTGGTATCGTGTCAGGTGTCACGCAGGGGCCTCCGTCGTGGCTAAACGTTTGTATACACTACGTTTGTACCACACGGAGGCCCTTGTGTCTCTCCCAAAACAACACCTTCACGCATAATCCGGGCTAACTAACGCGGTCGGCGATTCGCAACTGGCAGGCGTCTCGGGGTGCGCGGGCGACTGGGTATCTGGTCGGTGCGGCGGTGGAGGCGCTGGCGTCGGCCGACGCGTCCGGGGCGGGAGTGGCGGAGGTCGGGGAAGTGGCATCGGCCGCACTGCCTTCGGTCGTCGCGGCGCAGCAGCCGGCGACGCCGGTCCCGCCGTCGGCCGGCGCGGAGCTCGAGGGTCTGTTCTGGCAGTCGGTCATGAAGAGCACGAACCCTGCGGAGTTCGAGGCGTATCTGGCGCAGTTCCCGAACGGCGTGTTCCGGGCGCTGGCCGAGGCCCGGTTGGTCGCGCTGCGCGCGCCAGCGGGCGAACCGCCCCTGGGGGCCGGCCGGCCCGCCGCCGGTTCGCCGGCGTCCGCGGCCGGCGGCGATGCGCCGCGGCGTCCGGGCGACGTGTTCCGGGACTGCGAAGCGTGTCCGGAGATGGTGGTGCTGTCGGGCGGGCGGCTGGCGATGGGCCGCTACGAGGTGACGGTGGGCGAGTACCGGGCCTTCGCTTCATCGACGGGGGGCGGTGCGGGCCGTGGATGTGTTACTTGGGCCGATGGCGATTCATGGCAGGACCGGCAGGACCCCGGCTTTCCGCAGACGGATCGGCACCCGGTCACGTGCATGAACTGGGACGACGCGCAGGAGTACGTATCGTGGCTGAGCCGGAGGACGGGCGAGCGGTATCGACTGCCCACGGAAGGGGAGTGGGAACGGGCCGCTGGCGGGTCTCCGCGTGGATGCTACGAGGACCGCACGAGGAAGCGTGGAACGTGCCCGGTGGGTTCCTACGGCTCGAACGACGCCGGTCTGTCGGACATGGTCGGGAATGTGTGGGAGTGGACAACGGATTGCTGGGATGGCGATTGCAGCAGCCGTGTGATGCGCGGTGGCTCGTGGGACGACGATGACCCGAACTCTGGCGCGCGCAACAGTTGGTTCGACGCCACCCGATTCGTCACCTATGGTTTTCGCCTTGCGAGGACACTTGATTAGGCGATATGGAAATTGACAGGCTCGGTGTCGACCGACGTGGCGGCCGTCGGCGATGCCCGGCGGCGGCCGGAAGTCCCAGACGCCCTGCAGATCCAGGTCGCTCCCCTGGGTCGGATAACGGGGCTGATGTTAACTGCGGCAGGCATGAGGTTTGCTCAGAAGTCGATGCGGGTGGTGATGCCGAAGCTGCGCCGCCGGTTCGTCAGGTAGCCCACGCGGGCCAGCGTGCCGCGCTCCTGGTCGAGGGCCAGCAGGGCCCGCTCGTCGGTCACGTTGTCGACGAAGAAGGCGACGTCCCAGCGGCCGTTCAGAAGGCCGATGCGCGTGTTGAGGGTGTTGTAGGCGGGCAGCTCCGGGTCGAAGGTGAACGCGCCCTGCGTCAGTGGGCCCCCGATGTGTGCGCCGGGGCGCAGGGCCGGCGACAGCGCCGTCAGGTCGACTGAGCCGAAGCCCGCCGCTTGGTCGCCGACCTGCGTGTAGCGCGAGCCGACGTGCTGGAAGGTTCCGCTGACGTAGCCGACCCAGCCCCCGCCGGCCAGCCAGCGCCACGTGGCCGCCGCCGCGGCCTGGAAGCGGGGGGTCGTGGGCAGGCGCCGGCCCGCCTCGATGCCCGACACGACGCCGACGGCGCCGTCGGCGTCGGTCGAGGTTATCGTGGACTGCAGCCGGGCGTCGGCGATGCTCGCCGAGACCGCGAAGTCGAAGAAGGTGGTGGGCTGGGCGGCCAGCTCCAGCTCGACCCCGGCGCTCCGCGCGTCGGGCACGTTGAAGATGATGCGCGACGAGCAGGTGCCGGCGGTGAGGGTCGCCTGCAGGTTGCGGATGTCCATGTAGTAGCCCGAGGCGTTGAACGTGCCGCGGCCGCCGAGGAGGGTCGACTTGACGCCCGCCTCGTAGTTCCAGAGCTCTTCGTCCTCCCAGGTTCCCCGGCCGCCGAAGGTGGCGAGGTCGGCCTCGGAGCAGATGGGCGTGTTGAGGGGGTCATTGATGCCGCCGAGTCGGAAGCCCTTCGACACCTGGGCGTTGATCTGCGTCGATGCGATCACGTCGTAGCTCGCGATGACGCGCGGCGCGACCCCCGTTGCCGACGTGGCCCCGGCGCTGTCGAGGGGATCGGCGAAGAGGCCGTCGAACACCTGGGTGCGCTCCTCGTCAAAGTCGTACCAGCGGAGGCCGCCGGTGAGGCTGAGCCGGTCGGTGACGGCCACCGACGCCTCGCCGAAGAAGGCGAGCTGCTCGAAGTCGCAGTCGAGGTCGGAGAAGAACAGCTCCTCGGTATCGGGATGGCCGGCCAGCGGGCGGGATTCCGACCAGACGAGATCCGGGATGCCCGTCACCGCCCGCAGGAAGTCGGTGACGGCGGCGCCGTTGGCGGCCACGTAGTCCTTCGCGTACGCGCTCTGCCCGTACCGGCGCTCGGAGGAGCCGTAGAAGGAGCCGAACACCCAGTCCACCCGCTCGCCGCCGCCCGTGAGGCGGATTTCCTGCGTCACGCCCTCGGCGGTGGTGGCGTCGACAAGGGGGAAGTCGAGGGTGTAGCCCGCCTCCGGCGCGCCGAACGGGCTGAACGAGACGCTGGCGCCCAGCGCCGAGGCGTCGCGCACCACCTCGACGTCGCGGTGGGTGACAGAGGTGATCTGGGTCAATCACGACGTCGCCGAAGTCGATCTCCGCGGTCAGGTCGCCGAGCACGAAGCGGTCCGTGTAGGGCTCGTCGATCTGGGTAAACTGCTGCCGGTCCTCCAGCGACACGGCCGGCCGCGTGGTCGTGAACGGGTTCGCGAGGATGTTGTAGGCGTCCATCCGGTTCTAGCCGTTCATCGACACGGCCTGGTAGACGAGCCGCGGGGTGAACGAGAGCCGCTCGGAGGGTTGCAGCAGCACGGCCACGCGGGCGCCGGTCCGCCGGCCGCCGTCCACGTTCTCGCGGACGCTCAGGTCCGGCTGCACGGCGCGCCCATGGCGGTGTTGTACGCGGCGACGCGGAGGGCCGCCGTCGACCCCAGGGGCACGTTGACGGCAGCTTCGCGTCGTTGCCGAGCCCGCCGCCGTCGAGCGAGCTGAAGCCGAGCTCGCCGGTCCCCTCGGTGACCCCGAGGGCCGGCTGGTTGGTGATGTAGCGCACCGTGCCCGACACCGAGCCCGACCCGAACAGGGTCCCCTGCGGGTGCTGTATCCATCTGCCGTTGGCTAGCGATCCAACGAACCGGATCGGCATTCAGGCTGGCAGATGCAGCGGGGAGTTTCAGAGTCCTGTGGACCTCTCCCGCTGACCGTTTGGGGAGTTCCTGCGGAGCCACCGCATCGCTGGAGAACCCAGAAAATTTCGACCAAATTCCGCAGTACGTCGTGAGAAAATCAACGCATGGCACCACGAAGAGGATGCGAAAAGCCAAACGTACGGTCATCGCCCCGGACCTGGTCCCCGAATGGACACGCCCCAGGGCAGTAGACCAAGTAGCCCGGGGGCGAACCTGGACCAAAACGTGCCCAAGCGTGGGCGAAGGACGTGCGACGACGACTGCCGAGCAACGAGCAGCTTGAGGCCAGCGCCCAGGCAACCGAGGATGAGCACGATGACGACACAGGTAGCCCACGAAAGGAGTCGGGACCGCGCATTGCCATCCGCAAAGACCCTCGTGATCACACCCCATCCCGACAGCCTTCCGGCGAAGCCTGGACCCCCAGAAGCTTTCGACGACGACCTCGCGCCCGAGGACTGGGCAGACATTCTGCCCTGGGGCGATCGCACAACTACGGGGCGAGATTCGAACATCGTCAACTTAGTGTTCCACTCAAGGTGCGCGGGATACCGAAAACGACCGACTAGCCGAGCGCTCTACGACGGGATGCGCGCGACGACGCCGACCAAGGAGCAGGCTCACGCCATCCGAACATGGCTCGACTATGCGACAGTCGAGCAACACTGGTTCGCTTGGGCCGAACGCGTCTACAGCTGGCGAATGCTCGCCAACGCCATGCGCAACGCTGGGTTCACCGACGCGGAGAAGGTGAGAACGCTGAACGAGCACGCGGCCAAACGACACCTCATCCCGGCGAAGGACCGTCGACGTCGAGGCTGAGCAAGGCACGATGGAAACACTCACACTCCCGGAACCGGCAGCCACACTCTGGAAAAAGATCGGACCGAGGCTCGAAGATGCGATGCGCGAGATCCTCGGAGACAACGAACGCTGGACGATGACCGGAGGAACGATACTCACGGCGCGGTACAAGCACCGGTCGAGCACCGACATCGATCTCCAGCTGGCGCCCTCGGCCGCCGACCGGTTGATCGCGAAGCGGTGCCCGCACTTCATGACCTCAATGACAGAACTTGGCGCCACCGGCGGATACCAAGGAGTACGGCAAATCGTCATCTCTTTCCCGCGATCTGAACTGGACCTGTGGCAGAGGAAGAAAGGCGACGAACGCCACCCAGAAGGCAGCGAACGCGAGGCGCGGATAGACGGACGGGCCGAGCACGTCGAGTCGAACGCCCAGATCCTCCATGGCAAAGCGAAACGGGCGAGCCGGAAGGCACCAGTCAGGGATCTCTACGACTTCGCAGTCGCCATGGAGATCGACCGGCAGAGCCTCGAAACGGCCATCAACCTCGAGCCGCTTGAGGAGATGACCACCCTCAGGAAGAAGTGGCGCGACACCGCCCAGACGTACGCGAAGGACGCCAGAACCGATATCAAGAATGTCCCGGAGCGCTTCGCGCACATCCAAGCCAACCCCGCCGACCACGCGGCCCAAGCGACGGAAAACGCCACGTGGACGGCCGCCGACCTGCACTACGAGAACAGACGACTCGAGTGGCGGACAAAATGCCACGACGGCACGACAAACAGGCAGGCGAGCAACGCCCCCAACGCCGCAGGCCTGAGAGATTGGATGAGGCAGACCGGAGTCGACCGGTTCATCGAACTGAGCGAGCCGACCCAAGCCGACGCGATCACCTCATCTGCCATCCAAATCGCTGAGCGCGGGCCAACGGGGTCAAAGACGATCTGGAGTATCACCCGAGATCCGGGATTCGACCCGGGGGACAGGAACGGGCCCGGAGGCCCGGGAGGAAGGTCTGAAGCCCCGGGAGAGACCGGACCTGGGGACCCGGAAGGGAAGGGACCGCAAATGGTACCAGCGGACCCCGCTAACATGATGATCGGCGGCGGACCAACGGCTGAAAGCATCACGCGACCAAACGCGCCGACGCAGACACCTCAGCAATCCTGCGGACCGAACCCCAACCGGTCAACGAGACGGCGCGGCAGCGGGTCGACACCCCCGCGATGACGAGATCGGCGACATCCCGTCCATTGATTTGGATCTCGAAGCAGAATGGATACAGCACTCCCCTGCGGGCCGCGCAGCACCTCGACCCGCGACATGTCGAACAGGTCGAGGTCGGGCGTGAACAGCGACATCGAAACGACCGACTCGTCGAGATAGACGCCGACCTGCTCCTTGACCCCCGGCTGGTCGCGCACGATCTGGCCGGCGGAGACGCCCCGCATCGCGACCTGGCTCTGGCCGGGGCCGAGGTTCTGGACGGAGAAGCCGGCGACGTTGGCCGAGACGTCCTCGATAGTCTCGGCCCCGCGGTTGCGCAGGGCCTGCCCGGACGGCGCCGCCACCGAGAAGGGCACCGCCTGGACGTTCTCCTCGCGCTTGCGGGCGGTGACGGTGACGGTCACCTCCTCCGCGAACTGCGGCGCGTCTTCGGCCTCGGGCTGGTCCGGCGGTTCGGTCGGCTGCGCGAGCGCCGAGAGCGGCGCGGCGAGCAGCAGCGCGCTGAGCACCCTGGTTTTGTCCAAGCTCCTCATCGTCTCTCCAACGAATCCGCGCGATCGGATCGAAGTCTACCCGTCTCGCCGGCGCCGCCGGGGAAACGGACAACCTGGGTCCTGGCCGGCTGCGCCTACGGCTACTGCCCGCGGCGTCGTCCCTGTGATGCCCGTTGTCACCGCGTTGGCTAGCTGCAGGGCGGGTCCGGAGCGGCCGACCATCCGGAGAGAGAGGGGCACCCCGTGAGTCCACCACGGGATCGCGGGCTCCCTGGGGTCGGTCCGCGAAACACTGAGCTTGACAGATATACCTCAGAAGGTATATTCCGAGAGTGCGTTGGACCGTTCACTCGCTCAACACCTCGAGGGGGACGACACTCGAAGAGTTTCTGGATGGACTGTCCGATGACGCCGTCGCGGAAGCCGAGGCCTTGGTGGAGATGCTGGAGGAGCACGGCAACAAGCTTCGGCTGCCGATCTCCAAGCCTCTCGGCGATGGACTCTTCGAGGCCCGAGGGCTGACGACCGGAGTTCGGCTGTTCTTCGTGTTCGCGCCAGGGCATCGGATCGTCGTGCTCGACGGATACGTCAAGAAGCGCACGAGCATCCCCGCCAGAATCATGGCCCGAATCCGAAGACTCCAGGCAAACACCGAAAAGGCGCTGCGCAACGAGGAAGACAAGAACAGCTAGCGAGCAGGATCATGCAACGCAGCCCCACCAACGCGGACAGTCCGGAGGAGCCAGTCGCCCGGGCAACGACCATCAGCGGACCTGTCCTGCCAGGCCTGCAGGGGCGCCGGAGCCCGGAGCAGGCTGCGCGCATCGCAACGAAACGTCATCTTCTCGAGTTCGTCCAGATGCTCGAGACGAGGCGGGCTGAGCTTGGTCTCTCCAGGTCAGCCATCGCGAGGCAGTTGGGCGTGACCCAACCGACGATTTCCCGGCTGTTCTCCGGTCACGTCCAGAATATCGAGTTGAAAACGATGGTGCGGGTGGCGGAGGTGCTGAACTCCGATCTGGAGTTCGTGATCAAGCCGCGACCGCCTCTGCGCTCCGGCGCCTGAACGCGCGCAGCACCTCGGCCTGCGGGGCAGACGGCGCGGCTGCCATGGAACGGCGGCCACGGCCGCAGAAGGGGGCGGCGCGATGCCGCTCGAGGGCGACTTGGGCGAGCGGCCAGGCCGGTCACCCCGAACGTCGGTGCCTGCCCCCCCGGCCGTGGCGGGCGAACGTTCTGCTGGTAGGCGGTGAGGCTCAACGGAGCTGGCGGGGGCGGTTGTGGGGCGGCTAGTCGAGCCAGGCGGGTCGGACAGCGCGTCGCGCCCGTCGTCCCGCCAGCCGGCGCGGAAGTCGTGCCCGCCGGCACCGCCGATCGCGGCGAGGCGCTGGGCGGCGTGTCGGCGGTCACGGTCCCGACTGCGGGGGCACTCCGTGAGTCCGCCACTCGGCATCCTGTGCGCCGAGCCGGGTCGGGGGGTCCCCCGTGATAGCCTGCGAGCATGGCGTTCGACACCCACGCCGCCGGCCGTCGAGGCGGCGGAGCGCCCCGCCGTAAGCTCCGGCGGGTGTTCGGAGGAGGAAGGCCTCGGGCGAGGCTGCAGGCGTCGAGGACCCGAAGGCGGCGCTCTTCCAGAAGCGTGGACCCTGCGGGCGTCGCGTCCTCGAGCCCGCGGTCGGCGAGCCGGGCGTTCCGTTCGGTTCCCGGGTGGGGTCGCGCGCGGTCAGGGTTCTCGCCCCGCCACCGGCCGCGGCGTCGCGGCTGCGGCGTCGAGTCCGACTAGGTCGCCCTCGAGCACGGCCGCCTCGACGTCGTGATTGCGGGGCTCCTCTTCATGGCCGGGATGCGCCGGAGCGAGGTGAGCGCCCTCCGCTGGGCCGACGTCGCCGACGCGGCCGACCGCGACGGGGTTCCTCGTCACCGTCCGCCGCGGCAAGACCAACCAGCAGGGCGAGAGGAGGGACGTGCGGTTCGTGAAGGACGGGGTCGCCCGCGCCCTGCGGACGCTCCGGGCCGCCGCGGGCCCGGTGCCGGAAGGTGCCGGAGGACCAGGTCGTGCCGCTCTCGCCGCAGATGGTGGGGCTGCGGTTCGCCGCTGCGGCCCGTCCCGAGTGGGCGGTTACCCGCGCCTCGACGCCGGCCGCCCAGGTTAGAATATGGCGGACGAATGGTAAAGGACCAGGACTCGCCGCCCAGTCTGGATTTCCAGATCGATGCGAGCAGTCCCTCGAAACGGCCCGAGCAGTTTGCAGCGCTTCTCGATAGCGCCCTGCGGCGACCTCTGAGGCGCACCCCAGGAGGGTACGGTATCCGCGCCTCGGGAAACTCGAGAAGCTCGAAGACAGATGTGGCGAAGCGGCTCACTCACGCCGCACGAGCCGTATTCAATGACTGCATGATCAGCCCCTGGTACTGAAGAGGCGCCTCGTTTTCAGAGAAACAAGAGATGACCGCCGATTTCGACGACAATCTAGTTAGGGGGGAGGGGGTCAGTTGGCCGCAGGTGTCGCTTGGTCACCTTGATCAGGCTGAGCAAGCTCCGCGAGTGCGCGAAGTCATCTGCCTCCACTCCCTCGACCATCGGACGATTTTCGACCCACGTCACCGAGTGGAGCCGGGGCCGGCCGTACACCGTACGCCGGCTGATGCCGTGCCGGATGCGGAACTCCCCGCCCTCGAACCGCACAAGGGCGGCGTAGCCACGCTCGAAGTGCTCGGTTTTCTCCGGCCAGCGCCAGGAGAACGAGCCCAGCTCGCTGTTGCTGACGAGGCGAATGTCCAGCGTCAAATCTCCCGCTTTCTGGGGCCGTGCTGACGCGCGTCGGTCGGTGCGACTTTCCATGTCGCCCGACGGTGACCGATCCGGCTGGTATTTCAGGATTCTACTCCCCCCCAAAGAGCCTGGCGACGGCGCCGTCCTCGACGGCGACGGCCGAAGCGTAGCGGGCGACCATCGCTGCGCCAGCCGCCGGCCGGCGGCCTGCACGGCGGTGGTCGACGGCGGCCAGGACCTGCAGGCGGCGGTTGACTTGGTGCGGGACGAGCGGGACGACGCGCTCGGCCGCGGCGGCGGGCTCGGTCGCCGCGCGCAGGTCCTCGACGGCGCGGGCGAAGGGGCTGGCGAGCAGCCGCAGGTCCTCGCGGCGGCCGTCGGCGTTGGCCTTCGAGGTCCGCACGCGGACCCGCAGCTGGCCGGCGCGCGCCGGCGGCGTGATGTCGCCCCAGACCAGGGCGGCGATCGCCGCCGCCGAGGTCGTCCACGAACTCCCGCCACGCGAAGTCGAACAGGTGCGGGTTGTCGCGGGCGAGTATCGAAGGGGTCGTCGAACAGCATGTCCACCGCCCCCGCGTTGCGATCCGGCCGCAGCGGCCTGTGCCTGCAGAGAACTCACAAGGCTTGTCCGCGAATGAGGTCGTGGTACCGTTTGCTACCGCCCGTCCCAGGGGCGGACTCCAGGGCTGCCCCCCGTTGGCCGAGCGGCAGGCTGCATGTTTCAGGCGGCGCAGGGCGCCCACTGTCGCGCTCGCCACGCTGCTGCGCGATCGGCCGCTCCCGACCCGCAAGACCTCGTTCGCCCTGGAGCGCGGTCGGCTCACTGGTCGGCCTTCTGCACCGGCGCCGGGTTGTTCAGCGCGTCCGCGATCAGCTCGTCGAACTCCGCCAGCCGATCGGGCGCGAACCGCGACACCTCCGACCGCCAGCGCATGACCTGCTCCATCGCCATGACCTCCGCGTTCCGCTTCGCGGGCGCTTTCCCGGTCGCCACCGCGTACGCCTGGCCGGCCATGAAGGTGTACCAACCCTGCCGCGCCGCGAGCCGGTCTAGCTTCTTGACCACGTCCCTCGCCCGTTTCTCGGCCGAGGGCAACAGCCGGGACTCGTCGAGCTGCCCGGACTGCACCTGGCGCAGAACGCGCTCGGCAAGCGGTTCCTCCGAGATGTTGAACTCCGTCTCCGTCGTCATCACCACGCTCGATCCGTTCCGCGGCGCCGGGGCCGGTGGAGCCGGGGTCCTTCCCCGTTTCCGGTCCGCGGCTGGGCCCACCCCGGCGTCCGGTCAGGTCTCCTTCTTTGCCGCCTTCATCGCTGCCTGGCGTTTCCGGTAGCTGGCCGCCGACCGGAACCGCTGGCACTTCCCGCAGGTCGCCGGCTCGCCCTCCTTCGCGATCTGCCTCGGATCGTACAGGAGCACGCCGCACAACGACCACGGGATGTCCTGGGAGCGAGTTTCGTCGAGGTCGTGCGTGATCGGCCCCTTCGGCGTCTGGCGCGGGCTGGACTGGGGTGGTTCCTGCGAGGGTTCGGGGGTCTCGCGCCGCCTGGTGCTGTCGTGACGCTCTCGCCCCCCGACGCTGCGGCCGTGGTGTCCAGGAAGACCAGCGCGTCCCGTCGGCGCTCGAAGGCGGCGTGATGACGCCAGCCGGCGCCCGCGGCCCTCGCAGTGCTCGTGAACCTCCCAGCGCGGCCGCGCGTTCCGGCTTCCTCCGGGGCGGCGGGTCTGCACGACTCGCCAGGCGCCGTCAGTGTCGTGCTTGTCGTCCTGGTGGTGGGGAATCAGTTTCATCGTGCCTCCGTTCAGACGGAGCCGGCCGGCGGCGACCGGACGCGGCCGCGCTTCAGTCGCCGCCGTAGCGCTCGAGCCTGGTGTCGCCGTCATCGGAGACCAGAACCTGGAAGCGGTTGACCTCAGGCCCCAGCCGCCGGGCCGGCCGTCAGCCACGCGAGGAGGGCGTCGACCAGGCGCTCGCCGCGGGCCACGGCGTCTCCCTCCCGCATCCGGCGGACCGCCTCCGAAGTGATCCGGAACCACACCTGGCTGCCGTCCGGGTCGAGCTCGGCCCCGAACCAGAAGGTCTGCCGGTTGGGTTCCCGGCCGGGCTCGCGCGGCGTCAGCATCCGCGCGCCGCCGGGCCAGTCCTCGCGCCTCCCCTTGATGACGATCTGCGGTCCGTCGCCGGTCATGGGCATCAGGGTAGCGGGATCTTGCAGCCCTCGGCCAGCGGCCCGCCTTCCAATGGGCGCCACTGGTCGGTCCCGGTACCCGCCTGCGTCCGCCATGACGGCCATAGGAGTGGTAGCGGCAACATGAAAGGGACCCCGTGGCCACTTAAAAAGGGACCCCCCTGAGCACTCGGAAACAGCGTTCCCTGGCGATGATCGACAGGGCGAGACAGGTCGTCTCGTCGACCGAGCCAGGAGGATGCGGAGGTGATCACGTCGCGGCGGTCATCAGGCGGCGCGGAAAGTGGTGCCCGTTCTCCCTATCCCCGTCTCCTTACCGTGCCGGCGCCCAGCAACAGCGCCGAGAGAATGACGGCCGCAACGGCTGGCAGGGCGACCGCTTGCATGTATGGCGACCAGTCGAGCCCCTGCTCGTCGAAGTACTGCAGACGGTTCGGGACCGTCGCCTCGATCATGGCCCGCTGCTCCGCCGAGAGCCGGCCGGGCTGATACCGGACGGCGAAGTACGGCAGCGCGGTCTCCGCTACATCCTCGCGGTCCGGGAAGTCTCGCGCGTAGGTCGAGGGCCGGGACCGCTTGCAATGGCGACAGTCCTCGTCGAAGTCCGCGGTTCGGGACCGTCGCCTCGATCGCGCTGCTCCGCCGAGAGCCGGGCTGATACCGGACGGCGTACGGCAGCGCGGTCTCCGCTACATCGCGGTCCGTCGCGCGTAGGTCGAGATAAAAGCCTTCCGCGTCCGCGTGATCGCCGTCGAGGGAAACATGGGCGGCCTCATGGAACAGCACTTCCTCAAGAAAGCCGTCGCGCCTGTACTCAGCCCCCTGGCCGGTGTGAATCAGGAAGCTCTGGTCGCGCCAGTTGCCGCCGAATAACTCGTTACCGGCGTTTACCTGGACCTTGAGCGCCCGCGAGAGCATGACCGCAGGCAGCCGGCCGAGTGCCGGGGCGTAGGCGTCGACCTCCGCCCGAGCGGCGTCGACGCTGCCAAACTCGGGGTTGACCTGGAACTCAAGGGTGGCCCCGCGATACCTTGCCTCGAAAAGGTATGCGTTGACGGTGATCCAGGCGTTGGGCCGACGGTCGAAGATCTCGCGCTGGCCGCGCCCGGTGTATTCGACGCCGGTGAACGTCGACGAGTCCGCCGGCGTGAGTACGTCAGGGCTGATGAAGACGGTTCCCCCGAACGGCTGCGCCGATGCCCCGGTGGCAATCGAAAGCACCACGAGCATCGCGAACATGCAAAGCATCAGCAGATCGGCAGATTCTAGCGGGCATCCGATGCCCGCTTCGCGCTCGCGGAGCCGTTCTTCGGGGTTCATGGTGGTCGCGGTGGCTCGGTCGCAGGGCTCGGGGGGCACCGCTGGTTGCTTTGGCGCCTCGAACGTCTCCTTAACTAATCTCGCCGGTTAAGGTCCAGGCCACATGCACGACGTACGCGGCCGGGTCCACTTGCCGTTCCGCTCGTGGTCCACGTAGCATTCCAGGTCTCCTCGCCCAAGCGTCCTCAAAGGCAAGTAGACTACTCGATTTCGAGGGCTTGGCAGGGGGTGCACGAACGTCTCGACGCTGCGGCTCCGGCGCGCCCGCGGGCGGCCTGCTTGTCGATCGGGCCGCTGTTTGCGGCGAGGTCCTGGGTCGGATAAGCGGGGTTGGACTAAACCGCTACGCGGTAGACGCTGAATCGACCTGCCTGCTCTGGAGGCGGCCGCCCAGGTCGTCCCGCCGCAACTCGTGTGCCGTCTCGCCATACGCTGCTCTGCGAGCGCCTGGAATCCCCCGGGCCCTTCGCAGAGGAGCGTCTCATGACCTCTCTTCGTCAACGCATGCTCGAAGACATGCAGGTGCGGGGTCTGTCGCCGCGCACCCAACAGACGTACGTCGAGACCGTCGCGCGGTTCGCCCGCCACTTCGGCCGCTCTCCGGCGCGTCTCGGTCTGGAGGAGATCCGCGCCTACCAGGTCTACCTGACCAACGAGCGCCGTCTTGCGTCGAGCTCGCTGGTCGTCGCCGTGTCGGCCCTCCGCTTCCTCTATCGGGTCACCCTGCGGAAGCGGTGGGTCTTCGACGACGTGATCCCCGTGCCGAAGAAGTCCCGCTCCCTGCCGGTCGTGCTCAGCCCGGAAGAAGTGGTCCAGTTCCTCGACGGGGTGAAGGCCGCCAAGCATCACGCCATCCTGACCACGTGCTACGCCGCCGGCCTGCGCATCTCCGAGGCCGTCAGCCTCACGGTGTCCGCCATCGACAGCGAACGGATGGCGCTCCGCATCGCGAAGGGCAAGGGGCAGAAGGACCGCTACGTGATGCTCTCGCCGAAGCTGCTCGAGGTCCTGCGCGCCTGGTGGCAGGTCGACCGGCCGCGGCACTGGCTCTTTCCCGGCGAGCCCCCGGAGAAGCCGATCTCTCGGAACGCGGTCGGGCGTGCCTGCCACGTCGCCGCCCGCCGCGCGCGCCTCGCCAAGCCGGTTTCGCCCCATGCGCTCCGGCATGCCTTTGCGGTCCATCTCCTCGAGGCGGGCACCGACCTGCGTACGATTCAGCTCCTGCTCGGCCATCGGAGCCTGCAGACCACGGCACAGTACCTGCGGGTCGCGACCACCACGGTCTGCTCGACCGCCAGTCCGCTGGACCTCCTCCCGCGGCCTGTACCGGAACGCACCGCCGACATCGCCTGAGCGACGGTCGTGCCGCGCGCCGCGATCACCGTGGCGGAGATCTTCCGCCGCTACGGCGTCACCTTTCGGGCCGAGGTCGGGGCCACCCTCTCGACGGCGCAGCGCCGCGTGATGACGGCCATCGAGCGGTGTCGCACCGCCGCCCTCGGCGGCCACGTCGAGCAGTGCGACCACTGCGGCCATCGCCGCGTCTGGTACAACTCCTGTCGCAACCGCCACTGTCCGACCTGTCAATCGCTGGCCCGCGCCGCGTGGCTCGAACGGCGCCGGGCGGACCTGCTGCCCACCGAGTACTTCCACGTCGTCTTCACCGTGCCCCCGGCGGTCGCCGAGATCGCCACCCAGAACAAGGCCGTCGTCTACGGTCTCCTCTTCCGGGCCGTTGCCGAGACGCTGCGCACGATCGCCGCCGACCCCCGCCACCTCGGCGCCGAGATCGGCTTCTTCGCCGTCCTCCACACCTGGGGCCAGACGCTCGTCCATCATCCGCATCTGCACTGCGTCATCCCGGGTGGGGGGCTCGCGAGCGACGGCAGCGGCTGGGTTGCCTGCCGCCCCGGGTTCTTCCTGCCGGTACGGGTCCTCTCACGCTACTTCCGCCGTGTCCTCCTCGAGGCGCTGCGGGACGCCTTCCAGTCCGGACAGCTGCGCTTCGCCGGCCGGCTGCAGTCCCTCAGCGACCCTCGGCGCTTCGCCGACCACCTCCGCCCGGCCCGCGAGACCGAATGGGTGGTCTACGCGAAGCGACCCTTCGCCGGCCCTGAACAGGTCCTCGACTACCTCGGCCGCTACACGCACCGCATCGCCATCGGCAACCAGCGCATCTGCAGCCTCGAAGGCGGCTCCGTGCGCTTCCGCTACACCGACTACCGCCGGACCGGCGCGTCCCGCCAGAGGACCATGACGCTGACGGCGACCGAGTTCATCCGCCGCATGCTCCTCCACGTGCTCCCGCCCGGCTTCCACCGCATTCGCTACTACGGCTTCCTCGCCAATCGCTACCGGCAGCAGAAGCTGACCGAGTGTCGGCGGTTGCTATCCGCGCCGCCGCCACCACCGGCAGAGCAGGCCGCCCGCGCCGCCACCGATTATCGGGACCGCTATGAGGCGCTGACCGGTCGCTCGTTGCGGCGGTGTCCCCGGTGCGACGACGGAAGCATGCTCGTCGTCGACGACCTCGCCGGCAGGTGGATGTCTCCGGCCATCCTGGACTCCTCGTGACGAGCCCACCAACGTTCGCCAGGCACCCTTTGAAGCTCCCGGGGTTCCCGGGCCGGTCGACCTGCGTCTCCGACGCCTCACCACGGCTGCGGGAAGGCTTTCGTGGCTGTCCTCACCGACCATCGTGGACCCGTAACCTCCACGTACGACCCTGTGACCGGCATTCCATCAGTAACTCCCGACGATGCAACGCCCATAGCCGAGCGGCGGAGCAGCGGTTCAGTCCAATCGATTCTTAGTTCACCGGCGCGGTGGAACCTCTTACTACTTGCCGGTAGTATGCCGCCGCGCCGCCGATCTAAGAATGCTCTGCATTCAGTTAACTTGATGCCGGTCCGGATGGCGACGGGGCCACTGTTGTCCAAGGCCGCGGCGAGCACCGGCGAGGGCAGCTGCACGGTGGGACGGAGCGTGCCTACTTCTTGGGGGCCTTCTTGGGGGCCTTCTTCCTCCGTTCGGCCCAGTAGGCGGTCATGCGCTCCGATACCGCCTTCTTCTCCGCAGCCGTCATCTCCCGGCGCTTCCTCTGCGGCTTGACCTCGGGCTGGCTCTCTGCGGAGGCGGCGGTCGCCTTGCTCCGCGAGGAGCGACGCGACGCGGAGCCCGCCGCCGGCGCGGAGGCTCCCAGGAGCTGCTCGACGTCGGTCAGCGCCTTGATCTCGGCCTGGAGGCGGTCGATTTCGCTTTGCCGGTCGGCAATTGCCTGTGCGATGACACTCATGGTGCTGGAGAGTAGTGGTCCTGCGATGGGGATGTCAACGAACGGGGTTCGGGGCAGACGGTGCGGAAGCCCCGGTCGCGGCTTGCGGGGGCGCGCCAGACCAAGGCCCAGGGTGAGGCGCGCCGTAGCAGGTGCCGGCAGCCGGGGCAGCGCGACGTTCAGACCTCTGAGGGTGTTGAGACGTCTTCCCAGGTTCCGTGCGTATCCGGCCGGGTGACGCCGGCATGCGGATCGCGCCACAGTGTATCGACGAAGATCCGCACGGAACCGCCGGCCGTCCGCACGTACTCGACCTTGCCACCGGCGATCCAGTTGTAGATCGTGCGGCGGGTGACTCCCACCAACTCACCCGCCTTCGCGATCGAGAGGGTTGTCCTATCAGCAATCATGACAGACGCTCGAGTTTCGCCCACCCAGGTCTTCCCAGTCGATCCGCGCTCCCTGACAGGCTCAAGGATGGTATCGGCACCTGATGACCCCTTCATTAGTTAGCAGCCTGTGGCAGTGCGCCGTGAGAACCATCGCCTAGTCCTTGACGATCAGCACGCGGATCATGACGCCGCGGCGGTGGCGAGCGAGACGCCGGGCGTGGCCGGCGTCTCGCCGGCGCCGCCGACCGCGGCGCTGCTGGCCGGCATCCGGGCCGCGCCCTTCCCGCCGGCCAGCGCGCCGCCGCCACCGTCGTCCTCGGACATCGAGCCGGATGCGGGCACCGCCGAACCGTGCACCCGGCTGCCGCCGGCGGGCCGGACGACGTTTTGGTAACCGCCTCCTCGCGGCGCCGGAGACAGCGCGCTCTCCTGGCACGGTGCTCGTGCAGCGGCCAGTGGCGCAACGTCCCGGCTCGCCACCGGCCGGCGGCGGTCCCCACCGCTACCCCGAGGTGACCTCGGACACGGTCGACGCAATTGAGCCCATCCTGATCTGAACGACCTCCATTCACCCGTCCTGAGGAGCCCAATCGCGGTTCCAATCCAGCGCCGCCAACCCGCGGCCGAGTCTGCGTCAACTTTGGGGCGCGTGTGAGCGTTCAACGGCCTCGGATGAGACGGCGCATGGTGTCCACGCGCCCGCCGGGGACGTACTCGCCAAGCGCCCGGACTGGCAGGCGTGGCGGCGGCTCGGGAGGCGTGGCCGGCACGGTCCGGCGCGCGGGCTCCGACGCGTTGCCAACCGTCCCGGTGGACAGTTGGGCGACCAGCCGGCCGGACACAGCGTTCAGGTTTCGGGGTTGCTTTGACATGGGGAACCCTCTCCAGTATGACCTCGGCCTCGCGGACCCGGACGGACCGGGTGCGCCCACGGATCCGGGGTTCAGCATTCGGTCAGCGACCGGGCGGTCGGCGTGCGCGTGCGAACCACAACTCCACGTATCGGCACACGCGCACCAAACCTGCACATCATTTCGCGGATTTTCTCACCCCTACCCGCCGGGCGAGCTGACGAGCGCCGCGTCCCCGGCGAGCTGGTCACCAGGGCTGCCGAAGCGACCTGCTCTACAGAGAAACTCACGGTGACCACTGACTCAGGCGGCCTTCCTTCGAC
Organism: Vicinamibacterales bacterium; assembly: GCA_965206285.1. Lineage (GTDB taxonomy): Bacteria > Acidobacteriota > Vicinamibacteria > Vicinamibacterales > UBA8438 > JAJEEA01. Next base: position 6,881,014 of record OZ242205.1, read on the forward strand.
CTCCACTCCAGAGGTCGTGCAGACGGCGGAGGAGGCGCTGGGTAACGCGGTGCTTGTCGCGGTTCGCCAGGTACCGGCCGCCGAGGTCGTGGCAGTCCGTCTCGTCGCGGAGCATGAAGTAAGCAGCGGTCAGCATGGAAGCGGCGACCGCCACTTGCCTTCTTCGGCAGCCGCGCCGGCCCTTGAGCCGTCGAAACTGCGTCTGCAGATAGCTCCCGTTCTTCCGGGTTGCCGCCCACGCGGCCTGGACCAGCGTTGTCTTCAGCCACGGCGTCGCGTGACGGATCCGGTCGAGCGGCGCCCCCGCACTCTCGTCGAGGCGCGGGCACAGTCCCGCCCACGAGACCAGATGTCCCGGACCGGGAAACCTCGTCATGTCCACGCCGATCTCGGCGACGAGCACCCGCCGACGGTCCACTGACCCCGGGGAGTTCGTCGTCAGCCGCTCGGCGGCCTCGCGAAAAGGGCGCAGCACCTCGTCGGCCTGGCTCCAGTTTCTGCACGGCGGCGCGCAACGCGTCGATCTGCCCCAGGTGCAGCTCCAGCAGGAAACGGTGGTGCGCCGTCACCCGGCCGTGCACCGCGGCGATGATGTCCGCGCGGTCGGCTTTCAGGCGCCCGGTGGTGCAATCGGCCAGCCGCTCGGGATCGGTCGCGTCGGCGATGAGCGCCGCCAGGATCGCCCGGCCGCTGACGCCCAGGATGTCGGTGACCACGTGCGTCAACTTCACGTTCGCGTCTTCGAGCGTCTTCTGCAGGCGTTGCGTGTGCCGCGTGATCTCGCGGACCAGTTGCTTGCGGGTCCGCGTCAGGTCGCGCAGCTCCTGGATCGGGGCCGCGCGCGCACGCAGCTGCCCCGAGATCAGCCCGTGCGCCAACAGGTCGGCGATCTCAGGCCGCGTCGTTCCGGTCGCTCTTGCGGCCCGGAACGTTCCGGATGTGCTGCGTTGGCGAGCACCAGCGTGAACGACTCTTCGATCTTCGAGGACGTGCCACACCGGTTCCAGTAGACGCCGGTCGCCTCCATCGCCACGTGCGTGCAGCCCGCCTCGGTCAGCCAGGCCGCCAGTTCGAGCAGGCCGTCGTAGTCGCAAACTCCCGGTGCTCGGTCGTGACCTTCCGACCCGCAGCGATGCGCACGCACGCGTTCACGTCCGAGAGTGGACATCCGACCCGGCGACCGGGGGTACTCGACTTCCATCCGTCACCTCCGCTCGCAAAGGCGCTGGCGTGGAGTCCGCCGGTACGAAATCTACAGGGCGGCTCAGAGAAACTCACGGTGGACTCAGGCGGCCTTCACTTCGACCTCCACTCCAAGGTCGTGCAGACGCCGGAGGAGGCGCTGGGTAACGCGGTGCTTGTCGCGGTTCGCCAGGTACCGGCCGCCGAGGTCGTGGTAGTCCGTCTCGTCGCGAGCATGAAGTAAGCGGGCGGTCAGCATGGAAGCGGCGACCGCCACGATTGCCTTCTTCGGGCCGCGCCGGCCCTTGAGCCGTCGAAACCGTCTGCAGATAGCTCCCGTTCTTCCGGGTTGCCGCCCACGCGGCCTGGACCAGCGTTGTCTTCAGCCACGGCGTCGCGTGACGGATCCGGGTCGAGCGGCGCTTCCCCGCACTCTCGTCGAGGCGCGGGCACAGTCCCGCCCACGAGACCAGATGTCCCGGACCGGGAAACCTCGTCATGTCCACGCCGATCTCGGCGACGAGCACCCGCGCGACGGTCTCACTGACCCCGGGGATCGTCGTCAGCCGCTCGGCGGCCTCGCGAAAAGGGCGCAGCACCTCGTCGGCCTGCTGCTCCAGTTTCTGCACGGCGGCGCGCAACGCGTCGATCTGCCCCAGGTGCAGCTCCAGCAGGAAACGGTGGTGCGCCGTCACCCGGCCGTGCACCGCGGCGATGATGTCCGCGCGTCGGCTTTCAGGCGCCCGGTGGTGCAATCGGCCAGCCGCTCGGGATCGGTCTCCCCGGCGATGAGCGCCGCCAGGATCGCCCGGCCGCTGACGCCCAGGATGTCGGTGACCACGTGCGTCAACTTCACGTTCGCGTCTTCGAGCGTCTTCTGCAGGGTTGCGTGTGCCGCGTGATCTCGCGGACCAGTTGCTTGCGGGTCCGCGCAGGTCGCGCAGCTCCTGGGCGGGGCCGGCGGCACGAAGCTGCCCCGAATCAGCCCGGCGTCCAACAGGTCGGCGATCCAGGCCGCGTCGTTCCGGTCGCTCTTGCGGCCCGGAACGTTCCGGATGTGCTGCGCGTTGGCGAGCACCAGCGTGAACGACTCTTCGTCTTCGAGGACGTGCCACACCGGCTTCCAGTACACGCCGGTCGCCTCCATCGCCACGTGCGTGCAGCCCGCCTCGGTCAGCCAGGCCGCCAGTTCGAGCAGACCCGCCGTCGTAGTCGCAAACTCCCGGTGCTCGGTCGTGACCTTCCGACCCGCAGCGATGCGCACGCACGCGTTCACGCACCGAGAGTGGACATCCAACCCGGCGCACCGGGGTACAAGACTTCCATCCGTCACCTCCTGCTCGCAAAGGCGCTGGCGTGGAGTCCGCCGGTACGAAATCTACAGGGCGCGCTCACCGGCGAATCTCCGGTCTCGCAATACGGGGTGCTCGCGGGACTCCGGGTCCAACTAAAAAACGGGCTCTTGGCACCATAGAGAAACCGACCTCTGGGCCAGCGCCAAGCCCCTACACGATATCCTGTTTCATGAATACGCGGGTCCGGCACCGCCGGGTGGCTCTAAAACGGGGCCGGCCCGCGCCAAGAGCGCCCCGGCGACGAGCCTGCTCCGGCGCGCCCGTCGACCAGGTCCTCAACGGCTGCAGCCCGTCGTCTGCTGTTACGAAGTCGGGCCGTGCGGCTATGCCTTGCAGCGGCAGCTCGAGCTCGGCAGGGTCCACTGCCGCGGGAGAGGGAGTCGGCGCGATCGCTGGGGCGGTTGCGCCGGCCGGGGGCGGACGGCGCGGATGCCCCGGACGCGCTCGTCGGCGCTCGCCGCCGATGCCGTCGGCAAAACCTCGAAGAGCGGGCGGCCGTTGACGTCGGTGCGCCGATGGATTCGTGTGCCGTGCTCCCTCGCGAGTTGTATTACCGTAATGATGAGCGGCGCCCACCCGGTCATGGCTCAAGGATAGCGCGCCGTTCTCCCGCTGTGACGTGTTCAACCGCTGCGGGACAGCTCCTCCAGCCATTGGTGGCACCACGTCGCGTCAGGTTCGTCGTCTTCTTGGACTCGCCCGTTCTCGAGGGTGCACTGCGTTGTCGGTCGCGGCCGTCGGTCCCCGTGGTGGGTGGAGTTGTCGAGGAGGAAGAGTTGGTGGAACGCGGCCGCGTCGCGCTGCAGGTTCTCGAGAGAGCGGCGGTGGCGTTCTCGAACGCGTTCCGGATCGATGTCGTGCCCCGTGAGAGTCCGTACGCGGTGGGCGACCCGCTCGATGTTGATGTCGGGGGTCTCGGTGCCGATGTAGATCCCCTCGATGCGGTAGCCCTGCTCGCGAAGCTGCTGGACCATGCCCGGCCCTCGGCGGCCGGCGTAGGTGGTCTCGGTGCCGAAGTCCTGGCCTGCTGCGATGGTCCGGTCGATCTCGGCGTGGGCGATCTCGAGGGCCCGTCGTTGGGTCTCGCGGTTGTTCCAGTCGCCGATCCCGCCAGCGACGGCGTCGAGGTCGTAGTGCCGCGGTGGCAGGCGGTCGTAGTTGGCCCGCTTCCAAGTGGTCTTGCCGGCGCCGTTGCAGCCCATGATGACGGTGAAAGTCGGCGGGGCGGCCATAGCCTATGGTACCCCGCGTCGTACGGAGGTCGATCATGGCGGCGGTTCGGCGGCCGGGGTCTCCGACACGCGCCCCACCCCTGGTCCCGGAGCATCCCGTCTGGACTTCACCGTAGGTCTGGCGCCTCGCGCCCCACTTCCTCGGCGCGCTGCTCGGCGCTGTCGCCGGCGGACCGCCATGGTCCGTTGCGCGAGCGCACGGCTTTCACAGATCGAGGAGCATTGTCCACCCGTCACTGTACGCCGCCCTGCGGCGGCACCGCGGCGGTCATGGCGCGGGCGGCGATCGCATCGTCTTGAGGCCAGGTCACCCGCGCCGTCGGGGCACTCTGGATCGCCGCGAAGACCGCGAGCGGCAGGGTGTGCATGTAGATGTCTTCGACCAGCTCGTCGGAGGTCTCGGGCTCGAGGAGCCAGTTCGCGTACAGTGTGCCGGCGTGTCCCGCTCGGGTTGGCCTGAAAGTGCCGCCTGCACGGCGATGTGCTGGCTCAGGCGGCCGGGAGTGCCGGCCGCGAGCACGCGGCGGACGCGTTCGATGCTCTCGGCCACTCTGTCGCCGTGTCCGAAGACGGCGACGAAACATCGGAGATCGGGGTCGCCTCGCCGGCGTGAATCGCGGCGATCCTTTTTCAATGACCGCGGGATGCGTCGGAGCGAGGTATGTGCGTCGGCTGGGCCGACGTCGCCTACGCGGTCGACCTGCGACGGGCCCTCCCCACGGTCCGCTGCGGCATCGTGGACTCGGTGCCCGTCGACCGATGCCCGTCTCGTCAGTCGCGGCGTGGGATGTGTCCACGGACGGCTGAATCCGTCCGGTACAGTCGAGTCGCGAATTGTGCACGGAACCGTACACGGCTGCTGAAGAAGCTCTATAACCTCATGGAAATAAAGAGATTATGTTTCAACAGCAGCGTCGTAGCGGGAGCGGCCTGAACCGCACCGCCCCGCGCCAAGGCGCGACGGGGGGGCGTTGAAGGCGCTGATTGAGGGCGGGTACGCCCATATGGACCAGGCTGCGACCGTCTCGGGCAAGCTGAGCGAAGACCTGTCGGCTAACTAACGGCCCGGTGCGACTGCTGACTCAGTGCTGACTCGGCCCAAACCAGCCTGATTATGTGTCTCTGTAAGTTGTTGATTTTAATGGAGCCGGCGAGCGGACTCGAACCGCTGACCTGCTGATTACGAATCAGCTGCTCTACCAACTGAGCTACGCCGGCATGCGCGCGAGAAGCGCTGACTTGCGTGGACGTCAGGAGTGGCCGCCCGGCCGTCTCTGCGAGTCGAGCGAGGTCTGAGCCGGGCACGGGAGTCTGCGGCCGGACGATGCGGGCACGGTCCGTCGGCTCACCCTCACTGTCCCCTATTGTAGCCGGTTGCGCTGCGGTGTGCACCACCGGAGCCAGTCGTCGCCACGGCCGGGTCGCCGCACGTCGCTCCCGCTCGCTTCCGCCGGCTCGGGAGACCCGCGCCGGGCGGGCTCACGGCGAGCGCCTCGCCAGCCGCGATCCCCGCACGTCGCGGTGGCACTGCACGCAGCTCGTGACCATGGTCATGTACGCGGTGGAGACCTGGTCCATGTCCCCCTCCGAGGCGGCCGTGGCGAGGTCGCGGGCGGCTTCTTGGAACTCTCCGGCATGGCGGAGATACGTGGTCGACGGCGTCGTCATCCAGGAGGCGGTCTCGCTGATCCGCAGCAGCTCGGCCGCATGGCGCTCGACGGCCGGCATTCGGGCGAGCACGACCGCCTCGAAGAGCTGCTGCGCGCGCTCGAGCTTCTGGCGCATGAGGATGCCGAGGTCCGTCTGCGCCGAGGCTGGAGCGGCCGTGAGCACCAGCAGGGCCGGCACGGCTGCCGTGCCGGCGATTCGGGCGTATCGTCGCGGTCTTCGGTGGGTCATCCGTTCTCCCCTTCGGGTCGTCGGTTCCGGCCGGGTTCTGGCCGATGCAGGGCCGCAGCGTTGCCGCGTCGGGCGGAAGCGACTGCTCCAATGTACACGTGACGGTCGACCCGGCCAAGCCTGGGCGGAAGCGGCCGCTCCCTTCCCGACACGGCGTCACCCGCAGTCGGCACGAGACATTGCGCCCGGCGGGTCTCGGAGGTCGACGCGGTCGAGTGGGAAGTCCCGAGGGGTCACGCCGAGTGCCTGGCCGGGTGTCGATGACGGGCGCGCGCGGCCCGCGGGAGGGCCCGACCCGCGGGTTGGACGGCCGGCCGGGGCACGCGGTACACTGGCGAGTTACGGTACCGCCCGGGAAGGCGCGAGGGGACCGGTAGGTTCTCCCGGTTGCGTTGCGCGCTCCGGAGGGCGGCGGATCTCGCATGTCAGAAACGGCAGCCGCGAACGGGCACCTCGTCATTCGGGGCGCCCGTACGCACAACCTCAAGAACATCGATCTGACGCTGCCCGCGGGCCGGCTGATCATCGTCACCGGGGTCAGCGGTTCGGGCAAGTCGTCGCTCGCCTTCGACACCATCTACGCCGAGGGGCAGCGCCGCTACGTCGAGTCGCTGTCGGCCTATGCTCGGCAGTTCCTCGAGCGTATGGAGAAGCCGGACGTCGATCGCATCGACGGCATCTGTCCGGCGATCGCGATACGGCAGAAGAACAGCATCCGCAATCCGCGGTCGACGGTCGGCACCACTACCGAGATTCACGACTATCTGCGTCTGTTCTTCGCCCGGGTCGGCCGCACGATCTGCCGGCAGTGCGGGCGCGAGGTCGTCCGCGAACCGGCGGAGGCGGCGGCGCGGAAGCTCGCGGCCCTGCCGGCGGGGACCCGGCTGCTGCTGGGGTTCGACTCTACCGTGAACGAGGTCGAGACGGGTATGCCCGCCGCCGACGCGGGCGAGGATGAGGCCGGGCTCGGGTCCGCGAACGCGCCGCCCGCCGCCGGGGGCGATCCGGTGTCGGCGGCGATCGCGGGCCTGCGCAAGCGCGGATTCGGCCGGATCATCGTGGCTGACGGGGATGACCCGGATGGGGGGGGCGGCCAGGTCGTCCGCCTCGACGAGGTCGACCCGGCGCAGCTTGCGGGACAGCGGTCGTTGCGCATCGTGGTGGACCGCCTGCGGGTCGGGCCGGACCTGCTGGGGCGGATGACCGACACGATCGAGACGGCCTACCTGGAAGGCGGGGGCTCGGGGTTCGCGCTGGAGGTCGGGGCGGAGGGGGGCACGGCCGATGCGGTGATGCACCGGTTCAGCGAGCGGTTCGAGTGCCGGACCTGCGGGATTGGCTATGAGCCGCCCGAGCCGCGCCTCTTCTCGTTCAACAATCCGTTCGGGGCGTGCCCCTCCTGCCACGGCTTCGGGAACGTGATCGAGCTCGACCTGAATCTGGTCGTGCCGGATCGGACGAAGTCGATCCGGCAGCAGGCGATCGAGCCGTGGAGCAAGCCGGAGTACCGCCCGCAGTTGACCCGGCTGACGCGCGCGGCCGAGGGCGGCGCGGTTCGGCTGACGACGCCCTGGTGCGACCTGACCGACGCGGAGCGGGAGTTCGTGGTCGAGGGCGACGGCGCCGGCTATCCGGGGATCCGGGGGTTCTTCGGGGGCCTCGAACGCAAGAAGTACAAGATGCACGTCCGGGTGTTCCTGAGCCGGTATCGCGGCTACGTGACCTGCCCTGGGTGCGACGGGACCCGGCTGCGGCCGGAGGCCCGCGGGGTCCAGGTCGCGGGACGCACCATAGACCAGGTCTGCGCCCTCACGGTGGGCGAGGCGGCCGGGTTCTTCGACGGCCTCGCGCTGACCGAGAGCGAGCGGACGGTCGCGGATCGGCTGGTGCGGGAGATCCGGCGGCGGCTGTCGTTCCTGTGCGAGGTGGGCCTTGAGTACCTGACCCTCGACCGCCTGTCGTCGACGTTGTCGGGCGGCGAGGCGCAGCGGATCAATCTGGCGACGGCCCTGGGCTCGGCCCTCGTCGGTACGCTCTACGTGCTCGACGAACCCTCGATTGGACTGCATCCGCGGGACAACGAGCGGCTCATCGCCATCCTGCGGCAGCTGCGCGACCAGGGCAACACGGTGCTGGTGGTGGAGCATGACGCCGACACCATCCGGACCGCCGACGTCGTGGTCGACCTGGGGCTGGGGGCGGGGGAGCAGGGAGGGCGTGTCATTCATGCCGGGTCGTTCGACGCCCTGCTGGAGGATCCGCAGTCGCTGACGGCCAAGTACATGCGGGGCGATCTGGCGATTCCACTCCCCGCGAGCCGCCGGAAGCACCCGCCGCTGGCGATCCGGGTCACCGGCGCCCGCGAGCACAACCTGCAGGGGATCGACGTCGAGATTCCCCTGAACACGTTGACCTGCGTCACCGGCGTCAGCGGGTCGGGGAAGTCGACGCTGGTTCACGACGTCGTGTACGCGGCCATCAAGCGGCAGAAGGGGGCCTGGGACAAGCGGATCGGGCGCCATGATCGCCTCGAGGGCGCGGAGCTGGTGACCGACGTCTCCCTCGTCGACCAGACTCCGATCGGGCGGACGCCCCGGTCGAACCCGGTCACCTATCTGAAGGCGTTCGACCCGATACGCGAGCTGTTCTCGCACACCGGGGGCGCCCGCGCCGCGGGGCTGACTCCCGGCCACTTCTCTTTCAACGTGCCGGGGGGGCGCTGCGACGGGTGCGAGGGGGAAGGCGTGGTGCGGGTCGAGATGCAGTTCCTGGCCGACGTGTTCGTGCCGTGCGACGAGTGCGGCGGGCGCCGGTTCAAGCCGCAGGTGCTCGAGGTGCGATACCGCGGCGTCGGAATCGATGGGGTGCTCGACATGACCGTGCGCGAGGCCTTGTCGTTCTTCGCCGGGGCGCCCAAGATCATCCGCCGGCTGCACCTGCTCGACGAGATCGGGCTGGGCTATCTGCGGCTGGGTCAGCCCGCGACGACCCTCTCGGGGGGCGAGGCGCAACGCATCAAGATCGCCTCGCATCTGGCCGCGCGCAGGGCCGATCGCACGCTGTACATCCTCGACGAGCCGACGACGGGACTGCATTTCGACGACGTCGCCAAGCTGCTCGCCGCGTTTCGCAAGCTGCTGCAGGCGGGAAACAGCATCCTCGTCATCGAGCACAACCTCGACGTCATCAAGTCGGCGGACTGGGTGATCGATCTGGGGCCGGAAGGCGGCGAGCACGGCGGCCGGATCGTCGCGGTTGGCACGCCCGAGCAGATCGCCATGGCCGGGGGATCGCATACCGGCCGCTATCTGCGCCCGATTCTGGCCGGCGGGCAGGCCGCAGGCGGGTGAGGGACCCGCCGCCGGTGGTGGACCCCGCGTTGCACCCGGAGCGGCTCGAACGCAGCGGGCTGATCCGCGACCCGGTCCCCGCGTTCAGGCTCATCTGTCGTTGGAAACAACCCCTCGTTCAGGCTCATCTGTCATTGGAAGAGGCTCGGGTTCGTTCTTTCCAATCCTGAAATGAGCCTGAAGCGGCGGCACGTGAGCCGAGGTGACGGCGGCCGAATCAACGGACGGAAACAGGGGTCCTGGCGCGGGCTGCGGTGAGCCGGCGCACGCTGACCGACATTATCTGTCATGGGCGGGGCCGAGGTCCTCCGGTTTCCGACCAGCACGTCAGTCCTGCTTGGGCGGAGCTGTTCGGCGCACGGGGCGCCCGCCGGGGGTCCGCCGTCGCCCGCCGCCGCCGACTCCACCCCCGAGGCGGCGGTTCGGGTCAGCGACCGGCGGTCCGCTCGTCCCGTGGACGGCCTTGATGCGTCTGTGGCCCGGTGGTCGGTCACCGGTACCGTGGTTCCCGGCGGCCGCCCCGCTTGACCAGCCCAACCCCCGCGTCGGCACGCCGGCCGAAGGGCGCAGCTCGACAGCCTCCAGGCCTTCCGCCGCTCCCCGGTAACGCGCCTGCCGCTCCGCGGTCGTCAATGCCACGACCATTCAACACCGTTACGTAACGGACCGGTGACAGGCGGCTCGGCGCCCGGACGTTCACGACTGTCGAGCGACGGCGGGCTCGGGGCACAGCGGACCGGGAGCACGGGGCGTACTCATGACGACACCTCCGAACGGGTCTCCCGCGGCGACGGGGTCGCGTGTCTGCCACGGTGTCCCGTGAGACGTCGTGGACGGCCGGGACGTCCCGTCCAGGCCGGGCCGCAAGGCCCATAACTGCAATCCGAGTTGCGGGCCGGCCGGTGTGTCACCCGCAGGGCCGTAGCGCAGCGGAGGACGCGCGGAGCGCGTTGACACGCTGGCCGGCCCGCAGCTACGCGGTTCGAACAGGGCACACAACCCGGCGGCGGCATCAAGGGGGCTGCCTCTTGCCGGCGACCGGTGCGGGCAGCCGGTGACACGCGAGCCCACCCCGCGCTGCCGCCGCCCCCGCCCCCCCGTCCGTCGGTGCGGCAACCCGTGGGCCCAGGTGCCGGCGACACCGAGCTGCGGGTCAACGCCGCCCGTCGCCGTGGTCCTTCAGGCGGCGGGGTCGATGGCGGCGAACAGTCGGTCGCGGGCTTGGTTGAGGGCGCGTGCCGCGTCGTTGTCGCTCATGGCGGCGGCGACGGCGTCGAGCTGGTCGAAGGAGGTCCCCGGCTTGAGGCAGTCGGCGGCGTCGGGCAGCGACTTGAGCTTCTCGTAGGGGGTCATGACGTTGGCGTGGGGGTAGCGCTTGCGGACGCGGCCCTTGGCGTCGACGACTTCGACGGGGAAGAGACAGGGGCGGTGGAAGTTCAGGTAGGGGGAGAGGACCTGCTGCGTGAAGGCGTTGACGCGTTCTGCATACCGGCTGGGGATGTGGCCGTATCCGAGGTGCTTGCGGATGACCGAGCCGTTCTTGCTCTCGACGAGGGCGTTGTCGTTGCTGCGTCGGGGACGGGACTTGGTGAACTCGTCGATGTGGAGGGCTTCGAGCAGGGCGGCGACCTTGCGGTTGATGAACTCCGTACCGTTGTCGGCGTGGAATCCGCGGACGTTGAAGGGGAACGCCCGGAGCAGGGCTTCGAGGACGGGGGCGAGGCACGGCGTCTCGATGCGCTCGAGTGAGCCGACGAACTGGAACTGGGTGACCTCGTCGACGAGGTTGAGGTGGTAGAGGCCCTTGATGCCGTCGAGGTCGCCTTGGTGGACGGTATCGACCCGCAGGTAGCCGGGTTGTCCGGCGGGCCGGGGCCGGCGGCGCTCGCCGATGGCGATGTGCACGGGGCGGGTCGTCGCGGGCATCGTCCCGCGGCGGCGCTGATAGCTGGTCGAGTGGCGCAAGTTGTAGAGATGTCCGTTGGAGACGGCGGCGAGGCGCTCGAAGCGGCGGTCGCCGAACACGTGCAAGGCCCGGATGCAGAGCTGGCGGGTGGCGGGCCCGGAGAGGGTGCCGTGGAGGGCGTCGACTTCGGCGAGCAGCCCGATGTCGGCTTTGGTGTAGCGGCGGGGGAAGGGGCGCCGGGGGCCGCGGCGGTCGGCGATGGCGCCCGTGGTCCGGTGCTGGCGCAGCAGGCGGGTGACCTGCGCTCGTGAGAGGCCGGCCACCTTGACCAGGAACCGGCGGAGCAGGCCCTTGTCGGCCTTCCCCCGGTCGGGGTAGTCGAACCGTTCCAGGGTCTCGGCCACGAACGCGTAGGCCTCGACCCGGGTCTGCGGCCGCGGGTCGAGCGGTCGGCTGTCGGCCAGGAACTCCTGAATCTGGTCCAGGGTCTGCAAACGCCGGGTGTCGAGTCTCACGATCATCCTCCGATGATCCGCGACCCGGCCCCCTTCAGGCTCATTTCACGTTGGAATCAATCCTCCC